>NZ_LISW01000001.1:0-241865 GCF_001905735.1 Streptomyces sp. CB01249
GCACGGGGCTCTTTCGCGTTTATGGGGGTTGCACGCTTCGCCCTCAGTACCTCTCTGCACCGCCGGCCCAGGCGGTTTTGCATACCCCCTGGATCAGGGTATGCTTTAGCTCGTTGCCGCAGGGCAGCAAGGCCCCAATAGCTCAGTCGGTAGAGCGTCTCCATGGTAAGGAGAAGGTCTGCGGTTCGATTCCGCATTGGGGCTCAGAAGAAAGAAAGGCCTCGCCAGTCGGCGGGGCCTTTCTTCATGTCCGGGGCCCAGTCCTGCGGGCGGCTGCGATGTCAGTGTCACGGTCTACGGTGCGACCATGTCGTTTGTCCTGCCCGATGGTCTGCCTCCCGGCCGGTTCCTGTCGTCGGGGCCCGCACACACGTGGGTCTCTGACGATTTTCCTGAGGCCGTCGATGACTTGTGGCCCCGCCTGCTGAGCGAGCAGAAGGCCCGTGGCCTGGTTCCGCTCCTGTGCCGGCCCTATGCGCTGGGGAAGCCGCTCGGCCTGGACCAGGTCGATGCCGTCCGCCTGGAAGAGGTGCTGGCCGCGGACTTCGCCGAGTACCGGCGTACGAGACTGCCCTTCTGGACGGACACGACACCGGCCCCGGTGCCTGACGGGATCGAACCATGGCCTCACGACCCCGGGCCGCCCTTCGAGCAGTGGCCGGGCCTGGCACCGGAGATGCCGACTGCGTCCGGGGACCCGAAGCCTGAGGAAGCGGCGGCAAGCCTGCTGTCCGGGCTGATCGAGAGGGGGCAGTCCGGGCTGGACGAGTACCGACTCGTGCTTGTCGCTGCCCGGCGCAGCAGCGATGCTCTGGCGTCGATCGGCTGGTCCGCGGAGGCACCGCTGCCTCTGCTGTGTGCACTCCTGCGGAGCTGGGAAGACCGCTTCGGCGCCCGGGTCGTGGCGGTGTCCGGCAGCGAGCTGCACGTATCGGCCGCGAGGCCGCCCGTCGAAGCGGAGCACACGAACCTGCTCGCCTTGGAACACGTGCTCTCGACCGCCAACAACATCGTCGACGACCCGCCCACACCGTTCCCCGAGTACGCGACGGACCTCAGGGGACGGACTTCCTGGTCGTTCTGGTGGGACTAGAGCCGTCGGATCCGCATGGGAGGGCGGTGCCATGCCCTTGGTGAGCAGGCGGGGGCGGCCACTACTGCGGTTCCGGGACCCTCATGGTCAGGATGGCCATGTCGTCCGAGGGCGGCTCGGCGGCGAAGCGTTCGACGGCTCGGAGGATGCGTGCGGCCACCGCGCCCGCCGTGAGTCCCGTGCAGTGGGCGAGCACATCCGCCAGGCCGTCGTCGCCGAGCATCCGCGTACCCTCACGGCGTTCCGTCACACCGTCCGTCACGCACAACAGGACGTCGCCCGGCTCCAGGGTGAACTCCTGCTCGTACAGCTCCAGGTCCTCCATGACGCCCAGCAGCGGCTGCGGGTCCGCCGCGGGCTCCACCGAGCCGTCCTGGCGCAGGCGCAGCGGCAGCGGGTGGCCGGCGCAGACGACCTTCAGGAGGGCGCTGCCGTCCTCCTGCGGCCACAGCTCGCCGTAGAGCAGCGTGAGGAAGCGGCTGCGGGCGCCCTCGTCGAGGATCGCCGCGTTGAGCCGCTCCAGGACCGCGGGGCCGGCGAAGCCCTCCCGGGCCAGCAGGCGCAGCGCGTGGCGGGCCAGGCCCGTGACGGCCGCCGCCTCCGGCCCCGTACCGCATACGTCGCCGATGGCGAACCCGTACGCGCCGTCCCGGATCGGGAAGACGTCGTAGAAGTCGCCGCCGACCTCGTTGCCCTCGCCGGCCGCGCGGTAGATGACGTCCACCTCGACGTTGGGCACGGCGGGCAGGCCCGGCGGAAGGAGGCTGCGCTGGAGGGACTGGCTGATCGCCGTGCGCTCCGAGTAGAGGCGGGCGTTGTCCAGGGCCAGGGCGGCCCGGCGGGACAGGTCCTCGGCCAGCTCCAGGATCTCCTGGCGGAAGTGGTCGTCGGACGGCTTGCCGAGCGTCAGCATGCCGATGACGCGGTTACGGGCGACCAGGGGCAGGACGACGGTCTCGCCGCCCACCGCCGCGGCGGTCGCCAGCGTCGTACGCGTGGTCGAGCCGAGGCCGCCCGCGTCGCCGATCCCGATACTCCGCATCGAGGTCCGCAACGCCGCCTCGTGGGCGGCCTGGGCAGGAGCGGCCCACAGCCGCGCCCCAGGGGTCCGTACGGGCTCCGGCGGGGAGATCCGGGTGAGCAGGCTCTTGAGCCCGTCGATGCGCTCCTCGTCCTCGTGCAGCACGTAGGAGAGCTCCGGGTCCGACGCCGGGTCGGCGATCGTGTAGACGGCGCACCACGTCGCCAGCGTCGGAACCGTCATCTGGGCCATCAGGGCCAGCGTCTGGTCCCGGTCCAGGGTGCCCGCCAGCAGGTCCGACGCCTCCACGAGGAAGGACAGCGAGCCGCGGCGCAGCCGCTCCAGCTCGCCGAGGCGCGCCGACTCGACCGCGAGGGCGATCCGGTCCGCGGCGAACTGGAGGCGCAGCGCCTCCTCGTTGGAATAGCGGCCCGCGGCCTCGGCCGCGACGCCCAGCGAGCCCGTGAGGCGCCCCTCGACCTTCAGCGGGACCGTGACCACCGAGCGCATGCCGGTGTTGCCGAGCAGCGGGACCGCGCCCGGGACGGCGTCCAGGTCCTCGTGGACGGCGGGCATCCGGGCGGAGCCGTACCGGCCGGTTCCGGCCTCGACGGGGACGCGGGCGAAGCGCTGACGGGCGGAGGGCAGGCCGGTCGTGGCGCGCACCTCCAGCTCGGTCTCGTCGTCCGTGGCGAGCAGGAGGAAGGCGGCGTCGGCGTCCAGCATGTCGCGCGCCCGCTCGACGGTGCGCTGGAGCAGGCCGTCGAGGTCGTCGGGGGCGGGGGAGCCGATGAAGACCTCGAAGGGGTCCGTCTTGCGGCTCTCCGCGGTGTCCGAGACCGGGGCGCGCACGGGGGTCTGGAGGACCGCGCGCTCGTAGTCGCGCACCAGCAGGCAGACCGTGGACGGTTCGCCCTGAGGGTCCCGTACGCGCAGGTGGGAGCCGTAGACCGGGATGGTGCGGCCGTCGGCGCCCCGGATGCCGTAGCTGCCCTCCCAGCGGGAGAGGCGCAGGGCGTCCGCGATGCCGGTGCTGGTGCCGGGGGTCTGCGGCCAGGCGGTGAAGTCGGTGAGCTGCTTGCCGATGACCTGGTCCGCCGTGTAACCGAAGAGGTACGCGGCGTCGTCGTTCCACGCGGCGACAGCGCCCTCGCTGTCGACCTGGACGACGGCGACCCGGACGCGTTCGTCGGTGACCGGGAGCAGGCCCACGGGCAGCAGCGGACCGGCCGAGCGGACGCCCACCGGGCGGTCCGGGAGATCGAGCTGGAACCAGACATGTTTGCGCGTGGGGGAGTATTCGACGCCCCACCGGGAAGCGAGAGCCGCGCACAGCAGCAGACCGCGGCCGTTCTCGCTGTCCAGGCTGCCGAGATCGAGGGCGGCCGGCTGGAGCGGGATCTCCCGCTCCGGGTAGTGGTCGGCGATCTCCACCCGGACGCCGTCCTCCGTGCGCAGACACAGCACGTCCGCGGCGGTGCCGGCGTGGATCACGGCATTGGTGACGAGCTCGCTGGTCAGGACGACGGCGTCGTCCACGACGTCGGTGTACCCCCAGCCCTGGAGCGTGTCGCGGACAAAGGCACGGGCCGTCGCGACGGAGCGTGCCACCGGGTCGAAGGTGGCAGCCGCACGCGCCGTGATCACAGCACTCCCCATATGGTGTCTCGTCGCTTCCCCGAGTCCGTGCCCGTTTCTCGCCGCTTCGATTCGCCTGCCAGGCTAGACGCTCCCCCCGCGCACCGGGTACACGAGGGCGGACTTCGGACAGGGCCGGGCGGGAACGGTCGGACGACCGGACAGGATGGGCTTCCCCTCGGAGGGATGTGGGACAACCATGGGAGGTTCCACCCCGACCGGTTCCCGCCTGGTACGTTTCAACGATTTGACGTCCGCATGGTCACCCGTCGACGGTGGGCTGTGGCGGTGAGCCGTGGAAGTTCTGGGCAGGCTCTCGGACGAGGTTCTAGCTAGATGGTCAACCCCTGCGGGAGGGACACGGTGGAGTCTGACGTGGCGGCGCGGGGTTCGGGTACGCGCAGTAAGGGCGGGCAGTCCGTGAAGAAGCAGCGCAATGGAACCGTCGAGGTAGACGCGGCGGCGCTCCACAGACTGCTGGCCGGCCTGGTCGCCATGCGCGACGGGAACTTCCGCAGGCGCGTCACCGTCTCCGGCGAAGGCGTGATGGCGGAGCTCGCCGCGGTCTTCAACGAGGTCGCCGACCGCAATGTGCACCTCACCGGCGAGCTGGCCCGGGTGCGCCGCGTCGTCGGGCGGGAGGGCAAGCTCACCGAGCGCCTGGAGACGGGTGCCTGCGAGGGCTCCTGGGCCGCCGCGATCGACGCCTCCAACGAGCTGGTGGACGATCTCGCGCGCCCGGTCTCGGAGGTCGGGCGCGTGCTGTCGGCGGTGGCCGACGGTGATCTCGAACAGCGGATGGAGCTGCGCTCCCACACGGCGGACGACACGGTACGGCCGCTGCGCGGCGAGTTCCTGAAGGTCGCCCGTACCGTCAACAACCTGGTCGACCAGCTGTCGGCGTTCACCGAGCAGGTGACGCGGGTGGCGGTCGAGGTGGGGACCGAGGGCAAGCTGGGCGGCCAGGCGCAGGTGCGCGGGATGTCCGGTTCGTGGAAGGACCTCACGGACTCCGTCAACACCATGGCGTACCGGCTGACCGCACAGGTGCGCGACATCGCGCTGGTGACGACGGCCGTGGCCAAGGGTGACCTGTCGCGGAAGGTCACCGTCCATGTGGCCGGCGAGATGCTCCAGCTGAAGAACACCGTCAACACGATGGTCGACCAGCTGTCCTCGTTCTCCTCCGAGGTGACCCGGGTCGCCCGCGAGGTGGGCACGGAGGGCGAGCTCGGCGGCCAGGCCGTAGTGCCGGGCGTGGCCGGGGTGTGGAAGGACCTCACGGACTCCGTCAACACGATGGCCGGCAACCTCACCTCCCAGGTGCGTGGCATCGCGGAGGTGACGACGGCGGTCGCCAACGGTGACCTGTCGCAGAAGGTTCAGGTCAGCGCGCGCGGCGAGGTCGCGCAGCTCGCCGAGACGATCAACCAGATGACCGAGACGCTGCGCACCTTCGCGGACGAGGTCACCCGCGTGGCCAGCGAGGTCGGCGGGCAGGGCGTGCTCGGCGGCCAGGCGCAGGTGCCGGGCGCCGCCGGGACCTGGAAGGACCTCACCGACTCGGTGAACACGGTCTTCCGGAACCTGACGACCCAGGTGCGCGACATCGCCCAGGTGACGACGGCGGTGGCCAGCGGCGACATGACGCAGAAGGTCACCGTCGATGTGGCCGGCGAGATGCTGGAGCTGAAGAACACCGTCAACACGATGGTGGACCAGCTCCAGTCCTTCGGCTCGGAAGTGACCCGGGTGGCCCGGGAGGTCGGCGTCGAGGGCCGCCTCGGCGGGCAGGCCGAGGTGCCGGGCGCCGCCGGGACCTGGAAGGACCTCACGGACTCCGTGAACACAGCCTTCCGCAACCTGACCGGCCAGGTCCGCGACATTGCGCAGGTCACGACGGCCGTCGCCAACGGCGACCTGTCGCAGAAGGTCACCGTCGACGTCGCGGGCGAGATGCTGGAGCTCAAGAACACCGTCAACACGATGGTGGCGCAGCTCTCCTCGTTCGCCGACCAGGTCACGCGGATGGCGCGTGACGTGGGCACCGAGGGCCGCCTCGGCGGTCAGGCGCGGGTCGACGGCGTCTCCGGTACGTGGAAGGAGCTCACCGACTCCGTCAACTTCATGGCGGGGAACCTGACCTCCCAGGTGCGCCAGATCGCCCAGGTCACGACGGCGGTGGCGCGGGGCGACCTGTCGCAGAAGATCGACGTGGACGCGCGCGGCGAGATCCTGGAGCTGAAGAACACCATCAACACGATGGTCGACCAGCTCTCCGCCTTCGCCGAGCAGGTGACCAGGGTCGCCCGCGAGGTGGGTACGGACGGGCGGCTCGGCGGCCAGGCGCAGGTGCCCGGCGTGGCCGGTGTGTGGCGTGATCTGACCGACTCGGTGAACGGCATGGCGGGGAACCTCACCGCTCAGGTCCGTAACATCGCGCAGGTCGCCACGGCGGTGGCGCGCGGTGACCTGTCGCAGAAGATCGACGTGGACGCGCGCGGCGAGATCCTGGAGCTGAAGAACACCCTCAACACCATGGTCGACCAGCTCTCGAACTTCGCGGAGCAGGTCACGCGGGTGGCACGCGAGGTGGGTACCGAGGGCATCCTGGGCGGTCAGGCCGAGGTGCAGGGCGTCTCGGGTACGTGGAAGGACCTCACGCAGTCCGTCAACGGCATGGCCAACAACCTCACCCTTCAGGTGCGGAACATCGCCGAGGTGACGACGGCGGTCGCCAACGGCGACCTGTCCAAGAAGATCACCGTCGACGCCAAGGGCGAGATCCTCGAACTGGTGACGACCGTCAACACGATGGTCGACCAGCTGCTCAACTTCGCCGACGAGGTGACCCGCGTCGCGCGTGAGGTGGGCACCGAGGGCATCCTCGGCGGCCAGGCGCGGGTGCGCGGGGCGACGGGCATCTGGAAGGACCTCAGCGACAACGTCAACCTGATGGCCAACAACCTGACCAGCCAGGTGCGGAACATCTCCCGCGTCTCGTCCGCCGTCGCCAACGGCGACCTGACGAAGAAGGTCACCGTCGAGGCGCGCGGCGAGGTCGCCGAGCTGGCCGACACCGTCAACACGATGGTGACGACGCTGTCCTCGTTCGCGGACGAGGTGACCCGCGTCGCCCGCGAGGTGGGCACCGAGGGCGAGCTGGGCGGCCAGGCGCGCGTCCCGGGCGTCTCCGGTACGTGGAAGGACCTCACCGAGTCCGTGAACTCGATGGCGTCCAACCTGACGGGCCAGGTGCGCCAGATCGCCGCGGTCACGACGGCCATCGCCAAGGGCGACCTGACCAAGAAGATCGACATCGATGCGCGCGGCGAGATCCAGCAGCTGAAGAACACCATCAACACGATGGTCGACCAGCTGTCGTCGTTCGCCGAGCAGGTGACCCGGGTCGCCCGCGAGGTGGGCACCGAGGGGCAGCTCGGCGGTCAGGCGCGGGTGCGCGACGTGGACGGCACCTGGCGCGACCTGACCGAGTCGGTGAACGAGATGGCCGGGAACCTGACCCGTCAGGTGCGCGCCATCGCGGCCGTCGCCACGGCGGTGACGCGCGGCGACCTGAACCTGAAGATCGACGTGGACGCGGCGGGCGAGATCCAGGCCCTCCAGGACAACATCAACACGATGATCGCGAACCTGCGCGACACCACCGCCACCAACAAGGAACAGGACTGGCTTAAGGGAAACCTGGCCCGCATCTCCGGTCTGATGCAGGGGCGGCGCGACCTGGACGACGTTGCCTCGCTGATCATGAGCGAGCTGACCCCCGTGGTCTCCGCGCAGCACGGCGCGTTCTTCCTGGCCACGCCCACCGGCGAGACCGACGCGCTGGGCGCCGAGGCCGAGGGGGCGTACGAGCTGCGGATGCGGGGGAGCTACGGCTACTCCGCCGGCTCCATGCCGACGTCCTTCCGGCCGGGCGAGACGCTCATCGGCACGGCCGCCGAGGAGAAGCGGACGATCCAGGTGGACAACGTTCCGCCGGGGTACCTGAAGATCTCCTCCGGGCTCGGTGAGGCGCCGCCCGCGCATGTGATCGTGCTTCCGGTGCTGTTCGAGGGCAAGGTCCTCGGAGTCATCGAACTGGCCTCGTTCCAGCCGTTCACGCACATCCAGCGGGACTTCCTGAACCAGCTCGCGGAAATGATCGCCACGAGCGTCAACACCATCAGCGTCAACACGACGACCGAGAAGCTGCTCGAACAGTCGCAGGAGCTCACCGAGCAATTGCGCGACCGCTCGCAGGAATTGGAGAACCGGCAGAAGGCCCTCCAGGCGTCCAACGCCGAACTGGAGGAGAAGGCCGAGCTGCTGGCCAGGCAGAACCGCGACATCGAGGTCAAGAACACCGAGATCGAGGAGGCGCGGCAGGTCCTGGAGGAGCGCGCCGAACAGCTCGCCGTCTCGATGCGCTACAAGTCCGAGTTCCTGGCGAACATGTCGCACGAGCTGCGTACGCCGCTCAACTCTCTGCTCATTCTGGCCAAGTTGCTCGCGGACAACGCCGAGGGCAATCTCTCGCCGAAGCAGGTGGAATTCGCCGAGACGATCCACGGGGCCGGTTCCGACCTGCTCCAGCTGATCAACGACATCCTCGATCTGTCGAAGGTCGAGGCGGGCAAGATGGACGTCAGCCCGACGCGGATCGCCCTGGTGCAGCTCGTGGACTATGTGGAGGCGACCTTCCGGCCGCTCACCGCGGAAAAGGGGCTGGATTTCTCCGTACGGGTGTCGCCGGAGCTGCCGGCCACGCTGCACACGGACGAGCAGCGGCTCCTCCAGGTGCTGCGCAACCTGCTGTCCAACGCCGTGAAGTTCACCGACGGCGGGGCCGTCGAGCTGGTGATCAGGCACGCCGGTCAAGAGGTGCCGGACGCCATCCGCGAGCAGCTGCTGGAGGCCGGTTCGCTGCGGGACGCGGACGGCGAGCTGATCGCCTTCTCGGTGACGGACACCGGCATCGGGATCGCGGCCAGCAAGATGCGGGTCATCTTCGAGGCGTTCAAGCAGGCGGACGGGACGACCAGCCGCAAGTACGGCGGCACGGGCCTCGGTCTGTCCATCAGCCGCGAGATCGCCCGGCTGCTGGGCGGCGAGATCCACGCGGCGAGCGAGCCCGGCCGCGGCTCCACGTTCACCCTGTACCTGCCGCTGCACCCGAGCGAACTCCCGCCGCAGGGCTACCCGCAGCTCGCTCCGGGGCAGTCCGACGGCCAGACCGGCGCGATCGAGGGCGGCCGGGCCCCGGAGCCCGGACAGGTGTACGTGCCGGACGCCGCCCAGGCCGCCCCGCGCCGCCGGCGCAAGGCGCTGGGAGGCGCACAGCAGCAGCCCGCGCTGCCGCCGCGTCCGGTGCCCGCCCCCGCCCCGCAGCCGGGTCGGGCCACCGAGCCCGAGGCGTGGACCGTGGGCGGTCAGGAGGAGCCCGAGCAGCCGCGCAGGACGTTCCGGTTCGGCGGCGAGAAGGTGCTGATCGTGGACGACGACGTCCGCAACGTCTTCGCCCTCACCAGCGTGCTGGAACAGCACGGACTGACGGTCCTCTACGCCGAGAACGGGCGCGAGGGCATCGAAGTCCTGGAGCAGCACGACGATGTGACGGTCGTACTGATGGACATCATGATGCCGGAGATGGACGGTTACGCGACGACCTCGGCGATCCGCAGGATGCCGCAGTTCGCCGAGCTGCCGATCGTGGCCCTGACCGCCAAAGCGATGAAGGGCGACAAGGAGAAGGCGCTCGAATCGGGTGCGTCCGACTATGTCACCAAGCCGGTCGATCCCGACCATCTTCTTTCGGTCATGGAAGGGTACGTGCGCGGTGAGTGAGCGCCCACTGAGAGAATCCATGAAGATTTGTTGACCGGTGGTGTACGAAGGAGTGTGGGAACGCGGATTGCGGGGAACCTTCTGGTCTCCCGCCACGTTTCCGGTACGTGCACAGTGACATCACGGTGACAGGGTGTGGTGACCGCCGGGGTGCGGCTACCATGACCGGCACAAGGACGGGCGGCGTAAGGGAGTCGTCCCCCGGGGCGGCGCCCGGTGCAATTCCGGGGCGAGGAGGGCGGGCCATGGTGCAGAAGGCCAAGATCCTCCTGGTCGATGACCGGCCGGAGAATCTGCTGGCGCTGGAGGCCATCCTCTCTGCGCTCGATCAGACACTGGTACGGGCATCGTCAGGGGAGGAGGCGCTCAAAGCGCTGCTCACGGACGACTTCGCGGTCATTCTGCTGGACGTCCAGATGCCGGGCATGGACGGTTTCGAAACCGCCGCGCACATCAAGCGGCGGGAACGGACCCGGGACATCCCGATCATCTTCCTCACCGCGATCAATCACGGTCCGCATCACACCTTCCGGGGTTACGCGGCCGGCGCGGTGGACTACATCTCCAAGCCGTTCGACCCGTGGGTGCTGCGCGCCAAGGTCTCGGTCTTCGTGGAGCTGTACATGAAGAACTGCCAGCTGCGGGAGCAGGCTGCGCTGCTGCGGCTCCAGCTGGAGGGCGGCGGCCAGACCAGCGCCCAGCAGGAGAGGGAGCCCGCCGGTCTGCTGGCCGAGCTCTCCGCGCGGCTCGCGGCCGTCGAGGAGCAGGCGGAGGCGCTGTCGAAGCAGCTCGACGACGAGTCCGCGGACGCGGGCGCCGTCGCCACGGCCGCCCATCTCGAACGGAAGCTGACCGGACTGCGCCGCGCGCTCGACGCGCTGGAGCCCGGCACCGGCGGGGCGTCGGCGGCCGTTCCCTCATAACGGCGCATCCGCCTTGTGTGCGGGGCGCCTTCGGGTGCGGCCGGGCAACTGACCGGTGGCTGCCGGTTTTCCGTGCGCGGCCGCCGGTGAGGGCGCGTCAGTTTCCGGCCCGCGCAGGGCGACACGGACGGGTGAACCGGCACGCACCGGTGTCCACAGACGTGGACACCGGTAACCTCGGCCCCATGGCCTCACGTACGTCCGGCAAGGGTTCCCAGGGCACTGCGGGCACCGCGAAGCGCGTCGGCGGTGGCCCGGGTCCGGCGAAGAAAGCCGCGCCCGCCAAGAAGACCGCAGCGAAGAAGGCGCCCGCGAAGAAGGCCCCGGCCAAGAAGACCGCGGCGAAGAAAGCCGCTCCGCCACGTCCGGCACCCTCGCCCACCAACGGCGTGTACCGGCTGGCGCGGGCCCTCTGGCTCGGCGCGGCCCACGCCGTCGGCGCGATGTTCCGCGGCATAGGGCGCGGTGCCAAGGGCCTCGACCCCGCCCACCGCAAGGACGGCGTCGCGCTGCTGCTGCTCGGCCTCGCGCTGATCGTCGCCGCGGGCACCTGGTCGAATCTGCGCGGTCCCGTGGGCGACCTGGTGGAGATGCTGGTCACCGGGGCGTTCGGCCGGCTCGACCTGCTCGTGCCGATACTGCTGGGCGCCATCGCGGTACGGCTGATCCTGTACCCCCAGCGGCCCGAGGCCAACGGCCGCATCGTCATCGGCCTCTCCGCCCTGGTCATCGGCGTGCTCGGACAGGTCCACATCGCGTGCGGTTCGCCGGGGCGCGACGAGGGGACCGAGGCCATGCAGGACGCGGGCGGCCTCATCGGCTGGGCCGCCTCCAAGCCGCTGATCTTCGCCATGGGCGAGGTGCTGGCCGTGCCGCTGCTCCTGCTGCTCACCGTCTTCGGGCTGCTGGTCGTCACGGCGACCCCGGTGAACGCCATCCCGCTGCGGCTGCGGCTGCTCGGCGTGAAGCTGGGCATCGTGGAACCGGCGTACGACCCCGAGGCGCAGGAGGACGACGACGAGCGCTACGACGAGCAGTGGCGCGAGGCGCTCCCGCCCCGCTCCCGCCGCTCCCAGGCGCCCGACGGGTACGACCCGGACCTCGCGGAGTCCGAGGCGCTGTCCAAGCGTCGCAGGCCGCGCAGGCCCTCGGTGCAGCCCGCGATGAACCGCACGATGGACGCGGTGGACGTGGCGGCCGCCGCTGCCGCCGCGCTCGACGGGGCCGTGCTCAACGGCATGCCGCCCTCGCCGGTTGTCGCGGACCTGACGCAGGGCGTCTCGGTGGACCGCGAGCAGGCGGGCACGCCGGTGCCCGGTGCCAGGGAGGCGGAGCCGGCCGGGAAGTCCGCCGGGAAGCGTACGGAGGCCACGCCCGGGGCCGGTGTGCCCGATCTGACCAAGCCGGCGCCCGAGCCCCCCGAGCCCCAGTCGCTGCCCGCCAGGGCCGAGCAGCTCCAGCTCTCCGGCGACATCACGTACTCGCTGCCCTCGCTCGACCTGCTGGAGCGCGGCGGTCCCGGCAAGACCCGGAGCGCCGCCAACGACGCGATCGTCGCCTCGCTGACCAACGTGTTCACCGAGTTCAAGGTGGACGCCGCCGTCACCGGCTTCACCCGCGGACCGACGGTGACGCGGTACGAGGTGGAGCTCGGCCCCGCCGTGAAGGTCGAGCGGATCACGGCGCTCACCAAGAACATCGCGTACGCCGTCGCCAGCCCCGACGTCCGCATCATCTCGCCGATCCCGGGCAAGTCCGCGGTCGGCATCGAGATCCCCAACTCCGACCGGGAGATGGTCAACCTCGGCGACGTGCTGCGCCTGGCGGACGCGGCCGAGGACGACCACCCCATGCTCGTCGCGCTCGGCAAGAACGTCGAGGGCGGCTACGAGATGGCCAACCTCGCGAAGATGCCGCACGTCCTGGTGGCCGGTGCGACCGGCTCCGGCAAGTCGTCCTGCATCAACTGCCTGATCACCTCGATCATGGTGCGGGCCACGCCGGAGGACGTCCGGATGGTGCTGGTCGACCCGAAGCGCGTCGAGCTCACCGCGTACGAGGGCATTCCGCACCTGATCACGCCGATCATCACCAACCCCAAGAAGGCCGCCGAGGCGCTTCAGTGGGTCGTACGGGAGATGGATCTGCGCTACGACGACCTCGCGGCCTTCGGCTACCGGCACATCGACGACTTCAACCACGCGGTGCGCACCGGCAAGCTCAAGACGCCGGAGGGCAGCGAACGCGAGCTCGCGCCGTACCCGTATCTGCTGGTGATCGTCGACGAGCTGGCCGACCTGATGATGGTCGCCCCGCGTGACGTCGAGGACTCGATCGTCCGCATCACCCAGCTGGCCCGCGCCGCCGGCATCCACCTGGTGCTCGCCACACAGCGCCCCTCGGTGGACGTCGTCACCGGCCTGATCAAGGCGAACGTGCCCTCGCGGCTCGCCTTCGCCACGTCCTCGCTCGCCGACAGCCGCGTCATCCTGGACCAGCCCGGTGCCGAAAAGCTCATCGGAAAGGGTGACGGCCTGTTCCTGCCGATGGGCGCGAACAAGCCGACCCGTATGCAGGGCGCCTTCGTCACCGAGGACGAGGTCGCGGCCGTCGTCCAGCACTGCAAGGACCAGATGGCCCCGGTCTTCCGCGACGACGTCGTGGTCGGCACGAAGCAGAAGAAGGAGATCGACGAGGACATCGGCGACGACCTCGACCTGCTGTGCCAGGCGGCCGAGCTGGTCGTCTCCACCCAGTTCGGATCGACCTCGATGCTCCAGCGCAAGCTGCGGGTCGGCTTCGCCAAGGCCGGGCGGCTCATGGACCTGATGGAGTCGCGCAACATCGTCGGACCGAGCGAGGGCTCCAAGGCGCGCGACGTCCTGGTGAAACCCGACGAGCTCGACGGGGTGTTGGCACAGATTCGTGGGGAAACCGCTTCGTAAGAGTTTTACGGGCAACCGTTTCGCCGGGCCGTACGTCAAGTTGAAGGGAAGGAAGGAACGTCCTTCCCCGGGGCGTCCCGGCGAAACCGGCTCTGTTCGAATCTGATGGCGTACAAAGTCCACCCGCCCGGTTGCCCCACCCTTTCGTACCCCCCCTAGACTGAACACCCAGCAGGTGGCTCACGCTCGAAAGGCGCCCCCGTGTCCATCGGCAACTCCCCCGAAGACGACCAGCCTTCGATCGGTCGAGTGCTCCAGCAGGCTCGTCTCTCCGAAGGCCTCACGGTCGAAGAGGTCAGCACGTCCACCCGGGTGCGCATCCCCATCGTGCACGCGATCGAGCAGGACGACTTCTCCCGCTGCGGCGGCGACGTGTACGCCCGCGGCCACATCCGTACGCTCGCCCGAGCCGTCGGCACCGATCCGGAACCGCTGATCGCGCAGTACGACGCCGAGCACGGCGGCCGTCCCGCGCCCACCCCGGCGGCGCCGCTGTTCGAGGCCGAACGCATCCGCTCCGAACCCCGCAGGCCCAACTGGACGGCGGCCATGGTCGCGGCGATCGTCGCCGTCATCGGCTTCGTCGGCTTCACCTTCTTCAAGGGTGGCGACGACGGGCCCTCGACGGCCGGCCGGGTGGCCGAGGGCCCGACCTCCGACAAGATCGCCCCGAAGCCCTCCGCCAGCAAGCCCGCCGACCCCAAGCCGGCCCCGTCCGAGAGCGCCATCGCCGCGGCGCCCCAGGACAAGGTCACCGTCAAGCTCAGCGCCACCCAGGGCAAGAGCTGGATCTCCGCCAAGGACCACAACGGCCGGGCCCTCTTCGACGGCACCCTCCAGCAGGGCGAGTCGAAGACCTTCCAGGACAAGGAGCGCGTCGACCTCATCCTCGGCAACGCGGGCTCGATCGAGCTCTTCGTCAACGGGAAGAAGGTCGAGGACCAGTTCAAGCCCGGACAGGTCGAACGCCTCTCGTACACCAAGGGCGACCCCGAGGTCGGCTGACCGGTCACCCGGAGACATCGCGGCGCGGCGAGCGCCCGGCCACCGTGCCGGGCGCTCGCCGTCTTTGTCACCGTGGGTAACGGCGCAACCCTCCGCGGCGGGGTCGGTGCTGGGACAAAGTAGTCTTGAGTCCATGCCCGAACGCCGTACCGTCGCCCTTGTCACTCTTGGCTGCGCCCGTAACGAGGTGGACTCGGAGGAGCTCGCAGGCCGCCTGGCAGCGGACGGCTGGGAGCTCGTCGAGGATGCCTCCGATGCCGATGTCGCCGTCGTCAACACCTGTGGGTTCGTGGAGGCCGCCAAGAAGGACTCCGTCGACGCCCTCCTCGAAGCCAATGATCTGAAGGACCACGGCCGCACCCAGGCCGTCGTCGCCGTCGGCTGCATGGCCGAGCGCTACGGCAAGGACCTCGCCGAGGCCCTGCCGGAAGCGGACGGCGTCCTCGGCTTCGATGACTACGCCGACATCTCCGACCGCCTCCAGACCATCCTCAACGGCGGCATCCACGCCTCCCACACCCCCCGCGACCGCCGCAAGCTGCTGCCGATCAGCCCCGCCGAGCGGCAGGACGCCGCCGTGTCCCTGCCCGGCCACGCGCAGGAGATCGCCCCGGCCCCCGCCGACCTGCCGGAGGGCGTCGCCCCGGTCTCCGGGCCGCGCGCGCCCCTGCGCCGCCGGCTGGGCACCAGCCCCGTCGCCTCGGTCAAGCTGGCCTCCGGCTGCGACCGGCGCTGCTCCTTCTGCGCCATCCCGTCCTTCCGCGGCTCCTTCATCTCCCGCCGTCCCTCGGACGTGCTGGGCGAGACCCGCTGGCTCGCCGAGCAGGGCGTGAAGGAGGTCATGCTGGTCTCCGAGAACAACACCTCGTACGGCAAGGACCTGGGCGACATCCGTCTCCTGGAGACCCTGCTGCCCGAGCTCGCGGACGTCGACGGCATCGAGCGCATCCGCGTCAGCTACCTCCAGCCCGCCGAGATGCGGCCCGGCCTGATCGACGTCCTCACCTCGACGCCGAAGGTCGCGCCCTACTTCGACCTGTCCTTCCAGCACTCCGCGCCCGCTGTGCTGCGGGCGATGCGCCGCTTCGGGGACACCGACCGCTTCCTGGAGCTGCTGGACACGATCCGCGGCAAGGCACCGCAGGCCGGCGCCCGGTCCAACTTCATCGTCGGCTTCCCCGGCGAGACCGAGGACGACCTCGCGGAGCTGGAACGGTTCCTCACGGGCGCCCGTCTCGACGCCATCGGCGTCTTCGGCTACTCGGACGAGGACGGCACCGAGGCGGTCGGCTACGACAACAAGCTCGACGCCGACGTCATCGCGGAACGCCTCGCGCACATCTCCCAGCTCGCCGAGGAGCTGACCTCGCAGCGCGCCGAGGAGCGCATGGGCGAGACGCTCCAGGTGCTGGTCGAGTCCGTCGAGCCCACCGAGGACGAGCCGCGCGCCTACGGCCGCGCCGCGCATCAGGCGCCCGAAACCGATGGCCAGGTGCTCTTCACCACACGCGAGGGCCTGGTCCCGGGCCGTATGGTCGAGGCAAAGGTCGTGGGCACCGAAGGCGTGGACCTGATCGCCGAGTGCAGTGAGCTTGTGGAGGTAGCCAGATGACCGGAGTCCCGGCATCCGCGGCAGGCGGTTCCGGCGCGACGCCGGTCCGCGGCGGAAAGCTGGGCGCCGCTGCGGTCAATCAGGCCAGTCTGTGGAACATCGCCAACCTCCTGACGATGGCCCGGCTCGTGCTCGTTCCCGGCTTCGTCGTGCTGCTGCTCCACAACGGCGGGTACGACCCGGCCTGGCGCTCCTTCGCCTGGGCCGCCTTCGCCATCGCCATGATCACCGACCTGTTCGACGGGCATCTCGCGCGTACGTACAACCTGGTCACCGACTTCGGGAAGATCGCCGACCCGATCGCCGACAAGGCGATCATGGGCGCCGCGCTGATCTGTCTGTCGTACCTGGGCGATCTGCCCTGGTGGGTGACGGGCGTGATCCTGTTCCGTGAGCTGGGCATCACGCTGATGCGGTTCTGGGTGATCCGGCACGGGGTCATTCCGGCCAGTCGCGGCGGCAAGATGAAGACGCTGGCGCAGGGGACGGCCGTCGGGATGTACGTCCTGGCGCTGACCGGTCCGCTGGCCACCCTGCGCTTCTGGGTGATGGCTGTGGCGGTCGTGTTGACGGTCGTCACCGGTCTCGACTACGTCCGCCAAGCCGTCGTGCTGCGGCGCCAGGGCCTCGCGGCGGAACGGGCGGCCGCGGAAGAGCCTCAGGCCGTGGAAGAGCCTCAGGCCGTGGAAGAGCCTCAGGCCGTGGAAGAGCCTCAGGCCGTGGAAGAGCCTCGGGCCGCCGCCGAGGAGCCCGGAGCGGTCGCTGAGGCGGCGGGGGCCCGGGGGTCGGCGGAGGCCGAGCGGTGACTGCGGCGGGCCGGGTGCTGCGGCGCCTTGTCGAGCGGGGGGAGACCCTTGCCGTCGCGGAGTCGCTGACCGGCGGCCTGGTCGCGGCCGAACTGACGTCCGTACCGGGTGCCTCCCAAGCCTTCAGGGGCTCGGTGACGGCTTACGCGACCCCCCTCAAGAGTGAAGTCCTCGGGGTGGACGCGGGTCTCCTGGCGGAGCGCGGAGCGGTCGACGCGGACGTCGCGCGTCAGATGGCGACAGGCGTAAGGCGGGCTCTGGGCGCAGACTGGGGAGTGGCGACCACCGGCGTCGCCGGCCCCGAACCACAGGACGGCCGGCCCGTCGGAACGGTCTTCGTCGCGGTCAGCGGCCCGGACGGCACCGAGAAAGTGTCCGCGCTGAGGTTGAACGGCGACCGGGCGGACATCCGTAAGAAGAGCGTACGAAGCGCGCTCGACCTGCTCTCAGGCGAACTCCACGAGAATGCGAGCGCACAGGATACGGAAGAGAACGGGGGGAATTGATGTTTGCAGCCCTGAGTGAACACGACATCGCTCCCCGCACGGCCGCAGCGCTAGGCGGTACGGTGGGGCGTGAAGGATGCGGCTACGCGGTCCGAGGAGGGAGCCACCGATGATTCTGCTCCGTCGCCTGCTGGGTGACGTGCTGCGTCGGCAGCGCCAGCGCCAAGGCCGTACTCTGCGCGAAGTCTCCTCGTCCGCCCGAGTTTCGCTCGGCTATCTCTCCGAGGTGGAGCGGGGGCAGAAGGAGGCATCCTCCGAACTGCTCTCCGCCATTTGCGACGCGCTTGACGTACGGATGTCCGAGCTCATGCGTGAAGTGAGCGATGAGCTGTCCCTGGCCGAACTGGCCGAGTCGGCAGCGGCCAGCGATCCGGTACCTGTACCGGTGCGCCCCATGCTCAACTCCGTCTCCGTTACCTCGGTGGCGGGTGTACCGACGGGGCGGGTGACCATCAAGGCACCCGCGGAAGCGGTGGACGTGGTCGCCGCCTGACCGATCGGTTCGGTGTGAAGCCGGAGCCCCGGCTCTCCCCCTGCTTGTGGGGAGGGCCGGGGCTTTCGTGTGCCTGCGTGTGGATTTGGTCCGCCGGGGCGTGTGTCAGCGGGGCGATGGGGGGCAGGCGCGTGGATGAGAGACCGAGGAACCGTCCCGAAGGCACGTGGCGGAACCATCGGAGACTTCCTCGAATGACCGTTTTGCTTCGTTTGTGCCATCGTGGGTGGTGCTGAACGGAACGGATTCCAGATCGGAGACGTGCATGTCTGTGGTGAAGAGCCCACTGTCCGAGACCGACCTCAAGACCGTCGGAGACGCCCTCCAGGGCGCTCTGGTGGATCTCCTCGACCTTTCTCTGGTGGCCAAGCAGGTCCATTGGAACGTGGTCGGGCCGCGGTTCAGGTCCGTGCACCTCCAGCTCGACGATGTCGTGGACACCGCTCGCCAGCACTCCGACACGGTCGCTGAGCGGGCGTCCGCGCTCGGCGTCAACCCGGACGGCCGATCGGCGACGATCGCCAAGAGCACGGCCATCGCCTCCGTGTCCGAGGGCTGGATCAAGGATGTGGACGCGGTCAAGACCCTGGTCGACGCCCTCGGCGTGGTGATCGGGCGGATGCGCGAGCGCATCGAGGTGACCGAGACCCCGGACCCGGTCAGCCAGGACATCCTGATCTCGCTGACCGCCGACCTCGAAAAGCACGCGTGGATGTTCCAGGCCGAGAGCGCCTGAGCGCACGCCGTCACTCAACCCGATTTCTCCAACGGAGGTACGAGCATCATGAACGAAGGCGCGAAGGACAAGGTCACCGGCAAGGCGAAGGAAGCCATGGGCAAGATCTCCGGCGACCGTCGCAAGGAGGCCGAGGGCAAGGCGGACCAGGCCAAGGGCAAGGCGAAGGACGCCATGGGCGGCGCCCGCGACCGGGCGGACGGCGTCAAGGACTCCCTGAAGAACGACAAGGACTGACCAGCCCTCGGCGAGCCCCCACCCGTGCGGTGGGGGCTCCGTGCTGAAAGGGGCCGGTGCGGGGTTGTGCGACCGGCCCCGTGCGCGCCGGGGGTGCAACGGTGCGCTCTCGCCCCGGCGGAACGGGCGCGACTAGGGTCCTTCGTTTGGATCAAGCCGGAGGAGGCAGCCATGGTACGGCGATGGGTGCCGGCGCTCGTTCTCTGCGGCCTGTGGTGGTGGGCCGTGCTGCGGCTGATACTGGCCCCGGCGCACGCGGGGGTGGTCGAGGGAGCGGTGGCGGCGGGCGGCTGGGGGCTCAGCCTCCTGCCGGTGCACGTGGCCGCGACGGCCAGGCCCCTCGGCATCTTCGACGCGGGCACGGGCCTGCTGCGGCGCGGTACGGCGTGGGCCCGGAGGCGCGCGGGGGCGTGGCGGCGGTGGGTGGTCAGGTAGGTGCCGGGGTGGCCGTTCCGGCTGCGCGGGCCTGGGGCTCTGCGCCGGTAGCGGAGTACGTCAGGTGGGCCCCGGGCCGGTCTGGCAGCGGGGACACCAGTAGGCGGGGCGGTCGTCCTGCTCGGCCGCGCGGATCGGGGTTCCGCAGCGCAGACAGGGGCGGTGCGTCCGGCCGTAGACCCAGAGGTTTTCGCTCGGCCTGCGCGCGCGGGCGTGGGCGACGGTACGGGAACGGCCCCCGGCGGTCGTGACGCGGTTCGGGCGGTCGCGGTTGGCGTCGAGGAGCTGGTGCGCCGTGCTGACCAGCAAGGCGGCCGTCCGGGCGGGCAGCTCGCCGATGGGGAGCCAGGGGGTGGCCCGGGCCAGGAAGCAGAGCTCGGCCTTGTAGATGTTCCCGATGCCGGCCAGGTTGCGCTGGTCGAGCAGGGCTTCGCCGAGCGGGCGGGCCGGGTCGCTCAGGAGATTGCGCAGCGCGGTGTCGGGGTCCCAGTCCGGGCCCAGCAGATCGGGCCCGAGATGGCCGACCGCCTGATCCTCGTCCTGGGTGCGCAGGAGCTCCAGGACCGGGAGGCGGTAGCCGACGGCGGTGTGGGCCGTGTTGCCCAGGACGGCGCGGATCTGGTGGGCGGGGCCGCCGCGCCAGCGCTCGCCCGGGGCGTAGATCCGCCAGGCGCCGTCCATCCGGAGGTGGCTGTGCAGGGTGAGACCGCCCTCGATCCGGGTCAGCAGGTGCTTGCCCCGGGCGGTGACGTCCAGCACCGCCCGGCCCGTGAGGTCGGCGGTGGCGAACCGGGGGACGCGGAGGTCGGACGTGGTGAGGACCTGTCCGGCCAGCGCGTGATGCAGCCGCGCGGCGGTCTGCAGGACGGTGTCTCCTTCGGGCATGCCTCCATGATGCGTGGGGCGGAGTGTTGCGGTGCGAGGTGTCGCGTTACGCGCGCAGGCGCAGGCCCCTCGGGGTGGCGAGGAAGCCGGCCGCCTCCAGCGTGCGCCCCAGGGGTGAGGTCAGGGACGAGGCGCCGTTGGTGCGCTCGACCGTCACCGTGCCGAGGGCCCCGGCGCGGGCGGCCGTGGCCAGCGCCCCGGCCGCCGCCCGGAGCGCGGGGTCGTCCGGATCGGTCGGCCAGGCCAGCAGTGTCTTGCCGCCGCGCTCCATGTACAGCGTCAGCTCACCGTCGACCAGGACCACGAGCGAGCCCGCCTTGCGGCCCGGCTTGTGACCGGCCCCGTCCGGCGGCTCCGGCCACGGCAGGGCGGCGCCGTACGCGTTGGCCGGGTCGGCCGCCGCGAGGACCAGGGCGCGGGGGTCGGCGCCCGGCTCCGTACGGTCGCGGGCCGTGGACACCGCGCGGAGCCGGTCGACCGCGCCGTCCATCGCGAACTGGGCGGCCCCCAGCCCCTCCACCACGTACCCCCGGCGCGCCTGCCCGTTGTCCTCGAAGGCCGACAGCACCCGGTACGCCGCCGAGAAGCCGCCCTCGACGCCCTCGGCCTGCACCGCGCCCCGGGTCACCACCCCGTGGCGGTCGAGCAGCGTGCGGGCCAGGGCGTGGGCGCGGTGCGTGGGCTCGGGCTCGATGGCCGGCAGCAGGGACCAGCGGCCCGAGACCGTGGGCGGCCCGGTGCGTGAGGCCGGGCGGGCGGCGGCGGTGAGGGTGCCGTAACGGCCGCGCGGCACATTCCGCCGGGCGCGGTGCGCGGTCGAGCCTGCCGTGCGGCCCGAGCCCAGGAGGGAGCGCAGCGGGGCGAGGGTGTCGTTGGTCAGGCGGCCGGACCAGGCGAGGTCCCACAGGGCGTCCGCCAGTTGCGGATCGGTGCAGTCGGGGTGGGTGGTGGCGCGGACCTGATCGGCGATCTGGCGGAAGAACAGGCCGTACCCGCCGCCGAGCGCGGTCAGCACGGACTCGTGCAGTGCACTCAGCTCCAAGGGGCGCGGCGGGGGGAGGAGCAGGGGCGCGCTGTCGGCGAGGTAGAGGGAGATCCAGCCGTCCTTGCCGGGCAGGGCGCCCGCACCGGCCCAGACGACTTCGCCGGTGGTGGTCAGCTCGTCCAGGAGCGCAGGGGTGTAGCCGGTGACACGGCCGGGCAGGACGAGCCGCTCCAGCGCGGAGGCGGGGACGGGCGCCCCCTGGAGCTGTTCGACGGCGCGGGCCAGTCCGTCGATGCCGCGCAGGCTGTTGCCGCCGAGATGCTGCCACTGCGGCAGGAACCCGGCCAGGGCGGCGGGCGGGACCGGCTCCAGCTCATGGCGGAGGGCGGCGAGCGAACGGCGTCGCAGCCGCCGCAGCACCGTGGCGTCGCACCACTCCTGGCCGATGCCGGCGGGGTGGAACTCGCCCTGGACGATGCGGCCCGACGCCGCGAGCCGTTGCAGCGCCCCGTCGGTGACGGCGGTGCCGAGGCCGAACCGGGCCGCCGCCGCGGTGGAGGTGAACGGACCGTGCGTACGGGCGTACCGGGCGAGGAGGTCGCCCAGGGGGTCCTTCACCGGCTCGGTGAACGCTTCGGGGACGCCGACCGGGAGCGCCGTGCCCAGGGCGTCGCGCAGTCGGCCCGCGTCCTCGATCGCCGCCCAGTGGGCCGCCCCGGCGATCCGGACGCGGATGGCGCGGCGGGCGGACTCCAGCTCCGTCGCCCATGTGGGGTCGGCCCCGCGCTCGGCCAGCTCCTCGTCGGTGAGCGGGCCGAGCACCCGCAGCAGGTCCGCGACACCCTCGGCGTCCTTGACCCGGCGGTCGTCCGCCAGCCACTGGAGCTCCCGCTCCAGCTCGGTGAGCACATCGGCGTCGAGCAGTTCGCGCAGCTCCGCCCGGCCCAGCAGCTCGGCGAGGAGCCGGGAGTCCAGCGAGAGCGCGGCGGCGCGCCGTTCGGCGAGCGGCGAGTCGCCCTCGTACAGGAACTGGGCGACGTAGCCGAAGAGGAGGGAGCGGGCGAACGGGGAGGGCTCCTGGGTGGTGACCTCGACCAGGCGGATGCGCCGGGCCTCCAGGTCGCCCATCACCTCGGTGAGCCCCGGGACGTCGAAGACGTCCTGGAGGCATTCGCGGACCGCTTCGAGAACGATGGGGAAGGAGCCGAACTCGGAGGCGACCTGGAGGAGCTGCGCGGCCCGCTGGCGCTGCTGCCAGAGCGGGGTGCGTTTGCCGGGGCTGCGGCGGGGGAGCAGGAGCGCCCTGGCGGCGCACTCGCGGAACCGCGAGGCGAACAGGGCGGAGCCGCCGACCTGGTCGGTGACGATCTGCGCGATCTCGCCCTTGTCGAAGGCCACATCGGCGGCGCCGACCGGGGGCTGATCGCTGTCGAAGGCGGTGTTGGCGGGGGCGAGCGGCGCCGAGGCGTCCTGGCCGGGCTCCTGAGCCGGGTCCTGCGCCGGGTCGAAGTCCAGGAGGTCCAGGCCCATCATGTCGGCGTCGGGCAGCCGCAGCACGATGCCGTCGTCGGCATGCATGACCTGGGCGTCCATCCCGTACCGCTCGGCGAGACGGGCGCTCAGCGCCAGCGCCCAGGGGGCGTGCACCTGCGCGCCGAACGGGGAGTGCACGACGACCCGCCAGTCGCCCAGCTCGTCCCGGAAGCGCTCGACCAGGATGGTCCGGTCGTCCGGGACATGACCGCAGGCCCGGCGCTGCTCGTCCAGATACGCCAGGACGTTGTCGACGGCCCAGGTGTCGAGCCCGGCGGAGAGCAGGCGCTCCCGCGCGTCCTCGGGGGAGAGCCCGCCGAGCTCGCGCAGGAAGGCCCCCAGGGCACGGCCCAGCTCCAGCGGGCGGCCCAGCTGGTCGCCCTTCCAGAACGGCAGCCGCCCGGGGACACCCGGCGCGGGGGAGACGAGGACCCGGTCACGGGTGATGTCCTCGATCCGCCAGGAGGTCGTGCCCAGGGTGAAGACGTCACCGACCCGGGACTCGTAGACCATCTCCTCGTCCAGCTCACCGACCCGGCCGCCGCCCTTCTTGGGGTCCGCTCCGGCGAGGAACACCCCGAAGAGGCCGCGGTCCGGGATGGTCCCGCCCGAGGTGACGGCGAGGCGTTGCGCCCCGGGGCGGCCCGTGACCGTACCGGCGACGCGGTCCCAGACGACGCGGGGCCGCAGCTCCGCGAAGGCGTCGGACGGATAGCGGCCCGCGAGCATGTCGAGGACGGCGGTGAACGCCGACTCGGGGAGCGAGGCGAAGGGGGCGGCCCGGCGGACCACCGTGAGCAGGTCGTCCACCTGCCAGCTGTCCAGCGCGACCATCGCGACAAGCTGCTGGGCCAGCACGTCCAGCGGATTGGACGGCACGCGCAGCGCCTCGATGGAGCCCGTGCGCATCCGCTCGGTGACCACGGCCGCCTGCACCAGGTCGCCGCGGTACTTCGGGAAGACGACACCGGTGGAGACCGCGCCCACCTGATGGCCGGCGCGGCCGACCCGCTGGAGGCCGGAGGCGACCGAGGGCGGCGACTCGACCTGGATCACCAGGTCGACCGCGCCCATGTCGATGCCCAGCTCCAGGCTGGAGGTGGCGACCACCGCGGGCAGCCTTCCCGCCTTCAGGTCCTCCTCGACCTGGGCGCGCTGCTCCTTGGAGACCGATCCGTGGTGGGCCCGGGCGAGCAGGGCGGGGGCGCCCTTGGCCGCGCCGGACTCCGCCATGATCTCGGCGGGGGAGTGCGCCTCCGGCATGGTCTCGCCGGTGGCCCTCTCGTACGCGATCTCGTTGAGCCGGTTGCACAGGCGCTCCGCGAGGCGGCGGGAGTTCGCGAAGACGATCGTGGAGCGGTGCGCCTGGACGAGATCGGCGATCCGCTCCTCCACATGCGGCCAGATCGACGGCTTCTCGGCCTGCCCCGAGGTGTCGTCGGCGGCAGGGGAGCCGCCCAGCTCGCCCAGGTCCTCGACGGGCACCACCACCGACAGGTCGAACCGCTTGCTGGACGGCGGCTGGACGATCTCCACCTTGCGCCGGGGCGACAGGAAGCGCGCCACCTCGTCCACCGGCCGGACGGTGGCCGACAGACCGATGCGCCGGGCCGGCCGGGGCAGCAGCTCGTCCAGGCGCTCCAACGAAAGGGCGAGATGGGCGCCGCGCTTGGTGCCCGCCACCGCGTGCACCTCGTCCAGGATCACCGTCTCGATACCGGACAGGGCCTCGCGGGCCGAGGAGGTCAGCATCAGGAACAGCGACTCGGGCGTCGTGATCAGGATGTCCGGCGGGCGGGTCGCCATCGAGCGGCGCTCGGCGGCCGGGGTGTCGCCCGACCGGATGCCCACCCTGACCTCGGGCTCCGGCAGCCCCTGGCGCACCGACTCCTGGCGGATGCCGGTCAGGGGTGAGCGCAGATTGCGCTCCACGTCGACGGCGAGGGCCTTGAGCGGAGACACGTACAGCACGCGGCAGCGCTTCTTCGCTTCCGCCGGCGGGGGGACGGCCGCCAGCCGGTCCAGGGCGGCGAGGAAGGCGGCCAGCGTCTTGCCCGAGCCGGTCGGGGCGACGACCAGCACGTCCGATCCCTCGCCGATCGCCCGCCAGGCGCCCTCCTGCGCGGCGGTCGGCGCGCTGAAGGCCCCCGTGAACCAGCTGCGGGTCGCGGGTGAGAAGGAATCGAGTGCGGAGCCGGTCATGTTCCCCATCGTGCACCCCGCCACTGACAACGGCCCCGACAACCGCCCGGCGGGCCGTACGACCGGCAGCCGGACCGCCCGCGAGCTGGGAGAATCCCACCATGGCAGGAGCACAGCAACCGGTGGAATGGGCGCGGCACTGGAGTTACGCCGAGCTGCCCGACCTCGACCTGCTGCGCGCCCGCTACATCCGGCACACCTTCCCGCGCCACAGCCACGAGGGCTATGTCGTCGCCACGGTGAGCGACGGCGTCGAGGACATCGGAACGCCTGCGGGGACCCTGCACGCGGGGCCGGGGACCGTCATCATGATCAACCCGGAGGTGCCGCACAGCGCCCGCGCGGGGGTCCCCGAAGGCTGGGTGTACGACACGCTCTACCCGTCCGCGCAGGTGATCAACGACATCGCGGCCGATACGACGCGCATGCGCGGCACCGTCGGCTTCGCCGAGACCGGGGTGGCCGATCCGTACGCGGCCCGGCTGATAGCCGAGGTCCACCGGGCGGCCGAGGAGGGCAACGCCCTGGCCGCCGACAGCGTGCTGCGGGTCGTCGTCACCCGCCTGCTCACCCGGCACGGCACCGCGTTCCCCGTCGCGGCCCCCCGCGCCGCCGGTGCCCGCGACGCGGCGCGCGCCCGGGCCCTCCTGGAATCCCGGATGGCCGAACCGCCGACCCTGGAGGCGCTGGCCGCCGAGCTGGGCACGAGTCCGTTCGCGCTGCTGCGCGCGTTCAAGAAGCAGTACGGCATGCCTCCGCACACCTGGCTCACCGACGCCCGGGTGCGGCGTGCGCGCCGGATGCTCGACGCGGGCACGGCCCCCTCGGTCGCGGCGACGGAGGTCGGCTTCACCGACCAGCCGCATCTCAACCGTCATTTCACCCGGATCGTGGGAGTGCCACCCGGCGCCTACCAGCGCGAACGCGCAAGAACGTACAAGACCGGTCCGGAACGGCCCCGGTAGCGTGCTCGACGTGGCAAAACAGACAGCACCCCTCTGCACCACCGCCGACCCGGCCGGCGGCAGCACACTCGACGCCGGAACCAAGCCGGACTCGGCCGTCGTACGCGACGCGCTCGGCGTCGGCATAGCCGTCGGCCTCTCCGGCTTCGCCTTCGGCGTCACCTCGGCGGGCTCCGGCCTGAGTCTGCTCCAGACGTGCGCGCTCAGCCTGCTCGTGTTCACCGGCGCCTCCCAGTTCGCCCTGGTCGGCGCCCTCGCCGCCGGCGGCAACCCGTACACCGCGGCCGCCGGGGCCTTCTTCCTCGGCGTACGCAACGCCTTCTACGGCCTGCGGCTCTCCCAGCTCCTCGCCCTGCCGCGCGCCCTGCGTCCGCTCGCCGCCCAGTGGGTCATCGACGAGACGACCGCCGTGACGCTGCCCCAGCCCACCCGGCGGGCCGCGCGGATCGGCTTCACCGTCACCGGGCTCACCCTGTACGTGCTGTGGAACCTGACCACCCTGGTGGGCGCCATGGGTGCCGAGGCGCTCGGTGACACCGACGCCTGGGGGCTCGACGCGGCCAGCCCGGCCGTCTTCCTCGCGCTGCTCGCCCCGATGCTGAAGTCCACGACGGAGCGTGTGACGGCGGCGCTCGCCGTCCTGCTCGCCCTCGGCCTCCTGCCGGTGCTGCCGGCCGGGGTGCCCGTGCTGCTGTCCGCGCTGGCCGCGCCCGTGGTCCTGTTTCTGATGGGGCGGGCCAAGGGGGACGGCCCGGGCGGGACCGAGGATGCCGGTGCGACCGGTGCGACCGGTGCGACCGGTGCGACCGGTGCGACCGGTGCGACCGGGGCGACCGGGGCGGAGGGCGGCCGATGAACGTCTGGATCGCCATCGCGCTGACCTTCGTCGGCTGCTACCTGGCCAAACTCCTCGGCCTCCTGGTGCCGGCCGGCGCACTGGAACGGCCGCTGGTGCAACGCCTGGCAGCCCTGCTTCCGGTGGCCCTGCTGGCCGCGCTCACCGCCCAGCAGACCTTCGGCGACGGACAGCACCTGGCCCTGGACGCGAGGGGCGCGGGCCTCGCGGCCGCGGCGCTCGCTCTTGTCCTGCGTGCCCCGTTCCTGGTGGTCGTGGGTGCGGCCGTGGTCGTCACCGCGGGGGTGCGTGCGCTGGGCTAGGTGCTGTCGGGCCCCGGAAACGTAAGGGGCATGCCGTCTGGAGCGTGCCCCTTACCGGTGGCCCTTGCCCCGCCGCGCCGCCCTCCTAGAACAGGACGCGGCCGTGCGCCCGTAGCGTTTCCAGCGCCCTGAGGGTCACCAGGGGGCGCCCTTCCAGCGCCGTCCCGGGGGCCCACTGCCGCCAGGTGACCGGCCAGCCCCCGTCCTCCTCCTGCGCGGCGGCGAGATGGTCGAGCGAGCGCTCCATCTCGGTGTCGGAGAACCACCGCCGGGCGAGCGACGCGGGTGTACGGGCGTAGTCGTACGGGAAGTGCTGCTCGCCCGGTGCGTACCCGGGGGCCACCGGGTATTCCGCGCGCCGGTCCGGATCGAGCACGGCGAGCCGCTGGTCGCGCACCAGCCGCCCCAGCCGTTCGGCGGCTTCCTCCGCCCGGCGCCGGTCCGGCACCCCGTCGAGGAAGGCGACGGCCGCCTCGATCTCGTACGGATGCGACACCTCCAGGGCGTCCACGGCCGACCAGCAGAAGTCCGTCGCCCGGAAGAGCCAGGCGTGCCACACCTCATTGCGGTGCAGCAGCCCGACGACGGGCCCGGTGGCCAGCAGCTCGGCCGGCGGGTCGTCCACGATCGGGATGAAGGGGGCCGCCGGATAGTCGCGCTGGGAGGGCAGCAGCGCGGGCAGGGCGCCCTCCTTCGTGGACACCTCCGTCAGATACCGGCAGATCCGTTCCACCCGCAGACCGCCGCACCGGCCGATGGAGTCGAGGACGCTGAGCGCGTGGGCGGTGTGCAGGGGCTGACTGACGGGGCCCCGCAGATCGGGTTCGAGCGCGTGGCCGTAACCGCCGTCCTCGTTGGCATACGCGGTGAGAGCCGTCTCCACCGCGTCCGCGCCTCCCTCCAGATACTGATGGGCGAACCGCCGCTGTTCGAGGACACGGGCCGTGAGCCAGATGAACCGCTCGGCACGGTCGAGGGGATTTGTTCCAGTTGCAGCCATGGACCGACCGTAGGGCTTCGGGCCCCCGAGCAGGGCGGATGCGGACCGGCTGCACTCTCAGGAGCGGGATACTGAAGGCATGCGGTTGACGATTTTCTGGGAACGGATGGCGGACCACTTCGGCGCGGGCTACGCGGACTCCTTCGCGCGCGACCATGTGATGGCCGAGCTGGGCGGACGTACGGTCCACGAGGCGCTGGCGGCCGGCTGGGAGGCGAAGGACGTCTGGCGCGGGGTCTGCGCCGCGATGGACATCCCCGCCGACAGGCGCTGACGCCGGGGGCGGGAAGGCCGCCTTCCGGGGTGCGCGAGGGAGTGTCACCCACATAGGCGAGACTTGCTCCGTGGCCCCCACAGACGAGACCGCTCAGATCCAGCCGCCGCGCACGCCGCCCGTACTACCGGCCGCGCCCCCGGCCCCGCCGTCCGGCGCCGGGCCCGCCCGCATGCCCGCCTGGCTGCCGCGTGCCATGGTCCTCGCCCTCGCGCTCTACGCCTGCTTCCGGCTCGGCAGCTGGGCGTTCGACCAGCTCATCGGCCTGCTGATCAATGTGCTGATCGCCTTCTTCCTGGCGCTCGCCATCGAACCCGCCGTGGGCCGGATGTCCGCCCGGGGCATGCGCCGGGGCCTCGCCACGTTCCTGGTCTTCCTCGGGGTGATGATCGCGGGGGCCGGTTTCGTCTTCCTGCTCGGCTCGATGCTCGCGGGTCAGATCGTGGACATGGTGGAGGACTTCCCGAAGTACCTCGACTCGGTGATCAACTGGGTCAACCAGACCTTCCACACGGAGCTGTCCCGCGTCGAGGTGCAGGACAGCCTGCTGCACTCCGACTGGCTGCAGAAGTACGTGCAGAACAGCGCGACCGGTGTGCTCGACGTCTCGGCGACCGTCCTCGGCGGCCTCTTCCGCCTGCTGACGATCTTCCTGTTCTCCTTCTACTTCGCGGCGGACGGCCCCCGGCTGCGCCGCGGGCTGTGCTCCGTGCTGCCGCCCGCCCGCCAGGCCGAGGTGCTGCGGGCCTGGGAGATCGCCGTCGACAAGACCGGCGGCTATCTCTACTCGCGCGGCCTGATGGCGCTCATCTCCGGCATCGCGCACTACATCCTGCTGGCCGCCCTCGGCGTGCCGTACGCTCCCGCGCTCGCGGTCTGGGTCGGGCTCGTCTCGCAGTTCATCCCCACGATCGGCACCTACCTCGCGGGCGCCCTGCCGATGCTGATCGCCTTCACCGTCGACCCCTGGTACGCGCTCTGGGTCCTCGGCTTCGTCGTGGTGTACCAGCAGTTCGAGAACTACATGCTCCAGCCCAAGCTCACCGCGAAGACGGTGGACATCCACCCCGCCGTGGCGTTCGGCTCGGTCATCGCGGGCACGGCGCTCATGGGCGCCGTCGGCGCGCTGATCGCCATCCCGGCCGTGGCCACGCTCCAGGCGTTCCTCGGCGCGTACGTGAAGCGCTACGACGTCACGGACGACCCGCGCGTCCACGGCAGCCGCCCCGGCGTGCGGGGGGAGCCCCTGTGGACGCGGCTGCGACGGATGCGTAGCGCCCTCGCGGGTGAGGACGGCCGGGGGCCGGACGGCGACGAGCCGGAGGAGCCGCGTCGGCCGGAGGGGCCTTCCGGGCCGAGCGGCACCTGAACCGCTCTTCCCGCCGGAGCGGGGAACAGCGCGACTGCATGGAGCGGTATGGGGCCTCCCTGGGCAGGAGCCGCGTCAACGCGCCGTCATGAAGCAGATCTCGCGGATCGGCAGCAGCCTGGCCAGGATCGACACGGTGAGCAACGAGCTCCGGCTGTTCGGCGCCCAGCAGCGGGCCATCGGCGAGCTCATGGTCCATCCCGACGGCGAGCCGGGCCGGCGCCGCTGCCTGGGTACGCCGAGTTCTGCTCGAAGCTGGAACGGGACCAGGAGTTCGCCGCGTGGCTCTCCGATCTGCTGGACCCCCGACGGGAACGGTTTCCCCAGTTCAGGCTCGCCTACAGCTCTCGCAGCCGCCCCCGGAGCTGACCGGACCGGCCCTCCGGCCCCGTCCTGGAGGGGCGGCGTGGTGCGCTTGACACTAAAATCGAACATCCATTCTCATGGGATTCCGGCCGGGTTTTCCCGGGCCCGACCGTGGAGTTGTCCACAGGCCGGGAGGACGTCGAGGCCCATTGTCAGTGGCAGGGGTTAGCGTCTTTGACGTGAAGCGATCGACTCAAGCAAATCGGGTGGAACCCATGGCAGGAACCGACCGCGAGAAGGCGCTGGACGCCGCACTCGCACAGATTGAACGGCAATTCGGCAAGGGCGCGGTGATGCGCCTCGGCGAGCGGCCGAACGAGCCCATCGAGGTGATCCCGACCGGGTCCACCGCGCTCGACGTCGCGCTCGGTGTCGGCGGTCTGCCGCGCGGCCGTGTGGTGGAGGTGTACGGACCGGAGTCCTCCGGTAAGACGACGCTGACGCTGCACGCCGTGGCGAACGCGCAGAAGCTCGGCGGCTCGGTGGCCTTCATCGACGCGGAGCACGCGCTCGACCCGGAGTACGCGAAGAAGCTCGGCGTCGACATCGACAGCCTCATCCTGTCCCAGCCGGACAACGGTGAGCAGGCCCTCGAGATCGTGGACATGCTGGTCCGCTCGGGCGCCCTCGACCTCATCGTCATCGACTCCGTCGCGGCCCTGGTGCCGCGCGCGGAGATCGAGGGCGAGATGGGTGACTCGCACGTGGGTCTCCAGGCCCGCCTGATGAGCCAGGCGCTCCGGAAGATCACCAGCGCGCTGAACCAGTCCAAGACCACCGCGATCTTCATCAACCAGCTCCGCGAGAAGATCGGTGTGATGTTCGGCTCGCCGGAGACCACCACCGGTGGCCGGGCGCTCAAGTTCTACGCCTCGGTGCGTCTCGACATCCGCCGGATCGAGACGCTGAAGGACGGCACCGACGCGGTCGGCAACCGCACCCGCGTCAAGGTCGTCAAGAACAAGGTCGCGCCGCCCTTCAAGCAGGCGGAGTTCGACATCCTCTACGGCCAGGGCATCAGCCGCGAGGGCGGTCTGATCGACATGGGCGTGGAGCACGGCTTCGTCCGCAAGGCCGGTGCCTGGTACACGTACGAGGGCGACCAGCTCGGCCAGGGCAAGGAGAACGCGCGCAACTTCCTCAAGGACAATCCCGACCTCGCCAACGAGATCGAGAAGAAGATCCTGGTGAAGCTGGGCGTCGGCGTCCAGCCCGAGGACGCGGCGGAGTCCGGGGCGGACGCGGCGGGAGCGGCGGCTCCGGCCGAGGCCGCGGCGAAGCCGGCGACGGCGGCGGCCGGCAAGACCAAGCCGGCCAAGGCGGCCGCGGCCAAGAGCTGATCCGTGACGCGTCGTACTGAGTGGCCGGCCGGCGCCGTCGACCCCGGCGCGGCCCCCGGATCCGGTGAGGGAGCGGGACGCCGTTCCCGCTCCCGGTCCCGTGACAGCGGTTCCCCCTCCTCGTCGAGGGCCGAGAAGGGGGAACCGCGCGACCCGGTCGAACAGGCCCGCAACATCTGCCTGCGCCTGCTCACCGGCACACCGCGCACCCGCAAGCAGCTCGCGGACGCCCTCCGCAAGCGGGAGATCCCGGACGAGGCGGCCGAAGAGGTGCTGTCCCGCTTCGAGGACGTCGGGCTGATCGACGACGCCGCGTTCGCCGACGCCTGGGTGGAGTCCCGGCACCACGGCCGGGGGCTCGCCCGCCGGGCGCTGGTCCGTGAGCTGCGGACCAAGGGTGTGGACGCCGCCGTGATCGATGAAGCCGTCGGGCAGCTCGACTCCGAGCAGGAGGAGGAGACCGCGCGGGAGCTCGTCGCCCGCAAGCTCCGGTCCACCCGGGGACTGGACCGCGACAAGCGTCTGCGCCGCCTCGCGGGCATGCTCGCCCGCAAGGGATACGGCGAGGGGATGGCCCTGCGCGTGGTGCGCCGGGCGCTGGAGGAAGAGGGGGAGGACACGGAGGGGCTGGACGAGCCCTTCTGAGCTGGCTGCCGTTACTGGCCGGCGCGGGCCGCACGGCTGATGGTGGCGTCGATCAGCGCGAGGGCGTCCTCGGCGGTGCGCCCCGGGTAGCGGTTCCAGGGACCGATCAGCCCGGTCCAGCCCTGGGAGCGGAGCTCCGCGATCAGCCAGGCCCCGGCCCGGTCGACCGTCTCTGTCGAGCCGAAGCCCAGGCGGTGCGCGGTGAGCATGGCACCGCAGACGCAGCGAGCGCCCCGGATGTCGCGGAGCCGGTACGGGGTGTTCTGCCAGCCCCACTCCGTCAGGATCCGCCGGGCGTGGGCGAGATGGACGGACGGCAGCACATCGGGCCGCCCGACGCGCCGCCACGCGTGGAGCCGGTCGGGCAGGATCGCACCGATGCGCCCGGGGAGCGGACGCTCGCGCGGCGCGGCCGGGGGCAGTGCCCGGACGCTGTCGGCGATCAGCTGGTCCACCGGCACGGAGAGCAGGGCGCGCCAGTCGGCAGCGGGGGTCGGCGTGGCCGACGTGGGCGGGGCGCTGATCGCGGGGTTCGGGGACTCGGGCGTCGGGGCAGTCAGGTCCCAGCCGGTGACGATCTGGCGCCAGGCGTACGTGTCATGGAGGCGCGCGGCTTGGGCGTCGAGTTCGTCGGGGGTGAGGGCGGTGGTCGGCATCGGTGCGTGCTCCCCGTCGTAGCGGCGTACCGGCGCCCTGACGGCGTCCCGGCGGGCGGGGCGCCGGAGCGGCCGCACCCGCCGTGTGGCGAATGTCCGCCCGCCACCCGGGCCGCTCCACCTGAGCGACGCCATACGGGTGTGTCACGGGGGCATTCCGGTGGCGGCGGCCCAGGGCTGAGACAAGGACGGTGCGCCCGGCAGGGTGCGGTGTCCGCGTAGGCGGCGAGCGGCGCCGGGCCCGAACCGGGGGCCAGTGTCCGCCCGGTGCTCCGGTGAGCCACCGCCGCCGGTGGGGGCCTGCCGTGCCCGAGCCGAGGGCCGGTGTCCGCACGGTGCTCGGCTCTTTTCGGGGCCACGCCGTGACGCTCCGGTGAGCCACCGCCGCCGGTGGGGGCCCGCAGCGCCCGAACCGGGACGCCGATGCCAGCCCGGTGCCCCGCTCCTGCCGGTGCCCCGCCGTACCGCCCCGCGGGCCCCCGCCGTGCGGAGTCGGGTCGGGCTCCGGTGGGGTGAGCCGGTGCGGGCGTCGGTACTGTCGCGCGGGCGTCTGCGTACCGCACCTGCGCCCGTGCGGAGCCCCCCCCCGCACGCCGCCGAGCCCGCGTCCGGTGGTGCCTCGGCCCCGCACGGGTACGCCAGCTCCCGGCGCCCCGCGCGGACGCGCCGGTGTGCAGCCGTGCGCCGCACCCCCCGTAAAGCCGCGCGCCCCCGCCCGCCGCCCGCCGCCGTACCTCCGGGGGACAACCCCCCTACGGAGACGCCGGAATGCTCCAGTGCACAGGTGCCCTCGTGCAGAGGAGGGTGTGACGCATGCCAGGGATCACGGAGTTGGCCGTTCTCACAGCGCTTGGCCAGGCGCGGCGTCAGCAGTTAGTTCAACGCCTCACCCCGCACGGCCTCGTGGCGGACACCGGGCCGCAAGAGCCGGCCGGGCGTCGGGGGCGGCCGGGGCGGCACACGTACGCCGCCGACGCCGCACCGGACGCCCGGGCGATCCGCACCTGCCTGCTCGTCCTTCCGGACCCCGATCGATCAGAGACGGACGCCTCATGATGCTGCGCTATGCCCTGCGGACGATCCGGCACCGCAAGGCGGGATTCCTCGGGGCGTTCCTCGCCCTCATGTGTGCCGCCGCGCTCGTCACCGCCTGCGGCACCCTGCTGGAGACCGGGCTGCGCGGCCGGATCGCCACCGAGCGGTACGCGGCCGCCCCGCTGATCGTCTCGGCCGACCAGAACGTCCACCGCACGACCGTCAAGCACAAGGGCAACGGCAAGACGAAGGTCAAGCACAAGGCGAAGCCCGTCGCCGAGCGGGCGTGGCTTCCCGCCGCCACCGCCGACCGGCTGCGCGACCTGCCGGGCGTCCGCACGGTCGTCCCCGAAGTGACCTTCCTCGCCCAGCCGCTGGGGCTCCCCGCCCACGCGGCGGACGACGACGTCCCCTTCCACGGGCACGCCTGGTCGTCCGCCGCGCTGACCCCCTTCACGCTCACCGCCGGCCGCGCCCCGGCGTCCGCCGACGACGTGGTGATCGACCGGACCCTCGCCGTACGGGCGGGCCTCGCGACCGGGGACCGGGTCACCGTGCAGTCGACCCGCGCCCCGCGCACGTACCGGATCAGCGGCATCGCGACGCCCCAGGGGCAGGGCGAACTCCGGCAGCAGCGCTCGCTGTTCTTCTCCGCCGGGGAGGCCCAGCGGCTCGCGGACCGCGCCGGCCGGGTCAGCGCGATCGGCGTCCTCCCCGAGCCCGGGACCGACACCGGCACGCTCAAGGAACGGGTCACGGCCGCCCTCAAGGGCACCACCGCCCAGGTGGCGACGGGGGACGGGCGCGGTCCGGTCGAATTCCTCGACGCGGCGGGGGCCCGCGTCAAGCTGGTCTCGATGGGCGGGGCCATGGGCGGCACCTCGCTGCTGGTCGCGGTGCTCGTCGTCGTCGGGACGTTCGCCCTGTCCATCCAGCAGCGCCACCGCGAGTTGGCCCTGCTCCGTACCATCGCCGCCACCTCGCGGCAGGTCCGCCGCCTGCTCGGCCGGGAGGCCCTGGTCGTCGGGGCCTTCGCCGGGGTCCTGGGCGCGCTCGCCGGACTGCCGCTCGCCGCCTGGCTGTACGGCAGGTTCACCGATATGGGCGTGACACCGCCGACCCTGGAACGTACGGCCGGGATCTTCCCCGCCTGCGTCGCCGTCGCGGTCACCCTGCTCGGCGCCTGGGCCGCCGCCCGGATCTCCGGCCGCCGGATCGCCGGTCTGCGTCCGGCCGAGGCCATGGCCGAGTCCGCGGTCGAGCGCCGCCGCCCGGCCCGAGTACGCGTCCTTGTGGGGCTGCTCCTGCTCGCCGGCGGCGGCACGCTGGTCGGTGTCCTGAGCGTGCTGCGTACCGAGGCCGCCTCGACCCCCGTGACCTTCCTGGCCGTGGTGGTGCTGGCCACGGCGGTCTCGCTGCTGGGTCCCCTCCTGGTGCGGGCCGCCGCCTTCCTGATGGCGGGCGTGCTCCGGCGGACGGGCCCGATGAGCACCCTGGCCGCCGCGAACGTCCGGGGAAACTCCACCCGGATGGCCTCCGTCGTCACCCCGCTCACCCTGCTCATCGGCATGACCTGCACGGTCCTCTTCCTCCAGCCGACCATCGGCGACGCCGCGCGCGCCCAGGCCAGGGAGGGCACCCGAGCCACCTGGGTGCTCGGCGCGCAGGGGCCGGGCGTCCCGTCGTCGGCCACGGAGGCGGTCCGCGCGACGCCCGGTGTCACCGCCGCCACGGAGGTCGTACGGACCACCGTGCGGGTCGGCCTGGAGAAGTACGCCGCACAAGGCGTCACCGGTCCGGGGCTCACCCGCACCTGGGACCCGGGCGTGACGAGCGGTTCCCTCGCCGCGTTCGCCGCGAACGAGCAGACCGCCGCGATCAGCGAACTGGCCGCCGACCGGCTCGGGCTGCACGTCGGCAGCGTCCTCGCCCTGCACCTCGGGGACGGCACCCCCACCACCCTCACCGTCGCCGCGGTCTACCACCGGGGCCTCGGCTTCGGGGATCTCACCCTGCCGCACGACCTGGTCGCGGGCCACATGGACAACCCGCTCGCCTCGACGGTCCTGGTGGCCGGGGACGTGTCCGGGGGCGAACTGTCCGCCGCCGTGAAGAAGTTCCCCGGTGTCGAGGCCGTCACCCCGGCGGTCGCCGACCGGCTCCAGGCCGACCGGGGGCAGGAGAACGCCGAGGTCAACCTCCTTGCCATGGGGCTGGTTCTCGCCTTCACCGCCATCGCCGTCGTCAACACGCTGGCCGTGTCGGTGTCGGAACGGTTCAGGGAGTTCGCCCTGCTGCGCCTCGCGGGCGCCACCCGCCGCCAGGTGCTGCGGATGCTCCGTACCGAGACCCTGTCGGTCCTGGTGATCTCCGGGGCCCTCGGTACCGGTATCGCGCTCGCCGTGCTGACCGCGTTCAGCATCGGCATGACGGGGAGCGCGGCGCCCGGTGTCCTGCCCCTGGTGTACGGGACCGTGGTCGGTGTCGCCGCGCTGCTCGCCCTGGTCGCGACGGCGCTGCCCGGCCGGTTCGCGCTGCGGACCCGCCCGGTGGAGGTGGCCGCGGGCCGGTGACGAGGAGGCCATGAGGGGGGCGGCCCGAGCCGCCCCCCTCACCTCACGTCTCGACCGGCAGACCCGCCTCGCGCCACGCCTGGAAGCCGCCCACCAGGTCCGTCGCCCGGTACAGGCCGAGCCGGTGCAGCGACTCGGCCGCCAGGCTCGACGCGTAACCCTCGTTGCAGATCACCACCACCCGCAGGCCGTGGTCCACCGCCTCCGGGACACGGTGGCTTCCCCGCGGGTCCAGCCGCCATTCCAGCTCGTTGCGCTCGATGACCAGCGCCCCCGGGATCAGCCCGTCGCGCTCGCGCAGTGCGGCGTAGCGGATGTCCACGAGCAGCGCGCCCTCGGCGGCCGCCGCCCGCGCTTCCTGCGGACCGAGCCGTTCGTAACCGGCCCTGACCCGCTCCAGCAACTCATCGATCCCGCGGGGCTCGTCGCTCACTGCCAGTCCTCCGGTCCCTCGGTCTGCTCCAGGCGCAGCACCGCGCCGGTGCGGCTGTAGCGCCGGATGCGCGGCAGCGGCGGGTAGTACGCGTGAACGGAGACGGCGTGTTCCGTGGCCGACTCGTTCAGCACCTCGTGGACGTGATGGCGGCCGAAGGCCCTGCCCCGGCCGGGGGTCAGCTCCCGGGTGCGGTCGATGTCCTCGGCCAGTTCCAGGGTCTTCCAGCCGTCGGTGGGCAGCCGGGCCGCGAGCGAGTGTTCCCTGAGCGTGCCGGCCGCGGTGAGGAAGGCGCCGATCGAATCGGCGTGGTCGTGCCAGCCGGTACCGGTACCCGGCGGCCAACCGATCAGCCAGGCCTCGCTGCCACCGGGCCCGTCGAGCCGGATCCAGGTGCGGCCCTCGGGGTCGAGGGGAAGGGAGGCGATGAGTGCGGTGTCCTCGGCGGTGCGGCGGACGAAGTCGAGCAGTTCCGCGGCGGTCGGAGCCGGAGCGGACGTGCGTGTGGGCACGGGAACAGCGGGGAAGGGGGAGGCAGACACGGAGACCGTCCTGAGAGTTCGCGCGGATGCCCCGCCGTACGGCACAGCGCACGGCGACGGCAGGTGAAGGCGATTCAGCAGGACGGGCGACACACGCAGCCCGCATAGCGGAGCAGGTCCATATGGACCCTCCGCCACAGGCGCACATCGGTGTCGGTCATGACCGGGAGTAGACCATGTGCGCCCGTGAGGGTCAATTGACGTCCGCGGTCCTGTCGGCACGCACCGCCGTCCGGGCAGCGCCGCCGCGCGCCGCGTCCGCCGCCGCGAACAGCTCGGCCGGACGCACCCCACTGAACGCCTCCACGAGGTGCCCGTCCGGCCTGACCAGCAGAACCGTGTGCGCGGACGCCCCTGGATAGCTCTCGGCCACCAGCAGTTCGGCCTTCACCGGCAGCCCCGCGACGGCCTCCGCCAGCCGGGGCATCACTCCGGCGCGCATCCAGTGGCGCCGGTCCCAGACTCCAGTGCCGGGCGCCACCAGCACCACGAGCAACTGCCCCTGCCCCAGCCGCTCCCGCAGCCGCACCGGGGTGCCGTCGGGTGCCGTGACCCGCACATCGGCCACCGGCGCACCGGGGGGCGTGCCCACCGAGGCGTGCGCCTCGCTGCGCGCGGGCGCAAGGGGGGACAGGGCATAGGAAGGGGGCGCACCGAGGGGGCCGCAGCCCAGATGTCCGTCCATCAGCAGGGTGTCGTGCCCCCGTGCGCTCCCCGGTACGAGCGTCCGCAGGCCTCCGCCGCCCCGCAGTATCGGCAGCGACTGGTCGGCGGCCCGCAGCCGTGCGGCGACGGCGGCCCGGCGTTCGGCCTGGTAGCTGTCGAGGAGCGCGTCGGACGCCCCGTGGTGCCAGGCGAGGGCCAGCTTCCAGGCCAGGTTCTCCGCGTCCCGCAGCCCCTCGTCGAGCCCCTGGGTGCCCAGGGCGCCGAGCAGATGGGCGGCGTCCCCGGCCAGGAAGGAACGCTTCACCCGCCACCGCCGGGCCAGTCGGTGGTGCAGCGTGTAGACCCCGGTGTCCAGCAGCTCGTACGGGGGTGTCTCGCCGCACCAGCCCGCCAGGGTGTCCCGGACCCGGGTCACCAGCGCGTCCGGCGTGACCAGTTCGCCGCGCGCGGGCAGCAGCCAGTCCAGCCGCCACACGTCGTCGGGCAACGGGCGCGCCGTGACCTCGGCGCCCCCGGTGCGCCAGGGCGGCGACCGGTGCAGCACGGCCTCACCGGGCCTGGGCAGCTCGGCGCGCAGTGCGGCCACGGCGTGCCGTTCGACCGCCGTACGCCCGGGAAACCGGATGTCGAGGAGTTTGCGCACGGTGGATCGGGCCCCGTCGCAGCCGACCAGGTAACTCCCCCGCCACCAGGTCGATCCGGGCTCTCTGGTGTGCACGGTGACCCCGGCCGGGTCCTGCTCCAGCGTGTCGATGCGACTGGGCCCGGCGGTCTGCACCAGCTCCTGCGCGGCCACCGCGTCCCGCAGGCCCCGGACGAGCGCGTGCTGCGGTACGTGGACGGGGGCGGCCGGCACCTCGCTGCCCGGGACCGGGTCCTCGCCGAGCGACAGCTCGCGCACCACCTGCCTGCGCCGCACCGAACGCCAGCCGGACCAGCGCAGTCCCTCGTCCCGCAGCGCCTTGCAGCCCAGCCGCTCCAGGAAGGCCGCGGTGTCCTCGCGCAGCACGACCGTACGGGCGGGGCGTGTCTCGTCGTTGTCGGGGTCCTCGTCGAGCAGCACGGACGGCACGCCCTGTGCGGCGAGGGCCAGCGAGAGCGCCAGGCCGACCGGCCCGGCACCGACGACGATCACCGGGTCCACGGTGCGTCCCCCGTCGGAAGCGCGGCGAAACGGAACGGTCCGGTGGAACGGAACGGAAGGTGCGCGGGCGTCGAAGGGGGTGCTGCGGCGTCGGGGACTCGGTGCGCGATCACAGAACGTATGCAACCTACTGCCGGTGCTTGCGTCAAGCGACGCCGGAACGCGGCGAGGGGCGGTGGCAGGTGTGCCACCGCCCCTCCCGGGCGTCGTACGACGAGCCGTCAGGCGGCGGTTCCGTCGTCCATGTTGAGCGACGGCGCACCGATCGTCTCCAGTTCGCCCCCCGGCCCGGTGCCCACGACCGCACCCGTGCTCTTCTTCCCGCGCCGGAGCCACCGCTCCAGCCAGCTGGCGAAGGACGTCAGGGCGAAGTTCAGGGCGAGGTAGACCACCGCGACGATCGTGAAGCACGCGATGGTGTTCGCCCCGTAGTTCGCGGACATCGGCCGGACCGACGCGAGCAGCTCCGGATAGCTCAGTACCGCGCCGCCGAGAGCGGTGTCCTTCACGATCACCACGAGCTGGCTGACGATGGCCGGCAGCATCGCGGTGACCGCCTGCGGCAGCAGCACGAAGACCATCGTCTGGCCCTTGCGCATGCCGATCGCCTTGGCCGCGTCCGTCTGCCCGCGGGGGAGCGTCAGGATGCCGGCGCGCACGATCTCGGCGAGCACCGAGGCGTTGTAGAGCACCAGGCCCGTCACGACGGCGTACAGGAGACGCGTGTCCGGTTCCAGGTCGGTGTACTCGGAGTACATCGCGTTGGCGATGATCATCAGGAGCAGTACGGGAATGGCGCGGAAGAACTCCACGATCACTCCGCCGGGAACGCGCACCCAGCGGTGGTCCGAGAGCCGGCCGATCCCGAAGAGCGCGCCCAGCGGCAGCGCGATGAGCAGCGCGTAGAACGCCGCCTTGATCGTGTTCTGGAAGCCCGGCCAGATGTACGTCTCCCACGCCTGGGTGTCGGCGAAGAACGGCTTCCACTTGACCCAGTCGAGCTGGTGCTTCTCGGCGAGGCCGTCGTACACCCACCACACCACCGCCGCGGCGGCCAGTACGAAGAGGACGGTGTACAGGATGTTGCGCCGCTTGGCGCGGGGCCCCTGCGCGTCGTAGAGGACGGAACTCATCGCTTCACCGCCACCTTCTTGGCGACCCAGCCGAGGATGAGGCCGGTCGGGAGGGTCAGGATGATGAAGCCGAGGACGAACACACCGGAGATCAGCAGCAGCTGGGCCTCGTTCTCGACCATTTCCTTCATCAGGTACGAGGCTTCCGCGACCCCGATCGCCGCTGCGACGGTGGTGTTCTTCGTCAGTGCGATGAGTACGTTGGACAGCGGGTTGACCACCGACCGGAACGCCTGCGGGAGCACGATCAGCCGGAGCACCTGGCCGAAGCTGAGGCCGAGCGCCCTGGCCGCCTCCGCCTGGCCGACAGGCACCGTGTTGATGCCCGACCGCAGGGCCTCGCACACGAACGACGCGGTGTAGGCGGTGAAGGCGAGCACCGCGAGCCGGAAGTTGATGACCTTGAAGTCGCCTCCGCCCCCGAGTGTGATCTGAAGGGTCTGGAAGAGGCCCAGCGAGGCGAAGACGATGATCACGGTCAGCGGAATGTTCCGGACCACGTTCACATAGACGGTCGCGAAACCGCGCATCAGGGGGACCGGGCTGACCCTCATGCCGGCCAGCAGCGTTCCCCATATGAGGGAGCCGAGGGCGGAGAACACGGTGAGCTTCACCGTGACCCAGAAGGCCCCCAACAGGTCATAACCATCAAGAAAGTCGAACACGATCTCCCGTGCTTCCACGTGTAGGAGGGCGCGGCGCGCCGCCGTTCAGCGGCGGCGCGCCCGGTCAACCCTGCTTCACTTGACGACGTTGCCGATCTCCGGAGCCTTCTCGTTCTTGTAGCCGGCCGGACCGAAGTTGGCGTCCACGGCCTTCTGCCACGAGCCGTCCGAGACCATCTTGGTCAGCGCGTCGTTGATCTTCTTCTTGAGGTCGGCGTCGCCCTTCTTCAGGCCGATGCCGTAGTTCTCGTTGGTCATCTTGAAGCCGGCCAGCTTGAACTTGCCCTTGTTGGCGTCCTGCGAGGCGTAGCCGGCCAGGATGCTGTCGTCCGTGGTCAGCGCGTCGACGGCCTTGTTCTCGAGGCCGGTCAGGCACTCCGAGTAGCCGCCGTACTCCAGCAGCTGCGCCTTCGGGGCCAGCTTGTCGTGGACGTTCTGCGCGGAGGTCGAACCGGCGACCGAGCAGAGCTTCTTGTTGTTCAGGTCCTCGGGCTTCTTGAACGAGTCGTCATCCGCGCGGACCAGGATGTCCTGGTGGGCCAGCAGGTACGGACCGGCGAAGTCGACCTTCTGCAGGCGCTCGTCGGTGATCGAGTAGGAGGCGACGATGAACTTGACGTCACCGCGCGAGATCGCCGTCTCGCGGTCGGCGCTCTTCGTCTCCTTGAACTCGATGTTCTTGGCGTCGTAGCCGAGCTCCTTGGCGACGTACGTGGCGACGTCGACGTCGAAGCCGGTGAACTTGCCGTCCGGCGTCTTCAGGCCGATACCCGGCTGGTCGATCTTGATGCCGATGGTGATCTTCTTGCCGCCACCCGAACCGGCCGAGTCGTCCTTGTCGTCGGAACCACAGGCGGTAGCGGTGAGAGCGAGGGCGAGCACGGCGGCCGAGGCGGCGGTGACCTTACGAAGCTGCATGGTGGAATTCCCTAGAGTTGACGCGAAGTGAGTGATCAGCGGATACCGGAGCCGGTACGGCGGGCTCCGTCAGTGGTGAAGGATCTTCGACAGGAAGTCCTTGGCCCGGTCACTGCGCGGGTTGCTGAAGAACTGGTCGGGCGTGGCCTCTTCGACGATCTTTCCGTCCGCCATGAAGACGACCCGGTTCGCCGCCGAGCGCGCGAAGCCCATCTCGTGGGTGACGACGACCATCGTCATGCCCTCGCGGGCGAGCTGCTGCATGACCTCCAGCACCTCGTTGATCATCTCCGGGTCGAGAGCCGAGGTCGGCTCGTCGAAGAGCATGACCTTCGGGTCCATCGCCAGGGCCCGGGCGATCGCGACGCGCTGCTGCTGGCCGCCGGAGAGCTGGGAGGGGTACTTGTCGGCCTGCGTACCGACGCCCACCCGGTCGAGCAGCGAACGCGCCTTGTCCTCGGCCGCCTTCTTGTCCGTCTTGCGGACCTTCAGCTGCCCGAGCATCACGTTCTCGAGGACCGTCTTGTGGGCGAAGAGATTGAACGACTGGAAGACCATGCCGACATCGGCACGCAGCCGCGCCAGCTCCTTGCCCTCCGCGGGCAACGGCTTCCCGTCGATCGTGATCGCGCCCGAGTCGATCGTCTCCAAGCGGTTGATCGTGCGGCACAGCGTGGACTTACCGGACCCGGACGGCCCGATGACGACCACGACCTCGCCGCGGGCGATCGTCAGGTCGATGTCCTGGAGCACATGCAGCGCGCCGAAGTGCTTGTTGACGTTGCTCAGGACAACCAGATCGCCGGCGGGCGCGGGTGCAGCGTCCTCGGCGCCCTTGGTCACTGAAACTCCGCTCATCGGCTTCTTGCTCCGTCCTCCTCGGTTGGGAAGGACCCTAGTGACGCAGTGCTACGAGCGTCATTACATCTGAGCGGAAATTGAGCATAACGATCCGGCGGCAACCGGACACTCCGTGTGAACGGGACGTCACGCCGCTCGTACCGGCCGTACCGGGTGCATAACGGAAACCCGGATACAACGGGCAAGCCCTTGACTGTCCACCGCGCATCGGCGTGGATTCCCTGGTACACCCCTACGTGGAACGCCCCGGAACGGGGAAGTGTCCGGGGGCGTACGCGACCGTACGGACCGACCACCGACACACACCACCGCCAGAGGGGGGCCATGAGACTGCTGCTCGTCGAGGACGACAACCACGTCGCCGCCGCCCTGTCCGCGATCCTCGCCCGGCACGGCTTCCAGGTCGTCCACGCCCGCAGCGGTGACGAGGCCCTGCAGGCGCTCCTGCCCACCGACACCGAGCCCTTCGGCGTCGTGCTCCTCGACCTCGGCCTTCCCGACCAGGACGGCTACGAGGTGTGCGGCAAGATCCGCAAGCGCAGTTCCGTGCCGGTGATCATGGTCACCGCCCGCGCGGACGTACGCTCCCGCATCCACGGACTCAACCTCGGCGCCGACGACTACGTGACCAAGCCGTACGACACCGGGGAGCTGCTGGCCCGTATCCACGCCGTCAGCCGGCGGAAGGCGAGCAACGAGGACACCGTGTCCACGCCCCTCGCGGCGCTGCGCCTGGGGCACGTCAGCATCGAGCTGCCCACCCGCCGGGTCAGCGTCGACGGCACGGAGGTGCAGCTCACCCGCAAGGAGTTCGACCTGCTCGCGCTCCTCGCCCAGCGCCCCGGAGTGGTCTTCCGCCGCGAACAGATCATCAGCGAGGTGTGGCGCACCAGCTGGGAGGGAACGGGCCGCACGCTGGAGGTGCACGTCGCCTCGCTCCGGTCCAAGCTGCGGCTGCCCGCCCTGATCGAGACGGTGCGCGGGGTCGGCTACCGCCTCGTCTCCCCGTCCGCGTAAAGGCGTACGTCCCCGGTGCGTACCCGGCTGCTCCCGCTGCTCATCGTCCTGATGGCGAGTGTCCTGCTCGCCCTCGGGTTCCCGCTCGCCGTCAGCGTGGCCGCCGCCGAACAGCAGCGCGTCGTGATCGACCGCATCGACGACACGGCACGCTTCGCCGCACTCGCCCAGTTCATCACCGAGCGCACCAGCGGCTACGACGAACGGCGCCGTACCCTCCAGACCGAGTTGGAAACGTACAACTCGGTGTACGGGATCCGCGCCGGTGTCTTCTACCGCGACGACTCCGCCATGGCGAAGGCCCCGGACGCGTGGCGGCTGCCCGTCGAGGGGGAGGGGCGTGCCGCCTTCAGCGAGGCGCTGCTCGGCCGTCGCAGCCACGACCCGCCGCAGGTCTGGCCCTGGCAGAACGGGCGCGTGGTCGTCGCCTCGCCCGTCGTACGCGACGGAGACGTCATCGCCGTCGTCGTCATCGACTCGCCCACCGGCCAGATGCGCGGCGACACGATCCGCGGCTGGCTGCTCATCGCGGCGGGCGAGGCGGTCGCGATGCTGGTCGCCGTCGGCGCCGCGATCCGGCTCACCGGCTGGGTCCTGCTGCCCGTCAAGACCCTGGACGCCGCGGCCCACGACATCGCCAGCGGCCGGATGCGCTCCCGGGTCGCCGCATCCGGCGGGCCCCCGGAACTCAGGCGGCTGGCCCGCTCGTTCAACGAGATGGCCGACAACGTCGAGGACGTCCTGGAGCAGCAGCGCGCGTTCGTCGCCGACGCCTCCCACCAGTTGCGCAACCCACTGGCCGCCCTGCTGCTGCGCATCGAACTGCTCGCACTCGAACTGCCGGAGGGCAACGAGGAGATCGCCTCCGTGCGCACCGAGGGCCGCCGCCTCGGCCAGGTCCTGGACGACCTGCTCGACCTCGCGCTCGCCGAGCACGCCGAGAGCGACCTCCAGCTCACGGACATCGGCGCCCTCACCGCCGAACGCGTCGCGTCCTGGCGGCCGGTGGCCGAGGAGAAGGGGGTACGGCTCCGAGCCGACGGACCGCCCGCCGTCACGGCCTGGGCGGACCCCATCGCCCTGTCCAGCGCGCTCGACGCCATCATCGACAACGCCCTCAAATTCACGCCCGCCGACGAGGAGGTCCGCGTCACCGTCGCCTCCGGCAGCCAGGACGTCACGGTGGCCGTCGCCGACGGCGGGCCCGGCCTCACCGACCAGGAGCTGGAACGGGTCGGCGACCGCTTCTGGCGCAGCTCCCAGCACCAGAACGTGCAGGGCTCGGGCCTCGGCCTCTCCATCTCGCAGGCGCTCCTCGCGGCGGGCGGCGGCTCACTCTCGTACGCGCGCAAGGAGCCGTACGGCCTCAGCGTGACGGTCTCCGTGCCGCGCCACGACCCCAAGGGCTGAGGAGCGGGTGCGCTACGGCTTGACCGAGCGGTAGTAGCGCTTCGCCCCTTCGTGCAGCGGGAGCGGATCCGTGTAGATGGCCGTCCGCAGGTCCACCAGCTGCGCCGCGTGCACCTCGCGCCCGATGCGGTCGCGGCTGTCGATCACGGTCCGCGTGAACGCCTCGGTCATCGCCGCGTCCGTGCGGTCCGTGGTGACCAGCACGTTGGCGACCGCCACCGTGGGCACGGCCTGGCCCTGCTGCGCGTTGCGATACGCGTCGGCGGGCATCACGGCCGACCGGTAGTAGCGGGTGGAGCCGCCCGCCGCCTGGAGCTGCTTGATCAGCGGCTCCTCCAGCGGGACCAGCCGGATCGCGAACCGCTCCGACAGATCGGTCACCGCCGTCGTGGGCAGCCCGCCCGACCAGAAGAACGCGTCGATCCTGCCTTCCTCCAGCAGCTTCGGCATCGTGTCGATGCCCACCGGCAACGGCGTCACGTCGTTGACCGGATCGAGACCGGCGGCCGTCATCAGCCGGTCCGCGACCAGCTTCACCCCGGACCCCGCCTGCCCCACCGCGACCGTACGGCCGCGCAGATCCGCCACGCTGTCGATGTCCGAGTCCCGCTTCACGACCAGCTGTATGTAGTCGTCGTACAGCCGGACACAGCCGCGCAGCCGCTCGTAGCCGGGCTTCCGGGCGCGCAGATAGGTGGCGACGGCATCGGTGGTGGCGATGGTGAAGTCCGCCTTGCCCGCCGCGACCCTGGCCAGGTTCTGCTGCGAGCCCTCGCTGGTCTGGAGCTTTATCGACACATCGGGCAGATCCTTGGCCAGGGCTCCCTTCAGCCGCTCCCCGTAGCGCTGGTAGACGCCGCTGCGCACCCCCGTACTGAACGACAGGGTGCCGGTGGGCGCCGGGTCGCCCAGCGGGAGCAGCCACCAGAGCAGCAGTCCGAGCACGACGGCGAGGGCGGCGCCCGCCCGCAGGGAGCGACGCCGGCCGATTCGGGACAGGGCCGGGAACATGGCGGCGATCCTGCCAGGTCATTCCCGGCCGTGGCCAGGGGCGTCGTCGGATCACCCGCCCGAGGCGGAGGGAGCCCGGACACCACCTACCCTTGTCACATGAGCAGCGGCAACCGGAGCGAAGCAGTGGACGTCAGAAAAAGCTATGAGGTGCGCACCTACGGGTGCCAGATGAACGTCCACGACTCCGAGCGCTTGTCGGGGCTCCTGGAGGACGCCGGCTACGTGCGCGCGCCCGAGGGATCCGACGGCGACGCCGACGTCGTCGTCTTCAACACCTGCGCGGTCCGTGAGAACGCCGACAACAAGCTCTACGGCAACCTCGGCCGGCTCGCCCCGATGAAGACCAAGCGCCCCGGCATGCAGATCGCCGTCGGCGGCTGCCTCGCCCAGAAGGACCGGGACACCATCGTCCAGCGGGCGCCCTGGGTCGACGTCGTCTTCGGCACGCACAACATCGGCAAGCTCCCCGTACTGCTGGAGCGCGCCCGCGTCCAGGAGGAGGCGCAGGTCGAGATCGCCGAATCCCTGGAAGCCTTCCCCTCCACGCTGCCCACCCGCCGCGAGTCCGCGTACGCCGCCTGGGTCTCCATCTCCGTGGGCTGCAACAACACCTGCACGTTCTGCATCGTTCCGGCCCTGCGCGGCAAGGAGAAGGACCGCCGCACCGGCGACATCCTCGCCGAGATCGAGGCCCTGGTCGCCGAGGGCGTCTCCGAGATCACCCTGCTCGGCCAGAACGTCAACGCGTACGGCTCCGACATCGGCGACCGCGAGGCGTTCTCCAAGCTGCTGCGCGCCTGCGGGAAGATCGAGGGCCTGGAACGCGTCCGCTTCACCTCGCCGCACCCGCGCGACTTCACCGACGACGTCATCGCCGCCATGGCCGAGACGCCGAACGTGATGCCGCAGCTGCACATGCCGATGCAGTCCGGTTCGGACCGGGTCCTCAAGGCGATGCGCCGCTCCTACCGGCAGGAACGCTTCCTCGGGATCATCGAGAAGGTGCGGGCCGCGATGCCCGACGCCGCGATCTCCACCGACATCATCGTGGGCTTCCCCGGCGAGACCGAGGAGGACTTCGAGCAGACGATGCACGCGGTCCGCGAGGCGCGCTTCGCGAACGCCTTCACCTTCCAGTACTCCAAGCGGCCCGGCACCCCCGCCGCCGACATGGACGGCCAGATCCCCAAGGAGGTCGTCCAGGAACGCTACATGCGCCTCTCCGCCCTCCAGGAGGACATCTCCTGGGAGGAGAACAAGAAGCAGGTCGGCCGCACCCTTGACGTCATGGTCGCCGAGGGCGAGGGCCGCAAGGACGGCGCCACCCACCGGCTGTCCGGCCGCGCCCCCGACAACCGCCTCGTCCACTTCACCAAGCCGGACCAGGATGTCCGCCCCGGCGACGTGGTGACCGTCGAGATCAGCTACGCCGCCCCGCACCACCTGCTCGCCGAGGGCGCCCCGCTCGGGGTGCGCAGGACCCGCTCCGGCGACGCCTGGGAGAAGCGGAACGCCGCCGCGGCCGCCAAGCCGGCCGGCGTCATGCTGGGCCTGCCCGGCATCGGAGCCCCGGCGCCGCTGCCCGCGACGGCGGCCCCTGGCTGCGGCTGCGACTGAGGCCCCGGGCTGCGGCTGCGGCCGAGGTGAGGCGCAGTACGCTGCCGACCATGCTTGTCGCCGCCGCTGTCTGCCCCTGTCCGCCGCTGCTCGTCCCCGACGTGGCCGCCGGTGCCGCACCCGAGCTGGACGCCGCCCGGACGGCGTGCACCGACGCCCTGGGCGTCCTCGCCGCCTCCCGGCCCGACCTGCTCGTGGTGATCGGCCCGGCCGGGCCCGACGGGCGCGGCAGCCACCCCGAGGGCGCCGTCGGCGGCTTCCGGGAATTCGGCGTCGACCGGGAGGTCCGGCTCGGCCGGGACCGGGGAACGCGCGACGCCCGCCCCCTCCCGCCCTCGCTCGCGGTGGGCGCCTGGCTCCTCGCCCGTACGGGAGGGGCCGACGCCCCCGTCGAGGGCCTGGGCGTCGGGGAGCCGCTGGAGACCGCGCGCTGTACGGAGACCGGGCGGGAGCTGGCCCGCCGGGCGGACCGGGTCGCCCTGCTGGTGATGGGCGACGGCAGCGCCTGCCGCACGGTGAAGGCCCCCGGCTATCTGGACGAGCGCGCGGCGGCGTTCGACGCGGAGGCCGCGCGGGCCCTGGGCGCCGCCGACACGAAGGCGCTGACCGCGCTGGACGAGGCACTCGCGTACGAGCTCAAGGCCGCGGGGCGCGCGCCCTGGCAGGTACTGGCGGGCGCGGCCGAGGGGGCCGGTCTGGCCGGCCGGCTGCTGTACGAGGACGCGCCGTACGGCGTGGGCTATCTGGTCGCCACCTGGTCCTGACGGACACGTGAGGGCCCCGGAGCGGTGCTCGCTCCGGGGCCCTCACGCATTCCGCCGTCAGGCTGCCGGCGGGGGCGTCGGAGGCGTGCCGCCGTCCTTGTTCGCCAGCTTGTCCACCGCGTCCTTGGCCTTCTGCCGACCCGTCACGATCTTGTCGCTGTACTTGCCCTTGGTCTTCTCGTCCACCGTCCGGGCCGCCTTCTCGAGCCCTTGGTCGATCTTGTCCCCGTGCTGCTGCGCGAGGTCGCTGACCTTCTCCTTGGCCGGGGCCAGCTTCGCCTTCACATTGTCCATGAAGCCCATCGGGCACCTTCTCCGCTCGGAAACTGTGAGAAATAACCCATATGTACAACCACTGTACGGGGAAGACCGCACTGTCGCGTCACCTTCCCCGCCCGGGCTTCCCTCATTCGGGATACGCGGCGCAGGTTTGAGGGAGACTGAGCCGGTGACAAGCTCAGCTCCCGCACCTCGGGTCATCACCGTCGTCGGTCCCACCGCAGCAGGTAAGTCCGACCTGGGGGTGTACCTCGCCCAGCAGCTCGGCGGCGAAGTCATCAACGCCGACTCCATGCAGCTCTACCGGGGGATGGACATCGGCACCGCCAAGCTGACGCTCGCCGAGCGCGCCGCCGTACCGCACCGGCTGCTGGACATCTGGGACGTCACCGAGACCGCCAGCGTCGCCGAGTACCAGCGCCTCGCCCGCGCCGAGATCGACCGGCTCCTCGCCGAGGACCGCACCCCGATCCTGGTCGGCGGCTCCGGCCTGTACGTGAAGGGCGCGATCGACGCCCTGGAGTTCCCCGGCACGGACCCCGGCGTCCGGGCCGCGCTGGAGGCGGAGCTGGACGCACACGGCTCCGGAGCACTGCACGCCCGGCTCGCCGCCGCCGACCCCGAGGCCGGCCGCGCGATCCTCCCGAGCAACGGCCGCCGCATCGTCCGCGCCCTGGAGGTCATCGAGATCACCGGCAAGCCGTTCACCGCGAACCTCCCCGGCGACGACGCGGTATACGACGCCGTCCAGATCGGCGTCGACGTGGAGCGCCCCGAACTCGACGAGCGCATCGCCCTGCGCGTCGACCGGATGTGGGACGCGGGCCTCGTGGACGAGGTGCGCGCCCTGGAGGCGCAAGGGCTGCGCGAGGGGCGTACCGCCTCGCGGGCCCTCGGCTACCAGCAGGTGCTGTCCGCGCTCGCCGGCGAGTGCACCGAGGACCAGGCGCGCGCCGAAACCGTGCGCGCCACCAAACGCTTCGCGCGCCGTCAGGACTCCTGGTTCCGCCGCGACCCGCGCGTCCAATGGCTCAGTGGTGCCGTGCAGCACCGCGGGGAACTCCCCAGCCAGGCGCTGGCGTTGGTCGAACGAGCGGTTACAGCCTGATCACGTGATGGCATCGGGACGCTCCGCCCGTCATTTCGGCGACCGCGGCCGTGCCATCATCGAGCATCGATCGACTGAGTCCGAGTTGGGAGGGCGCGTGGCGATGGAGGCCGGCCCTCGCGACACGGAACAAGACGCACCGGAACACGGCGCACCGGGCGCCGGGCACGAGGCGGACAGCCTCAGCCCGGACGGGCCCGACGAGCTCGACGTGACCCCCGAGGTCGAGGTCGAGCTGCGGCCCACCCGACGGCTGCGCATCTGGCAGCTCGCGCCCATCGTCATGCTCGCCGCGGTGGGCTCACTGATGTTCGCCTTCCCGCTGGCCTTCGAGTTCGGTGACGGCGGCGCGGTCGTCGCCATGCTGGGCCTCCTGATCAGCTGCTGCGCCGCCGGGTGGTCCATGATGGCCGCCCGTCGCGTCGGCTACGCCTGGCCCGGACTGCCCTCGCGAGGCTCCGCGCAGCGCCCGGACTGGCGCGTGATCGCGCTCTACGCCGGGGTCTGCGCGGTGCTCGTCGCGCTCGCCGTCTGGCGCGTGGCCCGGCTGCGCTGACCTGCCGGGACGCGGGGCCGGAGACACCGGCCCGGAGAGCGCCCCATGCCCCTGTCCGCGCAGCGGACCGTTTTCCGGCTGTCCGTGCCGCCTCGTACAGTTGTCCCGTGACCACCTCGCAGATCGCCTTCCTCAAGGGCCACGGCACCGAGAACGACTTCGTGATCGTTCCCGACCCGGACAACGCCCTCGACCTGCCCGCCTCCGTCGTCGCCCGGCTCTGCGACCGCCGCGCGGGCATCGGCGGCGACGGCCTGCTGCACGTCGTGCGCTCCGTCGCGCACCCCGAGGCCAAGGCGATGGCCGAGGACGCCGAGTGGTTCATGGACTACCGCAACTCCGACGGCTCGGTCGCCGAGATGTGCGGCAACGGCGTACGGGTCTTCGCCCGCTACCTCCAGCGCGCCGGCCTCGTCGAGCCGGGCGACCTCGCCGTCGCCACCCGGGGCGGCGTCAAGAAGGTCCACCTCGCCAAGAACGGCGACGTCACCGTCTCCATGGGGCGCGCCCTGCTCCCCGCCGACGGCGTCACCGTCACCGTGGGCGGCCGGGCCTGGGACGCCCGCAACGTCAACATGGGCAATCCGCACGCCGTCGCCTTCGTGGACGACCTGGCCCACGCCGGTGATCTGCTCACCGAGCCGGCCTTCGCCCCGGCCGCCGTCTACCCCGAGGGCGTCAACATCGAGTTCGTCGTGGACCGGGGCCCCCGCCACGTCGCCATGCGGGTGCACGAGCGCGGCTCCGGCGAGACCCGATCCTGCGGCACCGGCGCCTGCGCGGTGGCCGTCGCGGCCGCCCGCCGGGACCAGGCCGACCCCGCGCGGACCGGCGAGCCCGTCACGTACACCGTCGACCTCCCCGGCGGCAGCCTCGCCATCACGGAGCACCCGGACGGCGGGATCGACATGACCGGACCGGCCGTCATCGTCGCCGAGGGCATGATCGATCCGGCCTGGCTCGAAACGCCGAACGACTGACGCTTCGCTCGAATGGGTGATCCGTTTCACGCTGGGCGAGAGCGGGACTCCGCCACGTGGTGGGCTCGGTAGCATCAAGCACCGGCCCGGAGGCGCGCCGCGCCTCCCCACCGCCGGTCGACGTCGCCGGAGGTGCCCCCATGAGTGCAGAGGCCACCAGCCCAGGTGCTCCCATCCGCAGGCGGGGCCGTCCCCGGATCGACCTCCGCAGGCTCGGCAGAGCCGCGCTCTTCGGTCCGGTCTCCCGCGACCGGCTCCCCGACGCCATCGCGCATGTCGCCGAGGTGCACCGGGTCCATCATCCCGACGCCGACCTCTCGGTCCTGCAGCGGGCCTATCTGCTCGCCGAGACCTCGCACCGGGGGCAGATGCGCAAGAGCGGTGAGCCCTTCATCACCCATCCGCTCGCCGTCACCCTGATCCTCGCCGAGCTGGGCGCCGAGACGACCACGCTGACCGCGTCCCTGCTCCACGACACCGTCGAGGACACCGAGGTGACCCTCGACCAGGTGCGGGAGGAGTTCGGCGAGGAGGTCTGCTACCTCGTGGACGGCGTCACCAAACTCGAAAAGGTCGACTACGGGGCAGCCGCCGAACCCGAGACCTTCCGCAAGATGCTCGTGGCCACCGGGGACGACGTCCGCGTCATGTCGATCAAGCTCGCCGACCGGCTGCACAACATGCGCACCCTCGGCGTGATGCGCCCCGAGAAGCAGGCCAGGATCGCCAAGGTCACCCGCGACGTGCTGATCCCGCTCGCCGAACGGCTCGGCGTCCAGGCGCTCAAGACCGAGCTGGAGGACCTGGTCTTCGCCATCCTCCACCCCGAGGAGTACGCCCGCACCGACGCGCTGATCACCGAGGCGGCCGACGGCCCCGACCCGCTCGGCGCCACCGCGGGGAACGTGGCCTCGGTGCTCCGCGAGGCCGGCATCTCCGCGGAGGTCCTGGTCAGGCCCCGCCACTTCGTCTCCGTCCACCGCGTCCGCATCAAACGCGGCGAACTGCGCGGCAGCGACTTCGGACGGGTCCTCGTGCTCGTCGGTGAGGACGCCGACTGCTACGCCGTCCTCGGCGAGCTGCACACCTGCTTCACCCCGGTGATCTCCGAATTCAAGGACTTCATCGCCGCCCCCAAGTTCAACCTGTACCAGTCGCTGCACACCGCGGTCGTCGGTCCGGACGGCGAGGTCGCCGAGATCCTCATCCGCACGCACCGCATGCACAAGGTCGCCGAGGCCGGCGTCGTCGCCCTCGGCAATCCGTACGCCTCCGAGGGCGCCCCCCAGACCGCCGAACCGGCCGACGGCGAACGCGCCGACCCCACCCGCCCCGGCTGGCTCTCCCGCCTCCTCCAGTGGCAGCAGTCCGCGCCCGACCCCGACACCTTCTGGACCACCCTGCGCGCCGACCTCGCCCAGGACCGCGAGATCACCGTCTTCCGCACGGACGGCGGCACACTCGGCCTGCCCGCCGGCGCCAGCTGTGTCGACGCGGCCTACGCCCAGCACGGCGACGCCGCCCACGCCTGTATCGGGGCCCGGGTGAACGGCCGGCTGGCCACCCTGAGTACGGTGCTCAAGGACGGCGACACCGTGCAGCCGCTGCTGGGGGAGGACGCCGCCTCCGGCCCCTCGCCGGACTGGCTCGACCACACGCGCACCCCCGCCGCCCGCATCGCCATCACCGGCTGGCTCGACGCCCACCCGCAGACGGCGGAGACCGGCCGGCCCGGTGTGCCGGCCGACCCCGGCCCGCAGCCCGTCCCGCCCCCGGCGCCCCGGACCGCCCGCGCCCGCACCGCGACCGCCGTGACCGAGCGGCCGGACGCCGCGGTACGGCTCGCCGGCTGCTGTACGCCCGTGCCCCCCGACGAGGTCACCGGCATCCCCGTACGCGGCGGCGCCGCCGTCACCGTGCACCGGCTGGAGTGCCCCGCTGTGGCCCGCATGGAGGCGGTCGGGCGGACACCGGTCGCGGTGAGCTGGGGCGACGAGCAGGCATGCCGGGTGACCCTGGTCGCTGAATCGTTCGGCCGCCCCCGGCTGCTCGCCGACCTCACCGAGGCGATCGCAGGGGCCGACGCCGCGGTGATCTCCGCGACCGTCGAACCGCCGACCGAGCAGCGCGTCCGGCACACCTACACGCTGCGGCTCCCGGACGCGGCCGGTCTGCCCGCGCTGATGCGCGCCATGCGCGAGGTGCCCGGCGTGTACGACGTGAGCCGCGCGCAGCATCCGGCCGGGGCGCTCTGAGGGACCGGGCGGTCAGCCGCGTTCTCCTGGGCACCGGACCGTCAACCGCGTTCTCATTCGGGTGGCGCGGCGCGCGCCGCGCCCGTCCGGCGGGGCGGCGCTGATAGCCGTAGTGCATGCCGTTCCTCTCCCGCCGCTCGCGGGCCGCCCTGCTGGCCGCCGCGTCGGCCGCCCTCGTCGCCGCCACCCTGCCCGCGGACCCGGTGCCCCTCGGCATCGGTGACCCGCTCTTCCCGCACCTCGGCAACCCCGGCTACGACGTCCTCGCGTACGACATCGGCCTCACCTACAAGGGCCGCAACGACGAGCCGCTGGACGCCGTCACCACCATCGACGCGCGAACGACCGAGCCGCTGGACCGGATCAACCTCGACTTCACCCGGGGCACCGTGCGCTCCGTCGCCGTCAACGCGCTGCGCGCCGGATTCGAGACCGCGGGCGAGGACCTCGTCGTACGGCCGGCGGGCCGCATCCCGGCCGGAGTGCCCCTGCGCATCACCGTCCGCCACACCAGCGACCCCACCGGCGAACAGGACAGCGGCGGCTGGGTGCGCACGGCCGACGGGCTCGCGATGGCCAACCAGGCGGATGCCGGACACCGGGTCTTCCCGAGCAACGACCACCCCGCCGACAAGGCGTACTTCACCTTCCGCGTCACCGCGCCGAACGACCTGACCGTCGTCGCCAACGGCGTCCCCACCGGCCGCAGCCGCAACGGCGACAGCACCACCTGGACCTATCGCACCGAGCACCCCATGGCGACCGAACTGGCCCAGGTCAGCATCGGCGACTCGACCGTGGTGCGGCGGACCGGACCGCACGGACTGCCCGTACGCGACGTCGTACCGACCGCCGACCGCGACCGCGTGGAGACCTGGCTGAAGAGGACCCCCGCCCAGCTGGAGTGGATGGAGAAGCAGGTCGGCCGCTACCCGTTCGAGAACTACGGAGTCCTCGTCGCCGACACCGAGACCGGGTTCGAGCTGGAGACCCAGACCCTGTCCCTCTTCGAGAAGCGCCTGTTCACCGACACGCGCTTCCCCGCCTGGTACGTCGAGTCGGTCATGGTCCACGAACTCGCCCACCAGTGGTTCGGCGACAGCGTCTCCCCGCAGTCCTGGTCCGACCTCTGGCTGAACGAGGGGCACGCCACCTGGTACGAGGCGCGGTACACCGAGGACCACATGGACGCCCCGCTGGAGGCACGCATGCGGAACGCCTACATCCGCTCGGACACCTGGCGCGCCGCCGGAGGCCCGCCCGCCCGGCCCGCGGCCCCGAAGCCCGGCCAGAAGATCAGCCTGTTCCGGCCCGTCGTCTACGACGGCAGCGCCCTCGTCCTGTACGCGCTGCGCCAGGAGATCGGGCACGACGCCTTCGGCCGGCTGGAACGGCTCTGGGTCCACAAGCACCGCGACTCCAACGCCGCCACGGCCGACTTCGTCCGGCTCGCCTCGCAGGTGGCGGGACGCGATCTGACCGCCTTCTTCGACGGCTGGCTGTACGGGGCGAAGACACCGCCCATGCCGGGGCACCCGGACTGGCGGAGCACCGCGCCGGCCGCCTCGTAAACCGGGGTGACGCCCCGCGCCCGCCGTGCCACTATCGACGGGTCGCCGAGGCGGCCGGAGCGGAGCACTTCCCCCTCGGGAATCTTCCGCACAGGTCACGCGTTGTGACTGATGCAACCACTTCTATCGACGTAAGGATCCAATGACCTCCTCTTCTTCCCTTCCCCAGGACGCGCAGAACGCGCAGAGTGCCACGGAGAACGCGACCGAGAGCCTCACCGAGGGCCTGCGGGCCGACGCCCTGATGGAAGAGGACGTCGCCTGGAGCTTCGAGATCGACGGAGAGCGGGACGGCGACCAGCTGGATCGTTCCGAGCGTGCCGCGCTTCGGCGTGTGGCGGGCCTCTCCACCGAGCTCGAGGACGTCACCGAGGTCGAGTACCGACAGCTCCGCCTGGAGCGCGTCGTGCTCGTCGGTGTCTGGACCTCGGGCACCGTGCAGGACGCGGAGAATTCGCTCGCCGAGTTGGCGGCCCTCGCCGAGACGGCGGGCGCCCAGGTGCTCGACGCCGTCTTCCAGCGCCGTGACAAGCCCGACCCGGCCACGTACATCGGTTCCGGCAAGGCGCGCGAACTGCGTGACGTCGTCGTGGAGACCGGAGCCGACACCGTCGTCTGCGACGGTGAGCTCTCCCCGGGCCAGCTGATCCATCTGGAAGACGTCGTCAAGGTCAAGGTGGTCGACCGGACCGCCCTGATCCTCGACATCTTCGCCCAGCACGCCAAGTCCCGAGAGGGCAAGGCGCAGGTCTCCCTGGCGCAGATGCAGTACATGCTGCCCAGGCTCCGCGGCTGGGGTCAGTCGCTGTCCCGTCAGATGGGTGGTGGCGGTACCAGCGGCGGTGGCGGCATGGCGACCCGTGGTCCCGGTGAGACCAAGATCGAGACCGACCGGCGCCGTATCCGCGAGAAGATGGCGAAGATGCGCCGGGAGATCGCGGAGATGAAGACTGGCCGCGACCTCAAGCGCCAGGAACGCCGGCGCAACAAGGTTCCCTCGGTCGCCATCGCCGGATACACCAACGCCGGCAAGTCCTCGCTGCTCAACCGCCTGACCGGGGCGGGAGTGCTGGTGGAGAACGCCCTGTTCGCCACCCTCGACCCGACTGTGCGCCGGGCCGAGACGCCGAGCGGCCGGGTCTACACGCTCGCCGACACCGTCGGGTTCGTACGGCATCTGCCGCACCACCTGGTCGAGGCGTTCCGCTCCACCATGGAGGAGGTCGGCGACTCCGATCTCATCCTGCACGTGGTGGACGGCGCGCACCCGGTGCCGGAGGAGCAGCTCGCCGCGGTGCGCGAGGTGATCCGCGAGGTCGGCGCGACGGACGTGCCCGAGATCGTCGTGATCAACAAGGCGGACGCGGCGGACCCGCTGGTCCTCCAGCGCCTCCTGCGCAACGAGAAGCACGCCATCGCGGTCTCCGCCCGCACCGGAGCCGGCATCGACGAGCTGCTCGCGCTGATCGACAGCGAGCTGCCCCGTCCGTCGGTCGCGGTCGAGGCACTCGTGCCGTACACCCAGGGCGGACTCGTCTCCCGGGTGCACGCCGAGGGCGAAGTGGTCTCCGAGGAGCACACCTCGGAGGGCACGCTGATCAAGGCGCGGGTCAACGAGGAGCTGGCCGCCGAGCTCGCCTCGTTCATCCCCGCCGTGCACTGAGCCGTACCGCACCCGGAACGACCGGAAGGCCCGTCCCCTCGCGAGGGGACGGGCCTTCCGGCCTTCGTGCGGACGGCGTCGCTACTGGGCTCCGTACTTCTCGCTCATCATCGTGAAGATCTGCTCGGCGCCCTCACCGAGGTGCGGTCCCGCCAGCCAGCCCGAGGTGACCGGGCCGATGGACGTGTTCGAGACCAGCGCCAGCTTCCCGTCGCTGCCCTCGCTGAACCATCCGCCACCGGACGAACCACCGGTCATCGAGCAGCCGATGCGGTACATCGTGGGCGTGGCGGGGCTGATCGAGAGCCGGCCCGGACGGTCGACGCACTTGTGCATGATCAGACCGTCGTACGGCGGGGCCGCCGGGTAGCCCCAGGCGCCCATCGCGCTGATCTGCGAAATCTCGGGGGCGTCGAAGTTCACCGCGAGGGCGTTGCCCACCGTCTCCTCGAGGGACTTGGTGCCCTGCTCCGGCTTCACGTGCAGCACCGCGTAGTCGTACGGCGCGCCCTCGCCGCCGGTCGGCCCGCCGTCCTTGATCCACTCGCCGGAGGTGCTGGCCCAGTCGGCCCAGTACGCGCCGTACGGGGCGATCTCCTGCGGCTGCGCGTTCTGCAGCGCCGCGGGGCTCTTGCCCTGGTCGTTGTACGCGGGCACGAAGACGATGTTGCGGTACCAGCCACCGGCGGATCCGGCGTGCACACAGTGCCCGGCGGTCCACACCAGGTTGGACTTCCCCGGGTGCTTCGGGTCCTTGACGACCGTGCCCGAGCAGACCATGTGGCCCTTGGGGGAGTCGAAGAAGACCTTCCCGACCGGGGCCGCGTAGTTGTGGTACGGCGTCTTCTCGCGCTCGGCGGTGACCGGCCGGGGCTCCGGGTCGGAGACGCCCTGGTCACCGGAGAGGTCACCGGCGGCCATGGTCTTGGCCGGGTCCTTCGCGGACTTCATCCGGTCGGGCTTCCACAGCCCCTCGATGACCGGGTTGACGAAGTCCTTGGCCTCACGCAGCCACTTGTCCTTGTCCCAGTTCTTCCACTCGCCGTCGCGCCACTTGTCCGGGTCGATCCCGTGCTTCTTGAGTTTGTCGGCCAGCCCGGCGGGAAGGCCGCTACCCTCATCGGTGCCACCTGAGGCCGAGGCCGAGGCGGTGGCGGCCGGCTTGTCGGCGCCCTCGTCCTCGGTGGGGCCGCAGGCCGTGGCTGTCAGCGCGAGCGCGGCGACCAGACCGGTCGCGGCGAGCAGCGGACGTATGGATCGCATGAAAAGAATTCCCCCTGAAATCTGCACACTTGCTGTCTGCGTGCCAGGGGCCTCCGGTGCGGACTCCGCCGCTCCGGAGGCCCCTGGGCTTCCGTCGTACACACCCGTGCGGGCGCGGTCCTGCCTGTTACTTGTCCGCGTACTTGTCGCTGACCGCGTCGTAGACGCCCTTGGCCTCCGGGCCGAGGCGCGGACCGGCGAGCCAGCCCGCCGTCACCGGGCCGATGGAGGTGTTCGAGACCAGTGCGGGCTTGCCGTCCTGGCCCTTGGCGACCCAGCCGCCGCCGGACGAACCGCCGGTCATCGAGCAGCCGATGCGGTACATCGTCGGGTCGTCCTGCGCGAGCGACAGACGGCCCGGCTTGTCCTTGCACTGGAACATCTTCTGGCCGTCGTACGGCGCCGCGGCCGGGAAACCGGTGGCCGTCATGTCGGTGATCTTGGGCACCGCCGGGGCGTTGAACTCGACCGGAAGGGCAGAACCGACCGTCTCCTCCAGGGACTTGCCGCTCGAACCCTCCTCGGGCGTGACGTGCAGCACGGCGAAGTCGTACGGGGCGCCGAGGCCGCCGACCGAGGCACCCTGGTCGATCCACTGCTGGGAGGTCTGCGCCCAGGTGCCCCACCAGATGCCGTAGGGGGCGACCTTCTCCTTCGGCGGGTTGTTCCGCAGCTCGGCCGTCGACAGACCGCTGTTGTTGTACGAGGGCACGAAGGCGATGTTGCGGTACCAGCCGCCCTTCTTGCCCGCGTGCACACAGTGGCCGGCGGTCCACACCATGTTGGACTTGCCGGGGTGCGCCGGGTCCTTCACCACGGTCGCCGAGCAGACCATCGAGCCCTCGGGGCCGTCGAAGAACAGCTTGCCCGACTCCGGCGCGTTGTCGTGGTACTGCGTCTGCACGCCAACGGCGCGGACCGGCACGGGAGTCGGGTCCGTCACGCCCTCGTCGCCCGAGATGTCGTTGTCGACCGGCTTCTCCGGCGGCTTGTCGGCGTCCTGCATGCGGTCCGGGTCCCAGAGGCCCGCGATGATCGGGTTGATGTAGTCCTGGGCCTCACGCAGCCACTTGTCCTTGTCCCAGTTCTTCCACTCCCCGCCCTTCCACTTGTCGATGTCGATCCCGTGTTCCTTGAGCCGGTCCTTCAGATCGTCCGGTATGGCGATCTTGCCGTCCGACGTCGCACCGGCCGAGGCGCTGCTGCTCGGCTCGGACTTCGCGTCGTCCTCGGTCGGCCCGCAGGCGGTGGCCGTGAGCGCGAGGACCGCGGTGACCGCGGCCGTGACGAGCACGGGGGAGGAGGCGCGACGCGCACTCCTGCCGCCACGTGCGGAGCTTCCTGGTCGAACGAGACGCATCTGCTGATCCCCCTGGGACTTCGTAACTCAACGCTTCCGTACTGCACTTGTGTCCGGCGCGCCGCATGGTCCGCCGAACGGGCAGGGAGCAGCGCGGTCTTCGGGACGTGCCCGAGCCCGGCGCGGCCCCCACTATGCCGGTGCCGCTGTCGGCGGTGCGCGGCAGGGTTGCGCTCCGCAAGGATCTTCGGATTTACCCGTGATCCTTCGCCCCCTCGGTCGTTGGTACGCGTGGGGGGCACGGAGACAGCGTTCACCCTCGCAGGCCGTCCTTGCGGAATCGTACTGACGTGCAACGCAACTGTTACAGCGGGAGGATCAAGAGCCGTGGCCGTGACCGAACCAGCTCCGGCGCCACCCCTGGCGGCCCACGAAGGCATCCTGCGCCGCCAGTCCCTGCGTGAATCGGCCGCCCGTACCTACGCCAGGTCGCTGCCGATCGTGCCGGTGCGGGCGCGGGGGCTGACCATCGAGGGCGCGGACGGGCGGCGGTATCTCGACTGCCTCTCCGGGGCGGGGACGCTGGCCCTCGGCCACAACCACCCGGTCGTCCTGGAGGCGATCAAGAAGGTCCTCGACTCGGGCGCTCCGCTGCACGTCCTCGACCTGGCCACCCCGGTCAAGGACGCCTTCGTCACGGAGCTGTTCAGCACCCTGCCGCGGGAGTTCGCCGACAACGCCCGGGTCCAGTTCTGCGGACCCGCCGGTACGGACGCGGTCGAAGCGGCGTTCAAGCTGGTCCGCGCCGCCACCGGCCGCAGCGGCCTGCTGGCCTTCACCGGCGCCTACCACGGCATGACGGCGGGCGCCCTCGCGGCTTCCGGCGGCGCCGAGGACGTACGGGTGACCAGGCTGCCCTTCCCGCAGGACTACCGCTGCCCCTTCGGCATCGGCGGCGAGGCCGGCGCGCGGACCGCCGCCCACTGGACCGAGAACCTGCTGGACGACCCCAAGAGCGGGACGCCCGCGCCCGCCGGAATGATCCTCGAACCGGTCCAGGGTGAGGGCGGGGTCAACCCCGCGCCCGATGGCTGGATGCGACGGATGCGCGAGATCACCGAGACCCGGTCCATCCCCCTCATCGCCGACGAGGTCCAGACCGGCGTCGGCCGGACCGGCGCCTTCTGGGCCGTCGAGCACAGCGGCATCGTGCCCGACGTCATGGTGCTGTCCAAGGCCATCGGTGGCTCCCTCCCGCTCGCCGTGATCGTCTACCGCTCCGAGCTCGACACCTGGCAGCCCGGCGCCCACGCAGGCACCTTCCGCGGCAACCAGCTCGCCATGGCGGCCGGCACGGCCACCCTCGCGTACGTCCGCGAGAACGGCCTCGCGGAACGGGCCGGGGTCCTCGGCGCCCGCATGCTGGCGAGCCTCAGGTCGCTCGCCGCCGACCACCCGTGCGTCGGCGACGTCCGGGGGAGGGGCCTGATGATCGGCGTCGAGATCGTGGACCCCGAGGCCCGCCCGCAGGGCACCGGCACCGAGCCGCCCCCGGACCCGGTCCTCGCCGCCACCGTCCAGCAGGAGTGCCTGAGCCGCGGGCTCATCGTCGAACTCGGCGGCCGGTACTCCACCGTCGTACGCCTGCTGCCGCCCCTCACGCTCACCGACGAACAGGCGACAGCGGTGGTCGACCGCCTCGCCGACGCCCTGGCAGCGGCGGAGCGCTCACCGCACCGCCGCCTGCCGACCGGATCGCTCCGCTGACCACGGACACCAGCACAGGAAGACCGCCGTGAACCCCACCCCCGCGCCCGAGGCCGACGGCCCTCCCCCCAGCCACCTCCCCGAGTCGGACGCCCCCGGCGGGCTCGCCGTCGAGGCGACGACCGTGCCGCGCCAGAAGGAGACCCCCCACGACCTGTGGCGCGCCTCGCGGCCCGCCGACCCCCTCGACCATCCCGACCCGCTCCGCGCCGCCGACGCGGCCGGCGTCGAGAACCTGCTGCGCTGCTGGGTCCGCGAGAACGACCTGCCCCAGCCCGCCGGGGAGACCCTGCGCATCCCGCTCCCCGCGAGCGGCACCGCCCTGCTCGTCCCCGTCCGCCACTGGTCCGCCACCGGCTGGCACCGCTTCGGGCCCCCCACCCTGGAGCAGGCACCCGCCGCCGCGCCCACCGCCGACGCGGTCACCGTGGCCGCCCTGCTCGGCCGGGAGGCCGCACACCACGACGGCGCCGACATGGCCGGCCGGGTCGCCGACTCGGTACGGCGCACCGCCTCGTTCATCGAGGAGCGCCGCCGTCGGCCCGCCGCGCCCGACGAGGCGGACCTCTTCCTCACCGCGGAACAGTCCCTCCTCCTCGGCCACCCCCTGCATCCCTCGCCCAAGAGCAGGGAAGGGCTCACCGACGCCGAGGCACGCCTCTACTCACCCGAGCTGCACGGCTCCTTCCCGCTCCACTGGATGGCCGCCGACCGCTCCGTGCTGGCCACCGACTCCGCCTGGACCGACCAGGGCCGCCCCGTGCCCGCCGCCGACCTCGTCGCCCGGCACGCCCCGGGCCTGGCCCTCCCCGAACACACCGCGCCGATTCCCCTCCACCCCTGGCAGGCCCGCGAACTGCGGAGCCGCCCCGAGGTCGCCGCCCTGCTCGACGCCGGACTCCTGCACGACCTCGGCCCGTACGGCGCCCCCTGGCACCCCACCTCCTCGGTGCGCACCGTGCACCGGCCGGGGACCGACCTGATGCTGAAGCTCTCCCTCGGCGTCCGGATCACCAACTCCCGCCGGGAGAACCTCCGCAAGGAGCTCCACCGGGGCGTCGAGGTCCACCGGCTGCTCCGTACCGGACTCGCCCGCGAGTGGCACGCGGCGCACCCCGGCTTCGACATCGTGCGCGACCCCGCCTGGCTCGCCGTCGACACCCCGGACGGCGCGCCCGTGCAGGGCCTCGACGTCATGCTCCGGCACAACCCCTTCAGCCGGGAGGACGACGCCGTCTGCATCGCCGGGCTCACCGCTCCCCGCCCCTGGCCGGGCCGGACCGGGCTGCACTCGCGCCTCGCCGACGTGGTCCACCGCCTCGCCGCGGACACCGGGCGGACGACGACCGCGGTGGCCGCCGAGTGGTTCCTGCGCTACCTGGAGCGCGTCGTCCACCCGGTGCTGTGGCTCGACGCCCACGCCGGGGTCGCGCTCGAAGCCCACCAGCAGAACACCCTCGTCCTGCTGGACGCCGACGGCTGGCCCACCGGCGGCCGTTACCGTGACAATCAGGGCTACTACTTCCGGGAATCGCACCGCGCCGCGCTCGACCACAGGCTCCCCGGCATCGGATCGGTCAGCGACACCTTCGTCTCCGACGCCGTCACCGACGAACGCTTCGCGTACTACCTCGGCATCAACAACGTGTTCGGACTGATCGGGGCGTTCGGCTCCCAGGGGCTCGCCGACGAGCAGATGCTCATCGACGCCTTCCGGCGCTTTCTGAAGTCGGCGGGCGAACTGGGTTCGCCGTTCCCCGCCCACCTGCTGGAAAACCCGCGCCTGCGCTGCAAGGCGAACATGCTGACCCGCCTGCACGGACTCGATGAACTGGTCGGCCCCGTCGACACCCAGTCCGTCTACGTCACCCTCACCAACCCCCTGCACGGCTGAGGGCCGGGGCCGAAGAACCGATCGCCGAGAGCACCGCCGTGAGCTGAGAGAGGAGCGCCACCCGTGTCTCCCCCCGACGCGCCCGCCGGTCCCGTCCTCCGGGCGGAATGGCCCCCCGTCCCCACACCGGCCGGGGAGTTCCAGCTCGTCCCCGTCCGCCCGGAGCGCGATCTTCCGGCCCTCACCCGCTGGATGAACGACCCCGTCGTCGCCGCCTTCTGGGAGCTGGCCGGCGACGAGAGCGTCACCGCCCGGCACCTCGCCCCCCAGCTCGCCGACGGCAGCCACAGCACGCCGTGCCTCGGGGTGCTGTCGGACGAGCCCATGAGCTACTGGGAGCTGTACCGCGCCGACCTCGACCCGCTCGCCCGCCACTACCCGGCCCGGCCGTACGACATGGGCGTCCACCTCCTCATCGGTGAGGGCCGCCACCGGGGCCGGGGCACCGGCACGGTGCTGCTGCGCGCCGTGGCCGGCCTCGTGCTCGACCACGTCCCCATCTGCACCCGGGTCGTGGCCGAGCCCGACGTCCGTAACGCCCCGTCCGTCTCCGCGTTCCTGAGCGCCGGATTCCGCCTCTCCGCCGAGATCGAACTCCCGGAGAAGCGGGCCGCGCTGATGGTCCGCGACCGAACCCACCGCACCCGGCCATGAACGCATCCCCGACCCGTCCGCACCGCTCGAACCCCATCGGTTCCCACCCGAGGAGTCCCCGTGCCCACATACCCCGCGCACCACGACGCAACGGAGCCGCCCGCACTGCTCACCACCCCGGAGCTCAACCGGGACGCCTGGGACCGGGCCGCCTCCCGGATGCTCGCGAAGATGCTCGGTGAATTCGCCTACGAGGAAGTCATCGAGCCGGCTCCGCGAACCGCCGGCGGCAGCACGTACACCCTCCCGCTGGACGACGGCGGCAGCCTCTCCTTCACCGCCCGGCGCGGCGTGTACGGGAGCTGGCGCGTCGATCCCGGATCGATCCGTGCGCAGGGCCCCGACCCCGAGGCGGGCAGCGTGCCCTTCCGCGATCCGCTGCTGTTCGTGACCCGGGCCCGCCGCCTCCTCGGCCTCGACGGCGCCACGCTCGGCCACCTCCTCCGCGAGCTGACGACCACGCTCGCCGCGGACGCCCGCCTCGACCACACCGCCCTCACCGCCGCCGAACTCGCCGGTCTCGGCTACGCGGAGCTGGAGGGCCACCAGACCGGCCACCCCTGGATCGTCGCCAACAAGGGCCGGCTCGGCTTCTCCGCCACCGACGCCGCCCGCTACACGCCGGAGGCCCGCGAGCCCGTCCGGCTGCCCTGGCTCGCCGTCTCCCACCGGATCGCCGAGTACCGGGGCGTGCCCGCCCTCTCCACCCCGGACACGCTCTACACGCAGGAGCTCGACCCGGCCGTCCGCGCCTCCTTCGCCGACAGCCTGCGCGCACGCGGCCTGGACCCGGACGGCTATCACTACCTGCCGGTCCATCCCTGGCAGTGGGACGAGTGGATCGTGCCCCTGTTCGCACCGGCCATCGCCGCCGGAGACATCGTGCCCCTGCCCGCCGACCCGGACGTACGACTGCCGCAGCAGTCCATCCGCACCTTCGCCAACCTCGCGCGGCCCGACCGCCACACGGTCAAGCTGCCGCTGTCGGTCCTCAACACCCTGGTCTGGCGCGGGCTGCCCACCGAGCGCACCATCGCCGCCCCCGCCGTCACCGGCTGGGTGCTGGGGCTGCGCGACAACGACCCGTTCCTGCGCGACACCTGCGGTGTGATCCTCCTCGGCGAGGTCGCCTCGGTCACCGTCGAGCACCCGCTTTACGACCACCTCCCCGAGGCGCCGTACCAGTTCAAGGAGATCCTCGGGGCGATCTGGCGCGAGCCGCTGCCGCCGCGCCTGGCACCGGGGGAGCGGGCCCGTACCCTCGCCTCCCTGCTCCACACCGACCCGGAGGGCCGCGCCTTCACCGCAGAGCTGGTCGAACGCTCCGGACTGGCGCCCACCGTCTGGCTGACCCGCCTCTTCGCCGCCCTGCTGCCGCCGCTGCTGCACTTCCTCTACCGCTACGGCCTTGTCTTCTCGCCCCACGGCGAGAACGCGATCGTGGTCTTCGACGAGCAGGACGTGCCCGTGCGCCTCGCGATCAAGGACTTCGTGGACGACGTCAACGTGAGCGCGCAGCCGCTGCCCGAGCACGACACCATGCCGCCGGACGTGCGCCGCGTCCTGCTGACCGAGGAACCGGCGTTCCTCACCCAGTTCATCCACTCCGGGCTCTTCACCGGGGTCTTCAGGTTTCTCTCCCCGCTCTGCGAGGAACAGCTCGGCGTCCCCGAGGGCGAATTCTGGTCACTCGTCCGGGCGGAGATCCTGCGCTACCACGCCCGCTTCCCCGAGCTGAAGGAGCGGTTCGAGATGTTCGACATGCTCACCCCGCGCATCGACCGCCTCTGTCTGAACCGGAACCGCCTGCATCTGGACGGCTACCGCGACCGGCCCGTACGCCCGCACGCGGCGGTCCACGGCAGCGTGGCCAACCCGCTCCACCTCTCCGAGTGAGGCCGGGAGTGCCCGTCGATGTCAGCGGCGCCCCGTAGGCTGGCCGGGCTATGACGAAGCCATCCCTCCCCGAGCTCCTGCACGCCGCCGTGACCGCCGTCGGCGGTACGGAGAGGCCAGGCCAGGCCGCCATGGCCGCCGCCGTCGCCGAGGCCGTAGACGACCAATCCCACCTGCTCGTCCAGGCCGGCACGGGAACGGGCAAGTCGCTCGGCTACCTGGTGCCGGCCCTGGCGCACGGCGAGCGCGTCGTCGTGGCCACGGCGACGCTGGCCCTCCAGCGCCAGCTCGTGGAGCGCGATCTGCCGCGTACGGTCGACGCGCTGCATCCGCTGCTGCGCCGCCGCCCCCAGTTCGCCATGCTCAAGGGCCGGTCGAACTACCTCTGCCTGCACCGGCTCCACGAGGGCGTGCCGCAGGACGAGGAGGAGGGGCTGTTCGACCAGTTCGAGGCGGCCGCCCCGTCGAGCAAGCTCGGCCAGGACCTGCTGCGCATGCGCGACTGGGCCGACGAGACGGAGACGGGCGACCGGGACGACCTCACGCCCGGTGTCTCGGACCGCGCCTGGGCGCAGATCTCGGTCTCCTCGCGGGAGTGCCTGGGCGCGAGCAAGTGCGCGTACGGGGCGGAGTGCTTCGCCGAGCAGGCCAGGGAGCGGGCCAAGCTCGCCGATGTGGTCGTCACCAACCACGCGCTGCTGGCGATCGACGCCATCGAGGGCGCCCCGGTGCTCCCGCAGCACGAGGTGCTGATCGTGGACGAGGCCCACGAGCTGGTCTCCCGGGTCACCGGTGTCGCCACCGGCGAGCTCACCCCCGGCCAGGTCAACCGCGCGGTGCGCCGCGCCTCGAAGCTGGTCAACGAGAAGGCGGCCGACGCGCTGCTGACCGCCTCCGAGGGCTTCGAGCGGGTCATGGAGCTGGCGCTGCCCGGGCGCCTGGAGGAGGTCCCGGAGGACCTGGGGTACGCGCTGATGGCCCTGCGGGACGCCGCGCGTACGGTGATCTCCGCGATCGGCGCCACGCGGGACAAGTCCGTCCAGGACGAGGACGCGGTCCGCAAGCAGGCGCTGGCCTCGGTGGAGTCCATCCACGCCGTCGCCGAGCGCATCACGCAGGGCTCCGAGTACGACGTCGTCTGGTACGAGCGCCACGACCGGTTCGGCGCCTCGGTGCGGGTCGCCCCGCTCTCCGTCTCCGGGCTGCTGCGCGAGAAGCTGTTCGCCGAGCGCTCCGTCGTGCTCACCTCCGCCACCCTCAAGCTGGGCGGCGACTTCAACGGGGTGGGCGCCTCCCTGGGGCTCGCCCCGGAGGGCACGGCCGGTGAGGACGTCCCCCAGTGGAAGGGGCTGGACGTCGGCTCGCCCTTCGACTACCCGAAGCAGGGGATCCTGTACGTCGCGCGGCATCTGGCGACCCCCGGCCGCGAGGGCTCCCGCACGGACATGCTGGACGAGCTGTCCGAGCTCATCGAGGCGGCCGGCGGGCGCACGCTGGGGCTGTTCTCCTCCATGCGGGCGGCCAAGGCGGCCGCCGAGGAACTGCGTGAACGGCTGGACAAGCCGATCCTGCTCCAGGGCGAGGAGACGCTGGGCGAGCTGATCAAGAATTTCGCCGCCGACCCGGAGACCTGCCTCTTCGGCACGCTGTCGCTGTGGCAGGGCGTGGACGTGCCGGGGGCGAGCTGTCAGCTCGTGATCATGGACCGGATCCCGTTCCCCCGGCCCGACGACCCGCTGATGAGCGCGCGCCAGAAGGCGGTGGAGGAGGCCGGGGGCAACGGCTTCATGGCGGTGGCGGCCACGCATGCCGCGCTGCTGATGGCTCAGGGCGCCGGCCGTCTCGTCCGGGCCACGGGGGACAAGGGGGTCGTCGCGGTGCTCGATCCGCGTCTGGCCAACGCGCGCTACGGCAGCTATCTGCGGGCCTCGCTGCCCGATTTCTGGTACACCACCGACCGTAACCAGGCCCGCCGCTCGCTCGCCGCGATCGACGCGGCGGCCAAGGCGGACGGGCGGTAGCCCCTCGGGGGCGTACACGAGAAGGTGCCCCTGGACCGGCGCGAAGCCGGTCCAGGGGCACCTTCTCCCAGAGAGCGTGAGGTGCGGGTCTCAGACCCTGCGCAGCACCGCGACGACCTTGCCGAGGATGGTCGCCTCGTCGCCGGGGATCGGCTGGTACGCGGCGTTGTGAGGGAGCAGCCAGACATGGCCGTCCTCGCGCTTGAAGCGCTTCACGGTGGCCTCGCCGTCCAGCATGGCGGCCACGATGTCACCGTTCTCCGCGACGGGCTGGCGGCGCACGGTGACCCAGTCGCCGTCACAGATCGCCGCCTCGATCATCGAGTCACCGACGACCTTGAGGACGAAGAGCTCGCCGTCGCCCACCAGTTGGCGGGGGAGCGGGAAGACGTCCTCGACGGACTCCTCGGCGAGGATCGGCCCACCGGCGGCGATCCGGCCCACCAGCGGCACGTAGGAGGCGGCGGGCTTGCCCGTGGTGTCGGTCGGCTGCGTGCTCGGCTGGTCCGAGCCGCGTACCTCGTACGCCCGGGGGCGGTGCGGGTCGCGGCGCAGGAAGCCCTTCCGCTCCAGCGCCATCAGCTGATGGGCGACGGAGGAGGTGCTGGAGAGGCCCACCGCCTGACCGATCTCCCGCATCGACGGCGGATAGCCACGCCGCTGCACGGAATCCCGGATGACCTCGATCACCCGCCGCTGCCGGTCCGTGAGCCCCGAGCTGTCCGCCCGGATTCCGGGAGGTCGTCCGGGGAGCGAGCGCGCTGGGCGCCCGGGCTCCGGGCCCTCCGTGTTCGTGACTGAGTCATTCATGGCATGCACCGGCTCGAGTCGGCTCTGGGAGCGGTCCTGGGCAGTGATGATGGCACTGTCTGCGGTGGTGGTCACGTCGGCGGCCCCTCTCGAATGGTCTCCCTGGCTGCACAACGGTAGTAGCTTTCGAAAGGTTGCGCCAAACACACGTTCGAGTGAAAAACGAATAAAAGACTGTCCGGGTTCCACCGCCAGGTGTATGAGGCTGCCTACAGTGCGCGACGAGCCCGCGCCGCCGAGGGTGTCGCGGCTCGCCTCGGTGGTGCTTGCGGCCGCCCCTGGACCGTAACGCGGCGCCCCGCGCGGGCCCGTCGTGGGGTGGCCGCCCGGTCGTCCGTCGTCCGGGTGCTTCCCGTACCCTCTTGGTCGGCCTTACGCTGCCTTCCGGCCGCCCTCCGGCGCGACACGCGCGTAGGGCTGAATGCGCGGCCGGACCCAAGATCTAGTGGTTGGATAGTTCCGACCGCCCCGAATGTAGTGGTCCCCCGTCTATCGGGGGTGCGGTCATCGCCTATGCTTGAGACCGCTTCGAGGGCCCCCGACCGGGCCTGAAGAGGCTATTCAGTCGTGCTGTGAAGGAGGGTTGGGAGCCATGCACTGCCCCTTCTGCAGGCACCCCGACAGCCGGGTCGTCGACAGTCGCACCACCGACGACGGGACCTCGATCCGCCGGCGCCGCCAGTGTCCCGACTGCTCCCGCCGCTTCACCACGGTGGAGACGTGCTCACTCATGGTGGTCAAGCGCAGCGGGGTCACCGAACCCTTCAGCCGCACCAAGGTCATCTCGGGTGTGCGCAAGGCGTGCCAGGGGCGGCCCGTCACCGAGGACGCGCTCGCCAAGCTGGGCCAGCGGGTCGAGGAGGCGGTGCGCGCGACCGGCAGCGCCGAGCTGACGACGCACGACGTGGGCCTGGCCATCCTGGGCCCCCTGCAGGAACTCGACCTCGTCGCCTACCTGCGCTTCGCGTCCGTGTACCGGGCGTTCGACAGCCTCGAAGACTTCGAGGCCGCCATCACGGAACTCCGTGAGCGGCGGCCCCACGCGGAATCATGCGGGAGCGGCGAGACCCTCGAGGTCCCCGCCCCCGCCGTCGCCGCCGACTGAGCGGCAGCAGCCGGCCGCGTCGATCGGGGGATCGCGCGGCCCGGCACCTGGACCTTGCTCCGGGCGACGTATGACGAATGCGGCGGCCGAAGCATCAGACACACACTGTGCCCGGGGAAGTTCTCGGCACTTCAGGGCGTTTTTGCCCACATATGGGAGGCGGCATGACAGAGACGGCGAGCGGCCCGGCACGAGGTTCCCGCACCAAGGGGACCAAGTCGACTGCGTCCAAGCAGGGCCTGCGTATCGAGCGCATCCACACGACCCCCGGCGTGCATCCGTACGACGAGGTGTCCTGGGAGCGCCGTGACGTCGTCATGACCAACTGGCGCGACGGCTCGATCAACTTCGAGCAGCGTGGCGTCGAGTTCCCCGACTTCTGGTCGGTGAACGCGGTCAACATCGTCACCAGCAAGTACTTCCGGGGCGCCGTGGGCACCCCGCAGCGCGAGACCGGTCTCAAGCAGCTGATCGACCGGATCGTCAAGACGTACCGGAAGGCCGGCGAGGACTACCAGTACTTCTCTTCCCCCGCCGACGCGGAGATCTTCGAGCACGAGCTGGCGTACGCCCTCCTGCACCAGATCTTCAGCTTCAACTCCCCGGTGTGGTTCAACGTCGGTACGCCCCAGCCGCAGCAGGTCTCCGCCTGCTTCATCCTGGCCGTCGACGACTCCATGGAGTCGATCCTCGACTGGTACAAGGAAGAGGGCATGATCTTCAAGGGCGGCTCCGGGGCCGGCCTGAACCTCTCCCGTATCCGTTCCTCCAAGGAACTCCTCTCCTCCGGCGGCAACGCCTCCGGTCCCGTCTCCTTCATGCGCGGCGCCGACGCGTCCGCCGGAACGATCAAGTCCGGTGGCGCCACCCGTCGTGCGGCCAAGATGGTCATCCTCGACGTCGACCACCCCGACATCGAGAACTTCATCGAGACCAAGGTGAAGGAGGAGGAGAAGATCCGCGCCCTGCGCGACGCGGGCTTCGACATGGACCTGGGCGGCGACGACATCACGTCCGTCCAGTACCAGAACGCCAACAACTCGGTGCGCGTGAACGACGAGTTCATGAAGGCCGTGGAGTCCGGCGGCAAGTTCGGCCTGCGCGCCCGGATGACCGGCGACGTCATCGAAGAGGTCGAGGCGAAGTCCCTCTTCCGCAAGATGGCCGAGGCCGCCTGGGCCTGCGCCGACCCGGGCATCCAGTACGACGACACGATCAACCACTGGCACACCTGCCCCGAGTCCGGCCGGATCAACGGCTCGAACCCGTGCAGCGAGTACATGCACCTGGACAACACCTCGTGCAACCTCGCCTCGCTGAACCTGATGAAGTTCCTCAAGGACGACGGCAAGGGCAACCAGTCCTTCGAGTCCGAGCGCTTCGCCAAGGTGGTCGAGCTGGTCATCACCGCGATGGACATCTCCATCTGCTTCGCCGACTTCCCGACCGAGAAGATCGGCGAGAACACCCGCGCCTTCCGCCAGCTCGGCATCGGTTACGCCAACCTGGGCGCCCTGCTGATGGCGACCGGCCACGCGTACGACAGCGACGGCGGCCGCGCGCTCGCCGGCGCCATCACCTCGCTGATGACCGGCACCTCGTACAAGCGCTCCGCCGAGCTGGCCGCCGTCGTCGGCCCGTACGACGGCTACGCCCGCAACGCCGAGCCGCACCAGCGCGTCATGAAGCAGCACGCCGACGCCAACGCCGTGGCCGTGCACGCCGACGACCTGGACAACCCGATCTGGGCCGCCGCCACCGAGGCGTGGCAGGACGTGATCCGGCTCGGCGCGAAGAACGGTTTCCGTAACGCGCAGGCGTCGGTCATCGCGCCCACCGGCACCATCGGTCTCGCGATGTCCTGCGACACCACCGGCCTCGAGCCCGACCTCGCCCTGGTCAAGTTCAAGAAGCTGGTCGGCGGCGGCTCGATGCAGATCGTCAACGGCACCGTCCCGCAGGCCCTGCGCCGCCTGGGCTACCAGGAGGAGCAGATCGAGGCGATCGTCGCCCACATCGCCGAGAACGGCAACGTGATCGACGCCCCCGGCCTGAAGACCGAGCACTACGAGGTCTTCGACTGCGCCATGGGCGAGCGGTCCATCTCCGCGATGGGTCACGTGCGCATGATGGCGGCCATCCAGCCGTGGATCTCCGGCGCGCTCTCCAAGACGGTGAACCTGCCGGAGACGGCCACCGTCGAGGACGTCGAGGAGGTCTACTTCGAGGCGTGGAAGATGGGCGTCAAGGCGCTCGCGATCTACCGCGACAACTGCAAGGTCGGCCAGCCCCTCTCCGCCAAGACCAAGGAGAAGGAGAAGGAGGCCGTCACGGCCAAGGCCGAGGAGACCATCCGTACCGCGGTCGAGAAGGTCGTCGAGTACCGCCCGGTCCGCAAGCGTCTGCCCAAGGGTCGGCCCGGCATCACCACCTCGTTCACGGTGGGCGGCGCCGAGGGTTACATGACCGCCAACTCCTACCCGGACGACGGCCTGGGCGAGGTCTTCCTGAAGATGTCCAAGCAGGGCTCGACCCTCGCGGGCATGATGGACGCCTTCTCCATCGCGGTCTCGGTCGGCCTGCAGTACGGCGTCCCGCTGGAGACGTACGTCTCGAAGTTCACCAACATGCGCTTCGAGCCGGCCGGCATGACGGACGACCCGGACGTGCGGATGGCGCAGTCGATCGTGGACTACATCTTCCGCCGCCTGGCGCTCGACTTCCTGCCCTTCGAGACCCGCTCGGCCCTCGGCATCCACTCCGCCGAGGAGCGTCAGCGCCACCTCGACACCGGCTCCTACGAGCCGACGTTCGAGGAGGAGCAGCTGGAGGCCGAGACCCTGGCCCAGACCGCCCCCGTGCGGACGGAGACGCTGAAGGCGGTCGCCCCGGTCCAGGAGACCGAGAAGGCCGAGCCGAGGACGGCGCACACCTCGGCCGAGCTGGTCGAGATGCAGCTCGGCATCAGCGCGGACGCCCCGCTCTGCTTCTCCTGCGGTACGAAGATGCAGCGCGCCGGCTCCTGCTACATCTGCGAGGGCTGCGGCTCCACCAGCGGCTGCAGCTGATCGGTAGGCACTGAGTGCGGGCAGGTCCTCTCCGGAGGACCTGCCCGCACTGCTTGTACGCGGCGCCTACGCGCCGAACGCACGGCCGCCCATCGCGGCGGCGAACTCATCGGGGTCGCCGTCGAAGCCCCGGACGGTGCCGTGGAAGTGCCAGCCGCCGGATTCCTCCCGTACGAATTCGGCCACGACGGCCGCGGTGGCGCCCCCCACCGCGGAGAAGTCGTCCTCCGCGAGCGTCGTGTAGCCCTCGCGGACCTGGACCCCGGTGTTCTCTATGGCACCGAACGTCTTGCGGCCGTCGCGCTGCTGGATGGCGACGCCGACGACGACCCGGGCGTACGCGTCGGACAGCCGGTCCAGCTCCAGCGTCATCACCTCGTCGTAGCCGAGTCCCTGACCCGTCCTGCTGTCCCGGTCGAGGGTGATCGTGCCATCGGGTGCCCGGCTGTCGAAGTGCACGAGGTACGCCGGACTGCCGTACGGCTCGTCCGCCGGGTAGGTCGCCGCGATGATGTCGAGGTCGTTGGGAGCCTCGCCCTGGTCGCTGGGGTCCCACTTGATCCGTACCTCGACCTTGTCGAGATCCTTGTTGGGCGTGCTCATCGGACTTCCCTCCTGCGCGCGGGGACGACGCTCCGGTTCCGTCCCCCGATCATGTCCGCAACTTGCCCCGGAACCAACCGGCTTGGGGACGAGCGGCTGAAACGGGCCAGGATCGGGCGGGAGACGGCTGGTTCCGGTGGACTCCCTGGGAGCGTGACCCACGCCACGTCCGACGGCCGTACGATGGCGCAGTGCTGGTCAAGTGGATTCGCTGCAGTGTGTCGGACCGTCGGGGATTCGAACAGGGGCAGCGGAAGTGGGCGGGGCTGCTGGGTGAGCCGGGCTTCAGGGGGCAGGGCGGCGGCTGGAGCCGCGTCCGCCCGGAGGTGGCGCACGTCTTCGCCTTCTGGGAGAACCGGGTCTTCTACGACTCCTTCATGGCGCGCGGCCACGACACCCTGGCCGCGGCGCAGTCCGGCACGTACCAGGATCTCCAGGTCAAGCTCTTCGAGTACCGCTTCGACGTGAAGACCGGATTCGAACCCCGCTTCACGGACGCGGATGTGCTCAGGGTGGCCCACAGCCGGGTCCACGAGGACCGGGTCGAACACTTCGCGCTGATGCAGCAGCGGGTGTGGAACCCGGCGATGGCGGGCTCGCCGGGCATGCTGCGAGGAGTCTTCGGCGAGGCGCCCGGGCACGAGTTCCTGGTCCTGTCGATGTGGCAGTCCAGCGCGGAACGCGGGAAGTACCGGCCGGGCAGCGTGGACCGGCTCTCGCAGCGCGCGGGTACGGAGGAGGACGTGGCGGCGCTCGACGGCGACGTGGTGCGGCTCGAACCGTCCTGGACGGTGTGACGGCCCCGGGCGACGGGTACGGCCGCGACATGCACCGACGATTTCCGGACAGGTGCTCGAACGGCGACGACTCGATCTAGTGTCGTCGTATGGCACGACCGCAACGAATCGTCCTTGTCCGGCACGGTGAGTCCGAGGGCAACGCCGACGACACCGTGTACGAGCGCGAACCCGACCACGCGCTGAGGCTCACCCCCACCGGGTTCCGCCAGGCCCGCGAGGCGGGGGAGCGGTTGCGCGATCTGTTCGGGGAGGAGCGCGTCAGCGTGTACGTCTCTCCCTACCGGCGTACCCACGAGACGTTCGCCTCCTTCGGACTGGACGCCGGGCGAGTACGGGTCCGCGAGGAGCCCCGGCTGCGCGAGCAGGACTGGGGGAACTGGCAGGACCACGACGACGTCAGGCTCCAGAAGGCCTACCGGGACGCCTACGGGCACTTCTTCTACCGCTTCGCGCAGGGCGAGTCCGGTGCGGATGTGTACGACCGGGTGGGCGCCTTCCTGGAAAGCCTGCACCGCAGTTTCGAGGCCCCCGACCACCCGCCGAACGTCCTGCTGGTCACCCACGGTCTGACCATGCGGCTCTTCTGCATGCGCTGGTTCCACTGGACCGTGGCGGAATTCGAGTCGCTTTCCAACCCCGGGAACGGGGAATCGCGGACCCTGGTGCTCGGCAAGGACGGGCGGTACACGCTCGACCGGCCGTTCGAGCGCTGGCGTACTCCTGAGCCCTACGGCATCTCCGGATAGAGTGGAAGCGATGACCGAATCCGCTTCCGACCAGCGCCTCGAACGCACCCTGGCCAGCCTGCGCGGCCTGTCCGTGGGAGACGCCCTCGGCTCCCAGTTCTTCGTGCCCGTCAACTATCCGCTCCTCAAGGACCGCGCCCTGCCGCCCGGGCCCTGGCAGTGGACCGACGACACGGAGATGGCCTCCTCCGTCGTGGCCGTACTCCAAGAGCACGGCCGCGTCGACCAGGACGCCCTGGCCCTGTCCTTCGCGCACCACCACGACTTCGACCGGGGATACGGCCCGGCCGTGAACCGCATGCTGCGGCTCGTCCGCGAGGGCGGTGACTGGCGGGAGCTCGCCTCCTCCCTGTTCAACGGACAGGGCTCCTGGGGCAACGGCTCCTCGATGCGTATCGCGCCGCTCGGCGCCTGGTACGCGGACGACCCCGAGCAGGCCACGCACCAGGCGGAGATCTCCTCGTACACCACGCACCAGCACCGGGAGGCCGTCGTCGGCGCGATGGCCGTCGCGGCGGCCGCGGCGCTCGTCGCCTCACCGGCCGGGCCGCCCACTCCGGAGGACCTGCTGGACGGCGTCGTCGCCCTCGTCCCGCGCAGTGCCGTGGGCGCCGGGCTGCGCCGGGCCCGGGACATGCTCGACTACAAGGACGCGGGCACCGTCGCGGCGGTCCTCGGCAACGGACGCCGTACCAGCGCGCACGACACCGTCCCCTTCGCCCTGTGGTCGGCGGCGCGGAGCCTCGGCGACTACGAGGAGGCGTTCTGGGTGACGGCCCAGGCCGGCGGCGACGTCGACACGACCTGCGCCATCGTCGGCGGCGTGATCGCGGCAGGTGCCGCGGGCGCCCCTCCGGCGCACTGGACGGCCCAGACGGAACCCCTGCCGGACTGGATGCCCTGCTAGCGAGCACGGGGCCGGCGAGCACGACAGACGCGGCCGCAGGCGGGACGGGTGCTGCCCCGGTGCTTCGTGTGTCACGGTCCTGCCACAGCACGTCCCCGCACGGCTGGCGGCCGTGACACGGGGTTACTCTTTCGGCCACGCCGCCCTCGGTGATCATGACGACGGGTGCGCACCGAATGAGACGCCGGGGGGCCGCGCGCTGCCCAGGCTCGCGTGAGCGGACCCCGGTGGGGAGGGGTCCCGTGTCCGAAACACCACCAGAATCACCCCGGCCCGAGCCCGCGCCGGATGAGCCGGCCTCACCCGGAACCACGCCGGACCAGGGCGTTTCCGAGCAGGCCGGCCCCGGGCGGGCCGCGCCCGAAACCGCAGCCGTGGGGGCACGGCGCGAGCAGATACCCGCTCCGGCCGCCGTCCCCGAAGCCGTAGGCAGCGGTGAGGCGGGAGGCGGTACGGCGTCGATGCCCGAACCGCCCAAGATCCCCGCGTACGCGACGCAGCGCCCCGGTGGGCAGGGACGGCAGGGGCCGCCGAGACAGGGACCGCAGAGGCAGGGCCCGCCGAGTCCCTGGGGCAAGCCACCGCCCTCGGTGACGACGCGACTCCGAGCCAAGAAGGCGGAGCCCGTCCACACCGGCACCCTCTGGGCCGCCCTCGCGACGGCCCTGCTCGGCATGGCCCTGCTGGGCGACGGCATCGGGCTGAACCTGCTCATCGTGGCGCTGCCCGCCTCGGCCGGTGCGTACATCGCCGCCAGGGCCGCAGGGCGCAGGATCCGCCCCTGGACCGCCGTGTGGGCCATCGGCGGGCTGGCGCTTCTGATCGTTCCCGCGCTCCGGGACGCCGGCTGGCCCACCTTCCTCGCGATGGTGTCCGCTCTGGCCCTCGGCTCGCTGGCCCTGCACGGCAGCCGGAGCTGGCTCGGGGTGTTCCTCGGTTCCCTGGGCGTGTTCACCTCCGTGTTCGAATCGCTGGGCTGGGGGGTCCGCGGTGTGCGCGAGCGCATGTCGGGGTCCCGGGGCCGGTACGGAGTGGTGTTCCGGTCCGTGGCCGTGGCCGTCGTCCTGGTCATCGTGTTCGGCGCGCTCTTCGCGAGTGCCGACGCCGCCTTCGCGGACCTGCTGAGCGACCTGACCCCGGACGTGTCCGTCGGTGACGGTCCATGGCGGATCTTCCTCGGCCTCCTCGCTCTGGTCGGCGCCCTCGCCGCCGCCTACACCGCCGCCGCCCCGGTCGGCTGGGACAGGGTGATCGTTCGGCCGGGCAAGGCGCGCGGTCGGCTGGAATGGGCCCTCCCGCTGGTCGTCCTGAACCTCCTCTTCGCGGCGTTCCTCACCATCCAGCTCACGGTGCTGCTCGGCGGATACGACAAGGTGATGGCCGAGACCGATCTCAGCTACTCCGAGTACGCCCGCCAAGGCTTCTGGCAGCTGCTCTGGGCCACGGTGCTCACGCTCGGCGTCATCGCGCTCGCCCTTCGCTGGGCCCCGCGCGGCGGCACCCGAGACCGCACCCTCGTCCGCTGTGTGCTCGGCACGCTGTGCTTCCTCACGCTCGTCGTGGTCGCCTCGGCCCTGCGGCGTATGGACCTCTACGTCGACGCGTACGGCCTGACCAGGCTGCGGATCTCCGTGGCAGCCGTGGAACTCTGGCTCGGCGTGATCCTGGTACTGATCATGGCGGCCGGTGTGTTCGGCCCCCGCCTGCTGCCGCGTGCGGTCGCGGCGAGCGCGGCCGTCGGCGTACTGGCCTTCGGTCTCATCTCTCCGGACGGCCTCATCGCCGAGCAGAACGTCCAGCGCTACCGCAACGACCACTCGATCGACATCGAGTACCTCAAGGGCCTGTCGGCCGATGCCGTACCCGCTCTCGACACCTTGCCCGAACCCCTGCGCTCCTGTGCGCTGCAGGACATCCAGCGCACGCTTCGCGGCTCCGACGAGCCCTGGTATGCGACGAGTTGGGGCGAGGCGCGGGCCCGGGACATCCTCGGCGACTGGGACCCCGGTTACCGTGCCCTCAACTGCCGGGGGCTGAGCACGGGCGACAACGGTGACGAGCGCGGCGGCGGGACGGACGACGTCTACGACCCGTACGACCCGTACTGATCAACCCGTAGGCGGCTGGCGCGTGTCGTCGTCCGCAGCTCCATCCACGCCGATCGGGCGGGCCGTTCCTCGGGCGAGGGCGGCCCGCAACGGGCCGGGAGGGCGGCCCTCAGCGGGCCCTTGCTCCGCTCGGCATCCCCCGCGGTTCAGGCCACCGGCCCCCCGGCGGCGGCCTTCCCGCTCAGGGCGTCCAAGTCGCTCTTGCGTACCCGGATGACCAGCAGCGCGGTCAGCAGGGCGAGAGCGGCCATGGCCACTGCGGCGAGGAAGGCCGTGGATATGCCCTGGGCGAGCACCGCGTGGCCCCAGTCGCCCGGCAGCTCACGGCTCTTGGCGAACTGCGCCTTCTGTCCCGGTGACGCCTGAGCCAGGAACGAGGGCACTTGCTTCTCCGCCTCGTTGCGACTGGCGGTTCCGAAGACCGTGACCAGGATGGACAGGCCCAGCGAACCGCCCACCTGCTGGCTCGCGTTGAGCAGGCTGGAAGCCGCACCGGCCTCATGCTGGGCGACTCCGGAGACCGCCGTCAGCGTGAGCGTCACGAAGTTGAGCCCCATGCCGAAGCTGAATACCAGCATCGGACCCAGCACCCCGGACAGGTAGGAGCTGTCGGGTGAGATGAAGGTGAGCCAGAACAGCCCCGCTCCGGCGAGCGCCGAACCGGTGATCATGAACGGCTTCGGCCCCAGCACCGGGAGGAACCGCTGCGAGAGCCCCGCTCCGACAATGATCGAGACGGTCACGGGCAGGAAGGCCAGGCCGGACTTGATGGGACTGTAGGACAGGACGTTCTGCACGAACAGCACGATGAAGAAGAACATGCCGAACATGGCCGCCGCCAGGCTGAGCATGATCACGTACGTCCCCGAGCGGTTGCGGTCGGCGAACATCCGCAGGGGCGTGATCGGCTCCTTGGCCCTCATCTCCACGAGCACGAACGCAGCCAGCAGCAGCACCGCCGCTCCGAACGACGCCAGCGTGAGCGAGTCCCGCCAGCCCTCCTCGGAAGCCCGGATGAACCCGTAGACCAGCGAGGCCATGCCGAGCGTCGAAGTCAGGGCACCCGCTATGTCGAACCGGCCCGAATGCCGGTCGGACTCGATGATGTACATCGGAGCCAGGACCGCGATCAGGACGCCGATCGGGACATTGACGAAGAAGACCCAGCGCCAGTCCAGCCACTCGGTCAGCATCCCGCCCGCCAGCAGCCCGATGGCACCGCCGCCGGCGGACACTGCGGCGAAGACGCCGAACGCACGGTTGCGCTGGGGGCCCTCGGGAAACGTCGTGGTGATGAGCGCGAGGGAGGTCGGTGAGGCAATGGCGCCCCCTATGCCCTGCAGCGCGCGGGCCATGAGCAACTGCCAGGGCTCCTGGGCGAATCCACCGAGGAGCGAGGCGAGAGTGAAGACGAGGATGCCGGTCATGAACACCCGGCGGCGGCCGAGGATGTCACCGGCGCGGCCGCCGAGCAGGAGCAGGCCGCCGAAGGTGAGGGTGTAGGCGCTGAGGACCCAGGACAGATCCGTGGTCGAGAAACTCAGGGCGTCCTGGATGTGCGGGAGCGCGATGTTGACGATTGTGGAGTCGAGCACAACCATCAACTGACAAGCGGCGATGACGGCCAGGGCGATCCCCGGGCGGCCTTGCCGGCGTGCCGCGCCCGGCGCGCTCCGTGCGTCTAACTGAGAGGTTGTCACTGGAGGTCCCCCACAAGAGATTTAGTGAACGGCTCCGTTCACTGTTCCGTCAACGTTACTGAGTCCCCTCCAAGGAACGCAAGCGTTCACTGGATCTTCGTTGTCGGATATTTCCGGAGCCTTCGAATCCGGTCGGGAACTGCTCGATCCCGGGCCGCCACTTCCGCTTCCGTGCCTGTCCGGACTCGATTCCGGAGATTCGCGGAGGCGAACCGAACCTGTTCGATGGAGAGAAGCAGATGGTCACTTCGCGATCGGCCGCCGCCGCTCGGCAGCCGGTGGTGTCCCTGCGCCGACGGGGATCCGTGCTGGAGCGCGCGATCCTTGAAGCGGCGCTGGAAGCGCTGAGCACGGTGGGCTGGAACGGCCTGACGATGGAAGGCGTGGCCGCCGGTGCCCAGACGGGCAAGGCTGCGATCTACCGGCGCTGGTCCTCCAAGGAGGAGCTGGTGGCCGAGGCGCTGCGCAGCGCGATGCCGGCCCCGGGTGTGGCCCCGGACTCGGGCAACATCCGCGACGACCTCTACCAGCTGTGCCGGGGCATGCGCGACGCGATGCTGTCCACCTCCGGCTCGGCCCTGCGCTCGGTGATTCACGAATGCGACGCGGGCACGGCGGAACGCTTCCAGTCGGTGATCCTCGACGGAGTGATCCGGCCGTCCACCGACCTCATCAGGGAAGTGGTGAGCCGAGGTGTCGAGCGCGGCGAGTTCCGCCCAGGGGCCATGCGGGAACTGGCCTTCGACGTCATTCCCGCGATGATGATGTACCGCACCAAGGTGTGCGGCAGCGAGTGGGACGACGCGGAGATCGCGGCGCTGATCGATCAGGTCGCCGTGCCGTTCTTCCGTTCAGATCCTCACTGAAGGCCCTGCCCGAAGCCGTGTGTCGCGCGCCGTCCGGCGCGCGACCGCCGGTGCGAACCCGGGAGGGGCGCCCCGGGGTGTTCCTGGCGTCCCCTTCGGCGTACGCTGACAGACGCCATGCCGTACGAACCACCCACGCACACCGTCGAGCGCTCACTGCGCGCCACCACCGGTGCCAAGATCGTCGCCGGTGTCGACGAGGTCGGACGCGGAGCGTGGGCGGGACCTGTCACGGTGTGCGCCGCGGTCACCGGTCTCCGCAGGCCCCCCGCCGGACTCACCGACTCCAAGCTGATCAGCCCCAAGCGCCGTGCGGAACTCGCTCCGCTGCTGGAGAGCTGGGTCACCGCCTACGCCCTCGGTGACGCCTCTCCCCAGGAGATCGACGCCCTGGGTATGACCGCTGCGCTCCGGCTCGCGGCCGTACGCGCCCTGGAGGCCCTGCCGGTCCGGCCCGACGCGGTGATCCTGGACGGCAAGCACGACTACCTCGGCAGCCCCTGGCAGGTCCGTACCGTCATCAAGGGCGACCAGTCCTGCGTCGCGGTGGCCGCGGCCTCGGTGATCGCGAAGGTCCGCCGGGACGCCATGATGGCCGAACTCGGCGCACAGAGCGGCGAGTACGCGGACTTCGGGTTCGAAGCCAACGCCGGCTATCCGTCCCCCGTGCACAGGGCCGCACTCGAGGAGCGTGGGCCCACCGCCCACCACCGTCTCTCGTGGTCCTACCTTGACGCGCTGCCCCGGTGGCAGCACCTGAAGAAGGTCCGTTTCTCCGCCGAGGCGGCCGCACTGGAAAGCGGGGGCCAGCTCGGCTTCGACTTCTGATCGCGCATATGTGCCCACCCGCTGATGCCCGCTGCATCGGCGTTTGATAGACAACCACCCATGCCTCTCATCCCCGAGGAGCCTCAGATTCACGAGAGCGCCCAGGGTCCCCGCGCCACCCCGGCCACCGGCCGCGCCGCGTCGACCCCTCGTCCCGTACCCGGTCCGCGTACAGCGGCCATGCCGCGCCCCGGTCGTCCGGTGCCCGGCCCGCGGCCTGTGCCCCCGGCACAGCGCCGGCAGTCCACCTCCGGCAAGCCCCAGGCGGCTCCGTCGGAGAATCGTTCCGCACCGCAGCTCCAGGTCATCCCCGCATCGGCCGAGGGGGCGCTCGACGCCGCCGACGAGGCGGTGGATCTGCTGCTCGACTCGGGTCGCGCACCCGGCGACATCCTGGTGCTGACCACGGGCGGCCAGCACCCGTGGGCGACCCACGAACTCACCTTCGGTGAGGCCGCCTACTGGGCCCAGCAGGAAGCGGGCGACGACGTCTTCTTCGCCGCGGCCACGGCGGCGGACCGGGTCAAGCCTCGGCCCGTGGTGATCGTCGCGGTCAATGGCCCGGCCGACGACGTTGCCGCGCGGGCACTGGCCAAGGCGCGGGAGTCCGCCGGTGCGCTGCTGATCGTCTGCGGCGACCCGCAGCGGGTCAACGCCGCGCTCGGCGCCGGCGTCTGAGGATCAGCACCGCCGGATCCGTGGCCGGTTCCGGCCTGGAATGACCCGGCGGCTTCGGCGGTCCGGCCGTCCGCGAGGGCCGTCGGGCCGCCGAAGCGTGCGCAGTCAGCGTGCGGCGGAGCGGTGCAGTGCCTGCGCCGCTCCGCCACCGGTCCGCGACGGCACGTGCTCGGAAGTCAGGGCGGTGTCGGCGAGGGCTGAAGGCTGCGACATGGAGTTCGGACGGCGGCCACCCCTGCCCTCGCCCAGCACCTGCCAGCCGCCTCGGGTCAGCGTGATGTACGCGCCGCACCGCAGCCCGTGCAGTGTGCAGGCGTCCCGCAGCCCCCACATCCACGCGCCGTCCTCCTCCGTCCAACGCTCGTCCCCTTCACGGCAGTACAGCAGTACCGCGGTGCGGACGGGCGTACGACGGCGCAGATCATGCGGGATGACGCGGCGCAGGTGCGCCAGCAGGGAGTTCCGGAACTCCCAGCCGTCGGCCGTTACCGAGCGGCGGGCGAACGAGGCGCTTGCTGTCAGGCGCTCCTCGTGGTCCAGGACGGCGACCACAGCGGTGGCCGGCGTCGGCCGGTGCCTGGCGTGCAGACCGCTGACCACCTCACGCGGGCTGCGCAGCAGAGGTATTCCGGCCGCTGCCCACTCGGCCGGTTCGAGCATTCGGGCAAGGCGGTTGGCGGAGTCGGCGGCTGCCGACATCGAAGTGGCTGCGGACGGAGCGAATCCGAAGGTCACGGTCCTCCCTTCGCATACGCGCCCACGATGCGGGCAGGGTCGGGTGAGGGCGCGCCGCGGCACAGCCCTTTCGGGCCCGCGAAAGGACCGTGCGGGGAGCGAGTCCAATTCTTCCTGGCGTATCGGCAGGCGGCAACGAGCAATTGGTGAGGCTGACGGTATTCAGCCGGAATGACACGGATATCCCTGCCCAGTCAGGCCCCGCCCGACGCCTCCTGTCACGCCTGAACAGCGAGGACCAGCGGAAACACCGCCTCCGCCCCGGCACGACGCAGCAAGCGGGCTGCCACGGCGAGCGTCCAGCCGGTGTCCGAGAGATCGTCCACGAGCAGTATCGGTCCGTCGGCGGCCGCCAGGGCATCCGCGAGGTCGGGCGCGACGACCAGCCTCTCGTGCAGGGCGCGGACCCGCTGGGCGCTGTTGGTCTGCGACATCCGGACGGCATCGGCGTCCGGAGTCAGGGTCACGCACCCCAGCATGGGCATCCGCCCCACTCCGGCGATGTGCCTGCCGAGCGATTCGATGAGCTGGGGTCTGCGGTCCGAGGCCATGGTGACGACACCGACCGGGCGGGGAACGCCGTCGACGGCCCCGGGAGCCCAGCCGCCGGGACCCCTCGCCCAGTCGGCCAGTACGGTCACCACGGCATCGGCCACGTCACTCGGCACCGGAGCGTCGGGTGCCTGAGCCGCCAGTATCGGGCGCAGTCTGTTGCCCCACCCGATGTCGGTGAGTCTCCCCAGCGCCCGGCCGGTGCCGGAGAGCTCCGTCGCGGGAATCCGGCCCTTGAGGTCGACACCCACCGACGCGAGCCCGGTCGGCCACATCTTGCGGGGCTCGACCTCCACACCGGCCCTGCGGAGCTCACCCTTCGCGGTGTCCAGAGCGGCGTCGGAGACCCCCGCGCCGAACCTGGCGCCGGCACAGTTGTCGCAACGCCCGCACGCGGTCGCCGCCTCGTCGTCGAGCTGACGGCGCAGGAACTCCATCCGGCAGCCGTCCGTCGCGGCGTAGTCACGCATGGCCTGCTGCTCGGCAGCGCGCTGACGGGCCACCCACGCATAGCGTTCGGCGTCGTAGACCCAGGGCTCTCCTGTCGCGGTCCAGCCGCCCTTCACCCGCCTGACCGCCCCGTCGACGTCGAGGACCTTGAGCATGCTCTCCAGCCGTGCGCGACGCAGGTCGACCAGCGGTTCCAGGGCAGGCAGTGAGAGCGGCCGCCCGGCCTGGCCCAGCGCGTCGAGGGTGCGCCGGACCTGCTCCTCCGGCGGAAAGCCGACCGACGCGAAGTACTGCCAGATCGCCTCGTCCTCCTTGCCCGGCAGGAGCAGCACCTCGGCATGTTCCACTCCGCGTCCGGCGCGGCCCACCTGCTGGTAGTAGGCGATGGGGGAGGAGGGCGACCCGAGGTGTACGACGAAGCCGAGGTCGGGCTTGTCGAAGCCCATGCCGAGAGCGGAGGTCGCCACCAGCGCCTTCAGTCGGTTGGCCAGCAGATCGTCCTCCGCCTGCTGCCGTTCCGCGTTCTCGGTGCGGCCGGTGTAGGAGGCGACGGTGTGCCCGCACTGGCGGAGATACGCGGTGACCTCCTCGGCGGCCGCGACCGTCAGCGTGTAGATGATTCCCGAGCCCGGAAGCTCCTTGAGGTGGTCCCCGAGCCATGCCAGGCGGTGGGCCGCGTTGGGCAGTCGCAGCACGCTGAGGCTCAGACTCTCGCGGTCCAGCGACCCCCTCAGCACGAGCGCGTCCGCTCCGCCACCTGTGCCGAGCTGCTCCGCCACGTCAGCGGTGACCCGGGCGTTCGCCGTGGCGGTCGTGGCGAGCACCGGGACACCGGAGGGGAGATCGGCGAGCATCGTCCGCAGCCGGCGGTAGTCGGGCCGGAAGTCGTGGCCCCAGTCGGAGATGCAGTGGGCCTCGTCCACGACGAGCAGACCGGTGGTCGCGGCGAGCTGGGGCAGAACCTGGTCGCGGAAATCAGGATTGTTGAGGCGCTCGGGGCTGACCAGCAGGACATCGACCTCACCGGCGGCCACCTCCGCCTGCACGGTGTCCCACTCCTCCGTATTGGACGAGTTGATCGTGCGCGCGCTGATGCCGGCGCGGGCCGCCGACGCGACCTGGTTCCGCATCAGCGCCAGCAGCGGCGAGACGATGACCGTCGGTCCGGCGCCCTGGGCACGCAGCAGGGAGGTGGCGACGAAGTACACCGCGGACTTCCCCCAGCCGGTGCGCTGGACGACCAGTGCTCGACGCTTGTCCGCGACAAGCGCCTCGATGGCCCGCCACTGGTCCTCACGCAACCGCGCGGTGCCCGAGGCGTCTCCGACGAGTCGGGCCAGTACGGAATCGGCCGAAGCCCTGAGCTCTGCGCGGTCTGCGTTGGTCATGCCTCCCATGCAACCCGATGACTCCGACAACCGCGAACAGTCGATTACCCCCTGTGGATAAGTTATCCACAGGGGGTAGCGGAAATGTGCGGTCCGCGAGACGGTCTGGCCATGAACAAGCACCCCGAATCAATCGGTCCCTCCGAGGAACAGCAGATCACCCTGCGAGGACCGGCCGAGCTGGCCGACGCTCTCCCCTATCTGATGGGCTTCCACCCGAGCGACAGTGTGGTCATGGTCGCCCTGCACGGTGGCCGGGGCCGGTTCGGATCCAGGCTCAGGCTCGGCATCCCGCAGTCCCCGCTGGAATGGCCGACGGTCGCAGACCAGCTCGCCGAGTGCCTGATCAAAGGAAGCGAGCGCCGCGACGCCAGGCCCGACGCCATCGTCGCCTTCCTCTGCCAGGACCCGGTGGACGGCGAGACGGGCAATCAGACCATGGAGCGCCTGCGGCCGTTCGCCCAGCGGTTGCGTACGGCGTGCGGAGCGCTGGACGTACCCGTCCTCGAACTGCTGTGCATCTCGGGGAACCGCTTCTGGTCCTATGTCTGCCCCGATGCCCGCTGCTGCCCGGCAGAAGGCAACCCGCTGGCCATGCCCGGCACCTCGGTGATGGCGGCGGCGGCCACCTACGCAGGCATTCAGGTACGGGGATCGCTGCGCGAGATGGAGGCGCGGCTCACCCCGCTCACCCCCACACCGGCCACCGCCCAACTACGCGCCCTGGACGCGGCGGGCAGCGCGATGGTGCCGTTGCTGCTCGACCAGGAGCGCCGCCAGCAGGTCGGTGCCGAGACGCTGAAGCTCGCCGGTCGCCTGATCGACCGCCTCGGGAAGGCGCCCGCGACGACGCCATCCCTCGCGGACATCAACGACGACCGACTGATCAGCGACGAGGAGGCCGCGTCGATGATTCTCGGTCTCCAGGACAGGGAGACCCGCGACCGGGCGGCCGAGTGGATGGAAGGGCCGAAGGTGCATGCCGCCTTGAGGCTCTGGCGAGCGCTGGCCCGCCGCTGCGTCGCCCCGTACGAGGAACACGCCGCAGCTCCTCTCACCCTGGCGGGCTGGGTCTCCTGGTCGACCGGCGACGAACCGGCGGCGCGCGTCGCTCTGGGGCTCGCTCTGCGCCTCGATCCGCATTACACCTTCGCGCAACTGCTGCACGAGGCGTGCAACCAGGGGCTCGACCCGGAAACACTGCGTCGCTGTCTGCGAGGCGAGCGCAGCGAGCGGGCGGCCGCCCGGCACGGCCGGCGTGCGGAACGGGTCGCGGGGGCCCGTCCCGCACGGGTGAAGCCGGCCGGGCGCGCCAGGACGCGCCCTGGTTCCACTCGGCCCGGCCCGGGCGCGGCGGAAAGGCGGCGGTCCGCCCGGCCCGGGGCGCAAGGGCGTCGTGGGACCAGGACCGGTCGTTGAGACCTGTGCGGCGCCGGGCCCCGGCGCCGCACACGGGGCCGGTCGCACGCCTCGCGTCGAGATGGGGATGCCCGGCCCTCGCTCTTCCGGGCGCCCAGGAAGGGGCTCCGCAGGCCGGTGAAGAGTCATCGGGAAGGGAGTGTTTATCGTCAGGAAGACGACTATGATCGCGGCATGCCGCCCTACGACCCGTCGACTTTTCCGCCGTTCGCCGTCACCGTCGACCTGGTGGTGCTCACGGTGCGTCGGCACGCCCTCTGCGCGCTGGTGGTACGCCGGGGTGAGACCCCGTTCCAGGGCAGGTGGGCGCTGCCGGGCGGCTTCGTCAGGGCCGACGAGGATCTCGGCGCCGCAGCGGCACGTGAGCTGGTCGAGGAGACCGGCCTGTGCGCGCAGGATCCGGCCGCTCCGGCCGTGGGTAACGGTGCACACCTGGAACAGCTCGCCACGTACGGGGATCCCGCCCGGGACCCGAGGATGAGGGTGGTCAGCGTCGCCCATCTCGCGCTGGCCCCCGATCTGCCCGCTCCCAGGGCGGGCGGCGACGCGAACAGCGCGCGATGGGCGCCCGTCGAGGACCTGCTCGGCCCCGAGGGCGGCTACGCGCCGGATGGCGAGCACCAGGCGCCGTTGGCCTTCGACCATGCGAGGATCCTCGCCGACGGGGTCGAGCGGGCCCGGTCCAAGATCGAGTACTCCTCGCTGGCCACGGCCTTCTGCCCGCCCGCCTTCACGGTCGGCGAGCTGCGCCGGGTGTACGAAGCGGTGTGGGGCGTGGTGCTGGATCCGAGGAACTTCCACCGCAAGGTGACGGGCACGCCGGGCTTCCTGGTGCCGACCGGGGGGACGACCACCCGGCAGGGGGGGCGCCCGGCTCAGCTGTTCCGGTCAGGCACGGCGACCGTGCTCAACCCGCCGATGCTGAGGCCCGAGGTCTAGGCTCTTCCCGCCCTCGGCGAGGGCCCGGGCGCCGCGCACCCCACCTTGCGCAGAAAGTCCAATATGTCGGGTTATCGTGCTGCGTACTCACTCGCCGCCGGGCGGCTCCGCCTTTGCCGTCCCCGTACCTGCGAGAGAAGCGATGCTCCAGGCCATCGGACTCACCAGCACCCCCTCCCGTGGACAAGCCCCCGCAGTGGACGACCTCACCTTCGACGCGGAGCCGGGGTGCGTCACCGCCCTGCTGGGGGCGCCGGGTTCCGGAAAGACAGCGGCCCTGCGCTTGATGCTCGAACTGGAGCCCGGTCGGGGGGTGACCTACTTCCGGGGTCGGCCGCTGCATCGCGTTCCGTACCCGGCCGGTGAAGTGGGGGTGGTGCTGGGTGATGTGCCGGGGCACCCCGCCCGCACCGTTAGAGGGCAACTCCGCATGCTCTGCGCCGCAGCCGGTGTGCCCGTATCCAGGGCTGACGAATTGCTCGACGCGGTGGGCCTCGCCGGTCTGCAGGATCAGCCCATCGCCAGGCTCTCCCTCGCCATGGACCGTCGGCTGGCACTTGCCTGCGCGTTGCTCGGGGACCCGCACACGCTCCTCCTGGACGATCCGGCCGAGGGTCTGGCGCCGAGAGAGGCCGACTGGCTGCACGGGATGCTGCGCTCCCACGCCGAGCGCGGCGGAACGGTGCTGTTCGCGACCAGGGACCCCAAGGAGGCTGCACGCTCGGCAGGCCATGTGGTCACCCTCGACGGTGGGCGCGTGGTCGCCGACCAGGACGGCGCGGCCTTTTCCCGTACCCGCCTGCGGCCTCGTGTGGCGGTCCGCTCCCCGCAGGCCGCCCGCCTCGCCGCGATCGTCAGCCGGGAAGCGCGTGCTGCCCGGCGGTCCGTGGAGGTCGTCGCCGAGGCGGCCGGCAACCGGCTCTCCGTGTACGGCAGCAGCTGCGCGGAAGTGGGCGACGCCGCGTTCCGGCACGGGCTTCCCGTTCACCAACTCGCCGACGAAGTGGGTGATATGCGTTCCGCGGGCGCGACCGAAGCCCCGGCCGGGCGCCGCGCCTCGGGTGACCACGTCGACGCCGCCTCCCGCACCCCACGCCCCGCCGCGAGGGGTGAGCTTCCACCGCCGATCAGGCGGCGCCCGGCCCGAGGGCCGTTGCGACCGGTGCGGTACGAACTGCGCCGCCTGTTCGGTGTGCGGACGACGGCCGTGATCCTGAGCGTCGTTCTGGCCGTTTCCGTGGGTCTCTCCGTACTGCTGGCCCGCGACGGCCGCACCCCGCTCGTCCATGTCATCGCCGCCTGGCCCTCGCTGCTGCCGCTTCCGCCCGCCGCACTCGGGGCCGGCCTCATCGGGGCGCTCTCCTTCGGCGACGAGTTCCGCTATCCAGCGCTCGCCGCCGGTCGGGGGAGTGTGCCCCGCAGACTCGGTCTGCTCCTCGCCAAGCTGGCGGTGTCCGGGGGAGTCGCCCTCCTGCTGGCGCTGTTCGTCGCGCTGGCCTCGGCTGCGACCCTGCGCGTCGTGTACGGCGGTAGCCTGCTCGATGTCCCCCCGAACGTGGTGTCGCTGGCGGTGAGCTGGTCCGCCCTGACCGTCGGTTGCGCCTGGGCCGGGCTGCTGGCCGCCGGCGTCTTCCGGGTGACGACCGCGGGCATCGCCGCCGTACTCGCCGTACCTGTGGTCATGGTGCCGCTCGTCGAGCGAATGCCGAAAATGGCGAGCACGCGTTCGATGTCTGGGCTTCCGGGCCGGCTGCGGGACCTGGCCTGGCTCCAGTGGCCGGGGGAGGCGGACCGGTGGATGTTGGCCGGCGCGAGGATCGTGGCGCAGCCCGTGGGGGCGGCCCTGGCCCTCTCTCTGTCAGCCCTGACCTGCGCGTTTCTTCTCACCAGCCTTCGGGGGAGGGTGCGTTGGTGAGCGTGCGGCGCGGCCGGAGGCGACCTCTTCGTAAGCCCTACTGTGAAACGTCCGGTTTATACCAGTAAGGCGTCAATTGAGGGGCGGGTGCCGATCACCCTTTCGTGTGCTTTTCAGCAAAGACCTCAAGGGGCGGATGGGACCCGCCGACAAAGGATGCGTGAGTACCCTTGCGCACACCATGATGACCACCGCCCGCTCCGCCGATTCCGGCCTCGCCGGCCCGGGCGAACTCGACCGTTACCCGTACGCGGAGGCGCCGGCCGGCGAGCGCGCCGCCGCGCGCTCCTGGGACGGTGCCGAAGCCGAGCTCGGCCGGGTGGGCCGACGGGGCTCGGCCAGCCGTGGCCGCGGGCTCCACGGCCAACTTGTTCAGCAGTTGGGGCAGATGATCGTGTCCGGCGACCTCGGTGCGGACCGCCCGCTGGTGCCCGAGGAGATCGGCCAGCGTTTCGAGGTTTCCCGGACCGTCGTGCGCGAATCGCTGCGCGTACTGGAGGCGAAGGGGCTGGTCAGCGCCCGCCCCAATGTCGGTACCCGAGTGCGGCCGGTCAGCGACTGGAATCTGCTCGATCCCGACATCATCGAATGGCGCGCCTTCGGCCCGCAGCGTGATGACCAGCGCCGTGAGCTGGGTGATCTCAGGTGGACGATCGAGCCACTTGCCGCCCGCCTTGCCGCAGGACATGGGCGTGAGGATCTTCAGCAGCGTCTTGTCGACATGGTCGAGATCATGGGACACGCGCTCGGTCAGGGCGACATGATCACGTGCGCCCGTGCCGACGCGGAGTTCCACGCCCTTCTCATCCAGGCCGCGGGCAACCGCATGCTGGAGCACCTTTCCGGGATCGTCTCCGCGGCGCTGCAGGTGTCCGGCGGCCCGGCCACCGCGTGCGACCGGCCCAGTGAGGCCTCGCTCGCCCTGCATGCGCGCATCGTGGACGCCCTCGCGTCCGGCGACTCGGCGGGAGCCGAGTCGGCCATGCGCCAGTTGCTGGTCGGGCACCACGAGACGGAACGCGTGGTGCCGGCGCCGCGCGAGCAGCACTGACTGAGGCGCGGGCAGGTGTACGCGCCACGTGCCGTCGGACCCCGGTGGTCCGGCGGCACAGGGCGGAGAGATGTCGCCTTGGTCGTGTTCATCGCAAATGGGGTGTGACTCGGGCCACGCGGAACGGCCGTAACACTCCTTGAAACAGCGCGATGACTTAAGAGGTGACCGTCGCAGAAGGAATACAGCAGCCGTCCAGGGCGCTGTGCAGTTCTGAGGCCAAGCCCGCGCCGTCGGTGCATTCCCCGCCCGTCGGTCGTCGGTTCCAGCCCTCTCCGGGCCGGACCGGAAGCCGTTTCCATCGTTCCGAGAGGTTGTTCGTGTCGGCCAGCACATCCCGTACGCTCCCGCCGGAGATCGCCGAGTCCGAATCTGTGATGGCGCTCATTGAGCGGGGAAAGGCTGATGGGCAGATCGCCGGCGATGACGTGCGTCGGGCCTTCGAGGCTGACCAGATTCCGCCAACCCAGTGGAAGAACGTTCTGCGCAGCCTCAACCAGATCCTCGAGGAAGAGGGTGTGACGCTGATGGTCAGTGCCGCGGAGCCGTCGAAGCGCGCCCGCAAGAGCGTTGCAGCGAAGAGCCCGGCCAAGCGCACCGCCACCAAGACCGTCGCGGCCAAGACGACGGTGACGCGGACTGTGGCGGCGCCCGCCGCACCGTCCGCCGAGCCCGCGGACCCGGCGGCCGAGGAGGCTCCCGCGGCCGCTCCCGCGAAGAAGGCCGCAGCCAAGAAGACGGCAGCCAAGAAGACCGCTGTGAAGAAGACGGCGGCCAAGAAGACGGCCTCCAAGAAGGCCGGCAAGCAGGACGAGGAGATTCTCGACGGCGACGACGTCGTCGAGGAGGTCAAGGCTGGCAAGGGCGAGGAAGAGGAGGGCGAGGGCGAGAACAAGGGCTTCGTCCTCTCCGACGACGACGAGGACGACGCGCCCGCGCAGCAGGTCGCCGTCGCCGGTGCCACCGCCGACCCGGTCAAGGACTACCTCAAGCAGATCGGTAAGGTCCCGCTCCTCAACGCCGAGCAGGAGGTCGAGCTCGCCAAGCGCATCGAGGCGGGTCTGTTCGCCGAGGACAAGCTGGCGAACTCCGACAAGCTCGCTCCCAAGCTCAAGCGCGAGCTGGAGATCATCGCCGAGGACGGCCGTCGCGCCAAGAACCACCTGCTGGAGGCCAACCTCCGTCTCGTGGTGTCGCTGGCCAAGCGTTACACCGGCCGCGGCATGCTCTTCCTGGACCTGATCCAGGAGGGCAACCTCGGTCTGATCCGCGCGGTGGAGAAGTTCGACTACACCAAGGGCTACAAGTTCTCCACGTATGCCACCTGGTGGATCCGTCAGGCGATCACCCGTGCCATGGCCGACCAGGCACGCACCATCCGTATCCCGGTGCACATGGTCGAGGTCATCAACAAGCTCGCCCGTGTCCAGCGCCAGATGCTCCAGGACCTGGGCCGCGAGCCCACCCCGGAGGAGCTGGCCAAGGAACTCGACATGACCCCCGAGAAGGTCATCGAGGTCCAGAAGTACGGCCGTGAGCCGATCTCCCTCCACACCCCGCTGGGTGAGGACGGGGACAGCGAGTTCGGTGACCTGATCGAGGACTCCGAGGCGGTCGTCCCGGCCGACGCGGTGAGCTTCACGCTCCTCCAGGAGCAGCTCCACTCGGTCCTGGACACGCTGTCCGAGCGTGAGGCGGGCGTGGTCTCCATGCGCTTCGGCCTCACCGACGGACAGCCGAAGACGCTGGACGAGATCGGCAAGGTCTACGGCGTGACGCGCGAGCGCATCCGTCAGATCGAGTCCAAGACCATGTCGAAGCTGCGCCACCCGTCGCGCTCGCAGGTTCTGCGGGACTACCTCGACTAGGCCGCAACGGCGTCATGACGCGGCGAGGGCCCGGAACCCTGAGGGTTCCGGGCCCTCGCCGCGTCGCGTTCCGCTCCTTGTGTGAGGTGCAAGACGGAGGTGCGCATCGGTGTCGCTGGAATGACTCTGGGTAGGCATGGTCCATCACAGAGTCAGGAGTACGCATGTCCCGCACTGTCGTCCGCACCTTGACCGGGGCGCTCGCCCTTGCCGCCACCACGGCCGTGATACCGCTCGCTTCCCCCGCTTCGGCGGCCACCAACAGCATCATCATCGGAGGTCAGCCCGCCCACGTGGCGGACAGTCCCTGGGTGGTGGCGCTGTCCAGCCGTGACCGGTTCGGGGGTACCCGGGCCGGTCAGTTCTGCGGCGGTGTCGTGGTGGAGCCGAAGAAGGTGCTCACCGCCGCCCACTGCCTGAGCCGGGAGGCGCTGGGCACCGACGTGGACCAGGTGAGCGATCTGCGGATCATCTCCGGCCGGGACGAGCTGAACGGCACGGGCGGCAAGGAGATCCCGGTGAGCGGGACGTGGGTGAACCCCGGGTTCGACGCCACCACCAACAGCGGGGACGTCGCCGTACTCACCCTGTCCGAGGCGCTGCCTCAGACAGACACGATCCCCCTGGCCGAGGCCGGTGACTCGGCGTACAAGGCGGGGACACCCGCCGTCGTCTACGGCTGGGGCGACACCACCGGGTACGGCGACTACGCGTCGTCGCTCCGGTCCGCCCAGGTGGACATCCTGCCCGACAGCTCGTGCAAGCAGGCGTACCCGGGCGGCAGCACGGGCACGTACGAGGCCTCATCGATGCTCTGCGCGGGCGAACCCGAGGGCGGGTACGACGCCTGTCAGGGGGACAGCGGAGGGCCTCTGGTGGCGCAGGGGAGGCTCGTGGGGCTGGTGTCCTGGGGGAACGGCTGCGGGCGCGCCGGGAGCCCCGGTGTCTACACGCGGATCTCCGCCGCCATCGGCTGGATGGCGAACGCCGGCTGACGGCGCGGGCTCCGCAGGTACGAGAACGGGCGGCTTCCCTCACGGGAGGCCGCCCGTCGGCCGGTCCGGGACCGGCCCCTGGCTCGTCGTGGATGCAGAGGTGTCAGTGTTCCTCTTCGGCGGCTTGGGCCTGCACGGCCGTCAGTCGGTCCGTCTCATCCTGTATTTCCGCGGCGATCTTCTTGAGTTCCGGCTCGAACTTGCGACCGTGGTGGGCGCAGAAGAGCAGTTCACCGCCACTGATGAGCACGACGCGCAGGTAAGCCTGGGCGCCGCAACGGTCACAGCGGTCTGCTGCGGTCAGCGGGCTCGCGGGGGTCAGAACAGTAGTCACGTCGCCTCTTCTCTAGCTCGACGAGCTGTCGTACCAGGGTCAACATCCAACCAGGCCGAAAACGTTCCCGCTCGTGGCTTTTCTTCGAAACTTCTTCTCGGGATGGCTGTCTGTTGCCGGTTCGCGGCGAATGTGCCGTATTGCGTGGCGCTACGGGTTTCGCGTTGCTTGGCTTGGTCAGTCCGGGCCGGCTGGCTTGCCGGTTGTTGATGAGGACGTGCCCGGAGCCTAAATGGTTCATGCCTGGAAGGGAACGTGATGTGCACGTCACCCCTGCGGGGGGATCGAACATGTATACGAGTCTGGTTTAGGGTGAGGTTCTTCTAGGGTGGCGTTTCACCCGCTCTACCAGGCATCGGTACCCTCACAGCGGCACCGAAGCCGAGCCCGTGACCCTCAGGGCCCCAAATGAAATTCAGCGAGGAGCGAACCGCGTGACCGCCGATACGTCCGTGCCGTCCACTGCGCTGCTGACCGGAGCAGACCGAGACGGTTCCAACTACACCGCGCGGCACCTGCTCGTACTCGAGGGGCTCGAAGCGGTTCGCAAGCGCCCGGGTATGTACATCGGGTCCACCGACAGCCGCGGTCTGATGCACTGCCTCTGGGAGATCATCGACAACTCCGTCGATGAAGCCCTCGGCGGCTACTGCGATCACATCGAGGTCGTACTCCACGACGACAACTCCGTCGAGGTCCGGGACAACGGCCGGGGCATCCCGATCGACGTCGAGCCCAAGACGGGTCTTTCCGGCGTCGAGGTCGTCATGACCAAGCTGCACGCCGGAGGCAAATTCGGTGGCGGCTCCTACGCCGCGTCCGGAGGGCTGCACGGTGTGGGCGCCTCCGTGGTCAACGCCCTCTCCGCCAGGCTCGACGTCGAGGTCGACCGCAACAGCGCGACCCACTCGATCAGCTTCCGGCGTGGTGTCCCGGGGATCTTCACCGAGCAGGGCCCGGACAGCCCGTTCGACCCGGCCAACGGGCTGCGCAAGGGCAAGCGTGTCCCGAAGACGCGCACCGGCACGCGGGTGCGGTACTGGGCCGACCGGCAGATCTTCCTCAAGGACGCCAAGCTCAACCTGGAGACGCTTCACCAGCGGGCCCGCCAGACGGCCTTCCTCGTCCCCGGCCTGACCCTCGTCGTGCGCGACGAGCGTGGCCTGGACGGAGCGGGCAAGACGGAGGAGACCTTCCGCTTCGACGGCGGTATCAGCGAGTTCTGCGATTACCTGGCCCAGGACAAGGCCGTCTGCGACGTCCTGCGCCTGACCGGGCAGGGCACCTTCAAGGAGACCGTCCCGGTCCTGGACGACCGCGGACACATGACGCCCACCGAGGTCACGCGCGAACTGGGCGTGGACATCGCGCTGCGCTGGGGCACCGGGTACGAGACCAATGTGAAGTCGTTCGTCAACATCATCGCCACCCCCAAGGGCGGCACCCACGTGACCGGATTCGAGCGCTCCGTGACCAAGACGGTCAACGAGGTGCTGCGCTCCGCGAAGCTGCTGCGCGTGGCGGAGGACGACATCGTCAAGGACGACGCCCTCGAAGGCCTCACCGCGGTCGTGACCGTGCGCCTCGCGGAGCCGCAGTTCGAGGGCCAGACGAAGGAGGTGCTCGGCACCTCGGCGGCCAACCGGATCGTCGCCAACGTGGTGGCCAAGGAGCTCAAGGCGTTCCTGACCTCCACCAAGCGAGACGCGAAGGCCCAGGCCAGGGCCGTCCTCGACAAGGCGGTGGCGGCCGCTCGCACCCGGATCGCAGCCCGTCAGCACAAGGATGCGCAGCGTCGCAAGACGGCGCTGGAGTCGTCCTCCCTGCCGGCGAAGCTCGCAGACTGCCGTAGCGACGACGTGGAGCGCAGCGAGCTGTTCATCGTGGAGGGCGACTCCGCGCTCGGTACGGCGAAGCTCGCTCGGAACAGCGAGTTCCAGGCACTCCTGCCGATCCGCGGCAAGATCCTCAACGTTCAGAAGGCGTCGGTTTCCGACATGCTGAAGAACGCCGAGTGCGGTGCGATCATCCAGGTCATAGGAGCCGGCTCCGGGCGCACCTTCGACATCGACGCCGCCCGGTACGGCAAGATCGTCCTGCTGGTCGACGCCGATGTCGACGGCGCCCACATCCGGATCCTGCTGCTGACGCTCTTCCAGCGGTACATGCGGCCGATGGTCGAAGCGGGCCGGGTCTTCGCCGCCGTGCCGCCACTTCACCGGATCGAACTGGTCCAGCCCAAGAAGGGCCAGGACAAATACATCTACACCTACTCCGACAATGAGCTGCGCCAGCGGCTGCTGGAGCTCCAGCGCAAGAACATCCGCTACAAGGACTCGATCCAGCGCTACAAGGGGCTGGGCGAGATGGACGCCGACCAGCTGGCGGAGACGACGATGGACCCCCGGCACCGCACGCTGCGGCGGATCAACATCGGTGACCTGGAGTCCAGCGAGAAGGTCTTCGACCTGCTGATGGGCAACGAGGTGGCGCCGCGCAAGGAGTTCATCACCAGCTCGGCGGCGACGCTGGACCGCTCGCGCATCGACGTCTGAGCGTCCGTTCCGAGGCCCGGCCGGTGTTCCGGCGCGGGGCGGGCCCCGGATGTCGTCTCCACCCGTGGGTGGAGACGACATCTCCACCCATGATCCACCCGGGAGCCGATCTGCTCGGCCGGGCTCTTCCGTAGCTTCGGAGACGCAGAACTTCTCGCATCTCGGAGGCGCCCATGTCCGGGCTTGTCAACGCCCTGGTGATCATCGCGGTCATCGCCCTCGTCGTGGTCCGCCAGTGCTCGGCGCAACAGCTGTCCGGCGGCCGGCGCTGGTGGCTGCTCCCCGGCGTTCTGTGCTTCATGGCTCTGCGGGAGCCCGGACTCGTGGACCCGCACCATCGGATAGCCTCGGCCGTCATCCTGGGCGCCGAGCTCGTCGTCGGGCTGGTCACGGGTGCCGGGTGGGCGTGGACATCCCGCGTCTGGCGGGCTGAGGACGGCTCCCTGTGGAGCAAGGGGACCAAGGCCACGGCTCTGGTCTGGGTCGGCGGACTGGCCCTGCGGGCGGCTCTGTACGGCGTCGCGGTGTTGCTGGGCGTGCATCAGGGCAGCCCCGCCCTGATGGCGGCTCTCGCGGCGACTCTGCTGATACGGGAGGGGCTGCTGGCACGCCGGGCCGCAGCGATATCCGGGCCTCACAACGGGCCTGTCGTCGGCGCCGCGGTGCGGCAGGAGTGGAAGGACAGCGTGTGACACCCGACGCCTGGACGAGCTGGCCGTCGAGGGAGGCGCTCGCCCGGGAAGCCCGCAGCGGCCCGCGCAGAGTGATCGGCTGGTCCGTGCGGGCCAGCCTGCTCACCCTGATGCTGTGGGGGACCTTCACCAACGGGCTGTTCGGGCCCTTGGAGGTCGTCGTCGGGCTGATCGTGGTGCTCGTCTGCGCACTGCTCGCCGTCGCCTTCTTCCGGACAAGTCTCGACAACCGCCTGTGGCCGTCGCTCGGTCTGCTGGGGATGCTCATGCTGGCCGGATTCGGGGCGGGGCAAGCGGGGGCGACGGTGCCCGCGACAGTGCTCTGGTGCGCCTGCGCCGTCACCGCTCTGGAACGGCTGCCCCTGGTGGCGGGAGTTCCGGCCACAGCGGTGGCCCTCGGCGCCTACGTGGTGGTCGACACCGACGACTGGCTGACCACCGCGGTGACCACGGCCGGCCTCTGCCTCGCCGGGTATGTGCTCCGGCTGGACGCCGAGGCCCGGGGCAGTGCGCAACGGCTGCTCGCCCAGGAACGGGCGGCCCGGGCCGCGGAGGCGGAGCGGGCCGCGCTGGACGAGCGTTCCAGGATCGCCCGGGAGATCCACGACGTGCTGGCCCACAGCCTCTCCGCGCAGCTGGTGCACCTGGAGGCCGCACGACTGCTGATCGAGAGGGAGCCCGCGGGGGAGTTCCGGGATCAGGTCCTGCAACGGGTGGTCGCGGCCCGGGCGATGGCGCGAGAGGGCCTCTCCGAGACCCGTCAGGCGCTCTCCGCGCTACGGGGCGAGGTGTCACCCGTGGAGGACTTCCTGAGGCAGCTGGTGACCGCTGAGCCGGCCGAGGTCAGGGTCGAGGGCGCGCAGCGCACCCTGACCGCGCAGGCGTCGCAGACCGTCCGGCGGGTGGCGCAGGAGGCCCTGACCAACGTGCGCAAGCACGCGCCCGGAGCCAGGGTGCAGCTCCGGCTGGAGTACCAGCCCGACTGCGTCGTGCTGGAGGTCAAGGACTCGGGAGGGCGGAGTCCGGAAGGGGACCTGGCTGCCAGCGGTTCCGGATACGGTCTGCTCGGGATGCGGGAGCGGGCCGAGTTGCTGGGCGGCACGCTGGAGGCAGGCCCGGGCGAGGAGGGGTTCGTGGTGAGTCTGCGGGTGCCCGCGTGACGGCGCGGGTGGTGGTGGCCGACGACCAGGCGGTGGTACGGGAGGGCATCGTCATGCTGCTCGGTCTGCTGCCCGGGATCGAGGTCGTCGGATCGGCGAAGGACGGGGAGGAAGCGGTCGCGCAGGTGGCCGAGCACGCGCCGGACGTGGTGCTGATGGATCTGCGGATGCCCCGCTGCGACGGGGTGGAGGCGACCCGGCGCATCCGCGAGGAGTTCCCCGGCACGCAGGTCGTGGTGCTCACGACCTTCGCGGACGATGACTCCCTGTTCCCCGCGCTCAGGGCGGGGGCGCGGGGCTACCTCACCAAGGACGCCGGGGGCGACGAGATCGTTAGGGCCGTTCACGCCGTCCTCTCGGGTGAGGCGGGGCTCTCGCCGACGGTGCAGCGCCGGCTCCTGGAGCAGGTGACCGAGGGGCCCCTCGTGACCGGTGCCGGCGGTGAGCCGGAGCCGCCGGACGGGATGACTCCGCGGGAGGCCGAGGTGCTGGTCCTGATCGCCGAGGGGATGTCCAACGCGGACATCGCCCGCGCCCTCCACATCTCGCAGGCCACGGTGAAGAGCCACATCAACAACCTCTTCGCCAAGGCCGGCCTGCGCGACCGGGCCCAGGCGGTGCGCTATGCGTACCAGCGGGGGATGGTGCGCCCGCCCGGGAGATCCTTCACCTGAAGAGGTGAAGTCTCGCGAATGAAGTGCCCTGGATCTTCCCGATCTGCCCATTCTTGGATATGCGGCCGAAGTGGTCCGTGGACAAGGGGAGTTGTTCGGTGGAGAAGGAAGCAGGGCGCGAGTCCGCAGCGATGCGGCTCGACGACCCGTGGGACGACGCGCTGACCTCCGGGTGGGGCGAGCCGGACGGCGCGGCCGGCCCCACGCCCGCCGTGGTGCCCGGACCGGCCGCGCCGCGCGGTGGCCACAGCGCGGCCGACATCTATCTGGAGGTGCAGCGCAGCGAGGCGTTCCAGGAGGTGCGCCGTCGCTACCGGCGTTTCGTCGTACCTGCCACCACGGCCTTCCTCGTCTGGTACCTCGCCTACGTCGTCACGGCGGTGACCGCGCCCGGGCTGATGGCGCGGCCGGTGGCCGGAGCGGTCAATGTGGCGATGGTCGTGGGGCTCGGCCAGTTCCTGACGACGTTCCTGCTCACCGGGGCGTACGCGCGGCACGCCCGGCTGCGCAGGGACCGGGCCGCGCTCGATCTGCGATGGGAGACGCAGGAGATGACGCGGGGGGCCGGGCGTTGAGAGGCGACCACCAGACCCTGGCGCTGCTGCTGTTCAGCGCCTTCATCGCGGTCACCCTGGGCATCACCACCTGGGTGAGCCGCAACCGGCACGGCTCGGCGGAAGAGTTCTACGCGGGCGGCCGACTGTTCTCACCCATGGAGAACGGTTTCGCCATCGCGGGCGACTACATGTCGGCCGCCTCCTTCCTCGGCATCTCCGGGCTGATCGCCCTGTTCGGCTACGACGGCATGCTGTACTCGGTCGGCTTCCTGGTCGCCTGGCTCGTCGTCCTGCTGCTCGTCGCGGAACTCGTGCGCAACTGCGGCCGATTCACCCTCGCCGATGTGGTCGCGGCCCGGATGGCGGAGCGCCCGGTCCGTATCGCCGCGGGAACGTCCTCCGTCACCGTGTCCGTGCTCTATCTGGTGGCGCAGATGGTCGGTGCCGGGAGTCTGGTCGCGCTGCTTCTCGGCGGCACGAGCGGTGCCGCCCGTTCCTGGACCGTCGTCGGCGTCGGGGCGCTCATGGTCGTGTACGTCTCGCTCGGCGGGATGCGCGCCACCACCTGGATCCAGATCGTGAAGGCCGTCCTGCTATTGGCGGGCACCGTGGTGCTCACCGTGCTCGTGCTGGTCCACTTCCACGGGAACTTCAACGCGTTGCTCAACTCCGCCGCCGACCGCAGCGGGTACGGCAAGGACTTCCTGTCGCCCGGACTCCGGTACGGGGGGAGTTGGACGGCGCGCATCGACTTCATCAGCCTCGGCCTCGCCCTGGTGCTGGGCACGGCGGGGCTGCCGCACATCCTGTCCCGCTTCTACACCGTCCCCACCGCCCGCGCCGCCCGCCGGTCCGTCGTCTGGTCCATCGGCCTCATCGGCAGCTTCTACCTGATGACCATCGTGCTCGGGTTCGGGGCCGCCGCGCTGGTCGGCTCGGCCGACGTACGGGAGTCGAATGCCGCGGGGAACACGGCGGTGCCGTTGCTGGCCATGGTGCTCGGCGGGGGCGAGGGCTCCACCGGGGGGACGATCCTGTTCGCCGTGGTCGCCGCCGTCGCCTTCGCGACCATCCTGGCCGTCGTCGCCGGGATCACCCTCGCCTCGTCGGCATCCGTCGCCCACGATCTCTACGCCTCGCTCAAGCGGCCCGGTGCCAAGCAGCGCAGCGAGGTGGCCGTCGCCCGTGTCGCGGCGGCAGGCATCGGCGTCGCCGCCATCGGGCTGGGCCTGCTCGCCCAGGATCTCAACGTGGCGTTCCTGGTGGGGCTCGCCTTCGCCGTCGCCGCCTCGGCCAATCTCCCGGTCCTGCTCTATTCGCTGTTCTGGCGGAACTTCACCACGCGCGGGGCGGTCTGGTCCGTCTACGGCGGGCTGATCCCCGCCGTGCTGCTCGTGGTGCTCTCCCCGGTCGTTTCCGGCAGCCCCAGCTCACTCTTCCCCGGCGTCGACTTCCAGGTCTTCCCCCTGGAGAACCCCGGCCTGGTCTCCATCCCGCTGGGCTTCCTCGCCGGCTGGATCGGGACCGTCACCGCGAACGAGCCCCCGGACGCGGCCAAGCACGCGGAGATCGAGGTGCGCGCGATGACCGGGGCCGGAGCGGTCTGAGCGCCGGCCGCCCCGACAGTCAGACCCCATCCGTGCAGAACACGCACTCCTCCCAGAACGGCAGCCCGTTCAGGACCCGGTGACGTACGCAGGAGGCCCTCGCGGCCTCCTGCGGGCCCGGCAGGACCTCCTGGCCGGCCTTCGCGGTCGCGGGGTCGAAGGCTTCGACCATCGCCCGGTACGTGCGCAGGTAGCCCTCTGCCCGGGGTGGTTCGTACGTCAGCTCGTCCCACCGGTGATGGGTCAGGGCCAGATCGAGGACGCGCAACAGGAAGTCCTTGGCCGCGGCGGCCTCCTGTGGCGAGTCGCCCCAGTCGAGCTCCTCCAGATCGAAACCGACGACGCCGCGCCCCATCACGTTCTGGTTCTGCAGCGTCAGGAGGGCGGCGAAGCGGAAGTCCCAGGGTTCCCGAGCGAGCTCCGAGACGGCGAATGTCAGTACGTCCACGAACACCGCCGTACCGCCGTTGGTCAGGGACAGATGCCGACCGTCGGATCCCTCGAACTCGTTCATGGCTTCGAGGGTATGGGCAGCTCGACTCACGCCCCGAGGGGTGCCTGGGCCGGGCGGTGGCGGGTACGGTGGCGCCGATGAGGGAGCGGAGCGGCGCCCCGCGGGCACTTGCTGAAATTCATCTCTGATTCCGACCCCACGCAATCTGCTTGCGTTTCTTGCGCTAATCTTGCGCGTATGACGCGACGACTTGCTCAGGTGGCACAGAAGGTTGGAGTCAGCGAGGCCACGGTCAGCCGGGTACTCAACGGCAAGCCCGGCGTTTCCGACGCCACGCGGCAGGCCGTCCTCTCCGCGCTGGACGTCCTCGGTTACGAGCGACCGACCCAGCTGCGCGGTGAACGGGCCCGCCTGGTCGGCCTCGTCCTGCCCGAACTGCAGAACCCGATCTTCCCCGCGTTCGCCGAGGTGGTCGGCGGTGCGCTCGCCCAGCAGGGCCTCACTCCGGTCCTCTGCACCCAGACCAAGGGGGGCGTCTCCGAGGCGGACTACGTCGAACTGCTCCTGCAGCAGCAGGTCTCGGGCGTGGTCTTCGCCGGTGGTCTCTACGCCCAGGCCGACGCCCCGCACGACCACTACAAGGTGCTGGCCGACCGCAAGATCCCCGTCGTCCTGATCAACGCGGCCATCGCCCATCTCGGCTTCCCCTGTGTCTCCTGCGACGACTCCGTGGCCGTCGAACAGGCGTGGCGCCATCTGGTGTCGCTGGGCCACGAGCGCATCGGTCTGGTGCTCGGCCCCTCGGACCACATGCCCTCGCAGCGCAAGCTGGCCGCAGCCCGGGCGCTCGCGGAGGAATCCGGCACGACCATCCCGGACGAATGGGTGACCCGGGCGATGTTCTCGCTGGAGGGCGGGCAGGCCGCCGCCACGCGCCTGCTGGACGAGGGCGTCACCGGCTTCATCTGCGCCAGCGACCCGCTGGCCCTCGGGGCCGTCCGCGCGGCGCGGCGGCGGGGCCTGTCGGTGCCCGACGACGTGTCCGTCGTGGGCTACGACGACTCGGCCTTCATGAACTGCACCGAACCCCCGCTCACCACCGTTCGCCAGCCGATCGAGGCGATGGGGCGGGCCGCGGTGGAACTGCTCTCCGTGCAGATCGGCGGCCGCGCCGTGCCGTCGGACGAGCTCCTCTTCGAGCCGGAGCTGGTCGTCCGGGGTTCCACGGCCCAGCCGCCCCGCGCGGCTTCCCGCTGACCGTCGGGATTTTGCACCCCCGACGCTTCCAATTGCGTGCTTACGGGGACGGGAGCGGCTGGGGAGGCCGGGGACCGGTGTAGTGCCCGCTGGGACGCATCCGCAGCGGGCGTTCCCCGTACTCCTCCAGCGCATGCGCGATCCAGCCCGCTGTACGGGCAATCGCGAACACCGTCTCTCCCGCCTCCGCGGGCATGCCCGAAGCGACCGAGAGCACGGCCAGCGCCAGATCGACGTTGGCGTGCAGGGGGACGTCCCGCGCGGTAGTGGCCACCACGTCGCGGGCGGCGGCCAGGGCCGGTCCGGCCTGCGGGACGCGTTCGAGCAGGCCGAACAGCGTACGGGCGCGCGGGTCCTCGCCCGTGTACAGCCGGTGCCCGAGCCCCGGCACCCTGCGCCCCGCCCGCAGATGGTCCGCCACCACCGGCGCAGCGCCACCGCGCTCCAGGACCTCGGCCAGCATGCGGTGGGCCAGCCCGCTCGCCGCCCCGTGCAACGGGCCTTCCAGTACGCCGAGCCCCGCCGACACCACCGCGTACGGATGGGCCCGGGCCGATGCGGCGACCCTGGCAGCCAGCGTAGAAGCGGCCAGATCGTGGTCGATGAGCAGCGCAAGCGCGGTGTCCAGCACGGCGAGTGACGGTCCGTCGGGCTGACGGGCGGTGAGTTTCGGCCACAGTTGGGCCGCCAGACCGCAGGACGCGCCGGGTTCGCCCGCATCCACCGTGCCGTGCTCACCACCGCCCACCGTCGGCAGCGCCGCGACCAGCGCCGGGATCAGGCTGCGCGCGCCGCCGAGCACCGTCTCGCGCGACAGGTCGAAGCGCAGCGGGTCGGCGGCAGCGGCGGCCACCACCGCCACCCGGAGCCGGTCCGTGGACCCGCAGTGCACCGGCAGCGCACCGACCGCCCGCCGGGCCGCCGCCACCGCCTGCTCCGGGGCCGTGAAGCGGATGCCCGGCCGCAGCTCACCGGTCCACAGCCACTCGGCGACCTCCTCGTACGCATAGCGAGCGGCCAGCTCCGTCGCGTCCACGCCCCGGAAGTAGTAGCGGTCATCGGCGATGAGGGTGATGCCGGTACGGACGGCGGGCTCGGCCGGGGCCGGCTCCCTGCGCCCCGTACGCCGGGCCAGCGCGTCGACCTCCGCCGCGTCGAACGTGCTGCCGCGACCGCCCGGCGCGCGGCTGCTGCTCAGCTGCCCCCGGCTGACGTACGCGTACACCGTCTCGGGCTTCACGCCCAGGCGCTCGGCCGTCTCCCGCGTCGTGAGCCGCCGCCCGTCCGCCTCTGATCGCTCCGTCATGTCGCCACCGTATCCATATGCCGCCTTGGCATCCATGCGTTCACATTGATTCAATCAATATTGACAGGAATCCTGTCATGCATGGACAGTCGAATCAATATCAAGGAGTCACCCGACTGTCCACGGAGGAAGCAATGACGACCATGACCGGCGGAACACCGCTCGACGTCCCCCGAGGTCTCGCGGGTGTCGTCGTGACCGATACGGCGCTCGGGGACGTCCGGGGCCGCGAGGGCTTCTACCACTACCGCCAGTACTCGGCGGTCGAGCTGGCGCAGGCCCGTGGCTTCGAGGACGTCTGGTACCTCATGACCGAGGGCGAGCTGCCCGGCCCGGAGGCCCGCGCCGACTTCGCCGCCCGCACGGCCGCCCTGCGCGTACTGCCCGACGCCGTACGCGAGGCGCTGCCCGCCATAGCGCGGGCGAGCGCGGTGTCCGGCCCGCTGTCCGGGCTGCGTACAGCGCTCTCCCTGCTCGGCGCGTCGGCCGGATTCCGGCCGGTGTACGACATCGACGCGGACCGCCGCCGGGCCGACGCCCTGGCCGTCTGCGCGGCCGTCCCCACCGTGCTGACCGCCCTGCACCGCCTCGGCCAGGGCCTCGAACCCGTCGAGCCGCGCGCCGATCTGCCGCACGCGGCCAACTACCTGTACATGCTCACCGGTTCCGTACCGGACGAGGGACGGGCCAGGGCGGTCGAGCAGTATCTGATCTCCACCGTGGACCACGGCTTCAACGCCTCGACGTTCACCGGACGGGTCGTCGCCTCGACCGGAGCGGACGTCGCCGCCTGCCTGGTGGCCGCCGTCGGCGCGCTCTCCGGCCCCCTGCACGGAGGCGCCCCGAGCCGCGCCCTGGACACGCTCGATGCGATCGGCACCCCCGACCGCATCGACGGCTGGATCCGCGAACGGGTCCTCGCGGGCGACCGGATCATGGGCTTCGGCCACCCCGTCTACCGCACCGAGGACCCCCGCTCGCGCATGCTCCGGTCCATCGCCCAGGGCTTCGGCGGCCCGCTCGTGGAGTTCGCCGTCGAGGTGGAACGCCAGGTCGAGGCGATCCTCGCCGAGCTCAAACCGGGACGCGAGCTGCACACCAACGTGGAGTTCTACGCCGGAGTGGTCATGGAGCTGTGCGGGCTGCCGCGCGAGATGTTCACGCCCACCTTCTGCACGGCGCGGGTCGTGGGCTGGAGCGCCAATATCCTGGAACAGGCGGAGGACTCCAAGATCATCCGCCCGGCGGCCCGCTACGTCGGCCCGCCCCCGCCGCAGCCGGTCCCGGCCGTCTGACCCTGCAGGAAGGCACCCGTTGAGCTCGTCGTCGCCCCACCGCCCCCGTATCCCCGTCGTCGTCCTCGCGGGATTCCTGGGATCCGGCAAGACGACGCTGCTCAACCACCTCCTGCTCCACCGCGCGGGCAACCGGATCGGCGTGATCGTCAACGACTTCGGGGCCATCGAGATCGACGCCATGACGGTCTCCGGGCAGGTCGGGTCCACCGTGTCGCTGGGCGGCGGCTGCCTGTGCTGCGCCGTCGACGTGAGCGAACTGGACACCTACCTGGAGACCCTGACCCGGCCCTCCGCCCGGCTCGACGTCATCGTCATCGAAGCGAGCGGCCTCGCCGAGCCGCAGGAACTCGTCCGCATGATCCTCGCCAGCGACAACCCGCACATCGTGTACGGGGGACTGGTCGAGGTGGTCGACGCCGCCGAGTTCGAGGCGACCCGGGAGCGCCATCCGGAGATCGGCCGCCATCTCGCGGTGGCCGATCTCGTCGTGCTCAACAAGACGGACCGGGCCGGGGACGAGGAGTGCGCCCGCGTCCGGAAGGCCGTCGCGGAGACCGGAAGCACGGCGGCGGTCATCCCGGCCACGTACGGGCGCATCGACCCCGAGCTGCTCTTCGACCCGGCGCTGCGGCCCGAGGGCGAGGAGAAGGCCCGTCAGCTGACCTTCGAGGACCTGTACTTGGAGGAGCGTGCGGCGGAGGACGGCGACGGGCACGGGGGACATCTGCACACCGCGTACGAGAGCATCGACTTCGACTCCGGCGTCCCGATGGACCCCCGCAGGCTGATGCGGTTCCTCGACTCACGGCCAGAGGGGCTGTACCGCATCAAGGGGTACGTCGACTTCGGCGCGGGCGACCCCGGCAACGCGTACGGGGTGCACGCCGTCGGCAGGTTCCTGCGGTTCACCCCCCGCCCCTGGACGCGCGGCGAACCGAAGCGCACCCAGCTCGTCCTGATCGGCTCCGGCATCGACGCACCGGCCCTGCGCGAGGAACTGGAGAGCTGCGGGGCTTCGGAGGACGCGGCCGGGGAAACGCCGCAGGACGCCGCACACGAGCGAGCCATGTGGGGCGTCCTGCGCTACGTGGAACAGCCCGGCGACGACGACGCGTAGCGCGCACCGCCGCCGGGCCGGACGGCCTACGCCGGGCCGGCGATCACCGCGACCGGGCTCTCCAGCGGCGTCCCGGAACCGTCGCGCCGCGGGTCGGGCTCGGGCAGCGACGCCGGGGCGCCGTTCTTCTGCGCAGCCCTGGCCGGCAGCGCGCCCGCCCAGGCGAACACCAGCACGTCCTCGCCCTTCAGGAACCGCTGGCAGCGCACCCCACCGGTCGCCCGGCCCTTGCGCGGATACTGGTCGAACGGGGTGAGCTTGCAGGTCAGGACCGAGTCGTCCAGCGTGCCGTGCGAACCGGCGACCGTGAACACCGCGGCGTCCGCCGCCGGGTCGACCGCCGCGAACGAGAGCACCCTGGCACCCGCCCCCAGCTTGACGCCCGCCATACCGCCGGCCGGCCGCCCCTGCGGGCGGACCTGCGCGGCCGGGTAGCGCAGGAGCTGGGCGTCCGAGGTGATGAAGACCAGGTCCTCCTCGCCCGTCCGCAGCTCCATCGCACCGACGATCCGGTCACCGTCCTTGAGGGTGATGACCTCCAGCTCGTCCTTGTTGGCCGGGTAGTCCGGCACCACGCGCTTGACGACGCCCTGCAGCGTGCCGATGGCGAGACCCGGTGACGCCTCGTCGAGCGTGGTGAGGCAGACGACGTCCTCGTCCGCCTCCAGCGTGAGGAACTCGCCGACCGTCGCCCCGCCCGACAGGTTGGGCGCCGCGTGCGTGTCCGGGAGCTGGGGGAGATCGATCACCGGGAGCCGCAGCAGCCGCCCGCTGGACGTCACCACGCCGACGTCGCCGCGGGCCGTCGCCGCCACCGCCGAGACGATCGCGTCGTGCTTGGCCCGCTTGGTGCCCTCGGCGACGACGATCGGCTCGTCGTTGGCCGTACGCGCCAGCAGGCCCGTCGAGGACAGCAGCACCCGGCACGGGTCGTCCGCCACCTCCAGTGGCACCGACGCGACCTGCGAACCGGCCGACTCCAGCAGCACCGTGCGCCGGGCCGTGCCGAACTTCTTCGCGACCGCGGCCAGTTCCGCGGAGACCAGCTTGCGCAGCTCGGTGTCCGATTCCAGGATCGTCGTCAGCTCGGCGATCTCGGCGTCCAGCCGGTCCCGCTCGCTCTCCAGCTCGATCCGGTCGAAGCGGGTGAGCCGGCGCAGCGGCGTGTCCAGGATGTACTGCGTCTGGATCTCGCTCAGCGAGAAGCGCTCCATGAGCCGCTCCTTCGCCTGCGCCGAATTGTCGCTGGAGCGGATGAGCCGGATGACCTCGTCGATGTCGACCAGCGCGACGAGCAGACCCTCGACCAGGTGCAGCCGGTTGCGGCGCTTGGTCCGGCGGAACTCGCTGCGCCGCCGCACCACGTCGAAGCGGTGGTCGAGATAGACCTCCAGCAGCTCCTTCAGCCCCAGCGTGAGCGGCTGGCCGTCGACCAGCGCCACGTTGTTGATGCCGAAGGACTCCTCCATCGGCGTCAGCTTGTAGAGCTGCTCCAGCACCGCCTCCGGCACGAAGCCGTTCTTGATCTCGATGACCAGACGCAGGCCGTGCGAGCGGTCCGTGAGGTCCTTGACGTCCGCGATGCCCTGGAGCTTCTTCGCCGAGACCAGGTCCTTGATCTTGGAGATGACCTTCTCGGGGCCGACGGTGAAGGGCAGTTCGGTGACGACGAGGCCCTTGCGGCGCGGCGTGACGTTCTCCACGACGGCCGTGGCACGGATCTTGAACGTGCCGCGGCCGTTGGCGTAGGCGTCCTTGATGCCGCCGAGGCCCACGATCCGCCCGCCCGTCGGCAGGTCGGGACCGGGGACGTACCGCATCAGCGTCTCCAGGTCCGCGCCCGGATGCTTGATCAGGTGCCGGGCCGCGGCGATGACCTCGCCCAGGTTGTGCGGCGGCATGTTGGTCGCCATGCCGACCGCGATCCCGGCCGCGCCGTTGACCAGGAGGTTGGGGTAGGCCGCCGGGAGGACGACCGGCTCCTGCTCCTGACCGTCGTAGTTCGACTGGAAGGCGACCGTCTCCTCGTCGATCGACTCCGTCATCAGCGAGGTCGCGTCGGCCATCCGGCACTCGGTGTACCGCATGGCGGCGGGCGGGTCGTCGTTGCCCAGGGAGCCGAAGTTCCCGTGCCCGTCGACCAGGGGGAGGCGCATGGAGAACGGCTGGGCCATGCGCACCAGCGCGTCGTAGATCGACGCGTCGCCGTGCGGGTGCAGCTTGCCCATGACCTCGCCGACGACCCGGGCGCACTTCACGAAGCCGCGGTCCGGGCGCAGGCCCATCTCGTTCATCTGGTACACGATGCGGCGGTGCACCGGCTTCATGCCGTCACGGGCGTCCGGGAGGGCGCGTGAGTAGATCACCGAGTACGCGTACTCGAGGAAGGAGCCCTGCATTTCGTCGACGACGTCGATGTCGAGGATCTTCTCCTCGAAGTCGACCGGCGGCGGGGTCTTCGTGCTGCGGCGGGCCATCGCTGCTGCGACTCCTTCACGGATTTCGAGCGGGCAACCTCAGGTTCCCTCAGGTTCTGACGCGGTCCATTGTGGACCGCCGCACTGACAACCCCGACCTCGACCCGTCCCAAACGCCCCGCGCCGTCCGTCCCGAGGCGGCGGAAGACCACCTTCCGGGGAATTTCGCTCGCAGCTTCGCCGCACGGGAACTTCGGCAGGTGCCGGTTCGCTTGCATACAGTGGCGGGTGTCTTGAAGCAATCTTTCGAAGCAGCCTCCCGCAGCGGCTTCTTCACACGGACATCCAGTAGCGCGATCGAAGGGACGTACATGCCCATGGGTCACACGGCCACAGCCCAGGCCGGCTCCGGCGGCTTGACAGCGACCGAGCACCGTCTGGCCAACGGCCTGCGTGTGGTGCTCTCCGAGGACCATCTGACCCCGGTCGCGGCGGTGTGCCTCTGGTACGACGTCGGCTCACGCCACGAGGTCAAGGGCCGTACGGGCCTGGCCCACCTCTTCGAGCACCTGATGTTCCAGGGCTCCGGCCAGGTCAAGGGGAACGGGCACTTCGAGCTGGTGCAGGGCGCCGGCGGCTCGCTCAACGGCACCACCAGTTTCGAGCGGACCAACTACTTCGAGACGATGCCCACGCACCAGCTGGAGCTGGCCCTGTGGCTCGAGGCCGACCGGATGGGCTCGCTGCTCGCCGCGCTCGACGAGGAGTCCATGGAGAACCAGCGCGACGTGGTCAAGAACGAGCGCCGCCAGCGCTACGACAACGTCCCGTACGGCACCGCGTTCGAGCGCCTGACCGCGCTGGCCTACCCCGAGGGCCACCCGTACCACCACACTCCGATCGGCTCCATGGCCGATCTGGACGCGGCGACCCTGGAGGACGCCCGCGCCTTCTTCCGTACGTACTACGCGCCGAACAACGCGGTGCTCTCGGTCGTCGGCGACATCGACCCCGAGCAGACCCTCGCCTGGATCGAGAAGTACTTCGGCTCCATCCCCTCGCACGACGGCAAGCAGCCGCCGCGCGACGGCTCGCTGCCCACGATCATGGGCGGCCAGCTGCGCGAGGAGGTACGCGAGGAGGTGCCGGCGCGCGCCCTGATGGCCGCGTACCGGCTGCCCCACGACGGCACCCGCGAGTGCGACGCGGCGGACCTCGCCCTGACCGTGCTCGGCGGCGGTGAGTCGTCCCGGCTGCACAACCGCCTGGTCCGGCGCGACCGTACGGCCGTGGCCGCCGGGTTCGGACTGCTCCGGCTCGCCGGCGCGCCTTCCCTGGGCTGGCTGGACGTCAAGACGTCCGGCGGCGTGGAGGTGGCGGAGATCGAGGCCGCGGTCGACGAGGAGCTGGCCCGGTTCGCCGAGGAGGGCCCCACGGCCGAGGAGATGGAGCGCGCCCAGGCCCAGTTGGAGCGCGAATGGCTGGACCGCCTCGGTACGGTCGCGGGCCGCGCCGACGAACTGTGCCGGTACGCCGTGCTGTTCGGCGACCCGCAGCTGGCGCTCTCCGCTGTGAACCGGGTCCTCGACGTCACGGCCGAGGAGGTCAAGGCCGCCGCGCAGGCGCAGCTGCGGCCCGACAACCGGGCGGTCCTGGTCTACGAACCGGTCGAGCCCGCCGAGACAGCCGAAGAGGCCGACGCCGACACCGACGCGCACGAAGGGGCGGACCAGTGACCGACGCTGCCGCGACTGAAGTTTCGATGCAGTTCCACCCCCAGCCCGCCCCCGGGACGGCCCGGCCGTGGGCCTTCCCCGCGCCGGAGCGGGGCTCCCTGCCCAACGGCCTCACCGTCCTGCGCTGCCACCGCCCCGGCCAGCAGGTCGTCGCCGTCGAGATCTTCCTCGCCGCCCCCCTGGACGCCGAGCCCGAGGGTCTGGACGGCGTGGCCACGATCATGTCGCGCGCCCTGTCCGAGGGCACCGACAAGCGGAGCGCCGAGGAGTTCGCCGCCGAGCTGGAGCGGTGCGGCGCCACGTTCGACGCCCACGCCGACCACCCGGGAGTCCGGGTCTCCCTGGAGGTCCCGGCCTCCCGCCTGGCCAAGGCGCTCGGCCTGGTCGCCGAGGCGCTGCGGGCGCCGGCCTTCGCCGACAGCGAGATCGAGCGCCTGGTGAGCAACCGGCTGGACGAGATCCCGCACGAGCAGGCCAACCCGGCCCGCCGCGCGGCCAAGCAGCTCTCCAAGGAGCTCTTCCCGGCCACGGCCCGCATGTCGCGCCCGCGCCTGGGCACCGAGGAGACCATCGAGCGGATCGACGCGGCGGCCGTGCGCGCCTTCTACGACGCGCACATCCGCCCGTCCACCGCGACCGCCGTGGTCGTCGGCGACCTCACCGGCATCGACCTGGACGCGCTGCTCGCCGAGACCCTCGGTGACTGGTCGGGGAACACCGCCGAGCCCCGCCCCGTCCCGCCGATCACGGCCGACGACACCGGCCGGGTGGTCATCGTGGACCGCCCCGGCGCGGTGCAGACCCAGCTGCTGATCGGCCGCATCGGCGCCGACCGCCACGACAGCGTATGGCCCGCCCAGGTCCTCGGCACCTACTGCCTGGGCGGCACGCTGACCTCCCGGCTCGACCGGGTGCTGCGCGAGGAGAAGGGCTACACCTACGGCGTGCGGGCCTTCGCCCAGGTGCTCCGCTCCGGCGCCGCCGACTCCGTCTCGGGTGCGACGGGCGCCGCGATGCTCGCCATCAGCGGTTCCGTGGACACCGAGTCCACCGGACCGGCGCTGGACGACCTGTGGAAGGTCCTGCGGACGCTGGCCGCCGAGGGCCTGACGGACGCCGAGCGCGAGACGGCCGTGCAGAACCTCGTGGGCGTCGCGCCCCTGAAGTTCGAGACGGCGGCCTCCGTCGCGAGCACCCTCGCCGACCAGGTGGAACAGCACCTCCCGGACGACTACCAGGCGACGCTGTACGCCCGCCTCGCCGAGACCGGCACCGTCGAGGCGACCGCGGCCGTGGTCAGTGCCTTCCCGGTGGACCGGCTGGTCACGGTCCTGGTCGGGGACGCCTCGCGCATCGAGGAGCCGGTCAGGGCACTCGGCATCGGAGAGGTGTCGGTCGTCACCGGCTGATCCGCGGCTCGGCCCGCTCGACGGGCAACGGGGAGGGTCCGGCGCGAGGTCGCGACGGACCCTCCCTGCGCGCTTGCTCACCTTTAATCCCTTCTGCACCTTTTGTGCACTAAGGGATCGGTTCACCCTGTGGGATGCGCTACAAAACCCCGTGTCCGTTTGGTGGCCTGAAGTCCGCCCGCTTAGCGTCGGGTCCGCTGTCCGCCACTCGTACGCGCATCCGTGACGTACCGGGCAGCCATCGCCGAGTCCCCGTCAGGCGCGAGCCTGGGGAGCCGGGGACCCACCGTCCCTGGGGTGAATCGGATGCCCGCGCTCCGTCCGGGGCGTGGCGTCCGTAGGAGACCTTCCTGCTCCGAACCCGTCAGCTAACCCGGTAGGCGAGAAGGAAGGAAAGGACCAGCCACCCCATGGCGTTCACCCGTGCCACCGGGAAGCACCGTGCCCCGAGCCGTTTGACGCGCGCCGGCGCCAAGGCCGTCGGCGTCGCCACGCTCGCCGCCGGCGGTGTCATCGGCTCCCTGGCCTCCCCGGCCCTCGCCGCCGACACCGGGACGGCCCCCGCCGCCACCGAGACCGGCCTCTCCCAGCTCCTCGCCATCGAGAACACCCTCGCCGACCGGATCGACGCCCAGGCCACGGCGCAGCAGCACCAGGCCGAGGCCGCCGAGAAGAAGGCGGCGGCCAAGGCGAAGGAAGCGGCCAAGAAGAAGGCCGAGGCCGCGAAGAAGAAGGCCGCCGAGAAGGCCGCCAAGGCCAAGGAAGCGGCCAAGGCGAAGGCCAAGGCCGCCCGCGAGGCGTCCGCCCGCGCCGGCCGCTCCACCGCACGGACCGCGCTGGGCTCGTCCTACCAGCTGCCCGTCGCCGGCTCGTACGTGACCACCGGCTACAAGTCCAGCGGCTCGCTCTGGTCCTCCGGCAGCCACTCCGGCATCGACTTCCACGCCGCGTCCGGCAGTTCCGTCGTCGCCGTCGGCTCCGGCACGGTCGTGGAGGCCGGCTGGGGCGGGGCGTACGGCAACAACATCGTGCTCCGGATGGCGGACGGCACGTACACCCAGTACGGCCACCTCTCCTCGATCGGCGTCTCCGTGGGTCAGAGCGTGGCGGTCGGTCAGCAGATCGGGCTCTCCGGCTCGACCGGCAACTCCACCGGCCCGCACCTCCACTTCGAGGCCCGCACCACGCCCTCCTATGGCTCCGACATGGACCCGGTCGCCTATCTGCGCGCCCACGGCGTCAACGTCTGACCGGTCACCGGCTCCACACCGAAGGCCCCGGCATCCCGCCGGGGCCTTCGCCGTTCTCACGCCTCCCCGCGCACCTTCCACCACCCGGCCGCGACCAAAAGATATTCATGAATTCCCGCCCGGCATCGGAAATGCGAGCGCATTGCAATAGAGTCACGCCAGAGGTGTCGATCGGCCGCTGTTCGCGGGGATTGAGGCGGAGGTTCGGACATGCGTGTTCCGGCGCATTCGGTATGCACGGCAATCCGTGACGACATCGTCTCCGGTGTCTTCGAACGCGGCAGCCGGCTCACCGAGGAGGTGCTCGCACGGCGTTACGGGGTTTCCCGCGTCCCGGTACGGGAAGCGCTGCGCACCCTGGAGTCGGAGGGCTTCGTCGTCACCCGGAGACACGCCGGAGCCTGCGTCGCCGAGCCCACGGAGCAGGAGGCAGCCGACCTCCTGGAGGTCCGCATGCTGCTGGAACCGCTGAGCGCGGCCCGCGCGGCCCAGCGCCGGACGGACGCCCACCTCAAGGTGTTGCGCGGCCTGGTCAGGCTCGGCCAGGAGCGGGCCCGCCGGGGCGAGGGCGAGGACCTGCGCTCCCTCGCCGCCTGGTTCCACGAGACGCTGGCCCAGGCGTCCGGCAGCCCCGGCCTCATCGCCCTGCTCACCCAGCTCCGCCACAAGATCGCCTGGATGTACGCGGTCGAGCAGCCGGCCCGTCCGGCCGAAGCCTGGGCCGAGCACGGGGCGCTCGTGGACGCCGTGGCGCGCGGGGACGCGGAGCGGGCGCGGGCCCTGGCGGTGCAGCTCGCCGAACGCCATGGCGCCGCGCACCGGCTCCGCCGCGCCGCCCGCCCCGCCACCGTGCCCCGGGCCGGCCGTGTGAGGGCTTCGCAACGTGCCGTAAACACCGCGAGCGGCCGGAATTAACAAAGGGCGCGTACAAATAAAGAAAGGCACGTGTAAAAAAACCGGAATAGGTGTCGCCCGCCCATTCGGTCCGTGTCCGCCTATCCGGGTCGTCATGGCTGCGGCCCGCGCACGCAAAAGCCGCGGCGCCCCATGCAGGGGGCCGCGGCTTTCCCGTGAGAATTCCGGCGGTGTCGGCCGCTCGGGCTCAGACGGTCTCCGGAAGCTCCTCAAGCCCCTCGGCAACCAGCTTCGCCAGGCGGTCCAGGGCTGCCTCGGCGTTGTCCGCGTCGGACGCGAGCACGATCTCCTCGCCGCCCTGGGCGCCGAGACCGAGCACCGCGAGCATGGAGGCCGCGTTCACCGGGTTGCCGTCCGCCTTGGCGATGGTGACGGGGACGCCGGAGGCCGTGGCGGCACGGACGAAGATGGAAGCGGGGCGGGCGTGCAGGCCCTCGGCCCAACCGACGTTTACGCGGCGCTCAGCCATGGTTCTGCCCTTCAAGAATCAACGGTTGTCTAGACCAGTGTCTCATGTGGTGCGCGATGCTCCGGGCAGACCCGCGGGCCCTCCCGCGCGCCGCGCCCGCGGTCGTCCGGAGACCTCAGAGTGCCCCGGCCCCGGCACGCCCGCGACCCGTGCGACAGCCGTAGGCTTTCCTCATGCAGCCCTCTCCGGAGCAGAGTCCGCATCACGCCTACCCCGATCACTGGGAGGCGGACGTGGTGCTCCGCGACGGCGGCACCGCGCGGATCAGGCCGATCACCACGGACGACGCCGAGCGCCTGGTCAGCTTCTACGAGCAGGTTTCCGACGAGTCGAAGTACTACCGCTTCTTCGCGCCCTACCCTCGGCTCTCCGCCAAGGACGTCCACCGCTTCACCCATCACGACTACGTCGACAGGGTGGGTCTGGCCGTCACGGTGGGCGGCGAGTTCATCGCCACCGTCCGCTACGACCGGATCGACGCGACCGGCCGCCCCGCCTCGGCCCCCGCCGACGAGGCCGAGGTCGCCTTCCTCGTCCAGGACGCCCACCAGGGCCGGGGCGTGGCCTCGACCCTGCTCGAACACATCGCGGCCGTCGCCCGCGAACGCGGCATCCGGCGGTTCGCCGCAGAGGTGCTGCCCGCCAACACCAAGATGATCAAGGTGTTCCGGGACGCCGGCTACACCCAGCAGCGCAGCTTCGAGGACGGCTCCGTCCACCTCACCCTGGACCTCGAACCCACCGCCGAATCCCTCGCCGTCCAGCGCGCCCGCGAACAGCGCGCCGAGGCCAAGTCCGTGCAGCGGCTGCTCGCCCCCGGCTCCGTCGCCGTCATCGGCGTCGGCCGCACCCCCGGCGGCGTCGGCCGCACGGTCCTGCGCAACCTGCTCGGCGCGGGCTTCACCGGCCGCGTCCACGCGGTCAACAGCGCCCTCGACGCCGGACAGGACACCATCGACGGGGTCCCCGCGCACCGCTCCCTGGGCGAGATCGGCGAGCCGGTCGACCTCGCGGTGGTGGCCGTACCCGCCGACCGCGTCCCGGAGGCCGTCGCGGACTGCGGGGAGCACGGCGTCCAGGGGCTGGTGGTCCTCTCCGCCGGTTACGCCGAGTGGGGCGCCGAGGGCCGCGAACGCCAGCGGGAACTGGTGCGCCAGGCCCGTTCGTACGGCATGCGGATCATCGGACCCAATGCGTTCGGCGTCATCAACAACTCCGAGGCCGTCCGGCTCAACGCCTCGCTCGCCCCGGACCGGCCCGCCTCCGGGCGCATCGGCCTGTTCACCCAGTCCGGCGCCATCGGCATCGCCCTGCTCTCCGGGCTCTACCGGCGCGGCGCGGGCCTCTCCACCTTCATCTCGGCCGGCAACCGGGCCGACATCTCCGGCAACGACTTCCTTCAGTACTGGTACGAGGACCCGGACACCGATGTCGCCCTGCTCTACCTGGAGTCGCTGGGCAACCCGCGCAAGTTCACCCGCCTCGCCCGCCGTACCGCCGCCGTGAAGCCGGTGGTCGTGGTCAAGGGCGCCCGGCACAGCGGCTCCACCCCGCCCGGCCACGCCGTCCCCGTCAGCCGCATCCCCGACTCCACGGTCTCCGCGCTGATGCGGCAGGCGGGGGTCATCCGCGTCGACACGGTCACCGAGATGGTCGACGCCGGGCTGCTCCTCGCGGACCAGCCGCTTCCGGCGGGCGGACGCGTCGCGATCCTCGGCAACTCGGAGTCCCTGGGGCTGCTCACGTACGACGTGTGCCTGGCCGAGGGGCTTCGCCCGCGCCCGCCCATCGACCTCACCACGTCCGCCACCCCGCAGGACTTCCGGGACGCGCTGTCGGCGGCGCTGGCCGACGGTGCGTGCGACGCCGTGATCGTGACGGCGATCCCGTGGGTCGGCGAGAACGGCGAGGCGGAGTCGGGCGACGGCGAGGTCCTGGCCACCGCGCTGCACGCGGCGGCCGCCGCCGGTCCTGCCAAGCCGGTCGCCGTGGTCCACGTCGAGATCGGCGGCCTGGCGGAGGCGCTGTCGGCCGCCACCAGCACGGTGGCGCAGCCGCGCCCGGCCACCCAGCCGTTCACGGCGGCGCAGGGGACGACGGCGGCCCCCGCCGCGCCGCCGAGCGCCCCGCAGCCCACCGCCCCGCAGCCCGCCAATGCGGACGCCGCCCCCGGCGTCCCCCCGGAGGACGCCCCCCGCCGCGGCCGCATCCCCGCCTACCCCGCCGCCGAGCGCGCCGTGCGGGCGCTCGCCGAGGCCGTGCGGTACGCGCAGTGGCGGCGGCAGGCCGCGACGCCCGGCAAGGTGCCCGACTTCCTCGACGACACCATCGACCCCCCGGGCGCCGCCGCCCGCATCGACGCGCTCCTCGGCGAGGACCCCGACCCGCGCGGCAGGCCGCTCGGCCACGACGAGGCCCGCGAACTCCTCGCCTGCTACGGCATCGCCGTACGCCCCACGCTGCCCGCCCCCGGTCCGGAGGAGGCCGTGGCGGCCGCCGCCCGGCTCGGTTACCCGGTGGCGCTCAAGACGACCGCGCCCCATCTGCGCCACCGGGCCGACCTCGGGGGCGTACGCCTGGACCTCGACAGCGAGGCGGCCCTGCGCCGCGCGTACGGCGACCTCACCGAACTGCTCGGCAAACCGGCGGAGCTGCGGCCCGTCGTCCAGGCCATGGCGCCGCGCGGCGTCGACACCGTCGTACGGGCCACCATCGACCCGGCCGCGGGCGCCGTGCTCTCGTTCGGTCTCGCCGGGGCGCCCTCCGAGCTGCTCGGCGACACCGCCCACCGCCTGGTCCCGGCCACCGACCGGGACGCCGCCGAGCTGATCCGGTCCATCCGCGCGGCCCCGGTCCTGTTCGGCTGGCGCGGTGCGGCGCCGGTGGACACCGCCGCGCTGGAGGAGCTGCTGCTGCGGGTCTCCCGGCTGGTCGACGACCATCCCGAGGTGGTCTCCATCGCCCTGGAACCGGTCGTGGTCGCCCCGCAGGGGCTCTCCGTGCTCGGGGCGAGCGTCCGCCTCTCACCGCCCCCGGCCCGGAACGACCTCGGCCCGCGCCGCCTGTCGAACTACTGACGGGCCCCGCTCGCGTCCCCCTGGACCGCCCGGGACAGGGGCTCCGGCGGCGTCCCCGGCAGCCATCCGGCCCCCGTAGGATGGTTCCCATGGCTAAGACCGGTACGACCACCCAGGGGCTGCGCGCGGCGATCGAGCGCAGCGGCTACTACCCGGCCCTCGTGGCCGAGGCGGTGGAGGCCGCCGTGGGCGGTGAGCCGGTCGCTTCGTACCTGGTGCACCAGGAGACGACCTTCGACTCCAACGAGGTGCGCCGGCACGTCACGGTGCTGGTGCTCACGGACACCCGCTTCATCGTCAGCCACACCGACGAGCAGAACGCGGACACCAGCTCCCCCTCGCCGTACGCCACCACCTCGACGGAGTCGGTCAAGCTGGACCGGATCTCCTCGGTCGTGGTCAGCCGCGTCGTCGCCAACCCGGAGAAGTACGTCCCGGGCACCCTGCCCCGCGAGGTCGTCCTGACCATCGGCTGGGGCGCGGTCTCCCGGATCGACCTGGAGCCCGCCGCCTGCGGCGACCCGAACTGCGAGGCGGACCACGGCTACACCGGCAGCACCACCGCCGACGACCTGAGCCTGCGGGTCAGCGAGGCCGGCGACGGCCCGGACACCGTGCGCCAGACCCTCGCCTTCGCCCAGGCGCTCTCCGAGGCCACGGTCGCGACCCCCGCGGCCGGCCGCTGATGGTCCAGCCGGCCTGGCCGGACGACTTCGTCCCGCTGCCCGTCGACAGCGCGCCCGTCCCGGAGTACGGCAGCGGCTCGCTCGCCGACCTGCTGCCGACCCTGCTCGCGGGCCAGGAGGTCCCGGGCTTCGAGGCGGCCATCGGCGAACTCGCCCCCGCCGACCGGAACTGCGTCTTCCTGATCGACGGCCTCGGCTGGGAGCAGATCAAGGCCCACCCCGACGAGGCCCCGTTCCTGCACTCCCTGCTGCCGACCTCGCGCGGCGGCACCGGCCGCCCGATCACGGCCGGTTTCCCGGCCACCACGGCGACCTCGCTGGCCTCCGTCGGCACCGGCCTGCCCCCGGGCGAGCACGGTCTTCCCGGTTACACCGTCCGTAACCCCGAGACCGGCGAGCTGATGAACCAGCTCCGCTGGAAGCCGTGGACCCCGCCGAAGGCGTGGCAACCCCACCCCACCCTCTTCCAGCTCGCCGACGCCGCCGGTGTGCGTACCGCCCAGGTCTCCGCCCCCGCCTTCGAGCAGACCCCGCTGACCAAGGTCGGGCTGAGCGGCGGCTCCTTCCTCGGCCGGCTCAGCGGCGAGGAGCGGATGGACACCGCCGCCGAACGGCTGGCCCACGGCGACCGCTCGCTCGTCTATACGTACTACAGCGAGGTCGACGGCAAGGGCCACCGCTTCGGCACCGACTCCGACGCCTGGCGCGGACAGCTGATGTACGTCGACGGGCTGGCCCGGCGCCTGGCCGAGCAGCTTCCGCCGCGCTCGGCGCTCTACATCACCGCCGACCACGGCATGATCGACATCCCCTTCGACGAGCAGTCCCGGATCGACTTCGACGAGGACTGGGAGCTGAGCGCCGGCGTCGCGCTGCTCGGCGGCGAGGGCCGGGCGCGGCACGTGTACGCCGTCCCGGGCGCCGCGTCCGACGTGCTGGCCGTCTGGCGCGAGGTGCTGGGCGAGCAGTTCTGGGTGGCGAGCCGGGACGAGGCCGTCGCCGCGGGCTGGTTCGGCCCCCGCGTCGACGAGCGGGTGTACGGCCGGATCGGCGATGTGGTCGCCGCCGCCCACGACGACGTGGTGATCACCGCCTCGCGCAACGAGCCGCACGAGTCGGCCATGGTCGGCATGCACGGCTCCATGACCCCCGTCGAGCAGTTCGTCCCGCTCCTCGAAGTACGCTCGTAGCCCGTTCCGTCCAGCCGCTCTCCCTTCCCGTCCCGAAAGGTGCTCAACCCCTCATGCCCGAGCTTGTGTTCTTCTCCGGAACGATGGACTGCGGAAAGAGCACCCTGGCCCTCCAGATCGGCCACAACCGGTCGGCGAGGGGCCTGCAGGGCGTGATCTTCACCCGGGACGACCGGGCGGGGGAGGGGAAGCTCTCCTCGCGCCTCGGCCTGGTCACGGAGGCCGTCGAGGCCGACGAGAACATGGACCTGTACGCGTATCTCGTCGCCCAGCTGTCCAAGGGCGGCCGGGTCGACTACGTGATCGTGGACGAGGCTCAGTTCCTGGCCCCGGCCCAGATCGACCAGCTGGCCCGGGTCGTGGACGACCTGGAGATGGACGTCTTCGCCTTCGGCATCACGACGGACTTCCGCACCCGGCTCTTCCCCGGCTCGCAACGGCTGGTCGAGCTCGCGGACCGGATAGAACAGCTCCAGGTCGAAGCCCTCTGCTGGTGTGGCGCCCGCGCCACGCACAACGCCCGGACCGTGGACGGCGAGATGGTCGTGGAGGGCGCACAGGTCGTCGTCGGCGATGTGAACCGCCCGGCGGGCGAGGTCGGTTACGAGGTCCTGTGCCGCCGTCACCACCGCCGCCGAGCCACCGCGGCGTCCGCCCAGGCCGCCGCGCTCTCCCCGGACGTCCTGCCGGTCAGCTCCGCCTGACGCTCAGCCCGCCGCCCGCAGCGGGCAGCCCGTGTGGGCACGTGCGGTCAGGTCGGCCCGCAGGGCGCTGAGTTGGGCCATGCGCGCGTCGATGACCGCGATCTTCTCCTCGAACAGCGCGGACAGTGCCGCCGCGCTGTCCGGTGTGTCGCACAGTTCCTCGCCCGTGCGCGCGATCTCGGCCAGGGAGAAGCCGAGCGCCTGGGCGGTACGGACGTAGGCGAGCCAGGGGACCGTCTCCGGTGGGAAGTCGCGGTAGCCGTTGGGCAGCCGCTGCCCGGAGATCAGCCCGGTCCTCTCGTAGAAGCGGATGGTGTCCCTGCTCAGCCCCGTCTGCGCGGCCAGCTCCCCGATGCGCACGGCTCTCCCACCCTCCGGGTCCGCGGACTTGACCTTGGACAGTACTCCAGTGTTTACGGTCGGGGGCGTCCGTGAAGGAAGCCGTCAGGAGCCCCGCCTTGTTCCGTACCGTCACACCCTCCCACCCCGCCTATCCGCGTTTCGTACGCGCCAGCGCGTGGTACGACCTCGTCGTCACCGCGGGGTTCGCCACCCCGTGGACGTACACGCTGGTGAACAGTGCACTGTCCCGGCTGGGGGAGGCGATCGGGGCGGGCGCCCTGCCCGCCCTCGACCCGATCGAAACCCTCTACGCCAACCTCATGGGGTCGGTGGTGGTCGTCTGGGCGCTCCTGCGCCTCGTCCGGCCGCTGCCGGTGCACGGTCTCTACGACGGCCTCGCGCGCACGCTGTTCGCCCTGTGGCAGGCGTACGCGCTCGCCCACGGCGCCCCGTACTGGCTCTGGCTGTTCCTGGTGGCCGAGGTGGCGTTCGGCGTCGTCCAGCTCGCACCCTGGCGGCTCGTACGCGGTGCGGTCAGCGTGCCACCGAGCGCTGGATCGTGAAGACCGCGCCCTCCGGGTCCGCGACCGTCGCGACCCGGCCGCTCGGGCCCTCCCTCGGCGGGGTCAAAACCTGACCGCCTAGCTCCGCGACCTGCTGCGCGGCCTCGTCCGTGTCGGCCACCTCGAAGTACGTCATCCAGTGCGGCCCCCGGTCGCGCAGCGGGGCGTGGCCGACGCCGTGCAGCGAGGCGACCGGGCGGCCCTGGAGGTGCAGGGTCTGGTAGTCGAAGTCCGCCGAGACGACGGCCTTGGTCTCGTAGCCGAAGACCGCCTGGTAGAACTTGGCGACCGTCGACGTCTCCCGGGTCACCAGCTCGTTCCAGACCGGGGTGCCGGGCGTCCCGGCCAGTGCGGTGCCGATGTGCGCGGCGGCCTGCCAGATCCCGAAGACGGCCCCGCCCGGGTCGGAGGCGATGGCCATGCGGCCCGCCTCGCCCGCGTCGAGCGGCCCGACGCCGACCGTGCCGCCGCAGGCCCGGATGGCCTCCGCCGTCTGATCGGCGTCGTCGGTGGCCAGATAGGTCGTCCAGGCGATCGGGAGGTGCCGGTCCGGCGGCAGCTGGCCGATGCCCGCGACCTCCTTCCCGTCGATCAGCGCCCGTACGTACGGGCCGAGCTGCTCGGGGCCGGGGCCGAACTCCCAGCCGAACAGCTCGGCGTAGAAGTTCTGGGTCGTGCGCAGGCCGTGCACGATCAGGCTCACCCAGCAAGGTGTTCCGGGTGTACGCCGAGCGGCAGCCTCGGTCATCGTCACTCTCCTCGGACCATCGTGGTGGCCGTACGGGAAAACGGGGCCGGCGCGCCGGGGTGCGGTGCGAGTTGTGTACGCCCCGTGCAGATGCTTGCACCACCGGGCGTGGGATGCGCTCCGGCCGCGCCGTCAGGTCCGGGATCTCGTCCCAGGCGGACCGGTTTGTCCTGGTATAACCGCTTGGCCGTGGTTACGGGCAGCCGGGCGTCTGGGCGAGGATGGCACGCATGAAGCCCATCATCTCCGCATCCGAATGCGCGAGCGAACTGGCGGGGCCGCGTCCGCCGGTGCTCCTGGACGTACGTTGGCAGCTGGGTGGCCCGCACGGCCGGCCCGACTACGAGGCGGGGCACATCCCCGGCGCGGTCTTCGTGGACCTCGACGCGGAGCTCGCCGGACCGGCGGGCAGCGGCGGCCGCCATCCGCTGCCCGACCCGGCGGAGTTCGGCGCCGCGATGCGCCGCGCCGGAGTCCGCCGGGACAGCCCGGTCGTCGTCTACGACGGTGGTCAGGGCTGGGCGGCCGCCCGGGCCTGGTGGCTGCTGCGCTGGGCCGGGCACGCCGACGTACGGGTGCTGGACGGCGGCCTCGCGGCCTGGACCGGGGAGCTGTCGAAGGAGACCCCGGACCCGGCCGAGGGCGACTTCGTGCCCGCCCCGGGAGCGCTGCCGCTGCTCGACGCGGACGGCGCCGCGGCCCTGGCCCGCTCGGGTGTCCTGCTCGACGCGCGGGCGGCCGAGCGCTACCGGGGCGATGTGGAACCCATCGACCGGATCGGCGGCCACATCCCCGGCGCGCTCTCCGCGCCGACCGGCGAGAACGTGGACGCGGACGGCCGCTTCCTGAACCCCGAGCGCCTGGCCGCCCGGTTCGCCGGGCTGGGCGTCGAAGGGGAGGTCGGCGTCTACTGCGGATCGGGCGTGTCCGGGGCCCAGCAGGTGCTGGCGCTGGAACTCGCCGGGCACCGGGCCGCCCTCTACGCGGGCTCCTGGTCCGACTGGTCCGCCGACGAGTCGCGCCCGGTCGCCACCGGACCCGACCCCAGCTAACGGCACGCCGTCGTCGCGGGACGACGCACAAGGGCCCGTACGCGCTCGCGTACGGGCCCTTGGCATGCCGTCTAGTCCTGCTTCTTGCGGCGGGTGCCGAAGACGATCTCGTCCCAGCTGGGCACGGCGGCTCTGCGCCCGGGCCGGACGCCGTCCGCCTCGGCCTGCCGGTCCGTCGTCCCCGTCAGCCGGTCGCGGTGACCGGCGACCGCGCGCGGCATCAGGACGTCCGCGTACGCGGAGCCCGCTCCGGCCGACGCGGCCGGCGGCTCCTCGGCCTCCGGCTCCCGCTCCGGCGGCTCGATCGCCGGGGGCTCGGGCGGCGCGGGCCGCTCCGGTACGACCATGTCACCGCGGAAGCTGGGCACGGCCTCCAGCAGGCTGGTGAGGGAATCCCGCTCGCTCGCGGTCACCCCGGCGATCCGCTCCTCGGGCTCCGGGGGCGGCGGCGGGGCCGGACGCTCGATCTGCCGGTCCAGCGCGCGGTCCAGCGGCCGGTCGCGCGGCAGCCGGGCGATCCGGGGCACGAACGGGAAGCTGGGCTCGGGCGCGGCGACCTCGTCCGTCTCGCCGATCAGCGAACGGGCCTCGTCGTCCACGGCCTGGACCAGCCGGCGCGGCGGGTCGTACGTCCAGCTCGCCGAGTGCGGCTCACCCGCGACCCGGTAGACGAGCAGGACCTCCCAGGTGCCGTCGTCGCGGCGCCAGGAGTCCCACTGGACGGTTTCCTTGTCGGCGCCGCGCAGCAGCAGCCGCTCCTGCACCGCCTCGCCGAGCTGGGGGCCGGTGTTCTCGCCGGGACGGCGCACGGGAGTCTTCCGGGCCCGCTCGGCCATGAAGGCGCGCTCCGCGAGCACGGGGCCCTCGAAACGGCGGACACGGTCGACGGGGATCCCGGCGAACTGGGCGACCTCCTCGGCGGAGGCGCCGGCTCGTATCCGTGCCTGGATGTCGCGCGGGCGGAGGTGGCTCTCCACCTCGATCTCGATCTGGCCGAGCCGGGCGCGGTCGTTGCGCACGGCGGCTCGCAGCCGCTCGTCGATCGGAAGCGTGTACTCCGTACTGTCCGCAGCTTTGAGCACCAGTCGTGTGCCGTCGTTGGAGACGGCCACGACACGCAGTTCGGGCATGGGGACCTCCCGGGTGGTGCCTGCCGACGTCACGTGCGTCGCTGCTTCCGCTAGTCGAGTGTGGCCTGCCCGGGTGCAGCCTGCCACAACATTGCCGTGTTGCCCGGCGTGTCGGGCGTGAGCCCTTGATCGCCGGTATGCCACGGTAGCCCGTACGCAACGCAAAGTGACCGATGGTCACTCCGTGTAGCTGGCCGCCGTGCGATGCCGTGCGCCGCCGGATCGAGTGCCTCCTTCGGCCCCCTCCCGAAGGTTCCGGACGCCCGCTCGGGAGTCCGGCCCCAGGGCTCGCCACAGTACTCCATTCGGGCCATGTGGGTGGACCGCCGCGCCGTCGAAGTTCTCGTGAGGTGCGGGAGTTGGCCTACCCCTCCTGACGCCTCCCGCTCATGATCCGTGTCGTGCTTCACATAATCCACGCAACCGGAACTTTCGGCTTCGCTCACGTGTCCCTAGTTGGTGCATGGTGGGAGAGATGTCAATCAAGGGCTGGAAATGGTGCAGAAGCCGGAAAGCGACATAGAACCCAAGGAGAGGCGGATCGATCTGAGCCTGCCCCAGGTGGCGGGCAGTGCGGTCGCCGCGGTGGCGGCGGCCGTGGCGGCTTCCCAGCTCGGTGTGTACGGAACCATCGCGGGCGCCGGAGTCATGAGCGTCGTGGCGACCTGCGGCGGCTCGGTCTTCCAGCACTTCTTCCGTCGTACGGGGGAGCAGATCCGCGAGGTCACGGTCCAGGTGAAGCACCCGGACCGCGAGGTGACCGTTTACACCCGCGAGACCGGGGCGCGGCGGCCGGAGCCCTCGCCGCAGGAGACCGTCCTGCTGGGAGCGGTGGACGACGCCACCACGGTGCTGCGCCGGGCGGACCCGCGGCCGGACGAGACGATGCTCCTGCGCCGGGCCGACCCGGACGAGACGACGCTCCTGCGCCGCGTGGAGCCCGACGCGACGACCGTGCTGCGCAGCCCCGCCGCCGGTGCCGGGCGCGACGAGGAGTTCTCCGAGGCGACCACGCACGGCACCCGGCTGCGTGGCTGGAAGCGGTCGGCGATCGGCGCGGCCGTGGTCTTCGCGGTCTCGATGGCCGGCATCACCACCTACGAACTGATCTCCGGCGACGACCTGAGCGGCGGCCATGGGACGACCGTGGGCTCCGTCGTACGCGGTGGGCACGGCAGCGGGTCTTCCACGCCCGGGCCCGCCGAAACCACCGGACCCGGCCAGGACGGGACGAACCCCGGCCGCCAGGACGAGAGCGGCACGGCGACGCCCGGCACCGGCGGCCGGGACGAGGACGGCACCGCCCCGCGGCCGGACCGCAGCGGCGCTCCCACCGAAGGGGCGACGCCTTCGCCCACCCCCTCGGACCCGGCGGGCGGCGGCGTCGAGCCCACGCCCACGCCCACCCCGAGCGCCACGGACGGCGGCGAGAGCGCGACGCCCGACCCGACGGCCACGGACGGCGCTCCGGCGCCCGCGGGCACCGGAGCGGGGGAGTGAGCCCGGGTCAGTCGCCCAGCACCCGGCGCAGGTAGTCGTTGCCGAACAGCCGGTCCGGGTCCAGCCGGTCGCGTACGGCCGTGAACTCGCCGAAACGCGGATACACCCCGGAGAGGTACGCGGCGTCCCTGGTGTTGATCTTGCCCCAGTGCGGGCGGCCGCCGTGCGCGGTCATGATCCGCTCCACCGCGGTGAAGTACGCCTGGTAGGGCGTGCCCCGGTACATGTGGACGGCGATGTACGCGCTCTCCCGGCCCGACGCCGTGGAGAGCGCGATGTCGTCGGCGGGCGCGGTGCGCACCTCCACCGGGAAGCTGATCCGCAGCGGCGAGCTGTCCACCATCGCCCGGACCTCGCGCAGCGCCTCGACCGCGGCCTCACGCGGCAGTGCGTACTCCATCTCCACGAACCGCACCCGGCGCGGGCTGGTGAACACCTTGTACGGGATGTCGGTGTACGTACGCGCCGACAGGGCCCGGCTGGAGATCCTGGCGATCGAGGGGATCGTGGCGGGTACGGCCCGGCCGAGCGCGCAGGCGACCTGGAAGACGCCGTTGGACAGCAGCTCGTCCTCGACCCAGCCGCTGACCTTGCCGGGCGGGGCGGCGGGACCGGCGCTGCGGTTGTTGCGCTTGGTGTTGCAGTTCCCGGTGTGCGGGAACCAGTAGAACTCGAAGTGCTCGTTCTCGGTCACGAGCTGATCGAAGTCGGCCGTCACCCGGTCGAAGCTCATCGGCTCCTCGCGGGCGGTCAGCAGGAAGACCGGCTCCACGGCGAAGGTGATCGCGGTGATGACGCCCAGCGCGCCGAGCCCGATCCGCGCCACCGCGAACACATCGGCGTTCTCGGTCTCCGAGCAGGTCAGCACCGTGCCGTCCGCGGTGACCAGCTCCAGGGCGCGTATCTGCGCGGATATGGACGCCGAGTCACGGCCGGTGCCGTGCGTGCCGGTGGAGGTGGCTCCGGCGACCGTCTGCTCCATGATGTCGCCCATGTTGGTGAGCGAGAGGCCCTCGCGGGCCAGCGCCGTGTTCAGGCGCTTGAGCGGGGTGCCCGCCTCGACGGTCACCGTCATCGCCTTGCGGTCGATCTCGCGGATGCCGGTCAGCAGATCGGGCCGGATCAGCAGCCCGTCGGTGGCCGCGGTCGCGGTGAACGAGTGGCCGGTGCCGACCGGCTTCACCCGCAGCCCGTCCTCGGACGCCCTGCGCAGCGCCTCGGCCAGCTCGTCCACGGAGGCGGGAGACACGGTCCGGGCCGGCCGCGCGGTGACGGTCCCCGCCCAGTTGCGCCACGGGCCCGTCGCCGTCCGTGCGTAGGTCTCGGTCATCTTCCCCGCGCCCTTCCCTAGGAACCGGCCCACCCAGCCGGCGCTTTCCCGGCCGGAAACCACGGGTTACCGGCCGGTTGGAGGGGGATCATACTCACGGCTCCCGCATATGCATCCACCCCTCCCGCCACCCCGTGCGGGGACCGGAAGTGCCCGCTCCGGACGTCGGTGCCACCCCGCCCCCGCGCGGGTGGCAGGATCGACGCCATGTCCGATCTGCGCGATCCCGCCCCCTACGACGCCCTGCTGCTGCTCTCCTTCGGTGGCCCCGAAGGCCCGGACGACGTGGTCCCGTTCCTCGCGAACGTGACCCGCGGCCGGGGCATCCCCGAGGAACGGCTCAAGGAGGTCGGCAAGCACTACTTCCTGTTCGGGGGCGTCAGCCCGATCAACGCCCAGAACAGGGCCCTCCTCGACGCGCTGCGCAAGGACTTCTCCGAGCACGGGCTGGACCTGCCCGTGTACTGGGGCAACCGCAACTGGGCCCCGTACCTCACCGACACCCTGCGCGAGATGGCCGCCGACGGCCACCGCCGCATCGCCGTCCTGGCGACCAGCGCCTACGCCTCGTACTCCGGCTGCCGGCAGTACCGCGAGAACCTCGCCGAGTCGCTGGCCGCCCTGGAGGCCGAGGGTCTTCCCGTGCCGCGCGTGGACAAACTCCGGCACTACTTCAATCACCCCGGCTTCGTGGAGCCCATGGTCGAGGGCGTTCTCGCCTCGCTGGCGGACCTGCCCGACGCGGTGCGCCCCGGCGCGCACCTGGCCTTCACCACGCACTCCATCCCGACCACGGCGGCCGACACCTCGGGCCCCGCGGAGGCGCACGGGGACGGCGGCGCCTATGTCGCCGAGCACCTCGACGTGGCCCGGCTGATCGTGGACGCGGTGCGCGAGCGGACCGGCACGGCGTACCCCTGGCGGCTGGTCTACCAGTCGCGCAGCGGCGCGCCGCACATCCCGTGGCTGGAGCCCGACATCTGCGACCACCTCGAAGCGCTCCACGGCGAGGGCGTCCCCGCCGTCGTGATGGCGCCCATCGGCTTCGTCTCGGACCACATGGAGGTCCTGTACGACCTCGACACCGAGGCCACCGCGAAGGCCGCCGAGCTGGGCCTGCCGGTACGCCGCTCCGCGACGGTCGGCGCCGATCCCCGGTTCGCCGCCGCCGTGCGCGAGCTCGTCCTGGAACGGGCCGCCGCCGAGCGGGGCCGCGCGCCGCAGCGGTGCGCCCTCGGGACGCTCGGCGCGAGCCACGACCTCTGCCCGGTGGGCTGCTGCCCGGCCCGGGCGCCCAAGCCCGCCGCCGCGGGGGCCGACAGCCCCTACGCGTAAGCCCTCGCTCTTCCCTGTCCACCCCTTCTCAACCTCTTAGGGAACGCCGTGACCCGAGTCGAACACTCAGTGGAGACCCTGCTCGAACTCGCCCAGGAAGCCGCGGAACTCGCCGGCCGGCTGCTGCGCGACGGGCGTCCGGCGGGACTGGGCGTGGCCGCGACCAAGTCCAGCCCGGTCGACGTCGTCACCGAGATGGACCTTGCCGCCGAAAAGCTGATCACCGAGTTCCTGATCGACTTCCGCCCCCTCGACGGCTACCTCGGCGAGGAGGGCGGTACGACCTCCGAGGGCGTCAGCGGCGTGCGCTGGGTGATCGACCCGCTCGACGGCACCGTGAACTATCTCTACGGACTCCCGTCCTGGGCCGTCTCCATCGGCATCGAGATGTACGGCGAGCGGGTCGCCGGTGTGGTGGAGGTCCCGATGCGCGGCGAGACGTACTTCGCGCAGCGCGGCCACGGGGCCTTCGTCACGGGCGGCGCGTACGGCGACCGGCCCGTCCGGCTGCGGTGCCGGGAGACCGCCCCGCTCTCCGAGGCGCTGGTGGCCACCGGCTTCAACTACGTCGCCGAGGTCCGCGCCCACCAGGCCGAGGTGGCGCGCGACCTCATCCCGCAGGTCCGGGACATCCGGCGCGGCGGCTCCGCGGCGATCGACCTCTGCGACGTGGCCGCCGGCCGGCTCGACGGCTACTACGAGCGCGGGCTGCACCCCTGGGACCTGGCCGCGGGCGACATCATCGCCCGGGAGGCCGGTGCCCTCACCGGCGGGCGCCCGGGCAGGCCGGCCGACGGCGAGCTGACCGTCGCCGCGTCCCCCGGTGTCTTCGAACCGCTCCAGGCCCTCCTGGACGGGCTGGGCGCCTGGCACGACTGATACGGGGCGTCGAACCCGTACCGGGGCAGCAGAAAGGCCCCGCAGCCGCTGTACGGCGGCTGCGGGGCCTTTCGCCCATAGCGACGGTCAGGCGTTCGTCGTCGTGCTGATCCGCACACCGTGCTCGGCGGCGAGACGACGGAGGTCGTCCAGCTCGCTCTGCTCGACGTCCGCGAGGAAGTCGTCGCCCGTCTCGCGGGCCTTCGTGAGGTCGTCCTCGGTCGTCTTGATGCGTTGCAGCAGACCTGCGGTGAAAGCGTCCATGAAGCGCCCCCTCATCGTGGGTCGGTGGCACGGGGGTGTGCCCGGGTTTCCCTCCGCCGAGGCGGTAGGGCGGGTGATCACGCACTCTCCGGGGGACGGAGGGGCCTGTGACAACGCCACATGGGAAGACGTGATCGGCGGGTGTGAATGCGTACTCCCCCGCCTGAAGCTCAGAGAAACCTCAACTGGCCCGGAAATCCCGTAGCTTCCCCGAAGCCGCAGGTCGGGGCGGGACGTCTTACCGCCGGTTTATGCGGGTTACGGGCAGGATGGAGCCGCACAAGTGTGCCGGGGCCGTGCCCGCGGCGCGGGCGGCCGGGCCGTCCCGGGCGCCCGGCGCCCCGTGGTGCAGACCGCTTGCGAAGTTCTAGGGAAGGAAGCGCCGTGCGCGTACTCGTCGTGGAGGACGAGCAGCTGCTCGCCGATGCGGTGGCCACCGGATTGCGCCGTGAGGCCATGGCCGTCGATGTCGTGTACGACGGGGCCGCGGCGGTGGAGCGCATCGAGGTCAACGACTACGACGTCGTGGTGCTCGACCGCGATCTCCCCGTGGTCCACGGCGACGACGTCTGCCGCCGGATCGTGGAGCTCGGGATGCCCACCCGGGTCCTCATGCTCACCGCGTCCGGGGACGTCAGCGACCGGGTGGAGGGCCTGGAGCTCGGCGCCGACGACTATCTGCCCAAGCCCTTCGCGTTCAGCGAGCTGACCGCCCGGGTCCGGGCCCTCGGCCGGCGGACCACCGTCGCCCTGCCGCCCGTCCTGGAGCGGGCCGGGATCAAGCTGGACCCCAACCGCCGGGAGGTGTTCCGGGGCGGCCAGGAGGTCCAGCTCGCGCCCAAGGAGTTCGCCGTCCTGGAGGTCCTGATGCGCAGCGAGGGCGCCGTCGTCTCGGCGGAGCAGCTGCTGGAGAAGGCCTGGGACGAGAACACCGACCCGTTCACCAACGTCGTCCGGGTGACCGTCATGACCCTGCGCCGCAAGCTCGGTGAGCCGCCCGTGATCGTCACGGTGCCCGGCTCCGGCTACCGGATCTGATGCCCGTGCCCGCCGCCCCGCCGCCCGCACCCCCCAAGCCCACCTGGGAGCCGAAGCAGCAGGAGCCCTCGTACCCCTGGCTGCGTCCGACGATTCGGATACGGCTCACGCTGCTGTACGGCGGCATGTTCCTGATCGCGGGCATCCTGCTGCTGTCGATCATCTACATGCTGGCGGCGCAGGCCCTGCACGTGGGCAGCGAGCTGCCTTTCAAGGTCGTCGACGGCTACATGTCCAGCAAGGTCTGCAACCTCCTGGAGCACGGCAACTCGCCGAGCGCGGTCAACGCCGCGATGAACTCCTGCGTGAATCACCAGCGCCAGCAGGCCCTGGACACGCTGCTGAACCGGTCGCTGCTGGCCCTGGTGGGGCTCAGCATCATCGCCTTCGCCTTCGGCTACGGCATGGCGGGCCGGGTGCTCTCGCCGCTGGGCCGGATCACCCGCATCGCCCGCCGGGTGGCCGGGACCGACCTGTCCAGGCGCATCGAGCTGGACGGGCCGGACGACGAGCTCAAGGAGCTGTCCGACACCTTCGACGACATGCTGGACCGGCTGGAGCGGGCCTTCACCGCGCAGCAGCGGTTCGTCGGCAACGCCTCGCACGAGCTGCGCACGCCGCTGGCCATCAACCGCACGCTGCTGGAGGTCCACCTCTCCGACCCGGAGGCCCCGCCCGAGCTCCAGCAGCTGGGCAAGACGCTGCTGGCCACCAACGAGCGCAGCGAGCAGCTGGTGGAGGGCCTGCTGCTGCTGGCCCGCAGCGACAACCAGATCATCGAGCGCAAACCCGTCGACCTCGCCGAGGTCGCCTCGCGCGCCATGGACCAGGCGCGCGGCGAGGCCGAGGCCAAGGGCGTGGAGATGCGCGTGGAGCTGGCCGAGGCCGTCGTCCAGGGCAACGGCGTCCTGCTGGAGCGCATCGCGCTGAACCTCGTACAGAACGCCGTCCGCTACAACGTCCCGGAGGGCGGCTGGGTCGACGTGAGCACGGAGCTGCTGCCCGGCCAGGCGGTGCTCGTCGTCTCGAACACGGGGCCGGTGGTCCCGGCGTACGAGATCGACAACCTCTTCGAGCCGTTCAGGCGGCTGCGTACGGAGCGGACGGGCAGCGACAAGGGGGTCGGGCTCGGTCTGTCGATCGCGCGGTCCGTCGCCCGCGCCCACGGCGGCCGTATCATCGCCGAGCCCCGCGAAGGCGGTGGTCTTGTGATGCGCGTCTCACTGCCGGTCTGACCGGCCCGAGAGGAGCTTTGCGCACCGATTATTTTTTGTTCGCTTTGAGCGGAATTTTCGGGACCTGATCCCGAAGAGACCGTGTGTGATCGATCACAGGAGCGAATATCTCCCTGTCCACGCTCCGTGACCAGGGAACTCACCGGAAACCCGGCGAATCGCCGGGTTTTCGGGGGCAGGCATGACGGGAAGTACACGGGGTGGCGCCGGTAAAGGGCGCCGCCGGGACCGTGTACGGTCCCCATCGCCACCCAAGCTGATCACTCCCGAGCGGTCCTTTTGGGTGTCGATTGAGTAACAGACCTTGATGTGAGGCAAAATCTCCGCCTCAGGTCGGGCACAAGTCCGGCCTCTCACGCGTTACGAGCGCTGAGACACCGCAGACACCCAGAGGGGGAGAGCGACATGGCAACGGATTACGACACCCCACGCAAGACCGACGACGACGTCGATCAGGACAGCCTTGAAGAGCTGAAGGCGCGCCGGAGCGACAAGACGGCATCCGCCGTCGACGTCGACGAGTTCGACGCGGCCGAGGGCCTTGAGCTGCCCGGCGCAGACCTGTCCAACGAGGAGCTGGCCGTACGGGTCCTGCCCAAGCAGGCCGACGAGTTCACCTGCATGAGCTGCTTCCTCGTGCACCACCGCAGTCAGCTGGCCCGCGAGAAGAACGGCCAGCCGATCTGCCGCGACTGCGACTGAGATCCGGTCGGCCGTGGCAGGGGACACACCGTTCCGCAAGCGGCGCCCCTGGGGCAGAAGAAGGCCACCGGAGGCGCACCAGGGCGGTACAGGCCCGGCAGAGGGCGCAGAGGCGTCTGCCGAGCGGTCCGCCCTGCCACCTTCGCCGGACGGACAGGACGACGAGCGGGGCCTGCAGGCGGCCTCGCTCGAAGCGGCCGAAGTAGCCGTACGCGCAGCCCGTGAGGCTGCCGGAGTCGACACGGCCGATGGGGCCGGACAGGTCGGCAGGACGGAGCCCGTGACCGGGGCAGGCCGTCTGAGTTCAGTGAAACGGGGCGTACGCAAGGGCGGGGAGAGCGCCAAGGAAGCGATCGGTCATATCGCGGACCTGATCATCCACATCGCTCCCCGCGTCCCTGTGCGCGACCTCGCCACCCTGCGCAAGCACTTTCCCGGCCTCGGGCCGGAGGAGATCGCGGACCGGCTCGTCGTGGGCGCGAGCCGCGCGACCGCCACCGTCGGCGCCGGAATCGGCGCGGCGGCCATGATGCCCGTGCCGCCCGCGATGCTCGCCGAGCTGGCCACCGAGGTCACCGGCGTCGCCGCCATAGAGATGAAGCTCGTCGCCGAGCTGCACGAGGTCTACGGACGGCGTCCCCCGGGCGGCGTCGGCCGGCGTTCCACCGCCTACCTCACCGCATGGACCGAGGAGCGCGGCATCGAGATCACCCGCCCCGCCACGGTCGACGCGGCGCTGAGCGGCCGGATGAAGCGCGAGCTGCGCCGCCAGATCATGAAGCGCACCGTGCGCAACCTGCCGAGCCTGATCCCGTTCATGGTCGGCGCCGCGGTCGGCGCGTCCATGAACCGGCGCGACACCAGGAAGCTCGCCGAGCGGGTCAGGAAGGACCTGCGCGAGAAGCAGATCCCCTGGGACAGCCTCCCGGAGCAGCCCCCGCTGAAACCTGAGGGCTTCTAGGCCGGGACCGCCGCGTTCAGCGCCGCCACCAGGGCCTTCGGATCGCGCGTCGAGAGATAGACGTACGGGGTCGGGTCCTCCGGGTCGGTGATTTCCACCCGGACCGCCGTCGGGATGTAGCTGCGCAGCAGCATGAAGGCCCGGACGTCCGCCTTGTGCGTGCGCCAGGCGCGCGCCTCCTCGGCGTCCAGCACCTCGGCCTCCCCGAGCGCCGAGACCGGGATCCGGGCGTCCCCGGCGACCAGCGCCCCCGCCACGACCCGGATGCGGGCGGAGCCGTACGAGCTGACCGCGACGGCCGACAGGACCGTGCCGCCGGCCAGTCCGGCGAGGAGCGGCAGGGTGCCCAGCGGCAGCAGCATCAGCGCGCACGCGATGCCGATCAGGACGGCGATCAGCCACCATGAACGGGGTGCGGTGAGGCGTTCGTCGTAGGGCGGAGTCGAAGGCTGCATGGCTCCAGCTTGGCACGGCGCGACCGGCGCCTTACCCGCGCGGGTAAGGTCTGCGCCTGTGAGTGGAACATCTGCGGCTCTGACGCCCCCGGCCGACGCGGTGAAACCGGTCCGGCACCCCGAAGCCCCGGCCCCCGGCGAGCTCCTCGGCGCGCACTACGAGCACTGCTTCGGCTGCGGCTCCGGCCAGCCCCACGGACTGCACCTCCAGGCGCGGGCCGGCGAGGGGGTCCGGGTGACCGCCGAGTTCACCGTGAAGGCCGCCCACCAGGGCGCCCCGGGCCTGGCGCACGGCGGGGTGCTGGCCACGGCGCTGGACGAGACGCTCGGCTCGCTGAACTGGCTGCTGCGGGTCATCGCGGTCACCGGACGGCTGGAGACCGACTTCGTGCGGCCCGTCCCCGTCGACACCGTGCTGTTCCTCGACGCCGAGGTCACCGCCGTGCACGGGCGGAAGATCTACTCCCGGGCCACCGGCCGGATCGGCGGCCCGGACGGGCCGGTCGCGGTGCGCGCCGACGCCCTGTTCATCGAGGTCAAGGTCGACCACTTCATCGAGAACGGCCGGCCGGCCGAGATCCAGGCGGCCATGGCCGACCCCGACCAGGTCAGGCGTGCCCGCGCCTTCGAGGTGAACCCGTGATGCGCCATCCCGTCGACGTCCTGATCCGCCGGGTCGACCCGGATGTTCCGCTTCCGGCCTACGGGCACCCCGGCGACGCCGGCGCGGACCTCGTGACGACCGAGGCCGCCGAGCTGGCACCGGGGGAGCGGGCCGTACTGCCCACCGGGGTTTCGATCGCCCTGCCCGACGGGTACGCCGCGTTCGTGCACCCGCGATCCGGTCTCGCCGCCCGCTGCGGAGTCGCCCTGGTGAATGCCCCGGGGACGGTCGATGCCGGGTACCGTGGAGAGATCAAAGTGATCGTCGTCAATCTCGACCCGCGCGAGTCCGTGCGGTTCGAGCGGTTCGACCGGATTGCCCAACTGGTCGTGCAGCAGGTCGAGAAGGTGCGCTTCCACGAGGTGTCGGAGCTTCCCGGCTCGGCGCGGGCCGAAGGGGGCTTCGGGTCCACCGGCGGCCATGCCGCCGTTGATGTTGATGGCGTCCGGGGCGGGGTTCCCCAGGGCGGGAACAGCTACGCTTCGGTCGAATCCGACCGGGAAGGACAGTGACGTGTTCGGACGTCGCAAGAACAGTGATGCCGCCGATGACACGGCGGACGAGGCGCGCGAGGCCGAGCAGGTCGTCGACGAGCAGGATGACGCCGAGGGCGAGTCCCGCCGGACGAACCTTCCGCCGGCGCCGCGCCCGGACGGTCCGTGGGACATCAGCGAGGTGTCCCAGCCCGGCGACGGCCGGGTCGACCTGGGCGGCATCTTCGTGCCCGGCGTCGAGGGCATGGAGCTGCGCGTGGAGGTCGCCGGTGACGCGATCGTCGCCGCCACCGTCGTGATGCGCGACAGCGCGGTCCAGCTGCAGGCCTTCGCCGCCCCCAAGAAGGAGGGCATCTGGGGCGAGGTCCGCGAGGAGATCGCCTCGGGCATCACCCAGCAGGGCGGCATCATCGACGAGGTCGAGGGCCCGCTGGGCTGGGAGCTGCGCGCACAGGTCCCCGTACAGCTTCCCGACGGGGCGAACGGCGTGCAGCTGGTGCGCTTCGTCGGCGTCGACGGCCCGCGCTGGTTCCTGCGCGGGGTGATCTCCGGCCAGGGCGCCGTGCAGCCGGAGGCCGCCGGGCTCCTGGAGTCGGTCTTCCGGGACACCGTGGTCGTCCGCGGCGAGGGCCCGATGGCCCCGCGCGACCCGATCGTCCTCAAGCTCCCCAACGACGCCCAGATGGTTCCCGAGGGCGTGCAGCAGGAGGACCAGGAGGGCTCGAAGTTCTCCGGTGGCATGGCGGGCCTCCAGCGCGGTCCCGAGATCACCGAGGTGCGCTGACCCGCACCCGCGGACACCGGCCGGTGGGCCGTACCCCTTCCCGGGGTGCGGCCCACCGGCTTTTGCGTGCGCCGGCGCGTACGGGACGCGTATCGGCGGCGTACAGGCGTCGTCAAGGCCGGGCCCGCTTCCGTAAGGGAGGCATCAACGCAGGTCACGGCGGTGCCGGGGGGCGGTTTGCTCAAGGGGTCCGATTCATCGACACCTCATTCAGGAGCATCCGATGGCCGATGCGGCCTTCGTCGTCACCACGATCGCGGTCTTCGCGCTGGTGGCACTCGTCGCCAAGGGGGTGGCGAAGCTGTGAGCGCGGACAACGTGGCCGGCCTCGTCGTGGCCGCCGCCCTGCTGGGATATCTCGTCCTGGCCCTCCTCTTCCCGGAGAGGTTCTGAGCCCGACATGAGCCCCGTCCTCTCCGCCGTGCTCCAGCTCCTCGCGCTCGTCGTCGCGCTGGGGCTGGCGTACCGGCCGCTCGGCGACCACATGGCCCGCGTCTACACCTCGCCCCGCCATCTGCGGGCCGAGAAGTGGATCTACCGGGCGATAGGCGTCACCCCCGACACGCAGATGCGCCGGGCCGCCTATCTGCGCGGTGTCCTCGCCTTCTCCGCCGTCGGCGTCGTCTTCCTCTACCTGCTGCAACGGCTCCAAGGCGCCCTGCCCGGCTCGCTCGGCTTCTCCTCGATCAGCCCGGACCAGGCGTTCAACACGGCCGCCTCGTTCGTCGCCAACACCAACTGGCAGTCGTACGCCGGCGAGCAGGCCATGGGCCACGTCGTGCAGACCGGCGGCCTCGCCGTGCAGAACTTCGTCTCGGCCGCCGTCGGCATGGCCGTCGCGGTGGCCCTCGTACGGGGGTTCGCCGCCTCCCGCACCGGGGAGCTCGGCAACTTCTGGGCCGACCTGGTGCGCGGCACCGTCCGCATCCTGCTGCCGATCGCGGTCGTCGGCGCGCTCGTCCTCGTCGCCTGCGGGGCGATCCAGAACTTCTCCGGCATCCACGAGGTCGGGCAGTTCACGGGCGGTGCGCAGCAGTGGAACGGCGGCGCGGTCGCCTCCCAGGAGGCCATCAAGGAGCTGGGCACCAACGGCGGCGGCTACTTCAACGCCAACTCCGCGCACCCCTTCGAGAACCCCGACGGGCTGTCCAACCTCTTCGAGATCTTCCTGATCCTGGTCATCCCGTTCGCCCTGACCCGCACCTTCGGCCGCATGGTCGGCTCGGTACGGCAGGGGTACGCGCTGCTCGCCACGATGCTCGTCTTCTGGCTCGGGTTCTCCGCGCTGATGATGTGGACCGAGTACGCCCACCACGGCCCCGCCTTCCAGCTCGCGGGCGGGGCGACGGAGGGCAAGGAGACCCGGTTCGGGGTCGGCGGCTCCGCCCTGTTCTCCGTGGCCACCACCCTCACGTCGACGGGCGCGGTCAACTCCTTCCACTCCTCGTTCACCGGCCTCGGCGGCGGCATCACGCTGCTCGGCATGCAGCTCGGCGAGATCGCCCCCGGCGGCGTCGGCTCCGGCCTCTACGGCATGCTGATCATGGCGCTCATCGCGGTGTTCGTCGCCGGGCTGATGGTCGGCCGCACGCCCGAATACCTCGGCAAGAAGATCGGCACCCGCGAGATCAAGCTCGCCGCCTGCTACCTCCTGGTCACCCCGGCCCTGGTGCTCGGCTTCACCGCCGTGGCCGTCGCGCTGCCCACCCCGCCCCACTCGGTGGCCAACCCGGGGGCGCACGGCTTCTCCGAGATCCTGTACGCGTACACCTCCGGCGCCAACAACAACGGCTCGGCGTTCGCCGGGCTCGCCGCCGACACTCCATGGTTCAACACCACCATCGGGCTCGCGATGCTGCTCGGCCGGTTCCTGCCCATGGTGTTCGTCCTGGCCCTCGCCGGCTCGCTGGCCGAGCAGCGGCCCGTCCCGGCGACCTCGGGCACCCTCCCCACCCACACCCCGCTGTTCAGCGGACTGCTGGCCGCGGTCGTCGTGGTCGTGGCCGGCCTGACCTACTTCCCGGCCCTCGCCCTGGGCCCGCTGGCCGAAGGGCTGGCGTCATGACCCCTCGTACGAAGCAGGAGAGCCCGATGACCGCATCCGTGCGGCAGGGACGTGCCGGCGCCGCGCTGTTCGACCCGAAGACGCTGCTCGCCGCGCTGCCCGAAGCACTGCGCAAGCTCCACCCCCGCGCGATGGCCGCCTCCCCGGTCATGTTCGTGGTCCTCGTGGGGTCCGTCTTCACCACCGTCCTCGCCGCCCTGGACCCCGGCGACTGGTTCGGCTGGGCGATCACCGGCTGGCTCTGGCTCACGACGGTCTTCGCCAACCTCGCGGAGGCGGTCGCCGAGGGCCGCGGCAAGGCCCAGGCGGACACCCTGCGCCGGGCGAAGACGGACACCGTCGCCCGCCGCCTCACCGGCGACCGCGAGGAGCGCGTCGCGGGCACCGACCTCCGCGTCGGCGACCTGGTCGTCTGCGAGGCGGGGGACATCGTCCCTGGCGACGGGGACGTCGTGGAGGGTGTCGCGGGCGTGGACGAGTCCGCCGTCACCGGCGAGTCCGCCCCGGTCATCCGCGAGTCGGGCGGCGACCGCAGTGCCGTCACCGGCGGTACGAAGGTGCTCTCCGACCGGATCGTCATCCGGATCACCACCAAGCCCGGAGAAACGTTCATCGACCGGATGATCGCCCTGGTCGAGGGCGCCGCCCGGCAGAAGACGCCCAACGAGATCGCCCTGAACATCCTCCTGGCGTCCCTCACGATCGTCTTCCTGCTCGCCGTCGTCACCCTCCAGCCCTTCGCCGTGTACGCGGGCGACGCGCAGTCCATGATCGTGCTCACCGCGCTCCTGGTCTGCCTCATCCCGACCACCATCGGCGCCCTGCTCTCCGCCATCGGCATCGCGGGCATGGACCGGCTCGTGCGGCGCAACGTGCTCGCGATGTCCGGGCGCGCCGTGGAGGCGGCCGGGGACGTCTCCACGCTGCTGCTCGACAAGACCGGGACCATCACCCTCGGCAACCGCCGCGCCACCGACCTGCTGCCCGTCGCCGGGGTCACCGGCGCGGAACTCGCGGACGCCGCGCAGCTCGCCTCGCTGGCCGACGAGACGCCCGAGGGCCGGTCCGTGGTCGTCCTCGCCAAGGAGCGGTACGGGCTGCGCGAACGCCACGCGGGCGAGCTGTCCGGCGCCACCTGGGTCGCCTTCACCGCCCGCACCCGCATGTCGGGCGTGGACGTGGACGGGCGCAAGGTCCGCAAGGGCGCCACCGGAGCCGTCGTCGCCTGGGTCAAGGAGCGCGGCGGCGGCGTCCCCGAGGAGGCGCGGACCCTCACCGACCGCATCGCCGCGGCCGGCGGCACCCCGCTCCTGGTGGCCGTGGAGGATGCGGACGGGGCGCGGGTCCTGGGCGTCGTCCACCTCAAGGACGTCGTCAAGGAGGGCATGCCGGAACGATTCGCCGAGCTGCGTCGCATGGGCATCCGTACCGTCATGATCACCGGCGACAACCCGCTGACCGCGAAGTCCATCGCCGAGGAGGCAGGGGTGGACGACTTCCTCGCCGAGGCCACGCCCGAGGACAAGATGGCCCTCATCAAGCGCGAGCAGGCCGGCGGCGGGCTCGTCGCGATGACCGGTGACGGCACCAACGACGCCCCGGCGCTCGCCCAGGCCGACGTCGGCGTCGCCATGAACACCGGGACCTCGGCCGCCAAGGAGGCCGGGAACATGGTCGACCTGGACTCCGACCCGACCAAGCTCATCGAGATCGTGGAGATCGGCAAGCAGCTGCTGATCACGCGCGGGGCGCTCACCACGTTCTCGCTGGCCAACGACGTGGCGAAGTACTTCGCGATCATCCCCGCGATGTTCGCCGCGCTCTACCCGGGCCTGGACCGGCTCAACATCATGGACCTGTCCTCACCGCGCACCGCGATCCTCTCCGCGGTGATCTTCAACGCGCTGATCATCGTCGCGCTCGTCCCGCTCGCCCTCAGGGGCGTCCGCTACCGGCCCGGCGGCGCCGCGTCCATGCTCCGCCGCAACCTCGCCGTCTACGGCATCGGCGGCCTGATCGCCCCCTTCGCCGGCATCAAGCTCATCGACCTGCTCCTCTCCCTCGTCCCCGGAATCGGCTGACCCGCCATGAACGCATCCGTACGCAACCCCGTCCGCCGCCTCTGGGCCGCCCTGCGCGCCCTGCTCGTCCTCACCCTGGTCTGCGGCGTCCTCTACCCGCTCGCGGTCACCGGCGCCGCCCAGCTGCTCATGCCCGGACGCGCCAACGGCTCCGAGGTCACCGAGAGCGGCAAGGTCGTCGGCTCCGCCCTCATCGGCCAGCGCTACGAGCTGCCGGGCGGGGCCCCGGACCTGAGGTGGTTCCAGCCGCGCCCCTCCGCAGGGCTCGGCACCAACAGCCTCAACACCCAGTACTCGCTGCTGGTCTCCGGCGCGTCCAACCTCGCCGGTGACAACCCGGAGCTGATCCACCGGGTCACCGACGCCAGGGCGGCCGTCGTCCGGGACAACTCCGTCCCCGGGCATCCGGTGGACCCCGCCTCGGTGCCGCCCGACGCGGTCACCTCCTCCGGCTCCGGACTCGACCCGGACATCTCGCCCGCGTACGCGGAGCTCCAGGTCCGCCGCGTCGCCGCACGCAACCACCTCGACGCCGGACAGGTCGCCGCGCTGGTGGAGCGGCACACCGAAGGCCGTGAACTCGGCTTCATCGGGGAACCGCGGGTCAACGTCCTCCGGCTCAACATCGCGCTGCGGCAGCTGGTGACCGCGGAGCACTGACGGGAGGGGCATTGCCCGGTCCCGTGCCACCTGCACATACTGGCGGCCGACAGGACCGAGGACCCACGGGGGAACGCCATGACCGAGAACACCGCCGAGACCAGCACCGGCGGGGGCCCCGGCACGGCCGTCGCCGACGCCCCCATGGTCCGCGTCGAGGACCTGCACCGCTCCTACGGCTCCGGCGCGGGAGCGGTGCACGCGCTGCGCGGCGTCTCCTTCGAGGTGCCGCGCGGCGAGCTCGTCGCCCTCAAGGGGCGCTCCGGCTCCGGCAAGACGACTCTGCTCAACCTCGTCGGCGGCCTCGACACCCCGGACGGCGGCCGGATCACCGTCGACGGCACCGACCTTTCCTCGCTCGGCGAGAACGGGCTCCTGGAGCTGCGCCGGGACCGGATCGGCTTCATCTTCCAGTCGTTCGGCCTGATTCCGATCCTCACCGCCGCCGAGAACGTGGGCGTGCCCTTGCGGCTGCGCAAGGCCGACCCCAAGGAGCGCGAGGAGCGGGTGTCGCTGCTGCTCTCCCTCGTCGGCCTCGCCGACCACGCCGCCCAGCGCCCCGGCGAGCTCTCCGGCGGCCAGCAGCAGCGCGTGGCCATCGCCCGCGCGCTCGCCAACCGGCCCGCCCTGCTGATCGCCGACGAGCCGACCGGACAGCTCGACGCCGAGACCGGCCTCGCGGTGATGGAGCTGCTGCGCGCCGTCGTGCACAGCGAGGGCGTCACCGCGCTCGTCGCCACCCACGACGCCCAGCTCCTCGGCCTCGCCGACCGGGTCCTCGAACTCAGCGACGGCGACATCATCGAGCACTGACCAGCGGCCGGGGGAGCGGTATCAGGGTTGCGTCAAATCCCGCCGCTTCCCCACCCCCCGTCCGATATGCCGGAAATTCACCAGGTACTTTCGAACCATGGCTGCCACGGCGGCAGCCGCCTGTTCCGGAAGACAATGGGGCCATGGCGCGCGGCAAACTTCGGATCTACCTCGGTGCGGCACCCGGCGTCGGCAAGACGTACGCGATGCTCGCCGAGGCGCACCGGCGCGTCGAACGCGGCACCGACTGCGTCGTCGGCTTCGTGGAGCACCACGACCGCCCGCGCACCGAGACCCTGCTGCACGGCCTCGAAGTCGTCCCGCGCCGCGAGATCGAGCACCGCTCGGCCGTCTTCACCGAGATGGACATCGACGCCGTCCTGGAGCGCGCCCCGGCCGTCGCCCTGGTGGACGAGCTGGCCCACACCAACGTGCCGGGCTCCCGCAACGCCAAGCGCTGGCAGGACGTCGAGGAACTGCTCCAGGCCGGCATCGACGTCGTCTCGACCGTCAACATCCAGCACCTGGAATCCCTCGGCGACGTGGTCGAGTCCATAACCGGCGTCCGCCAGCGCGAGACCGTGCCCGACGAGGTCGTCCGCCGGGCCGACCAGCTCGAACTGGTCGACATGTCGCCCCAGGCCCTGCGCCGCCGCATGGCCCACGGCAACATCTACAAGCCCGACCGGATCGACGCCTCCCTCTCCAACTACTTCCGCCCCGGCAACCTCACCGCCCTGCGCGAGCTGGCCCTCCTCTGGGTCGCCGACCGGGTGGACGAATACCTCCAGCAGTACCGGGGCGAGCACAACATCCGCACCACCTGGCAGGCCCGCGAACGCATCGTCGTCGGCCTCACCGGAGGTCCCGAGGGCCGCACCCTCATCCGCCGCGCCGCCCGGATGGCCGCCAAGGGCTCCGGCAGCGAGATCCTGGCCGTCTACATCGCCCGCAGCGACGGGCTCACCTCCGCCTCGCCCAAGGAGCTGGCCGTCCAGCGCACCCTCGTGGAGGACCTGGGCGGCACCTTCCACCACGTCATCGGCGACGACATACCCTCGGCGCTCCTGGAGTTCGCCCGGGGCGTCAACGCCACCCAGATCGTCCTCGGCTCCAGCCGCCGCAAGACCTGGCAGTACATCTACGGACCCGGCGTCGGCGCCACCGTCGCCCGCGAGTCCGGCACCGACCTCGACGTCCACATCGTCACCCACGACGAGGTCGCCAAGGGCCGGGGCCTGCCCATCGCCCGGGGCGCCCGCCTCGGCCGGGCCCGCATCATCTGGGGCTGGGCGGTCGGCGTCGGCGGCCCGGTCCTCCTCGCCGTGCTCCTCAAGGCCCTGGAATCCGGCCCCGGGCTCGCCAACGACGTCCTGCTCTTCCTCTTCATGACCGTCGCCGCCGCCCTGATCGGCGGCCTGCTGCCCGCCCTCGCCGCGGCCGCCGCCGGCTCCCTGCTCCTGAACTACTGGTTCACCCCGCCCACCCACACGCTCACCGTCCAGGACCCGGAGAACTTCGTCGCCATCGTGATCTTCTTCGCGGTGGCCGTCGCGGTGGCCTCCGTGGTGGACCTCGCGGCCCGCCGCACCCACCAGGCCGCCCGGCTGCGCGCGGAGTCCGAGATCCTGTCGTTCCTGGCCGGCAGTGTGCTGCGCGGCGAGACCACGCTCGCCGCCCTCCTGGACCGGGTCCGGGAGACCTTCGGCATGGGCTCCGTCGCCCTGCTGGAACGGCGCAGCGACGTCGACCCCTGGACCTGCGCCGGGAGCGTCGGCCCGGCCCCGGCCGCCCGGCCAGAGGACGCCGATGTGGACATGCCCGTCGGCGACCACATGGCCCTGGCCCTCACCGGCCGGGTGCTGCCCGCCGAGGACCGCCGGGTGCTCGGCGCCTTCGCCGCCCAGGCCGCCGTCGTCCTGGACCGCCAGCGACTGGTGGACGAGGCCGAGGAGGCCCGCAGACTCGCCGAGGGCAACCGCATCAGGACCGCGCTCCTGGCGGCCGTCAGCCACGACCTGCGCACCCCGCTCGCCGCGATCAAGGCCGCCGTCTCCTCCCTGCGCTCGGACGACGTCGCCTGGTCCGAGGACGACGAGGCCGAGCTCCTGGAGGGCATCGAGGCCGGCGCCGACCGCCTCGACCACCTCGTCGGCAACCTCCTGGACATGTCCCGCCTCCAGACCGGCACGGTCACCCCGCTCATCCGCGAGATCGACCTGGACGAGGTGGTCCCCATGGCCCTGGGCGGCGTCCCCGAGGACAGCGTCGACCTGGACATACCCGAGACGCTGCCCATGGTCGCCGTCGACCCCGGCCTGCTGGAGCGGGCCGTCGCCAACATCGTGGAGAACGCCGTGAAGTACAGCCCCGACGGCGACCGCGTCACCGTGGCGGCCAGCGCGCTCGGCGCCCGTGTCGAACTCCGGGTGACCGACCGCGGCCGGGGCGTCCCCGACGAGGGCAAGGAGCGCATCTTCGAGCCCTTCCAGCGGTACGGGGACGCCCCGCGCGGCGCCGGGGTCGGCCTCGGCCTCGCGGTGGCCCGGGGCTTCGCCGAGTCCATGGGCGGCACGCTGGACGCCGAGGACACCCCCGGCGGCGGCCTCACCATGGTCCTGACCCTCAGGGCGGCCCCCGGCCACGCCCCGGCCGCCCCCGGCCTTCCCGCCCGGATCACCTCGTGAACCGCCCGGAGCTGCCGGACCGCTCTGACGGCCCTGACCGCCCTGACCGCCCCGACCTCCGCGCACCGACGTACGCCCAGCAGAAAGGCAGGACCCCGATGACCCGGGTGCTTGTGGTCGACGACGAGCCGCAGATCGTACGCGCCCTCGTGATCAACCTGAAGGCGCGCAAGTACGAGGTGGACGCCGCGCCCGACGGGGCCACCGCCCTCCAGCTCGCCGCCACCCGCCACCCGGACGTCGTCGTCCTCGACCTCGGGCTGCCCGACATGGACGGCGTCGACGTGATCCGCGGCCTGCGCGGCTGGACCCGGGTTCCGATCCTGGTCCTCTCGGCCCGCCACACCTCCGACGAGAAGGTCGAGGCGCTGGACGCGGGGGCCGACGACTACGTGACCAAGCCCTTCGGCATGGACGAGCTGCTGGCCCGGCTGCGGGCCGCGGTGCGCCGGGCCGAGCCGGTCGGCCAGGACGGGGGCGACCAGGTCGTCGTCGTGGAGACCGAGGGCTTCACCGTCGACCTCGCCGCGAAGAAGGTCCACCGCGACGGCCGCGACGTACGGCTCACGCCGACCGAGTGGCACCTGCTGGAGGTCCTGGTCCGCAACGGCGGCCGGCTCGTCAGCCAGCGCCAGCTGCTCCAGGAGGTCTGGGGGCCCTCGTACGGCACCGAGACCAACTACCTGCGCGTCTACATGGCCCAGCTCCGGCGGAAGCTGGAGGCGGACCCGTCCCACCCCCGCCACTTCGTCACCGAACCCGGCATGGGTTACCGCTTCGAGCGCGCCTGAAACCGGCGTACGGGCGCGCACGCGTCCTCCGTACGGGTGAGACGGCGGCCACCCGCCATGACCTCGCGGGACCGGTACCCTTCGGGTATGAGTGCTGTTCCTCGATCCGAGAAGCTCCACAAGGGCGACCGGCCCTCCGGGCGCTTCCGGCGCATGCTCGACCGGCTTTCCAGCTCCCAGGAGGACCTGGAGTGCGAGGAGCTGGAGGAGGACTCGCAGGCATCGGGGTGCACCCGGATCTCCGAATGCACCGACCGCCAGATCGTGAAGGTCACTGGTACCTTGCGGACGGTCACCCTGCGGCCGCGCGCCGGAGTGCCCGCCCTGGAGGCGGAGCTCTTCGACGGCACCGCACCGCTCGACGTGGTCTGGCTCGGCCGCCGCTCCATCCAGGGCATAGAACCGGGCCGCAAGCTCATCGCCTCCGGCCGGATCGCCATGAGCCACGGCCGCCGGGTGCTGTTCAACCCCAAATACGAACTCCGACCGCTCGGCAAGGAGTAGCCGGTGACGTCTCTCGACAAGCCGACGTCCGACACGGACCGCACCACCGACCAGCAGGAGGCCGCCGACAGCAGGGCGGTCACCGAGGCCGCGCTCTTCGAAGCCTTCGGCGGCGTGAGGGGCATGGTGGAGACGGTCCTGCCCGGGCTGCTCTTCGTCACGATCTTCACGATCAACAAGAACCTCACCTACTCGGCCATCGCGGCCCTGGCGGTGTCGCTCGCGCTCGTGGTTGTCCGGCTGATCCGCAAGGACACCGTCAAGCACGCCTTCAGCGGTGTCTTCGGTGTGGCCTTCGGCGTGGTCTTCGCCAAGATGACGGGCAACGCCAAGGACTTCTACCTCCCGGGCATGCTCTACACCCTGGGCCTCGCCCTGGCCTATCTGGTCACCGCCGTCGCCGGCCTGCCGCTGATCGGCCTGATCCTGGGCCCGGTGTTCAAGGAGAACCTCTCCTGGCGCACCCGTAACCCCGGCCGCAAGAAGGCGTACACCAAGGCCAGCTACGCCTGGGGGCTGATCCTGCTCGCCAAGTGCGCGATCCTCTTCCCGCTGTACTGGTGGGCCGACACCACCCAGTTCGGCTGGGTGCTGGTCGCGCTGAAGATCCCGCCGTTCCTGCTGGCGGTCTACCTGACCTGGGTCTTCCTCGCCAAGGCCCCGCCACCGATCGACGTCTTCGCCGAGATGGAGGCGGAGGAGGAGGCCGAGAAGGCCCGCAAGACGGCCGCCGCCGAAGCGGCCAGGGGCCAGGAGTTCTGAGCCGTACGAGAGGGGGCCCCGTCACCAGCCGGTGACGGGGCCCCCTCTCCGTATGCCTTACGCCTCCGAGTCGCCCCGGCGCACCGACAGCAGGTCCTCCAGCTGCTCCTCGCGCGCCTGCGCGGCCACGAACAGCAGCTCGTCACCGGCCTCCAGGCTCTCCTCCGGGCTCGGCGTCAGCACTCGCTGGCCCCGGATGATCGTCACCAGCGAGGTGTCCTCCGGCCAGGCGACCTCCCCGACCTGGGTCCCCGCCAGCGCCGACTCCGGCGGCAGCGTCAGCTCCACCAGGTTCGCGTCACCGTGGCTGAAGCGCAGCAGCCGGACCAGATCGCCGACGCTCACCGCCTCCTCGACCAGCGCCGACATCAGACGCGGCGTGGACACCGCCACATCGACGCCCCACGACTCGTTGAACAGCCACTCGTTCTTCGGGTTGTTCACCCGGGCGACGACCCTCGGCACGCCGTACTCGGTCTTCGCCAGCAGCGAGACGACCAGGTTCACCTTGTCGTCGCCCGTCGCCGCGATCACGACGTTGCAGCGCTGCAGCGCCGCCTCGTCCAGCGACGTGATCTCACAGGCGTCCGCGAGCAGCCACTCGGCCATCGGCACCCGCTCCACCGAGATGGCGGTCGGCGCCTTGTCCACGAGCAGCACCTCGTGCCCGTTCTCCAGCAGCTCGCCCGCGATGGAACGCCCCACCGCACCGGCCCCGGCAATCGCGACACGCATCAGTGACCGCCCTCCTCGGGGCCCTCGGCGAAGGCCGCCTCGACCTTCGCGATCTCGTCCGTACGCATCATCACGTGGACGAGGTCGCCCTCCTGGAGCACCGTCTGCGACGACGGCAGAATCGCTTCGCCCAACCGGGTGAGGAACGCGACGCGCACGCCCGTCTCTTCCTGGAGCGTGCTGATCTTGTGGCCGATCCAGGACGGCGTGGTGTGCACCTCCGCGAGCTGCACCCCGCCGCTCGGGTCGCGCCACAGCGGCTCCGCCCCCGACGGCAGCAGCCGGCGCAGCATCTGGTCCGCCGTCCACCGCACGGTCGCGACCGTCGGGATGCCCAGCCGCTGGTACACCTCGGCGCGCCGGGGGTCGTAGATCCGGGCTGCGACGTTCTCGATGCCGAACATCTCGCGGGCCACCCGGGCCGCAATGATGTTGGAGTTGTCGCCGGAGCTCACCGCCGCGAACGCGCCGGCCTCCTCGATCCCCGATTCGCGCAGCGTGTCCTGGTCGAAACCGACCCCGGTGACGCGACGGCCGCCGAACCCGGAGCCGAGGCGCCGGAACGCCGTGGGGTCCTGGTCGATGACGGCGACCGTGTGCCCCTGCTGCTCCAGGGTCTGCGCGAGAGCGGCTCCCACTCGCCCGCAGCCCATGATGACGATGTGCACCTTGCGCCTACCTCGCAGTCCTGGTCGTCCGGCTGACCTGCGAAAACACCCTGCTCACACTCTTTCCTCGGCTGGCCGGGCAAACAACGGGGCAACGGTGTGTCCCGTCGCCCGGTTACGAGCTTATGCGGCGCGGGTCGCGTCGCCTCATCCGAGTGTGCGCATCGCGGCGCGGGAGTGGCAAAGACGACGTGCCCGGGGCGCTTTCCGGCGGCGTGGCGCAAGGATTGCGTTAAGGATTCCGTGGCGTTTCCGGCCGAGTGCAGGACATTGGCGGGCCACGCCGTTACAGCGGGGGCGGGCCCCATACGGAACCCTTACGATCCTCTGCGTGTCCAAACTGACCGACGTGCCCAAACGGATCCTGATCGGGCGGGCCCTGCGCAGCGACAAGCTGGGGGAGACGCTCCTCCCCAAGCGCATCGCGCTTCCCGTCTTCGCATCCGACCCGCTGTCCTCGGTGGCGTACGCACCCGGAGAAGTCCTCCTCGTGCTGTCCATCGCGGGTGTGTCGGCGTACCACTTCAGTCCCTGGATCGCGGTCGCGGTCGTGGTCCTGATGTTCACGGTCGTCGCCTCCTACCGGCAGAACGTCCACGCCTACCCGAGCGGCGGCGGCGACTACGAGGTCGCCACCACCAACCTCGGCCCCAAGGCCGGGCTGACCGTCGCCAGCGCGCTGCTGGTCGACTACGTCCTGACCGTGGCCGTGTCGATCGCCTCCGGCGTGGAGAACCTGGGCTCCGCGATCCCCTTCGTGGTCGAGCACAAGACGGGGTGCGCGGTCGCCGCCATCGTCCTGCTGACCCTGATGAACCTGCGCGGCGTCAAGGAGTCCGGGAAGCTCTTCGCCATCCCCACGTACCTCTTCGTGGCCGGCGTCTTCATCATGATCATCTGGGGCGCCTTCCGCGGGCTCGTCCTCGGCGACACGATGCACGCCCCGACCTCCGCGTACACGATCAGGCCCGAGCACCAGGGGCTGGCCGGCTTCGCGCTCGTCTTCCTGCTGCTGCGCGCCTTCTCCTCCGGCTGTGCGGCGCTCACCGGTGTCGAGGCGATCAGCAACGGCGTGCCCGCGTTCCGCAAGCCGAAGAGCAAGAACGCCGCGACCACGCTCGCGATGATGGGCCTGCTCGCCGTCACCATGTTCTGCGGCATCATCGGGCTGGCCATGGCCACCGACGTCAAGATGGCGGAGAACCCGGCGAAGGACCTGATCAGCAACGGCCGCCCGGTCGGCTCCGGCTTCACCCAGGACCCGGTCATCTCGCAGGTCGCGGCCGCGGTCTTCGGCGACGGCACGTTCTTCTTCGTGATCCTCGCCGCCGCCACCGCCCTCGTGCTCTTCCTGGCCGCGAACACCGCGTACAACGGCTTCCCGCTGCTCGGCTCGATCCTGGCCCAGGACCGCTACCTGCCCCGCCAGCTGCACACCCGCGGCGACCGGCTCGCCTTCTCCAACGGCATCGTGCTGCTGGCCGGCGCCGCGATCCTGCTGGTCGTGATCTACGGGGCCGACTCGACCCGGCTCATCCAGCTGTACATCGTCGGCGTGTTCGTCTCCTTCACGCTGAGCCAGACCGGCATGGTCCGGCACTGGAACCGCCATCTGGCCGTCGAGAAGGACCCGGCCAAGCGCCGCCACATGATCCGCTCCCGGGCGATCAACACCTTCGGCGCGTTCTTCACGGGCCTGGTGCTCGTCGTCGTCCTCGCCACGAAGTTCACCCACGGCGCCTGGGTGGCGCTCCTCGGGATGGTCATCTTCTTCGGCACGATGACCGCGATCCGCAAGCACTACGACCGGGTCGCCGAGGAGATCGCCGCCGACGAGACCGCCCCGGACGAGTCGATCCGCCCCTCCCGGGTCCACTCGATCGTCCTGGTCTCCAAGCTCCACCGCCCCACCCTGCGCGCCCTCGCCTACGCCAAGCTGATCCGCACGGACCACCTGGAGGCGCTCTCCATCAGCGTGGACCCGGCCGAGACGAAGGCCCTCAGGGAGGACTGGGAGCGGCGCGGCATCAACGTACCGCTGAAGATCCTCGACTCCCCGTACCGCGAGGTGACCCGCCCGGTCATCGAGTACGTCAAGAGCCTGCGCCGGGAGAGCCCGCGCGACGTCGTGAGCGTCTACATCCCGGAGTACGTCGTCGGGCACTGGTACGAGCACCTGCTGCACAACCAGAGCGCCCTGAGGCTCAAGGGCCGGCTGCTCTTCACGCCCGGTGTGATGGTCACCTCGGTCCCGTACCAGCTGGAATCCTCCGAGGCCGCGAAGAAGCGCGCCCGCAGGCGTGCCGACTGGAGCGCTCCGGGTTCGGTGCGCCGGGGCCCGGTGGAGCGCAGGCAGAAGGAACCGACGCCGAAGGGCTGAGGCGGGGGACCGCCGCGTGTGGTCGGCGGCCGGGCGACACCGACGTAGACTCGTAGGTTGTTGTCCGGCCGCCGGCCGTCCCCTTCCCTCCCTGGAGCCCGCCCCTCATGCAGAACGAATCCACGTCGCCGCAGACCGGGGAGACACAGCCGGAGTCGCTGGTCGGGCGGGAGTACGAGGTCGAGGTCGGCCCGGTCGCGCACGGCGGCCACTGCATCGCCCGCACGGACGAGGGCCGGGTGCTGTTCGTACGCCACACCCTGCCGGGCGAGAAGGTCGTCGCGCGGATCACCGACGGCGCCGAGGACTCGCGCTTCCTGCGCGCGGACGCGGTGGAGATCATCGAGGCGTCCAAGGACCGGGTACCGGCCCCCTGCCCGTTCGCCGGTCCCGGCAAGTGCGGCGGCTGCGACTGGCAGCACGCCAAGCCGGGCGCCCAGCGCCGCCTGAAGGGCGAGGTCATCGCCGAACAGCTCCAGCGCCTCGCGGGCCTCACGCCGGAGGAGGCGGGCTGGGACGGCACGGTCATGCCGGCCGAGGGCGACAAGCTCCCCGCGGGCGAGGTCCCGGCCTGGCGGACCCGGGTCCAGTACGCGATCGACGAGGACGGCCGCGTCGGCCTGCGCAAGCACCGCTCGCACGACATCGAGATCATCGATCACTGCATGATCGCCGCGCCCGGGGTCTCCGAGCTGGGCGTCGAGCAGCAGGACTGGCCCCAGATGGCCACGGTGGAGGCCATCGCCGCCACCGGCTCCCACGACCGCCAGGTCATCCTGACGCCCCGCCCGGGCGGCCGGCTGCCCCTGGTCGAGCTCGACAAGCCGGTCTCCGTCCTCCGCGTGGACGAACGCGACGGCGGCGTGCACCGGGTCCACGGCCGCGGCTTCGTCCGCGAGCGCGCCGACGACCGCACGTACCGCGTCGGCTCCGGCGGCTTCTGGCAGGTCCACCCGCAGGCCGCGAACACCCTGGTCCGCGCGGTCATGCAGGGCCTGCTGCCTCGTAAGAACGACACGGCCCTCGACCTCTACTGCGGCGTCGGCCTCTTCGCCGGTGCCATCGGCCAGCGCATCGGCGAGAAGGGCGCGGTCCTGGGCATCGAGTCCGGCAAGCGCGCGGTCGAGGACGCCCGCCACAACCTGGCGGACCTGGACCGCGTCCGCATCGAACACGGCAAGGTCGACCAGGTCCTGCCCCGCACGGGCATCACCGAATGCGACCTCATCGTCCTGGACCCGCCCCGCGCGGGCGCCGGCCGCGCCACGGTGAAGCAGCTCGTCGCCCTGGGCGCCCGCCGCATCGCCTACGTGGCCTGCGACCCGGCAGCGTTGGCCCGGGACCTGGGGTACTTCCGGGACGGGGGGTACCGGGTGCGGACGTTGCGGGCGTTCGATCTGTTTCCGATGACCCACCACGTGGAGTGCGTGGCGATTCTGGAGCCGGTGAAGTAAGGGCTCTGACCTGCAAGTCTGCGGATGTGCTTGTGGTGCGGTGTGGGCGCCATAGGTGATATCTCGAGCGCGGAATGCGGGCCGCTCCGCAGCGCTGGAATGTGTGGCTGTCTCCGGTAGCGGAACGGCCGACTTCCGGCGAGCAGTAGTCAGTCCGCGCTGTGGAAAGACAGTTCGTGAAGCGGGCCACGGACGGCGGTGAGTGGTGCCAGGGCCTGAGGCCGGGTACCAGAATGGGCCGCAGGCGAGTTCGCCAATGCAGCTGCGCAGGAAGTCAGCGATCAAGAGACGGCCGTCCGCCATCCTATGGTTGAGCCACTCGATGCCAGGCCCGCCCGAGGTAGGGATGGTGGCGATGAGTGGCCGGGGCTGTCGCAGGGCCACGCCCGTACCTTCATGCGTGGGTAAAACTGTGAACAAAGTCAACATGCGTTAGCCTGACTCGGGATCGGGAAGGCGCGAGGGGCCGCCTGCTCAAGTGCTCCCGGAAGCCGGCACTCCCGTTCCCGTCCGGCCGACGCCTCTGGAGAATCGATGAACTCGCCCCCCGCCGTACCGGTGACTCTGGCCGAGATCGCTCGGCTCGCGGGAGTGGGACGAGCCGCTGTGAGCAACTGGCGCCGCCGGCACGACACGTTCCCGCCACGAATCGGGGGCACCGACGCGAGCCCGCACTTTTCCCTGACGGACATCGAAATGTGGCTCAGGGACAACGGGAAGCGGGGGAAGGGTAGGAGTCGCGAGTGGCTCTGGCCCCGGTTCGAGGCCTTGGGCGACCGTGACGAGACCGGGCTCGCCATTGCCGCGGTGGGACGACTGCTCGCCGGCGAGCAGAATGACGGCGACGGATCCGGCGGTGCCGCGCCGGCACCGGGGCCGGTGCGGGCCGCTGTGGAGCTGGGGCGGCGCGAGGGTTCGTCCGAGGTCCTCATGTTTCTCTTGCGCCGCTGGCTGGACACGCACGTACGCCAGATCCCCACCACCCCCGAGCCGCTGGCCGATCTCATGGCCGATCTGGCCCTGCGAACGTGTAAGCCGTTCGTCGGCGGGCACCCCGACGATCCCCTCAGGGTGCTCGACCCGGCGTGCGGAGTGGGCAATCTCCTGGCCGCCGCGGCGACAGCCGTTCCGACCGAGCTGAACCGGCCCGCCGCGCTTCTCGGCTGCGATCGCGATCCGGTGCTCACTGCTCTTGCCGACGTGCGACTCGCCCTGCTGCCGGGCCCCGAGACCCGAGGGCTCGCACCCGTGATGACGCCGGGAGACTCCCTCCGCGCGGATCCCCTGATCGGTACGCAGGCGGACATGGTGCTCTGCAACCCGCCGGCCAACGAGCGGGACTGGGGGTACGAGGATCTTGCCGCGGACACCCGGTGGGCGCACGGCACCCCGCCCCGCACTGAGCCCGAACTCGCTTGGGTGCAGCACTGCCTGTCCCGGCTTCGCCCCGGCGGCAGCGCGGTCCTGTTGCTGCCACCGACCGTGGCCGCGCGCAAGGCCGGACGGCGAATCCGCAGATCGCTGCTGCGGACCGGTGCTTTGCGGGCCGTGGTGGCGCTTCCGCCCGGATCCGCCGCGCCACACAGTCTCTCTCTGCACCTGTGGGTGCTGCGGCGGCCCGCTCCGGGGGAAGGTCCGCAGGGACCGGGAGAGTTCTTGTTCGTCGACGCCGCCGCCCGTTTTCCCCGGTCCACCGCTCGGGACAGCGGTCCTGACTGGGGTGAACTCGGGGCCTTCATCCGGTCCGTCGTCGGCGCGGCCGGGGGGGCAAGGCGTGGGCGGGCGACCGAGGAATCCGGCGCGATCGTGTGGGCCGCGACTGTCCCCGTCATCGACCTCCTCGACGACGAGGTGGACCTCACCCCTGGTCGCCATACCACGTCGGCTTCGGGGCATGCCGGACCCCGGCTCGCGGCTGGCTGGAGGGAGGTCGGCGAATTGCTCGATGGTCTCCGGGCTGAAAGCGCCTCTCTGGCAGCCCTCGAGCTCGCTCTCGGTAGGGAGGGCCAGCCGAGTGCGACCGTCGCCGAACTTGCCCGGGCGGAGGCGCTTACTTTGCGCTCGGGCCGCCTTCCGGATGAAGCGGTTGTACCGGAGCCCGGGCGCGCGAGAGTTCCGCTACTGACCATCTCCGATCTGCTGCTGGACGTATCCCCCAGCGGATGGGCGTATCCGGACGACGCCGTCGTTGTGGAACCCGGAGACGTGGTGGTCGTCGGTGTGGCCAGGGAGTTCTCGGCCTGGGTGCATGAAGGCCCGCCGATGGCGGTGGGTTCGCAGATCCATGCACTCCGGGTCGATCCGGATGTACTCGACCCTTGGTTCGTGGCGGGTTCGCTCAAGGCACCGACCAACGCCCGCCACGCTGGCACCCACGCGTCAAGTTCATCCCGGATCGACGTGCGCCGCCTCCAGGTGCGCCGGATCGAGCTGCCGGAACAGCAGCGATACAGCGAGGCTTTCCGGCACTTGGCAGCCTTTGAGAGACTGGCCGATCGCTTGCGGATCGTTGCCAAGGCGGTGGGGCAGGACCTCAGCGACGAACTTGCGGCGGGACACCTGGCGTAGGGGCATCGACCCGGCCCCGCGGGCGGAGGCCTGCCAGGGAATGCTCGTCCGGGTGCGTGGCCCGGCCCGTGATGTCATTCCCGCTCGGGCTTCGCAGTGGGATCCAGCCTGCCATCCCGTTCGGCGAGCAGTTCGGAGATGCGATCCGCTACCTCGCGGCGCTCCGCCTCTACCCGGCCGGCGTACGGCTCGGGCAGTGCCGCTGCCACGTATCCGGCCTCGGCCACCACCTCGACGGTCGCCTCGATGTCCCCCTCGGACTCCAGTCGGCACCAGGCCGCGCGCAGACCGAGCATCGTCCGGTCGGCCCGCCCCTGAGGCCCCCCTCCGCGTACCAGCTCGTCCGCGATGCCCTCGTAGAGCTGTGCGGCCGCATCGAAGTCTCCCGCGAGCCAGAACCCCCCAGCGGTCAGTTCCCAGACCCTCCGGACCAGCGGGCGGCGTCCCCACTCCTCGCGAACACGAGATGCGAGCCCGGCAAGTTCGCTCACCGCGCCCCCTGGTCCTCCCTCTGTCAACTCCTGTTCGGCTGCCGTGCAGAGCAGCGTGACCACGTCCGGGTCCAGCCACCCCCCATGCTCGTCGCCTTCGATGCTCCTGGTGGTCTCCTGCTGGGGCGATTCTTCTTTCTCCACGGTGGTCTCGATGAACCGGAAGGGGCGTGTGGGGTCGTGCAGGATCTGTGGAAGGGGCTCGGGGTCACCGGGCCGGGGGGTGAACTTGACCAGAACATCGAGGATTTCCCTCATGGTCGGGCGCTGTTCCGGCTTCTTGGAGAGCCCCCAGAGCACCAGCTTGTCCAAGGCATCCGGGATTCCCGCCGCGAGGTCGCCCGGGCGTAAGGGCATCTCGCGCAGGTGCTGGCGCTCCACCGATCCGTCACGGTTGTTGGTGATGAACGGAGGCCTTCCGGTGAGGAGTTCGTAGAGGACGCAGCAGAACGAGTAGACGTCTGAAGCTGCGGTGACCTCCTCGCCCTGAATCTGTTCCGGCGCCTGATAACCCCGCGTGCCGAGGGTTGAACCCGGTTGGGTGAGAGTTGACTCGATTGCGAGATCCTTGCCGATGCCGAAATCGATCACGAACCCCACACCCCGTTCGGAGATCATCGTGTTGTCCGGCTTCAGATCTCGGTGAAGCACACGGAGCTCATGGGCGTGCACGAAGGCGGCGGCGATCTGCGCGGCGGCGGAGATGGCGACGAGAGGCGCGAGCGGTGCGTACTGGTTGAGGAAGGCGCGCAGATTGATTCCCACCACGTAGGACATGACCAGGTAGGGCACACCGTGATGTGTTCCGAAGGCGTACTGCGCGGGGATGTTGGGGTGTCGCAGGCGTGCGAGGAGTTGTGCCTCGCGATAGAACCTGAGGCGCCGGAAGTGGAGTTCATCCTCCTGGTCCCGGGCGTCGAGTTGGAGGAGATCTTCGGAGTCCAGGCGCAGAAACTTCACGGCGACCTGTCGACCGGTTGTCCGGTCGCGGGCCCGCCAGATCTGGGCCATTGCTCCCTTGCCGGCCAGGTCGACCAGTTCGTAACGCTCGTCGATCAACTCCCCTGCCCGTACGTCCTCCCAGTCCGCTTCCACCCTCTGCGCCCCTCTGTAGTCGACCCGAATGCCTCGTCAGAAGGCGCAGCGTACCGTGTACTTGCCGGGATGCATGACACGCAACGACATAGTTCACAACCTGTGCCATGCTGTTTGGTGTTTCGGTGGCCCGGGTTTCTCGGTTCACCCCGTACGTGCCGCCCTGAGCAGGGGGAACCATGGAGAATCCGCTCGGAACCACCGGCGAGAGCTGGCTGGTCAAGGTCAGTACGACCCACGCCCGAACCGACCCCCACGCCTGCCCGTCTCATCTGAGCACCGCAGTGCGGCCCCTGCTCGGCGCGGAGGCCCCGGGTGCCGCCGGTGTGCCACGTGTACCCCTGATGGGTGAACGGCCCAAACTCCTGGAGGACTTCGGTGCCGGTCCTCTCTTTGCCGCGCTGGACCTATGGGAGCACGAGCGCTGGCAACCCGGCCGGGTAGTCGACGAATTGAGCCAGACATCTGGCGTGTTCCGTGGGCGCAGCGCGCCTGCGCATCCCTCTCTCATTGCCTGGACCATCCATGCGTTCGAACGGTATGTCGCCGCCCGAATGCGGGAGCAGCGCGTCGCACAAGCCGCCGGGTTGCCCCCTACCGCCCCCGTACGGCTGGACTGGACCGTGCGTACCGCGCTTCGACAGCGTTCCGACGCCCGGGGCGCCCGGCAGTACGAGCACAGGACCTGGGGCCGCCAGTACGCTTCGGCGGACGGCGCGGTGAGGGATCTGTGGATCCCCTCCTTCGGTCGTGCGAAGCCCGATCGAGCGGCGGCGGAGAAGGCTGCGATTGCCTATGTCGTCGCACATGGCCTGCCCGCCCGGAGGCGTCCTCGTCAGGCTCGCCCGCCGGAGACCTCCCTGGTGAACCCCACGCCACCGGAGCGAGTGCGGGTCTTCGACTTCGGCTGTGCGGACGGCAGTGTCACCCGCCTGCTCGACTGGGGGCCGGATACCGTGCGCGAGCGGTTCGGGCGGGATGCCGCCCCCGCCTTCGCCGCCGTCGCCGCCGGCACCGAAGTGCGCCCGGGCGGCAGTTGTGTCGACTGCAAGGTCATCGGGCAGTGCGCCGAACTGCCGCGTACTCCGCGTTTGTGGGGGCCGTTTCGGGGCGCCACGCCGTTCCATGCCAGGCGCCGCTCCATCTCCGCCTGGGACCTACGACTTCATGGAGACTGCCCCGCCCAATACCACCTCGTGCGTCGGCTGTATCTCAACGACCTGACTCCGGAGAACCCTGGGGCGCGCCGGGGTCGGGTGGTGGACGCCGTCCTGAACGCGCGGCACGAGCGGCCTCTCCCCGGCGGCTGCAGGGAACTTCCCCAGGCGCACGAGGGCATGCTGCCCCCGGGGCACTCGTTGGAGGAACCGCTGGCCCAGAGCGCTCTGCGGATGTTGGATGAACACCGAGCGCTCTGTCCGCTGGACGGGCTGGCGCGGGACGAGAAGGTGCTTCCGCAGCACCGGGTCACGGCATACGTCCCCGAGCTGGACGTTGTCGTCCACGCTGTGCCGGATCTGCTCCATACCCGGCGGGGGCGGTGGATCTGGCGGGAGACCAAGACCGCCGCCGCACCCCTGTGGGAAGGTCGCCCGCTGCTGCGATCCTTCCCTCAACTTGCTCTGGCTGTGCTGCTGTTTGACAAGGGTGCGGTGGGGGGAGGGTCGCGCCGCGGTCGTGTCGAGTTGGAGCATCTACGGGAGTACGCGGGGGCAAGTCGTCTCGAAGCCATCGACCCCAGCCGCCGCGCGACGGTGGCGGAGGCACGTGAGGTGATCGCGGATCTCGCCGAACCTCTGCTCCGGGACACCTCGTACGAGCCTCGCACCGGTCGCCACTGCCGCTCCTGCCAAGTGCGTACCTGGTGCGCCCCCGGCACCGCGTTCGTCTCCGCCTCCCTGCCGGTCTCCGCCCCCGACGCCAGGCCGGGATCGGTCGAGCCGGCGTGAGTGAAGATGCCGGGCCGATTCCGGACTGGCTGGAGAACCCCGACGTGGTCCTTCTCCGCGACGTCGCCACGGCCGTTGCGCGATTGGACGAGGTCGGCCAGCTGGAATCCTTCGCCCTTCCGTACCCTCCTGACGCTCAGCGCGCCTTGGACCGAGTGGTCCTCGCCTGTCTGCGCAGCGGGGCGCAGCCACCCACGGGGGTGCCGGAGATGATCGGGTGGTGCCGGACCCGCCCCTTGCGGAGCTGGCCCCTGGACGCGCTGCCTCTGGATCTCTTCAGGGGGGACAACCGGCTCGTCGACCCGCACTCCGGGAGGCCGACACAGCTCTGCGGCGAGCTCGAGGTCGAAGGGTTCGGGAACAGCACCGGCCGCCAGTACGCCCAGCTGGTGATCGGCGAAGCCATGAACGCCTGCCGTGCGGCGAACGTGCCCGAGTCGTACACGGCGTTCCGGCGGCTGTTGGTCACCCGGCCCTTGCTGACCGAGGCGGAGTGGCCCGACGTCAGCACGGACCTCTACCTCGAACCGGTCCAGTTCCTTGTCGACGAGGTCTACGCGCCTGTGCCGGCGGGCTATGACAGGGACGGTGTCAGCCTTGCTTGCGACCGCTGCCTCACACTACTCGTCCCCTTGGTTGATGGCGGCTGGTGGTGCGAACGTGAACACTGCCGGCGCCTAGGTTCTCCTCCCCCCGGCCGGCGACTGCCCGCTGATGAGGTGGGGGGACTGTGGCAGCTCCGGCGCCCGCTCCGGCAGTTCGTCACCGGGCCTGGACACGCCGAGGTGGATCTGGAGAGGAAGCTGCGCCGTATCGGCCTCGCCGTCGAGATGTGGCCAGGCTATGACGCGTACGACCTGAGGATCACCTTTCCCGACGGCCACATCTGGGCAATCGACGTGAAGGACTGGACCCATCCGGGGTTTCTGGGCCGGGCCGCCGACACCGTACGCCCCGAGCCGCCGTACGACGAGGCGTGCTGGGCCGTGCCGCGATTCCGGGTCCGCGAGCGCGGCGACTACCTGGAGACCTTCGCCCGGGAGCGCCCCGCCCACGTGGCCGGGCTGCGCCTGCTCACCGACGACCAGGTGGTCGCGGCCGCCCGGAAACGCCTGCGCGGCGAACGAGGTCCGGACGCACACATTGCACCGGGGCCGCATAGGAGGGAGGGGGCGGATCGTGCGTGACCGCAGCGTCTGGTATCAGGGGCTGGTCAAGGACCTGAGACCGTGGCCGACGGAGTACCGCGGCATCAAACCCGCTCTGCTCTGCCAGGTCGAACTGGGCCTGCGACTGTTGGAGAGGCTGGAGCCCGGACGGGCAGCGGACGGAGTCTGGGCGCTCCTCGGCGGCTACCCCTTCGCCTCCGCCGCCGGGCTGGCGAGAACCCCCGAAGATCAGCTCGCCATGACGGCGGCCCGCCACCTCCTGTGGCCCATGAGACGACGGCGCCTGTGGCAACAGAGCCTGGAAAGCTATCGGCAGCTTCCCGAGCAGCTGCGCGGCTACCGGGTCCCGGCCGGTGGCGGACCCGCACGCCGGGTCGCGCACCCGGTGGCCGCCCATCGCTTCGATGTCTATGACAGTGCGCTCGGACGGGTCCCGGGCTTTGCGACGAATCCGCTTCCGTACGCGAGGGAGGGGACACACCGTTTCAACGAGCATCGCCGTTATTCCTCCGTCACCATCCCCTCGGAGTTCGTGTTCGATCCCCCGCCGGGGCACGACCTCGCCGCTCCCCGTCCCCGCCCCGGCGGCCTCATCGAGGTTCCCCTGGCCGAACTCGAGGAGACCGCGAGGTGGATGGAGACGCGGCAGCTCCAGCTAGGTAGGCCGTCCGGCCAATGGTGTGAGCGGCTGGCCAGCCTCGAATTGGACGTTCGTACGGCAGACGGAAAGGACTTCGAGAAGGCAGAGGTGCTCGTCTTGGACGGGCTGAGGCACTTGGTGGGCATGGTCGGGGCCGGGAAGTCGACCCTCATGATCCTGCTCGCGGTCTGGGCGCACCAGCGGAATCTGCGCACCACGCTGGTGGTCGGCGACGTCGCTGAGCAGCTCAGCCAGACCCAGCTTCTTCAGGGGCTCGGTCTGCGGGTGGCGCTCGTCCAAGGCGCCACCACCCGGCCCAAGCACACCCAGCGCCTGCACCGGCGGCTCGCCGCACGCGGCAAGCGCTCGCTGCTGGACCACACCGATCCGGCCTTCGCCCACTTGAGCACGGCCTGTCCGCTCGACGCGCTGCGGGCCCTGGAAGTCGACGCGCCGCTGCGCTTCGCCGATGCGCCCTGCGGTTCCTTGTATCCGGTGGACCGTCGTGCGGACGAACCCGACCAGGAGGAGAACGCACGCTCGCGTGCCGCCCGTGTCACCCGGGAACTCCGGTACGCCCGAGGGGTCGGCCCGGTCGGGGCCGATGGCGGTCCCGAGTCCGGTGATGTTGAGGAAAGGGAGGACCCGGGGAAGCGGCACGCCTGCTCGCTGTGGAGCGTCTGCCCCCGTCATTCCTCCTCGCGCGACCTCGTCGACGCGCTCATCTGGGTCGCCAACCCGGCGAGCTTGGTCCAGACTTCCGTGCCGCGTCAGCTCAACGCCGAGCGCCTGCGGTATCTGGAACTCGCCTGCCTGCGCAGCGACATCATCGTCGTGGACGAAGCTGACCGCGTTCAGATGCAGCTCGATCAGATGTTCGCCCCCACGGCCACGCTGGTCACCACAGGCCCTGAATCGTGGCTCGACCGGCTCCAGACCCATGAGATCGCCGAACTCTCCCGGCAGGGCCGGCTGCAACTCTCCGATCAGGATGTCGAACGTTGGTCGGCCGCCCTGGACGTCGTCGGATCCGCCGCCGATCGGCTCTACGCCATGCTCATCGACACCCCGGCCCTGCGGAACTGGGCACAGATCGACTACTTCAGCCCATGGACACTTCAGGAGCGCCTTCTCAGCGCCTGGTTTCCGCAGCACCAACCGGCCGTCGAGGACGACGACGCGTTGGACGAAGCCGCACTCTACGACGACGAGGAGGCCCTGCACGGTCCTTCCGAGCACACACCCGTTGTGGAGGACACTCCCTGGGCCGCTCGCCGGGACCGGCTCACCAAGATCTTCGACGTCTTCCGTGACGACCCGCTCGGTGATGGTGGGCCGTATGGCACCTTCGCCGACGACCTGGCGAGGCTGGCCCACGACGTCCTGCACACGCTTCAGGAGAAGCGGACGCGTGGGCGCGTGCGAGTTCTGCTCGATGCCCTTCTCGACGGTGCGCCCAGGCCCTTCGAGCGACCGCCGCTTTTCAGCGAGGCACCACGGAACGAATCCGAGTTCACCGAGGAGTGGCTCGAACTTCAGGCGGAGAGGCTGGAGTTCACCCTGGTACTCGCGGCCCTGAACCAGCGGCTCGAACGCGTGACCTTCCTTTGGCCGCAGGTCGAGGCAGCCCTCCGGCTCGACCCCGGAGAACACGAGCTGACCAGGCGCCCGCCCCTGGACTACGCACCCCTGCTGCCCGAGTCCCCCATGGGCAATGTGCTTGGCTTTCAGTTCCTGCTCGACGAGCGCGACAGCCGGGACGGACGGCGCACGGGCACCCTTCGCTTCTTCCGGTGCGCCGGGGTGGGCCGCGAACTTCTCCTCTCTCTGCCCAGGCTGGGCGCTGACGCCAACCGGGGCACGACGGGCCCGAACGTCCTGCTCATGTCCGGGACCAGTTGGGCGGGAACCTCCACCCGGGCCCACGTGGTCGCACCCGTCCAGGCAGTGCTCAAACCACAGCCGGAGGCACTGCGCTCGATCGGTGAGTCGCTGTTCCGCACCGAGTTCATGTACGACGACGCCGGGCAGCCCATCCGTATCTCCGGGCAGAACCCGGAGACGCGAGAGGCAGTCCTGCGCCTGCTCGTGGAGAAGCTGGCACGCCCCCCTCGGGACCGCACGCGTAGTCCCCTTCAACGAGAACTGGCGCAGATTCCCGATCCGCGTCGTCGACGAGCCCTTCTGCTCGTGGGCAGCTACCGGGAGGCCGCGCTGGTGGCCGCGACTCTCTCGGAGATGTCCGCCTGGCGGGAACGCGTACGGGTGCTCGCCGCGGACGACGCCGCGCTGGAGGCATCCCTCGCCGCGGAGGCGAGTTCCGTGGGAGCGTACACGGCGACCGCCGTGCGCCGGGGCGATCTGGCCGATTTCGCGACCGACAAGAGTGCCCAGATCCTGGTCGCGCCCCTGCTCGCGGTCGAACGCGGACACAACATCCTCACCCCCTTCCAGAGCCCCGGCGAGGAGCGAGTGGCCGCGTTCGGCACCGTGTTCTTCCTCGTTCGCCCCCACCCCCGCCCGGATGACCTCTTCCTCTCCGTCTTCGCCATCAACGACTGGGCGGCGCGGTTCGTCCGCGACCACCCAGGGCTGGCGGAGGGTACATTCACCGGACTGGTCGGCGACGGTGCAGATCTCGACGGAGCGGGCAGCGCCTTCCGTACGGTCGCGCGTGGGGTGTGGCGCCGTCTGCTCTCCCGCTCCTACATGTACTCCAGACTCTCCGACCCTGAGAAGGAGTCGTTCGCCTGGGACCAGCTAGTCACCCTCTGGCAGGTGATCGGCCGCCTGGTCCGCGGCGGTGTTCCCGCCAGAGTCGTCTTCGTCGACGCGGCGTTCGCCCCCCGGCTCGCGGCGGCCGGTGCCCGCGCGACCGACCAGCGACGACCGCGCTGGCAGAACGATCCCGGCTTGCTGGTCCACCTGCGCGACGTGCTGGCCCCCTACTTCGCCGAAGACCCCGGACCCTGCGCCGACCCGGCCGATCCATCCCTGGTCAGGCTGCTCTACCGGCCTCTGTACAACGCGCTGTGCGGGATCGACACCTCGCCGCCCAGAGACCGCTGACCCACGCCGGACAGACACCGGCTCCTATTGCACAGTCCCCGAGGGAGTATTGCCGTGTACCGAGAGATCCGCCGATCCGCCTACCACCTCGCCGATCCCGCCGCACCATGGACCCAGGACTACCGGGCCCTGCGCTTCCCCGAACACTGGCAAAGCCCACTTCTGGCGCTCCACAACCACGGTCGGCCCGAGGCCGAGTGGCAGCGGACCCTGCCCACCAAGAGCCTGGACATCGCGCTGCAGACCCTCGCTCCCGAAGTGATCGTGCGGCCGCGGGCTCGCCCTCCGGTCGGTGAGGGGCCGCTGCCACCCGAGGACTTCTGGATGTACGTGCCCGCGGACGCGCCCGACCCTTTTCCCATCCGGGCGGGCGGTCAGGTGTTCAATGCCTGGCTGCGCACGCTGCTGCCCCGGCGAACCGAGCCCACCCCGGAGCTGCGTGCCCTCCTCCTGCGATGCGGCGACGAACTGTCGGGCACCCCGTTGAACTGGGAGAGTGTGCCGGGGATCGACCTTATCGGCGCGCACCTCACCGACGGCGGGACGGCCGCACCGGAGCCCCGACAGTTCCAACTCGCCACCGATGCGCTCGCCCGCCGCGTCCGGGGCCTTGACCCCTACCCGTACGACGGGGGTGAACTGCGCTTCCAAGCGCTGCCCCGAGGCTCTCGGGACCAAGGCGCGGAGCTCATGTCGCAACCGCTGTGCCGCACCATCAAACGCAAGGAGTGGTGGTTCTCGATCACGCTCAACATCTCACTGCACACCACGCCCTTCGACCCGCGGCCGCGGCTGCATCTGCACTGGGGGGTACGTCGCTGGGCCACCCACACGAGGTCCGACACCGGACGGCTGCCGCTGCCGTACGGACATTCCACCACGGTGTATCTGCGCCCAAAGATTCCTTGGCTGCCAGGAGTGCCCGCGTCTGAACGCGGGGCGCTGGCCCGGCTGCGGCGCGACCGCGCCTCCAACGGCTTCACCTGGGTCGAGAACGACCCTGCTGGCATCCTGCACCAGCTCAGCGTCGTAGGACAGTTCCCCGCTCCCGAACACCTGCTCGCAAGCCCGGAAGACTGGATCGGTGACGGCCCCGGCGTTCGGGCCGCCGTCGTCCACAGCAACCACATGGGCGCCCATGAGGTCGGCCCGGGACTCATGCCGCATCAGAGGTCCCAGCTCACCGCGTGGGCGGAGACGGCGCTGCCGCCGGGCGTGGTCCGGCTGCCCGATCTGGTGCGCGGACGCGGAAAGGGCATCGGAGCCCCGGCCAATCGGCGTGCAAAGCCGTTGGGCGAGCCGGCGAAGAGGGCCGAGGAATCGCGCGCGGCGCTCGCCCGGCGCCGCGCCATCGCGATGCTCGAGGACCGTGCCGGGCTCACGTCCGATTCGGAAGTCGAGCGGACGCATGTGACGGCCCGGCTGCTCTGGCGGACCGCGGAACTACGCCGCCACGCGATCCGGGAGTTTGCCAGGACGTTGGGCCTCGACGGCGATGGCGGAGCGCACGACCTGTCGGAACAGGCATTTGACGACGCCCGTCCAGGCCGGCCCGTGATGCTCGAATGGCGGAGCCCGGAACTCGTCGCGCGGCTGCGCTGCCTACCGCTCACCGACGGGCTCGCGGACGGGCTCGTTCTCGATCCGGCCATCGGACGCCGGGGAGAGCGAGCGGCCCGTGCTGTGACGGCGCGCCGTCGGGAGCTGAGCGGCTGGCTGCGTGCGGACGGCGCCGACCCGAGCCGTCCCGGCCTCGCCCTGGTCGAGATCGGCCACCGGACGACCTTCCGAGAGGCGGACACCGACCCCAAGTTCGCCCAGCGCCTCGGGTGCGCCGACGCGGGAGTGCTGACTCAGTTCGTCGTCACGCCCTCTGAAGAACGTCGGGTAGCCAACGCGGACACGGTCGAACACAGGGTTCACCAGGCCTGGTTGGACGGCTTCCGTCAGCTCGGCGTACGTGTCCTGCCGGAACATACCCTGGGCGGTGACCTGCCGGACGGTCTTCAGTACGCCGCCCTCTGGATGGTCAAGCGGCGTAAGGACGGACCTACCCGGCTGCCGAGGCATCTGCCGGTCGCCGTGCTCGTCACTCCGCTCGCCGAGGGCGGTGGACTCTGCGTCGTCCGTGGGTGGGACGACGACACCCGTACCTGGATCCCTTATCCGCACTTCCTGCTCGCGCTGGTGAAGAAGGCCGAGGTCGACCCGTCCGCTCCGGACGAGCCCGGCGCCGACGGCGCGCCGCGTATCACCGCGAAGGCGCGGCGGACCAATCTGTCAGAGCAGCGTAAGGACACCGCGAGCTTCCTCCAGCGCATGCTGCACTCGCTCCGCCATCAGCCGACCGTTCTCATCACCCATGCGCAGAACAGCAGGTCGCACTGGCCTTGGCTGCAGGACGGGCAGATCGAGCCCGATGCGATCAGGGTCGGTCACGCCCCACCGGGAGGCATCGACGACGAACTCCGGCTGGTCCGGGTGCGTGGGCGAGCCAGCCATGAGACGGCTCAGTGGTGGGGCCTGGCGGAGCCGGGCAAGGCCCACGGCCAGCCAGCGGGGTTCTGGGCGGTACCACCAAGGGGCGGGGAATGCGATGACATTGCTGGGCGTGTGTTCTACAGCAGCACGGAACGTCCCGGAACCTTCGCGGTCTCACCGGCACTCGACAGGCTCGCCGCTCGGGTCAACGCCGCGGGAAAGCTTACCTCCCAGGCAGGCACCGGAGCCTGGAACCCGACCTTGGTCGAGATCGCTGTGCTCGGCTGCCATGCGGAGCGGGACGTGGAGTTGTCATCATCTTCCACGCCTGACGAACCCGAGGCCATCGCTCTCGCTATGCATCAACTGCGCATGGCTCCCGACTATCCGGTCGCGCTCGCTCTTCCGCTTCCCCTGCACCTCGCCGGATTGGCTCAGGCATACGTCCTTCCTACCGTCGCGGCGGAAGAACCGGGAGCGGAGGCCACAGACGGGGAGATCATGCCGGAGCGTTCCGACGAGGAGACCGGAAGCCTGCCCGACGACCGAAAGCGGGCCCCGGATGCCGCCGGCATGCCGATTCCAGCTCCGCGTCGCGAGGCGCCGGACCGGTCAACTATTTTCTGATGTGGGGGATTCGGATGGTTTCGGGGGAAGAGCTCCAGGAGAGCCGCCGCCCGGGTAAGCGGCGGCGTACCCGTTGCATCGGCCGGAGGCGGGCCGAGGCTCTCTTGCCAGGGCCCGCCTCCGGCGGTGCCGCTACTCGAATTCGGAGAACAGCGCCCATTCGCGTGCGAGTTCAGCCGCCGGACGGATGGGCTTCCATACGCGGCCGTGCCAGGCGGCGGAGTCCATACCGGAGGTCAGACGGGCATCGTGCCGCCGGGTGGAGTTCGTCCCGTTGATGCAGCGCCTCGGGGTGGGCCGGGGGGTACGGCGTTCGATGTAATTTCGGGGCATGAGCTTCTCCTAGCCTTGAGTTTCTTGATCGACTGCTGGGTCGGATTCTCTCGCAATTGATGATCAATTCGAGGTGATCGAAAAAAATGACCCAGTGATCCCCGTCCCGTCAGGCCGACCGGATCGGGGTGCTCGAAGATTGTCAGGCCGGGCCCGTCGAAGCCAAGTGGCAAGCGTTAGCTGAACGTTAAATGCCGCTCGATGGGATGTGTCATGCTTTTGCTCCGGTGGTCGCGGATCCACCGCGAACGGGAAGAAGGCGAGGCGTCATGGAGTTCCGGTTACTGGGTCCGGTGACAGTCCTCAGGGCGGGCCAAGCCGTCGGAGTGAGGTCTCGAAAGGCCTTGGAGTTGCTGGTCGTTCTCCTCGCTTCGCCGGGCCTTCGCGCGTCCCACGACGAGATCATGCGTTACCTTTGGCCTCACGAGCCATTGAGTCCGAATCGCATTCGGCAGACCTTTCACCAGCTTCGGAAGTCTGTGCCGGAAATTTGCCTCGAGAGCAACGAGAGGGGGTCTTGCCGGGTTCATGTTGAGCCGGAGAAGGTTGACTACCTGCGCTTCCGTAAACTAATGCGGACTGCGGAGTCCACCCCCGACTCCTCGGTGCGGCTCGATTCGCTTCGCGACGCGACAGGTGAGTGGCGCGGGATTCTCTTTGATGGGATGCAAGGAGTCGCTTTCGATCGGAGACGGGATGAACTTATGGGGGAGCTCCGGGAGGCCACGACCGCCTGTGTCCAAGCGGAACTGGAGTGCGCTCAGCTGCGGGCTGCCCTCGGCCGGGTCGACTCTGCCCTGGTGCATTGGCCGACGAGTGAGGCATTGCTCGAACTCAAGGTGCGCGCGCTGCGTACGCTCGGCAGGGAGGGCGATATTCCGCCTCTTTTGGCAGAGTGGGAGCGAGAATGCGGACGCTCCACCGCCCACCTGCTGCTCGCACGCGCGACAGGTGAATACGACCAGCGGACTGCCGCCTCTCTCCACGCCATGATCCCGCCGAGGCCTCGTCAGCTTCCGCTCGGGTCGTCCTCGCTGGTGGGGCGCCGTCGGCAGCGCGACCGGATGACCGAGGTACTTCTGGGGCGATCCCCGGAGCGGTCCCGGCTGGTCGCCCTGTCGGGGCTGCCCGGCGTCGGGAAGTCCGCGCTCGCGATCGAGGTCGCGGTGGCGCTCGACCAGTACTTCGCCGACGGCATCCTGCATGTTGATCTCGGAGGGGTCGCCCCTGAGGGCCTTCTGAGTCACGAGCACGTCATCGCCCGGCTTTTGAACGATCTCGGCGTGCGCCCAGCCACGCCGACGTCGGACGGCATGCTGTCCGCGTACCGCACCGCGCTCGCGGACCGTTCGGTCCTCTTGATCCTGGACAACGCGCGGGACGAGGCGCACGTCCGCCGGCTGCTCACCCCGGCCGGGGCCAGCGCGACGATCGTTACTGGCCGCCGCTATCTGGATGGGCTGCAGATCCGGGAGCACGCTGAACTCATCCCTCTCGAACCCCTGAATCGTGCGGACGCCACCGCACTCCTCGGCGAGCGGCTCGGCGAGGACCACATGCGTACAGCCGCTCCCTTCGTACCCGACATCGTGGAACATTGTTCCGGGCTGCCGCTGGCGCTCGGAATCATGGCTGCGCGCATCAAACGGCGTCCACGGGCATTGCCGGACATCGTGCGCGAACTGCGAGTGGAAAGCACTCGGCTGCGCTCACTCGACCTGGGCTCCGAGGATCTGAGCGTACGTCTGTCGCTGGACGCTTCCCGCCGGCAGCTCTCCGCTCCGGCGGCAAGACTGCTCGAACGGCTGGCGATCCATCCGGGGCCGACGATCAGTTGGGCGGCGGTGCGGGCGATCGAGCCCGAGGACAGCCCTCACATCAGTAATGCGGTCGACGAGCTTGTGGGGATGGGCCTGGCGCTCGAACCCTCGGACGAGCGGTATGCCCTGCATGATTTGGTCCGGGTCTACGCCGAGGCACTGACCTGCGAGTGGGCCGAAGCCGAGCGTATGCGCGTAGTGAGGCGAGTGCTGCACTACATGCTGCACCAGGCGTGGTCCTGCGACCGGCGGTTGGAGCCCGGGCGGCGATTGCCGATCGGCCGGCCCGGCACACTCGTAGTCATGGTCCCGGCCGACGCGGCAGCGGCGATGACGTGGTTCGAGGAGGAGTACTCGACGCTGACCGCCGCGGTCGCACTGGCCCAGCGGCACGGGCTCGACCGCTACACATGGTTGTTGTCGATGACCTTGGTCACCTTCCAGTGGCGGTCCGGTCGACATCTGGACGCTCTCGCCGGTCTCCAGCGCGCTCTCCCCGCGGCGACGCGGGAGTCCGGCCCGGCCGACGTGGCCATGGTGCACCGGATGATCGCTGGGACCCACCGAGCCCTGGGCAACGTCGAGGCTGCCGTGCGGGAGCTGAACGGGGCGGTGCGGATCAGTGACGACGACGGAGACACGCTGGGAGCCGCCTTGGGGCGCCATACCCTCGGGGTCCTGCTCCAGGAGAGTGGTGCCACCGGTGAGGCGCTGGATCACTTCGGTGCGGCCCTGCCCGCCTTCGTAGAACTTCAGGACGTCCTTGGGCAGGCGGCTGTACTGAGCGGCATCGGGAGCGCGCGATACGACCTCGGGCAGTACGAGGAGGCGGCCGAGTGCTGCTTGCGGGCCCTGTCCCTGCTGAGGGACACGGGTGATGTCAATGGGCAGGCGCACGCGCACTTCAGTCTGGGCCGCATCCGGATGGCGTGGGAAGATCCCGAAGCTGCCGTCGTCGAGTTGGTGCGTGCCCGCGTGCTGTACCGATCACTGACCTACGGCAGCAGGGAGGCCCGGACGCTGGTGTGGCTCGCGAAGGCGCTCAAGGCTGCAGGAAGGGCGGCCGAGTCGACTGAGGCGATGGGGCAGGCCACGGCTGTGCTGAGAAGGGCGGGGGAGAGGGACCTCGACACGGCCCTCGACCGGCTTGCCCGCCTTCCGTGACAGGTCTGATCGGCATCCGGTGAACGGGCAGAGCCTGAGCCGGGGTGCGAGGGGCTGGTTCGCGCACTCTGGTCACTTGCGCAGTGCCATCGAGCCGCACAGGCTCCGACTGCACCCACTCGGACTCACCGGTCGCCCCACCCTGCGGCACGAGGCTGTGTCACGGACCCGAACGCGGTATCTGCGGCCCGGACCACCGCCCCTCCGTCTTCTTGCGTCGCACGTGATACCGATGGCGCATCATGTGGAGTGCGTGGCTGTCTGGAAGCGCAAGGAAGGGGGCCTCTGGCCTGCGGTTTTGTTGCTCTGGTGGTTTGCTCGACCTTGTTTTCCATGGTGATGACACTCCGACTCCCCGACGACCTCGACGCGAAGCTCACCGAGCGTGCTCGTCGGGAGGGGCGCAGCAAGCAGGAGCTTGCCATTGAGGCCATCCGTGAGGCCCAGAGCCGGGCCGAGCTGAAGGTTGACGACGTTCTGGCCGAGCTCTTGGACAGCGACGCGGAGATCCTGGACTACCTGAAGTGACGGACGTTCGCTCTATCCAGATCGACGAGATCCTGACCATCGCACGCACGGTCAACGGGACCGAGCACAGCGTGCGTGACATGGGTCTTCTGGTGTCGGCGATCGAGCGGCCCCGGACGAACGTGTTCGGAGCCGAGCTGTATCCCGCGCTGCACGAGAAGGCTGCGGCACTGCTGCACTCCGTCGCCCGCAATCACGCGCTGATCGACGGCAACAAGCCCACCGCCTGGCTCGCCATGCGTGTCTTTCTGCGGTTCAACGGCGTCAGCGCGAGTGTCGTTCCGCCGCCCGTTTCCGTGGCCGGGCCGTTCGTCGAGGAAGTCGCGCAGGACAACGTCGACGTACCGACGATCGCCAAGCGCCTCGCGACCTGGTTTCCCGTTTCCTGACGTTCGACGCGGCACAAGGGAACCGCCGGGGAGCGGCAGACGGGCTGTCGCTCCCCGGCGGTGACTTCGCTTCGGCGGATCAGTACTTGGTGTACTTCATCCAGTCGTAGCGGGCCGTCAGCGGCGTGCCCGGGTAGTTGAACGGGCCGAGCCAGCTGTCGACCCCGGTGCCGGGCCACAGGTTGGTCATGATGCGCATCGGGTGGGTGGGGAGTGCGCCGCGCGAGCCGTCCTCCTGGTGGACGAGTTTGCCGTCCACGAACCAGTTGATGGTTCCCTGGTTCCACCACTCGATGGCGTAGTCGTGGTACCCGGCGGAGGCGTCGAACCCGAGGTTGATGACGGTCTCGTGGCCGCCGACGCCGTTGGTGAAGTAGTTGGTCTGCATCTGGTTGGTGTTCTTGCCCAGGATCTCGACGTCGATCTCGTCCCAGGGCTGGCCGTCGCTCGGGCCGGTGTAGGTGAAGAAGCCGGTCACGGTGCCTTCGCGCTTGACCGCCTGGAGGCGGGTCTCGAAGCGGCCGTACGAGTACAGGTCGTTGGTGCGGTACTCGCCGGAGGCGTAGGGCTTGCCCGAGCAGCCGGAGGGGCAGCTCGCGGTGTCGAGGTTCTGGCCCATGACACCGCCGCTGAACCAGGTGTGGTCGGCGCGCCAGCCGGCGTTGAACATGCCGCCGTTGGACCAGCCGTCGGACTTGCTCCAGAGGCCGGTGTTGTACGAGTCGAAGTTGTCGGTGAAGCTGTTGCCGGCGGCGTACGCCGGGGTGGAAACCGGGTTGAGGATCAGCGCGAGAGCGGCGGCCGGGGCGAGTAGCCAGCGGTACTTGCGGAACCGCCGTGAAGCCGTGCGGGATTGCATGACTGCCTCCTTGGGGGGCGCGAATGCGGCAGGCGGGAGAGGTTCGGCGTCCACCGGCGACACAACGTGCGGGGACAGGACGCCTGTGGTGCGGGGACGTGCACTCGACCACGATCTTCCGTGCACCACCGGTGGGGGGAACCGAGAGTCGCGGTGTGGTACAGGCCCGACGGCGCATGGGTGGTGCGCCGCGAACGGGAAGGGCTGGGAACGCTTCCAGACTGGGAACGCTTCCAAAAAGTAGCAGCGCTGTAGCGGGCCGACAAGGGGTCGGGGCGCCTCGGTGCATCATGGAGGAAACCTTCCGTTCACACCGCAGGGGCGGCCGGCGATGCGCCGCGGTGCGGGGCAAGTGCCCAGCGCTGTCTGCCTCTTCTGCTGACTTGGCTGGTCGGAAGGGGTGCGGCAATGAGTCGCTGAACGGCTATTGACATGCCCGTAACGCGGGCCTCAGCATGTGCCCACGAAAGCGCTGGGCTTTGCCGAAATCTGGAAGCGCTCCCAAAAATTGGGTCCGCACCGGCGAATCAGCCTGCACAAAGGAGACTTCACCTCATGAGCAGAGTGCGACGGTTGCTCGTCTCGGTTGCCTGCGCGGCGCTCGCCGCCGGCACGCTGGGCGGTGGCGGCGAGGCAGCTGCCTCGCCCGGCCCCGCGGCGGCCGACCATACGCTGCCCAGGAACACCCGCTTCTACGTCGACCCCGAGGCCGGGGCCGCTCAGCAGGCGGTCGCCGATCTCAAGGCCGGCAAGGTCGACGACGCCGTGCGGATGGCCAAGTTGGCGTCCTGGCCGCAGGCGATCTGGCTCGACTACGGCACACCTGCCGAGATCAAGAAGGTCGTTCAGAAGAAGATGCTGGCGGCCAGGCTGACCGGCACCGTTCCCGTGTTCGTCCTCTACAACGTCACCGGCCGAGACTGCAGCTTCTACTCGGCCGGTGGCGCGGACAGCCCCGAGGAGTACCGCGCCTGGGTCCAGGGTGTGGCCGACGGCATCGGCACCGGCCGTGCCGCGGTCGTCGTCGAACCGGACGGGCTGGCCCTGCTTCCCAAGGAGTGCCCCGAGGGCGACGCGGACGGCAGCCGGACCGAGGAGCGGTACGCCAACATCCGCACCGCGGTCGACCTCATGAGGTCGAAGCCCAAGACGTCCGTGTACCTCGACGGAGGCAGCAGCAACTGGCAGCCGGTCGGTGAGCTCGCCGGCCGGCTGATCAAGGCCGGCCTGGCCGACACCCAGGGCTTCGCCCTGAACGTCTCCAACTACCAGCCCACCGACCAGCTCAACCGGTACGCCACCTGGGTCTCCAAGTGCGTCTGGTACACCACCGAAGGCCCGGAGGAGGCCCGCGGCAAGACGGACAGCTGCGCCAGCCAGTACTACTCGCCGGCCGCCCCCAACGACGGGCAGCCCGGCAACGCGGTGGACTTCTACGACCCGTCCACCTGGAAGTGGACCGACGCCTGGTTCGACCGGACGGTGGGCCGGCCCCCGCTCAAGGACCTCTCGCACTACGTCCTGGACAACAGCCGCAACGGCCTCGGCGCCTGGATCCCCCCGGCGGGCAAGTACACCGACGCCGAACCCTGGTGCAACGCTCCCGGGCGCGGCATCGGCGCAAGGCCCACCGCCGACACCGGTCAGCCCCTGGCCGACGCGTACTTGTACGTGAAGACCATTGGCGAGTCGGACGGCACCTGCCACCGGGGCACGGCGGGGCCCGCCGACCCGGAGTACGGGAGCGAGGACCCGGCGGCCGGCGCGTGGTGGCCGGACTTCGCGCACACCCTGGCCAGGAACGCGAAGCCCGCGCTCACGTTCAACATCGGCCGCTAGCAGAAAGGCGCTCGCCCGTCCGGCATCGGACGGGCGAGCGCCTTTTCGGACCGGTGTGCTCGGTCAGGAGCTCCCTCCGGTGATCGCGCGGGACATGTAGAGGGCATCCGGCCCGTAGCCGTCCGGCAGGGCGACCTCGGGGTGCGGCCGGTATCCGTGCCTGGACCAGAATCCGGCCGTACCGCTCACGGCGATCAGGGATATCCGCTCGTACCGCAGCGCTCTGGCCGCGTCCGTCAGATGGCGCACCATGCGGGTGGCCCAGCCACGGTTGCGGGACTCGCTCCCGATGACGAGGTCATGCAGGTGCAGGTTCGACGAGCTGAAGACCTCGCTCTCCTGAACGTCCGGATCGGGGAACCGGAACCGTGGATAGGGAAGAGCGAGGAGGTATCCGCCGACCCGTTCCCCGGCGTCCAGGACGAACGATGTCGCCGGAGAGGCCGAGGCCCGGGACTGAAGAACGCCGCGGTCCTCGGACAGGCCGCGTTCCGCGTACGCGTGTGACTCCAGCTCCGTGATGGTGTCCCAGTCGTCGGCCTCGATCGGCCGGATCCGCTCCGCGCGCACGGCCACGTAAGGCAGCGGTTCGTAGCCGTTGAAGCCGCGGGTGGTGTAGCTGACCGCGTACGCGCCGACCGACCGGATCCACACGGGATCACCCGAGGCGAGGTCCTGCGGCACCGGCACCAGGGCGTTGCCGAGCGTGTCGTCGCTGTCGCAGGTGGGTCCGGCGACGATCGCGGGTACACGCGGGCTGTCGCCGCGGGTGGGAAAGACGAGCGGATACCGGAGCTGGTCGCCTTCGTACAGCCCGTTGAACCGGCCGCAGGTCAGGTACAGCCACCTCTGGTGACGTTCGGTCAGTCGGGACACATGGGCGCGGATCGTGCCGTGGTCGGCGACGAGGTGCCGCCCCGGCTCGATGACGAAGTCGAGTGCGCCCCCTGCCACTTCCCGCAGCCGGTGGATGCCTGCCCGGATGCTTCTGAAGATCTCCGCGGTGGGCGGTGTGAGGGGGGTGCCGTCGGCGGCGAGGTAGCCGTGAGCGGGCAGTCCGCCACCGAGGTTGATGTGGTCGAGGTGAATTCCTCGCGTGGCGAGCGTCGACAGGGTGGCCGCGAGTGTTTCGATGGCCGCTTCCCACCCGCTGACGGTCATCTGCTGGGATCCCACATGGACGGACAGTCCCGCCGGGATGAGCCCGAGCCCGCGCGCCTCCTCCAGGACGCCGACGGCGTCGTGGGTGCCGCATTTGCTGGTGAGCCCCCACAGCGCACCGTGGCCGCTGGTGGCCACGCGGCAGAACACTCTCGCACCGGGAGCGTGCCGGGCGATCGCGCGCACGTCCTCGACACAGTCCGTGGCGAACGTGGTGATACCCAGGTGGAAGGCTGTCGCGATTTCCCGGTCGGACTTGACCGTGTTGCCGTAATGCACCTGGTGCGGCGCCACTCCCGTCCGCAGTGCCTGGCGGACTTCGCCAGGGCTGGCCGCATCGAAACCGGCGCCCCGGTCGGCCAGGCAGGTGAGCACTTCGGGCAGCGGGCATGCCTTCAACGCGAACCGCACCGCGACCCCGGGAAGTTCGGACCGTAACGTGTCGTACTGGGACTCCATGCCGGTCAGGTCGTAGACGAGTTGGTCCTGGCCACCGTTCGCGAGAGCGGCCAGTATGTGCGCGGGCTCATCATCCATGGCGGACATCCGTGACACGACTCGCATCCATCAGCGGCCCCCAGGCCTCGATGAGCTGCACATAATCATCGATGTCCCGGCGGGCTTCAGTGAGCAGACTTTCCCTGCGCTCCACTATCTGGTCCGCCACCGCGGCGAACTTCCCCCCGATTCTGCGGTATACGCGTTCCATCCGGTCCAGTTTGACTGCGTTCGGCTCTCCGCTCTGCCATGCGCTCTCGCGGACGAGGGCGGCGATCGAAGCCGGAGTGGAGTTCGTCATGCGCCGATAGATGAAATGGAAGTAGTGCATGGACAGAATGAACTTCACGAAGCGCATCTGATAGGCGAGGAACCCGGCGGGGCTCTTCCTCTCCCGCGTATGGAAGTTGACGATGTGCCGATTGTGCAGCACGCCCGGCAGCCGGGCCTTGTCGGCGACGTGGATCAGGAAGTAGTCGCTGCCGATGGTGTCCTTGGCCGGCGGCAACGGAATTCTCTCGTGGAGGCCGTGAAAGCTGATGTTGTGCATGTCCACCCGCATCGGATCGACCACCGTGAGGACGGACCAGTCGCCGGCGAACGGCTCCGATCCCATGAAGGACTCCCTGACTAGGGCCTCCTTCTCCTGTTCCGAACTGCCCTCGGCCGCCCAGAGGCCGACGAGGTCGCCGTAGGCTTCGTGGTCGCGGATGTCACCGAGGTCCACTGACATTTCGCCTACGAATGACGCACCGACCATGGATACCGTGGCGTCCCGCAGCGCGGGGTCCAGCTTGTTCTCGGTGGTCACCGCCATATGGGCCGGTTTGCCGAGCGACAGGAGTTCCGCGTGGATCGGGAACACCCGGTCGCCGTCGTGGGTCTGGAAATAGCTGTCCGAGTCACGGCGGTGCACCGACTCGCATCCCAGCGCGACGGCCACGCAGAACGCGCGGTTGGTGCAGGCGCCGTACGAGAGGCCCTGAGGAAGCATGAGGTCGGCCATGAGGCCGGGCCGGGTGACACCGGAACGCCGGATGACCCGCTGTAAGAATTCCCCCTGCGCTGCCTCGTCCAGATGCCAGACGCGTTCCGTCCCCCGCAGCACCTGGGCATGTGCGGCGAAGTCGGCGGATGAATCCAGCACCACGAGGTGTACCTCGACATCGAAGTGCTCTTCGGCGTAAGCGGCCTCCGCGAGTACTTCGGTGAGCGTGGCAGCACACTCCCGGTTCGTCGGGACCGTCAGACAGATGCGCCGCATATCCCCACCTCCCCAGCGATTTCGCCCGGCGTGCGGATTTCGTCCGGTTCGGCCGCCATCGACTCGAATTGTGTCCGACCGGTGGCGGCCAGGTGTTCATGGGTGGAGAAAAACTGCGAATTCACAACTTCTCCCTTTGGGTTGAGACGTTCGGCATTCGCAGGAGGAAGCCGACTGGCGATTTCCATGATGGCGCACAGCGCGGACTCCGGATTGGCGCCTGCCGGCTCACCAATCGTGAATCGTGCCGTCCTGCAGCCGGTTGACCGGCAGGTACGCCGCCTCGTACGGGTGCGCTGCCGCCAGTTCCTCGTCGAGCTCCACACCGAGTCCGGACTCGTGGCCGGGGTGCAGGTGGCCGTCGGTGAAGGTGTACGCGTGCGGGAAGACCTCCGCGGTGAGCGGAGTGTGGCCCGAGTACTCCTGGATGCCGAAGTTGTGCACCGCCAGGTCGAGGTGGAGGGCCGCCGCCATCCCTACCGGCGAGATGTCCTCGGGGCCGTGGATCGCGCTCTTGATCTGGTGCTGCGCGGCGAAGTCGAAGAGCTTGCGCAGCGGGGTGACCCCGCCGAAGTGGGTGACCGCGCTGCGCACGTAGTCGATCAGCTGCTCGGTGATCAGCGTCCGGTAGTCGTGCACGGTGTTGAAGACCTCGCCGATCGCCAGCGGCGTCGTGGAGTGCCGGCGGACGAGCCTCAGACTCTCCTGGTTCTCCGCGGGCGTGCAGTCCTCCAGCCAGAAGGGCCGGTAGGGCTCCAGGTCCTTGGCGAGGCGGGCGGCCTGAATCGGGGTGAGCCGGTGGTGCGCGTCGTGCAGGAGCGGCAGCTCGGGCCCGAACTCCGCCCTCACCGCCTCGAACACGGTCGGTACGTGCCGCAGGTAGGCGTCGGTGTCCCAGTCCTCCACCATCGGGCGAGCCTGCTGGTGGAGCACCGGGATGCCGTCGCTGCCCGTGCTCTGCACGCCGTAGACGGCTTTGAGGCCCGGGACACCGGACTGGATGCGCACGGCGGGATAGCCCTCGGCAAGGCGGGCGCGGACCGAATCGAGGAGCTCCGGAAGGTCGCGGCCGTGGGCGTGACCGTACGTGCGCACCCGCTCCCGGCTCGCGCCGCCGAGGAGTTGGTACAGCGGGAGGCCCGCCACCTTGGCCTTGATGTCCCACAAGGCGGTGTCCACGGCGGCGATCGCGGCCATCGTCACCGGCCCGCGTCGCCAGTAGGCGCCGCGGTAGAGGTACTGCCACGTGTCCTCGATCCGATGAGGATCACGGCCGGTCAGCAGCGGGGCCACGTGATCGTTCAGATAGCTGACGACGGCGAGTTCCCGCCCGTTGAGGGTCGCGTCCCCCAGGCCGGTGACCCCCTCGTCGGTCGTCAGCTTGAGCGTGACGAAATTGCGGCCGGGACTGGTGACGACGACCTTCGCGTCGACGATCTTCATGCGATGTTCCCTTCGGACCGGATCGGGCTGCTCACCCGGCCTTGCTCATGCCTGCTCAGGCCGACCCGCGGCGCGTCAGGGTGGTGGCGGTGATGACGGCGCCCTGGGTCCGTGTGCCGGAGCCCTGCTCGCGGAGCTTGCGCAACAGCAGCCTGGCCATGGTGCGGCCCATGCCCTCGATGTCCTGCCGGACCGTGGTGAGCGGCGGGTCGGTGGACGTGGACACGGAGGTGAGGTCGTCGAAACCGACCACGGCCACGTCGTGCGGCACGGTGCGGCCTCGTGTGTGCAGGGTGCGCAGCGCGCCCTTGGCCATCAGGTCGCTGGCGACGAAGACCGCGTCCAGGCCGGGGTGGCGGTCGAGGAGCTGGGCCATCGCGCGCTCGCCGCTCTCGTCGGTGAAGTCGCCCTGCGCGACGAGCGAGGGATCGGCGTCGAACAGCACGTCCCGGTAGCCGTCCAGCCGGTCGATCCCCGCCGCCAGGCCGATCGGACCGGCGATGTGCGCGATCTGCCGGCGGCCCTGGGAGGCGAGGTAGCGCACGGCCTCCCTGGCCCCGCCCCGGTTGTCGGCATCGACGTACGCCAGGGCGGCCTCCCCGGGGATCGGTTCCCAGTGGGGTCTGCCGCCGTAGACGGTCGGCAGGCCGAGGCGTCTGACGATGCCGGGCAGCGGATCGTCACGGTGTACGGAGAAGGCCAGCGCGCCGTCGATGTGGCCGCCGGACAGGTAGCGGTCGACCCGCTCCCGGTCGCCGGCCCCTTCTGCGAGGAGGAGGACCAGCTGGAGGTCGTGCGCGTCCAACTCCTAGCTGATGCCGCGGATCTGGAGCCCGAAGTAGGGATCGGAGAAGACGCGGCCCTCGGGTTCGGCGATCATCACCGCGATGTTTCCGGTACGCCGGGTGACCAGCGTGCGAGCGGCTCGGTTGGGGACGTACCCCAGCTCTTCGATGGCCCCTTCGACTTTGGCCATCACGTGTGGGCTGACACTGGCCCCGCCGTTGATGACGCGGGACACCGTTGAGCGGGAAACGCCCGCGTGGGCGGCGACCGCCTCCAGGGTCGGGCGGACAGCCACGGACGGTTCGGGCACGACGCACTCCTTGAGGGAAGGGGAGGGGCGGCCGGCGAGCGGGGCAAGGGCGGTGACCCGGCCCTTCGACGACAGGAACGAACGCCGCGCTCCGTGGCTCTCATATTGGTAGCGCTCCCAAATAGTGTGCAAGTCATCCAGCAGTGTCAAGCGACGAGTAGGTCGCTGGGGGAGGGAAGATCCGTCGTGTTCGCCGAGCTCTCGGGGCGATATATACAGCCAAAACCTACCTATTCGCCCCGATGGCCCTCGACCACCGACAGGAGGCACCCTTGACGCGGGCCCTTGACAAAGGTGAACGGCACCCCCATCTTCTTGGAAGCGCTCCCAGTTTGCCGCCCGGTAGTCACTCGCACACGCGGCGGCCCCTTCCCGCATCTCACCGCTGTTGGAGAAGCACCCCATGAGCATCGATCTGAAGCCTGCCGATTCCGGCCGGCCCGAGCACCCTCCCCTGCCCAGCCTCGCCCTTCCCGGTCTGCCGGCGGACTTCTTGTGGGGCGCCGCGACGTCGGCGTACCAGATCGAAGGGGCGGTCGACGCCGACGGGCGTACGCCGTCGATCTGGGACACCTTCAGTCACACCCCCGGTGCGATCGAGGGGGACGACCACGGCGATGTGGCGTGCGACCACTACCACCGGATGCCGGACGACGTACAACTGCTCGCCGATCTCGGTCTGGACGCCTACCGGTTCTCGTTGTCCTGGCCGCGGGTCCAGCCCGGTGGGCGCGGACCGGCGAACGCCAAGGGCCTCGACTTCTACGACCGCCTCGTGGACGAACTGCTCGCGAAGGGCATCACGCCCTGGGCGACGCTCTACCACTGGGACCTGCCGCAGGAGTTGGAGGACGCCGGAGGCTGGCCCGAGCGGGACACCGCCTACCGCTTCGCCGACTACGCGGAGCTCGTGGCCGGCCGGCTCGGCGACCGGGTGCACCACTGGATCACCCTCAACGAGCCCTTCTGCTCGGCGATCCTCGGCTACCACATCGGCTGCCACGCCCCGGGCCGCAAGGACTTCCAGGCCGCCATCAGCGCCGTGCACCATCTGCATCTGGGACACGGACTGGCCGTGCAGCGGATCCGGTCGGTGGTGCCCACCCCCGCGCAGGTCGGGATCACCTTCAACCCCGCCCAGATCTACCCCGCGTCCGACCGGCCCGCCGACCTCGAAGCCGCCCGTCAGGCGGACGGCATGGGCGTGCGCATCTACCTCGACCCTGTCCTGCGCGGGCAGTATCCGCAGGACGTGGTCGAGGACCTGGACCGGCTCGGGGCCACCCTGCCGGTGGAGGCGGGGGACCTGGAGGTCATCGGCCAGGCCGTGGACTTCCTGGGGATCAACTACTACGTCAGCGACGTCGTGGCGGCGGGCGACGAGCCGGGGCAGACCGTACGGGTTCCTCAGCCCGACCGGCCCGTCACCGCGATGCCGTGGGAGATCCACCCGCAGGGCATGGCCGACCTGCTCACACGCATCAGCCGCGACTACCCCGGCACTCCGGTGTACATCACCGAGAACGGGGCGGCCTTCGACGACTCGGTGTACGACTCCGGCGCGGGCGGCCGCATCGAGGACATCGACCGCACCGAGTACCTGGCCGATCATCTCGCCGCGGTCGGACGGGCCCGCGAGGCCGGAGCGGACGTGCGGGGCTTCTTCGCCTGGTCCCTGATGGACAACTTCGAGTGGGCCTACGGCTACGGCAAGCGCTTCGGCATCGTCCACGTCGACTACGAGACCCAGGTGCGCACCCCGAAGCAGAGCGCCGAGTGGCTGCGCGACGCCGCGAACGCGACCCGTGGACGCCAGGGGTCCTGAGGTCTCCGCCTGCACCACCTTTTGTACGCACATACGCCACCCCCGGGCGCGAGGCCCCGCCTCACGCCGAGTGGGAGCGCTTCCACCCCACCCATGACGAAGTCCTAGGAGCCTTCCCATGTCCCTCGCACGAGCCGCGAGAAGAACCCTCATCCGCCTGGGCGCCGTCGCCGTGGCCGGCACCCTGCTGGCCGCCTGCGGATCGGGCTCGACCGATGCCCAGGACAGCAACGGCAAGGTCACCCTGACCGTCGACCTGTTCGGCACGTTCGGCTTCAAGGAGGCCGGGCTCTACAAGGAGTACGAGAAGAGCCACCCGAACATCACGATCAAGCAGACCGACACCCAGGAGGAGAAGAACTACTGGAAGGCGCTGCAGACCCGGCTCGCCGGCGGCGGCGGCCTCGCCGACGTCCAGGGCATCGAGATCGGCCGCATCGCCTCCGTGGCCCAGCGCCAGAGCGACAAGTTCGAGGACCTCAACCAGTACGGGGCCGGCAAGCTCAAGGCGAACTTCACCGACTCCAAGTGGGGCGCCGCCACAACCAAGAGCGGCCAGGTCATGGGCCTGGGAACGGACAACGGCCCCGGCGCCATCTGCTACCGCACCGACCTGCTCAAGAAGGCCGGACTCCCCACCGACCGCGACGAACTCGCCAAGAAGTGGTCCACCTGGGACGGCTACCTGGACCTCGGCAAGCAGTACATGAAGAACGCTCCCGCCAAGACCGCCTGGATCGACAGCATCCGCAGCATCTACACCAACGTGGCCGGCCAGTACAAGGAGCGCTATTACGACTCCTCCGGCAAGCTCATCTACCAGGACAGCCCGGCGGTCAAGGAAGCCTGGGACCTGTCCGTCAAGGCCGACCGCGCGGGTGTGAGCGCCGAGCTGGCCCAGTGGACGCCGCCCTGGAACCAGGCCTTCGCCGCGGGTTCCTTCGCCACCCTGCCGTGCCCGGCCTGGATGCTCGGCTACATCAAGGGCCAGGCGGGCGACGCGGGCAAGGGCAAGTGGGACATCGCCAAGATGCCCGGTGTGCCGGGCAACTGGGGCGGCTCGTACCTCTCCATCCCCAAGGCCGCCAAGCACAAGAAGGAGGCCTACGCGCTCATCGAGTGGCTGACCGCCCCCGAGCAGCAGGCCAAGCTCTTCACCGAGATCGGCAACTTCCCCTCCAGCGTCCCGGCCCTCGCGAAGGTGGCGGACACCAAGGACCCCTACTTCTCCGGTGCGCCCATCGGAAAGATCTTCGGCGACGCGGCCAAGCAGGCGCCGGTCCAGGTGCTCGGCGTCAACGACCAGGACATCCAGGAACAGATCACCGCCGGGCTGTTCGAGATCGAGAAGAAGGGCACCTCCCCCGACACGGCCTGGAAGCACGCCGAAAAGGGCATCGAGAACGCCATCGGCTGATCACGCCGCGGGGGCGGGCCGGGTGCTTCGCCACGCCCCGGCCCGCCCCCGGCCCCCTCCTTCCAGCCCACCCGCCGAGGCCCCGGCCTCCCCGCACACCCGAAGGGCCGCCCCCGTGACCGTCACCGCTCCCGCGCCTCCGGCCGCGCCGGCGCGCAGTGCCCAGCTCCCACCAGGGCGCCGGGCCTGGCGCACCCTCTCGCCGTACACCTACATAGCGCCGTTCTTCGTGCTGTTCGGTGCCTTCGGCCTCTTCCCGCTGATCTACACCGCGTTCATCTCGCTGTACCGGATCGAGTTGCAGACCCCCGGCGAGATGGAATGGCGCGGCTTCGGCAACTACACCGCGATCTTCACCGACCCGTTCTTCTGGGGCGCCCTGCGCAACACCTTCACCCTCGGGGTGCTGTCCACCGTCCCGCAGCTCCTGATCGCCCTGGGACTCGCGCACCTGCTCAACTACAAGCTCCGCGGGCGCACCTTCTTCCGCACCATGATGCTGATGCCGTACGCCACCTCGGTGGCCGCCGCGACACTCGTGTTCGCCCAGCTCTTCGGCCACGACTTCGGTCTGATCAACTACGTCATCGGACTCGTCGGCATCGGGCCCGTGGACTGGCAGACGGGAACCCTCGCCTCCCAGACCGCCATCGCCTGCATCGTCGTCTGGCGCTGGACCGGCTACAACGCACTGATCTTCCTGGCCGGCATGCAGTCCATTCCCAGCGATCTGTACGAGGCCGCCGAAATGGACGGCGCCTCCCGCTGGCGGCAGTTCCTGCACGTGACGCTGCCGGGCCTGCGCCCCACCATCGTCTTCTCGGTCATCATGTCGACCATCGGCGCCACCCAGCTCTTCGGCGAGCCGCTGCTGTTCGAGGGCAACGCGGGCGGCGGCATCACGCACCAGTACCAGACCCTCGGCCTGTACATGTACGAGCAGGGCTGGTCCTTCTTCCACCTGGGCCGGGCCGCCGCCATCGCCTGGGTCATGTTCCTGCTCATCCTGGTGCTCGTCGGGCTCAACGCCCTCCTCGCGCGCCGACGCATGGCCAAGGAGGCCGGCCGGTGACCATACTCGCCGATCCGAAGACCGCGCGGGCCGGGCAGCCGTCCGCCCTCACCGAGTCCCGCCCCCGAGGGCCGAGGCGCCGTGCGGGACGCACCATGCAGGGCAGTCGCCTCACCTACACGTTCCTCATCTTCGCGGTGCTCGTCTCCGCCTTCCCGTTCTACTACACGATCGTGGCGGCCAGCCGCTCCAACGCGGACATCGCGAAGGTCCCGCCGACGCTGATTCCCGGGCCGAACCTGCTGCACAACTTCCAACAGGCCCTGGACCAGGCCGACATCGGGAAAGCCCTGGTCAACTCCCTGATCGTGTCCGGCTCCATCACCGTCGGCACCGTGCTGTGCTCCACGCTCGCCGGGTTCGCCTTCGCCAAACTGCGCTTCAAGGGAAGCAACGCGCTGCTCGCGTTCACCGTCGGCACCATGATGATCCCGCCGCAGCTCGGCGTGATCCCTCTGTTCATGGTGATCGCGAAGCTCGAGTGGGCCAATCAGCTGCAGGCGGTGATCCTGCCCAGCCTGGTCTCCGCCTTCGGGGTGTTCTTCATGCGGCAGTACATCGCCCAGTCACTGCCCGACGAACTCATCGAGGCCGCCCGTGTGGACGGCGCCTCCACGGCCCGGATCTTCTGGCAGATCGTCGTCCCCATCGCGCGCCCCGCCATGGCGGTCCTCGCCCTGGTCACCTTCATGACGGCCTGGAACGACTTCTTCTGGCCGATCATCGCGCTCTCCTCCCAGGAGCCCACCGTGCAGGTCGCCCTGCGCCAGCTCGGCGGCGGCTACGTCCAGGACCAGTCCGTCGTCATGGCGGGCACCCTCCTGGGCACCCTGCCGGTCCTGGTCGTCTTCGGCCTGCTCGGCCGGCAGATCGTCGGCGGCATCATGCAGGGCGCCGTCAAGGGGTGAACGGCCCCCCGACGAGCCGTACCGCGCGCGATCCGGCCCGGAGCCCGTCTCCCGGCGATCGCCCATGAGCGGTGGTGTGCGGCCCGCCTCCGGGCAGGCAACCGGTATTCGCTCCCCGCCCGGCCGCCTCCCGGTGGCCAGCGGTTGCCGGCCGCGCACCACTCACCCCGTCCGCCCGTCAGGTACTGGAGCGCTTGACCAGATGGGTGGGCAGGATCAGCGGGCTGGAGGTACGGCCCGCGATCAGCCCGGCGAGCATCCGGGCCATCTCGCGGCCCAGATCCCGGACCGGCTGGTGGATCGTGGTGAGCGTGGGTTCCGCGAGCTGCGCGACGGCGAGATCGTCGAACCCCACCACGGCCACGTCCACGGGCACGGTGCGCCCGGCGCCGCGCAACGCGCGCAGCGCGCCCGCCGCCATGTTGTCGTTGGCCGCGAACACCCCGTCCAGATCCGGATGCGCCTCCAGCAGACGGGCCATGGCGGCGGCCCCGGACGCTTCCGTGAAGTCCCCCTGCTCGGGCGGGCGGGGCTTCAGACCGGCAAGCGTCATCGCTTCCCGGTAGCCGCGGTGCCGGGAGGCGCCCACCTCGGTGTCCAGCGGGCCGCAGATCGTGACCACGCGGGTCCGCCCGCGCTTGAGCAGGTGATCGGTCGCCTCCCGTGCGCCGCCGACGTTGTCGATGTCCACGTACCAGCGCGGCTCGAAGTCCACCGGTCGCCCGCCGAAGACGACCGGGATCCGACTCTCCTTGGCGATCCGTGCCAGGGGGTCGTCCTCGTGCAACGCCATCAGCATCACCCCGTCCACGACACGGGAGCGCACGAGCTGTTCGACCCGCTCCCGCCCGCGCGGGCTGGCGGCGACGCACAGCATCATGTGCAGGTCGGCGTCCTCCAGCGCACTGGCCACCCCGGCGACGACCTGCGCGAAGAAGGGGTCCGTCAGGACCTCCGGGTCGTCCTGCGAGATGACGAGCGCGGCCGCCCCCGCCTGCCGCGTGGCCAGGGCACGCGCCTTCGGATTGGGTACGTAGCCGAGTTTCCTGATCGCCCTCTCGACGGCCTCACGCTTGGCCCGGCTGACATGGGGTGCGTTGTTGATCACCCGGGAAGCCACCGATCGCGACACACCGGCCAGCGCGGCCACCTCATCGAGCGTGGCGTGCCGATGGGGCAGTTCCTCAGTCATGAACGCGGGCCTTCTCTCGCGACAGTTATGGAAGCCCTTCCATTGTCACCTGTGAGCGTGACATATGGATACGGAGGGGGAATCCCTGCCGCTGCCGCTCTCGGGCAGCTGATTTTTGGGAGCGCTCTCATGCCTGAACGCGGGGTCGCGGCCCGAGTCTCAGCTCCTCAGCCGTACCGGCAGTCTCCGCACGCTGTTGCCCACGAACGAGCGGACGCTGGGGAGTTCCGGCTCCGGGACGGCGAGGTCCAGGGCCGGGAAGCGGGTGAAGAGCTGTTCCAGGGCCGTGGTGGCTTCCAGACGGGCCAGGGGGGTGCCCAGGCAGTAGTGGGGGCCGTGGCCCAGGGAGAGGTGGCGGGGTCCGGTGCGGGTGAGGTCGAAGGCGGCCGCGTCCGGGCCGTGGGCCCGCGGGTCGCGCCCGGCCGCGGAGTACCCCGCGAGGACCGGGGTGCCCCGGGGGATCAGGGTGCCGTCGAGGGTCAGGTCGCGGGTCGGGTAGCGGAAGGGGAAGTAGCTGACCGGGCTGTCCCAGCGCAGGGTCTCCTCCACCACGTCCGACCAGGTGGCCCCGCCGGAGAGGACCAGGTCGAGCTGGTCCCGGTGGGCGCACAGGGCGCGTACGGCGTTGGTGATCAGGTTCATCGTCGTCTCGTGGCCCGCGATGACGGTCAGCATCAGGGTGCCGATCAGCTCGTGCGGGCTGAACCGGTCGCCGTCCTCCTCGCGGGCGGCGATCATCGCGCTGGTGAGGTCGTCCCCCGGATCGGCCGCCCGGGCCGCCGTGACCGCGCTCAGGATCTCCCCCATCTCCCGGTTGGCCGCCATCGCCTCGGCCGGTCCGATGTCCGTGGCCACGATCTGGCTGGAGAGGGCATGGAGCCGGTCGTGGTGGACCTCGTCCACGCCGAGCAGTTCGCAGATCACGCCCATCGGGAGCGGCAGCGCGAAGTGGGTGCGCAGATCGGCCACCCCGTCCCCGTCGGCGGCCGCCTCCAGGCCGTCCAGCAGTCGGCCCGTCAGCTCGACCACGGAAGGCCGCAGTTCCTCGACCCGGCGGGCGGTGAAGGCCCGGCCCATCAGCGCGCGCAGCCGCCGGTGGTCGTCGCCGTCCGCGGTCGTCATGCCCTGCACCGTGGCGAACGTCTTCAACGGCCAGCCGTCGGGTATCTCCCCGGCCCGGAGCGCCGCGAAGTGCCGTGCGTCCTTGGCGACGTCGGGGTGCGCGAGGAACTCCTTCAGCGCCTCGTGGCCCAGCACCGCCATCCCGCGCACCTCGCCGGGAAGGACCACCGGGACGACCGAACCCCGTTCCAGCAGGCGGGCGTTGGCCGCGTGGGGGCAGCCTCCGGTCGGGTCCATGCGGTGCGGAGGGCCGGCCGCGGGGTTCACCGGTGACGTGTTCAACGGAGCTCCAGGTCTGCGGAGGGACGGCGTACGGGCGGGCCAGTGTGGCCAGCGCCGACGTCCCTGCGCAAGGGCCCCGGCTTCAGCGGCCGCCGCCGCGCAGGCGGATGTCCTGGGTCCAGGCGTTCGAGCGTCCGGAAGCGGTCGTCTTGCACGCGGTGGCGTAGCAGCGCCAGAACCAGTTGCCGTTCTTCCGGCGCCGGATCTCGATCTCCGCGCCCCCGCACCGGCCGCACTTCGGCGGGCGGGCGAAGACCTTCGCGTGTTCGTGCGCGAGCAGCTTCCGGGCGAAGTACGCGCCGCGCATCGTCACCATCACCTCCCGGGTCCAGCTCTGGGAGAGGGCGTTCAGGCTGCCGAGCAGCACGGTCTGCTCGTCGAAGACCGCGATCTTCTGGTGCATGACGTTCATCGGGACCACGGTGTGGGCCACGGCGCGGAGATCGGCGATCAGGGCCTGGTTCGCGGGCTTGCGCTGCAGGGTGTCGGTGTCGTCGCGGATGAAGACCGTGATCCGTACGCCTCGGCCGGAGGCGGCCGCGAGGGCGGGAAGCAGGGAACGGAGCCGACTGGCGACCCATGGGGCCCAGAGCCACAGGGAGTGCCGGGCGCGGTTGATCTCCTCGGCGAAGGTGTCGAAGAACGTCGTCTCGTCGTGGACGTCGGCCACCTCCACGTGCCGGCCCAGGACCTCCGCCAGAGCCGTGCCGAACGCGCCGCGGAACGGGACCGGGGCCGATGGCGGGGCGATGAGGTGCTTGGCCTTGAGGATCCGGACGCCGGGGGTGTTGATCAGCCCGGCGAGGCGCGCCAGGGCCGTTCCGGGCTTGGCGTTCCGGACGCGGGCGCCGCCCGCTACGACGTACAGCCGGGTCTTCGTCCTGGTCACCGCCACGTTGAACAGGCGCAGGCCGTTGCGCTGCCAGGCGTCGGCCCCCGGCTGCCGGTGAGCGAGGGCCATCCACAGCTCCCGGCTGTCGCCGCTGCCCTCCACCGTGTCGAAGACGACGATGTCGAACTCCCGGCCCTGGAACCGGTGGGCCGTGCCGACCTCCGCGAGCGGGTGCCCCGCGTTCTCGACGTCGCGCAGCGCCTCCAGGGTGGCCTCGGCCTGGACTCCGTATGGCGTGACGATGCCCGCGTCCTCGCCCTGCTCGCGGTGGAGCTCCACGAGGGCGCGGGCGATGAGCGATCCGGCGGGCCACCACCCCTTGCGGCTGCCGGTCAGATGGGCGCGTGCCAGCTCGTCCAGGCCGTCGGTGTCGATGAGGACGATCTCGGGGTCGTTCTCCAGCCGCTTCCGCCGCACCTGAGGGCCGCCCGTCAGGACTCCGCCGTACGCGAGGTCGTTGGCCAGGCGCATGACGGCGGGGCCGAACCGGTGCTGCTGGGTGAGCGTGACGCACGACGGGTGTGCCTCGGCGTCCGCCGGTTCGTGGATGCCGCAGTGCTGGAAGACGTCCGGGTGCAGCCACCGCTTGATGTCCGGACGTTCGTTGTTGCCGAGGGCCGGCGGGACCACCGGTCCGAGCTGCATGAAGTCCCCGAGCAGGACGGCCGCCCGGTCCGCCTTGCCGGTGGCGAGCAGGACCTCGGGCAGCGTTGCGGCACCCGCCTCGTCCACGAGGACCACGTCGTACGGCCCCTCCAGGACCGTCCGGTTGGTGCGGAACCTGGCCAGGGTCGTGGCGACCAGCTTGGCGGACTTGATGATCTCGCCCTGGGCGTTGCGGGCGAGCCGGTCGTACTCCTCCTGGGCCAGCTTGTACTGCTTCTCCAGCTCAGGGCGGCGGGTGCGGTCGGCGGCCGCCTCGGGACGCAGCCGTTCGGCCCGGTCGTGGAGGGCGGGCAGGCCCTGTTCGGCGGCCTGTACGGTCAGCTCCCGGGCCTCCCGGGCGCGCGCCGCGGTTTTGGAGGCGCGGATGGCGTCCTGCTCCAGGGTGAGCGTCCGCGTTTCGGCCGCCCGGACCTCGGCCCTGAGCGACGCGGCGTCGGCTTCGAGGCGGGCGATCTGTTCCCGGGTGAGCGGGATCGCCTCGGTCACCGCGTCGATGCGGGCGTGGATGCGGGCGGTGTGCGCGGCGGCGGTGGCACGGGCCTCCTGCGCCGCGATGCGGGCGTCGGTGGCCGCCTGCCGGGCGTTGGCCAGTTCGTCCTGAAGGTCCAGGATCGCGTCGCGCTGCTTCCACCTGCCGACGATGCCCTTGGCCGTGAGGTCCTTCAGTCTCAGCTCCAGCGCGCGGCGGTGATCGTCCGCCAGCAGCGCGTCGGCCTCCTTGTTCTCCGCGGCCTCGCGTACGCGGGTGATCTCCTCGGCGAGCTGGTCGGCCTCGGCCCAGCGGGCCTTCGCCGCCTCGGCGGCCTCAAGGCGCGCGCGGGCCGTCCCGATGGCGTCGGCGAGGCTTTCCAGGTGGTGAGCGGCCTCGACGAGGCGCTCCTCGGCCGCCATGGCCCGGTCCCGCGTCGCCGCCACGTCCTGCCCGGGTGTCCGTACGAACTTCAGCGCCTCGAAGTACGCCGTGGCGTCGAAGCCCTGGAGACGGCTTTCCAGCGCCTCCAGTTGCCGGGCCCGCTCCCCGACGGCGACGAGCGCTGCCTCCAGCCCCGTACGCCGGTCAGCCGCCTCGGCCAGCCTGGCCCTGACCATCAGGGGCAGCGAGACGGACGGGTCGTCGGCCACTTCGCGCAGATGCGGTGGCCCGACCCGGACGATGTCACCGGACCGGTGGCGCTTCTCGCGTACGACGCCCAGCAGGGCGTTGTCCACGGCGATGTTCGTCGCCGACACGAGCAGCACGCGCCTGCCCTGGGCGATCAGGTCGCCGATGGCCCGTTTGAGGACGGTCGTCTTCCCGGTGCCGGGCGGCCCCCACACCAGGTGGACGCCTTCGCCGAGGCAGGCCCGGTAGGCGTCCGTCTGCGCGGGGTGGAAGCCCGGCGGTTCGACGGTGTGGGCCGAGGAGCCGCCGATCGTCGCGGTCGCCAGGGCGGTGGCGAGGGGATGCTCGCCCAGCGCCGTGATGCCGTCGCGCAGCGCCTCGATCAGGAAGGTGGGCGGCTGCTTGAGTATCCAGAGGTGCGGGTCGGTGACCTCGGCGAACTCCGGTACCCGCAGGGTGAGCAGGGAGCCGTTCTGGACGGCCTCGGAGGCGGCGAAGCCCTTGGTCTCGATGCCGTCGTCGTCCGGTCCGGCCAGCCTCAGGGCGTCCAGCTGGTCCGGTCCGATGTCGGAGCCGCGCAGGTCGACCACGTAACAGCCCGGATCACCGGTGGGGGCCGCCCGTCCCACGAGCTGCCAGCGTGGCTGCCGGCCCGCGCCTCCCTCGACGGCGATCCACTCGCCGAGCGCCGAGGCGATCTCCTCGCGCCACCCCACCTGCCGCCCCCCGGTCCGCGCCGCCCGGCTCCCTGCCGGTCGCTCCGCCGCACCCTACCGACCTGGTCGTTTTCACATGGGGTGAAGGGCGATGACTGGCGGGATTCCATGGGCCCGGCCGGGCACTCAGTTCCGGCGGTCACCCCGCAGCGCCTCCGCGATCACCTGCACCAGATGGCGGCTCTCCAGGCCTGCCAGGTCCTGGACCTGTGTGCGGCAGGAGTAGCCGTCCGCCAGGATGCGGCGGTCCGGGGCGGCGGTCGCCCGGGCGAGGATGCCGTCCTGGGCGATCTTCCCGGAGACCTCGTAGTGGCCCTTCTCCATGCCGAAGTTTCCGGCCAGGCCGCAGCAGCCCGCCGAGACTTCGACGTCGCAGCCCATGGACCGGAGCAGCGAGCGGTCCGCCTCGTAGCCCATGACCGCGTAGTGGTGGCAGTGGGGCTGGACCAGGAGGTGTTCCGTTGCCTTCGGGGGCGTCCAGTCGATCGAGACCAGGAATTCGGCGACCGTCTTCACCGCGCCCGCGAGTTCCGCGGCGCCCGGGTCGTCCGGCAGCAGCTCCACCAGGTCCGAACGGAGCGTCGCCGTGCAGCTCGGCTCGATGCCGATCACCGTCCGGCCGGCCCGGACGTGGGGGAGCAGCAGGTCCACCGTGGCGCGGAGCTTCGCCTTGGCGGCGGTCAGCTGGCCCGTGGAGATCAGGGTCAGTCCGCAGCAGGCGCCCGGGGCGGCGATCTCCACGTCGCAGCCGGCCGCCGTCAGGACCTCCACGGCGTCGCGCGGGATGTCCGGGGCGAGCGCGTCCGAGAACGAGTCGACCCAGAGCAGGACCTTCGGGCCGCCCGCCCGCGCGACACCGGCCTTCCGCGCCCCGCTCCACCGGAACGGCCTCGCCGGGAGCGGTGGCAGCGAGCGGCGGGAGTCCGCGCCCATCAGGGTCATCATCGTCCGCCGGAGCACCGGCACCCGCCCGGCCAGGTTGACCAGCGAGGCCACCGGCGCGAGGAGCCGCAGCCACTGCGGGAGCCGCCCCAGGGTGTAGTGGCTCAGCGGGCGGCGGCGGCCCTTGTACGTCTGGTGCAGGGCCTCCGACTTGAACGTGGCCATGTCGATCCCGGTCGGGCAGTCGTTGGCGCACGCCTTGCAGCTCAGGCAGAGGTCCAGGGCCTCATGGACCTCCGGGGAGCTCCAGCCCGCCGAGACGAAGCCGCCGTTCAGCATCTCCTGGAGCGCCCGCGCCCGGCCCCGCGTCGAGTCCTTCTCGTCGCGCGTGGCCGTGTACGAGGGGCACATGAAGCCGCCCTGGCCGCGCAGGTCCGCCCGGCACTTGCCCACCCCGACGCACCGGTGCACGGCGTCCGTGACGTCCCCGCCGTCGTGCGCGAAGGCGAAACCGTCGCTCGCCCGCAGCCGCCGCGCCCCCGGCCTACGGAGGTCCGCGTCCAGGGGTGCGGGGCGGACCACGACACCGGGGTTCATGACGTCGTCCGGGTCCAGCAGGGCCTTGAACGCCTCCATCGCGCGCAGCGCCTCGGGGCCGTACATCGTCGGCAGCAGCTCGGAGCGGGCGCGGCCGTCGCCGTGCTCGCCGGAGAGCGATCCGCCGTGCTCGGCGGCCAGGGCGGCGGCGCGTTCCAGGAAGTCGCGCATCGGCGCGCCCCCGGCGTCGAGCGGGAAGTCGATACGGGCGTGGACGCACCCGTCGCCGAAGTGGCCGTAGGCCAGGCCGGAGAGGCCCTTCTCGGCCATCAGCGCATGGAGCCCGCGCAGATAGTCCCCGAGCCGTTCCGGCGGCACGGCGGAGTCCTCCCAGCCCGGCCACGCCTGCTTGCCGTCGGCGGTGCGGCCGGCCAGACCGGCGCCGTCCGCGCGGATCTGCCAGAGCCGGGTCGCCTCGGGGCCCGCCGGCAGGACGACACCGTCGGCGGCGTGCGAGGCCGCGACGAGCGCCCGCGCCGCCTCGACCGCCTCCGCCGAGGTCGCCCCGCCGACCTCCGCGATCAGCCAGCCGCCGCCCTCGGGCAGCGTGGGGACGGCCGCGTCGCCGTGCGCCCGGCGGACCACGTCCACGAGCTGCGCGTCCAGGCCCTCCAGCGCGAGCGGGCGGAACGGCAGCAGGTGCGGCACGTCGTCCGCGGCCGTCGCCATGTCCGCGTAACCGAGGACGGCGAGCGCCGGAGCGGGTGCCTGCGGGACGAGCCGGACCGTCGCTTCGAGGAGGACGCCGCAGCTGCCCTCCGTGCCGGTCAGCGCGGCCGCGAGGTTGCGCCCGTTCTCCGGCAGCAGGTGTTCCAGTGAGTAGCCGGAGATCTGCCGCCCGAAGCGCCCGAACTCGGTGCGCAGCACGGCCAGATGTTCCGTGACGAACGCGTCGAGCCCCGGCACCGCGTGCAGCGCGTCAGGACCCGAGCCCGCCGTGATCACCTCGCCGCTTCCCGTCAGCCAGGTCATCGACACCACGTTGTCGGCCGTACGTCCGTACGAGAGGCCGTGCGGCCCGCACGCGTTGTTGCCGATCATCCCGCCGACCGTGCAGCGGGTGGCCGTCGAGGGGTCGGGGCCGAACCGCAAGCCGTGCGGCAGGGCTTCCTGCTGAAGGGCGCTCAGGACCGCGCCCGGCTCGACCACGGCCGTCGCGGCATCGGGGTCGACGGACAGCACGCGGTTCATCGAGCGGGAGAAGTCGATCACCAGGCCCGGCCCCACCGCGTTCCCGGCGCACGAGGTCCCGCCGCCCCTGACGGTAACCGGGACCCGGTGTTCCCGCGCGATCCCGACCGCGGTGATCACGTCCTCCTTCGACCGGGGCATGAGCACCGCCCCCGGGACGATCCGGTAGTTCGACGCGTCGGACGAGTAGACCGCCCGGGTCGTCGCCGAGGCGTCGACACGATCGCCCAGCTTCCCGCGCAGGGCGTCCAGAAACGCCTCGGTGAGGGGGATCGGGGCGTCTGCCATGGTCGCGTCCATCGGGTGCTGCTCCTGGGGGCGTCGGTTCTGGTGGTGCGGGCACGGTCCCGCCGTGCCACAGGCGTAAGCGCGGTTACGTCATCCTCAACGCAGGACCAGCTTCCGGGGGACGTCACTCGCCGGGTCCCGCAAGAGCCGGTACACCGTGATCCCGCCGTACGCGCCGCGCGCCGCGGGCTCCGCGAGCAGGCCCAGGACGAGCGCGGCGTCCCGGGCGGTCGGGTGATCGACGGCCGGGGCGGTGCGGCCCAGCCGGTCGTTCCGCCGGGGTGAATTGCCGGTGACCAGGGTTGTAATGGCCGAGTAACGGCCCCCTCCTACGGTGCGCACACCCCGTATGTACCGTCACTCGGAGGAGTGCTCGATGCCCCTGCTCCAACCGTCCAGGCGCAGACACGCCGTGTGGACGGTGGCCTCGCTCGCCGCGGCTGCCCTGATCACCACTCCGCTGCCCGCCGTGGCCGCGAACTCCTCGTCCCCCTCGCCCGCCGCCTCGGCGAAGATCGACTCCGCGCTCACGAGCGCGGTGCGCGACGGCAAGGACGCCACCTTCTACGTGGTCCTGAAGGACCAGGCCGACCTGTCCGGCGCGAAGAAGCAGAAGACGCACGCGAAGAAGGCCAAGGCCGCGTACAGCGAACTCCGTTCGCACGCCACGTCCAGCCAGAAGTCCCTCAACACCTTCCTCGACAAGAAGAAGGTCGGCCACCAGGACTTCTGGATCACCAACACCGTCAAGGTCACCGGCGACCAGGCCCTCGTCGCCGAGCTGGCCAAGCGCTCGGACGTGGCGTCGGTCGTCAAGCAGCACTCCTTCAAGCTGGACGACATCGAGACCTCCGACAAGAAGGTCACCGCCTCGCGCGCCGCCGCGCTGGGCACCGACTCGTCCGCCGACGGCACCGACGCCCCGGCGTGGGGCGTCAGCGACATCAAGGCCGACCAGGTCTGGGACCAGTACGAGGACCGCGGCGAGGGCATCGTCGTCGCCAACGTCGACTCGGGTGTGCAGTACGACCACCCGGACCTCGTCGCGAACTACCGCGGCAACAACGGCGACGGCACCTTCTCGAACGACTACAACTTCTTCGACGCGAGCGGGCAGTGCCCGACGACCGCGCCGTGCGACAACAACGGCCACGGCACCCACACGATGGGCACCATGGTCGCCAAGAACGGCCTCGGTGTCGCGCCGAACGCCAAGTGGATCGCCGCCAAGGGCTGCGCCTCCGACGTCTGCTACGACGACGAGCTGCTCGAAGCCGGTCAGTGGATCCTCGCGCCGACCGACCACAACGGTCAGAACCCGCGCCCGGACCTGGCCCCGAACATCGTCAACAACTCCTGGGGCAACAAGGACACCTCCACCCCGTTCTACCAGGACATCCTCGCGGCCTGGGACGCGGCGGGCATCTTCGAGGCGTTCGCCGCCGGCAACGACGGTGACGGCGTCACCTGTTCCACGACTCACCCGCCGGGCGCGCAGGCCGACTCCTACGGTGTCGGTGCCTACGACGTGAACGGCAAGATCGCCAACTTCTCCGGCTTCGGCCCCTCGCCGACCGACGGCAGCGAGAAGCCGAACATCTCGGCCCCGGGCGTCCAGATCCCGTCCACCTGGCCGGGCAACTCGTACAACACCATCAACGGTACGTCGATGGCGACCCCGCACGTCGCGGGCGCGGTCGCGCTCCTGTGGTCGGCGGCCCCCTCGCTGATCGGCAACATCGAGGAGACCCGCAACCTCCTCAACGAGGGCGCGCGTGACGTCGACGACACCCACTGCGGTGGCACCGCCGGCATGAACTACGTGTGGGGCAACGGCAAGCTCGACATCCTCGCCTCCGTCGAGAAGGCGCCGCACACCGCGGCCGTCGTCAGCGGCAAGGCCACCGACAAGGCCACCGGCGCCGCCCTGCCGAACATCTCCGTGAAGTCCACCGACGCGGCCGGCGCGGTCCGTACGGTCACCACCGGCACGGACGGCACCTACCGTCTGCCGCTGGCCGCCGGCACGTACTCCTTCGCGTTCACCGGCTACGGCTACGCGAGCGGCTCGGCCACCGATGTCGTCCTGGCCGAGAGCCAGGCGTACGCCCAGGACATCGCGCTGACCGCGGTGCCCAGCCACAAGGTCTCCGGAACCGTCCGCGATGTCACCGGCAAGCCGCTGCCCGGCGCCACGGTCGAGCTGACCGGCACGCCGCTGCCGGCCACCACCACCAACGCCAAGGGCAAGTACACCTTCAAGAAGGTGGCCGAGGGCTCCTACAGCCTCGCCGTGAAGCCCGCCGCGCCGGTCCTGTGCAACGGTGTCTACACCGGTGCCACCGTCGTCGGTGGCGACGACCTCACGAAGAACGTGCAGGTCCCCAACCGTACGGACAACTCCGGCAACGTCTGCGCCCCCGCCGCCTTCTCGTGGATCGAGGGCTCCAAGAAGGTCTCCCTGACCGGTGACGAGGACTCCGCCACCGTCTCGCTGCCCTTCTCGGTGAAGCACTACGGGGTCTCGTACTCCACCGCCTCGGTCACCACCGACGGTCTGATCAACTTCCTGTCCTCGCGCGTCGGTGACTACAACAACTCCGCGCTGCCGACGACCGGCGTCAACGGCGTGAAGGGCATCGTCGCCCCGCTGTGGGACGACCTGACGCTCGACAAGAAGTCGTCCGTCCAGACCGCCACCACCGGCACCAAGGGCAGCCGCAAGTTCGCCATCGTGTGGAACAACGCCGCCTACGCCAACGGCACTTCGGGCCGCGCCACCTTCGAGGCCGTCTTCGACGAGGCCACCGGCGCCGTGACCCTTCAGTACCAGTCCGTCGCGGACCAGGGCGCGGGCGCCACGATCGGCATCGCCGACCAGGCGGGCACCGACGCCTTCCAGTACGCGTACAACCAGCCCGTGATCGCCGACGGCACCGCCGTCAGCTTCACCCAGGGAGCGAAGTAATGAGAGCCCAGCACTCCCGGCGGGCGCTTCAGCTCGCCGCCGGCCTCGTCGCGGCGGGCCTGTGCCTGACCGCCGCCCCGCAGGCGCTGGCCGCCGACAGCGGCAGTGACGCGCCCATCAAGCTGACCAGCGCGGAAGCGAAGAAGCTCGCGGCCAACGTCAACCTCGACCCGTACGTCAAGGCCGAGGACACGACCGGCACGCAGGACAAGGCCGCCGCTGCTCAGGACTCCGGCGCGAAGGCCACGGCCGCCGCCACCGACCCGAAGACCCCGGTCACCATGACCGCGAAGTCCACGCTCGAAGGCGTGCGCGGTCTGGGTGCCACGGTGCCGGTCGGCACGAAGGGCGACTACTACTCCGTCAACGCCATGGGCAACGTCCAGCTCCACGCCGCCGACGGCAGCGAGACCTGGGCCCGCACCAGCAGCTCGTTCTACACGGACTGGCAGGTCAAGCCGCTCCAGGTGTGGCGCGTCGAGCCGTACCCGCCCCAGATCCTCATGGGCTACAACGCGGTCTCGCCGTTCTCACCGAACTCGGAGTCCGGCTACTCGGCCGGTGACCTCACCGGAGACGGTGTCCCGGACCTGGTGTTCTCGGCCAACGTCGGTGCCACCCCGTACCCGCGGGCCTTCACCTCCCCAGGGTCGGACCTGTCGTCCGGCACCTTCGTGACGGTCCTCGACGGGAAGACCGGCGCCACGGTCTGGTCGAAGCTGTACAACTACGCCTCCATGGTCAAGATCGTGGACGGCACCCTGTTGGTCGCCGACGCGCCCCGGATGAGCGGCGACGCGAAGGTCCCGGCCGGTGCCACCGCCACCCTGACCGGCATCCGCTTCTCGTCCAAGGACGGCAAGCTGACCCCGGCGCAGACCTGGTCCTTCGACACCAAGGAAGCCCGGTACACCAACTGGGGCGACATCCAGGACCTCGGCAAGGGCAAGGTCGCCGTCTCCTGGAACCTCGCCAAGGCCACCGGGGTCGACGGACGCGGCCACACCGCCGTCCTCGACACCGCCGACGGCTCCGTCACCTGGCGGACCGACAGCGTGCTGTACAGCCGCATCATGCGCTTGGACGCCGGCCGCAAGCGCCTGGTCGCGATCGAGCAGGCGGACGTCAACGACGCCGTCCACTACGAGATCGCCGCCTACGACCTGAAGACCGGCCACCGCGCCACCCTGAGCGGCCGCGACAACGTGCTGCCCACGGCGCTGACGGTCGGTGACCTCAAGGCGAAGACGGGCGACGAGTACGCGGTCTCGGAGTCCTCGTTCGACGAGAACCTCGTCATCAACGCCAGCACCATCCGCGTCGTCAACGGCGACAACGCGGACAAGATCCTCTGGTCGAACACGACCAAGCGGGATGCCGAGAACGGCCACGACGCGCCCAGCACCTGGGGCCTCGGCGTGATCGACGGCAAGCTGGTCGCCTCCGCCCAGGACGACCGGAAGATGAACGACCCGGAGAACCGGGGCAGCCTGCGCTACGCCTCGCTCAGGGTCTTCTCCGGCAACGGCAAGGTCGCGTGGCAGGCCAAGGACGTCGAGGCGTCCCCGATGTTCCAGGACCTGTACAGCGACGCTGCGGGCTCCCACGTCCGGGTGATCGACCAGAGCCAGAACATCCGCACCTTCAAGCTCGCCAACGGCAAGACGGAGAACGTCACCCCGCTGCAGGGCGACATCGCCTACGCCAAGAGCGCCGACCTGAACAAGGACGGCAAGAACGACCTGGTCATGGGCGGTTCGTCCAACGGCGTCTGGGCCTACTCGGGCCCGTCGCTGGTGAACGGCTCCAAGCCCGAGAAGCTGTGGCGCGCCACTGTCCCGGGCACCGTCCACGACATCCAGATCGGCGACGTCAACGGCGACGGCAAGCCGGAGATCGTCGTCGCGGCCGACACCGCGACGGTCGTCCTCAACGGCAAGACCGGCAAGACGCTCGCCACGATCGACGGCGGCGGCCAGTACGTCCGCTCGGCGCGGCTCGCCGACCTCAACGGTGACGGCGAGCTGGACATCCTCGTCGCCACGGACGCGCTGCGCGCCTACTACGGCGACGGGCACGCCCTCTGGACGTACAGCGCCCCCAAGGACGCGGGCGACGTGTACTTCACCGACCCGTCGGTCAACGACGGCCGGGTGTACGTCTCGTACGCCAGCCGCAACTCCCTGCGTCTGGACCAGCCGGCGATCAGCGCAGTGGCGCTGAACGCCAAGAACGGCAAGGTCCGCTGGTCGCAGGAGCCGAAGGCGCCGGCCAATGCGGTCTCGCCGGTCAATACGGCGGTCGCCAACGACGGTGTCTTCGCCTCGAAGGAGATTCCCTACGCCGGCGGGCACGCGGTGGCCTACGCCTGGACGGTCGACGCCCCCTACGACTTCGGTGACGGTCTCGACCACGGGACGGGTAACCAGAACCTGTTCGAGATCAGGGACGGCCGGACGGGCGAGGTCCTCTTCTCCAAGGTCTCCGGCGGCCTGTGGACGCACTTCAGCTTCTTCGCGAAGGACGGGGCGCTGTATCAGGGCGGCACGTCCTCGTTCCGGCGATTCGACGCGGACGGCGCCTTCACCCAGCAGGGCGTCAGCCCCCAGTCGTACGGCGGCGGCTTCCTCACCGGCCCCGGCGGGCGTTCGCTGCTGGTCGCCGGCGCCGAGTCCGGTCTCTACCTCTGGGACCCGACCATCATGGAGTCCGAGGACTCGTGGGCCCCGTCCGTCGGCAGCATCCCCGCCACCAACGGCGCCCGCAACTACTTCGCGGGTGACCTCGACGGCGACGGTGTCGACGAGGTGCTGTCGCTGAACAGCGACGACTCGGGGATGGACCGCACCGCCAGTCTCTCCGACGGCGGCTACTTCCTGACCGACAACGGCATCCACCAGGTCACGACGTTCAAGCTCTCCTGACCTGAACCGCATTCCTAGGGCCCCCGGGACGCACCTCGTCCCGGGGGCCCTCGGCGTACGTCACCACGCGACCCGGAAACCGATGTTCCCGGCGGAGCTGTCCACCGTGTTCGAGGTGCGCGCCGCGACCCGGTAGCGGTTGCAGTACGAGTCGTGGCACAGGTACGAGCCGCCGCGCATGGTGCGGCGGTCGTCCGTGCCGGGCTGCCAGGTGCCGGCGGACCACTCCCAGACGTTCCCGGCCGTGTTGTACAGCCCGAACCCGTTGGGCGCGTACGTGTGGACGGGCGCCGTGCCCGCGTAGCCGTCCTCCTCCGTGTTACGGGTGGGGAAGGAGCCCTGCCAGATGTTGCAGCGGTGCTCGCCGCCCGGGGTGAGCTCGTCGCCCCACGGGTAGCGGGCCTGGTCGAGCCCGCCCCGGGCGGCGTACTCCCACTCCGCTTCCGTCGGGAGCCGGGCACCGGCCCACTGGCAGTAGGCGAGCGCGTCGCGCCAGGTGACGTGGACGACCGGGTGGTCGCCCCGGTCGCGTATGTCGCTGCCCGGGCCCTCGGGCACGTCCCAGCGGGCGCCGCTCACCCCGCACCACCACGGCGTCTGCTGCGGTCGCGGCGAGACCTTGCGCAACGGGCCCGGCAGGAACTTCGCGAAGACGTAGCTCCAGCCGAACTCCTCCGCCTCCGTGCGATAGCCGGTGGCCGCCACGAACGCGGCGAACCGGTCATTCGTCACGGCGTACGCGTCGATCGCGAAGCCCGCGACGCTGACCTCGCGCACCGGCCCCTCGGCATCGCCCGCGTTCACGTCGCGGTCCTCGCTGCCCATCCGGAACGTGCCCCCGGGCAGCTCGACCCGGTCCGCGTAGGCCGCCTCCGGGGCACGCGGCGCGACCGGCCCGACGCTCAGGACCGGATCGGCCGCGGGGGCTCCGTCCCGGGAGGGGGTGCAGCAGCTCTTGGGGGCGTCGTCGGGATGGTTGCTCATCGTTGCCTTCTTCGTCGGGAACCGAGGCACCGGAGATCGTAACCATGGCCGGAAACGGCCCTGCGGCCGCGCCGCCCCCCCCCGGCGAACAGGCGACATGTCGCATGCTCGCCACCCCTACCTCCTATGCCTCACCGCGACGTCGAGCCGAGGATGTCCGGCACCGGGCCGCGCGGCCGTCTGAGCGGTCGCCCGGCCCGTGGCTGTGCTCCCGCTCGTCCGTCGCCCGGCAGCCGATGCCGGGGCCGTACCCCGCCAGGAGGCCACGATGCGCACCGGTCCCGTCAGACGCGGCGGAGGGGCGGTGCGCGGCAGCGCGCTCCTCGCCTCGGCGTTCGCCCTCGTGCTCCTCGGCCCCGTGCTCCCCGGGCAGGCGGCCGGGACCGCTCCCGTCGCCGTCCGTACGGCCTCCGCCGCGCACGGGGAAGCGCACCGCGACACCGTCACGCTGGTCACCGGGGACACGGTCACCGTCACCACCGACGGCGCCGGGCGCGTCGCGGTGGACGCCGAGGCGGTGGCGGGGACGTCCACGGGGGTGGCCACCACCTTCCGTACCGAGCAAGGGCCTTCGGGGGACACCTACGTCATCCCGGACAGCGCGGGGGAGGGGCTGGCGGCCGGGCGGCTCGACCGGGAGCTGTTCAACGTGACCCGGCTCGCCGCCGACGGGCAGGGGGCACCCGGCAGCGACACCCTGCCGTTCATCGTGGACTACCCGGGCACCCCGGCGCGGTCCACGCTCGCGGCGCGCGCCGGGGACGTCCCCGGGGTCACGCACCGGACACCGCTCACCTCGCTCGGCGCGGCCGCCGTGGACGTCGAGAAGGACGCGCTGCACGCGTTCTACCGCGCCGTGCTGGACGGGCCGGAGGCCGTGGTCCGCCCGGACCGCAGGGTGCGGGCGACCCTGGACGTCAGCGTGCCGCAGATCGGCGCACCCGAGGTGTGGAAGAGCGGCTACGACGGCACCGGGGTCAAGGTCGCGGTGCTGGACAGCGGAATCGACTTCGGGCACCCCGACCTCGAGGGGCGGGTCCTGGACTCGGAGAGCTTCATACCCGGCCAGGACGTGCAGGACGGGCGCGGGCACGGGACCCATGTGGCGAGCACGGTCGCGGGCAGCGGGGCCGCGTCCGACGGGAAGTACAAGGGCGTCGCTCCGGGCGCCGGGCTCCTGATCGGGAAGGTGCTCGACAACACGGGCAACGGTGACGAGTCCACGGTCATCGCCGGCATGGAGTGGGCCGTCTCGCAGGGCGCCGACATCGTCTCCATGAGCCTCGGGGCGCCCACCGAGGAGGGCAGCGACCTGCTCAGCGAGGCCGTGGACGCGCTCAGCGAGTCCTCCGGGGCGCTGTTCGTGATCGCGGCCGGCAACACCGGTCCCGGCCGGTCCACCGTCGCCAGCCCCGGCACCGCGCGGACCGCGCTCACCGTCGGCGCCGTCGACAGCCAGGACCGGCTGGCCGCCTTCTCGGGGCGGGGGCCGACCGCCACCGGCGCGCTGAAGCCGGAGATCACCGCACCGGGCGTCGGGATCGTCGCGGCCAAGGCCGCCGGCACCCACATCGGCAAGGACGTCGGCGAGTACTACACCGCCCTGGACGGCACCTCCATGGCCACCCCGCACGTGGCCGGTGCGGCGGCCCTCCTCAAGCAGCAGCACCCGGGGTGGCGGGCGGGCCGGCTCAAGGACGCGCTGGTCTCCGCCGCGCAGACCGCCCCCGACGACGAGGTCTACGAACAGGGCGCCGGCCGCGTCGCCGTGGACCGCGCCTCCGCCCAGTCGGTCACCGCGACCGGGACCGCCGACTTCGGGGACGTGCGCGACGAGGAACGGAAGGTGAGCCGGGACGTCGTCTACACCAACGACGGCGACCACGCGGTCACTCTGAGCCTCGCCCTCGACCTGGGACGCGGGTCCACCGTCCCGGAGGGTGGCGCCACCCTCTCCGCCGATACGGTCACCGTCCCCGCCCACGACAGCGCGGCCGTCACCCTCACCGTCGACCCCGCCCGTACCGGCACCGGCCGCTACGACGGCTACCTGACCGCCACCGGCGACGGCACCCACCTCACCACGGCCGTCGGCTGGACCGAGCAACCCCCCAAGCACACCGTGCACTTCACGTTCACCGGCCGCGACGGAAAGCCCGGCGGGCAGACGAACCTCCAGATACTGAACATGACCAGCGGTGACGCCGAGCTGCAAAGCATCACGTTCATGGGGGACGGCACCTGGGAGACGCAGCTCCCGGAGGGCGACTACGCCCTTCAGGCCCTCGTCACCACCTACGACACCAACCGCATCCCACTGGCCGTGGACACCTTCGCTGAACCGGAGCTGACCGTCGACGGCGACCGCACCGTACGCATCGACGCCCGGCAGGCCCATGAGTTGACCGCCCGGGTGGACGGCGAGCGCGCCCCGCTGGAGCGCGCCGCGCTCGGCGTCACCGCCCGCCGCACCCTGGGCGACGGCGCCACGGCCGCGATCGGCATCGCCAACGGCGTCAGCGATCGCACCACCCGGTACGGGGCCATCGCCTCGCACACCACCGCCCGGCACGGCACCTTCGACCTCACCGCCGAACACCGGCTGCGCGATCCGCTCGTCCAGGGCACCTGGAAGGCGGGCGGCACCACGCACCGGCTCGACCTCCTCACCCCCGACCTCGGCAAGCGGTTCACCGGCGACCGCAGGCTGACCGCCGTCGACGTGGGCACCGGCACCGAGGCCGACTACGCGGGCAAGGACCTGACCGGCAAGCTGGCCGTCGTCCGCGCCAACGGCTGGCTCGTGCCCCTCCTCGCCACCGCCGCCCAGCACCACGCCGCCGCCGTCCTCGCGATCCGCCCCACCGAGGGCGCCACCCTCGTCCAGGACAACGGCAACAGTGCCGTCCCGGGCCTCGCCGTCAGCCACGAACAGGGCGCGGAACTCCTCGCCACCCTCGCGAAGGGACCCGTCACGGTCGCCCTCGAAGGACGGGCCGACAGCCGCTTCACGTACACCGCCCCCTTCCACGCGACCGGGTCCATCCCGGAGCGCACCGCCCTCACCGTCCGGACCGATCGGTTCGCCCGGCTCGTCAACACCTTCCACGCGGACGGTGAGGCACGGATCGCCGACGACGTCCTGACCGTTTGGCACCCGTGGGAGAAGGCCGCCTTCCGGATCGGGGCCCGGCACCTCGCCCCTGGCACCCGCACCGACTACGTGTACGCCGCCGACAGCCAGTACGCGCAGACGGTCCGGGCCTCCGACCTGTCCGACACCTACCTGGAGGAGTACCCGGAGGCCCACCGCGCCCGCGCGACCGTGCGGCGCGCGTGGGGCGCCGCGCCCATGCACCCCACCCTGCCGCGCCGCATCAGCTGCGCCCTGTGCCGGTCCGACCTCGGCGCGAGTTTCCTGCTGGCGCCCTACGGTGACGGCGACGCCACCCACTACGGCATGGGCGCCTCCACGAGCACCTTCACCTATCGCCGCGACGGCCAACAGGTGCCCGCAGCGCAGCTGTTCGTGCCCGAAGAGGCTGAGTACCGCGTCGACCAGAGCGTCGTCCGCCGCACGAACGCCCTGGAAACCCTCGGCACCCGTACGGACACCGCGTACACCTTCCGCTCCAAGGCGCCGACGACCGGCGCCACCGCCCCCGGCTGCACCGAGGTCTTCGGCACCGGCCACCCGTGCGCCGTCCTGCCGGTGATCCTGCTCGGCTACGACCTGGGCGTCGACGGCGACAACACCGCCCGCGCCGGCCGGGCCCTCCCGGTGCGCATCAGCACCCTGCGCCCGGACGGCTACCGGGGCCCGCGCGTCACCGGGATGCGCGTCGAGGTCTCGTACGACGACGGCGCGACCTGGACCGATTCCGGTCGGCCGCACGTGCGCCCCGACGGATCGGCCACCGCCGTCCTGCACCACCCGCGCACCGGCGCGGAGCACGTCACGCTCCGGGTCACCGCGTGGGACGACGCGGGCAGCCGCACCCAGCAGACCGTGGTCCGGGCATACGCGCTGCGCCGCTGACCCGGTGCGCGGGGACGTCGGAACCGCAAGCCCACCCCTACCATGAAGGGTTCACCTCTCCATGACACCGAGACACGGCAGACCGCGACGCGCCTGGGGACTCCTGCTCGCCGTGGGCCTCGCGGCGACGGGCCTCCCCGCCGCCACGACCGCCCAGGCCGCGCCCGCGAGCGACACCGCCCGGCCGTCCGTTGAGCGCGCCCTGACCAACGACCTCGCGGACGGCGGGAGTTCCACCTTCTGGGTCTACCTCCGCGACGAGGCCGACCTCAAGACCGCCGCGAAGATCACGGACCGGGCGCGGCAGGGGCGCGAGGTGCAGAGCCGCCTCCAGAAGACGGCCCGGACCAGCCAGACCGCCCTGGTCGACGTGTTACGGGACGCGGGCGCCTCGTACACGCCCTTCTGGATCGCCAACACCGTCGAGGTGAAGGGCGACGCGAAGCTGCTCAAGCGGATCACCGCCCTGCCGGAGGTGGACCGGGTCACCGGCGACCGGACGTACGCCCTGCCGGAGATGAGGACGGCGCAGGACGAGCCGACCGTGGACGATGTCGAGTGGGGCGTCGACCGGATCGGTGCCCCCGGGGTGTGGAAGGACTTCAAGGCCACTGGCGAGGGCATCGTCGTCGGCAGCATCGACTCCGGCGTCCAGTACGACCACCCGGCGCTGGTGAAGCAGTACCGGGGGAACAACGGGGACGGCACCTTCACCCACGATTACAACTGGTACGACCCGACCATCAGCTGCGGCATCGTCGTCTCCACGCCCTGCGACAACGTCGGGCACGGCACCCACACCGTCGGCACCATGGTCGGCGACGGCGGCACCGGCAACCACGTCGGCGTCGCACCCGGCGCCAAGTGGATGGCGGTGAAGGGCTGTTCGTCCAGCACGTGCAACCAGCGCGATCTGCTGCTCGCCGGCCAGTTCATGCTCGCCCCCACCGACGCCCGCGGCAAGAATCCGCGCCCCGAGCTGCGCCCGCACCTCGTGAACAACTCGTGGGGCAGCGCCGCGGCAGGCTCCGACCCGTGGTTCGAGCAGACCGTGCAGGCGTGGGTGGCGGCCGGGATCTTCCCGGTCTTCTCCAACGGCAACGAGGGCCCGGACTGCGGGACCGACGGCAACCCGGGCAATCTCAAGGAGAGTTACGGGGTCGGCGCCTTCGACGCCGACGGCAATGTGGCCTCCTTCTCCAGCCGCGGCCCCTCGGAGTTCGATGACGACCTGATCAAGCCGGACGTCTCCGCGCCGGGTGTCGCGATCCGCTCCACGTACCCCGGCGGCAAGTACGCCGTGGGCAGCGGTACGTCGATGGCCGCACCCCATGTCGCGGGCTCCATCGCCCTGTTGTGGTCGGCGGCCCCGGCCGTCGCACGGAACATCGACGCGACCCGGCGGCTCCTGGACGAGACCGCCGTCGACGTCCCGGACGTCTCCTGCGGCGGCACCGCGCAGGACAACAACGTGTACGGGCAGGGCAGGCTGGACATCCACGCGGCCGTGGAGAAGGCGCCGCGCGGTACCACCGGCACCCTGAACGGCACGGTCACCGACGCGACCACGGGGGAGCCCGTCGAGGGCGTCACCGTGCAACTCACCGCTTCCGGCGACCCGGTGGGCCTGCCGGCGACGACCGACGCCGAGGGCCGCTACTCGACGCTCGCCACCGTCGGCGCCTACACCGTGACGACGTCCTCCCCGGCCTACACCGCCACCAAGACGGAGGTGACGATCACCGAGGCCGCCCCCGCCACGGCTGACATCCGCCTCCCAGCCCTCCCCGGCAAGGTCCTGTCCGTCACCCCGGACGACGTCGACTTCGGCACCGTACCCGTCGGCACCACCGGCGGCCCGGTCGCCGTCACGCTCACGAGCCTCGGCAGCAAGCCGGTCACCGTCATCCACGTCACCGACCACGACGGCGCGTTCGTGGCCGACCCGGGTACCTGCGGCAAGGCGCCCTTCCGGCTGAAGCGCAAGGAGCACTGCACGCTCGACCTCACCTTCCGGCCCACCGAGAAGACCGCCCAGGACGGGAAGATCACACTCCTGGACGACGCCAAGGGCCTCGTGCACACCGTGCGCGTCCACGGCGGCGGCACCGCGATCCCCGCCCGCAGCGGCGTGGTGGGCACGTCGATCCTCCAGCGCGATCTGCACGCCGCGGCCATCGACCCCGAGGGCCGTTACGCCTACTTCGGCACCGACAACCCCGCCGACCCGCTGCCCGGCTTCATCACCAAGGTCGACCTGAAGACGTTCAAGACGGTCGGCACGTTGACGGTGGGCGTCGGCCAGAAGGTCATGCAGGACGCTGTCATCGATCCGGCGGGGAAGTACGCCTACTTCGCGGTCGCCGCCTACCCGAGCCGCGTCGTCCGCGTCGACCTGGCGACCTTCACGCTCGACAAGATCATGGTGCTCGGCGCGGACGACGGGAACATCCGCTCGGCGCTCATGGACCCGGCCGGCACGTACGCCTACTTCGGGACCGGTACGAATCCGGGACGGCTGGTCAAGGTCGACCTGGCCACGTTCACCCGCGTCGGTTCCGTCACGCTGGGCGCCGGCGATGATTTCCTCGACGCCGGAGTCATCGACTCCAAGGGCGAGTTCGCGTACTTCGGTACGGTGACCAGCCCGCAGGGCCGCGTCGTCAAGATCGACCTGGCGGCCATGGAGGAGGTCGGCTCGCTCACCCTCCCCTCGGGCGAGGGCCCGCTGCGGTCGGCTGTCATCGCGCCCGACGACAGCCACGCGTACTTCGGTACGGGTGAGGGCGCGGGCGGCGGCAAGATCGTCCGGATCGACCTGAAGACCTTCACCCGGGACGGGGCTGTCTCCCCGTCCGGCGGCGGGGCGTTCTTCACGGCGGTGATGGACCCGGGCGGCCGGTTCGCGGCCTTCGGAACGGTGTCGACGCCGGGCCGGGTCGTCACGATCGACCTGGAACGCTTCGAGTCCGCCGGTTACGTTTCGATCGACGAGAACGACGGCCCGCTGATCTCCGGCGTGATCGACCCCCAGGGCGCCTACGCGTACTTCGGTACGAAGACCGCGCCCGGCCGGGTCGTCAAGGTCAGGGTCGGCGCCCGCTTCGAGCTCACCGCCGAGGCGGGCCCGGGCAGGCTGCTGCGTACCGCGTCCCTCACCTGGAACGGGGCGACGACGGCGAAGGTCCGGGTGGTCCGCGACGGCAAGTTCGTCGCGACCGTGCCGAACACCGGGCGCTTCACCGACCTGATCACCGGCAGCCGCCGTCCCTCGTACACGTACAAGGTGTGCGACACCGGTACGGACCGCTGCTCCGCCGAGATGAAGGTGGGCTTCGGCGGGTAGCGCGCCCGTGGCCTCCGCCGGTCCGTTCCCCCCCGGCGGAGGCCCTACGGCGTGTCCAGGAAGGCCGAGAGCGCCCCGTACAGCGCGTCCGGCCGTTCCAGATGCAGGTCGTGGCCCGTGCCGGGGACGCTCACCGCGTGCGTGTCCGGGCGTCGGCGCAGCATCTCGTCCACCTCCTCGGCCGGGACGAAGCTCTTCCGGGCGAGGACCAGCAGGGTGGGGCACGCGACCCGGTCCCACTCCTCGCGGAAGGAGCGCCGGGCGTTCTCCGCGAGGGACCCGGTCATCACGTCCCGGTCGAAGCGCGGCCGCCAGCCCCCGTCGCGTTCCACGAGCCCCGCCGCCCAGCCCGCACCGGCCGGGCCCCCGCCGAAGAACGCGGCCGCCGCCTCACGGGAGGCGAACGGCACCGGCCACGAGTCGAGCCACCGGCCGATGTGCTCGTCCACGCCCGGGGTCGGCCCACCGGCCCCGGCCTCCACGAGGACGAGCGCGCCCGGCAGGCCCGGGTGGGCGGCGGCCGTCAGCATCGCCGTGTGCCCGCCCAGCGACTGCCCGACGAGCACGGGCCGCTCCAGACCCAGGTGCCGTACGACGGCGACGACGTCCTCCACGTACGCCGCGCGGGAGACGTCGTCCGGCCGGCGCTCGCTCGCGCCGTGCCCGCGCTGGTCCACCGCGACGACCCGGTGCCGGGGCGCCAGCCGCTCCGCGAGCGCGTCCCACTCGCCCGCGTGACCGGCGAGGCCGTGCAGCAGGACGACGGGGCGGCCCGACCCGCCGCCGTCCCGGCAGACGAGCCGGACCCCTTCACGTACGACGGTGTGCTCGGTCCACGGCATGGTGCCCCCCAGGCGTTCGGCTGCTTCCGACGATCATGCCCCGCGTGCTCAGAGCCGTCGGAGGAGCGCGGCCAGCGTCTCGGTCTCCTGAGCGGTGAGCTTGTCGGTGAAGTGACGGCGTACGGCCGCCTCCAGACCGGGGTGCACGGCGGCGACGGTACGGCGGCCCGCCTCGGTGAGGGTGACGACGGTGGCGCCGCCGGACCGTTCGCGGGCGATGAGGTCGCGCTTGCTCATGCGGGTGAGCTGGTGCGAGATGCGGGTGCGGTCCCAGCCGAGGGAGGCGGCCAGCTCGCTCTGGCGCAGCGAACCGTCCGCCTTGCTCAGGCTGACCAGGATCGTCAGGTCGGGCTCGGACAGGCCCGCCGCGTCGGCGGTGTCGGCGATCACGCGCGCCCTGACCACCTCGTGGGCCCGCTTGAAGGCGGACCAGAGGTCCACGGGGCCCAAGACCGCGCCGCCTGGTGTTGACATATCAACGCACCCGTTCCTAGTGTTGAGATGTCAACGCTAGCAGGGTCGGCTTCCGCCGCCCCCGCACTCCCCACGCAAGGATCCCCATGCGCACTCGCACCCTCGGACACGGCGGCCCGCAGATCGCCCCGGTCGCCCTGGGCTGCGCCGGCATGTCCGACCACACCGGACCCGCCGACGAGGCCGACGCCGTCGCCACGATCCACGCGGCGCTCGACGCCGGGATCACCCTCATCGACACCGCCGACTTCTACGGCATGGGCCACAACGAGGACCTCATCGGCCGGGCGCTGCGCGGCGGCAGGCGGGACGAGGCGGTGCTCAGCGTCAAGTTCGGCGGACTGCGCGACCCGGACGGGGCCTTCGTCGGCATCGAGGGCCGGCCCGCCCACGTGAAGAACGCGCTCGCCTACTCGCTGCGCCGCCTCGGCACCGATCACGTCGACATCTACCGCCCCTCCCGCCTCGACCCCGGCACCCCGGTCGAGGAGACCGTCGGCGCCATCGCGGAGATGATCGAGGCCGGTCACGTACGCCACGTCGGGCTCTCCGAGGTGGGTGCGGAGACCATCCGCCGCGCCCACGCCGTGCACCCCGTCCACGACGTGCAGATCGAGTACTCGCTCTTCAGCCGGGGCCCGGAAATCAGCGGCATCCTGGACACCTGCCGCGAGCTGGGCATCGGCGTCACCGCCTACGGCGTCCTCGCCCACGGGCTGCTCACCGGCACCTACCGGCAGCCCGCCGGGGGAGACCGCCGCGCCGGGTGGCTGCCCCGCTTCCACCCCGACAACCTGACCGCCAACCTCGCCCTGACCGACCGCTTGCGCCCGCTCGCCGACGCGCACGGCATCACCGTCGCGCAGCTCGCCACCGCCTGGGTCATCGCGCGCGGCGGCGACACCGGTGACATCGTCGCCGTCCTGGGCGCCCGCCGCCCGCACCGCGTCACGGAGGCCCTGGCGGCGGCCGAAGTCACCCTGACCGAGGCCGACATGGCCGCGATCGACGCGGCAGTCCCGGCGGGCGCGGTGGCGGGCACGCGGTACGCGGCGCCCCTGATGGCGCTGCTGGACAGCGAGTCCTGAAGGCCGGTCCCCGGACCGTGCCCTGCGCGGTGAGCCGGTCGTTGAGGAGGCGACGGGGCGGGAGAAGCGGGAGGGGTTCCCGTATGGGCGCCGCTCCGGAACGGAGCACTGCCGATGAAGCGACCGGCCTCCCCCTCGATCCCGTACCGGCGTCCGCGCGGACCCGCCCGCGTCCGGACCCTGTGTCTGGCGTTCCTGCTCGCCGTGGCGGGCGTGCAGTTCCTGGTCTCCCCGGCGCACGCGGTCTCCTCCGTCAGCGTCTCGTCCACCACGGTGGCCGCCGGTGAGACCTTCACCATCGACTTCACCGGCACCGCGGACACCCCCAGGACCGGCGCCGGTGAGAACTTCTACGCCGGTTCCACCGACCTCGGTTCGCTGGACGCGTTCACCAGCATCGAGTCGTGCACCGGCAACACGGCCCCCTGCACCGAGGTGGCGGAGTTCGGCCCCCGGGTGCCGCTCGGTGATCTGGCAGGCGGCCAGTCGTTCGGCGGCTCGATCACGCTGCGCGTCGACCCGGAGACCCCGGCGGGCACGTTCGTCCTGCGTTACCAGCTCTACGCCAACGGCGGCGAGGCCACCGCGGACGGCCCCACCATCACCGTCACCAACACGCCGCGCGAGGCGGACCTGGACGTGCAGCTGAGCGCGCAGCCGCGCGTCGGCATCCTGGTGCCCTACCTCTCGTACACCCTCGGCACCCACAACAACGGCCCCGACGACGCCACCGCCGTCACCGTGACCGCGACGCTCCCCGCCGGGAAGACGGCCACGAACGTTTCCCCCGGCTGCACCTCCGCCCCCGGCAAGCTCACCTGCGCCTACGCGAGCATCGCCGCGGGCGCCGACGCCGTATCCACGTTCCGGCTTCCCCTCGGGCTCCTCGACTTCGGCCCGGTCAACGCCACCGCCACCCGCACCGCGTCGACCCCCGACGATCCCGACCCGGCCAACGACACGGCGGGCGCCGCCTGCACCGTCCTCTCGATCGCCCTGGCGAACTGCGCCTGAGGGAGGGGCCCCGCCGCCGGGATAATGCGTGCGGTGAACGAACGCATGGAGTTGCCGGGTGGGCTGGTCCTGCGCCCCTGGGAGACGACCGACGCCCCCGCCGTACAGGAGGCGTTCGCCGAGCCGGGCATGGAACGGCAGGCGGACGCCCCCGTCGGCTCGGTGTCCGACGCCGTGCTGTGGATCCGCAGGCGGCAGGACCAGTGGGGCCTGGGGGCCGCGTTCGGCTTCGCCGTCGCGGACGCGTCCGGCACCGCGCTCGGCGGTGTGGCCGTGAGCAGCCTGGACCACCGGCATGCCACCGGCTGGATCTCCTACTGGACCGGTTCCGTCGCGCGGGGCAGAGGAGTGGCCACCCTCGGCTGCCGGGCGCTCGCCGACTGGTGCTTCACGGAACTGGATCTCTTCCGGCTGGAGTTGGGGCACCGTACCAACAACCCCGCCTCCTGCCGGGTGGCGCTCGCCTCCGGATTCGCGGCCGAAGGGGTGCAGCGGCAGAAGCTGGCGTACGACGGCGTCCGCTATGACGTCGAGACCCACGCCCGACTCGCGACGGACCCCGTCAGGTAGGGGCACTACCCTCGCCGCCATGGTCGAACACGAAGCCCTCTCCGTCACCCGTGCCGCCTACGACGACGCCGCCGAGCTGTACGCGCAGCTGTTCAGCGACTCGTTGCGCGACAGCCCGTTGGACCGCGCGATGCTGGACGCCTTCGCGGAGTCCGTCGGTGCGGGCGGACGGGTGGCGGACCTGGGGTGCGGGCCCGGGCATGTCACCGGTCACCTCGCGGGGCTGGGGCTCGACGCGTTCGGTGTCGACGCCTCACCCGCGATGGTCGCACTCGCCCGCCGGGCCTGGCCCGGACTCCGCTTCGAGGCAGGGGAGATGGGCGCCCTCGACCTCGCCGACGGCGCACTGGACGGCGTGCTCTCGCGGTGGTCCGTCATCCACACCCCGCCCGCGGAACTCCCGCCGGTCCTGGCCGAGTTCAGCCGCGTACTCGCACCCGGCGGCCACCTCCTCATCGGCTTCTCCGCGACCGACGGCCCCGACCGTCCCACGCAGGCCTTCGACCACGCCGTCACGACGGCCTACCGGTGGTCGCCCGACCACCTCGCCGGACTGCTGCGCGCCCAGGGGCTGACCGAGACGGCCCGGATGGTCCGCGAGCCCCGGCCGGACGACCGCCGCCAGTTCCAGGAAGTGCACCTGCTCGCCCGCAAGGCGTAGAGCGGGGCGGTGCCCGTACCCCTGGGGCACCCACGGCCCGAAAAATACCCTGGGGGGTATCTCTGTTACGGTGGAAGCCGGATACCCCCCGGGGTAATGAGCCGACCGTGATGGAGGGAGTCGACCGTGTTCTTCGTGGACACCCTGGAGACCGAGGGCCTGGGCAACCGCAGCTATCTGGCGGGCGGGCGGGCGACGGCCGTCGTCGTGGACCCTCCGCGTGACGTGGAGCGGGTCCTCGCGGCGGCCGCCGCGCGGGGCGTGCGGATCGCGTACGTGGCGGAGACCCATGTGCACAACGACTACGTCACCGGCGGCCCGGAGCTCGCCCGGCTGACCGGCGCCCGGTATCTGGTCCCGGCCGCGGCCCGGGTCTCCTTCGCGCGGGTCCCCGTCGCGGACGGCGACCGGTTCACCGTGGACGCGGGCCTTGAGCTGAGGGCCCTCGCCACCCCCGGGCACACCCCGCACCACACCTCGTACGTGCTCGCCGAGAACGGCCGGGAGACCGCCGCGTTCACCGGGGGCTCGCTGCTCATCGGCACGGTCGGGCGCCCCGACCTCGTGGAGCCCCGGCTCACCGAGCAGCTGGCCCGGGCCCAGCACGCCTCCGCGCACCGGCTGGCCGGGGAGCTCCCCGATGACGTCCGGGTCCTGCCCACCCACGGCTTCGGCTCCTTCTGCTCGTCCGCGCAGGCGGAGGGCGACACCACGACCATCGGTGCCGAGCGGGCGGGCAACGACGCGCTGACCCAGGACGTCGACACCTTCGTGGCCGCGATGCTCGCCGGTCTCGACGATGTCCCCGCGTACTACGCGCACATGGCGCCCCTCAACGCGGGCGGACCCGCCCCCGTGGACCTGACCCCGCCGGGGACCGCCGACGCCGAGGAGATCGCGCAGCGCCTGGCCGCCGGTGAGTGGGTCGTGGACCTCCGCAGCCGTACCGCGTTCGCCGAGGGGCACGTGGCGGGGACCTTCAACTTCGAGGGCGAGGGCAAGCTCGCCACGTACCTCGCCTGGCTGATCCCGTGGGGCAAGCCGGTGACCCTGCTCGCCGCCACCGCCGGACAGCTCGCGGACGCCCAGCGGGAGCTGGTCCGGGTCGGCATCGACCGCCCGGCCGCCGCCGCCACGGGCGGCCCTGACACCTGGCTGCGCGCGGGCGACGAGCCCCGCTCCTTCCCCCGGACCGACTTCGCCGCCCTGAAGCGGGCCCGCGAGCGCGGTGACCGGATCGTGGTGCTCGACGTGCGCCGCGACGCGGAGCGGGCCGAGGGATACGTACGGGACTCCGTCCACATACCCGTGCACGAACTGCACGCGCGCTCCGGCGAGCTGCCGGACGGCGAGGTGTGGGTGCACTGCGCGGGCGGGATGCGCGCGGCCATCGCCGCATCGCTGCTCGACGCGGAGGGCCGTGCGGTCGTCGCCGTGGACGACGGCTTCGACGGGGCGCGGCGGGCGGGGCTGACGGTCGAGCCGGAGGCCGGCCGGGGCGGTTCGACCGCGTGAGCGTGCTGATCCTCGCCCTGGCCGCCGGGGCCGTGGTCGGTCTCGCGCTCGGCGCGCTGGGCGGCGGCGGCAGCGTCCTGGCGATCCCCGCGCTGATCTACCTGCTCGGCCTCAGCCCGGCCGCCGCGACCACCGCGAGCCTGTTCATCGTCACCGCCACCTCCGCGACCGCCCTGTACGCCCACGCCCGCGCCGGACACGTGCGCTGGAAGGCCGGGGCCGCGTTCGCCGCGGCGGGCGTCGTCCCGGCGGCGGTGGCCGGTCTCGCCGCGACCCGGCTCCCGCAGGCGGTCCTGACGGCCGCCTTCGCCGCGCTCGCCGCCCTCGCGGCGGTGCGGATGCTGCGCCCGGGGCCCCAGAGCGCGCCGGGTGAGGTGCGACCGCTGCGGGCCGGGGGAGCGGGGGCGGGCCTCGGCGCGGTGACCGGGCTGCTGGGTGTGGGCGGCGGCTTTCTGGCCGTCCCCGCCCTGGTCACGGTCCTGGCGTTCGAGATGCAGGCGGCCGTCGGGACGAGCCTGCTGGTCATCACCGTCAACTCGCTGACCTCGCTCATCACCCGCTCCGGTGGCGCGGCGGGCGTGGACTGGGCGGTGACGGCCCCGTTCGCCGGTGCCGCGATCCTGGGCGCCTGGGACGGCAAGCGGCTCGCCGCACGGGTCTCCGGGAGCGGGCTCCAGCGGCTGTTCGCCTGGGTGCTGCTCGCGGTCGCCGCGTTCATGCTGGCCGACGCGCTGACCTGACGGCGCTCAGGCCAGGGACAGGAACAGCTTCTCCAGCCGGGCCCGCATCTGGTCCCGGTCCAGGGCGGGCCGGTCCCCGTCGGTCATGCACTGCTGGAGGCCGGTCGCGATGATGGCGAAACCGGCCCGGTCCAGGGCGCGGGAGACGGCCGCCAGCTGCGTGATCACGTCCTCGCAGTCCCGGCCCTCCTCGATCATCCTGACGATCCCGGCGATCTGGCCCTGGGCCCGCTTCAGCCGGTTGAGCACCGACTTCAGCTCGTCGGCCGCCATGTCCAGCTCCACGGTTCCTCCCACATCCAGGGCCTCGGTGACGGTGTCATACCCCTAGGGGTATATCCTACCCCGTTCGCCTCCCCGTACGGCTTACACCCGCTTGTGGGGCCCCGTACGCCGGGTGAGGGTGACGGTGCCCGGGCCCGCGCGGGACCGGCCGCCGTCGCGAGGGAGACCGCCATGCCGCAGGACACCGACGCCAAGCCCGCCGAGCAGGCCGTCGCCCGGGCCAACCAGGCGGTCCGGCGCGACTACCCCTTCGGCGACACCCAGGACCTGGAGGACGCGCGCCGCGGGTTCATGGGGACGGCCGGTGACCCGCTGATCCGGGACGCCACGGGCAGCGCCGTATGGGACCTGGAAGCCTACGGGTTCCTCGACCAGGAGTGCCCGGACACCGCCAACCCGAGCCTGTGGCGGCAGAGCAGGCTCTGCTCCGAGCACGGGCTCTTCGAGGTCACCGAGGGCATCTACCAGGTGCGCGGCTTCGACCTGTCCAACATGACGATCGTGGAGGGCGACCGGGGCGTCCTCGTCATCGACCCCCTGGTGTGCGCCGCCACGGCCGCCGCCGGACTCGCGCTGTACCGCGCCCACCGGGGCGAGCGGCCCGTGACGGGCGTGCTCTACACCCACAGCCACGTCGACCACTTCGGCGGCGTACGCGGCGTGCTGACCGACGAGGACGTCGCGGCCGGAGTCCCGGTGCTCGCCCCGCACGGCTTCCTGGAGCACGCCGTCAGCGAGAACGTCTACGCGGGTACGGCGATGAGCCGACGGGCCGCCTACATGTACGGGGCCGCCCTCCCGAAGGGGCCCCGGGGCCAGATCGGCGCGGGCCTCGGGCAGAGTGTGTCGACGGGCGCGCCCGGGCTGATCCCGCCCACCCTCGACATCACCCGCACCGGCCAGACGGAGACCGTCGACGGCATCCGCATGGTCTTCCAGCTCACCCCCGGCACCGAGGCCCCGGCCGAGCTGAACATCCACTTCCCGGACCGCTCGGCCCTGTGCATGGCGGAGAACGCCACGCACAACCTGCACAACCTGCTGACCCTGCGCGGCGCCGTGGTCCGCGACCCGCACGTCTGGTCGCGCTACCTCACCGAGTCGGTCAGCCTCTTCGGCGAGCTGACCGACGTGGCCTTCGCCTCGCACCACTGGCCGGTCTGGGGCCGCGAGCGCGTGATCGCCTTCCTCTCGGAGCAGCGCGACCTGTACGCGTACCTCCACGACCAGGTCCTGCGGATGCTCAACCAGGGGCTCACAGGCCCGGAGATCGCCGAGGAGATCGTGATGCCGCCGGCCCTGGAGCGGGTCTGGCACACGCACGGCTACTACGGGTCCGTGAGCCACAACGCCAAGGCGGTGTACCAGCGTTACCTGGGCTGGTACGACGGCAACCCGGCGCACCTCTGGCAGCACCCCCCGGTCGAGGCGGCCCGGCGCTACGTCGAGTTCATGGGCGGCGCGGACGAGATCCTGCGCAGGGCCCGGCAGTTCTTCGCGGACGGTGACTACCGCTGGGTGGTGGAGGTCGTCAACCACGTGGTGTTCGCGGACCCGGACAACGCGTCGGCGCGCGCCCTCCAGGCCGACGCGCTCGAACAGCTCGGCTACGGAAGCGAGAACGGGACCTGGCGCAGCGTCTATCTGATGGGCGCCCAGGAGCTCCGCCACGGCAGCCTCGGCACCCCCACCACCACCGCCTCGCCCGACGTCCTGGCCGCCCTCACCCTCGACCAGCTGGTCGACTCCCTCGCGATCCGGGTCAACGGCCCCCGCGCCTGGGACGCCGACATCACCGTCCGCTGGGACATCGCGGGCGCCGAACCCCTCACGATGCGGCTGCGCAACGGCGTCCTCATCCATGTCATGGGCACCGGACCGGCCGTGGGCGAGCCCGACGTCACCTTCGCGCTGACCGAGGCCGATCTGCGGGACGTCCTGGTGGGCGCGGTGCAGCCCGGCGACCTGGCGGCCCGCCCCGGCGTCGAGGTCACCGGCGACGCGGGGAGGCTGATCGAACTCCTCGGCCATCTCGACGCCCCGGACCCGGACTTCGCCATCGTCACCCCCTGAGCACCCGGCGCGCGGCACGACAGGAGGAGTTCCCATGGCCGTACGACACCGCCTGATCGAGGCCACGGTGGCGGACGTCTGGCGGGTCCTCGCCGACCCTGCCCGCTACAGCGACTGGGTGGTCGGGACCGCCGACTCGCGCCCCCGCCGGGGCAACTGGCCGGAGGTCGGCGCCAGTCTCACGTACGTCCTGGGCATCGGCCGGTGGTCCGTGCAGGGGCGGACCATCGTCCGGCGGTGCGAGGCCCCGCACATTCTGGAGCTGGAGGCCGACAGCGGACGGATCGGCACCGCCCGGATCGCCATCGAAGTACGCCGCTGGGGCGACAACGCCCTGGTGACGCTGGACGAACACCCCCTGCGCGGACCGGCGGGCAAGCTCCACAACACCGCCGTCGACGCGTTGATCCAGCTCCGCCACCGCAGCGTCCTCGCCCGTCTCGCACAGACCGTCGAAGCGGCCCCGAAGGGCGCCCGCGAAGCGGTCTGAAGCCCTTCCCGCCGACCCCACCTGGAGGCACCGATGCCGGACGCCGTCGTCATCGGCGCGGGCCCCAACGGCCTCGTCGCGGCGAATCTGCTCGCCGCCGCCGGGTGGAGCGTCGAGGTCCTGGAGGCGCAGCCCGAGCCCGGTGGGGCGGTGCGCAGCGACCGCGGGGTGCACCCCGATTACGTCTCCGACCTGTTCAGCGCGTTCTACCCGCTGGCGGCGGCCTCCCCGGTCATCGACGGGCTCGACCTCCACGAGGAGGGGCTGCGCTGGTCGCGTGCGCCCCGCCCGCTCGCGCACCCGCTGCCGGACGGGCGGTGCGCGGTGCTGGAGGACGGGGCGCGGGACACGGCGGCGGGGCTCGACGCGTTCGCCGAGGGCGACGGGGCGGCGTGGCTGGAGCTGTGCGCCACCTGGGACCGGGTGCACCGCGAGGTGCTGGGTGCCCTCTTCACGCCCTTCCCGCCGGTGCGCGCGGGCGTCCGCCTCGCCGCCCGGCTCCGGGCCGCCGGGGGACTCCGTCTGGCACGGACCCTGCTGCTGCCCGTACGCCGCCTGGGCGAGGAGCGGTTCGGCGGCGAGGCGGCCCGGCTGCTGCTCGCGGGCAGCGCGCTCCACGCCGACCTCGGCCCCGAGGCGGCCGGGAGCGGCGGCTTCGGCTGGCTGATGTCCATGCTCGGCCAGACCTACGGCTTCCCCGTGCCGGTCGGCGGCGCGGGCGCGCTCACGGCGGCCCTGGTACGGCGCCTCGAACGGCACGGCGGCGTGCTCCGCTGCGGTGAGCGGGTCACGGAGGTCGTCGTGCGCGGCGGACGCGCCGTCGGCGTACGCACCGCGAAGGGCGAGGCCGTGCCCGCGTCCCGTGCCGTGCTCGCCGACGTGTCCGCCCCGGCGCTGTACGGCGGGCTGGTCGGCGCCCACCATCTGCCCGCCCGGCTCCTGGACGACCTGCGCCGCTTCCAGTGGGACTTCGCGACGTTCAAGGTGGACTGGGCGCTCAGCGGCCCGGTGCCCTGGACGGCCCGCGAGGCGACCATGGCGGGCACCGTGCACCTGGCGGACGGCGTCGACGGCCTGACCCGGTTCGCGGCGCAGATCGCGATGGGGCAGGTGCCGGACCGCCCCTTCCTGCTCTTCGGCCAGATGAGCACCGCCGACGCCACCCGCTCCCCGGCCGGTACCGAGGCCGCCTGGGCCTACACCCACGTCCCGCACCGCATCAAGGGCGACGCGGGCGAGGACGGGCTGACCGGGCGGTGGGACCGGGGCGAGCAGGAAGCCATGGCCGACCGCATGGAGCAGGAGGTGGAGCGCTGGGCCCCCGGCTTCCGCTCCCGCATCCTGGCCCGCCGCCTGCTGGCGCCCCCGACCATCGAGTCCATGGACGCCAACCTGCTCGGCGGCGCGATCAACGGCGGTACGACGGCGGCGCACCAGCAGCTGGTGTTCCGCCCGACCCCGGGGACGGGACGGCCCGAGACCCCGGTCAGGGGGCTGTACCTGGCCTCGGCCTCGGCGCACCCGGGCGGCGGGGTGCACGGCGCGCCGGGCGCCAACGCGGCACGCGCGGCGCTGCGGAAGCGGCTGCGGCGCTGACGTACGGGCCCGGCGCGTCCGGAAAGTCCCGTCGCCCTACGCGTTCTCCGCCGCCCGGCCCCCCGCGCCCAGCAGGCCCGTGGCCGTGAACTCCGAGCGCGTCAGCTCCTTGCGGGTCGCCAGCGCGACCACCCCCGGCAGCCCGGCCCGCACGGCCTGGACGCCCCGCAGCCAGCCGGGGACGTACACCGAGGGCGACCGCCGCTCGATCGCGGCGACCAGACGCCGGGCCACCTCGGGCGCCGGGTAGGTCTTCCGGGCCGGCGGAGGCATATGGGCGCGCAGTTCGCGCAGCACCGGGAACTGGTCGGCGTCCCGGATCATGTCGGTGTCGATCCAGTTCAGATACGCGATGCCCACCCCGACACCGTGCGGCGCCAGCTCCGAACGCAGCGAGTGGCACAGCGCCTCCACGCCCGCCTTGGAGGCGCAGTACGCGCTCATCATCGGCGCGGCCCCGATGGACGCCAGCGAGGCGATCTGGAGGTAGTGCCCCCGGGTGTCCAGGAGCTGCGGCAGGAACACCCGGGCGGTGGCCGCGCTGCCGATCAGGTTGACCTCGACCACACGTCGCCAGCTCGCCGGATCGGAGTCCGCGAACGGACCGCCCTCGGCCACGCCCGCGTTGGCGACGACCACCGAAGCGGGGCCCAGCCGACGGCGCACCTCGTCGGCGACGCGGGCCATCGCGGCGTCGTCCGTGACGTCCACGTGCCAGTGCCCGGAGGGCGCGGGGAGCGTGCCGGCCACTCCGGCGAGCGCTTCCTCCTCCAGGCCGAGCAGGGCCACCCGGGCGCCCCGGGCGGCCAGCTCCCGCGCCACGGCCTTGCCGAGGCCGCGCGCCCCGCCCGTCACCACGGCCGTACGGCCGCGCAGCAGGTGCTTCCGGTCAGTCACGGGACTCCTCGCGGTGCCGGAGGGCCGGACAGGCCCTTGTCCCGGCCATGGTCACCCGGGGGTGCCGGATGTGCGCGCCGGGAGCCCCCGGGAGACGGCCTCCCGGGTCGCGGCGGGCGGCGGGCCCGGCCACCCTGGACGGGATGCGCCCGCGCCGGTGAGAACGAGGACCGCCTTCCCCCTCGCGGAGGATCACGGAGGATTCGGATGACGACTGCCGCCGCTCCGCCCGTCGACCTGGGCCGGCTGTGGACCCTGCCCGGGGTCTACGCCCCGCAGGCCGACACCCACCTGCTGGCGCGGGCGCTCCAGGCCGAGGGCCCGGCCGCCGGGATGGACGTCCTCGACGTCTGCACGGGCAGCGGCGCCCTGGCCCTGCTGGCGGCGCGCGGCGGGGCCCGGGTCTCCGCGATCGACATCTCGCGGCGGGCCGTCCTGACCACCCGCCTGAACGCCGCCCGCGCCGGACACCGCGTCCGGGTGCTGCGCGGCGACCTCACCGGCCCCGTGGGCGGCCGGCGCTTCCACCTGATCGTGAGCAACCCCCCGTACGTCCCGGCACCCCTGGGGCGGGCCCGCGCCCACGGCCCCCAGGTCGCCTGGGACGCCGGGCTCTGGGGCCGGGAGGCCCTGGACCGCATCTGCGCCCACGCCCACGACGCCCTCCACCCGAACGGCGTGCTGCTCCTCGTCCACTCCGCGCTGTGCGGCGCGGAGGAGACCCTGGACCGGCTGACCGCGAGCGGCCTGCGCGCCGCGGTCACGAGCCGGTCCTCCGTACCCTTCGGGCCGGTGATGACCGCGCGCCTGCCGTGGCTCCGGGCGCAGGGCCTGCTCGGCCCCCGCGACGACACCGAGGAACTGGTGGTCATCCGTGCCGAACGCCCGTGAGCCCCGCCGCCTCACCATCGAGCCGGGCGGCCCGGTGCTGATCGAGGGGCCGGTCGAGATCGTCCGGGAGGACGGCTCGACCGTCACCTCCGACCGCTTCCTCGTCGCGGTCTGCACCTGCCGCCGCAGCCGGATGTACCCCTGGTGCGACACCAGCCACCGCCGTCACCGGCGGCCGGTCAGCCCGCCGTCGGGCGAAGGCGGACCGGAAGGGCCTGGTGGCCGTTGCTGATCAGGGACGGGAGCGGCAGCAGGTCCTCGGCCGGGACCGCGAGGCCGACGTCGGGGAAGCGCTCGAAGAGCTGACGGAGGGCCGTGGCGATCTCCAGGCGGGCGAGCGGGGCGCCGAGGCAGAAGTGGACGCCGTGGCCGAAGGCCAGGTGGTCCTTGGTGGCGCGGGTCACGTCGAACGCGTCGGCCGTCTCGCCGTGCCAGTCGGGGTGGCGGTTGGCGGGGGCGAAGGAGACGAGGATCGCCTCGCCCTGCGCGATCTTCTGCCCGTCCGGCAGGGGGATGTCCGAGACGGCGAAGCGCATCGGGATGTGCTTGACCGCGGGCTCGTGGCGCAGCGTCTCCTCGACCACGTCGTTCCAGTCGGCGCGGCCCTCGCGGAGGTGGGCGAGCTGTTCCGGGTGGGTCAGCAGGGCGGTGATCGCCTGGTCGATGACGTTGACCGTGGTGTCGTAACCGGCGGAGATCATCAGGAGCAGCGTGTCGCGCAGCTCCTCGTCGCTGAGGCGGCTGCCGTCGCCCTCCTCGTCGCGGGTGGCGAGCAGGAGCGAGGTCATGTCGTCGCCCGGCTGCGCCCGCTTGGCGGCGATCAGCTGGTCGAGCGCCCCGTACAGGGCGGCCGTGTTGGCGGTGGCCTCCTCGACGGTGAGGGTGGTGTCGAAGACGCCGTCGACCTTGGCGCGGAAGCCGTCGAGCTGGTCCTCGGGAACGCCCATGAGACGGCCGATCACCGCGATCGGCAGCGGGTAGGCGAGCTCCAGGCGCAGGTCGACCGGTTCACCGGCGGGCCGGTCCGCGAGGCCGTCGAGGAGTTCGGAGACGACCTTCTCCACCGAGACGCGCAGGTCCTGGATGCGGCGGGCGCTGAACGCGGGGGCGATCATCCGGCGCAGCCGCCGGTGGTCGCCGCCGTACGCGGTGAACATGTTGTTCACGGCCACCCACAGGGCGAGCGGCCAGGTGGCCACCGTCTCGGCGAACGCCGGCCAGTGCGCCCGGGCGTTCTTCGAGACCTGGGAGCTGGTCAGCAGCTCCTTCAGGAGGACCGGGTCGCTGACGGACCACGCGGTGACCCCGAGGACGTCGACGCGGGTGGCGGAACCGCGCTCGCGCAGCGCCCGGTACTCCGCGTGGCGGTCGGTGCCCGCGGGGTCGAGGACGATGATCGGCTGCTCGGACATGGGTCTCCTTCAGTGGGAGGCGTGGAAGACGATGGGGAGGGATTCCAGCGCGCGGTGGAACGGGCCCGGACGCCAGCGCAGTTCGGCGGCCGGGACGGCGAGGTCCATCTCGGGCAGGGCGTCGAGCAGATAGGTGACCGCGGTCTCCGCGATCAGGTACGCGTGCGAGCGCGCCGGGCAGGTGTGCGGGCCGATGCTCCACGCCAGATGGGCCCGGTTGCCCGCGATGCCGCCGGACGCCTCGGCGATCGCCGGGTCGTTGTTGCAGCCGGCCATCGAGATCAGCACCGGCTGGTGGGCGGGGAGCAGCACCCCGTCGATGTCCGCCGGATAGGGCGGGTAGGTGATGCAGTAGTTCGCCATCGGCGGGTCGGTGTACAGGACGGTGTCGAGCGCGTCCCGCACGGTGGAGTGCCCGGCGTGCAGCCCGGCGGAGAACTCCTCGTCGGTGAGGATCTTCAGCTGGGTGTTGGCGATGAGATTGGTCAGCGGCTCGATGCCCGCCCCGTACAGCGTGACCAGCTGGTGGCTCATCTCCTCGTCGGTCAGCTGCGCCGCGTGGCCGATCAGCCGGGAGGTGATGTCGTCGGCGGGGTGGCGGCGGCGCAGTTCGACGAGGTCGGCGACCGCCTGGCCCAGGATCTCGTTGCCCCGCTGGGCGTCCGTGGCCTCGAAGATGCGGGACATCCCGTCGGCGATGCGGGCCCCGATCTCGTCGGGGCAGCCGAGCAGGGAGCTCAGGACCCGGAAGGCGATCGGCCACGCGTACTGGGTGAGCACATCGGCCCGGCCCGCCGTGATGAAGTCCCCGATGGCGGCCTCGGCCAGCTTCTCGACCCGGGCCCGCAGCTCGTGCTGGTCCACGGCGTCGATCGCGGTGGTGTTGGCGGACCGGTAGCGGGCGTGCGCGGTGCCGCTGCTGCGCAGGGCGTTGGGCCGCCACTCCATCATCGGCCGCACCGGACAGGAGGCCGGCACCTGCTCCTGCCACACGCGCGGGTCGTGCGGGAAGTACAGCGGGTCGTTCAGGATGCGCCGGGCCTGGAAGTAGCCGATCACCAGGGTGGCGGGGATGCCCGGGGACAGCTCGACGGGCACCAGCGGCCCGTACACCGCCCGCATTTGCTCGTACGCGGCATGCGGGTCGGCGGCGTACGCCGGGTCGTACAGCGCGACCCGGCCCGACGGGGCCGACGGCAGGGTGATGCTGGGGGACGTCATGACGTGGGCTCCAGGGAGAGGGCCGATCGTTGTGCGGCGAGGTGTTCCGTGAGCGTGATCAGGGCGTACACGCAGGAGGTACGGTCCCGGGCGTCACAGGTGGTCAGGGGCGTCTCCGGGTCCAGCGCCAGGGCCTCGCGGATCTCGTCGAGGCCGTATCCGGGCGCGTCCGGGAACACGTTGATCGCGACCGCGTACGGAATGCCCTGATCCTCCAGGAGCCCCAGCGCCTCGTGGCTCGCGTCCAGGTCGCGGGTGTCGGCCAGCACCAGGCAGCCGAGCGCGCCGTGCGCCAGGTCCTCCCACAGAGGCTGGAAACGCACCTGGCCGGGCAGGCCGAACAGATAGAGGGCGAGGGCGCCGCCGGCCAGGTGGATGCGGCCGAAGTCCATGCCCACGGTCGTCGTCGTCTTGTCCGGCACCCCGCGCAGATCGTCCACGCCGACGCTGTCCTCGGTGATCGGCTCCTCCATCCGCAGCGGCCGGACCTCCGAGACGCTGCCGATGAAGGTCGTCTTGCCGACGCCGAAGCCACCGGCGATCACGATCTTGGCGGACTGGGTCACCGTCGCCGGTACGTACGTGACGCCGTTCGAGGCGTCAGACCAGTTCTCGGAGTCCATCGAGCACCTTCTGGAGGAGGTCGTTTCGGGGCTGGTCACCGGCGGCGGGGGCCGGGCTGGCCAGATGGCCGCTGTCCATCAGGGAGGACACGATGATCCGGACGGTGGAGGGCGGCAGCTGGAGCGCGGCCGCGATGTCGGCGACGGCCAGACCGCCCCGGCCCACCGCGAACAGGCTCATCACCCGCCGCGCGTCGGGCCCCAGCTCACCGGCCGGGCCCGGCGCGGCGACGACCACGCTCTCCAGGCGTACATCCCGGTCGGGGCGGACCCGGCCGCCCGTACGGACGTAGGGCCTGACCATGTCCGGATCGTGCCGTGGGCCGCTCATGCGGCGGGGCCCCCGTCCGGCTGGAGCACCGGGGTGCGCTCCCTGGTGCCCAGCTGCTCGCCCAGGCGGACGACCAGCAGGGCCATGTGGTGGCTGATCAGGCCGACGTCGGCGTGCGGGCCCGTGGTGACGACGGACAGCATCGTGTGGTGCCCGGCCGCGGTGGTCAGCCCGATGGTCGACACGGACTCGATCAGCTGCTGGCGCACGCCCTGCCCGCCGGTGAACTCGTCCCAGGCGCGGCCCGAGGCGCGCAGCGAAGCGGTCAGGGCGGCCAGCTTCTCGCCGTCCTCCTGGCTGATGGTGCGCGTCCGCGCCTTCAGCAGCCCGTCGCCGCTCATCAGCACGGCGTACCGGACGCCCTCCACCGATCCGAGCTGCTCGTCCAGGAGCCAGCCCAGGGTGTTCGCGTGCGTGTCCGACATGATCAACGTCCTTCGTCCGTACGAGGGGTGTTCTGGTTGTCCCGGCTGCGGCGGCTGCCCGCCATCCACGCGGCGGCCACCGCGGGCCTGCCCGGCTCGACCTCCGGTTCGGGCCCGGGCCGCGCCCCGGCGGCGGGCCGCGTCCCGCGCCGGCGGACGGTGAGCCCGCTGGCGGTGGTCGCCTGCGCCGGACCGGACGCGGGCTCCTCGGCGGGCGGGGCCGCGGGTGCGGGCTCGGGTGCGGGCTCGACGGCAGCGGCGGGGGAGGGCGCGGGAGCGTGGGCGGCCGGGGCGGGAGCGGCGGGCTCGGGTGCGGACCCGGTCATGGGCGGGGCCTCCGGGAGCGAGGACGGCCGGCGGGGCGGCGGGACGGTGGCCTTCCGGGCCGCGGGCAGCGACTGCGCGGACACCGGCCGGGCCGGCCCCGGCGTCGTCAGGAGCTCCTGCGGCAGCACGATGATCGCCCGGGTGCCCCCGTAGAGGTTCGGCGCGGTCAGCTCGACGCGGAAGCCGTACTGGGCGGCCAGGACCGAGGCCACTCGCAGACCCGTCTGCGGGTAGGCGCCCAGCCGCGTGATGTCGTCCCGCTGCTCACCGGACATCACCTCGCGGGCCCAGGTCAGCCGCTCGTCCTCCATCCGGAGACCGGCGTCGTCCACGACGAGGAACGCCGCGTTCGCGCCGTGCTCCAGGGAGACGTGCACCAGGGCGTTGGGCGGCGAGTAGCGCAGGGCGTTGTCCAGGAGCACCGCCAGGGTGTGGACGACCGCCTCCACGGACCGGCTGCGCACCGCGAAGGACTCCAGGTCCGTGTGCTGGACGCGCTGGTAGCCCTCGACCCGGCCCATGGCGGTGCGGACCACATCGGTCAGCGAGGTGGCGGGCCAGCGCCGGGACAGCTTGTCACCGGCCAGGACGCCGTAGCCGGACGCGGTGAGCAGCATCTGCTGCGCCAGGTGGTCCATCTCGACGAGCGTCGCGTACGCGTCGTCGGACACGTGGCGCCGCACCCCGGCACTGATCGTGCTGCTCAGCTTCGCCGCGCGGTGCACGGTGCTGGACGCGAAGGCGCGTACCGCCGCCCGTGCCGTGTCCACCGACTCCTGACGGGCCTGGGCGACCTGACGCTCCGTCTCGGCCCAGACCTGGGTCAGCTGTTCCTCGGCGGCGTTCTGCGCGAGGCGGCCGGTCATGGTGATCGCGGAGCGGACCTGGTTCGCCAGAGCGGTCAGCCCGTTGGCGAGCTGGGTGTGGGCCAGCTGCGGCGGGATGGCCGAATCCGGTTGGTAGGGGCGGCCGTTCTGCGCCTCGGACGCGGCCGCCTGGACGACGCTCTGGGCGATATGTGCCACGTACTGCTCGGCGGCCCGGATCTGCTGGGCCAACTGCTCGCGCTGTTGCCGGAGTTCATCGGCCCGCCGTTTCTCGGCGCGGGCGCGGCGCAGGAACCACAGCGAGGCGCAGGCTCCCGCCGCCAGCGCGAGCAGGATCAATATCGGTTCGGTCATGGGGTCCTCGCGGGAAATCAAGGGGGACGGTTCCACCGACCGCGCGGGCGCCGGGCCCGCGCGTTCAGCTGCGGCCGGGGGCGCCGAGGCGTCTTCGGAGCGCGTCGCGGCCGGTGCCGAAGCCGGCCGCCGGGCGGGGCGCTGAGCGGGTGACCGGCGAGGGGGACATGACAGAACACTAATCAGAAATGACCAAGGACCGCACACGAGACGACTGTTGACGATGTATCGGTGGCCGAAAAGTGGAACCACCTGGCCGCCCACGCGCCGTACGCCCCTCGCTAGGATTCGGTGCGGGCCCCGGCCGTGAAGGTGCGGGCCAACCAGCGCAAACGCAAGCGTACTTCCGCGCCTGCGCCCCGGCGGAAGAGCGGCCGGGCGGACGGCCGGGACATCAAGTGAGTGGAGAGCCAGTCATGCGTGGAGGCAGCATCGCCGTGGTCGGCGGGAGCATAGCGGGGTGTGCCGCGGCCCTGGCCGTGGCACGCGCCGGAGCGGACCGGGTCACCGTCTTCGAGCGCGCCGACGCCGAACTCCGGGACCGGGGCGTCGGAATCGCCCTCCAGAGCGACCGCTACGAGGAGCTGAGAGAGGCCGGATACGTAGCCCCCGAGATGCCCTGGGCGCCGCTGACCCGGCGGGTGTGGAGCGTACGGGACGGAGACGCGCCGCACGGCCGGGGCTTCGGACAGCAGCCGTTCCCGTTCCGCGCCTACAACTGGGGTTCGCTGTGGAGCGAGCTGCGCAGCCGGGTGCCCGAGGGCGTCGACTACCGCTCCGGCGCCGTCGTCGCCGCCGTGGAGCCGGCCGACGACGGGGTGACGCTGCGGCTCGCCGACGGCCACGAGGAGCGGTTCGACCTCGTCATCGGCGCCGACGGCTACCGCTCCGTGGTCCGCGAGGCCATGTTCCCCGGCGTCAGCCCCGAGTACGCCGGTTACATCGGCTGGCGCGGCGCGTCCGAGGACGTCGAGGGGCTGCCCTCGGACGGGCTCGACGCCCACAACATCGTCTTCCCCGGCGGCCACTGCATGATCTACCGCATCCCGGACGGCACCGGCGGCCACCGCCTCAACTGGGTGCTCTACACCACGCCCCCGCAGGACGGCGGCCTCCACCCGGACCTGCGCACCCCCACCTCGCTCCCGCCCGGCCGCCTCAACTCCGAGCTCACCGACTGGCTGCGCGCGTTGGTCGCGGAGCACTTCCCGCCCTTCTGGGCCGACAAGGTGCTCGGCACGCCCGCCGCGACCACCTTCATCCAGCCCATCTACGACCTGGCCGTCCCGCACTACACCTCGGGCCGCATGGTGCTCGTCGGCGACGCCGCCAGCGTCTCCCGCCCGCACGTCGGCGCGGGCAGCGTGAAGGCGCTCCAGGACGCCACCGCCCTGGAGGCCGCCTGGACCGCCGGGGACAGCTGGAAGGACGTGCTGGAGCGCTACGACGCCGGCCGCGGCCCGGTCGGCTCCGCGATGGTCGCCCTCGCGCGCCGCATGGGCAGCACCCAGGTCGAGAACACCCCGGACTGGTCGGCCATGGGCCAGCCCGAGTTCGACGCCTGGTGGCAGGACCAGAACAGCGGCTCCGACCGCAGCAGCGGCTTCGGCGGCCACAGCCTCAAGGCCAAGTAGCCGCGTGGGCGAGGAGGGGGCGCACCGTCGGGTACGCCCCCTCCTCGCACTCGTCAGACGCCTGTCGGCGCGAGCTCCAGCGCCGCGTGCAGGGCCGTCGGGTCCTTGCGGGCCTCCGCCCCGTCCAGCCGCAGCGCCACCCGCCCCGACGTCAGGACCGTGAGCGTGTCCGCGCACCCGGCCGCCGTCGCCGGGCTCGGCGACACCAGGAGTACGGCGATGCCCTCCTCGGCCAGCGTCGTCACCAGGTCGTGCACCTGACGGACCAGGGCGGGCGCCAGGCCCTCCGTCGGCTCGTCGAGCAGCAGCACGCTCGGCGAACCGAGCAGCGCCCGGGCCAGGGCCAGCATCTGCTGCTCGCCGCCCGACAGGTCCGTGCCCCGGTTCCCCCGGCGCTCGCCCAGCCTCGGCAGCAGCTCCAGCACCCTCTCGGGCGTCCACACACTGGGCCGCGAGGCGTCGCCCCGGCGCGGCGGACGGTGCGAGAGGCGCAGGTGCTCGGCGACGCTGAGGTTCGCGAAGACCCGGCGGCCCTGCGGCACGAGGCCGATCCCGGCGCGGGCGATCCGGTGCGCCGGCTGCCCTGTGACGTCCCGGCCGGCCAGCCGTACGGTGCCCGCGTCCGGGCGCATCAGACCGGCGACGGTGTGGACGAGCGTCGTCTTGCCCGCGCCGTTGTGGCCGACGACGGCGTGCACCGACCCGGCGGGCACGGACAGGTCGAGGCCGTGGAGGACCGTGCCGCCGTGGTAGCCCGCGGTCAGGCCCGTGAGTTCGAGCATCGGGGGTCGGTCATCCTCTCGCTTCGGTGGATCCGGTGACGAGATCCGGCGCCCCACCGGACACCGGCACCGTGTTCTGGTACGCGTCGCGGACCTCCGGGTGGGCGAGCGCCTCCCCGGTCGGCCCGGTCACCAGCACCCGCCCGGCCGCCAGCACGGTCACCGAGGTGGCGACCTGGGCGACGACCTCGACGTGGTGCTCGACCAGGACGACCGCCACGCTCGCGGGCAGCGCCCCCAGGATGGAGAGCAGCCGCCCGATGTCGCCGTCGGTCAGCCCGGCCGCCGGCTCGTCCAGGAGCAGCAGCCGCGGATCGCCCGCCAGGGCCGCGGCCAGGTCCAGCATGCGGCGCTGCCCGTGCGAGAGCTCCGAGGCGGGCCGGTGCGCCAGGTGCGCGAGGCCGACGGTCTCCAGATGCTGCCCCGCCGACTCGGTGTGCAGCCGGTAGCGGGACGGGCTGCGCCAGGCACCCCGGCGCTTCGGATGGTGCGCCCACCCGGCCAGCACGATGTTGTCCAGGACCGTCAGTTCACCGATGACGGACGGCTGCTGGAAGCTGCGCGCGATGCCGAGGCGGCTGCGCTTCGCGGTGGACGCCCGGGTGACGTCCGTACCGTTCAGCGCGATCGTGCCCCGGTCGGGCCGGTCGGTGCCGGCGATGAGGTTGAGCAGGGTCGTCTTGCCGGCGCCGTTGGGCCCGATGACGGCGTGCCGGGCGCCCGGGGGCAGCCGCAGCGCGACGTCGTCCACGGCGGTGAGGCTGCCGTACCTGCGGGTCAGGTGGTCGAGGTCCAGCACGGGGACCGGCTGCGTGGCTTCGGGCGTCATGGGGAGACCTTCCCGGGGGAGACGGCGGGAGCCGGGCGGCCGACGAAGAGGCGCAGTCCGGCCAGGCCGCGCGGCAGCAGGTACACGGCGGCGATGAACAGCGCCCCGAGCAGCAGCGGCCCGTGGCCGGGCCAGGAACCGGCGACCCAGTCCCGGGTGAACACGATCAGCCCGGCGCCGAGCAGGGCGCCGATGACCGACGTCGTACCGCCGATGACGACCGCGAGCAGCGCGAACGCGGCGATCTCGAAGCCGACGTCGGCGGGGGAGAGGTACTGCTGCACGGTGACCATGAGGGACCCGCCCACCCCGGCGAGCGCGCCCGCGCAGATGTGGGCCACCAGGAGATAGCGCCCCACGGGGTGTCCGGACGCGCGCATCCGCGCCTCGGCGCCCCGGGTGCCGGTCAGCAGCTTGCCGGCCGGGGAGCGCAGCACCAGCAGGGTGAGGGCGACGGCGACGACCGCGACGACCGCCGCGTACACGTACAGCTCGCGCTCCTCGGTCATGCCCTCGCCGCCCCACAGCGCCCGGGTGGCCGGGAAGCCGACCAGCCCGTCGGCGCCGCCCGTCAGGGACTTGACCTGGTTGATCACCGCACTGGTCAGCTCGCCCACCGCCAGGGTGATCATCAGCACGGTCGTGCCCCGGGCGCGGATGACCGCGGGCCCGGTCACCGCCGAGAACACGGCGGCCGCGAGCGCCGACAGGACGATCTGGACCGGGCCCACCGTCCACCCGGCGTCGGCCAGGTTGGCGGTGGCGTACGCGCCGACGGCGAACGGGGCGGTCTGCCCGAGCGTGGGCAGACCGGCGTACCCGGTCAGGACGGTGACGCTGACCGCGAGCAGCCCGAGCGCCAGGGCGGACCCGGCCAGCGAGATGCTGTACGAGTCGAGCATCCCCGGGAGCGCGAAGAGCACGGCGAGCAGCACGAGCAGCGGCACGGCCTGCCGCCACCCGGCCGAGTGCAGCCAGGCGCCGAGCCTGCTGGGGGCCGCCGGAGCGGGCGCCGCGGTCGCGCGCGGCCGGTTCTCCCACCGCGCGGCGAGGAGCTTGCGCAGCCGGGAGACCGGGTCGGCGGACGGGCCCCGCTCCTCGTGCGCCTCCGGCTCCGTGAAGCGGGAGCGGAACACCAGCACCGCCGCCATCGCGGCGAACAGCAGGTACGGCGCCAGGTCCGGCAGCACCGAGACGCCCAGGGTCTGGACCTCGCCCACGGCGACCGCCGCGGCGAACGTCGCCCACAGCGAGCGCAGCCCGCCGAGGACGACGACCACGAGGGACAGCATCAGCACGTTCTCGGAGGTGCCGGGCCCGGGGCCGATGATCGGTGCCCCGAGCACGCCCGCCGCCCCGGCCAGCGCGCCCGCCGCCGCGAGCACTCCGGTGTGCACGGCGCGGGGGTTGTGGCCGGTGGCGGCGAGCATCTGGGGGTCGTCCGCCGACGCGCGGACCGCCGCGCCCACCCGGGTCCGGGTGAGCACCCACGTACCGAAGGCCGCCAGGACGACGGCCATGGCGATGAAGCAGAGCCGGTAGGCGGGGTAGCGGTGGCCCAGCAGGTGGACCGAGGAGTCGAGCGCGCCGGGGACGCGCACCGGCAGCTCGTCCGCCCCGAAGAACTGGATCAGCAGGTCCCCGCCGACGAGGGCGATCCCGAACGTCAGCAGGGCCTGCGCCAGATGCCCACGCCGGGCGAGCGGAACCGTGGCGGCGGAGAGCCCCGCCCCGGCGAGGGCCGCGGCCGCCGTTCCGGCCGCGAGCCCGAGGGCGAGGCCGCCCCACGTTCCGTCGCTCAGCTCGGCGCCGGTGTAGGCGCCGATCGCGTACAGCATGCCGTGCGAGAGGTTCAGTACGCCGGCCGTGCCGAACGCGAGACTCAGGCCGGCGGCGACGACGAACAGCAGCAGCCCGTAGGCCACGCCGTCCACCGCCGGCACGAGGTGGGCATCGAGCAGATCCATGTCAGCCGCCGAGCGTCGCCAGGTCCTGGACCATGACGTTGGACAGCTGGTTGCCGTCCGGACGCACCTGGCGCAGGTACCACGTCTGCACCGGGGCGTGTGCCTTCTCGCTGAACTCCCAGTTGCCGCGCGGGCTGTCGATCTGGCCCAGGCTCGCGATGGCCTTGTTGATCGTCTGCGGGGTCACGTCACCCTTCTTCGCGGCGTCCGCGATCGCCTTGTCGAGCACGGCGGCCGCGTCGTAGGACGACATGGCGTACGTGGTCGGCTGGGTGTCGTGCTCGGCGGTCCAGTCGGCGGCGAACTTGCGGTTGGCCGCGTTGTCGAGGTCCGGCGCGTAGTTCAGGACGGAGTAGATGTCCTTGGCGGCCTGGCCCTCGGCCTGGAGCACGCTGCCCTCGGTGACGAAGGCGGTGTACAGCGGCAGGTCGGCGACGTCGGACTGCGCGTACTGCTTGGCGAAGTCGATCGCGGCCTTGCCCGCGTAGAAGCAGTAGACCGCCTTGGCGTCGGTCTTGGCGATCTCCGCGAAGTACGGCATGAAGTTGGTCGTCTTCGGGAACGGCGTCCACTTGGTCTTGCCGTCCGGGTTGGCGAGCTTGCCGCCGATGCGCTTGAACTCGTCGGTGAAGCCGCGCAGTTCGTCGTAACCGCCCTGGTAGTCCGGTCCGATCGCGTAGACCGGGCCGTCCACCTTCTCCTTGACGTACGGGGCGATGGCCTTGCCCGGCTCGTCGGACATGAAGCTCGTCGTCCACACGTACTCGGGGTCCTTGACCTCGGGACGGGCGTTGGAGCCGAGGAAGGGGATCTTCGCCTGGCCGACCAGCGGCAGCACCGCGTTGACCGAGCCACCGCTGACCAGGCCGGTCAGCACGTCGACCTTGTCCTTCTTGACCAGCTTGGTCGCGGCCGGCACGGCGGTGGGCGGGCCGTCGCCCTCGTCGGCCACGATGAGGTCGACCTTGCGCCCGCCCAGCTTGTTGTCGTGCGTCTTCAGGTACAGCTGGAAGCCGTCGCGCAGGTCGGTGCCGACCGGCTTGTAGGTGCCGGAAAGCGAGGCGACCAGGCCGACCTTGACGGTCTCGTCGCCGGAGCCGCTGTCGCTGCTGCACCCGGTGACGGCGGCCAGGCCGAGGGCGAGGGCGGCGGCACCGACGGGCCGGACGAATCTGCGGTGGCGGGTGCGGCGGGGTATGTCGAAGAACATGAGTGCTCTCATCGGGGGAGTGTCGGACAACGGTGTGACCCGACCGCGGAGTCGGCTCCGCGGACGGGTCGGTACGACCGTGGGGGGACGGCCGGGTCAGTGCGTGGGGGAGTGCGGGGAACGGACCTGGGGGGACAGCGAGTCACCGACCTGGTTGATCAGCTCGGACATCATGTAGCTGACCTCGCCGATGTCCGCGTCCCTGGTGGTCATGACCAGGAGCGAGGCGCCGCTGGAGACGGCCATGGAGAACATGTAGCCGCCCTCCATCGCGGTGAGGCTGTGCTCCACCGGGTCGGTGTCGGTGAGCTGGGCGGCCGCGGACAGCAGGTTCACGACGCCGGAGGCGATGGCGGCCAGCCGGTCGGCGTCGTCGCGCTCCACGCCGGTGTACGCGAGCGCGAGTCCGTCCACGGACACGGCTATCGCCTGGGTGACCTCCGGGATGCGTCCGGCGAAGTCGCTCAGGATCCAGCTCAGGTCGGTGGGTGAGGTCATTTCTTGGTCCGTTCGGTGTCGTCATTGTTGGCGGGACGCCCGCGGGGGTTCGTGCTCCGGCTGATGCCCTGGGCGTAGGCCGCCAGGACGTCGGATACCTGCCGGGAGTCCCGGCGGCGGGGGGTCGGCCGCGGCGCACCGGCGCCGGACCGCTGCTCGGTGGCCGCCCGTTTCTCCCGTACGGGCCACTGCTGGGGCGCGGTGCGCTTGCGGACCGGGAGGCCGGAGGCGCTGACGCCCGCGATGCGCGAGGCCGGCTCGTCGTGCACGGGGTGGGGGGCGGGCGCGTCGGAGGCATCCGTACGGGCCGGGGCCTCGTGCTCCTCGGGCGCGCCCGGGGCCGCGGGTCTGCCGGGGCGGGCGCCGACGCCCGCGCCGACCGGGCGGCCGCCCCGTCCGCGTACGGTGTCCTGCTTCCGGCGCGTGACGACCGTACGGGGCGACTCGAAGCCGTTCTCCGTCGGCATGGCCGGTTCCTCGGACACCTCGGCCAGCACCTCCTTGGGGAGGGTGACCTCGGCGATGGTGCCGGGGCCCGAGGAGTCGCGCAGCTCGACAACGATGCCGTGCCGGGCGGCAAGCCGCGCCACCACGTGCAGACCCATGGACCGCACGTCCCCGATGCCCGCCTTCGGCTCGCGCAGCCCGGCGTTGAGCACGGCGCGGCGGTCCGCCGAGATGCCCACGCCCTCGTCCACGATCTGGACGACGGCCCGGTCCCAGAGCCGCCAGACGGCGACCCCGACCTGGGCGTCGGGCGGGGAGAAGCGGGTGGCGTTGTCGAGGAGTTCCGCCAGGATGTGCGCGACGTCGTGCACGGCGCGGGCGGCGATGCCGATGCCCGCCTCGATCGCGCCGAGGGACACCCGGTCGAAGCGCTCGATCTGCTGGGCCGCCGCGACGATGACGGTGGAGCAGCCGATGTCCGCGGAGCGCACCCGGGCGTTGCCGTAACCGCCCAGCACCAGCAGGTTGTTGGTGTTGCGCTCCATGCGGATCGCGAGGTGGTCGAGCGCGAAGAGCGTCTTCATGCGCTCCGGGTCGGCCTCGTCGCGCTGCACCGTGTCCAGTTCGGACACCATGACGCTGGTCAGCTGGGCGCCCCGGCGGGCGACCCGGACCAGGGTCTCGGCGAACTGCTCGTGCACCCGGGCCTGTTCGGCCGCGAGGCGCACCGCCTCGTGGTGGACGGCGTTGAACGCCTCGCCGACCTCACCGATCTCGTCGCCGCTCGTGGTCTCGACGGGGTTGCCGGTGCGCTCCGCGACCTGCTCGGGCGTGGCCCCGCTCAGCGCGCCGGGCTGGGACAGCTCGCTCATGACGGCGGGCAGCCGGGTGTGGGCCACCTCGTGCGCGGCGTTGCGCAGGTCGCGCAGCCGGCGGATCATGACCCGGCCCAGGCGGACGGCGACGAGGACGACACCGACCAGGGTCAGCAGCACGAGGGCGACCTCGCCCCCGGCGGTCCAGAGCAGCCTGGTGCGCTCGGCGTCGACGGTGGCGGCGACGGACTCGTCGATCCGCTCCTCCACCTGGTGCAGCAGGGTCTGCCGGTCGTCGGACGCCTTCTGCCACGCCTGGGGAGAGACGCCGATCGGCTTGCTGGTGTCCGCGCGGCCGATCCGGTCTTCCAGCTTGCGGGACTCCAGGGCCTTCGGTCCGGAGAGGGTGCGCTCCAGCCAGGTCCGCCACTCGCTCGGCCCGAGGCTGAACATCACGCCGGTCGACTCGGTGTAGCCGAGCCGGCTCGCGTCGAAGGTGCGCTGGGACGCCGCGGTGAAACCACCCGCGGCCTGCGCCCTCATGACGGTGATCTGCTGCTGCGCGGTGTGCTCGGCGGCCTCGGACAGGGCCGCGGCCGCGCGGATGCGGTCGGCGATGTCGGCGTCGACACCGTCGGCCTGCGCGATGCCGTCGCGGTAGCCGTTGAGGTCGGCGATCACGATCCGGTAGCCGAAGGCGAGCGCGGAGATGGTGGTGCTGCCCGAGCGCACCTGGGCGCGCAGGGCGGGGAGTTCATCGATGAAGCGGTCGATGCGGTCCAGTGATTCCCGGGCGCTGCCGGGCACCTCGGAGAGTCCGCCGGCGCGGCTCTTGAAGGCGGCGATGCTCTTGTCGGTCGCGTCGGAGCTCGCCTGGAAGGCGGACGAGTCCCCCTGGTCGGAGACCAGGGCGGTGGCGGCCGCGCGCTCACGCTGCAACTGGTGAGTTAAATCGGCTGCACCGGCGGAGACGGCGACCATGTCGGCGAGCCGGTTCGCCTGGAGTGCCTGATTGGTGGCGGGTGCGAGGGCCAGGGCCGAGAACGTGACCGCGACGGTCAGGGGAGCGGTGACCAGCAGGACGAGGCGGCGATTGATTTTCACTGCGCGGCTCCGTCGCCGGAACCGGGCTTGAGTATCGGTGACACGCAGATACCTGTTAACGGGTTGTGGGGTGTCGGTAGGGACGCTCGTACGTCGTGCGCACAGTTACGAATGGGACGGGTGGGGTGGGTGGGGCTCGCATTGCGCGGCTTGATCCTATGCCTAGTGCACAACGCCGGATGCGTGCAGCGCCGAAAATTTGCGTTCAGTTAGCTGTGTGAAAGCGGTCGGATTCGGTCAAGTCTGGCTGCGGGGTGCCTGATTGGCCCCAGTGTGCACGGGCTGACAGCCTCCACACAGATGCGCGAAGTCGGGAGGATTCGCGTCCGATTAGCGAAGGCGACGACGGGGAACCGCATCCCGCACCGCAGCGAACAGGCCATACTGGAAAGGCACATGACCTCCACGGCACGCCGCCTTGACGTGATGTATGACAGCAGCATGACAACGCCCGCCCGGCCACCACGGGCCGGGCGGGCGAGGGGAGTTGCTCAGGCGCCCACGTACTCCGCGAGGTGCTCGCCCGTCAGGGTCGAGCGCGCCGCGACCAGTTCGGCGGGGGTGCCCTCGAAGACCAGCGTGCCGCCGTCGTGACCGGCGCCGGGGCCCAGGTCGATGATCCAGTCGGCGTGCGCCATCACGGCCTGGTGGTGCTCGATGACCACGACCGACTTGCCGGAGTCCACCAGCCGGTCGAGCAGCCCCAGCAGTTGCTCCACGTCCGCGAGATGCAGTCCGGTGGTCGGCTCGTCCAGCACGTACACGCCGCCCTTCTCGCCCATGTGCGTGGCGAGCTTCAGCCGCTGCCGCTCACCGCCGGAGAGCGTGGTCAGCGGCTGGCCGAGGCTGAGATAGCCGAGCCCGACGTCCACCAGCCGTTCGAGGACCCGGTGCGCGGCCGGTGTGCGCGCGTCACCGGAGCCGAAGAACTCCTCGGCCTCGGCGACCGACATCGCCAGCACCTCGCTGATGTCCCGCCCGCCCAGCCGGTATTCGAGCACCGACGCCTGGAACCGCTTGCCCTCGCACTCCTCGCAGACCGTGGCGACGCCCGCCATCATCGCCAGGTCCGTGAAGACGACGCCCGCGCCGTTGCACGTCGGGCACGCGCCCTCCGAGTTGGCGCTGAACAGCCCCGGCTTCACGTCGTTGGCCTTGGCGAACGCCTTGCGGACCGGGTCGAGCAGCCCGGTGTACGTGGCCGGGTTGCTGCGCCGCGAGCCGCGGATCGCGCTCTGGTCGACGGTCACCACACCGTCCCGCCCGGCCACCGAGCCGTGGATCAGCGAGCTCTTCCCGGACCCGGCGACGCCCGTGACGACGGTGAGCACGCCGAGCGGGATGTCCACGTCGACGCCGCGCAGGTTGTTCGCCGAGGCGCCCCGCACCTCCAGCGCACCGGTGGGCTTTCGGGTGTCCGCCTTGAGCGTGGAGCGGTCGTCGAAATGGCGCCCGGTGACGGTGTCCGAGGCGCGCAGCCCGTCGACGGTGCCCTCGAAGCAGACGGTGCCGCCCGCCGTGCCGGCGCCGGGGCCGAGGTCCACGACGTGGTCGGCGACCGCGATCGTCTCCGGCTTGTGCTCCACCACCAGCACGGTGTTGCCCTTGTCGCGCAGGCGCAGCAGCAGGTTGTTCATCCGCTGGATGTCGTGCGGGTGCAGCCCGGCGGTCGGCTCGTCGAAGACGTACGTGGTGTCGGTCAGCGAGGAGCCGAGGTGGCGGATCATCTTGACGCGCTGCGCCTCGCCGCCGGACAGCGTGCCGGCGGGCCGGTCGAGCGCGAGGTAGCCGAGGCCGATCTCCACGAACGAGTCGAGGGTCTCCCCGAGCGCGGTGAGCAGCGGCGCCACCGAGGGCTCGTCCAGGTCACGGATCCAGGCGGCCAGGTCGCTGGTCTGCATCGCGCAGGCGTCCGCGATGCTGATGCCCGCGATCTTCGAGGACCTGGCGCCCTCGCTGAGCCGGGTGCCGTCGCAGGCCGGACAGGTGGTGAAGGTGACCGCGCGCTCCACGAAGGCCCGGATGTGCGGCTGGAGCGCGTCCTTGTCCTTGGACAGGAACGACTTCTGGATCTTCGGGATCAGCCCCTCGTACGTGAGGTTGACGCCCTCCACCTTGACCTTGGTGGGCTCCCGGTAGAGGAAGTCCTGCATCTCCTTCTTGGTGTACTTCGCGATCGGCTTGTCCGGGTCCAGGAGGCCGGACTCGGCGTAGACCCGGACGGTCCAGAAGCTGTCGGACTTCCAGCCGGGGATGGTGAACGCGCCCTCGGCGAGGGACTTGGAGTCGTCGTAGAGCTGGGTGAGGTCGATGTCCGAGACGGTGCCCCGGCCCTCGCACTCGGTGCACATGCCGCCGGTCCGGTTGAAGGTCGCCTTCACGGTCTTCTTGTTGCCGCGCTCGACGGTGATCGCACCGCTCGCCTTCACGGACGCGGTGTTGAAGGAGTACGCGCTGGGCGGGCCGATGTGCGGGGTGCCGAGGCGGCTGAAGAGGATGCGCAGCATGGCGTTGGCGTCGGTCGCCGTGCCCACGGTCGAGCGGGTGTCGCCGCCCATCCGCTGCTGGTCCACGATGATCGCGGTGGTCAGCCCCTCCAGGACGTCCACCTCGGGCCGGGCCAGAGTGGGCATGAAGCCCTGGACGAAGGCGCTGTACGTCTCGTTGATCAGCCGCTGCGACTCGGCGGCGATGGTGTTGAACACCAGCGAGCTCTTGCCGGACCCGGAGACACCCGTGAACACCGTCAGCCGGCGCTTGGGGATCTCGATGCTGACGTCCTTGAGATTGTTCACGCGCGCCCCGTGCACACGGATCAGATCGTGGCGGTCGGCGGCGTGCGGCTGCTTGTCCGTGGCCCTGCTCATGGTGTCTCCCTGGATTGGCGGGGCCCCCGCGCGGGTCCCACCCGGCGGCCGTCCCCCGTACACCGCCTCACGCTAGCGGCGTCCCCGGCAGCGGGGCTTCTCGATTCCTGACCGGCCGCGTCACCTGCTTCGCCACGCAGGACGGCATCCCCGCGGTCGCCTGCGCCGCCTCCTGCCGGTAGACGCTCGGCGGCATCCCGACCAGCTCCGTGAAGCGCGTGCTGAACGTGCCGAGCGAGGAGCAGCCGACCGCGAAGCACACCTCGGTGACGCTCAGGTCGCCCCGGCGCAGCAGCGTCATCGCTCGCTCGATGCGCCGGGTCATGAGGTAGCCGTACGGGGATTCCCCGTACGCCCTCCGGAACTCGCGGCTGAGGTGCCCCGCCGACATGTGCGCGCCGCGCGCCAGCGCCTCGACGTTCAGCGGCTGGGCGTACTCGCGGTCGATCCGGTCGCGGACCCGGCGCAGCTGCGCGAGGTCGCGCAGGTTCTGCGCCGCGTCGGATTTGCTCGTCACGCTCGAAGCGTACGTCGTGCGGGGGCGGCCCGCCGGGTGTCGCGCCCCGCCCTCAGGTGCGGGTGGCCGTGTCGCAGTCGGCGGCGTCCCGGTCCGCCATGCGCTCGTCCATCGAGGTGCCCCGCTCGTACGGATCGACCCGCGTGGCGCCGTCCGAGGGCCCCGGCTCCTTCTCGAACTCGGGGCGGAAGTAGCCGGTGGTGTTCTCGCAGCCCCCGTTGGCGGCGTCCAGCCGGTACGACGTCAGCGAGAAGGTCCCCGGTGTGCCGATCACCTTGTCCGGGTCGTCCCAGCTCATCACGATCTCCCGGCGGGCGATCGTACGGGCCACCTCGTCGCTGCCCCCGGACGCCCGCACGACGGCGTAGACGAAGGTGACGTCGGCGGTCACCTCGACCGCGCCGCGCTCGCCCTCCCGGTAGCTGAGCGCGCCCCGCGTCTTGATCACGTCACCGGCCAGGCGCGCGTACGACGGGTCGAAGCGGCTGAACAGCAGCAGCGGGTCGTTCGTCCGGCTCGGGGTGTCGAAGGACGTCGTCAGGTACTCCTTGATGCCGGGCTGCTTCGTGTTGAGGGCCGCGATGGCCTTCACCGGCCGTTCCCCGCGCAGCACCGCCGGATCGAGCCCGGCGTCGGAGAGGAAGGCCAGGCTGCTGTCGAGCGCGTCGGACACCTGCTTCTCGCTCATCCACCCGGTCGCCCGCGCCGAGGGCATCGTGATCCCGGCCGTCCCGGCGGCCCAGTGCTCCGCCGGAGACCCCTTGAACGGGTCGTCCAGGGTGGGCGCCCCGGGCGTCGCCGCCGCGTCGCCCCCGCCGTGGAAGCCGAGCCAGCCGGCCGCCCGGCCGGGGACCAGCGCCACGACGAGCAGCGCGACGACGACCACCAGGCCCACCACGTACCAGATCCTGCCGCGTCGCCGGGGCGGCTGGTGGGTGCGCCATCCCGGGGGCGGTCCGGTCTCCTCGCGCAGCCGCTGGGCCACCATCCGGGCCCGGGCGGACGGTTCCTCGGGGGCGCCGGGGGTTCCGGCCTCGGCCTCCCGCAGGAAGCGCTCCCACTCCTCGTCCGGTATGGATGACCCGCCCGTGTCCACGCTGCGCCCCCGCTGATCCGTTTTCCGTATCATCACACAGCCCGGTGACACCGAAGTGCGCACCGGGCTGCTGGGGTTGGGCTCCGGGTGTTACGGCTTGCGGCCGACCGCGACATACCCGGGCGTGACGATCTCGCCGGTGCCGGGGACCGGCTCGCCGAGCTCGGGGTGCCAGGCCTCGGCGGCGACGATGCCGGGCTCCACGATCTCCAGCCCGTCGAAGAACGAGGCGAACTGGTCGCGGGTGCGCGGCGCGAGCGTCAGGGTGTTGGCCTTGTACATCTTGTCGACCTCGCGCGCCTCCTCCGGGTGGAAGTCGGCGGTGATCTGCGAGACGACCATGTAGCTGCCGGGCGCGAGCACGTCGGTCAGCCGGCGCACCAGCTCGTACGCGCCGTCCTCGTCGCTCACGAAGTGGAGCAGGGCGATCATCGACAGCGCGACCGGCCGGCTGAAGTCCAGCGTCTTGCCCGCGTGTTCGAGGATGGTGTCGACGTTGCGCGCGTCGGCCTGTACGTAGTCGATGACGCCCTCGGGCGTGCCCTTGAGCAGCGCCTCGGCGTGGGCCAGGACGATCGGGTCGTTGTCGCAGTAGACGACCCGGGTGGCGGGGGCGGCCTCCTGCGCCACCTGGTGCAGGTTGGGCTCGGTGGGTATCCCGGTGCCGATGTCGAGGAACTGGCGGACACCGTGGGTGGACAGCCAGCGCGTCGCGCGGTGCATGAAGGCGCGGTTGATCTTCGCCATCACCGGCACGTTCGGCTCGACGGCCAGCATCTGACGGCCCATGGCCTCGTCCACCGGGTAGTTGTCCTTGCCGCCCAGGAACCAGTCGTACATCCGCGCGGGATGCGGCTTGCTGGTGTCGATGAGCGGGGCGGTGGGGTCGTTCTCCGGTCGGGACATGGCCAACTCCAGGGTGCGGGAGGTGCTGCGGATGATCAGCTCGGGCCCACCTTAAGCAACTCCGCCCCGGAGCAGGGAGAGTTCGGTGGCCAGTGACAGTTACCAATGCGTAACTTACTCATGGGTTACCACCGGTAAGCCCCGCTGTTAGCTTGCGCTCACCCGTACTTCCGGAGCAGAGCGAGGAGTGAGCCTTGAGCCGCAAGGACCGTTCGCGTTCCACCCTTCCCCCACGCCGCGTCCGTCCCCTCCGTGCCGCGGCCGTCGCCGTGACCGCGGCGGCCTGCGTGGCCGCGTACGCCGCGCCCGCGTCCGCCACGGACGGCACCGAGCCCGTCGTCTCCCGGGGCGTGACCATCCCGGCCTTCTACGACCCGCCCGCCCAACTGCCCGCCGCCAACGGGGCACTGATCCGGACCGAGCCCCTGCCGCTCGCCCTGAGCCTGCCGGGCCTGGACGGCCGCCCGATGCCGGGCACCGCCACCCGCCTCATGTACCGCACGACCGACTCCAACGGGCAGCCGGCCGCGGTGACCGGCGCCTACATCGAGCCCTCGGCCGCCTGGAAGGGCGGCGGCGCCCGGCCGCTGGTCGCGCTGGCCTCGGGGACCATGGGCCAGGGCGACCAGTGCGCGCCCTCGCTGGCCCTCCAGCACCCGCTGTCCGTCACCCCCGAGTCCGTGTCGATCGGCTACGAGACCCTGTCCGTCTACCGGCTCCTGGCCGCCGGTGTCGCCGTCGTCGTCACCGACTACGTGGGCCTCGGCACCACCGACCGCCTGCACACCTACGTCAACCGGGTGGACGAGGGCCACGCGCTGCTCGACGCGGTCCGCGCCGCGCACCAGCTGCCCGCCACCTCGCTCACCGCCGCGTCCCGGACGGGCCTGTACGGCTACAGCCAGGGCGGCGGGGCCAGCGCGTCCGCCGCCGAGCTGCAGCCCTCGTACGCCCCCGAGATCCAGCTCGCCGGCACCTACGCCGGGGCGCCGCCCGCCGATCTGACCGCGACCATGAAGGGCATCGACGGCAGCGCCCTCGCCGGGGCCCTCGCCTGGTCGATCAACGGCTTCGCGCAGGCCGACGCGGACCTGCGGGACGTCGTGGAGGCCAACATCAACGACCGCGGGCGGGCCGCGCTGAAGGACGCCTCGACCATGTGCGTCGGCGACGCGATCCTCGGCTACGGCTTCGCGAAGAGCTCCAAGTGGACCACCACCGGCAAGTCCCTCGGTGAGATCATCGCCGCCGAGCCCAAGGCGCAGGCCGCGCTCGACAAGCAGCGCATCGGCACCCTCAAGCCGTCCGGCCCGGTGCGGGTGGCGACCGGCATCCAGGACGACATCGTGCCGCACGGCCAGGCGCGTCAGCTCGCCGTCGACTGGTGCCGCAAGGGCGGCGACATCACCTACGACGCCGTCATCCTGCCCAACCTGGGCGACAAGATCCTCACCAACCACATGGTCCCGCTCATCACCGACCAGGGCGACGCCATCTCCTGGATGACCGACCGCCTCGCGGGCAAGCGCACCACGTCCAACTGCTGGTCCATGCCGATCCAGCCCTGACCCACCCGGTCCTCCGAAGCCCGCCCCGGTCCCGCCGGGGCGGGCTTTCCCGTAAACCGCTGTCGTACGGGCCACGACGCGGCGATCATGGTCGGCGGACCGCCCCGCTACCGTGAGGAACCCATGCCGCTGCCCGTACCCGCAGACCCGACCGTGCTCCACCCGATGCCCGGCCAGCCCAGAGTGGTGCAGCTCAAGCCGCTGGTGACCTCGCCGCTGATCGAGGTGGGGGAGTACTCGTACTACGACGACCCGGACGACGCCACCGCGTTCGAGACCCGCAACGTGCTCTACCACTACGGGCCCGAGAAGCTGGTCATCGGCAGGTTCTGCGCGCTCGGCACGGGAGTGCGCTTCCTGATGAACGGCGCCAACCACCGCATGGACGGCCCGTCCACCTTCCCGTTCCCGACCCTCGGCGGCTCCTGGGCCGACCACTTCGACCTGCTCGCGGGGCTGCCGAACCGGGGCGACACGGTCGTCGGCAACGATGTCTGGTTCGGCCACGGGACGACCGTGCTGCCCGGCGTGCGGATCGGGCACGGCGCCATCATCGGCAGCGGCTCGGTGGTCACCAAGGACGTCCCGGACTACGGGATCGTCGGCGGCAACCCGGCCCGGCTGCTGCGCACCCGTTACGAGGAGAAGGACGTCGCCCGTCTCCTCGCGCTGGCCTGGTGGGACTGGCCCGCCGAACACATCACCGCCCACATCCGGACCCTCATGTCCGGCACGGTGGACGACCTCGAAGCCGCCGCGCCCGTCGCCTGACGGCCCCGCCGCCCGGCCCGCGCGGCGGGAAATCCCCGTGCGCGCGGACCGGGCGGCGGCTAGGGTCGCGGCATGAACATCGTGCAGCTCTACGGCTGACGCGGCCGGGGCACGTCCCCGACCCCGTCCGGCACACCGCGTCCGCGCGCCCACCGAC
>NZ_LISW01000001.1:241946-678457 GCF_001905735.1 Streptomyces sp. CB01249
CGCCTTGCGATGCACCGCACCAGACGCCGCGCCCTACCCGACCCTGATCCGCCGGACAGGCCCTAGCCGGGGTGGCGACGCGCCGGTCTGCCGTGTCCCCTTCCGCCGCAGAACTGAAACGAGTGATCTCCCATGACACGTCGCCGTGCCCATATCGCCATGATCGGCATCCCCGCCGTGAGCCATGTCCTGCCGAGCATCGAGGTCATCCGCGAACTGGTGGCCCGCGGCCACCGCGTCACCTACGCCAACGACCCGGTGATGGCCGAGCGCATCGAGGCCACCGGCGCCACCTTCGTGCCGTACGACTCCGTGCTCCCGGTCGGTGACAACGTCTGGCCCGACGACCCGATCGCCGCCATGGGCCTCTTCCTGGACGACGCCGTCCAGGCCCTGCCGCAGCTGCGCGCCGTCTACGACGAGGACCCGGCCGACCTCTACCTGTACGACATCGGGGCCTACCCGGCCCGGGTGCTGGCCGAGTCCCGGAACCGCCGCCTGATGCAGCTCTACCCGACCTTCGTCGGCTGGCGGAGCTACGAGAAGGACGTGGCGGCCCAGCTGTGGACGCTGCCCGGGGCCGACGCGTACCGGGCGCGGTTCACCGAGTGGCTGGCCGGGAACGGCGCGACCACGCGGGACATGGACACCTTCGTCGGCCGCCCCGACCACACCCTCGCCCTGATCCCCCGGGCGATGCAGCCGCACGCGGACGACGTGGACATGGACACCGTCACGTTCGTCGGGCCGTGCTTCGCCGGGCGCGGCGAGGAGCAGAGCTGGACCCGGCCCGCCGGGGCGGACAAGGTGCTGCTGATCTCGCTGGGTTCCGCGTACACCAACCGCCCGGAGTTCTACCGCAACTGCCTGGCGGCCTACGGCGACCTGCCCGGCTGGCACGTCGTCCTCCAGGTCGGCAAGCAGACGGACCTGGCGTCGCTCGGCACCGTACCCGGCAATGTCGAGGTGCACCGGTGGGTGCCGCAGCTGGCCATCCTCCAGCAGGCGGACGCCTTCGTCACGCACGCCGGGATGGGCGGCAGCTCCGAGGGGCTGTACAGCGGGGTGCCGATGATCGCCGTGCCGCAGGGCGTCGACCAGTTCATGAACGCCGACAAGCTGGTCGAGCTGGGCGTCGCCCGCCGCGTCGACACCGACGACGCCACCCCGGAGGTCCTGCGCGCGGCGCTCACCGCGCTCGTCAACGACCCCGAGGTGGCCCGGCGTTCGGCGCGGCTGCGCGAGGACGCCCGGGCGGAGGGCGGCACCCCGCGCGCCGCCGGCCTGGTGGAGGAACTGCTCGGCTGAAACGGGCCCGGCCGGGGCGGTGAGCGGGTCGTCCGCGCTCATCGCCCCGGCCGGGCACCTCAGCTGAGGGAGTGTCAGCCCTTGCGGGTGTTGATCTCCTCGGTGAGCTGCGGGACGACGGCGAAGAGGTCGCCGACGACGCCGTAGTCCACGAGGTCGAAGATCGGGGCCTCGGCGTCCTTGTTGACCGCGACGATCGTCTTCGAGGTCTGCATGCCCGCCCGGTGCTGGATCGCGCCGGAGATGCCGTTGGCGATGTAGAGCTGCGGCGAGACGGACTTGCCGGTCTGGCCGACCTGGTTGGTGTGCGGGTACCAGCCCGCGTCCACGGCGGCACGCGAGGCACCCACCGCGGCACCCAGCGAGTCGGCCAGCGCCTCGATGATCGCGAAGTTCTCCGCGCCGTTGACGCCACGGCCACCGGAGACCACGATCGCGGCCTCCGTCAGCTCGGGGCGGCCCGTCGACTCACGCGGCGTACGGGACAGCACCTTCGTGCCCGTGGCGGCGGCGGAGAACTCCACCGCCAGCTCCTCCACCGCACCCGCACCGGCGACCGGCTCGACGGGCGCCGAGTTCGGCTTCACCGTGATGACCGGGGTGCCGTGCGTGATCCGGGACTTCGTGGTGAACGAGGCGGCGAACACCGACTGGGTCGCCACGACACCCTCGGCACCGGCCTCGACGTCGACCGCGTCGGTGATGATGCCCGACCCGACCCGCACCGCGAGGCGCGCCGCGATCTCCTTGCCCTCCGCCGAGGAGGACACCAGCACCGCCGCCGGGGAGACCGCCTGGTGGGCGGCCTGGAGCGCGTCCACCTTCGGTACGACGAGGTAGTCGGCGAACTCGGCGGCCTCCGAGACCAGGACCTTGACCGCGCCGTGCTCGGCGAGGACATCCGCCGTCGCGGACGCACCGGCGCCGACGGCGACGGCGACCGGGTCACCGATCCGCCGCGCGAGCGTCAGCAGCTCCAGCGTCGGCTTGCGGACCGCACCGTCCACGTGATCGACAAAGACGAGAACTTCAGCCATCAGACCCACTCCTGCACATCAGTGAAAACGAACGACGAAACCCCGAAGCGGGATCAGATGAACTTCTGGCCGGCCAGGAACTCGGCCAGCTGCTTGCCGCCCTCGCCCTCGTCCTTCACGATCGTTCCCGCAGTGCGGGCCGGACGCTCGGTCGCGGAGTCGACCGCGGTCCACGCACCCGCCAACCCCACCTGCTCGGCGTCGATCCCCAGATCGTCCAGGTCCAGGGACTTCACCGGCTTCTTCTTCGCCGCCATGATCCCCTTGAACGACGGGTAACGCGCCTCGCCCGACTGGTCGGTCACCGACACCACCGCCGGAAGCGACGCCTCCAGCTCCTCCGACGCACTGTCCCCGTCACGACGACCACGTACGACACCGCCCTCGACCGACACCTGCGACAGCAGCGTCACCTGCGGCACACCCAGCCGCTCCGCGAGCAGCGCCGGAACCACACCCATCGTGCCGTCCGTCGACGCCATCCCCGAGATCACCAGGTCGTACCCGGTCTCCTCGATCGCCTTCGCCAGCACCAGCGACGTACCCAGCGCGTCCGTACCGTGCAGATCGTCGTCCTCGACGTGAACCGCCTTGTCCGCACCCATCGACAACGCCTTGCGCAACGCGTCCTTGGCATCCTCCGGACCCACCGTCAACACGGTGACCTCCGCATCATCAGCCGCCTCCGCGATCTGCAACGCCTGCTCGACCGCATACTCGTCCAGCTCCGACAGCAGACCGTCGACATCCTCACGGTCCAACGTCAGGTCATCGGCGAAATGCCGGTCACCGGTCGCGTCGGGCACGTACTTCACAGTGACAACGATCCTCAAGCTCACGCCGGCTCTCCCTGTACCTGGTGGTCTCCTGCGGGAATCCTATGGCACTCAGTACCCTTCGTAAAGGTACCCAGTGTCGGCGGGCTGCTTTCGGTGTTACGTTTCCGGCATGACCGAAGACCGGCGGCCGGCCAAGAAGCCCCCCATGCGTGACGTGCTCGCCGAGGCGGCCTTCGCGCTCTTCCTGGAGCGCGGGTTCGAGCGGACCACGGTGGACGACATCGTCGCCCGGGCCGGAGTGGGGCGGCGCTCCTTCTTCCGTTACTTCCCCTCCAAGGAGGACGCGGTCTTCCCCGACCACGAGGGGTGCCTCGCGGACATGACCGCCTTCCTGGCGGACGCCGACGGGACCGACCCGGTCGCCACGGTGTGCGACGGCGCCCGGCTGGTGCTGCGGATGTACGCGGAGAAGCCCGAGTTCTCCGTGCAGCGCTACCGGCTCACCCGCGAGGTGCCCGGCCTCCGCACGTACGAGCTCTCCGTGGTGCGCCGCTACGAGCGGACCCTCGCCGGCTATCTGGAGCGGCGCTGGGCCGGGGACCCGGACGCCGGGCCCGACTTCGCGCTGCGCGCCGAGGTGATCGCCGCCTCGGTCGTCGCCGCGCACAACAACGGGCTGCGGTCCTGGCTGCGTTCGGGCGGCAAGGGCGACGCGGGGGCCGAGGTGGACCGGGCCCTTGAGCTGGTGCGCGCGGTGTGGGGCGGGGCGGACGCGCGGCCCGTCGCACCCGCGCCGGAGCCTTCGCAGGCCCCCGTCTCCTCCGCCGTGAGCGACGACGAGGTCATCGTCATGGTCGCGCGCAAGGGCGCCCCGATGTGGCGCGTGGTGCAGCACATCGAGTCCGCGCTCGGCACCGCCTGACGCCGCCCGCGAGAGCCGCATCCGCACTTAGTGGCACGCAGTGCCTTTACTCCTGGAACTAAGTGCCATACGGTGCCGGTGTGCCGTCGCCGAAGCTGCGGCGCACCGAGTCGAGCGCGGGAGGCGGAACGTGTTCAGTACCGGAACCGACGTGATGGGGCGGCCGACACGCGAGGCGGAGGGGGCGCACACCAGTCAGGAAGGGCTCGTCTATCAGGTGTGCCGCTGGTGCCACACCGCCTCCTTCCGCAAACTCCTGTGCCCCGTCTGCGCGTCGAGCGATCTCGAATCCGAGCACAGCGACGGCCACGGCGTGGTCATCCGCTCCAACGTCGTCAACCGCTACTCGCGCGTGATGCGCAACGAGTCCCTGGTCCGCTTCCCCGAAGGCTTCGTCTACCGCTGCCGGATCGTGGGCGCGGCCCCGCACATGGTGAACGTCGGCGACCGGGTGCGCCCCCTCGGCGGCCGCACCTCCGTGGCGGGCGAGGTCGTCCTCGAGGTCTGCGACCCGCCCGGCTCCTCCAGCTGGTACTGAGGGACGCCCGGCCTTCACGCTTCCAGGTAGCGCAGCACGGCGAGGACGCGCCGGTTGTAGCCGGTGGTGTGCGCGAGGCCCAGCTTGTCGAAGACGGTGTTGAGGTTCTTCTCGACGGCGCTCAGCGAGATGTGCAGCTTCCGCGCGATGGCCGCGTTGGTGTGGCCCTGGGCAAGCGCCTCCAGGACGGTGTGCTCGCGCGGGGTCAGCCGGGACAGCGGATCACCGTGCGTGCTGCGGATGACCAACTGCCGTACCACCTCCGCGTCGAAGACGGCCCCGCCCGCGTGGATGCGCTCCAGCGAGTCCAGGAACTCCTCCACCTGCGCGACCCGGTCCTTGAGCAGATAGCCGACCCGCTCCGCGTTCTCTGCGAGCAGCCGGGCGGCGTAGCTCCGCTCCACGTACTGGGAGAGCACCAGCACGCCGACGTCCGGCCGCCGCTCCCGGATCTCCACGGCCGCGCGCAACCCCTCGTCCTTGTGCGTCGGCGGCATCCTGATGTCGGTGACGACGACGTCCGGCGCGTGCGCCGCGACCTGCGACAGCAGCGACTCCGCGTCACCCACCGCGCCCAGGACCTCATGGCCCTCCTCGGTGAGCAGGCGGACCAGGCCCTCCCTGAGCAGGATCGAGTCCTCGGCGAGAATCACACGCACGGCAGCTCCGCGGTCACGGTGGTGGGGCCCCCTGAGGGGCTGTGGACGTCCAGCATGCCGTCGATCGCGGCGACCCGGCCGCGCAGCCCGGCCAGTCCGCCGCCTTCCGGATCCGCGCCGCCGCATCCGTCGTCCCGGACGCGCACGGTCAGCAGGCCGTCGCGGCGCACCACGGCCACCACGATGCCCTCGGCGCCGGAGTGCTTGGCGGCGTTGTTCACGGACTCGGAGACCACGAAGTACGCGGCCGTCTCCACGGGCGAAGGCAGCTCCCCGGAGACTTCGTACGTCACCCGGACCGGGATCGGTGAGCGCTCCGCGACCCCGCCCAGCGCCTCCCGCAGCCCCACACTGTCCAGCGCCGTCGGATACACCCGCCAGGCCACCTCGCGGAGTTCGGCGAGCACCTCGCCCGCCTCCCGGTGCGCCTGCGCCAGCAGTGCGTCGGCGCGGTCGGCGTCCCGGGCGCGGCGGGCCCGGCCCAGCAGCATCGCGAGTGCGACGAGCCGCTGCTGGACCCCGTCGTGCAGATCGCGCTCGACGCGCCGCCGCTCCCGGTCCACCGCCCGCACCACGGCGGCCCGGCTGGCGGAGAGTTCACCGATGCGCCGCCTCAGCAACTCCCGCTCCCCGGGCCCGAAGCACTCCTGGGCGAGCCGGGCGTCCAGCGCGGCGAGCGAGAACAGCCCCTGCACGTCGAGGAAGAGGAGGACGGAGCCCAGGACCGCCTGGGTCAGCAACTCGCCCCAGCCGAGCGTGCCGCGGGCCACGCCCGCCGCGAGCAGCCCGGCCAGCACCAGGCCGAACCCGAGCAGCGCGGTCACCACCGTGCACAGCAGCCCCGAGGGGATGCGGCCGGCCAGATAGCGCAGCACCTGCTGGTCGGAGGCGCGGTGCGCGGGGAACCGGTCGCCGAAGAACACGGACCGGCGCCACCGCTCCGCCTCCGCCGGCCTTCTGGCCCCGGCCACCAGGAGGCGGCGCGCGGAGACCCGGGTGCGGGGCCATAGCAGGAACGGCCCCAGGAGCGCCCCGGCTGCCGCGAAGTACATCAGCCAGGCGAAGGCCGTCACGCAGCCGAGCAGCACCCCCGCCATCCGGGACAGCCGGGCCGCCGGGCCGTGACCGGACGCGCCCGGCACCCAGGGGGTCTCCTCCAGCACCGCGCCCCGCCCCTCCGTCTCGCGCCCGGGGCCCCCTCGCCCGGGCCCGGTCGGCCGAACCATAGTTCCCGGCCCCCTCATCCGGCATCCCGACGGTGCCTGGCCCGCCCCGCCGCGCGTGACCGGACGCGCACGACGACGTACAGCACGAGCGCCACCGCGCATAGCAGCAGTACGGCTTCGGAGAGCACGCCGACGTAGTCGCCGACGGTGTCCCACTGGTCGCCGAGCCAGTAACCGGCCATCACCAGCACGGAGTTCCAGGCCAGACTGCCCACCGCGGTCAGCCCGAGGAACGTCGGCAGCGGCATGCGTTCCAGGCCCGCCGGTACGGAGATCAGGCTCCGGAAGATCGGCACCATCCGGCCCAGCAGCACCGCCTTCGTGCCGTGCCGCAGGAACCACGCCTCGGTGCGCTCCAGGTCGGCCGCCCCGACCAGGGGCAGCCGCGTCCACAGGGCGTGCACCCGGTCCCGTCCGAACAGCGCCCCGATCCAGTACAGGGCCGTCGCTCCCGCCACCGAACCGAGCGTCGTCCAGAACAGCGCCGAGGCGAGCGACAGCACCCCCTGACCGGCGGCGAACCCGGTCAGCGGCAGGATCACCTCGCTCGGCAGCGGCGGGAAGAGATTCTCCAGGGCGATGGCCAGACCGGCCCCCGGAGCGCCGAGGGCGTCGATGAGGTCGGCCGCCCAGCCGGCGAATCCTCCGGCGGGTTCCTGAGGCAGAGCGAGCGGGACGGGGTGCATGCGGGGCTCCAGACGGACGGGCCGCCGGGGCACCCTGCCCCGGCTCCCCGCCACGCTAGAAAGCGGCGGACCGCGCCGGTATGAGGGTCGCCGCCGTCCGGGGTGCGGTTTACCGCAGGGGCGCCCGTCGAGGGCGGCACACCCGAGTCATCCGATGAACTTTGCGCCCGCCCTTCTCCCGGAGGGGCGGCGCCGCTACCATCGGGACGCGAAATGGGAGCGCTCCCACATCCGTTCACGCCCTTGACCGCCCTTGTCGGCGGACCTGTTCGGAGGAGACGTTTCCGTGCGCAGAAGCGCAAGACCCTTCGCTGCCCTGGTGGCGGCACTCACCCTCACCGCCGGGCTGTTCGCCGCGGGCGCACCGGCGTCGGCGCGCGACAGCGACGCCTCCGCAGCCGCCCAGGCATCCGATGTGTCCCTCGCGGCGGACACGTACGACTGGAAGAACGTCCGTATCGACGGCGGCGGTTTCGTCCCCGGGATCGTCTTCAACCGGACCGAGAAGAACCTCGCCTACGCCCGCACCGACATCGGCGGCGCCTACCGCTGGGACCAGTCGGGCAAGCAGTGGAAGCCGCTGCTCGACTGGGTGGACTGGGACCACTGGGGCTGGACCGGGGTGGTGAGCCTCGCCTCGGACTCCGTCGACCCGGACAAGGTGTACGCCGCCGTGGGCACGTACACCAACGACTGGGACCCGACCAACGGCGCGGTGCTGCGTTCGTCGGACCGGGGCGCGACCTGGAAGGCGAGCACCCTTCCCTTCAAGCTCGGCGGCAACATGCCGGGCCGGGGCATGGGCGAACGCCTCGCGGTCGACCCGAACAAGAACTCCGTGCTCTACCTCGGCGCGCCCAGCGGCAACGGCCTCTGGCGGTCCACCGATTCGGGCGCCACCTGGTCCGAGGTCACGGCCTTCCCCAAGCCGGGCAACTACTCCCAGGACCCGACCGACACCAGCGGCTACGGCAACGACAACCAGGGCATCGTCTGGGTGACGTTCGACGAGCGCAGCGGCAGCGCGGGCAGCGCGACCCAGGACATCTACGTCGGGGTCGCCGACAAGGACAACACCGTCTACCGCTCGACGGACGGCGGGACCACCTGGTCGCGGATCGCCGGACAGCCGACGGGATACCTGGCGCACAAGGGCGTACTCGACTCCGACAACGGCTACCTGTATCTGACCCTCAGCGACACCGGCGGCCCGTACGACGGCGGCAAGGGGCGGATCTGGCGGTACACCACCGCGACCGGTGAGTGGAAGGACGTCAGCCCGGTCGCCGAGGCCGACACCTATTACGGCTTCAGCGGACTCACCGTGGACCGGCAGCATCCCGGCACGGTGATGGCGACCGCGTACAGCTCCTGGTGGCCCGACACCCAGATCTTCCGCTCCACGGACAGCGGCGCGACCTGGACCCAGGCGTGGGACTACACCAGCTACCCCAACCGCTCCAACCGCTTCACCCAGGACGTGTCCTCGGTGCCGTGGCTGACCTGGGGCGCCAACCCGACGCCGCCGGAGACCACGCCGAAGCTGGGCTGGATGACGGAGGCGCTGGAGATCGACCCGTTCGACTCGAACCGGATGATGTACGGGACCGGCGCGACGATCTACGGCACCGAGAACCTCATCAACTGGGACTCCGGCAGCCAGTTCAAGATCACGCCCATGGTGAAGGGCCTGGAGGAGACCGCCGTCAACGACCTGGCCAGCCCGCCGTCCGGAGCGCCGCTGCTCAGCGCGCTCGGTGACATCGGGGGCTTCCGGCACACCGACCTCGACGCCGTGCCGGACATGATGTTCACCTCGCCCAACCTGACCTCCACCACGAGCCTCGACTTCGCCGAGAGCAGCCCGAACACGGTGGTCCGGGTCGGCAGCGCCGACGCGGACCCGCACATCGGCTTCTCGACGGACAACGGTTCCAACTGGTTCCAGGGCTCCGAGCCGTCCGGGGTGACCGGCGGCGGCACGGTCGCGGCGGCGGCCGACGCGAGCGGCTTCGTCTGGAGCCCCGAGGGCACCGGGGTCCATCACACGACCGGGTACGGGAGTTCGTGGTCGGCGTCCACCGGGATACCGCAGGGCGCGACGGTCGAGTCGGACCGCGAGAACCCGAAGAAGTTCTACGGGTACAAGGCCGGCACCTTCTACGTCTCCACGGACGGCGGCGCGACCTTCACGGCGAAGGCGTCGAGCGGCCTGCCCACCGAGGGCAACGTCCGCTTCAAGGCGGTCCCCGGCACCGAGGGCGACATCTGGCTCGCGGGCGGCGCCACGACTGGCGCGTACGGCCTGTGGCACTCGACGGACTCGGGGGCGACCTTCACGAAGCTGAGCGGTGTCGGCGAGGCGGACTCCGTCGGCTTCGGCAAGGCGGCGGCGGGCGCCTCGTACCAGACGCTCTTCGTGTCGGCGAAGATCGGCGGGGTGCGCGGCATCTTCCGGTCCACCGACGCGGGCACGAGCTGGACCCGCATCAACGACGACGCCCACCAGTGGGGCTGGACGGGCGCCGCGATCACGGGCGACCCGCGCGTCTTCGGCCGGGTGTACGTGTCCACCAACGGGCGCGGAATCATGTACGGCGACTCCTCGGACAGCGACGGGGGCGGTACGGACCCGGGCACGGACCCCGGTACCGATCCCGGTACCGACCCGGGCACGGACCCCGGCACCGACCCCGGTGACGCGGCCTGTTCGGTGACGTACAAGGTCACCAACCAGTGGTCCGGCGGCTTCCAGGCCGATGTGACCCTCACCAACACCGGTAGCGCGGAGCTGGACGGCTGGAAGCTCGCCTGGACCTTCCCGGACGGTCAGAAGGTCGGCCAGGCGTGGAACGCGACGGTTGATCAGGACGGGGCGAAGGCGACGGCCACCAACGTCTCCTGGAACGGCCGGGTGGCGCCGGGCGCGTCCGCGGGCTTCGGCTTCACGGGCACGCTGACCGGCGGCAACACGGCACCGGGCGCCTTCTCGCTCGGCGGGGAGGCCTGCGCCACCGGCTGACGCGGGGCGCGGGGCCCCGCACCGGGGGGCGGGCCGGGCGGCCCGGGCCCGCCCCCGACACGGTCTTACTGGCCCTGTACAGGTTCGTCGGCCATACTGCCCGCCGTGGAGCAGCGCATAGACCCCAAGACCCAGCCCGCGTACGCCGCAGGGACCGATCCGGCGTACATCCCCGGTCTCACGGCCCCCCGACCCGCGGAAGCGGTGGAGGAGGAGCCGGAGAAGGAGACCACCGAGGAGCCCGCCGTCGCGGACGCCGTCCCCGAGCCGGCCGACGAGGCGCCCGTGGCGCAGGAGGACGAGGAGGACGAGCAGGAGAAGAGCGACGAAGAGGCGGCCGAGGGGCCCTCGTTCGAGGTGAGCGACCGGCGCGGCTCGATCTCGGCCGGGCCCGAGGGCGTCCGGTTCACGCTGGACGACCAGCAGGCGGACTTCGGCTGGGACGAGATCGGCGCGGTCGAGCTGAAGCCGGCCCGCTTCGGCCGCCGGTTCACCGTCACCGTCCACCTGTCGTCCCAGCGTTGGTTCAACGGCGAGGTCGAGGCGCCGTCCCGCGGCAGCCTCAAGGAGTGGACCGAGGGCTTCGACGCGGTCCTGGACACGCACTTCGAGGAGTCCTGACCCCAGTCCTCAAACGCCGGACGGGCTGACATCCAGCCCCGCCGGCGTTTGAGGCGCGGTACGGCATCAGGCGTCCGCCAGGACCACCGAGCGGGTCAGGTGGCGGGGGGCGTCCGGGTCGAGGCCGCGCGCGGCGGCGCGGACCACGGCCAGGCGCTGGACGCGGACCAGGTCGGCCAGCGGGTCCAGGTCGGTCTCCACCCAGCGGGCGCCGGTCTCCAGGAGCTGCTCGCGCAGCCCCTCGGGGGCGGCACCGAACATCCAGGTGGCGGTGGTGTCGGTGGCGATGGAGATCGGGCCGTGGCGGTACTCCATCGCGGCGTACGACTCGGTCCAGGAGAGCGACGCCTCCTTCATCTTGAGCGCCGCCTCGTTGGCGAGCCCGGCCGTCCAGCCGCTCCCGAGGAACGTGAACTGCGTGCAGTCCACCAGGCCCTCCGGCAGCGGCTCGGCGAGCGCCCGCTCCGCGTCCCGGACCACGGCGTCGGTGTGCAGGCCGAGGTGCGCGCGCAGCAGCGTGAGCAGCGTGGTCGCGAACCGGGTCTGGACGACGGACTGTTCGTCCGCGAAGTCGAGGACGACGACCGCGTCGGCGGCCGTCATCACCGGGGTCTCCGGGTCGGCGGTGATGGCCACCGTGGGCGTGGTGCCGCTCAGCCGGCCGAGGAGTTCGAGGACCTCGGTCGTGGTGCCGGAGCGGGTGAGCGCGACGACCCGGTCGTAGCGGCGGCGGGCGGGGAACTCGGACGCGGCGAAGGCATCGGTCTCGCCCTGCCCGGACTCCTCACGGAGCGAGGCGTATGCCTGAGCCATGTAGAACGAGGTGCCGCAGCCGACGACGGCGACGCGCTCGCCCGGCGCGGGCAGCGCGGCGGCGTGACTCGGTGCCAGCTCCGCTGCGCGGCGCCAGCACTCCGGCTGACTGGCGATCTCGATCTCGACAAATGACACTTTTGCACTCCGTACTCGGGAGGGGATGCTCGTTTCCGCACGATACTCGCGAGGAGCGAGCATTTTCAAGCATTCTGCGCGCATGAGACTTGACTCGTCGGAGCCTTGTGCGACGCTTGCGCCCTGTCCGGTGATCGCGCCCAAGGGGATGGGCGCCTACGGCCCGGACCTGTGAGGAGAACCGTCTTGTCCAGGGATGCCCGGTGGAACGCACTGCTGGAACTCGTAGGTAAGCACGGCCGGGTGGACGTCGAGGATGCCGCGAAGACGCTGGACGTCTCGGCCGCGACCATCCGGCGGGACCTGGACCAGCTCGCCGAGCAGCAGCTGCTCACCCGCACCAGGGGCGGCGCGATCGCCCACGGCGTCAGCTACGAGCTGGCCCTCCGGTACAAAACGGGGCGCAACGCCCCGGAGAAGCAGGCCATCGGCCGCGCCGTCGCCGAACTCGTCGCGGTCGGCGAGGTCGTCGGCCTCACCGGCGGCACCACCATCACCGAGGTCGCCCGCTCGCTCGCGGTCCGCGCGGACCTGGTGGGCGACGGCGCCGGCGGCGCGGCCGGGCAGCCGACGCTGACGGTGGTGACCAACGCCCTCAACATCGCCAACGAGCTGGTGATCCGGCCGCAGATCAAGATGGTCGTCACGGGCGGGGTCGCCAGGCCCCAGTCGTACGAGCTCACCGGCCCGCTGGCCAGCGGCGTGCTCGGCGAGATAACGCTCGACGTGGCCGTGCTCGGCGTCAACGCCATCGACACCGAACGCGGCGCGTACGTCCACCACGAGGGCGAGGCCAGCATCAACCGGCTGCTCGCCCAGCAGGCCCAGCGCGTGGTGGTCGCCGCCGACTCCTCGAAGATCGGCAAGCGGGCCTTCGCCCGGGTCTGCGACCTCTCCCTGGTCGACTTCCTGGTCACCGACCGGGGGATCGCCCCCGAGGCGTCCGCCCGCTTCACCGAGGCCGGTGTCACGGTCATCGCCGTCTGACCCCTCGCCGTACCCCCAGCGGGCCGCCGTGCGCACACTGCGCGGCGGCCCGCTTTTTCGCGCACACCCAAACCGGTTCAGGGGGTCGGACCGTGCGTGAAGTGTGCACGTTCAAGCACAACCGCGCGCCGGATAGCTGGTTCTGACGGAGGAACAGTGCATTCCGGTCCCATTTTGCAGGCATCGAGCGCCCGTTATGGGGTGATTGTCTGGCCTGTAACGCCCTGCGGCGCCCCATGGGGTGACTTTTGCCTGCCCATAGATGTTCGTTACCTCTGCGAAATGAACAACTCTTGCCATATGGCCGCACGGTCGTGAACTATGTGCCTGTCGCCGCGAAGAGGCAGCGGACGCGCTTCCCCGAAGTGCGCGCCGCCCTCCACGTATGCGGGACGTTCTCTCGCTCCATCAGCCCTGGAGGTGCCTGTGACGATGGCAAACCCGCCGGTCACAGCTGCGCGGCCGCCCGTGCCGCAGCCCCGCGACCCGGAAGACGCGGAACGCCCCGCGGGGAGGAAGGGCAAGAAGAAGCGAATACGGCAGCCGCTCCGGCAGCGGCTCAAGCGGGACAAGGCGCTGCTGCTCTTCTGTCTCCCCGGAGTGCTGTACTTCGTCCTCTTCTTCTATCTGCCGCTCGCGGGCAACGTCATCGCCTTCCAGGACTACCAGCCGTTCCTGGGCTTCAAGCAGAGCCCGTTCGTCGGGATGGCGAACTTCACCGCGCTGCTGGCCGAGCCCGAGTTCTGGAGCGCGGTGTCCAACACCCTCCAGATCACGGCGATCCAGCTCCTCCTGTACTTCCCGGCGCCGATCGCCCTGGCCCTGCTGCTCAACTCGCTCATCAGCGAGAAGATCAAGCGGTTCATCCAGACCGTCGTCTACCTGCCGCACTTCCTGTCCTGGGTCGTCGTCGTCGCGATGTTCAAGCAGGTGCTCGGCGGCGCCGGATCGGTCACCACGCTCCTCATGGAGCACGGGGTCAGCATCGGCAACGTGATGACCGACCCGGGAACCTTCAAGTTCCTCATCACCGCGCAGGCCATCTGGAAGGACTGCGGCTGGGGCACGATCATCTTCCTGGCGTCCATCGCCTCGATCGACATGGGTCAGTACGAGTCGGCCGCCATGGACGGCGCCGGCTGGCTCCGCCGGATCTGGCACATCACCCTGCCCGGCATCCGGCCGGTCATCCTGATGCTGCTCATCCTGCGGCTCGGCGACATCCTCTCGGTCGGCTTCGAGCAGATCCTGCTCCAGCGCGACGCCGTCGGCCCGGACGCCGCCGAGGTCATGGACACCTATGTCTACTTCCACGGCGTCGTGGACGGCGACTGGGGCATGAGCACCGCCGCCGGACTGATGAAGGGCGTCATCGGATTCGCCCTCATCCTCGCCGCCAACAAGCTGGCCCACCGCTTCGGCGAGCAGGGAGTGTACCGATGAGTGAGTCCGTCGCGACCCGGCTGCGCGCCGCCCGGTCCGGGGCCGCCCGGCCCCGCAGGTCCAACGGCCGCCCGCCGTGGATGGAGCGCCCGCACTGGTACGGGCAGGGCGCCAAGGGCCTCGCGCTCATCGTGCTGACCGTGATCGTGCTCTACCCGTTCCTCCTCGCCATCGGCACCAGCCTCGCGGGCCGCGAGGAGCTGAACGCCAACGGCGGCTACGTGCTGATCCCGCACCACCCGACGCTGGAGGCGTACCGCGTCATCCTGTCCGGGGGCGTGGTCACCCGGGCCGCGGTGGTGTCCATCTTCATCACGCTGATCGGGACCGCGCTCAGCCTGGCGTGCACGGTGATGATCGCGTACGGCACCTCGCGGCCGGGCACGGTCCTCGCCAAGCCGATCCTGCTGCTCGTGCTCGGCACGTTCCTCTTCGCGCCCGGCATCATCCCGACGTACCTCGCGGTCCAGCAGTTCCACATGCTGGATACGTACGCCTCACTGGTCCTTCCGGTCCTGCTGAACGCCTTCAACATCGTGGTGGTCCGCTCGTTCTTCCAGTCCATTCCGGAGGAGCTGTACGACGCGGCGCGCATCGACGGCGCCAACGAGGTCACGGTCCTCTTCCGGATCGTCCTCCCGCTGTCGAAGGCGGTCCTGGCGGTGGTCGGCCTGTTCTACGCCGTCGGGTACTGGAACAGCTTCTTCAACGCGGTGCTGTACCTCAACGACTCCAGCAAGTTCCCCATCCAGGTGATCCTGCGGAGCTACGTCCTCAACGGGCAGAGCATCAACGCCTCCGCGATGGGTGTCCACTCCATCCCGCCCGCGACCTCGCTGCAGATGGCCGTACTGATCATCGCGATCGTGCCCATCTTCTGCGTCTACCCCTTCCTGCAGAAGTTCTTCGTCAAGGGCGTTCTCACCGGGGCGATCAAGGGCTGACCCCGCCCGCCCCGCACCACCGCCCCGTACGCCACCCACTTCAAGGAGCCCCATGTCCACCCACCTGTCCCGACGCGGTTTCATGGGCGCCGCGGGAATCGCCGGCCTCACCGTCGCCGGTCTGACGACCCTGAGCGCCTGCGGCAGCGGCGCCACGGTCAGCAAGGGCGGCGCCAAGGCGTCGGCCAAGCTCAAGCTTCCGACGTACGTGGCGGCCCAGACCGCCCCCGCCGACCTGGCGGGGAACGCGGCGGGCCTCGACGCGACCTACCTGCGCTACCCCAAGAAGCTCACGAAGTCCGTCGCGAAGACCCCTGGTGACGGCAGCCGCATCACCGCCCTCACCGAGACGTTCACCACCCCCGCCCCGCCGCAGGCCAAGAACGGCTACTGGCAGGAGCTGAACAAGCGGCTCGGCGCGCAGTTCGACATGACGATCGTCGTGGACCAGGGCGTGGACGCGTACCTCACCAAGTTCAACGCGATGATGGCCGGCGGCGACATACCCGACCTGGTCTGGTTCCCGCCGAACCAGGGCATCCAGCGCGTGCCCGAGCTCCTGGACGCCAAGTTCCACGACCTCACCCCCTATCTGTCGGGCGACGCGGTCAAGGCGTACCCGAACCTCGCGAACCTGCCGACCACCGCCTGGAAGACCGCCGTCGTCAACGGCAAGATCCGCGGCGTCACCGTCGCGTACGGCTCCATGGGCCAGGTCTACGTCGTCAACCAGGACTTCTGGAAGCCGGTCGGCGGCGCCGAGTTCAGCAGCGCCGAGGACTTCCTCGCCAAGGGCAAGGAACTGCTGGACGTCAAGCGCAACAAGTACGTCCTGGAACCGGCGTACGTGAACCACATCGCCCAGTTCGCCCAGTGGTTCGGCGCCCCCAGCGCCTGGCGCCTCGAAGGCGGCAAGCTGACGCACCAGTACGAGACGGAGGAGTACCAGGAGGCCCTGGCCTTCGCCGTGAAGTGCGCCCGGGCCAAGCTCTTCTGGCCGGACCCCAACCTCAGCACCACCATGGAGAAGATGGCCCAGGGCTCCCTCGGCGCCTACGTGCAGTCCTTCCCCAGCTTCCTGGTCGACGCCAAGACGTACGACTTCCCGTTCGGCGTCATCGTGCCGTTCGCCGCCAAGGAAGGCGCCACGCCGCACTACAACATGGGCTACGGCTCCGTCGGCTATACGGCCATCAACAAGAAGGCCGACGACAAGCGCGTCAAGATGCTGCTGCGCGTTCTGGACTACCTGGCCGCCCCCTTCGGTACGGAGGAGCGCCTCTTCCTCGACAACGGCATCGAGGGCAAGCACTGGAACCGCACCTCCGACGGGGACGTGAAGCTCACCCCCAAGGGCAACTCCGAGGCCGTCACCACCGCGATGCCGCTGGCCTTCCTCGCCGCCGGGCCCGAGTACATCTACCTGCCGGGCCGGGGCGACCTGGCCGGAAAGATCCACGGCTGGCAGCAGGACCTCCTCAAGATCGCCCAGACCAACCCGACGAGCGGCCACTTCTCGGACACGTCCACCAGCAAGAGCCCGTCGCTCACCACCGCCATGAGCGATGTCCAGCTGGACATCGTCGCCGGCCGCAAGCCGATCTCCGCCTTCAAGGACGAGCTGCGCAAGTGGCGCTCCGGCGGCGGCGACAAGATGCGCGCCGAGTTCGAGGCGTCGCTCGCCGGCAAGTAACGTCCGCCCGCACGACCCGCACCAACTGAAGGGACTCCCGTGTCAGACCTGCGAATCGGCGTCATCGGGCTCGGCCTGCGCCGGTCCATCGCGACGTCGGCCCACCACCCCGGCAAGGGGTCGGCGATCACCGCCGTCTGCGACCTCGACCCGGAGGTGCGCAGCCGGGAGGCCGAGCGCTTCGGCGCCGAGATCGCGGTCGAGGACTACAAACTGCTCCTCGGCCGGGACGACCTGGACGCGATCATCGTCGCGACCCCGGACGACACCCACGAGGTCATCGCCATCGACGCCCTGAGGGCCGGCAAGGCGGTCTTCGTGGAGAAGCCGCTCGGCATCTCCGTCGAGAGCTGCGACAACATCCTGCGCGCCGCGTACGAGACCGGCACCCGGCTCTACGTCGGCCACAACATGCGCCACATGGGCGTCGTCCGGCTGATGCGCGACATCATCGCGCGCGGCGACATCGGCGAGCCCAAGGCCGTCTGGGTACGCCACTTCGTGGGCTACGGCGGCGACTACTACTTCAAGGACTGGCACGCCGACCGCACCCGCACCACCGGCCTGCTCCTCCAGAAGGCCGCCCACGACATCGACGTGCTGCACTGGCTGGCCGGCGGCTACACGCAGCGCGTCAACGCCCTCGGCGACCTGCTCGTCTACGGCAACCTGCCGCGCCGCGAGCCGGACACCCCGCGCCCCGACAACTGGCTGCGCGAGTTCGACTGGCCGCCGACGGCCCGCAAGGACCTGCACCACATCGTGGACGTCGAGGACGTCTCGGTGATGAACATGCAGCTGGACAACGGGGTCGTGGCCGCTTACCAGCAGTGCCACTTCACCCCCGACTACTGGCGCAACTACACGGTCATCGGCACCGAGGGCCGGCTGGAGAACTTCGGCGACGGCCCCGGCGACGAGGTCAAGGTCTGGAACACCGGCCCCAGCGGCTACCGCGCCGACGCCGACATCACCTACCGGGTGCCCGAGGCCAAGGGCTCCCACGGCGGCGGCGACAGCCGGATCATGCAGGAGTTCGTCCGCTTCGCCCGCGAAGGGGGACTCACCGACACTTCCCCGGTCGCCGCCCGGATGAGCGTCGCCGCCGGTGTCCTCGCGACCCGCTCCCTGCGCGAGGGCGGTGCGCCCTTCGAGGTGCCGCCGCTCGACCCGGAGCTGATCGCGTACTTCGAAGGCGGTCAGGTCCGTTCCTGACGGCTGACCCCACGGGCCCCCGGCGCACCGCTCACGCGGTCGCGACGGGGGCCTTTCGGCGTCTCTTTTCAGCCATGCTCAATGGGTAATCGGCCCCTTCCGGTTTGACGGTGCCGTCTCCCGTAATGGTGACGAAGGCGGTCCGAAGTGGTGTCGTACGGTCACCGCCCGGCCGTCCGTACGGCGGGTCAAGGTCTGTTTCCAGCCAATCACGTGCCCATCTGGCCGGGTTCGAACGCGCGACCGGAAACCGGTCGGCATAATCGCGTCCATGTCGATCACGGGTGGGGATGTCGTTGACCTTGGCAGGGGCCTGTACGCCTGGCTCCCGCCGAAGCGTGGCTGGGGGCTGGCCAACTGCGGCCTGCTCGTCTCGCCCCGCGGCGCACTGTGGATCGACACCCCGTACGACCCGGTGCTCGCCGGTCAGTTCCTCGCCGAGTCCACCAAGCGGCTGCCCGACGGCGTGACCATCGACCGGGTGGTCGTCACGCACGCCAACGGCGACCACTTCTGGGGCGCGGGCGTGCTCCCGGACGCCGAGATCATCGTGACCCGCGAGGCCCGGGAGCACATCCACTACGAGCCCTCGCCGCAGCAGCAGCACGCGCTCGTCACCGGCGGCGACCCGGCCACCCCGCTCGGGGCCTACCTCGCCCGCCACTTCGGCCCGTTCGACTGGTCGCGGACCGAGCCCGTCCGGCCGACCACCTACTTCACGGGCGAGCTCGAACTGAGCCTCGGCGACTACCCGGTGCAGATCACCTCGCTCGCCCCCGCGCACACCACCGGCGACCTGATGGTCCACCTGCCCGCCCAGTCCACCGTGTTCAGCGGCGACATCATCTTCTCGTCGTCCGACGAGCAGCCCGGCGACCACCCGATCCACTGGGAAGGCCCGCTGAGCAACATCATCGCGGCCTGCGAGCAGGTGCTGGCCACCGGTGCCGAAACGATCGTCCCCGGCCACGGACCCGTCCTCGACCGGAACGGCGTCCGCGAGCACATCGCGTACCTCGCGTACATCCAGGAGCGCGCCCACGCCCTGCACGCCGCGGGCGTCCCCGCCATCGACGCGGCCCGCCAGGTCATCGCCGAGGGCCGCTACCCCGGACTCGGCCTGCCCGAGCGCCTGGTGGTCACCATCGGCAGCGAATACCGGCAGCTCGACGGCTCGGAACGGCGCAGCGTCGTCCAGGTCATGACCGATGTCGCCACGGTCGCCCACGAAGTGGAGCAGGTCAGTGAGCCGGCAGGCAGCGCGGGCTGACCGCGCGGTCCCGCCCCGCGCGCACCGGCGGACCGACCCGACGAGAGAAACGCGGTAACGGCATGGCATGGATCATCGCACTGCTCGCCGTCGTCGCCGCGGTGGCGGGCTTCACCCGCGCCTACCGGACCGGCCTCCTGGAACAGCAGGCCGTCACCCGCGCCGAACTCGCCGAACGCCAGGCCAAGGCCGCCGAGGCCCGCACCGCCGCCCTCCTGGACGAGATCCGGCAGCTCGCGCGCAGGCGGATACCCGCCGCCGCCCTCGCCCTCTCCCACCCCAGCGCCACCGTCCCCGGACTGCGCGAGGCGGCCGAGGTCGACGGCGGCGCCGCCCTCCTGCTCACCGAGGCCGTCCAGGCCGCGCGGACCGCCGTCCTCGAAGAGCGCGGACGCGTCGACGCGGCGGCCCGCGCCGCGATGCGCGGCACCGCCGCCAAGATCCAGTCGCTCCTGAACCAGTCCCAGCAGCTGCTGCACGAGCTCCAGCACGAGTACGACGACCCGCGCATCCTCCAGCTCGACTTCCGCAACGAACTCGCGCTGCGCCGCACCCAGTCCACCGCCGTCCTCTGCGACGCCTGGCCCGGACTCGCCCGGCAGAACTCCCCGCTGGTCGAGATCGTCCTCGGCGCCCAGTCCCGCGTCGCCGGCTACGAGCGGATCAAGGTCTCCAACCACCTGCGCGACGAACGCCTCGCGCTCGCCGCCCGCGCCGCCGAACCCCTCGCCATCGCCCTGGCCGAACTCCTCGCCAACGCCACCGCGTACTCCCACCCCGACACCGACGTCCAGGTCACCGTCCAGCAGAGCGGCGGCCGAGGCGCCTTCCTCGTCGTGGACGACGCGGGCATCGGCATGGACGAGGACGCCCTCGAACGGGCCCGCGCCCTGCTCGCCGGACCCGCAGAGGTCCTGCTCACCGAGCTCGGCGACCCGCCGCAGACCGGCTTCGCGGTCGTCGGCCGGCTCGTCGTGCAGTACGGCTTCGAGTGCCACATCGAGGCGTCCCCGTTCGGCGGCATGCGGACGATCCTGCGCGTCCCGGCCCACCTGCTCACCGTGCTGGACGAGGACCGGAACCTCTCCGCCCTCGCCCCCGCACCCGTGACCGCCGCCGCGGCCCAGCCCGCGCAGACCACCACGGACACCCCCGCGCCGGACGCCGCCGGGCCCGGCGGACTGCCCAGCCGGCGCCGTCGGGCGCCGCGCCGCACCCCCGCCGCGGCCACCGCCGCCCGGGCCGCCGAGCCGGACGCCGCCCAGCCGGCCCGTACTCCGGAGGCGGCAGGGGCTTCCTGGGCGGCCCTCCAGCAGGGCACCCTCAACGGCAGGAGCGTCACCGGGCGGCCCGCCGCACCGGACACCGGCGCCCCCGACCACCAGGACGACCAAGGAGACGACGAGAAGTGAGCACCCCCAGTCCCCACTCAGGCGACCTCGCATGGGTGCTGACCCCGCTGCTTGAACTGCCCGGAGTCCAGCACGCCGTGGTCGCCACCGGCGACGGCCTGGTCGAAGGCGCGTCCCCCGGCCTCGACCGCGCCTCCGGCGAACGGGTCGCCGCGATGACGGCCACCCTGCACGCCGCCGCCCGCGCCTTCACGACCGCCTTCACCGACGCCGAGGCCCCGCAACTGGCCCAGACCGTCGTGGAGTCGGACCTGGGCTTCGCCATCGTCGTCCCGGCCGGACGCAACACCACCCTCGCCCTGTTCGCCGAACCCGGTGCCAAACTCGGCGACATCGCCTACCAGATGCAGGTCCAGGTCACCGCGCTCACCCGGGCGATGCACGCACCCGCCCGCCAATCGGACACCGCCGCCCGGCCATGACCCCCGGCCCAGCACGCCGTCTGATCCCCGCCTATCTGGTCACCGGCGGCAGGTCCCGCCCCGCCGGCCCCGCGCTCGACCGGCTCGCCGTCCTCGTACGCACCGACGCGCCCGTGCCCGACGACGCCGGAACCCAGGCCCGCAGACTCTGCGACCTGCTGGAACCGGGTGCCCTCACCGTCGTCGAGTGCGCGGCCCACCTGGACCTGCCGGTCAGCGCCACCGTCTTCCTGGCCACGGACCTCGCGGCCACCGGACTACTGCTCACCCGACCGCCGATACCCAGTGCCGGGCAGATCGACAGGTCGCTTGTCGAGAGGCTGCTCGATGGACTCCGCTCCCTCCCCTGACCGGACCGGCGTCGGCTATCTGCCGGCCGCCGCCCGGACCCTGATGAAACTCGTCGTCACGGGTCCCTTCGGCGTGGGCAAGACCACCCTGATCCGCACCCTCTCGGAGATCGCCACGCTCCACACCGAGGAGGCGATGACCCAGTCCAGCACCCGCGTCGACTCCACCGCCGGACTCCCCGACAAGACCACCACCACGGTCGCCATCGACTTCGGCCGCCTGACCGTCCCGGACGACCTGGTGCTCTACATGTTCGGCACACCCGGCCAGGAACGGTTCCTGCCGCTGTGGGAGGACATCGCGCGCGGCGCCCTCGGCGCGCTCGTCCTCGTGGACACCCGACGGCTCGCCGACTCCTTCGCCGTGATGGACATGGTCGAGGAGCAGGGGCTGCCGTACGCCGTCGCGGTGAACCGTTTCCCCGACGCCCCCGCACACAGCGACGAGGTCCTGCGCAAGCACCTCGACCTGGACGACACCACCCCGCTCGTCCAGTGCGACGCGAGGGAGCGGCGCGGCAGCATCGACGCCCTGATCGCACTCGCCGAACACGTGCTGACCCGCATGCCGCAGCCCGAGGACGCCTCATGACCACGTACGCACCGCCGCCGCAGCCCCTCGCGCTCTTCGGCCCGGCCTTCGCGGCCGACCCGCAGGGCCACTACCGCGCCCTGCGCGCGCACGGCCCGCTCGCACCGGTGCGGATCGCCCCCGACGTCGAGGCCCTGCTCGTCACGGACTACCAGGCCGCCATCGACGTGCTCCGCGACACCCACACCTTCAGCAAGGACCCCCGCACCTGGCAGGCGACCATTCCGCCGGACTCGCCGGTGCTGCCCGTGCTCGGCCACCGCCCCACCGCCCTGTTCAGCGACGGCGCGGTGCACGCCCGCTACCGCGAGGCCATCAACGACAGCCTCGCGCTGATCGAACCGCACGTCCTGCGCGCCGAGGTCGCCCGCGTCGCCCGCCAGCTCATCGGCCGGTTCGCCGCCACCGGCAGCGGCGACCTCATCGCCCAGTACGCCCGCCGCCTCCCCATGCACATCTTCGTCACCTGGTTCGGCGCCGACCCCAAGGACGGGGAACGCATCGTGGACGGGATCGCCGGGATGATGAACTCGGCCGCCGACGCCGCCGCCGCGTACGCCGACCTGGTCGACGTCGTCACCCGCCTCGTCGCCGACCGGCGCGCCCGGCCGCGCCGCGACCTGACCTCGTACTTCGTCGCCCATCCCGCCGGGCTCGACAACGACGAGACGGTGCGTCAGATCACCCTGGTGATGAGCGCGGGCAACGACCCGATGACCAACCTCATCGGCAACGCCACGCTCCACATGCTCACCGACGAGCGCTACGCGGGCTCGCTGCACGGCGGCGCGATGACCGCCCACGAGGCGATCAACGAGGTGCTGTGGCGCGATCCGCCGATCGCCAACCTGGCCGCCCACTACCCGCGCCACGACACCGAGTTCCACGGCGTCCGGCTGCGCGCCGGACAACTCCTCCTGGTTTCCTACGCCGCTGCCAACTCCCAGTCCCCGCCGCCCGCGTCCGACGACGGGCTCCGGTCCGGGGCCAGCGCCCATCTCGCCTGGTCGGCCGGGCCCCACCGCTGCCCCGCCAAGCAGCCGGCCCTGCTCATCGCGATGACCGCCATCGAACAGCTCACCAGTCTCCTGTGCGACGCGCGGCTCGCCGTGGCGCCGGAGGAACTGCTGTGGCGCCCCGGCCCGTTCCACCGCGCGCTGGCCCACCTCCCGATCCGCTTCACCCCACTGGACACCACCGCCGCGCCGACCGGCGCCATCACGGTCGCGGAGCCCGCGGACGTGATTCCGGCGGCGGCAATCACCATCTGAGCCGTGTCGCTCGTAGGCCGAACGGGTGAGGGAGGGGACAATCGCCCGATGAACAGTGAGCGTGACCGGCACAACGCCGACCGATGTGCCGACGGGGTGGTCCGGTGAGCAGGTACGACAGGTACGACGTCACGGACGAGCAGTGGGAAGGGCTGGCCCAGGTCGTACCGCTGCGCAGCCGCGACGAATGGCCCTCCCGGGTGGACCACCGCACCGTCCAGGACGATCCGGAGCCCGCCGAGCAGCGGCGCATGGTCGTGCTGCGGGTCCAGGTGTTCGCCGACGCCCGCGAGGTCGCGGAGTACCTGGTCGCCCAGGTGCCGGTGCTGCTCGACCTGACCAGTGCGGAGGCCGATGTGGCCAAGCGCATCCTGGACTTCGCCAGCGGTGTCGTCTTCGGGCTCGGCAGCGGCATGCACCGGGTGGACCGCAACGTCTTCCTGCTGTCGCCCGCCGGCATGGAGGTCGAGGGCGTCACGGCGGCCGGGGTGCCGGGGGCGTAGGAAAGCGGTGACCGAACTCGACGTACACACCCTCCAGCGGCGGCTGGCCGCCTTCGCGGACGCGCGCGACTGGGGGCAGTACCACACCCCGAAGAACCTGGCCTCGGCGCTGAGCGTGGAGGCCGCCGAACTCCTGGAGATCTTCCAGTGGCTGACGCCCGAGCAGTCGGCGCGGGTCATGGAGGATCCGGAGCGGGCGCCCCGCGTGGCGGACGAGGTCGCGGACGTGCTCGCGTATCTCCTCCAGTTCTGCGAGGCGCTGGGGATCGACGTCCTTGCGGCGCTCGCGGCCAAGATCGAACGGAATGAGTCGCGCTTTCCGGTCCCTGGATCAACGGGCGACCAAGATCGTCACTCTTCGGAGTGATCGACTTGTTCACATTCGATTCTGTGTCCACAGATTTCCGAAATCCTCTGGCCTTTCGGTGCGACCGCCTTCACTGTGGGTAATGAACGTGGTGAGCGGGTTTTCCGCAGCGACGAGCGGGATTTCGCGTCGAACGGGGGCAGTCGATGGAAGCGGAACGGCTGGTAGCGGTCATCAGGCAGGCGCTGGCGCAGAGCCGGGGCACACCGGACATCATCGCCGAGGCGTGGCAGGCGCAGGCCCTGGCCCAGGCGGTCGGCAGCCGGCTGGCCGCGGCCGGTCCCAAGGAGCTGAGGGCCGAGGCGGGCGCCCTCAGCGAGACCGGGGGCCGGAGCAGCGGCGCGCTGGACCACCCGGCGGCCCGTGCCGGGGTGGCCCGGGCGGCGCGGCTGACCGAGGTCGCCGATCCCCGCGCGGCCCTGACGGGCCTCGCCGCGCTGCTCGGGGAGGTCGGTATGGCTCTGGTCGGGGTGGCGTGCGAGACCGATGAACAGAGCCTGTACTGGCAGTGCATGGAGGCGATCGACGCCGCCGACGAGTCGACGGACCGGGTCCACTCCATGCTCCGTCTCCTCGACGAGCGGGAGCGCGAGCAGCGGGAGGACCTGGAGCGCGGCCGGGAGCGGGACGGCCCGCACGGGATACTGCGCGAATCCGTGGGCCCGGTGACCGGTATTCAGTGACCGGTACGCCCTCCGGTACGCCCTCCGAGGCCGCGACTCCGTGCCGACGGTGCCCCGGAGCGGGGCGGGCGGCGCGTGCGGGTGCAGGATGGAGGCATGGATCTTCGCATCTTCACCGAGCCCCAGCAGGGCGCGAGCTACGACACCCTCCTTACCGTCGCCAAGGCCACCGAGGACCTCGGCTTCGACGCCTTCTACCGGTCCGACCACTATCTGCGCATGGGTCAGGGCGACGGCCTGCCCGGCCCCACGGATGCCTGGATCACGCTGGCCGGGCTGGCCCGCGAGACCAAGCGCATCCGCCTGGGCACGCTGATGACGGCGGGCACCTTCCGGCTCCCCGGCGTCCTCGCCATCCAGGTCGCCCAGGTCGACCAGATGTCCGGCGGCCGGGTCGAACTGGGCCTGGGCGCGGGCTGGTTCGAGGAGGAGCACAAGGCGTACGGCATCCCGTTCCCGAAGGAGAAGTTCGGCCGCCTGGAGGAACAGCTCGCGATCGTCACGGGGCTGTGGGCGACCGAGGTCGGCAAGACGTTCAGCTACGACGGCACGTACTACCAGCTGACGGACTCGCCCGCGCTGCCCAAGCCGGCGCAGGCCAAGGTGCCGGTGCTCATCGGCGGGCACGGCGCGAAGCGCACCCCGCGCCTCGCCGCCCAGTACGCGGACGAGTTCAACATCCCGTTCGCCTCGCTGGAGGACAGCGAGAAGCAGTTCGGCCGGGTCCGGGAGGCGGCCGAGGCCGCGGGCCGCAAGCCCGACGACCTGATCTACTCCAACGCGCTGGTGGTCTGCGTCGGCCGGGACGACGCGGAGGTGGCGCGCCGGGCCGCCGTCATCGGCCGGGACGTGGCCGAGCTGAAGGCCAACGGGCTCGCGGGGTCGCCCGCCGAGGTGGTCGACAAGATCGGGCGGTACGCGGCGATCGGGGCGTCGCGGATCTACCTCCAGGTCCTCGACCTGGACGACCTGGACCACCTGGACCTGATCTCGTCCCAGGTCCAGTCCCAGCTGGGCTGAGAGCGGGGACGCGATGACACCGGGGCCCGCCCGCCCGCTGGCCGCCGCGCTGGCCGAGGGCACGCTCGTCCTCGACGGCGGGCTCTCCAACCAGTTGGAGGCGCAGGGCTGCGATCTGTCCGATGCGCTCTGGTCCGCCCGGCTGCTCGCCGACGGACCCGGGCAGATCGAGGCCGCCCACACGGCGTACGTGCGGGCGGGGGCCCAGGTGCTCATCACGGCCGGCTATCAGGCGAGCTACGAGGGGTTCGCGCGGCGCGGAATCGGGCGGGACGACGCGACTCGGCTCTTCGCCCGCAGCGTGGAGCTGGCCCGCCGGGCGGCCGGCACGGTGGACCGGGACGTCTGGGTGGCGGCGTCGGTCGGCCCGTACGGGGCGGTGACGGCGGACGGGGCGGAGTACCGGGGCCGCTACGGGCTCACCGTCGGGGAACTGGAGCGCTTCCACCGCCCCCGCGTCGAGGCGCTGGCCGCCGCCGGGCCGGACGCGCTGGCCCTGGAGACGGTGCCGGACATGGACGAGGCGCGGGCGCTGCTGCGGGTGGTGAGGGACTACGGGCTGCCGGTGTGGCTCTCCTACACCGTGGCCGGGGACCGGACCCGGGCCGGACAGCCGCTGGACGAGGCGTTCGCCCTGGCCCGGGGGCACGACGAGGTGATCGCGGTCGGCGTCAACTGCTGCGACCCGGCCGACGCGGAGGCCGCCGCCCGGACGGCGGTCCGCGCGACCGGGAAGCCCGCCGTGGTCTACCCGAACAGCGGCGAGCACTGGGACGCGGCGTCGGGCGCCTGGACCGGGGCCGCCACGTTCGACCCCGGACGGGTGGAGGCGTGGCAGCGGGCGGGCGCCCGCCTGGTCGGCGGCTGCTGCCGGGTGGGGCCGGCGGAGGTCCGGGAGATCGCGGCTGCGCGGTGCGATGCGGCTGGGGAGACCGCGAGGGGAAGCCGCCCGGGCTGACGCGATGGCGGCCCGCGCGGAAGCCCCGTTCGCGTCGGCGGCCCCCGCCCCGGCCCGGCCGAGGTCGCGCCGGACAGGAATGGTCGGACAGGCCCTGGAAGTCGGACAGGCCCTAGAACCGGTGGATGCCGGACCAGGTGTCGACCTCGCACTGTCCGTCCGCGTTGTTCCCCGTGCCGACTACGGTGCCGTCGCCACGCAGGCCGAGGGTGTGCGTCGAGCCCGCCGCCACGGCGACGATGTCGCGCCAGCCATCGACCCCGCACTGCCCGTAGCTGTTGTCGCCCGCCGCGAGGACCCGTCCGGACGCCGTGACGCCGACGGTGTGGTGACTGCCCGCGTCCAGCGCCACCACGTCCTCCCACGCATCCACCTCGCACGCCCCGGTCGCCCGGTCGCCGGTGGCCAGGGCGCGCCCGTCGGTTCCGAGGCCGACGGTATGGAGGTACCCGGCAGAGATGGCGGCCAGCCCCCGCCACCCGTCCACGGCGCACTGCCCGCGCCGGTTGTTTCCCGTAGCCACCGCGGAACCGTCCGACCGGACGCCGACCGAGTGCCAGTCACCGCACGAGAGAGCGACCATCTCGCGCCAGGGCTCCACCTCGCACTGCCCTTCCGCGCACCGGCCCGCTGCCACTACGCGGCCGTTCGCGAGCAGCCCGAGCGTGCGGCGCCACCCCGCCGCCACGGCCGTGACGCCCCGCCATCCGGAGACGTCGCACTGCCCGTCGCCGTTCCAGCCGGTCGCCAGGACTATGCCGTCCGAACGGAGCGCCACCGTATGGGATCTGCCCGTGTTCCTCGCGGTGTGGACGTTGCCCGCCACGACCGAGACCACGCCGGCCCATCCCTCGACACGGCACTCGACGGCGGCGAGGCCGCTGCCTGCGGCGAGGACGGTGCCGTCGCGGCGCAGGCCGACCGAATGACGCCTTCCGGCGGCCAGCGCCGACGAGTGCGCGGACATCTCGCCTCCTGGGGACTGGTGTGTGTGCTGCGAGGGACACGGAAATTGCCTGGTGAGGGGAGCGCGGGCGGATCATACTCAAACGTGTGTTCTTGACGATCAGTACCACCGGCTCCCCGGAACGTCCCGCCACCGACCTCGGGTTTCTGCTGCACAAGCATCCCGATCGGGCGCAGGCGTTCTCCACCTCCCATGGCACCGCGCACGTCTTCTATCCCGAGGCGTCCGCGGAGCGGTGCACGGCTGCTCTGCTGCTGGAGGCCGATCCCATCGCGCTGGTGCGCAAGGGGAAGGGCAAGGGCCGGGGTGGGGCACCCGACGCCGCGCTCGCGCAGTACGTCAACGACCGCCCCTACGCGGCATCCTCGCTGCTGTCCGTCGCGATGAGCACCGTCTTCAAGTCCGCGCTGAGCGGTGCCTGCAAGGCGATGCCCGAGCGGGCGGCGGCCCCCATGGAGCTGCGGATCGAAGTGCCCGCCCTGCCGGCCCGTGGTGGTGCCGAGCTGGTGCGCAAGCTCTTCGGTCCGCTCGGATGGACGCGGGTGGAGGCGGAGGCCGTACCGCTGGACGAGACGTTCCCGGAGTGGGGCGACTCACGGTACGTACGGCTGGTGCTCGAAGGCGAGCTGCGGCTCGCCGACGCGCTGCGCCAGCTGTACGTACTGCTGCCGGTGCTCGATGACGCCAAGCACTACTGGGTGGCGCCCGACGAGGTGGACAAGCTGCTGCGCGCGGGCGAGGGGTGGCTGGCGGAGCACCCCGAGCACAAGCTCATCACCAGCCGGTATCTGGCGCGGCGCTGGGGGCTCACCCGGCAGGCGATGGAGCGGCTGGAGCTGGTGCGGCTCGCGGAGGCGGACGACCTCGACGTCGAGAGCGTCGACAACGCCGTGGACGAGGGCTCCGACACCGAGGAGCGGCCGGTGCCGCTGGCCGTGCACCGCCGTGACGCGATCCTCGCCGCGCTCACCGCTGCCGGGGCCGCCCGCGTGCTCGACCTGGGCTGCGGACAGGGACAGTTGGTGCAGGCGCTGCTGAAGGACCCGCGCTTCACGGAGATCGTCGGCCTCGACGTGTCCATGCGCGCCCTGACGATCGCCTCGCGCCGGCTGAAGCTGGACCGGATGGGGGAGCGGCAGGCCGCCCGCGTGACACTGCGCCAGGGCTCCCTGACCTACACGGACAAGCGGCTCCAGGGATACGACGCGGCGGTGCTCAGCGAGGTCATCGAGCACCTGGACCCGGAGCGGCTGCCCGCGCTGGAGTTCGCCGTGTTCGGCTCCGCGCGCCCCCGCACGGTGCTCGTCACCACCCCCAACGTCGAGTACAACGTCCGCTGGGAGACCCTTCCGGCCGGGCACACCCGCCACGGTGACCACCGCTTCGAGTGGACCAGGGCCGAATTCCGGGCCTGGGCCGAGGCGGTGGCCGCACGGCACGGGTACGGCGTCGCGTACGTGCCCATCGGCCCGGACGACCCCGAGGTCGGCCCGCCCACCCAGATGGCCGTGTTCACGACGGGCACCGCCACCACCGACGAGACCGAGAAGGAGGCGAAAGCCGCATGACCACCGAAGACACGGGGCACGCCCCGCACCGCACCCTCCCCGTCACCGACCTCTCCCTCGTCGTGCTCATCGGCGCCAGCGGGTCCGGCAAGTCCACCTTCGCCCGGCGGCACTTCAAGCCGACCGAGGTCATCTCCTCGGACTTCTGCCGCGGCCTCGTCGCCGACGACGAGAACGACCAGAGCGCCAGCAAGGACGCCTTCGACGTCCTGCACTACATCGCGGGCAAGCGCCTCGCCGCCGGCCGGCTGACCGTCGTGGACGCCACGAACGTGCAGCCGGAGGCCCGGCGCCAGCTCGTCCGCGTGGCCCGGGAGCACGACGTGCTGCCCATCGCCATCGTGCTCGACCTGCCCGAAGAGGTCTGCCTCGCCCGCAACGCGGCCCGCCCGGACCGCGCCGACATGCCCCGCCACGTCATCCAGCGCCACCGCCGCGAGCTGCGCCGCTCCCTGCGCGGCCTGGAGCGCGAGGGCTTCCGCAAGGTGCACATCCTGCGCTCCGAGGACGAGGTCGAGCAGGCCGAAGTCGTCCTGGAGCGCCGCTACAACGACCTGCGCCACCTCACCGGACCGTTCGACATCATCGGGGACATCCACGGCTGCCGCTCCGAACTGGACACCCTCCTCGGCAAGCTGGGTTACGTGGACGGCGCCCACCCCGAGGGCCGCACCGCGGTCTTCGTCGGCGACCTGGTCGACCGCGGCCCCGACAGCCCCGGCGTCCTGCGCCGCGTGATGTCGATGGTGGCCGATGGGAACGCGCTGTGCGTCCCCGGCAACCACGAGAACAAGCTCGGCCGCTACCTCAAGGGCCGCAAGGTCCAGCTCACCCACGGCCTCGCCGAGACCGTCGAGCAGCTGGAACGGGAAGACGCGAAGGACCCCGACTTCCGCAAGCAGGTCGGCGCGTTCATCGACGGGCTCGTCAGCCATTACGTGCTGGACGGCGGACGCCTCGTCGTCTGTCACGCCGGGCTGCCCGAGAAGTACCACGGCCGCACCTCCGGCCGGGTCCGCTCGCACGCGCTGTACGGGGAGACCACCGGCGAGACCGACGAGTTCGGGCTGCCCGTGCGCTACCCGTGGGCCGAGGACTACCGGGGCAGCGTCGCCGTGGTCTACGGCCACACGCCCGTGCCCAACACCTCGTGGATCAACAACACCATCTGCCTGGACACCGGTGCCGTCTTCGGCGGGAAGATGACCGCGCTGCGCTGGCCGGAGCGCGAGCTCGTCGACGTACCGGCGGAGCAGGTCTGGTACGAGCCCGTGAAGCCGCTGGAGACGGAGGCGCCCGGGGGCCGGGAGGGCCGGCCGCTGGACCTGGCCGACGTGCAGGGCCGCCGGATCGTGGAGACCCGGCACATGGGCCGCCTCGCCGTCCGCGAGGAGAACGCGGCCGCCGCCCTGGAGGTCATGAGCCGGTTCGCGGTCGACCCCCGGCTGCTGCCCTACCTGCCGCCGACCATGGCGCCCACCGCCACCTCACGCGAGGACGGCTACCTGGAGCACCCGGCCGAGGCGTTCGGCGAGTACCGGGCGGCCGGCGTGGCCAGGGTCGTGTGCGAGGAGAAGCACATGGGCTCCCGCGCCGTGGCCCTGGTCTGCAAGGACGCCGCCGCGGCCCGGGAGCGCTTCGGCACCGCGGACGGCGGGCCCACCGGCGCGCTGTACACCCGCACCGGGCGCCCGTTCCTGGACGACTCCGCGCTCACGGAGACCGTGCTCGGGCGGCTGCGCGCGGCCGTGACCGCGGCCGGACTGTGGGAGGAGTGGGGCACCGACTGGGTGCTGCTCGACGCCGAGCTGATGCCCTGGTCCCTGAAGGCGCGCGGCTTGCTCCGCTCGCAGTACGCGGCCGTGGGCGCCGCGTCCGGCGCGGTGTTCCCCGCCGCCACCGGAGCCCTCGCGGCGGCCGCCGCGCGCGGCGTCGACGTGGGCGCGCTCGCGGACCGGCAGCGCGAGCGGGCCGGGGACGCGGCCGCGTTCACGGCGGCGTACCGGCGCTACTGCTGGGGCACCGACGGGCTGGACGGCGTGCGCCTCGCGCCGTTCCAGATCCTCGCCGTACAGGGCCGCTCCCTCGCCTCCGTACCGCACGACGAACAGCTGGCCTGGCTGGACCGGCTGGTCGAGCACGACCCCACCGGGCTGCTCCAGGTCACCCGGCGGCTCGTCGTGGACACCGCCGACGAGGCGTCCGTCCGCGCGGGCACCGACTGGTGGCTGGAGATGACCGGCCGGGGCGGCGAGGGCATGGTCGTCAAGCCGCTCGGCGCGCTCGTCCGGGACGGCAAGGGCCGCCTGGTGCAGCCCGGGATCAAGGTGCGCGGCCGGGAGTACCTGCGGATCATCTACGGCCCCGAGTACACCCGCCCGGACAACCTGGACCGGCTGCGCGGCCGCTTCCTCGGCCACAAGCGCTCGCTGGCCCTGCGCGAGTACGCCCTCGGCCTGGAGGCCCTGGACCGGCTCGCGGACGGGGAGCCGCTGTGGCGGGTCCATGAAGCGGTCTTCGCCGTCCTGGCGTTGGAGTCGGAGCCGGTCGACCCCCGGCTCTGAGCACACCGGGAGAACAAGCGGGCGATTCGCCGGGTGAACGGCGCGCCGCGCGGTGAGGATGTGGGCATGGGATTCCATGTCGACTCCGAGGCCGGGCGGCTGCGCCGCGTCATCCTGCACCGCCCCGATCTGGAACTGAAACGGCTCACGCCGAGCAACAAGGACGCGCTCCTCTTCGACGACGTGCTCTGGGTCCGCCGGGCCCGCCAGGAGCACGACGGGTTCGCGGACGTGCTGCGCGACCGGGGCGTCGAGGTGCACCTCTTCGGCGACCTGCTCCGCGAGGCGCTGGAGATCCCGGTCGCCCGGCGCCTCGTGCTGGACCGGGTCTTCGCCGAGAAGGAGTACGGCCCGCTCGCCACCGAGCATCTGCGCGCCGCCTTCGAGGAGTTGACCGCCGCCGAGCTGTGCGAGGCGCTGGTCGGCGGGATGACCAAGCGGGAGTTCCTGGACCGGCACAAGGAGCCGGTCTCGGTGCGCTTCCACGTCATGGACCTGGACGACTTCCTGCTCGGGCCGCTCCCCAACCACCTCTTCACCCGGGACACCTCGGCCTGGATCTACGACGGCGTGTCCATCAACGCCATGCGCTGGCCCGCCCGGCAGCGCGAGACGGTCCACTTCGAGGCGATCTACCGGCACCACCCGCTGTTCACCGGCCCGGAGGCGGGCGCCTTCCACCACTGGTCCGAGGGGCAGGACGACTACCCCTCCACCATCGAGGGCGGCGACGTCCTCGTCATCGGCAACGGCGCCGTGCTCATCGGGATGAGCGAGCGCACCACCCCGCAGGCCGTCGAGATGCTGGCCCGGGGGCTCTTCGACGCGGGCTCGGCCCGGACCATCGTGGCGCTGGACATGCCCAAGAGCCGGGCCTTCATGCACCTGGACACCGTGATGACCATGGTCGACGGGGACACCTTCACCAAGTACGCGGGCCTCGGCATGCTCCGCTCGTACACGATCGAACCCGGCGACGGGCCGCGCGACCTCAAGGTCACCGACCACCCGCCCGAGCAGATGCACACCGCCATCGCCGAAGCGCTCGGACTCGGCTCGATCCGGGTGCTCACCGCGACCCAGGACGTGCACGCGGCCGAGCGGGAGCAGTGGGACGACGGCTGCAACGTGCTCGCCGTCGAACCCGGCGTCGTCGTCGCGTACGAGCGCAACGCCACCACCAACACGCATCTGCGCCGCCAGGGCATCGAGGTCATCGAGATCCGGGGCAGCGAGCTGGGCCGGGGCCGGGGCGGTCCGCGCTGCATGAGCTGCCCGGTCGTGCGGGACCCGGTGTGACGGGCGGCGGGGGATCCGTACCGCGAGACGGCTCTGTATAGCGATGCATTGCGTCGTATAGGGTTCCAGCGTTACGGTATGCGTCCCCCCGTCCGACCCAGGAGCAGTCACCATGGCCATAGACCTCGCAGGCCGCCACTTCCTCAAGGAGCTGGACTTCACGGCCGCGGAGTTCCGCGGCCTGATCGAGCTGGCCGCCGAGCTCAAGGCCGCCAAGAAGTCGGGCACGGAGGCGCGGCGGCTGCGCGGCCGGAACATCGCGCTGATCTTCGAGAAGACGTCGACCCGCACCCGGTGCGCGTTCGAGGTCGCCGCCGCCGACCAGGGTGCCTCGACCACGTATCTCGACCCCTCCGGCTCCCAGATGGGGCACAAGGAGTCGGTCAGGGACACCGCGCGCGTCCTCGGCCGGATGTTCGACGGGATCGAGTACCGGGGCGACAGTCAGGCGGCCGTCGAGGAGCTGGCCGCGTACGCCGGGGTGCCGGTCTTCAACGGGCTGACCGACGACTGGCACCCGACCCAGATGCTCGCCGACGTGCTGACGATGACCGAGCACAGCGCCAAGCCGCTGGAGGAGATCGCGTTCGCCTACCTCGGCGACGCCCGCTTCAACATGGGCAACTCCTACCTGGTCACCGGCGCCCTGCTCGGCATGGACGTGCGCATCGTCGCGCCCAAGGCGTACTGGCCCGCCGAGACGGTCGTCGCCGAGGCCCGCGCGCTCGCCGAGAAGTCCGGCGCGCGGGTCACGCTCACCGAGGACGTGGCCGAGGGGGTGCGCGGCGCGGACTTCGTCGCCACCGACGTCTGGGTCTCGATGGGGGAGCCCAAGGAGGTCTGGGACGCCCGTATCGCCGCCCTCCTGCCGTACGCCGTCACGATGGACGTCCTGCGGGCGACCGGGAACGCCGGGGTGAAGTTCATGCACTGCCTGCCCGCGTACCACGACCTCGGCACCGGGGTGGCGCGCGAGATCCACGAGCGGCACGGGCTGAGCGAGCTGGAGGTCAGCGACGAGGTGTTCGAGTCGGAGCACTCCGTCGTCTTCGACGAGGCGGAGAACCGCATGCACACGATCAAGGCCGTCCTCGTGGCGACGATGGCCGGTCGGTAGCCCGGCGGCCCGCATGTTCATACATCCAATTGGGTGAATATGCGGACAGGTGTCTATGATGGTGCCGATTGGTGGGGTTCGAGCTCGCACGCTCGAACCCCCTTTTCGTGCGCGCGACGGCCCCCACCGCCGGTCCGCGCCTCCCCCCACGCGTACCACCGAAATGAGACACCGCCGTGAGCCCCCTGCGCCTCCCCGGCCCCCCGCACCGCGTCAAGGATCCGCACCGGCTGATCGCCGAATCGGGCGCCGACCTGGAGGGCCACGGCCTCAAGCGCACCATGGGCCTGTTCCAGCTGGTGTGCTTCGGGGTCGGCGCGGTCGTCGGCACCGGCATCTTCGTGGGCCTGTCCGACAGCGTGGCCGAGGCCGGGCCCGCCGTCGTGGTCTCCTTCGTCCTCGCGGCCGTCACCTGCGTCTTCACGGCGTTCTCGTTCGCCGAGCTGGGCAGCGCGATCCCCGTCTCCGGCAGCTCGTACTCCTTCGCCTACGCCACGCTCGGCGAACGCCTCGCCTTCCTCGTCGGCTGGTGCCTGCTCCTGGAGTACGGCGTGTCGGTCTCCGCCGTCGCGGTCGGGTGGAGCCAGTACGTCAACGAACTCCTCGACAGCCTCTTCGGGCACCAGCTGCCCGCCGCGCTCTCCGCCGGACCGGCCGACGGCGGCGTGATCAACCTGCCCGCCGTGATCGTGGTCATGATGGCCGCGACGCTGCTGGTGCGCGGGGTACGCGAGAGCGCGACCGCCACCGCCGCGATGGCCGTCCTCAAGCTGGTCGTGCTGGCCCTGTTCTGCGTCATCGCGTTCACCGCGTTCGAACGCGGCAACCTCGCCCCGTTCGCCGCCCACGGCGCGGGCGGGGTCACGGCGGGCGCCTCGCTGGCGTTCTTCTCGTACATCGGCTTCGACGCGATCACCACGGCGGGCGAGGAGGTCAGGAACCCCCGGCGCAACATCCCGCTCGCGATCATGATCTGCATCGGCCTGGTCACGCTGCTCTACTGCGCGGTCGCCCTCGCCGCGATCGGCGCGCTCGGCCCGGACGCCGTCTCCGACAAGCCCGCCGCGCTCTCGCTGATCGTGGACCAGGTCACCGGCTCGTCCGTGGGCGGCGGCGTCATCGCCTTCGGCGCGGTCGTCGCCATCGCCTCGGTGGTCCTCGCGGTGATGTACGGGCAGACCCGCATCCTGATGTCGATGTCCCGCGACGGCCTGGTCCCGAGGGTCTTCGAGCGGGTCTCGCCGCGCACCGCGACCCCGGTCGCCAACACCTGGATCGTCGCCGTCGTCTTCGCGGTCCCGGCGGCCTTCTCCTCGCTCGGCATGGTGGTGAACCTGACCACCATCGGCACGCTCGCCACCATGGTCGCCGTCAACGCCGCCGTCCTCGTGCTGCGCCGCCGCAACCCCGAGGTACGCGGCTCCTTCCGGGTCCCGTTCTACCCGCTGAGCCCGCTCATCGGCATCGGCTTCTGCGTCTACCTGATGTACGGCACCGGCTGGACGACCTGGGTCCAGTTCGCGGTGTTCCTCGCGGTCGGCGCCCTCGTGTACGCGGTCTACGGGCACCGCCGCTCGCGGCTGGCGAACGCCTAGAGCGGCGGCAGCCGGAACCAGACCGCTTTGCCGCGCTCGGTCGGGCGGTGACCGCAGGACGAGCTGAGCGTGCGGATCAGCAGCAGCCCCCGGCCGTGCTCCTGCCACGGGTCCGGTACGTCGTCGGGCTCCGGGCGGGACAGGTCGCCGGGCGGGGCCGGGTCGCCGTCGTGCACCTCCACCTGGCAGCCCGCCGGAAGCAGCTCGACCACCAGCTCTATGGGGTCGTCGCCCGGGGTGTGCTCCACCGCGTTCGCGACCAGCTCGGCGGTGAGCAGTTCGGCGGTGTCGCTGTCGGCGGGCGCGTCGATGTCCGTCAGCACCGACCGGATCAGCGCGCGGGCGATCGGCACGGCGGCCGTGGAGTGCGGCAGGGTGATGCGCCAGGAGGGGGGTGGCGGTCCGTCGGGGGGCACGAGGTTTCCGTTCGGGTGAGCGCGGGGGTCCTGGGCTCAGACGTTTCCGCGCTCAAGACGTGTCGGGTTCAACCTTACGAAGTGGCGCGACGCGGACAAGGGCCTGCGGTCCGGGAGCTTGGGGACATTCGTCACGGGACCACCGCACGCACCGATGTATCGCGTACTCGTGACGGCAGTCACGTAACGGTGATAAATTCGGGGTCAGCAGCAGCGACGGCCGAAGGGGATACCCCGTCATGAGCCCGTTCACCGGCTCCGCACCGCGTACGCAGCACTGGCGCCATCTGCGGGTCACCGTCGAGGAGGGCGTCGCCACCGTCACCCTCGCCCGGCCCGACAAGCTCAACGCCCTGACCTTCGGCGCCTACGCCGACCTCCGCGACCTGCTGGCCGAGCTGGCCCGGGAGCGCTCCGTGCGGGCCCTGGTGCTGGCCGGCGAGGGGCGCGGCTTCTGCTCCGGCGGCGACGTGGACGAGATCATCGGCGCCACCCTCGCGATGGACACGGCCCGGCTCCTCGACTTCAACCGGATGACCGGCCAGGTCGTCCGCGCCGTCCGCGAGTGCCCCTTCCCCGTCGTCGCCTCGGTGCACGGGGTGGCCGCCGGGGCCGGCGCCGTCCTCGCCCTCGCCGCCGACTTCCGCGTCGCCGACCCCACCGCCCGGTTCGCCTTCCTCTTCACCCGGGTCGGGCTCTCCGGCGGCGACATGGGCGCGGCCTATCTGCTGCCCCGCGTCGTCGGCCTCGGTCACGCCACCCGCCTCCTGATGCTCGGCGAACCGGTCCGCGCCCCCGAGGCGGAGCGGATCGGACTGATCAGCGAGCTCACCGACGAGGGCGACGCCGACAAGGCCGCCGCCGCGCTCGCCCGCCGCCTCGCGGACGGGCCCGCGCTCGCCCTCGCCCAGACCAAGGCGCTGCTCACCGCCGAGCTGGACATGCCGCTGGCCGCCGCCGTCGAGATGGACGCCGCGACCCAGGCCCTCCTGATGCACGGCGAGGACTACGCCGAGTTCCACGCCGCGTTCACCGGGAAGCGGCCGCCCGCCTGGCGGGGCAAATGACCGGCCCGCAGCGGATCGCGGTCATCGGCGGCGGCCCCGGCGGGCTCTACGCGGCGGCGCTGCTCAAGCGCCTCGGCCCGGCCCGCGACATCACCCTCTGGGAGCGCAACGCCCCCGACGACACCTTCGGCTTCGGCGTCGTCCTCTCCGACGAGACCCTGGGCGGCATCGAACACGCCGACCCGGTCGTGCACCGCGCCCTCCAGCGCGAGTTCGTCCGCTGGGACGACATCGACATCGTGCACCGGGGCCACACCCAGACCTCCGGCGGCCACGGCTTCGCCGCCCTCGGCCGCCGCCGGCTCCTGGAGATCCTGCACGAACGCTGCGCCGGACTCGGCGTCGACCTCCGCTTCCGTACGCAGGCCCCGCCCGCCGCCGAACTCGCCGCCACGCACGACCTGGTCATTGCTGCCGACGGCGTGCACAGCGCCACCCGCGACGCCCACGAGGACAGCTTCCGGCCCCGGATCACCGGACACCGCTGCCGCTACATCTGGCTCGCCGCCGACTTTGCCCTGGACGCCTTCCGCTTCGAGATCGCGGAGACCGCCTACGGCGTGATGCAGCTGCACGCCTACCCCTTCTCGCAGCACGCGTCCACGGTCATCGTGGAGATGCGCGAGGAGGTCTGGCGGGCGGCCGGCTTCGACGTACCCGACCCGGCCGAGTCGGTCGGCCAGTGCGCCAAGATCTTCGCGAACGCGCTCGGCCACCGTCCGCTGCGCTCCAACAACTCCGCCTGGCTCACCTTCCGTACCGTCGTCAACGACCACTGGTCGCACGGGAACACCGTCCTCATCGGGGACGCCGCGCACACCGCGCACTTCTCCATCGGCTCCGGCACCAAGCTCGCCGTGGAGGACGCCCTCGCGCTCGCCGCCTGCGTCGAGGAGCAGCCCTCGCTGCCCGCCGCGCTCGCCGCGTACGAGAGCGAGCGGCGGCCCGTCGTGGAGTCGACGCAGCGCGCGGCGGCGGCCAGCCTGCGCTGGTTCGAGGAGCTGGGCACGTACGTGGACCAGCCGCCCCGGCAGTTCGCGTTCAACCTCCTGACCCGCAGCCGCCGCGTCACCCACGACAACCTCCGGCTGCGCGATCCGGCGTTCACGGCCGGGGTGGAGGAGGAGTTCGGCTGCCCGCCGGGCACCCCGCCGATGTTCACCCCGCTGCGGCTGCGCGGCCTGGAACTGCGCAACCGCGTCGTCGTCTCACCGATGGACATGTACTCGGCCACCGACGGCGTCCCCGGCGACTTCCACCTCGTCCACCTCGGCGCCAGGGCGCTCGGCGGCGCCGGGCTCGTCATGACGGAGATGGTCTGCGTCAGCCCCGAGGGCCGCATCACTCCCGGCTGCACCGGCCTCTACACCGACGAACAGGCCGCCGCCTGGACCCGGGTCACCGACTTCGTGCACACCGCGTCCCCCGGCACCGCGATCGGCGTCCAGCTCGGCCACTCGGGCCGCAAGGGCTCCACCAGGCTCATGTGGGAGGGCATCGACCAGCCCCTCGACCACGGCAACTGGCCGGTGACCGCCGCCTCGCCGCTGCCGTACGCGCCCGCGGTCAGCCAGGTCCCGCACGCCCTGGACCGGGCCGGTCTGGACGAGGTCCGGGAGCAGTTCGCCGCCGCCGCCCGGCGCGCCAACGCCTGCGGGTTCGACCTCCTCGAACTGCACTGCGCCCACGGCTATCTGCTCTCCGGCTTCCTCTCGCCGCTCACCAACCGGCGCACCGACGCCTACGGCGGACCGCTCGCCCACCGCCTCCGCTTCCCGCTGGAGGTCTTCGACGCGGTCCGGGAGCTGTGGCCCGACGACCGGCCGATGACCGTCCGGATCTCCGCCACCGACTGGGCGGAGGGCGGCACCACCGCCGAGGACGCCGTGGAGATCGCGCGCGCGTTCGTCGCGCACGGGGCCGACGCCATCGACGTCTCCACCGGCCAGGTGGTGCCCGGCGAGCGGCCCGAGTACGGGCGGTCGTACCAGACCCCGTACGCGGACCGCATCCGGAACACCCTGTGCGTGCCGGTGATCGCGGTCGGCGCGATCTCCTCCTGGGACGACGTCAACTCACTGCTCCTCGCGGGCCGCGCCGACCTCTGCGCCCTGGCCCGCCCCCACCTCTACGACCCGCACTGGACGCTCCACGCGGCCGCCGAGCAGGGCTACACCGGCCCGGGCGCCCCCTGGCCCCTCCCGTACCGCGCGGGCAGCCGCACCCCGCCGACCGGCCGCACCGACGCCCCGAAGCCGCGCCTCAGCCTGGGCTGATCTCCGGGGCGACCGGCAGGCACTCGTGGCACAGGCACGGGTCCGGATGCGGGGCCGCGTGGTGGGTGTTCCGGCCCAGCCGCGCGATCCGCTCCAGGAACTCCGCCCACTCTACCGCCTCCTCCCTCGACCACACGAGCCGGTCCTCGCAGCGCCGGAGCACGGCGGGGGAGTACACCAACTGCGCCCGAAAGGTGTGCAGATGGCGGGTACCGGTGTCGATGGTGATCCAGTGACCGGTGTGACGGCCGTGGCCGATCGCCGTCAGCTGCTCGCTGCCCATGCCGGGGTAGGTGTCGACCACATGGACCTTCGCGCCCGCCCGGAACGCCTTGGTGCCGGAGCGGAACTCCTGGCCCAGCTCCCCGTACCGCCGCCACCGCACGACGTTCGCCGCGACCAGCCAGCGCGGCTCGGGCGCCTCAGCCATGGTCCGGCTCCGCGCCGACCACCAGCCGGTCCGCGACCGGCCGGAAGCCGATGCGCCGGTACACGCCGTTGCTCGTCGGGTTCGCCGGGTCCGCGAACAGCAGGACGTGCTCCGCGCCCCCGTCCAGCGCGGTCCGGGCGACCTGGGCGGTGACGGCGGCGGCGTAGCCCCGGCCCCGGTGCTCCGGCGGGGTGTAGACGGCGACGACGCGGACCGCTCCGGCGACGCGCGGCGAGACCACCGCCATCGAGACCAGGGCGCCGCCGTCCTCCCAGAGCGTCAGCCCGTCCCCGCTCAGCCGCCGGTCCGCCGCCTGTGCCCCCGTGTCCGGGCGCCCCAGATCCGCCGCGAAGCCCCGGTGCCAGCGCGCCAGCAGCGCCCGGTCGCCGGGGCGCGCGGACCTCGCCCGGCCCGGGGGTGCCGGGCACGGCGGGACCAGCCCGTCCAGCCGGTACAGCCGGCGCTCCTCGTCCACCCGGTACCCCGGCCAGTGCGCGGCCACCGCGAGGGCCGTCGCCCGGTCGGCGTTGGCCGAGGTCAGCGGGCGGGCGGTCAGCAGCGCGGCGACCGCGTCGGGGCCGAGCCCGTCGAGGAGCGGCGGCCGGGGCGGGGTCTGCACCAGGGTGCCCGCCACCTCCCCGTCCGGTCCGCGCCACCAGCCCAGCACCGGGGCCGGTGCGCCGTCTCCGCCGGGGACGCGGCCGCGCAGGGCGGCGGTGACGGTGAGCGGCACGGTGCGCTCGGCCGGGCGGGCGGCGAGCCAGGCGCCGGCCGCGTCGAGGAAGACTCCGGGGTCATCGGTGAAGGTCCAGCTCATGGACCCGCATTCTGCCGCGCCCGTCCCGGCCAGGCAGCGCTATTTCCGGTGCGCGAACTCCGCCCCCGCGTCCCGCAACCGCTCGTGCAGCGCCCGGAACACCTCGGCCGACCTGGCCCCCGGCCACGCGTCGGGCAGCAGCTCCCCGGGCAGCCCCGGGTCGGCGTAGGGCACCCGGCGCCAGGAGTCCAGGGCGGTGAGGTAGTCCCGGTAGGCCGCCTCCGGGTCCACCGCCGCGTCCCCACGCGCCTCCCAGGCCCTGAGCACCGGTTCGTGGCGTTCCAGGAAGCCGTGGTGGAGCCGGGCCACCGCGTCCAGGTCCCACCAGCGGGCCACGGCGTCCCGGGTCGCGGAGAAGCCCAGGTGCTCGCCCCGGAACAGATCGACGTACGGGGCGAGTTCCAGCCGTTCCAGGGTGTGCCGGGTCTCGTCGTACAGCCCCGCCGGGGCGATCCAGACACCGGGGGCCGCGGTGCCGAAGCCGAGCCGGGACAGCCGCGAGCGCAGCAGGTGCCGCTTGTGGCGCTCCGCCTCGGGCACCGAGAACACCGCCAGCACCCAGCCGTCCGCCAGCGGCGGGTCCGGGTGGCGGTAGATGCGCCGGTCGCCGTCGTCCAGGAGCTGGCGGGCGTCCGCCGACAGCGCGTATCCGGCCGCCCCGTCCGCCGTGCGCTCGGCGACGAGCAGCCCGCGCCGCTTCAGCCGGGAGACGGACGAGCGTACGGCGGGCGCGTCCACGCCGACGGCGCCGAGCAGCCGGACCAGACCGGCGACCGGCATCGGCCCGTCGCCGGGGGTGCGGCCGTACGCCCCGTACAGGGTGACGATCAGTGAACGGGGGGTGTGCGGTTCGACCATGTGATCATTCTCGGCCCGAGCCGGGCCCGTCCGCACCGGGTTCGCCCGCGCGGAGCCTGAACCGTTGCAGTTTCCCCGTGGCCGTACGGGGCAGAGCCGGCAGGAACGTGAAGCGGCGGGGGCACTTGTGCGGGGCCAGCTCCGCCCGCATGAACGTGCGCAACTGGTCCGCCGTCAGCTCCGCGCCCTCCCGCTCCACCACGTACGCCGCCACGATCCGGCCGCGCAGCTCGTCCGCCTGCCCGACCACCGCCGCCTCCGCCACATCGGGGTGGCGCAGCAGGGCCTCCTCGACCTCGGGGCCCGCGATGTTGTACCCGGAGGAGATGATCATGTCGTCGGCGCGGGCCACGTACCGGAAGTAGCCGTCCGCGTCGCGCACATAGGTGTCGCCGGTGATGTTCCAGCCGTGCCGTACGTAGTCGCGCTGCCGCTCGTCCGCGAGGTAGCGGCAGCCGACCGGGCCGCGCACGGCCAGCAGGCCCGGCTCCCCGTCCGGCACGGGAGCCCCGTCGGCGTCCACCACCCGGGCCTGCCAGCCGGGGACCGGGACGCCCGTGGTGCCGGGGCGGATCGCGTCGTCGGCGGCCGAGACGAAGATGTGCAGCAGCTCGGTGGCGCCGATGCCGTTGATGATCCGCAGCCCGGTCCGCTCGTGCCAGGCGTGCCAGGTCGCCTCCGGCAGGTTCTCGCCCGCCGAGACACAGCGCCGCAGCGCCGACAGGTCGTGCCCGTCGAGCTGGTCCAGCATCACCCGGTACGCGGTCGGCGCGGTGAACAGCACCGAGACGCGGTGCTCCGCCAGGGCGGGCAGCAGCTGCTTCGGGCCCGCCTGTTCGAGCAGCAGCGCCGACGCGCCCACCCTCAGCGGAAAGACCACCAGGCCCCCGAGCCCGAAGGTGAAACCGAGCGGCGGACTGCCCGCGAACACGTCGTCGGGCCCGGGCCGCAGCACGTGCCGCGAGAAGGTGTCGGCGATGGCCAGCACATCGCGGTGCAGATGCATGCAGCCCTTGGGGCGGCCCGTGGTCCCCGAGGTGAACGCGATCAGCGCCACGTCGTCCGACGCGGTGTCCACCGCCGGGTACGGGCCCGGCCGGGCTTCCGCCAGCCGCAGCAGGTCGTCCGGTGCCTCACCCCCGTACGCCGTGATCCGCAGCCCGGGCACCTCCGCCTGCGCCAGGTCCTCGACCGACCGCGCGTCGCACAGGGCGTGGCTCACCCGGGCGATCGAGCAGATCGTCGCCAGCTCGGACGCCCGCTGCTGCGCCAGTACGGTGACGGCGACCGCGCCCGCCTTGAGCACCGCCAGCCAGCAGGCGGCGAGGTGGGGCGTGGTGGGGCCGCGCAGCAGGACGCGGTTGCCGGGGACGACCCCGAGGTCCGAGGTGAGGACATGGGCGATCCGGTCGACGAGCCCGCGCAGCTCCCCGTAACTCAGCACCCCGCCGTCCGGCGTGCGGAAGGCGGGGCGGTCCGGGCCGAGGCGGTCGGCCGTGCGGTCCAGGAGCTCGGCGGCGCAGTTGAGCCGGTCCGGGTACCGCAGCTCGGGCAGCTCGAAGAGCAGCTCCGGCCATTGCTCCACGGGGGGCAGATGCTCCCTGGCGAAGCCGTCGATGTGCGCTGAGGTTTTCGGGTCCATGGTGTTCGGGTCCATGAAGGATCGCCCCCTTGTCGCCCTTGGAGCGTATCGTTTGGGTGACGGTAGTCAACGGTCCGCGATAAAGATGCTCAAGTGCCATCGATTTGAAAATCTTTGATCAGATTCGACCAGAGAGGCGCCGGTATGACGGCATTCTCGCTCGATCCGGCACAGACCGCCTGGTGCGAGGAGCTGCGCACCCTGGCCCGTGACCGGCTCGCCCCGCTCGCCGCCGAGGGCGCGCCGGGGCACGTCAACCGCCCGCTGCTCGCCGCCCTCGGCGAGCTGGGCCTCCTCGACCGGCTGTTCGGCTCGGGCGCCCTGGACCTCTGCCTGCTGCGCGAATCGCTCGCCCGGGGCTGCACCGAGGCGGAGACGGCCCTCGCGCTCCAGGGCCTCGGCGCCTTCCCCGTGCTCCGGTCCGGCACCCCCGCCCAGCGCGAGCGCTGGCTCCCCGGGGTCCGCGCCGGCCGCCACGTCGCCGCGTTCGCGCTCAGCGAGCCGGGCGCGGGCTCCGACGCGGGGGCCCTCGCGCTCGACGCCGCCCCGGACTCCGGCGGCTGGCGGCTGACCGGCGAGAAGTGCTGGATCTCCAACGCGCCGGAGGCCGACTTCTACACGGTCTTCGCCCGCACGACCCCCGGCGCCCGGGCCCGTGGCGTCACCGCCTTCCTGGTCCCCGCCGACCGCGCCGGACTGACCGGCACCGCCCTGGACATGCTCTCCCCGCACCCGATCGGGGCCCTCGCCTTCGACGGGGTCCGGGTCACCCCCGACGACCTGCTCGGCGAGCCGGACCGGGGCTTCGCGGTCGCCATGGACACCCTGAACCTCTTCCGCCCCAGCGTCGGCGCCTTCGCCCTCGGCATGGCCCGCGCCGCCCTCGACGCCACCGTGGAGCACACCGCGACCCGGACCGCCTTCGGCGCGCCACTCTCCGCCCTCCAGGCCGTGTCGCACCAGGTCGCCGAGATGGCCACCCGCACCGAGGCCGCCCGGCTGCTGGTCTACGCGGCCGCCGCCGCCCACGACGCGGGGGAGCCCGGGGTGCCGCGCCGGGCCGCGATGGCGAAGCTGTACGCCACGGAGACCGCGCAGTTCGTCGTGGACACCGCCGTCCAGCTGCACGGCGCCCGCGCCCTGCGCCGCGGCCATCTGCTCGAACACCTCTACCGGGAGGTCCGCGCCCCGCGCATCTACGAGGGCGCCAGCGAGGTCCAGCGCACGATCATCGCCAAGGAGCTGTACGCGAACCGGGAGCCGACCGCATGAGCCCTATCCACCGCATCAACCCGCACGAACTCTCGCCCGCCTCCGGCTTCTCTCACGCGGTCACCGCGACCGGCGGCCGGCTCGTCTTCCTGGCCGGGCAGACCGCCCTGGACCAGCACGGCGAGGTCGTGGGCGACACCCTGCCCGAGCAGTTCGCGACCGCCCTCGGCAACCTCCTCACCGCCCTGCGCGCGGCGGGCGGCTCCCCGGCGGACCTGGCCCGGGTCACGGTGTACGCCACCGATGTCGCCGACTACCGGGCCCACGCCCCGGAACTGGGCCGGATCTGGCGCCGGATGGCGAGCCGCGACTACCCGGCCATGGCGGTCATCGGGGCTGCCCGCCTCTGGGACGAACAGGCCCTGGTCGAGATCGACGGCATCGCGGTCCTGCCCTGAACAACGAACGCGCCTGCCCTCGAACGCCGAACGCCCCCGCCGATCCCGGAATCCGGGCCCGGCGGGGGCGTCACGCGCAACGCCTCACCTCAGTACGGCTGCACCAGCACATGGGCCGCGCCCGGGATGCCGATCTTCAGCAGCTCGTCCTCCTCCGGCGTGGTCTCGCCGCCCGTCTCCTGCTTCAGCACCGCGCGGGACATCGCCTGCACCCACATGGCGCGCGGGCGGCGCCGGGCCTCCCACACGTCCAGGGCCGCGTCGACGTCCGCCTCGGCGTCCAGCGACTCGGCGAGCACCAGCGCGTCCTCCACGGCCATCGCCGCGCCCTGCGCGATGTGCGGGGTGCTCGCGTGCGCCGCGTCGCCGGCCAGGACCACCCGGCCCACGTGCCACGGCTCCTCGACCGTCACCTGGGAGATCCGCGAGTAGACGACCGCTTCCGGCCCGGTGACCTCGGCCAGCGCCTCGGCGACCGGGCCCGAGAACATCGCCAGCCGCTCCTTCAGCTGCTCGTGCGCCTTCGCCGGGTCCGGCCGGAAGTCCTCGGCCTCCGCGAAGACCGAGCCCAGGTACATCAGCTCATCGGTGATCGGAGTGAGCAGCGCCTTCGCGGCCTGGCCCGCGGTGCCCATCACGACACCCCGCACCTGCTCCTGGCGGGGCATGGTGACGCGCCAGTTGGCGAAGCCGGTGTACTCGGGGGCGTAGCGGTCCCCGTACAGCCGGGTGCGCAGCGGCGAGCCGATGCCGTCGAAGCCGACGACCAGGTCCCAGCGCCCGGACGAGCCGTCGGACAGGGTGACGTCCACGCCGCTGCCGTCGTCGGCGAGCTCGGTGATGGTCGCGCCGAACCGGATCTTCGCCCCGGCCGAGGTGGCCGCCGCGCTGAGCACCCGGGCGAGCGCGGGGCGGGGGATGCCGTTGTTGGAGGGGGCGTCGCCCATGCGCGGCTGCGGTATCTCGGCCAGGGTGTTGCCGGCCGGGTCTGCGATGGTCAGCACCTCCCACTCGAAGCCCGCCGCCAGGCAGTCCTCCAGCACCCCGATCTCCCGCATCACGTGCAGGGCGTTCGACGGCTGGATGATGCCGACGCCGAGGGCGTCGAGCTCGTCGCGGAGCTCGGCCACCTCGACGGTGTGGCCCCGCCGGGCCAGGGCGGTGGCGAGCGTCAGCCCGCCGATGCCGCCGCCGTGGATCAGGACGCGCAGAGGTGTTGCCATGTCGGATCTCTCCAGAGCGAGGAAGTAAAGGGGGAAAGGGTCAGCCGACCGCGACGGGCAGGCTCATCAGGTGGTCCACGAGGGCCAGCAGCACGTCCCGGCCGAAGGGCCGCTCGCGTACGTCGCCGACCAGCAGCGGCACGTGCGGGTCCAGGTCCAGGGCGGCCCGGATCTCGTCCGTGGTGCGGGTGTTGTGCCCGTAGAAGCAGTTGATCGCGACGACGAACGGGATGTCCCGGCTCTCGAAGAAGTCGATCGAGGCGAAGCTGCTCTCGAGGCGCCGGGTGTCGGCGATCACGACCCCGCCCAGGGCCCCGTTGACGAGGTCGTTCCACATGAACCAGAAGCGCTCCTGGCCCGGGGTGCCGAACAGGTAGACGACGAGGTCCTGGCTGACCGTGATCCGGCCGAAGTCCAGGGCCACGGTCGTCGTGTCCTTCTGTCCGACGCCGGCCAGGTCGTCCACGCCGATGCTGGCCGTGGTCAGCAGCTCCTCGGTGCGCAGCGGGGCGACCTCGCTGACGGCTCCCACGAGGGTGGTCTTGCCGACGCCGAAACCGCCGGCTATCAGGATCTTGACGGCGGCGGGCGCCGCCTGACTGATGGTCATCTTGGGTCAGAGTCTCCGGAGTCCGTCGCGAACAGCGGCCAGTACGCCCATGTCGGCGCCGCCGGACGCCCGGGCCACCGAGAGCGGGGCCCGGGCGGTCAGGAGGCCGGTGGCGACCAGGTCGGCCAGAAGGATCTTGGTCACCGAGACCGGCAGGTCGAGGTCCGAGGCGACCTCGGCGACTGCCGCGGGCCGGCGGCAGCGCTCCAGGATCAGCCGGTGTTCCGGCTGGAGCCGGCCCGGGCGGGCCGCCGCGCCGTGCTCGTCCCGCGGATCGTGCGCGGTCGTGAGCACGGTGATGAGGGTGAGGTCGTCCCGGTCGGGAGCCGTCCGGCCGCGGGTGATGGTGTACGGGCGCACCATCGTTCCCGCGGCGTCCTCGCCGTCGTCCTCGAATTCCCCCTGCCCGTACGGCCAGTGGCCGGTCACGCCCGCGGCCTGTCCCCGGCGCCGAATGCGTCGAAGTCGTCCCGCGCCGGGGTGCTGAGCTTCTGGCCGACCTGGAGGACGAGGTTGTGCATGGCGAGCGACATGATCTCGGCGTCCACCTCCTGGGAGGCGATGACGGCCAGGTGGGTGCCCTGGCCCGCCGAGATGATGAAGAGCCAGAGGTCCGCCAGCTCCACGATCACCTGGTGGACGCCGCCGCCGTTGAAGAGCTGGCCCACCCCCCGGGCCAGGCTCTGCTGGCCGGTGCAGATCGCGGCAAGCCGCTCGGCGTCGGGCCGCTCGATGGTGCGCGAGTGGCTCACCACCAGCCCGTCGTCCGAGAGCAGGACGGCGTTGATGGTCTCGGCCACCGAGTCGACCAGACCGTCGAGGAGCCAGTCGAGGTCCTGGCGGGTGGCGGTAGTGCGTGTCATGTCCGTTCTTCTCTCGTGAGGTCGGGCCGCGTCGGCGGCTCGTCGGTGGCGCGGGCGGCACGGGAGCGGCGCTGGAATGCTCCGATGGCCGCACCCGCGCGGTGCGGGGCGGTCCGGGGCGGCGGGTCCTCGGCCCTGACCTCCGGCCGGGCCGCGGCGGCCGGCGCGGCCGGGTCGACCCGCAGCTCGTCGGCGAGGCTGGCCTGGCGCACCCGGCGCGGCAACGGTGGCTCCCCGAGGGGCTCCCCGAACGGCGCGCCCGGAAGACCCGGCCCCGGCCCCGGCGCGGGCTGCGGAGGCGGCGCGGGCTGCATGGCCTGGGCGGGCGGCCCGGCATGCGTGACCGGCCCGCTGTGTACGGCCGGTCCGGCGTGTGCGGCCGGTTCCGGCTGCGGGGGCAGGGACACCGGGAAGCCGTCCGCGTCCAGCTCGCCCGTCAGATACGTGTCCGGGTAGGGCTGCTGGGGAGCGCCGTACGGCTCCGAGGGCTCCGGATACGCCTGGTGCGCGACCGGGTACTGCCCCTCGGCGGTCATGTAGGGCTGCCCGGCGTCCGCGTACCCGCCGTGATGCGCCGCCTCGTCCTGCCGGGCGGCGGTGCCCCCGAACACGTCGTCCCGCTGCCCGTACGCGTGCCCGTCCGCGTCGGCGTACGGGGCCTCGGGCTCGGGTGCGGGCGGGGCCGGTGCGTGCAGGGAGGTGACCCCGGCGAGGGCCCTGCCCCGGCCCCGGCTGGGCAGCGCGTCGCTGTCCCGGAGCGGGGCGGGAGCCTGGGCGGGCTCCTCCGGCTCCGGCGCGGGAACGGCCACCGGACCGGCGTGCGGACCTGGGACGGTGAGCGCGTCCGGGACCAGCACGACGACGCGGGTGCCGCCGAACGCCGACTGGCGGAACTCCACCCGCAGCCCGTGCTGGTGGGCGAGGCGCGCGATCACGTACAGGCCGAGGCGGATGTCGTCGGCGTGGGCCAGCACGTCCATCCGGGGCGGCCGGCTCATCAGCTCGTTGGCCGCCGCGAGCTGGTCCTCCTCCATGCCGAGCCCGCGGTCCTCGACCTCGATGGCCAGGCCGCGGCTCACCTGGGCGGCCCTGACCTCGACGGGGCTGGGCGGCCGGGAGAAGGTGAGGGCGTTCTCGATGAGCTCCGCCAGCACATGGGAGACCGGGCCCACGGCCCGCGCCGCGAGCCACGGCGAGCCGTCCAGGTCCAGCACCACGCGCTGGTAGTCCTGCACCTCGCCCTGGGCGGAGCGCATGACGTCCAGCAGCGGTACGGGCTTGCGCCAGCGCCGGTGCGGGGAGCCGCCCGCGAGGATCACCAGGTTCTCCTCGTACCGCCTCAGGCGTGCGGTGAGGTGGTCGAGGTCGAAGAGGCCGTCGAGCACCTCGGGGTCCTCGTGCTTGCGCTCCAGCTCGTCCAGCTTCTTCAGCTGCTGGCCGATGAGCTGCTGGGTGCGGCGGGCGATGCGCTGGAGCAGCCGCTCGAAGCCCCGGTGCTGGTCGGCCTGGTCGACGGCGGCGCGCAGGGCGCTGGTGCGGGCCAGGTCGAGCGCGTGGCCGAGCTGGGACAGCTCGTCCTTCGCACCGGGATCGCCGCCGTCCCCGATCGCCCGGGCCTCGGCCTCGACGTCGATGCGCTCGCCCCTGCCGAGCCGTTCGACCACCTCGGGCAGCGCCTTCTCCAGCTCCTCGGCCCGCTCCTGCAGCCGGCTGATCCGGCGGCGCAGGTTGCGGGAGAGCCGCCAGGTGAACCAGATGACCGCGACGACGGCGGCGAGGCCGACGACCGTGGTCAGGACGACCTTGATCAGGAGGGAGATGACACTGTCCTTGCCCTCCGCGACCACCTCGTCGGTGCGGGCCTCCATCAGCTCGACCAGCTGGGGCGTGAGCTCGTCCATCGCGCCGCGCCAGTCCGCCTCCTTCGCACCGAGGGGGACGGCGCCGGAGGAGCCCGGGCCGGCCGCGCGCAGCACCTGGGTCTCCACCCGGGTCTTGGCCTTCCAGGCCGTACTGCCGAAGACCTGCTGCCACTTGGCCTTCTCGGCCGCCGGGAGATAGGGGACGACCTTGGACGTGTACTGGAACGACTGGGCGGAGACGGCCTGCCGGACCTCCTGGAGGTCCGCGGCGCTCAGCTCGCCCTTCTTCCAGCCCCGCGCGAGCAGGGCGTCCGAACGGGAGATCATCTCCTTGGCCCAGAACATGTCCACCAACGGCTGCGAGATGGTGGTCATCCGGCCGTTGTCGACATGGCTGAGGGACGTGAAGAGCCTCAGGTCGACGGCGATCAGGTCCGTGTAGTAGAGGTACACGGCCTTCTGCTGGTCGTTGTCGCCCTCGTCCACGAGCGCGCGCTGCGCCGGGAGTTGGGTGATCGCCGTACGGGCCTCGCCGACCGCGTCGCGTACCTCGCCGGGGGCGTCGTCGGTGTCGGTGTCGGACAGCGACTGGAAGCTGGTGATCGCCTTGTCGGTCAGCTTGCGCTGCTCGCGCAGGGCGTCGGCGGCGCCTCCCTTGCGGGCCAGCACCTCGGCGCTGAGCCGCCGCTCCTCCTGGAGGTTGTAGTACACGATGTTGGACGGCTGGCCGGCCTTCTGGGCCAACTGCCCTTGGGCCGCTTGCTTCTGGAAGTCGAGCAGAGTCTGACCACTGGTGACGGCCCAGAGGGCGGCCAGGGCAACACCGGGGACGACGGCCAGTACGAGCAGGGCCGTCCGCAGCGCCATTGTGGTCGAGCTGCTCCGCCGTGACGCGCGCGTGCGCAGGGCATGCTCCTTGACGTGGTACCGACCTCACGGCCGGTCAAATCCGTTGAGAACCAGGACGGATAGATAGTAGTCACAGTGCAAAAAAGAACTGTAAGTGGGATCACATGTTCAACATCTGGCACGCACATGATCACCACGAAGCGGCGATGCCTCTTGTGTTGTGACCGGCCGCCCGGGGTGCGGCGGGTCGGACGGGTGAAGCGGCGCCGGGGATATATCTGTATTTAGTGCCCTCTGTCCGTTCGGTAGCCCCGCACACCCCGCCGCCCGCCGCCGCGCCCCGCAGCCCCGCCGCATGACCGCGCTCATCGTCGCCCACTTCGTCCTCGCGGCCTTGGCGCGCCCGCTGGTGCGACGGCTGGGCGCGCGCGCCTTCCTCGTCCTCGCGCTGCCGCCCGCCGCCACCACCTGCTGGGCGTTCACCCGGTGGGAGACGGCCGCCTCCGGCTCCTCGGTGAACTGGTCCTGGGCCTGGATGCCCGACTACGGCGTCTCCGTGGACCTGCGCCTCGACGCGCTCGCCGAACTCATGGTGCTGCTCGCGTCCGGCGTCGGCACGCTCGTCCTGCTGTACTGCGCCTCCTACTTCAGCGACACGACCCCCCGGCTGGCCGGATTCGCCGGGAACCTCCTCGCGTTCGCCGGCGCGATGCTCGCCCTCGTCCTCAGCGACGACCTGATCTCCCTCTACGTCTTCTGGGAGCTCACCACCGTCTTCTCGTACCTGCTCATCGGATACGACAGCGAGCAGCGCCACAGCAGACGCTCCGCACTCCAGGCGCTGACCGTCACCACGCTCGGCGGCCTCGCCATGCTGGTCGGTTTCCTGATCGTCGGTCAGGAGGCCGGGACCTACCGCATCTCCGAGATCCTCGCCGACCCGCCCCCGGCGACCACCGCCGTCGAGGTCGCCGTCCTGCTCATCCTGTGCGGGGCCCTGTCCAAGTCGGCCGTCTGGCCGTTCAGCCTCTGGCTGCCCAACGCCATGGCCGCGCCCACCCCCGTCAGCGCCTATCTGCACGCCGCCGCGATGGTCAAGGCCGGGGTCTATCTGGTCGCCCGGCTCGCCCCGGCCTTCGCCGACGTGCCCGGCTGGCGGCCCGTCGTGATCATCTTCGGCGCCGCGACGATGCTCCTCGGCGGCTGGCGGGCCCTCAGGCTGAACGACCTCAAGATCGTCCTGGCGTACGGGACCGTCAGCCAGCTCGGCTTCCTCACCCTCCTCGCGGGCGTCGGCAACCGTGACGCCGCGCTGGCCGCCGCCGTCATGATCCTCGGCCACGCCCTCTTCAAGGCCCCGCTCTTCCTCGTCACCGGCATCGTGGACCACGCCGCCGGCACCCGTGACCTGCGCAAACTCTCCGGCGTCGGACGCGCCCTGCCCCACGTGTGCGCCGTCGCCGTGCTCGCCGCCCTCTCCATGGCCGCCCTGCCCCCGATGCTCGGCTTCGCCGCGAAGGAGTCGGCGTTCGAGGCGCTGCTGCACGGCGACACGGCGGACCGCTGGGCGCTCGGCATCACGGTCGCGGGCTCGGCGCTCACCGTCGCGTACACCGCCCGGTTCATCTGGGGCGGCTTCTTCCGCAAACCCGGGGTGGCCGACACCCCCGTGCACCGGGTCGGCCCGGCCTTCCTCGCCGCGCCCGCCGCGCTCGCCCTCTGCGGGCTCGTCCTCGGCCCCGGCGTCGGCTGGACCGACCGGCTGCTCAGCGCCTACGCCGACGCGTTCCCGGCCCCCGCCCACCCGTACCACCTCGCGCTCTGGCACGGCTGGGGCACCGCCCTCCTCCTCTCCGCCGTCGCCACCGTCGGCGGCGCGGTCCTCTTCGCCGCGCGCGACCGGGTCGCCCGGCTGTCCCGGCGCATCGCCTGGCCCACCGCCGACGGCGTCTTCGGCCAGCTGCTCCTGGGCCTGGAACGGCTCTCCCTCCAGGCCACCGGCTTCGTCCAGCGCGGCTCCCTCTCCGTGTACCTCGCCACGACCCTGCTGGTGATGCTCGCCGGACAGCTCTCCGTGTTCGTCGTGGACCGGCCCTGGCAGGGCGCGTCCGCGCCCCGCCTCTGGGACGTCCCGCTCCAGGGCGCCGTCGCCGCCCTGACCTGCGCGGCGGCCATCCTCTGCCTCACCGTCAGACGCCGGATGAAGGCCGTGGTCCTGGCCGGACTCACCGGTTACGGGACCGCCCTGCTGTTCGTCGTCCAGGGCGGCCCGGACCTGGCGCTCACCCAGTTCTGCGTGGAAACCGTGTCGATGATCGTGTTCGTGCTGGTCCTGCGGCGCATGCCGGTGCACTTCCAGGAGTCCGTCAGCCCCTGGCGGCGGGCCGTGCGCATCCCGGTCGCCCTGGCCGCCGCCGCCACCCTCGGCGTGGTCGTCTGGGTCGCCGCCGCCGCGCGCACCGCGTCCCCGGCGGGCGCCGCCATGGTCGAGGAGACCGCGCACCACGGCCTCAAGGACGTCGTCGCCACGATCCTCGTCGACCTCCGCGCCTGGGACACCATGGGGGAGTCCGCCGTACTCGCCGCCGCCGCGATCGGCGTCACCAGCCTCATCTACCTGCACCGCCGCGCCGAGGGGACGGCCGCGCCCGCCGAAGTACGCGGACACACCGCCTGGTCGGTGACCGCCGAGCCGCTGACCGGGGTGCCGCAGGGTGACGAGGGGGCGCCCGAGCGCGGCTGGCTGGCGGCCGGCGCCACGCTGGCACCCGAGCACCGGTCCGTGGTCTTCGAGGTGGTGGCCCGGCTGCTGTTCCATCCGATCCTGGTGCTCTCGGTCTACCTGCTGTTCTGCGCCGAGAACATGCCGGGCGGCGGCTTCGTCGGCGGCCTGGTCGCGGGCCTCGCCATGATCACCCGATACCTCGCGGGCGGCCGCTTCGAACTCGCCGAGGCCGCGCCCCTGCAACCCGGACTCTTCACCGGGCTCGGCCTGTTCATCTCGACCGGCGTCGCCCTGCTGGGCCTCTACGACGGAACGGTCCTGCACGCCTGGACGTACCACGGCCACTGGCCGCTCATCGGCGACTTCGAGTTCGGCACCCCGGTCGTCTTCGACTGCGGGGTCTATCTGCTGGTCCTCGGCGTCGTCCTCGACATCGTGCGGGCCCTCGGCGCCAAGATCGACCGGCAGATCGAGCGCGCCGCCGCCGAGAAGGCCGCCGCCCGCCGGGCCGGACCGGAGACCGGGGAGGCCACCCCGTGACCGTCAGCGCCTCGCTCCTCGCCACCGCGGCGGTCCTCTGCGCCGTCGGCGGCATCCTCATGCTGACCCGGCCCCTCACCCGCATCCTGCTGGGCGCGGTCATCGCCGGCAACGGCATCAACCTGTTCATCCTGTCCGCCACCGGCACGGCCGGCCGCGAACCGCTGCTGTACGGGGTCGACCTCGCCCGGGTCACCGACCCGCTGCCCCAGGCCATCGCGCTCACCGCCATCGTCATCACCCTCGCCACCACCGCGTTCCTGCTCGCCATGGCCTACCGCGGCCACCAGCTCACCGGCACCGACGAGGTGCACGACGACCTGGAGGACCGCCGCATCGTCCTGCGCGCCGAAGTGCTGGACGAGCGCGACGAATTGCGCGCCCGCTTCCGCGAAGACGGCGACCGCAGTGCCGGGGCCCGCCGCGCCTACCGCGACGAACGCCGCCGCCTCCGGGCCCGGCTGCGCGCCGACCGCGCCCTCCAGGCCCGGGGCCGCGACGCCACCGGCGACCTGTGGCACGACGTCCTGGGCGCGGACCCGGAGGACTACGCCAGGAACCCCGAGGACTCCGACAACCCAGGAGGCACCGGATGAACGCCCTCGTCCCCCTGCCGGTGCTGCTGCCGCTCTGCGCGACCGGCCTGAGCCTCGCCTTCGGCACCCGGCTCAAGCAGATGCAGCGCCTCATCAGCGTCGCCGTGCTCACCGCCGTACTCGGCCTCTCGATCGCCCTGATGATCGCCGCCGACACGGACGGGCCGCTCTCCGTGCACCTCGGGGACTTCGCGCCGCCGCTCGGCATCACCCTGGTCGCCGACCGGCTCTCCGGGCTGATGCTGACCATCTCCTCCGCCGTCACCCTGTGCGTCCTCGTCTACTCCCTGGGCCAGGGCATGGCCGACCGGGACGAGGAGACGCCCGTCGCCGTCTTCCACCCCGCGTACCTGATCCTGGTCGCCGGGGTCTCCTGCACCTTCCTCGCCGGTGACCTGGTCAACCTCTACGTCGGCTTCGAGATCATGCTCGTCGCGAGCTTCGTCCTGCTCACGCTCGGCGGCACCGGTCCGCGCATCCGGGCGGGCTCCACGTACGTGATCATCTCGCTGTTCTCCTCGATGCTCTTCCTGACCGCCATCGCCATGACGTACGCGGCGACCGGCACCGCCAACTTCGCCCAGCTCGCCGAACGCCTGGGCGCGCTCCCGCTGGGCGTCCAGACCCTCATCCAGGCCATGCTGCTCACGGTCTTCGCGATCAAGGCGGCCGTCTTCCCGCTCGCCGCCTGGCTGCCCGACTCCTACCCGACCGCGCCCGCCCCCGTCACCGCCGTCTTTGCCGGACTGCTGACCAAGGTCGGCGTCTACTGCATGCTGCGCACCGAGACCCTGCTCTTCCCCGGCAACCGGCTCGGCGACCTGCTGATGGCGGCGGCCCTCGCCTCGATGATCGTCGGCATCCTGGGGGCCGTCGCCCAGACCGACCTCAAGCGGCTGCTCTCCTTCACCCTCATCAGCCACATCGGCTACATGGTGTTCGGCATCGGCCTCGCCACCCGGGAGGCGTACGGCGGCGCGATCGTCTACGTTGTCCACCACATCACCGTCCAGACCACGCTGTTCCTGGTCGCCGGGCTCATCGAACGCCGGACCGGCACCACCGAGCTCACCCGGATCGGCGGCATCGCCCGGGCCGCCCCCGCCCTCGCCGTCCTCTTCTTCGTGCCCGCGATGAACCTCGCGGGCATCCCGCCGCTGTCCGGCTTCATCGGCAAGCTGGGCCTCATGCGCGCCGGTGTCGCCGACGGCGGGGTCTGGGCCTGGATCCTTGTCGTCGGGGCGACCGTGACCAGCCTGCTCACGCTGTACGTGATGGCCAAGGTCTGGAACCTCGCCTTCTGGCGGGCCGCGCCCCCGGGCCAGGCCGCCACCGGCACCGTCCTGGAGTCCGACGACGACAGCGACGACGACGATGCCGACGAGGGCCCCGACCGGATGCCGGGCACCGGCGACGAGGGCGTCCGCGTCCGCCACCAGCCCGCCGGGCTCGCCGTCGCCGCCACGCTCCACGGCCACGCCGTCACCACCACCAGCGTGCTGCCCCGCCCGATGACCTGGGCGACGGCCGCCGCGGTCGGCCTCGGGCTCGCCTTCACCGTGTTCGCCGGGCCGCTCACCTCGTACACCGACCGCGCCGCCGCCGAACTCCTCGCCCGCACGCCGTACACCCAGGAGGTGCTGGGCCGGTGAAACGCCTCGTCACCTTCTCCTTCCGGAACAGGGAACTGCCGCCGTTCAGCGCCGCGTTCGGCGCCCGGGGCCGCCGGGTGCTCGACCTGCCGCTGATCGCCTGGCTCACCGTCATCTGGGTGCTGCTCTGGTCCAGCCTCAACTGGGCGAACCTGCTGACCGGGGCCGTGGTCGCGGTGGTCGTCTGCCTGGCCTTCCCGCTGCCCAAGGTCGACCTGGGGCTGCGGCTGCACCCCTGGGGCATCCTGCGGCTGGCCGGCTATCTGCTGTACGACATGTACACCTCCGGCGTGAAGGTCACCCGGCAGATTCACGGCCGGCAGCCGCGCCGGGCGGCCGTCATCGCCGTACCGCTGCGCTGCCGCTCCGACCTGATGCTCACCGCGACCGCCGTCACCGTCTCGAACGTGCCCGACGGCTCCGTGGTGGAGGTCCGCCGCGCCACCGCCACCGTCTTCCTGCACGTCCTGGACGCGGGCGACCCCGCCGAACTGGAAGCCGCCCGGCGCTCCGTGTGGCGCCTGGAGGAGCTGACCGTACGCGCCTTCGGCACCCGCGACGAGATCGAGCGGGTCGCCGCCCCGCCCCCGCGGACACCGCACACCGGCCGACCGCCGGAAGACCAGGAGGACGGACGATGAACGCGACCCAGACCGTGGACCGGGCGCTGCTCGTGGCGGCCGTCGTCCTCATCCTCGTCGCCGGAGCGCTGCTGCTCGCGCGCATCTGGCGCGGCCCCTCGATGCTCGACCGGGCCATCGCGCTCGACGTCTGCGCCGCACTCATCATCGCCGGGCTCGGCGCCAAGTCGGCGTTCGCCCGCGACCCCTTCTACTTCCCGATCATGCTGGTCCTGGCCTTCCTCGGCTTCACCGGCTCGGTCGGCATCGCGCGCTTCATCGCCGTACGCGACCGGCCGCCGGGCCATCGGCACGGGGAGCGGGCCCGGAACGGCGGGGAGGAGAGGCCATGAGCGTCTGGCTCCAGATCCTGGACACGGCGGGCGCGGCGCTGGTGCTGACCGGCGCCGCGATCTGCCTGCTCGGCGTGGTCGGCATGCTGCGGCTGCCGGACGTCCTCTCCCGCAGCCACGCCGCGACCAAGCCGCAGGCGCTCGGCATGCTCATCGTGCTCGCCGGGGTCGCCCTGCGGCTGCGCAGCGGCATGGACCTGGCGACGCTGGCTCTGATCGGCTTCTTCCAGCTGATGACCGGCCCGGTCGCCGCCCACCTCGTCGCACGCTCCGCGTACCGCACGGGCCAGGTCGACCACACGGAACTGCTCTTCGACGACCTGGACCAACAGCTCACCGAGGAGACGTAGCGGGCGGGCGCCTGCCGCCGCTCAGTCCGTGAGGAACGCGCCCTCGCGGCAGGGGCGGCAGACGAAGACGTAGCCCAGCTGACCACCGAGGTTCATCGCGGTCTCCCAGGCGGCCCCCTCCTCCAGATGGGCCGCGAACTCCATCGCGACCGAGCAGGAGGGACACGCGGGCACCCGGTCGTCCTCCAGATAGGAGGGACTGCCTCCGAGCGAGCCGAGCACTTCCCGTTGCTTCCCGAACCGTTCTCCGGGTTCCCGCCGCCACCCCGCCCGGCCGAGGTCGTACGCGTCGGGGTCGGCGTCCTCGTCGCAGTCCTCCGGGTCGACCGTCACGACCTGGGTGCGGATGGCCGAGACCACCGGCAGGACCGTCACCCCGGTCTCCGGCACGGCGACCGGCCGCAGCCCCTCCCGGGGGAACAGATGGACCCGGTTGGCGCGGGACCCGGCCGCCCAGAACTCGCACGCGCCGGGGTCGTTCTGGCACACGAACACCGACAGGACGCCGTCCTCCACGGGGAGGTGCGCGAAGAACCGCAACGGCCCCCCGCAGCCGCACACGGGCCAGCTGAAGCCCGCCGGAGCCAGCGGCACACCACCGGTGCGCGGGACGTCGGAGTCGGGCGCCGCGGTGCCGTCGTGGATCATCAGGTTGGTCTGCATGGAGAGAGGCTACGGGCGGCTTTTCTCACACCGGCGGCGCGCCCGCTGTGCGACGAGCGTTACCGCCCATGATCGGCCGGTGCCACACCGGCGTAACGGCGCTTTCCTACCGTCGGGGCACGATCCGATTCACGGAAGGTCTCCCGGTGCCCCCACAGAGCTCGTCGGCCGACGCCACTCAGGTCCGTACGGTCTGCTCGTACTGCGGGGTGGGCTGCGGCATGGTCCTCGACATCGCGGCCGGGCCCGACGGGCGGCGTACGGTGCGCAGGGCGTCGGGCGACAAGGCGCACCCCGCCAACGCGGGGCGGCTCTGCACCAAGGGCGCGACCACCGCCGACATGCTCGCCGCGCCGGGACGGCTGACCACCGCGCTGGTCCGGCCGGAGCGCGGCGCGGAGCCCGTACCGGTGGGCGTGGACGAGGCGGTCGCGTCCACCGCGCGGCGGCTGCGGGCGGTCATCGACACGCACGGACCGGACGCCGTCGCCTTCTACGTGTCCGGGCAGCTGAGCCTGGAGGCGCAGTACCTCGCGAACAAGCTGGCCAAGGGGTTCGTCCGCACCAACCGGGTCGAGTCCAACTCCCGGCTGTGCATGGCGAGCGCGGGCAGCGGCTACAAGATGTCGCTCGGCGCCGACGGGCCGCCCGGCTCCTACGACGACCTGGACCGCGCGGACGTCTTCCTCGTCATCGGCTCCAACATGGCCGACTGCCACCCGATCCTCTTCCTGCGCCTCCTGGACCGCGTCAAGGCGGGCGCCAAGCTGATCGTCGTGGACCCCCGGCGCACCGCCACCGCCGACAAGGCCGACCTCTTCCTGCGCGTCAGGCCGGGCACCGACCTGGCCCTCCTCAACGGCCTCCTGCACCTGCTCCACGCGAACGGGCACACCGACCCCGCGTTCATCGCCGCGCACACCGAGGGCTGGGAGGAGATGCCGGAGTTCCTCGCCGACTACCCGCCCGACGCCGTCGCGGAGATCACCGGCATCCCGGAGGAGGACATCCGCGAGGCCGCCCGGTGGATCGGCGAGGCGGGGGAGTGGACGAGCTGCTGGACGATGGGGCTCAACCAGTCCACGCACGGCACCTGGAACACCAACGCGCTGATCAACCTCCACCTCGCGACCGGCGCGATCTGCCGCCCCGGCAGCGGCCCCCTCTCGCTCACCGGCCAGCCCAACGCCATGGGCGGGCGCGAGATGGGCTACATGGGCCCGGGGCTCCCCGGGCAGCGGTCGCTCCTGGACGACGAGGACCGCGCCTTCACCGAAGAGCTGTGGGGCCTGGCCCCCGGCACCCTCCGCAAGGACGAGTGCGGCCGGGGAACGGTCGAGATGTTCGAGCGGATGGCGGCCGGTGACATCAAGGCGTGCTGGATCATCTGCACCAACCCCGTCGCCTCCGTTGCCAACCGCCGCACCGTCATCGAAGCCCTGGAGGTCGCCGAACTCGTCATCACCCAGGACGTGTTCGCCGACACCGAGACCAACGCCTACGCCGACGTCGTGCTGCCCGGCGCCCTGTGGAGCGAGGCGGAAGGCGTCCTCGTCAACAGCGAACGCAACCTCACCCTCGCCCGCCCCGCCGTCGAGCCGCCCGGCGAAGCCCTCGCGGACTGGCGGATCATCGCCCGTATCGCCTGCGCCCTGGGCTACGAGGACGCCTTCACGTACGACAGCGCCGAGGAGGTCTTCGAGGAGATCAAGCGCGCCGCGAACCCCCGCACCGGCTACGACCTGCGCGGCGTGACGTACGAACGGCTGCGCACCGCCCCCGTCCAGTGGCCCGCGCCCACCGCCGAAGGCCCCGACCGCAACCCCATCCGCTATCTCGCCCCGGACGGCGGCGGACCCGTCTTCCCGACCCCGACCGGACGCGCCCGCTTCTTCGGCCGCCCCCACATCCCGGCGGCCGAGATGCCGGACGACGACTACCCCTTCCTGCTCAACACCGGCCGGGTCCAGCACCAGTGGCACACCCTCACCAAGACCGGCAAGGTCGCCAAGCTCAACCGGCTCAACCCCGGACCGTTCGTGGAGGTGCACCCCGAGGACGCGGCCCGCCTCGGGCTCGCCGAGGGCGACTCGGTGGAGGTCGAGTCCCGGCGCGGGCGCGCCGTGCTGCCGGCCGTGGTCACCGACCGCGTGGCGCCCGGCTGCTGCTTCGCGCCCTTCCACTGGAACGACCTGTTCGGCGAATACCTCAGCGTCAACGCGGTGACCGGCGACGCGGTGGACCCGGTCTCCTACCAGCCGGAGTTCAAGGTGTGCGCGGTGACCCTGACGAAGGTGGCGGCGGCGCCCGTGCCGCTTCCCGTACCGGCCGTTCCCGAAACCGCCGCCGTCTTCGGCCTGGAGACCACCCCGCCCCCGGTCCTCGCCGAGCACGAGCGGCAGTACCTCGTCGGCTTCCTCGCCGGGCTGCCCCTCGGCGCCCCCGGCGTCCCCGTCCTCCCGGCCGGCGCGCCCTTCAGCGCCGAGCACGCGCGCTGGGTCAACGGCGTCCTGGCCGGGATGTACTCGCGCACCGGGCCGCCCGCCGAGGACCCCGAGCCCGTCCCCGCCGCCGAGGCCCCCGGCCGCGAGGTCGTCGTGCTGTGGGCCTCGCAGACCGGCAACGCCGAGGAGTTCGCCGTCGCCACCGCCGACCGGCTCACCGCCACGGGCCACCGCGCCCGGCTCCTCGGCATGGACGAGGCGGACCCGCGCGCCCTGCCGCCCGCCGCCGACCTCCTCCTGATCACCAGCACCTTCGGGGACGGCGACGCGCCCGACAACGGCTCCGGGTTCTGGGAGGCCCTGACGGCCGCCGACCTCCCGCCCCTGGACGGCAGGCGGTTCGCCGTCCTGGCCTTCGGCGACTCCTCGTACGACGACTTCTGCGGGCACGGGCGGCGGCTCGACAGCCGACTGGACGAGCTCGGGGCCGTCCGCCTCGCCCCCCGTACCGACTGCGAACCCGACTACGAACCCTCCGCGCTGAGCTGGCTCGACCAGGTCCTCGCCGGTCTCACCGCCCCGCCCGCCGAACCGGCCCCGGCGCCCCCGTCCGCCCCCGCGCCCGCCCCGGTCCGCACCCCGAAGCCCGCGCCCGTCACCGCGAGGCTGGCCGGCAACCGGCTGCTCGGGCTGCCCGGCTCCGGCAAGGAGGTGCGCCGGTTCACCTTCGACACCAGCGGCACCGGGACCGCCCTCGACTACGCGGCCGGGGACGCGCTCGGCGTCCACGCGGCCAACCACCCGGACCTGGTGGCCGAATGGCTCGCCGTCACCGGCCTCGACGCCGACGCCGAGATCGAGGTCTCCGGCCTCGGCGGCCTGCGGCTCGGCGACGCGCTCCTCACCCGGCTGGACATCACCCGCCTCACCCCCGCCCTCCTCGGCTTCGTCACCGAACGCACCGGCGACCGGGACCTGAAGAAGATGCTGCGGCCCGACAACAAGGGCGAGCTGGCCCGCTGGTCCTGGGGCCGCCAGGCCGTGGACGTCCTCGCCGAATACCCGGTCAAGGCCACCCCCGAGGAGTGGGCCGCCCTCCTCAAACCCCTGCAACCGCGCCTGTACTCGATATCGTCCAGTCCGCTCACCGACCCCGACCGCCTCTCCCTGACGGTCTCCGTCGTCCGCTACGAGAACACCCAGGGCCGCCCCCGCTCCGGGGTCTGCTCGCCGTTCCTCGCGGACGCCGCCCCCGACACCCGCGTCCCGGTCTTCGTCCGCCGCGCCCCGCACTTCCGGCCACCGGCCCGCCCCGACGCACCGATGGTCATGGTCGGCCCCGGGACCGGGGTCGCCCCCTTCATCGGCTTCCTGGAGGAGCGCCGCGCCCGCCGCGACCCGGGCCCCAACTGGCTGTTCTTCGGGGAGCAGCACCGGGCCACCGACTTCTTCTACGAGGAGGAGCTGACGTCCTTCCTCGCCGACTCCACCCTCACCCGCCTGGACACCGCCTTCTCCCGCGACCAGCGCGCCAAGGTCTACGTACAGGACCGGATGCGCGAGCACGGCGCCAAGCTGTGGACCTGGCTGCGCGACGGCGCCCACTTCTACGTGTGCGGCGACGCGGCCCGGATGGCCAAGGACGTCGACCGGGCGCTGCGGGACATCGCCGTCGCGCACGGCGGGCTCGACCCGGAGGCCGCCGCCCTGTACGTGAAGCAGCTCGCCGCCGACAAGCGGTACGTGCGCGACGTCTACTGAGGTTCAGAGCGCTACGAGCGTCACTTCGGTGGCCTTGACGCTCGTCCACACCCGCGCCCCGTCCGCGAGGGACAGCTCGGCCGCCGCCTGCGGGGTGATCTCGGCGACCAGGTCCGGCGCCTGATCCGACCCCACCAGCACCCGCAGCCTGCTTCCGCCCGCCGTGATCTCGCGCACCGTCCCCGGCCACACGTTGCGCGGGCTCCCGGCCGGCTTCTCCCGGTGCACGGAGACGGCCTCGGGCGCGACGACCGCGAGCGCGGGCGTCCCGGCGGGCAGCGGGTCGGCCGCGACGAGGCGACCGCCGCCCGAGGGCTCCAGGCCGTCGGCGGTGGCGGTGCCGGGCCAGGCGTTGCGGCCGAGCATCCGGGCGACCCAGGGGGAGCGCGGATGCCGCGTCACGTCGGCGGGCGGGGCGTCCTGAAGCGTGCGGCCGTCCTCCAGGACGAGGACCCGGTCGGCGAGCGCGACAGCCTCCACGGGGTCGTGCGTGACGAGGAGGCAGACGCCGCCGAACCCGTCGAGGTGGCGGCGCAGGGTGTGCCGGACCTGGGACCGGGTCGTCTGGTCGAGCGCGGCGAGCGGTTCGTCGAGGAGCAGCAGGCGCGGACGGGCGGCCAGCGCGCGGGCCAGCGCGACGCGCTGCGCCTGGCCGCCGGAGACCTGGGCGGGGCGGCGCGAGGCCAGATGCCCGACCCCGAGCCGGTCCAGCCACTCCTGCGCGGTGCGGCGGGCCTCGGCGCGCGGTACGCCCCGGGCGCGCAGCCCGTACGCGGTGTTGGCGAGGGTGCTGAGGTGCGGGAACAGCGCGCCGTCCTGCGGGACCCAGGCGACGCCCCGGCGGTGGGCGGGCAGAGCGGTCACGTCGGTGTCGCCCAGGAGGAGCCGGGCGTGGGCGCGCGGGGTGAGGCCGAGCAGGGCGCGCAGCAGGGTCGTCTTGCCCGCGCCGTTGGGGCCGACGACGGCGATGGTGGTCCCGGCCTCCGCGTCGAGGGTCAGCTCGTTGAAGCCGGTGACCTCGGCGTGCAGCGGCCAGCTCTCCCGTACGTCCTTCGGAGCGGGAACGGCGGGCACGTCGGCCACGGGTTCGTCGTCCGCGGCCACCTCCGGCCGCGTGCGCTCCGGCGGCGTCCCGGTCCACCGCCCCCGCAGCGCCAGCAGCACCGCCATCGCGATGACGAGCAGCAGCAGCGACACCGAGGTCGCCGCCTCCGGGCTGTCCTGGAGCAGCAGGTAGACCTGAAGCGGCAGGGTCTGCGTGGTGCCGGGGAGGTTGCCCGCGAAGGTGATGGTCGCCCCGAACTCGCCGAGCGCCCGCGCCCAGGTCAGCGCCGCGCCCGCGGCAAGACCGGGCGCCACCATCGGCAGGGTGACCGTGAAGAACACCCGTACCGGCGAAGCTCCCAGGGAGGCCGCGGTCTCCTCGTAACGGGGGCGCAGCCCGCCCAGCGCGCCCTCCAGGCTGATCACCAGGAACGGCATGGCGACGAAGGTCGCCGCGAGCACCGCGCCCGAGGTGTGGAACGGCAGCGTGATCCCGAACCAGTCCTCCAGCCACGGCCCCAGCAGCCCCCGGCGGCCGAAGCCGAGGAGCAGGGCGACGCCGCCGACCGTGGGCGGCAGCACCATCGGCAGCAGCACCAGCGAGCGGACGAAGACCTTGCCGGGGAAGTCGACCCGGGCGAGCAGCCAGGCCAGCGGCACCCCCAGGACGAGCGAGAGCGCCAGCGCCCAGCCGGAGACGATCAGCGACAGCGTCAGCGCCTGGGTGGTGCCCTCACTGGTGAGGTGGGTGCCCAGCTCGCCCCACGAGGTCCGGGCCAGGATGCCGGCCAGCGGCAGCAGCAGGAACGCGACGGCCAGGAGCGCGGGCAGGGCCAGCACGATCGGTGCGCGGGGGCGGCGGTTCATCGGGTTCCCTGGTGATGGAGAAACGGAGGGCCCGGCCCCTTGCCGGAGCCGGGCCCTCGCCTACGTTACGGCTGCTGGAAGCCCGCGTCGGCCAGGATCTTCTGCGCCTCGGGAGTCGAGAGCCACTTCACGAACGCCTCGGCCGCCGCGCTGTGCTTGCTGCTCTTCAGCGTCGCCGCCGGGTACGAGGCGACGGCGTTCTGCTCGTCCGGGATGTCGACCGAGTCGACCTTGCCCGCGGCGGCGGAGACGTCCGTCTTGTAGACGAGCCCGGCGTCCGCCTCGCCCAGCTGGACCTTGCTGAGCACCGCGCGCACGTTGGGCTCCTGCGAGACCGGCTTCACGGTGATCTTCTGGGCGTCCAGGATCTGCTTGCTGTACCGGCCCACCGGCACCTCGGGCGCGGCCAGGACCACCTTCAGCTTGGTGTCGGCCAGGTCCTTGAGGTTCTCGACCTTCTCCGGGTTGCCCTTGCCGGTGGCGATGACGAGACGGTTCTTCGCGATGACCGTGGGCGTGCCGGTGTCCGACTTCAGGCCGTCCATCGTCTTCGTGTCCGCGGTGACCAGCGCGTCGGCGGGGGCGCCCTGCTTGACCTGCGCGGCCAGCTCCTGCGACCCGGCGAAGGAGAACGTCACCTTCGTCCCCGGGTGCTCCTTCTCGTACGCCGCGCCCGCCTCCTTGAACACATCGGTGAGGGAGGCGGCGGCGAGGACGGTGAGGTCGGCGGCGGGCGCGCCGGAGGCGGACGCGGAGGCGCTGGAGCCGGTGGACGCGTCCTTCGTGTCGTCGTCGCTGCCGCACGCGGTCAGGGGCGTGAGCAGGCCCACGACGACGAGAGCCGCCGCGGCGCGTCGACGGGTGAGGGCGGGGGTGAAGGACATGAGAGCGGGGCTCCTTGGGAAAGCGTGAGGCCGATGCCGCCGGGCCGGTGAGCGGACCACCCGGTGACGGGAGACAGCATGTGCCAAAGAATAGGTGTTGTGGGGTGGCATTTACATATGTCCATGCGAAAACACATCGCAGATGCGCATATGCCTGGAGGAAGGTCCGAGCCGCGCGCGGGGGCCGCGGGCCGTGGGCGGTCCGGCGCCGGGCTCCGTTGTCAGTGCCCCCACCTACTGTGAGGACGTCGCTTGGGGAGCCTCGCAGAAGGAGCAGCAGTGCCTGCCAACAAGATCCAGCACAAGGTGAATCACGTCGCGCTCGTCGTGGACTGCTCGGGCTCCATGCGCCCGCACCAGGGGCAGCTCGTGCGCGTCGTCGACGAGTTCGTGGCCGGTCTGAAGGCCGAGTCGGACAGCCTCGGACACGAGACCCGGATCAGCCTCTACTCCTTCGACCACCGGGTGGAGAACCTGGTCTGGGACATGGACGTGAAGCACCTGCCGTCCATGCGGGGCCTGTACCACGTGAACAACGGCGCGACGGCCCTCATCGAGGCCTCCCTGAAGTCCCTGGACGACCTGGGCCACATCTGGGAGGAGTACGGCGAGCACAGCTTCCTCCAGATCGTGGTGACGGACGGCGAGGAGAACGCCTCCGGCGGCGACCGCAGGCACGACGGGGACATGTCGATCCTCGGCCCGTGGCTCGACCGCATCTCGGCGAAGATGGGCGGCCTCCCGGGCCACTGGACGTCAGCGATCCTCGTCCCCAACTCCCTGGCCAAGCGCACCGCGCAGAACTACGGCTTCCCGGCCGGCAACATCGCGATCTGGGACGCCGATTCGAAGGAGGGCGTCGAGGAGGCGATCGGCACCGTCCGCGCCGCCGCCACCAGCTTCCTGCGCGGCCGCGAGCAGGGCGTGCGCGGCACGAAGAACCTCTTCGCGGTCGGCCAGGACATATCCGTGGACGACGTCCGGGCCAGTCTCGAACCGGTCCCGGCCGACAAGTACCGGCTCCTGAAGGTCGACAAGGAGGTCGAGATCCGCTCCTTCGTGGACTCGCACCCGGGCGTCACGTACGAGCGCGGCTCCTGCTACTACCAGTTGGGCGCCCGCGTCCAGGTGCAGCCCGACAAGGAGGTCATCGTCGTGGAGAAGGACACCGACCGCGCCTACTCGGGCGACGCGGCCCGCAACCTGCTGTTCGGCTCGGGCGTCCGCGGAACGGTGTCCGTGAAGGCGGGGAACAACCCCGACCTGGAGGTGTACGTGCAGAGCCGCTCGGTCAACCGGAAGCTCAAGCCGAAGACCCGCCTGCTGATCATGCTCTGACGGCTCCGGCCGCTCGGGGGACGCTCCCGGAGCCGGGCGCCCGGGACCCGTCCGGAACCGGCCAGTAGAGTTCGGGAGCGTCAGCCCCCGAAACCCGAGGTACCGTCCGTGACCCCCCAGCCCCCCGAGCACCCGCTCCCACCTGCAGTGACCGTGGTCGGGATCGGAGCCGACGGATGGGCGGGCCTGCCCGAGGCGGCCCGCGCGGAGCTGGCGGCCGCCCAGGTCCTCATCGGCGCCGGACGCCAGCTGGACCTGCTCCCGCCCCGGTGCGCGGGCACCCGGGTCCCCTGGCCCTCGCCCCTGCGCCCCGCCGTCCCCGGCCTGCTCGCCGCGCACGCGGGCAGCCGCATCGCCGTCCTGGCCAGCGGCGACCCCATGTTCTACGGGATCGGCCGGGCCCTCACCGAGGTCCTGGGCCCGGACCGGCTGCACGTCCTGCCGCACCCCTCGTCCGTCTCCTACGCCTGCGCCCGGATCGGCTGGCCGCTGGAGGACACCGAGGTCGTCACCCTCGTCGGCCGCCCCGCCGCCCGGCTCGCCGCCGCCCTCCACGAAGGACGCCGCATCCTCGTCCTCAGCGCCGACGCCACCACCCCGGCCACCGTCGCCGCACTGCTGCGCGACCACGGCTTCGGGCCCAGCCGCATGCGGGTCCTGGAACAGCTCGGCGGCGAGGACGAGGCGTGCGCCGAGGGCACGGCGGACGGCTGGGACCACCCGGCGGGGGACCCGCTCAACGTCGTCGCCGTCGAGTGCCGGAGGGCGCCGGGGGTGCTGCGCCTCGGCGCCGTACCGGGCCTGCCGGACGAGGCGTACGCACACGACGGGCAGCTGACGAAGCGTCACGTCCGGGCCGTCACCCTCGGCGTGCTCGCCCCCGCCCCCGGTGAACTCCTCTGGGACATCGGCGGCGGCTCCGGCTCCATCGCGATCGAGTGGATGCGCGTCCACCCCTCCTGCCGGGCCGTCACCGTCGAACGCGACCCCGTCCGCGCCGCGCGCATCGCGGAGAACGCCGACCGCCTCGGTGTGCCCGGCCTCCGCGTCGTCACCGGCCGCGCGCCCGACTGCCTGGACCAACTGCCCACCCCGGACGCCGTGTTCATCGGCGGCGGCCTCACCGCGCCGGGGCTCCTCGACACCTGCCTCGCCGCGCTCCCGCCCGGCGGCCGGCTGGTCGCCAACACGGTCACGCTGGAATCCGAGGCGCTGCTCGCCGCCCGGCACAAGGAGCACGGCGGGGAGCTGACGCGCCTCGCCGTGTCGCACGCCGTGCCCGTCGGCACATTCACCGGCTGGCGCCAGGCCATGCCCGTCACCCAGTGGTCCGTACGCAAGGCCACGCAACTCCCTGGAGACGACAGATGACCGTGTACTTCATCGGCGCGGGCCCCGGCGCCGCCGACCTGATCACGGTGCGCGGCGCCCGCACGCTCGCCGCCTGCCGGGTGTGCCTGTACGCGGGCAGCCTGGTGCCCCGCCAACTCCTGGCCGAGTGCCCGGACGACGCCCGCCTGGTGGACACCGCGCAGCTCGACATCGACGCGATCACCGCCGAACTCGTCGCCGCGCACCGGGCCGGCCACGACGTGGCGCGGCTGCACTCCGGCGACCCGTCGGTGTTCAGCGCGGTCAACGAGCAGATGCGCCGTCTGGACGAGGCGGGCGTGCCGTACGAAGTGGTCCCGGGCGTGCCCGCGTTCGCGGCCGCGGCGGCCGCCCTCAAGCGCGAGCTGACCGTGCCGACCGTGGGCCAGACCGTCATCCTGACCCGGATCGCGCAGCGCGCCACCGCCATGCCGGAGGGCGAGGACCTGGCGACGCTCGGCCGCAGCGGCGCCCTGATCGTCCTGCACCTGGCCGCCCGTTACGTGGACCGCGTCGTCGAGGAGCTGCTGCCGCACTACGGCGCGGACTGCCCGGCCGCCGTCGTCGCGATGGCCTCACGCCCCGACGAACTCGTCCTGCGCGGCACCCTGGACGACATCGCCGCACAGGTGAAGGACGCGGGAGTCATCCGTACCGCCGTGATCATGGTCGGCCGCACCCTGGGCGCCGAGCAGTTCCACGACAGCCACCTCTACTCCCCGGCCCGCGACCGCCACACCTGCTGAGCCCCGCCCGGGCGGGTCAGCGCACGGAGCTGCGCCCCACCACCGTGCCCGCCCGGTCGACGCAGATCACGTTCACGGCCACCGGCGCCCCCCGCAGCACCGACAGCGCCTGGTCCCGCGCGGCCACGGCCACCAGATCGCCCAGCGGCACCCCGCGTGCCTGGCACAGCTGAAGCGCGGCGAGCCCGGTGTTGGCGACGGCGATCTCGGCGGCCAGGGCCTCGTCGGCGCCGCCGTGCCGGGCGAGCTCCGCCAGGTGCGCCTTGTCGACCTGGGAGCGCCCCGAGTGCAGGTCCAGATGGCCGGCGGCGAGCTTCGACAGCTTGGCGAACCCGCCGCAGATCGTGAGCCGCTCCACCGGGTGGCGGCGTACGTATTTCAGTACCGCGCCCGCGAAGTCGCCCATGTCCAGCAGCGCGATCTCCGGCAGCCCGTACTCGGCGACCACCGTCTTCTCCGAGGTGGACCCCGTGCACCCGGCGACATGGGTGTGCCCGGCCGCGCGCGCCACGTCCACACCGCGCCGGATCGAGTCGATCCACGCCGAGCAGGAGTACGGCACCACGACCCCGGTCGTGCCGAGGATCGACAGACCGCCCAGGATGCCGAGGCGCGGGTTCCAGGTGGAGCGGGCGATCTCCTCGCCGTGGTCCACGCCGATCGTCACCTCGACGTCCCCGGACCCGCCGTGCGCCGCCGCGACCTTCGCGATGTGGTCCCGGATCATCTGGCGCGGCACCGGGTTGACCGCCGGTTCGCCGACGTCCAGCGGCAGCCCCGGCAGCGTCACCGTGCCGACGCCGGGGCCCGCCCGGAACACCACGCCCGAGCCCGGCGGCAGCGCCCGCACGCTCGCCCGCACGAGGGCGCCGTGCGTCACATCGGGGTCGTCGCCCGCGTCCTTCACCACGCCCGCCGTCGCCCGCCCGTCGCCCAGCTCCTCCACGGCGAGCGCGAACGCCGGGGTCTGGCCCCGGGGCAGGGTGATGGTCACCGGGTCCGGGAAGTCGCCGCTCAGCAGCGCCGTGTACGCGGCCGCCGTGGCGGCCGTCGCGCAGGCGCCGGTCGTCCAGCCGGGCCGCAGACCGGTGTGCTTGAGTTGGGCGCCGCGCCCGCCTTTCGCCTCACTCATGGATGGTCCCTGTGCACGTACTGATTCTGGGCGGGACGACGGAGGCCCGCCGCCTCGCCGAGCTGCTGGTGGCGGAGCTGCCCGCCGGAAGCAGGGTCACCAGCTCCCTGGCCGGGCGGGTGGCCCGGCCGAAGCTGCCGCCGGGGGAGGTCCGGGTGGGGGGCTTCGGCGGGGCCGACGGGCTCGCGGACTGGCTCCGCTCGCACCGGGTGCACGCGCTCATCGACGCCACCCATCCTTTCGCCGGGACGATCACCTTCAACGCGGCCGCCGCGGCCGCCGCCGCCCATGTTCCCCTGCTCATGCTGCGACGGCCCGGCTGGGTGCCCGGTCCGGGCGACGACTGGCACCCGGTCGGCTCCCTGGCCGAGGCGGCCGAGGCGCTGCCCGCACTGGGGCGGCGGGTGTTCCTCACCACTGGGCGGATGGGGCTCGCCGCCTTCGCGGGCCTGGACGAGCTGTGGTTCCTGATGCGGTCCGTGGACGCCCCGGAACCGCCGTACCCGGCCCGGATGGAGACCCTGCTCGACCGGGGCCCCTTCACCCTGGAGGGCGAGCGCGAGCTGATCCGCCGCCACCGCGTCGACGTCCTCGTCACCAAGGACAGCGGCGGCGCCGCGACCGCCCCCAAGCTGACCGCCGCCCGCGAGGCGTCGATCCCCGTGGTCGTGGTCCGCCGGCCACCGGTCCCGGAAGGAGGCGCGGTGGCCGGCACCCCGGAGGAGGCCCTGGCCTGGCTGACGGATCAGTCCTCCGGGTAGCGGCGCGGCGTCCACACGATCTGCGTGCCGTCGCCCCGCCGCCCCCACCGGGTCTGCGAGGACCCGACGATGAGGATCGTGCGCATGTCCACCTCGGCCGGATCGAGGTCCGCGAGGCGCACGGTCCGTACGCTCTCGGACGGCCCGCCGACGTCCCGGCCGAGGACCACGGGCGTGTCCGGCGAGCGGTGTTCCAGGAGCAGGTCCCGGGCCTTGCCGACCTGCCAGGTCCGGCTCCGCGAACCGGGGTTGTACAGCGCGAGCACCAGGTCCGCCGATGCGGCGGCGCGCAGCCGCTCCGCGATGACCTCCCACGGCTTGAGCCGGTCCGACAGCGAGATCGTCGCGTAGTCGTGGCCCAGCGGCGCACCCGCCCGGGCCGCCGCCGCGTTCGCCGCCGTCACCCCGGGCAGGACCCGCACCGGCACGTCCGCGTACTCCTCCTGCGACGCGACTTCGAGCACGGCCGTCGCCATCGCGAAGACCCCCGGGTCCCCACCGGACACCACGGCGACCCGCCGCCCGCGCCGGGCCAGGTCGAGCGCGAACTCCGCCCGCTCCGACTCCACCTTGTTGTCCGAGCCGTGCCGTGTCTGCCCCGGCCGGACCGGCACCCGGTCGAGATACGTCGTGTAGCCGACCAGGTCGTCGGCGGCGGCCAGCGCCCCGCGCGTCTCGGGCGTCAGCCACAGCGGTCCGGCCGGACCGGTGCCGACGACGGTCACCTCACCGTCGCCCGGGGCACGCTCCGGGCGGGCGTCGATCCGGCTCGGCAGCACGGCGACCGCGAAGTACGGCACGGAGCCGGCGTCCGTGTCCGCGAGTTCGCCCAGCCGCTCCCCGGCCATCGTGGCGCGCTCCACATAGCGGGCCTCGGGCAGCCGGCCCGACGCCTCGAAGGCGCGGCGCACGGCGGGGAAGGTGCGGCCCAGCTTCATCACCACCGCCGCGTCGGTCGCGGCCAGCCGGGCGGTCAGCTCCTCCTCCGGCAGGGTGCCGGGCAGGATCGTCAGGACCTCCTCGCCCTCCGCGAGCGGGGTGCCGAGCCGGGCGGCGGCCGCGCTGACCGAGGTCACCCCGGGGATCACCTCGGTCGGATAGCGGTCGGCCAGCCGCTTGTGCATGTGCATGTACGAGCCGTAGAACATCGGGTCGCCCTCGGCGAGCACGGCGACCGTGCGCCCCGCGTCCAGGTGCACGGCGAGCCGGGCCGCCGCCTCGGTGTAGAAGTCCTCCATCGCGCCCCGGTAGCCGCCCGGGTGGTCCGTGGTCTCCGTCGTGACGGGGTAGACCAGGGCCTCCTCGATGTGGTCGGCGCGCAGGTGCTTCGCCGCGATGGACCGGGCGATGGACCGGCCGTGCCGGGCGCTGTGGTAGGCGACGACGTCCGCCTCCGCGATGACCTCCACCGCGCGCAGGGTCATCAGGTTCGGGTCGCCGGGGCCGAGCCCGACCCCGTAGAGCCGTCCCGTCCGCTCGTCCGGGCGCCCCGTCTGCTGCTCGCTCACGGTCACTCTTCCTCGCTGGCGATGGCGTTGAGCGCGGCGGCCGCGATGGCGCTCCCGCCGCGTCGGCCGCGCACGATCAGGTGGTCGAGCCCCGACGGGTGGGCGGCCAGCGCGTCCTTGGACTCGGCGGCCCCGACGAACCCGACCGGGACCCCGATGACGGCTGCGGGGCGCGGGGCGCCCTCCTCGATCATTTCGAGCAGCCGGAAGAGGGCGGTCGGCGCGTTCCCGACGGCCACGACCGCCCCGTCCAGCCGGTCCCGCCACAGCTCCAGGGCGGCCGCCGAGCGGGTCGTGCCCAGCTCCGCCGCGAGCCCGGGCACGGCCGGGTCGGACAGGGTGCACACCACCTCGTTGTCCGCGGGCAGCCGCTTGCGGGTGACCCCGCTGGCGACCATGGCCACGTCGCACAGGATGGGCGCGCCGGACCGCAGCGCGGCGCGGGCACGGGCGACCGCGTCAGGCGTGTAGCCGAGGTCGCGTACGAGGTCGACCATGCCGCAGGCGTGGATCATCCGGACCGCGACCTGGCTCACGTCCGCGGGCAGCCCGGCGAGGTCCGCCTCCGCCCGGATGGTGGCGAAGGACTGGCGATAGATGGCCGGTCCGTCCTTCTCGTACTCGTACACAGTGGTGTCGCTCTCTTCTCAGGGCGGGGGGTCGGACAGAAAAAGTGTGGGGGCGGTCAGCTACGGGGGATACGGGCCGCCGCCACGGCGTCGGCCAGCGCGGCGGGGTCGTCGGCGACGTCGACCGGGTCCGCGTGCCCGTCGTCCCGTACGACGGACACCCGGTAGCCGCCGTCCGGTCCCGCGACGACGTCGACCCACGCCCCGCGCGGATGCCCGCACCGCCGCTCGCACCCGGACCAGTGCACGGGCAGGACGTCCACGGGCGGGGCGACGGGCAGGGCTGACGCGGCGTCACCCCGCACATCGGCCCGGGACTTCGCGCACCCCGGCCGCCCGATGCACGCCCCGACCCCGGTCCACGGCGAGCGGTCCCCGGTGACGAGGCCCAGGCCCTCCAGCGCGTCGAGCGCGCCGGACGCCCGGTCCCGTCGCACACCGGGCACGACGACTCCGCGCCACGGGGTGAGCCGCAGTTCGCCAGCGCCGTGGTCCCGGGCGAGGTCCGTCAGCGCCCGCCACCGCACCGCGTCCGCCCGCCCGAGCGGCAGCCCGACGGACAGCGCGTCCGTGTCGCCGGGCCCCGTCACCACGCCGAGCGCCGGGGGAGTGCCGTCCGGCACCGGTACGGTCCCGAGGGCGACGGGCAGCCCGGCCGCACCCCACCTGCGTACCACCTCGGCGAACAACGGTTCCGCGCCCCCGGGCAGCTCGGCCGCCCGCCACGCACCGGAACCGGACGCCAGGGACAGGAACACCGTCGCCGCGAGCAGCGCGGCGCGCGGCGCCTCGTCCGCCGGGATCCGGGCCACTGAGTCCAGCGCCCCGATCCGCAACTCCGCGTCCCCGTCCGCCCGCGCCCGCAGCGTCACGTCCGCGCCCAGCGCGTCCACGTCGCCGCGCCCGTCGTCCAGCGCGAACAGGAACCGGCCCGACAGGCCGGCCGCCTCCTCGCTCGCGCACACCAGCGCGTCCAGCGCGGTCAGCCACGGGCGGACATCGCGCGCGCCGAGGCCGTCGAGCCCGGACAGCGGGGAGGCCACCACATTGCGGACCCGCTCATGCCGCTCGGAGGGCAAAAGCCCTATTTCGTCCATGCGTGAGGCCAGTTCGCCCCCGCACTCCGCACCCAGCCCGCGCAGCTGCACATTGCCGCGCGAAGTGAGATACAGCTCACCATCGCCCAGCCGTCCGGCCAACTCCCGCAGCCCGTCCGCCTGCTCCGCGGTGAGCACACCACCGGGCACCCGGACCCGCGCCAACGCCCCGTCGTCCGCCCGGTGAAGCCGCAGCGCACCGGGGCAGGCGTCGCCGTGCGACCGGAAACGGGCGTCGTCGGGCTGGGCGAAATGGGGGGCTGGGGGAGGCATGGCGGCGAGCATACCGACCATCTCATCCGATCCGTATGACCCGTCTTCCGATCCGTATGACCGGTCGGCCACCCCGGCCCGTACTATGCCTGCGGGGCCCGTCTTCGCGGACGGACCCCGGCGGACCTCCGGGTCCGTCGTCGCCACAGACGGCGACAGGGGAGGAAGCCCGGTGCGATTCCGGCGCGGTCCCGCCACTGTGAGCCCGGCCCCACCAGGCCGGGCGAGTCAGGAACTCCCTTCCCCGCACGTTCGGCAGGTCCGAGCAGGGGATCACGACACCGCCCGGGGCGTGGACACCCCGAGGAAGGCCAGACGCCGCATGATCCTGCTCCTGTCGACGTCCGACACCGACCTGCTCAGCGCCCGCGCCTCCGACGGACCCGTCCGCTACCGGTACGCGAACCCCTCCCGCCTCCCGCTCGACGACCTGCCCGCCCTCCTGGACGGCACCGACCTCGTCGTCGTACGCCTCCTCGGCGGGGTCCGCGCCTGGCAGGACGGCCTCGACCACCTGCTCGCCACCGGCCGCCCCGTCGTCGTCCTCACCGGCGAACAGGCCCCCGACGCCCAGCTGATGGCCGCCTCCACCGTGCCGATCGGGATCGCGGCCGAGGCCCACGCCTACCTCGCGCACGGCGGCCCGGCCAACCTGGACCAGCTCGCCCGCTTCCTCTCCGACACCGTGCTGCTCACCGGCCACGGCTTCGAACCGCCCGCCCCCGCACCCTCCTGGGGCCCGCTGGAACGCACCCCCCGGGAGACGGCGGACGGCGCCCCCACGGTGGCCGTGCTCTACTACCGCGCCCACCACATGAGCGGCAACACCGCGTTCATCGAGACCCTGTGCCGGGCCGTCGAGGCCGAGGGCGCCAAGGCCCTCCCGCTGTACGTCGCCTCGCTGCGCGCCCCCGAACCCGAGCTCATCGAGACCCTGCGCGGCGCCGACGCGATCGTCACCACGGTCCTCGCGGCGGGCGGCACCCGGCCCGCCGAGGCGTCGGCCGGAGGCGACGACGAGTCCTGGGACGCGGGCGCGCTCACCGCGCTCGACGTGCCGATCCTCCAGGCGCTCTGCCTCACCGGCTCCCGCACCGACTGGGAGGGCAACGACGAGGGCGTGTCCCCGCTGGACGCCGCCAGCCAGATCGCCGTGCCCGAGTTCGACGGCCGCCTGATCACCGTCCCGTTCTCCTTCAAGGAGATCGACGAGGACGGCCTCCCCTCCTACGTCGCCGACGACGAGCGCGCCTCCCGCGTCGCAGGTATCGCCGTCCGCCACGCCCGCCTGCGCCACATCCCGAACGCGGAGAAGCGCGTCGCGCTCGTCCTGTCCGCGTACCCGACCAAGCACTCCCGTATCGGCAACGCCGTCGGGCTCGACACCCCCGCCAGCGCGGTCGCCCTGCTGCGCCGACTGCGCGAGGAGGGCTACGACTTCGGTACGGAGGAGGTCCCCGGCCTCGCATCCGGCGACGGCGACGAGCTGATCTACGCCCTCATCGAGGCGGGCGGCCACGACCAGGAGTGGCTCACCGAGGAACAGCTCGCCCGCAACCCGGTCCGCATCCCCGCCGCCGACTACCGCCGCTGGTACGCCACACTCCCCGCCGAACTCCGCGAGGCCGTCGAGGAGCACTGGGGCCCGCCGCCCGGCGAGATGTTCGTGGACCGCTCCCGCAACCCGGAGGGCGACATCGTCCTCGCGGCCCTGCGCCGGGGCAACCTGCTCATCCTCATCCAGCCCCCGCGCGGCTTCGGCGAGAACCCGATCGCGATCTACCACGACCCGGACCTGCCGCCCTCGCACCACTACCTGGCCGCCTACCGCTGGATCGCCGCCCGCGCCGACGACAACGGCTTCGGCGCCGACGCGATGATTCACCTCGGCAAGCACGGCAACCTGGAATGGCTGCCCGGCAAGAACGCGGGCCTGTCCGCCGCCTGCGGCCCGGACGCGGCCCTCGGCGACCTCCCGCTGATCTACCCGTTCCTCGTCAACGACCCGGGCGAGGGCACCCAGGCCAAGCGCCGGGCGCACGCCACGCTCGTGGACCACCTGGTGCCGCCGATGGCCCGGGCCGACAGCTACGGGGACATCGCCCGCCTCGAACAACTCCTGGACGAGCACGCCCAGATCGCCGCCATGGACCCGGCCAAGCTGCCGGCCGTCCGCGCCCAGATCTGGACCCTGATCCAGGCCGCGAAGCTCGACCACGACCTGGGCGTCGAGGACCGCCCGGAGGACGAGGGCTTCGACGACTTCATCATGCATCTGGACGGCTGGCTCTGTGAGATCAAGGACGTCCAGATCCGCGACGGCCTCCACGTCCTCGGCTCCGCGCCGACCGGGGCCGCCCGCGTCAACCTGATCCTGGCCATCCTGCGCGCCCGCCAGATCTGGGGCGGCACGACGTCCCTGCCGGGCCTGCGCGAGGCACTGGGCCTGGACGAATCGGCGGCGACCCGCACGGACGCGGACACGGTGGAGGAGGAGGCCCGGGCCCTGGTCCAGGCGATGGAGGACGCGGGCTGGGACCCGTCGGCATTGGGCCGGGCAAATCAAGCCCCTGCGGCGATTGAGCAGCGGGGTCCGGGGCAGAGCCCCGAGCAGACGACCCGCACACTGCTCCACGACCTCAGCCCAGACGTGGCGGCCATCCTCAACTTCGCGGCCGAGGAGGTCGCCCCCCGCCTGGCCAGGACCACCGACGAACTGGACCACTGCGTCCACGCCCTCAACGGCGGCTTCGTCCCCGCAGGCCCCTCCGGCTCCCCGCTCCGGGGACTCGTCAACGTCCTCCCGACCGGCCGGAACTTCTACTCGGTCGACCCGAAGGCCGTCCCCTCCCGGCTCGCCTGGGAGACCGGGCAGGCCCTCGCCGACTCGCTGCTGAACCGCTACCGCGAGGACAACGGCGACTGGCCGGTGTCCGTGGGCCTCTCCCTCTGGGGTACGAGCGCGATGCGCACCGCGGGCGACGACGTCGCCGAGGCGTTCGCGCTGCTCGGCGTGCGCCCGGTCTGGGACGACGCCTCGCGCCGCGTCACCGGCCTCGAACCGATCCCCGCGGCCGAGCTCGGCCGCCCCCGCATCGACGTCACCCTCCGCATCAGCGGCTTCTTCCGCGACGCGTTCCCGCACACCATCGGCCTCCTGGACGACGCCGTGCGCCTGGCCGCCTCGCTGGACGAACCCGCCGAGCTCAACCACGTACGGGCGCACACCCAGGCGGACCTGGCCGAGCACGGGGACGAGCGCCGGGCCACCACCCGTATCTTCGGCTCGCGCCCCGGCACGTACGGCGCCGGGCTGCTCCAGCTCATCGACTCCCGCGACTGGCGCACCGACGCCGACCTCGCCGAGGTCTACACGACCTGGGGCGGCTACGCCTACGGCCGCGACCTGGACGGCTGCCCGGCCCGCGAGGAGATGGAGACCGCGTACAAGCGCATCGCGGTCGCCGCGAAGAACACCGACACCCGCGAGCACGACATCGCGGACTCGGACGACTACTTCCAGTACCACGGGGGCATGGTCGCCACGGTCCGCGCGCTGAAGGGGACCGCCCCGGAGGCGTACATCGGGGACTCGACCCGTCCGGAGACGGTCCGCACGCGCACGCTGACCGAGGAGACCTCGCGCGTCTTCCGCGCCCGCGTCGTCAACCCCAAGTGGATCGAGGCGATGCGCCGCCACGGCTACAAGGGCGCCTTCGAGCTGGCGGCGACCGTCGACTACCTCTTCGGTTACGACGCCACGACGGGCGTGGTCGCGGACTGGATGTACGACAAGCTGACCGAGACCTACGTCCTGGACCCGGCCAACCGCGCCTTCCTGGAACAGGCCAACCCGTGGGCCCTGCACGGCATCGCGGAACGCCTTCTGGAAGCGGAGTCGCGCGGCATGTGGGCCAAGCCCGACCCGGCGGTGCTCGAAGCGCTGCGCCAGGTCTTCCTGGAAACGGAAGGAAACCTGGAGGGCGAGGAGTAAGGCCCTAGTCGGCGGTGCCGGGCTTCACACCCCAGACGTACACGACGTCGTCGAGCGCGAGCAGATCCCACAGCTTCGCCGCGTCGTCCACCGTCAGGTTGACGCAGCCCGCCGACCCGCCCCCGTCGTACAGGTCGCCCGGGTGTCCGTGCAGCGCCTGACCGCCGTCGAAGAACTGCGAGTACGGCATGGGGGCGTCGTCGTAGAGGTCGGAGACGTGGTCGCGGTCGCGCCAGTAGATGGTGTGCCGGCCGGGCCGCGTCTCCTCCGCGTCGCGGCCCGTACGGATGGGGACGGGCCCGAAGACGACCTTCTTCCCCTTCTGCACCCACAGCAGTTGGCGGTCCATGTCGACGCAGGTCACCCGGCCGGTCTCGACCGGGCAGTTCCCGGCTGCGTTCGGATTCGGCGTGGCCTCGACCACCAGCATCGCGCGGTACGTGCCGAGGTCGGCCAGCCCGTCCGGGTGCGGGCGGCCCTGCTCGGTCTGGAAGGACCGGATCGCCCGGCAGTCGGCGTCGGACTGGCGGCCGTCCACGGGCAGTCCGAGGTGGGTCTCCAGCTGCCGCTGATACGGCCCGGCCGGGGCGGTGCACGCGGTGTCGCGGCCGGGGGAGGCGGCCGAGGGGGCCGCGGTGCACAGCAGCGCCGTGGCCGCGGTGGCGACGGCGGCGGCGATGAGGCGGTGGGGACGGGACACGGCCGGACCTCCTGCGGGATTAACGGGAACGGTGTACTGGCGAGCCAATCAGCGAAAACGCCCGGCCGCCCACGAGTGGGCGGCCGGGCGGGTGACCGTGTCAGCCGCGAGCGGCCTTGTGCGTGTCGTCCTTGCAGTCCTTGCCCTTGCAGGGCTCACCGCGGTCGTTGGCCAGCTCCACGGTGACGCCCTCCTCGCTGTTCTCCTCCGTCACCTCGTACGGACCCGAGACCGGGTTCGCGGGGAGCACGTAGCCCTCCGGGACGGCGATCTCGCGGAGGTAGTACTCACCGAGCGGCAGGTCGTCGAAGGTGCACTGCCCGTCCTGGTCGGTGGAGCAGCCCGCGTCCGCGAGGGTGTCGGGGTTCGCCCCGCCCGTCTGGAGGCCGGGCACGTCGTTGCTCTCGCGCCACAGCTCGAAGACGGCACCGGGCAGCGGCTCCCCGTTCTTCGCGTCCGTCTTGTCCAGCGTCAGCGAACCGGTCACGGGCGGCACGGGCGTCTTGCTGTTGACGGCCTCGGCCTGGACGCCGTCCTCGGCGTTGGCCTCGGTGAGGGTCAGAGGCCCGAAGACGTTGGGGTCGGGCAGGTCGTAGCCGTCCGGGGCCGCGGTCTCGCGCCAGTAGTAGGTGCCCGGGACGGTCGTCGCGGTGCAGACGCCGTTCGCCGGGGTGGTGCAGTCCGAGACGTGGGTGTCGGGGTTGATCCCGATCGTCTGGAGACCCGGGGTGTTGTTGGTCTCGCGCCACAGCTCGAAGTCGGCCCCGGCCAGCGGGTCACCGGTCTCCGCGTCCGTCTTGTGTACGCGGACCTCACCGGTCACCGGCGGCACGGGGGTCTTGGTGTTGACGGCCTCGGCCTGGACGCCGTCCTCGGCGTTGTCCTCGGTGAGGGTGAGGGGGCCGAAGACGTTGGGGTCGGGGAGGTCGTAGCCGTCGGGGGCTTCGGTCTCGCGCCAGTAGTAGGTGCCCGGGACCGTGGTCGCGGTGCAGACGCCGTTCGCGGGGGTCGTGCAGTCCGAGACGTGCGTGTCCGGGTCGGTGCCGTCGGTCTGGAGGCCGTCGACGCCGTTGGTCTCGCGCCACAGCTCGAAGTATGCCCCGGCGAGCGGGTCACCGGTGTCGGAGTCGGTCTTGCGTACGCGGACCTCACCGGTCACCGGCGGCACGGGCGTCTGGCTGTTGACGGCCTCGACCTGGACGCCCTGGTCCGCGTTGTCCTCGGTGAGGACGAGCGGTCCGAAGACGTTCGGGTCGGGCAGCTCGTAGCCGTCCGGGGCGGCGGTCTCGCGCCAGTAGTACGTGCCCACGGTCGTGGTGTCGGAGCAGACGCCGTTCGCCGGGGTGGTGCAGTCGGAGACCTGGGTGTCCGGGTCGGTGCCGTCGGTCTGGAGGCCGTCGACGCCGTTGGTCTCGCGCCACAGCTCGAAGTCGGCCCCCGCGAGCGGGTTTCCGGTGTCGGCGTCGGTCTTCAGCACGCTCACCGCGCCCGTTACCGGCTGCGGACCGTTGCAGTCCGGCAGGTCGCCGTCGAACGGGTAGGCGTGGAACTCCACCCCGGCGTTGTCGCTGGTGTGGGTGAGCGAGCCGGTGGTGAAGAACCTGCCGTTCATGCCGGGCAGGCTTACGGTGGTCATGGACGCCTGCTCGCCCACCAGCACGCTGCCCTGGAACTGCCCGGACCCCTGGAAGGACGCCGTGGTGGCGTCGGGCAGGTTCCACAGCAGCCGCTCGCGGTACTGGCCCAGCGTGTCGCTCCCGCTGGTGGTGTTGATGACCCGGTTCGTCCCGACCACGTTGACCAGGATCGTCGCGTCGTCGGGGATGCCCGCGAACTCGATGGACTGGCTGCCGTTGGGCGAGTTCGGGTTGACCAGGTCGAAGTCGACGTTGAACACCTGGAGCTGAGACGTCCCGTCGCCGGTGAACAGCGTCCGGTAGCCCTCGTTGACCGCGGTCCCGGTGGGCGTCCGGGTCGTGCCGTCCGGCCGCGCGTAGCACTGGCTGGCCGCCGTCAGCTCGTCGCGCAGGCCCACGTACGGGGCCGTCGCGTCGTCGTCCTGGACGGTCGTCCCGGTGACGTTCCCGGTCAGCGCGCCCGCGTAGCGCACGGTGCCCAGCTCGTCGGGCAGGCCGCCCGTCGTGTCCAGGGTCTGCCCGGCGGCGATGGTCACGTCCCCGCCGGCGGCCAGGAAGTCCGCGTCGACGGGCGGCGCGACGCGCGAGCCGACCCCGACGATCCCGAGGTTGTACAGCCCGCCCGCGTCCGCGTCCTTGTTCTGGTCGAAGTCGTCCAGCACGACGACCCGGCCCTCGGCCTCCGCCGCCCGCCCCCGGACGAGGAAGTCGTCACCCACGAAGATGTTGATCCCGGCGTCCCGGCCGGCGATCGGCCCGTTGTTGACGTCGGGGAACGGGTCGGGACAGTCGCCCGGCACACACGGCCCGAGACCGCCGGGCAGGGGAGCGGCGGCGGCCGGCGTCGCGCCGAGACCGAGGGAGAAGACGGGGACGACGGTCGCCAGGACGGCGCAGGCCGCACCCGTGGCGCGGGCGCGTGAGCGCAGCGCGGCTAGCCGTTTGGGCATGGGTTTCATACCGGCATCCTGGGCAGCCGGGGCCCCCGCTCCGCGCGCGCGACACGAGGCGTTGCGCCGGGCGGCGGGACGGCGCCACCCGGACGGAGGGGCGGCCGCGGCGGGGTCCGCCCCGCGACCGCCCGGCCCGCCCCGGTCAGGCCGGGAGGGTCCAGAGCTGGTTGTCGCTGCCGTAGCAGGTCCAGAGCTGGAGCCGGGTGCCGTTCGCCGAGCTGGGCCCGGTCGCGTCCAGGCACTTCCCGGACGCGGGGTTCAGCAGCTCGCCGGTGCTCCGGTGCTGCCAGACCTGCGCCCCGGAGCCGTTGCAGTCGTAGAGCTGGACCTTCGCGCCGTTCGCGGTCCCGGCCGCGGCGACGTCCAGGCACTTGCCGAGCGCCCTCAGCGTGCCGTCAGTGCCGGTCGTCCACTGCTGGGCCCCGGTGCCGTTGCAGTCGTAGAGCTGGACGGCCGTGCCGTTGGCGGAGCTCGCGCCCGCCACGTCGACGCACTTGCCGCCGTAGCCGGTGATCCGGCCGGTGGCGCCCTCGGGCGGGGTGACCGGGCCGCCGTCCTGCCCGGCGGCCCAGGCGATCTCCTGGAGCAGGAGCTGATTCTGCCGGGCGCTCGCGAAGGTGGAGGAGAGGGCGGTGTTCGTCGCGTAGTCCATCGCGTTGTGGCCGAAGTTGTTGTAGACCATCCGGTAGTCGCGGTTCGACCAGACGATCGGGTAATCCCCGCTGTACCAGGTCTGGTTGGGGTCGGTGCCGATGGGGAACGTCGAGGGGTCCATCGAGGCGAGGACGTCGATCGCGGGGTTCTTCCGCAGGTCGTTCTGCCAGCTGTACCACTCGCTCACCGACGAGGTGATGGTGGCCGGGAGCCCCGCCGTCGCCGGGTGCCCGGGGTCGTCCACGCGCAGCGTCTCCTGCGTGGGCCCCCAGGTGTTGGAGCGGAACGTGCCGGTGCCCAGGAAGGTGTTGTGGTACCAGGGCCAGTCACTGGTGTCCGTGTTGAACGCGGAGACGTGGAAGCCGACGAACCCGCCGCCGTTCTGCACGTACGACTGGAAGGCGGAGCGCTGCGCGGCGGTGTGCGGGTAGTTGTCGAGGAACATCACCACCTGGTAGCCGGCCAGCTCGGAGCTGTTGAGCCGGTTCCAGTCGGTCGTGGCGGTGTACGTGAAGCCGTGTGAGGCGCCCTGCTGGGCGAACCAGGTGTTCGCCTCGTGGTCGAAGCTGATGTGCGCCGCGTCGTACGTGCCGTCGTAGAAGGCCAGCACCCGGAACGTACCGGCGGCGGGGGCGGCGTGTGCCGGGGCGGCCTGCAGGCCGAGCACGAGGGCGGCGAGGGCGAGGAGCCGGAGCAGGAGTGCGGTGCCGTGTCTGACGCGCATGGGGGACTCCAGAGGTGGGCGGTGGAGCGCAGCGGCTGAGCAGAACCGGAGTCTGCGCGTGTACACGACAGCCCGTCAAGGCATCTGTCAGGAAACCTTCCTGGCAGAAATGCGCGCACAACTCGAACGCTGCACGTCAGCGCAGCTGACCTGCGACTTCAGAAGGCGTACGAGGGTGCTGCGGTTTCCCGTGATCACGGGCGAAGTGCCTACAGAGGTTGAAATACCGGCCCGTGCAAGGGGGTTGACGGGTGGTCCGCGACGCCTCTAGCTTCACGGCTTGAAATAAGGCCGGACGTGTCTCCTGTCATGGACCTGACTTCCTACCCCCCGCCCGCCACAGGAAGGCTCCCCATGCTTCATCCGCCCCATCGCCGCCGCAGACGGCGCACCGCCCCCCTGGCCATGGCGCTGTCCGCCTCACTGGCCGCAGCCGGGGCCCTGGTCGCCCTCGGCTCGGGAACCGCCGGTGCCGCGACCCCCGGCGCCCTGACCAACACCGGCAACGGCAAGTGCCTCGACCTCACCGACGGTTCGACCGCCGACGGCACGCCCGCCCAGATGTGGACCTGCTACCCCGGCAGCCAGAACCAGAGCTGGACGCTCAACGCCGACGGCTCGCTGACCGTGAAGGGTAAGTGCCTGGACCTGGCCGCGAACGGCACGGCCAACGGCACCGCTGCCCACCTGTGGACCTGCTACGGGAGCGTCGCCAGCCAGAAATGGCGGCTGACCTCCGCCGGTGACCTGGTCAACACCGCCGCGAACAAGTGCCTGGACATCAAGGACAACAGCAACGCGGACGGCGCCCGGCTCCAGGTCTGGGACTGCGCGGGCACCGGCAACCAGAAGTGGAGCTTCTCCGGCGCGGTGGACCCGACCGACCCCACGGACCCGCCCACGGGGAACAACCCGGACCTCGGCCCGAACACGGTGATCTTCGACCCGTCGATGTCCGCCTCGTCCATCCAGTCCAAGCTGAACAGCATCTTCAACCAGCAGCAGTCCAACCAGTTCGGCTCCCAGCGCTACGCGGTCCTGTTCAAGCCGGGCACGTACAGCGCGGACGTCAACGTCGGCTTCTACACCCAGGTCGCCGGCCTCGGTCTGTCCCCGGACGCGGTGAACATCAACGGCGCGGTCCACGCCGAGGCCGACTGGTTCCAGGGCAACGCCACCCAGAACTTCTGGCGCGACGCGGAGAACCTGTCGGTCACGCCCAACGGCGGCAGCGACCGCTGGGCCGTCTCGCAGGCGGCCCCGTACCGGCGCATGCACGTGCGCGGGAACCTCAAGCTGGACGACGGCGGCTGGTCCAGCGGCGGCTTCATCTCCGACTCGAAGATCGACGGCCAGATCCAGTCGGGCAGCCAGCAGCAGTTCCTGACCAAGAACACCCAGATGGGATCCTGGTCCGGCTCCAACTGGAACATGGTCTTCGTCGGCGACCAGGGCGCCCCCGCCCAGTCCTTCCCGACCTACACCACCGTCCCCTCCGCCCCGGTCAACCGCGAGAAGCCCTTCCTGTACGTGGACGGCGCGGGCGCCTGGAAGGTCTTCGTCCCCGCCGCCCAGACCAACGCCTCGGCCACCACTTGGAGCGGCAAGAACCAGGCGGGCTCCTCGCTGCCGCTGGACGACTTCTACATCGCGAAGCCCGGCGCGAGCGCGGCCGACATGAACGCCGCGCTGGCCGCCGGCAAGAACCTCCTCATCACCCCCGGCGTCTACCACCTCAACCAGACGCTCAACGTCACCCGCCCCGACACCGTCGTCCTCGGCATGGGCCTCGCCACGCTCATCCCGGACAACGGCATCACCGCGCTGACCACCGCCGATGCCGACGGCATCAAGATCGCGGGCGTCCTGGTCGACGCCGGTACGACCAACTCCCAGACGCTGATGCGGATCGGCCCCGACGGCTCGTCGGCGAACCACGCCGCCAACCCCGTCACGCTCAACGACGTGTTCTTCCGTATCGGCGGCGCGACCGTCGGCAAGGCCACCCAGTCGCTGGTCGTCAACACCAACAACACGATCATCGACCACACCTGGATCTGGCGCGCCGACCACGGCAACGGCGGCACGGTCGGCTGGACCACCAACACCGCCGACACCGGGCTCGTCGTCAACGGTCAGAACGTCACCGCGTACGGGCTGTTCGTGGAGCACTACCAGAAGACCCAGGTCATCTGGAACGGCAACGGTGGGCGCACGTACTTCTTCCAGAACGAGCTGCCCTACGACCCGCCCAACCAGAGCGCCTGGAAGAACGGGAACACCAACGGCTACCCGGCGTACAAGGTCGGCGCCTCCGTGACCAGCCACGAAGCGTGGGGCCTCGGCAGCTACGCGTACTTCAACGTCAACCCGTCGGTGGTCGAGGACCACTCCTTCGAGGTGCCGCAGACCTCCGGCGTGAAGTTCCACGACATGGTCACCGTCGTCCTCGGCGGCGCCGGAACGATCAGCCACATCATCAACAGCACCGGGGCGGCCGTCACGCCCAGCAGCAACGTCGCGTACCTCACCACCTACCCGTAAACCGGAGGGACCCCCATGCCCGGATCACGCAGCAGATGGCTCACCGCCCTGCTCGGCGTCGTGCCGCTGGCCGCCGCCGGCCTGGTCGCCACGGCCGCCGCCCCCGCCTCCGCCGCCGCCAACCCAGGCCCCGGCTTCCCCGCGCACTACGCGGCTCCGTACGCGGAGATGTGGAACAGCCCGTCCAGCCTGATGAACGCGTACAACGCGACCGGCAACAAGTACTACACGCTGGCCTTCATCGTCAGCCAGGGCACCTGCAACGCCACCATCAACGGTGACACCCCGGTCACCGACTCCGGCTGGAACAACGCGATCAACAGCCTGCGCGCGGTCGGTGGCGACGTGATCGCGTCCTTCGGCGGCGCGAGCGGCAGCGAACTCGCCTCCTGCAGTTCGGTGTCCGCGATGCAGGCCCAGTACAAGAAGGTCATCGACCAGTTCAACCTGACCCGCATCGACCTGGACATCGAGGGCAGCACCCTCGACAACACCGCCGCCAACGACCGCCGCAACCAGGCACTGGCCAACCTCCAGAAGGATTACGCGGCCCAGGGCCGGAAGCTCGACGTCGACTTCACCCTCCCGGTCAGCCCCAGCGGCCTGGAGTCCAACGGCATCGCGCTCCTCAAGAACGCCAAGAGCCACAACCTGAACGTCAACCTGGTCAACATCATGACCATGGACTACGGCCCCGCCATGGACATGGGCCAGGCCGCGATCAGCGCCGCGAACGGGCTGCACACCCAGCTCGGCCAGATCTGGACCGACAAGTCCTCCGCCCAGCTCTGGGCGATGGAGGGCAACTGCCCGATGATCGGCATCAACGACACCGCCGCCGAGGTCTTCACCGTCCAGGACGCCCAGGAACTCGAAGCCCTCGCCGCGAGCAAGGGCATCCAGGAACTCACCTTCTGGTCCCTCGGCCGCGACAACCAGGGCCAGAGCGGCACCCCGCAGAGCACCTGGCAGTTCACCAACACGTTCAAGGCCATCACGGGCGGCGGCGGCCCCGTCGACCCACCGGCCGGCACCACCACCATCAAGGGCTACGGCGGCAAGTGCGTCGACGTCGCCGGAGCCAACAGCGCCAACGGCACCAAGGTCGACCTCTACACCTGCAACGGCACGTCGGCGCAGCAGTGGACCCGTAACGGCAACACCTTCCGCGCGCTGGGCAAGTGCCTCGACGTCGCGGCGGCGGGCACCGCCAACGGCTCGAAGGTCCAGCTCTACGACTGCAACGGCACCGCCGCCCAGTCCTGGACGACCGGCGCCAACGGCAGCCTGGTCAACGCCGGTTCGGGCAAGTGCCTGGACGTCACGGACTGGAGCACCACGGACGGCAACCAGCTCCAGATCTGGACGTGCGGCGGCACGGCGAACCAGTCCTGGACGCTGGCGTAAGAACCCGACGGGGCGCGATCGGCATCACCCGCGCCGGTGATGCCGATCGCGCCACGCCCGTGGAGAGACGCCGTAAGCATCCTTGAAGACCTTGCTGAAGTGGGCGGCGTTCACGAAACCCCAGCTCCGCCCGATCGCCGCCACGGTCCGCGCCCGCCCGGCCGCCCCGGCCAGCTCCCGCTTGCACGCCTCCAGCCGCTGGGCCCGTATCCAGTCCCCGAGCCCGATCCCCGCCCGGGACAGCACGGTGTACAGATGCCGTACGGAGATGCCGTGCGCGGCCGCGATCTGCGCCGCCGACAGTTCGGGATCGGCCAGATGCTCCCGGATGTAGTGCCTGATCCGCAGCCCGAGCGTCGCCTCCATCGGCTCCTTCGCCGGCGCGATGTCCCCGTGCCGGGAGACCAGCACGGCGCGCAGCAGCTCCACGCTCGGCGGCAGCACGGCGGCCGCCTGGTCGCTGCGGTGCAGCTCGTCGCTCCGGGCGAGCTGCGAGAAGTACGCGTACGCCAGCCGCGCGAGCGGGTCCCCGGCGCCGAACGTGAGCGTGGTGGTGTCCCGGATCAGCCGGTCGGGCAGCCCGAGCACGGAGAGGGGCAGCCGCAGGAAGTGGTGGTCGACCCCTTCGTCGAAGAGCAGCGTGTACGGGGCGTTCGACCGGAACACCGCGAACTCGCCGGGCCCGACGACGCATTCGCGCCCGTTCTGCGCCCCCATGCTGGTGCCCGTCACCTGAAGACTGAGGAAGAGCGAAGGCTCCTCGTCCTTCCGCACCAGCTGTTCGGTGCGCCGTAACGTCACCGCCGTCGACCGGGCCGAGGACACGCGCAAGCCTCCGACCGCCTTCACGTCCATCCGGGCCCGGATCTCCCCGTCGGGCGCCCGGTGATCGATGTCCACCGGCACCACGGAATCCCACACCGCGTGCCGGATGATCTCCTCCCGGTCCTGCGGCGGTATGTACGCAGTATCCAGCGACGGACTCATGTGCGCCCCCTCGACATGAACGGCCGCAGTCGAGTGTGGAGTACACGCTCCCACGGTGCAACGGCTGTGGCGCGGGATGCGCCTGTGCGGTCCGGGGTGGCGCACTCCTGGCAAAGAGTCGTGCACAACGGGCAAAGTCAGCCACCGCTGGCGACCCTAAGGTCCATCAGCGAGACCGTCACGAACCTCCGAAGCAGGAATGGGAGCCCGATGTCGCTGAGGACCAGACTCACAGCAACCGCGTTCGCTCTGGGTGTCGCCGCCGCCGCGATGCCCCTGGCGGCGTCACCCGCCCAGGCCGCCAGCATGCACGGCTGTAGCTACCCGAATGTCTGCCTGTACAAGGGGTCCTACACGACGGGTACCATCTGGGGCCGCTACCAGGATCCGGGCTACCAGTCGATGCCGACCGCCTACCGGAACGTCACGGACGCGGTTGTCAACACGCGAAACGACGACTCCGTCTGGCTGCTCGACACCGGCCCCTCCCCGGACCGGTACATCTGCATCCCGCGGAAGACCGCCGTGAACCTTGGCGCCTACGCCCACCCCAACGGCGGTACGTGGGCGAACGACGTCGACGTGATCAACATCTGGCAGCCGTCCGACAACGGCTTGTGCAGCGGCACGACCCAGGTCCGCCAGGGCAGCAAGCCCGACGGCTGGCGCCCCTGACCCGTTACGCGCGAAGAGCCCTGCCGGTCCGCGATTCGGACCGGCAGGGCTCTTGCGCGTACAAGCGCCGCCTGTACTATTCCGCTGCGGCGAGCCCGACGAGCTCGGTCCATGCGTTGGGCGATACGCGGAGGACGGGCCCGGCGACGTCCTTGGAGTCGCGGACGTGCACGGCTCCGGCGCCGGTGGCGACCTCGATGCAGTCGCCGCCCTCGGCTCCGCTGTAGCTGCTCTTGAACCAGGCGAGGGGTTCGGTCGTTTCCATGGCTCTCCCAACAGCGTTCTGAAGCAGACGAGTTGTGCCGTGATGGTCCCACGCCGGGTCCGCGCAGACGAGAGCCCCGCCGGTCCACTGAGGTCCGGCGGGGCTCCGATGCGTACAAACGGCGCCTGTACTACTCCGCCGAGGCGAGCCCGACGAACCCGGCCCAGGCGTCCTGCGATACGCGGAGCACGGGCCCGGCCGCGTCCTTGGAGTCACGGACATGCACGGCTCCGGTACCGGCCGCGACCTCGATGCACTGGCCGCCCTCGGCTCCGCTGTAGCTGCTCTTGAACCACGCGAGGGGTTCGGTGTTGTTCATAGTTCTCCCAGCAACTTCTCGATGAACGCCAGCGACTCTCGCGGGCTGAGAGCCTGTGAACGGATGATCCCATAGCGTGCCGCGGCCAGGACCGTCTGCCTCGGGTCGGTCTCCAGCGAGCTCGTGCCCTGGGCTTCGACGTACAGGAACTTCTTGCCGTCCTCCCGGGTGACGACCGTGAACGGACCGTCCACGCCCGAGTTCTCCTCCGAGCTGAGCGGCATGACCTGCAACTCCACGTTGCTCCGCTGCCCGATGAGGAGGAGGTGTTCCAACTGGCCTCGCAGCACGTCGTCGCCGCCGAACCTGCGACGCAGGACCGACTCGCACATGACGAAGCTCAGCAGGGGCGCCGGGCGGCGATCCAAGATCGCCTGGCGGGTCAGTCGGGCAGTGACACGCTGCTCGATGACCTCAGCGTCGAGGGCGGGTCGCCGCATGGCGAGCACCGCCCGCATGTACTCCTCCGTCTGAAGCAGGCCGTTGACGGCGAGCGTGTCGTAGCAGAGCAGCTCGATCGCCTGCTTCTCCAACTGGGCCATGCCCTGGAAGAACACCGGGTACTGCGCCTTCTCGACCTGCTCCTTCCACAGGACCAGCAGCCCGCCCGCATCCACTTCCAGGTCCGCGCGGTCGATCGCTCGCGGCGGTGGGATCCGGCGTCCTTGCTCGAACGAGGCGATGGTCGACGCGGAGTAGCCCAGCCGACGGCCCAGTTCCTCCCGCTCGATGCCCGCCCGCAGTCGTAACGTCTTCAGGCTCTGCCCGAACGCGGTGATGATTCCCTGACCCGCCTTGTCCGGCGCGTAGGCGCCGTCCATCTCCCCGGGGTCCACCCGCTCAGCCGTCATCGCACCCTGCCTCGCTCGATCGCGCCGTGTTCCACGTACCGGTGCCGACAGCGCGCGTACAAGGAGATCGCGTCGGTGCGTCACCACTGGTCACGCTACGCCACGGCGAGGACGCTCGTGGTCATGACGAGCAACATCGACAGCCCCCACCGCACCACGCAACCCACCCTCAACTTCCCCCACTTGGGTACCCCCAGCTTCGACATGCGGTTCACCTCCACACCCCGGGGCGCCAGGCTGGCCCGCCGTCTGTCGGCGGTCCGGCTGGACGCCTGGGGTCTGCCGTACGGGACGGAGACGCACGAGGCGGTCGTCCTGATCACGGCCGAGCTGACGGCGAACGCGGTGCGCCACGGCCACGTACAGGGCAGGGACTTCCACCTGCTGCTGCGCGTCGTGGAGCGGCCCGGTCCGACCGCGCGCATCGAGGTGACCGACACCAGGGGCGAACGGGTCCCGCCCCGCCCCGGCAAGCTGCCGGACGCGGGCCTCGCGGACGACGGGCGCGGCCTGCTGCTGGTCGAGGGCCTGGCCACGCGCTGGGGCTGGTATCCGAGGACGCAGGCGCCGGGGAAGACGGTGTGGGCGGAGTACGACCTGACGGCCGGCGGCGCGGATTAGCGTGGGGGCATGGGAACGAAGACGGCACAGGTGGCGTACGTGAACGGCGAGGTGGTCCTGGACCTGGCGGCCACGCGATGACCAGCTTCCTGACCCACCGGGCGCGCGTGCACGATGCCGGTCTCCCGGTCCACCGCCGCCACAACGCACTGCGCACCTGCCTCACCGTCTTCGCTCCGTACGGCTTCCGGGCGACGTACCACCACCTCACGCTCAGCGCCGCGATCCCCCGGCGGCTGGAGGCGGACCCGGACGCCCTCGTGCGGGCGGTCGAGGAACTGCACGAGGCGCGGGTGCTGTGGCTCGCGCGCACGGAGGAGTACGCCGCGCAGCGCCGGGCGGAGAAGCGGGCCGGGCGGCGGGCCGTGGCGGGCCCGCCGCCGTGGTGGCTGTGGAACTGGTCGGAGAGCCCGAACCGCGGCTGGTACGAAGCCCCGTTCCGTCATCCACCGCTGCGGCTGCCCGCGTACGTCCGGCGCCAGAACGCGCTGCTGGACGGCGCCGACCTCCCTGGCTGCCCCGCCTGCGGGGACGAGCGACCACCGGTGTCCCACTCGTCCGGGCACGGCTGGGTGACGCTGTGCCCCGGGTGCGCCCGGGTGCTGGAGCCCTGCCCGTGCGGGCAGCGGCACCCGGTCGTCCCGCAGACCCCGTACACCTGGACGGGGCTGTGGCGGCGCACCCACATGGGCAACGACGGCCTGCCGAACCCGCATTGGCCCTAGGGCGGAGCTACAGGCCCAAGCTCGCGACGAAGCCCGAAAAGCTGGTCGCTACGACCCGCCACCGGCACAGAGCGGCGTCCGTCCAGAAGTCGCTGCCGACGACGCGGGGATCCGAGGGGTGCGTCCGGTAGTCGAGAGCCAGGGCGCCGTCATCGCCGGGGTTGCGCGTTGTGGCGATCAGTACGGCCTGTTCCACGTCGAGCCAGGGAAGTTCGAGCGGGGCGACGCCCCTGCTTCCGCGTGCCTGGCGAAAGAAGGCGCAGTGCGGATCATCGGCGAACATGTCCATCGACCGGGACGTGTACTCCATCTGCGGGGGGTTCGGCACGAAGCGAAGCGGGTCCTTGAACCAGGGGATGACCCTCGCCAGCACCTCATCCCCTGGATGGTGCCAGAGGCCGCGATCGATGAGCGAGGTCAGCAGTGCGGGCAGCGCGAGGCCACGGACTGTCGAGGGCGCCATGGCGCACAGCTTCGCATGGCGGACAACGCCAAGGAGACAGAGCCCGCGGCTGGTCACCACACGTCGACAGACCAGACGTCGCCCCTTTGATGCCCGTCGGGATCCGGGTCGCCCGTCCCGTACGGGTCGGGGTCGGCGACGACGTGGATGCGGGCGGTGGACGCGGATACGCGGTAACAGTCCATGTCACGCGACGTGTTCTGCTTGTCGAGTGTGATCGTGCGGCCCAGGGCCAGGATGGCGGCCTGCAGTTCCTTGAAGGGGACTGTGGGTGCGAATTCCCCGTACTCCCGCGAGAGCGGGGCCGGCACGGTGCTCGGGGACCGGTCGTACAGCAGGCGTTGGACCTTCACGCCGAAGCCGAAGCACGACAGCTGCCCGGACGGCCCCGGCTGGTCCGGCGAGAAGTTGATCTCCACGAGCCCGTAGTCCCGCCGCAGCAGACCGCCACCGGGAACATCGAGGCATGTCACCCCCAGGGCGGCTTCCCAGGCCCCCGGGTCCGCACCGACGCCCACTCCCAGGACCTCGCCGCGGACGGCGACGTGAGCGTAGAAATCCACAGCGGACACCCGCCAATCCCTCCGAACCATCCGCACAGGGCGCCACGTGGAGCAGCGCCATTGTTCCGCGATCGTACAGAGCGGCCTTCAGGAGCGGCCGTCAGCAGGCGATGGAAGGCGCGGGGCTGTCAGTGGGCGGGGCTAGCGTGCGGTGCATGGGAGCGAAGACGGCAATACTTGCGTATGCGGACGGGGACGTGGCCCCGGTACTGAAGGCGGCCGGTGAGCCGCAGGCAGCGAGAACGGCGGAGCTGGTCGCCCGGGTCTTCCCGGGCCCGGGGACGGTGCCGACAGTGGGGGACGTCCTGGGCGAATCGACGTATCCGCCGGAGGGCATCACGTTCGCGGCCAGCTTCCCCGGCGTGGACCTGGTCTGCGACCGGCGGCTGATGTTCGACCGCCCGTCGGAACTCCCGGCGTACCTCTTGAAGGCCGCCGAGGGCCGTCGCGTGATCCTGCACGCGATGCACAGCGTCTCGGACTGGCTGGCGTTCGCGGTCTGGGAGGAGGGCCGCCTCCGCCGCTCCCTGAGCCTGTCGCCGGACGGCGGCATCGTGGAGAACGTCGGCACCCCGTTCCCCTTCGAGGCGCCGTACTGGGCGGGGGACCGGGCGATGGAGGACTACGCGCTGCCGTTCCACCCCCTCGATCTGGGCAACGAAGCCCTCCGGGCTTTCTTCGGCTTCCTGCTGGAGGGCAGCCCCTCGCCCGAGGACGTCGACCCGGAGGCGGTCCCCCTGCTGGGCTTCGCCCTCACGAACGATGGTGCGGTCCGCCGCCCGGGATCAGGCCGCTGAGGTGCCCGTCCAGAGGCGCGCCCCGGCCGCGAACCCGATCGGGTCCAAGGCGGACAGCTCGGCCCGCACGCGGGCCTCGAAGAGCAGGTGGACGACGCCGTCACTGGGCAGCCACGGGCCAGCGCGGCAGCGGTCAGCGCACCCCGCGTCCGGCGCCCAGGTCGAGGACCCGGGTGCCGGACGCGGGAGCGAGCCACGCGACAGGTTCAGTCGGTGATTTCGACGCCGAACCCTCGGGCCAGTGCGTCGAGGCCGTGGTCGTAGCCCTGGCCGACGGCGCGGAAGCGCCAGATGAGGCCGCGACGATAGAACTCGCCCAGAAGCAAGGTGCGTTCGGTAGTGGCGGCGTCCAGGGTGGCGCGGGCCGACGGGGCGGCGTCACTGCCGGAAGCAGTACTGATCTGGACCGCGCCGATGTCGCCGAAGGTGGCCGTGCCATCGATGGCGGCAGCGACGACGACTTTGTGGGAGGCGGGTGGGAGGGCGGCGAGGTCGATGGCGACCGTCTGTTCGGTGGGCCCGCCGGTCAGGAGCCGCACGGTGCCTGCGGGGTTCTCCGGTGCGCCGTAGAAGACGAAGTCCTCGTCGAAGGTGACCTGTTCGTCCTCGTCGAGTACGAATGCGACGACATCGACCTCGCAATGGCCCTTGGGTGCCCACGAAGCGGTGAGATGCCACTCAGGGGTGGACAGATCGATGACTCCGCCGCGGGGGAGCACCTGGAATTGCGGCACCGTGATGTTCGTAGGCGCCTCCTCACCCGTTGCCGCGTCGGCCTGAACGATGCTGATGCTCGCGGCAGTTGGGTCGGCAAGCCAGCGCTCGTCCTGCACGGCGAGTTCCAGTTCCGCGATCCGGCGCATGCGACGATCCTTTTCCCCACCCGTGAGGACGACGACGTCGGTGACGCTCCGAGAGAGATTGACCGCAGCGGATCCACCCAGCTCGACGACCCGCGTACGTGCGGCGACAGCCTCTTCGTGCGTGCCGCCCAGGACAAGCACGCGACGGTCCTGCAACGGCTTGTCGGACGACCTGGTCGGCGTGGTTGCCGGCCGACGAGGCGCCGGAACGCTGGGCGCCGCCCCAGGTGCCTCGTGCGACGTTCCGGGTTCCACGGTGTCGAGCAGCTTGAGGAAGGCACCCTCGTCTATGGCGGGAATGCCCTCGGCGGCTGCCCGCCGGGCCTTGGCCGAACCGGACGCGGGCTCATTGGTGACCAGGACGCTGGTGTGGTGGCTGACCGAGGTCATCATGTTGAGCCCGGCTGCCACGCCTCGGCCGATCAACTCAGCTCGGGCGGTAGAAGTTTCACCGGTGATCGCGACCTTCATCCCCTGCTGCAACGTCCCGCCGGGCTCAAGCCGCCCCGGATTGCGATATGCGCACGGAGTCTTGGGCGGCTTCGGCGTGAACTGGGACTCCGCCCGCGGCGGGCAGGGTACGAGTGGCAACGGCAAGGCGAGCCGCGCGGCCTCGCGCAGCGATGCCCGCAGGATCCCGGCGAGCACCCGGGTGTCGTCCAGTGCGTCGTGCGCGTGCTGCTGCGGTACGCCGTAGTGGGCGGCCAGCGTGCCCAGCTTCAGGTCAGACGTTGGCGGGTCCACCTGCCGGTTCAGTGCCAGAGTGCATAGCCTCTGCGACACCGGTAGCCACATCCGAGCGTGAGCGAACTCGTAGGCGAGGAAGTCGTAATCGAACTGCGCGTTGTGAGCAACGAGGACCCGGCCCTTCAGCATCTCCCCGATCCGCTCGGCAACCTGCTCGAAGGCCGGTGCTCCGAGCAGCCGCTCAGCGGTCAGCCCGTGCACCTCGACCGGCCCCGGGTCACATCCGGGGTTCACCAGTGTGGAGAACTCCCCGGTCTGCCGCCCATCCGCCCCGATGGTCACGACGGCGACCGACAGCACCCGGTCCCGGCGGGGTATGAGCCCGGAGGTCTCGACATCGACGAGGGCCCAGTCGTGGGCGTAGTCGCCCATGGCGGGTGGCGGGAAGGAAGGCGTGGCGAGACTCATGGCGCCAAGGATGAGCGGACATACGCCCTTCCCTCAACCTGCATCTGCTTGCCCTGATATGGGACGGCGGGACTCGAACCTGCGGCCAAGCGCTGGGAATGCACCTGCAGGGGGAGACGTAGTGACTCTGACCTTCAGGAAGCCAAGCTCTTGCGGCGGACCCTGAGGGAGTACATGGTGCCCTCGGGTCCGCTCCAGAGGCTCCATCCGACCGAGGTGGCCACCGCCCAGCCCTTCTGTTCTCGCATCTGCTCGGCGAACACACGGAGATTCTCGATCTTGCACCCGCAGTCCAGTAGGACCTCGACGCTGATGTACGGGCTGCGAGGATTCTGCTCGTCGTCCGACGCGGTCCATCGGACCTGGTGCACGTGCTCGGCCAGCCCCGTCCGCTGCACGTCGTGCTTGATGCCGCGGGCCCTGGCGTACTCGTCCAGATCGTCGATCACGAAGAGATGACTGGACCACTCTCCAGGCCACACGGCGTACAACTTGGACTCGCCGACCACCGCTCGCTCGTACGTCGCCCGGTCCGCGCCGTGGGTGACGCGGCCGTCCTTGTGGATTTCGATGTAACAGGTGGTTCGTGCGTCGTAAGGGAAGTCTCGTCCCGCCGCTGCAGCACTTCTCGGCTCCACTACACGCCCTCCCGTTTCCCCGCCCGTCCTCCTGAAAGAGCATGACGGCGCGGCCCAAACACTCTATTTGCGTCGGCCGTGTTGCCGTGCAAGAAGTGCACATGATGCGGCTTTCCACCGATGACAGTTGTTGCGGTCCTGCCCTATTGCCGTCCGACGCCCCCAAAGCGTGGTGTTGCAGGCCGGCACGTGAACAAGCGGCGTTCGGCGAAGGGCCAGGGAGTTCTTGCGGCGCTGGTAAAGGCGGCTGGGCCTTCGGGGAGGCGGGTGAGGACGCCGAGGAGGAGGGTGTGGGAGACGGCCAGTATCGGCCCGTGGAGACCGGCGGTGTGGTGGAGAAAGGCTGCGCCGTCCTGGGCACGGTTGTGGAGGTCGGTGAGGCTTTCGCCGTCTTCGCAGCGTAGGGAAGGGTTGGCCAGGCGCCGGGCTCGCCAGGCGCGATAGGCGGGCGGGTAGGTCTCGGCGCTGCGGCCGAGGACGATGCTCGGGGCGCGCCACTCGGCGAGGAGGCCGGAGGTGGCCACGATCGGCAGGCCCGTGAGATGCGAGACGAGGGTGGCGGTCTGGCGGGCACGGGGAATCGGGCTGGTGACGATCGCGGTGATGCCCTCGGGGAGGGGGAGCGAGCGGCACACCTGGTCGCGGCCCTGCTGCGTGAGGGTGGCTTCGTGTGGGGCGTGGTAGCCGGGGCGGTGGCCTTCGTAGGCGCCGTGGCGCATGAGCCAGATGTCAGCCAAGGATCCAGCCTCCGTCGACGCGCAGGGTCTGGCCGGTGATGAAGCCGGCGTCCTCGGTGGCGAGGAAGGCGACGGCCGCGGCGACGTCTTCCGGTCGGCCTCGGCGTTGGACGCACTGGCGGGCGAGCTGGCGGACGGTCATGGCTTCCGGGTCGTCGACGACGGCGTCTTCGGCGGGGACGCGGATGGAGCCGGGAGCGACGCAGTTCGCGGTGATGCCGGCTGGGCCGAGTTCGCGTGCGAGGGCGCGGGTGAGTCCTTCGAGGCCGGCTTTGGCACTGATGTAGCCGGCGAGCTCGTGGCGGCCCGCCGTGGCGAGGACGGAGCCGATTGTGATGATCCGGCCCCAGCCGGCGGCCGTCATTCCGGCGGTGAGTTCGTGGGCGAGGAGGTAGTGGCTGGTCAGGTTGGTGGCCAGGGTGTCTTCCCAGTGGGCCGGTGTCGTCTCCGGCCATGATCGGCGCGGGTAGGCACCGGCGTTGCTGACCAGGATGTCCACCGGGCCCAGCGCCTCTTGGGCTCGACGGCACAGGGACCGTACGGCCTCGGCTTCTCGAAGATCTGCCGACAGGGAGATGCAAGAGGGGAGGGAGGCTGAGAGTTCTCCTGCCGTTCGGTCGTCGTCGAAGTGGGCCACTGCGATTGTGGCGCCGTCGGCTGCGAGGCGGTGGGCGATTGCCGTGCCGAGGCCGCCGGTGGCTCCGGTGACCAGGGCGGTGCGGCCGTTCAGGGGGCCGGGCATGACGACTCCAGTGGGCAGAAGTAGGTGGCGGGGTCGAAGGTGGGGCTCATCGCTTCGGCGAGCCGGGCGAGGAGGACGAGCCGGTCCGGTGGGGCCAGGTCGGCGAGGTTGTAGACGCCGAGGATGCGCATGGCCAGGTAGGGGCGGAGAAGGTTCGCCAGGTCGGCACCGGGCCAGAGACGGTCGGCGACCGGCCGTACGAGCTGGTTCCAGTACGTGGTCACGGCGGCCCGCCGGGGAGCCGCGAGCCGAGGGGCGTAGTCGATGTGGATAGTGCTCGTGGTGTGCTCGATGTCCGCTCGTCGGATCTCGGGGATGTTGTCCTGGACGCGGGCGAACGTGGCGGGGTGGTCGGCGAAGGCCGCCGGGTTGTACGTGGGCACGAGCCAGCCGCCGAGGGCGGAGGCGTACCAGAGGAAGTTGGCGAACTCGCCGGGGATGCTGTTCATCCCGGCGGTGTCGTAGTCGAACCAGGCGAGTGGGTGGGCGAGGTTGACGTCGGTGGGGTCGCCCTGGGTGAGGGCCGCCCAGACCGGCTCGGTCGCGGCGAAATGAGCCCGGAGCCAGCGGAGGGTGGCAACCCAGTCCAGGTGGTGCCGACGACTGTTGGCGTACAGGGTGTAGGTGTTGAGGCGGGAGACCGGGACGTCGATGAGGCCGTCGGCGATCAAGAAGTCCCTGCCGCCGTAGTACTCGTCGAGTCGGCCGCCGGGGGCCGCACGGTCCCAGTACAGCTTGCGTACCACGCGTGTCGGGTCGGTGGGTTCCGCCGTCGCAACGATGGCCTCGCGGTACGCGGCGGTGAGTTGATCCATGTAGGCGCGGAGGTCGCTGCTCGGCTCGTCGGCGTTGAAGAGATCGAGCAGGAGCCCGTGATCGGTGCCGCCGGCCAGACGTTCGTACGTGAGGAGCCGCCCGCCCGGCACACGCAGGTGGGCGTGGAGGGTCGGCACCCGGTAGTGCTGGGCCAGGCGTGCGTGTCCGCGAACCTCGGCTCGGCTTCCCACCGGGTCGCGCGTGTACTTCAGGAGCAACGGGCGGCCGAGTAGGTCGACTGGACAGAGCAGGTTGCGAGTGAAGCGCCGCACCGGGCCGAGACGCAGAGGGCTGCGGAGGGTCATGGCCGCACCCCGTTGAGCAGGTCGAGGCACACTCGGGCCAGTTCGGCGGGCGGGAAAGCGTCCATGTGAACATCGACGTCTGAAGGGATGGCGTCTCGGCCGGGGCAGAGGTCGCCCTGGTGCATGCGGTCGGAGAGGTCGGTGGCGACGGCGTGGTGGTGGGGGAGCCCGGTGCGCCACTTGCTGTGGCTGTGGCGCGCGTACAAGCCGATGACGTGCCTCTCGGGACTGCGCGTCATCGCGGCGAGGTGGGTGAGGCCGGTGTCATTGCCGACGACCAGGTCGCAGTGCGGGAAGAGATCGGCGAGCTGTTCGGCCGGCACCCCGTCCAGGTGGAGCACCTGAACGTGGCGTCGAGGGGCCTCGGCGCTGACGCGGAAGCCGTCTTCCGCGTTGCCGCCGATGAGCAGCAGCCGGGCCTGTGCTTGCTGGGCTTCGGCGATCTGCTCGGCGAGGGCCATGTACCGCTGGGCGGTGTAGTCCTTGCGCTCCGGCCAGCTGGTGGCGGTGATGGCGGCGATGGTCAGGCCGCCCAGCCAGCCCACCGATCGCAGCTCCTCCACGAGATCATTCGGGCCGGTCGCGAGGGTCGGCGCGAAGGGAGCCGTGCCGGGGAGGCGGATACCGAGGCGGCGTTCCAGCGCCAGGTAGTGGCGGGCCAGCAGGTCAGGGTGGGCGCGGCCGTCGCTCGACCAGCAGGGCGGGGCCGCTGGATCGAGTACCAGGCTCACCACTGCTTCGGAGCCGTGCGCCTCGATCCCCGCGCGGTCTCCGATCACGGCGCGTCGACCGTGGGGCGTGGTGACTGGGTGGTGAGCGATCAGCCCGGTCCGGGCGATCAGCCCCGCGTACGGCCCCACCGCCCGGACGGACGTGCGAACCGACCGCAGCCGCAGCCAGTCGAGCACCGCGCGTACCCCCGACAGAGCGAGGAGGGTGTCTCCGAGCTTCCCCTCGAAGGCCACCACGACCTCGCCGCACCCGCTCAGGCGGTGGACCAACTCGGCGGAGGCAGCCAGCGGGAGCGGTGCGCCGCTGGGGACGCTGCCACGGTCGTACCCCAGCGGGGTGGTGTGGACGGCCCCGGCAGGGACGACCACGGAACCGTGGTGGAACCGGACCCCTGGCGGGGCGACCGAGCTCACGCCGGGCCCTCGATCGTGGTGAGCGCGACCAGCGGCAGCTCCAGCTCGTTGAGCAGGGCGCGGGCTCCGCGCGTGGTGTCCTCCACCAGGCAGGCCGCCGCCAGCGGCACGGCGCCGGCCTCGCGGAGGCGGCGGGTGAGGTCGGCCAGGGTCCGACCGGTGGTGATCTCGTCGTCCACGATGACGATGCGCTGTCCCGGAGCGATGCCGTAGGCGAAGACGTCGGTGCGCATGGCGTGCGGCTCGCTGAAGCGGACCGCGCCGTCCAGGGGGAGGTGCAGCTTCCAGGCGATCTTGTACGGGAGGCGGGCGGCGTCGGCCAGGGAGACGGTCGGGAGGATGCCGCCCGCGTCCAGGCCCAGGAGGAAGTCCACGGAGCCGGCCCCGTCCGGCAGCTGCTTCTGGAGCAGACGCCACAGATCGGCCCCCGTGCTGGCAAGGGTGTCGGGATGCACCGGGCTTTCCAGGCCGTCCAACGAGTGGATGACACGCTCGCGGCGGCTGGTGGCTCCCACGCTGAGCCGTTCGACGATTCGGGCGGAGAAGGGCGGCAGGGTGATGGTTTCGGGCATGACGAAGCTCCTGTCGGTGGAGAGGGGAGGAGGAGAGGTGCGTGGTTCAGGCGGCGAGCTGGAGGGCGTACCAGGTGAGGAGCTGGTCGACCGCCGCGGTGACGGGCTTGAGCACGAGCTCGGTGTCACCGTCACGCCAGGCGTTCGCGACCTCGGCCAGAGGAGGGACCACGAGGGCCGTCAGACCCGGCATGCGGGAGGCGGCGGCGAGGATCCGGTCGGGGCCGGACTCCCACTGGTTGTGCTCGCGCAGGAGAAGGCGGCAGGCGAGCACGAGGTGTTTGTAGAGCTGCCGCAGGGCGGTCGCCCCCTCCGCAGTACGCAAACGGCGCATGGTGAGCATGACCTGGGGCAGTTCGCGGACGGCGGCGAACGCGAGCTCGTCCCGGCTGATCGTCGGAAGTTCGAGGTCGGATGCCGCATGCAGGACGGGGCTGCCCTGCTGGAGCTGGTGAAGGACGAAGGCCAGGCGCGGAGTGAGGCGTCGGGCGGTCAGTTCTCCGGGCGTGACGAGAGTGGGGCCGAGAGAGGCCGCATTGCCGAGGGCCGTCCGGTACCGCTCCAGGGCCTCTTGGATGCCGCCGCAGACCTCGTGCTCGGCGATCACCATGAGGTCCAGGTCGGACCAGCCCGCGATCCAGGTTCCCTCTCCGGGGCTTCCGGTCAGGGCGACGAGCCGTACGCCGGGGCCGTACGCCCGTACCGCGTCGGTGAAGTCGGCCGTCGCCGACGCGACCGCTGCCGGAAGACCGAGCCCGTACGGGGTGGCCACGCGCAGCGCAGTCGTGGAGGGCGGGGCGGCGATGCGCCGGAGGCGGGCGCGAAGGGCTGCGATGCTGCCGGTGTTGTCGATGACGTGGTCGGCCAGAGCGGCGACCTGGTGGGCGCCGCGGCTCATCTTGATCTCGTCCTTCGCGGCGACGGCCTGGGCCGGAGTGCCCGACCGCTCGACGCGTACGACGAAGGAGGCGTCCAGGTAGACGATCTGGAGCGTGTCGCCCATGAGCCCCTTGAGCTCGGCGATCGAGGCATCGTCGTGGACGGACTCGATGGTGAACAGCTTCGTGTCGACGTGGGCGTCCGCAAAGCGGTTCAGCTCGCCGAGCAGCAGTTCGGCCTGCCGACGGGCCGAGAGTGCGTACGGGTCCGCGAGCCCTTCCCGATGGGCTGCCTGCCGTAACAGGAAGCCGATCTTGAGGCGCTGGGCGCCGCAGGTCAGCTGGACGAACTGTGCGCTGGTGCTCTTCCCGCACTCGCTCAGCCCGCCGAAGGCGAGTACCTGGCGCAGATGCCGACTCGGCTTGATCTCCGCCGGAGCGACGTCCTCCCGCCCGTACAGCTTGAAGCGGGCCGACACGGGGAGCCGACGACGGCCGGCGACGACATCGGAGACCAGTGCGTCGAGGGCGGCGCACAGCTCCTCACGTTGCCCGTGAAGGGCAGGGACACGTCGTGCGGCCAGCTCATCGCGGCCCGCCGCCCGCACGCTGTGCCAGATCCGCAGTGTCAGCACAGACATGCGGTCCACGACGGAGGCGAGCGTCTCGGTGTGCAGGGGCACATCGGCGCGGCCCGCGTCCGCCAGCGAGCCGAGGACTTCGTCAGCGCGCTCGGCGAGGGCGTTGCGTTCGGCGTTGAGCTGGTCGATCTCTCGCTTGCAGTCGGCGACCTGGGCGGCGGAGAGCAAAGCACTGCGCACTCGGTCCTCTGTGTCCCACAGACGCCCGTTGACGGTGTGGAGCCGGGTGACGGTGTCATCCAGGCGCTGCCGGTCCTTGTCCTGGAGGGTGGCCATGGCGCGGGTGAGCCCCGGAGGCAGCACCAGGGGCGGGGAGTTCTGAGTCATCGGGGACTCCCGTCGGTGAGTGGAGTGAGGCCAAGGTGATCGAGTACGTCGCTGTGTACGTCGTCCAGGGAGCGGTTTTCGCAGTCCACGACGGCGGCGTACGTGCCGTGGCCGGCCTGGTGAAGCAGAACGGCGTGCAGTGTCTTCTGGTAGGCCGGGTAGATCCCGGTCCACGGGCGGCCCTCGCGGGCGCTGGTGATGGCGTAACTGCGCTCGGCGTCGAAGGACGCGAGCAGCAGCACTGAGGTCTCCGATGCGGTGGCGCGCGAACCGGCGATGTCCGTCACGGTCTTGAACGCCTCGCCCACCGTCAGCCCGTCCTTGACCACGCATGTCGCGGTGGCCACAGCGAGGAGCATGGGCAGGCCACGGTCCAGCAGTCCCGTACGACCGGGCTCGCGTGCGGCGGCCCGCTTGGCGTGACCGACGAGCAGCATCTCTGTCAGCTCGACCGTCGTGGACGTCTCGAACCACCACCGGGCGTAGTCGCCGGCCGCTGCTCGCGCCCACGGCTCGGGGTCGTGCTCGTGGACGGCCCCCAGCGGCTGAAAGACGTGTCGGCGCGCGGCCAGCCGATCGAGGTGAGTCGTCTTGCCGACGTTGTCAGGACCGTTGAGGCTGACGAAGTCCGCTAACCGCACCATCGCTCACGCCTCGCGAATCGGTGTGTCGAGGACGGAGGTGATCGCGTCGGTGTTCGTGGCGATGAACTCGGCCAGCTCCGGCGGCATCAGGTTCAGCTCACGGACGGCCTGGGCGGTGAAAGGCACCCGGACCACCTCGTACCCGCCTCGCTCCGGCTTGTCGAACTCGGTGCCCGTCCGTGCGGCCAGGTCCATCGACTCCAGGCGTGCCGCGAAGATGTGCTGGACTCCGACGCCTCCCTCCAGCGCATCGGTGATGAGGTGCACGAGCTCGGCGCGCTCCAGCTTGCCGCCCAGCTCCTCGAACACCTCCCGATGCAGAGCCGCCTCGATGGTCGCGTCCTCTTCCTCGACGCCTCCGCCGACCGACACCCAGTACGGCTCCCTGCCGAGCTTGGTGCGCTTGATGAGGACCAGTTCGTCGCCGTCGAGAAGGACGGCGCGGGCGTTGCGCTTGACGATGTCGGTCATGCCGTTTGCTCCTTGGGTGTGTAACCGGGGAGAACGGGCGGAGGGGCGCTTTTTGGCTGTGGCCACTTTCCCCGGTTCGTGAATACAGCATGGTGCAAACTGATCGCTGAGTGTGACGCACGGGTGCTGCAGCAATGCCGCAGTAATGCCGAACAGGACTGCTCGCACAGGGTGTTTCGACGTTTCACCAGGTGACGGACGGGGGGGTACGACGGTGGTGACTGTGCAGAGATGGTCCGGGCGCGAAGCACGGCTGCTGCGCGAGGCCCTTCGCATGAGCCTGCGTGACTTCGCTGCCTACCTCGGAGTCAGTGACCGGACCGTGTCGAACTGGGAGGGCGGTGGCGCGGGTTACCAGCCGCGTGCCGAGTCCCAGGCTGTGCTCGACACCGCACTCGACCATGCGTCGGGCGAAGCGCAGACGCGGTTCGCGGCGGCACTGGGAACAAACGGCGCTGCGCCACCCGTGACAGGCCGAATCGAAGTCGACTCCCACAAGTTCCTGCCAGTTTTCATCGGCGCCGAACGCGCTGGCCGACTCCGTGCACACATGAGACCGAGTGCGCACGACGGTTGGCTGGAGTCCTCCTCGGCCCGCGTCGACCACCCCGAGGCACAGGAGTGCGTCCTTCACGTCTTCGCGTGCGGGGTGGCCGTCTTCCACCTCGTTCAGCCGCACCAGCCTGCCGCGCTCACCGACCTTGCGGTCTGGCGGTACCGCTCCTACGCCGCCGACCTTCCCTGGGCACGAGACAAGCTCCGTGACCTCCTGGACGAGCAATCCGCCCGCGTTCCCAACCCCGAGTACGTCCTCTCCCTCTACTGGCTCACCTCGGGCCCCTGGTCCGGCGATGCCCACGACACCGCACTGCGCCTGCTGTCCACGCCCTCTGTCCTGGTCGACCGCGGCGCCCCGGACGGCCCCGCTCCTCTGGGCGGTGCGGTCGAAGAGTCTCTCCTCGCCACCGGCTTCGACCACCCCGACATCGTGTCCTTCGGCGTAAGGGGTGTGTCCACCGCCTACGCGGGCTGGTCCGGCGTCGCCTACGCGTCCCACTCCCGCGAGCGCAGACTCACCATCGACGAGTTGGTCACCTGCGAACTGACCGTCCAAGCCCTCTGGTGTTTCACCCGCCAGGTGCAGCAGATGATCGAGGACGGCCAGGACCCCTTCATGCCCGAGCAGTACGGCTGGCGCTTCCTGCGTGCCGCCTCCTCCCGGCTCACCACCGCCCGAGCCCAGGAGACCGCTCAACACGTTCTGATGCGGGAGGCCATCATGAAGACCAGCGGACTGGCCGAACGGCTGCGCGCCGCGCAGGACGCTCTGCGAGAGGGCGTCGGGTGAGAACACAGGGCAGGAGAAGCAACGGATGGACATCGGCAGCGCCGCGCTGGTCGTGATCGACATGCAGAACGGCTTCGTGAACGAGCGAAGCCGCCATGCCGTGCCTGCGGTCTCCGATCTCGTCGCCCAGTGGATCGGCGCCGGCCGTCCCGTGATCTTCACCCGGTACTTCAACTATCCGGACAGCCCGTACGAGCGCTTCTTCCAGTGGCGCCGACTCCAAGAACCACCGGAGACCGACATCGTCCCCGAACTCGCGGAGGCGGCAGCCCGCGCGCACGCGGTCGTCGACAAGACCGGCTACACACTCTTCACCGCCCAGGCAGCCGAACTGGTCCGCGGGGGTGGCTGGACCGACCTCGTCTTCTGCGGGATCGCCACCGAGAGCTGCGTCCTGAAGTCCGCGGCCGACGCCTTCGAACATGGCTACGCCCCCTGGATCGTCACCGACGCCTGCGCCAGCGACGCCGGCCCCGACGTGCACGACGCTGGACTCGTCGTCGCCCGCCGTCTGATCGGAACCGGCCAACTTGTCACCACGGACCACGTGGCCGGCCAACTCACCGCGTATGCAGGGGCCCCAGTGCTGGAATAGCCCCATGGGCGACACGCTGTACGACACCGACCTCATCATCATCGGCGGCGGACCCGCCGGATGCGCTGCAGCACGCATGGCCGCCAGCGTCGGCATGCGCTCGATTCTGGTCGAGCCGGACCGGCTGTGCCGGAACCTGTACCGGATCCCGGCCCTGAACAACGTCCTCGGCGGCTACACCAGCGGCCCCGAGCTGGCCGACGCCATCGTCGCCGAGCTGAAGAACACGGAGCTGTGCCACCTCGAACTCGGTCGGTACGTCACCGAGCTTCACGCCGACGACGACCAGGTGACCGTCACGTTGGACAAGGGCGCTTCCCTCACCGCCCCGTACGCCATCGTCGCCACGGGCGTCGGCCCTCTCCAACCCAGCGACACGACCTGGATCACCGCCCCAGCCGGCCTGACCCTGCCTGCGCTCTGGCAGGCCGACGCCGACGACGCCCAAGGCCGGACCCTCCTCGTACTCGGCGGCGACCGCCCGATCGGCACCTTCCTGCGCGCCCACCCGACCACGGACACGCACCTCCTCGTGGCGTACCCGGCGACGGACGAGTACAAGATCGACGAGATCCGCGAGGACCCACGGGTCACGCTGCTCCCCGTCGATCACCTGACGCTGCACGGTGGGGAAGGCGCCCAGCTGTCGGCCGAGGCCGTGGGACAGGACGGTATTCACCGGACGATCACGGCGGACGCGGCCTTCCTCAGCCTGGGAAGCGCCCCCGCCGCCCCACCCGGAGACCTGACCCGCAGCACGGACGGATACTGCCCGCCCACCGACCAGCACCCCCGCCTCATCGTGGCCGGCGACCTCCGCTCCGCCCGCTTCCAACGGATCATGACCGCCCTGGGCTCCGGCAGCGAGGCGGCGCTGCATGCGTACTACGCGGCCCGGGAGCCCTTCACGTGAGGCTGAGGTTGCATTGGATCCGCGTGGAGCGGCCCGGTCCGACTGCGCGGACGGCGGCGTGAGCGTAGAACTCTACTGATCTCCGCTCAGGATGGGCGGACTTCCTCGCCCGGGGGAGGGCCGTGACCTCACCGTCCGGAGACCGCCCGCGACCGCGCTGGGCGGCCCACGCAGCGCACCAGCGACTTCTAGGACACGGCCCTGCGTTCCCGGGGGAGTTCGGCGTCCCGCACAGCGCTCGACGTGAGGGCGATGACGACGCCGAGGGCGGCGAAGGCGCCGCACCCGGCGAACACGGCGGCGGACCCCCACGCCCCGATGGCGACGCCGACCAGGGGATAGCTGAGCGGGGCGAGTCCGACCATGGCGAGCATGACGACGGAGGTGACCCGGCCGAGGTAGGCCGGGTCCGTGGCGGTCTGGATGAGGGCGTTGTCCAGGCTGCCGAAGATGCCTGCGGTGAGGCCGATGAGCGCGGCGAGGAGCGCGGCCTGCCAGAGGGCGGGTACCAGGGCGATGGCTGCCGCTCCCGCGCAGCCGGTGAGCAGGGTTCCGGCCAGGACCAGTCCCGCGCGAGGCAGCCATCCGGCGACGGCCAGCAGCGCGGCGCTCGCCGCGGCGCCCGCGCCGAAGCTGCTGACGATCCAGCCGTACCCGGCCGGGCCCCAGCCGCGTTCGGCGTTGAGGAGCACCATGCCGACGTTGAGGGTGCCGACGAGCCCGAGTTCGCAGACGGCGCAGGCGGCGACGAGCGGGCCGATGAGGCGGTGGCGGCGGATGTAGCGCAGCCCGTCGAGCAGTTCGGCCCGCGAGGTGCCGGGCCCCGGCGGCTCCGCGCCCTCGGACGCGAGGGGCCGTATGCGTACCGTCAGCAGCAGCGGCACGGACAGCGCGAAGAGCACACCGGCGACGGCGAAGGCGGCCGCGGGCCCGCCCAGTCCCATGGCCAGGCCGCCGACCGGCGGGCCCGTGATCTGGCCGAGGCGCATCGACAGCGAGCGCAGGCCGGTGACGCGGGCCAGCTGGCCGGGGCTCGTGATGCGCGGTGGGAGGGCGCCGACAGCGGGCACGAAGAGCGCGTCCACGGCGCCGAAGGCGAGTGCGACCGCGACCAGGATCCACAACGCGGGCGAGGACAGGGCAATACCGGCGGCCGCAGCCAGGATGAGGAGGCAGCGCAAGATGTCACTGCCGAGGATCACCCGACGAGGGTCGAGCCGGTCGGCCACCACGCCGCCGCCGAGCATGAGTATCGCGCGCGGTAACGCCCCGGAGGCCATGACGAGACCGACTTCGGTGGGCCCGGCGACCTTCTGGGCGGACCAGCCCAGGGCGACGAAGTACACGCTGTCGCCGATGAGGGACGCGGTGTACGCGGTGAGCCAGCGCAGCACGTTGCCGTCCCGGTGGGCCGGTGCGGTGGCGGGCTCGGACAGGGCTGTTTCCGGGGTGGCGGTCATGGTGGGCTCCGGTCGGGGCGGGGGAGGGCCGGGTCAGGGCCGGAAGGGGAAGCCGTACATGTGCACGGACACGTGCTCACGGTCCTCGGTGTCACCAGCGGCCTTGGCGGCCTTGCCGCGCTCCCGCCATCGCCGGGCCAGCGCCTCGAACTCGTCGCTCATCAGGTCGAGTTCGTCCGGAGTCAGGTCGAGCAGCCACTCCGAGGTGTAGGCGGCGTCGGTCCACCGCTTCCCCCAGGCGGCCCTCTGGTCGAGATACGTGCGGTACTGGGCGACGCGGGTGTCGAAGATCCCCCGGGTCACCGCACCGACGGCGGCGGCGCCCTCCGGTGTGTCGGCGAAGTCCGAGTCCCGGAAGCCCCACCCTTCTTCGGACGCCACCTGCCACCACCGCTCCCGGCCGTCACCGCCCTCGCCGCTCGCCTGGGCCACGAAGCCGTGCTCGGCCAGTTTGCGCAGGTGGTAACTGACCAACGAGGGAGTCTCATCGACGTGCTCGGCGAGCTGGGAGGCGGTCGCGGTGCCTGCGGCGTACAGCAGCCGGTACAGCTGCATCCGCAGCGGGTTCATGAACGCCCTCAACCGGGCCAGGTCGGTGATCTGCTCGGGCTCGTGCTTCGGTCGCATGCTCGGCACGGTAGATGTGAAGCGTAAACTTCGCAATATCTGCTTCAGAGTTGGCCACCGGGCGACAGGCTGCGGGGTTCGGGTCAGGCCGGCGTGGTGCCCTTCCAGAGGCGCGCCCCGGCCGCGAACACGATCGGGTCCATGGCGGCCAGCTCGGCCCGCACGCGGGCTTCGAACTCGGTACGGGCGTCGGCCGGGAGGGCGTCGAAGTAGGCGCGGGAGCCGTGGGAGAGGCCCCAGTTCCAGAACGTGTCGGCGTCCGGGACGGGCAGGTGTTGTTCGATGGCGGTCTCGCCGATGTCGGTGAACCCGGCGGCCGAGAGCAGGCGCTCCGGGTCCAGGGGACGGCTGAGTCGCCCCTGACCCTCGGGAATCAGGGGCTGGAACTCCCGGAAGAGGGCCCCGTAGAACTCCCACTCCGGCGCGTCCTCCACGTCACCGGGGACGGAGAAGGAGAACACCCCGCCGGGCGCGAGGACGCGGCGGATCTCCCGGGCCGCCGCAGCCGGATCATCGAGCAGGTGGACGACGAACCCCGCGCAGACCAGGTCGAAGGAGTCGTCGGGGAAGTCCAGTTGGTGAACGTCCATCACCCGCGCCTCGCGCACCTGCGGGTACTGCGCCGCCAGCCGCTCGACCATGCCGGGCGCGCAGTCCACCGCCGTCACCCGGCAGCCACGGGCCAGCGCGGCACCGGTCAGTGCGCCGCGCCCGGCGCCCAGGTCGAGGACCCGGGTGCCGGGCGCGGGAGCGAGCCACTGCATGTGCTGGTGCGCGAACCCGGCGAAGAACGGCAGCACCTCGTCGTACACCGAGGCCAGTTGGTCGAAGAGGGCGGTGGCGCGCGCGGCGGTCATGGCCGGTCATCCTGGCAGAGGGGACATACGGTCCGCCCGTCCTTTTCCGGCTGACGAACGCCGCGTCTTGCCGTTGACGCAACGGCAGCTTCTACGGTCGTGGGACAGGGCCGGAAACACCGGCCCGGTACGGCGAAAGCGCGAGGTGAGGGCGATGGAGTGGCCGACCGCCGAGGTGGTGCGGATGTCCGGGGTGACCGCCCGGACACTGCGGCACTACGACGCGATCGGGCTGTTGCCGCCCGCCCGGACGGGGGCCGGCGGGCTGCGGTACTACGGCGAGCCCCAGCTCCTGCGGCTCCAGCAGATCCTGGTCCTGCGGGAGCTGGGGCTCGGGCTGGGGGACATCGGCCGCGTCCTGGCCGAGCAGGTCGACGCGGTGGAGGCCCTGCGCGGCCATCACCGGCGGCTCCTGACCGAGCGGGACCGGCTCGACACGCTGGCCACCACCGTCTCGCGCACGATCGCCGAACTGGAACAGTCCGGGAAGGACGACGCACCCATGACCATCAACCGACCGGAGAACCTCTTCGAGGGCGTACAGCCGGAGCAGTACCAGGAGAGCCTGCGCGACTTCCCCGCCCACGCGGAGCGGGTCGCCCGGCACGTCGAAGGAAGCAGCCCCGAGGACATCGAGGCCGGGCAGCGCGAGCGTACGGCCAGGATGATCCGCCTCGCCGAACTCCGGGCAGAAGGGCACGCGGCCGACTCCGCGCCGGTCCAGGCCGAGGTCGACGCCCACTACAGGCTGCTGTCCGCCCTGCGCCCGGTCACCGCCGAGGAGCACCTGGCCATGGGCCGCTCCGTCGTGGACAACCCCGACTGGCGCGCGGCCTACGAGGCCATCGCGCCCGGCCTCGCCGCCTTCCAGCGCGACGCCATCGAGGCGTACACGGCGGACCGGCTCGGCTGAACGCACGCCTGTGCGAGGATCACCGGCGTGACGAGCGACTTCGAACTGTCCCTGGACGAGCTGAGAACCGTGGCCCGTTACGCCACCGAGGCGGCGCGGGGCGTCCTGCCGGTGTTCGAGGACGCCCACCCCGACGACGCGCGACCCCGGGCCGCCATCGACGCGGCCCGGGAGTTCATCGACGGCGCGCCCCGCACCAGGCTCCAACGCACCACCTCGATGGACGCCCACCGCGCGGCCAAGGACGCGTCCACGGAACCCGCCCGCCTCGCCGCACAGGCGGCGGGCGACGCAGCCTCCGCCGCCTACCTGCACCCGATTGCGAAGGCCCACCAGGTGGCCCACATCCTGCGCGCCGCCGCGAACGCGGCCCGCATCGCGGAGATCGCGGCGGGGGAGGACCCCGGAGCGGGGGACCGGGCGCTCAAAAGGGCCCGCGAACGGGCCACCCCCGCCCTGATCGACGTTCTCCGCCGCTACCCGCCCGCGCCCACGGGCAGGAGCCGTGCCGCGCAGTTCATGGTGGCTCTGGATACCTCGCTTCGGGGCGAAGTGGATCCAGCGTGCGGTGCGGGAGAGATACGACGGCCGTGATGCCGAGGACCGAGGAGGAGCTGCTCGTAAACCGGTCGACGGCCTCTTCTTCGTGCCAGATAGTGACGCGGTGAGCAGAATCGATCTCGACGCGCTGTCAAAGCGGTGGTCGCGGCAGTGGCCGCCGCCGGAAGGCGACCCGCGGATGTGCTTCGCGTACGCGGACCGGTGGGTTCGTTTTCACAGCCTCCCCGAGTCCAAACGCTATGCCGACGATGAAGCGGAGTACGCCGTGATACTCGACCGGCATCACACGCTGCTGGGCGAGCTGGGGCCGGATGACGAGGAGGTCTATGTGGTCACCCGGGAGTGGAGCGGAGACCTCGCTCCGGGTGCTCGCCGGCCCGAACTGCGCGACGCCGATCCCGACGCGGAGCACTGGGGCAGCCACGTCCACGACGACGACTTCCCCGACGACATCGTCTACGAACACGAATACGTCAGCCGCCGTCCACGCACGAGGCACGCGTTGGACCCCTTGCTGCGGCTGGTGGCGGACGACGTTGTCTCAGGAGTGACCATCGCCCCGCTCGACCTCCGCTGGATCTACCACCCCTACGACGGCGGAGGAGACGTCGTCGCACCCGACGGCGCGACCAGAGATGCGCTGAGAGCTGCGCATCAGAGCTGGCTCTCCGCGCATCCCTTGGGCCTGTAGTCCGCCTCCCCCTCTCCCGCCTGCCGCATCCGGCTCTCACCCAAAGGAGCAGCGCTTGCCCCCGTACCACCATCGTGACGCCACCGGGAGCCTCACCAGCAACGATCTGCGCGCCGGATTCGAGGCGCTCGGCCTTCCCGTCGGCGCGACGGTCGTCGTGCACGCCTCCCTGTCCGCCTTCGGCCGCGTCGACGGCGGCGTCGCGACGGTCCTCGGTGCGCTGCGCGACCGCCTCGGCCCGCAGGGCACCGTGGTGGTGCCCGCGTTCACCGGTGACGCGGTACGGGACCCGCACCCGGGGGCGGGAGCCGACGTGGACCGCTCGGGCGTGCCGCTGTTCCATGACCGGCTGCCCACCCTCATGTGCGCGCTCCCCACCGCCGTGCTGGCCGACCCCCAGCGGCTGCGCAGTACCCACCCGCAGGCGTCCGTCGCCGCGCTGGGGCCGCTGGCCCGGGACATCACCGCCCGGCAGCCGCTGGCCTACGCGGTGGGGCCCGGCTCGCCCTTCGACCGGCTGCACGAACTCGGCGCCCACATCCTGCTGCTGGGCGTGGGTCACAACCGCAACTCGTTCCTGCACTACGCCGAGTCCCTGATCCCCAACCACCGGCGCAAGCTGCGCCGCTTCCCGTACATCGTCGACGGCGAACGGGTCTGGGTGGAAGTGCCGGACGTGGGCGACGACAACGGCCGGCACTTCCCCGGGGTCGGCGCGGAGGCGGAGGACGCGGGGCTGGTGCGCGTGGGTGCGATCGGTGCCGCCGAGTGCCGCCTGATGGAGAGCCGCCCCTTCATCGAGTTCGCCGCCCGACGCCTTCAGGAACGGCTGTCACAGGAGGGGCGCGGCATCACCGGGTGCGCACCCCTCAGCAGCTGACGCTGCCCCGCCGCAGCGCGTGCCCGCCGTCATTCGCGTCGTCCGACCAGTACACCGGCTTCGACCCCGACACGCACTCGTCCGCGCCCGCCAGCGCGAAGCCCTCGTTGTTGTAATTCGGCATGCCGGACGGGCGGTTGTACGCGCCGGTCACGGCGAACGTGCCCGCCGCGTTGACCGTCAACGTCTGGTGCCGGCCGTCGCAGGTGTCGTCGCACACCGCCCAGAGGCGGGACGCCTGGGGCTCCCACTGGAGTTCCATCACGCCGGACATGCCGCTGCTGAAGGAGGCGACCCGGGTGTACGAACCGGAGTCCGCCAGCACGTACCCGTACACCATGCCCGTGCCCTCGACGCCGACGAAGAAGACGCCGCCGCTGTGGGCGGCGTAGTGCGCCGGGTCGTACGCCGCGCCCGTCGACGCGTCCTTGAAGCCGGCGCCCGTCAGCGACGCGTCCGGCACCCAAGTCACGGCTTCCAAGCCCAGGTTGGAGCCCGTGGACGGGAGGTCCGAGGTGAGGTTCCACTCCTTGGTGGCCGTCAGCGACGAGCCCGAACCGCTCACGTCGTACCGCAGCACCGACAGGCGGCTCGTGCCCGAGGCGTCCCCGTTGCGCTCGCTCGCGACGAAGATGCTGCCGCCCGTCGCGGTGACGCCCTCACTGTCCGGGCTGCCCGAGCCACCCGGGAAGCGCAGGGTCTTGCCGGAGGACCAGCCGTTCGCGGTGTCCGGCTTCCAGCCGCCGGACCCGTCCCGCACCAGGCGCCACAGCTTGCCGCTGTTCTGCGCCGCCCACAGCACGCTGCCGTCCTGGTAGAGCCCGCTCAGGTCCTCGCCGAACACGTTCGAGCCGTCCGCGGTGGCGACCGAGCTGCCGCCGGGCCACGCGACGGGGGTCGTCGAGCCCCCACCCGTACCGCAGGCGTTCGCGGCGCCCAGCGTCACCGATGACGCCTGCTTGAACGCGCCCGTGCCGTCGGGGCAGCGGGACCAGGACGGACCCGAGTGCTTGCTCCACGAGAAGCCGTCCACCTGCGTCTTGCCGTCCGCCAGGTAGAGCCGCGCCTCATCGGCCGACCCGAGCCCGAACGCACCGCTCACGTCGAACGCCCGGAAGCCGCCCGGTGCCAGCGTCGTCCCGGAGGGGATCTTGTACGCGTGGTCGTTGTCGTCGTCCTTCAGGACCCAGCCCGACACGTCGACCGACGAGCCGCCCTTGTTGTACAGCTCGACCGAGTCGTTCACGTCGCCGGTAGTCACCACCTCGTTGATGCGTACGTCGTCGGCCGGGGCCGCCTGCGCCGCCGGCACCCCGGTCAGCGCACCGGCCGCCAGCAGCGGCGCGGCGACGAGAAAGCGGGTGAGAGCGCGGGGCCGTCGACTAGGGGTCGGTGCAGTCACGGAGTCCATCCTGACGTCGTTGTGGAGCGGGCGGCCCGACGTTCTCGGTCCAGCCCGAACGGGATGCCTACCCCCAGGAGGACGGTTCACGAATGCCAGGCAAACTCTGCGCCGCCCCGGGCAGCCGTCGCCGGATGTCTGAATGCGCTTCCATGCCGGCGCCCCGCATGTGGGAACATCTCCCCACCACAGGGGAAGAGAGGTGACGCGGCGCGATGAGTACTCCTACGGTGTACGACGTTGCCGAGCGGGCGGGGGTCTCCATCGCCACGGTGTCGCGGGTGTACCGCAGCCCGGAATCGGTGCGCGGGGAGACCCGCGAACGGGTACTGGCCAGCGCGCGCGAACTCGGGTACGTGCCCAGCGGCAGCGCCCGGGGCCTCGCCAGCCGCAGCACCGGGGTACTCGGCCTGTGCTACCCGGACTTCCACGACGCGGAGGCGGACAGCGCGTCCGCCGCCGACCCCGGCGAGGTCACCCTCTACTCCGACGAGGTCATAAGGGGCATGGAGCGCGCCGCGAGGCGCCACGGCTACGCGCTGCTCATCGCCTCCTCGCACGCCGACGACGCGGGCATACGGCTCACCGAGGTCGCGGGCCGGGTGGACGGGCTCGCCGTCCTCGCCCAGGCCGTGCCGGACGAGACCCTGGAGATGGTGGCCCGGCGGGTCCCGGTCGTGCTGCTCGCGGGCGAGCCGTACGACGGCATCGACCACGTGAAGGTGGCCAACTTCGACGGACAGCTCCAGATCACGAGGCACCTGCTCGGCCCGCACCGGCTGCGGCGGCTCGCGTTCGCCGGCGGGCCGGAGGACTCCCCGGACGGCGAGGCCCGGTTCCTCGGCTACCAGGCCGCCCATCTGGAAGCCGGCCTCCCGCTGCCCAAGGCCCCCGACCTGCGGGGCGACCTCACCCAGGCCGCCGGACGGCAGGCGGTGGAGACGCTGTTCGGGGCGGCGGGGGAGGGGCCCCGGCCCCAGGGCCTGGTGTTCGCCAACGACCAGATGGCCGTGGGCGCGCTGCACGCCCTGCAGGAGCGCGGCATCGACGTGCCCGGTGACATCGCCGTGACCGGCTTCGACGGCATCCCGCTCAGCCGGCTCGTGCGGCCGACGCTCACGACGGTCCGGCAGCCGATGGGGCAGCTGGGCGTGGAGGCCGTCGAACTGCTGGTGGCCCGGCTCGCCGAGCGCGAGAGACCCCCGCAGGAGCGGCTGCTGCCCGTCTCCGCGGTGCTGCGCCGCAGCTGCGGCTGCCCGGCGGACGCGGCGGCGTAAGGGGCCCGGGAGCTCAGCTCGTACGCCCGGAGGCAGAGCGCCCCCGGGCCCGTCTCCGTACGCCCGGAGCCCACTCCCGTACACCGCAGGTCAACCCCGCCGCCCCCTGCGTTACCCAAGCGTTATCTCATCCCTCTTGAGCGATCCCGACCCGTATTGCAGAGTCCTGTATGCGCTTTCAGATAGCGCATACACAGCTCGAGGAGGAGCTCCATGGCACGCCCCGCCAAGACCGTCGCAGGCATCTCTGTCGCAGTGGCCGCCGCACTGGCCCTCACCGCCTGCGGCGGTGGTGGCGGCGCGCAGCAGTCCGCCGACGCCAAGCAGACCCTGACCGTCTGGGGCATGGGCGAGGAGGCCAAGCGGCTCGCCACGGTCGCCAAGGACTTCGAGAAGGACAACCCGAACATCACCGTCAAGGTGACCCCCATCGGCTGGGACGTCGTCGGCCAGAAGATGACCGCCGCCGCGGCCGCCGGGAAGCTCCCCGACATGGCGCAGATGGGCTCCACGATGATGGGGCAGTACATCGCGCTCGACGTGCTGGAGCCGGTGAACACCAAGACCTTCAAGAAGGCCGACTTCTTCCCCGCCACCTGGAACAGCAACGTGGTGGACGGCACCGCCTACGGCGTCCCGTGGTACGCCGACGTACGCGGGCTCTACTACCGCACCGACCTCGCGGAGAAGGCCGGCGTCGACAAGGCGCCCGTCACCTGGGACGACCACCACAAGCTCGCCGAGGCGTACCAGAAGAACGGCGCCCAGTACGGCACCGCGCTCCAGCCCGGCAACACCGGCGCCTGGCAGAGCTGGCTGCAGTTCCTGTACTCCGAGGGCGGCAGCCTCACCGACGCGGACGGCAAGGCCGCGCTCGACTCGCCCGAGGCCGTGAAGGCGTTCCAGACGTGGGGCAGCTACTTCAAGGACGGGCTCGCCAAGAAGAACTTCGTGCCCGGCGCGGACGTGGCCAAGACCTTCGCCAAGGGCGAGGAGCCGACCTTCATGTCCGGCCCCTGGATGGTCCAGAACCTCAACGAGCAGCAGCCGCAGCTCAAGGGCAAGTGGAAGACCGCCCCGCTGCCCGCGGGCCCGAAGGGGTCCGTCTCCTGGGTCGGCGGCGCCTCGCTCGTGACCTTCAAGGACAGCGAGCACAAGGCCGCCGCCGAGAAGTTCACCCAGTACCTGACGACCCCCGAGACGCAGGCCGCCTGGTACGGCGCGACCAAGTCGCTGCCCGCCAACAAGGCCGCCTACGACCTCCCGGAGATCAAGGACAGCGCCGAGGCCGACAGCCTGAAGGTCTTCCGCCAGGCCCTGGACACCGGCAAGGAGATCCCGGCCCTGGAGAAGTGGAACGAGATCGCCGCCGCCATCGAGGGCACCCTGGAGAAGATCGCCCAGGGCGGTGACCCGGCCGCCGAGGCCAAGAAGCTCCAGGCGACCACGGAGGGGCTGATCTCCCAGTGAAGACCGCCGCCACCCGGGCCGGGGCAGGCCTGGACCGCGCCCCGGCCCAGGCCGGCGGCCCTTCCGGACAGCAGGACCCGGCGGGCCAGGAGCTCCGCCCCGACCGGCTCTCCCGGCAGAACCTCGCCGGCTGGCTGTACTCGACGCCGTTCCTGGCCCTCTTCCTGACCTTCATGGCGTTCCCGATCGTCGCCACGCTCCTCATGAGCTTCACCGACTTCGGCCTGCGCAACGTCACCCACCCGCTCGACGCGAACTTCGTCGGGTTCGACAACTACACCGCGCTGTTCGACGACCCGAAGTTCATGCGGGCGCTCTTCAACACCTGCTACTTCGTGGTGCTGGGCGTCCCGCTGACCATCGGCAGCGGACTGGTCGCGGCCGTGCTCCTCAACTCCGGCATCGACCGCTTCCGGACCTTCTTCCGGGTCGGCTTCTACGTCCCCGTGGTCACCGCCATCGTCGCGGTGGCCGTCATCTGGCGGTTCGTGCTCGACCCCTCGGAGGGCCTGATCGCCGGGCTCGGCGCGCAGCTCGGCTTCTCCACGCCGGACTTCCTCGCCTCCAAGGCGCTCGCGATGCCGTCGCTGATCGTGATGGCCGTCTGGCGCAACATGGGCACCGCGATGGTCCTCTTCCTCGCCGGACTCCAGGCCATCCCGGTCGAGGTCCGCGAGGCCGCCAAGCTGGACGGCGCCGGTGCCTTCCAGGAGTTCCGCCGGATCACGGTCCCGCTGCTGCGGCCCACCATGCTGTACGTCGCGGTGATGACCACCATCGGCTTCCTCAACGTCTTCGAGGAACCCTTCGTGATGACCGACGGCGGACCCGGCGACAGCACCCTCACCGTGTCGCTGCACATGTACAAGGAAGGCTTCAGCTTCTTCCACATGGGCTCCGCGAGCGCCATGGCCTACGTCCTCTTCACGATCGTGCTGGCCGTCACGCTGCTCCAGTTCCGCCTGCTGAAGGACAAGACCTGATGAGCGCCACCGACCTCCCCACCAAGAGCGCACCGGGCAGGCGGCGCACTGCCACCTCGCGCAGGCCGGGCACCAAGGCCCTCACGTACACGCTGCTCACCCTGGGCCTGCTCGTGATGACCGCGCCCTTCCTGTGGATGGCGGTGTCCGCCTTCAAGACCCCGCAGGACCTGGGCGCCAGCCCGCCGGTGTGGATCCCCACCGAGTGGACCCTCGCGAACTTCCGCGAACTGCTCGACCTGATGGACATCGCGCGGAACTTCCTCAACTCCGCGGTGGTCGCCGTCGTCGTGACCGCCTGCAACCTGGTCTTCTGCTCGATGCTGGGGTACGCGCTCGCCAAGCTGAACTTCTTCGGCAAGCGGGGCGTGCTCGCGATCGTGCTGGGCGCCCTGATGGTGCCGGGCAACCTGATGCTGCTGCCGCAGTTCGTCATGATGAGCAAGATGGGGCTGCTCGACAGCTACGCGGGGCTCATCCTGCCCTTCGCGGCGGGCGCGTTCGGGGTCTTCCTCATGCGGCAGTTCATGTCGGCGATCCCCGACGAACTCCTCGAAGCGGCCCGCATCGACGGCGCCGGCGAGTGGTACATCTTCTGGCGGATCGTGATCCCGCTGGTCAAGCCGGCCCTCGCCACCCTGGCGATCTTCGTGTTCCTCGGCTCGTGGAACAACTTCCTGTGGCCGCTCGTCGCGACCAACGACCCGGACAAGTACACCCTGCCGGTCGCGCTCGCCACGTTCGCCACCGACCCCACCAAGGCCGCCGGTTCCAACGGTGTGCTGATGGCCGGGGCCTTCCTCGTGGTGCTCCCGGTCGTCGCCGTCTTCATCGCCCTCCAGCGGCACTTCACCCAGGGCATCGCGACCTCCGGCCTGAAGTGAACGGGCGCCCCGGCCTCGCCCCGGCGGGCGTGCCGCCGTCCCGGGACCGCACGGTCCTGCGGTCCCGGGACGGCATCGGCCACGTGCTGCTCGACTGGCTGCCCGCACCGGGGACGGCCGGTTACGTCGTCCACCGCTCCGATCACTACGAGGGCCCGTACGAGCCCCTGCACCCCGGCCCGGTCCTCCCGCCGTACGCGGACACGCGCGCCGAGCCCGGCCGCGGCTACTGGTACCGGATCGCGCCCGGGACGCCCGAGGGCCCCGAGCCCCCGCTGCCCGGCCCGGTACGCGGCTGCGCGCTCGCCCCGGGCAGCGCACCCGCCGGGGTCCGGGTCCGGATCGACGCCGGCGCCCCGCACCGCCCCGCGCACCTCACCGGCGACGGGGCCCGCGCCCTGGTGACCGCCACCGTCACCGCGCGCGACGGCACGGTCGAGGTGCGCGTGGTCAACGCCGCCGCCGACCGGCCCCGCGCGATACCGGTACCGGCGCTGGGCCGCCGCGTCACCGTGGAGGTCGCCGGGCTCGAACCGGGCGCCCGCTACCGGATGCGCCCCGCCGGTGACACCGGCCCCGAAGCCTTCGCGCACACCGGCCCGGACGGTCTCGTACGCACCACGCTCGATCTGCCCATGCCGGGCAGCCGCACCCTGCGACTTGCCCCGGACCGGACCTACCCGCACCCAGCCAAGGAGGACCCCGGGCCATGAGCACCACCGGCACCGAGCGCCCCAGCCTCGTCTTCTTCATGACCGACGACCACGCCGTACCCGCGATCGGCGCCTACGGCAGCGTCATCAACAGGACGCCCGCCGTCGACCGGCTGGCCGCCGAGGGCATGCGCTTCGACAACGCCTTCTGCACCAACTCCATCTGCTCGCCCGCCCGGGCGTCCCTGCTGACCGGCACCTACAGCCACGTCAACGGCATGACGACGCTCGAACAGGAGGGCCAGAAGTTCGACGCCACCCAGCCCTCCTTCCCGAGCATGCTCCAGGAGGCCGGCTACCAGACGGCGATCATCGGCAAATGGCACCTCGGTCACGGCGGCTGCTCCGACCCGGTCGGCTTCGACCACTGGGAGGTGCTGCCGGAACACGGCGTCTACCACGACCCGACGTTCGTCACCCGCGACGGGGAGCGGCAGCACACCGGTTACGTCACCGACCTGATCACCGACCTCGCGCTCAACTGGCTCGACCGCCGCGACCGCGACAAGCCCTTCGCGCTGTTCATCCAGCACAAGGCCCCGCACCGCGCATTCGAACCCGCCGAACGCCACCGCCATCTGTACGAGGACGTGGACATCCCGGCGCCCCGCACCCTCCACGACGACTACAGCCACCGGGCGAGCGCCGCCGCCGAGGCGGAGATGCGGATGCGCGACCTGCTCCCGGAGGACCTCAAGGCACCCGTCCCCGAAGGCCTGGACGAGCGCGAGGAACGCGAGTGGCGCTACCAGCGCTACATCAAGGAGTACCTACGCGTCATCGCGGCCCTGGACGAGAACGTCGGCCGGGTCCTGCACTATCTGGACCTCACCGGCCTGGACCGGTCCACGGCGGTCGCGTACACCTCCGACCACGGCTTCTACCTCGGCGAACACGGCTGGTTCGACAAGCGGTTCATGTACGAACCCTCGCTGCGCATCCCGCTGGTGGTGCGATGGCCCGGCGTCACCCCGCCGGGCAGCAGCTGCGACGAGCTGGTGATCAACGTCGACTACGCCCAGACGATCCTGGACCTCGCCGGAGTGGAAGCGCATCCACGGATGCAGGGCCGCAGCCTCGTGCCGCTGCTCAGGGGCGAACGGCCGGACGACTGGCGGCAGTCGGTGTACTACCGCTACTTCGAGCACCTGGACGTCTGCCACAACGTCCAGGCCAACTACGGCGTCCGCACCCACACCCACAAGCTGATCCACTACCCCGGCCACGGCTCCGGCCGGCCGGGCGCCAAGGACGAGACCCGCGCCCCCGAGTGGGAGCTGTTCGACCTGGTGGCCGACCCGGACGAACTGCACAACCGGTACGACGACCCGGGGTACCAGGATCTGGTCGTGGAGCTGACCGCCGAACTGGCGGCGCTGCAACGGCAGTACGGTGACACCCCCGGCTGACGTGCGGCTTCCGCCCCCACCCGGCACCGGGCGGGGGCGGAACCGCTCAGCCCGCGTCGAGTGCGAAGACGCCGAAGCCGAAGCCCTCGGCCCGGATACGGCCGTCCGCGACGGTGACCCCGCGCGCCTCCACGGCGGTGGCCCGGCCTGCGGGCGCGGCGGTCTCGGCGGCCTCGGAGCGCGGGTTGACCACGACCAGGTAGCGCCCGCCCCGGACGTACACCAGCGGATACCCGTCGTGCAGCACCTCCGTGGACGCCCCGCTGCCCAGCTCCGGGGTGGCCTTGCGGAGCGCGATCAGGCGCCGGACCAGGTGGAGCAGAGAGCCTTCGTCGGCGCGCTGGGCGGCGACGGTCGGGCGCGCCGGGTCCGGGTCGATCGGCAGGTACAGGGCGTCGGCGGGCGCGGTGGAGAAGCCCGCGTTCGGCGAGTCGTCCCACTGCATGGGCGTACGGGACCCGGCCCGGTCGTAGCGCGGACCCAGGCGGCTGCCCTCGCGGGTGGGCGTGCCGGGCACGTACCGCATGCCGATCTCGTCCCCGTAGTAGATCGCGGGGAGCGTCGGCCAGGTCAGCTGGAACGCGAAGGCGGCGGGCAGCTGTTCGGCCGTACGCGGGCCTGTGGCGAGGCGCGAGAAGTCGTGATTGGCCGTGGGCAGCGAGATGAACCCGGCGTCCCCGATGACCTCCGTCGCCTCGCGCCAGGCGTCGAGGAAGGTGGCGAACCCACCCTCGCCCCGCGCCCCGAAGTACGGCTCAAGCGGCTCCCACGGCTCGCTGACCGTGCCCTCCCAGTTGTTCCAGAGCGACCGCAGCGGCAGCCCGTCACCGCGCGGCCCGAACTGCAGGAAGAAGTCCGCGTGGAACCCGGCCGGGACCGAGACCTGCGGGTCTCCCCACTCGGAGAGCAGCGCCGCCCTCGGGTGCGCCCGGTCCAGCCAGCCGCGCAGCTCGGTCCAGAGCTTCGCGGTCTCGGCCTGCCCCGGGTCGTCCTTGACCAGGGACGCGGCCATGTCGACCCGGAAGCCGGACAGGCCGAGACCCAGCCAGTGGTCCATGATCTCGCGCAGCGCCTGCCGGTTGGCGCGGGGCCCCTCGGCGTCGACGGGCAGCCGCCAGGGCTCCGCCGGGTCCATGCGCGCGTGCCCGAAGTTGAGCGCGGGCTGCGATTCGAAGAAGTTCGGCTGGTAGAACCCGGACCTGCTGCCGGGCGAGGCGACGAACCCGGGCGGGGCCTGCTCGGTGTCCGCCCAGATGAACCGCTGGTCGGCCGGGTCGTTCGCGGACGCCCGGAACCAGGGGTGCTGGTCCGAGGTGTGCCCGGCGACCAGGTCGAGCAGCACCCGGATGCCCCGGCGCCCGGCGGCCTCGGTGAGCCGGGCCAGGTCCTCGTTGGTGCCGTAGCGCGGGGCGACGTTGAGGTAGTCGGCCACGTCGTAACCGGCGTCGTCGAAGGGCGAGACGAAGCACGGGTTGAACCACACGGTGTTCACCCCGAGCCACTGGAGATGGTCGAGCCGCGCCTCGATCCCCGCGAAGTCGCCGATCCCGTCCCCGTTGGAGTCGGCGAAGGACTGCGGATAGATCTGGTAGAGCACGGCGTCGGCGAGCCATTCGGTCGCCGGGCGGGGGGATGACATGAGGATTCCTCCGATAAGGGTTTACGGGATTGCGGGCTCAGCGCCCCACGGGCGCGGACGGCAACTCGATCAGGGCGCGCACCGGCAGATGGTCGCTCGGCGCCACCGCGCCCGGCAGCACGGCCGACGCCTCCCGTACCCGCGTACCGCGCGAGGCGAGGATCCAGTCGATGCGCGGGCCGTCCGCGACCGGCGCGCGGTAGTCGTGGAAGGTGGCGTACGCGGGCCCGCGCTCCTCGGCGCGGTCCCAGGTGTCGTCCAGGGAGCCCCGCGCGCGCAGCACGCCGTGCACCTCGGGGTCCCCGGCCGGGGTGTTGAAGTCACCGGTGACGACGACCGGCAGGTCGGGCGCCAGGGCGGCGGACCGCTCCACGAGCAGCCCGGCCGCGCGGGTGCGCGCGTAAGCGCTCACATGGTCCAGGTGGGTGTTCACGGCGAGGAATGCGATCCCGGTGGCCAGGTCCCGGAAGCGGACCCAGGTCGCCATGCGCGGGCAGCCGCCGCCCCAGGTCTCGGAGGCGGGCACCTCGGGCGTGTCCGAGAGCCAGAAGTCGCCGTGGTCCAGGGCTTCGAGGCGGTCGCGGTCGTGGAAGACGGCCATGTGCTCGCCGGTCCCGTCGCCGTCGCGGTCCCGGCCGGTCCGTACGTAACCGGGGCCGAGCGCGGCGAGCACGTCCGCGACCTGGTGCGGGCGGCCCTCCTGCGTGCCGAGCAGCTGGGGCCGCGCGTCCCGCAGCACCGCCGCCACCGCGTCCCGTCGCCCGGACCAGGGGCGGGGCGAACCGTCCCAGTCCACATGGAGGTTGAAGCTCATGACGCGCAGGGCCGACGCGCTGTTGGCCATGGATGTCTCCCGTGCTGACTCATCGATTCCGTCACGAGGGACCAGGATTCCTTGCCCCTGCGCCTGAATGCGCTTACATTCTGCTGCGAGCGACGTTAGCCCGCCGTTGTTCCGTCCGGCAAGGCTCCCGCCCGGGAGACCGCTCGCCCCCGCTATCCGGTTACGAAGGACCCGACATGCTCCGATCGCACGACGACAAGGTCAAGGAACTCCTCGGCCGGATGACGACCGAGGAGAAGCTCGGCCAGGTCCAGCAGCTGACCTGGACCGGGGACACGGGTCCTGGCGGCGGCCAGACGAAGGAGATCGAGGCGCTGGCCCGGGCCGGGCGGCTCGGTTCGGTGCTGAACCTGCACGGTGCGAAGTGGACCAACGACCTCCAGCGGCTCGCCGTGGAAGAGTCCCGGCTCGGCATCCCGCTGCTCTTCGGCTTCGACGTCATCCACGGCTTCTGGACGACCTTCCCGATCCCGCTCGCGCAGGCGTCGGCCTTCGACCCGGCCGTGGCGGAGACCGACGCCCGGGTGTCGGCCGCCGAGACCCGCTCGCAGGGCGTGCGCTGGACGTTCTCGCCGATGATGGACGTGACGAACGAGCCGCGCTGGGGCCGGATCGCCGAATCGAGCGGCGAGGACCCGTATCTGAACGCCGTCCTGGCCGTGGCGAAGGTACGCGGCTACCAGGGGCCCGCCGACGGCTCGGGGCTCCGGTCCGAGGAGCACGTCGCGGCCTGCGCCAAGCACTTCGTGGCCTACGGCGGTGCCGAGGGCGGCCGGGACTACAACACCGTGGACATCTCCGAGCAGCGGCTGCGCAACCACTACCTGCCGCCGTTCAAGGCCGCGCTGGACGCGGGCGCGGCGACGGTGATGGCCGCGTTCAACACGGTGGGGGGCGTTCCCGCGCACGCCAACAGCCACACCATGAACGGCATCCTCAAGGGTGAGTGGGACTTCGACGGCTTCGTGGTCAGCGACTACACGGGCGTCATGGAGCTGGTCGCGCACGGTTACGCCGAGGACGCGGCGCACGCCGCCGAACTCGCGCTCACGCACGGCCTGGACATGGAGATGGTGTCCACGCACATCGCGGACCACGGCGCGGACCTGCTCGACGCGGGCCGCATCAGCATGGAACGCCTGGACGACGCCGTGACTCGCATCCTGCGCCTGAAGTACGCCCTCGGCCTCTTCGACGACCCGTACACCGACGAGGCGGCCGAGATCGCCGGCCCCACCGCCGAGGCACGGGCCGCCGCGCGGGAGGCCGCCGCCCGGTCGATGGTGCTCCTGAAGAACGAGGGCGGTGTCCTGCCGCTGAAGCCGGGCGGCACGATCGCCGTGGTCGGCCCGCACGCCGACTCCACGGACCAGCACGGCACCTGGGCGGGCCCCGGCCGACTGGTGTTCGACACGGTGAGCGTGCTCGACGCGATCCGCGCGGCCGCGCCGGACGCCGACGTCCGGCACTCCGGCGGCGGTGACCCGGCGATGGCCGCGGCAGCCGCCTGGGCGGCCGACGTCACCGTCGTCGTGGTCGGCGAGGACTCCGCGATCAGCGGCGAGGCCGCCTCGCGCAGCGAGATCGACCTCCCCGCGGGCCAGCAGCAGCTGATCGAGGCCGTCGCGGCGACCGGCAAGCCCTTCGTGGTCGTCCTCGTCAACGGCCGCCCGCTCACCATCGGCGGCTGGGTGGACCGCGCACCGGCCGTCCTGGAGGCGTGGCACGCGGGCATCGAGGCGGGGAACGCGGTCGCGGACCTCCTGTTCGGCGCGGTCAACCCGGGTGGCAAGCTGCCGGTCTCCTTCCCCCGCACGGTCGGCCAGATCCCGGTCTACTACAACCGGGAGGCGACGGGCCGCCCCTACGACGCGGCGGAGAAGTACGTCTCCAAGTACCTGGACCTGCCGGACGGCCCGCAGTTCGTCTTCGGCCACGGGCTGAGCTACACCACCTTCACGACCGGTGAACCGCGGCTGAGCCGCACCGAGATCGCGGTGGACGCCCTGGAACGCGGCGAGACCGTCGAGATCACGGTCCCCGTCGCCAACACCGGCGACCGCACCGGCGACGAGGTCGTCCAGCTCTACATCCACGACGTCGCGGCGTCCGTGGTCCAGCCGGTCCGCAGGCTCCGCGCCTTCGAACGCGTCACCCTGGCCCCGGGCGAGGAGCGCCTGCTCCGCTTCACGCTGACCGCGGAAGACCTCGGCTACTGGACCAACGACCCCTCGGGCACGTACGTCCTGGAACGCGGCCGCATCGACATCTACACGGGCACGAGCTCGGCAGCGACGACCCGGGGGAGCCTGCGGCTGGTGTGAGGCCCCCCGTGCTCCGCCGTGGCCGGAGCGGAGCACGGGCGGCCCGATCACACCAGGTACTGGCCGAGAACCGAAGTGCGGGTCTTGAGCATCGGCTGGAGCTCCCGTCGAAGTAGATCGGCGTCCGGCTCGGGAAGCACCAACGACGCACGGCGTATCCGCGCACTCCAGGACTTCGGGTCTGGGAAGACCTGGAGTTGTGGAACAAGATCGGAAAGGATGACTCCGTCATGGCGCCGGGCGAGCCCGTGCACGCGCAGTGTGCATCCTGAGGTGAAGACCTTGGCACCGAAGGATAGGGGCTCTGCAAGCGACGTGACCTCGGAGGTGGCGGTCGCATGACCCATGATCCGGCCACGGTCGCGGCCGGGATTGCGGTAGCAGGCTCGTGTTGTGTAGACGAATATCTCGTCGTCCTTTTCCGGGAATCCGGTGGTACGTCCGGCAGGGAAGGCCATGCGCTGGTTCTCCAGCACCCAGCTCAGGGGCTCCCGGTCACCGATGATGATGAGGTGCGTCGCCATCAGGCCTCGCCTCGCAGGCGGTCGCGCAGGTCCTGGAGACGGACCTCGTTGTCGTCCTTGAGCACGTACTTGCCGTACCCGTTGATGTCGACGCCGGTCTGGGCCTTCAACGCGGGCGAGGGCTTGGAGAACTCGCGGCCGTCCTCGATCTCGATCCAGCCGTCCGGCGTCACGGTGGCCTCATGGGTCAGTCCGCGACGCGGCTGTACGTGGACCAGCTTGTCCCCGGGCTTGAGCAGACCGGCCTTGATGAACGGCATCAGGTCCCCGGGGCGGCGCCCCGGGGTGGTGGCCGGCCGCTGGGCCGGGTCTGCCAGGAGGAGTCGCCGCAACACGTCATTGGGGGTGTCCACCAGGGGTTCGCTGTGGTGTTGCAGGAAGGCGAACACCTCGTCGTCGATCTCGATGGTACGGGTGGCCACGACCGTCTTCCAATCTGTAGACTCCAGTGATCTGAAGTGTAGAAGTCTGGCGGCGTGGGCGCAAGAGGCTTTAGACCCTGCTTCGCGCAGGCCGACACGGGAGTCCGGGGTGACCGCCCCCGGCATGCGGGGACGCAACGACAGAGGCCCCGACGCACTCGATGAAGAGCGGCGAGGCCTCAGTTGGGTATCGGCTGATTCCGGAAGGCGATACTCCCTGGATATCCCGGGAGGTCTCGATCTGCGCCCCCGGGCGTTCACGCGATCTGTTTGCTTCGGACGATCAGCAGGGCCAGTTCGTGCAGCACGTGGCGGTCTGCGGGCGCGGCAGGGGAGTGAGCCGGCTCCAGGCGCCGGTGACAGCGGCTGCCGTCTCCATTCCCGCGGCCGTCGGGGCACCGGACTTCAGGCGGTGTGTCAGACGGACGACGTCCAGAACGGTGTCCCGGTCGCCGTCAGCCACGGCGCGGTCCATCTCTCGCGATGCCCCTGCAGGCCGAGGGCCTGACCGGCGTGCCCCGCCCGCAGCGCGGAGAGCAGCACGGTGCGCAGCTCCCCGCCGCGCTCCGCATCGTCGGGGAAGGAGAGCTGGACGGCCCGGTCCCACAGGAAGTAGGCGGCCGTTCCGGCGTGCAGGGCCTTCGACGCGCCGAAGACAGTGTGAACGGACGGCCGGCCGCGGCGCAGTGGTGATTCGTCCTGGATGCCGTCGACGACGAGGGAACCGGTGTGCAGCATTTCGAACGCCGCGATCAGCGGCCCGCACTGTTCGCTGTCCCCGCCGAGCAGGTCGACGGCCGCACAGAACATGACGGGCCGCCATCTGCGGCCCGTGGCACCGGTCAGGTGGTGGAGGGGTGCGCTCAGCGCGTGGTGGAGGCGGTGTCCGAGGCCGGTGGTGCCCGTCCGCCCAGCTTCCGTCAGATGAGCCTCGGGGAGCCAGGCGGCGCAGGCGTTCCGCCGGTGTACCGGGGCAGAGCCGGTCGACGTGGTTGTCGATGCGCGGGAGGGCCCCGATCAGGAAGGGGCGCTTTCGCTCAGTGCCGTCGGACGGGTGCGGCTTGCTCGTGGGGCGGTTGCCCGGGAGCAGGGGGGCGCGGCTTGCGGGGGGGTGGCGACCATGGCCAGGCCCTTGGGCGTGGGGGTGAGGTCGAGGCTGACGCGGACGGTCCTGCCGGTCGATGCGGTACGGAGCGTCCGCGAGCGGACCAGGCTCGCGAGGGCGACCGGCACCAGGATGTCGGAGGCCGCGGCGCCGGGGCAGTAGCGGGGACCGATCCCGTACGGGAGCAGCGCGGCGGGGGAGAGCGGCGGCCGGGCCTCGGGCGACCAGCGCAGGGGGTCGAACTCATCGGGCCGGGCGTACCGCGCGGGATCACGGCGCAGCGCGCCCAGGGGAAGGGTCACCAGGGCGCCGGCGGGCACCGGCTGGTCGCCCACGTGGGTCGCGTGGCGGGGGCGGCGCACGAGGAACGGAATCCCGTGCAGACGCGTGACCTCGCTGACGAAACCGGCGGTGAAGGGCAGCAGGCCGGGGCGGATGGTGTCGGCCGGGGCGTCGGTGCCCAGGACGGCGTCGCCCTCGGCCCGGATGGCGGCTTGGTGGTCGGGGTGGCGGCCCAACTCGTAGCAGGCCCAGGAGAGTGTGGAAGCCGTCGCCTCGATGCCGGCGAACAGCAGCGCGCGCACGTCGTGCAGCGCCACGTCCGGCCGGTCCTCGGACGCGCGCTTGAGCACCGAGACGACGTCGTTTCCGTCCGCGTCCGGCCGGTGGCGTGCGTAGACCTCCCGGGCGGCCTCGTTCAGCGTCGCGAAGGCACGGCGGGAGGCGCGCCGCCGGGGCACGGGCACCCAGGGCCAGCGCGACAGCGCGTACGTCCAGAACACCCGTGCGGACAGGACGGAACGCGCGTGGGCGAGTGCGGTCAGCGTGTCCGGGGAGATGGCGCTGTTCAGGACGGTCTCGATGACGAGTCCGGCCACGAGACGGCTCATCTCGACAGGGATGTCCACGGGGCGGTCGGTGGGGAGGTCCGCGATCAAGCGCTCGGTACTGTCCCGTACGGATGGTCCCAGGGCCGTCAGACGGGGTGCCGCGAGCGCGGGCTTCATCAGCGCGCGCCGGTCACGGTGAGCCTGGCCCTCGGCGCCGGGGAAGCCGTTCTCGGCGAAGCCCCGGAGACTCGGGTCCGCGTTCCAGAACTGGAAGATGTCCTCCCCGCACCCGACCTTCCGGATCAGCGACGGATCGTTGACCTGGAAGGCGACCGCCGGCCCGGTCCTCGTCCTGACGACGGGACCCGCCTGGCCGAGACGCACCGCGAGATTCGCCGGATCGAGCCAGAACCGCAGCACACGGGAGTGCGCGACACCCGGCTCCTCCCGCGACACCGGCTCCTCCCGCGACACGGGGCATGCCCCGGGACCGATCTCCTTGGACATATCTGCCAAGCCTCCTGGGCTTCCATGGGCTCGACGGCCCGTGTCTCTTCTCCACGCGACAACGAGAGCCGCCGGCGGGCGGCGTCCCGTGCGCCCGGTGCCTACCGGAGGCCGTCGAGTTCGTCGGGGGGCACGTACGCACGCGGCGGCAAGCGGGGGTGGGCAGGGTGCGCGGACGAACCCGGCGGACAGTCGCTTCACGCCCGCCCGCGCGCGAACTCCCGGTGCCTCTCCGGTTCGTACGGTGCGGACGCTTCGACGTCATCCCAGCAGAATCGCCCGGGCCGTGAACCGATCTTCCAGCCATAGGCACACGTTTCACCCCGTAGGGTGGAATCCCGTTCGATTCAGGTGGCCCACTCCTTCGGTACAGGGCCTCGAACGGATTTCGGTGCTCACGGGGCGTGCGTTGCATGCCGAGATGAGAAACGCATCCCTCGTCAACGGGATGCTGGTCCGCCGCCCGTAGCGGCTCGACGCTCACTCAGGAGTTCCATGTCGCGCAGGAAGACGTGTGCCGCGCTCGCTACTCTCGTCCTCGGCGCCAGTGGCGCCGCTCTCACCACAGGGGTCCCGGCATCCGCCGCGGCACATGCGTGCGACCCGGCCAAGCTGTCCGCGCTCAGCCTCTTCGACGGGCGGGCACACGGAGAGTACAAGGGCGACATCCGCTCCGAACGCAACGGCGGCAGCGTTCCCGAGGGAGCCATGACCCTCGACGTGTTCGCCCGCACCAACCCCCGCATGCCCGACGAGGCGGACATCACCCTCACGGCCCAGGGCGTTCCGTACGTCCACGAGTGGCTCAAGTACGTGCCCGCCGAGGGGAACTACACGACGCGGTACGGCTCCGGGGGCCTGAATCTCGAGTTCACGCCCCGGTGCAAGAAGAACGGCAGCACCGTCACCGGCGGCCGGCTGGACATCATCCGCACCCATTACGGCCGTGTGATGGCAACCTCCTGGGCCGACCTCAAGCGCACGAACTGACGCCGCACCCCTCCCCGACCCGTGGCTCAGCGGGTCGGACGGGGTGCGGCGTCAGCCTCGTATCAAATGTCCCGGAAGATCTCGATCTGCGCTCCCACCGAGTTCAGCCGCTCCGCGAGCTCCTCGTAGCCGCGGTTGATCACGTACACGTTGCGCAGCACCGACGTGCCCTCGGCCGCCATCATGGCGAGGAGGACGACCACCGCGGGGCGCAGCGCCGGGGGGCACATCATTTCGGCGGCGCGCCAGCGGGTGGGGCCCTCGACCAGGACGCGGTGGGGGTCCAGGAGCTGGAGGCGGCCGCCGAGGCGGTTGAGGTCGGTGAGGTAGATGGCGCGGTTGTCGTAGACCCAGTCGTGGATCAGGGTCTGGCCGTGGGCCGAGGCCGCGATGGCCGCGAAGAAGGGGACGTTGTCGATGTTGAGGCCGGGGAACGGCATCGGGTGGATCTTGTCGATCGGCGCCTCCAGCTTGGAGGGGCGGACCGTCAGGTCCACCAGCCGGGTGCGGCCGTTGTCCGCCGCGTACTCCGCGGTGCGGTCGCAGTCGACGCCCATCTCCTCCAGGACCGCGAGCTCGATCTCCAGGAACTCGATGGGCACCCGGCGGATCGTCAGCTCGGACTCCGTGACGACGGCCGCGGCCAGCAGGCTCATCGCCTCGACCGGGTCCTCGGACGGCGAGTAGTCCACGTCCACGTCGATCTCGGGCACACCGTGCACCGTGAGGGTCGTCGTACCGACGCCGTCCACGCGTACGCCCAGTGCCTCCAGGAAGAAGCACAGGTCCTGGACCATGTAGTTGGAGGAGGCGTTCCGGATGACCGTGGTGCCGTCGTGGCGGGCGGCGGCCAGCAGCGCGTTCTCGGTCACCGTGTCACCGCGCTCGGTCAGCACGATCGGGCGGCCGGGCGTGACGGAGTGGTCCACCCGGGCGTGGTAGATCCCCTCGGTGGCGGCGATGTCCAGGCCGAAGCGGCGCAGCGCGATCATGTGCGGCTCGATCGTCCGCGTACCGAGGTCGCAGCCGCCCGCGTACGGCAGCTTGAACGCGTCCATGCGGTGCAGCAGCGGGCCGAGGAACATGATGATGGAGCGGGTGCGGCGGGCGGCGTCCGCGTCGATCGCGTCCATGTCCAGCCGGGCCGGCGGCACGATCTCCAGGTCGGTGCCGTCGTTGATCCAGCGGGCGCGCACGCCGATGGAGTTGAGTACTTCGAGGAGGCGGTAGACCTCCTCGATACGGGCCACGCGGCGCAGCACCGTACGGCCCTTGTTGAGCAGGGACGCGCACAGCAGCGCCACACAGGCGTTCTTGCTGGTCTTGACGTCGATCGCGCCGGAGAGCCGGCGCCCGCCGACCACGCGCAGATGCATGGGACCGGCGTAGCCGAGCGAGACGATTTCGCTGTCGAGTGCTTCACCGATACGGGCGATCATCTCAAGGCTGATGTTTTGATTGCCGCGCTCGATGCGGTTCACCGCGCTCTGGCTGGTGCCGAGCGCCTCGGCGAGCTGGCTCTGCGTCCAGCCCCGGTGCTGACGGGCGTCACGGATGAGCTTGCCGATACGTACGAGGTAGTCATCTGACATGCCGAAAGGCTATCTCAGATATGAGATTGCACTCGCGTGGGGGTGTGCCGTTCGGGTGAGAGTGGTGTGCCGGACGGGGCGGGGGAGTGAACGGCGGTGCCCGAAACTCCCTCGCGTCCGGGCCCCGCCCCTCATAGGGTCCCGCCCCATGGATTCCCGCGGCACGCACGTGCTCTCCGTGAACATCGGCCGTCCCCGCCCCAACCCCTGGAAGGGGATCAGCGCGACCGGCATCGACAAGCGGCCCGTCGACGGGCCGGTCGCGGTGACCGCCCCCGGCCCCAAGGGCACCGGCGCCGTCGGTCTGGCCGGTGACCGGGTCTACGACGTGAGGCACCACGGCGGCACCGACCAGGCCGTCTACGCCTACGCGCGCGAGGACCTCGACGGCTGGGAGGCCGAGCTCGGCCGGCCGCTCGCCAACGGGGTGTTCGGAGAGAACCTGACCACCCTCGGCGTCGACGTCAACGGTGCCCTGATCGGGGAGCGCTGGCGGATCGGGCCGGACGTCGTCCTGGAGGTGTCGTGCGCCCGGATACCGTGCGGGACCTTCCAGGGCTGGCTGGAGCGGGACGGCTGGATCAAGCGGTTCACCCGGGCGGCCCTGCCCGGCGCGTACCTCCGGGTGATCGAGCCCGGCGAGATCCGCTCCGGCGACCGCCTGGAGATCGTGCACCGGCCCGCGCACGACGTGACCGTCGCGCTGGAGTTCCGGGCCACGACCCTGGAACCGGACCTGCTCCCGCGCCTCCTCGCCGCCGACGCGCTGCCCGACGAGACGAAGGAGGCGGTCCGCCGCCGTACGGGCGCCACGCGCCCGGATCGGGGCGCCCGGACATGACCCTTCCGCGGTCATGTACTAGAGTTATCTCGACATCGAGATATATGCCGAAGGTGCACAGCGAGCCGCCCCCGGTAAGGGTTACCTAACTAATCCTTACCTTAGCGGATGGCCCGGTGGTCCGAGGCGGCACCACGCGGCGCCCGCCGTGGTGAGGCGCGGCGCGGAGATACGCGCACATTGATGAAGGAGACTGTCGTGTCGGCGAACAGCTTCGACGCCCGCAGCACGCTGCGCGTGGGCGACGAGTCGTACGAGATCTTCAAGCTGGACAAGGTCGAGGGCTCCGCGCGCCTCCCTTACAGCCTGAAGGTCCTGCTGGAGAACCTGCTCCGCACGGAGGACGGCGCGAACATCACCGCCGACCACATCCGCGCGCTCGGCGGCTGGGACTCCCAGGCGCAGCCCAGCCAGGAGATCCAGTTCACGCCGGCCCGCGTGATCATGCAGGACTTCACCGGTGTGCCCTGCGTCGTGGACCTCGCGACCATGCGTGAGGCCGTCAAGGAGCTCGGCGGCGACCCGGAGCGCATCAACCCGCTCGCCCCGGCCGAGCTGGTCATCGACCACTCCGTCATCGCCGACAAGTTCGGTACGAAGGACGCCTTCGGCCAGAACGTCGAGCTGGAGTACGGCCGCAACAAGGAGCGCTACCAGTTCCTGCGCTGGGGCCAGACCGCGTTCAGCGAGTTCAAGGTCGTCCCGCCGGGCACCGGCATCGTCCACCAGGTCAACATCGAGCACCTGGCCCGTACGGTCATGGTCCGCAACGGCCAGGCGTACCCCGACACCCTCGTCGGCACCGACTCGCACACCACCATGGTCAACGGCCTCGGCGTGCTCGGCTGGGGCGTCGGCGGCATCGAGGCCGAGGCCGCGATGCTCGGCCAGCCGGTCTCCATGCTCATCCCGCGCGTCGTCGGCTTCAAGCTGACCGGCGAGCTCCCGGCCGGCACCACCGCCACCGACCTCGTGCTGACCATCACCGAGATGCTCCGCAAGCACGGCGTCGTCGGCAAGTTCGTGGAGTTCTACGGTGAGGGCGTGGCCGCCACCTCGCTCGCCAACCGCGCCACCATCGGCAACATGTCGCCGGAGTTCGGCTCCACCGCCGCGATCTTCCCGATCGACGACGAGACCCTCAACTACCTGCGCCTGACCGGCCGCGACGCCCAGCAGGTCGCCCTCGTCGAGGCGTACGCCAAGGAGCAGGGCCTCTGGCTGGACCCGGCCGCCGAGCCCGATTTCTCCGAGAAGCTGGAGCTCGACCTCTCCACGGTCGTCCCCTCCATCGCCGGCCCGAAGCGCCCGCAGGACCGCATCGTCCTCGCCAACGCCAAGGCCCAGTTCGCCCAGGACGTCCGCAACTACGTCTCGGACGACGAGGAGGCGGGCAAGGAGTCCTTCCCGGCCTCCGACTCCCCGGCCGCCTCCAACGGCGTCCCGTCGAACCCGGTCACCGTCACCGCCCCCGACGGCACCACGTACGAGCTGGACCACGGCGCCGTCACCGTCGCCGCGATCACCTCCTGCACCAACACCTCGAACCCGTACGTCATGGTCGCCGCGGCGCTCGTGGCGAAGAAGGCGGTCGAGAAGGGCCTGACCCGCAAGCCGTGGGTCAAGACCACCCTCGCCCCGGGCTCGAAGGTCGTCACCGACTACTTCGACAAGGCGGGCCTGACCCCGTACCTCGACAAGGTCGGCTTCAACCTCGTCGGCTACGGCTGCACCACCTGCATCGGCAACTCCGGCCCGCTGCCGGAGGAGGTCTCCAAGGCGGTCAACGAGCACGACCTGGCCGTCACCTCGGTGCTCTCCGGCAACCGCAACTTCGAGGGCCGGATCAACCCCGACGTCAAGATGAACTACCTGGCGTCCCCGCCGCTGGTCGTCGCGTACGCCATCGCCGGTTCGATGAAGGTCGACATCACCAAGGACGCCCTCGGCGTCGACCAGGACGGCAAGCCGGTCCACCTCGAGGACATCTGGCCCTCCGAGGCCGAGGTCAACGACGTCGTGGCGAACGCCATCGGCGAGGACATGTTCAACAAGTCCTACCAGGACGTCTTCGCGGGCGACGCCCAGTGGCAGGCGCTGCCGATCCCGACCGGCAACACCTTCGAGTGGGACTCCGAGTCCACCTACGTGCGCAAGCCCCCGTACTTCGAGGGCATGCAGATGGACACGACCCCGGTCGAGGACATCACCGGCGCCCGGGTCCTGGCCAAGCTGGGCGACTCGGTCACCACCGACCACATCTCCCCGGCCGGTGCGATCAAGGCCGACACCCCGGCCGGCAAGTACCTCACGGAGCATGGCATCGAGCGCCGTGACTTCAACTCCTACGGCTCGCGCCGTGGCAACCACGAGGTCATGATCCGCGGCACGTTCGCCAACATCCGCCTGCGCAACCAGATCGCGCCGGGCACCGAGGGCGGCTTCACCCGCGACTTCACCCAGGCGGACGGCCCGGTGTCGTTCATCTACGACGCCTCGCAGAACTACCAGGCCGCCGGCACCCCGCTGGTCATCCTGGCCGGCAAGGAGTACGGCTCCGGCTCGTCCCGCGACTGGGCAGCCAAGGGCACCGCGCTCCTCGGCGTCAAGGCCGTCATCGCCGAGTCGTACGAGCGCATCCACCGCTCGAACCTCATCGGCATGGGCGTCCTGCCGCTCCAGTTCCCCGAGGGCCAGACCGCCGAGTCCCTGGGCCTCACCGGCGAGGAGACCTTCTCGGTCACCGGCGTCACCGAGCTGAATGACGGCACGACCCCGCGCACGGTCAAGGTCACCACCGACACCGGTGTGGAGTTCGACGGCGTCGTCCGCATCGACACCCCCGGTGAGGCGGACTACTACCGCAACGGCGGCATCCTGCAGTACGTGCTCCGCAGCCTGATCCGCAAGTAGGGATCAGCGGCAGTACGGCGAGAGGGCCGCACCCCCGGTGACGGGGGTGCGGCCCTCTCTGTCTCTCAAGGCCTGATCAGAACAGGAACTTGTAGCTGTCCCAGCCGCTCGTGCCGATCTGCTTCTTGGCCTTGTACGGGGCCGAGGCGTTGCCGGTGCCGCTGTACAGGTACAGCGCGCCGCCCTTGCGGGCGATCAGGTCGGTCTTGCCGTCCTGGTCGATGTCACCCGTGGAGATCAGGCGGTTGTACTGGTTCCAGCCGCTGCCGATCTGGGTGCGCTTGGCGAACGGCGCGTTCTGGTTGCCGGTGCCCTTGTACAGCCACAGGACGCCCGACTTGTCGCGCGCGACGACGTCGTTCTTGCCGTCGCCGTTGAGGTCGCCGTTGCCGGCGATCTCGCTGTAGATGTTCCAGCCGTAACCGGCCTTGATGCGCTTGGTGACCTTGCCGTTGCCGTACCCGAGGTAGAGGTAGAGGTCGCCCTTGGTGTCGACGGCGAGGATGTCACCGGCCGCGGCTCCACCGATCTGGCCGGGGGAGACGAGCTTGCTGTAGGTGTTGTAGCCGTAGCCGATCTTGACGGCCGACGAGTCGAACGGCAGCCAGCCCAGGTCACCGTTGCTCTCACGGAACCAGAGGCCGTCGCTCTCACCGTCGTTCTGGTGGTCGACCTGCATCATCGCGGTGACGCCGGTCCAGCCCTGGCCGTACTGCTCGCGGGCGGTGAGGCCGCCCTTGCCGTTCGGGCCGTAGGCGTACGCGATGCCCGCGGAGTTGACCGCGTAGAGCGAGAAGTGCGGGTTGGCGGCGGCAGCGGCCGCGGCGGGAGCCGCTGCCGGCTGGTCGGCCGAGGCGCCGAGCGAAGGCTGCGGGGCGTCGGCGGCCACGGCGGAGGTGCCGGTGGCGACGAGGGCGGCGGTGAGCGCCGCGGCTGCCGCGCGAGCGGCGGTACGCATGTGCTGCCGGCCAGTGGTTTTGGCCACAAGTACTCCATGGATCGTGAAGTGGGAGCGGCCCGCCGCACGTGGGCGGCGGGCCACCGATTCACGGAAATCGTGTCACGATTTCGTTCGTGAAACCTTCACGTTTCGTCATGAGTGTGTAACCACTGTGACGGTGACCGGCTCAGAAGAAGAGGCGGTACGTGTTCCAGCCCGAGGTGCCGATGAGGGCCTTCGGCTTGTACGGGGCGGCCGCGTTGCCGGTGCCCGCGTACAGGTACAGCTCGCCCTTGGCGTTGCGGGCGACCAGGTCGGTCCGGCCGTCCATGTTCAGGTCACCGGCGGCGAAGAGGGTGTTGTACTGGTTCCAGCCGCTGCCGATCTTGGTGCGCTTGGCGTACGGGGCCTTCTGGTCGCCGGTGCCCTTGTACAGCCACAGGACGCCCGACTTGTCGCGCGCGACGAGGTCGCCCTTGCCGTCGCCGTCCAGGTCGCCGTTGCCCGCGATCTGGGTGTAGATGTCCCAGCCGTAGCCGACCTTCAGGCGCTTGGTGACCGTACCGTCGCCGTAGCCCAGGTACAGGTAGACGTCGCCCTTGTTGTCGCGGGCGAGCAGGTCGCCGCCCTCGGCGCCGCCGAACTGGCCGACGGAGACGACGGTGTTGTAGATGTCCCAGCCGTAACCGATCTTCTTGGCCGGGGAGTTGCCCTCGTAGTAGTAGATGTTGCCCGAAGTGCCGAGCTGCCAGCGGCCGTCCGCGAGGTTGTCCGCGTCGTTGTCCACCAGGCCGACGAACTTGAGGTTCGTCATGCCGGTCTCGAACTGGACGCGCGCGGAGAGGGTGCCGTCACCCTGCGGCACGTAGGTGTACGCGTTGCCGGAGCCGTCGAGGCCGTAGAGGCCGAACATGGGCGCGTCGCCGGCCTCGGCGGCGGAGGCGGAGGCGGTGGCGGCGCCGGTGACGACCAGGGCCGCGGTTATCGCGGCGGCGGCGAGCCGACGGCCAGAGATCTTGGCCACGTGTGTTCTCCATGGGTGGTGGGACGAGGCGTGACGCGCCGCGGGATACGGGGACACGCCACGGAATTGAGGGTGATCCTTTCACGACTCCCTCACGTCTCCAAGGGTTTGTCGAAATGAGGCCAACCCCACGTCTTCGCCCCGGTATGCGGACACCGCGGGGGAACCGATCGCCCTTCGTACGAAGAGGAATGCGTACACCGGTGCATGCCGGGCATGCGGAAGTCAGCTTCCCGAAACCAGTCGGACAGCGGTAGAAGAGGAGTTGTCGTGTCATTTCTCTGGGCCATCATCGCGGGACTCATCATCGGCCTGCTGGCCAAGCTGGTCGTCCCCGGCCGTCAGCCCATCCCCCTGTGGCTGACCGTCCTGCTCGGCATCGTCGGCGGCCTCGCCGGCAACGCCCTCGCCAGCGCCTTCGGTGTGCGTGACACCGGGGGCATCGACTGGATCCGCCACATCTTCCAGATCGGTGTGGCCGCCGTGCTCATCGCCTTCATCAGCCCGATGTGGGCCCGACGACGCGCCTGACCGGGCCGCCCGTACGACGACGAACGCCCTGTCCACCGCCGCGTGCGATGGACAGGGCGTTTCCCGTGCCGCTCAGCCCCGGTGCGCCGCGATCAGCGCCTGATACCAGCGGTAGCTGTCCTTCGGGGTGCGCTCCAGGGTGTCGTAGTCGACCCGGACGATGCCGAACCGCTTCGCGTACCCGAGCGCCCACTCGAAGTTGTCCAGCAGCGACCACACGTAGTAGCCCCGCACATCCACGCCCGCGTCCATCGCGGACCGCAGCGCCGCCAGATGCGTCCGCAGGTACTCCACCCGGTCCGCGTCCCGCACCGCACCGTCCGGCTCCACGGCGTCGTGCTCCGCCGAACCGTTCTCCGTGATGTGCACCGGCGGCAGCGCGTCCCCGTAGGTGTCCTTCAGCGCGGTCAGCAGATCGGTGAAGGACTCCGGCACGACCGGCCAGCCCATCGCCGTCCGCCGCACGTCCGGGTACTGCCCCTCGGCGTACCGGTTGTCCGTGGCGACCCGCAGCGCGGGGTCCGGCTCGCGGTGCGGGGCGTCGGCCACCACGATCGGGCGGTAGTAGTTGATGCCCAGGAAGTCCAGGGGCTGGGAGATCAGGTCGAGGTCGCCCTCGCGCCGGAAGTCCTGGCCGGTGATCAGCTCGCCCCAGGTGTCCTGCTCGGTGGCCGGGTAGCGGCCCGCGAGGATCGGCTCCGTCCACACCAGGTTGTGCTGGGTGTCCGCGCGGACCACCGCTTGCCGGTCGGCGTCCGTCGGGGCGGCCGGGACGTTGCGGTCCAGGTTCAGCGTGATGCCCGCCTCGCGGACCCCCGCGGCGCGCAGGGCCTTCATCGCCAGGCCGTGGCCGACGAGCAGGTGGTGGGCGGCGGCCAGGGCGCCGCGCCCCTCCTTGGCGCCGGGCGCGTGCCGCCCCACGGAGTAGCCGAGGAAGGCGCTGCACCACGGCTCGTTGAGGGTGATCCAGCGCGGCACCCGGTCGGCCAGGTGCTCCGCCACGACCGCGGTGTACTCGCCGAACCGCTCGGCCGTCTCCCGTATCCGCCAGCCGCCCCGGTCCTCCAGGGCCTGCGGCAGGTCCCAGTGGTAGAGGGTGGCGGCCGGCTCGATGCCCGCCTCCAGGAGCTCGTCCACCAGCCGGGAGTAGAAGTCGAGGCCCTTCGGGTTCACCGCGCCGGAGCCCTCCGGCAGGATGCGCGACCAGGCGATCGAGAAGCGGTACGAACCGACCCCCAGCTCCCGCAGCAGCGCCACGTCCTCCCGGTAGCGGTGGTAGTGGTCGCAGGCCACGTCACCCGTGTCGCCGCCGTCCGTCTTCCCGGGCGTGTGGCTGTAGGTGTCCCAGATGGACGGGCCGCGCCCGTCCTCCCGGGCGGCCCCCTCGATCTGGTACGAGGCCGTGGCCGCGCCGAAGACGAAACCGGGCGGGAAGACCGGGAACTCAACCATGGATACCCCTACTTGACCGAGCCACCGGTGATCCCGGCGGCGATGTACTTCTGCGACAGGACGAGCAGCACCGCCGCCGGCACCGCGGACAGCACGGAAGCGGCCATCACCGAGCCCCAGTCGCCGACATGGGCGCCGATGTACTGGTAGATGCCCAGCGTGATCGGCTTCACGTCGTCCGTGGTGTTCAGCGTCAGCGCGAACATGAAGTCGCTCCACGCGTACAGGAACGAGAACAGCCCGGCCGTGATCAGCGAGTTGCGGCTCATCGGCAGCACGACCCGCACGAACGTCCGGAAGCGCCCGGCCCCGTCGACCTCGGCCGCCTCGATGACCTCACGGGGGATCGCCACCATGAACGACCGCATCAGCACGATCGCGAACGGTATCCCGAGCGAGGCGTCGGCCAGCATCAGACCGGCGTACGAGTTGACCAGGCCGAGATCCACGTACGCGCTGTACAGGGCGTTGGCGATGACGATGCCCGGCACCATCTGGGTGATCAGCGTGCCGAAGACGATCGTCCGGGTGCCGCGCAGCCCGAACTGCGCCAGCCCGTAGGCGGCGGGCGCCGAGACCGCCAGGCAGATGACGACCGCGCCGAGCGCCACCGCCAGCGAGGTCAGCAGATTGCCGCCCTGGTCGGTGAGTGCCGAGCGGAATCCCGACAGGTCCAGGCCGTGCGGGACGGGGTCGACCTCCAGCAGTCCGGACTCGGGCTGGAGCGCGGTGTTCACCATCCAGTAGAGCGGGAACAGCATCACGCACAGCACCAGGACGCCGAAGACGGTGGCGCCCCAGCGCCGCTTCGGCCGTCCGGTGGACCGCGTGGACGCGGCGGGGGTACGCACGGTGCTCGCCATGCCGGTCACCTTGATTCTCCCAGGGTGCCCCGTCCTTCAGTGCGGGGAGTAATGGGTCCTCGGTGCGGAGCCGCGAAGCGGCGGAGTTCGCTGCGCATTGGTTCTGGCCTGTGCTTTCTTTCGTTGTCAGTGGGGGCTGTTAGGTTGCGGATCATGGCGACGGAAGCGGCAGTTGGTCAGGGGCCCGGGCTTGCCCGGTACACCTTTCGGCTGCGTGGGTCGTCGTCCGCGCTCGCCCGGCTGGAGGCGGAGTGGGCGCGGTGCCGGTGGGTGTGGAACGAGTGCGTGGCGATGTCCCGCAAGGTCCACGCCGCGAACCGGGACGCGGTTGAGAAGGCGACGTGTGGTCCGGGCCGGCTCGACAGGTTGCTGACCGAGGCACGGCAGTCGATGTCCTGGCTGCGTGGGGGCGCTTCGGTTCCGCAGCAGCAGGTCATCCGGGACTTCGCCACGTCCCGGGCCAAGGCGGTCAAGGACATCAAGGCGAAGCTGCCGGTCAGGCGGCGGGCCGGGATGCCCCGCATGAAGCGCAAGCGGGACGCGCTGGCCACGCTGAATTACACGCAGCGCGGATTCCGCATGAAGGACGGCCGTCTGCACCTGGCGGGCGGCATCGTCCTGACGGTGGTGTGGTCCCGCGAGCTGCCGTCCGTGCCGTCCTCGGTGCGGGTGTACCGGGACAGCCTGGGGCACTGGTACGCGTCGTTCGTCGTCGCCACCGAGATCGAGCCGCTCCCCGCCACCGGGCGCGTGCTGGGTGTGGACTGGGGTGTCAGGGAGACCGCCACCACCACATCCGACGCCCACGACCTCTCCCACACCGGACACGGGAAGAGTGCGGCTCGGAAGCTGGGGCGTTATCAGCGGATGATGGCCCGCCGCCGCCCCGCCAAGGGCAAGGCCGCGTCGAAGGGCTACCGCAAGGCCCGACGGCAGGCGGCGAAGCTGCATAAGAAGGTGGTCCGGCAGCGGCAGGACACGGCGCGCAAGTGGGCCAAGGCGGTGGTCCGTGACCATGACGCGATCGCTGTCGAGGACTTCCGGCCGAAGTTCCTGGCGAACACCAGCATGGCGCGTAAGGCTGCCGACGCTGCGATCGGCGCTACGAAGACGGCCCTGATCGAAATGGGGCGCAAACACGGACGGGACGTCCGTCTTGTGTATCCCGCGTACACCACCATGGACTGCGCGTCGTGCGGAGCGAGAACCAAGCACGCACTTCCTCTTTCGGAACGTACCTACACCTGCACCGCGTGCGGGATCGTGTCCCCGAGGGACAAGAACTCCGCGCGCGTGATGCTGGTCCGGGCTGGTCTCAACCCGGCTGGTGCTGATCGTGTAAGAGCCGGTGGACCGCAGGTCCCTGGCCGACGTGAGCCAGGAATCCCCGCTCTTCTTTAGGGCGGGGAGGATGTCAATTCCCCTCGTTGCGGTTGGCCCGCAGGTAGAACACCGCGAAGACGGCGGAGATCAGGATCAGGATGTTGCCGACCACGGCACCCGCTCCGAAGTCCAGCTGGACGAAGGAGTTCTGGTACGTGAGGGTGCCCAGGGTCTGCGTGGAGTCGGCGGGTCCGCCGTCGGTGAGGGCCAGGATCAGGTCGAGGATCTTCACCGTCGACATGAAGCCGAGCACCAGGACCACGGTGATCACCGGCCGCAGCATCGGCAGCGTGATCGAGCGGAACGTCCGCCAGGCGGAGGCGCCGTCCAGCGAGGCGGCCTCGTACAGCTCCTTGGGGACCTCCTGGAGTCCGCCGTAGAGGATCACCATGTTGAACGGGATGCCGATCCAGATGTTCACCAGGATCACCGAGATCAGCGCCATGTTCGTGCTGGTCAGCCACGGGGTGTCGCCGCCGAGGCCGAGGGTGCCGAGGAAGGAGTTGAGGACGCCGGTGTCCTGGTCGAGGATGCGCCGCCAGACGACGCCCGAGACGACCATCGGGACCAGCCACGGCAGCAGGATGAGCGACCGGAGCACGCCGTTCAGCGGGAAGCGGCGGTTGAAGAAGACGGCGAGGCCGAGGCCGACGCAGAACTGCCCGATCAGCGAGCCGATCGTGAACAGGACGGTGTGGACCAGGGCCTTTCCGAAGAGCTCGTCGTTGAAGACCTTGCTCCAGTTGTCCGTTCCGTTGAACGGGGACTCGCCCGTGAAGAAGGTGGACGGCGAGTAGTCCTGGAAGCTCATCACGATGTTCCGGACGAGCGGGTAGCCGAAGAACAGCGCCATGAAGATCACGGCGGGGGCGATGAAGCCCCACTGGGCGAGCCGCCTGCGGCGCCGGACGCGGGCGGGGTTCGGCGGCTTCGCGGTCTTCGCGGTCACGAGCGCCGGGGCAGCGGTGGTGGTCGACATGGTTCGGATACCTCAGTTCCCGCTCGTCGCGCGCTTCTGGGCGCGGGTGAGGGCGGCCTCGCTCGACTCGCCGGTCAGGGCGGACTGGAACGCGCTCTGGAGCGCGAGGGAGACGGACGACCACCGGGCGCCGAGCTTGGCGGTACGCGAACGGGCCGTGGCGACCTGGTCGGCCAGGGCGTCGAGCTCCGGCACCTTCGTACGCCACTCGGCGGCGGCCTTCTCGTTGGCCGGGACCATCCAGCTGTTCCGCGCGTAGGTGATCTGCTCCTGCTCGCCGGACATGCAGCCGATGATCTTCGCGGCCGTCTTCTCGCGCTTCTCGTCACCGGTGTTGGGCACGGTCAGCACGCCGCCGCCCAGCGGGCCCACCGAGTCGTCGCCGGCCTTCGGGACCGGGATCTCGGCGATGCCCCAGTTCAGCCCCTTCCTGGAGTTCAGGGTCTCCACCTGCCAGGGGCCGTTGATCATCATCGCAGCGTTGCCCGCCATGAACTGGTCGTTCACGTCGGCCTGGGTCCAGTTGACCGTGGACTTGGAGAGCGAGCCGTCCTTGAGGAGGCTCTTCCAGTAGTCCAGCGCCCCGGCCACCTCGGGGCTGTCGAGCTTCGTCTCGTCGCCGCCGTTGGACCACATGAACGGCGTGAACTGGAAGACGCCGTCCTCCGCGCCGCCCGCGCTGAGCGCCAGTCCGTACCGCTTGCCGCTCGTGAGCTTCTTCGCGGTCTCGCGCATCTCTGCCCAGGTGGTGGGGACCTTCAGGCCGGCCTTGTCGAGGGTGTCCTTGTTGTAGAAGAGCGCCAGCGTGTTCACCGTCCGCGCGGCCCCGTAGTACGTCCCCTCGTACGAGCCGAAGTCCACGATCCCCTCGGGGATGTCCTTCGTGGTCAGCCCCAGGTCCTTCAGCGGGATCAGCCCGCCCGCGTCGGCGAACGTCGGCATCTCGGAGGCGTCCAACTGGAGCACGTCGGGCAGCGACTTCGAGGACGCCATCCGCAGCGCCTTGGTCATCACCTGCGAGGCCGGGACGCTCTGCTGCTCGATGGTCACCCCCAGCCGCTTGCCGCACCGGGCCAGCGTCTCGGCGTCCCAGCGGTGGTACGACTCGTCGGTCGAGGAGTTCAGGACGGTGTAGACGTCCGGGTCCCGCTGCTGGCCGCAGCCCGACAGGACCGCACCGCCGATCAGCGCGGAGACGACGGTGAGCGGGACGGCGACCCGTGGGGTGAAGCGGTTCGACATTCAGCTGCCTCTTGTCGGCAAGGGCCCGGGCGGCTGCGCTGCCGTCCGACCGATTTGTTTGCTGTCAGTACTAATACGGCATGAGGGCGTCCGTTTCTAGACCGTCCCGGTGACGCACAGGTCACACAGGGGAAACATGGCCGCTTGCGCGGGGTGTTCTAGCCCTTGTTCCGGCGGATCCCTGGGCTTTGGCGGCCGAATCGAAGCGCTTCGAAAAATATTTGTTTTGTGTACGATCAAAATCAGGAACCACAGGAACGGACCCCCCCATGAAGTTCACCGACGGCTTCTGGCAGATGCGAGACGGTGTCCACGCCTCGTACGCCACCGAACTCCGCGACCTCCGCCTCGACGCCGACCGCCTCACCGCCTACGCGGCCGTCCAGCGCGTGACGCGGCGTGGCGACACCCTGAATGCCCCGCTGATCACCGTGGAGGCGTACGCCCCCGCCGAAGGCGTCATCGGCGTCCGCGTCACCCACCTCGCGGGCAAGCGCCACCCGGGCCCCGACTTCGCCCTGCCCGGCGCCACCGGTGACCCCTCCGCCGCCACCCGCGAGGACGCCGGGGCCGCCGAGCTGACCAGCGGGCCGCTCACCCTCCGGGTCCCCGAAGGCGGCTTCGGCCTGGAGTTCCGGGACGCGGACGGGCGCGCCCTGACCGCCGCCGGACGCAAGGGGACAGCCTTCGCCACCACCGGCGACGGCGCGCACCACATGGTCGCGCAGCTCGCGCTGGGGGTGGGCGAGACGATCCACGGGCTCGGCGAGCGGTTCACGCCGTACGTGAAGAACGGCCAGGTGATCGACATGTGGCAGGCGGACGGGGGGACCAGCAGCGAGCAGGCGTACAAGAACGTCCCGTTCTACCTCTCCTCACGCGGCTACGGCGTCTTCGTCAACCACCCGGGCAAGGTCTCCTTCGAGGTCGGCTCCGAGGCGGTCGGCCAGGTGCAGTTCAGCGTCGAGGACCAGACGCTGGAGTACTTCGTGGTCGCCGGACCCACCCCCAAGGAGGTGCTGGCCCGCTACACCGCGCTCACCGGCCGCCCGGCGCTGCCCCCGGCCTGGTCCTTCGGACTCTGGCTGACCACCTCGTTCACCACCTCCTACGACGAGGCGACCGTGACCTCGTTCGTGGACGGCATGGCCGAGCGGGGCATCCCGCTCTCCGTGTTCCACTTCGACTGCTTCTGGATGCGCGAGTACCAGTGGTGCGACTTCGCGTGGGACCCGGCCGTCTTCCCCGACCCGGAGGGCATGCTCGCCCGGCTCAAGGACAAGGGCCTGCGGATCTGCGTCTGGATCAACCCGTACATCGCGCAGAAGAGCCCCCTGTACGCGGAGGGCGCGGCCCGGGGCTACTTCGTCCGCACCCGTGAGGGCGACGTCTGGCAGTGGGACAAGTGGCAGGCCGGCATGGCCCTGGTGGACTTCACCAACCCCGAGGCCACCGCCTGGTTCCAGGACAAGCTGGGCACCCTCCTCGGCCAGGGCGTCGACGGCTTCAAGACGGACTTCGGCGAGCGCATCCCCACCGACGTCGTCTGGCACGACGGCTCCGACCCGGAGCGCATGCACAACTACTACACGCACCTGTACAACAAGGCCGTCTTCGAGCTCCTGGAGAAGGAGCGCGGCCAGGGCGAGGCCGTCCTCTTCGCCCGGTCCGCCACGGCCGGCGGCCAGCAGTTCCCCGTCCACTGGGGCGGCGACTGCTGGTCCTCCTTCGAGGCCATGGCGGAGTCCCTGCGCGGCGGCCTGTCCCTGAGCCTGTCCGGCTTCGGCTTCTGGAGCCACGACATCGGCGGCTTCGAGGGCACCCCGGACCCGGCGGTCTTCAAGCGCTGGCTCGCCTTCGGGCTGCTCTCCTCGCACAGCCGGCTGCACGGCTCCTCGTCCTACCGCGTCCCGTGGGAGTTCGGCGACGAGGCGGTCGCGGTCGCCCGGCGCTTCACGGAGCTCAAGCACCGCCTGATGCCCTACCTGTACGGGGCGGCCGTCGAGGCCCACCGCACCGGCGTCCCCGTGATGCGCCCGATGCTCCTGGAGTTCCCGGACGACCCGGCCGCCCGCACCGCCGACCGGCAGTACCTGCTCGGCCCCGACCTCCTGGTCGCCCCGGTCTTCGGCGAGGACGGCGAGGTGGAGTACTACGTCCCCGAGGGCACCTGGACCCACCTGCTCACCGGCGAGACGGTCACCGGCCCGGCCTGGCACCGGGACACCTACGGCTTCGACAGCCTCCCGCTGCTGGTCCGCCCCGGCGCGGTCCTCCCGGTCGGCGCGGACACCTCCCGCCCCGACGGCGACTGGACGGAGAACCTCCAGCTGCGCGTGTACGCCCCCGAGGGCACCGGCGACCTCCGCCGCACGGTCACCGTCCCCGGCCTCACGGGCGAGCCCGCCGCCACGTACGAGGTGATCCGTGAGGGCGGCACGCTGCGGGTCACCGCCGACACGGACCGGCCGTACGAGGCGGTGACCGTCACGCCCGGGGCGAGCGTTCCCGCGATCTGACCCAGGCGGTGAACGCCTCGACCGCGTCCACCACCGCGTCGAACCGCAGCGAGTGGTACAGGTCGAAGGCGTGGTTCCCGCCGCGCAGCTCGGCGTACACGACCGGGTTCTCGGACGCGTCGCGCAGCCCCTCGGCGACCTCGCGGATGTCGTCGGCCGGCACCAGCGGGTCCAGGTCGCCGTGGACGATCAGCATGGGCGGCGCGTCCGGCCGGGCCCGGCCCAGCGGCGACGACTCGGGGCCCTGGTGCCAGTACGAGCCGAGGAAGCCGTTGAGCACGACGAGCCCGGAGACCGAGGTGTCGGCGTCCTCGAAACCCGGTTGGAACGCGGGGTCGTTGGGGGTCAGCGCGGCGATCGAGCCCATGTGGCCGCCCGCCGAACTGCCCGCCACGAACAGGGTCGAGGGGTCGGCACCGTACGCGTGGGCGTGCTCCCTCGCCCAGGCGATCACCCGCTTCAGGTCGATCATGTGCTCGGGGTGCCGGACCTGCGGCTTCAGCCGGTAGTTGGCGCTGATGGTCACCCACCCCCGGCTCGCCAGCCGGTACAGGAGCGGCAGCGACTGGCTGTTCTTGTGGCCGCCGCTGTAGTGGCCGCCGTGCATGTGGATCAGCACGGGCGCACCCTGCGGACGGGCCCGGTGGTGGTACACGTCGAGCAGATTGCGGCGCCCCGCATCCCCGTACGACAGGTTGGCCACGCGCCGCACATCCGAGCGGCGCTTCAGGATCGGCACGAACAGGACACGGAACCACGGGGGCCGGTGCCGCAGTCCCTGGGCGAGGTCCGCGTCGATCTCGGCGCGCCAGCTCTTGCCGAGACCCTCGGCCATCGCGCGCTCGATCCGGTCCCGATCGCCCCACGCGCGGTGGGCGATCACCGCGAGCCCGGGCGCGGTCAGAGCGGCCAGCGCGACGATGCACCAGGCGCCCGGCGAGTCCATGACGTCGTCCTGGGCGAAGGCCATCGCCGTCGGGACGAACAGCATCCAGAAGAAGGCGGCGAACGGCAGCTCGTTGGCGGCCAGCCCGAAGATGTAGCCGGCGCGGCCCAGCGGGTGCTCGAACGGCACCGGTCTCAGCGCACACCATGTGCCGATCGCGACGATCAGCACCGGGATCAGATATCCGACAGGCACGGCACCTCCTGGAACGGCAGCCGGGCCTGCCCACTCGTGCGCACCCCCGGTCGAGGGCAGCGCCCACCAGTCTTCACCGACGAGCGACAGGCATCAACGACGTTACTGGTAACGTCTTTTGACTCTGGACTAAAGAATCCGGGGGGCCGGGCGTGGAGATGCGGGAGATCGAGATATTCCTGACGCTCGCGGAGGAGCTGCACTTCAGCCGCACCGCCGAGCGGCTGGGCGTCAGCCCCGGCCGGGTCAGCCAGCTGGTCAGGAAACAGGAACGCCTCATCGGCGGCCCCCTCTTCGACCGCACCACACGCACCGTGCGCCTCTCACCCCTCGGCGAGCAGCTGTACGAGGCGCTGAAGCGCGGCCACGAGCAGATCACCCAGGGCATCGAAGCCGCCAAGGCCAGCGCCCGGGGCACCCGGGGCACCCTGACCCTCGGCACCATGGGCCCGTACGCCCTCCAGATCAAGGACACCCTCGACCTCTTCCAGGCCCGCCACCCCGACGCCCGCGTCCGGCACCGCGAGATCCAGCCCGCCTCACCGCTCGACCTCCTGCTGTCGGGCGACGTGGACATGGTCTACGTATGGCTGCCCGCCGAAGGGCCCGGCCTGACCGTCCTGCCGACCGCGCACACCTCCGCGCTGCTCCTGATGGTCTCGTCCCGGCACCCCTTCGCGGGGCGGGAATCCGTCTGCCTGGAGGACTTCGGCGACTGCGCCGTGGTCGAGGGCGGATCGATCCCCGCCGCCATGGAGGAGGTCCTCAACCCCCGGCACACCCCCTCCGGCCGCCCGGTCCGCCGGGGCCCCCGGGTCACCACCTGGCAGGAGGCGCTCAGCGTCGTCGCCTCGGGCCAGGCCACCGCCGCCGTCCCCGCCGAGACGCAGGACTTCTACGCCTGGCCGAGCCTGGCCTACGTCCCCATCCGCGACGCGCCCCCCTGCCGCTGGGCCCTGGTCTGGCGCACGGCGGCGGAGTCACCGCTCACCCGCGCGTTCGCCGAGGCGTCGTCCGACGCCGACCGGCTCAGGCACTGACGTCTCCCGGGCGCGCCCGCCCGCGCCGCCCCGGCCGGAATGCGATCGTGGACCGGCGGGTTAGCGCCTGTACGGAACGTGAACGCGAGCGGTAACAGCACTGAGAGCGGATGGCCTTCACATGGGCGAGCTGATCCTGATCCGGCACGGCGAGACCGAGTGGTCCCGCGACGGGCGCCACACCAGCCACACCGATCTGCCCCTGACGCCCCTCGGCGAACGCCAGGCCCGCGCCCTGGCCCCCCTGCTCGCCGACCGCTCGGTCGCGCTCACCCTGGTCAGCCCCCTGGTCCGGGCCCGGCGCACCGCCGAGCTCGCCGGGCTCGCCGCGCCCCGCATCACCCCGGAGCTGCGCGAGTGGGACTACGGCGGCTACGAGGGCATCACCACGGACGAGATCCGCCGCACCCGGCCCGACTGGAACCTCTGGACCGACGGGGTCGACGCCGGTCCCGCCGCCCACCCCGGGGAGACCCCGGCCGAGGTCGGGGACCGGGCGGACCGGGTGCTGGCCGAGGTCGCGGAGGCGGCCGGACGCGCCGGTGACGGGGACATCGTGCTCGTCGCCCACTCGCACTTCCTGCGCGTCCTGACCGCCCGTTACCTGCGCCTGACCCCGGCCGAGGGCACCCTCTTCCAACTGGCCACGGGCGCCGTGTCCCGGCTGGGCCGGGAGCACGGCAACCCGGTCATCACCGCGTGGAACGTCACCCTGCCGGAGAGCCTGTTCCCGGCGGCCGTTCCGGACACACCGGAACGGACCTGAGGGCAGCGGCCCGGCCCGGCGGCCTCAGCGCAGGCCGTCGGTCATCGCGTTGAGCAGGGTGCCCGAGGCGTCGTCGTTCTCCAGCGAGAAGGCGAACATCCCGGCCAGGCCCTTGCTCTTGGCGTAGTCCGCCCGTGCCTGGATGGCGCGGGGGGTGTCACCGGTCCAGAAGTTGGTGCCGTCGTAGATCCAGGAGCTCTCGGTGACGGGGTCCCAGTGGGTCTGGGCCTCCGTCGCGTTCAGTTCCTTCCAGGCGGCGAGCCCCGCCTCCTGGCTCAGCTGCTTCGCGGGCGTGGGGCCGGTGGCCGACTGGTAGAGCCCGAAGTCGCCGCCGGCCGGGACGCCGGTCCAGCCGCGCCAGTAGAAGGGCACGCCGAGCACCAGCTTGGAAGCCGGGAAGCCGCCCGGGATGCCGTAGTCGGGCAGTCCGTCGGTGTACGCGGTGACGGCGGTGTCGAGGTTGTACTTCGCGGTACCGGGCGCGATCGGCGTCGTCGGGTCGGCGGGGCTGTCGTGCAGCGGGTCCTGGTGGTTGGTGGGCCCGGTGGCGTCCCAGGATCCGTGCATGTCATACGTCATGACGTCCGCGTAGTCCAGGTAGTCGCCGATCCGGTCGGTCTCCAGGTACGCGATCTTGTCCTGGCCGCTGGGCAGGGCCGCGGTGAGCAGGAACCGCTTGCCGACCGTCGCGCCGTACGCGTCGAGTTGCGTGCGGAACTCCTTGAGCAGGAGCGTGAAGTTGGCCTTGTCGGCGGGGGAGTAGTGGTTGCCGGTGTGACCGCCGGCCGAGCCCGGGTACTCCCAGTCGATGTCGATCCCGTCGAAGATGCCGGCCGCGGACGCGGGGCCGCCGGACGGGTCGCCCTGGACGTTCTTCGGCAGGTTGCCCTTCATGAACATGTCGATGCAGGAGGAGACGTACGCCTTCCGGGAGGCGTCGGTCGCGGCGGCGTCGGAGAAGTACTTGGAGTAGGTCCAGCCGCCCAGCGACACGGTGAACCGCAGGTTCGGGTACTTCGCCTTCAGCGCGCGCAGCTGGTTGAAGTTCCCCTTCAGCGGCTGCTCGTAGACGTCGGCGGTGCCGTCCACGCTGTCCGCCGCCGAGACGTCGGCCTGGTAGTCGGCGTAGGCGTCACCTGCACCGTCGCCCGCGTTCGGGTTGTCCTCGTTGCCCGCGTCGGACGCCTTGATCGTCTCGAAGCACTTGTGCGTCGTGGGATGAATGTTCTCGAACGCGTAGGTGACCACGTCAAGACCGGCGGCGGCCCCGCTGGTGCCGATGTGCTTCGGGTAGTAGGCGTTCTCGTAGATGCCCCACTGGTCGAAGTAGGCGGAGGCGTACGGCTTCGCGGCGGGCGCCGCACCCGTCTTCACGGTGACCGCCGTGGACTGGGCGGAGGCGTGCGAGCCCTGGTAGCCCTGCACGGTGAAGGTGTAGGCGTGGTTCGGCAGCAGCGAGCTGACGGCGACGGTGGTGCCCATCGAGGTCGCCACCAGCTGTCCGCCCGACCACACCTTGTACGAGGCGATGGCGCCGTCCTGCGAGGAGGTCGTCGACCCCTTCCACGTGAGGACCGCCGCGTTCCCGGTGACCTTGGACGCGGTCAGCGCCGTGGGCGTGGTGACCTTGCCGTCACCGGCGGGCCCGTTGGGGTCGGTGGGCGGGTCGGTCGGGTCCGTGGGGGGGATCAGTCGGGTCGGTGGGCGGGTCGGTGGGCGGGGTCGTGGAGCCGCCGCCCGGTCCGGTGAGGCTGAGATCGTCCGCATGGTAGGCGCCCTGTCCGTACCAGCCGTGCGTGTAGACCGTCACCGTGGTGGTGTTCGCACCGGTCTTGAAGGTCGTGGACAGCTTCTGCCACGAGGAAGCGGAGGGCGCCCAGGCGCTCGCGTCCACCCCGGTGCCGGTCGCGCCCAGGTAGACGTACGAGCCCTGCACCCATCCGGACAGGGTGTACGAGGTGTTGGGCCGCACGGCCACGGTCTGGCCGCACTGTCCGGTGTCGGCGGCGGTGGCGTTGCCGGCCAGGCCGCCGGATCCGCTGTGCGCGGTGGAGGTGACCGAGCCCCCGTTCGTGCAGGTCCAGCCGCTCAGGGAGCCGGCCTCGAAGCCGGCGTTGGTGAGGAGTTCGGCGTCGGCCGCGGCGGCGTGGCCGGGGACGGCGGCCAGGGCGGCCCCGGAGGCGACGAGCACGGCGGCGACCGCCAGCGCTCCGTTGCGTCGGGCGCGGGTCGCCGGCCCGCGCACTTGCGCGGTCGGGGAGCCTGCTGGGCGTGCGGACATCGTGCCACCTCCGGATACGGGTGCGGTTTATGTGTGCATGCCAGACGGCCGTCTTGTACGGAGATTGGACTGGACCAATGCGCCGGGTCAAGCGTGGAGCGGGACTTGGGAGAAACTTGGTGTAGACCAATTTCGGCCGAACCCGCCGTACGCAGCACGACCGGGCGGGACCAGAAGGCCCCGCCCGGTCGTGTCGCACAGCTCGGTCAGGCGATCAGCTCCACCTCCGCGAGCGACGCCTCACCGTCGAACACCAGCCGGTAGTGCGCGTACGAGCCGGGGGACTTCACGGAGAAGGCCCGCGTCTGTTTGTCCCAGGCGAAGGACTGGCCGGACCGCTTGTCGAGGTCCTTCCAGCTCTTGCCGTCCGACGAGCCCTGGAGCACCCAGCCCTTCGGCGCCGTCGCCTTGGCGGCCGAGGTCAGCGTGTACTGGACGCCCTTGGCGGCGGACGGGACGGGCAGCTCGACCGTGGCGGCGGTGCCGGTGGTGGCCGAGGTGTTGTCGAAGAGCGGGCCCTCGCCCTTCAGCACGTCCTTCCGCGGGGACGGCACCTGGTCGTCCTTGGTGATGGAGACCGGCGCGGCGTCCTTGCCGGTGCCCCAGGCGGACGGCTTGGGGCCCATGTCGAAGTCCAGCGTCCCGCCCTTGGCCAGCAGGTCGTGCGGCAGCGAGGTGGAGGTCCACTTCTTGCCGTTGACCTTCAGACCCTGTACGTAGATGTTCTTCGCGCTGTTCTTCGGCGCCTTCACGACCAGCGTGCGGCCGTTCTCCAGGTGCACCGTCGCCTTGGTGAAGAGCGGCGAGCCGATCGCGTACTCGCCACTGCCCATCACCAGGGGGTAGAAGCCGAGCGAGGAGAAGAGGAACCAGGCCGACTGCTCGCCGTTGTCCTCGTCGCCGTGGTAGCCCTGGCCGATCTCGCTGCCCGTGTACAGACGGCCCAGGACCTCGCGGACCTTCTCCTGCGTCTTGTACGGCTGCGAGGCCGCGTCGTACATGTACGTGACGTGGTGGGCGACCTGGTTGCTGTGCCCGTACTGGCCCATCCGTACGTCACGGGCCTCCGTCATCTCGTGGATGACGCCGCCGTAGCTGCCCGCGAACTCCGGGGTGCCGGTCTCCGGGGTGGCGAAGTACGTGTCCAGCTTCTTGGCGAGCCCGTCGCGGCCGCCGTACAGGTTGGCCAGGCCCTTGCTGTCCTGCGGAGCGGTGAAGGCGTAGCCCCAGCCGTTGGTCTCCGTGTAGTCGTAGCCCCAGACGCGCGGGTCGTACAGACCGGACGGCAGCCGCCAGTCGCCCTTGGCGTCCTTGCCCTGGAAGAAGCCGGCCTTGTCGTCGAACAGCTCCACGTAGTCGCGGGCCCGGTTCATGAAGTACTCGGACTCGTCCTTGTAGCGCTGCTCGTGCGTCTTCTTGTACAGCGCCTCGCCCATCTTGGCGATGCCGTAGTCGTTGACGTAGCCCTCCATCGACCAGGACATGCCCTCGTGGGTCGTGGTGTCGGCGTACCCGGTGAACGGGGACGTCTCCATGCCCTTGCGGCCCACGCCCGAGGACGGCGGGACGACCGTGGCGTTCTTCACGGCCGCGTCGTACGCCGCCTTCGCGTCGAAGTCCACGCCCTTGACGTACGCGTCGGCGAACGCCACGTCCGAGGAGGTGCCGGTCATCAGGTCCGCGTAGCCCGGCGAGGACCAGCGGGAGATCCAGCCGCCGTCCTTGTACTGCTGGACGAAGCCGTCGACCATCTCACCGGCCTTCTCGGGCGTCAGCAGCGAGTAGGCCGGCCAGGTCGTCCGGTAGGTGTCCCAGAAGCCGTTGTTGACGTACACCTTGCCGTCCACGATCTTCGCGCCGGTGTGCGTCGGGGTGTCCGAGCCGACCTGCGGCGAGAAGGGGGAGGCGTACTTGTCCTTGCCGTCGACCCGCTCGGAACCCGAGTTCGGGTAGAGGTAGAGCCGGTACATGCTGGAGTACAGCGTGGTCAGCTGGTCGGCGGTGGCGCCCTCGACCTCCACCTTGCCGAGCAGGTCGTCCCAGGCGTCCTGCGCCTTGTCCTCGACCCGCGCGAAGGAGCGCGAGGCGGGGATCTCGGCGGCCAGGTTCTTCTTCGCCTGGTCGATGCTGATCAGCGAGGTCGCCAGGCGCAGGTTCACCGTGCGGTCCTTGCCGGCGTCGAAGCGCAGGTAGCCGGTGACATCGTCACCGCCGCCGCCCGAGAGCTTGCCGCTCGCGGTGACCGGCGCGTCGAAGACGCCGTACACGAACAGGCGCGTCGCGCCGGTCGACAGGCCGCTCTTCACGTCGGAGAAGCCGGTGAACGAGCTGGTCGCCGGGTCCAGGGTGAGCCCGCCGTCGTTGGAGACGTTGTCGAAGACCATGCTCGCGTCCTTGCCCGGATACGTGAACCGCATCCGCGCCGCGTGGTCGGTCGGCGTCATCTCGGCCTTGAGGCCGTTCTCGAACGTCACGCCGTAGTAGTGCGGCCGCGCGGTCTCGTTCTCGTGCTTGAACGGCAGCGCGCGAGCGGTCCGCGAGGCGTCCGGGGTGCCGGAGGCCGCCGAGGGCATCAGCTGGAAGGTCTGCCGGTCGCCCATCCAGGGGCTCGGCTCGTGGCTCGCGGCGAACGCCTGCAGGGTGGGCAGGTTGTCGTCGTTGTTGCCCCGCGCGTAGTCGTAGAGCCAGCTGGTCGAGCCGGCGTTGGTGACCGGCGTCCAGAAGTTGAACCCGTTGGGGACCGCCGTCGCGGGGAAGTTGTTGCCGCGCGAGAAGGAGCCGCTGGAGTTGGTGCCCCGGACGGTCGAGGCATAGTCCGAGAGGTGCGCCTTGCGCTTCTCGGGCTTCGTGGGCGCGATCTTCAGGTCGTCGATCCAGCCCTGGAACTTGGCCGTGCCCTTGGGGGAGTCGTACGCGACCAGGATGCGGTCGATCGTCTTGCCCGCGGCGACGGTGCCGATGCCGGCCTCGACCTTGTTCCACTGGTTGACGTAGAGCCGCTTGGCGTCCGCCTGGCCCTGCGGCGTCAGCAGCCCGCCGTTGGTGTCGGTGGCACGCAGGTCGCTGAGGTAGGTGCCGTCCGTGAAGGCCAGGTCCACCGCGACGTGCGTGGCCGGGTACGACAGGTCCGTCTCGCCCATCTGCGGGTAGACCAGGTAGGACAGCTCGGTGTCCCGCTCGACGCGCGTGTTGACGTCGAAGACCTTGTTGTACGAGTACGCCCGGCCGTCCGCCTTGTGGGTGCCCGCGTACCGCAGCGCCTTCTTGCCGGTGAAGCCCGCGCCGGACTTGGCGGTGGGGGAGCCGGAGGGGCCGTTGCTGATCTGCGTGAGCATGTCGGAGGGCGCGGGGGCGGAGGTGTCGCCGTCGGAGAACTGGACGTCGGCGAGCTGGGTGGCGTCGGTGGCGCCGTTGTTCTTCGTGATGTTCAGGCGGAAGTGCTGGTACGCCTTGTCCGTCTCGAAGTCGTACGACTTGGTCTGGAAGCGCTCGCTGAAGGTCTGGCCCGTCCGGGTGTCCAGGTCGGTCCAGGTCTTGCCGTCCTCGGAGCCCTGGAGCGTCCAGTCCTTGGGGTCGCGCTCGTCGTGGTCGTCGGCGGAGGTGAGCGCGTACGTCACGACCTTCACCGGCTCGGTGAGGTCGAACTCCAGCCAGGCGGTGGGCTCGAACGACAGCCACTTCGTGCCGGATTCGCCGTCCACGAGGTTTTCCTTCACCTCCCCGCCGCCGGTGTTCTCGTCGCTGGCGCGGACGTCGGTGACCCGGTCGGTCACATTGCCCGGTATTCCGGAGGAGAATCCGCCATCGATACCCGATGACCGCTTCTTTCCGTCGGGGCCCTCTTCTACGGAATTACGCCAGTCCGGTTGCTTTTCGTCCTCTTCGAAGGACGTGCTGAACGTCCGGTCACCCGTGGGCCTTTGGCCTCCGGGGCCAGACCCGGCCGATTGAGCGGCGGCCGCCGTGGGGGCTGTCACGACCAGGACCAAAGAGGCCGCGATCAGCGCTGCCGTGCTGCTTCGTCTCGTGCGAGAACGGTGTCGGGGGTGCATGCCGAGCCATTCCTCCCGGGGAAGTGTGCGCTTGGACAACGTTGTCAGAAGATGCGCAGGAACAAGTAGGGAGGCAAGTGGCTGATGGTGTCAAGGGAGTTGGATCGGGGCCCGCCGCCGAATCGACCGGAATGCGGAAATCGTTACATCCGAAGGAGGGTCCGGAGTGTCGAGGTATCCGCGAGGTCTCAACTCGGGAAAGACTGCCGTGCAACCTTGCTTTCGATCTTGCTCAGTTGGCGGCAAGTGGACTATACCTGTCGGCGTCTGCACAGCTGGTTCACCGGTTGTGCGGCTGGGGGACACGGGGGCAGGACAACGCGACGCCGCAGGTGCGTCGGCTGTTCGGTCCCCCGTCGCCCCCCACGGCAATCGTTAGCCTGAAATCTGTACCACCCAAGCGCAACTGACCGCGGTGGCGGGGCCCTTCGCTGAGGCGAATTACGACGGGGCGACCGGTACACACCGCCTGAGTCCTGGAGAAGGCGAGGACTTGAGCATGGGATCCACCTCCGCCCACAACAATGAGGGCCTTGGCCGTCGCGATGTGATCAAGCGTTCTGCCGCACTCGGTCTGATCACCGTTCCGACCATGAGCTTCCTGTCCGCCTGCGCGAGCGGCGACAGTGGCGGCGACGAGCCCGTCAAGAAGGGCAAGACCAGCGCGAAGAACCCGCTGGGCGTCAACGAGAGCGCCGCACTCGACGTGGTGATCTTCAACGGCGGCTTCGGCGACCAGTACGCCAAGGACGCCGAGAAGAAGTACGGCGAGGCGTTCCCGAAGGCCAAGGTCAAGCACACCTCGACGCAGAAGATCCAGTCGCAGCTCCAGCCGCGCTTCAACGGCGGCACCCCGCCGGACCTGATCGACAACTCGGGCGCCGAGCAGATGGACATGGGTGTCCTCGTCGGCAAGAAGCAGCTGCTCGACCTGACCCCGCTGATGGACGCCCCCTCCTACGACGACCCGAGCAAGAAGGTCCGCGACACGCTGCGTCCGGGCGTTCTGGAGATGGGCCAGTTCGAGGGCGACCCGGTCTGGATCATGTACTACGCGTACACCGTGTACGGCGTGTGGTACTCGCAGACCAACCTGGAGAAGCTGGACGCGGAGTACCCCGAGACGTGGGACGACATGCTCGCCCTCTGCGCCAAGGCGAAGAAGCAGGGCATCGCGGGCTGGACGTACGCCGGTAAGTACCCGTACTACCTGCCGTTCTCCCTCTACCCGTTCATCGCCAAGATCGGTGGCCGGGAGGTTCTCGACAAGATCGACAACCTGGAGCCGAACGCGTGGAAGGACCCCGCCGTCAAGGCGGCCTTCGAGGCGTACTACGAGCTCTACAAGAAGGGGTACATCCTCAAGGGCACCCCGGGCCTGACCCACATCCAGTCGCAGACCGAGTGGACCAAGGGCAAGGCGCTCTTCATCCCGAACGGTTCGTGGGTGGAGAACGAGGCGGCGCCGACCACGCCCAAGGACTTCAAGATGATGGTCGCGGCCCCGTCCAGCCTGGACAAGTCCGACGCGATGCCCTTCGGCACCATCTGGGCGTCCGGCGGCGAGCCCTTCGTCGTCCCGGCCAAGGCGGCCAACCCGCAGGGCGGCATGGAGCAGCTGCGCATCATGCTCTCCGAGGAGTCCTCGAAGAACTTCACGAAGCAGGTGAAGTCGCTGAGCGCCTTCAACGGCGGCACCGACGGCCTGACCCTCTCCACGGCCATGCAGTCCGGTGTCGACGCGCTGAAGAAGGCCGGCGACAACGTGGTGAACCCGCGCCTCCAGGACTGGTACGTCAAGCTCCAGAAGGAGCAGATCGGCACCGCCGGTCTCGGTGAGATGATGGCGGGCCGACTGACCCCGGCCGAGGCCATCAAGAAGATCCAGGGCTACGCGGACGCCGCGGCCAAGGACCAGTCCATCAAGCACTACAAGCACCAGTGAGCAACCGTCACCAGCGGCGGCACCCGCGGAAAGATCGGGGTCGGTAAACGATGCAGCACGGCAAGTACCGGTTCATTGTGGGGTTCCTGGTAGTCCCCTTGGTGTTGTATGCGGTCTTCGTCATCTGGCCGTTCATCCAGGCCATCTACTATTCCTTCACGGACTGGACCGGACTGAGCCCCGACTTCAAGATGGTCGGCTTCGGCAACTACTCCAGGATGCTGAAGGACGACATCTTCTGGAAGTCGCTCCAGCACAGCGTGATTCTCGTGCTGGTGCTGCCGCTGGTGACGCTGGGCCTCGCGCTCTTCTTCGCCTTCATGCTCAACGTCGGAGGCCGTCGGCGGAAGAACGCCGCGGTCGCCGGCGTGCGGGGATCGGGCTTCTACAAGATCGCCTATTTCTTCCCGCAGGTCCTGTCGATCGTCATCGTCGCCCTGCTCTTCCAGTTCGCGTACAACCCGCGTTCCGGCATGATCAATTCGGCGCTGGAGGGGATCGGTCTGGACTCCGTCCAGCCGGAGTGGCTGGGCGATCCGAATCTGGCGCTGATCTGCGTCATGGTGGTGCTGGTCTGGTCGACGGTCGGCTTCTTCGTCGTCCTCTTCTCGGCCGGAATGGCGTCCATCCCCAAGGACTTCTACGAGGCGGCGCTCCTGGACGGGGCCAGCCGCATCACGACGTTCTTCAAGATCACCGTCCCGCTGCTCTGGGACACCATCCAGTCGGGCTGGGTCTACATGGGCATCCTGGCCCTCGGCGTCGAGGCGTTCACGGCCGTCCAGGTCATGACGGTCGGCCCCGGCGGTCCCGACTACTCGACCTCGATCCTGCCGTTGTACGTCTACCAGACCGCCTTCCGCGACGGTCAGGCCGGCTACGCGACGACGATCGGTGTCGGACTGCTCGTCGTCACCATGGCGTTCGCCGCCGTCGTGATGCGGCTGGGCCGGCGCGAGCGGCTGGAGTTCTGATGCCGCGCTTCCCGGGACGCGTTCCCCGCACCCCCAGCAGGCAAGACAGCCCGGCCGCGGCGGCCGGCTCGACAGTAGTACGAGGTGAGCACGCGTGAAGGCCACTGAAACCCCTCCCGCGGTCGCGGCGACGGATCCGGCCCCCGTGTCCAAGTCGCCCGCCCCGGCGGGCAAGGAGAAGAAGAGCAGCGAGGGGAAGACCCTCAACGTCTTCTCGCACGGCGTGCTGATCATCTGGGCGATCCTGGTGGTGCTGCCGCTGCTCTGGGCGATCATGTCGTCGTTCAAGACCGACGACTCGATCCTGTCGACGCCGTGGGCGCTGCCGGACAAGCTCCACTTCGACAACTGGTCGCGCGCCTGGAGCCAGGCGCACATGAGCGATTACTTCTTCAACACGATCGTCGTGGTGGGCTGTTCGCTCATCGGCACCCTGCTGCTCGGTTCGATGGCGGCCTATGTGCTCGCCCGGTTCGACTTCCCGGGCAACCGCTTCATCTACTACATGTTCATCGGCGGGATGAGCTTCCCGATCATCCTGGCGCTGGTCCCGCTGTTCTTCGTGATGAACAACATGGGGATGCTGAACACGCGGCACGGACTGATCCTGGTCTACATCGCGTACTCGCTGCCCTTCACCGTCTTCTTCCTCACCTCCTTCTTCCGGACGCTGCCGGGGTCGGTGGCGGAAGCGGCGATGATCGACGGGGCCTCGCACACCCGGACGTTCTTCCAGGTCATGCTGCCGATGGCCAAGCCCGGCCTGATCAGCGTCGGCATCTTCAACTTCCTCGGCCAGTGGAACCAGTACATGCTGCCGACGGTGCTGAACACCGACCCGAAGTACCGGGTGCTCTCGCAGGGTCTGGTCGAACTGGCCAGCAGCCAGGGCTACAAGGGCGACTGGTCCGGCCTCTTCGCCGGTCTGGTGATGGCGATGCTGCCGGTCCTCGCGGCCTACATCATCTTCCAGCGCCAGGTCGTGGCGGGGCTGACCGCGGGAGCGGTGAAGTAACACCCCGTACACCCTGAACGCACTTCACGAACGAAGCGAACCGCCCGCCGGCATCCCAGCCGGCGGGCGGTTCGTCTGTGTACGGGGGAGTTCGCCCGGGCCGCGGGGTGGAGGAGCAGTGCTCATCGGTGGCTCCGACTGCTCAAGGTCTTGACGGGGCCCGCCCGAAAACGGTCAGCTTAGAGTTCACATGTTGGAGAATATGGCAGGAGTGAGTGAGTCGATGGAGACTCCGGGGTCGCAGACGTCTCTGCATCGCGCCAACCTTGAGCGGGTCGTGCGCGCCGTACGCATGGCCGGTTCGCTCACCCAGGCCGAGATCGCCAGGAGTACGGGCCTCTCCGCGGCCACCGTCTCCAATATCGTTCGCGAACTGAAGGAAAGCGGCACGGTCGAGGTGACCCCCACCTCGGCGGGCGGCCGCCGGGCCCGCAGCGTCTCGCTCAGCGGTGACGCGGGCATCGTGATCGGCGTCGACTTCGGCCACACCCACCTGCGCGTGGCGGTCGGCAACCTGGCCCACCAGGTGCTCGCCGAGGAGTCCGAGCCGCTGGACGTCGACGCCTCCTCCGCCGAGGGCTTCGGACGGGCGGAACAGCTGGTCAACCGGCTGATCGAGACCACCGGGATCAGCCCGGGGAAGGTCATCGGGGTGGGACTCGGTGTACCCGGCCCGATCGACGTCGAGTCCGGCACCCTGGGCTCCACGTCGATCCTGCCGGGGTGGACGGGCATCAACCCCAGCGAGGAGCTCGCCGCCCGCCTCGGCGTGCCGGTCTACGTGGACAACGACGCCAATCTCGGGGCCCTGGGCGAGCTGGTGTGGGGGAGCGGCCGGGGGGTCAGGGACCTCGCGTACATCAAGGTCGCCAGCGGTGTCGGCGCCGGTCTGGTGATCGACGGGCACATCTACCGGGGCCCAGGTGGCACGGCCGGCGAGATCGGCCACATCACCCTGGACGAATCGGGCCCGGTCTGCCGCTGCGGCAACCGCGGCTGCCTGGAGACCTTCACGGCCGCGCGCTACGTCCTGCCCCTGCTCCAGCCCAGCCACGGCCCCGATCTCACCATGGAGCGGGTGGTCCAGCTGGCCCGCGAGGGGGATCCGGGGTGCCGGCGGGTGATCGGTGACGTCGGGCGGCACATCGGCAGTGGGGTGGCCAACCTCTGCAATCTGCTGAACCCGAGCCGCGTGGTGCTGGGCGGCTCGCTGGCGGAGGCCGGGGAGCTGGTCCTGGGGCCCATCAGGGACTCCGTGTCGCGTTACGCCATCCCCAGCGCGGCCCGGCAGCTGTCCGTGCTTCCGGGGGCCCTGGGGGGCCGTGCGGAGGTGCTGGGCGCGCTGGCGCTCGTCCTGAGCGAGATGGGGGATTCAACCCTTTTGGAGAGCACCCTCCCCGCGGCCACTCCTGCCTTCACTTAGATAACGAATGGCACCGTTGTCATCTCGTTAAGGATTTACTCCTTGACGCCGCCCTCGCGGCCGAGTTGACTTCCAGCCACCTCGGCCGCGACGTTGCGGCCTCGTCAGGGAGGCAAACCCCCAATGAACGCAATGACGCGACGCATCGTCATAGGCACGGCCGCCGTTTCGATGGCCGTCTCCCTCGCCGCTTGCGGCAAGGCCGGCGACGACAAGAAGGACTCGGCGGACTCGGGCAGCAAGACCAAGATCGGTCTGCTGCTCCCGGAGAACAAGACCGCCCGCTACGAGACGCTGGACAAGCCGCTGTTCATCGAGGCGGTCAAGAAGGACTGCGCCGACTGCGAGGTCGTCTACAACAACGCGGCCGGGGACGTCGGCCAGCAGAAGCAGCAGTTCGAGCAGCAGATCGCCGACGGCATCAAGGTCATCGCGATCTCCTCGGTCGACGCCGAGAAGTCCGCCGCCTGGGTCGAGGCCGCGCACAAGAAGGGCGTCAAGGTCGTCGCGTACGACCGCGCCATCGCGGGTGCCGACGCCTACGTCAGCCACGACAACGAGAAGATCGGCCGCCTCCAGGGCCAGGCCGTCCTCGACGCCCTGGGTGCCAAGGCCGCCAAGGCCAACCTCGTCATGATCAACGGTGACGAGAAGGACCCGAACGCCGGTCTGTTCAAGAAGGGCGCCCACGCGTCCCTCGACGGCAAGATCAAGATCGCCTACGAGGCGTCCGGCGAGTGGGACCCGAAGATCGCCGGTGAGAAGATGACCGCCGCGATCTCCTCGGTCGGCAAGGGCAAGATCGACGCCGTCTACTCCGCCAACGACGGCATGGCGGGCGGCATCATCACCTCGCTGAGCAACGCCGGCATCAAGGACATCCCGGTGGGCGGCCAGGACGCCGAGCTCCCCGGCATCCAGCGGATCATCGCCGGTACGCAGACCTTCACGATCTACAAGTCGCCGAAGCAGCTGGCCCCCGCGGCCGCCCAGTTCGCCGTCAACCTGCTCCAGGGCAAGGACATCGGCGCCCAGGGCGAGACGGACGGCGTTCCGTCCACGCTGCTCGAGCCGACCGTGGTGAACAAGGACAACATCGAGTCCACCGTGATCAAGGACGGCATCTACAAGGTCGCCGACGTCTGCGTCAAGGACATCGCCGCCAAGTGCACCGCGCTGGGCATCAAGTAGTCCCTCCTCGCGCCGGGGCCGACAGGCCCCGGCGCGTGCGGGTCCGGTACCGCCCCGCACGGCGGAATCCGCCCGCGCCCCCATGACTGTCCGGCCCCGGCCGGCTCACACCCCGCTTCCGGCCGGGTGCCGGACACTCTTCCCCCCCAGTGCTTCCCGTATGTCGACGCTGCCCTCGCGGCGCGGCGTCTCCGCCGGTCAGGCGGCACATCCCCGCCGGTCAGGCGGCGAAGGAGATGGTTCACGTGTCACAGACGCCCGTGCTGGCGTTGCGTGGAGTCTTCAAGCGATTCGGAGCGGTCCAGGTCCTCTCCGGTGTCGATCTCGAAGTCCACGCCGGAGAAGTGGTCGCCCTCGTCGGCGACAACGGTGCCGGAAAGTCCACGCTGGTCAAGACGATCGCCGGCGTGCACCCCATCGATGAGGGCGTCATCGAGTGGGAGGGCGCGAAGGTGGACATCAGCCGTCCGCACGACGCCCAGAACCTCGGCGTCGCGACCGTCTACCAGGACCTCGCGCTCTGCGACAACCTGGACGTCGTCGCCAACCTCTTCCTCGGGCGCGAGATCAAGAAGGGCGGCGTCCTCGACGAGGTCGCCATGGAGAAGCGGGCCCAGGACCTCCTGTCGACCCTCTCCATCCGCATCCCCAGCGTCCGCATCCCGGTCGCCGCGCTCTCCGGCGGTCAGCGCCAGGTCGTGGCCATCGCCCGCGCCCTGGTCGGCAACCCCAAGATCGTGATCCTGGACGAGCCCACCGCGGCCCTCGGCGTCGAGCAGACCGCCCAGGTCCTCGACCTCGTGGAGCGGCTGCGCGAGCAGAACCTCGGCGTCATCCTCATCAGCCACAACATGGCCGATGTGAAGGCCGTGGCCGACAAGGTCGCCGTGCTGCGACTCGGCCACAACAACGGCGTCTTCCCCGTGGCCACGACCAGCCACGAAGAAATCATCGCCGCGATCACGGGCGCCACGGACAACGCCGTGACCCGTCGCAAGTCGCGCAGCGCGGAGGCATCCAAGTGAGCAACACCAACGAGACTTCGGCCAAGGTCCCGGCCCAGGCGGAGCCCACCGAGGCCCCCGAGACCACCGAGGCCCCCGCGGCGGCCGAGGGCGCCGTGCGCGTCGTCGACCCCCGGCTGCTCGTCCGCGAGCAGGGCTTCAAGGGCTACTGGACCGAGTTCAAGCGCAAGGTGCGCTCGGGCGAGATCGGCTCGCTGCCCGTCGTGGTCGGCCTGATCATCATCGGCATCGTCTTCCAGGCCGAGACCGGCAACTTCCTCACCTCGTACAACCTCGACCAGATCACGCTGTACGCGGCGGGCCCCGGCATCATGGCCGTCGGTATCGTCTTCGTCCTGCTGCTCGGCGAGATCGACCTCGCGGTCGGCTCCGTCGCCGGTCTGGCGGGCGCGGTGTGGGCCGTCCTCGGCTCGGACATGCCCGACGGCCTCGCCATCCTGCTCGGCATCCTCTCCGGCACGGTCATCGGCGCCTTCCACGGCATCGTCTTCGCCAAGATCGGCGTGCCCGCGTTCGTCGTGACCCTGGCGGGCTTCCTGGGCTGGGCCGGCATGCAGACCTGGGTGATGGGCGAGAAGTCCACCATCACCACCCCGCTCGGCAGCTTCGTCCGCGACCTGACCAGCTACTACTTCGAGGACGTCGCCGCCGCCTACGGCCTCGCCATCGTTGTGATCGTCGCCTTCTACCTCACGCAGCTGCGTGACGCGCGGCGCCGCAAGGCCGCCGAGCTGCCGGCCCGCCCGCAGAGCGAGATCATCCTGCGCACCGCGTTGCTCGCCGTCCTGGCCCTCCTCGCCGCGTACGCGTTCAACCAGGAGCAGGGCCTCCCGCTCTCCCTGGTGATCTTCCTCGCGATCCTGGTCATCACCGACTTCGTGCTGCGCCGCACCACGTACGGCCGTCAGGTCTTCGCGGTCGGCGGTGGCGTCGAGGCCGCGCGCCGCGCCGGTATCAACGTCTCCTGGATCCGCATCTCGGTGTTCATGATCTCCGGCACGCTCGGTGCGGTCGGCGGCCTCTTCCTGGCCTCCGCGACCGGCGGCGCCGACCGCTCCCTCGGCGGCGGCAACCAGCTCATGATGTGCATCGCCGCGGCCGTCATCGGCGGTACGTCCCTGTTCGGCGGACGCGGCAAGGTCTGGTCCGCGCTCCTCGGCATCCTGGTCATCCAGTCGATCGTCCAGGGCCTGAACCAGATGAACCTGTCGTCCAACGCGATCCAGTACATGATCACCGGTGCGGTCCTCCTCATCGCCGTGATCATCGACTCGGTCTCCCGCAAGACGCAGAAGACCGCAGGGCGCGCCTAGCGACACGCAACACCGCAGGCCGCGCGCGTACGCACCACCCGCCGGAGCCCGGCGCCCCCACGGAGGGCGCCGGGCTCCGGCGCGTACCGGCACGGAAGGGGCAGCACGCCCCGACTCCCGCTTCGGGGGGAGGCCGTTAGACTCATCGGATCGGCATGCTCGACCAGCACAATCGCAAGGAGGCACGGTGACACAGCCGCGCGAAGCGCGTCACGCACGGGCGGTGGTGGGCGACGGATGGGATCTGCTGACCCGCATCGGCGGACCGCGTGACCTCGACCGGCTCACTCCCGAGCAGCTGGAGCAGCTCGCCGAGGAGATCCGGACCTTCCTGGTCGACGCGGTCTCCAAGACCGGCGGACACCTCGGACCCAACCTCGGCGTGGTCGAGCTCACCATCGCCCTGCACCGGGTCTTCGACTCGCCGAAGGACAAGGTCCTCTTCGACACCGGCCACCAGAGCTACGTGCACAAGCTCCTCACCGGCCGCCAGGACTTCAGCAGGCTCAAGAGCAAGGGCGGCCTCTCCGGCTACCCCTCGCGCGCCGAGTCCGAGCACGACGTCATCGAGAACTCGCACGCCTCCACCGTCCTCGGCTGGGCCGACGGCCTCGCCAAGGCCAACGAGGTCCGCGGCAAGGACGACCACGTCGTCGCGGTCATCGGCGACGGCGCCCTCACCGGCGGCATGGCCTGGGAGGCGCTGAACAACATCGCCGCCGCCAAGGACCGCCCCCTCGTCATCGTCGTCAACGACAACGAGCGCTCCTACGCACCCACCATCGGCGGCCTCGCCAACCACCTGGCCACCCTGCGCACCACCGACGGCTACGAACGCTTCCTGGCCCGCGGCAAGGACCTCCTGGAGCGCACCCCCGTCGTCGGCAAGCCGCTGTACGAGACCCTGCACGGCGCCAAGAAGGGCCTGAAGGACTTCATCGCCCCGCAGGGCATGTTCGAGGATCTCGGCCTCAAGTACGTCGGCCCCATCGACGGCCACGACATCGAGGCCCTGGAGTCCGCCCTCCAGCGCGCCAAGCGCTTCGGCGGTCCGGTCATCGTGCACTGCCTCACCGAGAAGGGCCGCGGCTACACCCCCGCCCTCCAGGACGAGGCCGACCGTTTCCACGCCGTCGGCAAGATCCACCCCGACACGGGCCTGCCCGTCGCCACCTCCGGCCTCGACTGGACCTCGGTGTTCGGCGAGGAGATGGTCAAGCTCGGCCACGAGCGCGAGGACATCGTCGCGATCACCGCGGCCATGCTCCAGCCGGTCGGCCTGACCCGGTTCGAGAAGGACTTCCCGGACCGGATCTACGACGTCGGCATCGCCGAGCAGCACGGCGCGGTCTCCGCGGCCGGCCTCGCCACCGGCGGCCTCCACCCGGTCTTCGCGGTGTACGCCACCTTCCTCAACCGCGCCTTCGACCAGGTCCTGATGGACGTCGCCTTGCACAAGTGCGGGGTCACCTTCGTCCTGGACCGGGCCGGCATCACCGGTACGGACGGCGCCTCGCACAACGGCATGTGGGACATGTCGATCCTCCAGGTCGTGCCCGGCCTGCGGATCGCCGCCCCGCGCGACGCCGACCAGGTCCGCGCCCAGCTGCGCGAGGCCGTCGAGGTCGACGACGCACCCACGGTCGTCCGCTTCTCCAAGGGCGCGGTCGGCCCGTCGGTCAAGGCCGTCGGCACCGTGGGCGGCATGGACGTGCTCCGCGAGCCCGGCGCCGCCCGGCCCGACGTGCTGCTCGTCTCCATCGGCGCGCTCGCCCCGATGTGCCTGGAGATCGCCGACCTGCTCGACGCCCAGGGCATCTCCACGACCGTCGTGGACCCGCGCTGGGTGAAGCCGGTGGACGAGGCCCTGGCCCCGCTCGCCGCGCAGCACCGCGTCGTCGTCACCGTCGAGGACAACAGCAGGGCCGGCGGCGTCGGCTCCGCGGTCTCCCAGGCGCTGCGCGACGCGGACGTCGACGTCCCGCTCCGCGACTTCGGCATCCCGCCGGTCTTCCTCGACCACGCCTCCCGCAAGGAGGTCATGGCCGAGATCGGGCTGACCGCCCCGGACATCGCCCGCCAGGTCACCGGCCTGGTCGCCAAGCTGGACGGGCGCTACGAGTCGGCGGAGGACCGCACCGTCGTGGAGCGCGTCCGGGACTGACCCCTAGCAGCTCGGCCGAACGGGCCGGTCGGACCACCCGTAACGAGTGGTCCGACCGGCCCGTTCGCGTGAAATCCGGCCGCCGCAGGCGTGCCGCGAACGGGGGGTGGGGCCGGGTCCGGAGACTGGCGTGCACGACGAGTGCGTGGAGGTACGCCGGTGAGCACGCAGCAGGACCTGCCCCCGGGCAAGAACGGGCTGTTCAGGACCAAGACGGTCGAGCAGTCCATCCGCGACACGGAGGAGCCGGAGCACGCCCTCAAGAAGTCGCTCTCGGCCCTCGACCTCACGGTCTTCGGGGTCGGCGTCGTCATCGGCACCGGCATCTTCGTCCTCACCGGCAAGGTCGCCAAGGAGACGGCCGGCCCGGCCACCGCCCTCGCCTTCGTCGTCGCGGGCGTCGTCTGCGCGCTGGCCGCCCTGTGCTACGCGGAGTTCGCCTCCACCGTCCCGGTCGCGGGGTCCGCGTACACCTTCTCGTACGCCTCCCTCGGCGAACTGGTCGCCTGGATCATCGGCTGGGACCTGGTGCTGGAGTTCGCGCTGGGCACGGCGGTGGTCGCGGTCGGCTGGTCCGGGTACGTCCGCTCGCTGCTGGACAACGCGGGCTGGCACCTGCCGGACGTGCTGTCCGGGCCGGACGTGGCGGACGGCTTCGGCTTCGACATCCTGGCCTTCGCCCTGGTGCTGGTCCTGACCGTGATCCTGGTGCTGGGCATGAAGCTCTCCGCCCGGGTCACCACGGTGGTGGTCGCCATCAAGATCGCCGTCGTCCTGATCGTCATCATCGCGGGCCTGTTCTTCATCGACACCGGGAACTACTCCCCGTTCATCCCCGACGCCGAGCCCCAGCCCTCCGGGTCCGGGTTCGACGCCCCGCTGGTCCAGCTGATCTTCGGCTACGCCCCGACGAACTTCGGCGTCATGGGCATCTTCACCGCCGCCTCCATCGTCTTCTTCGCCTTCATCGGCTTCGACGTCGTCGCCACGGCCGCGGAGGAGACGAAGCTGCCGCAGCGCGACATGCCGCGCGGCATCCTGGCCTCGCTGTTCATCTGCACCGTGCTCTACGTCGCGGTGTCGATCGTCGTCACCGGCATGCAGCACTACACCGAGCTGTCCGTCAGCGCCCCGCTCGCCGACGCCTTCAAGGCCGTCGGACATCCCTTCTACGCGGGCGTCATCAGCTTCGGTGCCGCCGTCGGCCTCACCACGGTCTGCATGATCCTGCTGCTCGGCCAGACCCGGGTGTTCTTCGCGATGAGCCGCGACGGCCTGCTCCCGCGGTTCTTCTCCAAGACGCACCCGCGCTTCCACACCCCGTACCGCCCGACCATCCTGCTCGGCGTGATCATCGCCGTCGTCGCCGGGGTGACCAGCATCAACGAGCTCGCCACCCTGGTGAACATCGGCACGCTCTTCGCCTTCGTGGTCGTCGCGCTCGGCGTCATCGTGCTGCGCCGCACCCGCCCGGACCTGCACCGCGCTTTCCGCACCCCGTGGGTGCCGGCGGTCCCGATCGTGTCGGTGGCCGCCTCGGTCTGGCTGATGCTCAACCTGCCGGCCGAGACCTGGCTGCGGTTCGCGGTCTGGATGGTGATCGGCGTGGTCATCTACTTCGCGTACGGCCGCTCGCACAGCCGGGTGAACCGCGACCGGGTCTGACCCGGCCTGATTCAAAGGGAAGGCCCTAGGCCCCCGGCCGCACCGTACGCGGCCCCGTGCACCGCGCCCCGTGCGCCTCGACCCGGCGGCGCAGCTCCCGGTCCGCGGTGACGACGACGCAGGGGCGCGGCGCGGCCTCCGCCGCCGCGCCCGCCGCCAGTTCGGCGATCAGGTCGTCACCGCTGCCCGGGGCCGCCTCCACCCGCACCCCGGGCACCGGCGCGACGTCCCGGGCCCGCCCCTCGACCACCAGCACCAGATCGACGGGGCCGGGCGTACCGGGCAGGCCGTCGGAGGCGTAGCGGACCAGCGAGTCGCGCAGCCGCTCGGCCGCGCCCCGCCGGTCGCGCCACCAGCCGTCCGGGACGGACCCGACGACATTGGCCGCGTCGACGATCACCAGGGGCAGCGGATTCGGCATGGGGTCAGCCTGTCATGTCCGGAGTGTGCCGAAACCGCGCGCAAGCGGTGCGGACGCGGTGATTCCAAGGGTTCGAACGGTGATTCTATGATGGGTGCTCCCCGCCTTCCGGATGCCGGTCGTGACACAAAGCCGCAGATCGGGGGCGGACCATCACGGAAGGAAGACGCCACGACATGCGAGTCAGGTCGAGACGTGCCCAGGGGAGCGCCTCGGGCAAGGGCGACGATGCCCTGCGAGACGTCGAAAGCGCCCGTGGCACCGGCGAGACCCCGGTCGACGGAGGCTGGCTCGTGCGTGGCAAGGACGGCAGGCTCACCGCCTACGCGCGCAACGAGGACGGGCTGCTGCGCTGGACCGAGGAGTGCCCCGGCGGCCCCGGCTGGCAGGGCCCCGAGTTCTTCCCGGTGCCGGACCTGACCCACCTCGGCGTCGCCCAGGGCCCGGACGGCTACGTCCACTTCATCGGCCGCCGCACGGTCCACGGCGACGAGGAGCAGCCGCAGGTCGACCTCGTGCACGCCATCCAGTACCAGACGGGCCGCCCGGTCACCGCGTGGCGGACCGTGGGCAATCCGTACAAGGACGGGGACGAGCGCGCTGCCCGCATCGGCCCGCCGGCCGCCGCCGTCGCCCCGACCGGCATGGTCCACGTCTTCGTCCGCAACGCCAACGGCGGCATGATGCTGCGCCGCGAGGCGAAGAGCGGCAAGTGGGAGGGGTGGAAGGACCTCAGGGGCACCCTGGGCAAGGAGACGATGGCCGTCGCGGTCGCCGATTCGGGCCGCATGGAGCTCCTGGTCCCCGGCACCAACAAGGCCATGCGGTGGGCGCAGGCCGAGCCGGGCGGCGCCTTCCAGAAGGGCGACAACCTCAACGTCAAGATCGCCGGCGGCGCGGTGAGCGTGCTGGAGACCGCGCCCGACCGCAACACCTTCTACTGGACCGACGCCACCACCGGCACCCTGGTCGCCACCCGCCTGGACACCCCGCCCATCACGATCGGGGACACCCCGGCCGAGGGCCGGATCGCCGTGCTCCGCGCCGAACTGGACGACTACGACTGCACGGTGCTCGCCCACCGCACCCGCGACGGCCGCGTGCTGCTCGCGGCCTGCGGTACGGAGAACGAGGCGGGCGGCCTGTGGTGGGCGGCGACCGGCGAACGCACCTCGGCGCCCCCGGCGTTGGCGCTCGACGGCGAGGGTCGCGTGGTGCTCGCGATGATCGGCGAGCGCGGCGGGCTGTACGTGGCCCGGCAGAACGACGAACCGGGCCTCGCGCTGGGACCGGCGCAACGGGTGTGAACCACCACGGCCCCGGGACCGCTCCCGGGGCCGTATGCCGCGATGCTGCTCAGCCCTGGCCGAGCGCCGGGGACTTCTTGGCGGACTCGGGGATCGGGGTGTCCTCGCGGAGCGCCTTCCACAGCGCGTCCGCCCGCGGCTTCACGGCCACGACGCGGTTGTGGTCGATCTTGTCGTACTCGACGGGGAGCATGATTGTCTCCATCGTGTCCGGGTCGACCCCGTTCATGGACCGGGCGAACTTCGCGAGCGAGGTGAGCGAGGCCAGTTCGTCGTCGGTGGTCAGGGCCGCCGTGGCCGAGTTGGCGATCTTGTAGGCGCTGGTCGGGCTGCCGAGCAGGTCCTGGCTCTTGACCTCCTTGAGCAGCGCCATCAGGAACTGCTGCTGGAGCCCGATGCGGCTCAGGTCGGTGCCGTCGCTGAGGCTGTACCGGGTACGGACGAACTTCAGGGACTCGGTGCCGTCGAACTTGTGCGGTCCGGCGTCGACGTTCAGCCCGGTCTTCTTGTCGTGGATGGGTTCCTTGACGTCGATGTTCACCCCGCCGATGGCGTCCACGAGCCCCTTGAACCCGGCGAAGTTGATCTCCAGGTAGTGGTCGATCCGCACCCCGGACATCTTCTCGACGGTCTTGACCACACACGCCGGACCGACCTGCGAGTACACCGAGTTGAACATCACACGGTCCTTGCCGGCCACCGTGGAACCGTCGCCCTTGGTGCAGTCGGGCCGGGTCACCAGGGTGTCGCGCGGGATGGACACGGCGACGGCCTTGTCACGGCCCTCCGGGATGTGCACGACGAGCGCGGTGTCGGACCGGGCCCCGCTGACCCCGATCCCGCCGCCCAGCTCCTTGTTCTCCGAGCCGGCCCGCGAGTCGGACCCCAGAACCAGCAGGTTCTGCCCGCTGGTGGGCAGCTTCTCGGGACGGTCCTCACCGAGCGCCTTGTTGATGTCGACGCCCTTGATGTTGCCGTTGAGGTGGCTCCAGAACCACCACGCGGTACCGCCCGCGGCGACGACGAGCACCAGGGCCGAGACCAGGATCACCCGCCGTATTCGCTGGCCCCGCGTCCGGACACGCTTGCGCCCACGGCGGCGGGGGGTCTCCGGGGAGCTCCCCTGGCCGGGGGTCGTGTCGTCTTGGCTCATCCTGAATGAGTCCTCACAGCTTGTGGCCTGGTCAGGGCGCAAATGATGGGGCTGGGACTCGGGTGGGGGGTGGAGCCGGTCCTCGTTTTCCCGGGATGAGCACTATAAGCAGTCGATCAGGTGTACGTACGAAGGCTGTCGCGCAACTGTGACAGAACGGGCGCTCATCGCTCATTTGTTCCGGTCCTGTCTATGATGTCTCGGTTCCGGCCCCCGTCGTGGGGGCCCGCTGCCCTGAAAGGTTGAGGACGAGCCATGCGGGGTGCCTCGCTGTACGGAACGGAGCGGCGGAACGCGCCCTCCGCCCATGGCGAGGGGGAGCCCGGCCGCACGGAGGGCGGTCCCTGGCTGCTCGTCGGACACGATGGCCGGCTCACCGTCTATCTGCACACCGGGGACGCGCTGCTCCGCTGGACGCAGGAGGCGGTCGGGGCTTCGCGCTGGTCGGGGCCGGACGCCCATCCGGTGAAGGACCTGACCCACCTCACGGTGGCCCAGGGGCAGAATCGTTACGTCCACTTCGTCGGGCGCCGGGTGCGGCCGAAGGCCGACGGCAGGTCGGCCGTGGACATCGTGTGCGCCACCCAGTACCAGACCGGACGGCCCGTCACCGAGTGGCGGTCGCTGGGCAACCCCTTCAAGGACCTCGACCGCTCCGAGCAGGTGGGCGTCCCCAGCGCGGCCGTGGCGAACGGCGGCGCGCTGTACGTCTGTGTTCCGACGGCGTGGGGCGGCGCGGCGCTGCGACGCGAGGACCGGAACGGGCAGTGGGAGGCGTGGAAGGAACTCGACATCGCCGGGGTCACCGACCGGCCGTCACTCGCGGCGACGGCCGGCGGACTGGTCGAGCTGCTCGCCCCCACCCGCGCGGCAGCCCTCCATCTGCGCCAGAGCGGCCAGGGCGAGGGCCTGGCCCGGGGCTATGACGCCGGCGTCGTTCCGCTGCCCGGGAGCGCGACGGCTCTGGAGACCGCTCCGGGGCGCATGACGCACTACCTGACAGATGTCCGCGGCGGCGGAGTCGTCGCCTTCCGGCCCGGGAACTGGCCGATGCCGCTGGGCGGAACTCCGGGCGACGGCCGCATCGCGGCCGTGCGGGGGACGGTGGACGGTTTCGACTGCACGGTGCTCGCGGTGCGGGGCCCGGACGGCTCGGTCCATCTGGGCGCCTGCTCCACCGAGGAGGAACGGGGCGGGATGTGGTGGACCGACACCGGTGCGACCGCCGCCGGTGACCCCTCGCTCGCGCTCGACGGATACGGGCGGGTGGTCGTGGCCGTATCCGGGGCCGACGGACGCCCCGTCCTCGCGCGGCAGACGGACGGCCCCGGTCTGACCCTGGGTGACTGGAGCCGGATATGAAAGCCCCTGCGGGGAACGGCCGTGTGGCCGTCGTGGCGGAGTGCGCGGCCGACGCCGCGCTGCTCGTCGCGGCCGAGGCGGCCGCCGGGCCGGAGATCGCGGTGATCTGTCTCCGGGACGACGGCGAGGAGGGGCGCGCAGCCCTGGACCGCGCGCTCGCCGACGCCTCCGCGCGCGGGTGCGAGGTGTGGGGGCGGCCCCGGATCCTCGACGAGCCCGGCGTCACCGCAATCGTGAAGGAGTTGCGGGCCCTCCAGCCCCTGCGCATCCGCGTCCCGGACCCCGATCCGACCCATACCGGCTGGGACACGGACCGGAACTGCCCCGTGCACGACGAGCCGCCGGGGCGCGCTGCCGGGGCGCTGCTCGCGCTGGACGCCGCACGCGTCCTCCAGCGCGAATCGGCGACGCCCGTACTGGTCGACTGCCGCCGGACGGAGGCGGCCACTCCGCAACTGCCCGCCACCTCCTGCCCGCGTTACCCGGCCGTGACGGGGTGGCTGACCGAGGGGTTCGACGGCCGGGCGACCGCGTTCCTCCCCTCGGCGGCGGGCGTGCTGCGGTGGACCCAGCCGCGCCCGCACGGCGCGGACTGGGACGGGCCCGAGCTCCTTCCGGGGCCGAGGCTGATGCCCGGCCTCCGTGTCGTGCGCGACCTCTCGGGCTTCGCCCACCTCTTCGCGCTGCGCAGGACCGCGCGCACGGACGGCGGGGCGAACGTGGAGATCGTCCACGCCGCCCAGTACCGCTCGGGGCATCCGCTCACTCCGTGGCACTCCCTCGGGAGCCCGAACCCCGGTGACGCGTACAAGAGCCGGGAGACCGGATTCCCGGCGGCCGGGTTCGACGCCGCAGGCGGTGTCGTGGTCTTCGCGCGGAACTTCGGGCACAGCGTGAGCTACCGCGAACAGCGGCCCGAGAGTGCCTGGACCCCGTGGCGCCACCTCTCGGGCCTGCGCGTCGCGGACGAACTGGTCACCGTCACCACGCCCAAGGGGGACGTCCAGCTCTTCGCCCGGCTGCGGGACACCCCGGGCGTCGTCCGCTGGCACCGGCCCGGGTACGACGCCGCCTGGACCGAGGACCGCGCGGTGCCGTTCGCTCCCCGCCCCGGCTCCATGGCGGCGGGCCCCGAACCGGGCACGGTGGTCTTCCGTGATCTGCGGACGAACGAGCCGTGCGTCTGGCAGTCGGGCGCGCACGCCCCGGTCCCCCTGGGGGCGGCCGAGGGGGAGGCGCCGGTCACCGGGGTGCCCGGGGTCCGCGTCGACGGGTGGGACTACTCGCTGCTCGTCCGCTCCGGGGCCGGCGGATCCTGCGAGATCGGCGCCTTCGCTGAGGGGCGGCCCGACGCGGGCGTCTGGTGGAACGGACTGGCGGGGGAGGCGGCGCACGGGGTGCCCGCGGTGCTCCGGGACCGTACCGGGAGGGTCACGGTGGCGACCCTGACGGAGGGCGCGAAGCTCGCGGTCTCTCACCGAGAGTCACACGCGGAGGGCTTCACCTTTGGATCTTGGTACTCAGCGTGATATTGGCGATCGCCGGCGATCGCCCCGCTGATCGCTGACGATCAATTATGGTTGGGGCTGGATCAAGTTTTGATAAGGTCTGCAAGCCTTCTTGTGAGGGACCCGTGTACATGTTGTGAACATGAAGGCACCTTCACGTTGAACGCGTCGGCGGGCCTGTTCGCTGTCGTTCTCGTGACTGAGGGGTTATGGCCAAACTGTCCCTGCGCGCTGTCCAGAAACTGACATGCAAGAAGCGCGACGCCTGGTGGACGGTGGTCCTGGTCGATCCCGTCGCGACCCGGATGCTCATCGTCATGGCCCGGTTCCGCTTCATCACGCCCAACCGCGTGACCTGGGCCGCGCTGTTCGTGGGGCTCGGTTCGGCCGCGATGTTCCTCAAGGGCGACACACAGTCCCTCATCATCGGGGCCGCGCTCTACCACCTGAGCTTCATCTTCGACTGCATCGACGGCAAACTGGCCCGCCTCAAGGGCAACGGCACCGTGTTCGGCGGCTGGCTGGACTACGTCTTCGACCGCATCCGCGTGCTCTTCTGCGCCCTGGCCCTCATGGGCGGCCAGTACCTGCGCACCGACGACGAACGTTTTCTGCTGGCTGCGCTGCTCGTCGTCTTCCTCGACATGCTCCGTTACGTGGACGCCCTCCAGATCTACAAGATGCGCATGTCGATGCGCGCGAAGATCGAGAAGGTCACCCGCGAGAAGCAGGAGGCCGAACTCGCCGCGGCCGAGGCCGCGCAGGGGACCGCGGAGGAGCCGGCCGCCCCGAAGATCCAGTTCATGGAAGACCTGCTGCGCGAGAACCCGGAGGCGGAGGCCCAGACCCTCAAGGAGCAGGCCACCGCCGGGCACGTCGTGGACCTTCACGCACAGTTCCGCCACCGCTTCCCCTGGTACCAGCGGTTCCGCCAGGCCCTGCTCCGCAGCCGGATCAGGCCGCACCTCATCAGCGGCATCGAGTTCCAGATGTTCATCTTCATCGTCGGCCCGCTCATCGGCCGGATCCTGGCGGTCACCGTGATCTCCGCGGTGCTCCTCGGCATCTTCGAGCTGGTCATCATGTACAAGTTCTGGCTCTCCACCCGTGACTTCACCGCCGTCATGGAAGAGCTGAGCGTCACGCCCACCCAGGCGGGCACCATCGCGCCCCACCTGCACCGCGGCCGGCACCGCCGGGGTGAACAGGACCCCCTCCTGGTCGACCAGCGGCTCATCGACCCGCAGCCCGACGAGGACCCGTTCTTCCAGCCGTACCCCGAGCCCTACACGTCGCAGGAGGCGGGCGGCTGGGAGGAGGGCCACACCCTCCGCCTCCAGGTGCCGGGCGGCTCACTCGGTGCGCGTCCGTCCTCCTTGCCGCAGCAGCGCCGCTACCCGGGTGAGCGAGAGAGCGTCCGATGAACAACGAACGCGACACACCCGATGTCTGGGTGACGGTGGTCATCCCGGCCTACAACGCCGCGACGACGATCGGCAAGGCCGTCCAGTCCGCCGTCAACCAGACGTACGAGCTGGTCGAGGTCGTGGTCGTGGACGACGCCTCGACGGACAACACACTCGACGTCGTCAAGAACTTCGCCGGCAACAACCCCCGGGTGCGGGTCCTGCGCCGCGGCCGGAACAGCGGGGGCGTGGGCGCGCCGCGCAACATGGGCATCGCCCAGGCCGCCGGCCGCTACGTGATGTTCCTCGACGCCGACGACGAGCTGCCCCCGAGGGCCTGCGAGCTGCTGCTCGCCAGCGCGCTGGAGACCGGCAGCGACATCACCGCGGGCAAGGCCATCAGGGTCAACCGGGCCACCGGCGACAGCCAGGCATGGGCTCCCGAGGTCTTCGCGCTGGGGCGTACCGTCCCCAACCTGGTGGAATTCCCGCTGATGCTCACCGACCCCATCGCGGCGGCGAAGCTGTACCGGGTGGAGTTCCTCCGCTCGCAGGGCGTCTTCTTCCCCGAAGGGGTCTTCTACGAGGACACCTACTTCTCCACCGTGGCCGGCTGTCTCGCCGACGGGATCACGATCATCACCGACCCCGTCTACCGGTGGATGTGGGAGACCGAGGGCGCCTCGATCACCGGCCGCACCGGTGAGCTGCGCAGCATCACGGACCGCATCGCGGTGCACCGCGCCACCGACGCGTTCCTCCAGGACCGCGGACTGTGGCAGCTCAAGGTCCGCAAGGACTCCAAGTTCCTCGCCCACGACCTCCGGCTCTACATGCGAGCGCTCGCCGAGGGCGGCCCGGACTTCCAGCAGGGCTTCGCGCAGATAGCGAGCAACTACCTCTTCTCCCTCAGCGAGGAGGCGTTCGAGCTCTGCGACCCCGTGGACCGGGTCCGTGCCTTCTTCCTCATGTACCAGGAGATCGAGGCCGCCCTCACCACGCTGGACTACGCGCAGCGCAAGAGCATGCTGTCGTCCTTCCTGGTCGAGGAGGAGGGGCGCGTCTACTGGTCGGGCGACCACATGCACCTGCCCGAGGCCCGGCGGATGCTCGACGTCACGGAACTCGGGCTCTCGACCGCGAACCTCTCCCAGGTCCCGCTCTTCGCCCAGCTCGACCGCTGGTCCGTCACGGACGGGAAGCTGAGTTACGAGGGCAGCCTCGTCAACCGCTTCGGGCGCATCGGATCCGGCGACGACCTCAAGCTCACGCTGGCCGTCCGCAACCGGCACACCAAGCGCGACCTCACCGCTCCCGTCCCGGGGACGGCCGTCGAAGTCGGCGAGCGGCTCGTCGGCTTCGCGGGGTCGGTGGAGCTGGAGTCCCTGCTGGGCAAGAACTTCTCCGACAGCACCGTCTGGAACGTCTCCATCATCGTGGAGTGGAAGCGGTCCCGGTCCCGGTCCCCGCTCAACGTGCGGGACATCGACCTCGCCGGCTTCACCTTCCGGGGCCACGGCCAGGACCTGGAGGGGTACCGCACGGTCAGCGGCAACCTCGCGCTGCGATGCGCCGTCGACGGCAGCCGCACCTTCGACGCCGAGCAGAGCGACCCGACCGCCCCATGGATGTGGTGGCTCGACAGCGTCTCCGCACCGCTCCCGCACGCGCCGGGCCCGTACGAGCTGGCCGTCGTGGTGCCCTGCTACAACGTCGAGAAGTACCTCGACGACTGCCTCGGTTCGATCGCCGCCCAGCGCGGGTTCGCGAGCACCCAGGTGATCCTCGTGGACGACGGCGCCACCGACGACACGTCCAGGATGCTGGACCACTTCGCCTCGTTCTACGCCAACGTGGTCGTCGTCCACCAGAAGAACGGCGGCCTCGGCAACGCCCGCAACAACGGGCTCGACGTGGTGACCGCGCCGTACGTCACCTTCCTCGACTCCGACGACATCCTCGGCGAGGACGCGCTGGCCGCGATGCTCCAGGCCGCCCGGCGCGACGGCTCGGACGTGGTGGTCGGCGACCTCGTCAACTTCCCGGACCGCCCCTACGGCCCCTGGAAGAAGTACTTCGGCGAGGGCGACCGCGTCGTCCAGGACTTCGCGGAGCTGCCCGACCTGGTCTTCAGCGGTTCGGCCTGCAACAAGCTGTTCAGCACCCGCCTGCTCCGTGAGCTGGGGCTGCGCTTCGGGGAGGGCGTCCACTTCGAGGACGCCTGGCTGACGCTGCCCGCCATGCTGCGCGCCCGGGCCATCAGCGTGGTCGACCGGCCCGTCTACTACTACCGCGGACGCCCCGACGGCTCGTCCATCATGGACTCCCTGTGGAGCAAGCCGGCGAACTACTGGGACCACCTCAAGCTGAACCACTTCCTGCTCGAAGTGTCGCGCGCCGAGTCCCCGGAGATCCGCAGGATGTTCCACCGGTACGTCACGCGTACCTACAAGGGCTTCCTCTGCAACGCCCGCAACATGATGGGCCGGTCCCAGCTGGAGGAGATCTTCCCCGGCCTGCGGGCCCACTACGCGGACATCCCGGACGAGGTGATCGACGAGTTCGTCACCAACCCCGCCCAGCAGCTCGACCACTACGCCGCCAAGACCGGCAACTTCGAGCTGTTCGTCTCGCCCGAGAGCGTGCTGGACAACGTGCCGCTGGCCGTCCACATGGACGGCAAGGGCTTCTTCCGCATGTTCGGCGGCCCGGCGAACCAGTCGAGTGCCGCCCGGGTGAAGGACCCCAACGTCGTCGTCGAGTCCGTGCGCTCGCGCGGCTCCGTCCTGGTGGTCGAGGGCTGCATGTCCTTCCCCGGCCTGAACATCGACTCGAAGTTCGTCAACCGCCTGGAGTTCGTGCACCAGACGTCCGTCGGGAAGATCGTCGTCCCGCTCCGCCAGATATACCGGCGCGACCTCAGCAACGCCAGGAACGGCAAGGACGTCTACGCCGGCTGGTACGCCGAGATCCCGCTGGAGAAGCTGACCGAAGGGGGATTCAAGGCGGGCGACTTCCGGCTCCGCGTCCATTCCCCCGAAGGCGAGCGCCACCGCAACGTCGTGATGAAGGCCCGGCTGCCCCTGCACCGCCTCAAGGGCATCGGCGGGATCGGCCGGCACTCGTACATGCTCACCATCGGTGACGGCGACTCCCTGCACTTCAGGCTCATCGGCCGCAGCCTGCCGGCCCGCGCGAAGCAGATCCTCTGGCGGACCGCCCGCGAGGTCAGGATCATGAAGCGGCGCAACCCCGGGTGGCGGATGAGGCTGGCCTACTGGCTGACCTACCCCCTGCTGCACTCCCGCGAGATATGGGTGATCGGCGAGCGCTCCGACACCGCGCAGGACAACTCGTACCACTTCTTCAAGTGGATCCGGCAGAACCGGAAGCGGTGCAACGCCTACTACGTCATCGACGGCAACTCCCCGGACCTCGCCAAGGTGAGCCCGTACGGGAACGTGCTGAAGCTCGGCTCGTGGAAGCACCGGATGTACCTGCTCCACGCCACCAAGCTCATCGGCGCGTACGACTCCGAGTCCTATCTGGTCCCGCAGGGATACCGGAAGGCCCTCTACCTGCACCGGTTCGGTGAGCTGATCCGGTACCAGCGGATATTCCTCCAGCACGGCATCACGTACAACGACGTGACCAGCGGTGCGTCGCAGTGGATCACCAGCTACGACATGATCATCACCGGCGGACGCCAGGAACGGGAGTTCTTCGCCGAGGAGGCGGGCTACGGGGAGCGTGCCGTCCTCGCCGGGTTCACCCGCTTCGACGCCCTGGACAAGGAGCCGAGGCAGCGCCCGCGCATTCTGCTCATGCCCACCTGGCGCCAGTGGATCGTGACCGCCTCGTACAAGAAGGGCCGGGGCCCGGCGAAGACCTCGTTCACGCAGTCCGAGTACTTCCGGTTCTACCGCGCGCTCCTGTCCGACCCCCGGCTGGCGCAGGCGCTGGACCGGTTCGGTGTGGACCTGGAGTTCTTCCCGCACTACGAGATCCGCCCGTACCTGCACCACTTCCAGCTGGACTCGCCGTCCATCGTCGTGGCCGATCCGCAGGCACGCAACGTGCAGCAGGCCATGAAGGAATGCTCGCTGATGGTGACGGACTACTCCTCCGTCTTCTTCGACGTGGCCTACATGGACACCCCGATCGTCTACGTCCCCTTCGACGAAGAGGACTTCTACGGCCGGCACTACAAGCGCGGGTACTTCAACCTGTCGACGGACGGCTTCGGCCCGGTCTGCCGCACGGTGGACGAGGCCGTGGAAGAGATCATCGCCTCGATCCGGAACCGGTTCGTCGTGCAGTCGCCCTACCGGGAACGGGCCGAGCGGTTCTTCGCGCACCGGGACCACGGCAACTGCGAGCGGGTCTACGAGGCGATCGACAGCCTGGGAACCGCCGGTGCGAGCGAGCTCGCACCTCCGGGACCGACCGTCCCGGAGCACGTGCGGCAGACGGAGAGGGTGTGGGCAAGTGCTGCATGACAACGGTGCGGGCGCCGAAGCCGCCTGCCGGATCTTCATCGCCGGCGATTCGACGTCGGTCGCGCGGGAGATGAGCCGGGCCCCGATGACGGGCTGGGGCCAAGTGCTCCCGCTCTTCTTCGACCGCCGGATCGAGGTGGTGAACTGCGCCCGCGCGGGCGCCAGTTCCCGTACGTTCAGCGAGCGCGGCAGGCTCGACTGGATCCTCCGGAACATCCGGCCGGGCGACTACATGCTGATCTCGTTCGGCATCAACGACGCCAAGCCCGAGAAATGGCTGAGGACCGAGGCGTTCGGCGACTTCCGCACCTACCTCCGCCACTTCGTGGACGGCGCCCGCTCCCGCAACGCGCACCCGGTGCTGGTGAGCACGCACGAGCGCAACACCCACGACGCGCACGGAAACCTGTCGCGGGAGCACGTGGAGTACGCCATGGCGATGAGCGACGTCGCCGTGGAGACCAGCACGCCCTACATCGACCTGTACCACCAGAGCCTCTCCTGGTGGTCGGAGCTGGGCGACGAGGGCACCCGCTCCTTCTTCATCCACCTCGGGCCGGGGGAGCACCCCAACTACCCCGAGGGCTTCGACGATCCCGGGCACCTCGTCCCGGCCGGAGCCATCGCCTGCGCCCGGTTCGTCGCGTACTCCCTGGTGGCCCAGCAGATCATCCCGGCGAACTGGACCGTCGACCTCGACCGGCAGGACTTCCCGCCCTCCGCGGTGACCTGGCTGGACGACGAGGCGCACGCGGCCCTGACTCATTCCCGGACCTCCGGTGCGGGGGCGGAACTGTGACGGACGTACGGCACATGTACCCGATCGCGCGGCTGCGCAGCGTCCAGCCGGGCCGACCCGAGATCGTCTGCACGGTGGAGCTGCACGGGGACAAGGACCCCGCGCTTCCCCTGCGGCCGGGCGAGACGGTCGAGTTCGAGTTCAAGGTCATCCCCGAGGGCCCGGGGTCGCGCTACTACGGCTATCTGATGGTGGAGTCCTTCAGCGAGGCCGCGACGATCGAGCGGGCCGCCGGAATGAGCCTCCTCGCGGTCGGCGACCGGTACGCCACCTCCACGGTCGCGGGCGAGGAGCGCACCGCCCGGTTCGCGCTCACGGTCCACGAGAACGTGCCCCGCCACGCCTTCCTCGTCCCCCAGCTGCGCGCGGGCGTCATCGCCGACGGCGGCAGCAGCCTCACGGCGAGCACGCGGTCGGTCAAGCAGCTCGGCTACCGGATCGCCCCCCTTCCGCCCCAGGGCAGGAAGCTCATGGTGCCGCCGGGCTACCGGGGCGCGCTCAACGGGCTCACGGAAGGGCTCGGCGACGGCGTACGGCTCGTCGGCGTCGGCCCCGCGCGGTTCGGGGAGACCTCCGTGACCCCGGACGGGCTGGTGACGTACAGCCCGGTCGCCGGATTCGCGGGCTACGACTCCTTCGACTACGTACTCGCCGACCCGGCGGAACGACTCACCCGCGCCCAGGTCACCGTCTACGTGGGTGACCTGACCATGACGCCGGGAGCCATCGCGGGCTGAGGCCCGCGGTGCGAACCGGCGTGCTCTCCGCGCCGACCCGAACCAGGACCGCCGAGTGACTACCAGAGGGGCGGCCGGCATGAGTCGTACGGGCGCGTACGCCCTGGCCGCCTGCCTGTTGCTGTCCTCCTGCGCCCCGGGCGGCGGCGGGGCCGACGACGAGGGCGCGTCGCCCAGGGCGGCAACCCTTCGGCCCTCGGTGCCGGCCGGGGCCGAACTCACCCGGTCCACCCGTCGGCTCGCCGACGGAAGCCCGGTCCGGGTCGGCGTGATCGCCGTGTCCCCCGACGCGCCGCTGCGCGTGGAAGCGGTGCACGGAACCTCCCTGGCCCGCTCGGAGACCGTGCGCGCGATGGCCGGAACGGCGGGCGCCTGGGCCGCGGTCAACGGCTCGTTCTTCGACATCCGCAGCGGGCCCGCGTTCAGCGGCTACGAGGGAGACCCGCTCGGCGTGTACGTCGCCGAGGGCAGCCTGCTGAGCGAGGCCGCCGAGGGACGGACCGCCCTGATCCTCGGCGGGGGCTCGGCCAGGCCCCGGATCGGCGAGGTCACCTCGTCCTCCTCCCTGGCCGCATCCGACGGCGCGCACCGGGAGCTGGACGGGATCAACCGCATGCCCGGCCGCATCCTGGGGTGCGGGGGAGTGGGCGGCGACCGGCTCGCCCGGACCGGCGAACCCATGTCCGCCCCCGCGCACAACCAGCTGTGCGTGGACGAGGACGAGATCGTGGCCTTCACGGGCGAGTGGGGCGCCGCCACCCCGAAGGGCGACGGCGCGGAGGCGCTCCTCGACCGCGACGGACGGGTGACGGCGCTGCGGTCGCCCGCCGGAGGCCCCGTCCCCCGGGGCGGACGCGTCCTGAGCGGCACGGGCGAGGGCGCGGCCTGGCTCAGGGCCCACGCCCGGCCGGGGGCGCACCTGAACGTGACGTCCGAGGTCCGCGACAGCCGGGGCGTCCAGCTGTCCGGCGCGGAGACCTCGGTGGTCGGCGCCGGCCCCGCGCTCGTCCGCGACGGCCGCCGCTGGATCAACGGCGAGGCCAACGGCCTGACCCGGGCCGCGCTCGACCGGCGGGAGCCCAGAACCGCCGCGGGTGTCACCGAGGACGGCACGCTGCTGCTGGTGACGTTCGACGGGCGGCAGCCGGGCGTCAGCGTCGGGGTGTCCATGCCGGAGGCGGCCGACATCATGATCGCGCTGGGGGCGAAGGACGCCGTCAACCTGGACGGCGGCGGATCGACCACGATGGTGGTCGACGGCGAGGTGGGGAACAGGCCGACCGACTCCCCGGGCGGCCGGCCGACCGAACGGGCGGTGGCCACCGCCGTCGCGGTGATCGCCGAATGAACCGCGGCCCGGCACGTGCGTGCCGGGCCGCCATTCGCGTCAGCGAGCCTGTTACGCCGGAACGCTCGCCACACCCGCGTCCAGGAACTTCTTCCCGTTCACGCGCTCCGAGACGCCCTCGCGGTCCAGGTACGGCGTGATGCCGCCCAGGTGGAAGGGCCAGCCGGCGCCCGTGATCAGGCAGAGGTCGATGTCCTGGGCCTCGGCCACGACGCCCTCGTCCAGCATCAGGCCGATCTCCTGGGCCACCGCGTCCAGGACGCGGTCGCGGACCTGCTCCTCGGTCAGGACGGTGTCGCCCTGCTTGAGGAGGGCGGCGACCTCGGGGTCGAGGACCGGCGCGCCGGAGTCGTAGACGTAGAAGCCGCGCTTGCCGGCCTTGACCACGGCCGCCAGGTTCTCGGAGACGGTGAAGCGCTCCGGGAAGGCGCGGTTCAGGGTCTCGGAGACGTGCAGGCCGATCGCCGGGCCGACGAGCTCCAGGAGCACCAGCGGGGACATCGGCAGGCCGAGCGGCTCGATGGCCTTCTCCGCGGTCTCGACGGGGGTGCCCTCGTCGATGACGTTCTGGATCTCGCCCATGAAGCGGGTGAGGATGCGGTTGACGACGAACGCCGGGGCGTCCTTCACCAGCACCGCGGTCTTCTTCAGCTTGCGGGCCACACCGAAGGCGGTGGCCAGCGAGGCGTCGTCCGTCTGCTCGCCGCGCACGATCTCCAGGAGCGGCAGGATCGCGACCGGGTTGAAGAAGTGGAAGCCGACGACCCGCTCGGGGTTCTTCAGCTTCGACGCCATCTCGGTGACCGAGAGGGACGAGGTGTTGGTGGCGAGGATCGCGTGCGCCGGGGCGACCGCCTCGACCTCCGCGAACACCTGCTGCTTGACGCCGATCTCCTCGAAGACGGCCTCGATGATGAAGTCGGCGTCGGAGAAGCCCTCCGCCTTGTCCAGCACACCGGTGACCAGGGCCTTCAGGCGGTTGGCCTTGTCCTGGTTGATGCGGCCCTTGCCGAGCAGCTTCTCGATCTCGGCGTGGACGTAGCCCACACCCTTGTCGACGCGCTCCTGGTCGATGTCGGTCAGCACGACCGGCACCTCCAGGCGGCGCAGGAAGAGCAGGGCGAGCTGGCTGGCCATCAGGCCCGCGCCCACCACGCCGACCTTGGTGACCGGGCGGGCCAGGTTCTTGTCCGGGGCCCCGGCCGGGCGCTTGGCGCGCTTCTGGACCAGGTTGAAGGAGTAGATCCCGGAGCGCAGCTCGCCGCCCATGATCAGGTCCGCCAGGGCCTGGTCCTCGCGGTCGAAGCCGGCGGACAGGTCGCCGTCCTTGGCCGCGGCGACGATCTCCAGCGCGCGGTACGCGGCCGGGGCGGCGCCGTGCACCTTGGAGTCGGCGATGGCCCGGCCGCGCGCGACGGCCTGGTCCCAGGCGTCCCCGCGGTCGATCTCGGGGCGCTCCACGGCGACCGTGCCGTTGAGCACGTCCGCGGTCCAGACGAGGGACCGCTCCAGGAAGTCCGCGCCCTCGAAGAGCGCGTCCGCGATGCCGAGCTCGAAGACCTGCTTGCCCTTGAGCTGGCGGTTCTGGTTCAGCGAGTTCTCGATGATCACCGAGACCGCGCGGTCGGCGCCGATCAGGTTCGGCAGCAGCACGCAGCCGCCCCAGCCGGGGACCAGACCGAGGAAGACCTCGGGCAGCGAGAACGCCGGCAGCGCCTTGGAGACGGTGCGGTACGAGCAGTGCAGCCCGACCTCGACACCGCCGCCCATCGCCGCGCCGTTGTAGTACGCGAACGTCGGGACCGCGAGGCCGGAGAGGCGGCGGAAGACGTCGTGGCCGCCCTTGCCGATGGCCAGCGCGTCCTTGTGCTCCTTGAGCAGCTCGACGCCCTTGAGGTCGGCGCCGACCGCGAAGATGAACGGCTTGCCGGTGATGCCGACGCCGGTGATCGCGCCGTCGGCGGCCTCCTTCTCGACCTGGTCGATCGCGGCGTCGAGGTTCGCCAGCGACTGCGGTCCGAAGGTGGTCGGCTTGGTGTGGTCGAAGCCGTTGTCCAGCGTGATGAGGGCGAAGCGCCCCGCACCGGCCGGCAGGTCCAGGTGGCGTACGTGCGCCTGGGTGACGACCTCGTCCGGGAACAGCTCGGCCGCACCCTTCAGAAGCTCGGTGGTGGTGCTCACTTGTCGCCTCCGGCGTTCTCGAAGTGCGGGTTCTCCCAGACGACCGTGGCGCCCATGCCGAAGCCGACGCACATGGTCGTGAGGCCGTAGCGGACCTCGGGGTGCTCCTCGAACTGGCGGGCCAGCTGCGTCATCAGCCGGACGCCGGAGGAGGCCAGCGGGTGACCGTAGGCGATCGCGCCGCCGTACTGGTTGACGCGGGCGTCGTCGTCGGCGATGCCGTAGTGCTCCAGGAAGGCCAGCACCTGTACGGCGAACGCCTCGTTGATCTCGAAGAGACCGATGTCCGAGATGGAGAGACCCGCCTGCGCGAGGGCCTTCTCGGTGGCCGGGATCGGCCCGTAGCCCATGACCTCCGGCTCGACGCCCGCGAAGGCGTACGAGACGAGGCGCATCTTGACCGGGAGGCCCAGCTCGCGGGCGACGTCCTCGGCGGCGAGCAGCGAGGCGGTGGCGCCGTCGTTGAGCCCCGCGGCGTTACCGGCGGTGACGCGGCCGTGGGCGCGGAACGGGGTCTTCAGGTTGGCCAGGGACTCCATGGAGGTGCCCGGGCGCATCGGCTCGTCGGCGGTGACCAGGCCCCAGCCGGTCTCCCCGGCCTCCGCGTTGGTACGGCGCACCGAGACCGGCACCAGGTCCTGCTGGATCTTGCCGTTGGCGTACGCCTTGGCGGCCTTCTCCTGCGACCGCACCGCGTAGGCGTCGGCGCGCTCCTTGGTGATCGTGGGGTACCGGTCGTGCAGGTTCTCCGCGGTCATGCCCATGAAGAGGGCGGACTCGTCGACCAGCTTCTCCGACACGAACCGCGGGTTCGGGTCCACGCCCTCGCCCATCGGGTGGCGGCCCATGTGCTCGACACCGCCGGCGACGACGACGTCGTACGCGCCGAAGGCGATGGAGCCGGCCGTCGAGGTGACGGCGGTCAGGGCGCCCGCGCACATGCGGTCGATGGAGTAGCCCGGGACGGACTGCGGCAGACCGGCGAGGATGCCGGCGGTACGGCCGAGGGTCAGGCCCTGGTCACCGATCTGCGTGGTCGCGGCGATGGCGACCTCGTCGATCTTCTTGGGGTCCAGGTCCGGGTTGCGGCGCAGCAGCTCCCGGATGGCCTTCACGACGAGATCGTCGGCGCGGGTCTCGTGGTAGATGCCCTTCGGGCCCGCCTTGCCGAACGGGGTGCGGACGCCGTCTACGAAGACGACGTCCCGGATGGTACGAGGCACGATGGCTCTCCTCCAGGGTGCGGGATGGCACTGCTGCGGGGCGCGCCCGGAGGCACGCCGCTCCGGTCATGCTACTTGCGGGTAACCAGACTGCCCACCCCCTGTGGCCGGAGCGGCGAAGGTCACACGCGGAAACTGCCCGGAGAGCACCCCTCCGCACACGGAGAATGGCCCGGACGGACTCGAAAACGAGTCCGTCCGGGCCATTCGCGCTCCGAGCGGGACCGCGCGGAACGTGGCGTGATTACGCCCCTGTCCTATGCCGTCACGAGGGCCCTCTGCCGTTACGAGGGCTGCGTGAGCGCCCGGTACAGCAGCGGGGCCACCTGCTCGATCTGCCAGTGCCGCGCGCCGTACCCGGCGAGCGCGGACTCCACCGTCTCCGGCGTCGGGTTCTTCGGCGGCTCCCAGCAGACCCGCCGCACCGTGTCCGGAGTGATCAGGTTCTCCTGCGGCAGGTGCAGCCGCTCCGCCAGCGCGGAGACCGCGGCGCGGGCCGCGGAGAGCCGGGCTGCGGCGGCCGGGTCCTTGTCGGCCCAGGCGCGCGGCGGCGGCGGTCCCGCGAGGGCCTGGCCGGGCTGCGGCAGCTCCGTGTCGGGCAGCGCCTTGGCCCGGTCCACGGCGGCCTGCCACTGCTCCAGCTGGCGCCGGCCCATGCGCGGACCGAAGCCGGTGAGGGCGGTCAGCGCCTGCGTGTTGGCCGGAAGGGAGAGGGCGGCCTCGATGATCGCGGCGTCGCCGAGCACCTTGCCGGGCGAGATGTCGCGCCGCCGGGCGATCTGGTCCCGGGCGTTCCACAGCTCCCGGACGACCGCCATCTGACGGCGGCGGCGGACCTTGTGCATCCCGGAGGTGCGGCGCCACGGGTCCTGGCGCGGGGGAGCGGGCGGTGCCGAGGCGATGGCGGAGAACTCCTCCTGGGCCCATTCCAGCTTGCCCTGCCGGTCGAGCTCGTCCTCCAGCGCGTTGCGCAGGTCGATGAGGAGCTCGACGTCGAGCGCGGCGTAACGCAGCCAGGGCTCGGGCAGCGGGCGGGTGGACCAGTCGACGGCGGAGTGGCCCTTCTCCAGCGAGTAGCCGAGGACGTTCTCGACCATGGCGCCGAGGCCGACGCGCGGGAAGCCGGCCAGCCGTCCGGCGAGCTCGGTGTCGAAGAGCCCGGTCGGTGTCATCCCTATCTCGCGCAGACAGGGCAGGTCCTGCGTCGCCGCGTGCAGGATCCACTCGGTGCCGCGCAGGGCCTCGCCGAGCCCGGAGAGGTCGGGGCAGCCGACGGGGTCCACGAGCGCGCTGCCCGCCCCGTCGCGGCGCAGCTGGACGAGATAGGCGCGCTGGCCGTAGCGGTAGCCGGACGCCCGCTCGGCGTCCACGGCCACCGGGCCCGAACCCGCGGCGAATGCGGCGATCACCCCGGCCAGGGCGTCGTCGGACGCCACCACCGGCGGAATGCCCTCGCGCGGTTCGAGCAAGGGGATCGGCGCCGGGGCGACGTCGTCCGGGGGAGCGCCCCCGGTGGTTCGCAGTGATGTGTCTGCTGCGGTCTCTTGGGCGTCGGTCACGTGTCAAGGGTATCTGTGTGTGCGCGGCGCCTGCCGACGGAACGTTCCGTCGGCAGGCGCCGATGCACGTAATCCAGCCGGTTCCGTACGCCGTGCACCGGCCGGGGGCGGGGAATCAGTGGATGATGCCCGTCCGCAGGGCCACCGCGACCATGCCGGCGCGGTCGCCGGTGCCCAGCTTGCGGGCGATGCGGGCGAGGTGGCTCTTCACGGTCAGGGCGGAAAGACCCATGGAGACACCGATGGCCTTGTTGGACTGGCCCTCGGCGACGAGTCGCAGGACCTCCACCTCGCGGCCGGACAGTTCGCGGTAGCCGCCCGGGTGGCTCGGGGTGCCGGGGGGCCGGCGGTGCATCCGGGCGGCGGTGGCGCCGATGGGGGCGACGCCGGGACGGGCCGGGTGGCCGATGTTGGTACGGGTGCCGGTGACGACGTAGCCCTTGACGCCGCCCGCGAGGGCGTTGCGCACGGCGCCGATGTCGTCGGCGGCGGACAGGGCGAGACCGTTGGGCCAGCCGGCGGCTCGGGTTTCGGACAGCAGGGTCAGCCCGGAACCGTCGGGCAGGTGGACGTCGGCTACGCAGATGTCGCGCGGGTTGCCGACGCGGGGACGGGCCTCCGCGATGGACGACGCCTCGATGACGTCACGAACTCCGAGGGCCCACAGATGGCGGGTCACGGTGGAACGGACGCGCGGGTCGGCCACGACGACCATGGCCGTCGGCTTGTTCGGGCGGTAGGCGACCAGGCTTGCGGGCTGCTCGAGGAGAACGGACACCAGGCCTCCTGGGGAGTGGCGGGGCGGTCCGGCTCGGGGGTGAAGCCGGGGCGAACCGTGCTTGAAGGGTCATTGACTCCTTCGGCAGCAGACCCCTGCTCCTTTAGGGGAAGATCACGATTTATTGAGTAACAATTCGGGCAAATGGGGTTCTCGATCGGTTCTTGAGAGCGTTTTCTGCTGGCTGAAACTGATCGCATGACGCGGTGTCACGGAAATCGTCCGACGCGGCGGCACGAAAAAGGGGCGGCCCGGAGGCCGCCCCGCTCGCGCCGGTCATGACAGGGACTACGTCGTCTGCGGGCCCCGGCGCTGTGGGAGCGTGACCACCGTCGCGTCGAGAGGGCCCGACGGCGGCAGGCCCGCGATCTGGCAGAGCAGGTCGCCCCAGGCGACCAGGTGCGCCGCCGCGTCCGGTGCGCCGCCCAGCCCCTCGCGCGGGGTCCAGGAGGCCCTGATCTCGATCTGCGTCGCGGGGCGCCGGGTCTCCAGCGCGCCGAAGTAGTGCGAGCCCGCCATGGTGACCGTGCCGCCCGCCTCCCCGTAGAACAGGCCCCGGGCCTCCAGCGCGCCGGTCAGCCAGGACCAGCAGACCTCGGGGAGCAGCGGATCGGCGGCCATCTCCGGCTCCAGCTCGGCGCGGACGAGGGTCACCAGCCGGAAATTGCCCTGCCACGCCTCGTGGCCGGCCGGGTCGTGGAGCAGGACGAGCCGGCCGTCGGCGAGGTCGTCGTCGCCGTCGACCACCGCCGCCTCCAGCGCGTACGCGTGCGGGGCGAGCCGCTTCGGCGGCCGGGTCGGCTCCACCTCCAGTTCGGGGCGCAGCCGCGCCGCGCGCAGCGCGTCCACCGCCGAACGGAACGCGGACGGTACGGCACCACCCTCCGCGCCGTCCGTGCCGTCAGCGCCATCGGATTGACCGGAGATGTGTCCCTGAGCCGCAGCCATGCGGGGAAGAGTAGGCGGAACGGGAGCTCCGTGCGCGGAAGGACACCCGTGCGGGGCCGGGCTCGTTGCCCACGCGTGCGAAGATTCTGTGCGTGAGTGCCAACGACCGCCCCTCCGGGCCGCAGACGAAGACTTCCGCCACCTACGACTCGGCGTTCCTCAAGGCGTGCCGGCGCGAGCCGGTCCCGCACACGCCGGTCTGGTTCATGCGCCAGGCGGGGCGCTCGCTGCCCGAGTACCTGAAGGTGCGCGAAGGCATCCCGATGCTCGAGTCCTGCACGATGCCGGAGCTCGTCACCGAGATCACCATGCAGCCCGTCCGCCGCCACAAGGTCGACGCCGCCGTCTACTACAGCGACATCGTCGTCCCGCTGAAGGCGATCGGCATCGACCTCGACATCAAGCCCGGCGTGGGCCCGGTGATCGCCGAGCCGATCCGCACCCGCGCCGACCTCGCCCGACTGCGCGACCTGACCCCCGAGGACGTCCCGTACGTCACCGAGGCCGTCCGGCTGCTCACCGCCGAGCTGGGGGAGACCCCGCTGATCGGCTTCGCGGGCGCGCCGTTCACCCTCGCGAGCTACCTCGTGGAGGGCGGGCCCTCGCGCAACCACGAGCACACCAAGGCCATGATGTACGGCGACCCGGAGCTCTGGGCCGACCTGCTCGACCGGCTCGCCGAGATCACCGGCGCCTTCCTCAAGGTCCAGATCGAGGCCGGCGCCTCGGCCGTCCAGCTCTTCGACTCCTGGGTCGGCGCCCTGGCCCCCGCCGACTACCGGCGCTCCGTGCTGCCCGCCTCCGCGAAGGTCTTCGACGCCGTCGCCGCGTACGACGTCCCCCGCATCCACTTCGGCGTCGGCACCGGCGAACTGCTCGGCCTGATGGGCGAGGCCGGGGCGGACGTCGTCGGCGTCGACTGGCGGGTGTCGCTGGACGAGGCGGCGCGCCGCGTCGGCCCCGGCAAGGCGCTGCAGGGCAACCTCGACCCGGCGGTGCTGTTCGCGCCGACCTCCGCGGTGGAGGCCAAGACCCGGGAGGTGCTGGACGCGGCCGCCGGTCTGGAGGGCCACATCTTCAACCTGGGCCACGGCGTCATGCCGAACATGGACCCGGACGCGCTCTCCCGCCTCGTCGAGTACGTCCACACCCGCACCGCCCGCTGAACCCCGCGCGAAGGCGGGCGCCGCTCAGTCGGTGCCCGCCTTCCGCAGCACCGACACGGTCTTGCGGGCCGCCACCAGGACCGGGTCCCAGACCGGGGAGAACGGCGGCGCGTAGCCCAGGTCCAGGGCCGTCATCTGCTCGACGGTCATCCGGGCGGTGAGCGCCACCGCCGCCACGTCGACCCGCTTGGCCGCGCCCTCGCGGCCCACGATCTGCACGCCGAGGAGCCGGCCCGTGCGGTACTCCGCGAGCATCTTCACCGTCATCAGCCGGGCGTCCGGGTAGTAGCCCGCCCGGCTGGTCGACTCGATCGTGGCCGTGACGTACCGCAGGCCCACCGCCCGGGCGTCCTTCTCGCGCAGCCCGGTCCGGGCGATCTCCAGGTCGCACACCTTGCTCACCGCCGTACCCACCACACCGGGGAACGTGCCGTAGCCGCCGCCCACGTTGGAGCCGATGACCTGGCCGTGCTTGTTGGCGTGCGTGCCGAGCGCGATGTGCCGGGTGTGGCCCGCGACCAGGTCCAGGACCTCCACGCAGTCGCCGCCCGCCCAGATGTTCTCGTGGCCCTGGACGCGCATCGCCAGGTCGGTGAGCAGCCCGCCGTGCGGCCCGAGCGGCAGCCCGGCCTCCCGCGCCAGGGCCGTTTCCGGCTCGACGCCGATGCCCAGCACCACGATGTCCGCCGGGTAGGACGCGTCGTCCGTGACGACCTCGGTGACCCGGCCGTCGTCCCCGGTACGGATCGCGGTGACCGCCGCCCCGTTCACCGTGGTGATCCCGAGCCCGTCCATCGCGTCGTGGACCAGGCGCCCCATGTCCGGGTCGAGGGTGGCCATCGGCTGTTCGCCGCGGTTGAGGACGGTCACCTCGAAGCCGCGCTTCAGCATCGCCTCGGCCATCTCGACGCCGATGTACCCCGCCCCGACGACGACCGCGCGCCGGCCCTCCGTCCGGTCCAGGCTGTCCAGCAGCGCCTGCCCGTCGTCCAGCGTCTGCACCCCGTGCACCCCCGCCGCGTCCATGCCGGGCAGGTTTGGGCGCACCGGCCGCGCCCCGGTGGCGACGACCAGCTTGTCGAACCCGGTCCAGTACGTCTCGCCGGACTCCCGGTCCAGGGCGCGCACCCGCCGCCCCGCCACGTCGATCTCGGTGACCTCGGTGCGGGTGCGCAGGTCGATGTCGCGGGCCCGGTGCTCCTCGGGCGTACGGGCGATGAGGTCGTCCCGGTCGGTCACGTCGCCGCCGACCCAGTACGGGATGCCGCACGCGGAGTACGAGGTGAAGTGCCCCCGCTCGAAGGCGGTGATGCTCAGCTCCTCCGGGCCCTTGAGCCGCCGTGCCTGGGACGCGGCGGACATGCCCGCCGCGTCCCCGCCGATGACCACCAGTCGTTCCGCCGCCATGCCGGTCCCTCCGAAGCGCGTCCGAAAACACCCACGCTACGGCGTCCCACCGGTTCCGAGCCGGTCCTGGCCGGGGCTCGGAACCGGTTTGAGAGAGTGGAGCCATGCAGCCATCCACACACCGCGCGGACCGGACCCCCCGCCACGTCGTCGTCATCGGCGGCGGCATCGCCGGACTCGCGGCCGCCCACCGGCTCGTCGGCGCCGGGCTGAGGGTCACCGTTCTGGAGGCGACCGACCGGCTCGGCGGCAAGCTGATGACCGGTGAAGTCGCCGGTGTCCGGGTCGACCTCGGCGCCGAGTCCATGCTCGCCCGCCGCCCGGAGGCCGTCGCCCTGGCCCGCGCCGTGGGCCTCGGCGACCGCCTCCAGCCGCCCGCCACGGCCACCGCCGCGCTGTGGACGCGCGACGCGCTGCGCCCGATGCCCAAGGGCCATGTGATGGGCGTCCCGGGCGACCCGGCCGTCCTCGGCGAGGTGTTGTCGGCCGAGGGGCTGGCCCGGATCGCCGAGGACCGCGAACTGCCCTCGGTGGCCGTGGGCGAGGACGTCGCCGTCGGCGCGTACGTGGCGGACCGGCTCGGGCGCGAGGTTGTGGACCGACTGGTGGAGCCGCTGCTCGGCGGGGTGTACGCGGGCGACGCCTACCGGATCTCGATGCGCGCCGCCGTACCCCAGCTCTTCGAGGCCGCCCGGGAGGGCGGCTCCCTGCTCGACGGGGTCACCCGGCTCCAGGAGCGGGCCGCCGCCCGGCAGCAGACCGGGCCCGTCTTCCAAGGCATCGAGGGCGGCATCGGCACCCTCCCCGGGGCCGTCGCGGACGCCGTGCGCGCCGGGGGAGGCGCGATCCTCACCGAGACCCCGGTGCTGGGCCTGACCCGCACCACCGACGGCTGGGACGTCCGCACGGACACCGGGGTCGTCTCCGCCGACGGCCTCGTCCTCGCCGTGCCCGCCTGGTCCGCCGCCACGCTGCTCGCCGCCGAGTCACCGGGCGCCTCGGCCGAACTGGCGGGCGTCGAGTACGCGTCGATGGCGCTGGTCACCATGGCGTTCCGGCGCTCCGACGTCACCGGCACGGCCTTCGACGGGCGCTCCGGCTTCCTCGTACCGCCGGTCGACGGGCACACCATCAAGGCCGCCACCTTCTCCACGCACAAGTGGCAGTGGGTCGCGGACGCGGCCCCGGACCTCTTCGTGCTGCGGACCTCGGTGGGCCGGTACGGCGAGGAGGAGCACCTGCACCGCGAGGACGTCGAGCTCGTCGGCGTATCGCTGCGCGACCTCGCCGCCGCGACCGGGCTCACCGCGCGGCCCGTGGCGACCGAGGTCACCCGGTGGATCGGCGGACTGCCCCAGTACCCGGTGGGCCACCTCACCCGGGTCGCCCGCATCCGAGACGAGGTCGCGAAGCTGCCCGCGCTGCGGGTGTGCGGCGCGGTGTACGACGGGGTCGGCATCCCCGCCTGCGTGGCGAGCGCGCACCGGGCGGCGGACGAGATCGCCGGGGATCTCACCGGGGAGATCATCGCCACGCCGACCCTGGTTCAGGGCACTCGGAGCGAGGCGGGACAATAGCCGTATGAGTGCTCCTGAGACTGCGACATCAAGCAAGGTTCCGAACGCCGGCAAGAAGGCCAAGGACCTCAACGACGTCATCCGCTACACACTGTGGTCCGTCTTCAAGCTGCGCGACGTCCTGCCCGCCGACACGGACCGCGCGGCCGTCGCCGGTGAGGTCCAGGAGCTGTTCGACCAGCTCGCCGCGAAGGACATCACCATCCGAGGCACGTACGACGTCTCGGGCCTCCGCGCCGACGCCGATCTCCTGATCTGGTGGCACGCGGAGACCGCGGACGAGCTGCAGGAGGCGTACAACCTCTTCCGCCGCACCCGGCTCGGCCGCCACCTGGAGCCGGTCTGGTCGAACATGGCGCTGCACCGCCCCGCCGAGTTCAACAAGTCGCACATCCCGGCTTTCCTCGCCGACGAGACGCCGCGCAACTACGTCAGCGTCTACCCCTTCGTGCGCTCGTACGACTGGTACCTGCTGCCCGACGAGGACCGCCGCCGCATGCTCGCCGACCACGGCAAGATGGCCCGCGGCTACCCCGACGTGCGCGCCAACACCGTCGCCTCGTTCTCGCTCGGCGACTACGAATGGATGCTGGCCTTCGAGGCGGACGAGCTGTACCGCATCGTGGACCTGATGCGTCACCTCAGGGCCTCCGAGGCGCGGATGCACGTCCGCGAGGAGGTCCCCTTCTTCACCGGCCGGCGCAAGTCGGTCGCGGACCTGGTGGCCGGGCTCGCCTAGCGAACGGGCTTGTGACCACCCCAACCCGGAAGATCAGACGGCGGGTCCACGGCACCTCGTGCCGTCCGCCGGTCCAGCGACACCGGGTTCGGCTCAGCGGTGCGGCGCGCTTCCTGCGCGCCGCACCGTTCGTCATTCGCGGGCGCCCAGCCGCTTCCGTACGCCCGACCGGCCGGTCAGCGCCGCCCGCAGCGCCGGGTCGTCCACCGCGTCCACCCCGCGCACCGCGACCGTCACCAGCGTGTCGCCCGTCGCACCGTCCCCCGGCACCGCGCACGCCGCCAGCAGCCGCTGCCCGGCCGGGGAGGCCCAGGAACCGTAGGGGTGCGCCTCGATCCGGGCGATGGCCAGGCACCCCAGGGTCAGCGCCAGCGGCAGCGCGAACCACACCGGCATCAGGGCCGCGCCCCCGGCGCCGGGCGCGAGCAGGGCGGCGGCACCCAGCGCGGCCACCAGCAGCGCCGCCCCGCGCACCGCCCGCACCGCCGAGGCGACGTCCGCCCCGCGCGGGACCGCCAGACCGGCGGCGACGAGCCGGTCGGCCACCGCGCGTACGGCGTCGGCCGCCGCGGCCGAGGCGCGCACCGGCGCTATCGGCGACTGGCCCTCCGGCCCTATGGCCCGGATCACCGTACGTTCCACCTCGTCGCGGCCCTCGGGGTCCACGACCGTCGCCCAGCCGGTGTGGGCCAGCAGCAGCCGGCGCCGCAGATGCATGGAGACCAGCGCCAGATCGGCGACCCGGCCGGGCCCGCCCGCCAGGAACGCCGCCTCGTACAGCGTGAGTTGCCGTCCGCGCGGCGCACCGGTCGCGGCCATCGGCCGCCGGGCCGCGCGGGCCGCCGCGATACAGAGCCGGGCGCAGGAAAGACCCGCCGCACCCCACGCGACCAGCAGCAACAGAAACGGCACCATGCCGGTGTTCTATGCCAGCACCGCCCGCCGCGCCATAGCTCGTCCAGTAAGTGGACGGCCGTCTCAGGAACTGCTGCCGCAGCTCGACCCGCCGCCACAGCTGGAACCACCGCCGCAGCTGCTGCCGCCCCCGCAACTCGATCCGCTGCCCCCGCAACTGCTGCCGCCGCCACAGCTCGATCCGCTGCCCCCGCAGCTCGACCCGCCGCCCCCGCCGCAGCTGCTGCCCGAGGAGCTGCCGCAGCCGCCGCCCGGGCTCGCCCCCGCGCACCACACGGCCGGCGCGACCGCCACCGCCGCGGCGCCGAACGGGGTGTACGAGGAGGCGCTGGGCCGGGTCCGGGCGGACGCGACCAGGTGCGCCCGCAGCCCCGGGTCCGCGACGCCGCGCAGCCCCCGGGTCGCCACCAGGAACCCCGGGTCGGTGCGGTAGGCGTGCGCGGCGCCGAACTCTGCCGCAGCCCTGCGCCCCGCCCGGGTGATCCGGGACCGGGCCACCCCCGCGCAGACCAGGCCGGACACGAAACCGACGACGACGGCCGGGATCATCGCCACCGCGAACGGGTAGCTCCAGTCGGCGCCGTCGTCGCCCTCCATGAACCGGGCGAGGGCCAGGCCGATGGTGACCGGACCCGACGCGAGGCACAGAAACGTCTGCAACAGGCCCCAGACGCGCCACACGACACTGGCACGGGGCGCGGCCAGCAGCCCGCGCGCGGCGAGACCGTCCCCGGTCTCCTGCACCGCAGGATGCCGCATCACGGCCACTCGCAGCGCCGCCAGCGACCCGCTCGGCGCGGCCGCCAGTCCGTGCAGCACCGCCCGTTCCACCGGGTCGTACGCGACCGGCCGGAGCACGGCCACGATGCCGGGTCCGCCGATGGCCAGCCGGCCGTCCGCGTGCATGGCCGCCAGAGCGGTGTCGACCACCCGGCCGGGCCCGCCGTTCAGGAACGCCACCTCGGACAGGTCGTGCGCCGGACCGCCCACCCCCCGGCGGGAGCGGGCCAGGCCGACGATCAGCACGGTGAACGAGGCGATCACCGCGAGCGTGAGGAAGACCAGCATCCCGTCCATGCCCGTCACCGCCCCACCAGCACGGAGCGGGCGGCCCGGGCCAGCCGGGTCGCGCGCCCGGGCGGCCGGGGCGCGGCACGGTCCCGCCACCACCGCGTCAGCCGTCGCCGGGCCGCGTCGTCCGCCGGGCGGCCCGCGATGAGCAGGTGCTCGGCGAAGTCCAGGGCGTCGCGCCGGTACCCCGATGTCATGGGCCGCGCTCCGGCGTACGCGAGGAACGCCGCCCGGTAGCCGTCCCCCAGGATCTCCGGCAGCTCGGGCGCCACCTTGGCCACGACGTCCGCGCGCTTGGCGGCCAGGGCGCGGCTCTGCACCCGGAGCCGGTTCGGGTCGAACCCCTCCGGCGCGGGCGTCCCGGCGACCAAGGCGGACAGCAGCGCGGTCTGCGCGACGGCGACACCGTCCCGTACGGACTCCGCGACGGGCACGGCGGGCGGTACCGCCGGGGCCGACCAGGTCGCCGAGGCGCCCCCGCCCTGCTCCAGCACGCCCCGGATTGCGTCCAGCTCGCCCGCCAGCTCACCGGGCGGCGGGAACGCCTCGTCGCGCTCCAGCAGCACCCCCGGCGGGTCCACCCGGGACCGCAGCTCCGCCAGCACATCGAGCACCGGGGCGGTCACCGGGTGGGCGTGCGTGTCGTGCCACACGCCGTCCTTCTCGACCCCGCCCGCCACATGCACGTACGCGATGGCCTCCACCGGCAGCTCGTCCAGCGCGGCCGCCGGGTCCTCGCCCCGGTTCACGTGGTTGGTGTGCAGATTGGCCACGTCGATCAGCAGCCGCACCCCGGTCCGCTCGACCAGCTCCGCCAGGAACTGCCCCTCGGTCAGCTCCTCGCCCGGCCAGGAGACCAGCGCCGCGATGTTCTCCAGCGCCAGCGGCACCGGCAGCGCGTCCTGCGCGATGCGCACGTTCTCGCACAGCACGTCCAGCGCCGCCCGGGTGCGCGGCACCGGCAGCAGGTGACCCGCCTCCAGGACCGGCGACCCGGTGCGCGGCCCGCCCGCCCGTACGAAGGCGATGTGCTCGGTCACCAGCGGCGCGCCGAGCAGCGTGGCCCGGGCGGCGAGGTCCGCGAGCTTCCCCGGGTCGGGACGGTCGGCGCCGCCGAGGCCCAGCGAGACGCCGTGCGGCACCACGGTGACCCCGCGCTCCCGCAGCCGTACCAGTGAGTCCGGCAGATGATCGGCGCAGAGGTTCTCCGCGACCGCCTCCACCCAGTCGAGCCCCGGCAGCGCCTCCACCTCGGCGGCGATCTCCGGCCGCCAGCCGATCCCGATGCCCAGCCTCATACCGTCCCCCATGCTGCTCCCCCTTTGGTTCGTGCAGGGGTGATGACCCCGGTTCGCGGTCGTGAATCCGGCAGGGGAGACGTTCAGAGCTTCATTTGAGGTTCCGCCGGTCCCTGTCCTTTCAGCGACGGCGTCGCAGCGCCGGGTGGTCGGCGACCACCGTGCACGAGCCCGGGGCGATCTCCGTGAAGCCCGCGTCCCGGACGACCGGCAGCCCGCTCACCGTCAGCGCCGCCCAGCGGCCCGGCTCCGCCGTGGCCACCCCGAGCGGGAAACCGGCCTCGCGCCACGCCTTGCGCTCGGTCTCCGACAGCTCCCACCAGGCGAGCTGCGCCCCGTGTCCGACCTGCGCCATCTCCTTGCCGGCCGACATGCCGAGGTCCGGGTTGAGCCAGAGCACCGGGTGCCCCGGGTCGGGCGCGGCCGGCGGCTCCGGGTCGTCCAGGTCGGTGCCCGAGACCTGGAGCTTGGCCAGCTCCTTCGGCCAGCCGTCCAGCGGCACCGGCGGGAAGACCCGCACCTCCGCCTCCTCGCCCGTCACCGTGATCCCGGGCAGGGCCGACGCCTTGCGCCACTCCGCGCCCCGGGCCCGCCGGACGACCTTGCGGATACGGGCGTCCTGCCAGTCCCGCATCACCCGCGCCCACTCGCCCTCGCCCACCGACCGCTCGTCGGACAGCATCACGAGCACCGCGCGGGCGGCCGTGCGCAGGGCGTCGGTGCGGGCGGGCGGTGCGGCCTTCTCGATGTGCACCACCAACGGCAGTACGTACTGGGGTGCTTCGTCGCGGTCCGTCCGCTCGGACCGGAAGGGGCTGTCCACGGGCACGGCGGCCGGCTCGGCGGACGGGGACGCGGGGATGTCGTTGCTGCTCACCCGCCCAGTCTGCCAGCCGCCCCGGAGACCGTTCTTGGCGGAATGGAAGGCTCCGGGCGAGGATGCCGTCCATGAAGAGTGATCTCTTTTCCAGCGAGCACATGGCCGAGCAGGCGACCGTCCCCGGGATGACCCTGCAGAACGCCAAATCCATCAAATACGCGGTCAACGGGGAGATGCACGCCCGCCAGGGATCGATGGTCGCCTTCCGCGGGAACCTCCAGTTCGAGCACAAGAGCCAAGGCATCGGCGGCCTGCTCAAGCGGGCGGTCACCGGCGAGGGGCTGCCGCTGATGGCCGTGCGCGGCCAGGGCGAGGCGTGGTTCGCCCACGAGGCCGCGAACTGCTTCATCGTGGAGATGGAGCAGGGCGACGCCCTCACCATCAACGGCCGCAACGTCCTGTGTTTCGACGCCTCGCTCTCGTACGAGATAAAGACCGTCAAGGGTGCCGGGATGGCCGGGGGCGGCCTCTTCAACAGCGTCTTCACCGGCCACGGCAAGCTGGGCCTGATGTGCGACGGGTATCCCATCGTCATCCCCGTCACCCCGCAGCAGCCGGTGTTCGTGGACACGGACGCCGTCGTCGGCTGGAGCGCCCAGCTGAACACCTCGCTGCACCGCTCGCAGAGCGTCGGCTCGATGATCCGCGGCGGTTCGGGCGAGGCCGTCCAACTGCGCCTGGACGGGCAGGGGTTCGTGATCGTACGGCCCAGCGAGCTGAAGCCCGAGAAGGCGTCGTCGCACTGAGCACCGGTACGGAGATCCTGCGGCTGCGGGGAGCCGGCCGGCGGTACGGGCTCACCGGTCCCTGGGTGCTGCGCGGGGTCGACCTGGCCCTGCCCGCGCGCGCCCTCGTCCGCGTCGAGGGCGCCAACGGCACCGGGAAGTCGACCCTGTTGCGGCTGCTGGCCCGGATCGACGCGCCCTCCGAGGGCCGGGTCACGGGGCGGCCGCGCACGGCGTACGTCCCCGAGCGGTTCCCGGCGGCCCTGCCCTTCACGGCTGCCGGGTATCTCGTCCACCTCGGCCGCGTCCACGGGCTGAGCGCCTCGGAGGCGGCCGCCCGGGCGGACCGCTGGCTCACCCGGTTCGGCGCCGCCGCGCACGCCCGGACGCCCCTGGCCGAACTCTCCAAGGGCAGCAGCCAGAAGGTGGCCGTCGCCCAGGCGCTCCTCGCCGAACCGGAACTCCTGGTCCTGGACGAGGCGTGGACCGGCCTCGACACCGAGGCACGCGAGGTGCTTGACCGGGCGGTGGCGGAGCGCGTCGCCGCCGGGGCGACGGTGGTCTACGTCGACCACGACCCGCGCCGCCTGGCGGGCGAGGTCGACGCCGCGTACCGGGTGGAGGGCCTGGGCCTGACCGCCGCCGCGCTCGCGCCCGGGGAATCCCGCGTACGCATCGAGGCGACGGCCCCGCCGGGGACCCCGCTCCCGCCCGGACTGCCCGGGGCTCCCGCGTACACCCTGAGCGACGACGGAACGGCCCGCCTCACGGTCCCGGCGACGCACTCCGACGCGCTGCTCGCGGCGCTGCTCTCGGCCCGGCCGCGGTGGCACATCGGGCGCGTGGAGCAGGCACGCGGGGCGCGCCCCGAACCGGAACCCGCGCCGCACCGCCCACCCATCGCGGACGGGGACCCCGCACCATGACCGCGCTCATCCGCTACCAGGCCGACCTGCTCGTACGGTCCCAGCGCTGGCTGGCCCCGGTCCTGCTCTACCTGGCCTTCCTCGCCGTCGGCATCCGCTCCGGGCAGCCCGTCCTCGACTCGCTCGGCTACACCGCCGCCGGGATGCTCCCGGTCACGGCATGGTTTGTGCGCGTCTGCGTCACCCAGGAGCCGCCCGCCGCCCGGGCGGTCGTCGCGGCGGCGGCCGGCGGGCAGCCGAAGGCCCATCTGGCGGCCCTGCTCACCGCGCTGGGCGGCGCCGCGCTGCTGGGCGAGGCCGCCACCGCCGTGGTCCTGGCGATCAGCGACCCGGTGAGCACGGACCACGCGGTGCGGGTGCCCCTGGCGCCCGCCGGGGCCGCCGGAGTCGTCGCCACCGCGTGCTGCGTGCTGCTGGGCGCGGCGGCGGGCGCGCTGTGCGGCCGGCCGCTGCTGCACGGGCGCGGCTGGTCCATCGCGGCGACGGCGCTCGTGGCGCTGCTGGCGCTGGTCAGCACCGGATCGCCCGCGAAGTACGCGGTGACGGGCCTGGTCACCGGCTCGCTGACCGGCACGGTCCACGTACCGCTGCTCCCGCTGCTCGGGGCCGCCGCCGTGACGGCCGCCGCGTTCGCGCTCGTCTGTCGCCTGACTTCGGTACGGGGCTGAGTAGGCTCGTACGTATGAGTGAGGAATCGGGTTCCTACTGCGAGACGTCGCCCGCCGAGTCGCCGGAGCGGGCCGAGGGGCCGCCGTACGCCGAGTGCGTGCTGTGCCGGAAGCCGACCGAGTACGCGGAGTCGGTCAAGGGGATCACGCTGTGCCCGGTGTGCGAGTGGCAGGAGGCCCAGCGCACGGCCTGCTCCGGCTGACGTGCTTCAGCCGCCCATCAGCTCGGACACCCTGACGAAGCGGTAGCCGCGCTTCCGTAGCTCCGGTACGACCTGGCGGACCGCCTCGGCGGTGACCGGCGCCGCGCTGCGGGTGCAGTGCATGACGACGAGCGAACCGGACCGCACCCCGTCGAGCACCTGCTCGGCGACGGCGTCCGCGTCCGTCGCGAAGGCGTCGCCGCTGACGACGTCCCACTGCACGGCGGTCACCTTCTCCGGCCCGAGGGCGCGCAGCGTGTCGTCGTCGTAACAGCCGCCGGGGAAGCGGAAGTACGGCACGACATTGCGGGCACCGGTCGCCCGGATCGCCCCGAAGGCCCGCTGGACCTCCTTGCGCACCGCGCCCTTCTCGACGGTCGGCAGCCCGTAGCAGGGCGTCGTGAAGGCGTAGTGGCTGTAGGAGTGGTTGCCGATCTCGAAGAGGGGGTCGGTGCCGATGGAGCGCGCCTGGTCCGGGTACTCCTCGGCCCAGCGCCCGGTCATGAACACCGTCGCGGGCACCTTCAGGCGGCGCAGCAGGGCGATCAGTTCCGGGTTGTCGAAGTGCTCACCGGCCGCCGCGCGCGGCCCTTCGTCGGCCGTCATGTCGGCGTCGAAGCTCAGCGCGACGACCTTCGCGGCGCGCTGCGGCCCGCGCGTGAAGACGGGGGTCAGCCCGCCGGGGCCGGGGGCCATGACGGGGGCCCTTTCCGTGACCCTTTCCGTGACCTGAGGGGCGGGCGGCCGTTCGACGGCGGTGCTCGTCGGCTGCGCCTGGCCGCAGCCGACGAGCACCGCACCCAACACACCCATAACAGCCGTTTTGTGCGTAAATCTGATCATTTTCGGACGCTAACCGATCGTCCGTAAGCGGTCCCGGGCTGGCGCGCTAGAGCGGCGGCGCCCCACGCAGATGGCGCATCAGCTGTTCCAGGGCCGTCCAGCCCTCGGCGGTCTCGCCGTCGCCGAGCGCGTAGTAGTAGCCCGGCCGGCCGCCGGGGCCCACTCGCACCGGCGCCTCCTTGAGCGGCGTCCGGGCGGCGGTGTCGCGACCCACCTCGGTCACCTCGGCGGAGCCGAGCGTGAAGGAGTACGGGAGCGGGGGGCGTTCGAAGCGGGGCGGGGCGTTCAGGTCGCGGCGGCCCTCGCCAAGCTGGCACAGCATGGTCCGCAGCCCGTGCCGGGTGACCAGCTCGTCGGCGAGCCCCGGCAGCGCGTCCAGAGGTGGGTGCTCGTCGGAGCCGTAGCCGAGGACGAGGGTGATGTCCTCCTCCACCCCTTCCGAGGTGCGGTTCACCTGGAGGGTGGCGACGGCGGGGCGGTCCGGGCTGCCCACGGCCACCAGCCAGGTCGGCCGGGGCGCGCGTTCGTACGCCAGGTCGGTCAGCCGCCGCCGCGACCAGATGAGCCCTGCCGGCTCCGAGGTCCCCCAGCCGGCCGGGGGCGCGCCGGTCAGCGCCTCCCAGGCGGCTTCCAGGGCGCCGCCGAGCACCAGGTCGGCGGTGGGGCGGTGCACGGTCCGGAGCGATACGACGAGCTGCCGCTCGCCGGTGGGCCCGGCCTCGGTGAACGCCTCCGCCACCGGGGTCTGCCCGTCCTCGCGCCGGTCCGGTGCGAACGCGTCGTCCTGCCAGCGCAGTACGGCGCCGGTCAGCCCGTCGTAGTAGCCGCAGCGCTCGTCCCGGACGACCCAGCGCGAAGAGGTGGACTGGAGCAGCAGCCGCGTCGGCAGGGAGAGCGTGCAGTGGGGCGGGGTGACGACCTGGAGCGACCGCTCGCTCTCCACGGTGGCCCGCAGCGCCTCCGTCAGCCAGCTCGTCATGGGGACGACCGGGCGGTCCTGGATGACGACGGCCGCCTTGTCGGTGAGCATGTCGACGGCGGGCTGCGCGGCGGCGGGGGAGGGCACGGCCGTGATGCCCGAGACGTCGAGGGGGCGGGCGGCGCCGGTGGTGCCGGGGGCGTCGGCCGGCCAGACCCGGCCGCCGAGCAGCATGGTCAGCCGCGCGGCGAAGGCCCCGGCCAGCTCCTCGGCCCGGTCGACCCCGGCAGCGGCCCGCGCCTCGACCCACCACCAGGGCCCGTCCCCCTCCGGAGCGGCCTCCGCCCCGAGCAGCCGAACGGCTTCCCCGGGCACCTGGATCAACAGGGGGACCTCGACCGAGACGAGCGGCCGCCCCTCGTCGTCGCACAACTGCACGACGGCCCCGTCCCCGGTGGTCCCGACGCGCAGATCGGGCCCACCGGCAAGCAACCCGGCCAGCACACTGAGCGAGTCGGGCATGCGCTTGGTGAGTGCGACGACGTCCTGGGTCATGCGGGGGTCCTTCGGGTGTTGTGGGGTTCGAGTACGCGGACCTGACCGCCGCGCTCGGCGATCCAAGCCTCGATATCGGGGCCGGTGAGCTTCCGGGTGCCCTCGCCGCTGACCACCGTGACCGGCCCGAAGGCCGTGCCGGTGAGGCCGCGTACGAGCGTGGTGTCGTCCACGGTGACCTTGAACGTGTTCTGGAACAGGACAGCGTCCGTCAGGTCCGCGCCCCGCAGGTCCACGGCGTACAGCGAGGCGCCCATGATGCGCGTCCCGCGCAGGCTCGCCCCCGAGGCGTCGACATCGTGGAGTGACGCCTTGACCATGTCGGCCCCGTCGAGCCGGGCGGACCGGAGCACGGCCCGGTCGAACTTCGCCCGGACGAGGTCGGCGTCGACCAGGTTGGCCCCGGTCAGGTCCGCCCCGGTGAGGTCCGCACGGTAGAAGGACGCCGACTCGAGTTCCACGCCAGTCAGTACTGCGTCGATGAGCCACGCGCCGGAGAAGTCGCCGTCCGAGAGACCGGCGCCCCGGAAGTCGTGCCCGACCCCGTGCAGGGCGTAACTCGTGTCATCGAGCCATTCCCGTAGCTGGGCGGCTGCCGCCGCGTCGGCGGGGAAGGATGCCGGCCGCCACGGGACCGGTGTCTCCGTCACTGCGAGCCTTCGAACGCCTCGCGGACTTCTGTCCGTACGCGCTCGTTGCCGACCGTCGTGAGATATTCGCCGAACTCCCGGATCTCCGGCCCCTCGGCCCGGTAGACGATGATGACGGCGTGTTCCAGCGTGCGGGCCGAAGAGCTGACCCGTAGCACGCTCATGGCCAGTTCAACGGACGTGGGCCCGTCGACCGGGGCGACGGCGCAGGCCAGGTCCACGAGTTGGGTGGCCAGGTCGAACCGCTGCTTCTCGCCGGCGGCCAGGGCGCGCACGCCTCGGCCGATGGCTTGCTTGATCTCGCCGAGCGCCGCCCTGACCGTGGCGCTGTCGATCAGTTCGCCGAGGCGGTCCTCGAAGTACTGCGTGTCGGCGAGCCGCACGAGCGCGCGGAACGCCTCTTCGCGTAGCGCGGCCGTCCCCTTCTCCTCGATCTCGTAGTGGCTCACGTCCACGGCCAGCGCCAGTTGCGAGAACGTGCTGTCCACGGAGAACTTCCGGTCGATCGAGAAGTCGTACCAGGGGGTGCCCTCCGGGTCACCGGCCGCCCGGATCACGGCTTCGAACCCGGCCGCCTCGCCCTCTTCGGTCAGATCCCGGCACGCCAGAAACCGTTCCATGGGCGGGGCGCCCGGGTCGTTCATCACACGGACGAGCCCGGCGACACGGTCCCGTTCCTGATCCACTTGGTCCTCTTCCTCGGACTAACCCGGGGGCATCGGCTGTTCCGGCGCGTCGCCGAACAGGTAGTCGTACATGTCCCGAAGGTAGGCGTGCAGGGTCTCCCGGTCGGGGAACTCGATGTCGGTCAGCCGTTCGTACTCGGCGATCCCGAAATCGCCGTCCGACATGATCTGCTCGAAACCCGAACGGATCAGGGCCACGTACGATTCCCTGAAACTCCACAGGGTGCGCCGCAGGTGGCCGGTGTTCTCGTATCCGCGCTCAAGATCGAGATACGCCCTGAAGAAATTCCGGAAGCGGGGGTCTGCCTGGACGTTTTCTGCCAAGGCCCGCCTACCGTGCCGGCCGGTGTGGCGGGAGGACCTCAACCTGCCCGCCGCGCGCACTGACCCACGCCTCCAATTCCGCGCCGCCCACTTCGGCGGAGGAATCGCCGCTGACGACCGTGATCGGCCCGAAGACCGTGCCGGTCAGGCCGCGTACCACGGTGGTGTCATCGACGATGACCTTGAACGTGTTGTGGGCCAGGACCGCATCGGTGAGGTCCGCCCCCCTCAGGTCGACGCCGAACAGTGACGCGGCCATGATCCGGGTTCCGCGGAAGCTCGCCTGCGACGCGTCGACGTTCTGCAGCGACGCTTTGACCATGTCGGCACCGTCGAGGCGTGCGGAGCGGAGTACCGCCTCATTGAGATTCGCCCGGACCAGATCGGCATCCGTGAGGTCCGCACCGGTGAGGTCCGCCGACTGGAGATCCGCGCGGTAGAAGCTCGCACCCGTGAACCGCACGCCCGTCAGGTTCGCCTGGGTGAACCATGCCTGAGTGAAATCACCGCCCGAGAGATCGGCACCCCGGAAATCGTTCTCGATTCCGAAAAGGCTGTAACCGTCCTCGGCGAGCCATTCCTGCAATTGGTGCGTTGCCTCAGGATCGACGGGAAAAGCGGCCGGCTTCCAAGTCCTAGGGGTACCAGATGACATGATCTTCCCAACCGTGGCTCTTGACAATGTCCTTGATGCTGTCGATCGCTGCTTGATTCGCGTTCCGCACGTCGATCACGACTACGCGGCCCAGGTCATCGATCTGTTCGGTGAATGTGTTGGTCCATGTCTGGACGTCCCTCACCGGGTTGTACGCACCGGGGAACGGCCGGGCGAGGAGATCTGGATTCCGCACGTTGTTGAAAGGTGGCCAGAAGGAATGGACGCCCTTGATGTCATAGTACTTGCCGGTGGTCGCAGAATAGAACTCGCCCATGTCCGCGCCCGGCGGACGCTGAATGTCCGCCGGGAGGCGCCCCTGCTCCCGCAGGTCGAGTCCCACCCGAGCTTCGTCCATGGAGGAGGGGGACACCTTGCCCCGGTGATCGGGGTCGTATTTCATGTCGCCGAAGTCCTCCGGGGACCGCTTCTCCACCTCCTCGAGGTGGCCCCAGTGCCCGGCCCGTTCCTCCGGTGTCAACTCGGGCAGCGGTTCGTTCGGGCGTTCGCCGCCCCCGGGTGTGCCGTCTCCATGGCCGTCGCCGCCGGAGCCGTTGTTTCCGTCGCCGTGGCCACCGCCACCGCCCGGCGTGCCGGTGTCGGAACCACCACCGCTGTTGCCGCCACCCGTGTCGGTGTGCGATCCCGTACCGGACTCGCCCCCCGACCCCGTCGGATGCTCCGTCACATGCCCGCCCGTCGACGGCGACGTGTGATGCGTCGTCCCCTCCGGCGAGGAGTGCGGCGGCTTTGCCGAGTTCTCGACGTGGCTCGGGCCCCCCGCGCCCTCCAGGACCTTCTCGTGGTCCGGGACGCGCTCGTGCGTGTCCGGGAGTTCGTTCTTGTGGGGCTCCGGGACCGGCTCGGTGTCCGGTACGGGGTTGCCGTGTTCGTCGCGGATGACGGCGTCGTTGCCGACGACGCGGGGGTTGCCGTTGTGGTCGGTGTAGTGGAGGCCGGGGGTCTCCGTCGTCGGGTGGGGGGCCGTGCCGGTCGGGGCCGTACGGGCCATGTCGTCCACGCCCGCGGAACTCGTCCGCAGGCTGTCCATCAGGTCGCCGACCTTGATCTTGGTGACGCCCGCCGCCTTGCCGAGGTAGCTCATCGGGTCGACCAGCGCGCCCGCCTTGCCCGCCACCGACGCGGCGTCCGCGACCACGCCCAGCTTGCCGGCCTTGCCCAGCTTGAGGAGGGAGCCGGAGCCGATGGTCACCACGTTGAACAGCACCGAGCCGAAGGCGCGTGACGGGTCGTGCCCCCACTCGTCCCAGGCGACCAGCGACTTGCCGAAGTTGCGCAGGGCCGCCTTCTGGCGGTCGGTGTCGCTGTGGTCCGCCGGGCCGAACATCTTGTCCATCGCCCAGTCGTACGGCGTCATCAGATACGCGCTGATGCCGCCGAAGACGTCACCGATGCCCGACCAGGTCTTCTTGAAGTTGTCCCAGTCGAAGACGTTGACCATGCTGCCGAGGCCCTTGATCGTGCCCCAGACCCCGTCGACGAAGAAGCCCTTCAGCGCGCCGCCGACGTTGTCCTTCGTCCACTCCCACGCGGCCCGCAGCCCCGTGTACTCGCGCTCGTCCACCGTGCCCCACGGCGTCTCACCGGCGTCCTTGACGTCGTCCGCCTTGAAGCCGTACATCCCGGCCTTGTGCGAACCGTCGTCCACGACGAAGTGCGTACCGCCCACCAGCGCCGTGATCTTGTTGGCCGCGTCGCGCTCCGCGCCCTGGAAGGCCACCCACGTCGTGCCGACCTCGTGGACCAGGCGGGCGTTCTCGTCGATCTTGTCCTGGTCCTGCTGCCAGTCGTCGTCGTCCCTGTTCTCCGCGACGAACCTCGCCGCGTCCTCCCGGAGCCGGTTCATCCGGGCCACCAGCGGCCGGGCCGTCGTCGCGAAACCCGAGAGCGCCCCGCTCACCGACTCCAGCTTGTCCGCGAACGCGTCCGCCTTGTCGCGTACCGGAATCGTGGAGTCGAGCAACTCCTCCTGCTCCGGGGCGTCGTAGACCGGGTCCAGCGCCTGGAAGGCCGTGTGGACGTCCTTGCCCGTGGTCCGGATGTCGGAGGCGGTCGTCTTCAGCGTGGCCGCGTGCTTCTCCAGAGCCTCCAGATTCCCGGTGTAGAAGGGGATCTTCGCCAGGTCGATCACTTCTTCGGGCCCTTCCCCTTCAGCTCCTCCGGGGTCGGCGCCTTGGAGTACTGCTCCTGCTTGTTCTTCGCCATGTCCAGATCGCCCGCGAGGTACGCCTCAGTGGCCAGCCGCGCCCCCGTCATGGACTTCGCCGCCCGGACCGGAAGGAACTGCAGGTCCTTGAGTGTGTGCTGCTGGAACTCCTGCAACGCCTGGGCCACCGGCCCGAACGCGCCCCCCTTCGGGATCTCGGTCCCGCCCAGCACCATCGTGCCCGCCGAACTGGCCGACCCCACCAGAGCGTCGTTGTACGACGTGAACTCCGTCTTGAATTCGCCGCCCACCTCGGCGGTCTTCTTCAGCACCCGACGAACGCCGCCGGGGTCGATGTCCCACTTGGTCACGGTGCCCCCCCCCCGTCAAGAATCTCTGCCGCTCAGCGCCCGGGTGCCGCCGCGCCGAAGCGCGGGCACACCGGAGCACACCCCGCCATCCTGCACCGGCACACCGGGAAGGATCAAACCCCTTGTTGCCGTATGCAAAGACGCGGCGGGGTGCGCCGCGGTTCCGCTCAGGCCGTCAGCGCCACGGACCCGTGACCGCGAACGTGGTGCCCGGTGTGTAGACGTTCACGTACATCGTCCCGTAATCCGGTGCGAACGTGACACCCGCGAACTCGCCCCACTCCGGCGCCCCGGGCGTCCCGATGTTCTGCCGGCCGCGCGCCATCGGGTACACCTCGCCGCGCCGGGTCAGGCCGAACACGTGCTGGGCGCCGCCGCCGTCCTCACAGACCATCAGGCCGCCGTCGGGGGCGAGGGTGATGTTGTCGGGGGACTCGCCGGGGAGCTGGAGGTCGGTGTCCGGGCCGAAGGCGATGACCAGGGTCAGCCGGTGCGTGTGCGGGTCGTAGCGCCAGACCTGTCCGTAGTGGTCCGCCGCCGAGCCCTCGTCGCGGTGCGCGAAGCTGGAGACGAAGTAGACGGACGAGCCGCCCCAGTAGCAGCCCTCCAGCTTCTGGCCGTGCGTGATGCCCTTCGGGCCGAAGTCCTGGAAGCGGATGGGGGTTTCGGCCGCCTGCGGATCCGGTACGGGCACCCACTCGACGCCCTCGAACACCGTCCCGGTCTCCCGCACGGCCGAGAGGTCCGGCACCCCCGGCACCCGCATGGCCTCCAGCCGGCCGCCCGCCCGCAGCGAACCCGTACCGCCCAGCGGCTTCCTCGGCAGGAAGCGGTAGAACAGCCCGAACGGCTTCTCGAACGCGTCCTCCGTCTCGTACACCGTCCCGTCGCGCGGATCGATCGCGACGGCCTCGTGCTGGAAGCGGCCCATCGCGGTCAGCGGCACGGCACCGGTACGGCGCGGATCGGCGCCGTCCACCTCGAAGACGTAGCCGTGGTCCTTGGTGTAGCCGTTGGTACCGGCCCTGTCCTCGGTCTCCTCACAGGTCAGCCAGGTGTTCCAAGGGGTGCGTCCGCCCGCGCAGTTCACCGCCGTACCGGCGATGGCGACGCGCTCGGACAGCACCCGGTTCTGGCCGTCGAGCTCCAGGGCCGTACAGCCGCCCTTACCCATCGGGTCGTACGTCAGTCCCTCGACCACCGGTACGGGAATCGCGGCGTCCACCCGGTTCTCGTGGTTGCGGACCAGCCGTACGTGTCCGCCCCGGCCGCCGAACGCGGCCATGCCGTCGCAGTGGCTGGGCACCTGCCCCTCGCCGGAGCGGAGCCGGTCGCCCTCCCGGGACAGCACCCGGTAGTGGAAACCTTTCGGCAGGTCGAGCAGGCCGTCCGGGTCCGGCACGAGCGGGCCGTAACCCTCGTGACCGCGAGCGGCGGAGCTGCCCGCGAAGAGTTCGGTGAACGCCCCCGTGAAGACGATCGAGACGGCGGCGGCACCCGCCGCCAGAACGTTTCGCCGGGACGCGGGGGGACGGGGTACGACTGACATGGGCAACTCCCTGCGTGGGGTACAGGTTGGCATGGCAACGTCACGAGCAGGTGTGCCCGTTCGGGGCCGTCGCTGAACGTTGTCACGCCACGGTTCACGGACCCGCGCCGACGCTCCGGGGCAGCAGCAGCCGGAACGTCGCACCGTCGCCCGGCCGGGTGTCGAGTTCGAGCCGCCCGCCGTGCGCCTCGGCGATGGTGGCCGCGATCGACAGACCGAGCCCGGACCCGGGTTCGGCGCCCTCCCGGCCCGCCGACGGCCCCCGGTAGAACCGCTCGAAGACCTGCTGGGCCGCCTCGGGCGCCGGCCCCGGTCCGTCGTCCGCGACCTCCACCACGCACGCCTCCACCCCGGCGGGCAGCGCAGCCGTCGCGCCGTGGCGGCCGGGCCGGTCGGTGCCGCCGGTGTCCGGGCCGGTGCGCACCGCGCCGACCCGGACCTCGACGCGTGCGCCGGGCGGGGTGTGCACACAGGCGTTGGCCAGCAGATTGCCGATGACCTGGGACAGCTGATGGGCGTCGCCCAGCGCCTCCACCACGTCCAGCGCGGACCCGTCCTTCCCGCCCCCGCCCAGCGGTGCCAGCCGCACATCGCGGCCCGGATGCGCGACGACGGCCGCACCGACCCCGTCCGCCGCGAGCGACAGCAGGTCCACGGTCTCGCGGTGCGCCACGGGGGCGTACCCCAGCTTGGCCAGCAGGAACAGGTCGTCCACGAGCCGACTCATCCGCTCCGCGTTCCTGGCGATCAGCACATGGGCCTCGCGCCGCCGGGCCGCGGGCAGGCGCGGCTGCTCCACGAGGAGTTCGGCGAACCCCTGGATCGAGGTGAGCGGGGTGCGCAGTTCGTGACCCGCGTCCGCCATGAAACGGCGCAGCCGCTGCTCGGAGGCGTCCTTACGGTGCAGAGCCGCCCGGACCTGGCCGAGCATCGTGTTGAACGCGAGCCCGAGCCGCCCGGTCTCCGTGCGCGGGTCGGTGTCCGTGACCGTCAGGGCCGACTCGCCGCCGGTGATCCGCAGCGCCGTCCGCTCCATCCGGGCCAGCGGGCGGAGCCCCAGGCGCACGGCGGCACTGCCGAGCAGTCCGACGCAGGCCGCGGTGGCGACCCCGATCGCGAGGCTGAACCACAGCAGCTTCGACGTGGCCCCCTCCACCGTGCCCAGGGGCAGCGCGACGACGACGCGCCGCCCGTCCGGACCCGTGTCGGCGACCACCCGCCAGGCCGAACCGCCGTCCGCGTCCGGCAGGGTGGCGGGGTGGCCGGTCTCCAGGCCGAGGCGGGAAGCGGTGGCGGGCAGCCGGGGGCCACCGGTGCCGGTGCCGAGCGAGTCGGGCCGGAGCCGTCCGTCGGAGTCGTAGAAGAAGACCCGGAAGTCGGACGGCAGCACGTCCTCGCGGGGGACGGGCGCGGGGACGTTCGGCAGCCGGCCGTGGGCGGGGGCGTACGCGGCCGGGGGCGGCGGGCGGAAGCCGGTGAGCCGGTGGTCGATCTGCTCCGTCAGCCAGGACCGCATGACCGCGAGCCCCGCCGCCTGCGAGATCAGTACGGCCGCGGTGGCCAGGACGGCGGAGATCAGCACCAGCCGGGTCCGCACGGAGCGGGGCCGGCGCGGCAGGAACCTCACGGCGCGTCCTCGTGGGGCAGCCGCAGGCAGTAGCCCACGCCGCGCACGGTGTGGATCAGCGGCCGGTCCGCGCGGTCGATCTTGCGGCGCAGGTTCTTGATGTACGTGTCCACGATGCGGGTGTCCCCGGAGAAGCCGTAGCTCCACACGTCCAGCAGGATGTCCTGCTTCTCCAGCACCTTTCCGGCCTGCGACATCAGGCAGACCAGCAGCCGGAACTCGGTCGGCGACAGCCGCACCGGCTCCCCGCCCCGGTGCACGGTGTGCCGCTCGCGGTCGACGCTCAGATCCGCGTACCGCAGCGGCGGCTGCTCGGCCGGCGGGCGGGGCGCGCCACCGGTGCGGCGCAGGATCGCCCGGATCCGCAGCAGGATCTCCTGGATGTGGAACGGCTTGGTCACGTAGTCGTCGCCGCCCGAGCTGAGCCCGATGATGCGGTCCTCGATGTCCGTGCGGGCGGTCAGGAACAGCACCGGGGTGTAGTCGCCCCGGGACCGCAGCTCCCGCGTCACGGCGAAGCCGTCCGTGTCCGGCAGCATCACGTCCAGGACGACCAGGTCCGGCCGGCAGCGGTCCACCTCGGCCACCCCGTCCCGCCCGTTCGCCGCGGACGCGACGCGGAAACCGGCCGCGGTCAGCGCGGAGGTGAGCAGCGTACGGATGCTCGGGTCGTCCTCGACGACCAGCACGGTGTGCCGGGCTGACCGGTCGCCCATCGGAAGGATCACCTCACGGCTCTGCGGACACGGTCCGGGCGGCGCCGTGCGGCGCGATGCTACGGGCCGAACTTGTGCGCGTTCACAGGAACGGGGCGCGCCCCGGCGGGGGTCCGGGGCGCGCCGCAGGTCAGCCGGTCACCTCCTTGTTCTTCGCCAGCGCCGTCGTGCGCTGGGTGACCGTGGTGCGCAGGGTGCCGACCGCGCTCTCGACGTCCTTCGCGGGGACACCGGCCCGGGTCGCCTGCTCCGCGAGGTCGTCCAGGGTCTTCGTGGCCTTGCCGGAGGCGTAGAACTTCTCGTACAGGTCCTGGTACGCCTTCTTGTACACCGCGTCGAAGGCGTCGAGCTTCAGGAACCGTTCCTTCAGCGCGTGCCCGGACCGCATGCCGCCGCCTCCGCCGCCCTTGCCCGCGTCACCGCCCGGCGCGCCGGGCATGTCGCCGAAGTCGGGCATCTCCGCGCCCTCGGGCAGCTCGGGCATCCCTTCCGGCAGGCCCTCGGGCATGCCGCCGGTGCCGCCGTCCTTGCCGCCGGTCCCGCCGGTCCCGCCGGGGCGGCCGCCCATGCCGCCGCCCATGCTCATCTGGTCGTCGGGCCCCGCCGTCGCGTCCCCGCTGAAGGTGAGGTTGTAGTCCCAGCCGAGCACCGAGAACTTCTTGCTGTTCAGGTCGTAGCCGAGGAGGTAGTTCTTCCCCGGGCCCGCCATGTCGTCGAAGTTCATCAGCAGGTTCTGCGTGGCGACGTAGTGGGCGAACGAGTCGACGTCGACGTGCTTGTCGAGGTCGGCGGCGAACTCCTCGTCGGAGGCCTTCTCGACCCACTTGGCCAGCTTCATCACCGGTTCGAGGTCCTGGCTGCCGACCTTGTTGAGCTGGCGGAACGACGTCTCGTACTTCGAGGGGTCGTCGCCCTGGTAGTCGAACGTGCCGCCCGCCCTGGCCTTGTAGACCACGGACTCGCCGTCGACCGCCTCCGCGTACTCGGTGTCGGGGTTCTCGACCATGAGCCGTACGGCCGTCGGCCGGTTGTTGACCTTCAGCGTGGTGAGGCCGTACCGCTCGGCCGGCTCCCCGGTGCCGTCGATCAGTGCGAGCGCCAGCGCCTCGTTGAGGGGGACCTGCGCGTTGCTGCCCGGGCGCAGCGAGATCTCCCGCTCGCCCTGGTAGGCGCGGCCCTCCACGTACTCGTCGATCTTGACGAGCCAGGGCAGCTCCTCGGGCTTGTCGGCGGACAGGTTGTACTGCGTCATCCCGCCACCGCGCCCGCCCGCGGCGGCACCGCCGCCACCGGCAGCCTTGTCGCCGCCGTCCTGGCCGCCACCGGCAGCCGTGCCACCGGCAGCCGTGCCACCGGCGGCCTGGCCACCGGCCGCCTGGCCGCCACCCGTCGGTGGCTCCGGCATCTCGCCGTTGCCGCCCGACGCCTTCCCGCCGCGCTGACCCGCGCCGCCGGCGGGCATCCCACCGCCGCCCGGCATCCCGCCCCGGTTGCCCCGCAGGGACATCAGCGTCGAGTTGCCCTTGAGGCGGATGCCGACGTCGCTCAGGAAGACCCCGTCGATCGTGAGGTCGGCCGGGATGGGGTCCTTCGTGCCGTCCTTCTTGAACTCCTTCATCATCTTGTCGAAGTCGGTCTGCTTGTACTCCAGTTGCACGGAGTGCTTCACCGACGTGTCGTACAGCCCGACCGTCCCCTTCACGTCGTCCGTGATCGTGTCGGCCTCCACCCGCGAGGCGGAGGTGACGTACGGGGAGACCCGGGCGTCGCCGAACGCGTACAGCATCACCGCGAGCCCCGCGCACAGCGCCCCGGCGGGTTTCCAGTGGTGCCGCAGGCGTACGGGTACGCGGTCGCGCAGCCGTCGCCCGCGGGGCGTGCCGTCGACGGGGCTCACAGGTCGGTGGTGTCGTAACCGGTCAGGACCGTCACGCGCTGCCCGGAGGTGCGTTCCTGGAGCGCGGTGACCAGGTCGCTGGGTTCGGTGCCCTTCTTCATCCGGACCGTGTAGAACACCTCGTTCAGCGCCCCGCCCCGGATCGTCTCCGTGGAGACCAGCTCGAACTCGGTCGTGTACTTGATCAGCACGTCACGGATGCCCGGGGTGTAGTCCTCGCCCGCCGGGACCTGGACCTTGACCACCTGGCGCTGCACGTTCAGCGCGAACCAGTCGAACTTGTGCATGATGACGACGACCGCGCAGATCACGACCGCGCCGACCGCGGCCAGCGTGTAGAAGCGGGCACCGCAGGCCATGCCGATCGCCATGGCCAGGAAGATGAACCCGACGTCCCGGGTCTCCTTGACCGCGTTCCGGAACCGGACCACGGACAACGCGCCGACCAGGGAGAACGCCCGGGCCAGGTTGGACCCGACGACGAGCATGATCAGGGCGACGATCATGCCGACTATGACCAGGGTCTGGACGTAGGACTGGCTGTACGACACGTTCCGGTGGGTGTACCGGTAGACGTAGCCGATGACCGTGCTCAGGACGAAGGACAGCGCCATCGCCACGACGACGTCGGCGACGCTGAACGTCCCGCTGAGTTCCTGCAGATCGAAATTCACTGTGTTCCCGCTTCGAGATGGAAGGCGGACCGGGGTGCCAGCCCGAACGCCTCGATGGACTGGACGTACTTGGAGACCCGGATGAGGCTCAGGTTGCGGCGGGCCGCGAGATCGGTGATCCAGTGCGGGGTGCGCTCGTTGACCTTGATCTCCATGACCGACAGGTGCGGCGGCACGGTGAACCGGTTCTCCGGGTTCTCCTGCCCGAAGTGGAAATCGCGGTCGCGGCCCCGGATACGCCGGTCGAAGGTGACCCGCAGCCCGGTGTCGGCGGCCCGCCCGACCAGCGCCTCGCGCTGGTAGCCGGTCATCGCGGTGGGCCGGAGGTTGAGCCGTACGACGAGGTCGAGCACCTCGTGGATGAACGCGCGCTCCTTGGGGGAGTGCTCCACCAGCTCACGCCCGTCGCAGAGTTGACGAGCCGTCATGTACGGGAGTGTGATGCGCCGCTTCTGCGTGACGCGGTTGACGCGCTGCTTGATCTCGACGCAGACCGGGGACTCGTCCGTGACCCCGGCCGGGTCGCCGTAGTGCCTGATGCGCAGCTTGCGGCGGAACTTCAGGCCCTCGATCTTCTCCCAGTAGAACCGCAGCTCGGGGGAGTCGTAGTACAGGCTCCACACCCCGTAGCCGCCGACCGGGCTGTTCAGGTCGCGGTCCATCCGCTCACCGAGCTCGTCGCGCAGTTCGGCGGCCTGCTCGACCGGGACCAGGTACTTCAGCTCGTATCTGTTGAAGGCGTGCAGCCTGCTCGCCACGTGCAGCGGTGGGGGGTCCAGTGTGGCTGTGTCGGGTTGCGACACCGTGCGCCTCCTTCGTCGTCCGTGCCGGACCGGCCGGCCCGCGTCACGGAACCAACGACGGATGAGGAAGCGATGAGAAACCCGGGTGGATTGCAGGAGGATTCAAGATGGCCGGAAGGTGAACACGGCCGGTGCGAAAACGCCTGTGTCCCCGGGCGGACGGCCCGGGGACACAGGGGGGAGAGGATCAGGCGAGCGAGGCGCTCAGCGTGATCGTGGTGCCCGAAAGCGCCTGGCTGACCGGGCAGTTGGCCTTGGCGTCCTCGGCCGCCTTGACGAAGCCGGCCTCGTCGAGACCGGGCACGGTGCCCACCACGGTGAGGTGGATGCCGGTGATGCCGGTGCCGGGCTGGAAGGTGACGTCGGCCTTGGTCTCCAGCCGGGCCGGCGGGGTGCCGGCGCCGCTGAGGCCGTGCGAGAGCGCCATCGAGAAGCAGCTGGAGTGGGCCGCGGCGATCAGCTCCTCCGGGCTGGTCTTCCCGTTCGCCGCCTCCGCGCGGGACGGCCAGGAGACCGGGTACTCGCCGATCCCGGACGAGTCGAGGGTGACGACCCCCTTGCCCTCAAGGAGGTTGCCTTCCCACTCCGTGTGGGCGGTACGCGTGGTAGCCATGCTGGTCCCTTCGAACGGTGCGCGGTGGTACGAGCCGGCGGGCACGTCGTCGTGTCCCGCCGGTGGTACGTCCTTACGCCCCCGAACCTACTGCGCCACCATGTCCTTCGCGTCGCGCGCCAGGGCCGTGAGACGGGAGATCGCCCGGAAATACTTCTTCCGGTACCCGCCGTTCAGCATCTCGTCGCTGAACAGCCGGTCGAAGGGCAGCCCGGCCGCGAGGACCGGCACCTCCCGGTCGTACAGCCGGTCGGCGAGGACCACGAGCCGCAGCGCGGTCGACTGGTCGGGCACCGCCCGCACCTCGGTCAGGCACACCGCCTTGAGCCCGTCCGTCAGTGCGCCGTACCGGCTCGGGTGGACGCGGGCCAGGTGGTCGAGCAGCGCCGGGAAGTCGTCCAGGCTGGCGCCCGGCGTGGCGTACGCGGCCTTGGTGACCTGCTCGTCCGAGAACGGTGCCGGGGCCTCGGGCAGACCGCGGTGGCGGTAGTCCTCGCCGTCGATGCGCAGCGGGCGGAAGTGCGCGGACAGGCCCTGGATCTCGCGCAGGAAGTCGGCGGCGGCGAACCGGCCCTCGCCGAGCTTGCCTGGCAGCGTGTTGGAGGTCGCGGCCAGCGCGACGCCCTCCTCGACCAGGCGGCTGAGCAGCGAGGACACCAGCACGGTGTCGCCCGGGTCGTCCAGCTCGAACTCGTCGATGCACAGCAGCCGGTGCCCGCTCAGCGTGCGCACGGTCTGCTGGAAGCCCAGCGCGCCCACCAGGTTCGTGAGCTCCACGAAGGTGCCGAAGGCCTTCAGCGAGGGCGCGGCCGGGGTGGCGTGCCAGAGCGAGGCGAGCAGATGGGTCTTGCCGACCCCGTATCCGCCGTCGAGGTAGACCCCGCGCGGGCCGGACGGCTTGGCCTCCGCCTTCCGGCCGAACCACTTGCGCTTCCCGGAACCCGACGCGTGCGACCCGCCGAGTCCGGCGGCGAAGTCGCTGAGCACGTGGACCGCCTCGGTCTGGCTCGGCTGGTTCGGGTCGGGTACGTACGTATCGAAACGCACCGAGTCGAAGCGCGGCGGCGGCACCATCTCGGCGACCAGACGGTCGGCGGGGACGTGCGGCTCGCGGGCGCACAGGGACAGCGGGGCCGTTTCGGCTATGGGGCTGGACCCCGGCACGGCGTGGGAGGACGACACAACCGTCAAGCTTACGACCCGTGCCAGACTGCCGGACATGCGACGCCTGTTCCCTGTGACCGACCTGACAGCGGCCGACACCTCCGGCGAATGGAGCCTGGACCGCCTCGCCGACGCCTACGCCTATCCCGCCGGGGACGGGCCCTGGCTGCGCGCCAACATGGTGTCCACGCTGGACGGGGCCGCCCAGCACGACGGCCGCTCGCAGCCGATCTCCTGCGAGAGCGACATGCGCATCTTCGGCACCCTGCGCGGCCTGGCCGACGTGGTGATCGCGGGCGCCCAGACCGTACGCCAGGAGGGTTACCGCCCCGCCAGGGCGCGGGACGCCTTCGCGGCGCGCCGGGCGGCGGCCGGGCAGACGCCCGCCCCGGCCGTCGCCGTGGTCAGCGGCAGCCTGGACCTGGACTTCTCGCTCCCGCTCTTCGTGTCGCCGCTGGTCCCGACGCTGGTGCTGACCGGTGCGGGCGCGCCCCCGGACCGGATCGCGACGGCCCGGAAGGCGGGCGCCGAGGTGGTGATCGCGGGCGAGGGCTCGCGCGTCGACCCGGCCCGCGCCGTGCGGGAGCTGGCCGACCGGGGACACCGGCGGCTGCTGACGGAGGGCGGGCCCCGGCTGCTCGGCCAGTTCGTCGCCGAAGGGGTGCTGGACGAGCTCTGCCTGACCGTCGCGCCGATGCTCACGGCCGGTGACGCCCAGCGGATCGCGGGCGGGCCGGCCGTCGCGGTGCCGAAACGATTCGCCCTGGCCTCGCTGCTGGAGGAGGACGGCTTCCTCTTCAGCCGCTACCGCAGGTCCTGAGGCCCCGCCCTCCCCGTACGCCCCAGAGCTCTCCCCGTACCGCCCCATGCGGTGGCAATGAGCGGAATATCATGTTCCGGTTAGCGTTCCGTGGGCAGAATGGATCTCGCAGACCCCGTGCGAGCGCGGGGAAGGATGGTTTCAGCAGCGGCCCGCGACGGTCGCTGAAGAGAAGGGCTCTGTGGTGTTCACCAGCGTTTTGATGATCGAGAAGGCCCTCACCTCCGGGGACATCGAATTCGTCACCACCCTGCACGGGGAGGACCGCACCTCGTTCGTCGTCCTCATGCAGCCGCGCGGCGACCAGGCGGACGTCCTGCTGCGGGCCATCGACGACCTGGCGATGGGCGAACTGAAGGAAGCGGCCCGCGAGAGCGAGGAACCCGAGGGCCGGAGCGCCAGGGAGTCGGCCGAGCTCGCCCTCCAGGTCTCCCTGGAGGCCCTGCGCCAGGCGGGCTCCGAGGCCGTCGGACAGGTGATCGAGAGCCACCCCCTGGACAAGCTCACCTCGGTGGTCGAGGAGTCCGAGGCCGACGAGGTCATCGTGCTGACCGCGCCCCACTACGTCGAGGAGTTCTTCCACCGCGACTGGGCGTCCCGGGCCCGGCACAAGGTCGGCGTCCCGGTGCTCAAGCTCTTCGCGCACAGCGAATAGGGTGAAGCCGCGCGGGGACCCCGGAGGGCAACCCGGACCGCGCTGAAATCTCTTCACCAGGGAGGCAAAGATGGCAGCCGGCATTCCCGCCGCCATGGAACGACCGCACTTCATCGGCATCGGCGGCGCCGGAATGTCGGGCATCGCCAAGATCCTCGCCCAGCGCGGTGCGAAGGTCGCGGGCAGCGACGCCAAGGAGTCCCCGACGGCCGAGGCGCTGCGGGCGCTGGGGGCGACCGTCCACATCGGGCACGCCGCCGGGCACCTGGCCGACGACGCCAGCTGCGTCGTCGTCTCCAGCGCCATCCGCGCCGACAATCCGGAGCTGGTGCGCGCCGGGGAGCTGTCGATCCCCGTCGTGCACCGCTCCGACGCCCTGGCCTCGCTGATGGGCGGGCTCCGCTCCATCGCGGTCGCCGGCACCCACGGCAAGACCACCACCACGTCGATGCTGGCCGTCGCCCTGAGCGAGCTGGACCTCGACCCCTCGTACGCCATCGGCGGCGACCTGGCCGGGCCCGGCACCAACGCCACGCACGGCGAGGGCGACCTCTTCGTCGCCGAGGCCGACGAGAGCGACCGCAGCTTCCAGAAGTACGACCCCGACGTCGCGATCGTCCTCAACGTCGAGCTGGACCACCACGCGAACTACGCGTCGATGGACGAGATCTACGAGTCCTTCGAGACCTTCGCCGGGAAGATCGTCCCCGGGGGAACCCTCGTCGTCTCCGCCGACCAGTCCGGCGCCGTCGAGCTGACCCGCCGGGTCCGCGAGGCGCTGCCCGCGCTGACCGTCGTCACCTACGGCGAGTCCGAGACCGCCGACGTGCGCGTCCACAAGATCACCCCGCGCGGCCTGACCAGCGAGGTCACGGTGATCCTGGGCGGGAAGTTCCTCACCTTCACCGTCTCCGTGCCCGGCCGCCACTACGCGCTCAACGCGGTCGCCGCCCTCGCCGCCGGGATCGCCCTCGGCATCCCCGCCCACAACCTCGCCTCGGCCCTCGGCAAGTACACCGGGGTCAAGCGCCGCCTCCAGCTCAAGGGCGAGGCGGCCGGCGTCCAGGTCATCGACAGCTACGCGCACCACCCCACCGAGATGACCGCCGACCTGGAGGCCATGCGCGGCGCCGCCACCGACGCCCGCCTCCTCGTCGTCTTCCAGCCGCACCTGTTCTCCCGCACCCAGGAGCTCGGTACGGAGATGGGCCAGGCCCTCGCCCTCGCCGACGCCTCCGTGGTCCTGGACATCTACCCGGCCCGCGAGGACCCGGTCCCCGGTGTCACCAGCGCCCTGATCATCGACGCGGCCACCGCCGCCGGGGCCGACGTCACCGCCGTCCACGACAAGGACCGGGTCCCCGAGGTCGTCGCGGGAATGGCGAAGCCGGGCGACCTCGTTCTCACCATGGGAGCGGGCGACGTCACCGACCTCGGCCCGCGGATCCTGGACCACCTGTCGAGCTGAAGGAGCCACCGTGACGTACGACGTCGAGAAGCCGGACGAACAGTGGCGGGAGGAGCTCACCGCCGCCGAGTACGCGGTGCTGCGCAAGGCCGGCACCGAGCCCGCGTTCGTCGGTGAGTACACGGACACCAAGACCGAGGGCGTCTACTCCTGCCGGGCCTGCGGCGCGGAGCTGTTCCGCTCCGACACCAAGTTCGAGTCGCACTGCGGCTGGCCGTCCTTCTACGACCCGAAGGACACCGACGCGGTCGAGCTGATCCAGGACCGCAGCCACGGCATGGTCCGCACCGAGGTCCGCTGCGCCCGCTGCGGCTCCCACCTGGGCCATGTCTTCGAGGGCGAGGGCTACCCGACCCCGACGGACCAGCGCTACTGCATCAACTCGATCTCGCTGCGGCTGACGCCGGACGCCTGATTCAAGCGACGCCCCCTGCCGCCTAGGCCCGCCGCACCCGCCCCGCGATGCGGCGGCCCAGGCGGCCCAGGGTGCCGCGCTCGCGGCGGTTCCAGTCGCGGAAGGCGTCCGCCCGGCCGCTGCTGCCCGAGCGGCCGACCGCGTCCTCGACCGCCGCGACCCGGTCCGCGGGCAGCCCCCGCACCACGGGCCGCAGCACCTCGTCGAGGAGCCCGGCGGCGGCCTCGGTCCACGGCGCGCCGGCGTGCGGGTGGGCCGTCCACACGGTGAAGCAGTCGGCCGCGTAGGCCGGGTCGGCGGCCAGCCGGGCCCGGACGCCGTCACCGCGCGCGGTCCGGGCGTAGGCGGCGATCAGGTCCGCGTCCCCGCTCTGCACGAGGGCGTACAACTCCTCGTCGGGCCGCTCCGGCGCCAGCAGCCGCCCGGCCACCGCGTCGCACGCCTGCCCGAGCACGCCCGGCTCCACGGGATCCGCCTCCGCGCGCAGCGCCCGCACCCGTTCGGCCCAGTCCGGCCCCGCCGCGCCCGAGCGCACCTCGTCGGCGAACTCCAGGAGCTGGAGCGCCGCCCGCACCCGGCCCCCGGTCTCCTGCGGGAAGCCGCGCAGCAGGTCGTGGGCCAGCTCCGGGGCCGCCCCGTCGTCGGCACCGGCCGCGAGCGCGGCGGCCACCAGGAGCGACCAGGTGCCGGCCGCCCGGTGCGCGTCCGAGGTCGCCGCATCGAGGAGCTGCCGGGCCTCGGCGGCCGTCGGCGCCTCCTCGTCCCAGACCAGGCCCACCGCCGTCCGCAGCACCAGCGGCTCCGCGAACGGGGAGACCCCGCCGGTCCGCAGGATCCGCTGGAGCGTCGCGACCCGGTCGTCGCCGCAGCCCGCCCTCGCCTCCGGCGCCCCGGCGCACATCCGCAGATGCGGCAGCGCCTGCGTACCGGTGAACGGCAGCGGCACCCGGCTCAGCAGCCGCGCGACCCCGGCCGGATGGTCCGGCGCGATCCGGTCGAGCGCGCCCAGCAGGGCCGTACGCACGTCGAACTGCTCGTCCATCAGCTCCAGCAGCGCGGGCGCCCAGCCCGGGGCGCCCTCCTCGCCGCCCGTCAGCAGCGCGGGCGCGAGCCGGTCCACCACGGAGGGCAGCAGCTCGGCGCAGTCCACCCCGAGCAGCCGGGCCACCCGCAGCAGCTGCACCGTACGGGCCACGTCCAGGCCGACGCCCGCGCCGCCCAGCTCGGTCACGATCTCCGGCCCGAGCACCCCGGCGACGGCCGCGCCCTCCGGTCCGCTGAAGGCGGTGCGGCCGGGCAGCTCCAGCGAGCCGTTGCCGCCGCGCACCGCCTCCGTCACCAGCATCGCGGCGAGCGGGGCGGTGGTCGTCGCGGGGGAGCGGCCGTCGAGCGCCGCGAACAGCCGCCCGGCGGCGTCGAACTCGGACCCGGAGCGGTCGTCGGTCCCGGGCGCGGTCAGCGCCTCGACCAGCCGGTGGGTGCGGGCCCCGTCCAGGGCGTACGGCCGCTCGGCGGCCCAGTCGGCGGCCGCCGCGCGCTCCTCGGTGCCGAGCGGTATCCCGGCGCACAGGGCCGTCACCGCCAGCGGCCCCGCCGCGAACGGCTCACCGGGCAGCGCGGCCGCCTCCCGGAACAGCTCCGGCGCCCGGCCGCGCCAGACCCGGGCGGCCGTCTCGGCCCAGGTGTCGCCGACGGGCCCCTCCGGGCGCGGACCGGTGCACAGGTGCACGCGCAGCCCGGGGTCCGCCAGCTCCTCGGCGTCCTCGGGCAGCACGCCCACCACCCGCCCGGCCGCCTCGCGGGGGCGGCGGGTGTACGTGGTGAAGGTCAGGTGCTCGGCGAGCCCGTCCGGCAGGGCGAGCCCGGCGAGCGCGATCCAGCGGGCGACGTCCGTGCTCTGCCGCTCGGCCAGGACGACCCGCTCCGGCCCGTCCGGTCCGTGCAGGCGGCGCAGGTCGGACAGCACCCCGGCGAGCCAGGGGCCGCGGGAGACGGCGAAGTCGTTCAGCGCCTCGCGCTCGCGCGCCTCGTGGCCGTTCGGGGCGGACGGCGCGGCGAGCGGATCGGGCAGCGGGCGGTCCGGGGTGGCGGCGGCCCAGCGGGCGGACCGGCAGGCGGTGAGCGGCAGCGTCCCCCCGGGGAGCCGGGTGCCGGGGGGCAGGTGGACCGCGTGGGCGTGGAAGCGTACGGCGGAGGTCCGGGGGGAGCGCACCGCGACGGTCCGGGCCAGCAGCCCGCTGCCGTCGGAGAGCACATGGAAGCTGTACGCCTCGGGCAGGGCTCGCAGGGCGGTGTCCGTGAGCCGGTCCGGTGTGCCGCGCGGCGCCTCGTACGCCAGCAGCGGTCCCGCCTCGGTCAGCACGGACGCGGGTATCGAGGCGTCAACCGACGTGAACCGGGCGGCCGTCGGCCCGTCCTCGCCGGTTCCGTCCCCGTCCGCGGAGGTGTAGTGCAACTGCGCGAGGCTCATGCGTCGGCTCTCTTCGTCCCTGCCTGAAGATCCCCTGCCACCCGCACCCGCCCCCGCGGTGGCAGCGCCGTCCCGGCAGAGAGCGGCGACCCCGGCGGGGAGTGCTCCGCAGTCGCTGGGGCGACGCTATCAAGGAGCGACACGCCCTTGTGCCCCTGCGGCCGGAAGCCCGGGGGCGCGGGACCGCCGCCGGGTGGCCGAACGTATGGCCGGATCGGCGCGGTGGGGGCACGAGGTGTTGGCTAACGTTGGCTCCGGGGGGGAGCCATGCTGCATACACTCTTCGATCGCGATGATCTGGCGCCGCGTGAGCGACTGGCGGCGCTGAACGACGCGTTCCTCACCAGCGAGCACGCCATGGGCGTCCTCAGCCCGGAGGCGGAGGACTTCACCGCGCTGGTCCGGGGCGTCGACCTCGCGACGGTGTGCGTGGCCGAGCTGACGATGTCACCGGGGCGGGTCGTGCGGTCCGACCGGATGGTGCGGCAGGCCGATCCGGAGCTGGTCTGCGTCGCACTGGCCCCCTCCGGTGTGACGGTGCTCAACCAGGCCGGGCGGGAAGCGGTCCTGGGCCCGAACGACCTCGCGTTCTACGATAGTTCGAGCCCCTTCGAGATCCGGATCGGCGCCCCCGGCGGTGAGCCCGCGACGCTGATCCGGGCCCATGTCCCACGCGCCCTGCTCGGCCCGTCCGCGGACCTCGTGGAGCCGCTGCTCGCCCGGCGGCTCCCGGGGCAGGGCGGCTTCGCCGGGATGTTCGTCCACCTGATGAGCAGTCTGGCCGACGAGTCGCGCGCGTACCGCCCGAACGACCGCAGTCGCCTCTCGGACATCGCGGGCGACGTGCTCACCGCCCTCGTGGACCACTACGCGGACGCGGAGCCTGTGCCCGGGGACGACTCCCGCAAGGGCGCCCTGCTGCTGAGCATCGAGGCGTTCGTCCAGCAGCACCTCAACGACCCGGACCTGTCCCCGCGTACGATCGCGGGCGCGCACCACCTCTCGGTGGGGTACCTGCACCGGTTGTTCAGCGCGCGTGGCACGACGCTCACGGCGTGGATCCGGGGGATGCGGCTGAAGCGCGCCGGACGCGATCTGCGCGACCCCGCGCTGAGCGAGGTGACCGTGCATCAGATCGCTGTGCGCTGGGGCTTCCGCGACCACTCCACCTTCACCCGCAGCTTCCGTACGGCCTACGGCATGTCACCCCGCGACTACCGGCACGCATCGTCAAGTCAGTGGGGACCGTACGTCAAAGACGTGCGCACGGTGGGGGAGAGAAGCTGAGGTCATCGGACCCCGGTGCTCCGGGGGGACGCCGGGGTCCGGGTAACGAGCAACCGAGCAAGGGGAGTTCGATGAAGATGAAGTACGCGATCCCGGGACTGGCCGCGGCGGCGCTGGTGGTGATGGGCGGGGCCATGGCACCGGCCGCCTCGGCAGCGACCCCGCCCGCGCCTGCCGTCTCCCACAGCGCCGGGCCCACGGGCTGGTTCCCGGGCGTCGAGCCCGACGGGTGGTTCCCGGGCGTCGAGCCTGCGGGCTGGTTCCCGGGTGCCGAGCCCGACGGGTGGTTCCCGGGCGGAACGGCCTCCGTCGCCGTCTGAGGCGGCGGCCGCCCCCGCGATCCTTCGGCGAGGTCGCGGGGGCCGGGCCGGACTACTCGAAGCGCGAGGTGTCGCCGGCTCCCCGGCGTACGATCTCCAGCTCACCGTCCGAGAAGTCGATGACGGTCGTCGGCTCCGTACCGCAGTCGCCGGAGTCGAGGACGATGTCCACCTCGTGGTCCAGGCGCTCCTTGATCTCCCAGCCCTGGGTGAGGGGTTCGGCCTCGTCGGGCAGCAACAGCGTGCTGGAGAGCAGCGGTTCGCCCAGCTCGCCCAGGAGCGCCTGCACGACCGGGTGGTCCGGGATGCGGACGCCCACGGTCTTCTTCTTGGGGTGCAGCAGCTGGCGCGGCACCTCCTTCGTGGCCGGCAGGATGAAGGTGTACTGGCCGGGCGTCGACGCTTTGACCGTACGGAACACGTCGTTGTCGATGTGCACGAACTGCCCGAGCTGGGCGAAGTTCTGGCACATCAGCGTGAAGTGGTGGCGGTCGTCGAGGTTGCGGATCGCCCGGATGCGGGACAGGCCGTCCCGGTTGCCGAGCTGACACCCGAGTGCGTAGCAGGAGTCCGTCGGGTACGCGACGAGCGACCCGGAGCGGATGCTTTCGGCCACGTTGGTGATGGTGCGCTGCTGGGGATTTTCGGGGTGTACGTCGAAATACTTCGCCATCCGGCGAGTCTACGGCCGGGCGCCCGAACGGTTCCCGGTCGAGCGGATTGTGTGGCTCCCGGGCGGGCAGGACAACCGGTTCGAGTGGCGGCCGCCGTTCAAACCTCTCCGGCCGACGGCGTCCCGCGCGGTGAGGTGTGCATCATGCATGGTACGTGCATCGTGCACACATTCCGTGGTATATGTGTACAGAGAGGTCGCCGTTCCGGTGGGGAGGCGCACCGCAGTCTTGAGGGAGCCGTGCGTGGACATGCCTGTGGACCGGATCGAGTTCGAGACGATGCTGCTCGGCCGGCACATGAGCCTGCTCACCTCGCGCGGCGGCGGACGGCTCGACCGGAGTGCGTACATCCTCCTGAGCCGCATCCGGGCCCAGGGCCCGATGTCGATCGGCCAGCTGCACGACGCGTTCGGCCTCGACACCTCGACGCTGAACCGGCAGACCGCCGCGATGCTCCGGGCCGGTGTGGTCGACCGCATCGCCGACCCGGACGGCGGGATCGCGCGCAAGTTCGTCATCACGGACGAGGGTGAGCGCCGCCTCGACAAGGACCGGGCCGAGAACCGCGAGGGACTGCAACGGGTCCTCGCCGACTGGACCCCGGAGGAGGCCGCCCGCTTCGCGGACGATCTGGCCCGGCTCAACCGCGACATCGAACGCCTCGACGGCAGGCCCTGGCCGCGCGACTGATCCGGTCCCCCTGCCGCCGGACGGCCCTTGCTCATAGGATCGGGGCGGTCTTCGGGGGAAACGGGGTGGGCGATCGTGGCGCGCGCAGGGGCGATACGCGGACTACGGGGATACGGGGCGCTGCTGCTGGCTCCGCTGGTGCTGGCGGCCTGCGCGGGCGGTGGAACACCGGCCGGGAGCAGAAGCTCCGCGAGCGCCACCGCCCCGGCCCCCGCGCCCACGGGAACCGCCCTCATCGACGCCGATCCGGCCAGGCTGCCGACGACCCGTGAGAAGGCGCTCGGCCTCGTCCGCGAGGTCATCGCGGAGCCCGACGCGTTCGGCCCCGGCGTTGTCGCGGGCAGCCCGTACGAGAGCGACCCGGCGACCTGGCCCGTCCTTGGCACCGACTGCGTCTGGCAGCAGAAGAAGCCCGCGGCCCACGTCCTGGCCACCCTGAGCCGCTACTTCGAGGTGCCCGCGGCGGACGGCAAGGGCCCGCTGCGGCTCACCGCCGTCGTCACCGTGCACCGCACCCGCGACGACGCCCGGTGGGAGATGGCGGAGTCCGTGGAGGAGACGATGCGCTGCCCCACGCAGCAACTGCGGCAGGGCGAATTCATCGGGTCCATGATCGCGTCCTCGCTGGCCCGGGGGGAGTCCCAGGAGAGCGCCGAGGACGTGCTGTTCGAGACCGGGCAGTATCGCAACGAGGAACTGGGCGGCGGCCCTTACCCGTACTCCTGGAACCTGTCGCAGACCCTCCAGTTCACCTTGGCCGTGACCGGCAAGGGGGCCAAGGGCTGGAGCGAGGACGAGATCGACGCGCTGACGGTCCAGGCCCACTCCACCATGCTGCGGAACCTCGAGTCCGCCGTCGAGAAGCAGAGCTGAGGGGGAGAGCGTGATGGAGAAGCTGCGCCCCTCCGACCCCGCGCGGATCGGCGGACACCGGCTGCTCGGGCGGCTCGGCGCCGGCGGGATGGGCGTCGTCTACCTCGGCCGCACGGACGCCGGAACCCTGGCCGCGATCAAGGTGATCCTGCCCGAATACGCCGCCGACGACGACTTCCGGACCCGCTTCCGGCGCGAGGCCGAGGCCGCCCGACGGGTGGACAGTCCCTGGGCCGTGCCGGTCTCCGGTGCGGACACGGAAGGCGAACGGCCCTGGCTGGCCACCGCGTTCGTGCCCGGGCCCGCGCTGTCGGAGGCCGTCGCCCGCTGCGGTCCGCTGCCGCCACGCGCCGTCCGGGTGCTCGGGCGGCTGCTGGCCCGCGCCCTGGCCGCCGTGCACGCGGCGGGCCTCGTCCACCGCGACGTCAAACCGGGCAACGTCCTGCTCACGGTCGACGGGCCGCGCCTGATCGACTTCGGCATCGCGCGGTCGGTGGACGCCACCGCGCTCACCGGCACCGGACTTGTGGTCGGGACCCCCGGCTTCCTCTCTCCGGAACAGGCCACCGGAGGCGGCACCGAGGCCGGTCCCGCGAGCGATGTCTTCTCCCTCGGCTGCCTCCTGGCGTACGCCGCGACCGGGCGTCCGCCGTTCGGCAGCGGAGCCGTCGACGCGCTGCTCTACCGCACCGTCCACGACGAGCCCGACCTCGCGGGGATCGAGGACCCGGAACTCCGCGCCCTGCTCGACACCATGCTCGCCAAGGAGCCGGGGACCCGCCCCACCGCCGCCGCGCTCGACACCCGGATCACCGAGGACGCGCCCGACGGTTCCATCGACTGGCTCCCCGCAGACGTGGCGGCCCTGGTGGCGGAACGCTCCGCCGCCGTACTCGGCCTGCCCGGTGCCGACCCGACGATCGCCGACAGCGCCGCGCGATCCGGACCGGGCCGCCGCAGGGCCCTGCTGATCGCGGGCGCGGGCCTCGTGGTCGCGGCCGGTGGCGGGTTCGCCGTACGGGAGTGGCTGCGCGACGACAGCGGCTCCGACGCGGCCGCGCCCGGCGAACGGGCCTGGATCATCGGGGTGCAGGCCGATCTGTCCGGTCCCCGGAGCGCCGCCGGGCGGGCCCAGGAGCGCGGGGTCAGGCTCGCCGTCCAGCAGTTCAACGCCCGCGCGGACAAGCCCTTCACGCTCACCGTCGCGGTCCGCGACGACGGGGGAGACCCCGCCCGTGGGGTGCGGGCCGCCACCGGGTTCGCGCGCGACCGCGACGTGCTCGCCGTGGTCGGCCCGACCGGTGACGCCGTGACGGAGGCGGTGCTCGGCACGTACGACGAGGCCATGCTGCCGGTCCTCACCGTCTCCTCGCTCCAGCTCACCTACGCCGCCCGCGCCAGGAAGTCCTTCTTCCAGGCCGCCCCCGCCGACGGCGTCCTGGCCCAGCCGATCATCCGGCGCCTGGTCCTGCGGCCCGAGGTCGAGCGGCTCGGCGTCCTGCTCGACCGGTCCGGCGGGCACTCCGCCTACCAGGTCGGCTATCTGACGAACATGATGACCGGCGAGCTCACCACCGGGACCACCTACCCGCGCGTGGTCCCGGCCGGGACGCGGGACCTGGCACCCGTGGTCGAGGACATGCTGGCGCATGCCAGCGACGCCCTCTTCTACGCCGGTGACGCGGCCGGGGCCGCCCGCACCGCCCGCGCCCTCGCCGCCACCTCCTTCAAGGGGCCCCGGATGGCCATGCACACCGCCATGGACGCCCGCTTCCTCAAGGACGCCGGACAGGCCGCCGAGCACTGGGAGTTCACCGCGCCCTTCACCGACCCCGCGGCACCCGCGGCCAAGAAGTTCGCCGCCGCCCACCGCGCCGCCTTCGACACCGCCCCCGCGCACTGGGCCGCCGAGGCGTACGACGCGGCCGGGATGGCCATCGCCGCCGTCACCGCCCTCGCCGGGACGACTGCGGGCCGCCCGAAGCGCCCGTCGCGCAGCGCACTCGTCACGAAGATCGCCGCGTCCACGTACGAGGGGGTCTCGCGCACGTACGCCTTCGACGAGAACCACCGGATCAAGGGCGACGACGCCCACCTCTACGGGGTGCGCGACGGGCGCTACGTCTACCTCGGTGCCGCACCGAAGGCCACGGCCTGATCCCGCATGCGACCGCTCACCTCGGAGGACCCGCGCGCCATCGGCGCGTACCGCACCCTCGTCCGCCTCGGCGCCGGCGGCATGGGCGTCGTCTATCTGGCGCGTACGTCCGGAGGCGCGCTCGCCGCCGTGAAGGTGATCCACGCCGAGCACGCCGCCGACCCCGGATTCCGGGCCAGGTTCCGGCGCGAGGCCGAGGCCGCGGCACGGGTCACCGGCCCCTGGACCGTCCCGGTGACCGGCGCGGACACCGAGGCTCCGGAACCCTGGCTGGCCACCGCCTTCGTGCCGGGCCCCTCCCTCGGGGAAGCCGTCGGAACCGGGGGGCCACTGCCCACCGCCACGCTCCGGGCCCTCGGCTCGCGGCTGGCCGAAGCGCTCGTCGCGGTGCACGCGGCGGGCCTCGTGCACCGCGACGTCAAGCCGGGCAACGTGCTCCTCGCGCTCGACGGACCCCGCCTCATCGACTTCGGCATCGCCCGCCACGAGGGCGCCACCGCGCTCACCGCCACCGACGTCGTGATCGGCACACCCGGCTACCTGGCCCCCGAACAGGCCGTGGCGGGGCCGGTCGGACCCGGCTGCGACGTGTTCTCGCTGGGCTGCGTGCTCGTGTACGCGGCGACGGGGCGGCGCCCGTTCGGGGACGGCACCCCGGCCGCGGTGCTCTTCCGCACGGTGCACCAGGAACCGGACCTGGACGGGGTGCCGGACACGCTGCTGCCCCTGATCACGGCCTGTCTGGCCAAGGACCCCGCCGCCCGCCCCAGCGCCGGGGAGGTCGCGCGGTCCCTCGCGGACGGACCCGTGGACTGGGAGGTGCCCGGCCTCTCCACCACGATCGCCGCCCGCTCCGCCGCCGCCCTCGCCCTGCCCGACCCCGCACCGTCCACCGCTCCCGGGGACGTGGAACCACCGCGCCCGACCCGGCGACGCCTCCTGGCCGCCGGAGCGGCCGGCGCCGTCGCCCTGGCGGGCGGGGGGACCGCCTGGGTGGCCGCCACCCGGCGCGGCGGCACGTCACAGGCATCCCGCCCTCTTCCCGCGTACCGCATCGCCCTGCACGCGGATCTCACCGGCGCGGGCAGAGCTGCCGGCCGCGCCCACCAGCGCGGGGCGCTCCTCGCGATCGACGCCCACAACGCCCGCACGGACAAGACCTTCACGCTCGCCCTGCGCACCGAGGACGACGCCGGGGACCCCGCCCGCGCCCGCCGCGCCGCCGACCGGATCACCGCCGACGCCCGGGTGCTCGCCGTCATCGGCCCCACCTCGGAGGCCGTGGACGCCGGGATCGTCGGCCGTTACGAGAAGGCGCGCCTCGCCCAGATCGTCGTCGCGGCCGGGTCCGCCGACAGCGACGCGGCGGCCACGAAGTCCCTGTGCGTGCTGCGGCCGTACGATCCGGTGCTGGCCATCGGGCTCATCTCCTACCTGGCCCGGGTGCGGCCGGCCGACCACGTCGTCATCATCGAGGACCGCGCGGACGAGCGGGGCAGCTGGGCGATCAGGGACCACTTGCCGAAGGCCCCGGTCAACGGGGTCCCGTTCACGTCGGAGACCGTCGCCGCCACCGCCCGCACCTTCGCCCCGGCCGCCCGCGCGGCGGTCGCCGCCGGGGCGGGGGCGGTCGTCTACGCCGGATCGTCCGCCGCCCGGGGCGCCCGCTGCGCCAAGGACCTCGTCGCCGCCGGTTTCACCGGCACCGGGATGTCGGTCGGCCCCGTCCTCGCCCCGGCCTTCCTCCGGGACGCGGGCGAGGCCGCCGAGGGCTGGGTCTTCGCCGAGGCGTACACCGACCCGGCGGCCCTTCCGGCGGCCGAGGCGTTCACCGCCGCGCACCGCGAACGGTTCGGTGCGCCGCCCGCCACCTGGGCCGCCGAGACGTACGACGCGGTGGGCCTGATCGCGCGGGCCGCCCGCACCACCAGCGCCGTCGACGCCCCGCGCGACGGGGTGGCCGGAAGGATCCTGAGCACCACGTACCAGGGCATCACCCGAAGCCTGTCCTTCTACGGCATCCACCAGGTGCGGCCCGAGTCGGGCATCTTCCTCCACCGGGTCGACGGGGGACGGGCCCGCTTCCTCGGGCTCCACACCTCGGTGTGAGCGGGCCGGTCCGCCGAACGGAGCACGGTGTGAAGCGGAGCTGCGGTCCCGCTTAAGAAAACCTCGATGGACCTGGGGCGCGGGGTACGGCAGATTGCTCCGTGACGGCGGAGGATGGTGCGCGGCAGCCGGTGCGAGCGCGCTGCCATGCCGTCCCTCTCATCCTTCCCCGGGCCGCAGGCTTCCTCTGGCATGCCCCCGGCCCGGGGAGCTCAACGCCGTACAGGGAGCCGCAGCCGTGAAGGCACTCGTGAAGCAGAAGGCCGAGCCCGGACTCTGGCTGATGGACGTCCCGGAGCCCGAGACCGGCCCCGGTGACGTACTGATCAAGGTCCTGCGCACCGGCATCTGCGGGACCGACCTGCACATCCGCAACTACGACGGCTGGGCGCAGCAGGCCATCTCCACCCCGCTCGTCCTCGGCCACGAGTTCGTCGGCGAGGTCGCCGCGATCGGCGCGGACGTGGCCGACATCGCCGTCGGCGACCTGGTCAGCGGCGAGGGCCACCTCGTCTGCGGCAAGTGCCGCAACTGCCTGGCCGGCCGCCGCCACCTCTGCCGCTCCACGCTGGGTCTCGGCGTCGGCCGCGACGGCGCCTTCGCCGAGTACGTCGCGCTGCCCGCGTCCAACGTGTGGGTGCACCGGGTCCCCGTCGACCTCGACGTCGCCGCGATCTTCGACCCGTTCGGCAACGCCGTCCACACCGCGCTGTCCTTCCCGCTCGTCGGCGAGGACGTCCTGATCACCGGCGCCGGCCCGATCGGCATCATGGCCGCCGCCGTCGCCAAGCACGCCGGGGCCCGCAACGTCGTCATCACCGACGTCAGCGAGGCCCGCCTGGAGCTGGCCCGCAAGGTCGGCGTCAGCCTGGCGCTCAACGTCGGCGAGCACACCATCGCCGACGGCCAGCAGGAGCTGGGTCTGCGCGAGGGCTTCGACATCGGCCTGGAGATGTCCGGCCGCCCCGAGGCGATGCGCGACATGATCGCGAACATGACGCACGGCGGCCGGATCGCCATGCTCGGCCTCCCCGCCGAGGAGTTCGCCGTCGACTGGGCCCGGATCGTCACCTCGATGATCACGATCAAGGGCATCTACGGCCGCGAGATGTACGAGACCTGGTACGCCATGTCCGTCCTGCTGGAGGGCGGCCTCGACCTCGCCCCCGTGATCACCGGCCGGTACGGCTACCGCGACTTCGAGGCGGCCTTCGACGACGCGGCGAGCGGGCGCGGCGGCAAGGTCATCCTCGACTGGACCGTCTGACCTCCTCACCTCCCTAAGGAATCCGGCATGTTCGACTCCGTACGCGACGATCTGCGCACCACCCTCGAAGAGATCGAGGCGGCCGGGCTGCACAAGCCCGAGCGCGTCATCGGCACCCCGCAGTCCGCGACCGTGGCCGTCACCGCAGGGGGCCGCCCCGGCGAGGTGCTGAACTTCTGCGCCAACAACTACCTGGGCCTCGCCGACCACCCCGAGGTCATCGCCGCCGCGCACGAGGCGCTGGACCGCTGGGGCTACGGCATGGCCTCGGTCCGCTTCATCTGCGGCACCCAGGAGGTCCACAAGGAGCTGGAGCAGCGGCTCTCCTCCTTCCTGGGCCAGGAGGACACGATCCTCTACTCCTCCTGCTTCGACGCCAACGGCGGCGTGTTCGAGACGATCCTCGGCGCCGAGGACGCGGTCATCTCCGACGCCCTCAACCACGCCTCGATCATCGACGGCATCCGCCTGTCGAAGGCCAAGCGCTTCCGCTACGCCAACCGCGACATGGCCGACCTGGAGAAGCAGCTCAAGGAGGCGTCCGGGGCCCGGCGCCGCCTGATCGTCACCGACGGCGTCTTCTCCATGGACGGTTACGTCGCTCCGCTGCGCGAGATCTGCGACCTGGCCGAGCGCTACGACGCCATGGTCATGGTGGACGACTCGCACGCCGTCGGCTTCGTCGGCGCCGGCGGGCGCGGCACGCCGGAGCTGCACGGCGTCATGGACCGCGTCGACATCATCACCGGCACCCTCGGCAAGGCGCTCGGCGGCGCCTCCGGCGGTTACGTCGCGGCCCGCGCCGAGATCGTCGCCCTGCTGCGCCAGCGCTCGCGCCCGTACCTCTTCTCGAACTCGCTCGCCCCGGTCATCGCCGCCGCCTCACTCAAGGTCATCGACCTCCTGGAGTCCGCCGGCGACCTGCGCGAGCGGCTCAACGCCAACACCGCGCTCTTCCGCTCCCGGATGACCGAGAACGGCTTCGACATCCTGCCCGGCGACCACGCCATCGCCCCCGTCATGATCGGGGACGCGGCGAAGGCAGGCCGGATGGCGGAGCTGCTCCTGGAGCGCGGTGTGTACGTGATCGGGTTCTCGTACCCGGTCGTCCCCCAGGGCGCGGCCCGCATCCGCGTCCAGCTCTCCGCGGCGCACTCCACGGAGGACGTGAACCGCGCGGTCGACGCGTTCGTCGCGGCGCGCGCCGAGCTGGAGGGCTAGTCCCCGGCTGGTCGCGGGGGCGGTCAGGGCGCCCCCGCGACCTGGGACAATGGGTCACATGATCGATGCACGGCGGCTGCGCGTCCTGCGTGCCGTGGCGGACCACGGCACGGTGACCGCCGCGGCCGCCGCCCTGTACCTGACCCCGTCCGCCGTCTCCCAGCAGCTCGCCGCCCTGGAGCAGGAGACCGGCCACCGGCTGGTCGAACGCGGCTCGCGCGGGGCCAGGCTCACCCCGGCCGGGGAGATCCTGCTCACCCACACCAACGCGGTCCTGGCCCAGCTGGAACGGGCGGAGGCCGAGCTCGCCGCGTACGGCTCCGGCGAGGCCGGTACGGTCACGGTCGCCGCGTTCGCCACCGGCATCGGCCTGGTGCTCGCCCCCGCCATCGCCGCGCTGGGCCGGACCGCACCCGGCATCAAGGTCCGCGTCCAGGACGCCGAGGGCGACGCGAGCGTCCCCATGGTCCTGGACCGGCAGGTCGACGTGGCCGTCGCCGTCGAGTACCGGGGCGCCCCCGGCGAGGACGACCGCCGCCTCACCCGCGTCCCCCTCTACTCCGAGCCGTTCGACGCGGTGCTCCCGGTGGGCCACCGGCTGGCGGGCCAGGAGCAGGTGGCCGTCGCCGAGCTGGCCAAGGACGCCTGGATCGGGCCGTACCCGGGCAACCCCTGCCACGACGTGGTGGTCCTGGCCTGCGAGTACGCCGGTTTCGCACCGAACCTCGAACACTCCTCGGACGACTTCCACGCGGTCGTCGCCCTCGCCGGAGCGGGGGCCGGAGTGGCCCTGGTGCCGCGTACCGCCCTGCGCGGCATGGCCCTGACCGGCGTGGTGGTCCGCCCGGTGCGCGGGACCGCCCCCACCCGCCGGGTCTTCGCGGCGGTGCGCCGGGGCGCCGAGGCCCACCCGCTGATCGCACCGGTCCTGGAGGCGCTGGCGGGCGCGGCGGGCTGAGGGGCGGTCTCCGTCACGCCGGCTGGAGCAGGTCCCAGCGGTTGCCGTACAGGTCCTCGAAGACCGCGACCGAGCCGTAGACCTCGTGGCGCGGCTCCTCCAGGAAGCGCACCCCGGCCGCCGTCATCCGGGCGTGGTCGCCCGCGAAGTCCTCGGTGTGCAGGAAGAAGCCGACCCGGCCCCCGGTCTGCGCGCCGACGCTCGCCGCCTGGGCCCCGTCCTTGGCGCGGGCCAGCAGCAGCCCCGTGCCCTCGGTGCCCCGGGGCCGCACCACCACCCAGCGCGAGCCGTCGCCCCGGTCGGTGTCCTCGACCAGCTCGAAGCCGAGGGCCCCGGTGTAGAAGGAAAGGGCCTCGTCGTAGTCGCGGACGACCAGCGTGACCAGGGCGATGTGGGCCATGGAACTCCTCGCGGTGCGGATGGGGGGACGGGGCGCCCGCCCGGACGCGACACTATCCGCATGGACCTCCCCGACCTCACCGCCCGCGCGCACCGCCTCGCCCGGGCCGGCGGGCGGCGCGTCCTCGGGATCGCCGGGCCGCCCGGAGCCGGCAAGTCGACCCTGGCCGAGCACATCGCCGACGCGCTCGGGCCGCTCGCCGTCGTCGTGCCCATGGACGGCTTCCACCTCGCCGGGGCGGAGCTCGTACGCCTCGGCCGGACCGGCCGCAAGGGCGCGCCCGACACCTTCGACGCCGCCGGTTACGTGGCCCTGCTCCTGCGCCTGCGCGCCCCCGAGCCCGGCACCGTCGTGTACGCCCCCGCCTTCGACAGGTCCCTGGAGGAACCGGTCGCCGGGGCGATCCCCGTACCGCCCGAAGTCCCGCTCGTCGTCACCGAGGGCAACTACCTGCTGTACGACGAAGGGCCTTGGGCCCCGGTCCGCGGGCTGCTGGACGAGGCGTGGTACCTGGACCCGGCCGACGCGGTGCGCGTGCCCCGGCTTGTCGCCCGGCACGTGCGGTACGGGAAGGCCCGGGCCGACGCCGAGCGCTGGGTGGCGCGGTCCGACGAGGCCAACGCCCGGCTCGTCGCGGCCGGCCGCGACCGGGCCGACCTCGTCGTCCGCTGACCCGCTCGCGCGCGCACCGGCGGGCGGGCAGGATGGGAGGGCCGTTCCGTGCCGTCAGGAGGCCCCCATGCCCACGAACCAGCCCGTGCCGTTCACCGCCGACGACTACCGGGCCCGGATGGCACGGGCCGCCGAGAGCGCCGCCGCGGCCGGGCTCGCCGGGGTGCTGGTCGCGCCCGGCCCCGACCTGGTGTACCTGACGGGCTACCAGCCGACCGCGATCACCGAACGCCTCACCCTCCTCGTCCTCGCGGCGGACCGGGATCCCGTCCTCGTCGTGCCGACGCTGGAGGCGCCGGACGCGGCGAAGGCCGTCGGCGCGCCCGCCCTGACCCTGCGCGACTGGACGGACGGCAAGGACCCGTACGAGGTCACCGCCCCGCTGCTGGAGGCGCGGGGCCGGTTCGGGATCAGCGACAACGCCTGGGCGATGCACCTGCTCGGCCTCCAGCAGCGGCTGCCCGACTCCTCGTACGCCTCGCTCACCCAGGCGCTCCCGATGCTGCGCGCGGTGAAGGACGCCCACGAGCTGGACCGGCTCGCCGCCGCCGGGGCCGCCGCCGACGCCGCGTACGAGGAGATCCTGAAGGTCCGCTTCTCCGGCCGGAAGGAGACCGAGGTCGCCGCGGACCTGGCCCGGCTGCTCACCGAACACGGGCACTCCCAGGTCGACTTCACCGTGGTCGGCTCCGGCCCCAACGGCGCCAACCCGCACCACGAGGCCGGTGAACGCACCATCGAGCAGGGCGACATGGTCGTCCTCGACTTCGGTGGCCTCAAGCACGGCTACGGCTCCGACACCTCCCGTACCGTCCACGTCGGCGAGCCCACCGCCGAGGAGCAGCGGGTCCACGACATCGTGCGCGAGGCGCAGCAGGCGGGCTGCGCGGCGGTGCGCCCCGGCGTCGCCTGTCAGGAGATCGACCGGGCCGCCCGCGCGGTCATCACCGAGTTCGGCTACGGGGAACGCTTCATCCACCGCACCGGCCACGGCATCGGCGTCACCACCCACGAACCGCCGTACATGATCGAGGGCGAGGAGCAGCCGCTGGTGCCCGGGATGTGCTTCTCGGTGGAGCCCGGCATCTATCTGCCGGGCCGGTTCGGGGTCCGGATCGAGGACATCGTGACCGTCACCGAGGACGGCGGGCGGCGGCTCAACGCCACCGCCCGCGAACTCGCGATCGTGGAGTAGCCCGGCAGCCCTCCGTCTCAGTCGTCGGCGAGGACCACGCAGGACTCCGGCGGCAGGTGCAGCATCCCGTCCGGGCCCGGCGGGTCCACCGGCAGCCACGCGGCCAGGACCCGCCCCGGACCGCCCCGGTGCCGCCCGTTGCCCAGCGGGATCGCGGCCGGCTCCGCTTTGAGATTGACCGCGATCCGCAGGTCGCCCCGGCGTACCGCGAGCCACCGCGCCTCGTCGTCGTACGCGGCCTTGACGCTCGCCAGGTCCGGGTCGCGCAGGTCCGGCAGGGTGCGGCGCAGGGCGATCAGCTCGCGGTACCAGGCGTACAGCCGGGCGTGCGGTTCGTGGTGGAGCTCGTCCCAGTCCAGGCAGGAGCGGGCCCGGGTGGCCGGGTCCTGCGGGTCCGGGATGTCCTCCTCCGCCCAGCCGTGCGCCCCGAACTCCCGCCGCCTGCCCGTGCGTACGGCCTCCGCCAGCTCCGGGTCCGTGTGGTCGGTGAAGAACTGCCAGGGGGTGCGGGCGCCCCATTCCTCGCCCATGAACAGCATCGGGGTGAAGGGGCCGGTCAGTACGAGGGCCGCCGCGCAGGCCAGCAGCCCGGGGGAGAGTGAGGCGGCGAGCCGGTCGCCGAGGGCCCGGTTGCCGATCTGGTCGTGCGTCTGGGCGTAGCCGACGAAGCGGTGGGCGGCGCTGCGGGTGACGTCGACGGGGCGGCCGTGCGTACGGCCCCGGAAGCTGGAGTACGTGCCGTTGTGGAAGAAGGCGCTCGTCATCGTCTTGGCGAGCCCGGCCAGCGGGGCGGCCGCGAAGTCCGCGTAGTAGCCCTGGGACTCACCGGTCAGCGCGGTGTGCAGGCAGTGGTGGAAGTCGTCGTTCCACTGCGCGTGCAGCCCGAGCCCGCCCTCCTCGCGCGGGGTCGTGGTGCGCGGGTCGCACAGATCGGACTCCGCGATCAGGGGCAGCGGGCGCCCCAGCTCGGCGGCGAGCGCGTCGGCCCCGGCGGACAGTTCCTCCAGGTAGGTCAGCGCCCGGGTGTCGGCCAGGGCGTGCACCGCGTCGAGCCGCAGCCCGTCGAGCCGGTAGTCCCGCAGCCAGGCGAGCGCGCTGCCCAGCAGATACGCCCGGACCTCGTCGGAGCCCGGCGCGTCCAGGTTGACCGCCGCGCCCCACGGGGTGTGGTGCGTCTCGGTGAAGTACGGGCCGAACGCGGGGAGGTAGTTCCCGGACGGGCCCAGGTGGTTGTGAACGACGTCCAGGACGACGGCTAGCCCGAGACCGTGCGCCGTGTCGACAAAGCGCTTAAGCCTCTCGGGGCCGCCGTACGGCTCGTGGACGGCCCACAGCGACACCCCTTCGTACCCCCAGCCGTGCACCCCCGGGAACGGGCACACCGGCATCAGCGACACATGGGTGACGCCCAGCTCCGCGAGATGGCCGAGCCGGTCCGCCGCCGCGTCGAACGTGCCCTCGGCGGTAAACGTGCCGATGTGCAGCTCGTACAGGACCGCCCCGGGCAGCTCGCGCCCCGCCCACTCCGAGCGCCAGGCGTACGCGTCGTGGTCGACCACCGCCGACTCGCCGTCGGGGCCGTCCGGCTGGCGGCGCGAGCGGGGGTCGGGGCGCACGGGACCGCCGTCCAGGGCGAAGCCGTAGCGGTCGCCGTCGGCGGCCTCCGCCTCGGCGGTCCACCAGCCGGGCCGGTCCGGATCGGGCTCCATGGGCCGCAGTTCGCCCGCCAGCCGCAGCGCGGCCGACCCCGCATCGGGTGCCCATACCTCGAACAACATGCAGCACTCCCTCGCTCCCGGGCCCGGTCGCCCCGGCCCATGGTGCTACGGAGGCGAGGCGCCCGTCAGGCGTCCCACACCATGTCGAAGGCGCGCTCGAAATTGACGTAGCCCAGCCGGGCGAACGCCTTCGCCATCGGCACGTTTCCGAGGTCCGTCGCCGCCCGGATGCGCTCCACCCCGTCCTGCGCGGCCAGTATCCGCGTCCCCTCGGCGAGGATGTCGTCGATGTGGCCGTGGCCGCGGTGGGCGGGCAGCACACCGATGTACGCGATGATCGGGTTGTAGTCGTTGCGGGCCGGGATCACGAAGCCGACCGGCTCGCCGTCCGGGAGCTCCGCGACGCGCCACCACTCCCGGGGCGTCGCGTACCCGGCCAGCTCCTCGTCGTAATGCTTCTCGGCGGCCTGGCGCGGCGTCAGGCCGGACGCCAGGTCCTGTTGCCCGTGCGCGTCGAGGGTCCCCTCCATCACGGGCGTCATCAGCGCGAGCAGGTCCTCGCGCCCCGCCACCGGCCGGAACCGCAGCCGCCCGCTCGCGGCCGGCACCGGGGTCCCCGCCCGCCACTCCAGGCGCAGCCGCTCCACGAGCATCCGGGCCCCGGTGCGCTCCATGACCCGGATCCGGGCCTCGACGGCCTCGCGGACTTCCGGGTCCACGCGCCAGTCGGGCGGCACGAACCGCCCGTACTCGGGGCGCGGCGCCCCGGCCGGGACGACGGCGGCCGTGGCCGTCTCGACCAGCCGCAGCCCGGTCTCCTCGCGCTCGGCGGGCGGCAGGGTGTCGTCCAGGTCGAAGAAGTCGAGCAGCAGCGGCGCCGCGCCGTCCCTGCTCCACCAGGCGATGCGCGCCACCACGCGGTCGCCGCGCAGCGCCACCCACATCCATTCCGGGCGGCGGCGGCCCGTGGTGAGATCGTCGGCCAGCTCGTGGTCGAGGACGTAGGGGAGTTCGAGGAAGAGCTTCAGCTCCTCGGGGCCGGTCAGCGGACGGATGGTCAGATCAAGCGGTGCGTCGGGCACTGAGCTCCAAAGGTGAAGGGGCGCGTCACGGGGGTCCCCGGACGGCAGCGGCCGACCCTAGCAACGTTCCGTACGGGCCGCCCCTGGTTATCCGGTGCAGGTCAGAGGTGCCGGAAACCGGGGTTCTTCTGGACACCCCGGGGCCGTCGGACCGACAATCGAGCCGTGACGTCCCCGTTCGAGTACCACACGCCCACCGCGCGCCTGTCCGACGCGCAGCGCGACCGTGTTCTCGGTGAGCTCAGGGAGGGCGCCGCCCAGGGCAAGCTCTCCCAGGACACCTTCATGCAGCGCATGGAGGTGGCCCTGACGACCACCCGCCCCGAGGAGCTGGAAGCCCTCACCAAGGACCTGGAGCGCGAGGGCCGTTGGTCGCGACAGCTGCTGCGCGTCGTCGGCGGGATCTCCGGCTTTCCCGAGCGGGTCCGCCGGGCCTGGCGGGCGGAGCGGCTCCCCAAGCTGCTGCTGCCCGCCCCCAGCCCGGCCCCCCTGCGCATCGGCCGCGACCCGGGCAACGGACTGCGGCTCAGCCACGAGACCGTCTCCCGGATGCACGCGGAGCTGACCGCGCACGGCGACCGCTGGCTGCTGCGGGACCTCGGCTCGACCAACGGCACCTGCGTCAACGGGCAGCGCGTCACCGGCACGGTCCCGGTGCGCGAGGGGGACCAGGTGAGCTTCGGCCGCATGATGTTCCGGCTCTCCGCCCCGGCGCTCCGGCCGCCCGCCTGACGCGCCCGGTCACGCCTGCTGGTGCAGCCCCCGGCCCGCCAGGGTGAGGAACGACTCGCCGACCGCCTCGGAGAGCGTCGGGTGCGGGTGGATGTGCTGGGCCACGTCGAAGGGTTCCGCGTCCCAGCCGACGATCAGCTGGGACTCGGCGATCATCTCCGAGACGTGCGGCCCGACCAGATGCACGCCGAGCACCCGCCCGTCCCGCTCGGCGACCACCTTCACCATGCCGCCCTGCCCGTGCACCATGCCCTTGGCGACGGCGGTGAGCGGCAGGGTGTTGACCACCACGTCGTGGCCCGCGTCGCGCGCGGCCGCCTCGGAGAGCCCCACCGCCGCCGTCTGCGGTGCCGAGTACGTGACCCGGGGCACCGCGTCGTAGTCCACCGCCGTCGTACGGCGCCCCGCCAGGGCCTCCGCGACCAACAGGCCCTCCGCGAACGAGGCGTGGGCGAGACCGAGGGACGGCGGCGGCAGCAGATCGCCGACCACGTGGATGCCCGGCACCGGCGTCTCCAGCCGCGACCAGTCCGCCGGTGCCACGTACCCCCGCCCGTCCGCCGCCAGGCCGGGCAGCATCCGGGGCCGCGAGCCGGTCGCCAGGACGATGCCGCGCCGGGCGGCCACCTCCCCGTACCCCTCGATCCGCACCGTGCGCGGCCCGGTCAACTCGGCTCCGCCCGCCACCACTTCCACCCTTGCGTGCGCCAAGTGGGCCTGCACGCCCCGGTGGTTGCGGGCCACGATGTCGTCGCGGGTGGCGACCAGCGCCGGCCAGTCCACCGACTCCAGCACCGCCTTCACGCCCCACCGCTCACGCGCCTCCGCGATGCCGTCGACCAGTTCGGCCGCGTGCAGCATCGCCTTGCTCGGGATGCAGCCCCGGTGCAGACAGGTCCCGCCCACCTTGTCGCGCTCCGCGAGCACCACGCTCAGCCCGAGCCCGGCCGCCCGCAGCGCCGTCGAATAGCCCCCGGTCCCGCCGCCGATGACGACGACGTCCGCTTCCCCCACCCGCTGGTCCTGTGTCATGGCTCCCACCCTCCGCCCGCTCCTTGCCATGAGTCCAAGGCAATGTTTGTGTGGTTTCCATGCACGGAGCTCATGGGAAGAGGGCGCGATGAGCCTGCGGCAGATGGAGTACTTCCTCACCGTGGTCGAGGAGGCGTCCTTCACCCGGGCCGCCGAACAGCTCCACGTCACCCAGCCCGCGCTCTCCCACCAGATCAAGGCCCTGGAACGGGCCGTCGGCGGGCCCCTGCTCGAACGGCTGCCGCGCGGCGCGCGGCTCACCGCGATGGGCCGCGCCTTCCTGCCGCACGCCGAACGCTCCGTGCGCAGCGCCGCCCAGGCCCGCCGCGCCGCGCGCGCCGCCGCCGGTGCGCAGGGCGGCGAACTCCACATCGCCACCGTCCACGCCATCGCCGTCGGCATCCTCCCCGACGTCTTCGCCCGCTGGCGGACCGCCCACCCCGGCGTCGCCCTCGTGCTGCACGAGTACGCCACCACCGAGGCCCTGGAGGACCGGATCGAACGGGGCACCGCCGACCTCGCCGTCGGCCCGCCGCCCGCCCGCTGGAGCGGCCCGGTCGTCCCCATCGGCGCGGAGGACATCGTCCTCGTCGTCCCCTTCGACGACCCCCTCGCCGGACGCGCCTCGGTCCGCCTCCAGGAGTTGGCCGACCGCTTCTGGGTGCGCTGCGCCATGGAACCGCTCGTGGACGGCGTCCCGTTCCTCGACCGCGCCTGCGCCCGGGCCGGATTCCGCCCGCGTACGGCGGTGCGCACCGAGCACACCTCCACGGCGGTACGCATGGCGGCGGCCGGGGTCGGCGTCACCACCGCCCCGGCCCACGTCGTACGGGGAGCGGTCGGCGAGGACTGCGCGGTGCTCGCCGTGGACCCGCCGTGGGCCCGCCCGCTCGCCGTCTTCTCCCGGGTGGAGCAGGCCGGGGCGGCCGCCGCCTTCACCGAACTCCTCGCCGCGTCCTGGCCGCCCGGACCACGGACCGGCCGCTGAGCCGGGCGGGGCGGTTGTCTATGCTGCCCCGATGACTGCCGTGGACATGAAGAAGGCGCCGCGTCCGACCGTGGGCCGGGGCCCGTACTTCCTGATCACCCTCGCCGTGGTGGTCCTCGGCTGGGTCATCGCCGCGGTCAACACGGGCGTCTCCTACCTCGCCCTCGACCTGGTCGCCGTCCCCATCGTCACCGGCCTCATCGGCTGCCTCGGCTTCGTCATAGTCCTGCGTTTCCTGCACTGCGCCTGGTGGCTCGCCGCCCTCTCCGCGCTTCCGGCGCTGCTGGTGCTCGTCGGCTCGGTCCAGTACGCGCCCGAGGCCGTGCTCGACGGCCGGGGCGTGCGCGAGACCGCCCGCATCACGGCCGACAGCGCCGCCACGAGCGGCAGTTCCCACCACCGCTTCACCCTGGAAGGCCGTCTGGGTGAGCTCGAGGAGACCCTGGACTACGACGGGGACAACCCCGACTGGGCCGTGGGCGACCGGATCGAGGTCATCAGCGACCCGAAGGGCGTCGTCCCGATGGCGGCCGCGTCCGACGTCGACCCGGGCGACCGCCTCGCCATGCTGGTCGCGGGCGCCGTCGGCTGGACGTGCCTCACCCTCCTGGCCGGTCTGCGCGGGTTCGTACGACGTCGCGCGGGCCGGCGGCCCGTCTTCGACAGCCTCGACTGAGCGGCGCCGGGAGCGCGCGCACCGCCACCCCGGCCGACCCCCGCGATGTCACCCGAACGGCCGCGCGCCGACTGTGACGCGACCGTTCAGGTGATGCCCTGAGGGGGACCGCGCCGTCCACCGGCGCACCGACTCGCCCCGGGGGAACCGCCATGCAGGCAGACGCGCCCCGAGACATACCGGCCCCGACCACCTCGCCCGAGCCACGCGCCCACGCCACCCGTTCCGCCAGGTCCCGCAGGACCGGCCGGGCCTGCACCGGGCCCAGCCTCCTCGCGCGCGGCGCGGCCCGCGACCCGTACCGCTTCTACCGGATGCTGCGCGAGCAGTACCCGCTCAGCTACGACGCGCCCCTCGGCGCCTGGCTGGTCAGCCGGTACGACGATGTGACCACCGCCCTCGCCGACCCCCGGTTCACCGGCTTCCCGCAGGACGGGGCGCCCCGGGGCGGGCCCGCGCCGCTCGGCCTGTGCCACGGCAGCCCGCGCTGTCTGCCCGCCGACCGCTACACCGTGGTGACCGGCACGGTCCCGGACGGACTCGCCGAGCGCGTGGAGCGCACCGCGTTCGTGCTCGCCCGGCGGATCGCCCGCTCCTCCCGGGCCGACCTGGTCGAGGAGTTCTGCCGCTGGCTGCCCGCCGCACCGGCCGGTGACGGGCCCTGCGGCCGGGACACCGCGCTGCGCCGGACCGTGCTCGCCTCGCTCCTCGCCAACCTGCTGGACGACCCCGACCTGCTGGCCGCCCTGCGCGTCGAACCCGCGCTCACCGGCCGGGCCTGGACGGAGTCGCTGCGCCGCGATCCGCCGGTCCAGGTCGTCCTGCGCCGCACGGTCACCGAGGTCGCCCTCAGCGGCGGCACCCTCCCCGCGCGGGCGCCCGTCGCCTGTCTCGTCGGGGCCGCCGCGCGCGACCCGGGGCGGTTCGCGGCCCCGGACGCGTTCGATCCGTTCCGCCCGGACCAGGACCGCGCGCTGACCGGCCCGGCGGGCTGCCCGGCCGTGGCGCTCAGCCGCCTGGAGGCCGAACAGGGGCTGCGCGCCCTGCTCGACGCGATGCCCCGGCTCCGCTGGGCGGAGGGCTTCCGCCCGGCCGCCACGGGCCTGCTGACGCGCGGCCCGCGCTCCCTGATCGTCCGGCCGGGCTGAGCCTCACCCCCGTACGAGCAACGCCACCGGCCGGTCCGCGAACAGCTCCGCCACCTCCGCCGTGCCGCCGGTGAACTCCCTGCCCGGCGTGAGGAGATCCCGCCACACGCCCGCGTCGGGCAGGGCCAGCCGCGTCCCGCGCCAGCCGCCCGACTCCGCGAGCCGCAGCGACAGCCGGGTCACCGCCGTGACGACCTCCCCGGACCGGCAGAAGGCCACACAGTGCGCGGCCGCCGGGCCCGAGGCGCGCAGCGGGGCGTACGTGCCCGACTCGCCGAACACCGCGGGCCGCTCCCGCCGCAGCCGCAGCGCCACTCCGGTCAGCTCGGCCTTCTCGTCGGCGGGCGCGTCCGGCGACGGCTCCCGGAACGGCCGCCGGTTGTCCGGGTCGACCAGCGCCAGATACGCGCGCTCGGTGCCCTGGTAGAGGTCCGGCACCCCCGGCATCGTCAGGTGCACCAGAGCCGCGCCCAGCGACTGCGCCCGCACATGCACGGCGAGCGGGGCGGCGAACTCCTCCACGAGGGATCGCACCGGGCCGGTGTCCGCGGCGGGCCCGGCCGCGACGAAGTCCGACGCCACCCGCTCGTACACCGGATCGGGCTCCGTCCAGCTGGTGAAGAGCCCCGACTCGCGCACCGCCTTCAGCAGCGCCGGTTCCAGCCGCGCCGCCCGCTCCTCCGCCGGGATCCCCACGCAGCCGACCGCCGTCTGCCACGCCTGCCAGGCCAGCTGCGGATCGGGCGCGGCCTGGGCGGACCGCCCGAGCCCCGCCACCAGACCCGCCCACCGCCCCGGGCACTGCGAGAGCACCGCGATGCCCGCCCGGACCTCCGCGCTGCGCTTCGTGTCATGCGTCGTCAGCGCCGTCCCGGTGGCGGGCCAGTCGCGGGCCAGGCGGGTGCAGAAGGCGTGGAAGTCCTCCGGCTCGACCGCCGGGTGCCCCGGGTCGCCGCCCACCTCGTTCGCCGAGATCAGCGGCAGATAGCGGTAGTACGCGGTGTCCTCGACGGCCTTCGCCCGCAGCGCGGACGAGGTCTGGGCGAACCGGGCGCAGAACGCCGCCCGGTCCGCGCCGCCACCGAGCCGCCCCAGCGCCAGGTCCCGCACCACGTCGACCGCCGAGGCCTCCTCGCGTACCGCGAACGCCGCTTTGGCGTCGCTCACCGTCGTCGCGTCGAGCGTCGCCTCGGCCGCCTCCGAGCAGGGGCCGCCCGCCGTCACGTACGGGCGGTAGACCGGGACGCGCACCAGCAGCTCGCGCACGGCGGTGCGCAGCGCCCAGGGGGCGTGGTCGCGCAGCGCGGGGTCCTGGGCGCAGATCCGGGAGGCGAGGCGGGTCAGCAGCTCGGTCTCCGCCGCCAGTTCATGGGTGACGACGCGGTACGCGGCCCGGCGCACGGTCGCCGTCCAGTAGCCGCCCCGGTCACCGGCCGGGGACGCGGCCTCGTGGTAGTGGCCCAGCAGCTCGGCGGCGCCCTGGGGGTCGGTGAAGAGGCCGTCGATCCGGTACAGCGCGTCGTAGCCCGTGGTCCCGGCCACCGCCCATCCGGCCGGCAGCGGCTCGGAGCCGGTGAGGATCTTCTCCACCACCGTCCACACCCCGCCGCTCGCCTCGGAGAGCCGTTCCAGATAGCCCGCCGGGTCGGCGAGACCGTCCGGGTGGTCGATCCGCAGACCGTCGACCACCCCGTCCCGGACCAGTTCGAGGATCTTGCCGTGGGTGGCGGCGAAGACCTCCGGGTCCTCCACCCGCACCCCGATCAGCTCCGAGATGGTGAAGAACCGCCGGTAGTTCAGCTCGGTACGGGCCAGCCGCCACCAGCCGAGCCGGTAGTGCTGGGCGTCCAGCAGCTCCGGGAGCGGGAGGTGGGCGGTGCCGTCGCGGAGCGGGAACTCCTGCTCGCCGTAGCGCAGCACCTCGCCGTCGACCCGCATCCGCTCCATCTCGTCGCCGATCCGGCCGCCCAGCACCGGCAGCAGCAGCCGCCCGTCACCGGCCGCCCAGTCGATGTCGAACCAGCGGGCGTAGGGGGAGTCCGGGCCCTCGCGCAGCACCTCGCGCAGGGCGTGGTTGTGGACGGGATCGGCCGCCATGTGGTTGGGCACGATGTCGAGGACCAGGCCGAGCCCGTGCTCCCGCGCGGTGCGCGCCAGGCGCCGCAGCCCCTCCTCCCCGCCCAGCTCGTCCCGGACCCGGCCGTGGTCGGTGACGTCGTAGCCGTGCCGGGAGCCCGGCACCGCTTCCAGGACCGGGGAGAGATGCAGATGGGAGACGCCGAGCGAGGCGAGGTACGGCACGGCGTTCTCGGCGGCGCGGAACGGGAACTCCGGCTGGAGCTGGAGCCGGTACGTGGCGGTAGGCGTCATGAAGACCTTCGTACCCACATCGGGGCCGCCTGTGTCACCCCGCCCGGCACAAGGGCACGACGGGGTGACACGGGCGGGCCCGCGCGACCGGTCAGGCCGGGCGTTGCAGCACCACCATGCTCCGGCCCACCAGCGTCACCCGGTCGCCCGCCGCCACCTTCGGTCCGGCCCCGGGCAGCACCCCGGCCGGGCGCGCGGTGTCCACGACGGCGTGCCACTGCCGGCCGTGGTTGACCGGCACCGCGAATTCCAGGGTCTCCGCGCTCGCGTTGAACATCAGCAGGAACGAGTCGTCCGAGATCCGCTCCCCGCGCGGCCCCGGCTCCGAGATCGCGTGCCCGTTCAGGAAGACGGTCAGGGCCTTCGCGTGGGCGGCCTGCCAGTCCCGCTGCGTCATCTCCTCGCCCTCGGGCGTGAACCAGGCGATGTCGGACAGCTCGTCGTGCGTGCCCTCCACCGGGCGGCCGTGGAAGAACCTGCGGCGCCGGAAGACCGGGTGGTCGCGGCGCAGCCACACCATCGCCCGGGTGAACTCCAGCAGGCTCATGTCCTCGGGCTCGGCGCTCTCCTCCTCGCCGTCCTCGCCCACCGCGGCGGCCGGTTCGGGCCAGTGCACCCACGACAGTTCGTTGTCCTGGCAGTAGGCGTTGTTGTTGCCCTGCTGGGTACGCCCGAACTCGTCGCCGTGACTGAGCATCGGCACGCCCTGCGACAGCATCAGCGTGGCGAGGAAGTTGCGCATCTGACGCTCGCGCAGCTCCAGCACCTCGGTCCGGTCCGTCTCGCCCTCGGCGCCGCAGTTCCACGAGCGGTTGTGGCTCTCGCCGTCCCGGTTGCCCTCGCCGTTGGCCTCGTTGTGCTTGTCGTTGTACGAGACCAGGTCGTGCAGGGTGAAGCCGTCGTGGCAGGTGGTGAAGTTGATCGAGGCGAGCGGGCGCCGCCCGTCGTCCTGGTACAGGTCCGAGGATCCGGTCAGCCGCCCGGCGAACTCGGCCAGGGTCCGGGGCTCGCCCCGCCACAGGTCGCGGACCGTGTCCCGGTACTTGCCGTTCCACTCGGTCCACAACGGCGGGAAGTTCCCCACCTGGTAGCCGCCCTCGCCCACGTCCCAGGGCTCGGCGATCAGCTTGACCTGGCTGACCACCGGGTCCTGCTGCACCAGGTCGAAGAACGACGACAGCCGGTCCACCTCGTGGAACTGCCGGGCCAGCGTGGCCGCCAGGTCGAAGCGGAAGCCGTCCACATGCATCTCGGTCACCCAGTACCGCAGCGAGTCCATGATCATCTGGAGCACGTGCGGCGACCGCATGAGCAGCGAGTTCCCGGTGCCCGTGGTGTCCATGTAGTACCGCTGGTCGTCGGTCAGCCGGTAGTACGAGGCGTTGTCCAGGCCCCGGAACGACAGCGTGGGCCCGAGGTGGTTGCCCTCGGCGGTGTGGTTGTAGACCACGTCGAGGATGACCTCGATGCCCGCCTGGTGCAGGGCGCGCACGGCCTGCTTGAACTCCAGGACCTGCTCGCCCCGGTCGCCCCAGGAGGCGTAGGCGTTGTGCGGGGCGAAGAATCCGATCGTGTTGTAGCCCCAGTAGTTGGCGAGCCCCGCGTCCGCCAGCCGGTGGTCCTGGACGAACTGGTGCACCGGCATGAGCTCGATCGCCGTGACGCCCAGCTCCGTCAGATGCGCGATGATCTCCGGATGCGCCAGCCCGGCGTACGTGCCGCGCAGCTCCTTCGGCAGCCCCGGATGGAGCATCGTCAGGCCCTTCACATGGGCCTCGTAGATCACCGTGCGGTGGTAGTCCGTACGGGGGCGCCGGTCGTCGCCCCAGTCGAAGTACGGGTTCACCACGACCGAGGTCATGGTGTGCGGGGCGGAGTCGAGATCGTTGCGCGCGTCGGGCTTCCCGAATGGGTAGCCGTAGACCTCCTCGCCCCACTTGATCCGCCCGGACACCGCGCGGGCGTACGGGTCGAGGAGCAGCTTCGCGGAGTTGCACCGGATGCCGTGCTCCGGTTCGTACGGGCCGTGCACGCGGAAGCCGTAGCGCTGACCGGGCATCACCCCGGGCAGATACGCGTGCCGGACGAACGCGTCGGTCTCCCTCAGCTCCACCGCCGTCTCGGAACCGTCGTCGTGCAGCAGGCACAACTCGATTCGGTGGGCGGCCTCCGAGAAGACCGCGAAATTGGTCCCGGCGCCGTCGTACGTGGCACCGAGCGGGTACGCCTGTCCCGGCCACACCTGCATGGATTCGACTCTTCCCGTCCTGCCGCGGTCGCCTGGCGAACTACGGGACCGCCTGGGGGCCCCGGGCCAGATCTTCCCCGAAAGAGCGCGCCTTACCTAGGACGTCGGCCCGTCGGTCAACCTCGTGCCTCTCCGTGTCGCCCGGAACCGGCCTCCGGCCGGGCCCCTGCCCGAGCTGTCCGGTTCGTGGCCCCGGCTGGGGTGTTTAATCCCTATGAATCCGCTCACTCCCGTCGAACCCGCCGACCGGAACAGGTTTGATTCCATGGGGAGTTGGTAAAGGAGCCTGCGCATCAGGCTGCACCGGCTCCCGCTCCCGGAGTACCCTTCCTTGATCGTTGGTGGGGGAGTGGAAGGCGGTGCGTGGGTGAGCTCGGGAGGGTTCGAGCTGCCCCCGGGTGACGCGGGTCACGAGGGGGACGTGGCCGAGGTCCCGCCCGGGGCGGTATCGCTGGCACAGCCCCTGGAGATCGGCGCGGAGCTGGACTGGGACGCCGACGCCTGGAGCGAGGTGCGCACGCGCGCGCAGCGGGCTGGGCGCGCCTATATCTGGCTGAATCTGGTCGAACAGCGGCTGCGCGCCGTCGTCGCGGCGGTGCTCCGGCCGATCTACGAGCCCGTCCACGGCGAGGACTGGGTGGTGGCCGCCGCCGGGCCCGTCGGACAGGAGTGGGTGCAGCGCGCGGTCGCCGTGCGCGAGGTCTCCCGCCGCAAGGGCTATCTGCTCGACCCGGCCGACGACAACGTCCTCAGCTTCCTCACGCTGCCCCAGCTCCGCGAGCTGATGGTCCAGCACTGGCCGTGCTTCGAGCCGTACTTCGACGACCGCCGCGATGTCGAACTGGCACTCGACGAGCTGGAGGTCGCGCGCAACGTCGTCTCTCGCAACCGCGCGCTCAACGAGGCGGTGCTCGCCCAGGCCGAGCGGGCCTCATCCCGGCTCCTGGAGATGCTGGGCAGCGGCGCGGGGGTGCCCTCCGCGGACCGGCTCCCGGTCGACGCGGTGGAGGAGCTGGTCGGCGACCGGTACGCGGACGTGGTCTCCGTCCACTCCGACCGGGTGCGCCTCCAGCGCCAGCTGCCCGCCGAGGACCTGTTCGGTGATGCCCGCAGGCTCGACGCGATCGGCATCGGGCTCAACCTGCTGGTGCAGAACTTCTCCGGACGCCGTCTCATCCGGCTCGCCGAGTCGGGCTGCCGGATCCGGCTGCTCTTCATCAACCCGGCCAGCAGCGCGGTCAAGCGCCGCGAGCGGGAGCTCGGCCTGAAGAAGGGCGAGCTGAGCCGGTCCGTCGAGATGAACATCCTGCACACCCGCCGGGTGCGCGCCAAGCTCCGGGACCCGGACGCGTTCCAGATCCACGTCTTCGACGAGACCCCGCGCTTCACGGCCTACCTGGTGGACGGCGACGGGGCCGACGCGGTCGGGGTCGTCCAGACCTATCTGCGCCGGGCGCGCGGCATGGAGGCGCCGGTGCTGGTGCTGCGCGGCGGCGGGCGTGCGGTGGTCCGGGCGGGGCAGGGGTACGAGCACGGGCTGTTCGAGACGTACCGCGAGGAGTTCGAGTCGGTGTGGACCGACTCCCGGCCGGTCTCCTGAGCGGCGTTGTCAGTGGCCCGTGCGAGGGTGGTCGTCATCCGGGGGAGCACCATGAAGGAGGTACGGGATGAGCTGGCACCGGCACGCGCTGGTCGGCTTCGATCTGGAGACGACGGGGACGGACCCGCTGGAGGCCCGCATCGTCACGGCCGCGGTGATCGCGGTGGACGACCGGGACGGTGAGCCGGTCGCCCGGCACACCTGGCTGGCCGACCCGGGCATCCGCATCCCGGCCCAGGCGTCCGCGATCCACGGCATCAGCAGCGAGCGGGCGGCGGCGGAGGGCCGGCCCGCGCGCGAGGTGGCCGACGAGATCGCCGACACGCTCGCCGGGTACTGGCGCCGGGGCGTCCCGGTCGTCGCGTACAACGCCGCGTTCGACCTGACGCTGCTCACGGCGGAGTTGGACCGCCACGGGCTGCCCCCGCTCGCCGACCGGCTGGGCGGCGCGGCCGTCGGACCCGTCATCGACCCGTACACCATCGACCGGGCGGTCGACCGCTACCGCAAGGGCAAGCGGAATCTGGAGGCGGTCTGCGTCGAGTACGGCGTGGTGCACGGCGGCGCGCACGACGCGGCGGCGGACGCGCTGGCCGCGGTGCGTGTGGCTTACGCGATAGCCGCCCGCCACCGTGCTGTGGCCGAACTCCCTCCGCCCGCCCTGCACGACCGACAGATCACGTGGCACGCGGAGTGGGCGGCGGACTTCCAGGCCTTCCTCCGCCGCAAGGGCACCCCCGACGCGGTGGTGGACGGCCAGTGGCCGGTCCGTGAGCCGATCCGCACGACGGCCTGATTCGCCTGTTGTCCTCAATCGCCGGACGGGCTTGAGTGGGCCGTCCTCGTGCGTCGGCTGGTTGCCGGACAGGCTCGGGTTTCTGCCCAAATCCCGGCTGCGGGAAGAATGCGACCGGCGGCACAATCAAGCCCGTCCGGCGATTGAGGACACACGCTAGTCCGGCGCGCCGGAGGACCGCACCGACTCAGAACGGATACCACCGCACCGACGCGTCCCCCTCCCGCAGCGACGCCACCCGGCGGCGGAACTCCGCGAGCGCGGCATCGTTCGAGGGCGCATGCTGTGCCACCCACGCACAGCTCGCCGTTTCGCGCGCCCCCCGCAACACCCCGCACCCGTCCCACTCCCGCACATCCCACCCGTACGCCGCGGTGAACGCGTCATACGCCTCGGCCGCCAGCCCGTACCGGTCGCGGGACAGTGCGAGGACCACCAGGTCGTGTTCGCGCAGGTCCGAGGAGAAGGTCTCCAGGTCGACCAGGACCGGCCCGTCCGGCCCGACATGGACGTTGCGCGCCAGCGCGTCCCCGTGGATCGGCCCGGGAGGCAGATGGGGGACCAGCGCCGCGGCCGCCGCCGCGAACCCGTCCCGCCGCTCGCGCAGATACGCCGCGTCCGCCGGATCGATCGCGTCGCCCGCCAGCCGCAGCCACCGCTCGACGCCGCCCAGCAGCTCCCGGCGCGGCAGCGCGAAGTCCTCCGGCACGGGCAGCGCGTGGACGGCGGTCAGCAGCGGGGCCAGATCGCGTGGCTCGGCGGGCCGGACCGCCTCGGGCAGCCGGTGCCACACGGTCACCGGGTGGCCCCCGACCAGCCGGGCGCCCTCCTCGGCGGCCCGCACGGCGGGGACACCGGAGGCGGCGAGCCACCGGGCGACGGCCACCTCGCGCTCGGCGCGTTCCAGCAGCTCGGGGTGGCTCACGGCGTCCCGGCCGACCTTGACCACGAGGCCGTCGGCCGTGAACACCGCGTTCTCGCCGAGCGCCAGCAGCTCCGCGTCACCGGGGAACCCGGCGGCGGCCAGCACCTCGCGCGCTTCCATCTCGTTCATGGTCCGATTTTCGCATCCGTGCAGGTTGCCTTGACGAACCGGCGGCCCGTCAGCACGATGACGGAGGCCCCTGAGCGGCCAGAACGGCAACAAGCCGGTCGAACGACGCAAAGGGGGCGTAAGTATGACATTGGCGAGTGCGACTGTACGGTCCGGGCGGGACGGCCCACCCGGCAAGGGCGCCGCCGACCGGGGCGCCGGGACCTGGTTCCTGGTCCTGCCCGCCCTCATCCCGATTCTGGTCCTGAGCGTCGGCCCGCTGCTCTACGGCATCGCGCTGGCCTTCACCGACGCCCAGTCCGGCCGCACCCGCGCCACGCAGTGGATCGGCACGCTGAACTTCCGGGACCTGCTGCACGACGGGCTGTTCTGGGAGTCGTTCCGGATCGGCCTGGTGTGGGCGGTTGGCGTCACCGTCCCGCAGTTCGTGCTCGCCCTGGGCCTCGCCCTGCTGCTCAACGAGAACCTGCGGATGCGCTGGCTGGCCCGCGCCCTGGCGATCATCCCGTGGGCGATGCCCGAGGTCGTCGTCGGCATCATGTGGCGGCTCGTCTACAACCCGGACGCCGGAATCCTCAACGAGACCATCCGCGATCTGGGGCTCGGGGACGGCCGGGACTGGCTCACCGGGCTGGCGACCGCGCTGCCCGCCGTGATCCTCGTCGGCGTCTGGTCCGGCATGCCGCAGACCACGGTCGCCCTGCTGGCCGGACTCCAGAACACCCCGCACGAACTCCACGAGGCCGCCGCGCTGGACGGGGCGGGCGCCTGGCGCCGGTTCCGCACGGTGACCTGGCCCGCGATCAGACCGGTCGCCCTGTCCATCACCGCGCTCAACTTCATCTGGAACTTCAACTCCTTCGCCCTGGTCTACGTCCTGACCAACGGCGGCCCCGGCGGCCGCACCCGGCTGCCGATGCTCTTCGCGTACGAGGAGGCTTTCCGCTACGGGCAGTTCGGCTACGCCGCCGCGATGGGCTGCGTCATGGTCGCCGTGATCTCCGTGATCCTCGCCGTGTATCTCGCCGGGCGGCTCAGGGGAGGCGACGACCGATGAGCATGCGTACCAGACGGTCCGTGCGCGCCGGGCAGTACGTGGCGCTGCTGTGCTACCTGATCTTCCTCGCGTTCCCCTTCCTGTGGCTGATCTCCACCGCCTTCAAGCCCGCCCCGGAGCTCGGCTCCCTGCATCCGACCTGGATTCCGCAGCACCCGACGCTGGACAACTTCCGGCAGGCGTTCGACGAGCAGCCGCTGCTGAGGGCCGCCGCCAACTCGCTGATCGCCGCGCTCTCGGCCGGGCTGATCGCCGTCCTGATCGCGACCCCGATGGCCTATGTGATGGCCCGCCACCGCACCCGCCTCTCCACCGCCGCCACCGGCTGGGTGGTGGTCAGCCAGGCGTTCCCCTTCGTCCTGCTGATCATTCCGCTCTTCCTGGTCCTGAAGAACCTGCACCTGATCAACACCCTCTGGGGCCTGATCCTGGTCTACGTGGTGTGGGCGCTGCCCTTCGCGCTGTGGATGCTCGTCGGTTACGTACGGGCCGTGCCGCGCGAGCTGGAGGAGGCGGCGGCGGTCGACGGGGCCGGGCGGCTGCGCACCCTGGTCTCGGTCACCGCCCCGCTGCTGGCCCCGGGCATCGTCGCCACGGCCCTCTTCGCGTTCATCACCGCGTGGAACGAGTTCTTCTTCGCGCTCGTCCTCCTCAAGACCCCGGAGAAGCAGACCTTGCCGGTCGTACTGACGCACTTCCTCGGCGCCGAGGGCGCCAGCGATCTCGGGCCGCTCGCCGCCGCCGCGTTCCTCGCCACCCTCCCCTCGCTCGTGCTGTTCGCCGTGATCCAGCGGCGGATCACCGGCGGCATGCTGGCCGGGGCGGTGAAGAACTGATGCGCGCGCTGGTACGTACGGCTGCCGCGGCGGCCACCGCGCTCGCGCTGCTGCTCACCGGCTGCGGCGGGCACGGCGACGGCGAGGCCGACGGGAAGGTCACCCTCCGCTTCCAGTCGCTGGCCTGGCAGAAGGAGTCCGTCGACATCAACAAGCAGCTGGTGAAGGAGTGGAACGCGGCCCACCCCGACATCCGGGTCGAGTACGTCCAGGGCAGCTGGGACAGCGTCCACGACCAGCTCCTCACCTCCTTCGAGGGCGGCGAGGCGCCCGACATCATCCACGACGCCTCCGACGACCTCGCCGACTTCGCGTACGGGGGCTATCTCGCCGACCTCCGCCCTCTCCTGCCGAAGGGGCTGACGGACGGCATCCCGCGCAACAGCTGGGAGACGGCCACCTTCGACGGCGGGGTGTACGGCGTGCCCTTCCTCCAGGAGCCCCGGGTCCTGATCGCCAACACCAAGCTCCTCAAGGCGTCCGGGGTCCGCATCCCCACCCCCGAAAAGCCGTGGAGCTGGACGGAGTTCCGGCAGGTGACCAAGGAGCTGACCGGCGAGGGCCGTTACGGGGTCGCCTGGCCGCTCAAGGAGCCGGTCTCCGTCACCCTCAACCTCGGCCTCTCGGCGGGCGGCGAGCTCTTCCACCGGGGCGCCGACGGCAAGGTCGCCGTCGCGATGGGGGAGGGCGAGCAGGTCGTCCCGGACACCATCCACGACCAGGTCAACACCGACCACAGCGCCGCCCGCACCGCGCTCGGCATGGGCGGCGGCGACACCCTGCCCGGCTTCTTCGGCGGCAAGTACGCGATGGTGCCGCTCGGGTTCTCGTACCGCCAGCAGATCGTGGAGCAGGCGCCGAAGGGCTTCGAGTGGACGGTGCTGCCCGCACCGGCGGGCCGGGACGGACTGGCCCAGGGGGTTAGCCCGCAGACCCTGTCCGTCGCCGAGGACAGCCCGCACAAGAAGGAGGCGGTGGAGTTCATCGACTTCCTGCTGCGGCCCGCCAACATGGTCCGGCTGGCCAAGGGGGACTGGATGCTGCCCACCGGCACCGAGGCGCTGGCCGACCCCTCCCTGCACACCGCGGACCGGGGCTGGGCGACCGGTGCCGCGCTGGCCGCCTCGCTGCGGTCCGCCCCGGCCCAGTCGGTGCGCGGCTACCCCGAGTGGAAGGACAAGGTGGCGACCCCGGCGCTCCAGGAGTACTACAGCGGGGCGATCGACGCGGCCGAGCTGAAGAAACGTCTGGTGACCGACGGCAACCGGGTCCTGGCCCGCTACCAGCGCTGAACGCGTGGGCCCTCCTCCCGGGCGCCGGGAGGAGGGCCCACGTACAAGAGGGGATCAGACGCCGACCCGCTCCGGCTCCTCGTCGCCGCGCGCCGGTGCGGACGGGCCCGGCTCGTCGTCGTACGACTCGTCGTGCGTCATGTCCGGCAGCCACCGCAGCCACTTCGGGAAGTACCAGTTGCGCTCGCCCAGCAGGGCCATCACGGCCGGGAGCAGCACCCCGCGGATGATGGTCGCGTCGATCAGCACGGCCGCCGCCAGGCCGACGCCCATCTGCTTCATGGACTGCATCGACAGCGTCCCGAAGATCGCGAACACGGCGACCATGATCACGGCGGCGCTGGTGACGACCCCGGCCGTGGTGACCACGCCGTGGGCGATGGCGTCCCGGGTGTCGCGGCCCTGGATGCGGGCCTCACGGATCCTGGAGACCACGAACACGTGGTAGTCCATCGAGAGCCCGAAGAGGATCACGAAGAGGAACAGCGGCAGCCAGGAGATGATCGCGCCGACGCCCTCCGCGCCCACCAGCGAGGCGCCCCAGCCGTGCTGGAAGACCGCCGTCAGGATGCCGTACGCGGCGCCCACCGAGAGCAGGTTGAGGACGATCGAGGTGATGGCCACGGTCAGCGAGCGGAAGCAGAGCAGCATCAGCAGGAAGGCGAAGACGACCACGAAGGCGAAGACCGGCACGACCGAGCCGACGATCTGGTCGTTGAAGTCCTTCGACCCGGCGACCTGCCCGGTGACCGGCGCCTCGACCCCCGCGACCTTGCCGAGCGTCGCCGGACGCACGGTGTCCCGCAGCAGGTCCAGGCTCTTCTCGGCCTTCTTCTGGTCCGAACCGCCGACCAGCGGTACGTCGATGACCGCGACGTTCTCCGCGTCGTGGGTCACGATGTCCACCGGGCCCTTCGAAGCCCCGGAGGAGACGGCCTGCCTGCGGAACTCCTCCAGCGCCTGCCGTACCGGCGCCGCTCCGATGTCGTCGGCCCGCACCACGACCTGCGCCGGGTCCGCGCCGCCGGGGAACGCCTCGTTCAGCCGGTCGTAGGTCCGCACGATCGGCAGCGAGTCGCCGAACTCCTGGTCCAGGGTGAGGTTCTGGGTGTGCATGCCGAGCGCGGGCAGCGCGATGGCCGCGAGCGCCCCGGCGGCGACCACGAGCGCGGTCCAGGGGCGGCGCAGCACGGCGGTGAGCACCGCGCGCCAGACGCGGCTCTCGCCGTCGGCGCCACCGCGCTCCGAGCGCTTCAGGCGGTTCAGGAACGGCACCCGGCCCTTCTCGACCCGCTCGCCGAGCAGCGAGAGGAGCGCGGGCAGCACGGTGACCGAGCCGACCATGGCGACGGCGACGACCATCAGCGAGGCCAAGCCCATCGCCTGGAACTCCGCGATGCCGGTGAAGAGCATGCCCGCCATCGCGACGCAGACCGTCACACCGGAGACGACGATGGCGCGTCCGCTGGTCGCGGCGGCGATCATCAGCGCGGTCCGGGCGTCCCGGCCCCTGGCCCGCTCCTCGCGCTCCCGGCGCAGATAGAACAGGCAGTAGTCGACGCCGACGGCCAGACCCACCAGCAGCATCACCGAGTTGGCGGTGTCGCTCATCGGCTGGAAGTGGCTCACCACCCCCATCAGGCCCATGGTCGCCATGATCGCGGTGAGGGCGAGGGCGACCGGGAGCAGCGCGGCGACCAGTGCGCCGAAGGCGATGAGCAGGATGCCGAGCGCGACCGGCACGGCGGAGAGTTCGGCCCGCTGGAAGTCGCTCCCGAAGGCGTCGTCGAACGTCTTGCCCATGCTGGCGCCGCCGATCTCCTCGATCAGCAGCCCTTCGTGCGCGCCGCCCACCTTCTCGACGGCCTTCAGCACGGGCGCGACCCGCTCGCTCGCGGTCTCGGGGTCGCCCCTCATCTCGAACTGCACGAGCGCGCTGTGCCCGTCGGCCGAGATGGTCTTCGTGGTGTACGGCGAGGTGACGGCGGTGACCTCACCGGTGTCCTGCACGGCCCGGATGACGTCCTCGACGGCCGCCCGGAACTCGGCCGACCCGGCCACCGCCCCGTCCTTGCCCTCCGACTGGACGAGCACGGTCTCACCGGCCGGGTCCTTGAGCCCCGCGTCCTCGATGATCTGCACGGCCCGGCCCACCTCGCCGGACATCTGGTCGCTCTCCTTCACGTCGACCCGGCCGGCCGCCGAGCCGAGCCCCATGGCCAGGACGACGAACAGCACCCAGATCGTCACCGCCGCCCAGCGGTGCCGGGCGCTCCAGCCGCCCGCCCGGGCCGCGACGCCCCGCACCCGCGGCCCCCGCGTCCGTGCCGCATCCACATTCCCCATGACGGGCCTGCCCCCTTGTGAACGGCACCGGCCCCACGCCGTCGCCTCCCGATTTCGAAGGTAGGGGCGGCATAAAGCGAGGGCGTCATGCTCTCCGGCGAGGCGGGCGCGGTCCCTCTCCGCCCTGCGGACGGGGCTTGCCCCCGAGAAGGAGCATCGAAGCCCCTTACACGTAAAGGTGATCGGCGTATCGAGGGGCTCCTGCGACCTTCCTGTGACGAAAAGTTGGCGAGTGCGTCGGAGCTGTAGCGAGGTATTGATCTGCGCGCGTCAATCGGTCAGGGTTTCGAGCCAGCCCCCGGAGATTTTCCGGCCGAGGGCCAATCCCCCCACAAAGAATGACGAGGAGACCCCTCTTCATGGCCATTCACAAGCGCGCACGCCGGTTCAAGCTGACCGCCTCCATCACCGCGGTCGCGGCAGCCGCCGGCGTCACCCTGCTGGGTACCCCGTTCGCCGGAGCGACACCCGCTCCGGCCATGGGCAAGATCTACGGCGCCGACGCGGCGACCGCGGTCTCCGGCAGCTACATCGTGATGCTGGACCAGAAGGCGGACAAGGCCGAACTCGCCAAGGAGTACGGCGGAAAGCTGAAGCGCAACTACAGCTCCGCCATCAACGGCTTCTCCGCCAGCGGCCTTTCGGAGACCGAGGCCAAGCGGCTCGCCGCCGACCCGGCCGTCTCGAAGGTCGTCCAGAACAAGAAGTTCCACATCGACGCCACCCAGGACAACCCGCCGTCCTGGGGCCTGGACCGCATCGACCAGACGGAGACCGCGGGCGACAACGCGTACACCTACCCGGACAGCGCGGGCGAGGGCGTCACCGCCTACGTCATCGACACCGGAGTCCGCACCACCCACGAGGAGTTCGGCGGCCGCGCCAGCTCCGGCTTCGACGCCGTCGACAACGACGACAGCGCCGACGACGGCAACGGCCACGGCACCCACGTCGCCGGCACCATAGCCGGGTCGACCTACGGCGTCGCCAAGAAGGCGAAGATCGTCGCCGTCCGCGTCCTGGACGACTCCGGCTCCGGCACCACCGAGCAGGTCGTCGCCGGCATCGACTGGGTCACCGAGCACCACGAGGGCCCGTCGGTCGCCAACATGAGCCTGGGCGGCGGCGCGGACGAAGCGCTCGACGCGGCCGTGCAGGAGGCCATCGCCTCCGGCGTCACCTTCGCGGTCGCCGCCGGCAACGAGTCCAGCGACGCCGGCGAGGGCTCCCCGTCCCGCGTCCCCGAGGCCATCACCGTCGCCTCGTCCACCGTGGACGACGAGCAGTCGTCGTTCTCCAACTACGGCTCGGTCGTGGACATCTACGCCCCGGGCTCCGACATCACCTCGTCCTGGAACGACAGCGACACCGGCTCCAACACCATCTCCGGTACGTCGATGGCGACCCCGCACGTCGTCGGCGCCGCCGCCGTCTACCTGGCCGGGCACCCGGACGCCACCCCGGCCGAGGTCGCCACGGCCCTGACCGACGGCGCCACCCCGGACGCCATCAGCAACGCCACCGAAGGCACGGCGAACAAGCTGCTGAAGATCGTCGAGTAACAGCGCCACCCACCGGCGGCCACCGCGCTCTCCCCCACGGGGCGCGGCGGCCGCGCGGTGCGTGATGCCCGTTCTACGCTGGGCCCATGACGACCGACACGGGCGGGAGACGGGCATGACCGGACCGGCACCGGGCGTGGCCGCGGCCATCGAGGGGGAGCTCCGGCTCCTGGACCCCCTGGTCCGGGCCTCCGCCGACCTCCTCGACGAGGTGCTGCACCCCGACTACCGCGAGGTGGACACCACCGGCCGCCACTGGGACCGGGACACGATCATCGACCTGCTCGTCTCGGGCCGGGCCCCGGCGCCCGGCCGGCTCACCGCCTCACTCATGCGGGGCGTGCACCTCGCCGACGGGCTCGTCCACCTCACCTTCGACACCGAGGCCAGGAACAAGCGCGCCCACCGCAGTTCGCTCTGGCGGCTCACCCGGGCCGGCTGGCTCCTCTACTACCACCAGGCCACGCCCTTCGAGGCCACGCCCGACCGCTGAGCGTCAGCCCCGGGGCGCCCGCCGCGCCCGGGCCGCCCACCGGCCGTCCGTCCGGCTGATCCGGACCGGGTGGCCGAAGCACTCGCTGACCAGGTCCGTGGTCAGCACCTCGTCCGCCCCGCCCGAGGCCAGGCACCGCCCGCCGCGCAGCAGCATCGCGTGGGTCGTGGAGGCGGGCAGCTCCTCCAGATGATGGGTGACCAGCACGGTCGCCAGCTCCGGGTGTTCCTCGCGCAACGCGTCCAGGCTGTCCAGCAGCTGTTCCCGGGCGGCCAGGTCGAGCCCGGTCGCCGGCTCGTCCAGGAGCAGCAGCCGGGGCTGCGGCATCAGGGCCCGGGCGATCAGCGTACGGCCGCGCTCACCCTGCGACAGGGCCGGCCAGCGCGACCCCGTCTTGCCGCCCATCCCGAGCATCGTCAGCAGCCGCTCCGCCCGCTCCCGCTGCCCAGGACCCGGCGACCAGCGCGGCACCGGCTCGACCGAGTTCGTCAGACCGGTCAGCACCACCTCGCTCACCGTCAGCGGCGAACGCAGCGGATGACGCGGATTGACATGGCCGAGCAGCGTCCGCAGCTCCCGCAGGTCCACCCGCCCCAGCGTGCGCCCCAGCACCTCGACCGAACCCCGCGTCGGATGCGTCACCGCCCCGAGCAGCCCGAGCAGGGTGCTCTTGCCCGCCCCGTTCGCCCCCAGCAGCGCCCAGTGCTCCCCGCCGCGCACGGTGAGCGAGACCGCGTCGAGCAGGACGTTCCCGTCGCGTACGAGAGAGACCTCGTCGGCCCGGATGACCGGGACCGGGGCCGTGACGACGGAGGGGGACAGGGGTGCGGTGGTGGTCACGTGCGGCTGCTCCTTCGTACGGGCGCGAGCGCCTTTCTGCGCACGGCAAAGCCTATCCGTGGCCCGTACACCCTCCGCGCCCGGCACCTGTCGCCTTTCTTCAAGACCGGCCGCACGCGCGTGCCTAGCGTGGAACGCATGAAGACCGAGCACGCCCACATGACCGAATGCGCCGCCGAGGCCGCCCGCGTGGCCCGGGGCGTCACCGCCGCCCGGCTGGACGCCGACGCCGTCGCCACCCCCTGCGCGGACTGGGACCTGCGCACCCTCGTGAACCACTGGGTCCTCTACACCTCGCACGGCATGGAGCACCGCGCCCGCCGCACCGAGCTTCCCGAGGAGCTGATCGCCCGCGACTTCACCGCCGACCCCGACTGGGCCGAGCGGTACGCCGCCCAGCTCGACCGGGCCGTCGCCGCCTGGTCCGACCCCGCCGTCTGGGAGGGCACCATCGGCGAGGGCGACTCCGCGTCCCCGGCCGCCGACACCGCCGCGATGCTCATCGAGGAGATCGCGCTGCACGGCTGGGACGTGGCCCGCGCCACCGGCCAGGAGTTCCGGCTCTCCGAGGGGGCCGCCGCTTACCTCCTGGGCACCGTCGAGAAGACCGCCGCGCTCTACCGCCAGTACGAGGGGTTCACCGACGAGGTGGACGCCCCGGGCGCCACCGGGTTCACCCGCGCCCTGGCGCTGAGCGGGCGCGATCCGCAGTGGACCGCGGGCTGAGAATGGCCCAGGCAGGCGGGTGCCGAATGGCCCGGGGGAGTGCGCCACCGGCTGGCTAGGCTCACCCCATGACCACTCACCCCGCCCCGGAACCGGGCAGGCCCGTCGTCGACTTCTACTTCGACCCGGCCTGCCCGTTCGCCTGGATCACCTCCCGCTGGATGCTGGAGGTCGAGCAGCACCGCGACATCGACCTCCGCTTCCACGTCATGAGCCTCTACCTGCACAACACGGGCAACGAACTCCCCGACTGGTACCGCGATCTGGTCGACCGTTCGATCGGCCCCGTCCGGGTCGCCGCCGCCGCGGCCGAGGAGCACGGCGAGGAGGTCCTGCGCGACCTCTACACCGCCCTCGGCAGCCGCATCCACCAGCAGAAGAACGAGGACTTCGACCAGGTCGTCGCCGAGGCCCTCGCCGAGCTGGACCTGCCCGCGCACCTCGCGGAGGCCGCGCACAGTGAGACGTACGACGAGGCCGTGCGGCGCAGCCACGAGGCGGGCCAGGACCCGGAGTCGGGCGGCTACGTCGGCACGCCCACGATCCACGTCGACGGGACGGTGTGGTTCGGACCGGTGCTGCGGGCGATCCCGCGCGGCGAGGAGGCGGCCCGGCTCTTCGACAGCTTCCGGGTGCTCGCGGGCCACGCCGACTTCTTCGAGCTCAAGCGCACCCGTACGGGCGGCATCGACGTCGGCTGACGCCGGCCGGCGGTTTCAGGCGCTGACCGGGACCCGCCGCGCCGCCGTCGCGTTCGCCTCGTCGTAGCGGTCGAGCAGCAGCCGGGCCAGCTCCGGGGCCGGGCCCAGCACCCCGGCCAGCACGTCCGCGCCGGCCTCGGCCGCCCCCGCCGCGATGCGGTCCGGGAGGCGGCCGGGCGCGATGACGTACGGGGCGACGGCCACGCGGCGGACGCCCTCGGCCCGCAGGGTGCGTACGACGTCCTCGGTGCGGGGAAGAGATGCGGAGGCGAACGCAGGCCGCACGGAACACCAACCGGTGTGCCGCAGCTCCCGCGCGATTTCAGCGATCACTGCGATCGCCTCCGGGTCTGAGGAGCCCGCCGAGGCCAGGACGAGCCCGGTCGAGCTTCGGTCGCCGGGGCGCACCCCGGCCTCGTACAGCCGCCGTTCCAGCGCGGCGTTCAGCAGCGGTGACGGGCCGAGCACCTCGGCCTGCCGGACCCGCAGCCGGGGCAGCGCCGCGCGGGCCTCGCGCAGCACCGCCGGGATGTCCGACTTGGCGTGGAACGCCCGGGTGAGGAGCAGCGGAAGCGCCACCACCTCGGGCGCGCCCTCGGCGGCCAGCCGTTCCAGGACCCGCGGCACCGACGGCGCGTTGAAGTCCAGGAAGGCCGTCTCCACCCGGAGCCCCGGCCGCTGCGCCCGTACCCGCGAGGTGAGCGCGTGCACGGTCGCGGCGTGCCGCGGGTCGCGGCTGCCGTGGGCGATGACGAGGAGGACCGGAGAGGACATGGAGGGCTCAGTTCTTGACGAGGAGACCGCGGCTGCGCAGCACCCACCGCTCCAGCGGGCTGAAGATGAGCAGGTCGATGGCGATGCCGACGATCAGGATGAGGAAGATGGCGAGGAAGACCATGGACATGCTGCTGGTCTCCCGGCCCTGTTCCAGCAACTGGCCGAGACCCACGCCGAGATCGGGCGAGGAGGCGATGATCTCCGCGGCCATCAGCGAGCGCCAGGAGAACGCCCAGCCCTGCTTGAGGCCCGCCAGGTAGCCCGGCAGCGAGGCGGGCAGCACGATGTGCCAGGTGCCGCGCAGCCCGGTCGCGCCGAGCGTCTTGCCGGCCCGCAGATGCAGCGGCGGGATCTGGTCGACCCCGGCGACGAGCCCGTTGGCGATCGACGGCACGGCGCCCAGCAGGATCACCGCGTACATCATCCGGTCGTCCAGGCCCAGCCAGATGACCGCCGGCGGCACCCAGGCCACCGAGGGCAGCGACTGGAGACCGGAGAGCACCGGGCCGATCGCCGCGCGCACCACCTTCACCCGGGACACCAGCAGCCCCAGCGGGGTGCCGATGACCAGGGCGAGCAGGAAGCCGAGCAGACCGCGCGAGACGCTGGTCCAGATGTAGCCGAGCAGCGTGCCCTGGGCCCAGGCGTTCGACACCTCGTCCCACACCAGGGCCGGTGACGGCAGCTTGTAGTCGTCGGTGACCTTCGCCCAGATCAGGATCTGCCAGACGATGAGGACGAGGGCGACCGCGACGACCGGCGGCAGCACCTTCTGCACCAGCACCTGGCGGACGGGCGTGCGGCTGACCCGTACCGCGTCGAGCGCGTCGAGCCCCGCCTCCAGACCGGCCAGATCCTGGGCGTCGTCCTTCGGCGCCCGGGCCCCGCCGGTGTCCTTGGCGGTGGTCTCAGTGCTGGCCATGTCGGCGGATCTCCCCACGCAGTTGTTCGGTGATCTCGACGGACAGTTCCGCGACGGCGGTGTCCTCGATACGGCGGGGCTGCTCGATGTCGACCGTCCACTCCCGGGCGATCCGGCCCGGGCGAGAGGAGAGCAGCACCACGCGCTCGGCGAGGCGCACGGCCTCGCGGACGTTGTGCGTGACGAAGAGCACGGAGACGTTGGTCTCGCGCCAGATCCGGGTCAGCTCGTCGTGCAGCACATCGCGGGTGATGGCGTCGAGCGCGGCGAACGGCTCGTCCATCAGCAGTAGTTGGCTGTCCTGAGCGAGCGCGCGGGCCATCGCCACGCGCTGCCGCATACCGCCGGACAGCTCGTGCACCCGCTTGCCGTACGCCCCGCCCAGGCGGACGAGTTCGAGCAGCCGCTCGGCCTCGGGGCGGCGGTCCGCGCGGGGCACGCCGCGCAGCCGCAGCGCCAGTTCGATGTTCTTGCCCGCGGTCAGCCACGGGAAGAGGGCGTGCTCCTGGAACATCAGGGCCGGCCGCCCGCCCGGGGTCTCGATGGACCCCGACGACGGGCGGTCGAGCCCGGCGACCAGGTTGAGCAGAGTCGATTTACCGCACCCGGAAGCTCCCAGGAGGGTGACGAACTCGCCCGGAGCGACATCGAGCGTGATGTCGTCCAGGACGAGCTGCTGCCCCTGAGGCCCGCCGAAGGACTTCGAGACGTGGTCGATCCGGGCCGCGTGCCCGACCGCCGTACGGTCCTCGGCCTTGGTGAGCGTGGTCGTCGCCATGGTCGTCACCTCCTGGGAGATCCTGGAACGGTCGGTTACTTGACGCCGAGACCGGCGTCGTCGACCTCGGGCTTGCCCGCGGCCTTGAGGACCTTGTTGAGCGGCTTCAGGTCGTAGATGCCGGTCAGGTCGGTCTCGTCCAGCAGGCCCGCCTTCACGGCGTGCTTGGCCTCCGTGTCGAGCGTGGCCGCCAGCGGGTCGTCGATGAACTCGATCGACTCCCACGCCGGGTCGATGACCTCGGCCGGAAGCTCCTTGCCGGACAGCGTCTTGAGCGCCGCGTTCGCGGACGCCTTCGCCTTGTCGGGGTTGGCCTTGATCCAGGCGTTGGTGTTGACCGAACCGCGCAGCACGGCCTCGACCACGTCCGGGTGCTCGGCGAGGAACTTCTGCGACACGATGATGTTCGTGATCACGAACTTGTCGTCCGGCCAGAGCTTCCGCTCGTCCAGAAGGACCTTGGCCCCCTGCGCCACCAGCTTGGACGCGGTCGGCTCGGGCGCCCACGCGCCGTCGATGGAACCGGACTTGTAGGCGTCCGGGGTCACCTTGTTGTCGGTGCGGACGACGGAGACGTCACCCTTGCCGCTCTGCGCGTCGACCTTCCAGCCCTTCTCGGAGACCCAGTTGAGGAACGCCACGTCCTGGGTGTTGCCGAGCTGGGGGGTCGCGATCTTCTTGCCCTTGAGGTCGTCCAGGGTCTTGATCTTCTTCGGGTTGACGACCAGCTTCACGCCGCCGGACGCCGCGCCGCCGATGATGCGCAGGCTCTTGCCCTTGGACTTGGCGAAGCCGTTGATGGAGGGCGAGGGGCCGATGAAGCCGATGTCGATCGAGCCCGCGTTGAGCGCCTCGATCTCGGACGGGCCCGCGTTGAAGGTCGAGGGCTTGACCGTCGTGCCCCCGAGCTCCTTGGCGATGATGCCTTCCTGGATGCCGACCAGAGCGGTGGCGTGCGTGAGGTTCGGGAAGTACCCGATCTTCACGGTGTCCGCCGAGAGCTTCTTCCCGCCGGAGGACGTGTTCGCCTTCTTGGCGCCGTCGTCCTTCGCGTCGGAGCCGTAGCCGCAGGCGGTCAGCGCCACGGCGAGCAGCGGCAGAGCGGCGGCAGCGGCGAGGCTGCGGCGCAGGGTGGTACGGGTGGCAGGCACGGGAGGCGTTCCTCTCGTTGGCCCGGTGCTCACGTCCCCGGAATCAGGGCGACGCGGCCGGGAGGTCGGCAGGTCTTCGTCTGAACAGGCGGTGCGTGCGGTGCTGGTGGTGCTGCAGGGCGCGCGGGCAGTGCGCGTACGTCATCGCGCACATCGCCCGACACCGCCCTGACCGCTGCCCAGGGCGCCGCTGCCGACGCGGCCGCCCTCCTTCGCGAAGGTCGAGAAGACGTCGATGCTCATCAGAAGTCCCACTCCGCGTCGTCGTCCGCGGCCGCCGGCTCCTCGACGGCGGCGAACGAGGCGCCCGCCATGCCCGCCGAGAGGGTGGTGCCGTCCGCCGGGTCGATCAGCAGGAAGGAACCGGTGCGGCGCGAGTCGGCGTACGCGTCGAGCGCCAGCGGCTCGGCGGTCCGGACCACGACCCGGCCGATGTCGTTGGCGACCAGCTTGCCCGGGGCCGGGTGCTGCGAGAGGTCGTCCAGGGTCAGCCGCGAGGGGATGTCCTTGACGATCGCCTTGACCGTGCGCGTGGTGTGCTTGAGGAGCACCCGGCGGCCCACGGTGAGCGGTTCGTCCGCGACGTGGCAGACGGTCGCCTCGACGTCCTGGGTGACGGCCGGCGCGTCGTCCACCGGCGCGATGAGGTCGCCGCGCGAGACGTCGATGTCGTCCGCCAGGCGCAGGGTCACCGACTGGGGCGCCCAGGCGATGTCCACGGGGTCCCCGAGCAGGTCGATGCCCTCGATCGTGGAGGTGCGGCCCGAGGGCAGCACGGTCACGGACTCGCCGACCCGGAACACCCCGGCGGCGATCTGGCCCGCGTAGCCCCGGTAGTCGGGGTGCTCCGCGGTCTGCGGCCGGATCACGTACTGGACCGGGAAGCGGGCGTGGCAGCCGGTCAGGTCGTGGCTGACCGGGACCGTCTCCAGGTGCTCCAGGACCGTCGGGCCGCCGTACCAGTCCATGTGGGCGGACGGCTCCACGACGTTGTCGCCGGCCAGCGCGGAGATCGGGATGGCGGTGATCTCGGGGACCCCGAGGGAGGCCGCGTACGCGGTGAACTCCTCGGCTATCGCGGCGAACACCGGCTCCGCGTAGTCCACCAGGTCCATCTTGTTGACGGCGAGGACCACGTGCGGGACGCGCAGCAGGGCGGCGACGGCGGCGTGGCGGCGGGTCTGCTCGACCACTCCGTTGCGGGCGTCGACCAGGACGACGGCCAGCTCGGCGGTGGAAGCGCCGGTGACCATGTTGCGGGTGTACTGCACGTGGCCCGGGGTGTCGGCGAGGATGAACCGGCGCCGGGGCGTGGCGAAGTAGCGGTAGGCGACGTCGATGGTGATGCCCTGCTCGCGCTCGGCGCGCAGGCCGTCGGTGAGCAGTGCCAGGTCCGGCGCCTCCTGGCCCCGGTTGCGCGAGGCGTGCTCGACGGCCTCCAGCTGGTCGGTGAGGACCGACTTGGAGTCGTGCAGCAGGCGTCCCACGAGGGTGGACTTGCCGTCGTCGACGGACCCGGCGGTGGCGAAGCGCAGCAGGGTGGTGGCGCTCAACTGCTCAGCAGTGGTGGTCATTTAGAAGTACCCCTCGCGCTTACGGTCTTCCATCGCGGCCTCGGACATCTTGTCGTCGGCGCGGGTCGCGCCCCGCTCGGTGAGCCGGGAGGCGGCGATCTCGGTGATCACGGCGTCCAGCGTGGTGGCGTCGGAGTCGACGGCCCCGGTGCAGGACATGTCGCCGACCGTGCGGTAGCGCACGAGACGGGTCTCGATGGCCTCGTGCTCCTTCGGCCCGCCCCAGTGCCCCGCCGTCAGCCACATGCCGTTGCGGTTGAACACCTCGCGCTCGTGGGCGAAGTAGATCTCCGGCAGCTCGATGCCCTCGCGCTCGATGTACTGCCAGACGTCCAGCTCGGTCCAGTTGGAGATCGGGAAGACCCGGACGTGCTCGCCGGGGGCGTGCCGGCCGTTGTACAGCTGCCACAGCTCGGGGCGCTGGCGGCGCGGGTCCCACTGGGAGAACTCGTCGCGCAGCGAGAAGACCCGCTCCTTGGCGCGCGCCTTCTCCTCGTCGCGCCGGCCGCCGCCGAACACCGCGTCGAAGCGGTGCTGCTGGATGGCCTCGGTCAGCGGCACGGTCTGGAGCGGGTTGCGGGTGCCGTCGGGGCGCTCGCGGAGCTTGCCGGCATCGATGTACTCCTGCACGGAGGCGACGTGCAGCCGCAGCCCGTGCTCGGCGACCACGCGGTCGCGGTAGGCCAGCACCTCGGGGAAGTTGTGCCCGGTGTCCACGTGCAGCAGGGAGAACGGCACCGGCGCCGGTGCGAACGCCTTGAGCGCCAGGTGCAGCATCAGGATCGAGTCCTTGCCGCCGGAGAAGAGGATCACCGGCCGCTCGAACTCGCCCGCCACCTCGCGGAAGATGTGCACCGCCTCGGACTCCAGCGAGTCCAGGTGGCTCAGCGCGTACGGATTGTCCGTGCCCTCTTGCACAGTCGCGACGGTCGTCACGCCGCACCCCTCTCGCTCAGCAGCGCGTACAGCTCCGCCGCGGACTCCTGCACGGTCTGGCGGTGCGACTCGATCCGCAGATCGGGTGACTCGGGCGCCTCGTAGGGGTCGTCCACCCCGGTGAGGCCGCTGATCTCGCCCGCCGCCTGCTTGGCGTAAAGACCCTTCACATCGCGCTCCGAGCACACCTCGACCGGAGTGGCGACGTGCACCTCCAGATACGCGGTGCCCTCGGCCTGGTGCCGCTTGCGGACGGCATCCCTGCTGTCCGCGTACGGGGCGATGACCGGGACCAGAACCTTGACGCCGTTCGCCGCCAGCAGCTCGGCGACGAAGCCGATCCGCTGCACGTTGGTGTGCCGGTCCTCGCGCGAGAAGCCGAGGCCCGCCGAAAGGAACTCGCGGATCTCGTCGCCGTCGAGCACCTCCACACGGTGGCCCTCGGCGCGCAGCCGCCCGGCGAGTTCATAGGCGATGGTGGTCTTGCCGGCGCTCGGCAGACCGGTCAGCCAGACGGTGGCCCCCGTCTCCGTCACGCTCATCGAAGTCTCCTGATCAGTCGTCATCAGCCGTGCAGCCCGCATTCGGTCTTGCCGCGCCCGGCCCAGCGGCCGGCCCGCGCGTCCTCGCCCTCCAGCACCCGGCGGGTGCAGGGCGCGCAGCCCACGGAGGCGTAACCGTCCATCAGCAGCGGGTTGGTGAGCACCCCGTGCTCGGCGACGTAGGCGTCCACGTCGTCCTGGGTCCAGCGGGCGATCGGCGAGACCTTCACCTTCCGGCGCTTCTCGTCCCAGCCGACCACGGGGGTGTTCGCCCGGGTCGGGGACTCGTCGCGGCGCAGCCCGGTCGCCCAGGCGGCGTACGCGGTCAGGCCCTCTTCCAGGGGCTTGACCTTGCGCAGCTTGCAGCAGAGGTCGGGGTCGCGGTCGTGCAGCTTCGGCCCGTACTCGGCGTCCTGCTCGGCGACCGTCTGACGCGGTGTCAGCGTGATCACCCGGACGTCCATCACGGCGTCCACCGCGTCCCGGGTCCCGATGGTCTCCTCGAAGTGGTAGCCGGTGTCCAGGAACACCACGTCCACGCCGGGCGTCACCCGGGAGGCGAGGTGCGAGACGACCGCGTCCTCCATCGAGGAGGTGACGCAGAACCGGGGCCCGAAGGTGTCGGTCGCCCACTTCAGGATGTCGAGCGCGGAGGCGTCCTCCAGCTCGCGCCCGGCCCGCTCGGCGAGCTCCCGCAGCTCCTCACCGGTGAGCGCGTCGATGTTCTGAGTGACCGTCATATCCCGTCCCCTCCAACGTCGTTGGCCTTCAGTCCCCGGCTCAGCAGGCCCAGGAACTTCAGCTGGAACGCCCGATTGCAGGAGGCGCATTCCCACGCCCCGTGCCCGGCCTCGTGCGGACGCAGGTCCTCGTCCCCGCAGTACGGGCAGTGGAACGGTGCGGCGCGCCCGCTCATGACAGCGACTCCGCGCTGGCGCGGGCCGCCCAGGTGGCGAAGCGCTCGTCGGCCTCGCGCTCCTCCTGGAACCGGCCGAGCACGCGCTCCACGTAGTCGGGCAGCTCGGCCGAGGTGACCTTCAGGCCGCGCACCTTGCGGCCGAAACCGGCCTCCAGGCCGAGAGCACCGCCCAGGTGGACCTGGTAGCCCTCCACCTGCTCGCCGTTCTCGTCCAGGACGAGCTGGCCCTTGAGCCCGATGTCCGCGGTCTGGATGCGGGCGCAGGCGTTCGGGCAGCCGTTGATGTTGATGGTCAGGGGCTCGTCGAAGTCGGGGAGGCGGCGCTCCAGTTCCTCGATGAGGGAGGCGCCGCGCGCCTTCGTCTCCACGATCGCGAGCTTGCAGTACTCGATGCCGGTGCAGGCCATCGTGCCGCGCCGGAAGGTGGACGGCTTCACCTGGAAACCGAGCGCCTCCAGGCCGGCGGACAGCGACTCGACCCGGTCCTGCTCGACGTCGAGGATGATCATCTTCTGCTCGACGGTGGTCCGGACCCGGCCGGAGCCGTGCTCCTCGGCCAGCTCGGCGATCTTGGCGAGCGTGGAGCCGTCGACCCGGCCGACCCGGGGGGCGAAGCCGACGTAGAAGCGGCCGTCCTGCTGCTGGTGGATGCCGACGTGGTCGCGCCACCGGCTGCTCGGCTCCGCCGGGGCGGGGCCGTCCAGCAGCGGGCGCTTCAGGTACTCGTCCTCCAGGATCTGGCGGAACTTCGCCGGACCCCAGTCGGCCATCAGGAACTTCAGCCGGGCGCGGTTGCGCAGCCGGCGGTAGCCGTAGTCGCGGAAGATGCCGACGACGCCCGCCCAGACGTCCGGCACCTCGTCCAACGGCACCCAGGTGCCCAGACGTTCGGCCAGCCGGGGGTTGGTGGACAGGCCGCCGCCGACCCAGACGTCGAAGCCCGGCCCGTGCTCGGGGTGTTCGACGCCCACGAAGGCGATGTCGTTGATCTCGTGGACGACGTCCTGGACCGGGGAGCCGGAGATCGCGGTCTTGAACTTGCGGGGCAGGTTGGAGAATTCGGGGCTGCCGATGTAGCGGGAGTGGATCTCCTCGACCGCCGGGCTGCCGTCGATGATCTCGTCGGCCGCGATGCCCGCAACGGGCGAGCCGATGATCACGCGGGGGCAGTCGCCGCACGCCTCGGTGGTGGAGAGCCCCACGGCCTCCAGCTTCTCCCAGATCGCCGGGACGTCCTCGATGCGGATCCAGTGCATCTGGACGTTCTGCCGGTCGGTGATGTCCGCGCTGCCCCGCGCGTACTCCTGCGAGATCTCGCCGATGACGCGCAGCTGCTCGGTGGTCAGCTTCCCGCCGTCGATGCGGACCCGCATCATGAAGTACTTGTCCTCCAGCTCCTCGGGCTCCAGCACCGCGGTCTTGCCGCCGTCGATGCCGGCCTTGCGCTGGGTGTAGAGCCCCCACCAACGCATGCGTCCCCGCAGGTCGTTGGGGTCGATCGAGTCGAATCCGCGCTTGGAGTAGATCGTCTCAATGCGTGTCCGCACGTTGAGACTGTCGTCGTCCTTCTTGAACTGCTCATTGCCGTTGAGCGGGGTGTAGTGCCCCAGGGCCCACTGACCTTCGCCGCGGTGGCGGCCCACCTTGCGGCGGGGCGCGGCGGGCGCAGGCTTTTCCGGGGTTGCGGCCATGACAGTACGTCCTTCGGGACTGCGGGAGGGCGGCTCTGAACTGCACACTCGCGTGAAGCGCGGCGGTGCGCAGGGCTGAACTGAAGCAAGGGGATCTCGGCGGTGCTGGGACTCTCAGCTCGCCGGACAGATGGCGCTGGACATGCGGCCGAGGTCGACGTGGCGTCGACTCACCAAGGCAATTCCAGTTCCGGACATGACGGAAGCGTGTCATGGGGATCTCGCGGCAGTCCACCACTATCCATGATGTGGACGGCGTGGTCCCGCCTGATGAGACGATGTGGCGCCCGTCACGCAGGGGACGGGCGCCGGGGTGCAGCGTAAAACCGGACAAGCGAGGGGATTTGCTACGGAAGCGGCTACGGCTGTGCGCGGGGCACCGCTCAGCGGCCGGAGCCCGGCCACGGGCCGGGGGTGTCCACCGGCTCCTCCAGCTCGGTGCGCGTGTCGAACAGCCGGAAGCCGCGCCTCAGGTAGTTGTCCATCGCGTGCGGACCGTCCTTGGAGCAGGTGTGCAGCCACACCCGCTTCGTCGCCGGCCGCTCCGGCCACCGCTCGGCCAGGTCCCAGGCGCGGGCCGCGCCGTACGACAGCAGATGACCGCCGATCCGCCGCCCCCGGAAGGCCGGGATCAGCCCGAAGTACATGATCTCGACCACGCCGTCGTCCTGCGGGTCCAGCTCGATGTAGCCCGCCGGGGTGCCGTTCGCGTACGCCACCCAGGTCTCCGCGCCCGGCCGCTCCAGGGCCTCCTGCCACTGCGCGTACGTCATGCCGAGGCGGTCCGTCCACCGGATGTCGCCGCCCACCGCCGTGTACAGGAAGCGGCTGAACTCGGGCAGCGGCACCTCGGACCGCACGATCCGGACCTCCGCGTCCGGCACGGCCGACGGCCGCAGATCATCGGGGGAGGTCTGCTCCAGGGACCAGATGGTCACCTCTTCGGAGGCCGGTGGCGCGGGTCGTACGGGGTCGCTCATGGCTGCCAGACAACCATGCCCCGCCCCTCTCGCCCCACCCGGCCCCTGGTCACGGGGGTTCCGGAACCTCCCGCGCAAGCCCCTCCCGCTCCCGCGCCCCGCGCGCCGCCGTCACCACCGGGGCCTGCGAGTGCGGCAGCAGATCGGCCGGGTGCTCCGGATGGACGACCTCCACCTCCACGCCCTCGCCGAACCGGTACGGGCGGTGCGCGAGGACCTCGGCCAGATGGCGCCGCAGCCGCGATATCTCCGCCCGCACCGTCACCGTCCTGGTCGCGTCACCGAACAGGTCCTGGGCCAGCTCGGAGGCCGTACGCCCCTCCCGGTGCAGCGCCAGCGCGTACAGCAGCTCGGCGTGGCGCGGGGACAGCCGCTGGGTCCAGGTGCCCACCGGGCTGACCACGTTCACCGCGAGCGCGCGCGGCCGGCTCAGATCGAGGACCACCCGGCGCGGCGGGCTGTCCATCGTCCCGTCCGCGACCTGGACCAGCCAGCCGCCCGGCAGCGGCTCCACCCGGCACATGCCCAGCGACGGCAGCCACACCCGGCCCGGCCCCAGCGACTTCGGCAGCGGCAGCCGGTCCACCGGGGGCATCCCCGTCACCGCCGCCGTCCAGCCGTGGCCGTCCACCGCCACCGCCCGGCCGCCGATCCGGCTCAGGACCGGGGCGGCCACCGCCCGCAGCCGGTCCACCGCCTCCAGGTGCCGCACCCGGATCTCGCTCTCCGCCAGCCGGGCCACCGACCGCACCAGGGCCAGCGTCGTCGGGTGGAAGGTGGACGCGGGCCCGCTGATGTCCACGATCCCCATCAGCCGGCCGTCCCGGGGATCGCGCACCGGGGCCGCCGCGCACGTCCAGCCGTGCAGGGTGCGCACGAAGTGCTCCGCCGAGTGCACCTGCACCGGGGCGCGGGAGGCCAGCGCCGTGCCGATGGCGTTGGTGCCGGTGATCTCCTCGGACCACGCCGCGCCCTCCGCGAGGCAGATGTCGTCGGCCCGGCGCAGCACCCCCGTGTTGCCCTCGCGCCACAGCACCCGGCCCTCGACGTCGGTGACGACCATGATCTGCTGCGAGGCGTCCGCGATGCTGGTCAGCCCGTCGCTGAGCAGCGGCATCACCTCGCCCAGCGCGGAGCTGCGCCGCCGGTGCTCGATCTCGTCCGCCTCCAGCAGCCTGCTGTGCGTCGTCTGCTCGGGATCGATGCCGCTGCGCAGCACCCGGTCCCAGGAGGCGCCGATCTCCGCCCGGGGCACGGCGCGCACGCGGTCGCCCGCCATCCGCGCCTCCCGGGACCGGTGCACCTGGCGTCTGGCCTGCGGGCTCTCCTGAACAATCGGCCGCAGCACGTCCGCCGGAGTCGTCTCCACGCCGGTTCCCCCTCACCCCACTGCCGGTCCGGTGCGCGGGCCGCGCCCCCATCCTGCCGCCGCCCCGGCCCCGATACCGCAACTCCACACAATGGTTGCAACCCTCTGCAACTCTGGCGAGGGTCCCCGGACCGTACAAGAGTGGCGGTACACCGCACTGCGGGGCCCCGGCCCTCACGTGCGATGTGTACAGCATGGGGGGTGGTGCCGTGTCGGCGCAGCACCACCCCCCGTTGCTGTGTCCGGTCAGGATTCCACCGGCCGGGCCCGGGCCACGACCGACGCCAGATCCAGGGTGTGCGGCAGGGTCCCGAACGCCGCGCCCCCGTCCCCTCCCAGGCGCGAAGCGCAGAAGGCGTCCGCCACCTCGGGCGGCGCCCAGCGCACCAGCAGCGAGCCCTGGAGCACCAGCGCGATGCGCTCCACGACCCGGCGCGCCCGCGCCTCGATCCCCGCCAGGTCGGCCAGCTCCGTCAGCATGTCCCTGATCGCCGCGTCCAGCCGGTGATCGGCGCCCCGGGCCCGCCCGACCTCCTGGAGGAACGCGTTCAGCGCGAGCGGTTCGCGCCGCAGCACCCGCAGCACGTCCAGCGCCTGGACGTTCCCGGACCCCTCCCAGATCGAGTTGAGCGGCGCCTCCCGCAGCAGCCGGGGCATCCCCGACTCCTCCACGTAGCCGTTGCCGCCCAGGCACTCCAGCGCCTCGCCCACCAGCGGCGTGCACCGCTTGGTCACCCAGTACTTCGCCGCCGGCACCGCGAGCCGCAGGAACGCCGACTCGCTCTCGCCGCCGTCGTCGTACGCCGCCGCGAGCCGCATCGCCAGCACGGTCGCCGCCTCCGACTCCACCGCGAGATCGGCCAGCACGTTGCGCATCAGCGGCTTGTCCACGAGCGGCCCGCCGAACGCGGACCGGTGCGTCGTGTGGTGGACCGCCTGCGCCACCGCCTGCCGCATCAGCGCCGCCGAACCGGTCACGCAGTCCAGCCGGGTCGCCGCCACCATCCCCATGATCGTGCGGACGCCCTGCCCCTCCTCGCCGATCCGGCGCACCCACGTCCCGTCGAACTCGACCTCCGCCGAGGCGTTGGACCGGTTGCCCAGCTTGTCCTTGAGCCGCTGGATCGCGAACGGGTTGCGGCTGCCGTCCGGCAGCACCCGGGGCAGCAGGAAGCAGGTGAGACCGTCCGGGGCCTGCGCGAGGACCAGGAAGGCGTCGGACATCGGCGCCGAGCAGAACCACTTGTGCCCGGTCAGCAGGTAGGCCCCGTCCTCGGCCAGCGGCTCGGCGCGCGTGGTGTTCGCCCGTACGTCCGAGCCGCCCTGCTTCTCCGTCATGCCCATCCCCAGCAGCACCCCGGCCTTCCGCAGGGGCGGCCGCAGCCCCTCCTCGTACACCCGCGAGGTCAGCAGCGGCTCCCACTCGGCGGCCACCTCCGGCTCGGCGCGCAGGGCCGGCACCGCCGCGTGCGTCATGGAGAGCGGACAGCCGTGCCCCGCCTCCGCCTGCGTCCACACCAGGAAGCCCGCCGCCCGGCGGACATGCCCGCCCGGCCGGTCCCAGGCACCGGTCAGCCCGGCCCCGACGGCGTGCCCGAGCAGCCGGTGCCAGGCCGGGTGGAAGGCCACCTCGTCGACGCGGTGGCCGTAGCGGTCGTGGGTGCGCAGCTCCGGCGGATGCTCGTTGGCCTGCGTCGCCCAGGAAGCCGCCTGTACGGAGCCGGCCGCCCGGCCGAGCGCGGTGAGCCCGACCCGGGCCTCGTCCAGGACCTCGGGCGGAAGATGACGTTCCACGGCCTCGCCGAGTACCCGGTCCGTACCGAAGACGTCATGGCCGAGCAGGGGAGGGGCCTGGTTGGACACGGTGTGGGTGGTGGTCGCCATGCCGATACGGTAAGGACGTGCAGGCAGCAAACGAAACACCCGAGCGGCCACCGGGCCGGCTCCACCGGGCCCGAGTGCTCTACCGCAACGTCTCCAAGCGGCAGCTCGCCTGGCAACTGCTCAAGGACACGGTCAACTCGTGCATGGAGTACCGCATCCTGGGACTCGCCGCCGAGGCCGCGTTCTTCACCCTGCTGTCCCTGCCCCCGCTGCTCCTCGGCCTGATCGGCCTGCTCGGTTACGTGGACGAGTGGACCAGCACCGCCACGGTCGCGTCCATCGAGCGCAACATCCTCAGCGCGGCCCACACCATGCTCTCCGAGCGGGGCGTGAACGACTTCGCCAAGCCGCTGCTGTCCGACGTCACGACCGGCGCCCGGCCCGACGTCATCTCCCTCGGCTTCGCGATCGCCCTGTGGTCCGGCTCCCGCGCGGTCAACGTCTTCATCGACACGATCACCGTCATGTACGGGCTCGACGGCCAGCGCGGCATCGTCAAGACCCGGATGCTCGCGTTCCTGCTGTACGTGGTCGCGCTGCTGCTCGGCGCCGTCGTGCTGCCGCTGCTCGTGGTCGGCCCGGACCGGGTCGTGGAGCTCATACCGTGGGGCACCGAGGTCATAAGCGTCCTGTACTGGCCGCTGGTCATCGTGCTCTCGGTCGCCTTCCTCACCACCCTCTACCACGTGTCCGTGCCGGTCCGTTCGCCGTGGATCGAGGACATGCCGGGCGCCCTGGTGGCCCTGGCGATGTGGGTGTTCGGCAGCTTCCTGCTCCGGATCTACCTGACCAGTACGGTCGAGGGACCCACGATCTACGGATCGCTCGCCGCCCCCATCGCGGTGCTGCTCTGGATCGGCGTCTCCGCCTTCGCGGTGCTGGTGGGCGCCGCCGTCAACGCGGCCATCGACCGGGTCTGGCCCTCGGTGGCGACGGCCGCCGCCCGCGCCGCGAACGACCGGGTGCGCGCCGCCCAGGCCGCCGAGTTCGTCGCCCGCACCCAGGCGGAGAGCTGGCACGGCGGCCCGCCGGCCGACGAGGACGACGACGATGACGAGGGCGACGAGGGCGACAGCCCGTACATGCCCTCCGAGTTCCCCGAGCGCTGGTCGCGGTTCCTGCCGCCGGACGACGTGAAGTCCCGGCTCCAGAAGCCCGGCCGGGAGAAGGACGCGGACCGGTCCAACCCGTACGACGAGTGAGCGCTCAGTCGGCGTCCGGCGCGCTCTGCGACCCCGGCGACCAGGACAGCTTCACCGTCAGATGGCCTTCCAGCGCGCTCTTCGCGATCACCGCGCCCGCCTCCGAGGTGATCTTCACGCCGAACTCCAGCTCCACCCCGTCCGGCTTCAGCCGCCCGTCCCGGAACACGGCGAGCGCCGACTCGGCCGCCGAGCGGATGCCCTCCAGCGCGCTGTCGAACGTGCGCCCCGCGCGCGCCAGGGCGTGCTGCCCGTCCCGCGCCACCAGCTGCGCACCCGGCGCGTGCCGGTCGACCTCCACGGTCACCGTCGCCCCGTTGTCCGTGGTGAACTCCATCAGTGACGCCATGACCGCCCCCGTAGCCGATTACGCACGCTGTCGTGTCCGTCGACGACACTAGTGGCATGGGCGACAGCTATACAGAGCGCGCGTCGCGACTGGACGGCGCGAAGGTGTGGACCCTGAGCGTCGAGCCGGGCACCGTCCATCCGGTGCTGCCCGACGGCTGCATGGACCTGCTCTGGAGCGGGGAGCGGCTGCTCGTCGCCGGACCGGACACGCACACCGCGCCCGCCACCGGCACCGGCGGCAGCTGGGCCGGAATCCGCTTCGCCCCCGGCGCCGCCCCCGCGCTGCTGGGCGTGCCCGCCCACGAACTGCGCGACCTCCGGGTGCCGCTCGCCGCGCTGTGGCCCGGCGCCCCGGTCCGCCGCCTCACCGAGCGCGTCGCCGAAGCGGCCGACCCGGCCGCCGCCCTGGAGGGCATCGCCCTGGACCGGGCGGCCCGCACCGGGCCCCCGGACCCGGTGATGCGCGCGGTCGCCACACACCTCGAGGCGGGCGGCAGCGTCGCGGAGGCCGCCCGGAGCGCCGGGCTCGGCCCCCGCCAGCTGCACCGGCGCTCGCTGACCGCCTTCGGCTACGGGCCCAAGACGTTGGCCCGGGTGCTGCGTCTGCAACGGGCCCTGGCCCTCGTACGCTCGGGGCTGCCGTACGCCGACGCGGCACTCGCGGCGGGCTGCGCCGACCAGGCCCATCTGGCGCGCGACATGCGCGACCTGGCCGGCACCACCCTGACCGCGTACTTCGGCCGGTCCTAGGAGGCGGAGGGGGCGAACAGCGAGACCGCGCAGTCGTCCGGGTCGAGGACGACGGCGTACCGCTGCCCCCACACCGCGTCCCACGGCTTCAGGTGGCCCCGGTAACCCGCCCCGGTCAGGTCCGCGTAGACCGCGTCGACCTCCGCCGGGCTGTCGCACAGGAAGGCGAGCCCGATCCGGTCCCCGCCGGACGGCGGGTTCCAGCCGGGGTCGAAGGAGCGGACGACGTCCTCGGTGTCCCACAGCAGGCGCCCGCCGCCCGGCAGGACCACCTCCACATGGGGTGCGGACTCCGCACCGGCCGGGATGTCGAGCCCCAGGCGCCGGTAGAAGGCGAGGGATGCGGGCAGGTCGGCGGTGGTGAGGGAGATCGCGTCGAGTCGTGGAGTCATGGACCGACCGTAGGCGGGCCCGCCGCCCACCGTCTTGTACGAATCGGTCACGGTCCGGTCCGCGCCCGGGCGGTCCTCCGTCACGGCGTCCCGAGCACATCCCCCGGCGACGTCCCCGGGTCCGTCAGCGCGAGCCCCAGCGCCGCGCGCTCCGTGACCCAGCGCGTCGGGCGGTGGCGCGGGTCGCCCGTCGACGCGTACAGCGCCCGGTGCAGCTCCAGCATCCGGACCGCGCCGATCCGGTCACCCCAGGCCAGCGGGCCCACCGGATAGCCGAGCCCCGTCGTGACGGCGACGTCGATGTCGGCCGGGGCGGCGAGCCCGCGCTCCGCGATGGACGCGGCGACCGACACGACGGAGGCCAGCAGCCGCTGCGCGACCGAGCCCGCCGTGTCCCGGACCACCGACACCGCGAACGGCTCACCGCCGTCCCCGGCCCGGGCCAGCACCGCGCGGGCGTCCCGCGCCGCCGCCGCGTCCGCCGCCGGGGTCACCGCGAGCACGCGTCGCCGCCCCGCCGTGGGCAGCGGGTCGACGCCGAAGGTGCGCCCGGCGGGCAGCCCGTGGGCGGCGACCGCCGAGGCGACCGGGGTGCCCCAGACCGGGACCAGGACGACCGCCGCGTCCGACGGCCGCGCCCCGTTCTCCACGGCGGCGCCCGCCGAGGCCAGCGCCTCGCGGAGCGCGGCAGCCCCGGCCTCCCGCGCGGGGTCCGGCGCGAAGACGTGCACCGGGCGGTCCGCGTCCCCGGCGACCGGCGGCTCCGGTGCGGGTCCGGTGGCCTCGGGGCCGTACGCGTACCAGCCGCGTCCGGTCTTGCGGCCGTGCAGCCCGGCCGCCACCCGGTTCGGGGTGAGGAAGGAGGGGCGGAGCCGGTCCTCGTAACGGAAGCCCTCCCAGATCGAGTCGATGACGGCGGCCGTCACATCGAGCCCGGTCAGGTCCATCAGCTCGAACGGGCCCATCCGCAGCCCCAGCACGTCGCGCGCGATCCGGTCGATGTCCGCGGGCTCCCCGACGCCCTCCTCAAGGAGTGCCAGCGCCTCCGTGACCAGGCCGCGCCCGGCGTGGTTGATCAGGAAGCCCGGGGTGTCCGCGACCGTCACCGCGCGGTGGCCGCAGCCCTCCACGAGCGAGGTGAGCAGCGGTGGGATCTCCGGCCGGGTCGCCGCGCCGGGCACCACCTCCACGATCCTCATCAGCGGCACCGGGTTGAAGAAGTGCAGTCCGGCCAGGCGCGTCGGGTCCTTCAGCGCGGCGGCGATCCGGGTCACCGAGAGCGAGGAGGTGTTGGTGGCGAACACGGCGGAGGCGGGCAGCGCCTGCTCCAGGCGCCCGAACACCTCGGTCTTGGTCGCCAGGTCCTCGCGTACGGCCTCGATCACCAGCTCCACCCCGGGGCCCGCCGCCCACGGGTCGTCCAGCGGGACCAGCCGCCCCGCCGCCGACTCCGCGTCCGCCGCCGCCATCCGCCCCTTGGCCACGGCCCGGTCCAGCATGGAGCGTACGAAGGCGACGGCGTCCGTCACCGCCTCGGCGCGTACGTCGCACAGCTCGACGGTGTGTCCGGCCGAGGCCGCCCACTGGGCGATGCCGCGGCCCATGGCTCCGGCGCCGACGATCCTGATACGCATGCGGGTCACGGTCCTCTCACTGGGGCGGGCCGGGTGCCCGCGCTGCCGACGCTTTCAGTGGCTTTGATCGCCGTCCAATACCGAATTAGGCTCGGACCGAGACGCCCGGCGAATCAATGACCGACGACTCAATGATGAGGGCGGGTCGGGGGGAGGGGGCGGTATGGAGCTGCGGTATCTGTCCGCGTTCCTCGCCGTGGCGGAGGAACTGCACTTCGGGCGCGCCGCCAAACGGCTGCGGATGGCGCAGCCGCCGCTGAGCCAGCAGATCCGCCGTCTGGAGAAGGAACTGGGCGTCCAGCTCTTCGAACGCAACACCCGCTCGGTGCGGCTCACCAGCGCCGGGGAGTCCTTCCTCCAGCCGGTGCGGACCGTGCTGGACGATCTGGACACGGCGGTACGGGCCGCGAGGGCGGCCGGACAGGGCGCGTACGGGAGGGTCCGCATCGGCTTCGCGGGCGCGTCCAGCCACGAGACGCTGCCGCTGCTCACCCGGGCGGTGCGCGCCGCCCACCCGGGCATCGAACTCGTCATGACCGGCCAGACCTACGCCGACGTGGCGCTCGCCCGGGTCGCGGACGGCTCGCTCGACCTGGGGTTCGTCCGGCTGCCGGTGACCGCGCCCGGCGTGAGCTGCCGGGTGATCGACGAGGAGGAGCTGGTGTGCGCGCTGCCCCTCGACCACCCGCTCGCCGCCCGTCCGGAGATCCCGCTCGACGCGCTGGCCGGGGAGCCGTTCGTCGCGTTCCCCGCCAACACCGGCTCCACCGTGCGCGACGCGATGACCGGGGCCTGTGAGGCGGCCGGGTTCAGCCCGCGCGTGGTGCAGGAGGCGCCGGACTCGTACACCATCCTGGCGCTGGTCGCGGCGGGCGTCGGGGTGACGCTGACCGTCACCTCCGTCCAGCACATCCAGCTCAGCGGCCTGGTCTACCGCCCGCTGGCCGGACCGCCGATCCGACGGCAGCCGGCGCTCGCCTGGCGGACGGACAATCCGTCGGCCGCCCTGCGCGCGGTGCTGGACGTGGCGGAGCGGGCGCTGCCCACGCCGGGCAGCTGACTCAGCCGCCCCGGCCCGCTCCCAGGAAGGCGAGCAGGCTGACGGCCGCCGGGCGGGCGTCGCCGACGGCGGCCCGGTGCAGGTCCCGCACGGTCCGGACGACGGCCCGGGTCACCACGTCCACACCGGCCCTGCGCTCGAACCAGTGCCAGTCGCCGTGGGCGTTCATCTCCAGGAACACCGGCTCGTCCCGGGCCCACAGGAAGTCGAACGCCCCGTAGACCGCGCCGGTCTCCCCGGCCAGCGCACGCGCCGCCGACGCCACGGCGTCCGGCGGCCGGACCTCCCGTACGCGCACCTCGTCGGGGCGGGTCCAGATGTCCTCGGGGCGCTCCTTGGCCACCTCGAAGGCGTGCAGTTCGTCCCCGGCGAGGTAGACGCGGTACTCGGCGTCGTGCTCGACGTATTCCTGGACCACCACCGGTGTGCCCCGGGGCAGCCCCGGCACACCGGCGAGCCGGTCGCGGTCCACGACCCGGGGCAGGTACCAGTCGAACCGCCCCGGCTCCGGCTCCACGTAGTGCCGGTCCAGGACCTTGACCACGTACCGCTCGGCGGGGAGCAGCGCCGCCGCGTCCGCCGGGTCCGTGGTGACCAGCCCGCGCGGGGTGCGCACGCCGAGTGCCCGCGCCCGGTCCCGCTGCACCAGCTGCCCCGGATCGGCCGCGCCGATGGAGGCCGGGGAGGCGGCGGCCAGCTGCCGGGCGAGCGCGGCCCACGCGTCCCGGTGCACCATCCGCCCGCCGGCCGCCCCGGACAGCGGCGTCGCCCGCGGCGAGAAGTGCCGCAGCCAGGTCACCGTCGGGGCGAACCGGTACCCGTCCAGGGTCAGTTCGCCGTCCGGCCCCTGGACGGCCCGCACGTCCGCGAGGCCGTCCGCGTCGAGCCGGTGCACCGGCACGCCGATCCGCCGCAGCAGGCCGGACACCTCGGTCGCCTCCCGGTCGCCCCGCCTGGTGAGCAGCAGGACGCACCGCTCAGCCATGGGTCGGGGCCAGCAGCGATTCCGCCATCTCCAGGAGCCGCAGCGCCTTGTCGGAACGGTTACTGGGCTCGGCGGCGCGCAGCCGGGTGAGGAGTTCCAGGCCGATCGCCGCCTGGTCGGCCAGCAGGCCGAGGAGTTCGACGTCGGCCATCTCCCGTACGCCGCCCGCCCCCCGGTCCAGCACCTCCAGGACGCCGACGCACTCGTCGTCGCCGAACAGCGGGGCGGCCATGATGCTGTCGGGCACGTACCCGGTGGAGGCGGCGGCCTCGCCCGAGAAGTGCCGCGACTCGCGCAGGTCGTCCACGAGCATCGACTGGCCGGAGGCGGCGACCCAGCCCGCGATGCCGGTCCCGGCCGGGAAGCGCGTGCCGACCAACTGGCCGTCGCCCTCCCCGGCCACGGCCTCGAAGACCAGGTCGCCGGTCTCCGGATCGATGAGGAAGATCGAGGAGGCCGCCGCGCCGAACGCATGGCGCGCCACTTCCACGATGGACTGCAACAGGCGGCGCTCCACGGGCGTCGCGGCGTCAACGGGTTTCGTCATGCGCACCTCCAAGTCGACCGGTGGTGTTCCCGGCGCAGAGGAACAGCACCGTCTTCAGCTGGAACGGCGTGAGCCAGGGGTGCTTGCCGAGGATCAGCGCGCACAGGCCCGAGATGTGCGGCGCGGCGAAGCTGTTGCCGGTGGAGCGGATGGTGCCGCCACCGGGCCACGCCACGGGCACGCGCACCCCGCGCGCGTGGAACTCCACGGGCGGGGCGGGGTTGTAGTAGTACGTCATCGGGTCGTCCTCGTCGTGGCTGGCGACGGAGATCACCGAGGAGAACGACCAGGGATAGCTGGCCACCGGCCGGTTGTGCGCGGAGACGACGAGCGCGCAGCGGCGGAAGTAGGCCCGGTCGGCGAGCTCGTGGAGCTGCGCGGTCAGGGCGGGCCGGGTCGTCGCCAGACTCAGGTTGATGACGTCGAAGTTCTGCTCGACGGCCCAGGAGAGCCCGGCGATCAGGGCCGGGCCGCTGCCCGTCTTGCCGTCGGTCAGCACCTGGACGGACGAGACCGAGACCCCCGGCGCGACGGACCGGATCACCCCCGCGCAGGCGGTGCCGTGCCCGGCCCGGTCGGTGGGCTCGCACGGCACCATCGCCACCTCGCCGGCCTCGTCCTGGACGGCCGTCATCGCGAGGTCGACCGGGCCGACCATCGGATGGCCGCCCTCGACCCCGCTGTCCACCACGCACACCCGGACCCCGGAACCGTCGGAGCCGCCCCAGGCCCACTCGGGCGAGACCGAGTCCATGGGCACGGAGGCGAACCCCTCCGCCGCCTGCTCCCGGGTCGCGCCCCAGGCCGGGACGCCCGGTGTGTAGGCCCTCGCGGGCCGTCTCCAGGGCGGATCGCTCATCGCCTCTCCTCCAGCCCGGCCAGCCACGCCCGCAGGGTACGGGCGGGGAGCACGGCCTCCTTCGCAGTCAGCGCGGCCAGGGCGCGCCCGGCCGCGTGCCGGGCCCGCTCCGGTTCGCCCACCGCGTCCAGCACCCGGGCCGCCTCGGACCACACCTCACCGATGAGGCACGGGTCGTCGGTGCCGTCCAGGGCGGCGACGGCGCGCCCGGCGTCCCCGGCCGCCTCCCCGTACGCCCCGGCCCGGGCCCGCACCCGCGCCCGCAGCGCCAGTTGCACGGCCCGGGTACGCGTCTCGGTCGGCGAGTCCGGGGCCGGATCAACGAGTTCGGGCGCGTCGAGGAGGGCGTCCGTCCCGGCGCGGAACCGCTCGCGCGCCGCGTACAGCCGCAGGGTGGCCGCGGTCCGTTCCTGCCCCAGCGCGGCGAGCCCGTCCGCCGCCGCCGCGTAGTGGCCGGCCGCCGCCGGATGCGCACCGGCCAGGGACTCCACGAGCCCCGCCGTCTGGTCGGCCGCCAGGGTGCCGAGGGCCAGCCCCAGGTCGTCGCAGTGGACGCGGACCAGCGCGAGGTCCGCACGGGCCGCGTCCACCCGGTCCGACAGGGCGAGGTGGCGCGCCCGGGTCAGCAGGACCGGCACCAGCAGACTCCGGTCGCCGTCGAACCGTCCGACCAGGTCCTCGCAGAGCGCGATGGCCTGGGAGAGCGGGGTCGGCGACCACTGCGTCAGCTCGCAGATCGACGCCAGGATGCGGTTCCCCTCATAGGTGTCGCCGAGCCCGTGCGCCCGGGCGAGCGCGTCCCGCATGGCGGCCTCCGCCGCGCCGATCCGGCCCTCGGCGAAGCTCCGCAGCGAGGACAGCTGGTGCAGCCTGCACCAGCTCAGGTCGTCCGCGGCCCCCGGCGCGTCCTGCCCGGCACCCGGTCCGTACGGAACCCCGGCGGGCGCCGGTCCGCCCGAGCGCAGGGCGATCAGCTGCCGCAGGATGGCGCAGGTGTCCCGGGTCGGCACGTCGTCCGCGTTCCCGCGCTCCGCCCCGTCCACGGCCCGGCGGGCGCTGTCCCAACGGCCCAGCGCGGCATGGGCGTCGGTGATGCGGGCGGCCAGCACCCGGTGCTGCGGATCGCCGTCCGGGGTGAGGCCGCGGCCGCGCTCCATCAGCGAGACGGCGGCGGGCAGGTCGCGCCGGTGCAGCGCCCGGTAGCCGGTGGCCACCAGGGCGCGGGCCGCGCGGCCGGTCAGCGCGGGCAGCCCGGGATCACCCGGGTCCGCCTCGGACAGCAGCCGGCACGCGGACTCCAGATGGTGGGCGAGGTCGCCGTCCGCGGCCGGGCCCGGCGCCCGCCCGTCGAGCCGGTCGGCGAGCACGGTGTGCCAGGCCGCGCGCCGGGCCTTCGAGGTCATCTCGTACAGGGTGTCCCGGGCCAGCGCGCGGGTGAACCGGTAGGCGCCGGGCGGCCCGTACAGATGGATCACCCGGGAGCGCAGGAGCCGGTTCAGCGCCTCGTCCAAGGCCCCTCCGGCCAGGGCCGGTTCGTCCTCGGCGAGCGCGCGCACGTCCCCGGCGGTGAAGGACCCGCCCACCCCGGCCGCCCGTTCCAGGACGGCCCGGTCGGTGGCCGGCAGCCGGTCCAGCCAGGCGGTCAGCAGGACCCGGACCGAGGTGGGGACGCCCTGGTCCACCGCGCGGGGACCCGACAGGTTCTCCAGCAGCAGTTCGGCGAAGAGCGGATTGCCGTCGCACTCCCGGACGACCCGGGACAGCTCGTCCTCGGTGGCGACCGCCTCCTGCGCGGCGACCTCCGCCCGGTCCGCGAGCAGCCCCACCAGCCGTTCGGTGTGGGCGCGGGGCAGCGGGTCGAGGTGCAGCACCAGGTCCCCGCCGGACGGCGCCGCCGCCTCGCTCCGGGCCACCCGGACGACCAGCACCTCCGCGTCCCGTATCCCCTCGCACAGCTCGGCGACCATGCCGGCGAGCGTCGGCTGCGCCCACTGGAAGTCCTCCAGGACCAGGATCACGGCGGTGTCCCGGCCCAGGGCCTCCAGCAGCCGCCGGAACGCCCAGCCGATCTCCTCGACGCTCACCGGGAGCCCGTTGCCGGTGCGGATGCCCAGGGCGACGGCGAGCGCGGTGACCGCGCGGTCCGCGCTCGGGCGCAGCGTCTCCAGCGCGCCGCGGGCCTGCTCCCAGCCGCCGGGCAGCGACCAGACCGCGTCGGCCAGCGGGCGGTGGGCGAGCCCGGCCCCGTACGCCTGGCAGCCGGCCCGCAGGACGACGGCCCCGTCCGCGTCGTGCCGCGCCAGGAACTCCCGTACCAGGCGGGACTTCCCGATGCCCGGGGGACCGGTGACCGTGACGGGACGGCTGCGGCGCTCGCGGCGGACCGCCTGGAACTCGCGCAGCAGTGCGGCCAGATCGGCGTCCCGGCCGACGAGGGGCACCAGGTCCTCCTGGCCCGTGGACTCGGCGACCGAGAGCGCCCGCCAGGCGGCGACCGGTTCGCGTTTGCCCTTCACCCGCAGCGGGGCGACGGCCTCCATGCGGACCCGGCCGCCGACCAGTCCGGCGGTTTCCGCGCCGATCAGGATCTCGTGCGGCCCGGCGTGCGACTGGAGGCGGGCGGCGGTGTGCACGACGTCCCCGACGACCCGGGCCGCGCCGCCGAGTGCCCCCGCCACCACGGCCTCGCCCGAGGCGATCCCGCAGTGGATGTCCAGCCGCACCCCGGGCCCGGTCGCGATCGCCGCCACGGACTCGCGTACGGCGCAGGCGGCCCGGACCGCGTGCAGCGCGTCGTCCTCATGGGTGACGAAGGCGCCGAAGACGGCCATCACGGCGTCGCCGATGAACTTCTCGACCACACCGCCGTGTTCGGTGACCGCCGCGGTGCAGGCGCGGTAGTACCGGTCCATCGTGCGCCGCAGCGCTTCCGGGTCCAGGGTCTCGGCCAGCACGGTCGAGCCGACGAGGTCGATGAAGAGTGCCGTGACGATTCTGCGGCTGTCCGACGACGGCGCCCCCGCGACCACCGGCGTGCCGCACTCGGGGCAGAACCGGGCCCCGTCCGGCACCGCCGCCCGGCAACCGCCGCACCGCGCGGCGGCGTTCACAGGAGCTTGATGTCCTGTCCCTCCACCTCGGCGGAGACCGCTTCCAGTCGCTCCTTGACGGAGTTGAGGACCTGGACCTCCTGCTCGCTGAGCGCCGAGAGGACCGAGCGCTGCTCGACCGCCAGCAGGTCCACCGGATGTCCGGCCTCACGCAGTGCGTGCAGGGCGTCGAAGGTCATGGCTACCGGTACCTCGTTCCCGTAGTGCGGCCAGTCGAGCGAGACGCCGGCCGGTCCGATCGAGCACTCCGCGACCGCCGCCGCGAGGGCGCCGACGGCCTCGGGGGCCTCCTGCCGCTTCCGCTCGTCGGCGGGCAGCGGCGGCCAGATCCCCTGGACCAGAACGCCCTGGGCGTACAGCCGCGCAATCATTTCCGTGCGGTTCGACGCGCCCGTTCTTCGAAGCATGTTGCATAAGTGGGCCGCCACCGTGTGCGGGCTGATGCAGAGAGCTTCGGCGATATCCCGGTTCGAGGAGCCGGCGGCCACGAGCGAAGCGATAAGAATTTCACGCCTGGTCAAACCCTTTACCCCTCATTTCGGTGAGCAAAGCATGGGCCGGCGGAGGGATTTCCTCACTCCCGGGGGTCAGAGTAGCTGCGGGTCATGTTCCGGACAAGAACGCCTTGAGCGGGATCACCCGCCCGCCGATTCATAGTCGATCGAGGGATGTGAAGCCGGGGGACGCCGGAGCAGCCTTGCCGTTGCACCAGCCCGTGACCGTCTCCCTGAAGGAGTGACCCATGTCGCAAGCACCCCTCGACGCACTGCGCAGCGCCGGCACCCCGGTCGACCTGCTGTCGGACTCCGAGCGCGAGATCTTCAACGGCCTCAGCCCGGACGAGGTCGCGGTCCTCGGCTCGATCCAGGCCCGGCTGAACGCCGTGTCGGCCGCGGTCGAGGGCCAGGTCAACGACAACCAGGTCAACGTTCTCTGCTGATCCCAGCCTGGGCGGGTCCGGCGGCACCGGCCGCCGGACCCGCCGGAGACGACGCGCCCGACCGCCGTGCGTCCGGACACCCAGTGGGAGCGTGATGATGGACCAAGTCAGCAGATACCTGGTGCTGAGCGACCGCGCGTACGCCGACACCGCCGGCGTCCCGGTACGGCTCGCCTACGGCACCCGCACCGCGAGCACCGTGGCGGTCGACCTCCCCACCGCACGCGCCCTGGAGGCCGGCGACGCCGCCGCGATCAGCCCGGCCTGGACCGGCGCCCTGCGCGCGGCCCGGCTGCTCGTACCGGCCGGCGAGGACGAGCTGGCCGTCGTGCTCGACCGCAACCGGCGCGCCTCGGCGGACCGTTCGGCGGTCCACATCGCCCTGCTGCCGACCTCCTACTGCAACATGGGCTGCGCCTACTGCGGCCAGGAGCACACCAAGGGCGGCCTGTCCCGCAACCACCGCAGCCGGGTGCACGACCGCGTGCTGCGCGCCGTGACCGCCCCGGAGACCCGCAGCGCCCGCATCGACTGGTTCGGGGCCGAGCCGATGATGGGGTACGCGGTCATCCGCGACCTCGCCCCCCGGTTCGTGGCCGCCGCCGCCGAGCGCGGGGTCGCCTACTCCTCGGTGATCGTCACCAACGGTTCCCTCCTGAATCCCGCAAAAATCAACACCCTCATCCGTTCCTGCGGGGTCACGCATTTCGAGATCACGATCGACGGGCCGCCGGATATCCACAATGAACACCGGCCGCTGAAAAGCGGACGCGGATCTTTCTGGAACATCGTGCGCGCCGTGCGTTCCGTACTCGACGAACCGGACCTGGGGCCCACCCATTTCTCGTTCCGGACGAATGTCGATGTGCACAACCAGGACTCCGTTCCGCGCTATGTCGAGCTGATGGCGGAGCTGGGTTTCGGGCACCCCCGCGTTTCCTTCTCGATCGCTCCCGTGCACTCCTGGGGAAACGACGTGTCGGAGATCGAGGTCTCCAAGTACGAGTTCGCCGAACGCGAGACGGGGTGGCTCAGGCTGCTCACTGGTCACGGGCTGCACACGCAACTGCTGCCGACCACCGCGCGCAAGGTCCTCTGCCCCGCCACGACCCGCTCGTCCGAGATCATCAGCAGCACCGGCAACATCTTCTCGTGCAGCGAGTACCCCCTCGTCCCGGAGGCCGAGCGCACCCTCCCGCTCGTGCACATCGACCGGGCGGGCACCGAACCGCTCCGGCCGCTGGGCCCCTTCGACGGCTGGAACGACGAGATCGCCGCGGGCACCACCTGGTGCAAGAGCTGCGTCTTCATGCCGACCTGCGGAGGCTCCTGCCCCAAGGCGTGGCAGGAGGGCCATCCGCCCTGCCCCGGCTACAAGTACAACGTCCAGGACAGGCTGGACCTCATCGCCGCCCAGTGCGGCCTGCACGAGGTCGCCGGTGAGCCCGCCGGAGCCCGGTGATGACGGCGGAGACCGGCCCGGACACCCCGCGCCGGCTGCTCATCGGGGTCTGCGGCTCCGGCAACGTACTCGCCGTCCCGCAGTACCTCATGGCCCTGCGCACCGGCCTCGGACCCGGCGTCGAGATCCGGATGGCCATGACCCGCTCCGCCGCCGCGCTCATCCCGGCCGCGACCATGCGGCTGCTGTGCCGGGACGTGTACTGCGACGGCGAGGACGAGCTGACGACCGGTCATGTCGCCCCCGCCGTCTGGGCGGACCGGTTCGTCGTCCTGCCCGCCACCGCCAACATGCTCGGCCAGGCCGCCCACGGCCTCGCCTCCGGACTCCTCAGCTCCGCACTGCTCGCCCATGAACGCCCGGTGGTCTTCTTCCCGAGCATGAACAGCCTGATGTGGGAACGCCCCGCCGTCCGCCGCAACGTGGACCGGTTGCGCGCGGACGGCCATGCCGTCGTGGACCCGGTGCCCGCCGCCGGCTGGCAGATCGCCGCGGGCGACGTACGCAAGAACCTCGGGCTGCCGCCGCCCGCCACCGTGACGGCGGTGATCGGCGAGTTCCTGGACATGCCGGTCGGCTCGCTCGGCGGCTGACCACCCCACCCAGCAGATGGAGGAGACGTGGCAGCAGCCGGACAGAGGTTCCGGACGGCACTGACGGGCGGACCCCTGTCCGTGCACGGCTTCCGGCTGCTGCTCGCCGGACAGCTCTCCTCCACGGTCGGCGACTACTGCTACGCCGTCGCGCTGCCCTGGCTGATCCTCTCCGGCGACGGCGGCCCGGTCCTGCTCGGCACGGTCCTGGCCTGCTACGGGATCCCCCGCGTCGTCACCATTCCGCTGGGCGGGGTGGTGGCCGACCGGATCGGCGGCCGCCGGGTCATGCTGATGACCGACCTGGTGCGCGCCGCGGCCGTCGGCATCCTCGCGGTGCTCGCCTCGGCCGGGACGCCGACCCTGGGCCAGCTCGCCCCCATCGCCGTCGTCCTGGGCGCCTGCTCCGGCATGTTCATCCCCGCCTCGTACACCCTGCTGCCCGCCCTGCTGCGCAAGGAGGACCTGGGCCGGGGCAACGCCCTGTCGACCATGGTCAACCAGGTCGGCGGACTCCTCGGCCCCACCGCGGGCGGCGCCTTGGTCGCCGCCTTCGACGCGGGCCCGGCGCTCATCGTCGACGCCGCCTCCTTCCTCGTGTCCGCGCTGGTCCTCGCCCGGATCCGCACCGGCGCGGACGCCCCGGAACACGACGGGCCCGACGCCGCCGACGAGCCCCCGGCCCGCAAGGTGTCCTTCCCGGAACTGCTGCGCCACGGACGGCTGCTGCACGTCGTGCTCGTGGTGGCCCTCGTCTGCAATCTGGCCTTCAACGGCACGATCGAGGTCGCGCTGCCCGAACTCGCCCACCAGGGCATGGGCGCCACCGGCTACGGAATCCTGCTGACCTGCCTCAGCCTGGGCGGACTGGCCGGCTCCCTGGTCGCCGCCCGCAGCCGTCCGGTGCGGTCGCCCGCCTATCTGTTCGCCGCGCTCGCGGTCGTCATGGGCCTCGCCCTGAGCGCCGTCCCGTACGCCGGGGGGCTGGCCGGTGCCGCGGTGTGCGTGTGCGTCTACGCCCTGGCCAGCGGCTGGCAGAACATCGTCGTGGTGACGATGCTCCAGGTCTGGGCGCCCTCCGCGCTCATCGGCCGGGTCATGAGCCTGGTCATGCTGGCCGTCATGGGCACCTTCCCGGTCTCCGTCGCGGTGGCCGGCTTCGGGGTCCGCCACCTGGGCGCGGCCCCCTTCTTCCCGGTGGCGGGCGGGGCCATCGCCCTCACCGTCCTCGGCGCGCTCACCCAGCGGGTGTTCCGCGAGCACCGCGCCGACACCGAGTACGCCCCGCCGGTCCCCGTACCCGCCGGGACCCCGGCCGCCCGCTCCCCGCATCCGGGGCAGGACAACAGTCAGGAGTCACAGCGATGAGCGTGTTCGTCCCGTTGGGCATGCCGCGGTTCGAGGGCGGACCGGACCACGGCGCGCGGCCGGGCCGGGGCACCGGTAACACCGCGTACCTGCTGATCAACCCGCCGGTGACCGACCCGACGACCGCCTACCACTCCATCCCGTACCTCGTGGGCGCCGCCCGGGCGGCCGGCCACACCGAGTACGCCTGCGTGGACGCCAATCTCGACGCCTTCACCCATCTCGCCGACCCGGCACGCTTCGGCGCCACGCTCGCGGCGGCCCGCGCCCTGCGCGCCGAGATCGAGGCCAGGTCCGGCGCCCCCCGCCGCCACGACGAGATCCGCTACCGGCAGGCCCTGGCCGCCGAGGGCCTGACCGCCACCTCGGCGCGCGACGCGATCCGGGTGTTCCAGGACCCCGAGCTCTTCTACCACCCGCCGACCTACGCCCAGGCGGTCGCGGTGACGAGCCGGTGGTGGGAGCTGATCGCGCTGGAGATGCCGCCCGGCGCGGCGGACGGCTTCTCGATGCGGGTGAAGTCCGCGGTCAATCTGTGCTCCACGGCGGACCTGTCCGACCCGGAGGTCCCGGCGGCCGTGGCCCGCCCCTTCGAGGGCTACTTCGCCGACGCGTTCGTCCCGAAGCTGCGCGAACGCCCCTGGGCGGTGGTCGGGCTCTCGGTCAACTACACCAGCCAGCTGCCCGTCGCCCTGCGGATGGCCCGCCTGATCCGGGCCGAGCTGCCCGAGGCGGTGATCGTCTTCGGCGGCACCGAGGTCGGCGACGTGGTCAAGTACGCCACCGACCCGGCGTCGGCGTGGCAGGTCTTCCAGGACGCCGACCTCATCGTTCCGGGCGAGGGCGAGACCGCCCTCATCGGCATCCTCGACGCCGTCGGCAACGGAGCGGTCCGGGGCGGTGACGCCTTCGAGGGCATCGGCGGCGTGATGACCCGGCGCAGGCCCGACCCCGTCATCGCGTACAGCAGTGTGGCGACCCTCGACTCCCCGGCGTACGACGTCTGGGACTGGGACCGCTACTGGGCACCCGAACCGGTGATCCTGTACAGCCCGACCCGGGGGTGCTACTGGAACAAGTGCACCTTCTGCGACTACGGCCTCAACACCGACCGGCCGACCTCGCCCTCCCGCGAACGCCCCGTCGCCGCCGTCCTGGAGGACCTGCGGCAGGTCAGCCGCTACGGCAGGACCCTCTACTTCGCGGTGGACGCCATGTCCCCGCGCTATCTGCGCACCCTCGCCGCCGCCCTCGCCGAATCCTCCCTGGACCTGCGGTGGTCCGCCGAACTGCGCCTTGAGCGGACCTTCCCCAAGCGCTCCGCGGGCGAAGTCCTCGCCGCCTCCGGCTGTGTGGCGGTCTCCTTCGGCTACGAGTCCGGCACCCAGCGGGTCCTCGACCTCATCGACAAGGGCGTCAAGATCGATGTGGTCCCGGACGTCCTCGGGGAGCTGGCGCGCAACGGCATCGCCGCCCAGATGATGGGCTTCACCGGCTTCCCCACCGAGACCCGCGAGGAGGCGCTGGCGACGTACGAGTTCCTCCACCAGCACGAGAAGCTGTGGACGACCTCCGGCATCGGTGTGTTCGCGCTGACCCCCGGCTCCATGGTCGCCAAGGACCCCGACCGCTTCGGCATCGACGTCCTGCCGACCTCCGCGTCGGACGACATCCGGCGCTATCTGCCCTGGCGCGACCGTGAGTCCGGCGAGGTGCACTGGCCGGTCGCCGACGACCCCCGCATCCCGCGCGAGTACTTCGCGGGCAACCGCAGGACCAGCTTCGACCGGCCCTTCGTCGGCGGCATCGACTCCGCGCACACCCTGCTGTACTTCGCCCGCTTCGGCCGGGACCTGCTGCCCGAGGCCCCCGAGGGCGCCGGCCGCGACGAGGAGCCCCGCGTCCGCCTGGTCGAGGAGCCGGTCGTGACGATCCCGTTCGCCTCCATCGAGGGGCTGACCGGCATCGGCGACCTGATGGCGCAGGTCAGCCGCCGCAGCCGGGCGGACCTGGACACCACGTCCGGCGGTTACGCGGAATGGCTCGACGGGACCGGCACGGCCCGCCCCGGCTCCTGCGGGGTCCTTGTCCTCGCCCACGGCGACCTGGTCGAGGTGCCCGCCGGGGTGGACTTCGGCACGGACAACGCCGTGACCCGCGCCCTGCGCCTGATGCTCGCGACGCAGGCCCGCGCCTGAGGCGTCCGGGGCGGCCGATTGAGACGCCGGGCGTCTCGGTTCCGGGGAAACTGGGTATTGGACCGGTCACGCCGCCGGGTGCGAGGGTCGTGCCGGACCCCGCACCCGTCTCCCGGAAAGGCCCCGCCGTGCCCGACGCCCTCGATGTCGTGATCTGCGAACCCCTGCGCACCCCCATCGGCCGCTTCGGCGGGGTGTTCGCCGGGGAGAAGCCGGCCGCCCTCGCGGCCCGGGTGATCGCCGAGGTCGTCGCCCGCACCGGCATCGACCCCGACCGGGTGGACGAGGTGATCCTCGGCCACTCCTACCCGTCGGCGGAGGCCCCCGCGATCGGCCGGGTCGCCGCCCTGGACGCCGGGCTGCCGCAGTCGGTGACCGGCCTCCAGACCGACCGCCGCTGCGGCTCCGGGCTCCAGGCGGTCCTGGACGCGGCGATGCAGATCCGGGCCGGGTTCAGCGAGGTCGTGATCGCGGGCGGCGTCGACGTGATGAGCGGCGCCCCGTACTACACGCACGACGGGCGCTGGGGCATCAAGGGCCCCGGCCTCCAGCTCCACGACGCGCTCGCCCGGGGCCGGGTCACCGCGGGCGGCGTCCACCACCCGGTGCCCGGCGGCATGATCGAGACCGCGGAGAACCTGCGCCGGGCGTACGGGATCAGCCGCGAGGACCAGGACGCGCTGGCCCTGCGCTCGCAGCGGCGGGCCGGGCTGGCCGCCGCCGAGGGCCGGTACGAGAAGGAGACGGTCCCCGTCACCGTGAAGACCCGGAAGGGCGGGACGGTGGTCTCCGCCGACGAGCACCCCCGCCCCGACACTACCGCCGAACAGCTCGCCGCCCTCCGCCCGGTCATGCTGAAGTCCGACCCGGAGGCCACCGTCACCGCGGGCAACGCCAGCGGCCAGAACGACGCGGCGGCCGCCTGCCTGGTGACGAGCGCCGCCACCGCCGAACGCCTCGGCCTGACCCCGCTGGTCCGGCTGGTCTCCTTCGCCCGGGCCGGGGTGCCCGCCGCGACCATGGGCCTCGGCCCCGTCCCCGCCACGGAGGCCGCCCTCGGCCGCGCCGGACTCACGCTCGCCGACCTGGACCTGATCGAGCTGAACGAGGCGTTCGCCGCCCAGGTCCTGGCCTGCACCCGCGAGATGGGCCTCGGCGAGAAGGACCACGAGGAGCGGATCAACGTGAACGGTTCCGGCGTCTCGCTGGGCCACCCGGTCGGTGCGACCGGCGCCCGCATCCTCGCCACGCTCACCCGCGAGCTGTACCGCCGCGAGGCCCGCTACGGCCTGGAGACCATGTGCATCGGCGGCGGCCAGGGCCTCGCGGCGGTCTTCGAGCGTGTGGCGCCCTGACACGACGGCTACCGGGCCTCCGGCCCGAAGTCCTCCGTGAAGTAGCTGTCATGGCGGACGCGGAACCGCTTCAGCTCCTCGGGGCCGCGCTGCGACATCTCCGCGACCTGCTCGAAGTACTCCTCGCGCGGGGCGCCCGGCGAGAACAGCATGAGCATCGACATCGGCTCGTCGGTCACGTTCTTGAAGGCGTGCAGCCCGCCGACGGGCACGTACAGGAAGTCGCCCGTCCGGCCGGTCACCCACTTCTCGCCGTTGTAGAGCTCGATCTCGCCGGAGAGCACGTAGAACGACTCCGACATCGCCTTGTGGAAGTGGGTCTTCGCCCCGGCGGACCGGGCCGCCAGATCGACCTTGTACAGCCCGAACTCGCCGCCGGTGGAGTCGTTGGTGGCCAGGTAGTGGGTGGCGCCGCCGCCCGCCGAGGAGATGTCCGGCGGGGTGTCCGACGGCCGGAAGACGGCGTTCACCTCGCCCGTGGCGCCGAGGTAGCGGGGCTCCGGGTACTCCAGGTGCTCCGGGTACGACATGGTGCACTCCTTCGGTTGGCGTGCCCCCACCCTCGCCCCCGCCCCGGCCGGACGGCATCGGGCGCGCGGACGATCTCGACCCGGCCGGGGACCAGGCCCAGGGCCCCGTCCCCGGCCGACCATCGTCCTAGTTCTCCACGGACACCCGCTCGTCCGCCACCGGCCCCGCCGCCAGGTGGTCCGCCGCCGCGTCCGGGTCCGTCAGCCGGTTCAGCCGGGCCGGGACGTCGAAGCCGACGAGCAGCACCACGATCACCGTGCCCGCGAAGGTCAGCACGGCCAGCGCCCGGCCCAGGCTCATCCCGGACGCCAGATGCGCGCCGAGCACCGGCGCGACCGCCCCGCCCAGCGCGCCCACGTTGTAGGTGAAGCCGAGCGCCGCGCCCCGGCTCCGGGTCGGGAAGTGCCCGCCGATGTAGCGGGGGAGGAGCCCGGAGATGCCGAAGCTGGTCGCCTGGAGCAGGAAGAGCAGGGCGCCGAGGAGCAGGAGGTTGTCCTCCACCGCGAAGACCGGGTACACGAAGGCGAGCGAGGCCAGCAGCGTCAGCGCGTACGCCTTCTTCGTACCGATCCAGTCCCCGAGGAAACCGGCCGTCCAGCAGCCCACCATGGTGCCGAAGCCCGCGAAGTACAGGACATCGGTGACCTGGCCCGTGGAGTAGCCCAGCTCCGTCTTCAGGTACGTCGGCAGCAGCGCCTGGATCGGCCAGGAGTAGAGGAACGCGAAGAACAGCGTCACGATCATCGACAGGTACAGCACCCAGCCGCGCTTCCCGCCCAGCTGCACCGCGAGCGCGGCGAGGGAGACCCCGGCGACCACGGAGAGCAGCGGCACCAGGCCCGCGCCGCCCGGTGTGAAGACCAGGAACAGCGAGAGCGTGGCGACGGCCACCAGCATCGTGTTGACGGCCGCCCGGCGCGGGGTCAGGAACAGCGGCCGGAACGGATTGGGCTTCGCGCCCTCGTCCGCGACGGACTCCGTCCACTCCTCCGCCTCGGGCAGCGCCCGCCGCATCCACAGCGCGATGGCGATCGGGATCAGCCCGAGGTAGAACATCCAGCGCCAGCCGAGCGAGGGCACCACCCAGTCGTACACCTGGGCGGCCAGCACCGAGCCCACCGAGAAGCCGGAGATCAGGAAGCCGCTGGCCCGGTTGCGCAGCGCGGGCGGCCAGCTCTCCATGACGTACGTGGAGCTGGCGCTGTACTCCCCGGCCATGCCCATGCCGATGGCCAGCCGGGCGGCGAACAGGCTGTGGTAGTTCCAGGCGAACCCGCAGGCGAAGGTCCCCAGCGAGTACAGCAGGATGCTCGCCACCATCGACAGCTTGCGGCCGTAGCGGTCGCCGAGGGCGCCGAGCACGGCGCCGCCCAGCCAGCGGGTGATGAAGGCGCCGGAGATCAGGCTGGCGGCCTGCACCGTGCTCAGCCCGAAGTCGTCGCTGATCTCGGTCAGCACGAGGGTGATCAGCACGAAGTCGAAGCCGTCGAGGACATAGCCGATCCAGGCGGCGAAGAACGACTTCCACTGGGTGCGGCTCACCTGGCGGTACCAGGGGAGCGTGGGGGGTGTGGTGGTGTGCACGGTGACTCCAGAGTGCGGGACGGTGTTCGCCTTTGAACAGCCGTCCCGCGAAAAGGGGCAGGTCAGCGCCGGGTGATACCCGTCACGAAGCGGGCGGTGAGCGCCGTGGGCGCGGTGATGGCGGTGCCGACGACGACGCTGTGCGCGCCGCGCGCCAGGGCCTCGGCCGCGTCCTCGGGGGTGTTGATACGGCCTTCGGCGACGACGGGTACGTCGGTCGCGGCGGCGAGTGCGGCGACCAGGTCCAGGTCTGGCCCGGTCCGCTTCGGCTGCCCGGGCACATAGCCGGACAGGGTCGTGGAGACGAAGTCCGCGCCGAGCCGGGCGGCCGCGACGCCCTCGGCGAGAGTGGAGACGTCGGCCATGACGAGCGCGCCGGCCGCGTGCACCGCCTCGACCAGCTCCGCGAACGTCGAGCCGTCGGGGCGCGGCCGGTCGGTGGCGTCCGCCGCGACGACGGCCGCCCCGGCCCCGGCCACCGCGAGGGCGTGCCGGACGCTCGGCGTGATGTACACCCCGGTGTCGCCGTCCTTCCAGAGCCCGATGACCGGCAGGTCCACGGCGGCCGTGATCGCGGCGACGACCTCCGGCTCGTTGGCCCGGATCGCCGCGCCGCCGCCCGCGACCGCCGACTGCGCGAGCCGCACCAGCGTGGCGGTCTCCCGCATCGGGTCGCCCGGGGGCGCCTGGCAGGACACGATCAGCTTGCCCCGGAGGGCGGTGACCAGTTCGCGTGCGTTCATCGAAGGACTCCCGGTCGGTGGAGGGGAAGGGTGTGGGTGAGGGCCGCCGCGCCGAGCACGGCCGCGTCGTGGCCGAAGAGCGGGGCGCGCGGGACGAGTCCGCGCAGCGGCCCCATCAGCTCGGCCGCGAACGCCTCGCGCAGCGCGTCCCCGTACAGCGGTCCGATGCGCGGGACCCCGCCGCCGACGACGACCCGGTCGGGCCCGAGCGCGTTGGCGAGCCCGCCGAGCACCCGCCCGGCGGCCCGGGCGCCCGTGGTGATCGCGGTGACGGCGTCCGCGTCGCCCTCGGCGGCGCGCGCGGCGACCGTCTCCAGGCGGTCCACGGGCGCGCCGGTCAGCCGCGCGTAGTGGGCGGCGATCCCGGGCCCGGAGGCGATGACCTCCAGATGGCCGGTGGCCCCGCAGGTGCAGGGCAGCCCGGCCGCCTCCGGGCTCGGCAGGTGGCCCAGGTGCCCGGCGATGCCGGACGCGCCGTGCACCATCCGCCCGTCGGCCGCGACCGCGCCGCCGACTCCGGTCCCGATCGCCGCGAACAGCAGCGAGGCGTGGCCGCCGTGCTCGGCGCGCAGCGCGTCCAGCTCGGGGCCCGCCGTGGCGCGCACGTCGTTGTCGCAGGCCACCGCGGAGCCGGTGCGGTCCGCCAGGCCGGCGCCCAGCGGGGTCCCGGCCCAGCCCCGGATCGCGTCGGTGGCGCTGGTGACCGTGCCGGTACGGGGATCGATGACCCCGGCCGCCGCGACGCCGAGCACGGACGCGGTGCGGCCGGGGTCCACCTCGGCGACGGCCGCCGCGAGCGCGTCGAGCACCGCCGCCGCGCCGTCCCGGGCCGGGGTGGGCCGGGAGTGCCGGGCCACCACGGCGCCGTCCGCGCCGAACAGCGCGGCGGCGATCTTCGTACCGCCCAGATCCAGGCCCACGACCGGCCGCCGCGCCGAAGCCGCAGCCGTCACCGCAGCCGCCACCGGGTCCGTCTTCGGGCCCGTCATCGGACCGGCGGCAGGCCCGCGTCGCGCAGCCGCCCGGAGACGTACGCGACGGACTCCGCCGACAGCTGGACCTGCGGGAACACCGTGTCGCCGCACGCGATGACCCCGAGCAGCCTCAGCGCCGCCTTGAACGAGCCGAGCGCCGAGGAGCTGCGGCCCATGTCCGCCTCCGGGCCCGCGTCGACCATCGCGAACAGCTCGACCAGCCGCTCCTGCTCTTTGGCGGCCAGCGTCCAGTCCCCGGCGCGCGCGGCCTCGTAGAGCCGTACGTAACCGGCCGGGTCCACATTGCCGATGCCCGGGACGACCCCGTCGGCACCGGCCAGCAGGGCCGCGTCCACGGTCAGTTCGGACCCGGTGAGGATGCTGAAGTCCGGCACCGGGCCGTGCGCCCGGCCCTCGCGGCCGCCGAGCTCCACGACGAGCCGGCGCAGCCCGCCCTCGTCGCCGCTGCTGTCCTTGAGCCCGGCCAGCGTGCCGTCCTCGGCCAGCTCGCGGACCAGGGCGGCGGAGAGCTTGCTGTGCACGGCGACCGGGATGTCGTACGCGAACAGCGGCAGGTCCACCTCGGCGCGCAGCCGGCGGAAGTGGGCGGCGATCTCCCGGGGGTGGGTGCGGGTGTAGAAGGGCGCGGTCGCGACCAGGGCGTCCGCGCCGAGGGCGGCGGCGGTCCTGGCGTGCTCGGCGACCCGGGCCGTGGTGGTGTCGATGACCCCGGCGAGGACCGGGACCCGGCCGTCGGTGGCGTTGACGACGGTCTCCAGGACCGTGGCGCGCTGCTCGTCGGTGAGGTAGGCGACCTCGCTGGTGGACCCGAGCGCGAACAGCCCGTGCACACCGCCGCCGACGAGGTGGTCCACGAGCCGGGCGAGCGATGCGGTGTCGATCTCCCCGTGGGGGTCGAGGGGGGTGCAGACCGGCGGGACGACGCCGCGCAGCGGTGCGGACAGGGACATGAGAAGGACTCCAGACGTGAGACGTAAGATGTCTTATGTCTGCGGTACCTTAATCAGACGCTCCTGCGAACGGTCAAGGGGCACCAGCACCCCGGGAGGACGTTGTGGCGCGGCCCACCATGGCCCAGGACATCGAGCGCAGGGTCAAGGAGCTCATCCTGGAGCGCCGCCTCGCCCCCGGCGACGCCCTGCCCACCGAGACCGAGCTGATGGACCTCTTCGAGGCGGGCCGGGTCTCCGTGCGCGAGGCCCTGAAGTCGCTCCAGGCGGTCAAGGTCGTGGAGATCCGCCGGGGTTACGGGACCTTCGTGGGCTCGCTCTCCCTGTCACCGTTCGCCGAGGGCCTGGCCTTCCGGGCCGCCGTCCGCCACCGCCAGGGCGAACCGGGCCTGGCCGAGCTGATGAAGGTGCGCGAGGCGCTGGAGGCCGGGCTCGTCGGGGCCGTCGCGGCGGGCGTCCCGGAGGACGACCTCGACGTCCTGCGCGGGCTCGTCGCGACGATGGAGACCGAGGCGGCGGAGGGCGGCCGGGTCGCCCGCGCCACGGACCGGGCCTTCCACCTCGCGCTCTACGCCTCGCTCGACAACCACCTGCTCAGCGAGGTGCTGGACGCGTTCTGGGCCGCGATGGACCGGGTGCGCGAGGACTTCGACGACGGCCACCAGGATCCGTCGGTCACCTGCCGCCAGCACCGCGAGATCGTGGCGGCGGTGGCGGCGGCCGACGGCGAACGCGCGGTCCGGGCCATGCGCACCCACTTCGACGGCATCCGGGACCGGCTGAACGCGGGCTGACGCACGGACGCGGCCCCCGGCCCGCGAAGGACCCGGGGGCCGCGCCCGCACGCGTCACGGCGTGACGGTCACCGTCCTGCTCCCGGACGCGGACTTCCCGCTCGCCCGGTACGTCGCGGTCAGCTTCGCGTCACCGGAGGCACCGGCCGGGATCGTGACCGGCACCTTGACGTTGGCGCCTTCCCCGGGACGCGTCGCCGGGAACGCCACCGGCTTCGTCGTCCATCCGGCCGGGACGGCCAGTTCGACCGTGCCCGCGTCGCGCCGGACGTCCATCCGGTTGACGACCCGTACGGTGATCTCCGCGGTCGTCCCCGCCTTCAGCGTGGCCGGCGGGGTGATCGTGAGGTCGGCGCAGGTGCCGCCGAGCCACTTCAGGTCGAACGAGGAGTACGTGATGTGCTCGTAGTTCCCCCGCTCGTACAGCAGCCCGAGCCGGCCGTCCGGGAGCCGGGTCAGCGTCGAGTAGGCGGCGGCGCCGGGGTCCACGACCTTCCTGATCGGCCAGGTCTTCCCGTTGTCGCAGGACATCTTGACCGTGAGGTTCTTGCGCGAGGTCGCCTCGGTGTTGCTGAACAGCAGCCAGGAGGACTGCGGGTCCGAGGCCGCCGCGTCGGGGGCGTACCGCATGATCGACCCGTTGTTCGCCGGGTCGGGCAGCTGGGTGTCCTGGACGAACGGCGTGTACGTGACCCCGCCGTCCGAGGAGTACGCGACCGTACGGTACGGCGCCGAGCGGTTGTTGAGCATGACCCTGCCGTCGTTCAGCTCGACGGTCTTGTTCTCGTCGCCGCCGGGACCGACCGGGGTGCCCGTGTGCCAGGTCTCGCCGTGGTCGTCGCTGTACGCGCTGACCGCGTAGTTGGCGCCACCGTTCCGGATGGCGTACTGCTGGATCAGCCGGCCCTTGTGGGCGCCGTTGCGCAGCTGGATGCCCTCGCCGGACGCGGCGAACATCCCGCCCCAGGCCGGGTTCTTGATCTGCTTGGTGATCCGGCGGTGGGTCCAGGTGAGCCCGTCGTCGTCGGAGTAGCTGTAGTCGGCCTGGAGGACGTCCGGGTCGGTCTCGTCGTTGCCGGTGGCCGAGCCGAGGAAGCCCTGGTTCACCCCGGCCGCGTAGAACAGGAAGATCCGGCCGGTGACCCGGTCGACGAGCAGGCTCGGGTCCCCGTACCCCTTCGGCGCGGCGTCCTTGCGGACCACCTGCTGCGCCTGCCAGGTCGTACCGCCGTCGGTGCTCCGCCGCAGCACGATCCCGATGTTGGACGGCAGGTCGCCCAGGGTCGGCCGGGCGTCGTAGGCGGCGAGCAGGGTGCCCTGGTCCGTGGTGGTGAGCGCGGGGATGCGGTAGTGGGGGGAGCCGACGCCGTCGACGGTCAGGTCCTGGGACGTGAGCGTGCCGGGGGCGGGTGACGCGGCCTGCGCGGTGCCGGTCGTGGTGACGACCAGCAGGGCGGCGCCGAGCAGGGCGACAGGGACGGTTCGCTGCATGGACGATCTCTCTCTCGTCAGGAGCGACCGGCCTGCCCCGATGACAGGCCGGTGAACAGGGAGGCCACCCAGGCCAGTTGCTCCCGCTGCTGGTACTCCGCGCCGCCCTCGTGCCCGTTGAACGGATAGACCCGTACGTCCTTGGGCCCGGCATAGCCGTTGTAGGCGGTGAAGCAGGTGGAGGGCGGGCAGATGTCGTCCATCATCGCGATGGAGAACAGCGCGGGAGCCGTCGCCCGGGTGGCGAACAGTGCGGCATCGAAGTGGGCGAGCGTGCTGAAGACCTGCTCGGTGCGGTCGCGGTGCAGCTTCAGGTACTCGGCGATCTCGGTGTACGGGGGACGCCCCGCGATCTCGGCGCCCCGGCGGACGTTGCACAGGAACGGGACGTCCGGCATGACCCCGGCGAGCCCCGGCACCAGCCCGGCGACCGCCAGGGCGATGCCGCCGCCCTGGCTGACCCCGGTCACCACGATCCGGTCCGGGTCGATCCCCGGGTGCGCGCGCACCGCGTCCACGCAGCGCACCGCGTCGGTGAACAGCCGCCGGTAGTAGTACGTCCCGGGGCTCTCGATCCCCCGGGTCAGGAAGCCGGGCACCACGCCCGAAGCGCCCCCGTCCGGATCGGCGGTGGCGCCGCCGGCCGCCGACCAGCCCTGCCCCCGGGTGTCCATCAGCAGGTGGGCGTAACCGGCCGAGGCCCACAGCAGGTTCTCGTGGGCCAGACCCCGGCCGCGCCCGTAGCCCAGGAACTCCACCACGCAGCCCAGGGGTTGGGCCGCCCCGGCGGGCATCCGCAGCCAGCCGCGTACCGGCTGTCCGGCGAAGCCCGGGACCGTCACGTCGTACGTGCGGACCTGGGTGAGCCCGGTCCGCACCTCGGCGAAGACGGGCTCACCGGACGCCTGGGTGCGGGCCTCGTCCAGGGTCCGGGACCAGAAGGCGTCGAAGTTCGCGGGGACGGGCAGCGGCGGCCGGTAGTCGCGGCAGGCGTCGAGCGAGAGGTCCGTCAACGGCATGGAGGTGCCCTCCTGGGGCGCGGCGGGGGAGTACCGGGGGATCGTGGACCTCGACATCAGATGCATGACGTCAGATGTCCTGTCGGCACACGGACCCTAGGCACCGCCCGAGGCGGCCGTCAAGGGTCGTTCCGGGGTCGCCCGTGCCCGCCTCGGCGACGGCGCCCGGCGCCGCGCGGCGGCTCAGCGCCGGGCGCGGGCCTCCGCGATCCGGCGGCGCACCGGCGCGTAGTGCTCGCCGAGCGCCTTCAGGAACCCGGCGATGTCACCGGCCCGCGCGGCGTCCACGATGTTCTGGTGGGCGGTGATCGTCTCCGTCTCGTCGGCCTGCGTGAACCCGTCCAGGTGCGGCGCGACGATCGTGTACACGTCCCAGAAGGCCATCGAGAGCTGGCCGATCAGCTCGTTGCCCAGCGGGGCCACCAGCTGGGCGTGGAAGGCGCGGTCGGCGTCCACGAAGCCGTGCCCCTCCTGGGCCCCGGTCTCGCGCATCGTGGCCACGAGGGCGTCCAGCGCGTCCAGTTCGTCCGAGCCGAGCCGCGAGACGATCCGGTCGGCCATCCCGCGCTCGAACAGCTCGCGCACGTCCACCAGGTCGGCCATGACCTGGAAGTCGTCGTCGGGGGAGAGCAGGCCCCGGAAGGTCAGGCTCTCCACGAGCGCGGACAGGCTCAGCCGGCCGACGTAGGTGCCGTGGCCGTGCCGGACCTCCACGATGTCCAGCGCGTTGAGGATCTTGACCGCCTCGCGGACGCTGGAACGGCTGGCGCCGAGCGCCTCGCACAGGGCGGGCTCGGTGGGCAGCGGGTCCCCGGGGCGGAGCCGTTCCTCGAGGATGTACCGCTTGATGCCGTCCACGACTTCCTGCCGGAGCAGCTGCCGGCCGGGTTTCGTTCCGGACATAGGTGAACTCCCCACCTCTTGACCCCTCTCGATTGTCAAGCTACGTTCCCACGCTATCAAGGCATCAGACATCTGACGTCTGACGCTCAAGGTTCCGCGGGCGCCCCGCGAGTCCGCGCCGCCCCCCGTTTCCCGTCCCAGACGCCCCACCTCAAGTCCCTGGAGGACCCGTGCCCGAGCTGAGATCAGCCGGTGTCGAGCGCCGCACCTTCCTGCGTTACACCGGCTTCGTCGGCGCCGCGGCCGCCATCACCGCCGGCCTGTCCGCGTGCGGCGGGCCGTCCTCGACCGCCAACGGCGCGGCCGGCAAGGGCGGGAGCGGCGACCTCATCGAGGCCGGCCTGTCCTACCCGCTGTCGACCGGCTTCGACCCCATGATCACCTCGGGCGCGACCCCGTACGCCGCCAATATGCACATCTTCGAGGGCCTGGTGGATCTCGATCCGGCAACGCTCGTGGCCCGCCCCGCGCTCGCCACCGCGATGCCGCAGAAGATCAACGCCACCACCTACCGCGCCACGCTCCGCAAGGGCGCGACCTTCCACGACGGCTCGCCCGTCACCGCCGACGACGTGGTCTTCAGCTTCGAACGCATCCTGGACCCCAAGAACGCCTCCCTGATGGCCCAGTTCGTGCCCTTCATCGACACCGTCAAGGCCGTCGACGCGGGCACGGTCGAGTTCAAGCTCAAGTACCCCTTCGCGCTCTTCCCGTCCCGCATCGCCGTCGCCCGGATCGTGCCGAAGAAGATCGTGGAGCCCGACCCCAAGGCGTTCGACGCCAAGCCGGTCGGCTCGGGACCGTACAAGTTCGTCTCCGCCACCCGCGAGGACAAGATCGTCTTCGAGGCGTACGACAAGTACAACGGCGCCCACCCCGCCAAGGCCAAGAAGATGGTCTGGCGCCTGATGTCCGACCAGTCCGCCCGCGTCAGCGCCATGGAGTCCGGCCGCGTCCAGGCCATCGAGGACGTCCCCTACATCGACGTCAAGCGCCTCTCCGGCTCCGCCACGACCGAGTCGGTCCAGTCCTTCGGCCTGCTCTTCCTCATGTTCAACACGGCCGACAAGCGGTTCGCCGACAAGCGGGTGCGCCAGGCGCTGCACTACGCCCTGGACACCGAGAAGATCATCTCCACCGCCATGGTCGGCAACGCCACCGCCGCCACCGGCTACGTCCCCGCCACCCACCCCGACTACCACAAGGCCGCCACCGTCTACACGCACGACGTGGACAAGGCGAAGAAGCTCCTGGACGAGGCGGGCGTCAAGGGCCTCTCCTTCACCGTCCTGACCACCGACACCGGCTGGGTCAAGGACATCGCCCCGCTGCTCAAGGAGAGCTGGGAGGCCGCCGGGGTGAAGGTCACGCTCAACATCGCCCAGTCCCCGGCCCAGTACGCCAAGATCGACAAGGGCGACTTCGAGGTCCTCGTCGCCCCCGGCGACCCCTCCGTCTTCGGCAACGACGCCGACCTGCTGCTCCGCTGGTTCTACTACGGCTTCTGGCCCGAGAGCCGCTACGGCTGGGGCAGGTCCGCCGCGTACAAGAAGGTGCGGCAGACCCTCGACAAGGCCGCGCAGGCCGCCGACGAGACCAAGCGCAAGGAGCTGTGGGGCCAGGTCACCGACCTCGTCGCCGACGAGGCCGCGCTCTACCCGATCCTGCACCGCAAGCTGCCCACCGCCTGGAACGACAAGGCGCTCCCCGGCTTCAAGCCGCTGCCCACGACGGGCCTGTCCTTCCTGGACGTCAGCCGCGGCTAGCCCTTCCAGAACCCGGTCCGGGGCGCCTCGACCGACACGGCGTCCCGGACCGGACCGCCCAACCGCAAGGAACCCGACGATGGTTGCTTTTCTCCGGCTCGCGCTGCGCCGCGTCGCGATGATGCCGGTGATGATCCTCGGCATCGCGCTGCTCGTCTTCGTGGTGCTGCAGTTCTCGCCGGTCGACCCGGCCTTCAACGCGCTCGGGGAGAGCGCCACACCCGAGGCCCGTGCGGCCTTCGCCGACGCCAACGGCCTCAACGACCCGCTGCCCGTGCGCTACTTCCACTTCCTGGGGCAGCTGCTCCACCTGGACCTCGGCATGACGGTCCCGCCCAGCCAGCCCGTCGCGGACCGCATCACCGCCGCCTTCCCGCTCACCCTCCAGCTGACGGTCCTCGGCCTGATCCTCGCGATCGTCCTTGCCGTCGTCGCCGGAGTGCTCGGCGCGATGTACCGCGACCGCTGGCCCGACCAGCTCTTCCGGGTGCTGTCCATGGCCGGGGTCGCCATCCCCTCGTTCTGGCTCGGCGTCCTGCTCATCCAGCAGTTCGCCCTGAACTCCCCGCTCTTCCCGACCGGCGGCTACACCAACCCCGCCGACTCCTTCGGCGGCTGGCTGCGCTCCATGGCCCTGCCCGCCGTCTCGCTCGCCGTACCCGTCGCCGCCTCGCTCGCCCGCCTCGTACGGACCTCGATGGTCGCCGAACTCGACCGCGACTACGTCCGCACCGCGCGCGGCAACGGCCTGCCCGTCCTCCTGGTCGTCCGCTCGGTGCTGCGCAACGCGCTCGTCACCCCGCTCACCGTGCTCGGCGTCAAGGTCGGCTACCTGCTCAGCGGCGCCGTCGTCATCGAAGCGATCTTCGACCTGCCCGGCATGGGCAAGCTCATCCTCGAAGGTGTCACGGGCGGCGACGTCGCCCTGGTCCAGGGCACCGTACTGACCATCGCCATCGCCTTCCTGGTGGTCAACGTCATCGTCGACCTGCTCTACCTGCTGGTCAACCCGCGCATCAGGACGGTCTGACATGTTTGCCACCAGCCGGCTGACCACCAAGCTCTCCCGCCCCGGAATCGCCTTCCGCGCGCTCCCGGTCACCTCCCGCATCGCGCTCGGCGTGCTGCTCGTCGTCCTCCTGGGCGCGGTCCTCGCACCGCTGCTCACCCAGAACCCGCTCACCACCGGAACCCCCGTCCAGGCACCGAGCGGTGACCACTGGTTCGGCACCGACCGGGCCGGACGCGACGTCTTCGCCCGCGTCGTCCACGGCTCCCGCTACTCGCTGATCATCGGCCTCGGCGCCACCGCCGTCGCCCTGGTCGCCGGCTCCGTGCTCGGCGCGCTCGCCGCCACCTCGCGCAAGCTGGGCGACGAGTCCGTGATGCGCACCCTCGACGTGGTGATGTCGTTCCCGCCGATCGCGCTGGCCGCCGTCCTCGTCGCCGTCTTCGGCACCAGCATTCCCGTCATCATCTTCACCATCGCCTTCGTCTACACCCCCTCGCTCGCCCGCGTCGTCCGCGCCAACGTGCTGTCCCAGTACGGTGAGGACTACGTCGCCGCCGAGAAGGTCATCGGCGCCCGGCGCGGCTACATCGTCCTACGGCACGTCGCCGTCAACTGCATGGCCCCGGTCATGGTCTTCGCCACCGTCATGGTCGCCGAGGCGATCATCTTCGAGGCCAGCCTCTCCTTCATCGGCGCCGGAGTGCAGGACCCCGACCCCAGCTGGGGCAGCGTCCTCGCCTACGGCCGGCAGATCCTCCTGGCCGGCGGCTGGTGGGCCACCTTCTTCCCCGGCCTCGCCCTGCTCGTCACCGTCCTCGCCCTCAACATCCTCTCCGAGGGCCTGACCGACGCCTCCGCCGCGCCCGGGGCCGCCCGTCCCGCCGCCCCCTCCGGCACCCCCACCGCCCCGGACCCCGTCGAGGCCCGCTCCACCGTGGACATCGACGCCGCCCTGGCCAAGCTCGCCCGGCGCGTCAACGCCCAGGAAGCCACCCTCACCCCCGTCCCCGAGGACGCCGCCGAGCTCCTCGTCGTACGCGACCTCGCCATCCGCTTCCCCGACCGGTACGGCACGACCCCGGTCGTGGACTCCCTCTCCTTCACCGTCCACGAGGGCGAGACCCTGGGCCTCGTCGGCGAGTCCGGCTGCGGCAAGTCCATCACCAGCCTGGCCGTCATGGGCCTCCTCGCCCGCAACGCCGAGGTCAGCGGCGAGATCCTGTACCGGGGCCGCGATCTCCTGGCACTCCCGCCGAAGGAACGCCGCGCCCTGATGGGCCCCGAGATCGCGATGGTCTACCAGGACGCGCTCTCCTCCCTCAACCCCTCCGTACTCGTCGGCACCCAGCTGAAGCAGCTCACCTCGCGCGGCGGTACGAAGACCCCGGCCGAACTCCTCGAGCTCGTCGGCCTCTCACCCGAACGCACCCTGCGCAGCTACCCGCACGAACTCTCCGGCGGCCAGCGCCAGCGCGTCCTGATCGCCATGGCCCTCTCCCGCAGCCCCCGCCTCCTCATCGCCGACGAACCGACCACCGCCCTCGACGTCACCGTCCAGGCTCAGGTCGTGGAACTCCTCGTACGGCTCCGCGAGGAACTGGGCTTCGCCATGGTGCTCGTCTCGCACGACCTCGCCCTCGTCGGCGACCTCTCGCACCGCGTCGCGGTGATGTACGCGGGACGCCTCGCCGAGATCGGCTCCACCCGCTCCGTACTCACCGCCCCCACCCACCACTACAGCCGCGGCCTGCTCGGCTCCGTCGTCTCGCTGGAGGCCGGCGCCGACCGGCTGCACCAGATCCGCGGCGTCGTCCCCGCACCCCAGGGCTTCGGTCCCGGCTGCCGGTTCGCCTCCCGCTGCGGCGCGGCCACCGAACTCTGCCGCACCACCACCCCGGCCCTCACCCCGCGCGGCGCCGAGCCGGACCACGGCTTCGCCTGCCACCACCCCGCCAAGACCGCACAGCTGGAAGGGAGCGCCCTGTGATCAGGCTCGACGGCGTCCACGTACGCCACAAGGCACGCAGCGGAGGCGTCTTCCGCCGCGACGCCGTCCACGCCCTCACCGACGCGAACCTGGAAGTGAAGCGCGGCGAGATCGTCGGCCTCGTCGGCGAGTCCGGCTGCGGCAAGTCCACCCTCGCCCGGGTCCTGACCGGCCTTCAGAAGCCCACCGAGGGCACGGTCACCTTCCACGGCCGCGACCTGTGGGAGATGACGGGCAGCCGGCGCCGCCAGGACTTCGGCTCCGCCGTCGGCGTGGTCTTCCAGGACCCGTCCACCGCGCTCAACCCGCGCCTCACCGTCGAACAGATCCTCCGCGACCCGCTCGACGTGCACCGCCGCGGCACCCGGGAGGCCCGCACCGCCCGGGTCGCCGAACTCCTCGACCTCGTCGGCCTCCCGGGCCACACCCTGGCCGCGCTGCCCGGACAGCTCTCCGGCGGCCAGCGCCAGCGCGTCGCCATCGCCCGCGCCCTGGCCCTCGAACCGGAACTGATCGTCGCCGACGAACCCACCTCCGCGCTCGACGTGTCGGTCCGCGCCCAGGTCCTCAACCTCCTGGTCGACCTGCGCGAACGCCTCGGCCTCGGCATGGTGTTCATCTCGCACGACATCCAGACCGTCCGCTACCTCGCCGACCGCATCGCCGTCCTCTACCTCGGCCGCATCGTGGAGGAGGGCCGCGCGGCCGACGTCGCCGGCGCCCCCTCCCACCCGTACACCGAGGCCCTGCTCTCCGCCACGCCCAGCCTGCTGGAGACGACCGAGCGCATCGTGCTCACCGGCCCCGTCCCCTCCGCGACCAACCCCCCGTCCGGCTGCCCCTTCCGCACCCGCTGCTGGAAGGCGGACGACGCCTGCGCCACCGTCTTCCCGGTCCGCACCGAGGGACCCGGCGGGCACGGCCACCACTGCGTCCACCCCCAGATCGCCGTACCGTCCGCAAGGAGCACCGCATGACCGCCCGCACCCCCCGCCACACGGGAGTGATCCCGCCCGTCGTCACCCCGCTCACCGCGGACGGCGAGCTCGACCTCCCCTCGCTGGAGCGGGTCGTCGGCCACCTCATCGACGGCGGTGTCACCGGTCTCTTCGCCCTCGGCAGCTCCGGCGAGACCGCCTACCTCACCCCGGGGCAGCAGGACCGCGTCATCGAGGCCGTCACCGCGGCGGCGGGCGGCCAGGTGCCGGTCCTCGTCGGCGCGATCGAGACCACCACCAACCGGGCGGTCGAACGCGCCCGGCGCGCCGCCGAGCTGGGCGCCGACGCCGTCGTCGTGACCGCCCCCTTCTACACCCGCACCCACGCCACGGAGATCGACCGCCACTTCCGGGACGTCGCCGCCGCCCTCGACCTGCCGGTCCTGGCGTACGACGTGCCGGTCTGCGTGCACAGCAAGCTCGACCCGGAACTGCTGCTGCCGCTGGCCGCCGACGGAGTGCTGGCCGGGGTGAAGGACTCCAGCGGCGACGACGGCTCGTTCCGCCGGCTGGTCATCGGCGCCCGCGAGCTGCCCGGGTTCTCCGTGCTCACCGGCCATGAGCTGGTGGTCGACGCGATGATGCTCGGCGGCGCCGACGGCTCGGTGCCCGGGCTCGGCAACGTCGATCCGCACGGGTACGTACGCCTGCACGAGGCCGCGGTGCGCGGTGACTGGGCGGCCGCGCGCGCCGAACAGGACCGCCTGGTCGCGCTGTTCGACATCGTGCGCGCCGCCCGCCCGGGCACGGCGTCGGCCACGGCGGCGGGGCTCGGCGCGTTCAAGACCGCGCTGATGCTGCGCGGGGTCATCGCCACGAACGTGATGAGCCCGCCGATGCGCCCGCTGGACGCGGCGGAGACGGCGGCGGTCGCCGCCTGCCTGGACCGCGCGGGGCTCGGCGCGGTCTGACCCGTACGCCGTACGCCGCATGGGGCACCGAACACAAGAGGTCCGGCCGGACAGCTCAGGGCTGTCGGGCCGGACCTCTTCGTGCTCGGGGGAGCGTCAGCTCACTTCTTCGCGGCGCGGGCGCGGCGCATCAGCAGGCCGCCGCCGAGCACCAGCGCGGCGCTGGCGCCACCGGCGATGCCCAGGTTCTCGTTGGCACCGGTGTGCGCCATCTGCGGCGGCTTGTGGTGCTTCGGAGGCGTGTGGTGCCAACCGGTGTGGGTCGGCGGGTTGTGCGTGGGCGGGGTGGTCGGCGGAGTGGTGGGCGGGGTGGTCGGCGGGTTGTGGTGGTGACTGGGCGGGCAGTCGTCGTTGTGGTGGTGCACCGGCGGCTTGTGGGGCTTCGGCGGCTTCGGGTGGTGCGGCTTCGGCGGGTTGTGGCTCGGCGGGCAGTCGTCGTCGTGGTGGTGCACCGGCGGCTTCGGGGGCTTCGGCGGCTTGTGCGGCTTCGGCGGGTTGTGCTCGTGGCCGCAGTTGCAGTCGTGGTCGTGGTGACCCTTCGGCGGCTTGTGGTGCGGGGGCTTGTGCGGCGGGTGCTCCGTCGGGGGCTCCTCGGTGGGCGGGTTGCCCTCGTCGCCACCGCCGTTCTGGCACTTGTTGCCGGCGGCCGGGTTCAGCAGGCCGACCACGTTGATGCTGTTGCCGCAGACGTTGACCGGGATGTCGACCGGGGCCTGGACCACGTTGCCCGAGAGCACGCCGGGGGAGCCGGCGGCCACACCCTGGGCGCTCGCGCCCGAGCCGCCGTTGCCCGAGCCGCCGCCCTTGTTCTCGCACTCGTTGCCGAAGGCGGGGTTGAGCGCGCCGACCACGTTGACCGTGTTGCCGCACACGTTGACGGGCACGTGCACCGGGACCTGGACGACGTTGCCCGAAGCGACGCCGGGCGAACCGACGGCCGCACCTTCGGCCGTGGCGTCGGCGAAGGCATAGCCGCCGGAGGCGGTCAGGATGCCTGACGCGGCCGCCATGACGAGCATGCTTTTACTCAAGGCTTTTCGCATTGGTGCCCTTCCTTGGGACATTTCTCGCGGGCGCGGGGCCCACAGTTCGTTCATCAGGCGGTGCAGCAGCCCGTCGGACCGGCCCATCCGGAGGCGGCCCTCCTGGCGGAGCGGCTTGACGACACCCATAACGACGTCCGCGTGCATGGGAAACGTGAATGCCGTGAATTTTCTGTGCGCACGCGGCGGGGCTACGAGTGAACGTTTCGTCTCTCGATTTCCGACAGTATTACTCGATCACTTTCGTACGGACGTCCGTGTCTTCCAGGCATTCGGGTGAATGGCGATAACCAAACGTCGGCCCGGCAGTTGTTCAGGGCGCTCCGGCTACGGGGTATCCAGTACGAGAAGGGTTCATCGTGATCAAGAAGGTCCTGGCTACGGGTGCCGTCGCCGCCTCCATCCTCGGGCTCGGCGCCGCGCAGGCGATGGCCATCGGCAACGACGGTGGCACGACCTCGGTCAACGGCAACGGTGCCTCGCAGTCCTTCGGTAACGCCGTGACCAAGGGCGACGGCAGCCCGCAGTTCGACCTGGTTCAGGGCTCGCTGAACAAGCCCTGCGTCGGCCTGCCGCTCAAGGCGAACGTCGGTTCGCTCATCGGCCTCGTCCCGATCGCGGTCCAGGACGTCAACGTCCTGTCCAACCCGCAGAACCAGCAGTGCACCGAGAACTCCACCCAGGCCAAGGGCGACGAGCCGCTGTCGCACATCCTGGACGGCATCCCGGTCCTCTCGGGCAACGGCGCCGGCAACAGCTGATCCGGCCCCTCCCGGGCCCGGGCCACCGGCGTTCCTCCTCCGGGCGGCCCGGGCCCGCTGCCGCCCCGCGCGTGTCGGGCGGGAGCACGGTCGGCTGACCGAAACTGCATCATTCGGGCGGTATTCGAGCAATCAGCTCGCTGAGCGGTGTCGCATACTGTCCGAAATCGTTACGAATGAGAGTGGCGGAGTTACGAGCGATCAGGTCCGCGCTCGTGCGGCACGAAAGCCGTGGCCGCTCCGGACTCCGCACAAGAAAGGGTTTCAAGTGAAGTACACCAAGATCGCCGCCGTCGCCGCCGGTACGCTCATGGCCATGGGTGCCGCCGCCCCGGCCTTCGCCGACTCGGGCGCCGAGGGTGCGGCCGTGGGCTCCCCGGGTGTCATCTCCGGCAACACCATCCAGGTGCCGGTCCACATCCCGGTCAACGTCTGCGGCAACACCATCGACGTCATCGGCCTGCTGAACCCGGCCTTCGGCAACGCCTGCGTCAACGACTGACCCACTCGCCGAATTCTCTCGGCTCGAAAAGCCCCGGCCCGCGCTCTCGGCGGTCCGGGGCTTTTCCCGTGCCCGCGACCGACCCGGGCCGGAACCTATTCCTTGCGCGCGCTCCGAGAAATCCCGGGCCCTCCAGTTTCCCCGTCGAATCCGGTTCGTTAGCCAGGGAAAGGGCGGCCGGGGACGGGGTCAAAGAAGGCCCGTTCGGCGCGGGGACGCGACCGGAACGGCCGCCGCTGAGAAGGGAACCCGAAAGTGAAGTACGCGAAGTCCGCCGCACTCCTCGCCGGTTCCGTGGTCGCACTCGGCACGGCTGCTCCCGCCTTCGCCGTCACCACGACCACGGCCCCCAACTTCAGCCTCGACGGAGGCGTCAACCAGGTGACGGCGGCCGCCCCGCAGGTGGTCGACCCGGTGCTCGACACCGTCAGCGGCGCCGCCGAACGCCTGCACGAGGACGGCACCGTCTCGAAGGTCTCCGGCCAGGCCACCGACGCGGCGAAGGGCGCGGCCCCGCTCCTCGGCGGCCTCCCGCTCACGAACTGATCCGCACCTTTCGGGTGACGTGCCACAACCATTCCCTCCCCGCCGAGTTGATCAGTGCGCTCGGCACCGGCGGGCAACCAGAGAAAACCAGAAGGGCAGTTTCATGATCAAGAAGATGATGGCCTCCGCGGCCGTCGCCGCATCGATCGTCGGCGTCTCCGCCGCGGTCGCCCCGTCGGCCATGGCCATCGGCAACGACCAGGGCACCACCACCGTCAACGGCAACGGTGCCATGCAGGCGTACGGCAACTCCGCCACCCACGGCGACTGGAGCCCGCAGTTCGCGCTCATCCAGGGCTCGCTCAACAAGCCCTGCATCGCCCTGCCGGCCAAGGCCAACGTGGGCTCGCTGCTCGGCGTCGTGCCGATCTCGGTCCAGGACATCAACGTCCTGTCCTCCCCGCAGAACCAGCAGTGCACCGAGAACTCCACCCAGGCCAAGGGCGACGAGGCCCTGTCGCACATCCTGGACGACATCCCGATCCTCTCGGGCAACGGTGCCGGCAACAACTGACCGGTACTGACGGCGCACCACACGCGGCCCGGCGGTCGCCCGAAAGGGCGGCTCGCTGGGCCGCTTGCCGTAGTACGGGCGGCCGTTTTGCGCCGCAACGGGTAGGGCCTCCGCATGGACCAGCACCACAGCCGGCACCCCGGCAGCGCAACCCCGATCTACGACCGGCTCCTCGCCGAGTGGCGGGCCGCCCACGCCGAACCCGCCCCGGACCCCGGCCCCGCCCGCGCGGGCGGACTCGTGCCCCCGGCGCGCACCTCGGCCGAGACGGGCGGCCGGGGCTGACGCGGAGCCGTCGAACTCATGCGGGATCGAACCCATTTGGGTGGATCAGCGGAACCGAAGCGTCCGCACGGGGTTGATCAATACGTTCCAGACGGAACGCTCCGAAAGGTGAAGCGTGATGAAGAAGATGATGGCCGGCGCGGCAGTGGCCGTGTCCCTGGTCGGCCTGACGGCCGCCGCGGCCCCCTCGGCCATGGCGATCGGTAACGACGGGGGCACCACGACCCTCAACGGCAACGGCGCCGCCAGCTCGTACGGCAACGCCGAGACCCAGGGCGACGGCAGCCCGCAGGCGCAGCTCATCCAGGGCTCGCTCAACGACCTGTGCCTGGGCGTCCCGGTCAAGGCCAACGTCGGTTCGCTGGTGGGCCTGCTGGTGCCGGTCGCGGTCCAGGACGTCAACGTCCTGTCCAACCCGCAGAACCAGCAGTGCGCCGACAACTCCACCCAGGCCAAGGGCGACGAGCCCCTGTCGCACCTGGTGGACGACATCCCGGTCCTCTCCGGGAACGGCGTCGCCAACAACTGATTGCGCGCCGCGCCCGCGTCGTCCGTCCTGTGCGACGCGGGCGCGTACGGCATGACGGAGGCCCACCACCCTCGCCGGGTGGTGGGCCTCTTCCGTGGACCGGGTCAGCCGATGCTGCGCACCGGGAGCACGCAGTGCGCCGAGGTCGCGATGGTGTCCGGGTCGCCCGCGAAGGCGCGCAGCTCCGCCTCGCCGATGGGGAGCCCGGGGGCGCCCTGCGGCCAGGGGCGGGTGGCGAACATCGCGTGCACCTCGCCCTGTTCGTTCGCCGCCGCCAGCCACTCGGGCGGCACCGGGTACTGCGCCTTGAAGTGCGGCAGGGTCAGGACGGCCTGGCCGGCCTGGACGAGGAGCTTCACGGGGAGCCCCGGCGTCTCGTCGGCCCGCACCGGCGCACCGCCGACGGGGAGCCCGCAGCGTTGCAGCGCGAGCCGCATGGCGTTTTCGCCGGCCGCCGGGCCGTCCGATCCGTCGCCCAGCGAATAGGCGAGCAGGAAGGCGGCGTCGCGCCCGCTCTGCCGGTACTCGCCGCTCCAGCCGATCAGGATGAGGGTGCCCAACTGGGCCTGGGTGAACGAGCCGGTGGCTGTCTGGGGGGAGGTCATGTGCGGCACCCTAACCGTCCGCGACCGGTCCAACTCCATGCGTATCACCCGATCGGGGGACGACTGCCACAACCGGGTCCGCGCGAATAATCCGTTGAGCCGCCGGACCGCCGGGGGCTAAGGTGTGCGACGAGACGGACGGCGGACCTGCCGCCGGTACCGGACCTGGACGAATGCGGAGGTGAGGACATTGACGACGGTCGTTGCGGTGGGCGCTGCCCACGAGTCGAAGTTCCTCTTTGTCACCTCCGTGGCCACCGGCTGACCTCTTCGCGCCCTCACGCGCACCGCCGGGCCACCCTGTGAAGGGTTTCCCTTGTCTCTCCCGTCCTCCTCCGCTTTCTCCTCCTCCCTCTCCACCGCCTCGCACCCGCTCGCCGCGTACGGCTGGGACGACGACTGGGCCGCCGAGTTCGCCCCGTACGCCGCCCAGGGACTGGTGCCCGGACGCGTGGTGCGGGTGGACCGCGGGCGCTGCGACATCGTCACGCCCGAGGGCACGATCTGGGCGGACACCGCCTTCGTCGTGCCGCGCGACCCGATGCGGATCATCTGCACCGGGGACTGGGCAGCCGTCGACGCCGACGGCGACCCGCGGTTCGTCCGTACGCTGCTGCCGCGGCGCACCGCCTTCGTACGCTCCACCTCGTCCAAGCGCTCCGAGGGCCAGGTGCTCGCCACCAACGTCGACCACATCGTCATCTGCGTCTCGCTGGCCGTGGAGCTGGACCTGGGCCGCGTCGAGCGGTTCCTGGCCCTCGCCATGTCCAGCTCCGGCGGTGACGCACTGCTCGGCGACGCCGCCGGGGCCGGGGAGCGGACCGCGGAACCGGTCGTCGTCCTCACCAAGGCCGACCTGGTCCCGGACGCGGTCACCCTCTCCCACCTCGTCCAGGACATCGAGCACATCGCCCCCGGTGTGCAGGTGCTCCCGGTCAGCTCCGCCACCGGCGAGGGCATCGACGTGTTCTCGGCGATCGTCTCCGGCGGTACGAGTGTGCTGCTCGGGGCGTCCGGCGCGGGCAAGTCCACCCTCGCCAACACGCTGCTCGGCCAGGACGTGATGGAGGTCCAGGCCGCCCGCGACGTGGACGGCAAGGGCCGGCACACCACCACCACCCGCAATCTGCTCGTGCTGCCCACCGGCGGGGTCCTCATCGACACCCCCGGACTGCGCGGGGTCGGCCTCTGGGACGCCGGGGTCGGCGTCGGCCAGGTCTTCTCGGAGATCGAGGAGCTGGCCGAGGGCTGCCGGTTCCACGACTGCGCCCACGAGGCGGAGCCGGGCTGCGCCGTGCGGGCGGCGATCGAGGACGGCACCCTGCCAGAGCGCCGCTTCGACAGCTACCGCAAGCTCCAGCGCGAGAACCAGCGCATCGTCGCCAAGACCGATGCCCGGGTCCGGGCCGAGATCCGGCGCGACTGGAAGCGCAAGGGGGCCGAGGGCCGGGCCGCGATGGACGCCAAGCGCGGCCGGATCCGGTAGCCGGACCCCCTGGTCGACGTCCGAAAACCGCGAGTGACGGTGCCCGGCGGGGCGCACACTGGACGGTGTGATGGACGAACAGACCAGGTACGAGGCGGTGAGCAGCCGCGACGCCCGTTTCGACGGCGAGTTCTTCTTCGCCGTCGAGACGACCGGCATCTACTGCCGGCCGAGCTGCCCCGCCGTCACCCCCAAGCGGAAGAACGTCCGCTTCTACCCGACGGCGGCGGCCGCCCAGACCAACGGCTTCCGGGCGTGCCGCCGCTGCCGCCCGGACGCCGTCCCCGGCTCCGCCGAGTGGAACGTCCGGGCCGACGTCGTCGGACGCGCCATGCGCATGATCGGCGACGGTGTGGTGGACCGGGAAGGCGTTCCCGGGCTCGCCCACCGGCTCGGCTACAGCTCCCGCCAGGTGCAGCGCCAGCTCAACGCGGAACTGGGCGCCGGACCCGTCGCCCTGGCCCGCGCCCAGCGCGCCCACACCGCCCGGATCCTGCTCCAGACCACGGCCCTGCCCGTCACCGAGATCGCCTTCGCGGCCGGGTTCGGCAGCCTGCGCCAGTTCAACGACACCGTGCGGCAGATCTACGCCCGCACCCCGAGCGCCCTGCGCGCCGAAGCCGGTACGGGGCTGGGCATCGCGGTCCGCCAGGCCGGCACCACCGGCATCCCGCTCCGGCTCGCCCACCGCGGGCCGTACGCCGCCGGTGCCGTCTTCGACCTGCTCGCCGCCGGTCCGGTCGCCCGCGTCGAGGAGATCACCGGGGAGCCCGGCCGCCGGACCTACCGGCGCACGCTGCGCCTCCCGTACGGCACCGCCGTCACCTCCGTGGACGAGCGGTCCGCCGGGGACTGGCTGGACGCCCGCATCCACCTCACCGACCTGCGCGACCTGACCACGGCCGTCCAGCGGCTGCGCCGCCTCCTCGACCTGGACGCCGACCCGTACGCGGTGGACGAGCTGCTGTCCGCCGACCCCGCGCTCGCCCCGGACGTCGCCGCCCGGCCGGGCGTGCGCTCGCCGGGCGCGGCCGACGCCGAGGAGTTCGCCGTACGGGCGCTGGTGGGAGACGCGGCGGCGGGGGAGCTGGTCGAGCAGTACGGCAAGGCGCTGGACGTGCCGTGCGGCGCGCTGACCCACGTCTTCCCCGAGCCGGCCGTGCTCGCCGGGGCGGCCGGTGACCCGGCCCTGCGGGCCCTGGCGACCGCGCTCGCCGACGGCACCGTACGCCTGGACGCGGGCGCCGACCGCGACGAGGCCGAGCAGGCGCTCCGGCGGCTGCCCGGCATCGGCCCCGCCACCGCCGCGCTGATCCGGATGCGCGGCCTGGGCGACCCGGACGTGGACCCGTACGGCACCCCGGGCGCGAGCGGCTGGCGCCCCTGGCGCTCGTACGGGGTGCGGCGGGCCCGGTCCTGCGGTCAGCCCCAGATCAGCGCGCCCAGCCAGGCACCCGTCACCAGCAGGCACGCGAAGAGCTCCACGAGCACCGAGTAGCCGGTCGCCCGCATCACCGTGCGGACCGACGCCCAGCCCGCGCCCCGGCTGCCGAGGCGCAGCCGTTCCGCCCCGAAGATCACCCCGACGTATCCCACGACCGCCCCGACAACGGGCAGCACGAAGAAGCCGACGATGCTGCCCAGCCCGCCCAGCAGCAGCGTCCGGCGCGGGGCCCCCGACTCACGGGGCCGACGCGGCGGCAGAAGCGGTTTGAGCGCCTGGTTGAGCAGGAGCAGCGCGGTCGCGCCGATCAGCACGGCCCACGCGGTCGGGGTCGTGTCGGTGAACGCCCACCACAGGACGGCGGCCCAGACGATCGCCGGCCCCGGCACGCCCGGCACCAGCACACCGATCAGGCCGAGCAGCATCACCAGTCCGACGGCGACGAGCTGCCACACACTCATCTGACCAGCGTGCCGGAGTCCACCCGGTCCCGCCCGTTCTGACCAGCGGTCCTACCGGGCCACCCAGCCCCTTTCGTACGCGTGCCAGCCGAGCTGGAGGCGGGTGGAGACGCCGGTCAGCTCCATCAGGCCCTTGACCCGGCGCTGCACGGTCCGCAGGCCCAGGTCCAGCTGTTTGGCGACGCTCGCGTCGGTCAGGCCGGCCAGCAGCAGCGACAGGATCTCCAGATCCGTCGGGTCCGGGCCGCCCGGCTCCTCCACGACCGCGCCGCTCTCGCCGAGCCGCAGCGGCATGGCCTCCCGCCACACCGCCTCGAAGAGCCCGGTCAGCGATTCCAGCAGCCCCGACGCGTGCACCACCAGCGCGGCGGGCTCGGCGCCGCGCCCGGTCAGCGGGACCATGGCCAGCGCCCGGTCGGCGATCACCAGCTTCGTCGGGACCCGGGGGACCACCCGGCACTGCTCGTCGCGGCTGAGCGCCGCCGAAAGCTCCGTGATCCCGGACTCCAGGCCCAGCACCTCGCGCTCCACGACCACCCGGAACGAGACGCCACGGGTGGCCGCCTCCTCCTCCGACTCGTTGTCCAGGCCGCTGACCGCGATCGGCTTCCCGGTGACCAGCGCGCACACCTCGCTCGTCGCACCCAGCTGGAGCTGGTGGAAGCGGTGGGCCACCGCGCTCGCCCCGGTGACCACCTCGACCAGGTCGTGGACGGCCGGTTCGGCGGCGTCGGCGCGGTACTCCTCGGCGAGCAGGGCCGCCGCCAGTTCGGCCTGTTCCAGCTGATGGCGCTGCTGGGTGAGCAGGGCCCCCAGGGCGACGCCGGGCGGGGCCGCGACCCAGCGGCCCGTGCGGGCGGAGGACTGGGCGGCCAGGCCGTGCTGCTCCAGCCGGCGCAGCGCGCGCTCCGTGTCCCGCTCGGGGAGCGCCAGCCGGTGCGAGAGGTCGGACACCTCGGCGGCCCCCAGCGCCACGAGGGCGCGGTAGGCCGACTCCTGCCTCTCGTCAAGACCTATGGCTGCCAGCATCCCGACCCCTCCCCGGACCCGTGCGTACGCGTGCGGCGCACCCCGTGTGGCGAAAAGTCGCCACGGCGTGATTTCGCCACGGCACATCATCGCCGTACCGTGCGCCACTCTGCCAATGTGGCGGCACAGCGGGACCGGCGGCCTTGTCCGGTACTCGCTCCCCGGACCGGTCTGCCGGGCGTCCTTCCCGTGGGGGGTGGGGTCGCCCGGCGGACCCATTTTGCGGATGCCCGTTTTCGTACGGCCCCCGCGGTCGACAATAAGGACATGAGTCAGCAGGGGGAGAAGCCCGCGGCCCACGAGGACGACTGGTGGCGCAGGCTGTACGACGAATCCGCCCCGGACGCGGGGGCGGCCCAGGCCGCCGACAGTCTCGACGACCGGTTCGACTCGGCGTCGGACACGGTGGCGTCCGGGAAGAGCGCGGTCTCCAGGACGCCGGGGGAGATACCCGAGCCCAGGGAGGAGCCGTGGCCGGTGGGGCCGTCGGCGGTCACCCGGCCGGCGGACCCGGGGCCGCACACCGCGCCGGGCCCGGTCGCGCGGCCGCCGAGGGAGACGCCGCCGGAGCCGCCCGCCCGCGCCCCGTGGGATGTGCAGGCGCCGCCCCGTGCCCCGTGGGAGCCGGTGACCGGGCCCGCGCTCCCGCGCACCTTTCCGGGCCCACCGGCCCCCGAGCCCCCGCCGCCGGACCCGGAGCCCGAGCCGCCCGCCTTCGAGGACCCTCGTGTTCCCGCCGGGCGCGAGGTGCCTCCGCTGCCCAGGCGGCCCGTCACCGAGCGGACCGAGGCGGACGAACCCGCCCCAAAGGAGGCACCGGCGGAACCGGCCGTCCCGCCCGCGCCGCCCCGGGTCGACCACGTCGGGGCCCGGCCGCCCACCTATGACGCCGAGCCGACGGCGCTGCCCGCCACCGACCCGTACGCGCTCGACCGTGTCGTCCCGGACACGGTGCTGGACGGTGCCACGTACGGCACGTACACGCTGCGCGCCGCGTCCGTACGTGGTGACTCGGCCCGGTTCCGGGGTGAGCCGCGCCGGGACGCGCTGCTCACGGCGCGCTTCGGGAACGGGGAGAGCGCGCTGGTGCTGGTGGCCCTCGCGGGCGCGTCGCGGGGCGCGGAGGGGGCGCACACGGCGGCGGCGGACGCCTGCCGCTGGATCGGCGAGGCGGTCGGGCGCAGCCACGCCCGGCTCTCCGACGACATAAGGGCGGGCCGCCGCGCCGACCTGAAGTCCGGGCTCCACCGGCTCACCGACCGCGCCTTCGGCAAGCTGCGCGCCCGCGCCGCCGAACTGGGCGTCGAGCCGGACGCGTACACCGCGAGCCTGCGCTGCCTGCTGCTGTCCGCCGACCCCGACTGCCGCACCCGGGTCTTCTTCGGCATCGGCGCCGGAGGCCTCTTCCGGCTCCGGGACGGCAGCTGGCACGACCTGGAACCGGCGCTGCCGCCGCCCGCCGCGCTGACCGGGGAGCCGGTCGTCGGCTTCGGCTCCTCCGCGCCCGAGAGCGGGCCCGACGGCGACCGGCTGACCATGGACCTGGACATCGTCACGGGCCCCGCCCCGTATGTCGAGGACCCGCTGCCGCCCCCTGCGGAACCGTTCCGCTTCCGGGCCTCCGTCGCCCGGCCGGGGGACACCCTGCTGCTGTGCGGGGCGGGCCTCGCCGAACCGCTGCGCGGCGAACCGGAGCTGGCCGCCGAGCTCGCCACGCGCTGGTCGCCCGTGGAGGCGCCGGGACTCGGGGCGTTCCTCGCGGACACCCAGATCCGGGTGAAGGGGTACGCCGACGACCGGACGGCGGTCGGCGTCTGGGAGGCGTAACCGCGCACGCCATGGGTTGATGGATTCCGGACAACGTCCGGGCCGGGGTTTGACACCCCGCGTCCCGGACAGCCGGACGTGCACGGAGCACAGGCAGAGGGAGTGCGTCACCCATGGCCAAGCAGAACGTGTCGGAGCAGTTCGTCGACATCCTCGCCCGGGCGGGCGTCAAACGCCTGTACGGGGTCGTGGGGGACAGCCTCAATCCGGTGGTCGACGCCGTACGGCGGCACGCGGACGTCGAGTGGATCCAGGTCAGGCACGAGGAGACGGCGGCCTTCGCGGCCGGCGCGGAGGCGCAGATCACCGGCGACCTGGCGGCCTGCGCCGGGTCGTGCGGTCCCGGCAACCTGCACCTCATCAACGGCCTGTACGACGCCCACCGCTCGATGGCCCCGGTGCTCGCGCTGGCCTCGCACATCCCGTCCAGCGAGATCGGCCTCAACTACTTCCAGGCGACCCACCCCGAGCTGCTCTTCCAGGAGTGCAGCCACTACAACGAGATGATCTCCAACCCGCAGCAGATGCCCCGGCTGCTCCAGACCGCCATCCAGCACGCGATCGGCCAGGGCGGCGTCAGCGTCGTCACCATGCCGGGCGACATCGCCGGACAGACCGCTCCCGAGCGCTCCGCGGAGCACGCCCTCGTCACCTCGCGCCCCACCGTGCGGCCGGGCGACGCCGAGATCGAGAAGCTGTGCCGGATGGTGGACGAGGCCAAACGGGTGACGCTGTTCTGCGGCAGCGGTACGGCGGGGGCGCACGCCGAGGTCATGGAGTTCGCCGAGCGGATCAAGTCCCCGGTCGGTCACGCCCTGCGCGGCAAGGAGTGGATCCAGTACGACAATCCGTACGACGTCGGCATGAGCGGGCTGCTCGGCTACGGCGCAGCCTACGAGGCCACCCACGAGTGCGATCTGCTGATCCTGCTCGGCACCGACTTCCCGTACAACGCCTTCCTGCCCGACGACGTGAAGATCGTGCAGGTCGATGTGCGGCCGGAACACCTCGGCCGGCGCACCAAGCTGGACCTGGCGGTCTGGGGCGACGTCCGCGAGACGCTGCGCTGCCTCACGCCCCGGGTGAAGGCGAAGTCCGACCGCAAGTTCCTCGACCGGATGCTCAAGAAGCACGCCGACGCGCTGGAGGGCGTGGTCAAGGCGTACACCCGCAAGGTCGAGAAGCACGTCCCGATCCACCCCGAGTACGTGGCCTCGGTGCTGGACGAACTCGCAGACGACGATGCCGTGTTCACGGTCGACACCGGCATGTGCAACGTCTGGGCGGCCCGCTATCTGACGCCCAACGGCAAGCGGCGGGTGATCGGTTCGTTCAGCCACGGCTCGATGGCCAACGCGCTGCCGCAGGCGATCGGCGCCCAGTTCACCGACCGGAACCGGCAGGTCGTCTCGATGTCGGGCGACGGCGGATTCACCATGCTGATGGGCGACTTCCTGACGCTCGTCCAGTACAACCTGCCGGTCAAGGTGGTCCTGTTCAACAACTCCTCGCTGGGCATGGTGGAGCTGGAGATGCTGGTGGGCGGTCTGCCGTCGTTCGGGACGACCAACAAGAACCCGGACTTCGCGGCCGTGGCGCGCGCGGCGGGGGCGTACGGAGTCCGCGTCGAGAAGCCCAAGGAGCTTCACAGCGCGCTCAAGGACGCCTTCAAGCACAAGGGCCCGGCGCTGGTCGACGTCGTCACCGACCCCAACGCGCTCTCCATCCCGCCGAAGATCAGCGCGGACATGGTGACCGGCTTCGCCCTGTCCGCCAGCAAGATCGTGCTCGACGGCGGGGTGGGCCGGATGCTTCAGATGGCCCGCTCCAATCTTCGTAACGTGCCCCGCCCGTAGGGCCACGCTTACCTGACAGGGCGTCACAAGCGGCTTCAGGTCGCCCTCTTGGCGGCCTCAGAGCCATGTGACATATTACTGCCGTGTTCACGAGACAGCCTCTGGATGTTGTCGTCGTCGGAGCCGGGGTCGTCGGCGCCGCCTGCGCGTACTACGCCACCCGGTCCGGACTCTCGGTCGCGGTGGTGGACGGCGGACCGGTCGCCGGCGGCACCACCGGGGCGGGGGAGGGGAACCTCCTGGTCTCCGACAAGCCGCCCGGGCCCGAGCTCGACCTCGCCCGGCTCTCCGCCGCCCTCTGGCGCGAGCTGTCCGAGGTGCTGCCCGGGGCGGTCGAGTACGAGCAGAAGGGCGGCCTCGTCGTCGCGGCGGACGAGGGGTCCCTAGCCACCCTGACCGCGACCGCCGCCGGACAGTCCGAGGCAGGGGTACGCACCACGGCCGTCGCCCCGCACGAACTGCCCGCGCTGGAACCGCACCTGGCCCCCGGCCTCGCGGGCGGCGTCCTCTACCCGGAGGACGCCCAGGTCCAGCCCGCCCTCGCCGCCGCCCACCTGATCCGCGCCGCCCGCGACGCCGGGGCCGCCCTGCACACCGGCCGCCCGGTCACCGCTGTGCTCACCGGCCCCACGGGCGCGGTGCGCGGCGTCCGCACCGGGGCCGGTGACCTGCTCGCCCCGGCCGTGGTCAACGCGACGGGCGTTCGGGGCGGGGAGTTCGCCGCGCTCGCCGGGGTGGAGCTGCCGGTCCTGCCCCGGCGCGGGTTCGTCCTGGTGACCGAGCCGCTGCCGCCGCTGATCCGGCACAAGGTGTACGCCGCCGAGTACGTGGCCGACGTGTCCAGCGCGTCGGCCGCCCTGCAGACGTCCCCGGTCGTGGAGGGCACCGCCGCCGGGCCCGTCCTCATCGGCGCCAGCCGCGAACGGGTCGGCTTCGACCGCACCCTGTCCGTGCCGGTGATCAGCGCGCTGGCCGGGGCGGCCGCCGCGCTGTTCCCGGTCCTCGGGGACGTCCGGGTGCTCCGCGCCTACCACGGCTTCCGCCCGTACCTGCCCGACCACCTCCCCGCCATCGGGCCCGACCGCCGGGTCCCCGGCCTCTTCCACGCCTGCGGCCACGAGGGCGCGGGCATCGGCCTCGCCCCGGCGACGGCGGCCCTGGTCACGGCGGCGATCCGGGGCGAGGAACCACCCCTGGACGCGGAGCCGTTCCGGCCGGACCGCTTCGGGGCGGACACCGCGCCTTCCCCGTGAGCCACCGCTTCCCTGTGAGCCGCCCGCCCCTCCCCGTACCGCCCGATCCACGAGACAGGAGCCCCGGTGAGACGAGCACGCCGACGTGACCCCGCCCGCACCCCGGCCGGGCTGGCCGGGGCCGCGCCCGGGCCCGCGTTCGAGATCACCTTCGACGGGCGCCCGGTGCCCGCCCTGCCCGGGCAGAGCATCGCGGCCGCGCTGTGGGCCGCGTCCGTCCTCAGCTGGCGTACCACCCGGGTCAACGGGCGGCCCAGGGGCGCCTTCTGCGGGATCGGCTCCTGCTTCGAGTGCCTGGCCACGGTCAACGGGCGCCCCAACCTGCGGGCCTGCCTGCTGCCCGCCCGCCCCGGCGACGCCGTCACCACCCAGGAAGGCAACGGACATGCCGCACCCCGCCCCTGACCGCGCCGAGGTCGCCGTGGTGGGCGCGGGACCGGCCGGGCTCGCCGCCGCCGTCACCGCCGCCGACGCCGGGCTCGACGTGCTGCTGATCGACGCGGCCGACGCCCCCGGCGGCCAGTACTACCGCGCACCCGCCCCCGGTCTCGGCGCCACCCGCCCGGAGGCCCTGCACCACGGCTGGGGCACGTTCACCGCGCTCACCGCCCGCCTCGACCGGCACCGCGCCACCGGGCGGGTGCGCCACCTCACCGGCCACCAGGTCTGGGCGGTCACGCGGACCGGCGAGGACTGGACCCTGCACGCGGTCACCGGCCCGGACGGCGGTGACGGGGCCGCCCCGCGCGCCCGCCGCCTCGTGATCGCGACCGGTGCCGTCGAGCGCCAACTCCCCTTCCCCGGCTGGACCCTGCCCGGTGTGGTCGGCGCGGCCGGGGCGCAGGCCATGCTCAAATCGGGGCTCGTGCTGCCCGGGCGGCGCGTCGTCGTCGCCGGGAGCGGTCCGCTGCTCCAGGCCGTCGCCCTCTCCCTGGCCCGGGCCGGGGCCCGGGTGCCCGCACTGGTGGAGGCCGCCGGCTACGGGGCGTACGCCCGCGCACCCCTGACCCTGGCCGCGAACCCCGACCGACTCGCGGAGGGCGTCCGCCACCGGGCGGGCCTCGCCCGGCACGGGGTGCGGATGCTCACGCACCGGGCCGTCACCGCCGTCCACGGCACCGAACGGGTGGAAGGGGTCACGGTCAGCCGGATCGACCGCGCCTGGCGCCCCGTGCCGGGGACCGGGCGGCGCATCGACTGCGACGCGCTCGCCGTCGGCCACGGCCTCGTCCCGCAACTGGACCTCGCACTCGGCCTCGGCTGCGCCACCCGCACCGGCACGGACGGCTCGGCGGTCCTGGAGGTGGACGCGCGGCTGCGTACCACCGTCCCCGGAGTCTGGGCCGTCGGCGAGACCGGGGGCATCGGCGGGGTCCGACTGGCCCTGGCCGAAGGGGAGCTGGCCGCCCTGTCGGTGATCGCCGACGCGCGGGGCGGCCCGGTCCCGGCCCGCGCGGGGACGCTGCGCCGCCGTCGGCGCCGGATGCGCGGGTTCGCCGGGCTGATGGGGACCGTGCACCGGCCGGGACCCGCGTGGACCGGGTGGCTCGACCCGGACACCGAGGTCTGCCGGTGCGAGGAGGTCACCGTCGGCACGGTCCGGACCGCCGTCACCGAGCTGGGCGCGGGCGACACCCGCACCGCCAAGCTGCTCACCCGGGCCGGGATGGGCTGGTGCCAGGGCCGCACCTGCGGCTTCGCCGTCCGGGCCCTGACCGCCCCGCCCGGCGCCGACGCGCCTCCCGACCGGCGCCCCCTGGCCTGCCCGGTCCCGCTCGCCGCACTCGCCCGCGCCGCCCGGCACGAGGACGCGTGACCCCACGTACCACCCGCCCTGCCCAGCCCCGTACACCCACTCCGAAGGAGCCCGTATGACCTCCGAGCCCAGCCGCACCGGTGCCCCCTGGCGGGGTGTCATGGTCGCCACACCGCTCATCCTGCGCGAGGACCGGTCCGTCGACTTCGACGCGTACGCCGCACACGTCCGCGACCTCATCGACGCGGGGTGCGACGGTGTGGTGCCCAACGGGTCGCTGGGGGAGTACCAGACCCTCAGCGACCGGGAGCGCCAGGAGGTTGTGCGGGTCGCGGTCGAGGCGGCCGGGGACGGGGACAGGGTGATGCCCGGGGTCTCCTCGTACGACAGCGCGCAGTCCCGGCGCCGCGCCGAGGAGGCCGCCGAGGCGGGGGCCGGTTCCGTGCTGCTGCTGCCGCCCAACGGCTACCCGTGCGAGGACGCGGCCGTCCGCGCGCACTACGCCGAGGTGGCGGCGGCCGGGCTGCCCGTCGTCGCGTACAACAACCCGTACGACACCAAGGTGGACCTGACACCCCGGCTGCTCGGGCAGCTCCACGCGGAGGGGTCGGTCGTCGCGGTCAAGGAGTTCAGCGGCGATGTCCGCAGGGCGTACGAGATCGCGGAGGAGGCGCCCGGCCTCGATCTGCTCGTCGGCGCCGACGACGTGCTCCTCGAACTCGCGCTGGCCGGGGCCGTCGGCTGGATCGCCGGCTGCCCCAACATGCTTCCGGGCAGCTGCGTCGCGCTGTACCGGTCGGCCGTCTCCGGGGATCTGGAGCGTGCCCTGCCGCTCTACCGGCGGCTCCACCCGCTGCTGCGTTGGGACTCCAAGCCGGAGTTCGTCCAGGCCATCAAGGCGTCCATGGGCATCGTCGGGCGGCGCGGCGGGCCCACCCGGCCGCCCCGCCTGCCGCTCGACGCCGACGCGCTGGCCGCCGTACGCGCCGCGACGGAGAAGGCCCTCGCCGAGGGCCTGGACTGAGAGGGGGAGGGACGATGCGCAGCCGCCACGTCTTCCACGCCGTCGACTCGCACACCGAGGGCATGCCCACCCGCGTGATCACCGGCGGGATCGGCACGCTCCCCGGCGCCACCATGGCCGAGCGCCGCGCGTACTTCATGGCGCACCGGGACGCGGTGCGCACCCTGCTGATGTACGAGCCGCGCGGCCACTCCGCGATGAGCGGGGCCGTCCTCCAGCCGCCGACCCGGCCCGACGCCGACTTCGGGGTGCTGTTCATGGAGGTCTCCGGCTGCCTGCCGATGTGCGGGCACGGCACGATCGGGGTGGCGACCGTGCTGGTGGAGACCGGCATGGTCGCGGTCACCGAACCGGTCACCACCGTACGGCTGGACACCCCCGCCGGGCTTGTCAGCGTGGACGTACGCGTCGAGGGCGGGGCCGCCACCTCCGTCACCCTCACCAACGTCCCGGCCTTCAGCGCCGGGCTCGGCCTCACCGCGAAGGTGCCCGGCTTTGGTGAGGTGCCGTACGACCTCGCCTACGGCGGCAACTTCTACGCGATGGTGCGGCTGGCGGACCTGGGGCTGCCGTTCGACCGGGCACGGAAGGACGAACTGCTGGCGGCCGGGCTGGCGTTGATGGATGCGGTCAACGCGACGGACCGGCCGGTCCACCCGGTGGACCCCGCCATCCACGGGCTCAAGCACGTCCAGCTGATCGCGCCCGGCTCCGACGCGGCGCACTCGCGGCACGCGATGGCCATCCACCCCGGCTGGTTCGACCGCTCGCCGTGCGGCACGGGCACCTCCGCGCGCATGGCCCAGCTGCACGCGCGGGGCGAACTCCCGCTGGACCGGGACTTCGTGAACGAGTCCTTCATCGGCACCCGGTTCACCGGCCGCCTGGTCGGCGAGACCACGGTGGGCACGCTGCCCGCCGTCGTGCCGACGGTCACGGGGAGGGCCTGGGTCACCGGGACCGCGCAGTACTTCCTGGACCCGGACGACCCCTTCCCGGAGGGCTTCCTGCTGTGAGCCCGCGCCGGGTCCGGGTCCAACGTCACATTGTATTCTGGCCCTCCGCACGGTGCTGGAGGAACAGACATGGCCCGCCTGACCTCGCTCAACGCCATCTCGGCGCAGGAGCACCTGCGCGACCAGGTGGCGCACGCGCTCCGGGCGGCCCTCGTCTCCGGCGAACTGCGGCCCGGCACGGTCTACTCGGCGCCGACGCTGGCCGCCCAGTTCGGCGTCTCCGCCACCCCCGTACGTGAGGCGATGCTCGACCTGGTCCGCGAGGGCCAGGTCGAGGCCGTCCGCAACAAGGGCTTCCGGATCACCGAACTGACCGACCAGGACCTGGACGACTACACCGAGCTGCGCGCGATGATCGAGGTCCCCACGGTCGGCCGGATCGCGCGCATGGGCCTGACGGCCGAGCTGGAGGCGCTGCGGCCCGTCGCCGAGGAGATCGTCGAGGCCGCCCGCCGGCACGACATCCTGGGCTACCTGGAGGCGGACCGGCGCTTCCACCTCGCCCTGCTGGGGCTGGCCGGCAACCGGCGGCTGGTCGAGGAGGTCGGCGAACTCCGCAAGCGCTCACGGCTCTTCGGGCTGAACCGGCTCTCCGAGTCCGGGCAGCTGGCCGCCTCGGCCGAGGAGCACATCGAGCTGCTCGACCTGGTGGTCGCCGGGGACGCCGAGGGCGCCGAGGCCTGCATGCTCGGCCACATGTCGCACGTCCGCTCGCTGTGGGCGGACGGCCGCCGGGGTGAACCGGCGAGCCAGGCGTAACGGCCCAAGCTCTGCCGCATACAAGGGCGTTGACGCGCCGACGAATGTCGTCACGGCCGCTTCCTAAAGACATGTGACATGTGCCATTGTACTGACGGTCGCGCTTGAGGTCGTGTCCATGTCACTTCGCTGACCGTTCCGGTCGCCCGCCGTCCCCGTCCGGCCTCACCCGCGCGCCATCCCCCACGGCCGCGCAACGACGCGCGGCCATCACACCGCTGGGAGGCGGCACGTGAAGAAACGAACGGTCCGACAGAGAGTCACCGGACTCACCACCGCGGCCCTGGCGGCCTGCCTGGGCATCGGCATGCTCGCCGCACCGGCCCCGGCCGCCGAGCCCCGGCCCACCGCCCCGGCCGCCGCGCACCGGGCAGCCGTCCAGGCGTCGCCCGAGCCCGGCGGCCCCGCCGCGCAGGCCGCCACCGCACCCGCCCAGGACCCGGCCCACCTGGGCGAGACGGCCGTCAGCCCCGCCGAGCGGGCCCCGGTCAGCGCCTCCAAGGACGCGCTGCGACGCGACTACGACGACCCGCGCGCCACCGAGCCGAGCCACCCGGCCCCCTCCATGAAGGCGAAGTCCCGTGCACGGGCGGTCGCTTGCTCCGTCGCCGACTTCACCAGCCGCACCGGCAGCGCCCTCGTCCAGCAGATCAAGGCGTCCACCACCGACTGCGTCAACACCCTCTTCTCCGTCAAGGGCAACGACGGCTACCTCGCCTTCCGCGAGGCCCAGATGGTCACGGTCGCGAACGCCCTGCGCGACGGATCGGCCGCCTACCCCGGCGACAGCAGCACCGGCATGCCCCAACTGGTGCTCTACCTGCGGGCCGGGTACTACGTGCAGTACTACGACCCCGGTACGGTCGGCCCGTACGGCACCGCCCTGCGCACCGCCATCCAGGGCGGCCTGGACGCCTTCTTCGCCTCCGCGCACTCCCGCGACGTCACCGACGCCAACGGCGAGACCCTGGCCGAGGCCGTCATCCTCATCGACAGCGCCGAGCAGAACGCCCGCTACCTGGCCGTCCTGAAGCGGCTGCTGGCGGGCTACGACGCCTCGTACAACAGCTCCTGGTACATGCTCAACGCGGTCAACAACGTCTACACCGTCACCTTCCGGGGCCACCAGCTGCCCGCGTTCGTCAGCGCCGTCGAGGCCGACCCGAGCCTGCTCGACGCGCTCGCCGGATTCGCCCGCGACCACCTGGACCTGCTGGGCACCGACCAGTCCTACCTGACCTCCAACGCGGGCCGCGAGCTGGCCCGCTTCCTCCAGGAGGACACGCTCAGGCCCACGGCGAAGCCGCTGGTCATCGACCTCCTCGGCCGCTCCTCGATCACCGGGCCCACCGCGCCGCTCTGGGTCGGCCTCGCCGAGATGGCCGACTACTACGACAACGCCAACTGCTCCGCGTACGGCACCTGCGACCTGGCCGCACGCCTCAAGAGCGCCGTCCTGCCCACCTCGTACACCTGCAGCGACAGCATCCGCATCCTCGCCCAGCAGATGTCCTCGGACGACCTCACCAAGGCGTGCACCAGCCTGCGCGGCCAGGACGCCTACTTCCACCAGGTGGCCCGTGACAGCGGCCCCGTCGCCGGGGACCGCAACACCACCATCGAGGTCGTCGTCTTCGACTCCAGCACCGACTACCAGACCTACGCCGGAGCCATCTACGGCATCGACACCAACAACGGCGGGATGTACCTGGAGGGCGACCCGTCGGCCGCCGGCAACCAGCCGAGGTTCATCGCCTACGAGGCCGAGTGGGTCCGGCCCGACTTCCAGATCTGGAACCTCAACCACGAGTACACCCACTACCTCGACGGCCGGTTCGACATGGCGGGCGACTTCGACGCCGGTGTCACCACCCCGACCGTCTGGTGGATCGAGGGCTTCGCGGAGTACGTCTCCTACTCGTACCGCGACGTCACCTACGACGACGCCCTCACCCAGGCGGGCGCGCACACCTACACCCTGCGCACCCTCTTCGACACCACCTACGAGAACGCCGACCAGACCCGCATCTACAACTGGGGCTACCTGGCCGTCCGTTACATGCTCCAGTCGCACCGCGCCGACATGGACAAGCTCCTCGGCCTCTACCGCGCCGGTGACTGGAACGGCGCCCGCACCCTGCTCACCTCGACCATCGGCACCCGCTACGACGCCGACTGGGCGACCTGGCTCACGGCGTGCGCGTCCGGGAGCTGCGGCACCACCACCAACCCGCCGACCGAACCCACCACCGCGTGCACCGGTAGCGACGCCCGCGAACTCGGACAGGACTGCGCCCGCGACGGCCAGCACGCCACCCGGGGCAACTACGCCTACCTGTACCTTTCCATACCGGCGAACACCGACCGGCTGACCATCACCACCAGCGGCGGCACGGGCGACGCCGACCTCTACTACAGCTCCACCGGCTGGGCGACCACCGGCTCGTACACCGCCAGGGCCACCGGCAGCGGCAACACGCACACCCTCACCGTCGACCACCCGGCCGCCGGGGTGCACTACATCAGCCTGTACGGGGTGCAGGACTTCGGGCAGGTGAGCGTCGCGATCCGCTACTGACCCGGCACACCCTCAGAGCAACCGCAGCGCGTCCGGCCCCGCCCGGTCCCGGATGATCTCCACCAGCCGGTCGAACAGGGTCGGACCGTGCCCCGCAGCCGCCTGCGCGCACTCCTCGCGCAGGCGGCTCCGGTTGCTCTCATGGGCGCGGGCGGCCAGCCGGTCAAGATGGCGGGCGGTCTCCGCATGCCCCAACGCCCGGGCGGACAGGGCATGGTCGCGCCACTCGAAGACGAAGTCGCCGTCGTCCGGCGCGCCCATGCCACCGCCCAGGCAGTCCGCGAAGGCGTCGAGATTGCGGCCGAAGTAGCCACCCGGCCCGTTCACCGCCTCACCGACCACGGTCCAGAAGCTGTCCAGGCCGGTGATCCGGGAACCCTCGATCACATACGTCACGGTCATGGGACGACCCTATGGGTGCGGGGTCAGCAGCCGTGGTCCACCAGGTCGAACGTCTCGTAGTGGTCGGCGGTGTAGTAGTCCTCCTGGCTCTCCTCACCCGTGACGATGCGCCGCGCGCCACGCGTGGAGGAGCCGGGAGTGATGACGGTGTACTCGTGGTAGTAGCCGGTGCTCTGCGACGGCAGCACGCCCTCGCGGTTCTGGAAGACGGTGCCGTCCTGGTCGTACGGGAACGGGCCGCCGGAGTCGATGAGATCCAGGGTGTCGTGGGCCTGGGACGGCAGGTCCGAATAACAGACGCTGCCGACCGATGCGGTCGTCGCCGAGGCGTTCGCGGTGACCGGGCCGCCGACGAGGAGGGCGGACAGGAGGGCGGCGGCGCCGCCGAGCGTGGTGATCCGTGGGGGGATTCGCATGCTCCATGATGACGCGCGTAGACAGCGGCCCGTCAACGCCAACTCGGGTGAATTCTTCGAGAGTTAACCGTGGAGAGGGAACACATCACGTCCCGGGGGCCGCCGGAGTGCCACGACCGTGCGGTGCCCGAACGCCAGTCCGTCGCCCCGTCACGGGCTGACGGACCGCCAGATGTGGTACGGGACCGTGCGGATGGCCTCCTCGATGTCGATGTCGCCCACCGCGAGCCAGCGCCGCGCGATGCTCGTCACCGGCCCCAGGATCAGCGACTCCAGGACCGGGATCGGCAGCGCGACCAGCTCGCCCGACTCCTGGTGGGCATGGAGCCAGGCGGCGAGCGGGGCGATCCGGGCCTCCTGGGCGCCCCGGAGCTGGCGCGCGTTGGTGATGGCCTCGCGGTCGGCGGTGACCGAGTGCATCAGCCGGGCCGCGTCCGGATGTTCCTGGATGAAGCGAAGGTACGTCTCCGTCAGCGCCCGCACCCCGCCGCGCGCGTCCGTGACCTGCTGCAGCGCCCCCACCACTTCGCCGAGGAGGCGGCCCAGCCAGGACTGCGCGAGAGCGAGGACCACGCCCTGGAGGCTGCCGAAGTGGTGGTAGATGCTGCCCGCGCTCACGCCGCTGGCCGAGGTGATCGCGCTCAGGGTGAGACCGGCCTCGCCCTGCTCCGCGTACAGCTCCAGGGCGGTGTCGAGCACCTGGGCGGCCGTGACCTCGCCGCGCTGTTGCTTCGGACTCATCGCTACGGCCCCCGCTTCCGGAATCTCTGGCTCCTCATGATGCCCCCGGGGGACAGCGTAGAAGAATATTCTGGAATTGTTTCCAGAAGTTGTTCCAATCCGCGCCCACTTTGCTTCACACTGAACGCTTGTCGTGCCAAGTCGCGGCCGTAGACGGGGATTTCAGGAGACCGGCGTGAACAACGACGACCACGCGGACCACGAGGACTACCTCGATGGAGGCATCAAACCGCTGACACCGACGGACCCGGCGCGCGTCGGGCCCTATCTGCTGCTGGGCCGGCTCGGCGCGGGCGGCATGGGCCGGGTCTACCTGGCCCGCTCCGACGGCGGCCGCACGGTCGCGGTCAAGGTGGTGCACGCGGAGCACGTCGCGGACCCGCAGTTCCGGGGCCGCTTCCGGCGCGAGGTCGAGGCGGCACGACGCGTCGGCGAGCGCTGGACCGCGCCCGTCCTGGACGCGGCACCGGACGCCGAATTCCCCTGGGTGGCCACCGGTTACGTGCCCGGGCTCTCCCTGGAACAGGTCGTGCGGGGCCACGGCGCGCTGCCCGCCGCCTCGGTGCAGGCGCTCGCCACGGGGCTGCTGCACGCGCTGAAGGACATCCACGCGGCGGGCATCGTCCACCGCGACCTCAAGCCGTCCAACGTGATGCTCACGATGGAGGGGCCCAAGGTCATCGACTTCGGGATCGCCCGCGCCATCGGGACCGCCGTCGAGTCCCTGCTCACCAGCACCAACATGATGATCGGCACGCCCGGTTTCATGGCCCCGGAGCAGGTGCAGGGGGAGAGCGCGGTACCAAAGAGCGACGTCTTCACCCTCGGCTGCGTCCTGACGTACGCGGCGACCGGGACGCTCCCCTTCGGGCACGGGGCGAGCAACCAGCACGCGATCATGTACCGGATCGCGGAGGCCGAGCCCGAGCTCAACCGGGTCCGGGACGCGGACCTCAAGGCGCTGATCGCCCGGCTGCTGGTCAAGCCGATCGACGAGCGGCCCTCCGTGGAGGAGCTGCTGGCCGAGCCGGGGCGCGAGGCCGGTCCGGTCGCCTCCTCCTGGCTGCCGGCCGCCGTCGTGAGCCATCTGGCCCGCCAGTCGGCGCAGTTGCTCGACGCGGAGGCGGAACCGCTGCGGCAGGAGGGGGACCGCCCGACGGTCGACCTCCGGTCGGCGCCCGAGGTGGCGGCGGCGGTGGTGGAGGGCCCGAAGACGGCGGAGAAGGAGAAGCCCAAGCGCCGCCGCCCCTGGCTGGTCACCGTGCCGCTGGTGGTCGTCCTCGGCGGCGGGGGCGGCACGCTGGTCATGCTCCAGCCGTTCAGCCACGAGGGCGGTGACGCGCACGCGGCGCCCCCGGCCGCCACCTCCACCGGCCCGACCGCCGACCCGGGACCCTCGGCGGCCGGCAGCGCCTCCCCGACGGGCAGCAAGAGCCCGAAGGCGTCGCCCAGCAAGAAGAAAAAGAAGGCGGACGCCGGCAAGGACGGGAAGGACGGCAAGGACGGGCAGCCGGGCAAGGACGGCCGGAACACGGGCAGCTCGGGCGGCGGCTCGGGCTCCACGGGAAGCGGCTCGTCCTCGGGCGGTTCGTCCTCCACGGGCGGTGGCGGTTCGTCCTCCACCACCAGCGGCGGCGGTTCGGGCGGCAGCAGCACGGGCGGCTCTTCCACGAGCACCTCCGGCGGCGGTGGCTCGACCAGCACCTCGGGCGGCTCCTCCACCGGCGGCTCGGGCGGCGGCGGCTCCACGGTGCCGGCGTCATTCGCCGGCACCTGGAAGTACGGCGAGATGTACCCCGTGGGCCAGCCGGACACCATCAGCATCGCCAAGGCGGGCGTGGTGAAGCTGAGCGGCTACATGTACAACCAGTGCACGTACGAGGCGAAGGTCACGTCCACCTCCAACGGGGGCAAGCGCCTCAACGTCGGTACGGCCACGCTCACCGGTCCCAACGTTCCGTACTGCATGCCGACGATTCCCGCTGCCTACTTCGATATCAGCGGCAGCGGCATCAACTACTCCGTCAGCGGCGGCAAGTACTACTACAAGCGCGCCTGAGCCCCGCACGATTCCCTCCGGTCCGAAGGGCTCCGCAAGCGTGACAGCCGGTAGGCGGGGCATGCATTGCGTGAGCACCTTCGAGACAGGGGGCGAATGGCCGTGTGGGCGGGGGAAACGATGGAGCGTCACGAAGAGACCCGGATGCATCGCAGGGTGGACCGGGCCGACCTGGCAGCCGTGGGGGAAGTCCGGGGCGCGGTGCGGGAGTTACTGCGCTACCGCTGGAAGGAAGAACCTGCGCAGGTCGCCGAGCTGCTGCTCAGTGAGCTGGTGACCAACGCCCTGGTGCACACGGACGACGGCGCGGTCGTCGCCGTGAGCGTCGCACCCCGCCGCCTGCGCGTGGAGGTGCGGGACTTCGTCCCCGGAATGGACCCCGAGTCGCACGTACCGCCCGCCGACGACGGTACGCACGGCCGGGGGCTGATCCTGGTGGAGAGCCTGGCCGACTCCTGGGGGATCAGCCCCCGCTCGCTGGGCAAGGTGGTGTGGTTCGAGCTGGACGGCGAACGGCCCTGACGGTCCTTCCGGACCGGCAGGGCCGTTTCCTCGCATCCGCTGTTCCGCGTCAGCCGAACTGCTGCTCCAGGTCCTTGAGTTTCTGCTCCAGCGAATCGAGCCGGGGCAGAGCCTGGGTGTCGTCGTCGGCGACGGGATCGACCGCGGCCGACTCGCTCGCGCCCAGTTCAGGGACGCTCGCCGAGTTCGAGTGGTTCACGGCTTGCAGGGATGGCCGGGGTCGCAGGGGCAGCTGACCCGGCTCGGATATGGCGGGCTCCGCGACGGACTGCGCGGAGCCCGTCGCCGGGGCCAGGGCGGCCACCTCGACCGGGGAGCCACCCCGTCCGAGCCGTCCCCAGGCCCGGTTCTGCCGGTTCAGGGCCTTGATGTGCGCCCGGTCCAGCTTCTCCTGGTCCTTTCTGCGGAGACGGTTCTGCTCCTTCTCCCTGCGGTCCTCGCGTACCTCGTCCACCGCCTCGTCCAGCGTGCGTACGCCTTCGAGGAGCATCAGCGACCAGGCGCCGAAGGTCTCCCGGGGCGCGCGCAGCCACCGCACGATCCGGATCTGCGGCAGCGGGCGGGGCACGAGGCCCTGCTCGCGCAGCGCGGCACGGCGGGTCTGCTTCAGCGCGCGGTCGAACAGCACGGCGGCCGAGAGCGACATGCCCGCGAAGAAGTGCGGGGCACCCGCGTGGTTGATACCGCGCGGCGCGTGCACCCAGTTGAACCAGGCGGCGGCACCGGCGAAGGTCCACACCAGGAGGCGCGAGCCGAGCGCCGCGTCCCCGTGGCTGGCCTCCCGTACGGCCAGGACCGAGCAGAACATCGCCGCCCCGTCCAGGCCGAAGGGCACCAGGTACTCCCAGCCGTCGGAAAGGCCGAGGTTCTGCTCGCCGAAGCCGACGAGTCCGTGGAAGGAGAGTGCGGCGGCGACCGCCGCGCAGCAGAACAGCAGCACGTACGAAGCGGTGGCGTACAGCGCTTCCTTGCGTCTGCGCCGCTCCTCGCTGCGTTCCCAGCTGTCGTCGGCCGAGGCTGCTGTGTCAGAGGCGCGCCTTCCGCGCGCGACCACCGCCACCGCCGCCATGACCCCCACGAGCAGCACGGCGCCCGGAAGCAGCCAGTCAAGCGATATGTCGGTCAGTCTCATGCGCGGTCCCTTGCGTCACGTAGGGCGTTTCGGGCGCCATCGTGGCGGAAATCCCGTCACGGCCAGGCGGTTTCGGGGCAAGAGAACGCCAAAGGGGTGCAGGAGGCCGCCGATATGGACGTTCTGGTCGAACGCCCTTCAGCGGTTTGCGCATGATGTTCGAATACCTGCCACCCGTCCGGGCGGAGTGAATCCGGCGGAGTGGATCAGGGCGCGGGCGTCAGTTTGCGGACGCGTTCCTCGTCGCAGGTACGCGGGCACGTGACGCAGGTGTCCTCGGGGCGCAGCGTGTAGAACAGGCAGCAGCTCGCCCGGTCCCGGGTCGGCAGCGACTCCCCGTTCGGCCCGGTCAGCTCGCGGAAGCCCGCGGTGCCGACGTACGGCTTGGTGGTGCCCGGGAGCAGCGCCTCCAGCTCCGTCATGGCGCGCCGCTCCTCGCCCAGCAGATGGGCGACGTACCAGAGGCCCTCGACGATCTCGTCGGTCGCCATCCCCCACAGGGCCCGCTTGCCGCGCCGCATCCGCGGCCGGAAGCCGTCGAGCACCGGGCTCAGGTGTTCGGCCACCGCGTCCAGCACCTCGGCCCGCAGCGCCGCCTCGTCGGTCACCACCCGGGCCCCCGGCAGCCCGGCCGCCGGATCGTCGGGCAGGCAGGCGAACTCCCGCACCCGCAGCGTCAGATGGCCCAGCGCCCGCTGGAACGAGACGTCCTCGACCGGGACGCGGGGCACCCGGCGGTGCAGGAACCACGGCACCGTCACCAGCAGACAGGCCGGCCACGCGTACCGGTGCAGCCCGAAGCTGGCGATCACATCGGGGCGGCCCTCCTGGCCGTAGTCCCGCCGCACCTGCTCGGCGTCGAAGGCGAGGAACGTGTCCAGCGCCTCACCGCCGGCCGCCAGCTCGTGCGCGCCCACCCAGCCGGGGCCGCCGGGGGCGGTCTCGCCCTCGGCGAGGATCTCGGCGCGCACCCCGGGGAAGACCTCGGTCAGGCGCGCGTAGGCGTCGGCCACGGGCGAGGCCGTCACTGCGGGGAGCAGGGCGGGCATGGTCATACGGGGACCACCGATTCACGATCGTCAGCAGGTAAGCCTTACCTTACCCTGCCGGATCGATGTTTGAACTGGGGGCCCTTGCGCCTATCGTGCACTCAGGGCGCCCGACGCGCGAGCGCGCCCGTGACCGGCCGAGGAGGTGCCCGTGGAGCAGGGCGGAGCGCGCGAGGAGGTGCGTCCTCCGTACGCCGGAGGCGCGGCCGTGCCCGCCTCGGCCATCCGGGTGCCCGAGCAGGCCCGCGGCGAGCACACCCACGGGGAGCACCCGCACGAGGCCCCCCGCGCCCAGGTGCGACGGCACTCCGTGCGCGGCCAGATCCTGGAGGCCCTGCGCACCGCCCTGGTCGACGGCGAGCTGGTCCCCGGCCAGGTCTACTCGGCGCCCGTGCTCGGCGCCCGCTTCGGCGTCTCCGCGACCCCGGTCCGCGAGGCGATGCAGCGGCTGGCCACCGAGGGGGCCGTGGAGGTGGTGCCCAACCGGGGCTTCCGGGTCGCCGAGCGCGGACCGCGCGAGCTGGCGGAGCTGGCCGAGGTCCGCGCCCTGATCGAGGTCCCCGTCATGCTGCGGCTCGCCCGCACCGTCCCGCCCGCCCGCTGGTGCGCGCTGCGCCCGCTGGCCGACGCCACCGTGGCCGCGGCTGCCGTCGGCGACCGGGCGAGCTACGCGGACGCGGACCGGGCCTTCCACAGCGCGGTGCTCGCCCTTTCCGGGAACCACAGCCTGGTCGCCGTCGCCGACGACCTGCACCGCCGCTCCCAGTGGCCCCTGGTCGACAACCCGGTCACCCGCCGCGCCGACCTGCTGGCCGACGCCTCCGAGCACACCGCGCTGCTCGACGCCCTGATCGCCCAGGACGTGGCGGTCGTCCAGTCGCTGGTACGCGAACACTTCGCGGGCGCCGACGGCTGACCCCGTAAGCCCTGATGCGTACGGGGACGGGCCGGGCGCCCGCGCTCAGTTCGCCTCGATCGTCTCTGGCGGGGGCTGGTCCAGGTGCGGGCCCAGCCAGGTCGGGACGCCGCCCAGCAGCCGGAAGAGGCGGGCCGCCTCGGCGCGCAGCCGGGTCGCCGCCTCCGGCTCCGGCTCGGCGTCGGCCAGCGCGATGAGCGCCGGGGCCGTACCGACCAGGTAGCCCAGCTCCTCCCTTATCCGCAGGGACTCCGCGAAGCCGTGCCGGGCCTCCGCGAGCTCGCCCTCGCGCAGGGCGATCAGGGCGAGGTGGCGCCAGGTCGAGGAGAGCAGCAGCGCGTCGCCCTGCGCGGTGGCGCCCGCGTGGGCCCTGCGGTAGGCGGCCCGGGCGGCCTGCGGGGAGTCCGCGATGTTCTGCGCGATCAGGCCGCGCCGGAAGTCGAGGAGCGGGCGGCCCTGGGCGGCGGGCGAGAGCAGGGCCGCGGCCCTGCTCAGCGCCACCCGGGCCTCGTCGGCCCGGTCCCGCACCCCGAGCAGGGTCGAGGCGTACGCGAGGTGGCCGCGCTCGCAGGCCGCCGCGCCGCGCTCCTCGTCGTCGTGGGCCATGGCCTCAGCGGTGCGCAGGGCGTCCTCGGCGTCCGTCCAGCCCTGCCCGGTGTACAGGCAGCGCTCGGTCAGCAGGGCCGTCCGCTGGAGGGCCGCGGCCGGGTCGGTGGCGGCGTCGTGTTCCAGCAGGGCCGCGGCGTCCGTCCAGCAGCCGCGCGAGCGCAGCCGCCATACCGCGGTCTGGAGCGGAGGATCGTCATCTGCTGTCGTTCCGGAACCAGACATGGCGGTATGCGCCACATTGCCCTCCCCGAGCGCGCCGTCGAGCTGTTGAGTATGGGCCGCATCACAGCACGGAATGGCACGCCGGGCCAAGAGGTCGAGGCAATGTCAGGTGAAACTTTTCACAATCGGCGACGCGGGGCCGGACGCCCCCGGGGCCCTTGTCCGGCCCGGGATTTCAGCTCATCCGCAGGGCGAGGAAGAAATCGAGCTTGTCCTCCAGGCGCGCCAGATCACGCCCCGTCAACTGCTCGATTCGCCCGACCCGGTAGCGCAGCGTGTTGACGTGCAGGTGCAGCCGGGCCGCGCAGCGGGTCCACGAACCGTCGCAGTCCAGGAAGGCTTCCAGGGTCGGGATGAGCTCCGCGCGGTGGCGCCGGTCGTACTCGCGCAGCGGGTCCAGCAGCCGCGCGGTGAACGCCCGCCGCACGTCGTCCGGGACGAACGGCAGCAGCAGCACGTGCGAGGCCAGCTCGTGGTGCCCGGCCGCGCAGACCCGGCCCGGCCGGGCCGCCGCCACCCGGCGCGCGTGCCGGGCCTCCTCCAGGGCGCCGCGCAGCCCCTCCGCCGAGTGCACGGAGGCGCTGACACCGAGTGTCAGGCGGCCGTCGTCGCCGAGACCCGCGGAGAGCGGGGCGCGCACGGCGGCGAGCAGCGCGTCGGCGTGCAGGGCGGGGCCTTCGCCGGGTCCTTCGGCGCCGGGGTCCTCGTCGGACGCGGTGTCGGAGCCGGTGTCGGACGCCTCGCCGTCCGGCCGGTCCGGGGCGGCGGGCAGCGGCACCAGGGCGATGGCCTCGTCACCCGTGTGGGCGACGGCGATCCGGTCCGCCGAGTCGGGGCCCGTCACCGCCGGGTCGACCAGGATCTCCTCAAGCAGCGCCTGGGCGACCGGGCCGCCCCGGACCTCGGACGCGCCGTCCTCGTCCCACTCGACCCGGGCCACCACGACCTGCCAGTGCGGCGCGGTGCCGAGGCCCGGGAGCAGGACCGGCGTTGCCACGCGCAGCCGGGCGGCGATCTCGGCGGGCGCGGCACCCGCCTGGACCAGCTCCAGGACCTCCTGGGCGAGCCGGCGGCGCACCGTGCGGGCCGCGTCGCGCCGGTCGCGCTCGACGGCGATCAGCTGGGTGACGCCCTGGAGCAGGTCGAGCCGCGCGGCCGGCCAGTCGCCCGCGTCGGCCTCCACGGCGAGCAGCCAGTCGGAGAGCACCGACTCCCGCACGTCGCGGGCGGGCGGCACCGCGCCACCCCGGCCGTTGTTCCGGATCGGGAAGAGCGAATACGTCGTACCGCCGAGGGCCGCCCGGTGCGGGGCGCGGCGGCCGGAGCGGACGGCGGCCAGATGCAGCCCGGCCAGCTCGGCCCCGGCTGCGGCGGGCAGCGGGGCGCCCGCGCCCGCGATCTGCCGCCCGGTGGGGGAGAGCACCCAGGCGTGGAGGTCCAGGTCGGAGCCCAGGAGATCGAGGACCACCTCGGGGCCGCCGCCGGTCGGGCCCGAGGTCATCAGCCTGCGGTGGCGGTCCACCACGGCCGCCAGGTCGCCGGCCCGCTCGCCGGACACCTGGCGCACCACGTACTCGGTGATCGTTGCGAACGCGACCGTCTCGTGGACCGCGAACAGGGGCAGCCGGTGGTGGCGGCACGCCTCCACGAGATCGTCCGGGATGTCGCCGAGCTCCGCCTCGCCCGCCGCGAGACCGGCCACCCCGGCGCCCGCCAGGATGCGCACGAACGGCTCCGAGTCCGCGGCGTCCCGGCGCCAGGCCAGACCGGTCAGGACCAGCTCGCCGCCGGTGAGATAGCGGCTCGGGTCGCGCAGGTCGGTCGTCATCACCCCGCGGACCGACCGGTCCAGCTCCTCGTCGCCGCCGAGCAGCCGCAGGCCCAGCGCGTCGTTCTCCAGCAGTGCGCGCAGCCGCATCTGGTCGCCGCCGATCTCTTTCGTTGGTACGGGTGAAGTCTGGGTGTTGCGGTGAGGCTGTTGAGCCCCGCCATTCGTTCGAATCTACAAGACATGAGCGGAGACCAGCCAACTGCTTCATGGGTTCGGTGACTGCACCAGGTGGAGCAGGGCTTGTGTACTGGGCCACACACCGCGTGAACAAGACATGAACAAGTTCGAGGGCCGGCCGTCACCCAGCCCAGCGTGAAGACCCGATTGAGAAGAAGAGAGCCACCATGGACTTCCTTCGCCCCGCAAGCTGGGAGGAGGCGCTCGCCGCCAAGGCCGAGCACCCGACGGCTGTGCCCATCGCCGGGGGCACCGATGTGATGGTCGAGATCAACTTCGACCACCGGCGCCCCGAATACCTCCTGGACCTCAACCGCATCGGTGAGCTCACCGAGTGGGAGGTGGGCCAGGAGAACGTACGGCTCGGTGCCTCGGTCCCGTACAGCCAGATCATGGAGCACATGCGGGCCGAGCTGCCCGGTCTCGCGCTCGCCTCGCACACCGTCGCCTCCCCGCAGATCCGCAACCGCGGCGGCGTCGGCGGCAACCTCGGCACCGCCTCCCCGGCCGGTGACGCCCACCCCGCCCTCCTCGCGGCGGGCGCCGAGGTGGAGGCCGAGTCCGTACGCGGCACCCGGATGATCCCCATCGACGCCTTCTACACCGGCGTCAAGCGCAACGCCCTCGAACCGGACGAGCTGATCCGGGCCGTGCACATCAAGAAGGCCGACGGGCCGCAGCAGTACTCCAAGGTCGGCACCCGCAACGCGATGGTCATCGCCGTCTGCGCCTTCGGCCTCGCCCTGCACCCCGAGACCCGCACGGTTCGCACCGGCATCGGATCGGCCGCCCCGACACCCGTACGGGCGAAGGAGGCCGAAGCATTCCTGAACGCCGCCCTCGAGGAGGGTGGGTTCTGGGACAGCCGCACCATCATCACGCCGTCCGTCGCCCAGCAGTTCGCCACCCTCGCCGCAGGCGCCTGCAACCCGATCGACGACGTGCGCGGCACCGCGAGCTACCGCCGTCACGCCGTCGGGATCATGGCCCGCCGCACCCTCGGCTGGGCCTGGGAGTCATACCGCGGCAACGGCCGCAGCACCGAAGGAGCCGCCTGATCATGCGTGTCAATTTCACGGTCAACGGCCGCCGCCACGAGGCCGACGACGTCTGGGAGGGCGAGTCCCTCCTCTACGTCCTGCGCGAGCGCATGGGCCTGCCCGGCTCCAAGAACGCCTGCGAGCAGGGCGAGTGCGGCTCCTGCACGGTCCGCCTCGACGGCGTCCCCGTCTGCTCCTGCCTGGTCGCCGCCGGCCAGGTCGAGGGCCGCGACGTCGTCACCGTAGAAGGCCTGGCCGACTTCGCCGCCCACCGCGCCGAGGCCCACCCCGGCACCGGCTGCGCCTCCGGCGCCTGCGGCACCTCGCTGGACCGGGCCAAGCGCTGGAAGGCCGAGCCCGCCGCGGGCGACGAGACCCGCGACACCGGCGAGCTCTCCCCGATCCAGCAGGCGTTCATCGACGCCGGAGCCGTACAGTGCGGCTTCTGCACCCCCGGCCTCCTGGTCGCGGCCGACGAGCTCCTGGAGCGCACCCCGCAGCCGTCCGACGCGGACATCCGCGAGGCGCTCTCCGGCAACCTCTGCCGCTGCACCGGCTACGAGAAGATCCTCGACGCGGTCCGCCTCGCGGCCGCCCGTGCGGAAGAGGCGGTCTGAGCCATGGGCGTCACCGGTTCCCCCACCAACATCAACCAGGGCAGCCGCACCAAGGGCGGCATCGGCGAGTCCACGCTGCGCCCCGACGGCATCCTGAAGGTCACCGGCGAGTTCGCGTACTCCTCGGACATGTGGCACGAGGACATGCTCTGGGGCCACACCCTGCGCTCCACCGTCGCGCACGCCGAGATCGTCTCCATCGACGTCTCCGAGGCGCTGGCCACCTCCGGCGTCTACGCGGTCCTCACCTACGACGACCTGCCCGCCGCGATGAAGAACTACGGCCTGGAGATCCAGGACACCCCCGTCCTCGCCCACGGCCGGGTCCGCCACCACGGCGAGCCCGTCGCGCTCGTCGCCGCCGACCACCCGGAGACGGCCCGCCGCGCCGCCGCGAAGATCCGGATCGACTACCGCGAGCTGCCCGTCGTCACCGACGAGGCGTCCGCGACCGCGCCCGGCGCCCCCCTCATCCACGAGGGCCGCGACGACCACCACATCGGCCATGTGCCGCACCCCAACATCGTCCACCGCCAGCCCATCGTCCGCGGCGACGCGGCCGCGGCCGAGGCCCGGGCCGACGTCATCGTCAAGGGCGACTACTACTTCGGCATGCAGGACCAGGCGTTCCTGGGCCCCGAGTCCGGCCTCGCCGTACCCGCCGAGGACGGCGGTGTCGACCTGTACGTGGCGACCCAGTGGCTCCACTCCGACCTGCGTCAGATCGCGCCCGTCCTCGGCCTGCCCGAGGACAAGGTCCGCATGACGCTCTCCGGCGTCGGCGGCGCCTTCGGCGGACGCGAGGACCTGTCGATGCAGATCCACGCCTGCCTGCTCGCGCTGCGCACCGGCAAGCCCGTGAAGATCGTCTACAACCGTTTCGAGTCCTTCTTCGGGCACGTCCACCGTCACCCGGCCCGCCTCCACTACGAGCACGGCGCCACCCGCGACGGCAAGCTCACGCACATGAAGTGCCGCATCGTCCTCGACGGCGGCGCCTACGCCTCCGCGTCCCCTGCCGTCGTCGGCAACGCCTCCTCGCTGGCCGTCGGCCCGTACGTCATCGAGGACGTCGACATCGAGGCCATCGCGCTCTACACCAACAACCCCCCGTGCGGCGCGATGCGCGGCTTCGGCGCCGTCCAGGCCTGCTTCGCCTACGAGGCGCAGATGGACAAGCTGGCCGCCCAGCTGGACATGGACCCGGTCGAGTTCCGGCAGCTCAACGCCATGGAGCAGGGCACCCTGCTGCCGACCGGACAGGTGGTCGACTCGCCCGCCCCGGTCGCAGAGCTGCTGCGCCGCGTCAAGGCCATGCCGCTGCCGCCCGAGCGCCAGTGGGAGAGCGCCGGCGAGCACGCCGACGTCCGCGCCCTGCCCGGCGGCCTGTCCAACACCACCCACGGCGAGGGCGTCGTACGCGGCATCGGCTACGCGGTCGGCCTGAAGAACGTCGGCTTCTCCGAGGGCTTCGACGACTACTCCACCGCCCGGGTCCGCATGGAGGTCATCGGCGGCGAGCCCGTCGCGACCGTCCACACCGCCATGGCCGAGGTCGGGCAGGGCGGCGTCACGGTGCACGCCCAGATCGCCCGTACCGAACTCGGCGTCGCCCAGGTCACCATCCACCCCGCCGACACGCAGGTGGGCTCCGCCGGATCGACCTCCGCGTCCCGTCAGACGTACGTCACCGGCGGCGCGGTCAAGAACTCCTGCGAGGCCGTCCGCGAACAGCTCCTGGAGCTCGGCCGCCGCAAGCTCGGCACCTACCACCCCGCCTGGGCGACCGCCGAACTCCTCCTGGAGGGCGGCAAGGTCGTCACCGACGGCGGCGAGGTGCTGGCCGACATCGCGGACGTCCTGGAGGACGAGGCGATCGACATCGAGCTGGAGTGGCGCCACCGGCCCACCGAGCCCTTCGACCTGCGCACCGGACAGGGCAACGGCCACGTCCAGTACTCCTTCGCCGCGCACCGCGCGGTGGTCGAGGTCGACACCGAGCTCGGCCTGGTCAAGGTCATCGAACTGGCCTGCGCCCAGGACGTCGGCAAGGCGCTCAACCCGCTGTCGGTCGTCGGCCAGATCCAGGGCGGCACCATCCAGGGGATGGGCATCGCCGTCATGGAGGAGATCATCGTCGACCCGGTGACCGCGAAGGTGCGCAACCCCTCCTTCACGGACTACCTCCTCCCCACCATCCTCGACACGCCGACCATCCCGGTCGACGTGCTCGAACTCGCCGACGACCACGCCCCGTACGGGCTGCGCGGCATCGGCGAGGCCCCGACCCTGTCGTCCACCCCGGCCGTCCTCGCGGCGATCCGGAACGCGACGGGTCTGGAGCTCGACCGGACGCCGGTCCGGCCGGAACACCTCACCGGCGTCTGACCGGGGCTCCGCCCCCACCGCTCTCCGGGCGGTGCGTGCCACCGGCGAACGTCACACTTCCCGGCCCGCACCGCCCGGAGGCCCAGGGTCCCGCCCCGCTCGCGGCCCCGAACCCCCCGCACCGGAACAGCACCACCCGTTCCGTTCCCTCCTGCATGAACAGTTCGTCTCGGGCCGTCCCCCGGGTCGTGCCGCCAGCGCAGTCATCCCAAATCCCGCATCTTGATTCTTCATCGCGGGTGCCCCTGTGAACCTTGGGAGTCAGGCATCATGACCCAGCAGTCAGTGCAGCCGAAGACCGGTGCGGAGGACGCGGGCCCCGGCTCGCGCGTTCCCGCCGGCAGATCGTGGCTCGACCGGTACTTCCACATATCCGACCGCGGTTCGACCGTGGCCCGGGAAGTGCGCGGCGGTGTCACGACCTTCATGGCCATGGCGTACATCCTTCTGCTCAACCCGCTGATCCTCGGCGGCAAGGACGTCGACGGCAATCTGCTCAGCCAGCCCGCCCTGATCACCGCCACCGCGCTCGCGGCGGCCGTGACCACCCTGCTCATGGGCTTCGTCGGCAAGGTCCCGCTCGCGCTCGCCGCGGGCCTCAGCGTCTCCGGCGTCCTGTCCTCGCAGGTCGCCCCCGAAATGACCTGGCCGCAGGCCATGGGCATGTGTGTGATGTACGGCGTGGTGATCTGCCTCCTGGTGGTCACCGGTCTGCGTGAGCTGATCATGAACGCGATCCCGCTCCCGCTGAAGCACGGCATCACCATGGGCATCGGCCTGTTCATCGCCCTGATCGGGCTCTACAAGGCCGGATTCGTCGGCAAGGGCACCGCGACCCCGGTGACCCTCGGCCCGGCCGGTGAACTCGCCGGCTGGCCGGTCCTCGTCTTCGCGGTCACCCTGCTGCTGATCTTCATGCTCCAGGCCCGCAACATCCCCGGCGCGATCCTCATCGGCATCGTCGTCGGCACCGTGGTCGCCTTCGTGATCAACAAGGTCGCGGACGTCGACCCCAAGATCTGGAGCAGCGGTCCGCCGGAACTCAAGGGCTCCGCGGTCTCCTCGCCGGACTTCTCGCTCTTCGGCGACGTCGACTTCGGCGGCTGGGGCGACGTCGGCGCGATGACCGTCGGCTTCATCGTCTTCACCCTGGTGCTCGCCGGCTTCTTCGACGCCATGGCCACCATCATCGGTGTCGGCACGGAGGCCGGGCTCGCCGACGACAAGGGCCGCATGCCGGGCCTGTCGAAGGCGCTGTTCATCGACGGCGCCGGCGGGGCCATCGGCGGTGTCGCCGGCGGTTCCGGGCAGACGGTCTTCGTCGAGTCCGCGACCGGCGTCGGCGAGGGGGCCAGGACCGGTCTGGCCTCCGTCGTCACCGGCCTCTTCTTCGCCGCCTGCCTCTTCTTCACCCCGCTCACCGCGATCGTGCCCGCCGAGGTGGCCTCCGCCGCTCTCGTCGTCATCGGCGCGATGATGATGCAGAACGCCCGGCACGTGGACTGGAGCGACCGCTCCGTGGCCATCCCGGTGTTCCTGACGGTGGTCCTGATGCCGTTCACGTACACCATCACCACCGGTGTGGCGGCGGGCGTCATCTCGTACGTCGCCATCAAGGCCGCCCAGGGCCGGGCCCGCGAAGTCGGCGCGTTCATGTGGGGCCTGACGGTGATCTTCGTCGTCTACTTCGCCCTGCACCCGATCGAGAGCTGGCTCGGCGTCAGCTGATCCGCCGCCCCACTCACCCGCCAAGGAGACCGAGATGCTGGACATCGCCGAAGAGCTCGACCGCTGGGCCGGGCAGGGACGCGATTTCGCCGTGGCCACCGTCGTCGCCGTCGGCGGCAGCGCGCCCCGCCAGCCGGGGGCCGCGCTGGCCGTCGACCGCGACGGCACGGCGATCGGCTCGGTCTCCGGCGGGTGCGTGGAGGGGGCGGTGTACGAGCTGTGCCAGGAGGCGCTGGAGGATGGCCTGACCCGCCTCGAACGCTTCGGCTACAGCGACGAGGACGCCTTCGCGGTCGGCCTGACCTGCGGCGGCGTCATCGACATCCTGGTGACCCCGGTCCGGGCGGATGACCCCGCCCGCCCGGTGTACGCCGCCGCGCTCGCCGCCGCCGTACGGGGGGAGGCGGCGGCAGTCGCCCGGATCACCGACGGGCCCGCCGAACTCCTCGGCCGACCGCTCCTGGTGCACCCCGACGGCCGTTACGAGGGCGGGCTCGGCGGACACCCCGAACTGGACCGCACCGCGGTGGCCGAGACCCGCGCCCTGCTGGACCAGGGCCGCACCGGCACCCTCACCATCGGCGCCGACGGCTCGCGCTGCGGGCAGCCCCTCACGCTGCTCGTGGAGTCCAGCGTGCCGCCGCCCCGGATGATCGTGTTCGGGGCCATCGACTTCGCCTCGGCCCTCGTCCGGGCCGGCAAGTTCCTCGGCTACCACGTCACGGTGTGCGACGCGCGGCCCGTCTTCGCGACGAAGGCCCGCTTCCCGGACGCCGACGAGCTGGTCGTGGACTGGCCGCACCGCTATCTGGCCCAAACCGCGGTGGACGCGCGCACGGTCCTGTGCGTCCTCACGCACGACGCCAAGTTCGACGTGCCCCTGCTGGAGGCGGCGCTCAAGCTGCCCGTCGCGTACGTCGGCGCGATGGGCTCCCGCCGCACCCACCTCCAGCGCAACGAACGGCTGCGCGAGGCCGGGGTCACCGAGCTGGAACTGGCCCGCCTGCACTCGCCGATCGGGCTCGACCTCGGAGCCCGTACGCCCGAGGAGACGGCCCTGTCGATCGCCGCCGAGATCGTCGCCGCCCGGCGCGGCGGCAGCGGCGCCCCGCTGACCGGCGCGCACACCCCGATCCACCACCCGGGCGGGCTGCCCCCGGCGGGGCGCATCGGCTCGGTGGCCTGAACTCGCCCTCGTAGCACCGCGTCCGCGACCGGCGGTTAGCCGCCACGGCACATTCGCGCCAGGCGCGGACCGCCCCGCGGCGGCCGGTTTACCGGTAGATCATCACCCATGACTTTCTCCCCCTCCACCGCGACCGGCCGGGCGAGACCCGCACGCGCCGGGCGACGCACCCTCGTCATAGCCACCGCCGCCGCCCTGATGAGCGGCGCGCTGCTGCCCCTCACGGGCGCTGCGTACGCCGCCCCCGCTTCCCCCACCGCGGCAACCACCCCCGCCGCGGAGCCCGTTCACCGCTACGACATCACCCTCGTCACCGGTGACGTCGTCCACTACGCCGACGGCGCGGGCAAGCAGGACACCGTCACCGTGGACCGCCCCGAGGGCGCGACCGGCGGCGTCCACGTCCAGCAGGCCGGGGACGACGTCTACGTCCTGCCCGACGAGGCGCAGAGCCTCCTCGCGGCCGGGAAGCTGGACCGCCGCCTCTTCAACGTCTCGGCGCTCGCGAAGATGGGTTACGACGACAAGAAGACCGGCGGCATCCCGCTGATCGCCACCTACCCCGCGTCCAAGGCCCGTTCGCTGCCCGTCGCCCCGCAGGGCAGCAGGACCGTCCGGCAGCTGGAGTCCATCCACGGCGCCGCCCTCAAGGCCGGCAAGGACACCGCCCGCGCCTTCTGGAACGACATCGCGCGCACCGCCACGGCCCGTTCGCTGGACAACGGCATCGCCAAGCTCTGGCTCGACGGCCGCGCCGAGGCCGCGCTCAAGGACTCGGTGCCGCAGGTCAACGCCCCGCAGGCCTGGGCCGAGGGCTACGACGGCAAGGGCATCAAGGTCGCCGTCCTGGACACCGGCATCGACGAGGACCACCCGGACGTCAAGGACCGCATCCTGGAGACGAAGAGCTTCGTCCCGGGTGAGGAGGTGGACGACAAGAACGGCCACGGCACGCACGTCGCCTCCACCATCGCCGGCTCCGGCGCCGCGTCCGACGGCGTCAACAAGGGCGTCGCCCCCGAGGCCGGACTGCTCGTCGGCAAGGTCCTCAGCAACGAGGGCTCCGGCGCCGACTCCGGCATCATCGAGGCCATGGAGTGGGCCAAGGCGGAGGGCGCCGACGTCGTCTCCATGAGCCTGGGCTCACCGGTCGCCGACGACGGCACCGACCCCATGTCCCAGGCCGTCAACACCCTCTCCGCGGACGGCGGCCCGCTCTTCGTGATCGCCGCCGGCAACGCGTACGGCGCGGGCACCATCGGCTCGCCCGGCTCCGCGGACCAGGCGCTCACCGTCGCCGCCGTCGACAAGCAGGACGGCCGCGCCGACTTCTCGTCCATGGGCCCGCTGGTGCGCAGCTACGGCCTGAAGCCGGACCTGTCGGCGCCCGGTGTCGACATCAACGCCGCCGCCTCGCAGTCCGTCCCCGGCATCGAGGGCATGTACCAGTCGATGTCCGGTACGTCGATGGCCACCCCGCACGTCGCGGGCGCCGCCGCCATCCTCAAGCAGCGCCACCCCGACTGGACCGGACAGCGCATCAAGGACGCGCTGATGACCTCGTCCAAGGTGCTGCCCGACTACACCCCGTACGAGCAGGGCACCGGCCGCCTCGACGTGAAGGCCGCCATCGACACGACCATCGAGGCCACGGGCTCCGTCGCGGTCGCCGCGTACGACTGGCCGCACAGCGCCTCCGACCCGGTCGCCGAACGCACCCTCACCTACCGCAACACCGGCACCGCCGACGTCACCCTCGACCTGGCGACGGACAGCGAATCGGACGCGTACACGCTGTCCGTGAAGCAGCTGACCGTCCCGGCCGGCTCCACCGCCGAGGCCGTCCTCACGCTCGACCCGTCGAAGGTCGACGCGGGCACCACGTTCTCCGGCCAGGTGATCGCCAAGGACGCCTCCGGCGCCGTCGTCGCGCACACCGGCTTCGCGCTCAACAAGGAGCAGGAGCTCTACGACCTCACGCTCCGGCTCCGCGACCGCTCCGGCAAGCCCATGGACGGCACCGTCGTCCTCGGCGCCCTCGGTGACCCGAACCTGTCGCCGGTCGCGGTGTCGGGCGAGACGACGCTCCGCCTGCGCCCGGGCAACTACACCGCCTGGGCCGCCGCCGACGTCAAGGGCGACACCGCCGACTCCAAGGCCGTCGCCTTCCTCGCGGCCCCCGAGATCATCCTGAACAAGCCGGTCACGGCCACCCTCGACGCCTCCAAGGCCCGCAAGATCAGCGTGAGCACGCCGAAGGAGAGCGAGACCCGGCAGCTGCGCTACGACATGGCGCGCACCTCACCGGACGGCACCGTCCTGCGCGACGCGTACCAGATCCCGCTGACGTACGACCAGCTGTGGGCGAGCCCCACCAAGAAGGTCACCCAGGGCGACTTCTCCTTCCTGACCCGCTGGCGCCAGGGCGAGAAGCTCATCGACCTGACCTCCGACGGCCGGGACGTCCCGGTCACCGCGCAGGGCGGCTCGGCGGTCGCCGAGGACAGCAGGGACAAGCTCCGCAGCGTCTTCGCGGGCAACGGCTCCGCCGCCGACTACAAGCGCGTGGACGCCAAGGGCATGGCCGTGGTCATCCGCGCCAGTGACACGGTGTCCCCGGCCGACCGCGCCGCCGCCGCGATCGCCGCCGGCGCCAAGGCGCTGTTCGTCGTCAACCGCGGCGACGGCCGGCTGATGGAGTCCTACGCCGACTACGGCACCCAGCTCCCCATCCCGGTGGCCACCGTGCAGCGCGTCGCCGGCGAGAGGCTGGTCAAGGCCGCGCAGCACGGCGAGAAGCTGACCGTCGAGCAGCACAAGTACGCCGGCTACGTCTACGACCTGGTCGACCGCCACGACGGCACCATCCCGAACCGCTCGCTCGCCTTCGACCCGGCCACCCGCGACCTGGCGAAGATCCAGAACACCTTCTACGGCCACCGCGACGTCGTCGGCGGAGGCTTCCGCTACGACATCCCCGAGTACGGCCCCGGGCTCGGCTTCGAGGAGTACGAGAAGTTCCCCGGCACCCGCACCGAGTGGGTCACCCCGCTGCCGGGCGCCTCCTTCTGGTACGAGAACCACTCGCAGTTCAACGAGGAGGGCAGCGACACCGCGCTGGAGGAGCGCGGCGGCGAGATGGACTACCGGGCCGGATCCACCAGCAAGGCCGACTGGTTCGCGCCCGTCACCCGGCCGCGCCTGGGCACCGCCTTCTGGGGCCCGAACCGCTCGCAGTACGGCGACATCCAGTACAACATCACCCCGTGGACGGACGGCGGCGCCGGGCACTCGGGCTCCATGCCGGACAAGGAGTACGACACCGGCAAGGTGACGGTCTACCAGGGCGACAAGGTGCTGGACGAGTCCCCGGGCCGGGCCGGCTACATCGGCGACCTGCCTGACGAGAAGCTGCCCTACCGCCTGGTGCTCGACGCCTCGCGCGACGCGGACACCTGGAAGACCTCCGTACGCACCCACTCGGAGTGGTCGTTCGTCTCGGGCGCCCTCGACCCGGAGGGTCCGTACCAGGTGGACATCCCGATGCTTCAGCTGGACTACGACGTCGCCACGGACCTCGCCGGTGACGTGCGGGCCGGGAAGTGGACCGAGGTCGGTCTGTCGTCCACCACGCAGGAGTGGCTGAACGGTGCCGTGAAGGCCACGAAGGCCCGCCTGTCGGTGAGTTACGACGACGGGAAGACCTGGAGCCCGGTGTCGCTCGACAAGGACCGGACGGGATCCTGGACCGCCCGGTTCAAGACCCCGAAGAAGGGCGCCAAGGCGGTCTCGCTCAAGGCCCACGCCGAGGCCGCCGGGGGCCTCGCGGTGGACCAGGAGATCATCCGGGCGTTCGGCCTGAAGTGACCCGCTGAACCCGCGTACGAGGCGGCCGCTCACCCCTTCCCGGGTGGGCGGCCGCCTCCGTGTGTCAGACCGTCTTCACCACCTCGGGCCCGGTCCGGACACCGGCGCCCCACATCGCCGCCGCGCACAGCAGCGCCGGGGCCGCCGCCAGCGCGCAGCACAGGGCGAGCGGCAGCCGGTCCACCAGCAGCCCGACCGCCGCCGTGCCGCCCGACGAGCCCGCGTTGAACGCGGTATTGACCCAGGCGCCCGCCCGGGTGCGCCGGGCCGCGTCCGCCGACTCGTCCGCGATCAGGTACGCGGTCGTGAGCGCCGGTGCGAGGAACAGCCCGGCCGCGCCGACCACGGCGATCAGCACGTACACGTTGCCCGCGAGACCGGCCGCCGCCACCGCGCCGGACAGCCCGGCGGCCAGCAGCGGCAGCCGCACCCCGAGCGGGGCCCGCCACCGCAGCGCCCCGTAGGCCAGCCCGCCGACGGCGCTCGTCGCCGACAGGGCGGCCAGCACCCAGGACACCGCCGACGCCCGGTGCATCGCCTCGGTGAGGGCCACCGCCAGCAGGTCGAGCGCCCCGAGGCAGAGCCCCACGGCCGCCGTCAGCAGCACGGCCCGCCGCAGCGCGGGCACGGCGCTCAGCCGCAGACCGGGCGCGGCCGGTCCGCCGGCCGCCGTGCGGTGGTCCGGCTTCCCGCGCGGCACGGCGGGCGAGGCCGCCAGCGCCCCCGCCCCCAGCGCGATCAGCACCGCACCGGCCAGCACGGCGGCGGCGGGCCCGGTCACCGTCACCGCGACGCCCACCAGCAACGGCCCGGAGACGTACAGCAGTTCCTCGGCCACCCCGTCCAGGCTGTACGCGCGGCGCAGCAGCTCCCGGTCGGGGACGAGGTCGCTCCACACCGTCCGCATGACCGGGCCGAGCGGCGGAGTGCAGACCCCGGCCGCCGTGGCGAGGACCCCGAGGACCACGGGGGAGGCGCCCGGCCGCCAGGTCACCAGGGCGAGGACGGTGAGCAGCACCGCGTACAGACCGGCCATCGGCGGCAGGGCGCGGCGCGCCCCGTACCGGTCGATCAGCCCGGCACGGGCGGGGGACAGGAACACACTGGCGGCCCCGAACAGGGCCATGACGGTGCCGGCGGCGGAGTAGGAGCCGGTGGCGTCCTTGACGGCGAGCAGCAGGGCGAGCGGGACGATTCCGTAGGAGAGCCGCCCGGTCAGCGCGGCGGCGAAGGCGCGCGCGGCGTGCGGCACGCGCAGGACAGCGACGTACGAAGGAGTGGACACGATGGTCTTCCTCGGGAGGGTGGCGCGGACTCGCCGCGCCACGGGTAAGCGGGGACACCGGAGCGCCGCACCCGGTACGCCGGGCGCGGTCTCGACGGGGTCCTACGCACGAGGAAGAGACACGCGGGCAAGGTAGCAGAGGTCCGGCTACCCGACTACCTCCGGATTGGCCGCCAGGATCTCCTCCGTGACCGCCCACAGCCGGGGCACGAAGCGCAGCACCCGGTCGCGGCGGGCGAGCAGGTCCGCGGTGTCCGCGATGCCGGTGAGGTCCGCGACGGCCTCCCGGAAGGCCGGGAGCCGGGCGGTGTGCAGCGCGGGCGCGTCCGCGGCCAGCACGGTGTGGCAGCGGGCGAAGGTCGCCAGGATCCAGAACACCGCCTCCCGGTGGTCGCCCCGGTCGACGAGCGCCCGGCTGCCGTCGACGGCGACGGGCCGCGCCCGCTCGGTGAGGTCACCGCCGAAGAAGAACGGCGTGCGCACGACGGGGACCGTGGCGTCGAACGTCCTTGTCAGCTCGGCGAGATGGTGCCGGACCAGCGGCGCGGACACCTCCGCGCAGCCCAGGAGCGCCAGCAGTTCCGGATACCGCGCCTGCTGCCCGTACGCGGTGAGCACGTCGCGCACGGCGGGGTAGCGCAGCCGGACGGTCGGGTTGCGCAGGGCGGCCACCAGCGGGAGGTGCGTGGTGACCCCGGTGGGGAAGAGCCAGGCCGTCACGCGGGTCGCGAACGGCTGCGCGGTGTCGAGGGCGGCGAGCCGGGCCTCGACGCGGTGCCGGGCGTCCAGGCACCGCCGCCGCACGTGGTCCCGCCGGGCGAAGCGCGGTGCGACGTACGCGTGCAGCGCGCGCAGCCGCCCCGTGGGGTCGTCGATGACGGTGTCCCGGCGGAAGCCGCCCGCCAGGTGGTACGCGCCCAGCACCGCTTCCGGGTCGGCCAGCAGGGACCACGGCTCGTAGGTGATCTCCAGCAGCGCGCCCCGGTGCGGGAGCTTGCCGGGCTTCGCCGGGGCCTCGGCCCCCTCCCTCACCACGACCACGTCCACGTCCGAGGAGACCGGCAGCTCGTCGTCGTCGGGCCGCCCGACCGTGGACCCGCTGAAGTACGCACCCAGGTAGCCCGGTGCGGGACGGGCGTGTGCGGCGACCCAGTGCGCGGCCGCGTCGCGCGCCTCTCCGACTCTCATCCCCGACTCCTATGCGCCGCTCCGGGGCGGCGTCAAGCGCGGACGGTAACGTCGGCGGCGTTCACCGCCCCGTCCCCGAACGCCCGGTGAGGTACCCGATGCGCAAGATCGTCTACTGGATGTCGATGTCCCTCGACGGCTTCATCGAGGGCCCGGGCCGGAACATCGACTGGCATACGGTGGACGAGGAGCTCCACCAGTACTTCAACGAGCAACTGGCCGGTATGGGCGGCATGCTGGACGGGCGCGTCACGCATGAGCTGATGGCGGGCTTCTGGCCCACCGCCGACCAGGACCCCGCCAACGAGGGCCCGATGGCCGACTTCGCCGTCATCTGGCGGAACATGCCGAAGTACGTCTACTCGCGGACGCTGGAGCACGCCGACTGGAACACCACCATCGTCCGCGAGGTCGTCCCCGAGGAGGTCCGGGCCCTCAAGGAGCAGCCCGGCGGCGACCTCTCCCTCGGCGGCGCCGACCTCGCCGCGTCCTTCGCCGCGCACGACCTGATCGACCAGTACCGCGTCTACGTCCACCCGGTCCTCATCGGCCGGGGCAAGCCGATGTTCCCGGCCGAGGAGACCCTGCGGCCCCTCCGCCTCACCGGCACCCGCACCTTCGGCACCGGGGTCGTGGAGCTCTGCTACGACCGCGCCGACCGCTGACGCCCCGGGGCGGGCCCGGGGCGCCACCGCTCCGTCAGCGGCCCGCCTGGAGGGCCGCCCAGGTGCCGGGGCCCACGATCCCGTCGGCCGTCAGCCCCCGCCCCGTCTGGTAGGAGCGCACCGCGGTCGCGGTCGCCGGGCCGAAGCTGCCGTCCGCGTCCACCGTCGAGCCCAGCGCCGCCGTCAGGGCGCGCTGGAGCCGCTTCACGTCCTCGCCCGTCGCGTCCTCGGCGAGCACCGGGGTCGCCCCGGCGGACAGCAGCGCGGTCCAGGTCCTGGCCCCCACGACCCCGTCCGCGTCGAGGCCGCGCGCCGACTGGAACGAGGTCACCGCCGCCGCCGTGGCGGGCCCGAAGCTGCCGTCCGCCTCGCCCGCCGCGTAACCCTGGTCGTTCAGCAGCCGCTGGAGGGCGGTGACCTGAGGCCCCGTCGAGCCGGACCGCTGGGTCGTGTACGTGGCGAAGCTCAGCCCGTCCCGGGTCTCGCCGCCCGTCCCGGTGCCCTTGACCAGCTCCATGTAGCGGTCCCAGTCCCAGTACGGGCCGGGGTCCGTGTGGTCGTTGCCCGGGGCCTCGCTGTGCCCGATGATGTGCGCCCGGTCCTTCGGGATGCCGTACTTGTCGCACAGCGACGCGGTCAGCGCGGCCGACGAGCGGTACATCGCGTCCGTGAACCAGGTCGGGTCGTCGATGAAGCCCTCGTGCTCGATGCCCAGCGCCGAGGCGTTGGCGCTGCGGGCGTGGTACGCGGTGTCGGCGTCCCGCACCATCTGGGTGATCTGCCCGTCCGACGACCGCACCACGTAGTGCGCGCTCACCTCGGACACGGGGTCCTGGAACCAACTGATCGAGCCCGCGTACGAGCCCTGCGTGACGTGGATGACGACCTTGTCGATCTTCGCGGTCCGGCCGGTGGTGTAGTTGTTCGGGTCGGCCGGGACCCAGAGCGCGGCCGGGTAGTCGGCGCTCCGGGCACCGATGTCCGCCGCCGGGACCCCGTCCCGCTCGGGGAAGACCGGCCGCCCGGGCACCGTGATCCGCTCGCCGTCCGGGGTGAGCGCGTCGAGCCCGTCGGCCAGGAAGGTGTAGACCGAGTCCGCGTAGAGCGCGGCGGCCGTGCCCCGCGTACCGCTGTAGCGGGCGACGGCCGGGTACCAGGCGTCGAGGTCGTCGCGGTCCGCCGCGTCGAGGCCCAGCCCGTCCGCGTAACCGCGCAGCAGGGCGGCGCCGCCCAGGATGTTGGCGGCGGTGTCGGTGCGCAGGGCGGCGGCCGGCTCGCCGGTGAGGGCGGCGGCGCGTTCCAGGGAGTGCCGCACCGGGTTGCTGACGAGGTGCATCACCCCGTAGCCGCCCGCCTGGCTGGGGTGTCCGGCGTGGCCGTCGAAGTGGGTCTCGCCGTACCCGACGGCGGCGAGCAGATCGCGCGGTACGTCGAACGCCTCGGCGGCCCGGGTGAACGCCCGGTCCATCGGGTGCGAGGGGTCCGCCGCCGCGAGGGCCGGGGTGCCGGTCGCGGCGAGGACGGTGGCGGTGAGGGCCGCGAGAAGGGCTGCGCGGGTCCGGGCGGTGCGTGGGGGCATGCCTGCTCCTGCTGTGTGGGGGAGGGCCGGCCGACGGGGCCGGGCGGCCGCGAAGCCTGCTCACGATAGAGAGCCGCCACGGGTATGACAATCAGCCCGCAGGCGTGTCGAAGCGCGTGCACTCCGGCGGAGTTGACGGGCTGTGAGCACACGCGCGCCGCGTGGGATTCGTACACCTGGACGGCAGCCCACCGCACGGGGGAACGCGGGCCGGGCCCGCCGCCGACAGGGCGTATAACAGAGAACTCCGGACCGGCCGGCGTCCCCGATGGCACTCACATCTCACGCGGCAAGGCGTCACCGCGTACGACAGCGGAGAAGCGCCCGATGAGCATGAGCACGGCAGACGAGATCAGCACCTTGCTGACGGCCAACTTCGGAACCGACCCCGTGGCGATCCGCCCCGACGTGCCCCTCAGGCAGCTCCGGCTGGACTCGCTGGCGCTGGAGGAGCTGCGGCTCCTCATCGAGGACCGGCTCGACGTCGACCTGGACGACGTCCAGCTCACCTCGCGCGACACCGTCGGCCAGCTGGTCGACGCCGTGCGCCGCAAGGCCGCCGCGTGACGGCCCCCTACCGCCTGCCGCCGTTCGCCGCGGCCGTCACCGGCATCGGCCTCGTCACCTCGGCGGGCGTCGGCGCCGAGGCCACCTGGCGTGCCGTGAACGACCCCGCGACCGCGCCCTGCGTACCGCACCGTCCCGAACTGGCCGGGCTGCCCTGCGACTTCATGTACAGCGTGACCGGCCTCGACACCCGGGCCGTGCTCGGCGTCGCCGCACACCGGCTGATGGACCGCTTCTCGCACCTCGCCGTCATCGCCGCCCGCGAGGCCGTCGCCGACGCGGGCCTGGACCCCGCCGTCTGGGACAGCGGCCGGGTCGCCGTCGTCATCGGCTCCGCCCACGGCGGCCTGCCCTTCTACGACGAACAGCACACCGCCCTCACCGAACGCGGGGCCCGCCGCGTCTCGCCCAAGCTCGCCCCGCTCACCGTCGTCAACGGCGCCGCCAGCAGCGTCGCCACCGACCTCGGCGCCCATGGCCCCAGCCAGGCCGTCTCCACCGCCTGCTCCTCCGGCACGGTCGCCATCGGCACCGCCCACCAGATGCTGCGCACCGGCGCCTGCGACATCGTCGTCGCGGGCGGCGCCGAGTCCGTCTGCTCCCGGCTCCTGATCGCCAGCGCCTGCCGCCTGAAGGCCGTCTCCACCCGCCTGGACGACCCGCAGGCCGCCTGCCGCCCCTTCGACACCCACCGCGACGGCTTCGTCGTCGGCGAGGGCGCCGGGCTCCTCGTCCTGGAACGCCCCGAACACGCCCGCGCCCGGGGCGCCACCGTCCGCGCTCACGTCACCGGCTACGGCTCGTCCAGCGACGCCTACTCGGCCGTCGCCCCCGACCCCGACGGGCTCGGCATCGAACGCGCCCTGCGCACCGCCCTCGCGGACGCCGGGACCGACCCCGCCGCCATCGGCCACGTCAACGCGCACGGCACCTCCACCGTCTCCAACGACCTGATCGAGACGGCCATGCTCCGCCGGGTCCTGGGCGAGCACCCCCTCGTCACCTCCACCAAGGCGATGACCGGCCACACCCTGGGCGCCGCCGGAGGCATCGAGACCGCGCTCACCGTCCTCGCCCTCCAGCACCAGCTCGTCCCGCCGACCGTCAATCTCGACGCCCCCGACCCGGACATCCCGGTCGAGGTGGTGAGCAAGGAGGCCAGGCCCGCCGCGTTCGAAGCGGCCGTCAAGACCTCGCTCGGCTTCGGGGGCCACAACGCCGCCCTCGTCCTCACCAGGTGACCGACGCCCATGACCGATGAAATCATCCGCACCCTCACCGTCGGCGGGTTCCGCTACCGCTACCGCGTCCTGCCGCAGCCCGCACCCCGCACCGAACCGGTCGTCGTCCTCGGCGGCGCCCTCCAGGGCATCCACGGCTGGCCGCAGATGGACGAGCACCTCGGCCCGCACGCCTCCGTGATCACCCTCGACCTGCCCGGCATGGGCGGCGCCGACCCGCTGCCGCCCGGCACCGGTGACGGCCTCCTGTGCGCCGCCGTCACCGGGGTCATGGACGACCTGGGCGCCGACCGGGTCAACCTCTTCGGCTTCTCCTACGGCACGTCCATCGCCTTCGGCTGCGCCCGGCGCGACCCCGGCCGGATCGCCCGCCTGGTCCTCGGCGGCGTACCGTCGCACCTCAGCGACGCCCAGCGCGACGACTGGAGCCGGGCCGTCGAGCGGCTGGAGGCCGGGGACGCGGATGGGCTCGCCGCCCTGACCGCCGAGGCGCTGATGTGCCTGGACCCCGAACGGCCGGTCCACCGGCGGGAGCTGGCCCTGCGCTACGTCCGCCGGTCCTTCGTGCACGCCCTCACGCATTCCCCGCACGCGGAGCGCTCGCTGCGCCGTTCCCTGGAGCACCGCCCGGACTTCTCCGGCGGGCTGACCGGGGTCCCGGCGCTCGTCTTCGCGGGCGAGCACGACACCGTGACCTCGCCGGAGCGCCAGCGGGCCTTCGCGGCGACGATCGAGGGCAGCCGCTTCCTGACCATCGGCGAATCGGACCACTGGGTCGTCCTGGAACGGCCCGACGACGTGGCGGACCTGGTGGCGCGCTTCCTGACCGACCGGCCGCTGGAACCCGCCCCCGCGCTGCGGCCGGTCGCCCCGCTGCCGCGCCCGCGCACGGAGGCGGTGGACGCGGTGCTGCCGCGGGCGGGCGGCTGAACCGCCCGCCCGCGGGCCGGATCAGTGGTGCCCGTGGTGCCCGCCGCCGTGGCCGTGGCCGTTCCCGTGGCCGTTTCCGTGCTCCGGGGAGTTCACGTCGACGCGGACGATCTGCGGGTCGTGGTCGCTCGCCTGGTCGGCGAACTCCGCGTTGATGTGCACCACGTCGTAGTCGAAGCGGCGCACGCCCGGGCTGGTCAGGATGTGGTCGAGGGTCTGCGAGTTGCCCTCGTACACATAGCTGTACTGCTCGTTCTTCGGCAGCGTGGTGATCAGCGGCTTGAGGACCTTGCCGTCGGTCAGCGCGCCGACGGTCGGCGAGAACGCGAAGTCGTTGAGGTCGCCGAGGACCACGACCCGCGCCGACTTGTCCGCCGCCAGCAGCGACTTGACGAAGGTGTTGACCTCCTTCGCCTGCTGCACCCGCTTGGTCTCCGAGCTGCGCACCGGCTCCTGGTAGCGGCCGTGCAGGGGCTGGTCGCCGCCCTTCGACGCGAAGTGGTTGCCGACGACGAAGACGGACTCCCCGCGGAAGCGGAACTCGCCGACGAGCGGCTTGCGGCTGTCGTCCCAGGCCGCGCTCGCGGGCGCGATCCGGCCCGGAGACACCGACAGCGTGACGCCCTTCCTCGTCTTCACGGCCGCGACCGGCGTCGTCGCGTCGCCGCCCGGACGGTCCACGAAGTCGACCCGCTTCGGGTTGAAGAGGAACACGTTGCGGATGTTGCCGCCGGGCTCGCCGCCGTCCTTCCCGTCCTGCGGGGCGACATAGCGCCACGAGTAGCGCGGGCCACCCGCCGCGACGATCGCGTCCGTGAACCGCTTCAGCGTGGCCTCGGAGCCCACCGTGCCGTCGTTGACCGCGCCGTTGTCGTCCTGGATCTCCTCCAGCGACACGATGTCGGGCGAGGAGAGGTTGACGGCGATGCCCTCGGCCAGCGTGTCGAACTTCGCCTGGTCGTCCAGCGCGTCGAGGTTCTCCACGTTGTACGTGGCGACCGCGAGCTCCTTGCCCTTCTGCTTGCGCGTGACCTCGCGCTTCAGGTGGTGGTCGGTGACCTTGCCGAGCGCGGTGGCCTGGAGGTTGTAGCCGCCGTACGAGTCGTAGTCCAGGACGCCCGAGGTGGTCCCGGCGAGCACGTCGCCCACGTTCGCGGTCGGCACCGGCGCGGCCGGGTCCAGCGAAACGACCTTGATCCGGCCGGTGTTCTGGTTGGTGTACGAGGCGTAGAGCGTGCCGCCGCGCCGGGTGGGGTTCTGCTTCGGCTCGACCGTCACCCAGACCTCGTGGTACTTCGTCGTCGCGCCCGTGACCCTGGTGTCGGCGATCTGGACCCGGGTGCCCTCCAGGGACTCGTACAGGTCCAGCGCGTACGTCGACGGCTCCAGGGGCAGCGCGTCGATCGAGCCGCCCCCGGCCGAGGGCACGTACTTCGACGGGACCGCCTTCGCGTCCAGCACCACCGGCGCGGGCAGCGCGTTGCCGGAGGAGACGACCGTGACCTTCGGGGCGGTGATCTCGGTGACCGACTGCGTGGTGGACGACGGGTAGTACTCGTCCACGGTCCCGCTGACCAGCACCGAATCGCCCACCTGGACGGCCGGGGCGGCGGAGCCGGTGTATACGAAGACGCCCTCGGCGGTGCGCGGGTCGGCGTCCGGGGCGGTGTCCTGGATCCAGAAACCGCGCGAACCCGAGGTGCGCACGGCCGTGACGACGCCGGGCACCCCGGTGACCGCCCGGCCGTCCAGCGGGGAGACCCGGGTGGTGCCCTGGATGTCGTGGATCCGCACGGTGCCGGGCTCGGTGGGGTTGCCCGGGTCGCCAGGGTCCTCGCCGCCGCCCGAGGTCTCACCGGCCGCGTTCACCGGGGAGGGGGTGCCCGCGGTCAGGTCGGTGGCGTTGTCGTCGGTGTCCGCCAGCGAGGCCGCGCGCGCCACGGAGGCGGTGGCCGAGGTGCCCTTGGCCGGTCCGCTGCCTTCCCGGACGACCGCGGTCCCGTAGCCGACCAGGTCCACGATCCGGGTGTCGGCGGCGCAGTCGGCGGCCGTCTTGCAGGTCAGCGGCGCCGTCCCGGAGACCAGGGCCACGGTGCCGGCCGTGGCGGACATCGCGACGGTGCCCGTGGCGTCCGGGGTGGGCAGGGCCACCGTGCCGCCGGTGCCCGCCGCCTCCGCGACGAGATAGCGGCCGCCCGGCGCGACGGAGCCGGTCAGCGCGGACACCTGCCACAGCGAGCCCGCCGACGGGGCGCCCGGCAGGTACTGGACGCTGAGCCCGTCCAGGCCGTACGCGGCCGAGCCGGCGTTGGCCAGCTCGATGAAGTCGCGGGTCAGCGTCGCACCGGAGTTCCCGCCGCCCCCGTACACCTCGGAGATCACGGCGGTCGCGGACGGGGCCGCGAAGGCGGCGGGCAGCGCGGTCGCCGAGAGCGTCACGGCTACCGCGCCGGCCAGCAGGGCGGAACGGGTGGTGGATATGCGCACGGAGAATGCCCCTCAGAGTGTGGTGAGGGAGCACAAGCTATGCGCGTAGAACAGGCGATGACAAGGCATCAGAGGTGAATTCCGGAAAACGTTCGGTCACGTCCGGAGCTGTCCAGGATGCGGCGATGGTTTGACCGGGTTGCGCCGGTCCGGCTACGTTGCGCGGCATGCAGCGATCCGCACATCTCACGACGCGGGGTCACATCGACCTCAAGCGGGTGTGCTCCGCCGTGTGTCACCGCGCCTGAGGCACCGAGCCCCGCGCCCTCCCGCGCCCCGGTCCCGTGCCGCGCCGACACCGCGCCCATCGCCGCCCCCGAGGTCTGGAAGACACGGTGAAACGTCTCTCCGCCCCCGCCCGCCGCCCCCAAGAGACCCGCACCACCCCGCTGCGCCGCGCCGACATACCGGCCGCCGTGCCCGGCCGCCGCCCGACCGGGACCGGCTCCGTCCTCGGCGCGATCCTCGACCACGGGCCCGTCGCCCGGTCCACGGTCGCCCGGCTCACCGGCCTCTCGCCCGCCTCCGTCAGCGGGCACGTCGGCCGGCTGCTCGCCCGCGGACTGGTCCGGGAGGCCGCCGAGACCGCCGGGCCCAAGGGGCTCGGCCGCCCGCACATCCCCGTCGAGATCGACACCGGGAGCTATCTGGTGGCCGGGGCCCACATCGCCGTCGCCCACTCCACCCTCTCGCTGATGGACCTGCGCGGCCGGATCGTCGCCGAGGACCGGCGGCCCCACGGCTCCACCGACCCCCACCGTCTCCTCGCCCAACTCGCCGACCGGCTGCCCCCGTTGGTCGCCGCGCACGCGGGCGGGCGGACCGTCCTCGCCCTCGGCCTGGCCACCGGCCACCGCGTCGACCCGGTCGACGGGGTGATCGTGGCGCATCCGCAGCTCGGCTGGCACGACGTCCCGGCCCGCGACCTGCTCGCCGCCGCGACCGGGCTGCCCGTCCATGTGGACAGCCACTCCCGCGCCCTGGCCCGGGCCGAGCAGCTGTTCGGCCAGGAATCGACGCGGGCCAGCACCGTCCTGCTCTTCGTCGGCGCGGTCGTGGACGCCGCCTTCGCCACCGACGGCGCCCTGCACCGGGGACCGCGCTCCGGCGCGGGCAGCGTCGCCCATCTGCCCCTGGGGGCCGGGGGATCGGGCGGTGCGGAGCCGTGCTCCTGCGGGCGGTCCGGCTGCCTCCAGTCGGAGGTCTCCGAGCGGGCCATGGTGCGGCGCGCCGCCGCCCAGGGGCTGGTGACCGGGTCCTTCCCGGAGCTGCTGGACCGGGCGCTGGCCGGGGACGCGCGGGCGGTGGAGCTGTTCCGCCGGCGGGCCCGGCTGGTGGGGCGGGCGGCGGCCCTGCTCCTCGACATGTTCGACCCGGAGGTCCTGGTCGTGGTCGAGCCGGGGGCCGGGCGGATGCCGGAGTGCCTGGCCGGTCTGCGGGCGGAGGTGGCCGAGCGGTCGGTGGTGTGCGACGACCCCGAGCGGGCCGTGGTGCCGAGCAGCTTCACCGGGTCGGTCCTGGCCGTGGCGGGCGGGGCGGTGGCCCTCGGCTCCCTGTACACGGACCCGCTGGGGCCGTGGCCCGCGCTGCCCGCGGTGTCCTGACACCGGACCCGCCGCGCCCCTCCCGTAATCCGACTTAATTCAGTCAGTTGCATTGTTGACCGGCCGCGAACGCCGACGGGATGATGGATTCATGACCAGCCGACAGCGGAATTCAGCGAAAGCGTCCTCGATGACGCCGCGCTTCCGCTCGTCCGCGCCCGCCGCGCCGCGTTCCTGTCGCGGCCGCTGTCCGGGTCTCCGGTAAACACCCGCTGATATCCGGCGAACGTTCCGCGCGTCCGCGCGCGCCTCGCCGTGCTCATGCACGCCTTCGCGTAATTCCAGCTGCCTATTTCGTGCTGCCCTTTTCCGGGCTTTTCACCTTCGGGAGACACGTTGACCGTCACTGTGCCCTCGTACGCGGCCCAGGCCGCCGCCCCCGCCCCGGCGGGGATCGCCCCCGACCGCTTCCGGCAGGCGTTCCGCCGCTACCCCGCCGGGGTCGTCGTCATCACCACCGACTCCGGCCGGGGCCCGGTCGGCTTCACCGCGACCTCGCTCACCTCGCTCTCGCTGACCCCGCCGCTGATCTCGTTCGGCATAGGGACCACCACCTCGTCGTGGCCGCATTTCGAGCACGCCCGTACGGCCGTGGTGCACTTCCTCGGCGCCGAGCAGCAGCCCCTGGCCGCCACCTTCGCCACCAGCGGCATCGACCGCTTCGCCGCCCCCACCCGCTGGCACCGCCTGCCCGGCGGCGAGCCCCTGCTCGACGGGGTGGCCGGCCATCTGCGGGTGGAGACCGAGCAGATCGTCCCGGCCGGTGACCACCGCATCGTCATCGCCCGGGTGGTGGACGCCCAGCTCGACGAGGGCCGCGCCCCGCTGCTCTTCCACGACGGCTCCTACCTCTCCCTCTGACCGGATCAGGACCTCTTCCCATGCCACGCCACCACACATCCCCGGTCCTCGGCCGCCGCTCGTTCCTCGCACTCGGCGGCACCGCCCTCATCGGTACGCTCGCCGCCTGCTCGCCGCAGACGCAATCCGCCGCGAGCGCCGAACCGGCCGGAAAACTGCCGTCCGGAGCGCCGCCACCCGGCACGAAACTCTCCGTCGCCGTGCGTTCCACCCGTCTCCAGCTCGGCCCGGCGGGGCTGGAGAAGGACCTTCCCTTCACCGTTTCCCAATGGCCCAACCTGAGCGCGGGCCCCGATATCATCCAGGGATTCCGAGCCCATTCCATCGACCTGGCCGTCAACGCCGGAATTCCACCGATCCAGGCCCACGCCATCGACGTCGGCGCGAAGATCGTCGCCGTGCAGGTGCGGAACAACCCGTCGTACGTCTTCGCCACCGCACCCGGCTCCGACATCCGGTCCGTCGACGACTTCCGGGGCAAGAAGATCGGGTTCTCCCAGGGGCAGGCGCAGGGCGTCGTCGTGCTGCGGGCCCTGAAGCAGGCGGGCATCGGCAACAAGGACGTGGAGCTGGTCGCCCTGCCCAGCACCCAGTTCCTCACCGCCCTCCAGTCCAAGCAGGTCGACGTCGCCCCGCTGGGCGAACCCACCCTCACCAAGTACCTGACCCAGTACGAGAAGGACGGGGCACGCGGCGTGAAGACCGACGTGGTGGACCTGCTCTCGGTGCTCTGGGCGCCCAACGAGGTGCTGAACGACCGGGCCAAGGCCGCCGCCGTCCGCAGCTTCGTCCCGCTGTGGGCCCGGGGCCAGGTCTGGGCGTGGGAGAACACCGACGAGTGGATCGACACGTACTACGTCAAGGACCAGGGCGTCTCCCGGGAGGACGGCAAGCGCATCGTCGCCTCGCTCAACAAGCCGCTCTTCCCGGCCTCCTGGGACGCGGCCATCGCCTGGGAACAGGAGACCGCCGACCTGCTCGCCGCCGGCGGATTCGTGCCGGAGCAGGACGCCTCCGAGCTGTTCGACCGCCGCTTCGAGGCGCTGGCGGCCCAGGCCGTACCCGCCGAGTACCGGGAGAAGTCATGACCGAGCTGCTGACCCACACCACCCGCCCCGCCCCGCCGCCCGCCGCGGTCGCCGCCCCGGCGAAGGCACCATCGGCGGCACCGAGGGGCACCCGCAGACGGCTTGGCCCAGGCCGGGCCGTCCCCTTCGGGCGGCTCATCGGCCCGGTCCTGGTCATCGCCCTGTGGTGGGCCGCCTCCGCCACCGGCTATCTCGACCCCCGGATACTCTCCGGCCCCGGCACGGTCCTCTCCACAGCCTCGGACCTCGTCTCCAGCGGCCGGCTCCAGGACAACGTCCTCATCTCGCTCCAGCGCGCCGGGCTCGGCCTCTTCTTCGGGGTGAGCGCCGGGGTCCTCCTCGCCGTCGCCGCCGGGCTGAGCCGGACCGGCGAATACCTCCTCGACGGACCGCTCCAGATCAAGCGGGCCATCCCCTCCCTGGCCATGCTGCCGCTGCTGATCCTCTGGCTCGGCATCGGCGAGCAGATGAAGGTCACCGTCATCGCGCTCGGCGTCGCGGTGAACATGTACATCAACACGTACGCCTCGCTCACCGGCATCGACAGCCGCTACGTCGAACTCGCCGAAGGGCTCGACCTGAGCCGCGCGCAGTTCATCCGCAAGGTCGTCGTCCCCGGCTCGCTGCCCGGCTTCTTCGTCGGGCTGCGCCTCGGCGTCACTGCGTCCTGGCTCGGGCTGATCGTGGTCGAGCAGATCAACGCCACCAGCGGCATCGGCTACATGATGTTCCAGGCCCAGCAGTACGCCCAGTCCGACGTGATCATCGTGGGCCTGGTGGCCTACGGGATCTTCGGCTTCGCGTCGGACGCGGCGGTACGCGCCGTGGAGAGGAAGGTCCTGTCATGGCGACGCACCCTGGCGGGCTGACCGCCCCCGGCGCGACGGCCCTCGCGCACCCCGCCATCCGCACCCGCAAGCTCGTCCGCCGCTTCGGCGACCGCGACATCCTCAAGGAACTCGACCTCACCGTCGCCCCCGGCGAGTTCACCGCACTGCTCGGGCGCAGCGGCTCCGGCAAGTCCACCCTGCTGCGCGCCGTCGCCCGCCTCGACCACACCGTCGAGGGCTCCGGTGAACTCAGCGTCCCCGAACGGGTCTCGCTCTCCTTCCAGGACTCCCGGCTGCTGCCCTGGCTCCGGCTCATCGACAACGTCACCCTCGGGCTGCGCGGCCCCGGCGCCCGGGAACGCGGCCTCACCGCGCTCGCCGAGGTCGGCCTGGAGGGCCGCGACCGCTCCTGGCCGCACGAGCTGTCCGGCGGTGAGCAGCAGCGCGCCGCGCTCGCCCGCGCCTTGGTCCGCGAACCCGAACTCCTCCTCGCGGACGAGCCGTTCGGTGCCCTGGACGCGCTCACCCGGATCAAGATGCACGACCTGCTCCGCGAACTCTACGAACGCCACCGCCCCGCGGTGCTCCTGGTCACCCACGACGTGGACGAGGCCGTCGAACTCGCCGACCGCGTCCTGGTCCTGGAGGACGGCCGGATCTCCGTCGACCTCACCGTCGACCTGCCGACCCCGCGCTCCCGCCGCGACCCCCGCTTCCAGGAATACCGCGACACCCTGCTCACCGCCCTCGGGGTCGCCTTGCCGGTCAGGGCCGGGTCCGCGACGCCTGGCACGGCACCTCGCGGCGTTGCCGAAACGCCCCGATAGCTCCGCTATCGAGACGCCTCGGCGCCTTGCGATGCACCGCACCAGACGCCGCGGCCTGATCCGACCCTGACCGGCAAGACGCCCCCAGGGGTCGCCCAGCCCCAGCCCCAGCCCCTCATCGACGCGAAGAAGGACTCCCATGCCCCGCACGCCTGAGCGCAAGCAGCTCCACCTCAACGCCTTCCTCATGTCCACCGGCCACCACGAGGCGTCCTGGCGGCTGCCCGAGAGCCCGGCCGAGGCCAACTCCGACATCGAGCACTACAAGAACCTCGCCCGGATCGCCGAACGCGGGCGCCTCGACTCGCTGTTCCTCGCCGACAGCCCCGTTCTGATGGGCGACCCCGGCCGCCGCCCCGCCGCCAAGCTGGAACCCACCGTCCTGCTCACGGCGCTCGCCGGGGCCACCCGCCACATCGGCCTCATCGCCACCGCGTCGACCAGCTACAACGAGCCGTACAACCTGGCCCGCAGGTTCGCCTCGCTCGACCACGTCTCGGGCGGCCGGGCCGGCTGGAACATCGTCACCACCGCGGGCGCCGACGCGGCCCGCAACTTCGGCCTGGACGACACCCCGCTGCACCACGACCGTTACCGGCGCGCCGGGGAGTTCGTGGAGGTGTCCACCAAGCTCTGGGACAGCTGGGCCGACGACGCGGTGATCGCCGACAAGGAACGCGGGGTGCACGCCCTGGCCGAGCGGGTCAAGCAGATCGGGCACCGGGGTGAGTTCTTCCGGGTCGACGGACCGCTCAACGTACAACGCCCCCCGCAGGGCTACCCGTTGCTCGTGCAGGCCGGTTCCAGCGAGGACGGCAAGGACTTCGCCGCCCGGTACGCGGAGGCGGTGTTCACCGCGCAGCAGACGCTGGAGGAGGGCATCGCGTTCTACAAGGACGTCAAGGAGCGCACCACCGCCCTCGGCCGCAACCCCGACGGCATCAAGATCCTGCCCGGCATCGTCCCCGTCATCGGGGAGACGGAGGCCGAGGCGCTGGCGCTCGACGCCGAACTCGAAAACCTCATCGTCCCCGAGTACGCCAAGCTCCAGCTGGCCAAGCGGCTGAAGATCGCCCCCGACGACCTCGATCTGGACGCGGAACTCCCCGAGGACATCCCCACCGAGGACGACATCGAGGGCGCCAAGAGCCGCTACACCCTCATCGTGGAGCTGGCCAGACGCGAGAAGCTGACGGTGCGTCAGCTCATCGGACGGCTCGGCGGCGGGCGCGGCCACCGCACCTTCGCCGGGACCGCCGAGCAGGTCGCGGACACCATCGAGCACTGGTACGACAGCGGGGCCGCCGACGGCTTCAACATCATGCCCGCCGTCCTCCCCTCCGGCCTGGAGGTCTTCGTGGACCGGGTGGTGCCGATCCTCCAGGAGCGCGGCCTGTTCCGCACCGAGTACACCGCGAGCACCCTGCGCGGCCACTACGGGCTGCCCCGCCCCGCCAACCGCCTCTTCGACGACATCGTCCGCGGCGCCGGCGAGTACGGCATCGGCCTGGCGGAGGCCCGGTGACCGACTGTCCGCACCCGGGGACCGGTCCGGGCGGGGGCACGGCCGAGCAGCCCCCGCCCGGCTGGGCGCGGCGGCTGCTGGGCTACTGCCTGCGCCACCGCACCGATCTCCTCATGGCCTTCGGCGCCGCCGTGACCGCCGCCGTCGCCACCGCCGCCCTGCCCCTCGTGCTGCGGCACGTGGTGGACGGGGTGGCGGCCGGCACCACCGCCTCGCTCGTCCCCTGGACCGGGCTGCTCGCCGCACTCGGCGCGCTCCGGTTCGGCGCGAGCTTCACCCGCCGCTACCGCTCGGGGCGGCTCTCCCTGGGAGTCCAGTACGACCTGCGCAACGACGCGTTCGCCGCGCTGCTCCGGCTCGGCGGCGCCCAGCAGGACGATCTGCGCACCGGGCAGGTGGTGAGCCGGTCCATCTCCGACATCACCCTCATCCAGACCCTGCTGCAGTTCCTGCCCAACCTCACGGGCAACGCCCTGATGTTCCTGTTCTCGCTGGCCGTCATGGCGTTCCTGTCGCCGCTGCTGACCGTCGTGGCGCTCGTCGTCGGCCCGCTGCTCTGGCTCATCGCGCTCCGCAGCCGCCGCGACCTGTTCCCCGCCAACTGGCACGCCCAGCAGGAGGCCGCCGAGGTCGCCTCCACCGTCGAGGCGACCGTCACCGGCGTCCGCGTCGTGAAGGGCTTCGGCCAGGAGCAGCGCGAGCTCACCGGCCTCGAAGCGCGCGCCCGCCACCTCTTCGCCTCCCGGCTGCGCGTCGTCCGCTTCACCAGCCGCTACAACCCCGCCCTCCAGGCGGTCCCGGCCCTCGGCCAGGTCGCCGTGCTGGCGCTCGGCGGCTGGATGGCCCTGCACGGCCGGATCTCGCTCGGCACGTTCCTCGCGTTCACCACCTACCTGGGCTCCTTCGTCACCCCCGTACGCCAGGTCGCCACGCTGCTCACGGTCTGGCAGCAGGCCCGGGCCGGCGCCGAACGCGTCCTGGAAGTCGTGGACGAGGCCCCCGTCATCACCGACGCGCCGCACGCCCGCGCACTGCCCGACGCACCCCCGGCCCTCTCCTGGGACGACGTCACCTTCGGATACGGCGACGGCGCCCCGCTCCTGGACGGCTTCACCCTGGACATCCGCCCCGGCGAGACCCTGGCCCTGATCGGTCCGGCCGGCTCCGGCAAGTCCACCGCCGCCGCGCTGCTGCCGCGCTTCTACGACGTGCCCTCCGGCGCGGTACGGGTCGGCGGCACCGACGTCCGCGACCTCACCCTCGCCTCGCTGCGCTCCCGGATCGGCTACGTCTTCGAGGAGAGCCTGCTCCTCTCGGACACCGTGCGCGCCAACATCGCGTACGGGATGCCGGACGCCACCGACGAACAGGTGCGCGCGGCGGCCCGCATCGCCCGCGCCGACGAGTTCATCGAACGGCTCCCGCAGGGCTACGACACCCTCGTCGGCGAACAGGGCCTCACCCTGTCCGGCGGACAGCGCCAGCGCATGGCCCTCGCCCGCGCCCTCATCGGCGACCCGGCCGTGCTCGTCCTGGACGACGCCACCTCCGCCATCGACGCCCGGGTGGAGGCCGAGATCCACCACCGGCTGCGCGCGGACGACCGCCGCCGCACCACCCTGATCATCGCCCACCGCCGTTCCACCCTGGAGCTCGCCGACCGCGTCGCGATCGTCGACGGCGGCCGGGTCACGGACACCGGCACGCCCGACGAACTGCGCGGCCGGTCCGCCCTGTTCCGGGACCTCCTGGCCACGGACGACCGCGCCGACGACCACCCGGACACCCCCCTTGCCCCCGACCCCGGCTGCCCCACCCCGCACCTGTGGCTGCGCCCCGAGGAGGACGAGGACGAACAGCTGGAGGGCACCGCAGTCCGGGCCGCCCAGGCGCTCGCCGAAGCCGCCGCCACCTCCGGGCCGGGACGCGCGGGCCCCGGCGGCGGGGTGCTCGGCTCGGCCCCGCCCAGCCCCGAACTCCTCGCCGGTCTGGCCCGCCTCCCGCTGCCCGCCGCCGACCCGGAGGTGCCCACCGAACAGGCCGTCGCCGCCGACGCCCGCTTCGGGCTCGGCGCCCTGCTCAGGCCCTTCCGGCTGCCGCTGCTCCTCGGCCTGCTGCTCGTCGCGCTCGACGCGGGCGCCCAGATCACCGTGCCGGTCCTCGTCCGGTACGGCGTGGACCGGGGCGTGGCCCACCAGGCCGGACACGTCCTGCTCGCCGCCGCGGCGGCCGCCGGTCTCGTGGTGGCCGCGAACTGGCTGATCGGCGTGGCCCAGGTGCGGACCACCGGACGCACCGGCGAACGCCTCCTCTACACCCTCCGGGTGAAGACCTTCGCCCAGCTCCAGCGCCTCGGCCTCGACTACTACGAGCGCGAACTCGGCGGCCGGATCATGACCCGGATGACCACGGACGTGGACGCCCTGTCGAACTTCCTGCAGACCGGCCTCATCACCGCCGTGGTCAGCCTGCTCACCGTCACCGGAGTGCTGGTCGCCCTCCTGGTCATCGACGCGGAACTCGCCCTCGTCCTGCTCGCCGCGCTCCCGCTGCTCATCGCGGCCACCGCCGTCTTCCGCCACTACTCGGTCCCCGCCTACCGCGAGGCCCGGGAGCGGATCAGCGCCGTCAACGCCTGCCTCCAGGAGAACGTCACCGCGATCCGCGTCACCCAGGCGTTCCGCCGCGAGCAGCGCAACGCCGCCGACTTCGCCGTACTGGCCCGCTCCTTCCGCGACTCCCGGCTGCGCGCCCAGCGGTACATGGGCACGTTCTTCCCGTTCGTGGAGTTCCTCGGCACGCTCTGCTCGGCGGCGGTGCTCACCGTGGGCGCGGCGCAGGTCCGCTCGGGCGAGCTGAGCGCCGGGACCCTCATCGCGTTCCTGCTGTACGTGGAGCTGTTCTTCTCGCCGATCCAGCAGCTCTCGCAGGTCTTCGACGGGTATCAGCAGGCGGTGGTCGGCCTCGGCCGCCTCCGCGCCCTGATGAACACCCCCGCCGGCACCCCGCCCGCCGCGAGCCCCCGCCCGGTGCCCGCGCTGCGCGGCGAGGTCGAGTTCGACGCGGTGTCCTTCGGGTACGCGGGCGGCGGCGGCCGGCAGGTCCTGCACGGGGTGAGCCTGCGCATCGAACCGGGCGAGACCGTCGCGCTCGTCGGCGCCACGGGCGCGGGCAAGTCCACCGTGGTCAAGCTCCTCGCCCGGTTCTACGACCCCTCGGCGGGCGCGGTCCGGGTGGACGGGCAGGACCTGCGCGACCTGGACCTGACCGCCTTCCGGCGCAGGCTCGGCGTGGTCCCGCAGGAGGCGCACCTGTTCAGCGGCACCGTCCGCGACGCCATCGCCTACGGGCGGCCCGACGCCACGGACACCGAGGTGGAGCGGGCGGCCCGGGCGGTCGGCGCGCACGAGATGGTCGCCGGGCTCCGGCTCGGCTACCTCACCCCGGTGGGGGAGCGGGGCCGCAACCTCTCCGCCGGACAGCGCCAGCTCCTCGCCCTGGCCCGGGCCGAACTGGTCGACCCCGACGTGCTGCTGCTCGACGAGGCGACCGCCTCGCTGGACCTGGCCACGGAGCGCCGGGTCGCCGCGGCCACGGAGGTCCTGGCCCGTCGCCGTACGACCGTCGTCGTCGCCCACCGGCTGACCACGGCGGCCCGGGCGGACCGGGTGGTGGTGCTCGACGCGGGAACCGTGGTCGAGACCGGCACCCACACCGAACTGCTCGCCGCCCGGGGGCCCTACCGGCGGCTGTGGGACGCCTTCCGGGAGACCGGCCCCGGCGCGGCCGTCGACCACCTGAATGTCAGTGAACTCGTCAAGGAGAACGCACGATGACGCAGTACCGCGATTTCGGCCGCACCGGAGTGAAGGTCAGCCCGCTGTGCCTGGGCACCATGATGTTCGGCGCCCGCGGCAACCCCGACCACGCCGACAGCGTCCGGATCATCCACCACGCCCTGGACTCCGGCATCAACTTCGTGGACACCGCCGACGTCTACTCGGCCGGGGAGTCCGAGACCATCGTCGGCAAGGCGCTGGCGGGCGGCCGCCGCGACAACGTCGTGCTCGCCACCAAGTTCCACGGCAGCCTCGGCACCGACCCCAACGAGCAGGGGAACAGCCGCCGTTGGATCATCCGCGAGGTGGAGAACAGCCTGCGCCGGCTGGGCACCGACTGGATCGACCTCTACCAGGTGCACCGCCCGGAGCCCGGCACCGACTTCGATGAGACCCTGGGCGCCCTCTCCGACCTGGTCCACCAGGGCAAGATCCGCTACATCGGCACCTCGACGTTCGAGCCGTCCGCGATCGTGGAGGGCCAGTGGACCGCCGAGCGGCGCGGCCGCGAACGCGTCGTCGCCGAGCAGCCCCCGTACTCCGTCCTCGCCCGGGGCATCGAGCGCGAGGTGCTGCCCACCGCCCGGCGGTACGGCCTCGCCGTGCTCTCCTGGAGCCCGCTGGCCGGCGGCTGGCTCTCCGGCCGCTACCGCAAGGGCGCCGGCCAGCCGGACTCCAGCCGCGCCGCACGCCAGGCGGGCCGCTTCGACATCGCGTCCCCGGAGAACACCGCCAAGCTCGAAGCCGCCGAGGCGCTCGCCCAGCTGGCCGACGAGGTCGGGCTCACCCTCGTCCAGCTCGCCCTGGCCTTCGTGCTCGAACACCCCGCCGTCACCTCGGCGATCATCGGCCCGCGCACCCTGGAACAGCTGGAGGGCCAGCTCGGCGCGGACCGGGTGCGGCTGAGCCAGGACGTGCTGGACCGGATCGACAAGATCGTCCCGCCCGGCACCAACCTCTCGTCCCGGGACGCCGGTTACCACCCGGCCGACCTCACCGACCCGGCCCTGCGCCGCCGTTCGCACCCCGCCGCGTGATCAGGCGGCCGGCACCCGGTCCAGGAAGCCGCTGACCGAGGCGATCCGGCCGTCATCGGCGAGCGTCGCCACATCGAACCCGGCCACGGGCGCCGAGCCGTCGGGCGCGACCAGCTCCCACCCGAAGCGGACCAGCGCGTGGTGCCCGTCCACCGCGCCGAGCGGGCGGAACGTGAATCCGGGGAACTGCTGCTGGGCCCCGCCGATCGCGGCCGCCAGCTGCTCGTGGCCGCGTACGTCGGCCAGCGGGTCGGTGTACGCGGCCTCGTCGGTGAACGCCGCGGCGACGGCCTTCTCCAGCTCGTCCGGACCGGCGTTCCAGGCGGCGAAGTAGCGCTGCACGGCGTCGTCGTACGTGGTCATCGTGGGTCCCTCCGGTAGGGCTCCCGGCCGGTGGGCCGGGAGCGCTGTGCTCGTGAGGAACACGATGTCCGAGGCCGCGCGGGGCGTCGATTACCTCCGGGGTAAGGGAGAACGGGCCGCCCTACGCCTCGTCCGCGATGACGTGCACCGCGGCCTCCTCGGCGGAGGCGGCGGCGCCGTCGATCCCGACGTCCTCGCCCGCCGTGCTGTCCGGGTCGTCGATGTCCAGGTCCCGGGTGAGCCGTCCGGCGCGTACGGTGCCGACCTCGCGGTCCCACGGTTCGCCGTCCCCGTCCACGACGTCGCCCACCCCGTCGCCGGGCGGCCCGTCGTCCTCGGGCCGCTCGCGCGCCAGCCGGCTCTCCAGGGATTCGCCCCGGTGCTGCTCGGCGGCGGTGGTGCCCACGTCGTCCACCGCGTAGGGGCGCTCGGGCGGTGAATAACCCCGGTCCAGGACGTCGTCCACGTCCGGATCGGCCAAGGTGTCCTCCGTGTCGAGCTGCTCGACCGGATCGGATGCCTCCGACTCCTGCTGGGGCTGATAGACGTCGTCCCCCAGGCCGGCCTCGTCCATGGCGCTTCCCTTCCCGCGGCGGGGCTCTCCTTCAGCATAGGCAGCCCCGGCCCCGGCCCGCAGGACGCGCCCGCCCCTGCGTCCGGGCCGGGTCTGCGCAACCATGGAGGGTGCAGGCCGGGTGTGCCCGAGGGGCCGGCCCGGGGAAAGTCGTCTGGAGAGCCCGTCATGGATTATCCGGAAAGCTACGAGCTCGTCTTCCAGTCCTCGGCAGTGGAGGACGATGCCGTCACCGTCCACCGGACGGCACAGAGCGGCGCGGGCGGACACCCCGTCTACGAGGACGACACCGGAATCGTTCGCGCCGAGATCAGCGATCACGCGGAGGTGCGCATGCTCGCCAGCGGCGGTCATCAGCACCTCGGAGCCCCGATGGTGGTGCGCGAGGACGCCGCCTGACACGGCCGACAACCGACGCCCGGTCCACACCTCGGACCGGGCGTCGTCGCCGTGTCCGTATCACGTGGACACGTACCCGTACATCATGCCGAGGCAGGACAATCCGGCCGGGGGTCTCCCACACTTGGTCGAAATTTTGCCCCTGGTGAGGGGGAGCGGGAGGACACCAGGCAGACTCACCCTGTAGGAATCTCGCCACGAAGAGGATCACGCATGATCACGTTGAAGAAGGAAGACGGCCCGGCGGACCTGGACGGGGTGACCCACCTCTCCATCGGCGTCTCCTGGGACCCCACCGTCGGCAGCAGTGGCGGGCTGATGGGGAAGCTGAAGCAGAAGAAGGGCACCGACCTCGACCTGATCGCCATCGCGATGCAGGGCGCGGACCCGGTCCGGCTGGCCGGCCTGGACTCCCTGGACCCGCTGGGCAACGGCTCGCTGCTGCACAGCGGTGACAACCAGACCGGGAAGGGCGAGGGCGACGACGAGACGGTCACCGTCGACTTCGCGAAGGTCCCCTCGAACGTCACGGCGATCGTCTTCGTCGCCGCCGCGTACAAGAAGGGCAGCTCCTTCCAGAACGCGCGCAACGTCAGCATCAAGGTCTACGACGCCACGGGCGGCAGCAGCCAGCAGGTCGCCGACATCTGGCCGAGCCTGCTCACCAACGACAACGGCTGCGCCGTGGCGAAGGCGATGCGCGTCGGCGCCGGCTGGAAGCTCCAGGTGATCAACGAGACCGGCAAGATCAAGCAGGGCGACGAGCACGCCCTGATGCGTTTCGCGATCAGCAAGTAGTACGCGTACGTCCCGGCCCCGGTCCGTGCGCGCCCGGTCAGTCGACCCGGCGTGCGCGGGCCGGGGCCGTCGGGTTCCCGGTGGCCAGCGGCGACCGCGCCAGCTCCACGCACCCCGCCGCGATCAGCCCCAGGGCCAGCAGCTCGGGCAGCACCCACCAGCCGGTGCGCACCTCCTCGCCGAACAGGGTCACCCCGTACAGGACGCTGATCAGGGCGTCGCCCAGCGTCAGACACGGCTGTACGGCGACGAGCGTGCCCGCCTGAAGGGCGTTCTGGAGCAGGAACAGCGCCCCGACCCCCGCCACCGCCATCGCGTACAGCTGCCAGGAGCTGAACAGCGCCCCCGCGCCGCCCGTGTCGAGCCGCGCCATCGCGTCCTTCATCAGCGCGGCGGTCAGCGCGTAACCGCAGGCGGCGGCCGTGGCCAGCAGGGCGGCCCGGACATCGCCCCGGGTGGCCAGCGCGCCCGCGATCAGCAGCGCCTCGGCCACGCCCGTCAGGATCAGCGCCGGCACCCATGCCGCCCCGTGCACGCTGTCGCTGCCACCGCCCGGCGCGGCCGTCGCCATCCCGAGGGCCAGCCCGGCCGTCACGGCGGCGACCCCCAGCCAGACCGTCCGGGGCAGGCGCGCCCGCATCATGAAACCGGCCAGGAGCAGGGTCGCCGGAAGCTCGATCACGAAGATCGGCTGCACCACGGAGATCGGCCCGGTGGCCAGCGCGACGGCCTGGCAGACGGCGGCGACGATGACCAGGGCGATCCCCGCGAGCCACACCTTCTGGCGCAGCAGATGGCCGATGAGCGACACCCGCATGGCCTCGCTCTGCGGCACGTCGAGGGCGGCCCGGCGCTGGAGCACGGAGGCGGAGCCGTTGCTGAGGGCGGTCAGGACGGCGAACAGGACGGCGATCACGGGACCATGATGCGGGCGGCCCCGCCACGATTCCGGCTTCGCCGGGGGAGGGCGTGGCGCCCCCGCGCATCGTCCAGTAGGACGGAATCCGTCCTCATGGCCGCGTACCGTGCCGTCATGGCCGCGAAGAAGAGGACCCCCGCCGGAGTCGCCCCCGTCCCCGTGCTCACGCCCAGGGCCCTCGGCCGGGCGACCCTGGACCGCCAGCTCCTGCTGCGCCGGACCGCGATGAGCGCGAAGGACGCCGTCACCCACCTCGTCGGCCTCCAGGCGCAGAACACCAAGCCGCCGTACTACCAGCTCCTGGCCCGGCTCCGGGGCTTCCGGCCCGCCGATCTGTCGCTGCTGATGGAGGCGCGCGAGGTCGTCCGCATCGTCTCCCTGCGCTCGACCATCCACACCCACACCGCCGAGGACGCCCTGACCCTGCGCCCCCTGATGCAGCCTGCCGTCGACCGCGAGCTGAACATGTTCCGCAAGCGGCTCCCTGGCGTGGACCTGGACCGGCTGCGCGAGCTGAGCCGGGCGTACGTGGAGGAGGCGCCGCGCAGCCCGAAGGAGATCCGCGAGCGGCTGCTCACCGAGTGGCCCGACGCGGACCCGCAGGCCCTCGGCATCGCCGCCCGCTGCCTGCTGCCCCTGGTCCAGGTGACCCCGCGCGGCCTCTGGGGCGTCAGCGGCGGCGTCGCGCTCACCACCGTCGAGCGCTGGCTCGGTCACGCGGGTGAGGCGGCGCCCGACATCGAGCGCGCCGTGCTGCGCTACCTCGGCGCGTTCGGACCCGCGTCGGTGAGGGACATGCAGAGCTGGGCGGGCCTGACCCGCCTGACGGAGGTCTTCGAGCGGCTGCGACCCCGCCTCGTCACCTTCCGCGACGAGCACGGCACCGAACTCTTCGACCTGCCCGACGCCCCGCGCCCCGCCGAGGACACCCCCGCCCCGCCCCGCTTCCTGCCCGAGTTCGACAACGTCCTCCTCGGCCACGCCGACCGCACCCGGGTCATCCCGGCGGCCCTCAAGGGCCTCAACGGGGTGGGCAACCAGACCTACGGCAGCGTGCTGGTGGACGGGTTCTTCGCGGCGGTCTGGCGGCTGGACACCGCGCGCGACGCCCCCGCCGTGGTCACCGTCCAGGAGGTGCGCCCGCTGACGTCCGCGGAGTGCGAGGCCGTAGAGGGGGAGGCGAAGGACCTGATGGCGGCGATGACCTCGGCGACGGAGCACGACGTCCGCTTCGGGGCGTTCGTGGACCTGGGGCGCTGACGGGGGCGCGGATGTGGGGGGAGGGTTTACGGGGCGGGGGGACGGCCTTCGGCGTGGGGGACGCCCGACGGTGCGGGGGACGCCCTACGGCGTGGGGGACGCCCGACGGCGTGCGGGACGCCAGACGGTGCGGGGGACGCCCGACGGCGCGGGACGCGCCCACCTACGGCAGCAGCCCCGCCCGCCGCGCCGCCACCACCGCCTCCAGCCGGGTGTGCGCCCCCAGCCGCCGCATCGCGGACCTCAGATAGCCCTTCACCGTCTCCGGGCGCAGCCCCAGCCGGTCCGCCGCCACCGCGTTCGTCGCGCCCGCGGCCACGCACGCCAGCACATCGATCTCCCGAGGCGCGAGCCGGACCTCGCGTTCCCCGGGCTCCCGGGTGCCCGTCGCCGAGGCCAGCCGCCCGCACACCGCGAGCAGCTCGTCCCGGAGCGCCGGGTCGAGCACCTTCGGCATCAGGGCGCGCAGCTCGCGGTGCGCCTCCCGGACGTCCTCCCAGGCCCCCGCGGCCCCCGCCGCCGCATCCGGCTCCGGTCGGCTCACGGCCAGCAGCTGCCGCACCTCGTCCCGCACCACCAGCGCCTGCTCCACATCCCGGGCCGCGGCCACCGCCGCGTCGAACGTGCGGTCCCCGAGCGTGAGCGGCTCGCGCAGCGCCCCGTACAGCACCCCCCGCACCTCGCGCCGCACCACGACGGGGACGGCGACCACCGAGCACAGGCCCTCCGCCGCGACGGCCGTGTCGTACTCGTGGCTGATGTGGCGCGAGGAGCGGTAGTCGGTCACCGCGCACGGCCTCGACAGGGCCATGGACTTGCCGCCCAGGCCGCTGCCCGACGAGATCACGAGCCCGCGCAGCGCCGCCGTGCGCGCCCCGTTCACCTCCGCGATCCTGGCGTGCCGGCTGTCCGCGAGCAGCCCGCCGAAGGCGACCGGCAGCCCGCTCGTCCGGCGCAGCCGAAGCAGCGCCGCTTGCATTTCGACCGCGTCGACCGATTCCGGCACCCTGCCGCCTCTCTGCCCGGCCCCCCGATGGAATGGCGGCCCCGCGACACCCCCGTCCGGGGGTGGTGAGACCTGGCTCACTGTTTACATGATGTGAGGAGCCAATGAACCGGCCGGGTCGGTAAAGAGGAGGGCACATGCCGGAAACGAGTGCGACGGAGACGTTCCGGGCGGCCCGGGACTTCCTGCTCCGGCACCGCGAGGACTACGCCGCCGCCTACGAAGGCTTCCGCTGGCCCCGCGACGACCACTTCAACTGGGCGCTCGACTGGTTCGACGTCATCGCCCGGGACAACGACCGCACCGCCCTGCACATCGTGGAGGAGGACGGCACCCGCACCGAGGTGTCGTTCGCCGAGATGTCCGCCCGCTCCGACCGCGCCGCGAACTGGCTGCGCGCCCAGGGGGTGCGCGAGGGCCACCGCGTCCTCGTCATGCTCGGCAACCAGGTCGAGCTGTGGGAGACCGCGCTCGCCGCGATGAAGCTGCGCGCCGTCGTCATCCCGGCGACCCCGCTGCTCGGCCCCGCCGACCTGCGCGACCGGGTCGAGCGCGGCCGGGTCCGGCACGTCCTGGTCCGCGACACCGACACCGCGAAGTTCGCCGAGGTGCCCGGCTCCTACACCCGGATCTGCGTCGGCGCCCCGGCCGAGGGCTGGCTCGACTACGCGGAGGCCGCCGAGGCGCCCCGCCCGTTCACGCCGGACCGCGAGACCGACGCGGACGAACCGCTGATGCTCTACTTCACCTCCGGCACGACCGCCAGCCCCAAGCTGGTCGAGCACACCCATGTCTCGTACCCCGTGGGCCACTTGGCGACGATGTACTGGATCGGGCTCAAGCCCGGCGACGTGCACCTCAACATCTCCTCGCCCGGCTGGGCCAAGCACGCCTGGTCCAACCTCTTCGCGCCGTGGAGCGCCGAGGCGACCGTCTTCATCTTCAACTACACCCGCTTCGACGCCGGCCGCCTGATGGCCGAGATGGACCGCTCCGGCATCACGAGCTTCTGCGCCCCGCCCACCGTGTGGCGCATGCTCATCCAGGCGGACCTGACCCAGCTCAAGACCCCGCCGCGCGAGGTCGTCGCGGCCGGCGAGCCGCTGAACCCCGAGGTCATCGAGGCGGTCCGGCGCGCCTGGGGCGTCACCATCCGCGACGGCTTCGGCCAGACGGAGACCGCGGTCCAGGTCGCCAACACCCCCGGCCAGGTCCTCAAGCCCGGCTCGATGGGACGGCCCAGCCCCGGCTTCCGGGTGGTCCTGCTCGACCCGGTGAGCGGGGAGCCCGGCGCGGCCGAGGGCGAGATCTCGCTCGACCTGTCGGCGCACCCGGTGGGCCTGATGACCGGCTACCACGGCGACCCGGACCGCACGGCCGAGGCGATGGCCGGCGGCTACTACCGCACCGGTGACATCGGCTCCCGCGACGAGGACGGCTACATCACCTACGTGGGGCGCGCCGACGACGTCTTCAAGTCCTCCGACTACAAGATCTCCCCGTTCGAGCTGGAGAGCGCCCTGCTGGAGCACGAGGCGGTGGTCGAGGCCGCGGTCGTCCCGGCCGCCGACGAGGTCCGCCTCTCCGTCCCGAAGGCGTACGTGGTGCTCGCCGAGGGCTGGGAGCCCGGACCCGACACCGCCAAGGTGCTCTTCGCTCACTCCCGGTCCGTGCTCGCCCCGTACAAGCGGGTGCGGCGGCTGGAGTTCGCGGAGCTGCCCAAGACCGTCTCCGGCAAGATCCGCCGGATCGAACTGCGCGAGCGCACCGCCCAGGGCGGCGGCACCGAGTACGCCGAGGGGGACCTGGCATGACCGAGCTCTCGTACGCACACGGCACGGGCACCACCGCCCTGCTCGGCGACACCATCGGACGCAACCTGGACCGGGCCGTCGCCGCCTGGCCCGACCGCGAGGCGCTGGTCGACGTGCCGTCCGGGCGGCGCTGGACGTACGCCGAGTTCGGCGCGGCCGTCGAGGAGCTGGCGCGGGCGCTGATGGCGTCGGGCGTGGCCAAGGGGGACCGGGTCGGCATCTGGGCGGTCAACTGCCCGGAGTGGGTGCTCGTCCAGTACGCCACCGCCCGCATCGGCGCGATCATGGTGAACATCAACCCCGCCTACCGGGCGCACGAGTTGGAGTACGTGCTGAAGCAGGCCGGGATCTCCCTGCTGGCAGCCTCCCTCGCCCACCGCACCAGCGACTACCGCGCCCTGGTCGAGGAGGTCCGCGCCGACTGCCCGGACCTGCGCGCGGTGCACTACATCGGCGACGGATCCTGGGACGAACTCCTGTCCGAGGCACCTCGGGTGACGGCCGCTCAGCTCGCCGCCCGCGAGGCGGAGCTGTCCTGCGACGACCCGATCAACATCCAGTACACCTCGGGCACCACCGGCTTCCCGAAGGGTGCGACGCTCTCGCACCACAACATCCTCAACAACGGCTACTTCGTGGGGGAGTTGGTCGCCTACACCGAGCAGGACCGGGTCTGCCTCCCCGTCCCCTTCTACCACTGCTTCGGCATGGTGATGGGCAACCTCGGCATCACCTCGCACGGTGCCTGCATCGTGATCCCCGGCGGCTCGTTCGAACCGGCCGCCGTGCTGAGCGCCGTGCAGCAGGAACGATGCACCTCGCTGTACGGGGTGCCCACGATGTTCATCGCCGAGCTCAATCTGCCGGACTTCGCCTCGTACGACCTGTCCTCGCTGCGCACCGGCATCATGGCCGGGTCGCCGTGCCCGGTCGAGGTGATGAAGCGGGTGGTGGCCGAGATGCACATGGACGAGGTGTCCATCTGCTACGGGATGACGGAGACCTCCCCGGTCTCCACCCAGACCCGCCGCGACGACGACCTGGAGCGCCGCACCGGCACCGTCGGCCGCGTCATGCCGCACATCGAGGTCAAGGTCATCGACCCGGCGACGGGCGTGACCCTGGAACGCGGGCAGTCGGGCGAGCTGTGCACCCGGGGCTACAGCGTGATGCTCGGCTACTGGGACCAGCCCGAGCGCACTGCCGAGGCCATCGACGCGGGGCGCTGGATGCACACCGGCGACCTCGCGGTGATGCGCGAGGACGGCTACGTACAGATCGTCGGCCGCATCAAGGACGTGATCATCCGGGGCGGCGAGAACATCTACCCGCGCGAGATCGAGGAGTTCCTGTACCGCCACCCGAAGATCGCCGATGTGCAGGTGGTCGGCGTGCCCGACGAGCGTTACGGGGAAGAGGTGCTGGCCTGCGTCATCCCCGCCGACCCGGCCGACCCGCCCGCCCTGGACGACGTACGGGCGTTCTGCGAGGGGCAGTTGGCGCACTACAAGATCCCGCGCCTGCTCCGGATCCTGGAGACCTTCCCGATGACGGTCAGCGGCAAGGTCCGCAAGATCGAACTGCGGGAGACCTACAGTCGCTAACGGCTCAGGCCGCCTCGATCACGTCCCCCGCGTCGCCGCGCGTCGCCGCCGCCCACTGGAGGAGAAGCACCTCGTATGCGGCGGACTCCACGGGGGACCAGTCCTGGCCCGCGCGGGCGTCCACGAGCGCGCGGATCGCCTCGTTGGCCTCCAGGGCGGAGCGCCTGGGGAGCGCGGGGGCGTGCGCGGGCGTGTCCGAGGGTGGTGAAGTCCGTGGAGTTAAGACCATGCGCTCCACTGTAGGGCCCGCCACTGACAACGAACCGCACATCGGGGGCCGTTGGCCAGAACGTGACGGATCACACGCAGGGTGGCCGGGCGGTTTCTGTGAGGCACGACACGTCACCGGGCCCGGGTGTCCGATTCTGATGGGTTGCGCGCGGTCAGGCCCCGGTGCTGACGAGCTCGTCGGCCGCCCCGTTCACCGGCTGCGGCGTGCCGGTGAGGTCCAGGACGAACAGCGGCATGCGCAAGGTGTCCGCCCGCTTCCGGGCCTCCGGCGTATAGCCCGCGAGCGAGAACAGCACCCCGCGCACCGAGCCGTTGAGCGCGTTGAGCCACAGGCACTCGACATCGCGGAGCGCGGTCGGCCGGGTCGTGGAGTCGACCTCGGCGATCAGCCCGGACGCCCGCAGGTCGATCCGGGACGCCGGCCTGTTCACCGGGTGCGTCACGTCCTCGAAGCCCAGCCAGGTCAGATAGAGCGCCGCCGCCGCGACCGCGTCCCGCGCGGTACGGATGGTCAGCGGCCGGAACGCCGGACGGGGCGCCGCCGCCGTGCGCGGCAGCGGTATGTGCGCGGGCCGGACCGCCCCGGCGGACGCCACCGGCCGCACCGGCACCCGCAGCACCGCGCCGCACGGGCAGCACAGCTCGGGCTGCGGCCACTGGTCGTGCCGCCCGCAGCCCCGGCACCGTACGGTCACCCAGTCGTCGTTCCAGGTGCGATGGGTGATCGGGACGACGGGGGCGCCGCGCAGCAGCGGCGGGGCCGTCGGCTCCCCGCACGGGCACGGGTAGATGGGGGTCACGTACGCGTGGTCGCGGCGACAGGCCGGGCACCGTACCGGCACTGACTCCACCCCGTGCTCCCTCCGTACCACTTCCGTAATCCGTCCATGCTCCCCCAAGAGCCCGCCGCCGGGTGCGGATTCGCGTCACTCGGCGCCCTTCTCCGTGCCGCTCCCCGCTCCCTTGACGGAGGTCCGGACGCGGCTTAGATTTGCTTCCACATAACAGAAGAAGTTTTCCGCAATGCGGAATCGGTGATTTGGTGCTCTCAGGTGGCGCGACAGAGCCCGACTCCATCCCCGACTCCACCCAGGGACGAGCAGGAGCACTCAATGCCTCGTATGACCGCTGCCCGCGCGGCAGTCGAGATCCTCAAGCGCGAAGGCGTCAGCAACGCGTTCGGTGTGCCCGGCGCCGCGATCAACCCCTTCTACGCGGCCCTCAAGGCGGCCGGCGGCGTCCACCACACGCTCGCCCGCCACGTCGAGGGCGCCTCCCACATGGCGGAGGGCTACACCCGGGCCCGCCCGGGCAACATCGGCGTCTGCATCGGTACGTCGGGGCCCGCCGGCACCGACATGATCACCGGCCTGTACTCCGCGATCGCGGACTCGATCCCGATCCTGTGCATCACCGGCCAGGCGCCGACCGCCGTCCTGCACAAGGAGGACTTCCAGGCCGTCGACATCGCCTCGATCGCCGCCCCGGTCACCAAGGCCGCGACGACCGTCCTGGAGGCCGCGCAGGTCCCCGGCGTCTTCCAGCAGGCGTTCCACCTGATGCGCACGGGCCGTCCCGGCCCGGTCCTCATCGACCTGCCGATCGACGTGCAGCTCACCGAGATCGAGTTCGACCCCGACCTGTACGAGCCGCTGCCGGTGCACAAGCCCGCCGCGACCCGCAAGCAGATCGAGCGCGCCCTGGACATGCTCGACGCCTCGGAGCGCCCGCTGCTCGTCGCGGGCGGCGGCATCATCAACGCCGACGCCTCCGAACTCCTGGTGGAATTCGCCGAGTTGACCGGCGTCCCGGTCGTCCCGACCCTGATGGGCTGGGGCATCCTGCCCGACGACCACGAGCTGAACGCCGGCATGGTCGGCCTCCAGACCTCGCACCGCTACGGCAACGCGAACTTCCTGGAGTCCGACTTCGTCCTCGGCATCGGCAACCGCTGGGCCAACCGCCACACCGGCAAGCTGGACGTCTACACGGCGGGCCGCACCTTCGTCCACGTGGACATCGCGCCCACCCAGATCGGCAAGATCTTCGCCCCGGACCTCGGCATCGTGTCCGACGCGAAGGCGGCGCTGGAACTGTTCGTGGAGGTCGCCCGCGAACGGAAGGCGGCGGGGAAGCTCGCGGACCGCTCGGCGTGGGCGGCGTCCACCCAGGAGCGCCGTGCGACCCTGCAGCGCCGTACGCACTTCGACAACGTCCCGCTGAAGCCTCAGCGGGTGTACGAGGAGATGAACCGCGCGTTCGGCCCGGAGACCCGGTACGTCACGACGATCGGCCTCTCCCAGATCGCGGGCGCCCAGATGCTCCACGTCTACCGCCCGCGCCACTGGATCAACTGCGGCCAGGCGGGCCCGCTGGGCTGGACGATCCCGGCCGCGCTCGGCGTCGCCACGGCCGACCCCGAGGGCTCGGTGGTCGCGCTCTCCGGCGACTACGACTTCCAGTTCATGCTGGAGGAACTCGCGGTCGGTGCCCAGCACCGCATCCCGTACGTGCACGTCCTGGTCAACAACTCGTACCTCGGCCTGATCCGCCAGGCCCAGCGCAACTTCGACATCGACTTCCAGGTCAACCTGGAGTTCGAGAACCTCAACTCCCCGGAGCTGGGCGTCTACGGCGTCGACCACGTCAAGGTCGTCGAGGGCCTGGGCTGCAAGGCCATCCGCGTCACCGAACCGGACGCCCTCCTCCCGGCCTTCGAGGAAGCCAAGAAGCTGGCCGCGGAACACCGCGTCCCGGTGGTGGTCGAAGCGATCCTGGAACGCGTCACGAACATCGCGATGAGCGGGTCGGACATCGCGTCGGTCAACGAGTTCGAGGACGTGGCGACGGACCCGTCCCACGCGCCTACGGCGATCCGGCCGTACGCGGGGGCGTGACGGCGTAGAGCCCGTGACCGGACGCGAGGAGCACCTGCGGAACTCCGCAGGTGCTCCTCGGTCTGTGCCCGACACCACGCGAACCCGCCGCAACCGCTTCAGCGTTCGCTCTCCCTGGAGGTGAAGGCGAGGGCGAAGGCACCAGCGACCCCGGCCGATGAGCAGCAGAAATTGGCTATCTTCGACGAGGGCCATGGCGTAACGTCGCGCTCTTCGCCGCTGGGCGGCGGAGTACCACCAGGAGACTGTCATGGCTGATCCGCAGCAGCGGTTGCAGCGGGCGTTGGATGAGCTGGACAAAGCATTCGTACCGGAGCAGGACTTCGTCCTCGACGGGTGTCTGTACTGCTATGGCGAGGCCGACATCGCCGCGCTGGCCGGGCCACCGGAGGCGGTGCCCGACGATCTCGTGACGACGCCGCTGAGCGAGGTGCCATCGCACTGGGACAAGCCCCAGGAATTGCTGCGCCGGATGGTGCCTCGGATCGCGCGCCTACTGGTGAAGGGTGAGACGCACCTCGACGCGGGGCTGATCGGGACGCGGTTCGTCGAGGCGAACTGGACGGGGTGGCCGCCGGCCGAGACGGCCGCGCTGCGGGAGCTGTGGGCGTCCTGGTGGGCGGCGACGCTCGACCAGTACCCGGCCCCGACGGCGGCGTACGACGTCCTGAACATTGTCACGGTCGTCACCGGCGCACTGAGCCCGTGGCTGGAGGTGTGGGAGCACGCCCGCACCCCGAGCGCGGACAGGCATCTGGAAGAGCTTGTCGATCTCTGGTGCTTCGAGGACCAGCTGTCCGAGCTGAAGCTCGGCTTCCTCGATGAGTACGACGCAACCCCGGAGCTTCTGCCGTGGGTGCTCGGTCACGGACGCACGCGGATCGGACCGAGCTACGTCGCGCAGTTGGACGAGCTGGAGCAGTACTCGTCGTACCTGCATGCGCCGGGTTGACCGCACGCCGTATGCCTGTCGCGTGCCGCACAGGGTGACACCCTCGGCGGTCGTGAACACAGGAGAGAAGCGGCTCGGTCATCGTCGAGCAACCCGAGGCAGTTGTCGCCTAATCGATCGAGAAGACCGCACCAGGTGCGGCATAAGTGACAGGACCGTCGAACCGGGCCGAGGCGCGTGCCACCGCCTGTTGCGGCGTGAGGAACCGGCCGACGTGCGTGACGATCAACCGGCCTGCCTGGGCCGCGCCGGCCGTGGCACCGGCGTCTTCGGGTGTGTGGTGCACCTGTTCGCCCTCGGTCGGCGCCTGGGCGCTCTCGGCCTCGCACAGCAGCACGTCACATCCCTCCGCCAGCCGCGTGAGGTTCACGCACGGTGCTGTGTCCCCGGAGTAGACGAGCGATCGGCCCTTGGTCTCGATGCGTACGGCGAAGGCCGGGATGCCGTGTGCCACTGCCCGGCTGGTCAGGGTGAGTGAGCCGACGCGCGCCTGGTGCCCATCATGCAACTCATGGACGGCGAAGGCGGACTCGACCGGGCTGCGCGTCGAGGTGTTGGTGAGGAAGTGGGCCAGCCGGTCGGCGATGCCCGGCGGCCCGTACAGGGGGATGGGTGCGGCAAGCCGAATATCCGCAAAGAGCGCCGCGTAATACGCGGTGAGCAGGTCCGCGCTGTGATCGGCATGCAGATGCGAGATCCAGATCGCATCCACCTCATCGAGCCTGACATGCCGCTGCAACTGCGCCAGCGTCCCGCTGCCCGCATCGACCCACACGCGAGTGCCTCCGCTCGACACCAGGTAGCCGGAGCACGGGTTGTCCACGCTCGCGTAGGGCGTCGCAGACCCCAGGACGGTGAGACGGAGCAGATGGCTGGTCATCCGGGGAGTCTACAAACGCTCGGTTCACAGGTTTGCGCGATTCCGGCCGTCGATGGCCGCCCGCATGGCCGACGAGCGGAATGCGGCTCCGGAGGTTGAGTGCCTCGACGGCGAGGTCTGCGGCCTGCTCCTCCTGGGGCTGCGGCAGCGGCAGCCGCTGCCGCGATGCCGCCTACGAGGGCGCGGCGCTTCAGGTCGGTGTCCTCACCCGGCAGCTGCCCCCTCCCTGAAGAGCCCCCACGGATCCCCGTAGGGGCTCTTCCGCCTGCGCCACCGCAGGGACCGAGTGCGCGCCTGCCGCCCCGTGACTTGTCAGCCCCGCAGTGCGACGCGGATACGGTTCCCGTCGGGGTCTGCCGCGAGGAAGGTCAGCCCGAACCCGGCATCGTGAGGCTTGCGCAGGATCGTGACGCCCTTGGACTGCCACTGCCGGAAGATCGCGTCGACCTCTCCGGGACCACTGTCGGTGGCCACGCACACCTCACCGGTGCGCGGGACGTCCGGTGACAGATCCTCGAACTGGCCGGACCACAAGCCGAGGTCAGCGCCTGGCCCGAGGTCGAAGGTGATGTATCCCGGAGTCTCGAACGAGGGACTCATGCCGAGGAGGTCGCTGTAGAAACGTGCCGCGGCGGGAGCGTCGTTCACGTAGACGATGGATACGACGGATGTGGTCATGGTTCTCCTTCTCGCAGGTCGTGGTAAGCACCCACCAGCCTCACCGGGATATGCGCCGCATCGTGTCGCAATTCCTGGAAAACTTGGTGTGTGACCCCAGACCGCTTCTTCTCCCTGATGCTGCTCCTGGCATCGAGAAATGCCGTGACCACGCAGGAAATCGCTTCGGCGCTCGGGGTGTCCCTTCGAACCGTCACCCGGGACCTGAACTGGCTTCGTGACGCCGGTCTGCCGGTCACCGGGCAACGGGGCCGCCTCGGAGGCGTGACCATGCTGCCCGGGTCCGGGCCCGACCTCGCACGACTCACGCCGGCCGAGCGTGACCATCTTTCGCTCGCCGGGCTGGACGAGAAGCAACGGGCGGAGCTCGACGGATCGATCGAAACCCGGCGCGCGCTCGCCAAGCTCGCCGCTGCCCAGGCGCTGGAGGTGACCAGCCTCCGCCAACAAGGGCGGTGCCTGGATCCCTCCGACAGAACTCCACCGCCCGCGTAGTCGTCCCGGAACTGTTCATGCCGTCATCCGCGTCCTGCCCTGGCCCAGCGCCGCCGTTATCGGCCTCGGGCTGCTCGATGCCTCAACTGATACGAGCCTCTACGTGCCCGTGTCCGGGCCGGTGTGCGGATGCATCCCACCCAGAAGCAGCATGTGACCGACGCGTTCCTCGCCGGTGACCGCACTCCGCTTCCCCGATCAGCTCGAATTCTGATGCCGCAGGCCGGGGAACGGGTTGCCTCGGCGGCGCGTTGGGTCGGCAGAGCTCTAGGAGGAGAACCTTGTCGAGTGCGAGCTTCCCGTCGACACGGGCGGTCGGGCGCGGTGCTGCCTGGTACCGCGGGGACTGCCATGTCCACTCCGTCCACTCGGACGGGGAACTCACTCCCGAGGAAGTGGCCGTCCGAGCGCGCGCGGCCGGACTCGACTTCATCGCGACGACGGAGCACAACTCAGCTGCGGCTCCGGGCGTCTGGGGGCACCTGGCGACCGAGGACTTCTTGATTCTTCTCGGCGAAGAGGTGACTACGAAGTCCGGTCACTGGCTCGCGCTCGGCCTCGATCCCGGCGAGGTCGTCGACGGGAACCACCGGGTCGGGGACGGACTGGTGGACACGCGCCTGGACCAGGTTCACCGAGGAGGTGGGCTGTGCGTTGCCGCGCACCCGCATGCGCCCTACCCCTCAGGAGACTTCATGTTCCCCTTCCTCGGCTTCGACGTGGTGGAGGTGTGGAACGGACTGTGGGCGTCGGACCGGCCCTGGAACGCTGACAACGAGACGACACTGGCCGAGTGGGGGAGGAGCCTCTCGGTGGACCTTCGGGCGGGCTCGTGGCGGCCGGCGATGGGTAACAGCGACACCCACTTGGAGGGACAGATCGGGATTCCTCACACTGTGGTCTTCGCCGAGGAACTGAGCACAGAGGCAGTCCTGGCCGGGCTCCGTGCCGGCCGCAGCTGGATCGCCGAATCAGCGGGTGTGGACGTGTCGTTCACCGCCGAGGCCGATGGGTGCGGTGCCGGGGTCGGGGAGCGGCTCGCCGCTCATGGTGGGCTCGTGGCAGTCCGTGCGGCAGTCCGGGGTGTGCCCGAGGGGACCGTCAGCTTCAACACCGATCGAGGTGAGGTCCACCGATCGCCTCTCCCCCGTGACGGGGCGGGGGCGGTGCAGTGGGACACGACAGCGGAAGACTCGGCGTTCGTCCGCATCGAGGTCCGCCATCCCAACGGGCACGTTGCCGCACTCACCAATCCGATCATCGTTACCTGACCTGTCGCGCGCCTTCGTCTCAGCCGATGGTGAAGCGCTGGTTCTGGGCGTTTCGGTCGCAGGCGGCGGTTCGGTAGTAGCCGTTGTCCTGCTGGTAGAGGCAGCGGGCCGTGCCGACGCTCTGGAGCATGACGGCGCTGCGGGCGGCGGGCTGGACCGTGCGCCACTTCTGGTACGAGCCGCCGTTGCAGCGCTGGGGGTAGACATCGCCCTTGTCATTGCTGTCGAGGCAGCGACCCCAGTAATTGTTCTTGAGAGTGGTGATGGTGTTGAGCTTGCCGTTCCACTGCCACAGGAGGCTCCCGCGTCCGGTGGTGCAGCGGTCGCCCTTGAGGCCGGTTTCGGAGTTCTCGCGCAGGCAGTCACCGTAACGGTAGTTCGCGAAGCGGCTGGTGGTCGTGGTGGCGGCGGAGGCGGGTGTGGGGGTGAGGAGGGGGAGGGCGAGGGCGGCTGCGGCGATGAGGGCGGCGAAAGCCTTCCGGGGTGGGCGGCGCACTGTGTGTCTCCTTGCGGTGGATTTCGGAGGTGCCTCAGCACGCTTCCCGAACGTCACCCCTCCCACGCCTGAAGGGGGAGAAATGCCCGCTTACGGCTGACGAGGCTTTCCTCGGCCTTGACGCCTGCGTCATCACCGTCGCCGCGGGGTGATGCTCACCGCGCGGTAGTCGTAGCCGTCCTGTTTGAAGCCGGGAGCTTCCCAGACGAGATCGACCTCTTGTCCCGGTGAGAGCGTGCGGAAGCCCGGCGCCTGGATGTCGGAGTAGTGGCCGAAGCACCCTCCGGGAGTCTCGGGTGAGTCGAGGACGCCCCACCCCTCTTCGTCGCTCCACTCGCGCACCGTCGCGGTCACGGCCGCGGTACGACGGCTCATGTGCCGCTCCCTTCGCTCGTGGCCGCAGAAGTCGGCCACGCGGTGATCATTCCAGCTCTCCTGTCGCTTCGGATTCCATTTCCTTGGCCCAGCGTCGGCTCCAGGCGTTCAGTGGGCTCAGCGCCTCGATGAGATCGCGGCCGAGCCGGGTGAGGCGGTAGCCGTCGCCGTCCAGGACGAGCAGGCGGGCGGCGGTCAGCTCCTCGATCCTGGTGCTGAGCACGCTGGAGGACATGCGCTCGCACCGGCGCTGCAACTCGCGGAATCCGGCCGGGGCTTGGCTCAGTTCCCACAGGATCCGCATCGTCCACCGCCGTCCGAGCAGGTCGAGTGCGGCCATCACCGGGCGACCCGATGCGGATCCCCGTACCGGCTGACCCGGACGTGGCGTTCCGGCTTCCATGCTCACTCCTTGCGCTTCGGTTCTCGAAGCATATAGTGGTTCGAAAATCGAAGCAGGAGGTGTTCGAGATGCCCCGCATCGCACCGCTCACCCCGCCCTATACCGTCGACGTAGACCGGGCTCTCCGCCGCTGGATGCCGCCGGGTGTGCCGCACGAGCCGCTCGCGCTGTTCCGCGTCCTGCACCGCAACCCGGAGCTGGCCTCACGCATGTTCACCCTCGGCGCCGGGCTGCTGGGCCACGGGCTCCTGCCCGCCATGGACCGGGAGATCGTCATCGCCCGTGTGACCGCGCGATCCGGATGTGCTTACGAGTGGGGTGTCCATGCAGCGACCCTGGCGCCGCAGGCCGGACTAGCCCCTGAACTGCTCCGGGCAACTGCCCAGCCCGACGCGCTGGCCAGCGCCCCATGGTCGCCACGCCATACGGTGCTGCTCCACGCGGTTGACGAACTCAACGACATGGCTCAGCTCACGCAGTCGGCCTGGGACGCTCTGCGCACGCACTACGAGGACGACCAGATCCTCGAACTGTTCGTGCTGATCGGCTGGTACCGCACCATCAGCCTTCTGGCCAACGGGCTTCTCCTGGAGGAGGAGTCCTGGGGCGCTCGCTTTCCCGAGCCCACCGCGTAAGCCGTACGCATTCATCACCGCACACACCGGAGGTTCCATGCCCAAGGGCTACTGGGTCAGCGTCTACCGCACCATTGCGGACCCCGAGAAGCTGGCCGCCTACAACAAGCTGGCCCCTCCGGCCGTCAAAGCCGGGGGCGGCCGGGTCCTCTCCCGTGGCACTCGGGTCGAGGCATACGAGGCGGGCATCGCCGAACGCACCGTCCTGGTCGAGTTCGACAGCTTCGAGCAGGCCGTCGCGGCGCGCGAGAGCCCGGCCTACCAGGAGGCGCTGGCCGCCCTCGCCGACGGTGTCGAGCGCGACTTCCGGATCGTTGAAGGCGTTGACTGACCGCGGTTCAGAGGGGCTTCACCGAAGTTCCTTGGAACAGGTCGGGGATGCACGGGAGCGCGTGCTTGGTTACGTCGACGCTCCGAAGGCGGTTGGCATGGCGGTGAGGGCGGTCGGGGGCACGCGGCCCGCGGACGTCTCCGTAGCCGCGTGGGAGACAATGACGCCGTGGAGCCAACCAGTCGGATCATCGTTGCTTTGGATTTCGACAACCGCCGAGCGGCTGAGGAAGTCGTCGACCGGTTGGGTGCGGAGTGTCGTTTCTACAAGGTCGGGTTGGAGCTGCTCACCGCGGCCGGGCCGGACCTGATCGAGCACCTCGTAGCCAAGGGCAAGGAGGTCTTCCTGGACCTGAAGCTCTTCGAGATCCCGAACTCCGTGGCCGGCGCGGTCCGTGTCGCCGGTTCTCTGGGTGTCTCCATGGTGACCGTCCACAGCATGGGCGGCACCGGCATCATGTCCGCCGCTGTCGCCGCGGCTCGCGACTTTCCGGGCCTTCGCGTGCTGGCTCTGACCGTCGTCACCAGCATGACGAGGTCCGATCTTGCTGACATCGGTGTCGCCGGCGCGACCTCGACCGAGGAGCAGGTGCTACGTCTGGCCCGGCTGGCGGAAGGCGCGGGTTGCCACGGCGTGATCGCATCGCCACAGGAAGCCGAACCGCTGCGTGGCGTGCTGGGAGCCGGAGCCCTGATCGTCACACCGGGAGTCGCCCTCCCCGGCGCGTCCTCGGGTGAGCACGCCCGGTCCGGCACGCCGCGTTGTGCCATGTCTGCCGGTGCGACACATGTTGTCGTGGGTCGGGCGGTGACCCGTGCCGCAGACCCGGTGGCGGCGTTGCGGCTCGTCCGCGCCGACCTGGAGCCGTAAGCGCGAGAGAACGCCGGGCTGACTGGTCAAGCGGCTGCCGGCGCGAGTGGCTGGCCGCTCCGACGAGGACCCCCGACTCGAGCTCCAAGCCCTCCTGGACGCCCTCGCCACCGGCAGTCCCCTTGATCATCTCTACCGCCGGGTTTTGCGAACTGCCGGAAGGGACGTGTCCAGGGGCACTCCCGCCGCTGCTGTCGACATACCAAGCAGCGGTGTGGCACAGCAGAGCAGGAACACGGCCAGGCAGCACGCGAACCCGAAGGCTTCGGAACTGATGAGGTTCGCCGTGCCATCGGCGAAGACGCATTCGACAGCCGGGGGCATGACAGTGCGTTTGGTTGTCGCCAGTTCGCCGGACGGCGCCGAGTTCAGGTGAGCTACTTGCCAGCGAAAGCATTCGTTGTCGAGATCAATGGTCGACAGGCGCATCAGCGGGGCGACTTGCCGGATCCAGAGGACGGCAGATGTAGCGGGCGCAAGAACCATGCCTGCTCGCGCCCAGCGTGGCATCGGGGAGTCCAGGGACACCGCCCAGGCTGCCGCACCTGCCACCAGCAAGGCGGCCCCGCACCACATCAGCACGGTGCCCGCGGCCGTGGGGTGGCTGGGGCCGTGCACTGCCGAATCCGACCAGTAGCACGCCAGGCGCGGAGGAAAGGCATTCACGCTTACATGCGTCAGCGGATAGTCGTTGTCCAGGGTGCGCTGCCCGCAAAGGTCCGTCGGCCGGGTCAACGCGAAGCCATAGGCGAGCGTGTGGGCGTACCCCAAGACGCACGCAGTCGTTCCCAGAACCCACCTGCGCCGGTGCAGCGGGGGATGGCGTCGACGTTTCCAGAACGCGTAGGCCAAGAGCCCGCACGATAGCTCAAGGCCCAGCACCATCAGCAGGAACAACCACGCCAACACCTTCCGCCTCCCTCGGTCTCATACCCAGACCGCGAAGTTCCGCTGATGGTTGCAGTACGGGCACCTGCCGAACGCGGCATGGCACGGCTGGGTCCTGGCGGACCTTCCGCAGATCCCGCATGGGAAGACGCTCATTGAATGATCAAGTGGTTTCCATCCCGGCCTGGTAGAACCGGGTTCGGAGGGCTGCCGAATCGTGGCGGCGATGAGCCGGGCTTGGGGGGTGCTACCCGGCTCGTAACGCGCCGGGAAAAGTGGTGTGGGCCGAGATCGCGCTTGCTGCCACGGGGCCGAATGCGGGCCGCGACGCTTCGACGTCGTCTCCGGGGGCTAGGCCCTGTGCCGGGTGGTTGCCGCCTGCGGTTGACCCCCTCTGCCGCTTACCCCTGGACGCACGGAGACGTGCGGCCCCACTTGCTCGCCGAGGGCGTCGTCGCCCAGGTCGCACATCGCGAACAGCCCTTGCCGTACCCCGGCCACGAGCTGGTCCTCACACTGCTTTCGGAGCAGGAAGTCCACTCCCTGGGACGGCTGTTCGCGCATTGCCTCGGTGAGGTGCAGAAGGCGGCACTGCAGTTGCATCGCACCCTTGCCCACGTCGGCGTCGAACGGCATCTCGAAATCGAGACCGTGGGGAGCCGGGCCCTCATCGACATCGGCATGTTCGATACGGGCGCGGCCACACGGCTCTGCCGCAGTCTCGGCGGTGACGAGTCGGTTCTGCGTGCCCTCGACCTCGGGCACTGGCATGTCCATGAGCGGTTCGCCAGGGAACTGGAGCGGATGATCGCCGCGACCGGCCACGTGCTGCCCGTCGAGTCGGTGCCCACCTGCGGGCACTGCCGGAACCGGCACGGCGGCCACCACACATCCGCTTCGACTGCCTGGACGCCGACGATGCGCTGCTCCTCGCGGACACGCTCTTCCGGACCGCCGCATCGGCAGACTACCCGTTGCCGGAGCGGCCCCAGGCGCATTCGCTGCGTCCGGGCGCCGTGGTGCTGGCCGGACAGTCCGCCTTCTTGTTGTCGCTGGACGAGTTCAGCGATGACCGGCACGGCTGGTTCTGGGACCTCGTCACTCGCCGACTGGTCATAGAGGTCCGTTACGAATCCCTATAGGGCGGCGAGAACTTCACGGTGAAACCGCCGGTCTTCTGAGGTGAACGCCCGCAGCACGTGAAAGGGCGCGGAGTACGGGACCGTATCCGTACTCCGCGCCCTGGTTCAGGGGGGAACAGGGGCCGCGGCGGAGGCGCGAAGGGGGGGGGGCTGCACGGGCCTTCAGGTCTGGTGACCGGGCCGCCCTCCCGCGTACCACCGCACTGGCATCGCGCCAACGCCGCGGCCTCGTCCTGCCCGCACCGTGCAACTACCCCTCATCCGGGTGGACGCGTCGGCGCGGGCAGGGTTCGGGGGGTGAGGTCAGTCCTCGCGGAGGGCGCGGACCGCCTCCTCCACGCGCTTGCCGTACTCGGGGTCGGCCGCGTGGAAGTGGGCGAGGTTCTTCTCGATGACGTCGTCCCGGGAGACCTGGGACAGGCCGCCCGCGATGTTCGCGATCAGGCGGTCCTTCTCGTCGGCCGACATCAGGCGGTACAGCTCGCCGGCCTGGAAGAAGTCGTCGTCCTTGGTGTGGGCGGGCGCCTCGTGGGTGCCGGTCCAGCCCTGGACGGGGAGCGGGGCGGAGAGCGCCGTGTCCGTCTGGGCGGGGCCCGCATACGAGTTGGGCTCGTAGTTCTTGTCGTGGCGCGAGCCGTACCGCGTGGCGTGGAGGCCGTCGCGGCCGTAGTTGTCCGCGGTGGCGGCGCGCGGCGCGTTCACCGGGAGCTGGGTGTGGTTGATGCCCAGGCGGTAGCGCTGCGCGTCCGCGTAGGCGAACAGGCGGCCCTGGAGCATCTTGTCCGGGGACGGGCCGATGCCGGGCACGAAGTTGTTCGGCGAGAACGCGGCCTGCTCGACCTCGGCGAAGACGTTGTCCGGGTTGCGGTCCAGCACCAGCCGGCCCACCCGCTGGAGCGGGTAGTCCGCGTGCGGCCACACCTTGGTGACGTCGAACGGGTTGAAGCGGTAGTCCGCCGCCTCCGCGGCCGGCATGAGCTGCACGTACAGCGTCCAGGACGGGTTCATGCCGCGCTCGATGGCCTGGAGCAGGTCCGTCTGGTGCGAGCTGCCGTCCTTGCCGACGAGCTCGGCGGCCTGGTCGGCGGAGAGGGAGCGCACACCCTGGTTGGTCTTGAAGTGGTACTTCACGAAGTACGCGTCGCCCGCGGCGTTCGTCCACTGGTAGGTGTGCGAGCCGTAGCCGTTCATGTGGCGGTACGAGGCGGGGATGCCCCGGTCGCCCATCAGCCAGGTCACCTGGTGCGTGGCCTCGGGGGCGTGCGCCCAGAAGTCCCAGACATTGTCCGGCTCCTGACGGCCCGTGAAGGGGTCGCGCTTCTGCGAGTGGATGAAGTCGGGGAACTTGATCGGGTCCTTGATGAAGAACACCGGGGTGTTGTTCCCGACCAGGTCGTAATTGCCGTCGTTCGTATAGAACTTGAGCGCGAAACCGCGCGGGTCGCGCACCGCGTCCGCGCCGCCCAGCGAGTCGGCGACGGTCGAGAAGCGCAGGAACGTCTCGGTGCGGCGGCCCACCTCGGAGAGGAAGTCGGCGCGGGTGAAGGCGGTGACGTCGTCGGTCACCTCGAAGTAGCCGTACGCGCCGGAGCCCCGGGCGTGCACCACGCGCTCCGGGATGCGCTCCCGGTTGAAGCGGGCGAGCTTCTCCAGGAGGTGGCCGTCCTGGAGGAGGATCGGGCCTCCGGCACCCGCGGTGGCGGAGTTCTGGTTGTCGGCGACCGGGGCGCCGGACTCGGTCGTAAGCACACGCTGCGTCATGGTGTCGGGGCGACCTTCCGTACGGGAGCTGCTGAACTGCGACGGCCAGGGGGCAGATTCCTGGGGGCGTGTCCGGAGCGTAAAGAGACCCCGGTTGCGGCGTCAACAGTTTGTTGAAATTCGTGGTGGGGGGGGGTGTTCCGGACGGTGCCGGCGCCTGGGCGCGACAGGACAGGTGTCAGCGACGGCACCGTCCGGAAGTCTGGGAGGGCGGGGGAGCGGGCGGGATCAGCCCTTGACGGGCTGACCAGACAGGCGCTCGACCGAGCGCAGCAGCGCCGAGTGGTCCAGGCCGCCGTCACCCTGCGCGCGCAGCGAGGCGACGAGCTGGGCGACCACACCGCCGACCGGCAGCGCGGCACCGACGTTGCGGGCGGCGTCCGTGACGATGCCCATGTCCTTGTGGTGCAGGTCGATCCGGAAGCCGGGCGCGAAGTCCCGGTTCAGGAAGTTGTCCTTCTTGCGGGTCAGCACGGTCGAACCGGCCAGGCCGCCGTTCAGCACGTCCAGCGCGGCGGAGAGGTCCACGCCGGACTTCTCCAGGAAGACCACGGCCTCGGCGCACGCCTGGATGTTCACCGCGACGATCAGCTGGTTCGCGGCCTTCACCGTCTGGCCGGAGCCGTGCGGGCCGCAGAGCACGATGGTCTTGCCGAGCGCTTCGAGCAGCGGCTTCGCGGCGTCGAAGTCCGCCTGCTCGCCGCCCACCATGATGGAGAGGACGGCCTCGATCGCACCGGCCTCGCCGCCGGAGACGGGGGCGTCCAGGACCCGGATGCCCTTCTCGGCGGCGTTCTTCGCGAGGTCCACGGAGGTCTGCGGGGTGATCGAGGACATGTCGATCAGCAGCGCGCCGCGCTTCGCGTTCTCCAGGATGCCGTCGGGGCCGTACGCGATGGCCTCGACCTGCGGGGACGCGGGCACCATCGTGATGACCACGTCCGCGTCCTTGACCGCCTCGGCGATCGAGGAGGCGCCGGTGCCGCCGGCCGCGGCCAGGCGGTCGACCTTGTCCTGCTCCAGGGTGTAACCGGTGACGTCGTAACCGGCCTTGATCAGGTTCTCCGACATGGGCGAACCCATGATGCCGAGACCGATCCACGCAACCTTGGGGAGGTTGTTGCTCATGAGGGTGCCTTCCGATCAGCGTGTACAGGGGCTCCTGGGAAGCCTCAGCGGGCGGGCCGCGCGGCGGCCGGGAGCCAGTCGAAGGAGTCGGCGCTCGGGCGGTCGCCGGGCTTGTACTCCAGCCCGACCCAGCCCGCGTAACCGGCCTTCGTCAGCTCGTCCAGGAGCTGCTCCAGGGGGAGCGAGCCGGTGCCGGGCGCGCCGCGGCCCGGGTTGTCGGCGATCTGGACGTGGCCGGTCCTGTCGGCGTACGCGGTGATGACCTGGCTGAGGTCCTCGCCGTTCATCGACAGGTGGTACAGGTCCAGCAGGAACTTCGCGTTGCCGAGGCCGGTGGCGGCGTTGACCCGGTCGACGACCTCGATGCCTGCCGGTGCGCTCACCAGCGGGTAGCGCGGGGACTCCGGCGCGTTCAGGGTCTCGATCAGCAGCACCGCGCCGATCCGGTCGGCGGCACGGGCCGCCAGGACCAGGTTCTCCAGGGCGAGTTCGTCCTGGGCGGCGGGGTCGACGCCGTCGACCCGGTTGCCGTAGAGCGCGTTGAGCGCCTTGCAGCCGACCGAGGCGGCGAAGTCGGCCGCCACCTCGATGTTGGCCCGGAACCGCTCCGACTCCGTGCCGGGCACGGAGAGCGCGCCGCGGTCGGGGCCGGGGAGCTGTCCGGCGTAGAAGTTCAGGCCCACCAGCTGGGTGCCGGCGTCGTCGAGCGCCTTCTTGAGGGCGTCGAGCTCGGCCTGCTCGGGGGTGGGGGTCTCGATCCAGGGCCACCACAGCTCGACCGCCGTGAAGCCGGCCGCGGCGGCTGCCGCGGGACGCTCCAGGAGCGGGAGTTCCGTGAAGAGGATCGAGAGGTTCACATCGAAGCGCTGGTCCGGGTAGCCCATGAGGGTTTCGGCGCTCCTTCCGTATTGCGGAAGTTTGTTTCTGCTTAATGGAAGATTGCCCGGCGGGTGGCGGGGCTGTCAAGGGGGTGCCCGGAATTTGTGCCGGTCAGGGAGGTGGCGCGCGCCTCCCGGGAGGCATACGAAAGGCGGGGCGGAGGCCCGTCGGCCTCCGCCCCGCCCGTACGTCCCGCTACCGGATCACCCGGCCGGGACCGTGTCCTGGAACGTCGTCCCCGCCGACCGGTACGCGGCCACCTTCGCGTTCACCTGCGAAGGCGTGAGGACCTTGTCCTTCACGTGCAGCACGTAGTCCACCTGCTGGTCGTACGCGCGCGGGCTGGTGCTCGTCTGCCCGGCGAGGTCGATCAGCCACTGGTTGAAGTTGATCGACATCCCGCGCTCCGGCAGATAGGCCGCGCCGTGCGTGCCGAAGAGCTGGCCGTCGATGTAGTACGTGATCGCGCTGTTGTCGATGGTCACGACCAGGTCGTGCCAGCCGGCGTAGCTCTGCCGGGACTCGGTGTGCTGGTTGACGGCCTCCCACGGGTCGGGCCGGTAGGTCTCCCACGAGGTCGTGTAGAGGATGTTGCCGCTCTCGCCCCAGCCGCCGTTGGGCAGGTACTCGAAGTCGTACTCGGCGTAGTCGTCCGCCATCGGGGCCTTGAGGTCGTTGATGGTGAAGAACGTCTGGACGAGGTGGTCCCCGTCCGGGCCCGACTTCGGCGCGTCGTTGAACTTGACCCGCGCCGCGTAGGTGCCGTTGCGGAACTTCATCGACTGGGTCAGGATCTCGGTCTGCTTGGTCGACTCGCCGCTGCCCGCCGTCGACGTCTCCAGGTTCATGATGGAGTTGCCGCTCTGCGTGGCGAACGTGACGTTCTCCGGCGCCCAGGTGGCTCCCGGCACACCGGGCCCGCCCGCGTTGGAGCGGACGCTCCAGCCGTGCGCGGCGATCTGCGGGTCGCTGTGGTTGCTGTAGTTGAAGTCGTCGAAGAGCGTCGGCCCGTCCTCGCCCGGGTCACCCGGGTCGGTCGGGTCCGTGGGGTCGGTCGGATCGGTCGGATCGGTCGGGTCGTTGCCCTCCGGGGCCGTGCCCCAGACCGTGGCGCCGCCGAGCTGCGCGGTCACCTTCGTCCAGTCGGCGTACGAGGTCGAGCCGGCGCCGAACGAGTAGTCGTCGCTCTGCACCAGCGGCTGCCAGTTGGACCGGTAGAACCGCAGCTGCATGTCACCGGAGTCGGCACCCGGTGCCAGGGAGCCCGCGCCGGAGGTGAAGCCGATCTCCAGATAGCGGTCGGCGGTGGCGGTCGGGTGCGCCAGCGTGCCGAACGTGCCCGTGATGTTCCCGCAGCCCTTCACCGCCCAGGAGCAGGCGAACCGGTAGACCTCGCCCACCGCGTCGCCCTTGAAGTAGTAGCGGATCTTCACGTCGCTGAGCTGCACGGACTGGCTGCCGGTGTTGCGCACCTTCAGCCAGGGCTCGCTCTGGTCGGCGCTCGCGCCGGACGCGCCGGTGCGGTACTGCACGGCGATCGGCTCGCCGGCGGCGCTCGCCGTCGTGGGGACGGCGGCCAGGGCCGTACAGCCGAGGGCCACGGTGACGGCGGCAGCCGCGGCGGCGCGCAGCCGGCTCTTCGCGTGTGACTTCATGCGTCTGTTCCTTCCGGGAACGTCGTGGGGGAGCGGGGATTCACGAAGTTGGCGCTGTTCCTGGGGATGCCGCGGTGAGCGGCCGGGGGGTCAGGGGGCGGTAGCGGACGCCGAGCGCGTCCAGGCGGGTGGTGTGGTGGCCGAGGCGGGCGAGGAAGCCGGGCCAGCCGTCGCCGCCGCCGGACCAGGCGCGGTCCGCGAGGGCGCACAGCCTCGGATACGTCTGGTACTCGATCCGGCCCGGAGTGGGCGCGTACTCGGTCCACAGCTGGGCCTGCGTGCCGAGCAGCCGGACCGCGTCGCCCGGCTCCCAGTCGTCGGTCAGCGAGCGGTCGCCGTGCACCGTGCGCAGCTCGACGGGCGGGCCCGGCTGCGTGAGCGGTTCGCCGGGGGCGTCGGACTCCGCGTAGTCGAGGTAGGTGGCCCGGTAGTGGGCGGCGACCACCTGGTGGCCGCGGCGGGCGGCGGCGCGGGCGTGGGCCGGGTCGCGCCAGGTCATCACCGTGAATTCCGGGGGGAGTTCGGTGCCGGTCTCGGCCCAGCCGACCGGGATACGGCCCCGCTCGGCGACGTACGCCCCGATGCGGCCCATGAACCAGCCGTGCAGGGCCCGCGCGTCGGGCAGCCCCTCGGCGGCGGCCCGCTCCCGGGCGGCCGGGCTGTTCTCCCACTCGGTGGTCGGGCATTCGTCGCCGCCGACGTGGATGTACGGCGACGGGAAGACGTCCATGACCTCGTCCAGCACGGTCCGGCAGAAGTCGAAGACCTCCTCGTGCACCCCGAACACCGTGTCGCAGACACCCCACTTGGTCCACACGCCCAGCCGCCGCGACGGGTCGTTGCCCAGCTCCGGATGGGCGGCCAGGGCCGCGCGCACATGCCCGGGCATCTCGATCTCCGGCACGATCCGCACCCCGCGCGCCTCCGCGTACCGGACGAGGTCGCGCAGCTCCCGCGTGGTGTACGCCCCCGAGTGCGGGACGCCGTCGAAGCGCTCGACGGGGCCGCCCGGCGGACCGGCCATCGACTGGGACCGGTGGCCGCCGATCCCCGTCAGCCTCGGGTACGCGGCGATCGGCATCCGCCAGCCCTGGTCGTCGGTGAGGTGGAGGTGCAGCGTGTTCAGCTTGTGCAGGGCCATGAGGTCCACGTAGCGACGCAGGTAGGAGACCGGCTGGAAGTGCCGGGCCACGTCGAGCATCGTGCCGCGCCACGGATGCGCCGGGACGTCGCTGATCTCCACGCACGGCAGCGACCACGCGCCGCCCCGCCCGGCCCCCGCCGCGAGCGCCTCGGCGGGCAGCAGCTGGCGCAGCGTCTGGACCCCGCACAGCAGGCCGGCCGGGCGGGCGGCCCGCAGCAGCACCGTGTCCGGGCCGATGGTGAGCCCGTACCCCTCCTCGCCGAGGCCGCTCAGCTGCGGGTCCAGGGCGAGCACGATACGGCCGGTGGCGGAGGGGGCGAGGGGGAGTCCGGTGCCGGGGGCGAGCAGGGTGCGCAGCAGGTCGGCGGCGCCCTCCGCGCCGGGGTAGGCGCGGATGCCGGTGTCCGGGGTCAGGGTGAAGCGGCCGGGGCGCGCGGATACCTTGCGGGGGCGGGGGACGAGGGAGTGTTCGGGGCGGGGTGCGGGCATGCGGGGCCTCCGGGAGGGGGTGCGGGGTCGTCGGTCAGCCCTTGACGGCGCCGGCGGCGAAGCCGGAGGTGACATGGCGCTGGAGCAGCAGGAAGACCACCAGCGCGGGCAGGGCGAAGAGGGTGGAGGCGGCCATCGTGGCGCCCCAGTCGGTGCCGAAGGTGTTCTGGAACGAGGACAGCCAGACCGGCAGGGTGCGGCTGTCCTGGTGCTTGATGATCAGGAAGTTGGCGTACGCGAACTCGTTCCAGGCGGTGATGAAGCCGAACAGCGAGGTGGCCATCAGACCCGGCGCGAGCAGCGGCAGGGCCACCTTCCGGAAGGCGGCGGTCCGGGTGCAGCCGTCGACCTGCGCGGCCTCCTCCAGCTCCGGCGGGATCGTCCCGATGAAGCCGCGCAGCACGATCACCGAGAACGGCAGCGTGACCATGAAGTAGACGAGGGTCAGCGTGGGCAGCCGGTCCAGCATGTCCGTGTCGCGGGAGATGATGTAGATCGGGATGATCAGCGACTCCCAGGGCGCCATCTGCGCGATGAACACCATGAGCATGAACTGCCGCCGCCCCTTCCAGCGCAGCCTGGCCACCGCGTACGCCGAGGCCAGGGCGACGATCAGCGCCAGCAGGATCGAACTCACCGTCACCAGGACGCTGTTGCGCCAGAACATCCCGAAGCCGTCGGCCTGCACGGCGGTGCGGAAGTGGTCGAGCGTCCAGGTGTGCGGGAAGAGCTGCGGGTCGGAGGACTGGATGTCCTTGGACGGTTTGAACGCGGTGGAGATCATCCAGTAGACGGGGAACAGGCAGACCAGGACGGTCAGGGTGGCGGCGGCGTTCAGCGGAAGCCGCCGCAGTCGGGCGCTACGGGCACGGCTCATCGGATCTCGTCCTCCTGGCGGAGCATCTGGCGGAAGTAGAGGACGAGCACCCCGGACATCAGGACCACGGTGACCATCGAGGCGGCCGAGCCCAGGTCGTAACGCTGGCCGGCGAGTGCGGTCTGGACCGCGTACACGGGCAGGATCGTCGTCGCGTCGCCCGGGCCGCCCCGGGTCATCACCCAGATCTGGACGAACGCCTTGAACGTCCAGATCACCTCCAGCGAGAACACCAGCAGGAAGATCGGCCGGAGCACCGGCAGGGTGACCGAGCGGAAGATCCGGGCACCGCTCGCGCCGTCCAGCCGCGCCGATTCGTACAGCTCGGTCGGGACCGTGGTCAGACCGGAGTAGAGGGTGATCGCCGCGAACGGCACCGACTGCCAGACGACCAGGAGGACCAGGATGGCGAAGGCGGCGGTGCCGTGTGCGAACCACGGATACCGGTCGAACGAGGAGAAGCCCGCGCCGGTCAGTAGATGGTTGACGATGCCGAACTCGGAGTGGAACAGCCACTGGAAGACCGTGGTGGCCGCGATCACCGGCATCGCCCAGGCCAGCACCAGCGAACTGAGCACCACCGTCCGGGCGATCCTGCCCAGGCGCTCGGTCATCAGGGCGACCAGCGTCGCGATCACCATGATCAGGACCACGTTGACCGCCATGAACAGGAAGGTGCGCCGGACCACCTCCCAGAACCGCGGATCGCTCAGCAGGGTGCGGTAGTTGCGCAGCCCGACGAACTCCGCGTCCCCCGTGATCAGCTGCCGCAGCCGGAAGTCCTGGAGCGAGATCAGGACCGCCCGCAGCAGCGGATAGACGAGCAGGTAGAGCATGCCGCCGACGGCCGGTGCGATCAGGGCGTACGGCCAGATGCCGCGCGGTTCCCCGGACCGCCGCCGGCGGGGCGGCGGTCCGGACGTGCCGGGTACGGCCCGGCGCTTGGGGCTGGGGGGTGCGGTCCGTTCCCGGATGACCGACACGGCACGCCTCCTCTCGACGGTGTGGGTAGGGGCGGGGGGTCAGGAGCCGGAGTTCATGGCCCGGGTGATGTCGGCGGACGCCTTCGTGGCCTCCTTCGCCGGGTCACCGCCGGTGAGGACGGCGGTCATGTAGTCCTTGATCGGGTTCTCCGCCTCGACCGCGGCCCAGCTCGGGGTGTTGGGCGTGGCGTGGCCGTTCGCGGCGCCGACCGCCATCGCTGCGGCGCCCGGGTCGGCCGCAACCGCGGAGGCGAGGGTGGTCCGGTTCGGCACGTAGCTCATGGCGACGGCGAGCTTCTTCTGCCAGGCGTCACCGGTGAGTTCCTTGATGAAGGTCAGCGCCGCCTCCTGCTTGCCGGATGCGGTGGGGATCACCAGGTCGGAGCCGCCGGTGAAGACGGCACCCGGCGTTTCGGCGGTCTTGCCGGGGATCGGGAAGAAGCCCAGCTTCCCCTTCAGGTCCGGGTTCTTCTCGATGACGACGTTGGCACCGCCCGGGGTCGAGATGACCTGGGCGACCTTGCCCTGCGCCATCACATCGGCCTGCGGCGGGTCGGCCTCGTCGGCGTCCTTGGGCCCCTTGCCGAGCGCCTGGAGCTTCCCGTAGAACTCCATGCCGCGCAGCGCCTCCGGGGTGTCCAGGGCGCCCTTCCACTTGCCGCCCGACTCGGTGGCGAGGTCGCCGCCCTCGTCCCAGACGAAGCCGGCCAGCGCGTACCAGGTCTGGCCCGGCAGGTAGATGCCCTGGTTGCCGCCCTTGTTGAGCTTCTCGGTGGCGGCGATCCACTGGTCGCGGGTCTTGATGGTCTTCGCGTCGATGCCGGCCTTCTCGAAGAGGTCGGTGCGGTAGATGACCACCCGGTTGGCCGCGTAGTACGGGATGCCGTACTGCTTGCCCTCGTACGCCCCCGGCTCGGCCAGGCCCTTGAGCCAGTCCTTGCCGTTCAGCTCGTCCACCTTGTCGCTGAGGTCGAGCAGCCCGCCGCTCTCGGCGAACTGGGCGACCTGGGTGTTGCCGCTCTCGATGACGTCCGGGGCGTCGTTGCTGGCGAGCGCGGCGGTGATCTTCTCGCCGATGCCGTCCCACTCCTGGATCTGGACCCGGGCCCGGATGTCGGGGTGAGCCTTCTCGAAGCCCTGGACGAACTCCTTCTGGAACTGCGCCGAGACGCTGTCGCGCATCAGCCAGACGTCGATGCTGGTCCGGCCGTCACCGGACGCGTCGGAGGAATCGTCGGACGAGCCACAGGCGCTGAGGACGGCGGCCAGCACGAGCGCGGACCCACCGGCAAGCAAGCGGTACTTCACGGTTCACCTCTGGGAGAACAGGACCTGACCACCTGACCAGTGAAGGCCGCTGGACAGCTCACCTCTTGTTGGTGGATGAAGGTGGCATGGACCAATGGAGCCGTCAAGCCCCTTGTATTCAACGGATTTTGGCGACCTCCCGGAGAGGTGGCCCGGAAAAGCGGCTACACTCCACCTGACCAGTGGTCCAGTGGTCAGGTACGTAACCCGCCAGAAGGGGGCAGCTCATGGACGCCGACGCATCGGGGACGGTGCTCAAACGGGAGCGGGCCCGTGACGCCATCCTGGAAATGATCGAGTCCCGGCGCCCCGGCGACGCGATCCCCTCGGAGCGGTCCCTGTGCGCCACGCTCGGCGTCTCCCGGCCCACCCTGCGCGCCGCGGTGGACGAGCTGGTCGCGACGGGGCTCCTCGTGCGGGAGCACGGCCGGGGCATGTTCGTCGCGCCCGAGAAGATCACCCAGGAGCTCATCTCGGCCGACCTCGCCCTGTCGGTGCCGCAGGCGGCCGGCGCCTGGTCGAGCCGGCTGCTCGAATTCACCACCGTGCAGGCCGGCGCCCGGGTCGGCCGGAAGCTGCGCATGTCACCGGCGGCCGACATCGTGTACGTCGCCCGGCTGCGGCTGGTCGACGGCGCGCCCATGGCCATCGAGCACCTGCACATCCGGGCCGAGCTGGTGCCCGGGCTCTCCGCCGAGGAGCTGGAGAGCGGCGACCTGTACGAGCACCTGCGCGAGCGCCACGACGTGCACGTCCACGAGGCGGTCCAGGCGATCGAGCCGACCGTGGTGACCCGCGCCGAGGCCCGCCTCCTGGACGTGCCCGAGCTGTCCCCGGCGCTGCTCTTCGAGCGGCTGACCTCGGACACCACGGGCCGCCCCGTCGAGTACGTGCACTCGCTCTACCGGGGCGACCGCTACCGCATCGTGTCCCGGCTGGCCCTCGGCCCGGCCGCCGCCGTCGAGCCGGTCGAGGGCGCCCACCACCCGGGCATCCCGCCGGGCGACTTCGCACAGCGCGAGCCGATCACGTCCTCGACGCGGGGGGACATCCAGTCCGGCGACTGAGGGGGGCGGGACGGGTGACGGTCCGCCACGGCCGGTCCCCGCCGCGCCCGCACAGGGGGCCCTGGCGTTGCGCCCTGTGCAATGGCCGGTGCACCTCTTGCGGTGGGCCCCGGGTAGGGCCACTGTGGCTGCCACATCGACGCAACCGACCCCACGAGGTGCCTCGCATGACGTCCCCCACCAGCCGCCGCACCCTGCTCGGAGCCCTCCTGGCGGGCGGCGCCCTCGCCGCCGCCCCCAGCCTCCCGCGCTCCGCGCACCACCCCGCGCCCCGGCACCCCCACCACCCGCCGCACCCCGCCCGCCCCGCGGCCCTGAGCACCCGCACCCTCTACCTCGGCACCTACACCTCGACCAGCCCGGGCGGCACCGGTGTCGGCGTAGCCGCGTACGACCCCGAGACGGCGGGCATCACCGCCCGCACCGTCGTCACGGGCGTCGAGAACCCCTCGTACCTCGCCCTCCACCCCACGGGCGCCACGCTCTACGCGGTGGACGAGCAGCAGAACGGCGGCGTCACCGCGGTCGCCCTCGCCGATGACGGCACCTTCAGCGTCCTCGGCACCCGGTCGACCGGCGGCGCCGGACCCTGTCACCTCTCGGTCCATCCGGGCGGGCGGTGGCTGCTCAGCGCCAACTACACGTCCGGCAGCGTCGCCGTGCACCCGCTCGCCGAGGACGGGTCGGTGGGGGAGCGCACCGACCTGGTCGCCCACAGCTCGCCCGCCCCCGGACCCGGGCAGGACGGCCCGCACGCGCACCAGATCATCACCTCGCCCGACGGCGGCCATGTGCTCGCCGTCGACCTCGGGAACGACACGGTGTACACGTACCGGCTCGACGAGACGCAGGGCACCCTGGAACAGGTCTCGTACGCCGCGCTGCGGCCGGGCGCGGGACCCCGCCACCTCACCTTCCACCCCGACGGGCGCCACGCCTACCTGGCCTGCGAGCTCGACAACACGGCGGTGGTCTGCGGTTACGACCCCGCTACGGGCGCGCTCACCCCGGGCGACCCGCAGTCCACCGGCACGGGGTCCGGCACCAGCTACCCCGCGCAGTTCCTGGTCACCGGCGACGGCCGGTTCGCCTACCTCGCGAACCGGGGGCACAACAGCATCACCCGGTACGCGATCGAGGACGGCGGGGCCGCGCTGCGCCTGCTCGACACCGTGCCCGTCGGCGGCGACTTCCCTCGGCACACCGCGTTCTCGCCGGACGGCACCCTGCTCTTCGCCGCCAACCAGAAGTCCGGCACGGTCACCGCCTTCCGGGTGGACACCGCATCGGGCTCCCTGACCTCGGCCGGAACCCCGTACGCGGCCCCGGCGGCCGTCTGCGTGCTGCCGGTGTAGGGCGCTAGGGTCTGTCCGGTGGATCAGGGTCGGGTAGGGCGCGGCGTCTGGTGCGGTGCATCGCAAGGCGCCGGAGCGTCCTCATCGCGGAGCGATTAGGGCGGTTCGGCAACGCGGCGAGGTGCCGTGCCAGGCGTCGCGACCCCGGCCATGATCCACCGGACAGGCCCTAAGGTCGAGCCCGAGCCGTATAGGGAGGCACCATGCGCTTGAGAGTGGAGTTCACCACCGAGCCCTTCGATCTGGACGAGGCGCCCGCGCACGCGGTCGTGGCGCGCGAGGTCATCCAGGGGGCAGGGCTGGACGCCGTCGACGTCGGCCCGTTCGGCAACACGGCGGAGGGCGGGGCCGACCAGGTGCTCACCGCCGTGGACAGCCTGCTGCGGCAGGCGCTGGCATCGGGTGCCACCCGGGTCTCGCTCCAGGTCAACGTCATAGGGGAGGACCCGAAGTGACCGGACCGGTGGACCACCCTCTCGTCAGCGCCGTGAAGCCGCTCGTGGACGCCATGGGGGCCGAGCTCGTCGGCCCCGGTGAGGCGCACCCCGATGACGTGGTGCTGGCCTGGGAGGGCGAGGACGTCGTGGCGGTCCGGCTGCCCCAGCTCTCGGAGTCGCTGGACCACATCCTGGCCGCGATGGAGCGCCGGCACGGCATGCCGCTGGCCGAGCTGGACCGCAAGGCCAAGCAGGAGGCGGTCCGGCTCCTGGAGGCACGCGGTGCCTTCTCCGTACGCCATGGGGTCGAGACCGTGGCGGGGGCGCTGGGCGTCTCCCGGTTCACCGTTTACAACTACCTGAACCGCGAGAACGGGGCCAAGAGCGGGTAGTTGGACCACGCACGTACCGGCTGCCGATGCATGATCGATCAAGCCGCCGCCCAGGTCACCGGGCGGCGGCTTTTTCTGTATACGGAATTTCAACAAACTGTTGACGTCGTGTTGCGGAGGGCGTTAGCTATCCGCAGCCCGACCAACGCACAGCGAAGAACAGCCACGGAGGCTCCCGTGACTTCGAGCTCCACGCCGGGCCTCGCCCGGTTCAACACCCAGGCGGACGCCGAGGCGGCCGCCGCACTGCACGAGGTGTGTGCCAGTGCGGCATGGGGACGAGCGATTCTCGCCCACCGCCCGTACGCCACCACCGAAGCCCTGCTCTCCGCGAGCGACACCGCCACGGCGGCACTCGGCGCGGAGGACCTGGCCGAGGCCATGGCCGGTCACCCGCCGATCGGCCGCCCGAAGCCCGGGGACCCGACCTCCTCCCGCGAACAGCGGGGCATGGCCGGGGCCTCCGAGGAGCTCAAGGCCGAGATGCTCGAACTCAACCTGGCCTACCAGGAGCGGTTCGGACATGTCTTCCTGATCTGCGCCACCGGCGCCACCGGTGAGCAGATGCGCGACGCGGTGAAGTCCCGCATCGGGAACTCGCCCGAGCAGGAGCGGGGGATCGTGCGCACCGAACTGGGCAAGATCAACCGCATCCGCCTCACCCGCCTCGTCACGGAAGACGCGTAACAGAAGGAGAGGGAAGGTCTTGAGCACCTTCGCCACCGCATCGGTGTCCACCCACATCCTGGACACCAGCATCGGCCGCCCCGCCGCCGATGTCGCCGTCTCGCTCGCCGCCCGCCGGGGCGCCGACGCCGAGTGGGTGACGCTCGGGGGCTCCGCGACCGACGCGGACGGGCGCTGCAAGGACCTGCCGGCCCTGCCGGAGGGCACCACCCATGTACGGCTCGACTTCGAGACCGAGCCGTACTTCACAGCCAAGAAGCAAGCCGAGGCGCAGCAGGACGCCCCCCGCGTAAGGGACAGCGGCGCGTTCTTCCCCGAGGTGGCGATCACTTTCGCCGTCACCCCGGGCGAGCACTACCACGTACCGCTGCTGCTCAACCCGTTCGGCTACTCCGTATACCGAGGGAGCTAGCAGACACATGCCCACGATTCTCGGCCAGAACCAGTACGGCAAAGCAGAGAACCGCGTCGTCAAGATCACGCGGGACGGCGACACCCACCACATCAAGGACCTGAACGTCTCGGTCGCGCTCTCCGGCGAGATGGACGACGTCCACTACTCCGGCTCCAACGCGCACGTCCTGCCCACGGACACCACCAAGAACACGGTGTTCGCGTTCGCCAAGGAGCACGGGATCGAGTCCGCCGAGCAGTTCGGCATCCACCTCGCCCGTCACTTCGTGACCTCGCAGGAGCCGATCAAGACGGCGCGCATCCGCATCGAGGAGTACGCCTGGGAGCGCATCGCCACCTCGGACGCCAACTCCCGCTTCATCGGGTCCGACGAGGTCAAGCACTCCTTCGTCCGCAAGAACCAGGAGATCCGCACCGCCCAGATCACCTTCGACGGTGAGAAGTGGCAGGTCATCTCCGGGCTCAAGGACCTGACCGTGATGAACTCGACGAACTCCGAGTTCTGGGGCTACGTCAAGGACAAGTACACGACGCTCAAGGAGGCGTACGACCGCATCCTCGCGACCGACGTCTCCGCCCGCTGGCGCTACAACTGGACCAGCGACGAGCAGCGCATGCCGAACTGGGAGAAGTCGTACGAGCAGGCGCGCAAGCACATGCTGCACGCATTCGCCGAGACGTACTCGCTCTCGCTCCAGCAGACCCTGTACCAGATGGGTTCGCGCATCATCAACAACCGCAGCGAGGTCGATGAGATCCGCTTCTCGCTGCCGAACAACCACCACTTCCTTGTGGACTTGGAGCCGTTCGGCCTCAAGAACGACAACGAGGTGTACTTCGCGGCCGACCGTCCGTACGGGCTCATCGAGGGCACCGTGCTCCGGGACGGTGTCGAGCCGCAGATCCCGGTCGACATGACCAACCTCTGACGCGGCGCCGCGCCGGTGCCCGCCCGTTCCTCACGGACGGGCACCGGCCGGGCCGGAGGGAACCCTCATGGCACAGCCAGCATCCGGGCCCGCGGAAGCAGAAGGCCCCTGTTCCACCCCGCCGGAGCGTGCGGTGCATCCGGTGGACGAGAAACTCACCCCCTCGCGGCTCCTGCCGGCCGCGCTCCAGCACATCGCCGCCATGTACGCGGGCGTCGTCACCCCTCCGCTGATCATCGGTCAGGCCGTCGGCCTGGACGCGGCGGGCATGACCCGGCTCATCGCGGCGAGCCTCCTCATCGCCGGCTGCGCCACCCTGCTCCAGACCCTCGGCATCGGCGGCTTCGCAGGCAACCGGCTGCCGTTCGTCAACGCCGCGTCCTCCGCCGGGATCGCCCCGATGCTCGCCATCGCCGAGACCAGCGCGCCAGGACACCAACTCCCGGCGATCTACGGCGCGGTGCTCGTCGCCGGAGTGTTCTGCCTGGCCGTCGGGCCGTTCTTCGGCAGACTCCTGCGCTTCTTCCCGCCCCTGGTCACCGGCGTCGTCATCACCCTCATCGGGGTCACCCTGATGCCCGTACCGGTCTCCTGGGCGCAGGGCGGCGACAAGAACGCCACCGACTTCGGCGACATGAAGTACCTCGCGCTCGCCGCGTTCACCCTCGTCGTGATCCTGCTGATCCAGCGCTTCGGCCGGGGCTTCCTGCGCCAAGTCGCGCTGCTGATGGGCCTGTTGGTCGGCACACTGGCCGCTGTGCCGTTCGGCCTCGCCGACTTCTCCGCGCTGCGCGACGCACCGCTCGCGGCCGTGCCGACCCCGTTCGCCTTCGGCGCGCCGGAGTTCCAGCCGGCCGCCATTCTCTCGCTGTGCATCGTGATGCTCGTCCTTATGACGGAGTCGTCCGCCGGGATGCTGGCCGTCGGTGAGATCTGCGACCGCCGCACCGACGGACGCACCCTCACCCGCGGGCTGCGCACCGACGGCCTCGCCACGCTCATCGGCCCCGTCTTCGGCGGCTTCCCCACCAGCGCCTTCGCGCAGAACGTGGGCGTCGTCTCGCTGACCAAGGTCCGCAGCCGTTACGTCGTCGCCGCGGCCGGAGGCGCCCTGCTGGTCCTCGGGCTCTTCCCGGTGCTCGGCGCGGTCGTCTCGCTCGTCCCGATGCCCGTCCTCGGCGGCGCCGGCATCGTCCTCTTCGGCTCGATCGCCGTCAGCGGCATCCGTACGCTCTCCGAAGCCGGCCTGGACGACAGCTCCAACATCATCCTGGTCGCCGTGGCCCTCGGCGCGGGCATCGTCCCGCTCGCCGCGCCCGGGTTCTACGCCGACTTCCCGTCCTGGGCCCAGACCGTCCTGGGCTCCGGAATCAGTGCGGGAGCGCTCGTCGCGGTCCTGCTCAACCTGTTCTTCCACCATCTCGGCACCCACGGCCGCACCGCCGTGGCACTCAAATCCTCCTAGGGTCCTGCCGTGCCCACATCCCGCATGAGAGAAGGAAGCACCATGGCAGCACCGGCAGCCCCCGACCGGGTGGAGCGCATCGTCATCGAGAACTGCTCGATCGCGACCGTCGACGCCGCCGACACCGAGTACGCCTCGGGCTATGTCGTCGTCGCCGGGAACCGCATCGAGTCCGTCGGCGCCGGCCGGGCACCCGAGGGCCTGGAGAACGTCGTACGCCGGATCGACGGAACCGGCCACCTGGCCACCCCCGGCCTGATCAACACGCACCACCACTTCTACCAGTGGATCACCCGGGGCCTCGCCACGGACCACAACCTCTTCAACTGGCTGGTCGCGCTGTACCCGACGTGGGCGCGTATCGACGAGCCGATGGCCCGCGCCGCCGCTCAGGGCTCGCTCGCCATGATGGCGCTCGGCGGCGTCACCACCGCGATGGACCACCACTACGTCTTCCCGAAGGGCTCCGGCGACCTGTCCGGCGCCATCATCGGGGCCGCCCGCGACATGGGCGTACGCTTCACCCTCGCCCGGGGCTCCATGGACCGCAGCGAGAAGGACGGCGGGCTGCCCCCGGACTTCGCCGTGGAGACCCTGGAAGGCGCGCTCGCCGCCACCGAGGCGACCGTCGACGCCCACCACGACGCCTCCTTCGACGCGATGACCCAGGTCGCCGTCGCGCCCTGCTCGCCCTTCTCCGTGTCCACCGAACTCATGCGCCAGGGAGCCGAACTGGCCCGGCGCAAGGGCGTGCGGCTGCACACCCACGGCTCGGAGACCGTGGAGGAGGAGAAGTTCTGCCACGAGCTGTTCGGCATGGGCCCGACCGACTACTTCGAGTCCACCGGCTGGCTCGGCGAGGACGTGTGGATGGCGCACTGCGTCCACATGAACGACTCCGACATCGCCGCCTTCGCCCGCACCGGCACCGGCGTCGCCCACTGCCCGTCCTCCAACGCCCGCCTCGCCGCAGGCATCGCCCGCGTCCCGGACATGCTCGCCGCAGGCGTCCCGGTCGGCCTCGGCGTCGACGGCACCGCGTCGAACGAGTCCGGCGAGCTCCACACCGAACTGCGCAACGCCCTCCTCATCAACCGCCTCGGCCCGCACCGCGAACGCGCCCTGAACGCCCGTCAGGCGCTGCGCCTCGGCACCTACGGCGGCGCCCAGGTCCTCGGTCGCGCCGCGCAGACCGGCTCGCTGGAGGCCGGCAAGCTCGCCGACCTGGTCCTGTGGAAGCTGGACACCCTCGCCCACGCCTCCATCGCCGACCCGGTCACCGCGCTCGTCTTCGGCGCCGCCGCCCCGGTCACCCTGTCGCTGGTCGACGGCAAGCCGGTCGTGGAGTCCGGCCGCCTGGTCACCGCCGACGAGGAGGCCATCGCCCGCGCCACCCGCGACGAGGCCCGCCGCCTCGCGCAGATCGCCGCCGGAGCCTGACGGCCCGGCGGCCCCTGAAACGGCCGGACGAGGGGGACGGCCCTCGTCCCGGCCGCCGCGGACCCGAGCGGGGTCCGCGGCAACCGGTGCGGGAGGCGCGCCGCCCACGCGCACGCGCCTCCCGCACCGGCGACCCCGGCTGCCCGCACCAGCCGTTCGACCTGCCTCACCGCACCACCGCAGCAACGGGGCCCGGTCCGGCGGACCGGCCCCGGCACCACCTCCCTGAACCCCACGTCACCGCCGACGTGTAACCGACCGGAGGAACCGCCGTGGCAGCTACGCCCAGGTTTCGCGACGACGCAAGTGCGACCCCCCACAACGACGGTGTGCCGGAGACGGCCCCGTCCGACCGGAAGCATCCGGTCGATGAGACCCTCCCCCCGCTGAAGATGTTCACCAGCGGCCTCCAGCACGTGGCCGCGATGTACGCGGGCGTGGTGGCCCCGCCCATGATCGTGGGGCCCGCCGTGGGCCTCACCCCCAAGGAGACCGCGTTCCTGATGGGGGCGAGCCTGTTCACCGCGGGCATAGCCACCCTGCTCCAGACGCTCGGCTTCTGGCGGATAGGCGCCCGGCTGCCGTTCGTCAACGGCGTCTCGTTCGCCGGGGTGACCCCGATGGTGGCGATCGGCAAGGACCGGGGGCACGACGGGATCGCCGTCATCTTCGGCGCGATCATCGTGGCGAGCCTCCTCGGCTTCGTCCTCGCGCCCTACTTCTGCAAACTGGTCCGCTTCTTCCCGCCCGTGGTCACCGGCACGGTCATCACCCTCATCGGTGTCTCGCTGCTGCCGGTCGCCTTCAACTGGTCCCAGGGCGGCAACGCGACCGCCCACGACTACGGGTCCACCACCAACATCACCATGGCGGCGGTCACCCTCGTCGTCGTGCTGGCCCTGCGCAAACTGCTGCGCGGCTTCCTCCAGCAGATCGCCATCCTGCTCGGCCTGATCATCGGCACGCTCATCGCGATCCCCGTCGGCATCACCGACTTCGGCGCCATCAAGAACGCGGACGCGATCGGCTTCCCCACCCCGTTCCACTTCGGTGCCCCGCAGTTCGAGATCGCCGCGATCGTTTCGATGAGCATCGTGATGCTGGTCTGTATGACCGAGTCCACGGCGGACATGCTGGCCCTCGGCAAGATCGTGGACCGCCCCGCCGACGAACGGACCATCGAGGGCGGGCTGCGCGCCGACACCCTGGGCAGCGCCATCAGCCCGCTGTTCAACGGCTTCATGTGCAGCGCCTTCGCGCAGAACATCGGCCTGGTCGCGATGACCAAGGTGCGCAGCCGCTTCGTGGTCGCGGCCGGCGGCGGCATCCTGATCCTGCTCGGCCTGGTCCCGGTGGCCGCGTCCGTCATCGCGCTGGTGCCGCTGCCGGTGCTCGGCGGCGCGGGCATCGTGCTGTTCGGCTCGGTGGCCGCGAGCGGCATCCAGACCCTGGCCGGCGCCGCGCTGGAGAAGGGCGAGAACGCGCTGATCGTCGCGGCGGCCGTCGGGGTCGGGCTGATCCCGATCGCGGCGCCGGACTTCTACCACGCCTTCCCGAAGGACCTCCTGGTCGTCCTGGACTCCGGGATCTCGACGGGCTGCGTGGTGGCGATCGTCCTCAACCTGGCCTTCAACCACCTCGGCCGCAAAGCGGAGCCGGAGGCGGCGGGGACCGCGCCCGGCGGCCACGACCCGGCGAAGGCGATGGAGGTGGCCGCGCACTGACGTACAGTCAGCGAGCCGTGGCGCGTACGGGGGTTGGCCGTACGCGCCACAGCCGGTCTCAGCCGATGTGGAAGCTGTCCCCGTAGACCTTCCAGTCCAGCGGCGGGTCCAGGTTCAGATTGCCGTTGCGCAGGAAGACCCGCTGGGCGGTGTCCACCCGGCTGGTGTCCGAGTGGGCCTCCTCCTGCTCCATGGCCCAGACCCGCGCGTCCAGGAACGCGTCGAGGTAGGCCACCTCGTCACCGCCCTGGGACGGCGGCTGCGCCTGCGCCAGGGCCCGCTGCCGGATGGACCCGAAGCTCGTGCTGTCGCCGCCGTCGCCGTGCATCACGATGGCGTCGTAGTACGCGAACTGGCCCAGCGTGCCCAGCCCGTCGCTCTTGGCCCGGCTGACGGCCGGGTCGAAGTACACCCGGTCGCGCTCGTCGTTCTGCGCCTGCTGAAAGTCCGGATCCTGGGCGGCCGTCTCCCAGGCGTCCTGGAAGCCCGGGTCGAGACCGTCGTGCGAGTCGCTGCCGTCCACCTCGCGGAGGGCCGGCAGATATCCGGCCAGTGCGTTGTCCGGCTTGCGCTGCGTGTACAGCTCGACCAGGTCGAGCATGTCGCCGGTGCCGGAACAGAAGCCGATGATGCCCGCGGTGTAGCCGCGGCCGTCGCCGATGTCCTCGATGTAGCCGTACTGCGCCTTCCAGTCCAGCGAGGAGTTCTCCGCGCTGGAGACCAGTTGCATGGCGATGTCCTTCTTCGCCGGATCGTCGAGACCGGTCGAGGCCGCCTCCTGGTGGTGAGCCACCGCCGTGGGGGCGGAGGTGGTGCCGGCGAAGGCGGTGGCGGGCACCGCCGTGAGGGTCAGTCCGAGCGCGACGAGCGCGAGGCGCACGGATCGGGTGGTGCGACGTGCGGTGCGCTTGTGGGGAGCGTACACCTGTCCTCCAAGGGAGTTCGTCGTTCCGCTGTTCTGTTAGGAAGCTTTCCTATCAGGATCGAACGGTGGTCGTACACCCCTTCGACACAGGTGAGTTGAGCGGTACGGGCCGGGCTAGGAGCGCTTGATCTCGTGGCTGTCGCCGTACACCTTCCAGGCCAGCGGCGGGTCCAGGTCCAGATTGCCCCGGTCCAGGAAGACCCGTTGCGCGGTCTCGACCCGGCTGGTGTCGCTGTGCGAGGGCTCCTCGCGGATCGCGTCGACCCGGGCGTCGAGGAAGGCGTCGAGATACGCGGTCTCGTCGCCGCCGTCCGCGGGGGCCCTGGCCGCGTCGAGCGCCCGGCTCCGGATCGTACGGAAACCGGTGGTGCCCTCCGCGTCGGCCTCCCCGTGCATCACGTACGCGTCGTAGTAGACGAACTGGCCCAGCGTGCCCAGCCCGTCCTCCTTCGCCCGGCGCACCGCCGGATCGAAGTACGAGGCGTCCCGCTCGGCGTCCTGCGCCTCCCGGAACCTCGCGTCCTTCGCCGCCTCGGCCCAGGCCCGGGTGAACGGGGTGCCCAGCCCCGTGTGCGCGTCGCCGCCCTTCACCTTCCGCAGCGCGGGCAGGAACCGTTCCAGCGGGTTGCCCGGCCGGGACTTCGCGTACCGCTCCACGACCCGGAGCATGTCGCCGGTGCCGGAGCAGAAGCCGATGATGCCGCCCGTGTAGCCGCGCCCGTCCCCGATGTCCTCGATGTACTTGTACTGCGCCTTCCAGTCCAGCGTGGAGTTCTCCGCGCTGGAGACGAGTTGCATGGCGATGTCCTTCTTCGCCGGGGCGGCGAGCCCGTCCGCCGGTCCCTTGCCGGAGGAACCCCCGGCCTGGGCGCAGCCGGTGAGCGTCGTGGCGGACATCAGGAGGGCGGCGAGCGGGGTGACCAGGGCGCGCGGGGTGAGCTTCACCGGTCCAGCCTGCCAGGCCAGCGGCGTGATCCCGGCGCATTCGGCGGTAGCGTCGGGGGCATGGATGATCAGTCTGTGGTGGATGTCGGCGATGTGCGGCTGGCGTACCGGAGCTGGGGTGACCCGTTCGGGTCCCCCGTCGTACTGCTGCACGATCTCGGCGCGAGCGCGGCGAGCTGGGAAGCGGCCGGGAGCCTGCTGGGGCGGGAGTGGCGGGTGTACGGAATCGACCTGCGCGGCCACGGCGAGAGCGACTGGCCCGACGAGTACGACCTGGAGCTGATGCGCGACGACGTGCTCGGGTTCCTGGACGAGTGCGAACTGGACCGGGCGGGCGTGGTCGGCCACGGCATGGGCGGGGTCGTCGCCCACCTCCTCGCCCAGGAGTACCCGGACCGGGTGGAGCGGCTGGTGCTGGTGGAGACCCCGCCGCCGTTCCCCGGGGCGGCGGGCCCCGCCGTCGAGCCGGACGGGCCCGCCGACTACGACGAGGCGGTGCTCGCGTCGGTCAACGGCGAGCTGGCGGACCCCGATCCGGCGTGGGCGCGGGGCCTCGGGGAGATCGTCGCGCCGACGCTGATGCTGGCGGGCGGACCGGCGAGCACGATGCCGCAGGGGCGCCTCCAGGACATGGCGTCGATGATCCCGGACTGCCACCTGGTCACGATGGGCGGCGGGCACCGTCCGCACGAGGCCGATCCGGAGCAGACGGCTCAGCGGATCACGGAGTTCTTCACGAGCTGAGGGCGCGCGCTCCGGCGCGTACGCCGTGGGGCCGGGCCCGCCGCGGGACGGGGGCGTGCGCCGTTGGCCCGCGCCCCGACTCCCCGCTCCCCTCAGCCCTCCGGCCGCCAGTCCGGCCGTCGCCCGCCCCGTGCCACCGCCCGGTCCAGCAGCGGCGCGTCACCGGCGACCGGCACCGGCGGCCCGAACGGGGACGGGTCGTCGCCCTGGTCCGCCAGCAGCGCGAGCGTGTTGCGCAGGTGGGCGTCCTCGGCGTCGAAGGGCTGCCCGGTCGCCTTCGCCAGGTCCCAGCCGTGCAGGACCAGCTCGTTGAGCGCGACCATCCCGGCGACCTGGCCGGGCAGGTCCACGCCGCCCGCCCTGGTCATGCCCTCCCAGGCGTCGGGGGCGCGCCAGGCGGCCACCATCCCGTCGAGCGCGGTGGGCAGCGTGGTCCGCCAGCCGGTTTCGAGGACGCCGGACTCCACGGAGGGCGCCGAGTCGGTGGCCGGTCCCGGCTCCTTGCGGGCGGCGTCGCGGAAGGCGACGGCCAGGCCCTCGATATGGGCGAGCAGGGCGCCCACGGTCACCCCGGGGCAGGGGGTCGCGGCCCCCAGCGCGCCGTCGTCCACGGCGTCGAGCTGCGCGGTGATCCGGCGCGCGGCCGGTTCGAGGTCGAGCGGTTGTGTGTCCATACCGGTGCAGACTGCCCGACCGCCGCCACCTCATCGGTCAGCGCACCACGTGTCCCCGCAGAACGATCCGGCGGGGGTGGTCGAGCACCGCCGGATCGGCGGCCGGATCGGTGTCGTACGCGACCAGGTCGGCCGGGGCTCCGTCCACCAGACCCGGCAGGCCCAGCCACGACCGGGCCGTCCAGGACGCCGCGCCGAGCGCCGCCTCGGCGGGCAGCCCGGCCCGGAGCAGCCAGGACGCCTCGCTCGCGACGGTCCCGCAGGGGAACGAGTCGGTGCCGGCCAGCACCGTGACGCCCGCCTCGTGGGCGGCACGGACGTTGCCGAACATGGACTCCCAGCCGGCCAGCCACAGATCCCGGCGCACACTCGGCTCCCGCGCCCGCATCGCGTCCACGCCCCTGCCGAACGCCGCCAGTGTCGGCACGAACGCCGTGCCCTGCGCCGCCATCCGGTCCAGCAGCCCGGGATCCAGATGCATGCCGTGCTCCAGGCTGTCCGCCCCGGCGAGGACCGCGTTGCGGGTTCCCTCGGCGGTCTGGCAGTGCACCGCGACCTTGCCGCCCGCCGCGTGGACGGCGGTCACCACCTCGGTGAGCAGCGCGAGGGGCACCGGGGACTCGTCCTGCCGCCAGTCCCCGACGACCTTGCACCAGCCGGAGGAGGCCGCCGACTCCTCCACGGCGGCCCGGACGAGCTCCGCCTCGGTGATGTCCCGGCCGAAGCCGGGGATGAACCTGCCGGGGGTGGCCAGCCACCGGCCCGCCGATGTGACCCGGGGCAGCTCCCGGTCCTCGTCCACCCAGGACGGCATCCGCGCGGCCGTGCCCGGTGTGCGGACGGCGAGGACCCCGGCGTCCCGGTGCGCGCGCAGCTGTTCGCGCAGCAGCTCCTCGCTGAACGGCTCGCTCGTGTCGGTGGCCCCGGGGTGCGTGTGTACGTCGACCAGGCCGGGCAGCAGCCAGCCGCCGTCGACCACGGTCTCGGCGTGCCGCCCCGCGAATCCGCCCGGCGGTGCGCCCTCGCGCAGTACCTCGCCCTCGATCCAGAAGGACCGTTCCTCGCGCTCCGGCAGCACCACACCTCGTACGCACAGCATCCGCCGACGGTACGTCAGGCGCCGCGCCCGCCAAGGGGCGGGGCACACCGGCACATTGCGGAAGGTTCGGCTCCGTCCTCTTGTCGGCGACCCCCGGCCCATGCGATACAGGTCTGGACCATTGCTCCCGGATGGAAGGCAAGACCCGTGCGATCCCCCCACACGCATGCCGCATCGGCCTGCTCGGCCGCCCTGCTCCTCGCCGCGCTCACCACCGCCTGTGGCTCCGAGGCCCACGCGGACACCAGTGAGCCGACCGCACCGCACGGGGTGACCGCGCAGGCGAGCAGCGCCACCTCCGCGCACGTCATGTGGAAGGCCGCCACCGACGACACCGCCGTCACCGGGTACGACGTCTACCGCCAGGGCAAGAAGGTCAAGTCGGTGTCCGCGAGCCGGGTGATGATCGACATAGACGGGCTCACCGCGTCCACCGCCTACACCTTCACCGTCCGCGCCCGCGACGCGGCCGGGAACCTCTCCGCGCCGAGCGCCGCCGCGTCCGTCACCACCCCCGCCCCGACCCCCGCCGACCACGAGGCCCCCACCCGGCCGGTGAAACTGCGCGGCAAGGTGGACGGCAGCCGTGCCGCCACCCTGTCCTGGGGCGGCTCCACGGACGACGTCGGCGTCACCGCGTACGACATTTACCAGGAGGGCTCCCGCATCCACAGCGTGCCCGGTACGCAGACCACCGCGCGGCTCACCGGACTGCGCCCCGGCACCATCTACACGTTCACCGTGCGGGCCCGGGACGCGGCCGACACCTCGTCGCCGGACAGTGCGAGCCTCGACCTCACCACCGCATCGGCCCCCGGCGCGCCCGCCTCCACCGCCCCGACCGACCTGCGGATCACCGACCGGGCCGAGGGCAAGGAGCACACCGTCGAGTTGGACTGGAAGCAGCCCGAGACGGGCGGCAAGATCCCCGCGTACCAGCTCTACATCAACGGCAGGCTGACCACCACGATCGTCTGGGGAGGCGAGCCGCCCGCCGGCCGGGCGCACTACGAACTCACCGTCAACGACCCACGCGGCACCCGCTATGCGATGAAGCTCCGCGCCAAGCTCCCGGACGGCAAGTGGGGCGACTTCTCGGCGGCCCGCACCGTGGTCCTCGGTGACTAGAGGGGGACCCGGACCGTCTCGATCCACGACGGCGGCTGCGGGGCGTCCGTCCCGATGAGCGCGGCGACCAGTCGGCACGAGGGCGACTCGTCGGGCCACGGGGTGTGCCCGTCGGTGAGGACCACCACGATGCCGGGGCGCTCCGGCGCGGCCAGCGCCCGGGCGATGCCCACCCGCATGTCGGTGCCGCCACCCCCGCCCAGCGCGACCTGGTCGGCGGAGGTCACCCGGGAGACGGCGTGCACATCGGCGTCGCAGGCCAGCACGGAGACCCGGTTGCCCCGGATGCCCACCTCGCGCAGCACTCCGGTCACCTCGCCCAGCGCGGCCGCCAGTTCGTCGTCGCCCATCGAGCCCGAGGTGTCGACCACGACGGCCACCCGGGGCAGCGGGCGGCGCAGCGTCGGCAGGACGACGCCGCGCAGGGCCGCGCTGCGGCGGGACGGGCGGCGGTAGGTGTAGTCCACCGCCCCGGAGGCCCAGGCCGCCGCCTCCCGTACCGCACCGGCCAGCGCCTGCCGCCAGTCCACGGTCGGTTCCAGGACCTCCTCGGCCCACCGCCGCCAGCCCGCCGGAAGCGTGCCCCGGGTGCGCTGGTGGGCCCGCATCGACTCGGCCGTACGCCTCCGCAGCGCCTCCGCCTCCGTCGCGCCCAGCGGGGACGGCCCCTCCGCACCGGGCAGCTCCCACGGCTCGGGGTGGCCGTGCGCGCCCGAACCGCAGTTGTGCGGCGGCGGCCCCGGCGGCAGGGCGGGCAGATACGTCTCGAAGAGCTGACCGGACGGCAGCCCGAAGAGCCCCGGCTCCATCCGGCCCTCCGGCAGCGGGAGCCCGTCGCTGATCAGGTCGTCGTTGATCTCGCAGTCCTGGGCGACGTTGACCCGGTGCGCGTCGCGCTGGTCGGCCGCCGGGAGCCGGGCGGCCCGCCCGTGGTGGTCGCGCAGCAGATGCGCGACCTCGTGCACCCATACCCCGGCCAGCTCGGCGACGGGCGTCCGCTCCACGAACGCGGGCGACACATAGCAACGCCAGTGCCGGTCCACCCCCATCGTCGGCACCCTGTCGCTCTCCACCACCGACAGCGCGTACAACGCCGTTGCGAGGTAGGGCCGGTCGCTCGCCGCCCGGTAGCGCGCGGCGAGCAGCTTGGTGTGGTCCAGTGTGAGCCGCGCGGCGTGCCCTTCCGGTTGCTTCTCGGGTACGGGCACGGCCTCAGGCGCTTCCCGGCAGCGCGCCGGAGAGCTGGAGGAGTTCCAGGAAGGCGTCGATGCCCTCCGGCACCGGCCAGTCGGTGTCCCGCATCGCCGCCAGGTCCATCGCCGCCCGGGCCGCCACATCCGGGACGCCCGCCGCGACGGCCTTCGCCAGCACCGCCCAGCCCGCCTCCCAGCGGCGACGCGTCGGCTCGGCCTGCACGGCGGCCACCACCGCGATCAGGAAGGCCAGTTGCCGGTCGCCGCGGTCGGGCAGGGCGAAGGCCTCCGGATCGGCCAGCACCCGGTCCGGGTCGGGCAGGTCCAGATTCTCCAGATACGACAGGAGCTCGATGCCCGCCCCGTCCCCGACGGCTCCCGTCAGGGCGGCGGCGACGGCGTCCCGGCCGGTGCCGGTCGCGTAGCCGGTGGCGAGCAGCCGCAGCGCCATGTCCCAGGTCCGGGGCGACGGCCAGGCCCTGCCCCGGTTTTCCGCGTCGGCCGGGAGGTGGTGCACCAGACCGGGGCGCGCGGTGAGGAATCCGGAGACCGCGCCCCGCGCCCGGGCCACCGCTCCGGCGGTCCGGGCGGGATCGACCACGGGGACGGGCGCCTCGGGCCAGGTGCCGGCCATGCCGCGTGCCACGGTGCGCGGGTCGTGCGTCCAGTGCAGGTGCACGAAGCGGTTGGCGAGCGGGGGGCTCAGGTGCCAGCCGTCCGCCGCGCTCGACGGCGGATTGGCCGCCGCGACGATGCGCACGGCGTCGGGGAGCTTCAGGCTGCCCACCCGGCGTTCCAGGACGACCCGCAGCAGGGCGGCCTGCACGGCCGGGGGAGCGGACGACAACTCGTCGAAGAACAGCAGACCCTGGCCCTTCCGGGCGAGCCTGACCGCCCAGTCCGGCGGCGCCATCGGCACCCCGGTCGCGGCCGGGTCGTCCCCGACGACGGGCAGCCCCGCGAAGTCCGACGGCTCGTGCACGCTGGCGATGACGGTTTCCAGGTCCAGGCCGAGGCCCGCCGCGAGCTGTTCGAGCCCCGCCGACTTCCCGATGCCCGGCTCGCCCCACAGCAGCACCGGCTGATTGGCGGTCACCGCCAGGGCCAGCGCTTCGAGCTGGGGGTTGGCGACCGTCTCGGTCCGGGTGGCGCGCAGCCGCCCGTTGAGCGCGTCGGCGGCGTCCAGCGGGTGCGGCGGTGCCTGGGCGGGGACGCCGGGGGCCACGGTGCTCACGCGTCCTCACCTTCCTCTTCGTCGTACGCGTCGTCGTGGTCCTCGTCCTCGTCCCACTCGTCCCACCACTCCGAGCCGGCGTCCGGATGCTCCTTCAGCACCCGTTCCGCGAGGAACCTCAGATCGGTCCGCCGGTACTTGCGGATCATCTGTTCCAGCGAGAGTTCGGTCTGGTCGGTCACGTCGATCCGGGCGCCCGCGTCGAGCAGGTCCCGGACGAGCGCCGCCGTCCCGCGCCCCGAGACGGCGGCGCTCAGCGGGGTGCGCTCCCGGTGGTCCCTGGCCTCCAGGTCGAGCCCGGCCGCCAGCAGCCGGGGGAGCAGCACGGTGTGGTCGAGCAGGGGCAGGACGTGGAGCAGCGTGTGCCGGCCGCCGTCCCGGACGCGCGGGTCGACGCCCGCGTCCAGCAGCGCCACGACCCCCGCCGTGTCCCCGTGCTGGGCGCGCAGGAAGAGGTCGCGCCGCTGGGCGGCCAGCGCCCGGGGCAGCCGGCCGGTGCCGGTGAGGCAGGCGTGCTCGACGGCGAAGCAGCCGGTGACCGCCCCGCCGAACGCGCGCAGGGCGCTCTCGCGCTGCCGCTCCTGCGCGGTGTGCGGGGAGGCCAGCGTCCCGTCCCGGAAGCCGACTTCGTGCCACTCGCCCCGGCAGCGCACCCGCGCCGGGGCGGGCGGCGCGACCCCGGGCGGCCCGGACGGCCCCGCGTGGTCCGGGAAGAGCGACCGGGTCACCAGCGGGTGCAGGTCCGCGGGGGTCAGGATGCCGTCGGCCAGCAGCTCCAGGTCGGGCACCCTGCGCCAGACCGCCTCGGGCAGGAGGACCGCGCCGTCGGCCGCGTCGCGGGCGACGAGCCTGATCCGCAGTCGGCCACCGAGCCCCGGGCCGGTGAAGTCGAGCCGGACGCGCGCCCGCCAGTCCTGGCCGATCTGGAACAGCTCGGCCCCGGTGAGCTCCGCGAACCGGCGCACCTCCGCCTCCAGCCGCGCCACGTCCAGCGCGAGGCCGGCCACGATCGTCTCGGGGGTGGTCCGGTAGTACGAGGGCATCTCCGGCGGTGTCGGGTCCCACTCGATCCCGGCCGCCGCCAGCGCGTCGGCGATCCGCTCGTCCGCGTACAGCAGACTGATCCACTCGGCGCGGGCCACCGGGTCGCCGCTGCCCGGGTCCTCGTCCGGCGGGAGCAGGTCCGCCGGGAGCGGGGTGCCGTCGGCCGCGAGGAACGGCAGCCGGTCGGCGCCGCCGGCCCGGGCGCGCAGCTCACCGGCCTCGCTCGCGCGCCACAGGTGCCCGAGCGACCGCCAGTCGTCGGTGAGTCCGTACGCGGCCCGGCGCTTCGGCGGGCCGAAGCGCAGCGGGAGGCGTTGGGGGCCGTCGACCATGGCCGGGGTGGACAGCTGGAGATATGCGCCGGGCGCGGAGTCGTAGCCCGCGAGGAGGACGGTCCGGTCGGTCGCCAGGGTCGAGCGGCCCGCGAGGATCCGGGGCAGGTGCCAGCGCAGCAGGTCCGGCACCAGGTCCCGGAGGTCGGCGAGGAGGGCTTCGGCGGTCTCGGCGCCGTACCGGGCGGAGACCCGGTCCGGGTCGACGCGCACGTCGAAGCCCGCCGCCGCGCAGGCTCCGCGCCAGTCGCCGGCCTCCCGCAGCGCGGCCGACTCCTCGATCACGGAGCGCGGCACGGCGTAGCGGCGGACCTGGCGCCGGCTCGCCGCCTGCTCCGAGGAGAGGAACAGGGCGGTGCCACCCCGGCTCATCGGTACAGGCTCCTGACCGCGCGCAGATCGGCGTGGGCCCCGCCGTCCGGGCGCAGCAGCGTCGCGAAGGAACGCTTCACCCGGCGCGGCAGCCCGGGGCCGAGCCCCACGTACTCCAGCCGGGACCCGGGCGCGACGGCGGCGAGCAGGGTCTTCGCCCCACGGCCGGTCAGCCCGGTGTGGCTGAGTTCGAGGCGGCGCAGCGGGCTGCCGGGCAGCGCCTCGGCCAGCGCGTGCGCCCCGGGGTCCCCGGTGACGTTGGGCGGGGCGTCCAGGCTGCGTTCCGAGGGCGGGCGGCCCAGGTCGAGCGCCTCGATCCCGTCGAGCGCCCCGGCCAGGGCGCGGGCTCCCTCGGGTCCGATGCCGTTGCCGCCCAGGCCGAGCCGGACCGGGCGGGACGGGTCGGCGGCGCCCGCGAGGACGGCGGCGCCCTCGTCGCCGAGGTGGTTGGACGGCAGGTACAGCTCCCGCACCCCCGCGTCCAGGATCAGCCGGGCGAGCAGCGGCGCGGCGTCGGCGCCCAGCCCGTTGCCGCCGAGGAAGAGCCGTTCGACGGGGCGCGGACGGGTGGACAGGACGTCCAGCAGGGCGGCCAGACCCTCGGCTGTGATCCCGGTGTTGACCAGGTCGAGGGTGCGCAGTGCGGTGTTGCGGCGCAGCATCGGGAGCAGGGCGCGGACGCCCACGTCACCGAGCGGGTTGCGCTTGAGCCAGAGGGCCCGGACGGTGGTGTCGTCGGCCAGGGCGGTGGCGAGGGCGGTGGCCCCTTCGGCGCCGATGCGGTTGCAGCCGAGGTAGAGGGTGTGCAGCCCGTGCGCGGACCCGGCCGTCGCCGCCGCCACCGCCTGCGCGCCCTCGTCCCCGAGGGAGTTGGTGCCGAGGAGCGCGTGGGTGGCGTGCGGGGAGCGGGCGAGGGCGGGCATGATCCGGGCGGCGCCGGCCGCGCCGAGCCCCTGCTTGCAGAGATCGACGCGCCCGTCGGCGCGCAGCGCGCCCAGCGGGAACGTCTCGTCGGCCCCGACCGGCTCCGCCGCCGCCAGCCGTCCCAGCAGCGGCCCGAGCAGCACCGGGTCGGCGAGGGGCAGGTCCGGATGCTCAATGGCCGGACAGCGCACCGGAATCGGCCCAGACATCTCTTACCCCCGCGTCTACGAAAAGGTGGCAAGGCCGGTCGGATTCGAACCGACGTCCTCCAGCTTGCAGCTAGGGCGCGACGACCTCTGCGCTACAGCCTTGCCGTCGGTGATCCTAACCAGGACGACGATCAATTCGCACACCTGCACCCACGGTTGCGCGTGCGCCCATGACCGAGCCGCGCCCAATTCTCAAGTGGTCTGTACCTATTGACGACTTGGTCCAGACCAATTACGTTCCCGTGTGCTCCATGGAACGACATCCGCACCTCCCCGAGGACCGCCTCACCGGTCCCTGCCGTAAGGGAGAAACCATGTTCGAGCACATGCCACTCAGACGGAGAACGGCGACCGCACTGCTCGCCGTTCTCGGCCTCCTCCTCACGCTCCTGTCCCTGCAAGCGGTCCCCGCGCACGCGGCGGGCAAGCTCACGGCGACCTTCACCTCCGCCGACAACGGCCCCTGGTGGAAGGGCACCTACGTCCTGCGCAACGACACGGACACCGCCGTCACCGGCTGGAGCCTGGAGTTCGACCTGCCTTCCGGGGTCGCCATCCAGTCCTCGTACAACGGGACCACCACCGCCCAGGGCAGCCACATCACCGCCGTCAACGCGCACTACAACGGCACGGTCGCCGCGCACAGCAGCACCGAGCCGTACAGCTTCTGGTTCGTCGCCACCGGCCCGATCACCGCACCGACCGGGTGCCGGATCAACGGCGACAAGTGCGACGGCTCCGCGGACGCGCCCCCGGGCGTGCCCGGCGGGCTGAAGCAGACCGATGTCACCGCCCGCACCGCGTCGCTGTCCTGGACGGCCGCCACCGCGGGCGACTTCCCCGTGGCCTCGTACGACATCCTGGCGGGCGGCAAGGTCGTCGGCTCCGCCACCGCGGCCACCTCCGCCACCGTCACCGGCCTGACCCCGGCCACGGCCTACGCGTTCACCGTCCGGGCCAAGGACACCCGGGGCAACGTCTCCGCCGAGAGCGCCCCGCTGACCGTCACGACCGTCGACCCGGCCACCGACACCTCGGCCCCGACGGCCCCCGGCGCCCTGCACGCCACCGCCACCGACTCCTCGTCCGTGACGCTGGCCTGGACCGCGTCGACGGACAACCAGCGCGTCGCCGCGTACGACATCTACCGGGGCTCCGCCCTGGCCACCACGGTCTCCGGCACCACGACCACCGCGACCGTCGGGGGCCTGTCGCCCTCCACCTCGTACACCTTCACGGTGAAGGCCCGGGACGCCGCCGACAACGCCTCCCCGGCGAGCAACGCCCTCACCGTGAAGACCGACGACATCGTCGGCGCCGGGAACTACGCGAAGGTCGGCTACTTCGTCCAGTGGGGCATCTACGGCCGCCAGTACTTCGTCAAGAACCTGGAGACCTCCGGCGCCGCAGCCAAGCTCGACATCGTCAACTACGCCTTCGCCAACATCGACCCCAACAACCTCACCTGCCTCAACGGCGTCACCAAGGGCACCACCGCCGACCCCCAGGACCCGGAACAGGGCACCGGCGCGGGTGACGCGGACGCCGACTATGCCCGCCCGTTCAGCGCCTCGCAGTCCGTGGACGGGGTCGCGGACGACGGCTGGGGCAAGCTGCGCGGCAACTTCAACCAGCTGAAGAAGCTCAAGAAGCTCCACCCCGACCTGAAGATCGTGGTCTCGCTCGGCGGCTGGACGTACTCCAAGTACTTCTCGGACGTCGCCGCCACCGACGCCGCCCGCAAGAAGTTCGTCTCCTCCTGCATCGACATGTACATCAAGGGCAACCTGCCCGAGTACAACGGTGCGGGCGGCCCGGGCAGCGCGGCCGGGATCTTCGACGGCTTCGACATCGACTGGGAGTGGCCGGGCACCGGCACCGGGCACCCCGGCAACCACTACTCGCCCGACGACAAGGACAACCTCACCCTGCTGCTCGCCGAGTTCCGCAAGCAGCTCGACGCGCTGGGCGGCGGTCACCGCCTGCTGACCGCCTTCACCCCCGCCGACCCGCAGAAGATCGACGAGGGCTGGGACCTGTCCAAGGTCTTCGACTCCCTCGACGTCGCCAACGTCCAGGGCTACGACTTCCACGGCTCCGGCAGCGACAACTCCTGGGAACCGAACCGCACCGGCCACCAGGCCAACCTCTACAACGACACCCAGGACCCGTACGACTTCCACTTCAGCGCCGACACCGCCATCAAGGCGTACACCGACGCGGGCGTCGAACCCCGCAAGCTGACCCTCGGCATCCCCTTCTACGGGCGGGGCTGGCAGGGCGTCACCGACGGCGGCGTCGCGGGCGAGTGGCAGCCGGCGGGCGGGGCGGCCCCCGGGCAGTTCGCCGAGGAGGCCGGCACCCGGGGCTACTCGAACCTCATCGGCGCCTATCCGACGATGACGGTCCATCACGACGAGCAGTCCATCTCGACCTACGGCTACACCGGAAGCCAGTGGTGGTCCTTCGACGACACCTGGTCCATCGGCAAGAAGACGGACTATGTGAAGGACAAGGGGCTGCTCGGCGTCATGGTCTGGGAGATGTCGGGCGACACCACCCAGGGCACGCTGATGGGCGCCCTGGACAACGGGCTGAAATAGCCCGCTACCGTCTGATTTCCCTCAAATCGAGACTTACCGCCCATAGCGGTAGGCTGGTCGCGGCGGTGCCCCCGTGGTACCGCCGTGCCTCACCACCGGGCCCCGCTACGGGTCCGGCCCCAGCCGTTCGATGCGCGGGAGGAACCATGACCAGCCCCGAGCAGGACCCGAACCAGCAGGAAGGCCCCGCGGACGGGGGCGCGGCGGGCACGCCCGGCGTCCACGACGGCGGCGCCGACGGCGGGGCCGAGGGCCCTGCGGACGGCGGCGCGTCCGGTACGCCGGGCGTCCATGACGGTGGCGCGGACGGCGGTGCCGACGGAGGCGCCGACGGTGGTGCCGAAGGTCCGGCCGACGGTGGCGCCTCCGGTACTCCGGGCGTCCACGACGGCGGCGCGGACGGTGGCGCCGAGGGTCCGGCCGACGGCGGCGCCGCAGGCACCCCGGGTGTCCACGACGGCGGGGCCGACGGCGGCGCGGACCGTTCTTGAGCACAACCCCGACCGGCACCCAGGACCCCCCGGCCGCGAGCGCGGCCCCCGGGGTCCTGGAGTCGCGTCTGACGCCCGGCACGAGCCGGGAGGCGTTCGCCCGCGACTTCTGGGGCCGCGAGGCGCTGCTCACCCGCCGGGCCGGTGACTTCTCCGACCTGTTCCCGGCCGCCGCCGTGGACGAACTCGTTTCGCGGCGCGGACTGCGTACGCCGTTCCTCCGCGTCGCCAAGAACGGCGCCACGCTGCCCGACTCCTCCTTCACCTCGCCCGCCGGGGTGGGCGCCACCATCGGCGACCAGGCCGACGACACCGCCCTGTGGCGGGAGTTCGCCGACGGCGCCACCCTCGTCCTGCAGGCGCTCCAGCGCACCTGGGCCCCCGTCGGCGACCTCACCGCCGCGCTCGCCGCCGAACTCGGCCACCCGGTGCAGGCCAACGCCTATGTCACCCCGCCGCAGAACCGCGGCTTCGACGCCCACTACGACGTGCACGACGTCTTCGTGCTCCAGACCGAGGGCACCAAGCGCTGGATCGTCCACCGCCCCGTGTACCCCGACCCGCTGCGCGACCAGCCCTGGACCGACCACCGCGGCGCCGTCGCCGAGGCCGCCGGGGGCGAGCCGTATCTCGACACCGTGCTCGGACCGGGCGACGTCCTCTACCTCCCGCGCGGCTGGCTGCATGCCGCCGAGGCGCAGGGCGAGGTCTCCGTCCACCTGACGCTCGGCGTCCACACCTGGACCCGGTACGCCCTCGCCGAACAGCTGATGCGCGCCGCGCTCGCGGAACTGCGCGACGACCCCTGGATGCGCGGCTCCCTGCCGCTGGGCCCGGCGGACCCGGACGCGGAGACCGCTCCGGTACGCGAACGACTCCTCGCGGCCCTCACCGCCGCCGACCCCGCCCCGCACGTCCACCGCACCCGGCGCGCCCAGGCCCGCCCCGCCCCGCTCGGCCCGCTCGCCCAGCTCGCCGCCGTCGACGGCCTCGCCCCCGGCACCCCGGTCCGCCTCCGGGGCGCGCTGGAAGCCCGCCTGGAGGGCCATCGCCTGGTCACCCGCGTGGGATGGCTGGACTTCCCGGACGCGGACCTGCCCGCCCTGGCCCGCCTGCTCGCCGGTGAGGTGCGCACCGCGGGCGACCTCGGCCTCGCCTGCGCGGGGAGGCTGCTGCGCGCCGGTGTCCTCGTCCCGGCCGCTCAGTGAGCGCGGAACGCTTCTTCTGCGCCGACGCCGCCCGGGCCCGCGGCGACGCGCTCCCGGGCACCGCCCCGTACGGCCTGGTCTGGGTCCTCGTCGAGTACCACGCGCCCTGGCCGGCCAACGGCTACGACGGCCTCGCGCTGGACCCCGTGACGAAGTCCCTGCTCTACGAGGCGGCCCGGACGGTGCGCGCCCGCATCCTCCTGATCCGCCGCCACGGCCGCCGCCCCGAGGGCGCGGGCCCCCCGCGCTGGGCCGTCCTGCGCTACGACGGCACCGGCGCCCACCGCCAGCAGTGGGGGACCTGGGAGCGGGACGAGGATCTGGCGCTCGCCGCCGCCGCGCTCGGCTCGCCGGGGGAACCCGGGCACCCGCCGGTCGTCCTCGTCTGCGCCCACGGAAGGCACGACACCTGCTGCGCCCTGCGCGGCCGCCCGGCGGCCCGCACGCTGGCCGAGCGGTGGCCGGACCTGGTGTGGGAGTGCACCCATGTGGGCGGCGACCGGTTCGCCGCCAACGTCCTCGTCGCGCCCGACGGCGTCTACTACGGCGGCCTGGACGCCACCTCGGCCGTGACCGTGGTCGGACAGCACCTCGCCGACCGCGTCCACGCCGCCCACCTGCGCGGGTACACCGACCTCTTCCCGGCCCAGCAGGCGGCCGTCGCCGCGGTGCTCGCCCGCTTCGGCCCGGCGGGCCGCCACGCCTACACGGTCACCGGCACCTCCCGGGCCGGACAGCACTGGCTGATCCGCCTCACCGGCCCGGCTCCCGAGGCGACCGCGTACGACGTGGAGGTCACCGCCCACCGCGCCCCACCCCACCAACTCACCTGCAACGGCCCGGCGACGAGCGCGGCCATGGTCCACGAGGTCACCGCGATCCGGGTCGGCTGAACGCGGAAACCCCGCCCCGGAGGCGTATGCCAGGGGGCGGGGTCTCCGTGCGGAGGTACGGACGTCAGCGCAGCCGCTCGTACGCGGGCAGGGTCAGGAAGTCCGCGTAGTCCTGGTCCAGGGAGACCTGGAGGAGGAGGTCGTGGGCCTCCTGCCACTGGCCGGCGGCGAAGGTCTCCTCGCCGATCTCCTCGCGGATCGCGGCCAGTTCCTCGGCGGCGACCTTGCGGGCCAGGTCCGCAGTGGCGTGCTCGCCGTTCTCGAAGACCACGTCCGCGTTGATCCACTGCCAGATCTGCGAGCGCGAGATCTCGGCGGTGGCCGCGTCCTCCATCAGGTTGAAGATGGCGACCGCGCCCATGCCGCGCAGCCACGCCTCGATGTAGCGGATGCCGACGGCGACGGCGTTGCGCAGGCCCTCGTACGTGGGCTTGGCGTGCAGGGTGTCGATGGCGATCAGGTCGCCGGGCGCCACCGAGACGTCCTCGCGCAGGCGCTCCTTCTGGTTCGGCTTCTCGCCGAGGACCGCGTCGAAGGAGGCCATGGCGATCGGGACGAGGTCCGGGTGGGCGACCCAGGAGCCGTCGAAGCCGTCGTTCGCCTCGCGGTCCTTGTCGGCCTTGACCTTCTCGAACGCGACCTTGTTGACCTCGGCGTCGCGCCGGGACGGGATGAAGGCCGCCATGCCGCCGATCGCGTGCGCGCCGCGCTTGTGGCAGGTGCGCACGAGGAGTTCGGTGTACGCGCGCATGAACGGGGCGGTCATCGTCACCGCGTTGCGGTCCGGCAGGACGAACTTGGCGCCGCCGTCACGGAAGTTCTTCACGATGGAGAAGAGGTAGTCCCAGCGGCCCGCGTTCAGCCCGGAGGCGTGGTCGCGCAGCTCGTACAGGATCTCCTCCATCTCGTACGCGGCGGTGATCGTCTCGATCAGGACCGTGGCGCGGACGGTGCCCTGCGGGATGCCCAGCTCGTCCTGCGCGAAGACGAAGATGTCGTTCCAGAGGCGCGCCTCCAGGTGCGACTCCGTCTTCGGCAGGTAGAAGTACGGGCCCTTGCCGAGGTCGATGAGGCGCTGGGCGTTGTGGAAGAAGTAGAGGCCGAAGTCGACCAGCGCGCCGGGCACCGGGGTGCCGTCGAGCTGGAGGTGGCGCTCGTCCAGGTGCCAGCCGCGCGGGCGGGTGACGACGGTCGCCAGCTCCTCGGCCGGCTTCAGCGCGTAGGACTTGCCGGACTTCGGGTCCGTGAAGTCGATGGAGCGGTTGTACGCGTCCATCAGGTTGAGCTGGCCGAGGACCACGTTCTCCCAGGTGGGGGCCGAGGCGTCCTCGAAGTCGGCGAGCCAGACCTTCGCGCCCGAGTTCAGGGCGTTGATGGTCATTTTGCGGTCGGTCGGACCGGTGATCTCCACCCGGCGGTCGTTCAGCGCGGCCGGGGCCGGCGCGACCTTCCAGGAGTCGTCCGCACGGATCGCCGCGGTCTCCGGGAGGAAGTCCAGCGTGGAGGTGCGGGCGATCTCGGCGCGGCGCTCACCGCGGCGGGCGAGCAGCTCGTTCCGCCGGGGCGTGAACCGGCGGTGCAGCTCGGCCACGAACGCGAGGGCCGCGGGGGTCAGGACCTCGTCCTGCCGGGGCAGGGGCTCGGCATCGACGATGGCCAGCGAGGACGGCGCTGGTGCGGACATGAGCTGTCACTCCTTCAGCGGGCGGTGCGGACGGCGTCACGGCCGCCGGGCCGCCCGATTCGGCACGGCGTGCCAGGGCTCCGGGATACGGCTGTGGCCGCCGTCTGAGGTGCAGAGGGCTTCTGAACAGTGGATAGTAGTTTCCTCATGGTGGAAGTTCAATGGTTTGTTGATGTCGAGATTCTTCGGGTCGACAGAACGGCCCGCGCGCTGGCGCAGCGTGCCAGGGCGTTCACTCCAGGTGCGAGAGGTCCGCCGGGGTGTCGATGTCGTACGCCTGTGCCACGTCGCCGCACTCCACGAGCGCCAGCGCCGCCCGGTGTGCCCGCAGATAACCGCGTGCCCCCTGGTCGCCCACCGCACCCGCCGCGATATCCGCCCACCGGTCCGCCCCGAACAGCACCGGATGCCCGCGTTCTCCCGCGTACGAGGCCGCCGCCAGGCTCGTCCGGTCCCGGTACGCCGCGCACACCCGGGCCACCGCCTCAGCCCCGATCCCCGGCTGGTCGACCAGCAGCACGAGCGCCGCGTCCGCGCCCGTCCCCGCGAGGGCGTCGAGCCCCGTCCGCAGCGACGAGCCCATGCCCTCGGTCCACTCCGGGTTGACGCTCACGCCGCAGCCTTCCAGCCGGGCCCGGGCCCGCACCTCGTCGGCCGAGGCGCCGAGCACCACATGGACCGGGCCGCAGCCGCCCTCGCGCAGCGTGCGTACCGCGTGCTCGACGAGCAGTCCGCCACGGTGTTCCAGCAGGGCTTTCGGGCGTCCGCCGAGCCGGCGGCCGCCGCCCGCGGCGAGCAGCAGTCCGGCGATCTGTGCGTGTGTCATGCCGCCTGGATACCCCACGGCGGCCGCTCCCGCCCACCGCCTCGTACCTCTGCGGCGCGTGTTACGCACGCGGAGTGGCGCCCGACACCTTTTATGGCGTTAACTTGCCCGCATCCCCGGACACTTGACCACGGTCCCGGGACCGGTCGGAACGACACTGGCACAAGGACGTGCGAGGGGGAGCTTTGTTGAAGAGCGTCGGGCAGGAGCGGGTGACCGGCAGCGGTGAGGACCCCAGGGTGGCGGAGCTGCGTACCGCGGTCTCCCGGCTCCGGCGGGCCCTGGCCGGCCACCCCGGGCAGTTCCCCGACCGGGCCATCGCCGAGGACGAGCTCGCCGCGCTGGACGCGATGGCGCTCAGCGGGGCGCCCGAGATCCCCCGGCTGCGCCGCTCGCTGCTGCTGATCGCGGGGGCGATCGGCTCGGTCAGCGCCCTGGCAGCGGCCCTGCGCGACGTCCGGGTCGCCGTCGACCTCTTCGGCGAGCCGCCGCAGCGCTGAACGGGCGGGGGAGCCGGGCGCCTTCGGCCGTTCAGCGGCGGATGAGCCTGCGGGCCGTCGCCGCCGCCACGGCCGCCGTGCGCGAGTCGACGCCGAGCTTCGCGTAGATGTGCACCAGGTGGGACTTCACGGTCGCCTGGCTGAGGAACAGCCGCTTGCTGATCTCCGCGTTCGACAGCCCCTCGCCGACCAGTTGCAGCACTTCCAGCTCGCGCTTGGTGAGCGCCTGGGCGGGGGTACGCATCCGGTCCATCAGCCGGTGCGCGACGGCCGGGGCCAGCGCGGAACGCCCGGCCGCCGCCGTACGGACCGCGGCCGCCAGCTCCTCCGGCGGGGCGTCCTTCAGCAGATAGCCCGCCGCCCCCGCCTCGACCGCCGCCAGGATGTCCGCGTCGCTGTCGTAGGTCGTCAGGATCAGCACCCGGGGCGCGTCCGGCGCCGCCGTGATCGCGGCGGTCGCCTGCGAGCCGTGCATCCCGGCGCCGAACTGGAGGTCCATCAGCACGACGTCCACGCCGCCTGCCGCCGCCCGGGCGACCGCCTCCTCGGCGGTGGCGGCCTCCGCGACGACCCGGAAGTCCGGCTCGGTGTCCAGGACGGCCCGCAGCCCCGCCCGTACCACCGGATGGTCGTCGGCGAGCAGCAGCCGGACGGGCCCGCTCATGCCGCCTCCCGTCCGGCCCGGCCCACCGGAAGCGGCAGCGTCAGCGCGACCGCGGTGCCCTGGCCGGGCGCCGACTCGACGCTCAGGGTGCCGCCCAGCGACCGGGCCCGGGAGCGCATCGCGGGCAGCCCGAAGCCGCCGGACTCCGTGGCACCGGCCGCCGCGACGTCCTGCGCGAAGCCGCGTCCGTCGTCCACCACGTCCAGCGACACCGAGGTGTCCATGAAGCTCAGGGTGATCTCCGCCCGCCCCGCCCCGGCGTGCCGCACGGTGTTGGACAGCGCCGACTGGGCGGTCCGCAGCAACGCCACCTCATACGGCGTCGGCAGCTCGACCGGTGTGCCGCTGACCGCGAACCGCACGGTGAGCGCGGGCGTGGTGGAGCGGGCCGACAGCCGTTCCAGGGCGGCCGTCAGGGAGCCGTTCGCCAGGTCGGGCGGGGTCAGCGCACGGACGAAGCGGCGCGCCTCGGCGAGGTTGTCCTGCGCCGCCTCGCGCGCCCGGTGCACATGGGCGGCGGCCGGGGCGTCCTCGGGCAGCGCCCGTTCGGCGGCGCGCAGCAGCAGCTGGATGGAGGACAGGCCCTGGGCGAGGGTGTCGTGGATCTCCCGGGCCAGCCGCTCGCGCTCGGCCAGCGTGCCGGCGGTGCGCTCCGCCTCGGCCAGCTCCGCACGGGTCGCGACCAGCTCCTCGATGAGCTCGCGGCGCCGCTCGCTCTCCCGGAACAGCGCCTCGTAACCGAGGACGGTGGCGACGGCGACGGCCGCGCCGAGCAGCGGGCCGATGAACGTGCCGGGCGTGACCGCCTGCCCGTGCAGCAGGAAGCTCGCGATGGCGGCGGCCGCCGTCACCGCCACGGCGGGCAGGCCCCAGCGCGTCGGCAGCAGGTGCAGCTGGAGGAAGTAGAGCGGGAACGCCACCCACAGCGCGTCCGGCGACAGCACCAGCAGCGCCGCCCACAGCACCCCGAGCACCGCCAGCCACCCCGCGCCCGCCCGGGTCCCCGGCTGCACGGACCGGGCCGCCGCGCCCGCCCCGTACACCGCAGCGAGCACCCCGGCGACCGCCGTCACCGCACCGGGGTGCGGGTGGCCGTCGGTGAACGCCTTCGCGGCGGCGAGCGCCAGCAGGCCGAGCATCAGCCCGTGCAGGCACAGCCGCAGCGCGGCGGCGACCGGGGGATGGACACGCGTTTCCATGATGTTCCAGCGTAGGCGCGGGCCGCCCGGAGCCGGTCAATCGAAAGGTTGATGTCGTCACCAGCCCGGGGGCGATGTTTCCGGGGCGGGCGGAAACGACGCTGGACGCATGTTCGTCGCATGGAGAGACCTACGGTTCGCCAAGGGCCGGTTCGCGCTCATGGGCACGGTGATCGTGCTGATCACCCTGCTCGTGGGCCTGCTGTCCGGCCTGACCGCCGGGCTGGCCCGGGAGAACACCTCGGCCGTCACCGGGCTGAACGCCGACCACCTCGCGTTCGCCGCCCCGCCGGACGGCCGGTCGGTGTCCTTCACCGACTCGGCCGTCGGTGAGGACGCCGTACGCGCCTGGGCCGGGCGGCCCGGCGTGGAGTCCGCGCACCCGCTCGGCATCCGCACCCTGAACGCCACCGCCGGTACGGGGAAGCGCACCGCCGCCGTCTCCGCGTTCGGCGTCGAGCCCGGCAGCGGCCTGGCGCCCGCCCGGGTCGGCCCGGGCGAGGTGGTGCTCTCGCGCGGGGGAGCCGACGAGCTGGGCGTAGGCAAGGGTGACCGGCTGACCCTCGGCGGCCGGGAGGCCACCGTGGCCGCCGTCGCGGGTGACGCCTCGTACAGCCACACCCCCGTCGTATGGACCGACCTCGCCGACTGGCGGCGGTCCGGGAGCGGGGACGGGCGCGCCACCGTGATCGCCCTGACCACCACCTCCGCCGCCGATCTCGCCGCCGGTGACCGGGCGGCCGGCACCCGCACGCTCTCGCTGGACGACTCGCTGACCGCCATCGGCTCCTACCAGGCCGAGAACGGCTCCCTCCAGCTGATGCGCGGCTTCCTCTTCGCCATCTCCGCCCTGGTCATCGGCGCGTTCTTCACCGTCTGGACGATCCAGCGCAGCGGCGACGTCGCCGTGCTCAAGGCGCTGGGCGCCTCCACCCCTTATCTGCTCCGGGACGCGCTCGGCCAGGCCGTCGTGATGCTCGCCGTCGGTACGGGGCTCGGCACCGCCCTCGCCTCGGGCATCGGCGCCCTGGTCGCCGGAGGGGCCGTGCCGTTCGTCCTGGACGCGGCGACGGTCCTCGTCCCGGCCGCCGTGATGATCGCCCTCGGCGCGGCCGGGGCCGCCCTGTCCATCCGGCGGATCACCGCCGTCGACCCGCTCACCGCGCTCGGGAGTGCCCGATGACCCTCACGCTCACCGATGTCACCCTCACCTACCCGGACGGCGACGGGCGGCTCACCGCGCTGGACCGCGTCGCGCTCGACGTGCCCGCCGGCACCCTCACCGCCGTCGTCGGCCCGTCCGGCTCCGGCAAGTC
>NZ_LISW01000001.1:678602-1148659 GCF_001905735.1 Streptomyces sp. CB01249
CGCGTCGGCATCGTCTTCCAGCAGCCCAACCTGCTCCCGTCCCTGACCGCCCTCGAACAGCTCCAGGTCATGACACACCTCTCGGGCGGCCGGGCCGGTGCCGCGCGGGCCCGCGCGCTCGATCTGCTCGACGCGGTCGGTCTCGCCGGGCAGGCCGGCCGCAGGCCCCACCAGCTGTCCGGCGGGCAGCGCCAGCGGATCAACATCGCCCGGGCCCTGATGAACGACCCGGCCCTGCTGCTCGTGGACGAGCCGACCAGCGCCCTGGACCACGAGCGCGGCGCGGCCGTCCTGGACCTGCTGGTGACGCTGACCCGGCAGCGGTCCACCGCGACGGTCCTGGTCACGCACGACCGCGCCCACCTGGACCGGGTGGACCGGACGGTCACCATGCGGGACGGCCGCCTGACGGCCCCGGCGCTCGCCTGAAACGGGGGCGGGCCCGGACCTCTCGGAGGTCCGGGCCCGCCTCACGGACGTTCAGCCCGCCGTACCGCTGCTCGCCAGCGCGTCCGACAGCTCCTTGGCCGCCTGCTGGAGGATCGGCACGATCCGCTCGGTGGCCGCCTCGGTGACCCGGCCCGCCGGGCCGGAGATCGAGATCGCGGCGGAGGTGGGGGAGTTGGGCACCGAGACCGCCAGGCACCGGACCCCTATCTCCTGCTCGTTGTCGTCCACCGCGTAGCCCACCCGGCGCACCTGGTCCAGCGCCTCCAGGAAGCCGTCCGGGGTGGTGATCGTCTTCTCGGTGGCGGCGGGCATCCCGGTGCGGGCGAGGAGGGCGCGCACCTCGTCCGGCGGGGTGTGCGCGAGCAGCGCCTTGCCGACGCCCGTGGAGTGCGGCAGCACCCGGCGGCCCACCTCCGTGAACATGCGCATCGAGTGCTTGGACGGCACCTGCGCCACGTACACGATCTCGTCACCGTCGAGCAGCGCCATGTTGGCCGTCTCGCCGGTCTCCTCGACCAGCCGGGCCAGATACGGGCGGGCCCAGGTGCCGAGCAGCCGTGCGGCGGACTCGCCGAGGCGGATCAGCCGGGGGCCGAGCGCGTAACGCCGGTTGGGCTGCTGACGTACGTAACCGCACAGGACCAGCGTGCGCATCAGGCGGTGGATCGTGGGCAGCGGGAGTCCGCTGCTCGCGGAGAGCTCGCTCAGGCCGACCTCGCCCCCCGCGTCGGCCATCCGCTCCAGCAGGTCGAAGGCGCGCTCAAGGGACTGCACACCACCGCTGGAACCGGCGGGCTTGGAGTCGGAAGTGCTGGCGTGGGACGGCGGCACGTCAACGGTCCTTTCGAAGCGGAGGAGCAAGGCAGCAGCCTACCGGGCCCTTTTCGGCCGGCCCACAGCCGACGGGTGCCGTCATGGCCGGTCAGCGCCTGTTTGTCCGGGTGTCCGCAGGTGGTGCGGCAGCCCGGCCGCGCGGCACCTGGCCCATTCTACGTTCCGCACTCCGAAATTCACCTTTTACTTTGTGGAAACCTCCAGCGCGGCTCCGGGAGCGGCTGCGGCGCGAGGGTGAGGTCTTGACGGGTCGCGCTCCCGAGTGAAGACTCCTTCAACAGTTCGTTGAAAGTGCGAAGTGAGGAGCACCGGTGTCCGGTCCGGACGTGAAGCTGCTACTGCGCTCGACGCGCGTCGTCACCCCCGAGGGGACCCGGCCCGCGTCGGTCGCCGTCACCGGCGGGACCATCGACGCCGTTCTGCCGTACGACACCGAGGCCCCGGCCGGTGCCCGCGTCGAGGACTTCGGGGACGACGTCCTGCTGCCCGGCCTCGTGGACACGCACGTCCATGTGAACGACCCGGGCCGCACCGAGTGGGAGGGTTTCTGGACCGCCACCCGCGCGGCGGCGGCCGGCGGCATCACCACGCTGCTCGACATGCCCCTCAACTCGCTGCCGCCCACCACCACGGTGGACAACCTGCGGGTCAAGCAGGGCGTCGCCGAGCCCAAGGTGCACGTGGACACCGGCTTCTGGGGCGGCGCGATCCCCACCAACGTCAAGGACCTGCGCCCGCTGTACGAGGCCGGGGTGTTCGGTTTCAAGTGCTTCCTGTCGCCGTCCGGCGTCGAGGAGTTCCCCGAGCTGGACCAGGAGCAGCTGGCCCGGTCCATGGCCGAGATCGCCGGTTTCGGCGGGCTGCTCATCGTGCACGCCGAGGACCCGCACCACCTGGCGTCCGCGCCGCAGCAGGGCGGTCCGGCCTACGCGAACTTCCTGGCGTCCCGGCCGCGCGACGCCGAGAACACCGCGATCGAGGGCCTGATCGCCCACGCCCGGCGGCTGAACGCCCGCGTCCACGTCCTGCACCTCTCGTCCAGCGACGCGCTGCCGCTGATCGCCGCCGCCCGGCGCGAGGGCGTCCGGCTCACCGTCGAGACCTGCCCGCACTTCCTCACCCTCACCGCCGAGGAGGTCCCGGACGGGGCCACCGAGTTCAAGTGCTGCCCGCCGATCCGGGAGGCCGCCAACCAGGACGCGCTGTGGCAGGGGCTCGCCGACGGCACCATCGACTGCATCGTCTCCGACCACTCGCCGTGCACCACCGACCTCAAGACCCCGGACTTCGCCTCCGCCTGGGGCGGCATCTCCTCCCTCCAGCTCGGCCTGCCCGCCATCTGGACCGAGGCCCGCCGACGCGGCCACACCCTGGACGATGTCGCCCGCTGGATGTCCGCCGCCCCCGCCGAGCTGGCCGGGCTGCGCCACAAGGGCGCCATCGAGGCGGGCCGCGACGCCGACTTCGCGGTCCTGGCGCCCGACGCCACCTTCACCGTCGACCCGGCCGAGCTCTTCCACCGCAACCAGGTCACCGCCTACGCCGGACGTACCCTGCACGGCGTGGTGCGCTCCACCTGGCTGCGCGGTGTACGGATCGCCGCCGACGGCGTGCTCTCCGAACCCACCGGCCGCCTCCAGACAAGGGACCCCCAGGCATGACGGCGACAGCGCACTTCACCGGCGACGCGAACCCGTACGGCGGCGGCGACCCGTACGCCGACTACCGCACCGCCGACCACCCCTTCACCCACCTCGTGGACCTCGCCGACCGGCGGCTCGGGGCGGGCGTGGTCGCCGCCAACGACGAGTTCTTCGCCGAGCGCGAGAACCTGCTCAAGCCGGAGCCCGCCCACTTCGACCCGGAGCGCTTCGGGCACAAGGGCAAGATCATGGACGGCTGGGAGACCCGCCGCCGTCGCGGTGCGAGCGCCGAGCGGCCGCACCCGGTGGCCGAGGACCACGACTGGGCGCTGATCCGCCTGGGCGCCCCCGGCATCGTGCGCGGTCTGGTCGTGGACACCGCCCACTTCCGCGGCAACTACCCGCAGGCCGTCTCCGTCGAGGCCGTCTCGCTGCCCGGCTCGCCCTCGCCGGAGGAACTGCTCGCCCCGGACGTGAAGTGGACGACGCTCGTCCCCCGTACCGCCGTCGGCGGCCACGCGGCCAACGGCTTCGCCGTCGACGCGGAGCGCCGCTTCACGCACCTGCGGCTCAACCAGCACCCGGACGGCGGCATCGCCCGCCTGCGGGTCTACGGCGAGGTCGCCCCCGACCCCGCCTGGCTGACCGCGCTCGGTACGTTCGACGTCGTCGCCCTGGAGAACGGCGGCCGGGTCGAGGACGCCTCCGACCGCTTCTACTCCCCGGCGACGAACACCATCCAGCCCGGCCGCTCCCACAAGATGGACGACGGCTGGGAGACCCGGCGCCGCCGCGACCGGGGCAACGACTGGATCCACTACCACCTGGTCGAAGAGGCGGACATCCGCGCCGTCGAGATCGACACCGCCTACCTCAAGGGGAACGCGGCCGGATGGGCGCAGCTCACCGCCCGGGACGCGGAGACCGGTGAGTGGACCGAATTCCTGCCCCGGACCCGGCTCCAGCCCGACACCAACCACCGCTTCGTGCTGCCGGAAGCGGTGCGCGCCGACCAGGTCCGGATCGACATCTTCCCGGACGGCGGCATCTCCCGGCTCCGCCTCTTCGGCTCGCTCACCGAACGCGGCGCGGCCCGCCTGTCCGCCCGCCACGCGGAACTCGGCGGCTGAGGCTTCCGGGCCCCGGGGTGCAGAACGGGAGCGTCAGAACTCCTCGTGCTCCTCGGGGTCCCCGCCGAACCGCTCCCTGGGGCCGCCGGAGATCCGCCCCAGCTCCTCGGGCGTCAGCTCGAAGCCGAACAGGTCCAGATTCTCCCGCTGCCGCCCCGGATCGGCCGACTTCGGGATCGGTACGGCCCCGAGCTGGGTGTGCCAGCGCAGCACCGCCTGCCCCGGGGTGACGCCGTGCGCCTCGGCGACGGCCACCACGTCCGGGTCGGCCAGCAGGTCCCGGCCGCGCCCCAGCGGGCTCCAGCTCTGCGTGACGATCCCCATCGCCGCGTGCGCCGCGCGCAGCTCCTCCTGGGGCAGCCGGGGGTGCAGCTCGATCTGGTTGACGGCGGGCACCACGCCCGTCTCGTCCTCCAGCCGCTTCAGGTGGTCCGCGGTGAAGTTGGAGACCCCGATCGACCGGACGAGCCCGTCCTCGCGCAGCTTGATGAGCGCCCGCCAGGTGTCCACGTAGAGGTCCACCCTGGGCAGCGGCCAGTGGATGAGATAGAGGTCCACATAGTCCAGGCCGAGGTTGCTCCGGGACTCCTCGAACGAGGCGAGCGTCTTCTCGTAACCGTGGTGGCGGCCGGGCACCTTGGTCGTGACGACGATCTCCTCGCGCGGGACCCCGCTGCGGGCGATGCCGCGCCCCGTACCGGTCTCGTTGCCGTAGTTCAGCGCGGTGTCCACGAGCCGGTAGCCGAGATCCAGGGCCCCGGACACCGCCTTCTCCGCCGCGTCGTCGTCCAGCGGGTAGGTGCCGAGCCCGACCGCCGGGATCGTACGGCCGTCGTTCAGGGTGTGCGCCGGGATACCGGACATGATCGTCCCTTCTCCTCGTCTGCCGTTACGGGCATGCCTCCCCGCCCAGCGTAGGCGGGGCGGGGAGGAGCGGCAGGACGGGCCCTAAGTCAGGCCGAGTGACCGCCGTCCACGACCAGCTCGGCCCCGGTGACGAATGCGGCCTCCGCGCCCGCGAGGTACGAGATCAGCGCGGCGATCTCCGCCACCGTGCCGAAGCGGTCCAGCGCGTTGGCCGCGCGCTGCCCCTCGGCGAACGGGCCGTCGGCCGGGTTCATGTCGGTGTCCACGGCGCCCGGCTGGACCAGGTTGACCGTGATGCCGCGCGGCCCCAGCTCACGGGCCAGCGGCTTGGTCAGGCCGGAGAGCGCGGACTTGCTCATCGCGTACAGCGTTCCGCCGGGTCCGCCCGCGTGGCGGCTCAGGGCCGTACCGAGGGAGATGATCCTGCCCCCGGACTCCATCACCTCGGCCGCCGCCCGGCAGGCGAGGAACACCGCCCGGACGTTCACGGCGAGGACCCGGTCCACATCGGCGGGCGTGAGCGTGCCGATGGGGCCGAGGACGCCGATGCCCGCGTTGTTCACCAGGATGTCCAGCCGCCCGAGCTCCGCCGCCGCCCGGTGCACCACCGAGGCGGCGGCCTCCGGGTCGGCCGAGTCGGCGCGCAGCGCGACCGCACGGCGGCCGGTCGCCTCGACGGCGGCGACGACCTCCTTGGCGGCGCGCTCGTCGCGTACGTAGGTCAGCGCCACGTCGGCGCCGTCCCGGGCGAGCCGCAGGGCGGTCGCGGCGCCGATGCCCCGGCTGCCGCCGGTGACGAGCGCGGTGCGGGGGGTGGGAAGGGTGGTGTTCATCGTGGTTCCTGTCCGTTGCGTCCGTTGCCGGTCGTGCCGACAGGAACCAGGAAAGTCGTCCGGCGGCCCGGAGACCGGCGGGAAATGGACGCCGAGTCCGGGGGCTCGCCACGGCGGGAGCACGCCCGGTAGCGTGATCGTTCCCCAGTGCGAGCCGGTGCCGTCTCCACGTCGTCCCTGTGGAGAGAGCAGGAGTCCAGGTGTCCTCCGCCGCCGTTTCCGCCCCCGTCCTCGCCCCGCCGCGCCGGGCCTGGCTCACCGATCTGCCCGTCCTGCTGGTCGCGGTGGTCTGGGGCTCCAGCTATCTCGCCGCCAAGGGCATCACCACGCCGCAGACCGTCGTCGCCGTGCTCGTGCTGCGGTTCGCCGTCGTGCTGCCCGTCCTCGCCGTCGCCGGACGGCGCCGGCTGCGCGCGCTGAGCGCCGCGCAGTGGCGGGGCGCCGGGCTGCTGGGCCTGGTGCTCAGCGGGATCTTCCTGGTGGAGACGTACGGCATCGTGCACACCTCGGCGACCAACGCCGGGCTCATCATCAGCCTCACCATGATCTTCACCCCGCTCGCCGAGGCCGCCGTCACCCGGACCCGGCCGACCGGCACCTTCCTCGCCGCCGCCGGGCTCTCCGTGGCCGGGGTGGTGCTGCTGACCCAGGGCGGCGGATTCACCAGCCTCTCGGTGGGCGACCTGCTCATGCTGGCCGCCGCCCTCGCCCGGACCCTGCACGTCCTGCTCATGTCGCGCATCAAGTCCGTCCAGGACGCGGACTCGCTGTCCCTGACGACCGTGCAGCTCGGCAGCGCCGTCGCCGTCTTCGCCCTGCTGGCCGCCGCGCCGGGGACGGGCGAGGCGCCCTGGACGGTCGCCGCCGGATTCGGGGTCCGGGAATGGGGCGGGCTGCTCTTCCTCTCGGTGTTCTGCACGCTCTTCGCGTTCTTCGTGCAGATGTGGTCCGTACGCCGCACCTCCCCGTCCCGGGTCAGCCTGCTGCTCGGTACGGAACCGCTGTGGGCCGCCGCCGCAGGCATCGCGATCGGCGGCGAGCGGCTGGGCGTCGCCGGGGCGGCGGGCGCCGTGCTGGTGCTGGCCGGGACCGCCTGGGGGCGGCGGAGCGCGGACCCGGGCGCGCCCTGACCGGTTCACTCCTTGATCGCGTCCGCCGCGATCATGACGGCCGCGCCCGCCACCATCAGCACGATCGACACGAAGACCGGGTACTCGGCGGCGAACGGCAGCTTCTGCACCAGGTTGAAGAAGCGGAACCAGTCCAGCCACACATGGAGCAGCCCGGCGACCCCCTGGACGAAGACCAGGAACCCGACCGTCTCGCAGAGTTTCTTCATGGCCCCGAGCCTGGCCGCCGGGGCCGCCCCGCCGCGTCGGCCGGTGGGCTGCCCGCCGGGTCCGAAAGTCTCCGTCTCCGCGACTTTGGTCGCTCCCGCGCCCCGGACGCCCCGAACCGGGCACCCGCGTGCGTAGCTTTGTCGACATGACGCGTACGGAGTACCCCTGGCTGCTGCCCTCGGCGATGGCCGGACCCGAGCTGCCCGGCGACCGCGGCCGGTCCCGCCGCACCGTGCGGGACTGGGTGGTCGACCTCACGGCGTTCCTCTGCGCGGCGGGCATCGGCCTGGCGACGCTCGCCACGATAGAGGCCGACCCCACCACATCGGACACCTTCGTCCTGGTGGACTCCCTCGTCGGCGCCGCCGCCTGCTGCGCCCTGTGGTTCCGGCGCCGCTGGCCGGTCGGGCTCGCCGTCGCCCTGACCCTGCTGTCCACCGTCGAACCGGTCGCGGCGGGCGCCCTGCTCGTCGCGCTGTTCAGCCTGGCCGTCCACCGGCCGTTCCGCCCGGTCGCCCTCGTCGGCGCGGGGGCCCTGGCCGTCGCCCCCGTACAGCCGTATCTGCGCCCCGACCCGAACACCTCGTTCCTGGCGTCCACGATCATCGGGCTCCTGCTGATCCTGCTGGTCCTCAGCTGGGGCATGATCGTGCGCTCCCGGCGCCAGCTCGTCGTCTCCCTCCGCGAACGCGCCGTCCGCGCCGAGACCGAGGCCGCCCTCCGCGCCGAGCAGGCCCAGCGGCTCGCCCGCGAGGAGATCGCCCGGGAGATGCACGATGTGCTCGCCCACCGGCTGACCCTGCTCAGCGTCCACGCGGGCGCCCTGGAATTCCGGCCCGACGCGCCCCCGGCCGAGGTCGCCCGCGCCGCCGGGGTCATCCGGGACAGCGCGCACGAGGCGCTCCAGGACCTCCGCGAGATCATCGGCGTGCTCCGCGGCCCCCGCGACAGCGACGGCAACCGCCCGCAGCCCACCCTCGCCACGCTCGACGCGCTCGTCGCCGAATCCCGGGAGGCGGGCATGAAGGTCACCCTGGACAACCGCCTCGCCGACCCCGACGCCGTGCCCGCCGCCTCCGGGCGCACCGTCTACCGCATCGCCCAGGAGGCGCTGACCAACGCCCGCAAGCACGCCCCCGGCACCGAGGTCACCGTCGCCGTCACCGGCGGACCCGGGCAGGGCATCACCGTGGAGGTGCGCAACCCGGCCCCCACCGAGCCCTTCACCCCGGTCCCCGGCTCCGGCCAGGGGCTCATCGGCCTCACCGAACGGGCCACCCTCGCCGGGGGCCGTCTCGACCACGGGCCCGCCCCCGGCGGCGGGTTCGCGGTGCGGGCCTGGCTACCGTGGGCGTCATGACCCACGCGCCCGTCCGCCTGCTCATCGTCGACGACGACCCGCTCGTCCGGGCCGGGCTGAAGCTGATGCTGGGCGGCGCCGACGACATCGACATCGTGGGCGAGGGCGCCGACGGCAGCGAGGCCGAGGCCCTGGTCGACCGGCTGCGGCCCGACGTGGTCCTGATGGACATCCGGATGCCGGTCATGGACGGCCTCACCGCCACCGAAGCGCTGCGCGCCCGGCCCGACGCGCCGGAGATCGTCGTCCTGACCACCTTCCACGCCGACGAACAGGTGCTCCGCGCCATCCGCGCCGGGGCCGCCGGTTTCGTCCTCAAGGACACCCCGCCCGCCCGGATCGTGGAATCGGTGCGCCGGGTCGCGGCCGGTGACCCGGTCCTCTCGCCCGCCGTCACCCGGCAGCTGATGGCCCGGGCGGCCGGGTCCGGGCAGGAGGAACGCGTGGACCGGGCCGCCCGGGCGCGCGAGCGGATCGCGCTGCTCGCGGACCGGGAGCGCGAGGTGGCCGTCGCCGTGGGCCGGGGCCGGTCCAACGCGGAGATCGCCGCGACGCTCTACCTCAGCGTCGCCACGGTGAAGACCCAGGTCTCCCGCATCCTCGCCAAGTTCGGCTTCAACAACCGCGTCCAGATCGCCCTGCTCGTCCACGACGCCGGACTCCTGGACGACGAGACCGGATCGAATCCGGCCTGAGGCCCCTCGTTCCCGGCGGACCTCCCGGCATACGCTGAACGGGCCGGTCCTCGGAGCGGGGACGACACGACCGGGAGGGCGGGCCCATGTCCGAAGTCGTTGTGGATCTGCGCGGGTTGGCCGACTTCACCGCGGATCCGTACCCCTACTACGAGCGGATGCGCGCGACCGGACCCGTGCACCTCGTCCGCACCGACGAGTTCGACAGCATCTGGCTCGTCGTCGGCTACGACGAGGGCCGGGCCGTCCTGGCCGACCAGCGCTTCGGCAAGGACTGGCGGGCGCTGCCCGGCGAGACCGGCGGCGACCCGATCAACGCCAACATGCTGGAGACGGACGCCCCCGACCACACCCGGCTGCGCAAGCTCGTCGCCCGCGCGTTCACCCCGCGCCGCATCGAGGCGCTGCGCCCCCGGGTCGAGGAGATCACCGGCGAACTCCTCGACCTCATGGTCCCCGAGGGCCGCGCCGACCTCGTGGACGCGCTCGCCTTCCCGCTCCCCATGACCGTGATCTGCGAGCTGCTCGGCGTCCCCGACCTGGACCGGGCCGCCTTCCGCAAGCTGTCCAACGGCATCGTCGCCCCCGTGAACGCGGAGGAGGAGGGCGAGGCGGTCCGCGCCATGGGCGGCTACCTCGCGGAGCTGATCGGGGACAAGCGCCGCTCGCCAGGCGACGACCTGCTCAGCGCCCTGATCGACGCCCGCCACGAGGACGACGACGCGCTCTCGCCCGACGAGCTGGTCGGCATGGCCTTCCTGCTCCTCGTCGCCGGCCACGAGACGACGGTCAACCTCATCTCCAACGGCGTACGCGCCCTGCTCGCCCACCCCGACCAGCTCGCCGCGCTCCGCGCCGACCTCTCGCTCCTCGACGGCGCCGTCGAGGAGATGCTGCGCTACGACGGACCCGTCGAGACGGCCACCCTCCGGTTCGCCCGGGAACCGGTCGAGGTCGGCTCCCGGACCATCGGAACCGGCGACGCGGTCCTGGTCTCGCTCGCCGGCTCGGACCGCGACCCGGCCCGCTACCCCGAGCCCGACCGCTTCGACATCCGCCGCGACAGCCGCGGCCACCTCGCCTTCGGACACGGCATCCACTTCTGCCTGGGCGCCCCGCTGGCCCGGATGGAGGGCCGCATCGCGATCCGCGCGCTCCTCGAACGCTGCCCCGGTCTGGAGGCCGACCCGGAGGCCGCCCCGTTCGACTGGCTGCCCGGCACGCTGATCCGGGGGGTGCGCCGCCTGCCGGTGCGCTGGTGAGCGACGCGCCGCCGTCCTGTTCGTGCCCCTCCGGGTTGCGGCGGCGCGTGCTCGGGGATACTGGCCCAGCCGGGCCGGGACCACAGGGCCCCGGCTCCACCGGCAGCAGCACAGCGAGCAGCACAAGAAGGGCACGGCGTCGTGGCAAGGGTTCGGACAGGGGTACGTGCGATGGGCGCCGTGCTTGCGGCGGTGCTGGGGGTGTCCCTCATGGGATGCAGCAGCACCGGCGGCAAGCGGGCGGAGGAGCGTGCGGCCAAGGCCGCGGCCGAAGGCCGGGCCGCGGTGAACACGCCCCGCTGGACGTTCGCCATGGTCACCCACTCGGGCGACGGCGACACCTTCTGGGACATCGTCCAGAAGGGCGCCGACATGGCGGCCAAGAAGGACAACATCAACTTCCTGTACTCGCACAACGACGAGGGCCAGCAGCAGGCCCAGCTGGTGCAGGCCGCCATCGACAAGAAGGTCGACGGGCTGATCGTCACGCTCGCCAAGCCCGACGCCCTCAAGGACGTCGTCGCCAAGGCCGTCCGCGCCGGCATCCCCGTGATCACCGTGAACTCCGGCTCCGCCGAGTCCAAGGCGTACGGCGCGCTCACCCACATCGGCCAGGACGAGTCCATCGCCGGTGAGGCCGTCGGCGACGAGTTGAACAAGCGCGGCCGCAAGAAGGCCCTCTGCATCCTCCACGAGCAGGGCAACGTGGGCCACGAGCAGCGCTGCGCCGGGGCCAAGAAGACCTTCGACGGCCAGATGCAGAACCTGTACGTGGAGGGCACCAACATGCCCGACGTCCAGGCGTCCATCGAGGCGAAGCTCCAGTCCGACAAGGACATCGACGCGGTCGTCACGCTCGGCGCGCCCTTCGCGGACGCCGCCGTCAAGGCGAAGAACACCGCCGGCAGCAAGGCCGAGATCGACACCTTCGACCTGAACGCCACCGTCGCCGCCGGGCTGAAGTCCAAGACCCTCGGCTTCGCCGTCGACCAGCAGCCCTACCTCCAGGGCTACGAGGCCGTCGACCTGCTCTGGCTCTACCGCTACAACCGCAACGTCCTCGGCGGCGGCCGCCCGGTCCTCACCGGCCCGCAGATCATCACCGCGAAGGACGCCGACCAGCTCGCCGAGTACGCCGACCGGGGCACCCGATGACCGCCGGGCCCGGATCGTCGGCCGTCGTGGACGAACGGCTGCTGCGCACCTCGCCGCTGCGCAAGCTCCTCGGCCGCCCGGAGCTGGGCTCGGTCGTCGGCGCGCTCGCCGTCTTCCTCTTCTTCGCGGTCGTCGCCGACAGCTTCCTGCGCGCCACCAGCTTCGGCACCGTGCTGTACGCGGCCTCCACCATCGGGATCATGGCGGCGCCGGTCGCGCTCCTGATGATCGGCGGCGAGTTCGACCTGTCCGCCGGGGTGATGGTCACCAGCTCCGCGCTGATCTCCTCGATGTTCAGCTACCAGATGACGGCCAACGTCTGGGTCGGCGTCTTCGTGTCGTTGCTGGTCACGCTCGCCTTCGGCGCGTTCAACGGCTTCATGCTGACCCGTACGAAACTTCCCAGCTTCATCATCACGCTGGGCACGTTCCTGATGCTGACCGGTCTCAACCTGGGCCTCACCAAGCTGATCAGCGGCACGGTCTCCACGAAGAAGATCGGCGACATGGAGGGCTTCCCCTCCGCCCGCAAGCTCTTCGCCTCGTACTGGACCGTCGGCGGCGTCGAGCTCAAGGTGACGCTCCTGTGGTGGGCGGGACTGGTGGCCGTCGCCACCTGGATCCTGCTCCGCACCCGCTTCGGCAACTGGATCTTCGCCGTCGGCGGCGGCGCGGACGCGGCCCGCGCGGTCGGCGTCCCGGTCATCCGCACCAAGATCGGGCTCTACCTCGGCGTCGCCTTCGGCGCCTGGGTCTCCGGGCAGCACCTGCTGTTCAGCTACGACGTCGTGCAGTCCGGCGAGGGCGTCGGCAACGAGCTGATCTACATCATCGCGGCCGTCATCGGCGGCTGCCTGATCACCGGTGGTTACGGCTCCGCGATCGGCTCGGCGGTCGGTGCCCTGATCTTCGGCATGACCAGCAAGGGCATCGTGTACGCCGAGTGGAACCCGGACTGGTTCAAGTTCTTCCTGGGAGCGATGCTGCTCCTGGCCACCCTGCTCAACGCATGGGTACGCAAGCGCGCGGAGGCGACGAAATGACGGCCCCCAAGGCCCCGGAAGGGCCGCAGGACACCGGCCGGCAGGCCCTCGTCGAGCTGGACGACGTGGCCAAGTACTACGGCAACATCAAGGCGCTGGAAGGCGTCTCCCTCACCGTGCACGCGGGCGAGATCTCCTGCGTGCTCGGTGACAACGGCGCCGGCAAGTCCACCCTCATCAAGATCATCGCCGGGCTGCACCGGCACGACGCCGGACGGTTCCTCATCGACGGCGAGGAGACCACCCTCGCCAACCCGCGCGACGCCCTCGACCGGGGCATCGCCACCGTCTACCAGGACCTCGCGGTCGTCCCCCTGATGCCGGTCTGGCGCAACTTCTTCCTGGGCTCCGAGCCGACGACCGGCGCCGGTCCCTTCAAGCGCCTCGACGTGAAGCTGATGCGCGAGACCACCCACGCGGCGCTCCTCCGCATGGGCATCGACCTGCGCGACGTGGACCAGCCCATCGGCACCCTGTCCGGCGGTGAGCGGCAGTGCGTGGCCATCGCGCGCGCCGTCCACTTCGGCGCGAAGGTGCTCGTCCTGGACGAGCCGACGGCCGCCCTCGGCGTCAAGCAGTCCGGGGTCGTCCTGAAGTACATCGCGGCCGCCCGGGACGCCGGCCTCGGCGTGGTCCTCATCACCCACAACCCGCACCACGCCTACCTCGTCGGTGACCGGTTCGTCCTCCTGAAGCGGGGCGCCATGGCCGGGAGCCACACCAAGGACAGCGTCACGCTGGACGAGCTGACCCGGCAGATGGCGGGCGGCAGCGAGCTGGAGGAGCTGAGCCACGAGCTGGAGCGCACCACCGGCCCGGGCCCCCTCGACAAGCCGTAGAAGCGCCGCCGCCCGCCCGTCCGACGGCCCCGCCCTCCGGGCAATGGCAGAATCGGGACGGACGGGCGCCGTCCGCCACCGGGATCACTCCTGACCCGGTCACCCCACACCTTTCAGGGACGATGAGCACGTACCGCGACTTCGCACACCGTGGCTCCGCCCGCGCGACCGTCCTGCGGACCGTGGGCACCCGGGAAAGGCGCTCGCACCTCACGGCGCCCCGGGTCCCCACCGTCGGCATCGACATCGGCGGCACCAAGGTCATGGCCGGTGTCGTGGACGCCGACGGCACGATCCTGGAGACCGTGCGCACCGAGACCCCGGACAAGTCCAAGAGCCCGAAGGTCGTCGAGGACACCATCGTGGAGCTGGTCCTCGACCTCTCCGACCGGCACGACGTGCACGCGGTGGGCATCGGCGCGGCCGGCTGGGTCGACGCGGACCGCTCCAAGGTCCTCTTCGCCCCGCACCTCGCCTGGCGCGACGAGCCCCTGCGCGACGCCCTCGCCTCCCGGCTCGTCGTCCCCGTCATGGTGGACAACGACGCCAACACCGCTGCCTGGGCCGAATGGCGCTTCGGCGCGGGGCGGGGCGAGGACCACCTCGTCATGATCACCCTCGGTACCGGCATCGGCGGCGCGATCCTGGAGGACGGCCAGGTCAAGCGCGGCAAGTACGGCGTGGCCGGTGAGTTCGGCCACATGCAGGTCGTGCCCGGCGGCCACCGCTGCCCGTGCGGCAACCGGGGCTGCTGGGAGCAGTACAGCTCCGGCAACGCGCTGGTCCGCGAGGCCCGCGAGCTGGCCGCCGCCGACTCGCCGGTGGCCCACGGCATCATCGAGCGCGTCAAGGGCAACGTCCCGGACATCACCGGACCGCTCATCACCGAACTGGCCCGCGAGGGCGACGCGATGTGCGTCGAGCTCCTCCAGGACATCGGCCAGTGGCTCGGCGTCGGCATCGCCAATCTGGCCGCCGCGCTCGACCCCTCCTGCTTCGTCATCGGCGGCGGGGTGAGCGCCGCCGACGACCTGCTCATCGGCCCCGCCCGGGACGCCTTCAAGCGCCACCTCACCGGCCGCGGCTACCGCCCCGAGGCCCGGATCACGAAGGCACAGCTCGGCCCGGAGGCCGGTATGGTCGGCGCGGCGGACCTCGCCCGGCTGGTCGCCCGGCGCTTCCGCCGCACCAACCGCCGCCGCGTCGAGCGGTACGAGCGGTACGCGCAGATCTACGACCAGGCGACGAGCACCCTCCGCAGCAACCGCAACACCCGCACTTCCTAGGGGCCCCACACCCATGACCGCAGCCGAGCACCCCGTCGTGCCGCGCCAGTCCCCGCCGCCGGACGAGGGCGACGGGCCGGCCCCCGAGACCCGCCGCCATCTGATCCGCCGACGCCTGATCACGGCGACGATCATCGTGCTGCTCATCGGCGTCCCCGCCGGATACCTGCTGATCTCGGCGGGCCAGAGCCGCCGCTCCGGCCAGGACAAGGCCGCCGAGGCCGCCGCGCAGGGCCTGCGGCCCGGGTGGCCTTCGAAGATGCTGCGCCGCATCTTCGAGGTCCCGATCCCCGGTTACGCGACCGGCGTGCAGTACTACGAGACGAACAACTGGAAGGCCAGCCGGATGTACGTGCAGTTCCGCACGACGTCCAACGGCCTGGACGCCTTCCTGACCGACATCGGCACCGGCCGCGCCGCCCTGGAACCCGGCAAGGTCACCATCGGCAAGCGCGACACGAAGATCGCCGGCTGGTACTTCGGCGACGGCGTCTCCTGGGCGGGCACCACCCACAGCAACGAGGACCCGCGCCCCGACCAGGACATCACCGTCGACATGACGGACCCGATGTCACCCGTCGTGTACGTCGTCTCCGCCGCCACCCCCTGACCCGTCGCCCGGCGCCAGCGCCTGCGCCTCGGCGTACGAAAGCGCCCCGCCCCGCGCCGTCCCGCCGTCCCGGATCGCGGCGGCCGTGGAGACGGCCCCGGTCAGCGCCTCGCGGTACAGCAGCGAGCCCAGGCTGACCCGGCGCACCCCCAGGGCGCCCAGCTCGGCGATGCCCGGTCCGGCCGGGTTGTAGAGCACGTTCAGCGGGGTGACGAGGGAGGCGGTCAGCGCGGCGATCCCCGCCCGGTCCGAAAGCCCCGGCACGAACACCCCGTCCGCCCCGGCCCGCTCGTACACCGCGAGACGGCCGGCCGTCCGCTCCCGGTCGAGCCCCAGCCAGTACGTGTCCGTGCGGGCGTTGACGAACAGCCCGGGCACGGCCTCCTTCACGGCGGCGATCTTCGCGGCGTGCAGCTCCACCGGGGCCAGGGTGCCGTCGGCCCGCCCGTCCTCCAGATTGATCCCCGCCGCCCCCGCCTCGTACAGCCGCCGCGCGAACGCCGCGACCTCCGCCGGGTCGTCGCTGAACCCCCCTTCCGCGTCCACGCTGAACAGGAACGGCCCCCGCCCGAGCCGCCGGGCCAGGTTCACGGTCGCCTCCTTCGTCGCCGCCGCCCCGTCCGGCAGCCCCAGCCCCGCCGCCACGCCCAGGCTGGTGGTCCCCACCGCCCCGAACCCCTCGGCGGCCAGCGCGGCGGCCGACGCGTAGTCCCAGGCGTTGGGCAGCAGGAAGGCCTCGCCCCGGTGGTGGAGCCGGGCGAACGGGGTCATCGGGCGCCCGAGCAGCCCCTCCGCCAGCGCGAGGGCGTGCGCCCGGCCCGGGCAGACCCGGGGCGGCGCGCCGAAGGTGAGCGGCACGGGGTGGCCCTGCCGGGCGGCCACCAGGTCGAGGACCACCGCGTCGCCCTCGGCGATCTTCCGTCCGGCGATCCGGGTGGCCCGCGCGGCGACCCGGCGCATGACCCGCACCGGCGGATCGTCCCGCAGCACCCGGGCCGTCGGAGCGCCGGGCCCGGCCGCCTCGACGGACCCGGCCAGCGCGGCGGTCGCGGCGCACGCCTGGGCCAGGAGCCCGATGCGGTTGGCGACGGCCTCCAGCCCGGCCTCGTCCGCCGGGCCCGGTGCGAGCAGGCCCACCAGCCGGGCGACGGCCCGGTCGGCCTCGGCCCCGCCGTCCTCGCCGAAGTACGCGTCCGCCACCACCGCCACCTCCCGGGCGACCCGGTCCGGCTCCGGCATGTCCAGGGCGGCGGCCAGGACGCGCACCACCCGGGTCCGCAGATCGCCCTCCCCGGAAGCCGACGCCGAGGCCGCCCGGTGCACATCGGCCGGGGCGATCCGGGCGAGCTCGGCCTCCACGAGGGCCCGGCGCCGCCGGTGCGGCTCACCGGACGCGAACCTCGCCACCGTCGCCCGCAACCAGGCGACACTCGCGCCGGGCGGTCCTTCGAAGGGGCCGGGCGCCGGAGGGACGAGCGCGGGATCGGCGAGGGCTGCCAGGACCTCCGCGTACTGGCCGAACTCATGGGTCGTCGCGTGGCTCATGGCTCCGACCGTAGGCCCGGAACACTTCGGCCCCCGCCGAACCGTCCCTGCGCCACCATGGAGGCATGTCCTCACTCGCCGACACCGCCGCCCTCTTCGCCGACCGCACCCGTGCCGCCTTCTGCGAGGCGCTGCTCGACGGGCGGGCCTGGACGTCCGGCGAGCTGGCCCGGCACGCCGGTGTGGGCGCGTCCACCGCCAGCGAGCAGATCTCCCGCCTCGTGGCAGGCGGTCTGCTGGCCGAGGAGCGCCAGGGGCGGCACCGCTATGTCCGGCTCGCGGGCCCGGAGGCCGCCGCGCTCACCGAGGCGCTTGCCGCGTACGCCCCCGGCACCTCCCGCCCGCGCACCCTGCGCGCCTCGGTCCGGCAGGACGCCGAGGCCCGGGCGCGCACCTGCTACGACCATCTGGCGGGGCGGCTCGGCGTGGCCCTGGCGGATGCGATGACCGCGCGCGGCCTGGTCGACACCGGCTCCGGGATCGCCGTCACCCCGGCGGGCCGCGCCTGGCTGGCCGACACCCTGGACTACCGGCAGCCCGCCGGGTCCCGGCGCCCCCTCGTCCGTACCTGCCTGGACTGGACCGAGCGCCGTTCCCACCTCGCCGGAGCCCTGGGCGCGGCGCTGTGCACGGCGGCCCTGGAACGCGGCTGGGTCCGGCGCGTCGGCTCGGGGCGCGCGGTGAAGGTGACGCCGGAGGGCAGCAGGGCGTTCGGGGAACTGCTCGGGGTGGAGGCGTGAGCCGCGCTCAGCGCCAGTCCACCTCCGTGGAGGCGAAGTAGGGCAGGCCCCGGTCGGCCCAGACGCGGCCGTGGTGGGCCAGACGCTCGCGGTACTCGGCCCATTCCGGCGCCCGCCCGCACCAGGCCGCCTCCGCGACCGAGGCCAGCCGGGGCAGCAGGAGTACGGAGACGTCCTCGAAGCCCTTGAACCGCTCGGCGAAGACCGTGGCCTCCACGCCCGCCACGTTCGCGTCCGGGACCGGGCAGGCGCCCGGGTCCCAGGCCGCCGTGTGCCGGACGCCCAGCGGCCGGTAGCCGTCGAAGCCGAGCCGGGCGGCCTCGGCGGCCTGCTCGGGCGGGGCGAACTCCGCCGCGTACGGGCGGTCCAGGTAGAGGTGGGACTGCGGGGAGAGCAGCACGCGCCCGCCGCCCTCGACGGTGCGGCGGAGGTCGTCGTCGGTGGGGGCGAAGAAGTTCTTCAGCGCCGTGATGATCTCCATGGTCCGCCCTGCGGCCACGAGTTCGGGCCGGGCTGCCAGCTCCTCCGCCGTGTCCGGGAGGTCCATCATCGCCACGTCCACCCAGTACTGCGCGATGTCCCCGGGCCCGATCCCGGCGCGTGAGGACTCCTGCCAGGCCACCGGGCGCTTGCCCAGGTCGCGGACGAGCGCGCGCAGTTCGCGTACGGAGGCGTCGAAGCTCTCCGGGGTCGCGCCGAACGCCTCGTCGGCGCCGATGTGCACGTAGGGGCCGGTCGTCAGCGCGCAGACCTCGGTGAGTACGCGGGCGACGGCGGCGCGGGTCGCCTCATCGGTCAGGTCGAGCGGGGGCACGAACGGGAAGCGGTCCGCGAGTCCGGCCGGGGCAGGGGCCGGGGGGAGCCCGGGGACGGCGGCCCGGAGCGTCGCGCAGTGGCCCGGCAGGTCGATCTCGGGGACGACGGAGACGAACCGCCGGGCCGCGTACTCCTGAAGCCCCCGGTACTCGGCCGCCGTGTAGAACTCCGCGCCCGGGGGCGTCAGCGCCGGGGTGCCGGGCAGTTCGATGCGCCAGCCCTCGTTGTCGGTGAGGTGGAGGTGCAGGACGTTGAGCTTGTAGAGCGCGGCGAGGTCGATGATCCGGCGCACCTCGTCCGGGGTGAGGAAGCTGCGGGCCGGGTCGACCATGAGCCCGCGCCAGGCGTAGCGCGGGGCGTCCGTCATTTCCTGGTACGGAATCCGACCGGTGGCGATGAGCTGGAGGGCCGTCGTCGCGCCCCGGAACACCCCGGCCGGGGTGCGGCCGTGGCAGGTGATGCCGTCGGCGTCCACGCGGAGCCGGTAGCCCTCGTCCACGGGGTCCGCGCCGCCGTCGGGGGAGACGCCGAGGGGCGGGGCGGACGCCAACTCGTCCAGGCCGAGGACCAGTTCCAGGGGTGCTCCGCCCGGCGCGTCCGGCAGATGCGGGGCGAGCAGCGCCCGTACGGTCTCCGCCACCTCCGCCAGTGCCGGATCGGCCGCCCGTACGTGCCAGGCGCCGCCGGCGGGCAGGGCGCCGGAGGGCGAGGACGGTCGGGCGTCGGCGTGCGGAATGACGGCGTTCACAGGCTTCTCCCTGAGGCGCGGGCGGTGGGTCCAGGGGGCCGGAGCGGCGGTGTCAGGTTCCGGCGGGTCCGGCCCCCTGGGCATTCGGTTCCGGAGCGAGACCGGACCGGCCGCCTCTTCTCCCGTACCGCTGCCACCTGTACGCTAACACGAAAACCGATCAATGAACGCTTTTTGCGGAGGGGGCGAACGGCCCGCCTCCGGGCGAAAGGAGAACCCGATGGTGCACGAGGCCGGACCCGGTTTCGCCCTGCCGGAAGGCTTCCTCATGGGGGCGTCGACCTCGGCCCACCAAGTCGAGGGCAACAACGTCTCCAGCGACTGGTGGATCCTGGAGAACCACCCCGAAAGCTTCGTCCAGGAGCCCAGCGGGGACGCGGCCGACAGCTTCCACCGATGGCCCGAGGACATGGACCTGCTGCGCGAACTCGGCTTCGACGCCTACCGGTTCAGCATCGAGTGGGCCCGCGTCGAGCCGGAGCGCGGCCGGATCTCGCGCGCCGCCCTCGCGCACTACCGGGCCATGGTGCGCGGCGCGCTGGAACGCGGGCTGACCCCGGTCGTGACCCTCCACCACTTCACCTCGCCCCAGTGGTTCAGCGAGCTCGGCGGCTGGACGGCCCCCGGCGCGGACGAACTGTTCGCCGCCTACGCGCGCACCTGCGCCGACGTCCTGCGCGAGGGCGTCCGCCATGTCGCCACCATCAACGAGCCCAACATCATGGCCCTGATGTACGCGCTCAAGCGGCACGCGGCCGAGCACGGCTGGGAGAGCATCGCGCACGGGGCGAACGCCGCCCGCGAGGCCGGGGCCGCCGCCGTCGACCCGGCCTCCTTCGCCCCGGACCCGGAGGTCATCCGGGCCCTGATCGGCGCCCACCGGGCCGCCACCGCCGCGGTGAAGGAGACCGTGCCCGGTGTCCAGGTCGGCTGGACCGTGGCCAACCAGGTCTACCAGCCCGAGCCGGGCTGCGAATCCGCCGCGACCGCCTACGCCCGGCCCCGCGAGGACGTCTTCCTGGAGGCCGCCCGCGGGGACGACTGGATCGGCGTCCAGGCGTACACCCGCCACCGCATCGGCCCCGACGGCACCCTGCCCCCGCCCCCGGACGCCGAACTGACCCTCACCGGATGGGAGTTCTACCCCGAGGCGCTGGGGGAGGCGGTGCGGCACACGGCGGAGGTCGTCGGCCCGCACGTGCCCATCCTGGTCACCGAGAACGGCATCGCCACGGACGACGACGAGCGCCGCATCGCCTACACCACCCGCGCCCTGGCGAGCCTCGCCGAGGCGATGGCCGACGGCGTCGACGTACGCGGCTATCTGCACTGGAGCGCCCTCGACAACTACGAGTGGGGGAGCTACCGGCCGACGTTCGGGCTGATCGCGGTCGACCGCGACACCTTCGCCCGGACGCCCAAGGAGTCGGCGCGCCGACTGGGCGCCCTGTCCCGGGAGCGGCGGCTGCCCGCCGGAGACCCGCTCGGGTCGGTGACCGCACCCTCCTCGCGTTAGGGTGACCGGCATGGCGAAACGGGGCCCGTACGAGAAGGGCGAGGCCAAGCGCAGCGAGATCCTGCACGCGGCCCTGGAGATCTTTGCCGCCGAGGGGTACCGGGGTACCTCCCTGCGGAAGGTGGCGGCGAAGTGCAGCCTCAGCCTGCCCGGTCTGATGCACTACTTCGACTCCAAGGAGGACCTGCTCACCCAGGTCCTGCGGATGCGTGACGAGACCGCGCGGGTGCGGCAGGCGGAGCGCGCCGATCCGCACGGCTACCGCGAGATCATCCGGGAGGGCGCGAAGACCCCCGGCCTGGTCGAGCTGTTCGTCTCGATGGCCGCCGCCGCCAGCGACCCGGCCCACCCCGCCCACGCCCACTTCGCCGAGCGCTATCCGGTGGTGCGCGAACGCGTCGCGGACTTCGTCCGGGAGGGCGTCGCGGAGGGGCGGATCAGCTCCGCGATCCCGCCGGAGCGGCTGGCCGTGCTCCTGGTCGCCGTGGCCGACGGCATCCAGCTGCAATGGCTGATCGACCGCTCCACGGACATGGAGCAGCCCATCGAGGACCTGCTCGCCGTCCTCGACCCGCGCACGGCGCCCGAAGGGGCCTGACCGGCAGACACAGAGGGGCGGCGCACAGGCGCCGCCCCTCCACTTCTTCACGGGTCAGAGCGCCGCCGCCGTCGCGGTCACCGCCTCCGTCCAGTCCGTCCAGCGCGGGTCCGGTCCGGCTGCCGGCTCCCAGGCCATCGCCGTGCACACGTACCCCACGGCGAGACCGCTGCCGGGGTCGGCCATGCCCAGCCGCCCACCCGCTCCCGCGTGCCCGAACGAGCCCTCGCCCAGCATCGGCAGGCCCTTCCGGGGCAGCTCGAAGCCGAGCCCGAAGCGGGTCCGGCCCGCGGGGTCCCCGCCGTCGAGCGGTGGCGGGGGCGGCACGTCGACGCGCGGGGCGACCGCCCGCCGCAGCGTCGCCGGGGCCAGCAGCCGCACCCCGTCCACCGGACCGATCAGCGCCGCGTACATCCGGGACAGCGACCGGGCGTTGCCGATCCCACCGGCGCCGGGCAGCTCGGCCGCACGGCCCTCGCGGGTCGCCAGACCCCGGACCGCCGCCGCCACCTCCGCCTGCGACGCCCGGAGCGCCGTCGAGAGCGGCGCGTCCGGGGCGAGCCCCAGCCCCGCGAGGAAACCGGCGACCTGCTCCGGCGAGGGATCGGGGCGTACGGAGAACTGCGGGGCGAACCGGTGCTCCTGCTCCACCGGCAGCCCGATCCACAGGTCGAGCCCCAGCGGCCCCGCCACCTCGTCGGCGAAGAACGCGCCGACGCTCCGCCCGGACACCCGGCGCACCACCTCGCCGACCAGGTGCCCGTACGTCAGCGAGTGGTACAGGCACGCCGTCCCCGGCTCCCACACCGGCCGCATCGCCGCCAGGGCGGCCAGCCGGGCGTCCCGGTCGAACAGCCCGGGCAGCCCGCACCCGGCGGGATCGGCCGAGAACGCGGGCAGCCCGGCCCGGTGGGTGAGGAGGTCGGCCACCGTCGTCCCGGCCTTCCCCGCGGCCGCGAACTCCGGCCAGTAGCGGGCGACGGGCGCTTCGAGGTCCAGGGCGCCCCGCTCGCTCAGCACGTGGGCGCAGACCGCGACGAGGCCCTTGGTGACGGACATCAGCACGCCGACCGAGTCCGTCCCGAAGTCCGGCGGACCGGAGGCCAGATCGACCACCGGGCGCCCGTGGTGGTGGACGGCCAGCTGCGCGGCGCCGGGGTCATCGGCGCAGCCGCGTACGAAGGCGTCGCGGACGGGCTCCCAGCCGGGCGCCACCCGGCCGGTGATCATCTCAGCCCTCCTGCCGGGCCGTGCGCGCCTCCACCTCGTCCGCCAGGGCGGGCAGGCTCTCGGGGGACAGCGGGCTCTGGGGGAACTCGCAGATCACGTCGAGCGGCACCCCGGCGAGGAAGCGCAGCATCATGGGATCGGCGAGCGCGCTCGCGGACTCGTCCGTGCGGGCCTTCGCGAACGCCTCCATCAGCAGCGGGCCGCCCACCGGGTGCTCGAACCACTCGGCGAGGGTGTTCCGGCCGGTCAGCCGCAGCCCCGAGGGGTCGCCCGCCACGTCGGTCTCCACCTGGGCGCGGATGTCGCGCGAGGAGGCGCCGGCCTCGAAGCGGTAGCGGCCGTCCTCGACCTTCCAGCCGCCCTCGCGCTCGCTGAAGTACGCCAGATCGTGCCGTGCCACGCGGACCGCGACCTCGGCGCTCGCACCCGGCTCCAGGAACACCGAGGCGAAGCCGCGCAGTTCGCGCACGGGCCGCAGGACGCGTGAACCGTCCGGCCCGCCCACGTACAGCTGCACGATCTCGCGTCCGGCGACCGTGCCGGTGTTGGTGACGGTCAGCGTGACGTGGAAGCCGTCCCCGTCCTCCCGCACCGCCAGGTCCTCGTAGCCGAACGTCGTGTACGACAGGCCGTGGCCGAACGGGAACGCGACCTCGCGGCGCTGCGCGTCGTACCCCCGGTATCCGACGAAGATCCCCTCGCCGTAGCGGGCCCTGCCCTCCTCGCCGGGGAACGAGAGGTGGCTCGGGGAGTCCTCGAGGCGCAGCGGGACGGTCTCGGTCAGCTTCCCGGACGGGTTGACCGCGCCGAACAGGACGCGGGCGAGCGCGCCGCCGCCCGCCTGGCCGAGCAGCCACCCCTCGACGAGCGCGGGCACCCGGTCCTGCCAGGGCGCGGTGCGGACGACGCCGCCGTTGGACAGCACCACGACCGTGCGCGGGTTCACGTCCAGGACCCGCCGCAGCAGCTCGGTCTGGGCGGCCGGCAGGTCCAGGTGGTCGCGGTCGAAGCCCTCGGACTCGTCCTGCGCCGGGAGGCCGAGGAACAGCACCGCCGTGTCCGACGACTCCGCCAGCCGCACCGCCTCCTCGGCCAGTTCGGCGTCCGACGGCCCGTCCTCGCCGCCCGGCAGCGCGTACCCGGCGGCGAACCGCACCTCCGCGCCCGTCGCCAGCTCGCGCAGGCCGTCCAACGGAACGTCGAGCCGGGTGGGGGTGACCTGCGAGCTGCCCGCTCCCTGGTAGCGGGGCGTACGGGCGAACTCCCCGATGACCGCCAGGCTGCCGCGCGCCGGGTCCAGCGGCAGCAGCGCGTCGTCGTTCTTCAGGAGCACCACGCACTGGTCGGCGGCCCGCCCGGCGACCCGGTGCGAGGCGTCCGCGTCGAACGTGCCGGGCGCCCCGGCGCCGCCGGTCGCGCGGTCGGCGAAGAGGGCGAGGCGTTCGACGGTCCGGTCGAGCACCGCCTCGTCCAGCGCGCCGGACTCCACGGCGGCGGCCACCTCGCGGTCCGTGTGCCCGCCCGGGCCCGGCATCTGGAGGTCGAGGCCGGCGCGGAGGGCGGCGACCCGGTCGCGTACCGCGCCCCAGTCGGAGACGACGATCCCGTCGAAGTCCCACTCGTCGCGCAGGATCTCGGTCAGCAGGCGGGTGTGCTGCGCCACGGGCACGCCGTTGACGCCGTTGTAGGAGGCCATGACGGACCAGGGGCGGTCGCGGCGGACGACGCGTTCGAAGGCGCGCAGGTAGATCTCGCGCAGCGGGCGCTCGTCGATGTCGGCGCTCACCCGCATCCGGTCCGTCTCCTGGTTGTTGGCCGCGTAGTGCTTGAGCGACGCCCCGACCCCGGCGTTCTGGAGCCCGCGCACCATCGCGCCGCCCAGCTCCGACGAGACCAGCGGGTCCTCGGAGAAGTACTCGAAGTTCCGGCCGCACAGCGGTGACCGCTTGATGTTGATGCCCGGCCCCAGCACCACGTGCACGCCGTGCGCCACGGCCTCGGCCGCGATGGCCGCGGCGACCTCCTCGGCCAGTTCCGGATTCCAGCTGCTGCCGAGGGCGACGGCGGGCGGGAAGCAGGTGGCGGGCGCCGCGCTGTGCAGGTCGAGCTGGCCGCCGTCGCCGGTCTCCCGGGGCAGCCGCAGCCCGTGCGGGCCGTCGGACATCCGGACGGCGGGCAGCCCCGCCGCCTCGGACCCCTCGCTGACGAAGTCCCCGGAGCCGCTGGTCAGGGCGGCCTTCTCGGCGAGCGGGAGGGCGGTGGCGGGGGAGGGGCGGGGAGTGGATCGCTGAGTCATACGAATACCTGTCGGGCTTCCGTGAAGGGGGCGGGGCGAGGGGCGGGCCGTGGCCGTCCGGCGGAGCGAATCGGGGCAAGACGGCATGCGACCCAAAAACGTATGGTGATCGGTTTTCGCTGTCAAGGGTCCCCGCGCGCGGCGTGCGGGACCCCCTCGACCGGCCGGATTTCATTTCGGACGCGGCTCTTGACGGCTAGAAACCGATCACCGTACGGTTTTCGAGCTCGGGCGGTCCGCTCCGATGAGCTCCCTGCTGCTGCCGTCCGTCCCGTCGGCTCCGCTCTCCCCTGAATCGAGGAACGGTCATGTCGGTATCCGGTCGGTCGACCACCCCCGCGCTCCGAGAGGCGTGCCACCCGGCCTGCGCCCCGCGCCTGGCCCTCGCGGCGGCGGCCGCCGTCGCCCTGCTGGCGGCCGCCGCGACCCCCGGCGTCGCCGCCCCGGCCGCCCCGGCGACCGGCGAACCCGTCCGATACGTGGCGCTCGGCGACTCGTACAGCTCCGGGCTCGGCATCCCGCAGCAGACCGACACCGTCTGCGGGCGCTCCGACCGCAACTACCCCTCGCTCGTGGCGGCAGCGGTGGGCGCCACGTCGTTCACCGACGTCACCTGCGCCGGGGCCGACACCACGCACATGGCGGGACCGCAGGACACCGCGGCGCCCCAGCTCGACGCGCTGCGCCCCGACACGACCCTGGTCACCCTCGGGATCGGCGGCAACGACCTGGACCTCGCCGGGGTCATCACCCGGTGCGTCCTCGTCGGCTACCTCGCGCCGCACGGCTCGCCCTGCAAGAGCAGCTTCACCCTGTTCGGCACGGACGAGATCGGCTCCCGGATCAACAACACCGCACCGAAGCTCGACGCGGTGCTCGACGCGATTCACGCCCGCTCGCCGCAGGCCCGGGTCCTCGTCGTCGGCTACCCGTCGCTGATGCCCGACGACGGCAGCTCCTGCCGCGCCACGGTCCCGCTCGCCGAAGGCGACTTCGGCTGGGTCCGGGACAAGGAGAAGCAGCTCGACGCGATGATGGCGCAGCGGGCCGGGACACGCGGCGCGGGGTACGTCGACACCTACGGCCCGTCCGTCGGGCACGACGCCTGTCAGGCCGCGGGGGTGCGCTGGATCGAACCGGCCGACTCGGCCGAGGGCGCCGGCTTCCACCCGAACGCCTCCGGACACAGGAGCACGGCCGATGCCGTACTCGCCGCCCTCGGTCACTGACGCCTCAGCCCCGCTCCTCCGCCGCCACGCCGCAGTGGCGGAGGAAGGCGCGGACCTGCTCCGCCATGTCGACCGCGTCCGGGTCGAGGAGCCACTGCGTCTGGAGCCCGTCCATCAGGGCCAGCAGCTGCTGCGCCACGGCGGCCGGGTCCTCCCGGACGCCGCCCGCCGCGAACAGCTCCGCCAGCAGGCCGGTCAGCTCGCGGCGCAGGACCTGGTAGCGCCGTACGAAGTACCCGTGGGCGGGGTGGTCCGGATCGGACGCCTCCGCCGACAGCTTCGCGTACAGCGCCACCAGGCCCGGCGTCCGGGCGTTGCGGTCGACCACGTCGAGCAGCAGGCGCAGCCGCTCGGCGGGCTCCGGTTCCGGTTCGCCGGGGTCCAGCACGGCGGGGAAGAGGCGGCGCGCGTCCAGTTCGTCGCGACGGCTCAGTACGTCCAGGAGCAGGGCCTCCTTGCCGGGGAAGTGGTGCAGCACCCCGGCGTGGGTGAGCCCGGCGTGGGCGGCGATGTCGCGCAGCGAGACCGCGAGGAAACCGGAGCGGGCGAACAGCTCGGCCGCGGATTCCAGGATGCGGGCGCGGGTGCGCTCGCCCTTCGACAGCCGCCGGGGCGCCTCGGTCTCGGTCTCGGTCATTTCGGTCTCCTGCCGCGATCGGGTCTCGTCCAGCAGAACTTACCGGCTGGTTAATTCCACCGAGCAAAAACCTACCAAGTGGTTAATTCCGTGTGTAGGCTCACCGGCAATCTTCGCCGGGGCGGTGCCCCCGGCTCTCCAGACGGAGCGAAAGACATGAGCAGAACTGCCCGAACCGCGACGGTCGCCGCCTGCGTCGCGGCCTCGCTCGCCCTCGCCGGATGCGCCGGCGACAACGGCGGCACCGCGGGCGCCGGATCGTCCACGCTGAACATCGCGACGATGACGCTCCCGCAGAGCCTGGACCCCGCCGTCGCCACCGGCAGCGCCCTGCCGTACTTCCAGGCGGTGTACGACACCCTCATCAAGCGCGAACCCGACGGCACCTTCAGCCCGATGCTCGCCACGGAGTGGACGTACGACAAGAGCCGCACCGCGCTCGCCCTGACCCTGCGCAAGGACGTGAAGTTCGCCGACGGCACCGCCTTCGACGGCGCGGCGGTCAAGGCGAACCTGGAGCGCTTCCAGAAGGGCGGCGGCGCCTCCGCGAAGTGGCTCAACGACCTGGCGGCCGTCGACGTCACCGACGCCACCCATGTCACGCTGAAGCTCAAGCAGCCCAACCCGGCGATGGAGTTCTACCTCAGCGACGCGCCCGGCCTGATGGCCAACCCCGGGCAGTTCGCGAAGGGCGACAGCCTCAAGACCACCCCGGACGGCACCGGCCCCTACCGCCTCGACAAGACGCGTACCACCGTCGGCACCAAGTGGTCCTACAGCCGCAACGCCGACTACTGGGGCAAGGAACTCCCGTACAAGAACATCAACATCAGCTTCTTCGACAACGAGACCGCCATCACCAACGGCCTCAAGACCGGGCAGATCAACGCGGCGCTCCTGCAGACCTCCGACCAGCAGATCGCCATCGAGTCCGACCCGAAGGTGAAGACGGAGAAGCAGGAGTTCGACTTCCAGGGACTGCTGCTCTTCGACCGCGACGGCAAGATCACCCCCGCCCTGCGCGACCCGCGCGTGCGGCAGGCGCTCAACTACGCCGTCGACCGCGACACCATGCTCGACCGCATCCGCCAGAACCGCGGCCGGACCACCTCGCAGGTCTTCGGCCCCGAGACCCAGGCGTACGACAAGAAGCTGGACACCTATTACGCGCACGACCCCGCCAAGGCCAAGTCCCTGCTCGAGCAGGCCGGTTACGGAGACGGCTTCACGCTGAAGCTGCCGAGGATCACGGCGATCGTCAACGACGCGCTCGCCGCCTCGCTCCAGTCCGACTTCAAGGCCATCGGCGTGAAGCTGGTCTGGGACACCCTCGACGGCGCCTCGGCCGTCCAGAAGGTGTTCAAGGACCGCCAGTACTCCGGCATGGTCATGAACATGGGCCAGTCCACCTCGGACTGGGCGGCGGCCGACGAGCTCGTCACCCCGGGCGCGTTCAACATGTTCGGCACCACGGACGAGGTGACGCAGAAGCTGCTGCCCGCGCTCAAGACCGGCAGCGAGGCCGAGGCGAAGTCGGCCGCCCGCGAACTGAACCAACACCTGGTCGAGGACGCGTGGTTCGTCCCCTTCTACCGGATGAGCTACCTGCACGTCTCGGACGGCACCGTGAAGATCGCGCCGCAGTCCGGCATGGCCGTCCCCTCGATCTACAACTACGCGCCCGCCAAGTAGCGCCCCGCGCCGACGGATACCGAGTGTCATGCTGAACTTCATCGCCCGCAGGATCGCCTCCGGAGCCCTGCTCCTGGTCGTGATCTCCTTCCTCACCTATCTGCTGCTGTCCGTCCCGCACATCGACGTGGGCCGGCAACTGCTCGGCGAGAGCGCGTCCCAGAGCGCCATCGACGCCAAGAACGCGTCGCTGGGCCTGGACGACCCGGTGCTCCAGCAGTACGGGACCTGGCTGTCCCACGCCGTCCGGGGCGACCTCGGCACCTCCTGGTTCACGAGTGAGGACGTGGGCCAGGCCGTCGGCAACCGCCTCCCCGTCACGGCCAGCCTGATGCTCGGCGTCACCGCCGTCACCACGGTCCTCGCCTTCTTGCTGGGCGTGTGGGCCGGGGTGCGGCGCGGAGCCGCCGACCGCTTCGTGCAGGTGCTGGGCGTGGTCGGGTACGCCCTGCCGGGATTCCTGCTCACCCTGGTCCTGGTGCTGGTCTTCGCGGTACGGCTCCGCTGGTTCCCGGCCATCGGCTACACCGGGTTCACCGACTCGCCCAGCGGCTGGCTCTCCACCATCACCCTGCCGGTGCTCTCCCTGTCGGTGGCCTCCGTCGCGGGTGTCTCGCAGCAGGTGCGCGGCGCCGTGATCGACGCCCTGCGGCAGGACTACGTCCGCACCCTGCGCGCCCGCGGACTGCCCGCGTCCCGCATCGTGTTCAAGCACGTCCTGCGCAACGCCTCGGCGCCCGCGCTCTCCGTGCTCGGCATGCAGTTCGTCGGCCTGCTCGGCGGCGCCGTCCTCGTGGAGCAGATCTTCGGGCTCCCCGGCATCGGCTCCATGACCGTCACCTACACCACCCGCGGCGACATCCCCGTGATCATGGCGCTCGTCATGCTCACCGTCGTCGGCGTCGTCCTGATCAACCTCCTGGTCGACATCCTGATCGGCTGGCTCAACCCCAAGGCGAGGGTCGCATGAGTACCGGCCGCACCCTGCGCAGGGTCCTGCGCAACCCCCTCGGCGGGCTCTCCGCCGCCCTGCTCCTGATCGTCGTCGCGGCCGTGCTCCTCGCGCCCGTGATCGCCTCGCAGGACCCGGGCGCCTCGTCGCTCGGCGAGGCGTTCGCCGGGCCGAGCGGCGGGCACCCCCTCGGCATGGACTCGGCGGGGCGCGACATCCTCGCCCGCGTCCTCTACGGCGGCCGCAACACGCTGGGCGGCGCGCTGCTCGCCCTCGCCATCGCGCTGGTGCTCGGCGTGCCGGCGGGGCTCTTCGCCGGATACCGGGGCGGCTGGTTCGACTCGGCCGCCAACTGGACGGTCAACCTCGTCATGGCCCTGCCCGCCATGGTCGTGCTGCTCGCCTCCCGCGCCATCCTCGGCCCGGACGTCCACGTCCTGATGATCGTGCTCGGCGTCCTGGTGGCGCCCAGCTTCTTCCGCCTGGTGCGCGGCATCGTCGCCAACGTCCGGGGCGAGCTGTACGTGGACGCCGCGAAGGTCTCCGGGCTCTCCGACACGCGCATCGTCGCCCGCCACGTCCTGACCGTCGTACGCGGCCCCATCATCATCCAGACCGCGCTGGTCGCCGGGATCGCGATCGCCCTCCAGGCGGGCCTGGAATTCCTCGGCGTCGGCAGCGGGTCGTCCGCCACCTGGGGCGCCATGCTCAACGAGGCGTTCCAGAACATCCAGCGCGCCCCCCGGCTCATCCTCTGGCCCGGACTCGCCCTCGGCCTCACCAACTGCGCGCTCGTCCTGCTCGCCGGAGCGCTGCGCGACGCCCTGGAGGACCAGGCACCCCGGCCCGCCCGCCGCCGTCGCACCGGGCCCGCCGAGACCCCGGCCCCGGACGCGGAGTCCACCGCCCCGCGCGCCGCACTGCTCTCCGTGCGCGGCCTCACCGTCGCCTACGCCCGGCCCGACGGCACCGACAAGGAGGTCGTGCACGGCGTCGACCTCGATGTGCGCCCCGGCGAAATCGTGGGCCTGGTCGGGGAGTCCGGCTCCGGGAAGACCCAGACGGCCTTCTCGGTCCTGGGCCTGCTGCCCGAGGGCGGACGCGTCACGCGCGGCAGCATCACGGTCAACGGCCGGGAGACGGCGGGCCTGCGGGAACGCGACCACCGCGCACTGCGCGGCCGCACCCTCGCGTACGTACCGCAGGAACCCATGAGCAATCTCGACCCCGCCTTCACCATCGGCAGCCAGCTCATGGAGCCCGTACGCCACCACCTCGGACTCGGCCGCAAGGAAGCCGCCGACAAGGCACGCGAGTTGCTGCGCCTGGTCGAGATCCCCGACCCGGACCGCACCCTGCGCCTCTACCCGCACGAGATCTCCGGCGGCATGGCCCAGCGCGTCCTGATCGCCGGCGCCATGTCCTGCGACCCGGACCTCCTCATCGCCGACGAGCCCACCACCGCGCTCGACGTGCGCGTCCAGGCCGAAGTGCTCGCCCTGCTGCGCCGCCTGCGGGACGAACGCGGCCTCGGCGTCCTGCTGGTGACCCACAACCTCGGGGTCGTCGCCGACCTCTGCGACCGGGTGGCCGTGATGAACGGCGGGCGCATCGTGGAGACCGGCACCACCGAACAGATCCTCGGCGCGCCCCAGGACCCGTACACCCGCACTCTGCTCGCGGCCGTCCTGGACGACGCACCCGCCCGCGCCCCCTGGCAGCCCCGAGAAGCAAGGACCGTCACCGCATGAAGACCCCAGACGCTGCCGCGCCCGACGTTGCCGCCGACGCGGACGCCCTGCTCGCCGTGCGGGACCTGCGGGTCTCCTTCCCCGGCAAGGGGCGGCGCGCCCCGGAGACCGAGGTCCTCAAGGGCGTCGGCCTCTCCGTACGGCCCGGCGAGACCCTGGGGCTGGTCGGCGAGTCCGGCTCCGGCAAGTCCACCATCGGGCGTGCCGTCCTCGGGCTCGTCCCGGTGCGCTCCGGCACGATCGCCTTCGACGGCGAGCACATCGAGCACGCCGACGCCCGCCGCCGCAGGGCCCTCAGCCGCGACCTCCAGGTCATCTTCCAGGACCCGTACACCTCGCTGAACCCGTCGCGCACCATCGGGGACACCCTCGCCGAACCGCTGATCGGGCAGGGCACGGGGGCGCGGGAGGCCCGGGGGAGGGTCGCCGGGCTGCTGGACCGCGTCCACCTGCCGTCCGACGCGGCGGGCCGGCTGCCCCGGGAGTTCTCCGGGGGACAGCGGCAGCGGGTCGCGATCGCCCGGGCGCTGGCCCTGCGGCCCCGGCTGGTCATCTGCGACGAGCCGGTGTCCGCGCTGGACCTGACGACCCAGCGCACGGTGCTCGACCTGCTCCTGGAGATCCAGGAGGAGACGGGGGTCGCGTACCTCTTCGTCTCCCACGACCTGGCCGTCGTCCGCTTCATGAGCCACCGCGTGTCGGTCATCCACCGGGGCGAGATCGTGGAGACGGGCGACGCCGCGACGGTCACCTCCGCACCGCGCCACGCCTACACGCGCACCCTGCTGCTCGCCTCGCCGGTGGCGGACGTGGCCGAGCAGCGCAGCCGGCGCGCGGCGGCCGAGGCCGCGGCCGTACCGGGCTGACCTGCGGGGACATGGACGAATCGGGGCGCTCACGGGCGCCCCGTTCGCGTGTCCGGGGGGCTCTTCGGGTCGGAGTGCTATCGGCTACTCAGGGTACTTGTCGCACTTTTCAGAGTGTTACGCGGCATTTATCCCATGCGTATGGCATCTCTTAGGTCGATCGATTGATCAGTACGACAATCATCCCGGCTCGAAGGAGTTCAGCATGCGTATTTCCGCTTCTGTCCGTGCCCGCAGCGTTCGCGCGGGCACCGTCGCGGCCGCCGTGGTCGCGGCCGCCGCCGCCACGCTCGGCGGGGCGTCGGCCGCCTTCGCCGCCCCCGGCGACAGCGGTGACATCGACATCCGCCCCGGCGGCTGGGCGGCGCGCGGCGGCGACGGCAACGAGGTCTGCAAGTTCGTCCTCCAGGCCAGCAACTTCGGCGACATGCCGGCCGTGCCGTGGACCATCACCGCGCAGCCCCCGACCGTTCCCCCGGGGGACACGCTGGCCAGCACCCTTCCCCTGGTGAACGGTTCGGCGCGCAGCCAGGAGTACCTGCTCCCCGAGGGCACGTACCAGCTGGTGTGGATCGTTCCGTCCGGCCCGAAGAACAAGGCGTTCAAGGTCAACTGCACCAAGCCGGCCGGTAACAACGGGTCCGGCAACAACGCCGAGCGCGGTTCCGCCGCCTCGGGCTCCGAGTCGGGCTACGAGCAGCCGTCCGGCGGTGTCCCCGCCGGTGGCGGCGGCGTCCCCGACATGGAGGGCGTCAGCTCCGAGAGCGACTCGAACGTCGGCGCCACCGCCGCGCTGGCGGCCGGCGCCGTCGGAGCCGCCGGGCTGATCATGGTCCGCCGAGCCGCACGCCGCCGTGCCCGCAACGAGGCATAACCCGCGCAGCAGACGCCGACGGGGCCCGAGCCGGGCGTGTCGTCTCACGATGACGTTGTGCGTGACCTCCTCGCTGGTGACCGGCATCGTCTGGGCGAGTTCCGACTCGTCCGACGATGCGGTCGCCGCCGCCCACGGCAACGACGCCGCGGGCGGCGGCGACCGGCCGGTCTCGCACGCACCCCTGTCCCCGTCGCGGCCGGTGAAGGTCGCGGTGCCCGCGATCTTCATCGAGGCGCCGGTCACCGGCCTCGGGCTCGACAAGAAGGGGCACCTCGGGGCCCCGCCCATGAGTAAGCCCAGGGAGGTGGGCTGGTACCGCGACGGGCCCTCACCCGGCGAGCAGGGCACCTCGCTGATCGTCGGCCACCGCGACACGGAGACCGGACCGGCGATCTTCCTCAACCTCAACGCCCTGCACAAGGGCGACAAGGTCACCGTCACCCGGGCCGACAAGCAGAAAGCGGTCTTCACGGTCGACGCGGTCGAGACGTACACGAAGGACAAGTTCCCCGACGACAAGGTGTACGGCAGCACCGGCCGTCCGGAACTCCGCCTGATGACCTGCGGCGGGCGCTTCAACAAGAAGAACGGCTACGCGGCGAACGTCGTCGTCTTCGCCCACCTCACGTCATTGAAGAAGGTGTGACACCCCCTCACCCGGCGCGCCGCTCCCGGACGGCGAACGCGTTGAGGGTCAGGGCCAGGCTCGCGGTGAGCCGCCGCGCGTACGGCACGTGCAGCGACTCGTTCGGACCGTGGGCGTTCGCCCCCGGGCCCAGCACTCCGCAGGCCAGGAACTGGGCACCGGGGAACCGCCGGGACAGCTTCCCCATCAGCGGGATCGTGCCGCCCTGCCCGATCCGGGCGACGTCCGCCCCGTCGAAGCAGGCCCGGCTCGCCCCGGAGAGCGCGGCACTCAGCCACGGCTCCTCGGCGGGCGCCTGCCAGCCGTCCGCGAGGACCCGGTCGGGCGTGAAGCGGACCGCCGCGCCGTACGGCGGGTCCGCCTCCAGGAGCCTGCCCAGCTCCGCGACGGCCGCCGCGGCGTCCACCGTCGGCGGCAGCCGCAGCGCCAGCTTCACCCGGGTGTGCGGGCGCAGCACGTTGCCGGCCGAGGCGACCGGGGGCAGCCCGTCCGCCCCGGTGACCTCCAGGCTGGGGCGCCACGCCCGGTTCAGCAGCAGTTCCCCGGGGTCGTCGGCCACGGCCGAGGTGTCCCCGTACCAGTCGAAGCGCTCCTGGACCCGGTCGCCGAGCAGGGCCGCCGCCTCGCGGGTCTGCTCCCGGCGCTCCGGGGGCACGTCGCCGTGCAGGACGTCGGGGCGCAGCATGCCCGTCGCCCCGTCCTCCACGCGGTCGAGCAGCTGCCGCAGCACCCGGAACGACGACGGCACCACGCCCCCGGCGTCCCCGGAGTGCGCGCCGTCGCCGAGGACCCGCACGTCGAGCGTGCCGCCGCAGGCCCCGCGCAACGACGTGACCAGCCACAGCCGTTCGTAGTCGCCCGCGCCGGAGTCCAGGCAGACCACGAGGCCCACCTCGCCGATCCGGTCCGCCAGCTCCCCGAACCAGTGGTCCAGGTCCGGGCTGCCGGACTCCTCCCCGGCCTCGAAAACGCCGACGCAGCGGGGCCGGGCCGCGCCCTGTCCGGCCAGCGCCCGGATCGCGGTCACCGAGGCGGGCAGCGCGTATCCGTCGTCGGCGCCGCCGCGCCCGTACAGCCGGGTGCCGTCGAAGGACGGCTCCCACGCGGTGCGGCCCCCCGTCCAGCCCTCGCCCTCGGGCTGCTTGTCGAGGTGGCCGTAGAAGAGGACGGTCTCGTCGGACCGGGCGCCCGTCCCCGGGACCTCGAAGAAGATCAGGGGCGTACGGCCGGGGGCGCGCAGGACCTCGGTGCGCAGGCCGGGCAGCGGCACCGCGCGCAGCCAGGCCGCCGCCGCGTCGACGGCCCGGTCCAGGTGCCCGCGGGCCTCCCACTCCGGGTCGTACGCGGGGCTGACCGCCGGGACCCGGATGTGGTCCCGGACCAGCGGAAGCACCTCGGTCTCCCACTGCGCGTCGCAGAACTCCCGTACCGGGCCGGGGTCCGCGAGGATCGGCTCAGACATGGGCGAACGCCTTCTCGGCGGGCGCGAACTCGATGCCGAGCAGCGCCTCGACGGGGGCGTACACCTCGGGCATGTACATCGTCGGGGACAGCAGCAGGTTCTCCGCCGGGGCGACCAGGACCTCGACGCGCCTGCCCACCTCGACGTCGGCGGAGGCGAGCGGCTGCCCCGCCTCGTCGAACGTCGTGATCAGGTCCGGGAACGCGGCCCGGCGGCCGCCCGCCAGGTCGAGCGCCATGTACTCGTTGACGAAGTGCAGCGTGGTGCCGTCGGCGTCGTCCAGGACCGCGACGCCCACGTCCAGGCCCTCGCGCTGCTCGCAGCGGTACGCGCGTACGGTTCCCGCCGCGGCGATCTCGCCGCCCAGCTGCGCGGCCGCGCCGGCCGGTCCGTCGGCCAGGAAGCGGTGACCCAGCTCGATCGCGAAGCCGATGGCGCCCGGGGCGCCGTTGCGGACGGCGTAGCCGACCTCGACCGGGTTGCGGGCGACGCCCACCCAGCCGCCCGCCTCCACGGACGCGCGCCGGACCACGTTGGACGTCGCGTCCAGGCGGCCCGAGACGGCCCCCTCGACATAGGCGTGCGGCTTGCCGCCCGCGTAACCCTGGCTGGACCGGTAGCCCTCGCGGCGGTGCAGGCCCATCGCCCCCATCTGGCTGGAGGGGTGCGCGCGGCCGTTGCACGCCAGGTCGATGACGGGCAGTCCGGTGAGCGCGGAGTGGAACCAGCCGTTGATGGTGGTCTCGGCGCCGTTCTCGTTGGTGTGCAGCGCGACCAGGTCGCCCGGCAGCTCGCGGCGCAGCAGTTCCAGCGCGCGCACCAGATGCGTCGGGAGCACCTGCGGGTCGGGTGCGGCGGGGGCGCCGACCAGGGCCACGGTCGCGGTCAGGTCGCCGTCCGCGAACTCGTCGGCGCTCCACAGCTCGGGCGTGCCGACCTGGAGGGCCAGTTCGGCGGTGCGCAGGCCCCGCTCCACGAAGCCGCCGCCGCCTCCGCCGAGTACGGCACCGCCGTACACGGCCGCGCGGATGTCGTCATGGGTCAGCTGTCGCTTCACGGGTTCTCCCAGGGTGGTGCTGTGCGGGTGGTACGAGGGGATGGAGTGCGGTCCGGCTACTTGGCGGCCTTGAACACGCCGTTGCCGAAGGAGTAGAGGGCGTCCCCGGCGATGGCGCCGCCGGCGAAGACCTCCAGGTCGCCCTTGACGTCCCGGCCGAGCAGGCGCGGCGCCAGGACGCGGGCGGCGATGCCGGCGGCGACCATCCAGCCGGCCATCGGGGTCGTGATCAGCAGCCCGGTCGCGAGCAGGATGCCGAGTTGCCGCTTCGACCCGCCGACGAGCTGCACGATCGCGCCCGGGATCGCCCACAGGGCAAGGTGCTTCGCGGTCTCGACGGACGGGCCCGCCTTGATCGCGGCGACGTACGCGGCGTCGATCGGGGCGGTCTGCCCGTTGTCGAAGAACATCCGGTACGAGACGAGGACGACGGCGATCGCGACGCCGAAGCCGATCATCGCGGCGATCAACTGCTGGCGGCGGCCCTCCAGTTCGAAGGCGGGGTCGGTGTTCTCGCCGCGCAGCAGGTAGCCGGTCTTCAGGTCGTACCCCATGTCCGCGAAGGCCGGACCGGTCGCGGCGGTGAAGCCGGAGAGCACGACCAGCGCCTCCGGCGGGAAGCCGATGAGGATGCCGAGCAGCAGGGTGATCAGGGCGATCGCGAAGGCCGGGAACCAGCCGGAGTGCATGGACGCGATGCCGACCAGCAGCTCGTGCAGGAACGCCGCGACGGACGCGTACACCAGGAAGCCGATCAGCATGCCCGGGCTCATGTGCGTGGCCGCGCCGGTCCCGAAGGCGAGCAGGACCGAGATCGCCAGGTAGGCGCCGAGGCCCAGTCGCATGGAGCGACCCAGCCGCTGCGCGCCGTCCTCCGCGTTTTCCTCCGCGCCCTCCGGCGCACCGGCCGAGCGGGCCCGCGCCGCGTTCGTCCGGCGCGCGCCGAGGATGGTCCGGCCGACCTGGACGAGGGCGACGAGACCGGCGCCGATCATCATCCCGTGCGGCAGGTACATCGCGTTCAGGTCGAGGCCGAACAGCGGGTCCGCGTACTGCGTGAACAGCAGGCCGACGCCGAACGCGGCCATCGCGCCGAAGCCGCCGATCAGGGCCACGCCGAACGCCGACATCGGCAGCGAGAACACCGCGCCCACCAGACCGGTCACCAGACCGAGCCCGAGCACCTTCGCGCGCCGTCCGCCCTCGTCGCCCGCCCGGATCGCCTCGGCGGCGGCGAGCCCGAGCGGCCACGGGTTCTTCGCGGGGAAGGCCGGGGTGTCGTACATCCGGTACAGCAGCCAGGCGTCGACCAGCATCGCGACCGAGACCCCGACCAGCATCGGGATGATCATGTCGTCCATCCCGAACAGGAACGGGATGCCGATCGGCAGGAACAGGCTGTTCGCGGCGCCGAAGGTGGCCGACGAGATGCTCGTCTGCGCCAGGTTCTGTGCGTGGACCGAGCGGAAGCCGCGGAAGGCCACGAGCGGCACGCGGGCCAGCGTCATCGCGGCGAGCGCGCCGATCAGCGAGGTGCTGGGCGTGACGCCGAGGGTGGCCAGCAGCTGCACACCGACGACCGCGCCGAACACGCTGAGCACCACGGTAAGGATCAGATTGCCGGGCGCGAGGGCGCGGGGATGGCGCGCTCCGTCGGCCGCGGTGTGCGGGGCGTCGGTGGCGGCCCGGTTCGTCGCGTCGGTGCTCATGGATCTCCGGTGCTTCCGTGCGGGGCGGCGTGTCCGCCGCTCCAGGAGTTCCAAAATATGGAACCGTGTGTGAATATCTAGATGTGCTGGATCATCTCCGGGGCGCGCCCACCCGTCAAGGGGGTGGGCGGCGGTCTCGGTATGTGGGCGCCCCTTACGATCGGACGCACGGGCCGGAGGCCCGGGGGAGGCAGGAGAACGGTGAGCACACTCGCCAACGCGCGGGACGTCCTGCGGCTGCTGGCGCGCCTTCAGCGCGACCTGACCGTGACGGACGTGGCGGGCGCCCTCGACCTGCCGAAGAGCTCCGTGTCACGGACGCTGAGCATGATGGCCGAGTACGGCTTCCTGGACCGCGACCCGGTGAGCCGCGCCTACCGGCCCGGCGAACTCGTCATGGAGGCCTCGTACCACTTCCGCGCCTCCCGCTCCACGGCGTCGCTGCTGGAGGAGGAGTTGGCCAGGCTGGTCGCCGACCTCGGATACACCGGTTACGTGGACGTGCTCGACGGGGCCGAATCGCTGGTGCTGCACATGCGGATCGGTACCGTCGGCGCCCTTCAGGCGTACACCCCGGCCGGCACCCGCGCGCCCGCCTACGCCAGCTCCATGGGGCGCGCCCTGCTGGCCCGCCTGGACGACGCGCAGGTGCTGCGGCTCGTCGACGCCCGCCTGGAACAGGCCACCGGATCGGCCCCCCGTACCCCCGGCGAGCTGGTCTCCTCGCTGGCCCGGGTGCGTGCCGACGGCTGGGAGTCCTCGCGCGGCGAGTTCGTGCCGAACGTCGCGGGCATCTCCGCCGCCGTCGTGGACGGCGATACGGGGCAGGTCTTCGGCATAGGGATCGCCCTGCCCGCCCCCGAGCTGCGCCACGAGAACGAGGCCCGCTTCGGACGGGCGGTGCGCGACGCCGCGCGGCGCGTCGGGAAGCGGATCGGTGATCCGTACTGGCTGCGGTACGTGGCCGAATAGGCCCTGGGCCGTCCCTCAGGCGAGCAGCGGCCCCAGCATCGCGCCCACCACCGCGCCCGGAGTCAGCACCGGGGCGGTGATCCCGGCCGCGCGCAGCGCTTCCCGGTGCCGGGTCCCGTAGCCCATGCAGTCGAGCACCAGCGCCTCCGCCCCCGCGTCCAGCCGGGCGCGGGCCGCCGCGCACAGGGCGCCGTCGTCGTCGGCGTACGGCGAGGCCGTGGTGAACGCCGGGGCCGGGTCCAGCGCCCGCCACTTCGTCCGGGCCTCCGCCACCTGCTCCGGCAGCGGCACGACGACCCCGATCCGGGCGCCCCGCAGCGCCGCGCCCACGTACCCCGTGAGCAGCGCGTCCGGCTCGACCAGCCGCGCCCGCCGGGTCCGCAGCCCCGGGAACTCACCGGTGCACAGGAGCACCACGACGTCCGCCCCTTCCGCCTCCACCTGCTCCACGCGGGCGGCGAGCGCGGCCCCGACGGCATCGGCGTCCAGGGTCACGGACGCCCCGTCGGTCAAGCGGCTCAGCAGCGTCGCCCGCCCGCGCACCGCCCCGAACCGCGCCTCCACCTCCGCCCGGCCGAGCCCGTCGAGGACCCCCGCGTGCCGTATCCGTGCCGTGGGCGGCAGCTCCGCCTCGATGGCCACGGAGAGATCGGGGCGGGGGGACTGGCCGATGGTCAGGAAGGTCACGGTGTGCACGGGGCCTCGCTTCGACGTTGTTCCATATATTGGAAGTCGGTTGTCTTTCTCGGAACAACGTAGTGCCGGGCACCGTCCGCCCGGCAGGCGGAGGCCCCCGGCGGCGGTCACCGCCGGGGGCGTTACGGGGCAGAGCCGGTCAGTCCGGACCGGTGCCGCCCGCCTCGTCGCGGCGGACCGCCACCGCCGCCCGGTGGCCGGACGGGACGGCGACATCGGCCAGGACCCAGCCGCCCGGGGCGGCCGGTGCCGGTCCGGCACCCACGTACTCCGTCGACGGGTCCGCGCCCAGACCGATGCCGAGGCCCTTCAGATACGCCTCCTTCCTGGTCCACACCCGGGCGAAGGCGGCCGGTCGCAACGCGGGCGCCAGCGCGGCGAGTTCCGCCGCCTCCAGGGGATGGACGACATCGGCCGCCTCCAGGAGGGTGCGCGGGTCCGGTACGGGTTCGACGTCCACGCCGACCGGGGTGGCGGCGACGGCGATCAGGCTCAGGCCCTCGCAGTGCGAGAGCGAGAAGTGCAGGGGCCCGTCGGGGAGCACGGGACGCCCGTGCGGTTCGCCGCAGCCCGGGCAGGGGGCCCGGGCCACCGACACCGTGCGCGGGGCGACGCCCAGGTGGTTGCCGAGGACCCGGCGCAGTCCGACGTGGGCGCACAGATACGTGGCCCGGTCGGTGGGGCGGCGGAACTCCTCGGCCCGGGCCAGCTCGGCGGGGCCGAGCACGAGCGGGGCGTACCGGGCCGCGGTCTCCTCGTGCGCGGCGGTGGCCACCAGCCAGAGCTGCGGGCGGCCCGGGCCCGGCCCGGCCGGCGGCGGGAGCGCGGCGGGCAGCGGCGGGAGTGCGGTGGGCAGGAGGACGGATTCGAGGACGGGTGACGGGCGGGGGTCCAGCAGGGACATGGCTGCCTCACACGGCGGTGACGGTGGGCTCGGGGGCTGCGGAGGCCTTCACGGCGGGAGCGTTCCGCGTCAGGGGGGCGCGCAGGGCGAGCGTGGCGGCGACCGGCGAGAACAGTGCGACGGAGGCGCACAGCAGCCAGGTGCCGGTCACGCCCAGGGGCGCCGAGATCGAACTGAAGACGGCCAGGGACAGGGGCGCGGCCCCGATGCTGGACAGCGAGAACGTGGACATCGCGGCGCCCAGCTTCCCCTCGGGCACGGCCTGTTGGTACGCGGTGACCAGGGCGGGTCCGTTGAGCCCCGAGAACAGGCCGACCGCGCACGCCGTGACCGCGAGGACGGCCGGCGAGGGCACCAGGGCCATGGCGCCCATCCCCACGGCGAGTCCGGTGCCGGTGACGACCAGCTTGACCGGGACCGGGATGCGGTGGGCGAGCGCGGCACCGGCCGCCGCCGACGCCAGGGCGCCCGCGCTGAACGCGGTCAGGGCAGCCGCGACCGAGCCGATGCCCCAGCCCTCGCCGGACGCCCGCAGCGGCAGGGCCACCTCGGCCGGCCAGAGGAACGCGAAGTCCATGCAGAAGCAGGCGACGAACATCCAGCGCAGCCGGGGATGACGGCCCAGCAGCGCCAGGCCGTCGCCGGAGCGCCGGAACAGCGACGCGCCCCCCGCCCCGGCACGGCGCTCCGGCCGGGTCATGCCCCGGGTCACATGGAACGCGCACACCAGCCAGACGGCGCACCCGGCCGCCGAGACGAGCATGACCCCGGACAGGCTGCCCGCCACCACCAGCCAGGCGCCCAGCGGTGATCCGGCCATCGGGGCCAGCCGCATCACCATGGAGAACAGGGAGTTGGCGCGGCCCAGGTGCTCCTGAGGCGCCAGCCGGGTCAGCAGGACGCCCGACGCCGGGCCGGTCAGGCCGAGCAGTGAACCTTCCACCACGGCGACGGCGATCAGCGGCCAGACGCTGTGGGCGCCCGCGGTGACCAGGGCACCGGTCACCAGCACGACGAGCCGGGTGGCGGTGGCCCTCAGGATGACCGCGCGCGGGCCGAGGGCGTCGGCGAGGGCGCCGCCGAACAGCAGCATCAGGGCGCGCGGCAGCGTGGAGGCGAGGATGACGAGCGTCACCGCGGACCGGCCGCCGAGCTGAACGGCCGTCCAGTTCATGGCGATGATCAGCGCGAAGCTGCCGCACTGCACGGCCGCCTGGCCGGTGACGAAGCTGCCGATGCGCCGCCAGTCGGGCGCGGGCCCCGCCTCGGACGGCGGGGCGGTGGGGTTCGTTGTCATGGGTTCGGCTTCCTGGGGTGGGGTTCTGGGGTTGGCTTCGGCGGGGTGCGCGCGGTTCAGCGGTGTGCGACGCGGACGTCGACGCCGGTGTCGTCGCCGCGTAGCGTCGCCGCGACGGCCAGCGCGGCGGCCCGGCCCGCGGCGCGCCGCAGGGCCCGCCGGTCGTGGGCGGCACGGGTGCGCCCGGGGGTGCGGAGTTCCAGGCGGCCGCCGAGATAGCCCCGGCCCGCCTCGGCCAAGGCGCGCAGGGCGGCGAGCCGGGCCGCGTCGGCCACGGGGTCCCGGCCGTCCTCGCCGCGTACGCCGTGACCGACGGGCCCGACGGTGACGCCGGGGGCCTCCCGCAGCACGAACCGGGCCCGTACGGTGCGGTGGCGGCCGGTGACGCGGTGCGGCTGCCGTGTCGGGGCGGGCCGGTCCCCGGGGGTCCGCCGCGCCCCGGACCCCGCGCGCCCGGTCACGGCGTCGCTCCGGCGGACGCCGGGTCGGCGGGCAGCGGTGCTCCGGCGTCGAACGGGCCGCCGTCCGGCCACCAGAGGTCCTCGGGGCTCAGCGCGGCGACCTCGTACTTGCCCAACGCGCTGACGAGCAGCCGCAGTTCGAGCGCGATGCTCTCGACGAGCCGCACCAGGCCGTGTTCCGGGTCCTCGTCCACGGCGACCAGTGCGGCGCGGCCGAGCCCGACGGCCGTGGCGCCCAGGGCGAGGGCGCGCAGGGCGCGGCCGCCCTCCCACATCCCGCCGCTCGCGAGCAGGCAGCCCCCGGGTCGCCCGATCCGGCGCAGGCACTCCGCGAGCGGCAGGCCGACCTGGTCCAGGAAGACCCGGGGCGCCCAGCCGGTGCCGCCCTCCGCGCCGTCCACGGTGACAGCGTCCGCCCCGGCCGCCCAGGCGGTGCGGGCGGCGTGTGCGATGTCGCGGCCCGGGTGGAACTTCACCCACGTACGGGCCTTGGGGAAGTTGTTCCGCATGAAGCGCAGCTGCTGGCGCAGGATCTCGTCGGTGAAGGTGCCCGGCGTGGCGCAGCGCAGCCTGCGCCCGTCGCCCGCGCCGAACGGGTCGGTGACCGTGAAGCGGTCCGCCAGCGCCTCCGCCTCCGCGCCCCCGACGACGGTCATGCCGCCGAGACCCGGTTTGGCGCCCTGGCCGGTCTTCAACTCGAAGGCCAGGCGCCCCGATGCGAGCAGCGGCCGGGTGCCTGGGTCGCTGTAGAGGAGGTTCCAGACCTCCGAGTCGGCGTCCTCGGTGGACTGCTGGACGACGATCCCGCCGACCCCCTCGGGCGCCGCGTCGAGATACGCCTCGATGCGCGCGAGAAGCGCGGAGCGGGCGGCGTCCCCGCCGCGCCGGTAGCCGTGCACCGGGACCATGTTCTCGCCGATGACCATGGGGATGCCGAGGCGGCCGGCCTGCCGGGACGCCTGTACGGCCAGGTCCCCGCTGCCCGCCCGGGTGGACCCGAAGGCCGACAGGTAGAGCGGCAGCGAGGCGGTGAACCCGCCGGTCCGGACGCCGAGTTCGACATCACCGGACTCCGGTTCGCGGGCGAGGTCGATCAGCTTCTCCAGCCGCTCCGGCATGAAGACGGGCGGGACGATCCTGGCCCGGTCGAGCGCGTCCGCACCGGCCGCGCCTGCGGGGCCGAAGAGCTCTCCACCGTACGAACCGGGGTCGGGGAACACCTCGGCGGTGCCGCGCCGGGCGCGGGCGCGGATCTCGCGCTCGGGGAGGCCGGGGGCGGCGAGGGCGCTCACGGGGCCACCACCCCGGGGAGCTTCGGGTAGGCGCTGACCTGCCACAGCGCGTCGAGGCCGGTGAGGAAGCGGACGAGGCGCTGAAGACCCATCCCGAATCCGGCGCTGGCCGGGATGCCCTCCCGGGCCTCCTTGAGATACCAGGCGTACTTGGCGGGGTTCTCGCCGCTCTCCCGCATCCGCGTGACGATGGTCGCGTAGTCCGACTCGCGCTCGCTGCCCGAGACCAGCTCGCCGTAGCCGTGCGGCGCGATCAGGTCGAAGTTCCGCAGCACGCCCGGGCGTTCCGGGTCCTCCCGGTCGTAGAAGCCGCGCGAGCCCTTCGGGTAGTCGTTGATGAAGAACGGCCGGTCGCTCTCCAGGGAGAGGAGCCGCTCGCCGGTCCAGTCGATCTCGCTGTCCGGACTCTGCGGGTGACCGGCCGTCAGGAGACGGGCCACGGCCTCCTGATGGGTGCACACGTCGTACTTGCCGCTGCGGACGTCCGCGAAGTCGGCCTCCTGGCGGCCCAGTTCGGCGAGAACATCCGGGACGGCGGTCCACACGTGCTCGGCGACATGGGTGAGGAGCCCGGCGGCGACCTCCTGCGCGTCCTCGCGGCTCGCCCCGGCGATCTCCACGTCGATCTGGTGGAACTCGACCAGATGACGGCCGGTGGTGGCGGTCTCCTCCGGCTCCACGCGGACGTTGGGCGCGATGTAGAACAGCTTCGGGAAGCCGCGCAGCGACGCCTGCTTGTACAGGATCGCGCTGGTCATCAGCTTGTACGGGCGCCCGTAGTAGTCGACGTCCAGCGCCTTGGCCCCGCGTCCGCCCGGGTCGGTGACGGGTCCCACGAGCGGGGGCAGCAGCTCCGTGAAGCCCGCCCCCCGCAGGAAGTCGCGGGCCGCCCACAGCGCTTCCTGCTGGACGAGCATGGCGGCGCGCAGCTGCGGGGAGCGCAGGTGCTCACCGAGCGGGGGCGGCAGGGCGGGTCCTGCGGCCTGCGGGGCGTGGTCCATGACGGGCTCCTGTTCGTGGCGGTGGTGAGGGGTGTCGGTGCGGTGTCGGTACGGGGGTACGGGGTCGGCCGGCGGCCGGTCGTAGCGGTCGGCCATGTGGTTCAGGGCGGTGAGCAGGCCGTTCGAGGTGAGCGGCGCCAGGTCGGCCGGGGCGTCGGGGCGGATCGGCATCGCACCGGTGTCCGACCAGCGCAGCCGCCCGTCCGCGCCGATCACGCTGCGGGAGCGGCCCGCGTTGTCGGGGTGGAGGCAGAACGGCACGTCGAGCAGGCCGCGTTCGAAGGCGGCGGGCAGCGCGCGGGCCAGGTCGGGGTGCAGCCCGAGCACGCCCTCCACCAGGGCCCGGGCCTCCGTGTACACCTCGGAGTCGTCCCTGCCCATGGGCAGCGGGGGACCGGCGAGCGCGGCGGCCGCGGCGGCGGTCTCCAGGGCGCGGACGTTCTCGGCGACGGTCGGGATACGGCGGGACTCGGCGGTCGTCTTCACGAGGAGCCGGTCCGCCCCGGCCCGCACCGCGAGGCGTGCCGACGCCTCCAGCAGCCGGGTCGCCCCGCGCTCGGTGCGCGGGTAGACGCCCATGTAGGTGTAGAGGACGACGTGGTGGTCGACGCCCGCCGGCAGCAGCTCACCGGCCAGGCGGCGCAGGGCCCGTATCGCGTCCTCGTCCTGGCCCGGGTCCGTCTGCTGGGCGTAGCTCAACGAGACGCTGCGCACCCCGTGCTGGGCGAAGAACAGGCATTCCAGCACGCTCATCGCGACCAGCAGCCCGGGCGGGCAGAGCTGGCCGAGCAGGCAGCCGCCGAAGCTTTCGAGGTGCGGTACGGAACCGGGGCGGGCGTGCCCCGCGAGGAGTTTGCACCCCTCGGCCCAGGCGGCGACGGACTCGCGCAGCGGGGTGCGGCCGTACGGCAGGCAGTAGGAGACGGGCCCGCCCTCGGTCGCGTCGAGACCGGCGGCGAGCAGGGCCCGGACGATGGCCTGCGGGCGGGCGGAGCCGTGGCGGACCTGGACCGGGAACCCGTCGTCGTGCACCCCGTCGAGCAGGGCCCGGGTGACGGTGAGCGGGTGCGTGGCGATCGGGTAGCCGTTGAGCCCGGCCCCCTCGGCGAGTGCGGCACCGGCGCCCGCGAGGTCGCCGACGCGGGTGTAGCTGTCGATGGTGAGCGTCCCGACGGTCGTGGCCGTGGCGGCCCTGGTCCGTTCGAGTCCCGTACGCATGGCGGCCGGGTCGCCGAACCCCATGCGGGGCTGGACCACCAGCCGTCCGGCGGCCGCGGCGGCCGCGACGAACGCGCCGAACGGGCGCGGCGCGGCGGCGGTCATGCCCCCACCCGCGCGGGTGCGGCGAGGAACGCGCACAGGGCGTCCAGGTCGGCGGCCCCGTCCCCGAGGACGGTGTCGCAGCCCGCCGCGCGCAGCCGGGCCGCCTCGTCCTCCCGGGAGTGGCCGGCCGTGCCCAGCTTGCCGCCGACGGCCACCGGCAGGGCGGCGAGCCCCGGTTCGGCCCGCAGCGCGCGCACGGCGGCGAGCGCGTCCCGGTATCCGTGGCCGTTGACGCTGCTGAGCACGACCGCGTCGGGGGCATGCCGGCGACAGGCGGCCGTGAGCAGACGGGGACTCACGCAGGGGCCCAGCGCGACGATGTCGTGCCCCCGCTCCTCCAGGAACAGCCCGAGATACACGAGGTTCCAGGTATGGGAGTCCGAAGCGGTTCCGCTCAGGAGTATCTTCATGCCTCGATATTATTTTTCCGGACCCCTTGCGGGCGGAAGTAGAGGCGGAAGTCGAGCGGCAGTAACGGGCGGCAGTTTCCCTTTTCCGGGTTTTCCGGAAAAGGGGCCGGCGGGCATACGGAAATGCCGTGCCCCCGCAGGAGCTGCGGGGGCACGGCATGGGGCGTGGTGGTCGGTCAGGCGTACTGGGCGACCAGGCTGCGGGGGCGGATGTCCGTCCAGTGCGCGGTGATGTACTCCAGGGCCTCGGCCCGGTTACCCGGCCCCCAGACGCCTTCCCAGCCTGCCGGGATGTCGGCGAAGGCCGGCCACAGGGAGTGCTGTCCCTCGTCGTTCACCACGACGTGGAAGGAGCCCTCGGCGTCGTCGAAGGGGTTCGCGATGTCGCTCATGAATAACTCCTCGTTTCGTTTTCCCGCAGGCTGCTTTCCTGCAGGCTTTTCTCCTGTAGCGCGGAGATTTTCTCCGCGATGACTTTTCCGATGTGTGCGAGTGGTTCTTCCTCGGCCATCCGGAGATGCGTGGAATTCACGGTGTGGTTCTCGACCGGTCCCGTCAGATACGGATTCCAGGTGGCGGCCAGCGCACCTTCCGGTTCACCGGGCCTGCGGGCGGTGAAGAACACCGCGCCGGTGTCCGCGACCTCGGGCACGTGCCGTGCCATGAGGGCCGCGTGGGTCTCGGAGGCCCGCTGCACCGCCCGTATCTCCTCGGCGCTGAAGCCGTCGAGCACCGGGTCCAACGGCTCCGGCAGCGCGTCCTCCCCGGGCGCCGCCTCCCGCTCCCGCTCCGGCAGCACGGACACGCTGCCCGGCCCGGTCTGGTGGACGTCCATCAGCGCGAGCAGTTCGACGCGCTGGCCGGCCGCGCGGAGCCGGACGGCCATGGTGTGGGCGACGATCCCGCCGAAGGACCAGCCGAGCAGCCGGTACGGGCCCCAGGGCTGGACCTGCCGGATGCGTTCCAGGTAGTCGTCGGCCATCTCCTCGACGGTGCGCGGGAGGTGGCCCGGCTCGCTCAGCGCGCGGGCCTGGAGGGCGTACAGCGGCTGGTCCTCCCCGAGGTGCCGGGCCAGGCCCGCGTACGACCAGCCGACCCCGGTCCCCGGGTGCACGCAGAACAGCGGGCGCCGGGTGCCCCGGGTGTTCAGCGGCAGCAGGACGCCCATCGCGCCGGCCGTGCCGTCCGGGTCCTGCGCGCCGAGCAGCCCGGCCGGGGTCGGGGCGCGGAACAGGTCGCGGACCGTCCGGTCGATGCCGAGGACCGAGCGCACCCGGCTCACCAGGCGCACACCGAGCAGCGAATGCCCGCCCAGCGTGAAGAAGTTGTCGTCCAGACCGACCCGGGGCGCGCCCAGGATCTCGGCGAACAGCCCGCACAGCACCTCCTCCCTGGCGTTGCGCGGCGCCCGGTACCCGACGGCGGTCCGGTCCGGTGCGGGCAGCGCCCGGCGGTCCGGCTTCCCGTTCACGGTCAGCGGCAGGGCGTCCAGGACGACGACCGCCGACGGCACCAGATGGGCGGGCAGCGCGGTACGGGCCAGGGCGAGGACGTCCGCCCCCGTGACCTTTGACGCCCCGGTCCCCTCGGATCCGGCGCGCGGCACCACGTACCCGACGAGGGTCCGCTCGCCCGGCCGGTCCTCGCGCACCACGGCGAGGGCCTGGCCGACCGAGGGGTGCGCGGCGAGCGCGTGCTCCACCTCGCCGGGCTCGATCCGCACCCCGCGCAGCTTCACCTGGCCGTCCGCCCGTCCCAGGAACCGCAGTTCGCCCTCCGGCGTCCAGACGACCCGGTCGCCGGTGCGGTACATCCGGCTGCCGTCCGCCTCGAACGGGTCGGGCACGAACCGCTCGGCGGTCAGGTCCGGGCGGCCGGCGTACCCGCGCGCCACATGCGTACCCGCGATGTACAGCTCACCGGGCACCCCCGGCGGCACCGGCCGCAGCGCCGCGTCCAGGACGTGGCTGCGGGTGTTGTCCATGGGCCGGCCCAGATGCAGCCCGGCCGCGCCGAGCGAGCCCCGGCCGCCGGTGAGCCACTGGTTGTGCGAGGCGAACGTCGTCTCGGTCGGGCCGTAGGAGTGGACGAGGGCGGTGTCCGGGCAGTGCGTCAGGACCCGTTGCACGGCGGTGGGCGAGGCGACGTCGCCGCCCGTCCACACCTCGCGCAGCAGCCGCAGCGTGTCCAGCGCCTCATCGGCCATCACATGGAACAGGCCGACGGTGAAGTAGGCCGCGGTGACGCCGTGTTCGCGGACGGCGCGGGCGGTCTCCGCGAGGTCGGTGCCGTCGCCGCGCATGACGACCAGGCTGCCGCCGTTGAGGAGCGGCACCCACATCTCGAACACCGAGGCGTCGAACCCGGTCGCGGAGTGGACCAGCATCCGGTGGGGACCGGCGGCCGTGGTGTCGCGGTCGGCGGCCAGCTCCGTCACATTGCGGTGGGTGACGCCGACGCCCTTCGGGCGGCCGGTGGACCCGGACGTGAACATCACGTACATCAGGTCGTCCCCGTCGACCGCCACGGCCTCGCGGTCCGCGGGAGGGGCGCCCTCGGCGGGCGCGTCGGTCAGGAGGACCGGTACGGAGACCTCCTCCGGCACCGCGCCCGCCTGCCCGGTGGTGGTCGCGACGAGGCGCACGTCCGCGTCCCGGACCATCAGCGCGATCCGCGCCCCGGGCAGCGCCGGGTCCAACGGCACATACGCGGCACCGCACTTGAGGACGGCGAGCGCGGTCACCACCAGCGGGACACCGCGTTCCAGCAACACCCCGACGGTGTCGCCCCTGCTCACCCCGGCCGCGCTCAGCCGGGCGGCCAGCGCGTCGGCACGGGCGTCGAGCTCGGCGTAACCGACGGTCTCCGCGTCGGTGATCAGCGCGGGCGCCCCGGGCGTGAGCGCGGCCCGGCGGGCGATCGCCTCGTGGACGGGGGCCCGGTCGCGGGTGACGGTGGCCGTGTCGTTGTACTCCGCGACCAGCCGGAACCGCTCGGCGTCGGTGAGCAGGCCCACCGCTCCGATCCGTACGCCCGGGTCGGCGGCGACGGTGTGCAGCAGACGCCCGACGTGGGCGGCGAGCAGGTCGGCGGTGGCGGCGTCGAACAGGTCGGTGGCGTATTCGAGCCCGCCCGCCAGACCGGCCGGCCGCCCCGCCTCGTCCTTCCGCTCCCACAGGGCGAGGGTGAGGTCGAACTTGGTGGACAGCGTTTCCAGCGGCGCCGGTTCGGCCCGCAGCAGCGGCCCCTCGGCGCGGTCGGCCGTGTAGTCGTGGTGCAGCTGTACGACGAACTGGGCCAGCGGGTGGTGGGCAGTGGAGCGGGCCGGGTTGAGGTGTTCCACGATCCGGTCGAAGGGAAGCCGCTGATGCGCGTAGGCCGCGAGATCCGTGTCGCGTACCCGCCCCAGCAGCTCGCTGAACTCCGGGTCACCCGACGTGTCGGTGCGCAGCACCAGCGTGTTGACGAAGAAGCCGACCAGATCGCTCAGCGCCTCGTCGTCGCGCCCGGCCGTCATGGTGGCCAGCGGCAGATCGGTGCCCGCCCCGTGCCGGGTGAGGACTGCGGCGAGCGCGGCCTGCAGCACCATGAAGAGCGTCGCGCCGTGGCGCCGGGCCAGCTCCTCCAGCGCCTCGTGCGTGGCCGCGTCGACGGTGAGCGGCGCGTGGCCGCCCCGGTGGGTGGCCTCGGCGGGGCGGGGCTTGGCGGCGGGCAGTTCGAGGACGGGCGGCGCCCCGGCGAGGGCGCGTTCCCAGAAGGCGAGGTGGTCATGCGCCGCCGGTCCGTCGAGAAGTTCCTGCTGCCAGAGGGTGTAGTCGGCGTACTGGACGGGAAGCGGCTCCCAGCCCGGTGCGCGGCCCTCGGCGCGAGCCGCGTAGGCGGCCCCCAGGTCCGCGAGCAGCGGGCCCGTCGACCAGCCGTCGGCCGCGATGTGGTGGACGACCACGACGAGCACCTGACCGCCGCCGTCGTCCGGGGTGAGGAGGGCGGCCCGCAGCGGGAGTTCCCCGGCGAGGTCGAAGACGTGCCCGGCCGCCGAGGCGACCGCCGCCCGGAACCGCCCGGCCGGCACCGTCCGTACGTCGAGCACGGGCCGGGCATCCGCCACGATCTCCTGGTACGGCTCCCCGTCCACCGACGGATAGCGGGTCCGCAGCACCTCGTGGCGCTCCACCAGATCGGCCAGGGCACGGCCGAGGACCTCGGCGTCCAGCGGCTCCGCCGGGCGCAGCACCAGCGGGATGTCGTACGAGGCGCTGGGACCTTCCAGCGCGTCGATGAACCAGAGCCGGCGCTGCGCCCGGGACAGCGGCAGGCGCTCCGGCCGCTCCGTGCGGCGGACCAGCGTCGGCGCCTCGTCCCCGGTGGCCCGGTGCTCCGCGATGCGGCGGGCCAGGGCGGCCGGGGTCGGGGCGAGCAGCAGGTCCCGGACGTGGACGTCGACGCCCAGGCGGGCCCTGATCCGGTTGGCGAGCCGCACCCCGCTCATCGAGTGGCCGCCGATGGTGAAGAACCCCTCGTCCGGGCCGACCTCGTCCAGCCCCAGGATCTCCGCGAACATCTCGCGCAGGGTGTCCACGTGTTCGGCGTCCGGTGCGCCGCCCGCCCGGGCCGCCTCGGCGTCGGCGGCCTGCCGGGCGGCGAGGGCCGCGACCCGCTCACGGCGACCGGCGAGGGCCAGGCGCTCCTCGTCGCCCAGCAGCACGGCGTCGGCGACCGGCGCCCCGGGCTGCTCGGCAGCCGTACGCAGGGCGCGTTCCAGGGCGCCGAGGAGAAGGCGGGCGGTGTCCTCGTCGAGGACGTCACGCGCGTATTCCAGGCCGAGTTCGAGCCCGGCGGGCGAGCCGTCGGCGGTGCGGTGCTCCACGCAGGCGGCGGTCAGGTCGAACTTGGTGGTCGCGGGGCCCTCCGCCCGGAAGCGGCCGGTGAGCGCGCCGAACGCGAAGGGCGCGTCGTCCGGGGCGGCGGTGCGCAGGGTCAGCATCGTCTGGAAGAGCGGGTGCACCCCGGGCGTGCGCGGCGGGTTCAGATGCTCCACCAGCAGGTCGAAGGGGAGGCCCTGGTGCTCGTAGGCGGCGAGGTCCGTGTCGCGGACCCGCTCCAGCAGCTCGGCGAAGGCCGGGTCACCCGACGTGTCGGTCGGCAGGACCAGCGTGTTGACGAAGAAGCCGACGAGCGCGCCCAGCGCCTCGTCGTCCCGCCCCGCCACCGGCGTCCCCACCGCCACCCGCTCCCCGCAACCCGCCGCCCGCAGCGCGAGGGCCAGCGCGGCCTGGACCACCATCAGCATGCTCGCGCCGTGCGCGTCGGCCAGCCCGGCGAGCCGGGCGTGCGCGGCCGGATCGAGGCGCGTGGCGACGACACCGCCCCGGTGGTCCGGCACCGCCGGGCGCGGCCGGTCCAGCGGCAGGCCGGTGACGGCCGGCAGCCCGTCCAGCGCGGCCCGCCAGTGGGCGAGCCCGCGCGCGACGGCGGAGTCCGGGTCGTCGGCCGTACCGAGGACGTCGTGCTGCCACAGGGTGTAGTCGGCGTACTGGACGGGAAGGGGCTCCTGCTCCGATGCCCGCCCCTGCGCACGGGCGGCGTAGGCGGTGGCCAGGTCGTTCATCAGCGGCGCCAGCGACCAGCCGTCGCCTGCCACATGGTGCAGCAGCACCGCCAGCACCGCCGCCGGTCCGTCACCGGCCGCGTCCTCGGGTACGAACAGCGCGACCCGCAACGGCAGTTCCCGCGCCAGGTCGAACGTCTCGGACACGAAGTCCTGGACCCGCTCCCGCAGTTCACCGGCCGGGCACTCGACCGTGCGCGCCCGCACCGCCGACGCGGCCAGGACATGCTGGTACGGCTCGTCCTCCGGGGCCAGGAACACGGTCCGCAGCACCTCGTGCCGCTCGGCGAGATCCGCGACGGCGGCGGCCAGCGCCGCCCGGTCCGGCACCCCGTCCAGCTCCAGCACGATCGGCATGTTGTAGGCGCAGGACGGGCCGTCCAGCTGGTCCAGCAGCCACAGCCGGCGCTGCGCGTGCGAGAGCGGCACCCGGTCCTCGGCGGGCAACGGCTCCTCGTGGACGACCGAAAGACGGGGGTCCGTGGTCCGCAGCGCCTTGCGGTTGATCTTCCCGGAGCTCGTTCGGGGCAGCGCGGCGACGATCCCGACGGCGGCGGGCACGGCGGCGGCGGGCATCCGCTCGCGCACCAGGCCGCGCAGCTCCTCGGCCCCCACCCCGCCCTCGGTGACGACGAACGCGACGAGCCGCTTGACCCCGTCCGCGTCCTGCTGGGCGACGACGGCGGCCTCCCGGACCTTCGGATGGGCCGCGAGGACCGAGTCGATCGCGGCGGGGTCGATGCGCTGCCCGCCGATCTTCACCTCGTCGTCCAGCCGCCCGTGGTACAGGATCTGCCGGTCCTCGCTGATCGTGACGAGGTCCCCGGTGCGGTAGGCGCGCTCCCCGTCCAGCTCGGTGAACCGGCGGGCGTTCAGCTCCGGATTGCTCAGATAGCCGTACGACAACCCGCCGCCGAGCAGCCACAGTTCACCGCCGACGACGGCCGCCCGGACCCCCGGCAGCGGTCGGCCGATCGGCACCGGACCGTCCCCGTGGCGGGTCAGGTCGGCGACCGTCGCGACCACCGTGGTCTCCGTGGGGCCGTACGCGTTCAGCAGCCGCGTGCGCTCCCCGGTCAGCTCGCGCCACTGGGCGACCCGCTCCGGAAGCGCCGCCTCCCCGTAGATGATGACCGTGTCCAGGCAGCCGGGCAGGGGCACCGCACCGGTGCTGAGGACGTGGACCAGCTCGTGCCAGTACGCGGCCGGCAGGTCGAGCACCGTGATCCCGTGCCGCGCGCAGCCGGCGAGCAGATCGCGTACGTCCAGCATGTCGTCCGTCCGCAGCACCAGCGTCCCGCCGGCCCCGAGGGTCGCGAACACCTCCTGCACGCTGGCGTCGAAGTGCAGCGGCGAGAACTGGAGGACCCGCGAGTCGGGCCCGATGCCGTACGCGGGGACGGCGCCCGCGATGAAGTGCGCGAGCGAATCGTGGGCGACGACCACGCCGTTGGGGGTGCCGGTGGACCCGGAGGTGTAGATCACGTACGCGGCACCGGTCGGTGCGCCCGGTCCGGGCAGGACGAGTTCACCGGCGGCGGCCACCTCGGCGGGCGTCGGCGCCAGGTCGCCGCAGCTGTCCTTGAGGATGGCCGCGTTCCGCGCGTCGGGGGCCTGGATGTCGAGGGGAAGGTAGGCGGCGCCGGTGGTGAGCACGGCGAGGAGGCCGACGATCGCGTCAATCCCGCGGGGGCGGTGGAGGGCGACCAGCCGGCCCGGGCCCGCGCCCTCGGCGGTGAGGGCGCTCGCCCGATCCCGCACGGCGGCGGCGAGCTGCGCGTAGGTCAGCCGGGCGGTGTCGTGGACCAGGGCGACCGCTTCGGGGCGGGTACGCGCCTGGTGGGCGATGAGGTCGAGCACCGGCGGGGCGGGCGAGGGAGAGGGGCCGCCGTCGAGCAGGTCGTCCGTTCTGATGGGGGGCATCCTGGGGTTTCCTCCGTCTGGGGCGCCGAGAGACCGGGGCGAACGGTTCCTCTCGCCTCCGTGCCTTCACGCTAGGGGCCCCCGACCGCCCCTCTCGGCAGTCCGCCCGGCAGCTCCGAGCGGCAGAAACGGGGGTACGGAGCTGCCGCTCCGCACCCCCGTCCGCCCGCCCGGATCACCCCCGCCGGGCCCCCGCCCTGGTCCGGCGGCGCAGCGTCGGAGCGGCCACCGGATCGGCGTCCTCCGGCTCGATCGCGTCGGCCACGGCCCCGGCGAGCCGCCGGGAGAGCGTGGCCGCCGTCGGGTTGCGGAACACATCGCGCAAGGTCAGGTCCCGGCCGAACTCCTTCCGGATCCGGTTCAGCAGACGTACCGCCAGCAGCGAGTGCCCGCCGGACTTGAAGAAGTTGTCGTCCGCCCCGACGTCCCGCCCGCCCAGCACCTCCCGGAAGATCCCGAGCAGCCGCCGGTCCGCGTCCCCGCCGCCCACCGGTGCGGCGGCCGGGCCCGCTGCGGCGTCCTCGGACAGCTCCGCCGGGTCCTCGCCCGGCGCGGGCAGCCAAGTCGTCCGCACCACCCGGGACGGGGCCAGATACTCGGGCAGCCGCTCGGCGGCCCAGGCACGCAACGCGCTCTCGGCGGGCGGCGTCCCCGGGGCGCAGGTGACGAAGACCAGCAGCCGCCCGTCGCGCACGAGGACCCGCGCCCCGGTCACCGCCGGATGACGGGTGAGGACGCCCTCGACCTGACCGGGCTCCACCGGATAGCCGTTCACACGCTCGACGGCCACCGGCCGCAGCACCCCGTCCGCGCCCCGGTACGCCCGCCGCCCGGTGGCGCGCAGCCCACCGCCCGGCGCCGGCTCGTGCACCTCGCCCGGCACCCGGACCGGCACCCGGCGCCCCCGCGCGTCGAGGACCACCTCAGGGCCGTCCGGCGCGGGCTGCCCGCCGCCCAGCGCGGAGAGCGGCGCCTCCGGGTCCGCCGCGCACGCATCCAGCGTCTCGGCGAGGCGCCGCACCAGCAGCCGGGCCGTCTCCGCGTCGTACAGCGCGGTGGCGTACTCCAGAGCGCCCCGCAGCCCGGCCCGCTCCCCGTCCGGGCCCACCGTCTCGGTGAGCGCGAACGTCAGGTCCGACTTGGCGCCCGCGCCCCGGAACGCCACCGGCTCGCCGTCCAGCGCGGACCCGGTCGCCGAGGCGTCGGCCGCGCCCGCCGCGTGCACCTGGAGCATCACCTGGACGAGCGGCGCGTGCGCGGACGAGCGGTGCGGGCTCAGGTGCTCCACGAGCCGGTCGAACGGCAGATCCTGGTTGCTGTACGCCCCGAGGCCCCCGTCGCGGACCCGGCGCACCAGCTCGGTGAAGGCCGGGTCGCCCGAGGTGTCCGTACGCAGCACCAGCGTGTTCACGAAGAACCCGACGAGCGGGTGCAGCGCCTCGTCGCCCCGGCCCGCCACGGTGGTGCCGATGGCCAGGTCGTCCCCGGCCCCGTGCCGGGTCAGCAGTGCGGCGAGCGCGGCCTGCACCACCATGAACAGGGTGACGCCGTTCTCCCGCGCACACCGCAGCAGCGCCCGGTGGGTCTCCGCGCCCACCTCGAACTGCGCGAGCGCGCCCCGCCCGTCCGGCTCCGGCCTGCGCGGCCGGTCGGTGGGCAGCGCGAGCAGCGGCGGCATCCCGTCGAGCGCGGTGCGCCAGTACGCCAGCTGCTCACCGGCCACCCCGTGCTCACCGTCCAGCAACTCGTGCTGCCACAGGGTGTAGTCGGCGTACTGGACGGGGAGCGGCTGCCACCCGGGCGCCCGGCCCGCGCACCTGGCCCGGTAGGCCCGGTCCAGATCGGCGAGCAGGCAGCCGGTGGACCAGCCGTCCCCGGCGATGTGGTGCACCAGCAGCACCAGCACCTGGCCCCCGTCGGCCTCCTCCAGGAGCCACGCCCGGAACGGGATCTCCGCGGCGAGGTCGAACACGTACCCGGCGGCGGCGTCCACGGCCGCCCGCAGCTCCTCGGGACCGCCCGTCCGCACCACGTCGAGCACGGGCTCGGCGTGCGCCAGCACCTCCTGGTACGGCTCCCCGTCCGCCGACCGGTGCACCGTGCGCAGCACCTCGTGCCGCCGTACGACATCGGCGAGCGCGGCACGGAAGGCGGCGGGCTCGACCGGGCGGCGCAGCCGGGTCACCACCGGGATGTTGTAGGTCGCGCTCGGTCCCTCCAACTGACCGACGAACCAGAGCCGTTGCTGCGCGGCGGAGAGCGGGAGCCTCTTCGGCCGCAGAGTGGCGGGCCCCGGGCGCAGCGGCGGCCGGACCGGCCCGTCGCCCTGTTCCGCGAGGCGCCGCAGCAGCCGGGCGGGCGTCGGCGCCAGGAACACGTCACGGATGGCGGCCTGGACGCCGAGCGCCTTGCGGATGCGGTTGGTGAGCTTCCCGGCCAGCAACGAGTGCCCGCCCAGCTTGAAGAAGCTGTCGTCCGGGCCGGCGTCGTCCCGGCCCAGCACCTCCGCGAACAGGCCGCGAAGGATCTCCTCGCGGGGGTCGGCGGCGGCGGTGCGCCGGTCCTCGCCGTCACGCGGCTCGCCCTGGGTGGCGGCGGCACGCTGTTCGGCCCGGGTCAGGGCCTCGTGACGGCGGTCGATGGCCTCGCGGTCCGAGGCGGTGAGCAGGCCGGTCCGGCTGAGGGGTGTGCCGGCCGGCTGTTCCGCGTACGCGGTCAGCGCGCGGTGGAACAGGGTGAGGAGCAGGCGCGCCGTCTCCTCGTCGTACAGGTCGGTCGCGTACTGCAGGCCGAGCAGTACCCCGGCGGGATCGCCGTCGGGGCCGTACGTCTCGGCACAGTTGAAGCTCAGGTCGAACTTGGCGGTGGCCAGGTCCGCGGCGTCGAGGGTGCCGGATACGGCCCCCAGGGTGCAGGAGGTGTCCTGCGCGGTCTGCGTGGTCAGCATGACCTGGAAGAAGGGGTGCAGGCCGAGGGACCGTTCCGGGTTGAGGTCCTCGACGAGCAGGTCGAACGGCAGGTCCTCGTGGGCCATGGCGGCCAGGTCCCGTTCCCGGACCCGGTCGAGCAGCGTGCCGAGGTCCGGGTCGTCGGACAGATCGGCGCGCAGGGCGAGCGAGTTGACGAAGAAGCCGACGAGGTCGTGCAGATCCTCCTCGGGCCGGCCCGCCACCGGTGTCCCCACCACCACGTCCGGCCCCGCCCCCGCCGCCTGCAAAGCGGCGCAGAGGGCGGCCCGGGCGGTCATGAAGAACGTCGCGCGGTGGGCGCGGGCGGTCGCGGCGAGCGCCTTGTGGGCGGCGACGGAGAGGCGGGTGGTGACCAGCTCTCCCCGGTGGCTCGGCTCGGTCGGGCGCGGGCGGTCGGCGGGCAGCCGGGTCGCGGCCGGTGATCCCTCCAAAGCATTACGCCAGTAAGCGAGTTGGTCGTACGCCAGGCTGTCGGGGTCGGCGGGTTCGCCGAGCATGTCCCGCTGCCACAGCGCGTAGTCCGCGTACTGCACGGGCAGGGGTTCCCACCCGGGTGCGCGGCCCTCGCACCGGGCCGTGTAAGCCCGGTCGAGGTCGGTGAGCAGGCAGCCGACGGACCATCCGTCGGTCGCGATGTGGTGAACGAGCAGCACCAGCACGGCACTTCCGTCCCGAACCGTGAACAGCCGTGCCCGCAAAGGCAGATCGCGCGTGACGTCGAACGGCAGCCGCACGAAGGCGGTGACCAGCGCGTCCACGTCGTCGCCCGGCCCGCACTCCCGTACCTCGAGGCGCACGTCGGGATCGCCGACGACCTCCTGATACGGCTCCCCGTCCACGGCCCTGTAGACCGTGCGGAGCACTTCGTGGCGGTCCACCACGTCACGGACCGCCGCCTCCAAGGCGCCCGGGTCGGGCGCGGCCTCCAGGCGCAGCACGACGGGCGCGTTGTACGCGGCCGACGGGCCGTCGAGACGGTTCAGGAACCACAGCCGGTGCTGGGCGTACGAGAGGGGGATCACGGTTGCTGCTCCTCGGGAACGACGGGGGAGGGCGGGAGAACGGGACGGGGCACAGGCGGCGGTCAGCCATCCTTGGCGGCCGTCAACTCCTCGATGTGGGCGGCGAGATCACGCAGCCTCGGGTGGGCGTAGACGGCCTTCACCGGAAGTGCGACGGCGAGTTCGGCACGTACGCGGGACACGAGCTTGATGGCGAGCAGCGAGTGTCCGCCCAGCTTGAAGAAGTTGTCGTCCGGGCCGATCGACGCGGCGCCCAGCACCTGCGCCCACACCCGGGCGATCAGCTCCTCCGCCCGCCCGTTCGGCCCGGCGCCCTGCTCCGGCGCCTCGACCGGCGCGGCCGCCTCGATCCGGGCGGGCAGCGCGGATCGGTCCAGCTTGCCGCTGGGCGTCGTCGCGAACCGGTCGACCGCGACGAACGCGGACGGCGTCATGTACGAGGGCAGCGCCCCCGCCACGGCGGTACGCAGCGCGGTGGCGTCCCCGCCCCGGTGGTAGGCGATCAGGCACGGCGTGCCCCCGGCGTCCTCGCCCAGGACCACCGCCGCCTCGGTGGCGCCCGCCCGGCTCAGCGTCGCCTCGATCTCCTGCACCTCGATGCGGTGGCCGCGCAGCTTCACCTGCCCGTCGAGCCGTCCGAGGTGCACGAGGTGCCCGTCCGGCAGCAGCCGGCAGCGGTCCCCGGTGCGGTACATCCGGCTCCCCGGCGCGCCGAACGGGTCGGCGACGAACCGCTGGGCGGTCAGGTGCGGGCTGCGCCGGTAGCCGCGCGCGATCCGGGGCCCGGCGAGATACAGCTCCCCGGCCTCACCCGGCCCGACCGGCGCCATGCGGGCGTCGAGCAGCCGCATCCGCAGCCCCGGGAGCACGGCACCGATGTGCGGCTCGCCCGGCTCCTCGATCCAGCCGGCCGTGGCGTCGACCGTGCACTCGGTCGGCCCGTACACGTTCACCGCGCGCAGCACGCCCGCCCGGTGGGCGTCGGCCAGCCGGTCCCACAGCGCCGGGCCGATCGCCTCGCCGCCGACGAGCAGCGTCAGCGGGCGCGGGCCGCCGTCCGGGGTGAGCAGGTCCAGGAGCGGTTCGGCGTGCGACGGGGTGATGTCCAGGTCGGTGAGCCCCTGCGCGTCGATGAAGGCGGCCAGCAGGGCCGGGTCGCGGCGGGTCTCCTCGTCCATCATCACCAGCGTGTCCCCGCGCGACAGCCGGACCCACTGCTGCACCGACGCGTCGAACGACGGTGACGCGTTCCATCCGACCCGCCGCCCCTCACCGCGTGCCGCGCCCTCGTCCTCCAGCTCCCGCAGCAGCAGCGAGGCCGAACCGCGCGCGATCTCCACCCCCTTGGGCCGGCCCGTGGAGCCGGAGGTGTAGATGACGTACGCGAGTGCGTCCGGCCCCACCGGCACCGGCGCGAACGCCTCGCCGGGGAGCGCGGTCAGCTCGCCGACCGTGACGGCCCGGGGGCCGGGAAGCGCCGGACCGGTGCCGTCGGTGACCACCAGGTCGGCCCCGGAGTCCTCGAGGAGCAGCCGCCGCCGCTCCTCGGGGAGCGCCGGGTCCACGGGCAGGTAGGCGGCGGCCGCCGTGAGGGTGCCGACGATGGCGGTGACCAGGTCGGCCCCGCGCGGCAGGCAGAGCGCCACGACGCTCTCCGGACCGGCGCCCAGCCGGGCGATCTGGGCCGCGAACGAGGCTGCGCGCTTGCGGAACTGATCGAACGTCAGCTCCTGGTCCCCGGAGACCACGGCGGTGCGGTCGCCGGGCACGGTCGCGAGCCGGGCCATCAGGTCGGCGGCGCCGGTCCCGGCGGCCGTGCACGTCGCGCAGGGGCAGCCGGCCGGGTGGGCGAGGGCCGGGGCGGTCGCGCGCTCGGGGAGTACGGCGGTCATGGCGGGGCTCACTTTCCGTACAGGGTGGTGGAGGGGGCGGAGGCGGGCGAGCAGTCGGACAGCGGCACCGGCTCGCCCATCGCGACGAGGATCTTCCGGTCGCCGGTGAACGCCTCGCGGCCGTGCGCGCAGAGGATGTTGTCCACGAGCATCACGTCACCGGACTGCCAGCTCTCCCGCACGGTGACCGCCTGGTACGCCTCGTTGATCGCGTCCACCTCCGCGTCGGTGAGGGCGGTGCCGTCCCCGAGGAAGGTGTTGAACGGCAGCCCGTCCGCGCCGAACGTCTCGACCAGCACGTCGCGGACGTCCTCGTCCAGGCTGCGGGCGTTCCAGAAGGCGAAGTGGTTGAACCAGACCTTCTCACCGGTCACCGGGTGGGTGATGATCGCCGAACGCCGCTGCCGGGTCCGCAGGGTGTCCTCGTCCAGCCAGTCGTAGCCGATGGCGTGCGCGTCGCAGTACTCCTCGGCACCGGCCGGGTCCTCCGAGGAGAACGCCTTGCGCCACGGCATGCCCGCCAGGTCCGAGTAGTTGCGTACGAGCAGCCAGCCGGCCTCCGCGAACCGCGCGGTCAGCTCCGGCGGCAGCTTCGCGAGCGCCGCCCGCATGTCACCGACCGTCGTCGCGCCGCCGGTCTCGGCCGCGGTGACGCAGCCGAAGAGCAGCACACCGGGGAAGTCCAGCGTGTAGCTGTTCTCGTTGTGCAGCCGGATCGGCTGGACGGCCGGCAGGTCCGTGGAGGAGAACACGCCCTCACCGAAGTCGGTGCGCGGGGTGGCCTTCTCCTTGTAGCCGGCCCGCTCCGCGATCAGCGCGTCCCGCGCCTCGGCGAACGTCGCCGCGTCGCGCACGGGCAGACCGCGCAGCATGACCGCGCCGGACCGGTGCAACTCGGCCTGGATCGCGGGCCGCTGGGCGGTCAGCCACGCGGTGGCCTCCGCCATGGTGCCGAACTCCGGCGTGTGGACGATCACCGGCTTGCCGGGCTCCCGGACGGGGGCGATACCGGTGGCGGGCGGCTGGGCGAGAGCGGTCACGATGGGTTCCTCTTCCTTGGGTTGCTTCGGGCGAAGTCGGGTGGGTGGTTACGCGGATGCCGCGGCGGAGTCGCGGAGGGTGTCCAGGACCGGGTTGAGGCGGGCGAAGAAGCCCGGCAGGTCCTGCTGGAAGTAGAAGTGGTCACCGGGCAGCACCTGCGGCACGACCTCGTGGCCGGTCACCAGCGACCAGCCGGCGAGCATCTCCGCCGGGACGATCGGGTCCTCGGACCCGCCGAACACGGCCACCGGGCAGTCGAGTCGCGCGTCCGGGGCGGTGCACCGGTAGGCGTCGTCGATCGCGAAGTCGGCCCGGATGGACGGCAGGACGATCTCTCGCAGCTCCGGGTCGTCGAGGATGCCGTCGTCGGTGCCGCCGCGCTCCTTGATGGCCGCGACCAGCTCGTCGTCGTCCAGCCGCTCCGGGTGCACCGGGCACTGGTTCGGCAGCACCGGCGCCCGGCAGGCGGACGCGATCAGCAGACGCGGAGTGCGGCCGGCGGCCCGCAGGGCGCGTACCACCTCGAAGGCGACCAGCGACCCCATGCTGTGCCCCAGCACCACCAGCTCACCGGTGTCGGCGGGCAGCGAGTCCACCACAGGCTGCGCCAGGTCGTCCACGGACAGCGGCAGGTCCTCGCAGTAGCGGGCGCCGCGGCCCGGGTACTGGCCGATCAGCAGCCGCACATCGGCCGGCAGGTGCTCGCGCCAGCCGCCGTAGGCGTGGGCGTTGCCCCCGGCGTGCGGCAGCACCAGCAGCGAGAGGCGGTGCGGGCCGTCACCGGGAAGGTCCCAGACGACGTCTTCGGGGGCGGGGGACACGGGGGTCATGAGCTGATCCGTTCTGTCTCGGTACGACGGCGGAGGGTGGGCCGGGCCTTCTTGGCGGCCGGCGCGGACTTCAGCGCGGTGATGTGCTCGGCGAGCCGGGCCGGTGTCGGGTGCTCGAAGACGTCGCGGACGGTGAGCCGGACGTCCAGGGAGACCGCGATGTGGTTGGTGAGGCGGGCGCCCAGGAGGGAGTGGCCGCCGTGGTGGAAGAAGTCGTCATCGATGGTCAGTGCTTCCTCGGCCCCCAGGGTGCGGGCGAAGAGGCCGGTCAGGGTCTCTTCCAGCGGGTTGCGCGGGGCGCGGCCCCGGGAGGCGACGGCGGCCGGTTCCGGCAGGGCGCGTCGGTCGATCTTGCCGTTGGGGGTGAGAGGGAGCCGGTCGAGGACGGTGAGGTAGGTGGGCACCATGTGCTCGGGCAGCCGCTCGGTGAGGTGCCTGCGGATGTCCTCGGTCGTCGTGTCGGTGTCGGTGACGACGTAGGCGGCGAGCTGGCGGCGGTGGGTGGTGACGGTGGCCTGGGTGAGGTGGGGGTGGCTGAGGAGCGCGGTCTCCACCTCGGCGGGTTCGACGCGGAAGCCCCGTATCTTCACCTGGTTGTCGGCGCGGCCGTGGTAGTGCAGGTGGCCCTCGTGGTCGAAGTGGGCGAGGTCTCCGGTGCGGTAGAGCCGGGTGCCGGGCTCGCCGTAGGGGTTGGGGATGAAGGTGGTGGCGGTGAGGTCGGGGCGGTTGAGGTAGCCGTGGGCGAGGCCGTGTCCGGTGAGGTAGAGGTGGCCGGTGACGCCGGGCGGGACGGGTTGGAGGGTGGCGTCGAGGATGTAGGCGGCCTTGTTGGTGAGGGGTGCGCCGATCGGGATGGTGGTGTGGGGTTCGGTGGTGGGGGCGATGGCGTGGGTGGTGGTGAACCCCATGGATTCGGCGGGGCCGTATCCGTTGACGACCGTCGTGTGGGGCGAGAGCTGTTGGAGTTTGTGCACGTGGGCGGGGGAGGCTGCCTCGCCGCCGGTGTAGGCGACGGTGACGGTGGTGAATGCCTCGGGGTGTTCGTCGGTGAGGTAGTTGAAGAGGCTGGCGGAGAGTTGGAGCATCGTGACGCCGTGGCGGTGGGACAGCTCGGCGATGAGAGCAGGTTCCGGCTTCTGGCCGGGCTGGAGAACGGTGGTACCGCCGTGGAGGAGTGCGCCCCAGAATTCGAGGCTGAAGGCGTCCCAGGAGACCGGCGAGCACTGGAGGAACACCTCGTCGGGCCCGAAGTTCCCGTACGTCTGCGCGGTGACCGTGGAGACCAGGTTGCGGTGTGAGGACAGGATGCCCTTGGGCCGTCCGGTCGAGCCGGAGGTGAACATCACGCACGCCACGTCCTGGCCCCGGACCGGTACACCGAGGTTGCTCGCGTCGTGGTGGGCCAGGTCGTCCGGGTCTTCGGTGCAGGTGGTCCAGGTTCCGGGGAGGCGGTCGGCGAGTGCGGTGTCGGTGACGAGGTGGCTGATGGCGGCCTCGGTCGCGGCGGACCGCAGGCGCTCGTCGGGGAAGTCCGGGTCGAGCAGCACGTGCCCGGCGCCGGTCTTGAGTACGGCGATGAGGGCGGTGGCGAAGGTGGCGTTGCGTTCCAGGAGGATGCCGGCGAGGTCGCCCCGGCCGAGGCCGCGTTCGCGTAGATGGTGGGCCCAGCGGTTGGCGGTGGCGTTGAGCTCCGCGTACGTGTAGCTGTTCTCGCCGTCGATGAGCGCGACGGCCTCCGGGGTGAGCGCGGCCTGCTCCTCGAACCGTGCGACCAGCGAGGTCTCGGCGATGTCGGCGGTGGTCCCGGCCCATGGCCCGAGGATCAGTTGCCGTTCGGTGGCCGACACCACGTCCAGCTCACCGACGCGCAGCTCGGGATCGGCCAGCGCCTGGCGCAGCACCTCGCCGAGCACGGTCACCATGCGTTCGACGGTGGACCGGTCGAACAGGTCCTCCGCGTAGAGCACCGTGCCCCGCAGCCCCTGGCCGTCGTCCGTGCGGAGCAGGAACTCCACGTCGAACTTGGCCGCGCCGCTCGTGACGTCGGGCATCGCGGTGACCGTCGCGTCCCCGAGCCGCAGCTCCGGAACGCCTCCGGATTCCAGCGTGAGGCAGATTTGGAAGAGGGGGTGGCGGGCGAGTGTGCGGGTGGGGTTGAGGGCGTCGAGGACGAGGTCGAAGGGTGCGTCCTGGTGGGCGAAGGCGTCGAGGTCGGTGGTGCGGACGCGTTCCAGGAGTTCGCGGAAGGTGGGGTTGCCGTCGGTGTGGGTGCGCAGGACCAGGGTGTTGACGAAGAACCCGACCAGATCGCGCAGCGCCTCATCGGTGCGCCCGGCGACGGGTGAGCCGATGGCCAGGTCGGTGCCGGCGCCGAGGCGGGTGAGCGCTGCGGCCAGGGCCGCGTGCACCACCATGAACGGGGTGCACCCTTCGGCCCGGGCGAGCTCACCGATGCGCTCGAACAGGTCGTCTCCCAGGGTGACTTCGACCTGACCGCCCCGGTGCGAGGCGCGTGCGGGGCGCGGGCGGTCCAGGTTCAGGGCGTGCTCCTCGGGGAGCCCTTCCAGCGTCTTGTGCCAGAACGCCAACTCCTGGGAGAGCACGCTGTCCGCGTCGTCGGCGGCTCCCAGCGCCCGCTGCTGCCACACCGCGTAGTCCGCGTACCGCACCGGCAACGGTTCCAGGACACTCGCGGTCGCACCCGCGCTCCGCGCCTCGTAGGCCCGGGACAGGTCATCGAACAGCACTCCGGTGGACCGGCCGTCCGTCGCGATGTGGTGGAGCAGGAGCAGGAGGACCGAAGACTCATCACCGACCTCGAACAGGGTGGCCCGGACGGGGAGTTCGCTGCGGAGATCGAAAACGTGGCGCGCGGCCTCGGCCATGACCCGGTCCAGCTCGCCGGAGGTCACCTCGCGGCGCTCGAAGGGCACCTGGGCCTCCGCGGCCGGTACGACGTGCTGGCGCGGTTCGCCGTCGACCGTCACGAACACGGTCCGCAGCGGGGTGTGGCGTACGACCACGTCCTGCAGCGCCGCGTCGAGCACCCCGGCGTCCAGCGGTCCGGTCAGCCGTACCGCCATCGGTACGTTGTACGCGGCGCTGCCGCCGTCCAGCTCGGCCATCAGCCACAGTCGGCGCTGGGCGAAGGACACGGGCGCGTCGCCGTCACCGGACCAGGCCCCGGCGGTGAGCGGCGGGAGCGCGGGCCGGCCGTCGAGGGTGGCGATGTGCTGGGCGAGGCGTGCGGGCGTCGGGTGCTGGAACACGTCCCGCATGGTCAGCCGGATGCCCAGCACCTCGGCGAGGTGGTTGGTGAGGCGGGCCGCCAGCAGCGAGTGCCCGCCATGGGCGAAGAAGCTGTCCTCGACACCCACGGGCCCCGGTGTGCCCAGAACCTTGCTGAACAGGGCGACCGTGACCTCTTCGAGCTGGCTCCCCGGGGCGCGGCCCTGCGAGGCGACGGCGGCCGGTTCGGGCAGGGCGCGTCGGTCGATCTTGCCGTTGGGGGTGAGGGGGAGCCGGTCGAGGACGGTGAGGTAGGCGGGGACCATGTGCTCGGGGAGCCGCTCGGTGAGGTGCCTGCGGATGTCCTCGGTCGTCGTGTCGGTGTCGGTGACGACGTAGGCGGCGAGCTGGCGGCGGTGGGTGGTGACGGTGGCCTGGGTGAGGTGGGGGTGGGTGAGGAGCGCGGCCTCGATCTCACCGGGTTCGATGCGGAAGCCGCGCACCTTGACCTGGCTGTCCGCCCGGCCTTCGTAGTGCAGGTGGCCTTCGCGGTCGAACCGGGCGAGGTCTCCGGTGCGGTAGAGCCGGGTGCCGGGCTCGCCGTAGGGGTTGGGGATGAAGGTGGTGGCGGTGAGGTCGGGGCGGTTGAGGTAGCCGTGAGCGAGGCCGTGTCCGGTGAGGTAGAGGTGGCCGGTGACGCCGGGCGGGACGGGCTGGAGGGTGGAGTCGAGGACGTAGGCGGCCTTGTTGGTGAGAGGCGAGCCGATCGGGATGGTGGGGTGGGGTTCGGTGGTGGGGGCGATGGTGTGGGTGGTGGTGAAGCCCATGGACTCGGCGGGGCCGTATCCGTTGACCACGGTGGTGTGAGGTGACAGGTGCTGAAGCTTGTGGACGTGCGCGGGCGAAGCTGCTTCCCCGCCGGTGTAGGCGACGGTGACCGACGCGAATGCTTCGGGGTGTTCGTCGGTGAGGTAGTTGAAGAGGCTGGCGGAGAGTTGGAGCATCGTGACGCCGCGGCGGTGGGACAGCTCGGCGATCAGAGCAGGTTCCGGCTTCTGGCCGGGCTGGAGAACGGTGGCACCGCCGTGGAGGAGTGCGCCCCAGAATTCGAGACTGAAGGCGTCCCAGGACACCGGCGAGCACTGAAGGAACACTTCATCCGGTCCGAAGTTCCCGTACGTCTGCGCGGTGACCGTGGAGACGAGGTTGCGGTGCGAGGACAGGATGCCCTTGGGCCGCCCGGTGGACCCCGACGTGAACATCACGCACGCCACGTCGTCCCCCGTGACCGGCACACCCAGGTTGTCCTCCGCCGCATCGGCCGGCGCCCCGCCGGAGCACGAGACCACGCGCCAGGGGCCAGTCACGCGCTGCCCGAGGACGTCGTCTGTGACGAGCAGGGCGATGCCCGCATCCCGCGCGGCCGAGCGAAGGCGCTCGTCCGGGAAATCGGGGTCGAGCAGGGTGTAACCGGCGCCGGTCTTGAGTACGGCGATGAGCGCGGCGGCGAAGGTGGCGTTGCGTTCCACGAGGATGCCGGCGAGCTGGCCCCGGCCGAGGCCGTGTGCGCGCAGGTGGTGGGCCCAGCGGTTGGCGGTGGCGTTGAGCTCCGCGTACGTGAAGCTGTTCTCGCCGTCGATGAGCGCGACGGCCTCCGGGGACCGGGCGGCCTGGTCCTCGAAGCGCGCGACCAGCGAGGTTTCGTCGATGTCGGCGGTGGTCCCGGCCCAGGGCCCGAGGATCAGCCCCCGCTCGGCGGCCGACAGCACCTCCACGTCTCCGATGTGTGCTTCCGGGTCGTCCAGGGCCTGGCGCAGCACCCCGCCGAGCACGGTCACCATGCGCTCCACGGTGGCCCGGTCGAACACGTCCTCCGCGAAGACGACCACCCCGTGCAGGCCCCGGCTGTCGTCCGACCGGAGCAGGAACTCCAGGTCGAACTTGGCCGAGCCGTTGGTCAGCCCCCGCACCTCGGCCGTGTGGCCGCCCAGCCCCAGCACCGGAGCCTCCCCGGCCTCCAGGGCGAGGCAGATTTGGAAGAGGGGGTGGCGGGCGAGTGTGCGGGTGGGGTTGAGGGTGTCGAGGACGAGGTCGAAGGGTGCGTCTTGGTGGGCGAAGGCGTCGAGGTCGGTGGTGCGGACGTGTTCGAGCAGTTCGCGGAAGGTGGGGTTGCCGTCGGTGTGGGTGCGCAGGACGAGGGTGTTGACGAAGAAGCCGACGAGATCGCGCAGTGCCTCATCGGTGCGTCCGGCGACGGGTGAGCCGATGGCCAGGTCGGTGCCGGCGCCGAGGCGGGTGAGCGCTGCGGCCAGGGCCGCGTGGACGACCATGAAGGGGGTGCACCCTTCGGCCCGGGCCAGCTCGCCGATGCGCTCGAACAGGTCGTCACCCAGGGCCACTTCGACCTGACCGCCCCGGTGCGAGGCCACCGCCGGACGGGGCCGGTCGAGACTCAGCCCGTGCTCCTCCGGCAGTGCGCCCAAGGCGTCCCGCCAGAAGGCGAGTTCGCTGGAGAGCACGCTGTACGCGTCGTCGGCCGAGCCCAGCACCCGCTGCTGCCATACCGCGTAGTCCGCGTACTGCACGGGCAGCGGCTCAAGCACGCTTCCCTCGGCCCCGGCCAGCCGTGCCTCGTAAGCCCGGGCCAGGTCATCGAAGAAAACACCCGCCGAGCGGCCGTCCGTCGCGATGTGGTGGAAGAGCAGGAACAGGACGGGGTGCCCGTCTTCGAGGTCGAACAGGGCGGCCCGCAGCGGGTTCCCGGTCCTGAGGTCGAACCGGTGCCGGGTGGCCGCGTCCAGGTCGCCGTCCAGCGAGGCCGCCGTCGACGTCCGGCGCTCGATGACGACCCGGGCTCCGGCGGCCGGCTGGACGCGCTGCCGAGGCTCCCCGTCGCCCGTCGTGAACACGGTGCGCAGCGGCGCGTGGCGCTCCACGACGTCGTTGAGTGCGGCTTCCAGGGCATCGACGTCCGGGGTGCCGTCCAGGCGTACGGCCATCGGCACGTTGTACGCGGTGCTCCCGCCGTCCAACTCGGCGAGCAGCCACAGGCGGCGCTGGGCGAACGAGGCGGGGCTGTCCGGCCCGTCGCCCGCCTCGCCCGCGACCAGGGGCGGCAGCGCGGGCCGCCCCTTCAACGAGGCGATGTACTGCGCGAGGCGTGCGGGGGTGGGGTGCTGGAACACGTCCCGGATGGTCAGCCGCACGCCCAGCACATCGGCCATGTGGTTGGTGAGGCGGGCCGCCAGCAGCGAGTGCCCGCCGTGGGCGAAGAAACTGTCGTCCACACCCACCGGCTCCGAGGTGCGCAGCACCCGGCTGAAGAGGGCAACCGTCACCTCTTCCAGCTGCGTCTGCGGCACCCGCTCGGTACTCACCACCGCGACCGGCTCGGGCAGCGCGCGCTTGTCGATCTTCCCGTTCGGCATGAGGGGGAAGCGGTCGAGCGGGGTGAGGTAGGCGGGGACGAGGTGTTCCGGAAGCCGGTCGGCGAGGTGGCGGCGGAGCTCTGCCGGGTCGGCGGTGGTGACGACGTAGGCGGAGAGCTGGTCCTGGTGCTTGGTGACGACGGCCTGGGAGACCTTCGCGTGAGTGAGGAGCGCGGCTTCGACCTCGGCGGGTTCGATGCGGAAGCCGCGGATCTTGATCTGGTGGTCGGCGCGGCCTTCGTAGTGGAGGCGTCCGTCGTGGTCGAAGTGGGCGAGGTCGCCGGTGCGGTAGAGGCGGGTGCCGGGCTTGCCGTACGGGTTGGGTACGAAGCTGGTGGCGGTGAGGTCGGGGCGGTTGAGGTAGCCGTGGGCCAGGCCGTCGCCGGATACGTACAGCTCACCGGTGGCACCCGGTGCGCAGAGCCGGAGCGCGGTGTCGAGCACGTACAGCGGCTTGTTGACGAGTGGTGTGCCGATGGGGATGGCGGTGTGGGGCTCGTCGGCGGGCTCGATGGTGTGTGTGGTGGCGTAGATCATCGCCTCCGCCGGCCCGTACCCGTTGACCACGTTGATGCCCGGCCTGGCGCTGTGCAGCTTGTGTACGTGGACGGGCGAGGCGGCTTCCCCGACGGTGTAGGCCGTGGTTACCGAGTCGAAAGTCTCGGGGTGTTCGTCGGTGAGGTAGTTGAAGAGGCTGGCCGACAGCAGGAGGGTGGTGACGCGGTGCTTGGGGGCCAACTCCGCGATGAGCGACGGTTCCGGCTTTTGTCCGGGTTGCAGGACGACGCGTGCGCCGTGGAGCAGCGGGCCCCAGAATTCGAGGCTGAAGGCGTCCCAGGAGATGGGGGAGGACTGGAGGTATACCTCGTCCGGGCCGGTGGGCAGGTAGGTCTGTCCGACCAGGGTCGATACGAGGTTGCGGTGCGAGGAGACGATGCCCTTGGGCCGTCCGGTGGAGCCGGAGGTGAACATCACGCACGCCACGTCCTGGCCCCGGACCGGTACACCGAGGTTGCTCGCGTCGTGGTGGGCCAGGTCGTCCGGGTCTTCGGTGCAGGTGGTCCAGGTTCCGGGGAGGCGGTCGGCGAGTGCGGTGTGGGTGACCAGGTGGCTGATGGCGGCCTCGGTCGCGGCGGACCGCAGGCGCTCATCGGGGAAGTCCGGGTCGAGCAGTACATGTCCCGCACCGGTCTTGAGTACGGCGATGAGGGCGGTGGCGAAGGTGGCATTGCGTTCCAGGAGAATGCCCGCCAGGTCACCTCGGCCGAGGCCGCGCCCGCGCAGCTCGCGTGCCCAGCGGTTGGCGGTGGCGTTCAGCTCCGCGTACGTATAGCTGCGATCTCCGTCGATCAGCGCAACCGCATCCGGGACCCGTGCCACCTGCTCCTCGAAGCGCTGCACGAGCGACACATCGTCCCGGTCGGCCACCTTCCCGGCCCACGCCCCGAGCAGCACCTCCCGCTCACCCGCCGACAGCACATCGACGTCCCCGATGCGCGCCTCCGGGTCGGCCAGCGCCTGGCGCAGCACCGTTCCGAGCACGGTCACCATGCGTTCGACGGTGGATCGGTCGAACAGGTCCTCCGCGAAGACGACCATGCCGCGCAGGCCCTCGCCGTCGCCCGTGCGGAGCAGGAACTCCAGGTCGAACTTGGCCGAGCCGTTGGCGAACGTCTGCACGGCTTGCGGTCGCACCCCGGGCAGAGCCAGCACCGGTGTGCTGGTCTCCAGGGTGAGGCAGATTTGGAAGAGGGGGTGGCGGGCGAGTGTGCGGGTGGGGTTGAGGGTGTCGAGGACGAGGTCGAAGGGTGCGTCTTGGTGGGCGAAGGCGTCGAGGTCGGTGGTGCGGACGCGTTCGAGTAGTTCGCGGAAGGTGGGGTTGCCGTCGGTGTGGGTGCGCAGGACGAGGGTGTTGACGAAGAAGCCGACCAGATCGCGCAGCGCCTCATCGGTGCGTCCGGCGACGGGTGAGCCGATGGCCAGGTCGGTGCCGGCGCCCAGTCGGGTGAGCGCTGCGGCCAGGGCCGCGTGCACCACCATGAACGGGGTGCACCCCTCGGCGCGGGCCAGCTCACCCACGCGGGCGAACAGGTCGTCACCGAGATCGACGGCCACCTCACCGCCCCGGTGCGAGGCCCGTGCGGGGCGCGGCCGGTCCGGGTTGAGACCGTGCTCCTCCGGAAGGTTCGCCAAGGCGCCCTGCCAGAAGGCGAGTTCGCGGGAGAGCACGCTGTCCGCGTCGTCGGCCGAGCCCAGCACCCGCTGCTGCCACACCGCGTAGTCCGCGTACTGCACGGGCAGCGGCTCAAGCACGCTTCCCTCGGCCCCGGCCACCCGTGCCTCGTACGCACGGGCCAGGTCGGTCACGTACACCTCGCCCGACTGGCCGTCCGTGGCGATGTGGTGCAGCACGAAGACCAGGTGATGCGTGGTGTCGTCCAGCCGGAACAGCGTGACGGCGAGCGGGAGTTCACTGCGGAGGTCGAAGACATGGCGACCGGCCTCGGCCACCGCGTGGTCCAGCTCCCCGGCGGTCACCTCACGGCGCTCCATGCGCAACCGCGCCCCGGTGGCCGGGAGAATGCGCTGCCGAGGTTCGCCGTCCACCGTTTCGTACCGGGTGCGCAGGGGCGCGTGGCGCTCGATGACGTCGTTGAGCGCGGCTTCCAGGGCGTCGGCGTCCAGGGTGCCGTCCAGGCGTACGGCCATCGGCACGTTGTACGCGGTGCTTCCGCCGTCCAGGTCCTCCAGTAGCCACAACCGGCGCTGGGCGAACGACATGGGAGCCAGCCCCTCGCCCGGACCCTCACCGGCGGTCGGCGGAGGCAGCGCCGGAAGGCCCTTCGCCGCACCGACCTTCTCCGCGAGCCGCGCCACGGTCGGGTTCTCGAACACGTCCCGGATCGTCAGCCGGACGCCGAGAGCCTGCGCGATCCGGTTGGTGAGGCGGGCCGCGAGGATCGAGTGCCCGCCGTGATGGAAGAAGTCGTCATCGATCGTCAGCGTGCCGGGCACGTCGAGCGTGCTGGTGAAGAGGCCTATCAGGGTCTCTTCCAGCAGGGTGCGCGGGGCACGACCGCCCGACGACACCGCGACCGGCTCGGGCAGCGCGCGCTTGTCGATCTTCCCGTTCGGCATGAGGGGGAAGCGGTCGAGCGGGGTGAGGTAGGCGGGGACGAGGTGTTCCGGAAGCCGGTCGGCGAGGTGGCGTCGGAGCTCTGCCGGGTCGGCGGTGGTGACGACGTAGGCCGAGAGCTGGTCCTGGTGCTTGGCGACGACGGCCTGGGAGACCTTCGCGTGAGTGAGGAGCGCGGCTTCGACCTCGGCGGGTTCGATACGGAAGCCGCGGATCTTGATCTGGTGGTCGGCGCGGCCTTCGTAGTGGAGGCGTCCTTCGTGGTCGAAGTGGGCGAGGTCGCCGGTGCGGTAGAGGCGTGTCCCGGCGGGGCCGTACGGGTTCGGGACGAAGCTGGTCGCGGTGAGGTCGGGGCGGTTGAGGTAGCCGTGGGCGAGGCCGTCGCCGGATACGTACAGCTCACCGGTGGCGCCCGGCGGGCACAGCCGCAGCGACGTATCGAGGACGTAGAGGGGCTTGTTGACCAGCGGGGTGCCGATCGGAATCACGGTGTGCGGGGCGTCGGCGGGCTCGATGACGTGCGTGGTGGCGTAGATCATCGCCTCTGCCGGCCCGTACCCGTTGACCACCTTGATGCCCGGCCGGACGGTCTGAAGCTTGTGCACGTGTACCGGGGAAGCCGCCTCACCCACCGTGTACGCGGTCGTGACCGAGTCGAAGGTCTCGGGGTGTTCGTCGGTGAGGTAGTTGAAGAGGCTGGCCGACAGGAGCAGGGTGGTGACGCGGTGCTTGGGGGCCAACTCCGCGATGAGCGAGGGCTCCGGCTTCTGCCCGGGTTGCAGGACGACGCGCGCGCCGTGCAGCAGCGGGCCCCAGAATTCGAGGCTGAAGGCATCCCACGAGATGGGGGAGGACTGGAGGTACACCTCATCCGCACCCGTCGGCAGGTAGGTCTGTCCGACCAGCGTCGACACGAGGTTGCGGTGCGAGGAGACGATTCCCTTGGGCCGTCCGGTGGAGCCCGACGTAAACATCACGCAGGCGAGGTCGTCACCGCGGATCGGCACACCCAGGTTGTCCGCGTCGTGGTGGGCCACCGCGTCCGGGCCCTCCACACACGTAACCCATTCACCCTCAAGGCGGCCCGCCAGCCCCGCATGGGTGACCAGGTGACTGATCGCGGTCTCGTCCGCCGCCGACCGCAGACGCTCGTCCGGGAAGTCCGGGTCGAGCAGCACGTGCCCCGCACCGGTCTTGAGTACGGCGATGAGCGCGGTGGCGAAGGTGGCGTTGCGTTCCAGCAGGATGCCGGCGAGTTGACCCCGACCCAGGCCGCGTTCGCGCAGGTGGTGGGCCCAGCGGTTGGCGGTGGCGTTGAGCTCTGCGTACGTGTAGCCGCGCTCGCCGTCGATCAGCGCGACCGCATCCGGGACCCGTGCCACCTGCTCCTCGAAGCGCTGCACGAGCGACACGTCGTCCCGAGCGGTCACCTCTCCGGCCCACGCCCCGAGCAGCATCGACCGCTCGCCTGCGGACAGCACCTCCAGCTCTGCCGCGTTCCGCTCGGCCGGCTCGACCCCGCCCGGGGACGGTTCGACCGAACGGGTGAAGAAGGCGGCCAGCCGGTCCTGGTGGGCGGCCACGGCGGAGACGTCGACGCCCTCCACCGGTGTATCGAAGTCGATGCGGAAACCGTCCGAGGCGCCCAGGTCGTACACGGTGACGTTGAGGTCCTCCACCGGGCCGCTGGTGACGTTGTGGTTCACCGTGGTGCTGCCGCAGACCGTCAGGTCCGCGTTGAAGGACATGATGTTGAGCACCGGACCGGTCAGCCGACGACCGCCGGTGAGCGTCCCCGCGTCCCGGCGCATGTCCTCGAACCGCGTCAACTGGTGGCGCAGACCGTGCTTGACCTCGGCGGCCACCGCACGCACCAGGGTGCGCAGGGACTCGTCCGTGCCCACACGGAGCCGCAGGGGCACGATGTTCGACGTCATGCCCGGCGTACTGCGGGCCGTCTTCGTGGCTCGGCCCGCCACCGGCAGGGCGACCATCAGCTCGTCCAGGTCCGTGACACGGTGCAGGTAGACCGTGAACAGCGCGACCACGAGCACCGGCCAGGAGACCCGCTCGGCGCGCGCCACGGCACGCAGCCGGTCGGCCTCCGCTGCCGTGACGAGGACCGTGCGCCGGGCGAAGGGCAGCAGAGCCCGGGCCGGGGCGGCCCGGCCGGCGCCCCTGACCAGGCTGGGGAACGTCTCCGGAGCGCCCGCCAAGTGCTCCCGCCAGGCCGCCCGTTCGACCGTGGCCTGCTCGGAGGCTCGGTACGCGGCGTCCTCGGCGTACAGCTCGGCGAGCCCACCGAAGGGCGAGTCACCCCACGGCTCCCCGGCGACCGCCCGCTCGTACAACTCGACCAGCCGTTGGAGCAGCATCCCCATGCCCGCGCCGTCCACGACCAGGTGGTGGAAGGCGTAGACGTAGAAGTACCGGTCGTCGGCCAGCTTGATCAGCATGCAGCGGACCGGGCATTCGCCGGTCAGATCGAAGGGCGCCCCGACCGCCGCGTCCACCAGCTCCCAGGCCGCGCCCGCCGGATCCGCCGCACCGCTCACATCGGTGTAGGCGAGCGTGCGCTCCGCCGCGTCGGCGTCGATCAGCTGCCACACCTGCTCGCCGTCGTCCTCGAAGCAGCGGGTGCGCATGACATCGGCTTCCACGACGAGGCGGCGCCAAGCGGCGGCCATCAGCACCGGGTCGACCGGGCCCAGGATGTCCCGGCACTCCGCGATGGTGTACTTCAGGCCGGTGGGGTCCAGGGTGTGCGCCGTCCAGATATCGCGCTGGGCCTCCGAGAGCGGCAGCCGGTAGACGGCCGGAGCGGGTGCGACGGTGGCGTCGGACGGCATGAGGTCTCCTGTGAGTCGCGGCGGGAGCGGGCGGGGCAGTGCCATACAACCGCCGGGGCCGGACGCCGAGCGGCAGTTGTTCCGGCGGTAGGGCCAGCAGTTCGGCGGTGCGGCGGCAGTCGGACGGCAGGCACGGCACACCCCGTCCGCCGCCGCACCGGAGCCCTCACACCCCGGCCGTCGCCCCCGCCGCCGCCCGCACCACGCACAGCACACGGAAGGCCGAGCGCCCGCCGTCCGCGCTGGTCCGGATCACGCCGCCGACCAGCAGTTCGCGGATCAGCCGGCCGCACTCCGGCAGCGGGCGGCCGGTGAGCCGCACGACGTCCTGGAGAAGGAACTCCCCGTCGCCCACCTCGCCCAGGTCGCCGATCAGGGCCCGGTGGGAGGCGGGCAGCGCGGCGAGCGTGCGGCTCACCCGGACCTGGAGGCGGGAGCCGTCCGGGCCGTCGGCCAGGTGGTCGAGGAGCGGGGCCGGGTCGGAGTCCACGATGTTCCGCAGGGTGGACAGGTCGCACACGGTGAGCCAGGAAGCGGCGGCACCGAGGGCCGCCGGGTGGCCGTCGAGGCGGTGGCAGATCCAGGCCACATCCGCGAGCGCCTGCTCATCGGGCACGATGTCGGGCCGGACGCGGCGGAGCTGGCTGAGGAAGAACCGTACGGCGGGCGCGTCCACATGCCCGGCGGCCGGGTCCGGCGCCTCCAACGGGGAGAGCAGGAAAAGGCGTTCACCGGGCACGTTCCAGGGACGCTCACCGGTGATCAGCAGCCGCAGGCCCGGGAACGTACGCAGGAGCCGGCTCAGGCGACCGAAGTCCAGGGCGGCGGTGTCGGCACCGTCGAGGACGAGCACGGCCGCACCGCGTACGGAGGAACCGCCGTCGTCGAGGGCGGCCAGCGCGTCCGCCAGCGCGGGCAGCACCTTCTCGGACGCGCCGCCGCGCAGGAACCGGGCGCAGTCGTCGGCGAGTTGGGGCATCGGATCGTCGTCGGGGCGCAGGCAGTCGGCGGTGGCGCCGTCACCGTAGTGCCAGAGCACCGGCAGCCCGGCGTCGTGCAGACGGGCGGCCGCCTCCAGGGCGAGCCGGGTCTTGCCCACCCCGCTCAACCCGACGACCGTCACCAGCCGTTCGGCGCCTGAACCCAGCTCCTCCACCAGGACACCGGTCTCCGCGTCCCGCCCGACCAGCGGGTACAGCGGCACGGGCGGTGCGGCCCGCTCCATGGACAGACGCCGGACGTCACCGTCCGCCCGGGACCCGCTGCGGGCCGCTGCCTCCAGCGCTGCCCGGGCCCGGGGGCCGAGCCTGAGCGCGTCGGCGATGAGCCGCACCGTATCCGTCCTGGGCCGCTGGGCCTTCCCCTTCTCCAGGTCCCGGATGGCCCGCACGCTGATGGTGGACAGATCCGCCAACTCCCTCTGGGTCTGGCCGATACGGAGCCGGTGGCCGCGTATCAGGGAACCGAGCGGGGCGGTGGTGGCCGGGGTGTCCTGCGGGGGGTGGCTGAGCGTCATGGGAAGGACTCCTGCTCGTCGGGGGGATGGGCGCCCCGGAAGCTGCTGCGGGCCGGGGTGCCGGAGGGGACGGCTGTCGTGCCTTGCTGCTGCCGGAATCCTCCGCGCGCGCCCTATCCGGGAGGCATCGCGAGACCAACGCCCTCACCGGCCCCGACGGCCCCTCGGGATAGGCGGCAGGAGCCCCCGCCCGGGCCGGCGATAAGGCCCCAGCGCCGTGATAGCGGGGGGATAGGCGCGGGGGCGGTGCCGTGAATCCGCCCGTTCCTAACTTGGTGTCCAGAAGGAAACGGAACACCGACGAAGGGACAGTCCGATGAACCGCAACACCACCGCCCGCAACGCCCTCCGCGCCGCTTTCGCCACCGTCGCCGTCGTGATCGTCACCGGCATCGGCGTCCAGGTGGGCTGGGCCGACGACACGTCCGGCACCGGCACCCAGCCGACCGGCACCAGCAGCACCCCCACCCCGGGCGCCACCGGCTCCACCGACAACAACCCCTGGGACTGACCCCCGCAGGACTCAGCCGGCGCCCAACAGCCGCCGGGTCTCAGCGAGTTCCCGCTTCATCCCCCGGCTCGTGAAGACCTCCACCGCGGGGGCCAGCAGTTCACGGGAACGCCCCGGCTCCTCCTCGCCGAGCAGCCGCGCCAGATCCAGGCGGGCCAGAGCGCCACCGCCGAAATCCATGATCTGCTCCCGGGCCGCGACGGCCCGGTCGAAGAAATACCTCGCCCGGTCGGGCCGCCCCATCAGGACGAACGCCTGGCCGAGGTCCCGCAGCAGATGCCCCTCGCCGATCACATCACCGGAATCCCGGCACAGCTCCAGGACCTCCGTGAACGTCAGCACCGCGAGGTCCAGCTCACCCCGCTCCAGCAGCAGTTGGCCCACCCGGCGCAGGGTCCGCGCCCGGCCCCCGAGATAGCCCACCCCGTCGTATATCTCCAGCGCCTCGTCCAACTGCGCCTGCGCCACGTCCACGTCACCCCGGCGCATCCGGATGTGGGCGCTCTGCGTCAGCACGATCGCCCGCCCCACCACATCACCGGCCCGGTCGAAATCCGCCAGCGACCGCCCGTACAGATCGAGGGCGGTGTCGTCGTCGCCGTTCGTCCGCGCGATCAGGGCCATGTCACGCCGGCACAGCGCCTCGCCCTGCGGTTCGTCCAGTGCCTGGAAGACGTCGAGCGCCGAACTCAGCGCCTGGCGCGCCATGTCGAACTCGTTGCGGCTCATGTACAGCGAACCCAGCGACGCCCGCACGGCGGCCGTCCCCCGCAGATTGCCCGCCTTGCGCACGGCGGCCAGCGCCCGTACGTGGGTCTGCTCCCACAGGTCGTAATGGCCCCGCACCTCGAACAACGTCACCAGGGTCGTCGCCAGATTCCAGCTGACGTCGTGCAGGCCCTCGTCGGCGGCGTGCTCCACCATCCCGCACAGGGCACCCTGCTCCGCGTCGAACCAGGCCAGCGGATCGGCGAGCAGGTCACTCGTGCACGACGGGGGCGGCGCCCAGCGCGGGGCGTCGCCGTGCAGGACGGTGAAGTCGCCGCCGTACACCTTGCGATGGGCCTCCTGCGCCAGATACATCCACCCGCCCGCCATCCGCACGAGCGCGTCCCGGCGCAGCTCCGGCGCGTCCTGCGCGGCCAGCTGCTCGCGCGCGTAGACGCGGATGATCTCGTGGAACTGGTACCGGTAGCCGCCGGTCCGCTCCACCCCGACCACGTCCAGCATCTGCATGTCGACCAGCGGTTCCAGCAGGTCCGACGGCACGGGCCGGTCGTCGTCGAGCAGCGCGCCCGCGAGCCAGCCCGGCAGTGTCGGCGTCCGCGCCATGGAGAGCAGCCGCAGCAGCCCCCGGTCCTCGGGCGCCAGACCGTTGTACGTGAGCGACAGGCTGGCGCGCATCGTCATCTCACCGTGCGCCAGCTCATCCAGCCGGTGCCGCTCGTTGGCCAGCCGGTGCACCATCGACGCGAGCGTCCAGTGCGGGCGGGCGGCGAGCCGGGCCGCCACGATCCGCAGCGCGAGCGGCAGCCGTCCCACCGTACGCACCAGGGCCTCGGCCGACGCGGCCTCGCCCTCCACCCGCTCCTCCCCGATGATCCGGGACAGCAGCTTCAGCGCCCGCTCCTCGTCCAGGACGTCCAGCTCCACGCGGTGCGCGCCCGGCAGCGCGGTCAGCCGGGCCCGGCTGGTGACCAGGACCGCGCAGTCCCGGCTCCCCGGCAGCAGCGGCTGCACCTGGCTTTCCGACGCGGCGTCGTCCAGGACCACCAGGAGGCGGCGGGAGGCGAGCCGGGTGCGGTACATCTCCGCCCGCTCGTCGAGCGAGTCCGGGATCAGCTGGCCCGGGATGCCCAGGGCCCGCAGGAAGCGGCCCAGCACCTCCGAGGTGGTGGCCGGGGTCCCCGTGCCGCGCAGATCGCAGTACAACTGGCCGTCGGGGAACCCCGTCTCCGCCAGCCGGTGCGCGAGATTCACGGCCAGCGTGGACTTGCCGGTGCCCGGCTTCCCGGTGATCACGGCAAGACCGACCGCCTTGCGCTCCCGGCCACCGGTCAGCGCCTTCTCCAAGACGGCGAGCTGGGCGTCGTCCGCCACGAAGTCCGAGGTGGCGGCGGGGAGCTGCTGCGGGCGGGCGTCGTGCGGCTGCGGTTCGGCGGCGGGGGAGTCCTGGGCGGCGGCCCTGGACACCGGCTCGGCGCTCGGGGCGGCGGCGCGTTCCGCGTCGGCACGGCCTGGCTCGCTGCGGTCGATGGCGACGGCCGGGCGCCGGGGCGCGGCGGCCTCGACTGCGCTCTCGCCGGGGTCGGCGCTCCCACCGGCGGACCGGGGCGCCTGCCCCCGTACCGGCGGAGGCAGTTCCCCGGCGAGGATGGCCGCCTCCAACCGGCGCAGTTCCCGGCCCGGTTCGAGGCCCAGCTCCTGGTCGAGGATCCGGCGCCCGTCCCGGAACGCCTCCAGCGCCTCCGCCTGCCGGCCCGACCAGTACAGGGCGCACATCAGCTGGCCCCGGAGCCGCTCCCGCAACGGGTTCTCGTGGGTGAGGAGTTGGAGCTCACCCACCAGCCGGTCGTGGCGGCCGAGCTCCAGCTCCAACTGCATCCGCAGCTCGACGGCGCTCAGCCGCTCCTCGTCCAGCTGGCGCGCCTTGTTGGCCAGGGGGCCGCTGTCCAGGCCGGTCAGGGAGTCCCCCTGCCACAGCGCCACCGCGGACTTCAGGAGCGCCACCGCCTTCTCGGACTCGCCGTCGTCGCGCTGCCGCCTCGCCATCGCGACCAGGCCGGTGAAGAGCAGCGAGTCCACGTCCCCGGTGTCCACGTGCAGGACGTATCCCGGCGGCCGGGTCGATATGGAGACCGTGCTGTCCGCACCGGCCAGGAGCTTCCGCAGCCGGGACACGCAGATCTGGACCTGGGTGCGGGCGGTCTCCGGCGGGCTGTCCTCCCAGATGAGGTCCACCAGGTAGTTCGTGCTGACCACCCGGTTTGCTTCGAGCAGCAGGGCGGCGAGGATGACCTCCTGACGGCCCGGCGGCACCCGCAGCGGCCCCTCCTTGCCTCGCACCTGAAGCGGGCCCAGCAATTGGAAGGGTGGTCGCGCCGCGCCCGGGGCATCCTGGACCGTGTGCGTCGTACCCTCGGCCACCGAGACCCCCAGCTCGTAAGCGCGTTGATGCTCCGGGATCAACGTCCCCAAAGTTTTCACAACCCTCACGCATCTGTCCATCCTGCATGCCCAGCGTGACCGGCCCGCGAATAGCGGCGCGATAGGCGGGGGTTGGTGCGGCCCGGAAGAGTACCGGGCGAAGGAGAAAGGAGACGTCCATGCACGCCGACGCCTGGACGAGCAGCGCCCCCTACACCGGGGGCGATCTGGTCACCGCCGCGGGAACCGATCACGTCCGTCTCGTCTACGAGTACCTGGACGCCGGAGACCTCGACGCGTGTGCCTCCCTGCTGCACGACCACATCGCTCTGGAGCTGCCCGGCGCCCCGACGGCCCACGGCCGGACCGCGTTCCTGCACGCCCACCGCAACCACCCGGGGGCACCCGCCCGCCACGAGATCGACCAGGTCGTCGCCCACTCCCGGAGTGTGGTGGCGGCGGGGCGCCGCCTCGGCACGGGCGCCGATGACGCGGGTGTGCGCTTCGTGGACGTCTTCCGCATCGCTGAGGACGGCATGGTGGAGTCCTGCACCCGCTACTACCACGCGGTGCCCTGACCGGCCCCGTCCGCCGGGCGCAGGGCGGCCGCACGGTAGTCGCGCGGAGCCATCCCGTACGCCGTCCGGAAGGCCCGGCTGAACACGGTCGCGTCGGTGAACCCCCACCGGGCGGCGACGGCCTGGATGGGCTGCCGGCGCAGCTCGGGGCGGGCCAGGTCCGCGCGGCAGCCGTCGAGCCGGCGGCGGCGGATCGTCGCGGCGACGCTCTCGGGCTGGTCCCGGAAGAGCGCGTGCAGGCTCCGCAGCGACAGGTGGTGGCGGGCGGCGATGAGGCTCGGGGACAGCCCGGGGTCGCCGATGTGATGGTCGATGAAGGCGCTGACCCGCCGCAGCAGCACATGCGCCCGCAGCTCGGCGGGCGCCTCCACCGGGAACGACCCGATGCGGTCGGCCAGGCAGGACGCGGCCATGTCCACGGCCATCTCGCCCAGCACGCCCAGCTGCTGGGGTGAGCAGTCGGCCCCCGTTGCGGCGAGGTTCGTCAGGAAACCGGCCAGCATCGCGCCCATCCCCGTATCGCCCGGGACACTCCGCGCGAGGATCCGGTCCACCCGCTGCGAGGGCAACGGCATCCGGGCCTTCGGTATCTGGAGGACGATGACCTCGACGTCCCGCCCGTCCGTCCCCGACCCGGACTCGTACGGACGCGAGGTGTCCCACAACGCCATCCCGCCGACGCCGAGTTCGGCCTCACCGCCCTGCTGCGCGAACCAGGCCGAGCCACTGGTCACCAGCGCCAGCTGGTACTGCTCCGGATCACCCTGCCGGATCAGCGCCGGGGTCCTGCGCGACCGCAGCGGACCGTAGCCGAACCGCGCCAGCTGTACGGTCCCGAGACCGAGCATCCCGCCCCGCGCGTCGAAGCTGTCCGGGTCCGCGGCGCGGAACTCCGTGGGGAGCAGGACGTCGGACACCACCTGCTCGAACCACTCGAACCGGTTGTCCGGCGCCATCTCGGCCGCCGCCATCTCCTGCCACACCGTCGGGCACCCCCCTCACGCCTGATCAGCCGCCGGACAGGTCAGGTTCCGGCCAGGTGCAGTCTGATGGATCGGCCAAGATCGCGACAAGCGTTGTCCGCGGCCGGTCGCGGGTCAGGACGCGGCGGACCCGGCCGGGCCCTCCGGCGAACGCAGCACCAGGAGCGTGATCTCGCTGGGGGCGAAGACACGGAACGGCGGGCCCCAGAACCCGGTGCCCCGGCTGGTGTACAGCTGGGTGCGGTCGCCGTGGCGGCTCAGCCCGGCGACGGCCGGCTGGTCGAGGCGGACCAGGTAGTGGAACGGCCAGATCTGGCCGCCGTGGGTGTGGCCCGACAGCTGGAGGTCGACGCCGCCCTCGGCGGCCCGGTCGATGAACTTCGGCTGGTGCGCCAGGAGCAGCACCGGAAGATCCGGGTCGGCGCCGTCCAGCGCCCCGGCGAGGTGCGCGCGGTGACCGGCCAGACCGGAGGACTCGGCGGTGACATCGTCCACCCCCGCCACCACGAGGGTGTCGCCGCCGCGTTCGAGCAGCACATGGCGGTTGCGCAGCGGCTGCCAGCCCAGCTCGTCCATCAGGTCCACCCAGCCCTGCGCCTCGCTGTAGTACTCGTGGTTGCCGGTGACGTAGACGCGGGCGTGGGCGGCGCGCACCGTGCCGAGCGGGGCGGCCTGGGCACGGCGGCGCTCCGCGGTGCCGTCCGCGATGTCACCGGTGTGGCAGACCAGGTCCGCCTCCAGCGCGTTGACCTCCTCGCAGACCCGCTCCGACCAGCGGGCCCGGTCCAGCGGCCCGTAGTGCGTGTCGGTGATGAGGGCGACCCGGGTGCCGTCCAGGCCCGGCCCCAGGCGCGGCAGTCGGACTTCGACCCGGCGCACCCTCGGCACCCGGCGCGCTTCGGCGTACCCCCAGGCGAGCAGGGCGGCGGCGGCCCCGAGCACCGACCAGGTGACGATCCTGGCCCGGTCCTGCCCGTCGCCGGTTCCGGCCAGGGTCAGGGCGAGCCGGAGCAGGACGCCGAGCAGCACGGACCAGGTGAACAGCACCCAGATGGAGCCGAGCATGCTGTCCCCGAGGATCGCCGCCCGGTCCTGCTGCCGCTTGCCGTGGCCCCGCATCATCGCGACGGGCATGGTGACGAGGCCGAGCGCGAACAGGCAGGTGCCGGCCACGGTGACGGGGAGCGGCCAGTGCTGCCCGGTGTACAGCAGTACCCAGCACGGGACGGCCCACAGCAGGACCGGGGCGACCAGGGGGACGTAACGCATGAGGCGCCGCACCCGGCTCGGTGGCGCCGCTGCCGCCCCGCCGTCCGCGGACCGGGCCTCGCTGGTGTCGGTCACGTTTCCTCCTCGGACGGCCGGAATGCCGCCCGGCACTGTACCCGGTCGCCCCCGAGGTCCCGGAGACGGCCACCGCAGGACCGGTGGCCGGAGGGTCAGCCGGTCCCGGCGGCGATCCAGGCGTCGAGCTGTTCGCGGGTGGTGGTGGGGTCCGCGATCAGCCCGGCCAGTTCGTCGTCGGCGTGATGGCGGGTCGAGACCGCAGGGCAGCGCCGGCACGCCTCGACGCCGCTCTGCGTCCACCACTGGCACTTCGTCCGCAGGTGGCAGCGCGGCACGGCCGCCTCGACCACCCTGGGCGCGGCGGCGACCACCCGCTCCACGAGGGCGCAGTCGTCGCCGCGGCGGTTGGCGCAGCCACTGACGCAGTGCGAGGCGAACCGCAGGATGCGCCGGGGGTCGATGCCCTCGGGCACGTCGCCCAGCACCTCGGAGGCGGGCACCGGGTCGGCCAGATAGGCGACGCGGCCGCCCTGCCCGGACCGCACACCCAGGACGACCGCCTCGGGCGCATGCGCGTCACCGCTGGGACACCAGCTCGTCGGAGACTTGTCCTTGTCCACGGTCCTCGGCCCCTTCGCGTCAGCAGGCGGCCCGGGCGGCCGCGCCGTTCTGGGTGATGTAGCCGGTCGGGTTGATGTCCAGGGCGGCGCCGGACTCCTGCTCGGCGGCCTGCTGGATGCCCGCCTTCAGCTGCTCCAGCGAGGTGACGCGTTCGACGGGGGCGGCGGTGGCGGTGGCCGACCCCGCCACCAGGACACCGGCGGCGACGAGGGCCACGGCGGCGGAGGCCGCCGCCGTACGGGACGAGTTCTTCTTCATGGGGACTCCCTTTGCTGCGGACACGGTCCGGCCGCCCGGACGGGCGGCCGCTCACCTGTGCGGCACGCTAGGGTCCGGACCGCGCGCCGGGCGGCAGTCGCCGCGGCGGTCGACCGGCAGTCCGTCCTAGGGGAGCGCGACGGTGCGGCGGGGCGCGGCGGTCAGGCGGAGGCCGACCTCGATCAGGGTCCACCCGAGGACGGTGCGCAGGGGCCGGGGGGCCCGGGCGGAACGGGCGAGGCGGTACTCCTCTGCCTCGGCGTGGAGTTCGGCGGCGCGGAGCTGGTGCAGGGCGAGGTGGGCGTGCGCGTGCATGGGTGGTTCTCCTTTACTCGGTGGTGAGGGGGAACGCATGGGTGTGGACGCGTACGCGGGCGCTGTCGCCCTCGTCCTCGTCGGTGATCAGGTCGCGGTACTCGTTGAGGAGCGCGTGCATCTTCTCGATGAGCTCTCCGGCGAGCGTGGGCGTCAGCCGCAGGGTCGCGCTGCTCATGTCCCAGGTGCGGTTCCACTCCTCGGGCCAGTTGGTGCGTTCGCCGAGCCAGGACGACAGGTCCCGGGCCTGGGTGAGCGCGACCTCCTGCAGATACATCTCGGCGGCACCGCGCACCTCCGGGCTGGAGTGGTTGAGCAGCGAGTCGTCGAACCGCAGCCCCTGGCTCGCCGCCTGCCACCAGCGCTCCCGCCCCTTGCCGTGCTCGGGGGCGTCCGTGATGAAGCCGTGCGCCGCGAGCTGCCGCAGGTGGTAGCTGGTGGACCCGCTCGACTCACCCAGTTTCGCGGCGAGCTGGGAAGCGGTGGCCGGCCCGTCGAAGCGCAGGGTGTCCAGCAGCTGCATGCGCAGCGGATGGGCGAGCCCCCGCAGCGAGCGGGCGTCGAGATTGCGGATCAGTCCGTCGGGCTGTTCTTCCATGGCCTCAACGTTAGCCATGCAAAGACTCGGTTGCAAGGACTTCTTTGCAACTAATCCTTTGCATCGATTTCTTTGGACCCCGGCGAGAACCCGCCCATGGGCACTGCCCTGCTACGTGAGAGGGTCGAGGGCGTGAGTGAGACACCACCGAACACCCTGCAATACCGCTTCGACGGCCCCGAGGACGCGCCGGTCCTGGTCATCGGGCCCTCACTCGGCACCACCTGGCACATGTGGGACCGCCAGATACCCGAGCTCGTCCGGCACTGGAGAGTCTTCCGGTACGACCTCCCCGGTCACGGCGGCGCCCCCGCCCGGCCCGCGACCGCCGTGGCGGAGCTGGGGGACCGGCTCCTCGCGACGCTCGACGGGGTCGGGGTCCAGCGCTTCGGGTACGTGGGGTGCTCCATCGGCGGGGCGATCGGCGCGGACCTGGCGCTGCGGCACCCGCACCGGGTGGCCGCGCTCGCCCTGGTGGCGTCCTCCGCCCGGTTCGGCAGCGCCGACGAGTTCCGGCAGCGCGGCGTCATCGTGCGTACGAACGGCCTGGAGCCCATGGCGCGCACCGCGCCCGAGCGCTGGTTCACGCCCGCCTTCGCCGCGGCGCAGCCCGCCATCGTGGAGTGGGCCGTCCAGATGGTGCGGACCACCGACCCTGGGTGCTACATCGCCGCCTGCGAGGCCCTGGCCGCCTTCGACGTCCGTACGGAACTGAGCCGCATCCCCGTCCCCACCCTCGTCGTGGTCGGGGCGGAGGACCGGGTGACCGGGCCCGGCGACGCGCGCACCCTGGTCGCGGGGATACCGGACGCCCGGCTCGCGCTGGTGCCCGCGGCCTCGCACCTGGCGCCCGTCGAGCAGCCCGGGGCGGTCACCGACCTCCTGCTCACCCACTTCTCCACCGCCTGGCAGGACACCCAGGCGGCCATCCCGATGCCCGACTCCGTGCCCCGGCTCTCCGCCCCCGTCCAGCCCCTCGCGGAGATCGCCCCCGCAGGGCCGGCCCCCGAGGCGGCGGCCGGCGGGCGGCCCGACCCGTACGCGCCGGGCATGCGGCTGCGGCGCGAGGTGCTGGGCGACGCCCAGGTGGACGGGGTCCTGGCCGCCACCGACGACTTCACCGAGGACTTCCAGGAGCTGGTCACCCGGTACGCCTGGGGCGAGGTGTGGAGCAGGGAAGGGCTGGACCGGCGCACCCGCTCCACCGTCACGCTCACCGCGCTCGTCGCCTCCGGGCGGATGGAGAGCCTGGCCGCGCACACCAGGGCCGCCCTGCGCAACGGACTCACGCCCACCGAGATCCGGGAGGTGCTGATGCAGACGGCCGTGTACTGCGGGGTCCCGGCCGCGAGCGCCGCCTTCACGATCGCGCAGTCGGTGATTCGGGCGGAAACGACCCCGCCCGCGTAGCAGGATGGACCTATGAGCAGCCACCCCGGGAACACCGCGCCGACCCTGACCAAGCAGTCGCACTCCTGCATCCGCCTGGAGAAGGACGGGCGCACGCTCGTCATCGACCCGGGCGGCTTCTCGGAGGGCGACGCGGCGATCGGCGCCGAGGCGATCCTCGTGACGCACGAGCACCCCGACCACTTCGACGAGGGGCGCATCAGGGCCGGTCTCGAAGCCGACCCGGAGGCCCGGGTCTGGACCCTGCGCAGCGTCGCGGAGCGGCTGAGCGCGGCCTTCCCGGGGCGCGTCCACACGGTCGGCCACGGCGACACCTTCTCGGCCGCCGGGTTCGACATCGAGGTGCACGGCGAGCTGCACGCGGTGATCCATCCGGACATCCCGCGCGTCACCAACATCGGCTTCCTGGCCGACGGACAGGTCTTCCACCCCGGCGACGCGCTGACGGTCCCCGGCCGGGCCGTCGACACACTCCTGCTGCCCGTGATGGCCCCGTGGAACAAGATCTCCGAGGTCATCGACTACGTGCGCGAGGTGAAGCCGCGCCGCGCGATCGACATCCACGACGCACTCCTGACCGACCTGGCCCGGCCGATCTACGACCGGCAGATCGGCGAGCTGGGCGGCTCCGACCACGGCCGGATGGCGCCGGGCGACTCGACGGGCCTGTGACGGCCGCCGCCCCGGCGGCTGTCAGTGGCAGGCGTTAGGTTTACGTACATGCGCATCGCCACCTGGAACGTCAACTCGATCACCGCCCGCCTGCCGAGGCTGCTGGCCTGGCTGGAGAGCAGCGGCACCGACGTGCTGTGCCTCCAGGAGACCAAGTGCACCGCCGAGCAGTTCCCCGCCGACGCGCTCCGCGAGGCGGGCTACGAGTCCGCGGTCAACGCCAACGGGCGGTGGAACGGGGTCGCGCTGATCTCCCGCGCCGGCCTCTCCGACATCGTCCTCGGCCTGCCCGACGGCCCGGCCTACGAGGACGCGCAGGAGCCCCGCGCGATCAGCGCCACCTGCGGCCCGGTGCGCCTCTGGTCGGTGTACGTGCCCAACGGCCGCGAGGTCGCCCACGAGCACTACGCGTACAAGCTGCGCTGGCTGGAGGCGCTGCGCAAGGCCGTGGCCGCCGACGCCGCCGGTGCGGTCCCCTTCGCCGTGCTCGGCGACTTCAACGTGGCCCCCACCGACGAGGACGTCTGGGACCCGGCCCTCTTCGAGGGGGCCACGCATGTCACCCCCGCCGAGCGGGAAGCCCTGGCCGCCCTGCGCGCCGAGGGTCTGTCCGACGTCGTGCCCCGCCCCCTGAAGTACGACCGCCCGTACACCTTCTGGGACTACCGCGAGCTGCGCTTCCCGAAGAACAAGGGCATGCGCATCGACCTCGCCTACGGCAACGCCCCCTTCACCGCAGCGGTCAAGGACAGCTACGTGGACCGCGAGGAGCGCAAGGGCAAGGGCGCCTCCGACCACGCCCCGGTCGTGGTCGACCTCGACCTCTGAGGGGGCCCCGGCGCCCGCGTTCCGTGAACGCGCGGTGACCGTGTGGTGTTCGGCACTCGAACGACAGGCCGCGCGCCCTGTGGTGCGCAGGCGCGCCGGGATGCGATTCTGAGCGGTATGAACATCCCTTTCTTGGACAACTGGCGTAAGCGTCACGACGGGGCGCGAAAGACGGGCCTCGCGGGCGCCGTCGACGCCGATCCGGAGGGCGTGGCCGAACTGCTCGCCGAATGCGAGCTGCTCCGGGTCCGGGTGGGGGAGCGCGGCATCGAACTGGACGACAGCCCCGCCTCGTTGACGGCGCTCGACCAGCTGGTGCCGCGCTGGCGCGACGACCCGGAGGAGCTGCCCTGGCTGGGCAACGACGCCGGGCTCTACCTCGGCACGGTCCTGGTGCGCAATGTCGACGGGGCGCACTGGCACATCTGGCCGAGCGGTCAGCCCGTCGTGCGGCTCGCCTCCGGCCGGGAGATCGACGTGGTCGAGGCGGGCCTCGACTGGGCGATGTCCGGCAGCCCCGAACTGTCCCAGGTGTACGCGGAGTCCGCCGAGGGCTGACCCTCTCTCCGCGCGCCGGACCGGGCGAAGCGATAAGAATCCTTTTGCCCCATTGGTGCGTGTCGGTCGGGAAGTCCCTTTCCGGGCTGGTTAGTTTGCGCTGACCTCGACCGAGCGACAAGTGGGTAGGGCAGCGTATGGCCGTCGATCCGTTGATCGAGCTGCGAGACGTCAACAAGTACTACGGAAAGTTGCACGTACTGCAGGACATCAATCTCACCGTCGGCCGCGGGGAGGTGGTGGTGGTCATCGGCCCGTCCGGCTCCGGGAAGTCGACGCTCTGCCGGACGATCAACCGGCTGGAGACCATCGAGTCGGGCCACATCGCCATCGACGGCAACCCCCTCCCCGAGGAGGGCCGGGGACTGGCCCAGCTGAGGGCCGAAGTCGGCATGGTCTTCCAGTCGTTCAACCTCTTCGCGCACAAGACCGTCCTCGCCAACGTCTCCCTGGCCCAGGTCAAGGTGCGCAAGCGGAAGAAGGACGAGGCGGACCAGCGCTCCCGCGAACTCCTGGACCGGGTGGGGCTCGGCGCGCACGCCGACAAGTTCCCCGCCCAGCTCTCCGGCGGGCAGCAGCAGCGCGTCGCCATCGCCCGCGCCCTCGCCATGGACCCCAAGGCGCTCCTGTTCGACGAGCCGACCTCGGCACTCGACCCGGAGATGATCAACGAGGTCCTGGAGGTCATGCAGCAGCTCGCCCGCGAGGGCATGACCATGGTCGTCGTGACCCACGAGATGGGCTTCGCCCGCTCCGCCGCCAACCGGGTCGTCTTCATGGCCGACGGCTGCGTCGTGGAGGACCGCACCCCGGAGGACTTCTTCACCGCCCCGGAGAGTGACCGGGCCAAGGACTTCCTGTCCAAGATCCTCAAGCACTGACGGGAGGCCCTGAGTTGCGTACGAGGAAACTGCTGGCCACCTGTGCCGGCCTGCTGCTCGCCCTCTTCGCCGCCGCCTGCGGCAAGGAGGGCAGCCCGCCGGTCAAGGGCCCGAAGGCCGACCAACTGCCCGTCTACCAGGTCGACAAGGGCTTCCAGCTGCCCGAATCGCGGACCTGGCGGAGCGCGAAGAAGCGCGGATACCTCCGGGTGGGCGCCAAGGAGGACCAGCCCTACCTGGGCGAGAAGGACCCGGCCACCGGCGTCTACTCCGGCTTCGACATCGAGATCGCCCGCATGATGTCCGCCTCGCTGGGCTTCGACCCGAAGACGATCCGCTTCAAGACGATCGCCTCCGCCAACCGCGAGACCGCCCTCCAGAACGGGCAGATCGACTACTACGTCGGCACCTACACCATCAACGACATGCGCAAGAAGCTCGTCGGCTTCGCCGGGCCCTACTACATGGCGGGCCAGGGGCTCCTGGTGCGCACCGACGAGGACGACATCCACGGCCCCCAGGACCTGGCGGGCAAGACGGTCTGCTCCGCCGCGGGCTCGACCCCGTACCAGCGGATCGCCGCCGACTACCCGAAGGCGAAGCTCGTCTCGTACGACACCTACTCGATCTGTGTCGACAACCTGCTGACGTTCCAGGTGGACGTCGTCACCACCGACGACGCGATCCTGCTCGGTTTCGCCGCCAAGGCGCCCGACGAGATGAAGGTCGTCGGCAAACCCTTCTCCGAGGAGCCGTACGGCATCGGGGTCCCGCGCAGCGACAACGCCCTGCGCTTCACACTCAACGACGCGCTGGAGGCCAACGAGAAGAACGGCAACTGGAAAAAGGCGTTCGACGCGACGCTCGGCCTGTCCGGCGCACCCGCGCCCAAGCCGCCGCCCATCGACCGCTACCCGGCGAACTGAGAGGACGGCCCACCCCCATGGACGTACTCACCGACAACTTCTCGCTCTACGGCAAGGGCTTCCTCGGCACCCTCGAACTCACCGTCTACGCCTCGATCCTGGCGCTGGTCCTCGGCTTCGTCATGGCCTCCTTCAGGGTGGCGCCGGTCGGCTCGCTCCGGGTGTTCGGCACCGTATGGGTGACGGTCCTGCGCAACACCCCGCTGACCCTGCTCTTCTTCGCCGTACTCCTCGGCCTGCCGCGCTTCGGGCTCGTCCTGCCGTTCAACGTGTTCGCGATCCTCGCGCTGGGGTGCTACACCTCCGCGTTCATCTGCGAGGTGCTGCGCTCCGGCATCAACACCGTGCCCACCGGACAGGGTGAGGCGGCCCGGAGCCTCGGGATGACCTTCGGGCAGAGCCTCGGCTCCATCGTGCTGCCGCAGGCGTTCCGTTCGGTGATCCCGCCGATCGGCTCGACGCTCATCGCGCTCGCGAAGAACTCGGCGATCGCCGGGGCGTTCAGCGTCACCGAGCTCCTCGGCACCTACAAGACCCTCAACGAGCTGGGGTACAGCATCATCTGGACCTTCGTGTGGATCGCGGTGGGGTACCTGATCATCACCCTCGCCATCAGCGCGCTCTTCCACGTCATGGAAAAGCGCTGGGGAGTCGCCCGATGACCGCCCACACCGCACCCACCGCCAACGCCCTGTACGACATCCCGGGGCCGCACACCCGGAAACGGCACCGCCTCTACGGGGTCGTGTCGACGGTCCTCATCCTCGCGCTGATCGGCTGGGTGATCTATCTCCTCTTCGACACCGACCAGTTCACCGCCGCCAAGTGGACGCCCTTCGAGTACAAGGGCATCCAGGAACTCCTGCTGCGCGGACTCGGCAACACCCTCAAGGCGTTCGCGTACGCCGCCGTCCTCTCGTTGGCCCTCGGCGCCGTCCTCGCGGTCGGGCGGCTCTCCGAACACCGCCCGGTGCGCTGGGTGGCGACGATCCTCGTCGAGTTCTTCCGCGCCATGCCCGTCCTGGTGATGATCTTCTTCATCTTCGTGGCGCTGAAGGTGCAGCCGCTGCCCGCGCTGGTCGCCGGACTGACGCTCTACAACGGCTCGGTGCTCGCCGAGGTGTTCCGTACCGGCATCAACTCCGTGGAGCGCGGCCAGCGCGAGGCGGCGTACGCGCTGGGGATGCGGAAGACGCAGGTCACCACCTTCGTCCTGGCGCCGCAGGCGATCCGCGCGATGCTGCCCACCATCATCAGCCAGCTGGTGGTGGCCCTGAAGGACACCTCGCTCGGCTACCTCATCACGTACGAGGAATTCCTCCACGCGGGCAAGCTCATCGCCTCCAATTTGGACTACGATCTGCCTTTCATCCCCGTGGTGATGGTGATCTCACCGATCTACATCGGGATGTGCATGCTGCTCTCCTGGTTCGCCACCTGGGTGGCGAGGCGGCAACGGCGCAATCCGAAGACGGAGGCGGTGGGCGTCGGACCGGCACAGCCCGGCACGCTGATGCCGGGAGGGCGGTAGACGGACGGGAGCGGGGTCCGCCCGGCAGCAGCCGGTGATCACTTCTCGCACGCGGGAAGAAGGTCAGCTGCGCGCCGGCGGACCGGTCAGCCGAGGGCGCTCCTCGTCTGCCACTCGTCCCACGAGACGTTCCACGCCCCGTAGCCGTTGCCCTCCGCGACCGTGCCCTTGGTCTCCGCACCCGTGATCTCGAACGGGTCGCCGACGTGAGCCTGCCGGTAGAGGGCGGCGGCGTTCGCGTCGCTCATCCCGACACACCCCGAACTGTGGTTCGCCACCCCGAAGTACGCCGCGTTCCACGGCGCCGCGTGGGCGTACATGCCCGACCAGGTCAGCCGCATCGAGTAGTCGACCATCTTGTCGTACGTGTGGCCCAGGCCCACCGTCTCGGAGCGCATGTTGATCGTGCCCTCCTTCGCCATCAGCACGGCCGTCCCCCGCCACGAGCGCTTGTCGCCGCCCGGAGTGCCGCCGGAGACGGGCACGTCCATGACCGTGCGCCCGTCCCGCTGCAGCGCCAGCCGGTGCCGGTCCAGGTCCACCTTCACCACCTGGCTCGCGCCCACCGTGAACGTCGTCGCGTAGTCCCGTACGAAGAAGCCGCCGCCAGGACCTGAGTCGACGCCGTTCAGCTCGGCGTCCAGCGTGATGCGCGTCCCGGACTTCCAGTACTCCTTGGGGCGCCAGTCGACGCGGTCGCGGCCCGAGTAGTCGCGCAGCCAGCCCCAGGAGCCCTCGGTGTTGTTCGAGGTCGACACCTTGAGGGCCTTCTCGACGGCCGCCTTGTCCTTGACCGGGTTGTCGAAGACGATCGACAACGGCTGGGCGATGCCCACCGTCGTGTTCTTGCCGGGCGCCAGCGTCAGCTTGTTCACCTTGTCGGCCGCCTTCGTCGTGAACGAGGCCGTGTCGCTGCCGCCCGAGGTGTCGCGCGCCTCCACCCGGTACGTGGTGCCCGGCGCCGCCGCCCGGTCGGACGTCCAGGTCCGCCCGTCGGCGGAGATCCGGCCGCTGAGTGTGCCGTCCTTCCCGGCCGAGACGGTCACCTCATTCAGCTTCCCGGCCGCCAGGGTCACCGTCACCGGCTTCCCCGCGGCGGCCGCGGTGCCGTGCAGGTTGACCGAGATGGAGGCCCGCGCCGCCTTCGAGGGAGCCGCGTCACCGTTCTTGCCGGCCTCGCGGTCCGACGCGGCGGCGCCGCCGGAACAGGCCGTGAGGGCCACGCCGAGCACCGCGCAGCCGGCGATCAGCGCGAGCCGGGCGGGGCGCTGCGGGCGCGCCGGTATCAGGAATGCGGGAATCAACGGAAAACCTCCAGGGCCGTACTCGGTCATCGGTGAAGAGGAACGCACCGGAGCCTAAGTTCCGTAAATCCACGGAAAAGCTGGAATTCCCTGTGTGACGGGAAGCGCAGCGCAACGGTCATGGTCCGGTCACATTCGGCGCGCGGACCCGTCACGGACCGCTGTGAGCATCCTGTGCAGCCCCGCAGAGCAGACCGCGGGGCCCACGAGGGGGAGGGCCACCGACATGTCAGCGCTGCTCGCGACCGGAGACCGCAGCAGGGAACGGGACCTGCGCGTCCACGGCCTCACGCCCGACGAGCACCGGGCCCACCTGGCCACGCGGGCCGACGCCAGCTTCCTGCAGCACCCCTCCTGGGCCGGGGTGAAAGGGGGCTGGTCCTCGGAAAGCCTCGGCTGGCACGACGACGACGGCACCCTGAACGGCAGCGCACTCGTCCTCTACCGGCAATTCCCGGGCACCCGGAAATACTTCGCCTATCTTCCGGAGGGCCCGGCGGCCGACTGGGCCGATCCCGGAATGGACCGCTGGCTGCGCCCCCTGCTCGCGCACCTGCGCGCCGCCGGGGCCTTCGCCGTACGCATCGGCCCCGGTCCCGCCTACCGCCGCTGGACCGGCGCCCGCCTCAAGGCCGCCACCGGCCCCGGCCGCACCGTCGGCGACGTCCTGGCGAGCGAGGTCGACCCGCTCGGTGCCGCCGTGGCCGACCGGCTGCGGGCGCGCGGCTGGCGGCGCTGCGGCGGGGACGGCGACGACGCGGACGCCCAGCCCCGGTACGTCTTCCGGGTGCCGCTCGCCGGACGGACCACCGAGGACCTGTGGTCCGGGCTCAACCAGGAATGGCGCCGCAACGTCCGCCGCGCGCAGAAGGCGGGGGTGCGGATCGTGACCGGGAGCGCCGCCGAACTGCCCGAGTTCCACCGGCTGCTGAGGATCACCGAGGAGCGCGACGGCTTCCGGCTCGGCCGCTCGCTCGGCTACTACCAGCGCCAGTACGCGGTGCTCAACGCCGAGGAGCCCGGCCGGATGAAGCTCTGCCTCGCCGTGCACGACGGGGAGATCCTGGCCGCCCACACCATGATCAGCACCGGCCGTCGGGTCTGGTACCAGACGGGCGCCTCCGCCGACCACCGCCGCGAGGTCCGCCCCAGCAACGCCCTGCAGTGGCAGATGATGTGCGACGCCCTCGCGGGCGGCGCCGAGGTGTACGACATGCGCGGGGTATCCTCCACCCTCGATCCCCACGACCGGCCCTTCGGGCTGCTGCGCTGGAAGCTGGGCACCGGCGGGGAGGTCGTGGAGACCCTCGGAGAGTGGGAGACATCGGTGGGCGGAGCCGCCAACAACACGTTGTACCGGGCGTTCCAGGCGTACCTGGCACGCCGGTGACGGCCACCGGCGCCGCCCCGGAGGCGGCCGCCCCCGAGGAGGAGAACGGCGCGCGCGGCTCCGGTTCGGTGCTGCGCAGCGGCGCCGTGATGGCCGCCGGGTCCCTCGTCTCGCGGGCCACGGGGTTCATACGCTCGGCGGTCGTCGTCGCCGCGCTCGGCACCGGACTGCGGGCCGACGGCTACACGGTCGCCAACACCGTGCCCAACATCCTCTACATCCTGCTCATCGGCGGGGCCCTCAACGCGGTCTTCGTCCCCGAACTCGTCCGCGCCGCCAAGGAACACGGCGACGGCGGGGCCGCGTACACCGACCGCCTGCTCACCCTGTGCACGGTGGGCCTGCTCGTCCTCACCGCGCTCGCCGTGCTCGGCGCGCCGCTGATCATCCAGGTGTACGCCCCCACCTACGACGGCGACCAGGCCGAACTCACCATCGCCCTGGCCCGCTACTGCCTGCCGCAGATCCTCTTCTACGGCCTGTTCACACTCCTCGGCCAAGTCCTCAACGCCCGCGACCGGTTCGGCGCGATGATGTGGACGCCGGTCCTCAACAACCTCGTGATCATCGCCGTGTTCGGGCTCTACCTCTGGACGGCGGCGGGCTCCGGCGGCACCCTCACCCCCGCGCAGGCGCAGTGGCTGGGCTGGGGCACCACGGCGGGCATCGCCGTGCAGAGCCTCGCCCTGGTGCCCTCGCTGCGCGCCGCGAAGTTCCGCTGGCGGCCCCGGTTCGACTGGCGCGGCAGCGGACTGACCCGGCCGCTGCGCGCCGCCGGGTGGCTCGTCATGCTCGTCCTCACCAACCAGGCCGCGTACTGGGTGATCACCCGCCTCGCCACCGCGAGCGGACAGCACGCGGCGGACCAGCACCTCGCGGGCGGCGCCGGCTACACCGCGTACAGCTACGCCTACCAGCTCTGGGTGGTCCCGCAGGGCATCGTGACCGTCAGCCTCGTCACCGCGCTGATGCCGCGCATGAGCCGGGCGGCGGCCGGGGGCGACCTCGCCGGGGTGCGGCGCGACCTCTCGTACGCGCTGCGCACCTCCGCCGCCGTGGTGGTCCCGGCCGCCGCGCTGCTGCTGGCGCTCGCGCCCTGGGTGATGGGCTCGGTCTTCGGCTACGGGCGCACCGGTCCGGCGGACATCACGGTGATGGCGGGCATGATGGCCGCGTTCGCCCCCGGGCTCATCGCCTTCTCCGGGCAGTACGTGCTCTCGCGCGGGTTCTACGCGATGAGCGACACCCGCACCCCGTTCCTGCTGAACCTGGTCATCGCGGCCCTCAACGCCGGGCTCTCGGTCGCCGCCTATCTGACGCTGCCCGCGCGCTGGGCGGTGACCGGCATGGCGGGCGCGTACTCCGTCGCCCTGCTCACCGGCTTCGCCGTCACCGCGTACGTGCTGCACCGCAGGCTCTCCCCGCGCGGCGCGGCGCGCCCCCGGCTCGGCCGCTCGCCCGGGATGTGGGCGCATGTGCGGCTGGTGGCCGCGTGTGTGCCGGCCGGTGCGCTGGCCTACGGGGCGGCCCGCGCCGTCGACACGGAGGGCTCGGGCCTCGGGGACTTCGCCGCGCTGGGCGCCGGGACCGTCGTCCTCGCGCTGGTCGTGGCGGGGCTGGCCCGGCCGCTGCGGCTCACCGAGGTGAGCGCCGCGCTGAACGCCGCCCGGGGCCGGCTGCGGCGCGGCTGAACCGGCCCGCGTCGCCCTTCTGTTCGAATCCATTCCTTGATCGCTGGGATACTGACGCCATGCCTCGCGTGCTCCTCATAGAAGACGACCCCTCCGTACGCGAAGGGGTCGAGCTGGGCCTGCGCAGGCGCGGCCACGAGCTGCGGGCCGTCGGCACCGGCGAGGCCGGGCTCGCCGCGCTCGGCGACTTCCGGCCGGACCTGGTCCTCCTCGACCTGATGCTGCCCGGCATGAACGGCGTCCAGGTCTGCCGCCGCATCCGCGAGACCAGCCAGCTCCCCGTGATCATGCTGACCGCGCGCGGCGACGACTTCGACGTCGTCGTGGGTCTGGAGGCCGGCGCCGACGACTACATCGTCAAGCCCGCCCGTACCGAGGTCATCGAGGCCCGCATCCGGGCCGTGCTGCGCCGCCTCGCCGTCCCGGCCGGGCGCGGCGGCATCGAGGCGCACGGCGAGCTGGCCGTGGACCGCGCGGGCCTCGCCGTCGCCAAGGGCGGCGAACGGCTGCTCCTCGCCCCCTCCGAACTGAAGCTGCTGCTCCACCTCTCGGCCTCGCCCGAACAGGTCTTCAGCCGCCAGCAGCTCCTGGAACACGTGTGGGAGCACAGCTACCACGGCGATGCCCGCCTGGTCGACGCCTGCGTCCGCCGCCTCCGCCAGAAGATCGAGGACGTCCCGGGCAGCCCCCGCTACATCCAGACCGTAAGAGGCTTCGGCTACCGCTTCGGACCGCTTACGTGAAACTGTTCGCCGCCCGCCTCGGCCTCCGCACCCGGCTGATCGCGGCATTCCTCTTCGTCGCGGCCGTCAGCGCCGCCACCACCGCCGCGCTGACCTACCGCGAGGCCCGCTCCGCGATCCTGCAGCAGGCGCAGGACTCCGCCGTCGACCAGTTCCGCGACCGGGTCGGCGACCAGGCCGTCAGCCTGCCCATCTACGGTGAGCAGCTGCGCCACGTCTGCCTGGAGCTGGCCCGGGCGGGCGGCGGGCGCGGCTGGACCGTGTTCGCCGAGTACGGGAAGCTGCGGGCCTCCTCGTCGGACCGGTCCTCCTCCGGGGTGATCACCGCCGAGCTGCGCGCCGCCACCCGGGACAACACCCACGGCTCCTTCCAGCGCGTCGTCAAGGACGGCAGGCCCTGGCTGACCGTCGGCATGCCCGCCCTCTTCGACCGCGGTGACGGCACACAGCCCACCGGCCTCGTCCTCTACGCCGTGATGCCGCTGTCCACCGAGGAGGCCAACGTGGCCGCCATGGTCACCGCCGCCCGCGACGGCGCCCTGCCCGCCCTGCTCGTCGCCCTGGTGCCCGCCCTGCTCGCCGCCCGCAGCGTCCTGCGCCCGGTCCGCGACCTGCGCCGGGCTGCGGCGGGCATCGGCAGGGGCGAGCTCGACACCCGGATCACGGTGCGCGGCTCCGACGAACTCGCCGAGCTCGCCTGGACGTTCAACGAGTCGTCCACCAAGCTCCAGGAATCCGTCGAGGAGTTGCGCCGGGCCGAGGAGCGGGCCAGGCGCTTCGCCTCCGACGTCTCCCACGAACTGCGCACCCCGCTCGCCGGTATGCTCGCCGTCACCGAAGTGCTGGACGAGGACGCCGGGGAACTGCGCCCCGACACCGCCGCCGCCGTCCGCCTGATCAGCACGGAGACCGGCAAACTGGCCACCCTGGTCGAGGACCTGATGGAGATATCCCGCTTCGACGCCCGCGCGGCCGAGCTGCACCTGGACGAGGTCGACGTCGCCGAGACCGTACGCAAGACGCTTCAGGGCCGCCGCTGGGAGAGCCGGGTCACCACCGAACTCCCGGACGGCGTGCGGGCAGTGCTCGATCCGCGCCGCTTCGACGTGGTCGTCGCCAACCTGGTCGGCAACGCCCTGCGGCACGGCGCGGAGCCCGTCACCGTACGGGTGCGCGGAGGCGACCGGCTCGTCCTGGAGGTGGAGGACAGCGGGCCGGGCATCGACGCGGCGGTGCTCCCGCACATCTTCGACCGGTTCTACAAGGCCGACGCGGCCCGCACCCGGTCGGCGGGCAGCGGCCTCGGCCTCGCCATCGCCCAGGAGAACGTACGGCTGCACGGGGGGACGGTCGGCGCGGCGAACCGGCCCGGGGGCGGCGCGGTGTTCACCGTGGAGCTGCCGATGGGGGAGCGGTGAGGGGCGGGCGCGTGCTCGGCGCGCTGTTGCCCGTGCTGCTGCTCGCCACCGGGTGCGGGATCCGTGCGACGGACGTCGTGGAGGCGGGCGAACCGGCGACCGTGGAGGTGGCCCCGGCCGATCAGCTCGGCACCCTGCTGTACTTCGTGTCCTCGTCCTCCGCCTCCCGGCTGATGCCCGTCGTCCGCAACACCCGCACCGTGAGGGTCGGCGGCGGCGGGACCTGGAGGGAGGCCGAGGCCACCGAGCAGCCCGACGCCCTCTCCCTCCTCTTCCTCGGGCCCACCAGGACGGAGCGCGACGCCGGACTCCGTTCGGAGCTGCCCACCGGCCGGACGCGCGTGGCCGTCGAGCTGAACGCGGACGGCGTGCGGGTCACCGTGGACATGCCGGTCATCGGGCTCTCCCAGGCCGCCCGCCAGCAGCTCATCTGCACGGCGGCCCGGGCCCGTACGGCCGACCGGACCGAGGCGGTCACGGTGAAGGGCACGGACGGCGTCATCGGGCCCGCGCACTGCTCGGTCTGACCGCGCTTCGGCCGCTCAGCGGGTCTTGCGGGCGACCGCCCCGTAGACCCCGATCGGAGCCGGCACCGCTGCCACCGGTGCGTCCGGCCGCCAGGACGGGACGGGGACCAGGCCCGGCGTCAGGAGCTCGAAGCCGTCGAAGAACTTCTCGATCTCCTGGTGGGAGCGCGGGGTGAGGGGCGTGGTCGCGTGGGCGTAGACGGCTTGTGCCGCCCGGCAGTCGGCGAAGTCGTCGGTGGCGTGGGAGAGCACCAGGCAGCTGCCGGCCGGGAGCGCGTCGCGCAGGGTGGCCACGACCCGCTGGGGCTCCTGCGCGTCGGTGAGGAAGTGCAGCACCGAGGTGAGGACCAGGGCGACGGGCCGGCCGAAGTCGATGACCTCGCGGACGTGCGGATGGTCCACGACGGCCCGCGGGTCGCGGAGGTCGGCGAGCGCGACGCCGACCAGGTGGGAGCTGCGCAGCAGGGCGTCCGCGTGTGCGGTGACGATCGGGTCGTTGTCGACGTACGCGACGCGCACGTCGGGCGCCGCTTCGAGGGCGACCTCGTGCACGTTGGGGGAGTGGGGGAGCCCGGTGCCGATGTCGAGGACCTGCCGCAGGCCCGCGCCGACGACATGGCGGACGGCGCGTTCCAGGAAGGCGCGGTTGGCCCGGGCACCGGCCCGCTCCTGGGCCGCGGCGGCCACGAGCTCCTCGCCGGCCTGCTGGTCCACCCGGTAGTTGTCCTTGCCGCCGAGCAGGTAGTCGTAGATCCTTGCGGAATGAGGCCGACCGGTGTCGATCACCGGGGCGGGTAACCCGTGCTGCCTCAAGTGGCGCTCCTCTCGGCGGCCGCTGCGGTCGGATTCCAGAGTCTGCCGATGCTGCGATCCTGCCTTTGCGCCCGACAACATGTCAACTAAAGTACACACGAGCAAGATCGATGATGGCGAGAGAGATCACCACGTGAGCGCGAGCCGTGACGAGGGAGAGCCCCGAAGGGGCCCTGCCGGCGAAGGGCCGCATGCGCGACCGCATTCCCTCGCGCACAAGCTGAAGTCGCTGATGGCCCACCGGAAGGACGCGCGAGGCAGGGCCTACGTCTCGCGCACCCTGTCGCAGGCGGTCGACGACCTGCCCGACCCGCCCGCGACGACGTCGTTCGCGCTCATCGCGAAACTCGCCGGCGGCCAGCAGGACAACCCGACGATCAAAACCGTCCTGGCCCTGTGCCGGGCCCTGGGCGACGTGCCGCCCGCCTACCTGCTGCCGCACCCCGGCTACGACGACCTCGCCGCACTCGAAGCCTTCGAGAACCCTCTCGCGCGCCGCGTGCTCGTCCTGCTGGGCGATCTTCCGGAGAGCGAATTCCGCAAAGTGATCGCGCAGTTGGAGGACCGGCGCAGGACCCTCGGCCTCCCCGCCGTGCCCGACGACGGATCGGGCGCGGAGAGGCCGAAGAGGGCCCGGCGGCGACGGACCGAAACCGAAGCCGCCCAGTACGCGGCCGATGCACTGGAAGGTCTCTGATGGACGGCATGATATTCGGCGCCTGCACCGTCGCAGGAGTGCTCGTCACCGCGCTCTGCGCCCGCAGAGCCCTTCACCACCCGCGCGTGTTCACCTGGTTAATCGCGGTCGCATTCGGCGTGTGCACGGTGGGCGTCTTCTTCGCGGTCCCCGCGGTCGCCAGGACGGCCGAGGAGGTCACCGGCCTGGACAACGCCGGGAAGCTGGTGGCGCACATCTGCGCCATCCTCTGGTGTGCGGCCCTGCAGATGACGATGGTGGACCTGGCCTACCGCCCGGAGTACCTGCGCGCCGCGATGTACCAGCGCGTGTGCCTGGCGGTCGTCGTCCTGGCCGTCATGGTCCCGCTCTTCCTCACCACGAACGGCCAGGACGTCGAGTTCACCACGGCGTACGCCGACCACTCGGCCGTGACCGCCTACCTGCTGGTCTACCTCTCCTACGTCCTGATCACCTGCGGTGAACTCGCCTTCATGTGCGGCCGTACCGCCCGCCGGGCCCGGACCACCCGCCCCTGGACCGGCGCCGGTTTCACCCTGTGCGCCGTCGCGGCCGTGCTGGGCGTCGCCTACACGGTGTCCAAGGGGTCGTACCTGGTCTGCTCCGCACTCGGCAGCCCCTGGTCCCTCGACGTCGAGGAGGCGGCGAGCCCGGCACTGAGCGGGCTCGCCGTCCTCTTCCTCTTCGCCGGGCTGACCATGCCGATGCTCGGCGGGCTGCGTCAGCGGCTGCGCGGCGGCGAGCACACCGCGCCCGAGAGCCCCGTGCCCGCGGACTAGTTGGTACCGGAGGTCAATTCGCTGAACAGCCGGTTCGCCGCCTCGGAGGTGAACTGGCGCTGGAGCTCGGCGCGCGCGATCTGCTTCTTGAACTCGCCCTCGTAGCCGCTGTATCCGGCGTTGTGCATGAGGTCGGTGATCCAACTGGCGAACGCCTGGTAGTTCCAGACGTGGTCCAGGCAGGACTGCGAGTAGCTGTCGAGGAGGTCCGCGTCGCCGTCCTTCACGCGGCGGATCACCGCGCGGGCGAAGACCTCGGCGTCGTGCAGCGCCAGGTGGATGCCCTTGGCGCTCATCGGCGGCACGATGTGCGCGGCGTCGCCCAGGAGGTAGAGGCTGCCGTAGCTCATCGGGTCGAACACCACGCTGCGCAGCGGGACGATCTGCCGGGACAGGATCTCGCCGCGCGCGGGCGGGGTGCCGAAGCGGGCCTCCAGCTCGCTCCAGACGCGCTCGTCCGGCCACTGTTCGGGGGTGTCGTCGACCGCGCACTGGAGGTAGACGCGGCTGGCCCCGGGGCCTCGGGGAATCATCCCGGCCAGGCCCCGTTCGTGGATCGCCATCCCTGAGGGTTCGGTCTCGGTGGCGGCCAGGACGCTGAGCCAGGAGTAACCGTACTCGTGGGCGTACTCGGTCAGTTCGGAGGCGGGGACGGAGCGGCGGGAGACGCCGTGGAAGCCGTCGCAGCCGGCGATGTGGTCGCCGCGGATCACCCGCGCGGTGCCGTCGGCGTCCTGGTAGCGCACCACGGGGTGCCCCTCGGTGAGGTTTTCCAGCGCGACGTCGGCGGCTTCGTAGCGCAGGTCGCCGCCCTCGCGCAGGAAGACCTCGGTGAGGTTGCGCACCAGAACCTGCTGCGGGCAGTACATGCTTTCGTTGTCGTCATCGTCCACGTCGACCGGCATCGCGTGGCCGTCGAGGTAGAAACCGCCCTCGCTGTGCGGAATCGGGTCGCCCGCCAGGACCTCTTCGAGTCCCCAGGCGCGGAACAGGCGCACCCCGTAGGTGTCGATGGTTCCGGCGCGCTGCCGCTTCTCGACGTAGGCGCGCGGGTGCTTCTCCAGCACCGTGCAGTCGACGCCGTTGCGCAGCAGGAAGTTGCCGAGCGTCAGACCGGCGACGCCGGCCCCGATGATGACGACGGTCGTGTCCTCGTGTGTCTCAGTCATGCACTCCACTGTGAAAGGCCCGCAGACCGCAAACCACTGGTAACCGGACTCCTGATACCGGAAACCCGCCAGGCTTGAGCGGGCTAGCGTCCGTGGATGCGGAGCCCCGCCTGGTAGCGGCCGGGTGTCTGGCCGACGACGTCGGTGAAGGCGTCGATGAAGGTGGAGGGGTTGGACCAGCCGCACGCCACCGCGGTCTCCGTCACCGACATTCCGTCGGTCAGGTGCGCCAGGGCGTGGTGGATCCGCAGGGTGGTCCGCCAGCGGTGGAAGCTCATGCTCAGCTCGCTGTGGAACAGACGGCTGAGCGTGCGCTCCCCGGCCCCCACCGCCCGGCCCAGCGCGGCCAGGGTGTCGGGCCGGGCGGGGTCCGCGCGCAGGAGGTCGGTGGCGGCGCGCAGCCGGTCGTCACTGGCCTCGGGAAGGTGCAGGGAGGTCTCCGCGGCATCGGCCAGCTCGTCCACGATCACGCCGAGGAGGCGCCGGTGGGCACCGGGCCGCCGCTCCGGCTCATCGGTGAGTGCCAGCAGGGCCTCGCGCAGCAACGGGCTCACCGCGAAGACGCTGGGGTGGTCGATGAGACCGGCGCACAGATCGCGCGGCACGGACACCAGGCGCACGTCGGTCTGCCCGTAGAAGCGGTGCGCGTGCGCGAAGCGCGGCGGCGTCCAGGTGATCCGGTCCGCCGGGGCGACCCAGGTGCCGCGCTCCGTCGTGGTGGCCAGCACTCCGGCGGCGGCGTAGACCAGCTGGCCCTGGTGATGGCTGTGCGGGTCGAGCCGGTAACCGTGCGGCAGCCAGGCTCCGCCCTGCAGAATCGGATCCTCCGCGTCCGCGGGCGGCGACGAGGGTTGGCGGTGTTTCGGCATCGGGCATCAGTTTACCGGCAGCCGCCGCACCCGGCCGCTCAGGCCCCCGCGCGGTGCGAGGTGCGCGGTGCGGGGACCGGGGCCTGGGCCGCGCGGGTGACGTCGGCGACGAGCTCGACCACATCGGGGCCGTACGCCTGGGAGTTGACCACCTTCAGGAGCAGGCAGAAGGTGTTGTTGCCGTGCTTGCGGGCGAGGCGTTCGTGGTTGCGGGCCAGGTAGCGGGTGGCGGCCTGGTTGGTGATGGCCTGCTGGCCGCAGAAGAGGAAGACGGGTCTGGCGTCCTGACCGGTCGTCAGCCGGGCCAGCAGCACGTACTCGCTGGCGCCCTTCTCGACCCGGTAGCGCTCCGATCCGATCTGGAAGGCGCCCCGGTCGGGGCCCGGCTCCGGTTCGGTGTTGATCCGCACTCCGGGGAGCAGGGAGTGCAGGTGCGCGGCCATCCGGCGGTTCGACACCGGGCCGCCGACGCAGAACTCCGTACGCTCGCCGATGCCCTGCTGCGCGATGTCGTGGGACAGGATCTGGGCGTGCGCCTCGCAGTCCTTGATCAGCGCGGACAGTTCGAGCAGGGCGAAGACGTCGTGACGGTGGACCGAGCCGTCGCCGCCCGCGTCGCGGTTGACGACGAGCAGGCACTCGGAGTTCCCCGGCAGCCCGAAGAACGCCTGCTTGCGGCGGAGCTTGCGGCGCCACAGATAGGTGCGCGCGAGCCAGCCGAGGGCGGCGCTGATGCCGGCGGCTATCACGCCCAGCACGATGTTGCGTACGTCGTCAGTCATGGGCGGGCATGTTAGCGGGCATTCGGCCTCAAGTTCGAGGCGGTCCTGACGGGGCGGGCGGAGCGGCGCTACCCTGCGCGGACGATCCTTCACCGGAGGTTGCGCATGCGACGTTCCATCAGGCGAAATGTGTCGTTGGCGGCGATCCTGGCCGCCGTCGTGTCGGTCGGGGCCGCCGCCCCCTCCTCGTCCGCCCACCCCGGACACGACCCCGCGCCACCGCCCAAGTCACCCGTCGCGGTGGGATACGGGGGAGCGGTGTCCAGCGTCGACGCGGACGCTTCGGCCGCCGGTATCGAGGTGCTGCGCAACGGCGGCAACGCGGTCGACGCCGCCGTGGCCACGGCCGCCGCGCTCGGCGTCACCGAGCCGTACTCCGCGGGGCTCGGCGGCGGTGGCTACTTCGTCTACTACGACGCCCGCAGCCACACCGTCCGCACCATCGACGGGCGCGAGACCGCCCCGCGCAGCGCCGACTCCTCCCTCTTCCTGGAGAACGGCAAGCCGCTCGACTTCGCGGACGCCGTGACCAGCGGGCTGAGCATCGGCACCCCCGGCACGCCCGCCACCTGGGACACCGCCCTGAACACCTGGGGCAGCAAGTCGCTCCGGCAGGTCCTGAAGCCCGCCGAACGGATCGCCCGGGACGGCTTCGTCGTGGACGAGACGTTCCGCTCGCAGACGGCCGACAACGAGGAGCGGTTCCGGGACTTCCCGGCTACCCGCAAGCTGTTCCTGCCCGGCGGAAAGCTCCCCGAAATCGGCTCGGTCCTCAGGAACCCGGACCTGGCGCGCACCTACGAGGAGGTCGGCCGCAAGGGCATGGACGAGCTCTACCGGGGCGAACTCGCCGAGGACGTCGTACGGACCGTACGCAACCCGCCCGTCGACCCGGCGTCCGACCGGGTGGTGCGCCCCGGCGACCTGACCGCCAAGGACCTGCGCTCCTACCGCGCGCTGCGCCGGGAGCCGACGAAGGTGAACTACCGGGGGCTCGACGTGTACGGCATGGCGCCGTCCTCGTCCGGCGGCACGACGGTGGGCGAGGCCCTCAACATCCTGGAGTCCACGGACCTCTCGCGGGCAAGCGAGGCCCAGTATCTGCACCGCTTCATCGAGGCGAGCCGCATCGCCTTCGCCGACCGGGGGCGCTGGGTCGGCGACCCCGCCTTCGAGGACGTGCCGACGAAGCAGCTGCTCGGTCAGCGGTTCGCGGACGCGCGGGAATGCCTGATCAAGGACGACGCGGTGCTCACCAGCCCGCTCGCCCCGGGCGACCCGCGCCACCCCGGGGCCTGCCGGTCAACGGGGAAGGCCGCGCCGACCACGTACGAGGGTGAGAACACCACGCACCTGACGACCGCCGACAAGTGGGGCAACGTCGTCGCGTACACGCTGACCATCGAGCAGACCGGCGGCAGCGGGATCACCGTGCCGGGGCGCGGCTTCCTGCTCAACAACGAGCTGACCGACTTCTCCTTCGCACCGGCCGACCCCGCCGTCCACGACCCCAACCTGCCCGGCCCCGGCAAGCGCCCGCGCTCCTCGATCTCGCCGACCATCGTGCTCCGACACGGCGAGCCGGTCCTCGCCCTCGGCTCGCCCGGAGGCGCGACCATCATCACCACCGTGCTCCAGACGCTGACCGGCAAGCTGGACCGGGGGCTCCCGCTGGTCGACGCCATTGCCGCGCCCCGGGCCAGCCAGCGCAACGCACCGGCCACCGAGCTGGAACCGGCCCTCTGGAACAGCCCGTTGCGGGCGAAGCTGGAATCCCTCGGCCACGTCTTCAAGCTCAACCCGGAGATCGGCGCGGCGACCGGCGTACAGCGGCTGCCCGACGGGCGGTGGCTCGCCGCGGCCGAGAAGGAGCGGCGCGGCGGCGGCTCGGCGATGGTGGTGAGGCCCAGCGGGCGGCCCTGACCCGCACACCGGACAGGGGGGGGCACGGCACGACCAACTCCTCGCCAGAAGGGCGCCCCCCCCGTGCGCATGCGAACGCTTGCCCTCGTCACGGCCTCCGGTGCCGCACTGCTCACCGCGGGCACCCCGGCCCCCGTCACCCTCGCGGTGGCGGGGGACCCGGTCCTCGCCGCGCCCGCTCCGGCACCCCGGCCCGTGCTGCCGGCCATGTCGCTCGCCCTGGTGGCGCCGGTCCACCGGGCGCCCGCCCGGGCGCACCGCTCCCGACCCGAGCCCGCCCCGGCCCGCGACCGGGCAGGGGTCGGGGCGGCCGATCTGCTGGCCAAGGCGTCCGCCTGCGAGCAGGTCTCGAACGGCAAGTACCGGACGGACGAGGCGACTTCGCCGACCGTTCCGGTGTGCGGTGCGGACAACGCGGTCTTCTGGAAGGCCGACCTGGACATCGACTGCGACGGACAGGTCACCGCCGCCTGCAACCCGTCCACCGACCCCGCCTTCCACGGCGACACCGCCTTCCACGCCTCGGACGGCCGCCCGCTGAACGCGGCGAAGCTGCCGTACGTGGTCGTGCCCGCGCCCTCCGGCGTCTGGGACTACACCGGGTCCGGCATCCAGGGCGGCGGGGTCGTCGCCGTCGTGCACGGCGAGAAGGTGGAGTACGCGGTCGTCGGCGACGTCGGCCCGGAGCGCATCATCGGCGAAGCCTCGTACGCCACGGCGAAGTCGCTCGGCATCGACCCGGACCCGGGCAGCGGCGGCGCGCCCTCCGGGGTCACGTACATCCTGTTCAAGGACTCCCGGGTGTCACCGATCGAGGACCACGAGGCCGCCGTGCGCACGGGGCGGGCCCTGGCCGAGGCGTTCGTACGGGGGGACTAGAGCGCGGTCAGGATGCGCGGGCCGTCGTCCGTGATCGCCACCGTGTGCTCGGCGTGCGCGGCCCGGCTGCCGTCGGTCGTGCGCAGGGTCCAGCCGTCGCGGTCCGCGCGGTACGTGTCCACGCCGCCCCCGATGAGCATCGGCTCGATGGCCAGCACCATGCCGTGGCGCAGCGGCATCCCGCGCCCCGGACGGCCCTCGTTGGGCACCCCCGGGTCCTCGTGCATCTCGCGGCCCACGCCGTGGCCGCCGAACCCCTCGGGGATGCCGTAGCCCGCGCCGCGGCAGACGGTGCCGATGGCGTGCGCGATGTCACCGATCCGGTTGCCCACGGTGGCCGCCGCGATGCCCGCTTCCAGGGCCTTGTACGCGGTGTCGATGAGCCGGGTGTCGGCGGGGCGGGCGCGGCCCACGGTGAAGCTGATCGCGGAGTCGCCGGCCCAGCCGTCCAGCGTGGCACCCGCGTCGATGCTGACCAGGTCGCCGTCGCGCAGCCGGTAGTCCGTGGGGATGCCGTGCACGATCGCGTCGTTGACCGACGCGCAGATGACCGCGGGGAAGGGGACCGGGGCGAAGTGCGGCCGGTAGCCCAGGAACGGCGAGCCCGCGCCCGCCTCGCGCAGCACCCCGCGCGCCACCTCGTCCAGTTCGCGCAGCGAGACGCCGGTCTCGGCGGCCTCCCGGGCGGCGGTGAGCATGCGGGCGACGACGCGGCCGGTCGCGCGCATGGCTTCGATGGATGTGTCCGTCTTGAGTTGCACCATGCCAATTACAATACCGCAATTACTATACCGGTCCGAGCGGGGCCGGGGTCCGGGCGGTATTAGAATGACGGCATGGTCCGTACCCCCCTGACCCCCGAAGAGCGCCTGCGCGGCGAACGGCTCGGTCTGCTGCTGCGCGAGGCGCGCGGCCCCCGCTCCATGACCGAGATCGCCGCCCACGCCGGAATCTCCGCCGAGACCCTGCGGAAGATCGAGACCGGCCGCGCCCCCACCCCCGCGTTCTTCACCGTCGCCGCCCTCGCGAGCGCGCTCGGCCTCTCCATGGACGAACTCCTGCTGCGCTGCGCCCCGGAACCGGCTGCGGTGCCGCTCGCCGGATAGCGCCCTGCTCGCGCCCCGCTTGCGCCCGCGCGCATAGTCTGGGGGCCATGAGCCTCCAGGACTTCGCGCGCAGCGAGTACGTCAGCCTGACCACGTACCGCAAGGACGGCACCCCCGTCGCCACCCCCGTCTGGGCGGCGGTCGACGGCGGGAAGCTGCTCGTCTGGACCAAGACCGACTCCTGGAAGGTCAAGCGCCTGCGCAACGACACCCGGGTCCGGGTCACCGTCTGCGATGTGCGCGGGCGGACCGAGGAGGGCGCCCCGAGCGCCGAGGGCACCGCCCGGCTGCTCGACGAGCGCGAGACGGCCGCCGTGCGCCGGGCCATCGGCCGCAAGTACACCTGGAAGTACTGGCTGCTCGACTACCCGGCGATGATCGTCCGCCTCGGCAAGCGCCCGCACACCGGGATCTCCATCACACTCTGAGCCCCGCGCCGGTCCGGGCCGGGCGTCGAAGGCTCGCCCCGCCCGCCTCGCACCCGCAAAGCGCGCGTAGCCGTCCCGTAACACGCCTGCGGTCGAATGCCCCGCACCGGAGGGTTCCGGGCGACGGCGGCCGAAGGCGACGGTGACGGTGCATCAAGAGGTGGTATCGGTACGGGACTTCGCGGGTCATCTGCGCGAGCTGGTGGCGCTGCTCGATCCCGGGCGGGGGTGGTACGGAGTTTTCCGCCGCCGTGACCCCGTGGGAATGGACGCCTGCCTGGACGGGGCGGAGCTGCCGCCCTGGGACGTGATGGAGGCGCTGTTCGCGGACCTTGCGGAGGCGCGGGGGAGCGCGTACGCGGAACAGGCGTCGGCGCGTGCCGCCCGGCTCCACGCGGACTGCGCCCTCAGCCTGGACCGCCGCCCAGGCGGCCGCGCCCGCCTCGTGGAACGGCTCGGCCTCATGCTGCGCGAGCAGGAGTACGCCGCCGAGCGGCTGCGGGCGGCCCGGGGGAGCGGCGACGGCGACGGGGCGGCACTCGCCTGGGCCCGCGACGACCACGCCCGCGCCTCGGCCCGCTGCGCCGAACTCCGCAGCCGCCTGGCGGCCGTCTCCCGCACCCCGGACCGGTTCGGAACGGCGACGGCGGCCCCCGCGAGGCCCGCTGACCCGGAACCGGAACCGCAGCCCGCGCCCACCGCAACCCCGCCCGCCCGGAAGCGGAAGGCGACCGGGGCCCGGTTCGCGGGTCTGGAGGCCGAGGACGGCGGCGCGGACAGGGCGCCCGTGCTGCCCGCCGCACCGGCCGCCTCACCGCGCGGCGCCCGCTTCGGCGGAGCGCCCGCCGCACCCGGCACCGAGCAGCCCGCGGCCTCACCCGACCCGGCCGCGCTCCGCACCGCGCAGGCGGTCGTGGGCGCGCTGCTCCGGTTGCGCGCCGAGGGCCGCAGCGGCGAGGCGCACGCCGTGCTCTGCGAGGCGGCGGCCCTCCCCGGACACCGGCTGCCGCTCCTCGCCGTCGAGCTGCACCGGGCCGGGCTCGGCGCCGACTGGGCCACCCTGCTGTGGGAGGTCGCCTCGCTGCCCCCGGACGGGCTCGCGGCCGCCGTGGACGCGCTGGCGGCGGCGGGCCGGACCGAGGACTGCGGGCAGTTGCTGCGGCAGGGCGTCGCCCGTCCGGCCGCCGAGATCGCCGAGGCCGCGACCGCCCTCGACCGGGCCGGCCGGGGTTCGCTGGCCCAGACGCTGCTCGGCGCCTTCGTCCGGGTCCGGTCGCCGCAGGAGGCGGCCAGGGTCGCTTCGATCGACCCGCCCCGGCTCGTACCGCAACTGCTCGCCGCCGCCCGGACGGTGTCCGAGGCGCGCGAACGCGGCGTCGAGCATGCCCTGCGCGTGGCGGGACTCGGCTGAGGCGCGCGGGGTACTGGCCCGCACGGGTGTGAAACATGATCGACTCAGCCGGTTCACGGCGATGGTCTTGCCCCGCCGTGTGACGGGGCTTACGTTCTCCCCTACGCACGTGTCTACGGGCGTAGAAGAAGCACGAAGAGGCTCTCTGACGCCGCGTCGAAGGAGCAGCTCATGTCCCACGTCGTACGCGCCGCACTCGTCCAGGCGACCTGGACCGGCGACACCGAATCCATGATCGCCAAGCACGAGGAGCACGCCCGCGAGGCCGCCCGGCAGGGGGCGAAGATCATCGGCTTCCAGGAGGTGTTCAACGCCCCCTACTTCTGCCAGGTGCAGGAGCCCGAGCACTACCGCTGGGCCGAGGCGGTGCCGGACGGCCCGACCGTACGGCGCATGCAGGACCTGGCCCGCGAGACCGGCATGGTGATCGTCGTCCCGGTCTTCGAGCTGGAGCAGTCCGGCTTCTACTACAACACCGCCGCCGTGATCGACGCCGACGGCTCCTACCTCGGCAAGTACCGCAAGCACCACATCCCGCAGGTCAAGGGCTTCTGGGAGAAGTACTACTTCAAACCCGGCAACGTGGGCTGGCCGGTCTTCGACACCGCGGTCGGCAAGGTCGGCGTCTACATCTGCTACGACCGGCACTTCCCCGAGGGCTGGCGGCAACTGGGACTCAACGGCGCCCAGTTGGTCTACAACCCGTCCGCCACCTCGCGCGGCCTCTCCGCCTACCTCTGGCAGCTGGAACAGCCCGCGTCCGCCGTCGCCAACGAGTACTTCATCGCCGCGATCAACCGCGTCGGCCAGGAGGAGTACGGCGACAACGACTTCTACGGCACCAGCTACTTCGTGGACCCGCGCGGCCAGTTCGTCGGCGACGTCGCCAGCGACAAGGAGGAGGAACTCCTCATCCGCGACCTGGACTTCGGGCTCATCGAAGAGGTCCGGCAGCAGTGGGCGTTCTACCGGGACCGACGGCCCGACGCGTACGAGGGGCTGGTCGAGCCGTGAGCAGCCTCCACCACCGCCACCTCGCCGTCAGCCCCGACTGGCTGGCCCTCTACTACCGCCACCCGCTGGAGATCACGCACGGCGAGGGCCGCCACGTCTGGGACGCCGACGGCAACCGCTACCTCGACTTCTTCGGCGGCATCCTCACCACCATGACCGCCCACGCCCTGCCCGAGGTCACCAAGGCCGTCAGCGAGCAGGCCGGCCGGATCATCCACTCCTCGACGCTCTACCTGAACCGCCCGATGATCGAGCTGGCCGAGCGCGTCGCCTCGCTCTCCGGCATTCCGGACGCCCGGGTCTTCTTCACCACGTCCGGCACCGAGGCCAACGACACCGCGCTGCTCCTGGCCACCACGTACCGCAGGTCGAACCAGATCCTGGCGATGCGCAACAGCTACCACGGCCGGTCCTTCTCCGCGGTCTCCATCACCGGCAACAACGCCTGGTCGCCCACCAGCCTCTCGCCGCTCCAGACCCTGTACGTGCACGGCGGCGTCCGCACCCGGGGCCCCTACGCGCACCTGAGCGACGAGGAGTTCACCGCCGCCTGCGTCGCGGACCTGGAGGACCTGCTCGGCCACACCCGCACCCCGGCCGCCCTGATCGCCGAACCCATCCAGGGCGTCGGCGGCTTCACCTCACCGCCGGACGGGCTGTACGGCGCGTTCCGCGAGGTGCTGAACCGGCACGGCGTGCTGTGGATCTCCGACGAGGTGCAGACGGGATGGGGGCGCTCCGGCGAACACTTCTGGGGCTGGCAGGCCCACGCCCAGAACGGGCCGCCGGACATCCTCACCTTCGCCAAGGGCATCGGCAACGGAATGTCCATCGGCGGGGTGGTCGCCCGCGCCGAGGTCATGAACTGCCTGGACGCCAACTCCATCTCGACGTTCGGCGGTTCCCCGGTCACCATGGCGGCCGGCCTCGCCAACCTCGCGTACCTCCTGGAACACGACCTCCAGGGCAACGCCCGCCGCGTCGGCGGCCTGCTCATCGAGCGGCTGCGCGCGATCGGCGCCACCTCGGAGCGGGTCCGCGAGGTGCGCGGCCGGGGCCTGATGATCGGGATCGAGCTCGTGAAACCCGGCACCGACGAGGCCGACCCGGAAGCGGCCGCGGCCGTCCTGGAGGCGGCGCGCGAGGGCGGCCTGCTCATCGGCAAGGGCGGTGGCCACAACACCAGCGTCCTGCGGATCGCCCCGCCGCTCTCGCTCGCCATCCCCGAGGCGGAAGAGGGCGCGGACATCCTCGCCGACGCGCTGCGCACCGTGGGCTGAGCGCCGGCAACCGCGCGGGTGCGGGGGCCGGACCCTCGCACCCGCGTTCCACCCGTACAACGAGGAGGGGTACCCATGAGCCGTACCGTCATCCGCGGCGGCCTGGTCGTCACCGCGTCGGACGAGATGCACGCGGACGTCCTCGTCGACGGCGGCCGGATCGCCGCGCTCGCCGCCCACGACAGCGACGAGGCGGCCGGCTGGACCGCGGCCCGGACCATCGACGCGACCGGCAAGTACGTCATCCCGGGCGGCGTCGACGCGCACACCCACATGGAGATGCCGTTCGGCGGCACCTACGCCGCCGACACCTTCGAGACCGGCACCCGCGCCGCGGCCTGGGGCGGCACCACCACCATCGTGGACTTCGCCATCCAGTCCGTCGGCCGCTCCCTGCGCGAGGGCCTGGACGCCTGGTACGCCAAGGCGGACGGCAACTGCGCCATCGACTACGCCTTCCACATGATCCTCGCGGACGTGAACGAGTCCTCGCTCAAGGAGATGGACCTCCTGGTCGGCGAGGGCATCACGTCCTTCAAGCTGTTCATGGCCTACCCCGGTGTCTTCTACAGCGACGACGGGCAGATCCTGCGCGCCATGCAGCGGGCCGAGTCCAACGGCGGCCTGATCATGATGCACGCGGAGAACGGCATCGCCATCGACGTCCTGGTGGAGCAGGCCCTCGCCTCCGGCCGCACGGACCCCCGCTACCACGGCGACGTACGCAAGGTGGCGCTGGAGGCGGAGGCCACGCACCGCGCGATCCAGCTCGCCCGGGTCGCCGGATCGCCGCTGTACGTGGTGCACGTCTCCGCCGACGAGGCCGTCGCCGAGATCGCCGCCGCCCGCCACAAGGGGCAGCCCGTCTTCGGCGAGACCTGCCCGCAGTACCTCTTCCTGTCCACCGACAATCTCGCCGAACCGGACTTCGAGGGCGCCAAGTACGTCTGCTCCACCCCGCTGCGGCCCCGGGAGCACCAGGAGGTCCTGTGGCGCGGGCTGCGCAACAACGAGCTCCAGGTCGTCTCCACCGACCACTGCCCCTTCTGCTTCTCCGGGCAGAAGGAGAGGGGGCGGGGCGACTTCTCGAAGATCCCCAACGGCATGCCGGGCGTCGAGAACCGCATGGACCTGCTGCACCAGGCGGTGGTGGACGGGCACATCTCGCGCCGCCGCTGGATCGAGATCGCCTGCGCCTCCCCGGCCCGGATGTTCGGCCTCTACCCGAAGAAGGGCACGATCGCGCCCGGCGCGGACGCGGACATCGTCGTCTACGACCCGGCTGCCCGGCAGACCGTGTCCGCCGAGACCCACCACATGAACGTCGACTACTCGGCGTACGAGGGGAAGCAGCTCACCGGCCAGGTCGAGACGGTGCTCTCGCGCGGCGAGGTCGTCATCGACCACCGCACGTACACCGGCCGCGCCGGACACGGCAGCTACACCCCGCGCGCCACCTGTCAGTACCTGAACTAGGAGCAACGGGCATGGACTTCGGACTCGTCCTCCAGACGGACCCGCCCGCATCGGCCGTGATCAGCCTGATGCGCCGCGCCGAACGCAACGGGTTCCGCTACGGCTGGACCTTCGACTCGGCGGTGCTCTGGCAGGAGCCGTTCGTCATCTACAGCAGCATCCTGGAACACACCGACCGGCTCACCGTCGGCCCCATGGTCACCAACCCGGGCACCCGCACCTGGGAGGTCACCGCCTCCACCTTCGCCACCCTCAACGACATGTACGGCAACCGGACCGTGTGCGGGATCGGCCGGGGCGACTCCGCGATGCGCGTCGCCGGGCGCCCGCCCAACACCCTGGCCCGGCTCGGTGAGGCCATCGACGTCATCCGCGACCTGGCGGAGGGCCGCGAGGCGGAGGTGGACGGCAACCCCATCCGCATCCCCTGGATCAAGGACGGAAAGCTCCCCGTCTGGATGGCCGCCTACGGCCCCAAGGCCCTCGCGCTCGCCGGGCAGAAGGCCGACGGCTTCATCCTCCAGCTCGCGGACCCGTATCTCACCGAGTGGATGATCAAGGCGGTCCGGGACGCGGCGGCCGGGGCCGGACGCGACCCGGACTCCGTCACCATCTGCGTCGCCGCCCCCGCCTATGTCACCGACGACGACTCGCCCGAGGCGCTGGCCCACGCCCGGGACCAGTGCCGCTGGTTCGGCGGCATGGTCGGCAACCACGTCGCCGACCTCGTCGCCCGGTACGGCGAGCACTCGGGCCTGGTCCCGGACGAGCTCACCGCGTACATCAAGGACCGGCAGGGCTACGACTACAGCCACCACGGGCGCACCGGGAACCCCGACACCGCGTTCGTCCCCGACGCCATCGTGGACCGCTTCTGCCTGCTCGGCCCGGCCGCCGCCCACGTCGAGAAGCTGAGACACCTCAAGGGTCTGGGCGTCGACCAGTTCGCGGTGTACAACATGCACGACGCCCGCGAAGCCACCATCGACACCTACGGCTCCGCCGTCATCCCCGCCCTCACCGACTGACCGCCCCCACGGTCGAACACACCCCCGGTCGCACGCGAAAACCCCCCGCGCCCCGCCCCGCACGGCACCGCCCCGAGCGAAGGGTCCAGCCGCCATGACATCGACCGCACATCCCTCCCCGTCCTCCTCGCCGGAACCCATACCGGCCGACGCCTCCCACACCTCCGACCGCGTCGAACTCGCCCCCGGCGCAGCCCCCGACGACAACCGCTTCGTCAACGCCGACCTGCTGCCCGTCCCCCTGGCGCGGCGCGTCTGGACCACGTACAACTTCACCGCCCTCTGGGTCGGGATGGCGCACAACATCCCGTCCTGGCTGCTCGCCTCCGGTCTCGTCGCGCTCGGCATGGACTGGAAGCAGGCCGTCTTCACCATCGCGCTCGCCAACCTGATCGTGCTCGGGCCCATGCTGCTCACCGGCCACGCCGGGCCCAAGTACGGCATCCCCTTCCCGGTGCTGGCCCGGGCCTCGTTCGGGCTGCGCGGCGCCAACCTCCCGGCCCTGATCCGGGCGGCCGTCGCCTGCGCCTGGTTCGGCATCCAGACCTGGATCGGCGGCGTCGGCATCTTCACGCTGCTGGGCAAGGTGTTCGGCGGCTGGGCCGAGGCGTCCGAGATCGGTGGGCAGCCCTGGACGCTCTGGCTGTGCTTCGTGCTCTTCTGGGCGCTCGAACTCGCCATCATCTACCGGGGGATGGACGCGCTGCGCCGGTTCGAGAACTGGGCGGCGCCCTTCGTCATCGTCGGCGCGGTGGTGCTCCTGGTGTGGGTCGCGGTGAAGGCGGGCGGCTTCGGGCCGCTGCTCGACCAGCCGTCGGAGCTGGGCTGGGGCAAGGACTTCTGGCCCGTCTTCTTCCCGTCGCTGATGGGCATGATCGCCTTCTGGGCCACGCTCTCCCTGAACATCCCGGACTTCACCCGCTTCGGCGCGGGCCAACGCGCCCAGATCCGGGGCCAGTCGCTCGGACTGCCGACCACGATGACCCTGTTCGCGCTGCTCTCGGTGCTCGTCACCTCCGGCTCGCAGGCCGTCTACGGGAAGGCCGTCTGGGACCCGGTCGAGCTGGTCGCGCACACCGACAACGTCTTCGGACTCCTCTACGCCCTGGTGACCGTCCTGGTCGCGACGATCTCCGTCAACATCGCGGCCAACGTCGTCTCACCCGCGTACGACCTGGCGAACCTCGCGCCGAAGCTCATCAGCTTCCGTACGGGCGCGCTGATCACCGGGGTCGTCGGCGTCGTCATCATGCCGTGGAAGCTCACCGAGACGCCCGAGCTGTACATCTTCACCTGGCTCGGCCTGGTCGGCGGGCTGCTCGGTACGGTGGCGGGCATCCTGATCGCCGACTACTGGATCGTCCGCCGCACCGTGCTCGACCTCGCCGACCTCTACCGGCCCGGCGGGCGCTACTGGTACACGGGCGGCTGGAACTGGCGGGCCGTCGCCGCCTTCGCGGTCGGCGGTGTCCTCGCGATCGGCGGCTCCCACTCGAAGCCGGGGGAGGGGCCGTTCCCCTCGGACGGCGTCATCCCGTTCCTGAAGCCGCTCGCGGACTACGGCTGGGCGGTCGGCCTCGCCGCCTCGCTCCCCGTGTACGTGGCACTGATGGCGGGCGTCACGTCGGAGCGGAGGTCCGGCTCAGCAGCGCGCTGACGTCGTACGAGTCGGCGGGCGACGGCGTGTTCTTCGGTACCGGCTGGTCGAAGTCCGAGAGGTTGACCACCGCGTCCGTGCCGTCCCCGCCGTGCAACGAGAGCCGCAGCGGATAGGGCTTGCCCGTCGCGGCCACGTCCACGGTCAGCGTCATGTCGCCGCGCATCCGGGTCAGCGGCACCACGGAGTCGCCGTCGATGGTGGTCTTCGGGCCCTTGTTGAGGGTGCCGGTGTCGTCGTTCGCGTTGTCGCTGACGAGCTTCTGGAAGGTGTTGAGGTCGCACGCCTTCGTCAGGCCGCGCAGCCGGGGGCTGTCGGCGGGCGCCTTCAGATAGCGGTCGCCGACGATCGCCGCGAAGGCCGAACCGCCGTTCGGCACCTGGTTCTTCCAGAAGTCCGCGTCCGGCTTCAGCCACACGTCGTCCCCGCGCTTGACGATCAGCACCTTGCCCTGGCTCCGGCCCAGGTCCACCGAGCCGTTGCAGTTCCCGTGCCGGTCCACGGCCAGGTCCAGGGACATGGACGGGGTGCCCTTGCCGAGGTCGCCCCGCGTGGACACGTGCAGGGACTCCGCGCCGAGCAGCGCGTCCCGGGAGCGGTCGGCGATCTGCTGGGCGGTGAGATGGTCGATGTCCTCCGCATGGGCCACGCCGCCGAGGGCGCCGGCAGCACCGGCGCCCATCAGGAACGCGGCGGCCCACACGGCCGGGCGGGTGCCGAGTAGTGAACCGGTCACGTCGCCTCCTCGGTGCGAAGAGTTCGGTGCGAAGAGTCGTGGGGGGGGGCTTCCGGACGACTGCGGTCCGGACCAGTCGAGCGTACGCCGGGGGAGTGAACGCCGCCCGTTCGGCGCACGGCACGCCCGGCGGCGTCTACACAGCGTGACGTTTCCCGGCATTCCCGGGTTAGGCAGACCGCGGGCGGCCCGCTCCGGCATCCGCCCGCCAGAGCCGAACGCGACCGCGCGCGTGCCGCCCCTGCGGTCACGGGCGGTCACCACCGAAAGGGCACCATGAAGAAGACCCTGGGGAGCCTGTCCCGCCGCGCCGCCGCCACCGGCCTGGCCACGGCCCTCGCCGTGGCGGGCGGTCTCGCCGTCGCGGCCCCGGCCTCCGCCACGCCGCCCGGCCTGTCCTGCGACACCGGCAAGCACGCCGTGGACGACTACACCGGTTACGCGCTGTGCCGGAACAACGGCTCCACCACCCAGACCTTCTGGGTCCACCTGGTCTGCGGCTGGTCGCCCGACGTGGACGGCGAGCACGTCACCCTCGCCCCGGGCCAGTCCGGCCAGTCCACCGCGCACTGCGCCGGGCTCGGCACGGGCATCGGCGGGATCAGCGTCCGGCCGTAAGGAGCTCCGCCCCAACGGTTGAGGGCGGCGCGCCCACTCGTTACCCTCCAGTAAGTCCGTTCGCGCGGACAGGTGTACGTGCGCACCTGACGGTACGAGGAGGCGAGCCGCCCATGTCCTCAGCCCCGGCCACCCGAACGGCCGAAGACCCCGTACCCGACCGGGACACCCCGGACCCCGCCCCGCGCGGGCTCGCCGACAGCGTGCGGGCCCTCGCGGACGGCCGGACCACCTCCACCGCGCTCGTCACCGCCGCGCTGGCCCGGATCGAGGCGAGCCAGGGCACCCTCAACGCCTTCCGCCACCTGCGCGCCGAAGCCGCGCTCACCGAGGCCGCCGAGGCCGACCGCAGACTCGCGGCGGGGGAGCGGCTGCCGCTGCTCGGGGTGCCCGTCGCGGTGAAGGACGACACGGACGTCGCCGGGATGCCCACCCACTTCGGCTGCGCCGGGGACCGGGCGGCGGCGAGCGCCGACAGCGAGGCCGTGCGCAGGCTGCGCGCGGCCGGAGCCGTGATCGTCGGCAAGACCAACTCCTGCGAGCTCGGCCAGTGGCCGTTCACCGAGGGCGCCGCGTTCGGCGCCACCCGCAACCCCTGGCACACGGACCACACCCCCGGCGGCTCGTCCGGCGGTTCGGCCGCCGCCGTCGCCGCCGGTCTCGTGCCCGCCGCCCTCGGCTCGGACGGCGCCGGGTCCGTCCGCATCCCCGCCGCCTGGACCCACCTGGTCGGCATCAAACCGCAGCGCGGCCGGATCTCCGTGCACCCGCACAGCGACGCCTTCCAGGGCCTCACCGTCAACGGACCGCTGGCCAGGACCGTCGAGGACGCCGCCCTCCTCCTCGACGCCGTCGCGGGCCCGCACCCCGAGGACCCGCACCGCCCGCCGCCGGTCGACGCCTCCGCCGCGGCCCGCCGCGACCCGGGCCGGCTGCGCATCGCGCTCGCCTGGCGGCCCCCGCTCACCCTCACCGGCACGGCACCCCACCCCGACGTGCGCCGCGCGGTCACCGCGCTCGCGGAGGCGCTGGCCCGGCTCGGCCACGACGTGGTGGAGGCCCGGCCGCGCTACGGGCTCATCGGCCTCGGCTTCGTGCCCCGCGCCACCGCGGGCATCGCCGAGCTCGCCGCCCTGCACCCCGAACCGGCGCTCCTGGACGCGCGCACCCGCAGCGCGCTGCGCACCGGCACCCGGCTGGGCGGCAGGGTGGTGCGGGCCGCCCGGGCGCGCGAGATGCACCAGCACCGGCGGATCGGGGCGCTGTTCCACCACGGACGCGGCGGCGCCGGATTCGATGTGCTGCTGACCCCGACGACCGCGATGCCGCCGCCCCGGATCGGCCGGTTCGACGGGCTGAGCGCCTGGCGCACCGATGTGGCGATGACCGAGGCGTGCCCGTACGCCTGGCCGTGGAACGTGCTGGGCTGGCCCGGCGTCAACGTCCCGGCGGGCTTCACCCCGGACGGCCTCCCGGTCGGCGCCCAGCTCCTCGGCCCGTCGCGCAGCGAGGAACGCCTCGTCTCGCTGGCGGCCCAGCTGGAGGCGGAGCTGCGCTGGCAGGACCACCGACCGCCGCCCCTGGGTTAGGGCACCCGGGCGGTCCACTCCTCGTTCGAGAACTTCGTACGGACCAGTTCCTCCGCCCGGGCCAGCTCCTCCGGGGTCACCTCGCCCCGGGTCAGCCCGTGCCGGTTGCGGAAGGACTCGATCATGCGCTCGATGACGGCCTGGCGCGGCAGGCCGGTCTGCCGGCGGAGCGGGTCCACCCGCTTCTTGGCGCTCTTCGTGCCCTTGTCCGACATCTTCTCCTTGCCGATGCGCAGCACCTCCAGCATCTTGTCGGCGTCGATGTCGTACGACATGGTCACGTGGTGCAGCACGGCGCCCGGGCCGCCGTCCGGGCCGACCACGCGCTTCTGCGCGGCCCCGGCGATCTTGCCGACCTCGGTGGCGATGTCGTTGAGCGGCTGGTACCAGGCCTTGATGCCCATGTCCCCGAGCGCTTCGAGCACCCAGTCGTCCAGGTACGCGTAACTGTCCGCGAAGGAGAGCCCGGAGACCAGGGACTGCGGCACCGCGAGGGAGTACGTGATGGTGCTGCTCGGCTCCGCGAACATCGCGCCGCCCCCGGAGATCCGCCGGACGACCGTGACGCCGTGGCGCTCGACGCCCTCCGCGTCCACCTCGTTGCGCAGCGACTGGAAGCTCCCGATGATCACCGCAGGGGCGTCCCACTCCCACACCCGCAGCGTCGGCGGGCGCCTCCCCGCCGCCACCTCCGCCGTGATGACCTCGTCCAGGGCCATGTGCAGGGCCGGGGACTGCGGGGCGTCGTGGATGAGCTGCCAGTCGTAGTCGCTCCACTCCGTGGCGTGCGCCAGCGCCCGGCGTACGGCGACGGCGACGCCCTCCGAGGTGAGCCCGAGCATCACCGTCGACTCCGGCAGCGCCGCGTCGATCCGGGCCGCGAGGGCCACCGTGTCGGTGGTCGCCGGGGCGCCCTCCAGTGCCGCGTCGATCGCGAGGATCGCCTCGTCCGGCTCCAGGAAGAAGTCACCGGCGACCCGGACGCCCCGCAGCGCGCCTCCCTCGACCTCCAGGTCCACCACGACCAGCTTGCCGCCGGGGATCTTGTACTCACCGTGCACAGCCCTGCCTCCACTTCCGCATACGTACAAAACATGATCAGTCCGGCCCGTTTGCTACGGCGGTATTGCGAGGTCGTGGCGGGACGGCTCCCGGTCTGGTGCCGGCCCCGGAGCCCGCACCAGACTGACGTTCGCACGTCTGTGCAACGTTTTCCCGACCCCCCCAGAAAGCACCACCGCGCATGCATACGCCCCCCAGACCCTGCGCCCGCACGGCGCGTCCCTTGTGCGCGAGGAGGTGCCACCCGTGCTGCGCCATGTGACGCGCAAGGCGGCGGGCTGGCTCCTGATGATCGTGGTGGCGACCAACGCCACCTATTTCCTGGCCAGTTGGTTCCTGGACCCCCGGTCGAACTTCAAGGAACTGCGGCCCGTCCGCACCGAGGCCCAGATCGACCGGGCGCTCGCTCCGTACAACCTCGACCCGTCGGTGCCGGTCGTGCAGCGCTGGTGGGACTGGCTCACCGCCGTCGTCACCCGCTTCGACTGGGGCATGTCGCCCACCGGTGTCTCCGTCAACGGCGAGATCGGCTACCGCTCGCTGGTCAGCGCCGAGCTGGTCGTCATGGCGACGCTCCTCTCCGTCCTCATCGGCGTCACCCTGGGCGTCTGGACGGCGTCCCGGCAGTACGGCTGGGCGGACCGGGTCTCGCAGGCCGTCTCCATCGCCGTGTTCAACGTGCCCACCTCGGTGGCCGCGCTGGCCGTGGTCTTCGTCGCGATCTGGCTCAACCAGCACGCCGGGCTGCACTTCCTCTACGTCGCGGGCGAGAACTCGCCGAACGTCGAAGGGTTGCTCCCCACCCTCGGCGACCGCGCGCTCCACCTGATCCTGCCCACCCTCACCCTGACCCTGATGGGCTACGTGGGCTACCACCTGACGCAGCGTTCGCTGCTGCTCGACACCCTCAACGCCGACTACGTCCGCACCGCGAGGGCCACCGGACTCACCCGCGCCAAGGCGATCCGCCGGCACGCTTTGCGTACCGCGCTCATCCCCACGGCGACCTCCGTGGCGTTCAGCATCCCGGCGATCTTCACCGGCGCCGTCATCACCGAGACGATCTTCGGCTGGAACGGCATGGGCCGCTACTTCATCCAGACCATCAGCAAGAACGACATCCACGGCACCGTCGCCACGGCCGCCTTCGCCGCCGCCCTGACCGCGGTCGGCGCGATCCTCGCGGACATCGCCACCGTCTTCCTCGACCCCCGGGTGAGGGTGAGCTGACATGGGCGTACAACCGACGGAACTCATCAAGCCCGTCCCGGCAGCGGCAACCCGGCACACCGGCTCCGGTCTCGTCCGACTCTACGCGCGCCGATTCCTGCGCAACCGGCTCGCCGTCGCCGGGGTGGCGATCTTCGTCCTCCTCGTGCTGTTCAGCGTGTTCGGCGGACTCCTCACCCCGTACGCCTACTCGGACGCCGACTTCGCCGCGCTCACCCAGCCACCGAGCGGCGCCCACTGGTTCGGCACCAACCAGGGCGGCAACGACATCTACGCCTCCGCCGTGCACGGGCTGCGGCGCTCCCTGGTCATCGCGGTCAGCGTCTCCGTCCTGACCATCGTCGTCGCCGCGGTCATCGGCTCCAGCGCCGCGTACTTCGGCGGGCGGGTGGAGAAGGTGACCCTCGCCGTCATCCACTTCCTGCTGGTCGTCCCCTCCTTCCTCATCCTCGCCCTGGTCTCCCACCGGCTCGCCGGTGACTGGCGGGTCCTCATCGTCGTCCTGACGGTGTTCGGCTGGATGTCCACCGCACGGGTCATCTGGTCCGTCTCGACCTCGCTGCGGGAGCGGGACTACATCACGGCCGCCGAGTTCATGGGGGTGAGCCCGGCCCGCATCATCCTGCGCCACATCATCCCCAACCTCGGCTCGCTGCTCATCGTCAACCTGACCCTGGGCGTCGTGGCGACCGTCCTCAGCGAGACCGCGCTGTCCTTCCTCGGCTTCGGCGTCCAGACCCCGGACGTCTCGCTCGGCACGATGCTCGCCGACGGGGCGAACACCGTCACCAGCGCGCCCTGGCTGTTCGCCTTCCCCGCGGGCCTGGTCGTCCTGCTCACCGTCTCGATGACCTTCGTCGGCGACGGGCTGCGCGACGCCCTCGACCCCACATCCACGACCGGTGCGGCAGGAGGCCGACGATGACCCTCGCGACGACCCTGCCCACCACCCCGCCGCCCGGCGACGCCGTCACCCCGGTCCTCTCGGTGCGCGACCTGCGCATCACCTTCCCGTCCGAGGCGGGCCCCGTGGAGGCGGTGCGCGGCATCGGCTTCGACCTGCTGCCCGGCCGCACCCTGGGCATCGTCGGCGAGTCCGGCTCCGGCAAGTCCGCCACCGCCATGGGCATCATGGGCCTCCTCCCGCCCAGCGCCGCGACCGGCGGACAGGTGCTCCTCGGCGGCCGGGACCTGGTCGGCCTCACCGACAAGGAGCTGTCCGCGATCCGCGGCAACTCCATCGGCATGGTCTTCCAGGACCCGCTCTCCGCGCTCACCCCGATCTTCACCGTGGGCCGGCTGCTCTCCGATGCCCTGCGCGTCCACCAGGACCTGACGAAGCGGGCCGCCTGGGAACAGGCCGTCCAGCTCCTCGACCTCGTCGGCATCCCGGACCCGCGCGCCCGCGCGGCCTCCTTCCCGCACGAGTTCTCCGGCGGCATGCGCCAGCGCGTCGTCATCGCGATGGCCATCGCCAACAAACCGTCCGTCCTGGTCGCCGACGAACCGACCACCGCGCTCGACGTCACCGTGCAGGCACAGATCCTGGACGTGCTCCGCCTCGCGCAGAAGGAGACCGGCGCCGGGCTCGTCCTCATCACCCACGACCTCGGCGTCGTCGCGGGCCACGCGGACGACGTGGCCGTCATGTACGCGGGCCGGTTCGTGGAGCGGGCGGGCGTGGACGAGCTGTTCGCGCGGCCCATGATGCCGTACACCGCGCGCCTGCTGGCCGCCGTGCCCACGGTGGACAGCGGGGTACGCCGCCCCCTCGTCCCGATCGGCGGCGAACCGCCCGCCCTGGTGGACCTCCCGGCCGGCTGCCCCTTCGCGAGCCGGTGCGCCGTGGCGCTCGACGCCTGCCGCACGGACGAGCCCGCCCTGCGCGCGGTCACCGGGCACGGCGACGTGGCCTGCCTGCGCGCGGACGAGATCGCCGCCGGGTCGCTCGATCCGGCGGGCGGCGCGGCGGCGGCGGAGCCGGACGGGCCTTCCGGGCCTTCCAGGGGCGACGCGTCCGCCGGGGACGTGGTGCTCCGGGTCGAGGACCTGGTGAAGACCTTCCCGGTCACCAAGGGGGCCGTGCTCAAACGCCGCGTCGGCACGCTGCGCGCGGTCAACGGGGTCGGCTTCGAGCTGCGGTCCGGGGAGACCCTGGGCCTGGTGGGGGAGTCGGGCAGCGGCAAGACCACCACCCTGCTGGAGATCCTGCGCCTGAAGCGGCCCGAGGGCGGCCGGATCGAGATCGCCGGCACCGAGGTGGGGTCCGCCGAATCCGCCGCCCGGCTGCGGGAGTTGCGCCGGGACGTCCAGATCGTGATGCAGGACCCGATGGGCGCCCTCGACCCGAGGCTGCCGGTCTCCGAACTGCTCGCCGAGCCCCTGCGCGCGATCGGCCGGGACCGCGCGTCCATCCGGGCCCGGGTCCGCGAACTCCTCGCCCTGGTCGGCCTGGACGAGGCGATGAGCGACCGCTTCCCGGCCGCGCTCTCCGGCGGCCAGCGCCAGCGCGTCGGGATCGCCCGGGCCCTCGCGACCCAGCCCAGGCTCCTCGTCCTGGACGAACCGCTCTCCGCCCTGGACGTCTCCGTGCAGGCGGGCGTGATCAACCTGCTGACCCGGCTCAAGCGCGAACTCGGCCTGGCCTACCTGGTGGTGGCCCACGACCTGGCCGTCGTCCGGTACGTCTCCGACCGGATCGCCGTGATGTATCTCGGCCACATCGTGGAGACCGGCGACACCGAGTCGCTGTTCGCCGACCCCAAGCACCCGTACACCAAGGCGCTGCTGTCCGCGATCCCGGTCCCGGACCCGAAGCGCGAACGCACCCGGGAACGCGTGGTGCTGGAGGGCGAACAGCCGAGCGCCGCCCGGCTGCCCGCGGGCTGCGTCTTCGTGGACCGGTGCCCGCTGTACCGGCTGGCCGGCGAGGAGGTGCGCGAGCGCTGTCGTACGGAACGGCCCGCGGCCTCACCCGTGGCGGGGCAGCCCGGCCACACGTACGCCTGTCACGCCGTCTGAGGCACCTCCGCCCACTCGTTCTTCCCATCCCTCGAACCAGAAGGAACACTCCGCCATGCGCGCAAGACTGGCCATGCCCGTCGCCTTGATCGCCGCCGTCTCCGTCGCCGCCACCGCGTGCCAGTCCTCCGGCGGGAGCGACGACTCCGGCGGGGGCGCCAAGAATGCGCCCAAGGCCGCGTCGGCCGCCGTCGACTACAACCCGCAGCCGTACGAGAACATCAAGGACGGCGGCACGTACACCACCGTCGGTACCTTCGACGACCAGGGCAACCCCTTCAACGTCAATGCCACGCTGACCGCGTCCCGGGTGTGGGGCTGGTACAACGCCGACGCGATCACGTACTCGCCTACCGGTGACGTGCAGTACAACAAGGACTACTACAGCGATGTGAAGGTGACCGTCGACGGCGGCAACCAGAAGGTCGTCCTGACGATCAACCCGAAGGCGGCCTTCAACGACGGGACGCCCATCGACTGGCGGGCCATCGAGGCCACCTGGAAGGCCAACAACGGCTCGGACAAGGAGTTCGCGGCCTCCTCCACGGACGGCTACGACCAGATCACGTCCGTCGCGAAGGGGAAGGACGCCAAGGAGGCCGTCATCACCTTCAAGGGCGTCAACGCCTCCTGGTCCACCCTGTTCACCACCTTCCTGCACCCGAAGGCGGCGACGGTCGAGAACTTCAACAAGGCGTACGTGAAGAAGGCCCACCCCGAGTGGGGCGCGGGCCCGTACACCGTCGGCAAGTGGGACACCCACTCGGGCAACATCACCTTCGTCCGCAACCCCAAGTGGTGGGGGAGGAAGGGCAAACTGGACAAGCGGGTGTACGTCAACCTGGAGTCCACGGCGGGCGTCAACGCCTTCAAGAACGGCCAGCTGGACTACACCTCCGCCGTCGACGCGGAGAGCCTGAAGCAGGTCAAGGGCCTCAAGGGCACGGAGATCCGCAGCGGCGGCAGCCCCTTCGAGTACTCCCTGTACTTCAACACCAAGTCGGCGGTCCTCTCCGAGAAGGCCGTCCGCAAGGCGGTCCAGCAGAGCGTCGACCGCGCCCAGATCGCGAAGATCCAGTTCCAGGGGCTCGACTACAAGGAGCCGCTGCCCGGTTCGGCCGTGCTCTACAGCTTCCAGAAGGGGTACGAGGACAACCTGTCGGCCGTCCTGAAGTACGACCCGGCCGAGGCGAAGAAGACGCTCGACGCGGCAGGCTGGAAGCCCGGCTCCGACGGCGTCCGTGTCAAGAACGGCAAGAAGCTCGACGTGGGCTACACCCTCCTGGGTGACGACCCGCTGGGCAAGGCCACTGCCGGGGCCCTCGCCGCGATGCTGAAGCCGGCCGGTATCCACCTCGACATCCGGAAGGGCGACGACGCGGACTTCGCCAAGACCATCAGCGAGCGCAGGTTCGACCTGTTCCTGTCGGGCAACCGCTCCATGGACCCGTTCGGCGCCCGCTACCTGTGCGACTTCTACTGCTCGGACCGTGACTCCAACATCACCGGCTCCGGCAGCCCGGCCCTCGACAAGGAGATCCGCGCCACCACGGAGATCGCCGACCTGGACGAGCAGACGGCGGCGGTGAACAAGGTCGAGAAGAAGGCGCTCCAGGAGTACGCCTTCCTGCCCCTGTTCAGCGGGCCCTCCACGTACGGCGTGAAGAAGGGCCTCGCCAACGTCGGCGCGACGATCTTCTACACCCCGCTGCCGGAGACGGTCGGCTGGCAGAAGTGACGCCCGGCGCCCCACGGCGCCGAAGCACCGGTCCGCAGGCACACCTCTGGTGCCTGCGGACCGTTGGCGTGTGCGGGGCGCCCGTCACTTCGACTTCTGTGGTCCGTACCAAAGTCTTGACACGGGCTTTCTTCACTTCTTAAATCACGTAGCGAACCAAGTACCCCATGCCCGCTCCACCATGTCCGCTCCATCGTGTGTGCTCGACCTGTCATGCACATGGCTTACGTGTGCACGGCGGGGTTCCCCTTCCCTCCCCATACACACCGGAAGGGAGAGTCATGGACTCCCCACGCCTTTCGCGGCGCCTGCTGCGCTCCGTACTCCCGGCCCTCGCTCTCGCCCTGGCCACCGCGGGTCTGGCCGGCACCGGCGGGCCCTCCCCGGCGGGTGCCGCTCCGATGTCGCAGGCCGCGGCGACCGCCACGACGACGTTCTCCGACGAGTTCGACGGCGCGGCCGGTTCGGCCGTGGACGGCAGCAAGTGGCAGATCGAGACCGGCGACAACGTCAACAACCACGAGCGGCAGTACTACACGTCCGGCAACAAGAACGCCGCGCTCGACGGCCAGGGCCATCTGGTCATCACCGCGCGCAAGGAGAATCCCTCCAACTACCAGTGCTGGTACGGGACCTGTCAGTACACCTCGGCGCGGCTGAACACCTCCGGCAAGTTCACCCAGGCGTACGGGCATGTCGAGGCGCGCATGAAGATCCCGCGCGGCCAGGGCATGTGGCCCGCCTTCTGGATGCTCGGCAACGACATCGGACAGGTCGGGTGGCCCAACTCCGGTGAGATCGACATCATGGAGAACGTCGGCTTCGAGCCCTCCACCGTGCACGGCACCCTGCACGGGCCCGGCTACTCCGGCTCCGGCGGCATCGGCGCGGGCTACACCCTGCCGAACGGCCAGGCGTTCGCGGACGCGTTCCACACCTTCGCCGTCGACTGGGCGCCCGACTCCATCACCTGGTCCGTGGACGGAAACGTCTACCAGCACCGCACCCCGGCCGACACGAACGGCAACGCCTGGGCGTTCAACAAGCCGTTCTTCCTGATCCTCAACCTGGCGGTCGGCGGCTACTGGCCCGGCGACCCCGACGGCAGCACCGCCTTCCCGAACCAGCTCGTGGTCGACCACGTCCGCGTCACCACCAACGACAGCCAGCCGCCCGCCACGGGCGGCCGGATCACCGGGCTCGCCGGGAAGTGCGTGGACGTCGCCGCCGCCGCCACCGCGAACGGCACCCCGGTCCAGCTCTACGACTGCAACGGCACCGCCGCGCAGAAGTGGACCGTGGGCTCGGACGGCACCATCCGGGCGCTCGGCAAGTGCCTCGACGTGGCCTCCGGCGGTACGGCGGACGGCACCCCGGTCCAGCTCTGGGACTGCAACGGATCGGCCGCGCAGAAATGGGCGGTCAGCGGGGCCCGCGACATCGTGAACCCCCAGGCCAACAAGTGCCTGGACGTCACGGGCAACAACTCCGCCAACGGCACCCGGCTGCAGATCTGGACCTGCGCGGGAACGGCCAACCAGAAGTGGACGGTCAACGGCTGACCGGACCGGCCCTCCGGCGCCCCGGGGGCCCATGATTGGCTGGGGGCATGATCGATGCCTTCCTCGCCGGTGACCTGACCGACATCGAGGCGGCGGTCCGCGCAGCGGCCGCCGCCGAGATCATGCCCCGCTTCCGGCAGCTCGCCGCCCACGAGGTGGTCGAGAAGAACGGCCCTCACGACCTCGTGACCGTCGCGGACCGGCGCGCCGAGGAACACCTCACCGCCTCCCTCGGCCGGCTCCTGCCCGGCTCGGTCGTCGTCGGCGAGGAGGCCGTCCACGCCGACCCGAAGGTGTACGAGGCGCTGGGCGGCGAGGCGCCCGTATGGATCGTCGACCCGGTCGACGGCACCCGGCAGTTCGTCCACGGCGAGCCCGGCTTCTGCACCCTGGTCGCCCTCGCCCACCGCGGCGAACTGCTGGCCTCCTGGACCTACGCCCCCGCCCTGGACGAGATGGCCGTCGCCGTACGCGGACGGGGAGCGCGGGTCGACGGCACCCCGATCCGGGCGGGCTCGCCCGCGCCCGACGCCGTGCTGCGCGTGGCGATGTCCCACCCCGACTACACCACCGACGAGCAGAAGGCGGCCCTGCTCGGCCTGCGCGCCGAGGGCTTCGCCGCCCGCCCCTGCGGCTCGGCGGGCCTCGAATACCTCGCCGTGGCCCGGGGCGAGAGCGACGCCGTCGCCTTCAACTGGGAGTACGCCTGGGACCATGCGGCCGGGCTCCTCCTCGTCGCCGAGGCGGGCGGCACGCAGTCCACGCTGGCCGGTGAGCCGTTCCGTATCGCGGGCGGCAACGCCCTGCCCTTCACCGCAGCCCGCGACCGCGCCACCGCCGACCGCGTCCTGGCGGCGCTGCGCACGGGCGCCTGACGGCGGGCGGGCCGGTCAGAGGTCCAGCAGCTCCCGGGTCAGCGCGGTGAGCCGCTTGCGGGCCTCGGGGTCGTAGGCCTGGTCGTGCGCCCGCGCGTCCGTGAACCGGTCGAAATAGCGGCCGGTGACCTCCGCGAGCGCCGGGTCGGTGATCAGCCGCACCGTCGGGCGCACCCCCTCCTCGATGGAGACGGCGGGCGTCAGCCCGTACGCGCGCACGCCCTCGGTGTCCATCAGATGGGCCGGGTGCAGCGCGTTGACGGTGACGCCGGTGCGAGCCGTCTCCTCCTCGGCCAGGTCGAACGTCGCCATGATCATCGCGAGCTTGCTCCGGCAGTACGCCTCAAGGCCCTCGTAACCGCGCTCCATCATGACGTCGTCCAGATCGACGGGGGCCTGGCCCATCGAGGCCACCTGGACCACCCGCGCGGGCGCCGAAGCCGACAGCAGCGGCAGCAGCTCCTTGGTGAGCAGATACGGCGTCAGATGGTTGACCGTGAAGCGCAGTTCGTGGCCCTGTGCGCCGAACTCGCGGCGCAGCGGTTCGCTTCCGCCGCCCGCCACCGCGTTGTTGACGAGCACATCGAGCCGGGGCTCGGCCGCGCGGACGGCGGCCGCCATGGCCCGGACCTGGTCGAGGTCGGACAGGTCCGCGAGATACGTGCGCACCTCGGCCCGGCCGGCCGAGAGCTCCCGCGCCTCGGCGGCGGCCCGGTCGAGCCGGGTCCGATCGCGGCCGTGCAGGAGCAGCGTCGCGCCGCGCCCGGCCAGGTCGCGGGCGAGGTGGAGGCCGAGCCCCTGGGTGGCGCCGGTGATGAGGACGGTTCCGTTGAAGGTGTCGGGTGCCGTGTAGGTATCCATGGGTTGAGTTATATCAAGAGCTTGATACGTATTCCATGCTTGCCTTGGGTTCGGTTCCTGCTGTATATCCGGCGCTGTACGCTCGCGACCATGGGAATGACCGCCGGTGAACGCCTCGGCCTGGACATCAAGCGCGCCGAGCAGGCCCTCATGGCAGCCAAGAGCGCCGCGCTCAAGGACGCCGAACTCACGGTCGCGCAGTACGCGGCGCTGCTCGCGCTCTCCGCCAACCCCGGGATCTCGGGCGCGGCCCTCGCCCGGGAGTGCCTGGTGACCCCCCAGGCGATGGCGGGGGTGCTCAAACACCTGGAGGAGCGCGGCCTGATCGCCAGGTCCGCCCACCCCTACCACCAGAAGATGCTGGAGACCCGGCTGACCGACGCGGGCACGGAGACCCTGCGCCTCGCCGACGAGCGCGCGGTCCGCATCGAACGCCGCATCGCGGACGCGCTCACCCCCGAGGAACGCGACACGCTGCGCGACCTGCTGGCCCGCAGCGTCACCGCGATCCGCGCGGACTGAGCCCCGTCACGAAGCGGCGGCCAGCACCTCGCGCACCTCGCGGACCAGTTCCGCCGCCGTCTCCACCGCCGCCGGGTCCAGCCCGCGCAGTGCCGCGTCGACCCGCTCCGCGAACCCGGGCGGGGTCTCGGGGAGGGCGGCGGTCGCCGCGACGGCGCCCTTCTCGTTGAGGCACCAGGTGCGGTGGTGGGCGTGGAGCGCCTGGGCGAGGATGCCGAAGGCGCGGGACAGGCAGAGCGAGACGTGCAGCCGGTCGCCCGCCGGGGCCGACTTGCGGGCCCCCGCGACGGAGAACTCCGCCTCCCAGGCCGCATCGGCCAGCGCCTTGCGCAGCGGCTCCGGGTAGCGCGATGTCTCTTCCCGAAGGGCCGTCAACTCCCCGTCCGGATCGGCCAGTACGCGCCCGAGGGCGACCTCGCCCGGATACGCGAGCGACCAGAAGCCCAGCGGATGGCCCGGCTGGACGCCCACCTCGTAGCGGCCCTCCCGGCAGTCGGCCCAGACCGCCCGGACCCGGTCCACGTCGCGCAGGATCCAGTCGACCTGGACGCCGTCCACCCGCAGCCAGCCGCCCGCGTTCACCCACGGCCCCCAGCCGCCGGGGCCGGTCACCTCGGCCGGGGAGCCCTGGAAGGCGGCGGCCAGTGCGGACAGGGCGGCGGTGTCCGGCGTACCGCGGTAGTACACGCCGAGGTCCCAGTCGGAGTCCGGGCGGTGGGTGCCCCGGGCCCGGCTGCCGCCGAGCAGGACGGCCCGGATACCGGGCACTTGGGTGAGCCGGGCGGCCATCTCGGCGACCCGGGCGGTCATTCCGGAATCGGCGGGTCCCGCGAAGTTCTCTGAGGTCATCGGGCGAGGACACTACCCGGCCCCCGGCTGTCGGTGCCTGCGAATATCCTGGGTGCTCCGACCGTCGGCTGACAAAGGAGTCCGAAGGTGCCGTCGATGCTCGATGCGGTCGTGGTGGGCGCGGGCCCCAACGGACTGACCGCCGCAGTCGAACTGGCCCGCCGGGGCTTCGCCGTCCAGGTCTTCGAGGCCGGACCCGCCGTCGGCGGCGGCGCGCGTACGGAGGAGCTGACGCTCCCCGGCTTCCGGCACGACCCCTGCTCCGCGGTGCACCCCCTGGCCATAGGCTCCCCGGCCTTCGACACGATGCCCCTCGACCGGCACGGCCTGGAGTGGATCCAGCCCGAGCTGGCCCTCGCCCACCCCTTCCCCGACGGCACCGCCGCCGTGCTCGCCGCCTCGGTGGGGGAGACCGCGATGTCGCTCGGCCCCGGGGACGCGGGCGCCTACCGCAGGCTCCTCGCCCCCTACCTCGGCCACTGGGACAGCCTCGCCCGGGACTTCCTGCGCACCCCGTGGGACGGGCTGCCCGGCGACCCGTACCGCTGGGCGCGCTTCGGGCTCGACGCGATCCAGCCCGCCTCGCTGCTCTCGCGGCGCTTCCGGGGCGAGAAGGCGCGCGGCCTGCTCGCCGGCCTCGCGGCGCACGCCATCGCGCCGACGAACGGCCTCGCGACCGGCGGCATCGCCCTCCTCTTCGCGCTCGCCGCGCACGAGCGGGGCTGGCCCGTTCCGCGCGGCGGCTCGCAGGCCATCTCCGACGCCCTCGCCTCGTATCTGCGGGAGCTGGGCGGCACCATCACGACCGGTACGGAGGTCAAGCGCCTGGACGAACTGCCGCCCGCCCGCGCCTACGTCTTCGACACCTCCCCGGCCGCCCTCGCCCGGATCGCCGGTCTCGGCCGCGCCTACCAGGGGTACCGCTACGGCGCCTCCTGCTTCAAGATCGACTACGCGCTGTCGGGCCCGGTCCCGTGGACCGCCGAGGAGCCCCGCCGGGCCGGCACCGTGCACATCGGCCCCACCGCGGGCGAGATCGACGACGCCCTGCACCGGGCGGTCGACGGCCGCGACCCCCGCGTCCCCTTCCTGATCACCGCGCAGTCCAGCCTGGTCGACCCCTCCCGCGCCCCCGAGGGCAAGCACGTCTTCTGGGTGTACGGGCATGTCCCGGCGGGCTGGCAGGGCGACGCGACCGAGGTCATCGAACGGCAGCTGGAGCGGTTCGCCCCCGGCTTCCGCGACCTGGTCCTCGCCCGCGCGGTCGCCGGGCCGCCCGGCATCGCGAAGCGCAACGCGAACTACGTGGACGGGGACATCGCCTGCGGTGCCTTCGCCGGCCTCCAGACCGTCATCCGCCCCAAGCTGGCCCGCGTCCCGTACGCCACCGCGCACCCGGCGGTCTTCCTCTGCTCCTCGGCGACCCCGCCCGGCCCCGGGGTGCACGGCATGTCCGGACACCACGCGGCGAAGGCGGTCTGGCGAAGGCTGCGTGCGTCGGGGGAGCCCGGCCGCCGCCGCTGACGCGGATCAGCTGCGCCCGCCCTCCCGTACCGTGCAGGTGTCGGTGTCCGCCGGGCACCAGTGCGTACGCCCGCCGACCAGGTGGAGTTCGAGGTCGGCGTCCCGCATGCCGTGGTCGTCCAGCGCCTCGCGCAGCGCGGTCGGCGCCGGCTGCGGCGGCAGGCCGAGCACGCCGATGACCACGATGCCGTTGCGCGCCTCCACGGACGCGATCTGCCACTTCCCGGTCGCCGCCCACCGCTCCGCGACCGGACGGGCGTCGGCGGCCAGCGAACGGTCCCGGGCCACGCTGATCGTTCCGGCGGTGAGCGGGGCAGCGACGAGCACCACGACACAGGAAACCGCCACGAGCGTCCAGCCCCGGAACCGCCCGACCCGCATGCGCGCCCGCTCGGCGCCCGCCCGGACGCCGTAACAGAGGAAGACCACGGTGCCGGTGGCGACGATCGCGGCCACGTTGGTCGCGAACAGGAGCGCGGACTCCCCGGCGTCGTGGTAGCGGTGCACCGTCAGCAGGAGCCCCGTCACGGCCAGCGGCGGTACCAGGGAAATAGCGATGGCCACGCCCGGGAGCGTGTCCGAGATGTCGGCGCGCACCAGGGCGAACGCACCGACCGTGCCGGTGGCCAGCGCGGCGAGCAGGTCGATCAGGCGCGGGCTGATCCGCGAGGAGACCTGGCTGTTCGAGGCGAAGGCGTCCGGCGGGGCCGCGATCCAGCCGAGCAGCATCCCGATCGCCACCACCGCCAGCGCGCCCCCGGTCACCAGCAGCAGACAGCGCACCACCTGACGCCGGCGGGCCAGCACCAGTGCCAGCGCGCAGCCGAGGATCGGCGTCATCAGCGGGGCGACGATCATCGCCCCGATCACCGTGGCCGTCGAGTCCCCGACGACCCCCGCGCTCGCGATGACGGCGGCCAGCACGAGCAGCCCCCAGAACCGGGTCGAGCTCGGACTGCGCAGCCCGCGCTCGATGAACAGCGCACCAGTCATCCTCCGGACCGCGTCGGCGTCGACTCCCGCCATCTCCTCAGGTCCTCTCTCGGACGGCCCCGACGGCCGGTACCCGGTCCCCGGCCGCCAGGAACTCCACCACCGCAAGCAGGAACAGCAGACAGAGCGCGATCCCCACGACGACCCACCCCGTCGGATGCGCCCACATCAGATAGACCACCAGCGCGCCCGCCACCAGCAGCCAGGTGAACCAGGCGCGGAACCGGCGGACGAACGGGCCCACCGGACCGGTCCGCAGCCCCGCCCCGTCGGCCGTGGCCCGCACCGCGCCGATCCCGGACGTCCACAGTCCCCGGACCGTCCTCGCACGCCGCCCCGGACCGGTGAGCCAGGCGGCCAGTGCGACGACGACCCCCAGGGCCACCACCATCCGCACCGTCGTCCCCAGGAACCGGGTCATCGCGTCGTAGACCGCGCCCGCCGCCCCCGGCGACACCCCGGCCGGCAGCGCGTCCAGATAGACCGCCCGGAAGATCCGCAGCCCGATGCCGAGCAGCCCCACGGCGACCGCCGCGCCCAGGGCCCCCGCCACCAGCGACCGGCGCCGCCGCACCGAGAGCAGCACGCCCCCGGCGATCAGCAGGACGGCGATCACCGCGAGCCAGTCGCCCAGGAACTGCAGGACCCGTACGTACGTCCTGACCCTGCCGATGTCGTCCGACCTGATGAGCGTGATGTCGGTGTGGACCTCCGGGATGTGCCCGGCCACCGTCATGCCCCGGTCGACCAGCTGCTGCTTGACCCGGTCGACCACGGGGGCGAGGTCCAGCGTGACGGCGTCGTCGGTCAGCTCCACCGCGCCGCCGCCCTTCCCGGTCAGCGCCTTGTCGACGGCCCGGTGCACCCGCCGGTTGCCCTCGGTCCACACCTTCTCGAAGGCGTCCGACGCGGCGACCGCGCGCGCCCTCTCGTGAACCAAACTGCGAACCGCGTCCTCCAGCGAACCGCCGAGCCGCCCGAGCGCCTTCTCCAGCCGGGGCCGGTCGTCCGGCGACACCCCGGACAGCAGCGTGGACAGGTCGATCCGGGTCATGAGCGCGTCGGTCACCCGGTCGGCGACGGCGTCCTGGACGGCCGGGTCGGAGGCGAGCGGGGCGACCGTGTCCACGTACCGGTCGGTGTCCCCGACCTGGTCGGACGCCCACGCGGCGACGACGGAGAGCGGGGCGAGCAGACAGCCGAGGATGATGAGGACGGCGGCGAGGAAGGACCGGCCGCGATGCCGGGGCGGCCGGGCGCGCGCCGACTCCAGCGCGGCCACCCGTTCCCGCAGGGCCTCGACCTCCGCGGCCGAGGAGCCGTCACGCGCCGCCGCGCCGCCGTCGTCCACCGCGCCTCCCGCCGGATCCGGATCCCTGACTGTCCAGGCAACGGCGACCGGCGGGCGCGCGCGAGCGGGGTTGCGCCGAACGGACAACCGGGGTGGCCGGCCGGGGGCCACAGCGGGCCCGGTTAGAGTGGGCGCCCTCATGAACGAGCGGCACACGGCACCCAGCACGGACCAGGTCCCGCCCCTGGTGCGCATACATCTCTTCGGTGGCTTCCGGGTGACCCGCGACGGCGGACCGGCCCTGGCCGAGCGCTGGCCGAGGCAGACCGCGCAGTCCCTGGTGAAGCTGCTCGCCGTCGTCCCCGGACACCGGCTCCACCGCGAACAGGTCATCGACGTCTGCTGGCCGGACGCCGACCCCCAGGCGGCCCAGGGCAGTCTGCGCGTCGCCCTGCACGCCGCCCGCCGGGCCCTCGAACCCGAGCTCGCCTCCCGCGCCACCTCCTCGTACCTCGGCTCGGAAGGCGGACTGCTCTACCTCGACCCCGCCCGCGTCCGCATCGACGCCGACCGCGCCGAGGAGGAGGCCAGGGCCGCGCTCGCCGCCGGTGACGTGGACGTCCTCCGCGAGGCCCTGGAGCGCTTCTCCGGCGAACTCCTCCCCGAGGACCGCTACGCCGACTGGGCCGACGGCCGCCGCTCCCAGCTCGCCGATCTCAAGGAGCGGCTGCTCCTCGCCCTCGGTGACGCCCACCTCCTGGCCGGCGAGCCGCAGGAAGCGGTCACCCTCGCGGAACGGCTCCTGGACGACAACCCCGCCGAGGAACTGGCCCACCGCCTCCTCATCGACGCCTACACCCGGCTCGGGCTGCGCCGCCGCGCGGTGCGCCAGTACCACGTCTGCCGGGCGGCCCTCGATGCCGAACTGGGCGTACGGCCGGGCCCGGAGACCGAGCGCCTGCACCGCGCCGCACTCGCGGCGGAGCCCGCCGGACCGCCGTCCGCGCCCTCCCTGCCCGCCTCGCTCCGCGTCCCCGCCGCCACCCCGCTGCGCGGGCGCGAGGCCGTGCTCGGGCGGCTGCTCGCGGCGGACGGGCCCGCCGTCGTCACCGTGCTCACCGGCGAGGCGGGCGTCGGCAAGACCCGGCTCGTCGGCGAGGTGGCCCGGCAGGCGGCCGCCTCCGGCACCGCCGTCCTGTGGGGCGGCGGACACGACGCGGAGGGGCACACCCCGTACGGCGCCTTCGCCGAGGCCCTGGACGGCTGGCTGGCCGAACGCGACGAGGCGGAACGCGCTCGCGTCGGCGGCGAGTACCCCGAACTGGCCGCGTTCCTGCCGGCGCTCGGCCGGGTCCGCGCCGACTCCGAACGCAGCCCCGAGGAGGAGCGCGACCGCCTCTTCCGCGCCGCGGCCGGTCTGCTCGGCGAGCTGGCCACCGTACAGCCGGTGCTGATCGTGCTGGACGACCTGCACGCCGCGGACCTGGGCTCCTTCCAGTTGCTGAGCCACCTGGCCCGGCGGGCCGCGCGGACGGACGGCTGGCGGTTCCTCGTGACGTACCGGGAAGAGGAGATACCCGACGGCGACCCGCGCGGTGCCGGTCTGTCCTCCCTCGCCCGCCAGGGCCTCGCCGTCCGCGAGGACGTGCCGCGCCTGGACCAGGAGGCGTGCCTCGCCGTCGTACGCGACACGGTCGGGCCGGCCGCCGCCCCCGCCTCCGGGGCCCCGGACCGGATCTGGGAACTCTCCCTCGGCAACCCGCTGTTCGCCGTCGAGCTGGCCCACGGCATGGCCGACGGCACCGGGACCGTCGCCCCGGACGGGGTGCGGCAGCTCGTCGCGGACCGGCTCGCGCGGCTCGACCACGACGCCCGGAGGATGGTCGAGGCGCTCTCCGTGGCCGGACCGGAGACATCGTTGTCGGAACTGCTCGACGTCGCCGCGCACGGACTCCATCCCGTCGTCACCGGGGGCGCCGCCACCGACGCGCTGGAACGCGCCATGGACGCCTCGCTGATCGAGGAGCGGGACATCCTGGTCGGCGGGCGGCACGAGGTGGGCCTCACCTTCCGCCACCCCCTGGTCCGGCTCACCTGCTACGAGAAGCTCTCCGCCATCCGCCGCAGGCAGCTGCACGGCGCCTTCGCGCAGGCGGTGCTCCGCCGCCGCCCCGACGCCGTGGACACCCTGGCCTCGCACTTCACCCGCGCCGACGACCCGCGCGCCGCCGAGTACCTGCGCCGGGCCGCCGCCCGCGCCGCCGCCCTCTTCGCCAACGACACCGCCGACCGCTACTACCGCGACCTGGTCGCCCGGCTCGACGTGGACGCCGCCCGCGCCCGTCTCGCCCACAGCCAGGTGCTGCGCCGCATGGGGAACTTCGCCCAGGCCGCCGAGGTGCTGCGGCTCGCGCTGGACGAGTTCGTCCGGCGCGGCGACCAGGAGGACATCGTGCTCGCGGCGGCCTGGCTCGCCGACACCCTCGGGCGCACCGGCCTGCCCGACGCCGGGCGGCAGGTGCTGGCCGCGCACCCGGTGACGCCGGACAGCCCGCCGGAGCCTGCCGCGGGCCACTACCTGGCGGAGGCGGTGCTGTGCCGCATCCAGGGGCGTTACGAGGACGCCCTGTCGGCCGCCGAACCGGCCCTGGCCTGCGCGCTGCGGGTGCCGGGCATGCCGGGGAACGGGCTGCTGGCCCGGGTCCACTCGCTCCGGGCCAGCGTTCTCGGCCTGACCGGGCGGCTGGACAAGTCCCATGAGGCGGCGGACCTCGCGCTGGTTCCGGCCGAGGCGTACGGCGACCCGACCCTGCTCGGCCAGGTCCTCTCGATCCTGCGGGAGAACGAGCGGCGCAGCGGGCGGCTGCGTGAGGCGGTGGCCACCGGGCAGCGGGCCCTCGATCTCGTGGAGCAGTCGGGGGACCTGGCCGGGGCCGCCTTCGAACGGGCCAACCTCGCCGAACTGTGGCTGCTGCTCCAGGAGTTCGACAGCGCGCGCACCCTCGCCGAGGCAGCGGTCGCGGGTGCCGAACAGAACGACGCCTGGTGCCTTCCGTACGCCCTGACGGCCCTCGCCCTGGTCCGGATGCGCACCGGGGACGCCCGGGACGCCGCCGCCCTGCTCGACAGGGCGCAGTCCTCGCCGGGTCTTGTGGACCGGCAGGCGGGCCACGAGGTACGGGCGGCCCGTGCCGAACTCGCCCTGCGCGACGGGCTCCCGGGCCACGCGCGCCGCGCCGTGGAGGGCCATGAGCGGGACGTGCCGGTGTTCGCCGCCTGGGCCGAGCTGCACTGCGGGCGGCCCGAGGCGGCGCGGCGCCTCGCGGGCGACGAGGTGGCCCGCGCCGCCCGCACCGGCGAACGGCTCGCCGAGGCGGACGCCCGGACGGTCCTCGCCCTGGCCCTGCACCGGCTCGGCGACGGCGAGGCGGCCCGGGAGGCGTTGACACGTGCCGACGACCTGGTCCGGGCCCTGCCCTACCCGGCGGGCGCGGCCCACGCGGCCGAGGTGCGGGCGCTCATGGAAACGGAGCCGGACGCCCGGTAGCGGGGGCGGTCCGGCTCCGTTCGGTGGCGCTTACGCGGGCAGCCGTTCCAACAGCCCCGCGAAGTCCGTGTCCGGCGCGAGGGTGCCGAAGGCGAGGCCCCGGTCCCCGGCGAGCCGCGAGGCGCAGAACGCGTCGGCGACCGCCGTCGGCGCGTGCCGGACCAGCAGCGAGCCCTGGAGCACCAGCGCCGCGCGCTCGATGAGCCGCCGGGCCCGCAGCGGGGCGTCCTCGGTGAGGACCAGCTCGCCGCGCAGCTCCTGCCAGGCCGCGTCCAGCCGGCGGTCCGCCCCCGAGGCGGCCTCGACCTCGGCGCGGAAGGCGTCCAGCGACTCCGGCTCCCGGGCCAGGGCGCGCAGCAGGTCCAGCGCGTTCACATTGCCCGAGCCCTCCCAGATGCCGTTGAGCGGGGCCTCCCGGTACATGCGCGGCATGCCCGAGTCCTCGACGTAGCCGTTGCCGCCGAGGCATTCCAGCGCCTCCGCGACCGCGACCGGCTGGCGCTTGCACACCCAGTACTTGGACACCGCCGTGGCCAGCCGCAGGAACGCCCGCTCCTGTGCGTCGCCGCGCTGAGCCCGGTCGGCGGCCCCGGCGAGCCGCAGCCCGAGCGTGGTCGCCGCCTCGGACTCGACCGCGAGGTCCCCGATCACATTGCGCATCAGCGGCTGGTCGATCAGCTTGGCGCCGAACACCGAGCGGTGGCGCACATGGTGGGCGGCCTGGGCGAGCGCGGCGCGGATACCGGCCGCCGAGCCGATGACGCAGTCCAGCCGGGTCATCGTCACCATGTCGATGATGGTGCGCACGCCCTTGCCCTCCGGGCCGACCAGCCAGGCGACCGTGTCGTCGAACTCGGGCTCGCTGCTGGCGTTGGACCGGTTGCCGAGCTTGTCCTTGAGTCGCTGGATGCGGAAGGTGTTGCGGCTGCCGTCCGGCAGGACACGCGGTACCAGGAAGCAGGAGAGGCCGCCCGGTGTCTGGGCGAGGACGAGGAAGAGGTCGTTCATCGGGGCGCTGGTGAACCACTTGTGCCCGCGCAGCCGCCAGGTCCCGTCGCCCGCCTCGGTGGCCGCCGTGGTGTTGGCGCGCACATCGGTGCCGCCCTGCTTCTCCGTCATGCCCATCCCGGCGAGCAGTCCCGGCTTCTCGGCGGGGGTGCGCAGCCCTGCCTCGTACACCCGGCTGGTCAGCAGCGGTTCGTACGTCTTTGCCAGGTCGGGGGCGTGCCGCAGCGCCGGGACGACGGCGTACGTCATCGAGACGGGGCACAGGTGGCCCGCTTCCAGCGTCGACATCACCATGAAACCGGCCGCGCGCGCCACATGGGCGCCGGGGCGCTCGTCGGCCCAGGCGGCGCCGGCGAGGCCCGCGCTCACCGAGGCGTTCATCAGGTGGTGGTAGGCGGGGTGGAAGTCGACCTCGTCGACGCGGTTGCCGTAGCGGTCGTGAGTGCGCAGCACGGGCTCGTTGGTGTTGGCCTGCTCGGCCCACTCCTGGGCCTGCGCGCTGCCGACGAGACGGCCGAGGCGGTGCAGCTCCTCGGTGTGCCACTCGGCGCCCTCGCGGCGCAGGCCCTCCAGGAGCACCGCGTCGTCGGCCGCGTCGTGTCCGGTCAACGGCGGTGCCTGGTTGGTCACTTCGTGGGTCGCGGCGGTGGGGTTGCTGCGCGGGGCGACGGTTTCGGGCACGGGAACCTCCTGGTGGAAGGGTGTCAGGGCTGCTGTGCGGGCGGGGCGCCCGCACACCGCAGGGCCATGGCGACGAGTTCGGTGAGCAGCGCCTCGGTGGTCGCGCCGTCCCCGGCGCCGAGCGGGTCGACCAGGACCTCGCCGACCGCGCCGGTGAGCGCGGCGGCGGTGATCTCGCCGTTCTGCGCGGGCAGCAGGCCCTCCTCGATGCCCGCGTGGACGACCTCGGCGAACAGCGCGCGGTAGCGGCGGCGGTACTCCAGGCGTTCGGCGCCGACTGCCGGATCGGCCGGGGCGGCGAGCAGCGCGTAGGCCAGGCCCCGGTTCTCCAGGGCGCGGCGGGCGAAGACCTCGACGCCCCGGGCCAGCCGCTCGACCGGGGTCCCCGGCTCGCGCAGCACGGTGCCCAGCACCTCGACCTCGCGCCCGGCGGCGCGCCGGAACACCTCGACGGCCAGCGCCGCCTTGGACGAGAAGTGCTGGTAGACGGAGCCGGCCGCGATACCGGCCGAGTCGGCGACGGCGGTGACCGACGCCTGCGACCAGCCGACCTCCGTGACCACCGAGGTGGCGGCGGCGATCAGATGCTCCCTGGCTGCTTCGAGCCGACTGATTTCGGCTGGGGTCTTGCGGTAGGCCATGAAAGAAGTGAACCATCATTCAGAGTTTCCCGCCATGGTCCGTTCGCACGGTCCGGCTCGTCAGGAGAACGTGATGCACCTCAGTACCCTGCTGGACAGCGCAGTCCGCTCGGCCGGCGACCACGAAGCGGTCGTCTACCGTGAGCAGCGGTGGTCCTACCGGGAATTCGCCGACGCGGCCCGCCGCGCCGCGACCGTGCTGCGGGAGGCCGGGCTCCGGCCGGGCGACCGGCTGGCCGTGATGACGTACAACACCCCCGCCTTCCTGTTCGCCGCGTTCGGCGCCTGGTACGCGGGCGCCACCCTGGTCCCCGTCAACCACAAGCTCCAGACGGGCGAGGTGGCACGCCAGCTGACCCACTGCGGGGCAAGGATCGCCGTCGTCGACGTGGAGATCGGGGAGCGCGCCACCGCCGCCGATGCCGGGGTGACCTGGCTGGTCAGCCACCCCGACGCCGCGCCGGACGCCCTGCCCGCCGACGCGTTCGAGGCGCGCATCGCGGCCGCCGAGCCGTGGACCGGGGACCCCGGGACGGACGACGGGGTCGCGCAGATCCTGTACACCTCGGGCACCTCCGGCACCCCCAAGGGCTGCGTCCACACCCACCGGACGATCACCCTGACCGCCGCCTACACCGCCGCCGCCATTCCGCTGCGCCGCGACGAGCGGTTCCTGATCTGCATGCCCGTCTGGCACGCGTCCCCGCTCAACAACTGGGTGATGGGCACGCTGCTGACGCGCGGCACGGTGGTGCTCCAGCGCGAGTACGAGCCCCGGGGCATGCTGGAGGTCATCCAGCGCGAACGCGTCACCGCGATGTTCGGCGCCCCGATCGCCCTCATCGCGCCGACGCAGGCGGTCCCCGACTTCGCCTCGTACGACCTCTCGTCCGTGCGGGCCTGGATCTACGGCGCCGGACCGCTCGACGCGGACACCGCGCGCCGTCTGATGAAGGCGTACGGCTCCGAGGACTTCCACCAGGTGTACGGGATGAGCGAGACGGGCCCGGTCGGCGCCTCGCTCCCGCCCGCCGAGCAGGTCGCCAAGGCCGGTGCGATCGGCAGGGGCGGCATGCCCGGGGTCGAGCTGCGGGTCGTGCGCCAGGACGGCACGGACGCGGGGGCGGGGGAGACCGGCGAGATCTGGCTGCGCTCCGACACCCGCATGGTGGGCTACCTGGACGACGAGAAGGCCACCGCCGAGGTGTTCGCGGGCGACTGGTACCGCAGCGGCGACCTGGGCCGGGTGGACGAGGACGGGTTCGTCACGGTCGTGGACCGGATGAAGGACGTGATCATCACCGGCGGCGAGAACGTCGCCTCGCAGGAGGTGGAGGGCGCCCTGCGCGGCCACCCGGACGTCCTGGACGTCGCCGTCGTCGGCCGGCCCCACCCCCAGTGGGGCGAGACCGTGGTCGCCGTCGTCGTCCCGCGCGAGGGCGCCGCGCTCGACCTGGAGGGCGTCCGCGCCTGGCTGGAGACCCGGATCGCCCGCTACAAGGTGCCCCGCGAGCTCGTCCTGCGCCCCGCCCTGCCGCGTACCCCGTCCGGGAAGATCACCAAGCACGTCCTGCGCGAGGAGCTGACGCGGTGAGCCCGGGCCCGCACCCCTGCGGCGGGCGGCGGGGCCGAGCCGCGTAGGGTCGGGCCATGGCCGACGAACAGGTGACCAGAGCGAAGCGGGGCCCCGGCAGACCCCGCGAGGAGCGGGTCACCCGGGCCGTCCTGGAGGCCGTGGTCGAGCTGGTCACGGAGAACGGCATGGGCGCCCTGACGATGGACGCCGTCGCGGCCCGCGCCGGTGTCAGCAAACCGGCCATGTACCGGCGTTGGGCCACCAAGCAGGACCTGGTCCTGGCCGCCGCCGAGTCCCGGATCGGGCCGCTCACCGTCCCCGACATGGGTGACTTCCGGGCCGAGCTGCGCGCCGTGCTGACGGCGCGCATGGAGGCGTACCGGCAGCCGGGCGTCGCGCGGCTGCTCGCCGGGGTGATCGGCTCGGCCTCGGAGGCGGGCGCCGAGCCGGGCGCGTACCGCGACTACGCGGCGCGCGTGATGAGCGAGACCCGCCACCTCCTGGAGCGCGGGGTGGCACGAGGCGACGTCCGGGACGACGTGGACATCGCCGCCGCCGCGACGCTCGTCGCCGCCTCGCTGGTCTTCCGCATGGTCGGCGAACAGCGTCTGCCGGACCAGCAGTTGGTGGACTCCGTGGTGGACCTCATCGGCCGGGCGGTCGCCGCCCCGGCGTAATCGCGGGCCTCCCGCACCCTTCACCCGGCCTCGCCGCCGGGCGCTTCGGCATGCCCGAAAGCGTCCGTGACGGTCACCGGAGGGCCCGGGAAATCGATGCGCCCCACCCCTTGCCCCGCCGCATCCTCATATCGATACTGCTGGTTACGTAATTAGCGCACCGCCGGGAGGAACACCCATGCAGACCGCTGTCACGCATCCCAAGCCGGTCCTGGACAAGCCGCTCATGCACTACGGGAGCCGCACCCTCGAACGCCTTGCGCCCGGCGCCGAGCCGGTCACGTACCGGCAGGTCGGGATCAGCCCGCTCACCCCGCACTTCGGCGCCGTGCTCGACGGAGTCGACCTGACCCGCCCGATCACCGAGGAGCTGGCCGAGGAGCTGCGCCAGGCGCTGCTGGAGTGGAAGGTGATCTTCTTCCGCAAGCAGACCGGCTTCACCGCCGAGCACCAGCTCGCCCTGTCCGGCGTCTGGGGCCCGCCCGAGCCCAACCCGTTCTTCCCGAAGACCGGGACGGCCGGCGTCTCGCGCCTGGCCAAGGACGCCAAGGCCGCCGGCAACAAGAACATCTGGCACAGCGACCACTCGTTCATGGTCAACCCGGCGCTCGGCTCCGTCCTGCGCGCCGTGGAGGTGCCCGGGGCGGGCGGCGACACGATGTGGGCGGACATGGCCGCCGCCTACGACAACCTGCCCGACGACCTGAAGGCCCGCATCGCCGAGCTCACCGCCGTGCACGACTGGGCACCCAGCTGGGGCGCCCTCATGAACGACGAGCAGAAGGCCGAGTTCCGTAAGTCCTGGCCGCAGGTCGAGCACCCCGTCGTCGTCCGCCACCCGCGCAGCGGGCGCAAGACCCTCTACGTCAACGAGCCCTTCACCACCCGCATCAACGGGCTGTCCGACGCCGAGAGCCGCGAACTGCTCGACATCCTGGTCCTCCAGGCCCGCATCCCCGAGTACCAGGTCCGCTTCCACTGGGAGGCCGACTCGATCGCCATCTGGGACAACATCGCCACCCAGCACTACGCGATCAACGACTACTTCCCGCAGCGCCGCGTCATGGAGCGCATCGCCATCGCCGGTGTCCCGCTCTCCTGACCCACCCTCCGCCCCTCTTCCCGGGAGATCCCATGACCGCGGCACCGATCGAACGGCCCCCGCACCCCACCCCAGCGGTGGCACCCGCCGGCACCCGTACCCGGGCCTGGACGGTGACCGCGCTCCTCGTGGTCTTCATGATGGTCAACTTCGCCGACAAGTCCGTGCTCGGCCTCGCCGCCGACGAGATCCGCGCGGACCTGCACCTGACCGCCACTCAGTTCGGCCTCGTCAACGGCGCGTTCTTCCTGCTCTTCTCGGTCGCCGCCGTCCTGGTCGGGCTCGCCGCCGACCGGGTGTCGCCGAAGATCCTGCTGCTCCTCATGGCGCTGCTGTGGTCCGTGGCCCAGGTGCCCGCGGCGATCGGCGGCGGCCTCGCCGTCCTCGTCGCCTCCCGGGTCTTCCTCGGCGCGGCGGAGGGCCCGGCCTTCCCCGTGGCCCAGCAGGCCACCCTCGCCTGGTTCCCGAACGACCGGCGCAACCTGCCGGGCGCCCTGATCACCCTCGGCGTCACGCTCGGCGTGATCACCTCCGCGCCCGGCCTGTCCTGGGTCATCCAGCACCACGGCTGGCGCACCGCCCTGTGGGTGCTGGCGGCCGTGGGCCTCGTGTGGGCCGCCGTCTGGAAGGTGCTCGGCGCCGACGGCGGACACCGCGTCGATACCGCCCGGACACCCGTACGCGAGGAGGCGCCCGCCGCCCCGGTCCCGTACCGTGCGATCCTCACCAGCCGCACCTGGATCGGCGCCACCTTCGCCTACTTCACCAGCTACTGGACCGTCGCCCTCATGCTGGTCTGGCTGCCGTCCTACCTCCGCAACGCCCTCGGCTACACGGCCGGTGAGGCGGGCACCGTCGTCGTCGCACCCTGGACCATCGGCGCGGTCGTCCTGCTCGCCCAGGCCGGTGTCACCGGGCGGCTCATGCGGCGCGGCGCCGGCAGCCGCCGCGCCCGGGGCTGGGTCGGCGGCACGCTGCTCGCGCTCGGCGCCCTGTGCTGCCTGGCCGTCCCCCTCGCGGACGGCTCCACGGCCAAGACCGTGCTGATCGCCCTCGGCTTCGGGTTCGGCGGTTCGTACGCGGCCGTCGCGGCGACCACCGTCAGCGAACTGGCCCCGCCGGACCGGGCAGGCGGCGCGCTCGGCGTCATGAACGCCCTGGTCACCCTGGCCGGACTGGCCGCACCGGCCGTCGTGGGCGCCCTCGTCGACGCCCGGGGGACCGGCGGCTACCAGAACGCCGTCGTGCTCTCCGGTCTTCTCCTCGCCCTGGGGGCTGCGGCATCCTTCTGGCTCATCGACCCGGCACGGGACACCGCCCGCCCGACCCCCTGACCCTCCCCCCACCGGACCACCCAAGGAGCCCGCCCGTGAGCGCCGCCCCCGCACTGGACACCAGCCCGCTCGACCTCGCCGTCTCCGAACTCCGCGACCGAGCCGCCACCTGGACCGCAACGCCGCTCCCCGAACGCGTCGCCCTCCTGGAGCGCATGCTCCCGCGCATCGCCGAGACCGCGCCCGCCATGGTCGCCGACGCGGCCGCCGCCAAGGGGTACGCCGCCGACTCGGCCTGGGCCGCCGAGGACTGGGTCACCGCCCCCTGGGCCCTGGCCCAGACGGTGAGCGCCTACCTCCACGTGCTGCGCAGGCTCGCCGCCGGACAGGACCCGGTCGACCGCACGGCCGTCCGCGAACGCGGGGGCCGCGTCCTGGTCGACGTCTTCCCCGCCACCGGGACGGACCGCCTCCTGCTCAACGGGTTCACCGCCGAGGTGTGGACCCTCCCCGGGACCACCCGCGCGCAGGCACTGGCGGACGCGGCGGGGGAGTACCGGGGCCGGCAGGGGAGCCCGGCCGTCGCCCTGGTCCTGGGCGCGGGGAACGTCCCCGCGATCACCCCGCTCGACATCCTGCACAAGCTGTACGCGGAGGGCGAGGTCGTCCTCGCCAAGATGAACCCCGTCAACGCCTACCTGCGCCCGCACTTCGAGAAGGTGTTCGCCGAGTTCATCGACAAGGGCTGGGTGCGCTTCGTGGACGGCGGCGCCGACACCGGCGCCTACCTCACCACCCACGACGGCGTCGACACCATCCACGTCACCGGCAGCGAACGCACCCACGACGCGATCGTCTGGGGCACCGACGACCAGGCCGAGCGGCGCAGGAGCGAGGACACCCCGCTCAACGACAAGCCGTTCACCAGCGAACTCGGCGGCGTCAGCCCCTGCATCGTCACCCCGGGACCATGGAGCGCGGCGGACTTCCGCTTCCAGGCCGAGCACATCGTCACCAGCAAGATGAACAACTCCGGCCACAACTGCGTCGCCAGCCAGATCCTCGTCGTCCCCCGCGAGTGGGACGGCACCGAGCGGCTGCTCGCCGAGATCCGCCGGGTCCTGCGCGAACTGCCGCCCCGCGCCGACTACTACCCCGGCGCGGACGACCGCCTCGACGCGGTGGTCCGCGCCCACCCGGACGCCGAGACCCACGGCGAGGGCGCCTGCCGCCTCCTCGTCCCCGACATCACGGACATGGGCGACCCGATGCTCGACATCGAGGTGTTCGCCAGCGCCCTCGGAGTCGTACGCCTGCCGGGTGCCGACGCGCCCGCGTTCCTGCGCGCGGCGACGGAGTTCGCCAACGACCGGCTCCCCGGCACCCTCGGCGCGACCCTGCTCGTCCACCCCCGCACCGAACGCGCCCACCGCCACGCGGTCGAGGAGGCGGTCGCCGGGCTCCGCTACGGCACCCTCGGCGTCAACTGCTGGTCGGCGTTCGGCTTCCTGCTCGGCTACACCCCCTGGGGCGCCTTCCCCGGGCACAGCCGCCAGGACATCGGCAGCGGCGTCGGCTTCGTGCACAACGCGTTCATGCTGGAGCACGTCGAGAAGGCGGTCGTCCGCGCCCCCTTCGCACCCGCCCCGCGCGGCCTGTTCACCGGCTCCCCGTCCCTGTCCCCGCGCCCGCCGTACTACGTCACCAACCGCACCGGCCGTACGACCATGGAACGCCTCACCGCGTACACGACCGACCCGAAGGCGACCCGGCTGCCGGGGATCTTCGCCTCCGCCCTCCTCGGCTGAGCCGCACCGGGCGTCGGGCAGCCCCAGGCAGCCCGACGCACGTGTCGGATTTCCGCCAGCCTCCGCCCCCACCGGTGGCCCATCCTTGAACCATGCACACCGACACCGAGCGCTGCGTCCGGGCGGTCCGGTCCAAGGACGCCCGCTTCGACGGCTGGTTCTTCACGGCCGTCCTGACCACCCGGATCTACTGCCGCCCGAGTTGCCCCGTCGTGCCGCCCAAGGCCGAGAACATGACGTTCTACCCGAGCGCGGCCGCCTGCCAGCAGGCCGGGTTCCGGGCCTGCAAGCGGTGCCGCCCCGACACCAGCCCCGGATCCCCGGAGTGGAACGCCCGCGCCGACTCGGTGGCCCGCGCGATACGGCTCATCCGCGACGGGGTCGTGGACCGCGAAGGCGTCCCCGGCCTCGCCGCCCGCCTCGGCTACTCGCCCCGCCAGATCGAACGCCAGTTGCTCGCCGAGCTGGGCGCCGGACCGCTCGCCCTGGCCCGCGCCCAGCGCGCCCAGACCGCCCGCGTGCTCATCGAGACCACCGCGCTCCCCATGGCCGAGATCGCCTTCGCCGCCGGGTTCTCCTCGGTACGCACCTTCAACGACACCGTCCGCGAGGTCTTCGCCCTCGCCCCCGGCGAACTGCGCACCCGGGCCGCCCGCACCGCACCCGCGCCCGCCACCCCCGGCGTCATCACGCTGCGCCTCCCGTACCGCGCCCCGCTCAACCCCAGCAACCTCTTCGGCCACCTCGCGGCGACCGCCGTCCCCGGGGTCGAGGAGTGGCGCGACGGCGCGTACCGCCGCACCCTCGCCCTGCCGCACGGCCACGGCATCGTCGCGCTCACCCCGCGCCCCGACCACATCGCCTGCCGGCTCTCCCTCACCGACCCGCGCGACCTGACCCTCGCCATCAGCCGGTGCCGCTGGCTCCTCGACCTGGACGCCGACCCGGTCGCCGTGGACGAGCAGCTGCGCACCGACCCGCTGCTCGCCCCGCTGGTCGACACGGCACCGGGCCGCCGGGTGCCGAGGACCGTCGACGGCGCCGAGTTCGCCGTCCGCGCCGTGCTCGGCCAGCAGGTGTCCACCGCCGCCGCCCGCACCCACGCCGCCCGCCTGGTCACTGCCCACGGCACCCCGGTGGACGACCCCGAGGGCGGACTCACCCACCTCTTCCCGGACCCGGAGGCGCTGGCCGGACTCGACCCCGAGCAACTGGCCCTCCCGCGCAGCCGCCGCCGCACGCTCACCACCCTCGTCCAGGCCCTGGCGGACGGCTCGCTGCGCCTCGGCCCCGACTCCGACTGGGACCGGGCCCGCGCCGAACTGGCCGCGCTGCCCGGCTTCGGCCCCTGGACCGTCGAGGTCATCGCGATGCGCGCCCTCGGCGACCCGGACGCCTTCCTCCCGACCGACCTCGGCATCCGCAGGTCCGCCCAGCAGCTGGGCCTGCCCTCCACCCCGGCCGCCCTGACCGCCCGCGCGGCGGGCTGGCGCCCCTGGCGGGCGTACGCCGTCCAGTACCTCTGGACCGTGGACGACCACCCCATCAACCACCTCCCGGACGCGGAAGGAAGTGCCCCGTGACCCGGCAGCACACCGTCACCGACAGCCCCTACGGCCCGCTGACCCTCGTCGCCACCGACGGCGTCCTCGCCGGGCTCTACATGACCGGTCAGCGCCACCGGCCCCCCGAGGAGACCTTCGGCGCACCCGACCCCCGCCCCTTCACCGAGGCGATCCGCCAGCTCGACGCCTACTTCGCCGGTGAACTGCGCGACTTCGACCTGCCGTTGCACCTGGACGGCACCCCGTTCCAGCGCAGCGTCTGGGAGCAGCTGCGCCTCATCCCGTACGGCGAGACCCGGTCCTACGGCGAACTCGCCGAGAACCTGGGCAAGCCCGGGGCCTCCCGGGCGGTGGGCCTGGCCAACGGCAAGAACCCGGTCGGCATCATCGTGCCCTGCCACCGGGTCATCGGGGCCTCGGGCGGCCTCACGGGCTACGGGGGTGGCCTGGACCGCAAGCAGCGCCTGCTGGCGTTCGAGAACGGTACGGAGGCGAGCACCCCGGCGCTGTTCTGACCGGCAGGTACGGCGAGGGGCCCCGCACACGCGTGTGCGGGGCCCCTCGCCGTACGGCATGGACGTGGCTCAGCCGGTGAAGATCTCCGTCACCGTCCAGATCGCCAGGCCCAGCATGCACAGCCCGCCGATCCGCTGCACGGTCTTCAGCGGTACGCGCTTCGCGATGAACCGGCCCGCCAGCAGCGCCAGCGCCGAGACCGACATCAGGGCGGCGGCGGAACCGATGGCGGTCGACCAGGCGCCGTTGCTGGCCGCCAGGTTGGCGGTCGTGATCTGTGTGAGGTCGCCCCACTCGCTGATGAACACCGCCATGAAGGCCGTCGAGTACACCGGCCAGAACCCGGTCACCGTCTTCGGGCCCTCGTCGTCGTCCTCGTCACCGCCGCCCCCGCGCAGCAGCATGAACGCGCCGAACGCGAAGAGGGAGGCGGAGACGAGCTTGACGATCCAGTCGGGCAGCAGACCGAGCAGCCCGCCCGCCCCCACCGCGATGGCGACGTGCACGATGAACGCGGACGAGGTGCCGAACCAGACGTAGAGCGGGCGCATGCGCGTGCCCATGGCGAGCGACGCGAACATCGTCTTGTCCGGGAGCTCGGCGAGGAAGATCAGCCCGAAAGCGGTGATGATCGCCAGGGGGTCGAGATGCATTCCGGGTGGCTTTCTGTACGAGCCGGGCCCCGGATCTCCGCGAAGTGCCGGTCGGCGTTTCGGAGGACCACTCGGCCCGGCATGACGGCACCGCCCACAGGGCGTGGGCGTGTCATACCTGACCGAAGGTCTCGCCCACCCGTGATGATCCACGAGCCCGGCCACCGGGAACCCGGAGGCTCCAGTGTGTCGACGACCGGTTTGCGGGGCTACTCCCCTTCGCAGCCGTCCACACTACCTCACCCGATCGGCCGCCGCGCGATCAGGAACGCCTGCGGAGTCCGCTCCTCCGGATCCGCCGCCCGCACGAGGCGCGCCCTCAGCTCGAACCCGGCCCGCTCCAGCAGCCCGGCCACCCGGTCCGGGTCGAAGCGGTAGACGTCCAGGTCCACGGGGTGCCCGTACGCGTGCTCCAGCCGTACGCCCTCGTCGTCGCCCGCCTTGAACGCGAGGAGCAGATGGCCGCCGGGGGTCAGGACCCGGCGGAACTCGGCCACGTACGGCCCCAGCTCCCGCGGCGGCGTATGGACGAGCGAGTACCAGGCGACGGCCCCGCCCAGCGAGCCGTCGGGCAGGTCCAGCGCGCTCATCGTCCCCACCTCGAACCGCAGGTCCGGGTAGCGCAGCCGGGCCTCGGCGACCATGCCGGGGGAGAGGTCCGTGCCGGAGGCGTCGAGACCGAAGTCCCGCAGGTACGCGGTGATCCGCCCCGGCCCGCAGCCCAGATCGGCGACGGGCCCGCCGCCCTCCTCGCGCACGTACGCGGCGAAGGCGCCGAGCATCGCCCGGTCCAGGTGCTTCCCGGCCAACTCGTCCGCCAGGAGCGCGGCGTAGTCGGCGGCGACGGTGTCGTACGAGGCCCGGGTGGCGCGGAGAGTCATGCCCGGGACCGTACCGGGGGCGCGGTGCTACCGTCGCGCCATGGCGAAGGTAGCGGTCAGCCTCGACGCGGAACTCGTGGTCGAAGTGATGGTGCTCGCGGGGGTCGGCAACCCGCAGGACGCGGTCGAACTCGTCGTGCGCGACTACATCGCGCGCGGCCACCGCACGGAGGCCCGCGTCGCGGCGCGCGAGGAGACCGCGCGCGACGACGAGACCAGGCCGCCGGAGACCCAGGGCTGACCCGCCGCCCTGCCTCAGCCGACGGGGCGGCCGTCCTCCAGCTCCACGGCGCCCGTGCCGGACTCCAGCGCCCGCAGTGCCGCGTGCATGCGCCGGGCGCGCGCGCCCTTCAGATGCCGGTCGATCTCCGACGGCTCGACCAGCTTCCAGGACAGCAGCTCCGACTCCTGGAGCCGGATCGTCTTCAGCTGCTCCTCGTCCAGGACCCCGCCGTCGTACACGTACGCCACGATCGGCGGCCGGTCGCTGCCGCGCGCCCAGTCCACGGCGAGGAGCCGCCCCGGCTCGATGTCCAGCCCGATCTCCTCCAGCGACTCGCGGCGCGCACCCTGGCGCGGACTCTCCCCGTCGGCCGACTCGACCGTCCCGCCGGGCAGCGTCCACCCCTCCCGGTAGTTCGGCTCCACCAGCAGCACCCGGCCGCGCGCGTCCCGGAAGACACAGGCGGCACCGACGAGGACCTTGGGAAGACCGGCGATATACGTGGCGTAGTCAGTAGTGGTCACACGGTCAGCCTAGGGGCATTTTGATCGATCAGACCATGGGCAGGGAGGGGGTGCGCCGGATAGGGTCGGGGCGGCGCGACTGCCTGTTCGAATGCAAAGGGAATCATGGTGACGGACGGAGCAGTGACCGCACGCGTGCTCGTCGCGGCGGACAAGTTCAAGGGCTCGCTCACGGCCGTGCAGGTCGCGGAGCGGGTGACGGCCGGTCTGCGGCGCGTCGTCCCGGATGTACGGGTGGAGACCCTGCCGGTCGCCGACGGCGGCGACGGCACGGTGGCGGCGGCGGTGGCCGCCGGCTTCGAGCGCCGCGAGGTGCGGGTGACCGGGCCCCTGGGCGACCCCGTCACCGCCGCCTACGCGGTGCGGGGGACCACCGCGGTGGTCGAGATGGCCGAGGCGTCCGGCCTCCAGCACCTGCCCGACGGAGTCTTCGCGCCCCTCACCGCCACCACGTACGGCTCGGGGGAACTGCTGCTCGCCGCGGTCGACGCGGGGGCCCGGACCATCGTGTTCGGCGTCGGCGGCAGCGCGACCACGGACGGCGGCGCGGGCATGCTCGCCGCGCTCGGCGCCCGCTTCCTCGACGCGGACGGCAAGCCGGTCGGGCCGGGCGGCGGCGGTCTCGCGGACCTCGCCGAGGCGGACCTGTCCGGGCTCGACCCCCGGTTCACCGGTATCGACCTGGTCCTCGCCAGCGACGTCGACAACCCGCTGACCGGCCCGAAGGGCGCGCCGGAGGTCTACGGCCGCCAGAAGGGCGCGACCGAGGCGGACATCGCGACCCTCGACGCGGCACTCGCGCACTACGCGTCGCTCCTCGGCCCCGAGCAGGCCGACCTCCCCGGCGCCGGGGCGGCCGGCGGCATCGGCTACGGCGCGCTCGTCGCCCTCGGCGCGCGCTTCCGCCCCGGGATCGAGGTCATGCTCGACGTCCTCGGCTTCGCGCCCGCGCTCGACCGGGCGACCTTCGTCATCACCGGCGAGGGCTCCCTCGACGCCCAGACCCTCCACGGCAAGGCCCCGGCGGGCGTCGCGGCGGCGGCGCGAGCGGCGGGCCTCCCGGTCGTCGCGGTCTGCGGCCGCCTCGCGCTTGCGCCGGAGGCGCTGGAGGGGGCGGGGATCCGGCGGGCGTATGCGCTGCTGGACCTGGAGCCGGATCCTGCGGTGTGCATGGCGGAGGCGGGGCCGCTGCTTGAGCGCGCGGCGGAGTCGATCGCGCGCGACTTTCTGGTCTGAACCGGGGGGCTTACAGGTAGCCCCTCCGGCGATTGAGGAGCGGGGGTCCGGGGGCAGCGCCCCCGGTTCCGGGAAGGGGCGGGTAGGGGACAAGGCGCCCCGCCCGCCCTGTGCACCCGCACAACCCCGCCCCGCCCCACCGTGGCACCCGCACCGCATCCCCCCACCCCCATGGACGCCCCCCTCCTCCCCCTGCTGACCTGTGGCACCACAGGAACCGCGGAAGGAGGAGGCACCCCCCATGCCCACGCTGGAGATCCGCGCACTCACCGCCACCTACGGCCCCGTACGCCCCCTGCGCGGCATCGACCTCGACGTCCCGGCGGGCACGATCACCGCCGTGCTCGGCGGCAACGGCGCCGGCAAGACCACCCTGCTGCGCGCGATATCGCGGACCCTGCGCTTCCACGGCGGCGCCGCCACCGGCACGATCCGGTTCGACGGCCGCCCCCTGGAGCGGCTGCGGCCGGACCGGATCGTCGCCGCCGGGATCGTCCACGTCCCCGAGGGCCGACAGGTGTTCGCCCGTATGACCGTGGCGGACAACCTCCGCGCGGGAGCCCTCGGCGCGGACGGCGGACGCAGGGCCGCGGCCCAGGCACGGGACCGTGTGCACGAGCTGTTCCCCGTGCTCGCCCGCCGCGCCCACCAGAGCGCCGGGCTGCTGTCCGGCGGCGAGCAGCAGATGCTGGCCATGGGCCGCGCCCTGATGGCCCGCCCCCGGCTGCTCCTCCTGGACGAACCCTCGCTCGGCCTCGCGCCGTTGATGGCGCAGCGCATCGCCGACACGGTGCGCGAGATCAACGCCTCCGGCACGTCCGTCCTGCTCGTGGAGCAGAACGCCTCGATCGCCCTGCGCCTCGCCACCACGGCCTACGTCCTGGAGGTCGGCGAGGTCACCTTGCACGGGCCCGCCGGTGAACTGGCCGCATCCGACGAGGTGCGCCGCCGCTATCTGGGCGTCGTGGACGAGGCGGCCGCCGCCGACGCGGACCGGGCGGCGGCCACCACCGTACGCACCCTGAGCAGGTGGTCCGCGTGACCGCCCCCGCGCAGCTCAGCGTCCACGACGTCACCGTCCGCTTCGCCGGGCTCACCGCCCTCGACGGCGTCTCGTTCACCGTCGAGCCGGGCAGCGTGCACGCCGTCATCGGGCCCAACGGCGCCGGAAAGTCCACCACGTTCAACGTGCTGTCCGGGGTCTGCCGGGCGGCCTCCGGCAGCGTCCGGCTCGGCGGGACCGAGCTGACCGGGCTCGCCCCGCACCGGATCGCCGCGCTCGGGGTCGCCCGCACCTTCCAGAACCTCGCGCTGCCCCCGTACGCCACCGTCGCCGACACCCTGATGCTCGGCCGCCACCGGCTCACCCGGGCCGGATTCCTGGCCGCCGGGCTGCGGCTGCCGTCCGCCGCCCGGGAGGCCCGCGCGCATCGCGAACGGGTCTGCGAGATCGCGGAGTTCATCGGCCTGGAAGCGGAGTTGGAACGGCCCGCGAGCGCACTGCCGTACGGGCAGCAGAAGCTGGTCGAGCTCGGCCGGGCGCTGTGCATGGAGCCGCAGGTGCTCCTGCTGGACGAACCCGTCGCCGGGATGACCGCCGACGAGCGGCAGCGTACGGCCGCGGTCGTGGCCGGGGTCCGCGACGGCCTCGGCATCTCGATCGTGCTGGTCGAGCACGACATGGGGGTGGTGATGCGGCTCGCGGACGCCGTGACCGTACTCGACTTCGGACGCCGGATCGCCGACGGAACGCCCGCCGAGGTCCAGAACGATCCCGCCGTCGTCCAGGCATATCTGGGAGCACCGCAATGACCACCTTCATCGAACTCCTCCTCGGCGGCCTGTCCATCGGCTCGGTCTACGCCCTGATCGCGCTCGGCTTCGTCGTGATCTTCAAGGCCACCGAGGTCGTCAACTTCGCCCATGCCTCCCTGCTGCTGGCGGGCGGTTACGTCACCGCCGTGCTCCACGACGACATCGGCTTCTGGCCCGCCCTCGCGGCCGGAGTCGCGGGCGCGGCCGTGGTCGGCGCCGCCGTCGACTTCCTCGTGATGCGCCGCTACCGGGGCAGCGACCACAGCGTCCTCGCCATCGTCACCATCGGCGTCGACATCCTCCTGACCACCGAACTCACCCGGCGCATGGGCACGGAGGTGCTGGCGCTCGGTGACCCCTGGGGCAACCGGGTCCTCACCGTCGGCGGGGTCACGCTCGCCCAGACCCGCGTCGCCGCGTTCGTCGCCGCGGCCCTCCTCATCACCGTCTTCCTGCTCGCCTTCCGCTTCACCTCCTGGGGCGTCTCGATGCGCGCGGCGGCCGAGAACCCCCGGACGGCGGCGCTGATGGGGATCAGGCTCGGCCGTGTCTCGCTCGCCGCCTGGGCGGTCGCCGGGGCGCTCGCCGCCGTCGCCGCGCTGTTCCTCACCGTCTTCCCCACACCCGGCCTGGAACGGGCGACCTCGCTCGCCGCGCTCAAGGCGTTTCCCGCCGCCATCCTCGGCGGCCTCGACTCCACGACCGGCGCCCTCGCCGGGGGCCTGATCGTCGGGGTCACCGAATCGCTCGCCACCGGATACCAGAGCGATCTGTCGTTCCTCGGCCGGGGCATCGGCGACCTGGCCCCCTACCTGGTGATGGTGATCGTGCTGCTCGTACGCCCCGCCGGACTCCTCGGTACGAAGGAGCCCGCCCGTGTCTGAGACCGCCACCCCGTTCGCGTACACCGTCACCGCGCGGCTGCGCCGTCCCCGTACCTGGGCCTGGGCGGCGGGATCGGCGCTGTTCCTCGCCCTCCCCTTCTACCTGGACCGCTTCTGGCTCCAGGCCGGGCTGTTCGCGATGGCCGCCGCGATCGGCGCGATCGGGCTCAACCTGCTGACCGGGGCCACCGGACAGCTGTCCATGGGCCACGCCTTCTTCCTCGCCGTGGGCGCGTACGGCTACTGCGTGCTGGCGGGGGAGAGCGGTACGGAGAACGGGCACACCCTGTCCGGGCTCGGCCTGCCCAGCTGGCTCGCGGCCGTCCTCGCCGTCCTCCTCGCCGGGGCGGCGGGCGGGCTGTTCAGTCCGATCGCGGGGCGGCTGCGCGGCGCCTACCTCGGCATCGCCACCCTGGCGCTGATCTTCATCGGCCAGCACGTGCTGTTCAACGCCTCGTCCCTCACCGGCGGTTACAACGGCCGCCCGGTGCCGCCGCTGTCGCTCTTCGGCCTCACCTTCGACGACACCGAGGTGCTGGTGGCCGCGGTGCCGTTCCAGTCCTCCGAGAAACTCTGGTACGCGGCGCTGCTCGCCCTGCTCCTCAGCGGTCTGTTCGCGCGCGGGGTGCTGCGCGGGCGGCCCGGCCGGGCGCTGAACGCCCTCCGCGACCACCGCGTCGCGGCCGGGGTGATGGGCGTCCCGGTGGCCCGCTACCGGGCCGGGGTCTTCGTCCTGTCCTCCATGTACGCCGGACTGGCCGGGGTGCTCCTGGCCCTGGTCTTCCAGCGGACGGTGCCCGAGTACTTCGGCATGGTCCTGTCCCTCGAATACCTCGCCATGATCGTGATCGGCGGGCTCGGCACCGTGGCGGGGGCCGTGGTCGGCGCGGCCTTCGTGTCGCTGCTGCCCCAGCTCCTCACCCACTACAGCGAATCGCTGCCGTTGGTCGCCGCCCCAGGCACGGGCGGCCTGACCCCGGGCGAGGCTTCGCGCTACCTGTACGGCGCCGCGGTCGTCGCGGCGGTCCTGTTCCTGCCCGGCGGCCTGACGCGCCCGATGAAGAACCCAGGGGAGAAGAAATGAAACTGCGTGTGCTCGGGGCCATGTGCGCGGCCCTCGCCCTCGCCCTCACGGGATGCAGCGAGAAGGCCAAGTCCTCCGACGGGGGAGAGGGGGCCAAGGGCGGGGTCAGGACCGGTGAGGGGGTCACCGACTCGGTGATCGCACTCGGCGCGCTCACCGACATGACCGGCGTCTACGCCTCGCTCGGCAAGAGCGTCACCCAGGCCCAGCAGCTCTGGGTGAAGCAGACCAACTCCGAGGGCGGCATCTGCGACCGCAAGGTGGAGCTGACCGTGCGCGACCACGGCTACGACCCGCAGAAGGCCGTCGCTGGCTACACCGAGCTGGAACCCAAGGTGCTGGGCTTCGTCCAGTTCATCGGCTCCCCGTTCGTCGCCGCCGTGAAGCAGCGCATCGACGGCCAGGACAAGGGCCTCGTCCTGCCGCAGGCATGGTCGGCGAACCTGCTCGGCAGCCCGTACGTGCGCGTCATCGGCGCCACGTACGACATCGAGACGATCAACGCGATCGACTACCTGCTCGCGGAGAAGCGCATCGCGAAGGGCGACAAGGTCGGCCATGTCTACTTCGAGGGCGACTACGGAGAGAACGCGCTCGCAGGCTCCAAGTACGCGGCCCGGCAGGCGGGCCTCACCGTGGTGGAGCAGAAGATCAAGCCCACCGACAACGACATGACCGCCCAGGTCGCCGCCCTGAAGCAGGCGGGCGTCAAGGCCGTCGTCGTCAGCGCGGGCCCACGCCAGGCCGCCTCGCTCGTCGGGGTCGCCGCCGCCACCGGCCTCAAGGTCCCGGTGATCGGCAACAACTCCGCGTACGCCCCGCAGTTGCTGAAGACCCAGGCGGGCCCGGCCCTGACGCGGGACTACTACGTCGCCGCGTCCACCCTGCCCGTCGGCGACCCGGGCACCGGCCCGGCGAAGCTGGCGAAGGAGTACGCCGCCGCCTACCCGAAGGACGGTCTCGACAACGGGGTCATCGCCGGGTACACCGCCGCCGACCTGTACGGCGAGGCCCTGAAGAAGGCGTGCGCGGCCAAGGACCTCACCCGCGAGGGCGTCGACAAGGCGCTGCTCACCATCACCGGATTCGGCACCGACTTCGGGGTCGCGCACGACTTCACCGACCCGGCGGCGCCCTCCACCCGGGAGAGCGTGATCATGAAGCCGGACGACAAGGTCCCCGGCGGCCTGAAGGTGGTCAGGCCGGCCGAGGCCGCGGCGGCCGCCAAGAGCTACACGCTCAAGTAGCGCTCCCCGCAGGGGACATGCCCGGTGGGCGGCACGCGCGATGCGTGCCGCCCACCGGTGTTTCCGGGTTCCCGGTCAGCTGGTGTACGCCTCCAGTTCCGAGAGCTGCGCGGCCGGCCAGCCGGTGTTGGCGGTGAACGTCAGCCGCAGATAGCGGGCCGACGTGCCCGGCAGGGTGACCGTCGCCTGGTTGCCGCTCGACGGATTGAAGGTGTAACCCGCCGAACCCTTCAGGGAGTTGTACGTGTTGTTGTCGGTGCTGCCCGACACGCTCAGGGTCTGGGTGCGCGTCGACCAGGCGGACGACGGCGGCAGCTTCAGGACGAGCCGCTTGACGGACTTGGCGGCGCCGAGGTCCACGGTGATCGTCTGCGGGAAGGCGTTGTTCCTGCTCTCCCAGTAGGTGTTCGCGTTGCCGTCGACCGCGTTGGACGCGCCGTACACGTCGGCGTGGCCGGACTCGGTGACCTGGCGGCCCTGCGCGAGGTTACCGGTCTCCTCGGGCGGGTCGGTCGGGCCGGTGGGCGGGTCCGTGGGGTCGGTCGGCGGGTCGGTGGGGTCCGTCGTGCCGGTGCCGCCGCCCGGGACGCCGCCGTTGGTCCACACCGGGTCGGGCCAGACACCCGTGCAGGCCGGAGGATCGGCGTACCAGCCGGAGTTCCCGGAGCCCCGGGTGATCTGGAAGCCGCTGCCGACGCAGTTGTGGATCGGGTTCGACTGCGCGATGTGCGTCGCCGTGACGTTGTCGAAGGTGGCCGTGCCGGGGGCCTGGATCTGGAGCGCGTAGGTCCCGGCGCCGTCGATCTTGATGTTCTTGAAGTGCAGCCCGTTGGTGGCGCCCTCGATGAGGTGGATCGCGGCGTACGAGCTGTCCAGGACCTCGCTGTCGGTGATGTTGATGTTGCCGTTGATCGGTTCGTTGAGCCCGCTGAACCAGATCGCGCCGACCCCGAAGTTCCAGTTGTAGTCGCTGTTGCCGGTCCGGATCAGGGTGTTCCGTGCGGCCGTGGTGGTGCCCGAAACGGCCGTGCCCTGGCCGGAGTTGACGCCGGGGTAGCGGTTGGCGATGTGCAGGCCGCCGCCGTTGGTGATGGTGTCCGCCATGACGTTGTCGGACAGGGTGATGTCCTTGCCGCCGTAGGTGACGATGTTGTTGGCGAGGATCGGCAGGATCACCGTGTTGAACGTGAACTTGTTCTTCACGTTCGGAACGTTCTCCGCCCACATGGCGAGCCCGTCGTCACCGGTGTTGCGGACGAAGGTGTTGGTGACCGTCGAGTTGGTGACGCCGTAGTGGAAGTTCACCCCGTCGGCGGTCTGGTCCAGGATGCGGCTGTTCTTGATGGTGAAGTTGTCCATCGGGCCGTCCATCCAGGCGCCGCACTTGGTGTGCTGCATCCAGACGTTGTCGACGGTCGAGTTGGACAGGGCACCGCCGATGGCGTTCACCTGGTCGTTGTCGACCCGCTCGCGGATGTCACCGATGATGGCGAAGTCCTTGAGCGTGACGTTGCTGCTGCCGCCGTCCCCGGCGTACTTGCCGTAGACGCCGACGGCCTTGGACCGGTTGGACGGGTCGCGCCCGGTCAGCACCGAGTACCAGGGCCCGGCGCCGCGCAGGGTCACCTTGTCCACGATGATGTGGTCGCGGACCTGGAACGTGCCCTGCGGGATGTACACCTCCTTGCCCTGCGTCCTGCCCGCGTCCACGGCCGCCTGGATCTTGGCGGTCGAGTCGGCGGCCCCGGTCGGGTCGGCCCCGAAGTCGGAGACGACGTCCAGCGCACCGGAGGGCTTGGCGATGGGCGCGCCCACCTGCTCGAAGTCCGCCAGGTCGATGGTGAACGACGGCGAGTCGGCGGTGGAGGAGACCTGGAGCCGGATCTTCGTGCCGATGGGCAGGGTGGACCCGAACATGGTCCGGGCCTCGTCGTAGAAGTGGTGCGGGTTGGTGTCGCCCGGGTTGTTGTTGAACGGATAACCCCCGTAGTACCAGCCGTACTTGGAGGTCACCGGCACCGCCTTGGGTGAGGCCCCGTTCACCCGTACGTCGATCGAGGCGTCCCGGCCCGTCCCGGCGGAGTTGTCCGGCAGCGAGTACCGGAAGGACATCGCGTTGGCGGGGGCGGTGAGCGTGAACTCCACGTACTCACCGACCGCGTCCAGGGTCACCGCCTGCCGGCCCGACGCCTCGGAGGGCAGCGTGCCGTAGAGGCGGTTCGGACCGATCAGGGTGCCGTTGGTGGCCGCGTACTCGGCCTCCTGTTCCTTGAACGGGACGGTCGCGCCGCGGCCGGGTACGGACAGCGGCGAGGGTGCGGGGACACCGGCTGCCTGGGCGGCCGGGGCGCCGGTCAGTACCACGGCGGCGGCGGTGCCGACCGCGGCGAGAGCCAGCGAGAGGGAGGCGGATATGGACCGCTTGAGCAGCGGTCGTCGGGGTGGGGAAGTCACGTCGAAGTCGTCCTTGCGGCTCGTGGGGGCTCTTCGGACGTCCCACAGGCTAGGAGCACCGCCGCAAGGAAGTCCACGACGGTGCGCAAGATTCTGCTTCTAGAACTAAAATTTGTGACTCAAGCCTGAGAGGAATGCGTTGAGTGCGCCGGTTGGCGAGGATTCGGCGCACTCAACGCTCTTACCGCGCAAGCCACTTGCGGGACCGGTGAACGCCCGTCAGCTCGCCGTGCCGTCTCGCGGCCCGAGCAGTTCGAGGTCGCTCAGCGCCACCCGGCACCCCCGCCCGGCCGTCAGAACGAGCCGGAAGCGCTGCGCGGTGACCGGGGCGAACAGCAGCTCCGTCGCCGTGTTCGCGGCCGGTGAGCGGTCCGACCCCGGCCGCACCCGCACCTCGCGCCACCGGTCCCCGTCCGCGTACTGGAGCCGCTGGCCCACGGGCACGCGCACCTCCGACCCCGGCCCCTCGTCGTAGTAGTGGATCCGCGCCCGGTCCACCGTGACCGCACCGGCCGCCGTCACCGTGAACTCCACCGTGCGCGCCCCGTCCGGCGCCGACACCCAGCGGTTGACCGGCGCCCGGTCGAACCAGACGCGCCCGTCGACCGCCGCCTCCGGACCGGTGCCCTCACCACTGGACGAGGCGGACGCCTGCGGGAACCCTTCGCCCTTGTGGTTGAACGCCCGGTTCGCCAGCTCCTCCGGCCTGCGCACCGGGGCCCGCCGCAGATCCACCGCCGTCCCGGACAGCGGACGCCCCGAGGCGACGAGGTGCCCGTCGACCCAGACGCACAACCCCCGGACGCCCAGCCGGTAGTGGCTGCCGTCCCGGTCGTAGACCACGCTCAGCTCGCGCCCGTGGTACGACACGTTCTGGAGCGCGAAGTGGTCCCACCCGGCGGGCACGAGCGGGCGTATCCGCAGCGTGTCACCGGCCGTCGGGCGCACCCCCAGCAGCCCCGTGAGCACCAGGTCCGCGAAGGTCGAGTGGTTGTAGTGCTCACTGCGGTCCGGGAAGTCCGCGATCCACTCCCCGGTGTCCGGGTCCAGGTTCTCCGCGATGTACGGCCGCCGGTCCTTGTGCTGCTGGGCGGCGTACTGGCGCAGCAGCCCCACATAGTCGTCGCGCCCGACGGGGGCCTGCGGGCGTTCGTCCAGCAGGCGGGCCAGGGCGGTGAGGACCTGGCTCGTCTGGAACGGCCAGGACGGCCCGTTCCACTCGCACTCGCCCGGGCTGGCACCCGGGGTGCGGTGCTGCACCATGTAGTACGGGGACGAGGGCGGGACCGTCCGCAGCCCGTAACGCCCGGCGAACGCGTCCGGGTCGGTGAGCCTGCGCCACGCCTCGTCGTACCGCGCGTCGGGCAGCCCGAAGTACCAGGGCACGAATCCGGCCAGCTCCGGTCCGCTGACGAAGGCCCCCTGCCGGTCCGGGTACTGCGGCCCGAAGCGGTCGGTGAAGTGCCGGAACTCCGGGCTCCACAGCTTCTCCTGCACCCGGGCCCGCAGCCGCTCCGCCCGTTCGGCGTGCGCGGCGGCCTTCGCGGTGTCCCCGGCCAGCGCGGCGATGCGCCCCACGGCCTGGTGCCCGGCGAAGAGGTAGCTGTTGAGCGTAGGCCGGAACGCCTCCCCGGCCCAGCCGTCACCGACGTCGAGCCCGCTCGTGGTGAACTCGGTGGCGTCGTTGACCGGGGCGATCCAGTAGAGCCCCATGTCCGCGTCGTAATGGGACTCCCAGGCGTCCAGATCCGCCTCCAGCGCGGCGGAGTGCGCCAGCGGCCCCCGGCCGTCGCCGCTGACCTCGTAATCCGCCCACACCGCCTGGCCGATCCACGAGGTGTACTGGTGCAGGTTCCCGCCGCCGCCCAGCCACCAGGCGAGGGTGTCCTCCACGACGGTCCGGTCGCGCAGCCAGCGCGCCTCGTGGAGGTGGTGCCCGACCGCCGCGCTGATGGTCGAGTTGGCCCCCTCCCACGAGACCGAGGGCAGGAACTCGGTGATCAGCATCCCGTCGGCGGTGGAGCGCAGATGCTTCTTGAAGGCTTCCCAGCGGTAGTAGTACGTGTCCAGAATCGTGCGGTCCGGCAGATCCACGAACGGGATGTTCGCGGCGTACCAGTCGGCGTCGGAGCCGTACCGCTGCCGGGCCAGTGCCCGGACGTCGAGCGGCACCCGGACCGGCCGCCCAGCGGACGGAGAAGCGGCAGGCGCCGCTTGGGCCGCGCCCGCCGCCGGCAGCCCGAGCGCACCGGCCGCGAGCCCGATCAGCGCGGCGTCACGACATACCTGCCGCCGACCGGGGTGCGTGGAGTCGGAAGCTTGATCGGGGAAATGAGGGGTCATCAGGGCCTCCTGGGCTGAATGGAATGCGGTGTCCGGATGTCCGGACGGCGCGCCCCGAGGCCGTCTTTACAACGTTATATAGCTCAACTCGTGAGCAGAGCAAGGGTGTCGGTGCCGCTGGATCAAGGCGCTGTGCCGCCCGCCCGTGAGGGTCACGAAACAACTACGAAAGCGTTGACACGCCATGCGGCCCGGTGCCACGGTTCAGGGCGCGGGCGCCTTTCCGGCCGACTCGCCGCGCCCCCTGGCCCGGCCGGAATCCCCCTCCGCGGGGAGCGCCCGACGCTTTCGACGCACCCTGGCCCCCGCGCGCTCTCCGGCGTGCGCGGAGGTCGCACACCCCCACATATGGGAGCGCTCCCGCACCGTTGACCGCACCATTCGACCCCCACCGAAAGGCGACGTCACATGAAGACCTCCAGAAGGAAGCGCACCGGACTGGCCGCCGCCGCGGCGGCCACGGCGGCGCTGCTGGCCCTCTGCGGGCCGCTCCCCGCCGAGGCGGCCCCCACCGCCGCCGTCCCCGCCCCGCAGGGCACCGCCGGGACGGACTGGCTGCACACCGACGGCAACAAGATCGTGGATGAGAACGGCAAGGAGGTCTGGCTCACCGGCGTCAACTGGTTCGGCTTCAACGCCACCGAACGGGTCTTCCACGGGCTCTGGTCCGCCAACCTGGACACCCTCACCGGGCAGATGGCCCAGCGCGGGATCAACATCGTGCGCGTGCCGATCTCCACCCAGCTGCTCCTGGAGTGGAAGAACGGCCAGGCCGCGGTGCCCAGCGCGGTCAACACGTACGCCAACCCGGAGCTGAAGGACAAGACCACCCTCCAGGTCTTCGACGCCTTCCTCGACACGGCGGAGAAGTACGGCATCAAGGTCCTCCTCGACGTGCACAGCGCCGAGGCCGACAACTCCGGGCACATCCACCCCGTCTGGTGGAAGGGCTCGATCACCACCGAGGACTTCTACTCGGCCTGGGAATGGGTCACGGACCGCTACAAGGACAACGACACCCTCGTGGCGATGGACATCAAGAACGAGCCGCACGGCAAGCAGTCCGAGAGTCCGCGCGCCAAGTGGGACGACTCCACCGACGAGGACAACTTCAAGTACGCCTGCGAGACGGCGGGCAAGCGCATCCTCGCCATCAACCCCAAGGTCCTCATCCTCTGCGAGGGCATCGAGGTCTACCCCAAGGACGGCAGCGACTGGGGCTCAACCGCCGAGGCGGACTACCACTACGACTGGTGGGGCGGGAACCTGCGCGGCGCCGCCGAACACCCCGTGGACCTCGGCGCCCAACAGGACCAGCTCGTCTACTCCCCGCACGACTACGGACCGCTCGTCTTCCAGCAGCCCTGGTTCGAGGGCGACTGGGACCGGAGCACGCTGGAACGCGACGTCTGGGGCCCCAACTGGCTCTACCTGCACCAGAACAACACCGCGCCCCTGCTCATCGGGGAGTGGGGCGGCTTCCTCGACAACGGCCCCAACGAGAAGTGGCTGAAGGCGCTGCGCGATCTCATCGTGGACAACCGCATCAGCCAGACCTTCTGGTGCCTCAACCCGAACTCGGGCGACACCGGCGGACTCCTCGGCTACGACTGGGCCACCTGGGACGAGGCGAAGTACGCCCTGCTCAAGCCCGCGCTCTGGCAGGAGAACGGCAAGTTCGTCAGCCTCGACCACGAGGTCCCGCTCGGCGGTGCGGGCTCCACGACCGGCATCAGCCTGTCGGACCTGTACGGCACCGGCTGACCGGCACGGTGCGCCGGGCGGACGCGAGGTCCGCCCGGCACACCCGGCGGGCGGCTACTCCGTGCGCAGCGCCAGCCAGTCGAGCTCGGCGTATCCCTCGCCCTTGGTCAGCCGGATGTGGTTCACCCCCTCGCGCAGCGTGAGCCGGACGGTGGCGGTGCCCTCGTCGGCGTCCTGCCGGGGGCCGCTGAGCCAGGCACCCGTGGAGGGGTACGCGATCGTCCCGACGGGCGTCCCGTCCACGGTCACGGAGTGCCCGGCGGTCCCGGCCAGCCCGTTCGCGTATCCGACGTCCACCAGGTACGACCCCGCCCGGGGCGCGTCCACCGCGAAATCGACGGAGCTGGTGGCGCCGTCGATGCCGCCCACGTAGTCCGGGAACTCGTTCCACTGGAAGTGCCGGATGCCCGCGCCGCTCACTGTGGCCAGCTCCGCCTCGTACCGGTGGGTGTCGGGGCGTACGTCGATGGAGTCGAGCTCCGCGTAGCCGTCGCCCTTGGCCAGGGTGACCGTGTTCCGGCCCGCCTTGAGCGCGATCCGTTTCACCGCCGTGCCCATCGTGGTGTTCGCCCAGCCCCCGGTGGCCGGGTAGCTCACCGCACCCTGCGCCTCGGAGTTCACCCGCACCTGGTGGGTGGAGGTCGCGGCGGTGCCGTTGGCGTAACGCACCCGAAGCAGGTGGACGCCGGCCTTCTGGGCGTCCACGCTGAAGGTCACCGAGCTGCTGGCGCCGTCGATCCCGCCGACGTAGCCCCGCCCCGAGGCGAGGCCCGTGTCGCTGCCGGTGTGCGGGACGGTCCCGGCCTGCACCGCGTCCTCCGCCTCGTACTTGCCCGGGTACGACGCCGCCGCGCCCGCGGGCTCCACGACGATCCGGTAGCCGTCGAGGTGCTCCATCCCCCGGATCGGCACGGTGAGGTCACCGCCCGCGTCGAGCGTGAGCACCTTGTCGTAGACGTTGTACGGGCCCGACTGCGGGTCGCCCGCGCGTTCGGCCCTGCGGTCGGTGGCCAGCGGGTCCGTGGTCCAGTCCGTCGTGTCGATCCGGACCCTGACCTGTGGGCCGAGGCCGCGCGCCGCGAGGCCCAGGACCCGGACGTCGATGTCACCGTCGTCGCCGCCCGCCAGCACGGTGACGGACCGGGACGCGGAGTCCCAGGACGCGACCGCGTCGGAGCCCTGGTAGTGCCGGGTGTCCCAGCGGCTGACGAAGAGCTGGTTGCCGCGCAGCTCGCGGAACCAGTTCATGAAGTACCAGCCCGCGTTGGGCTTCAGGCCGCCCGAGGTGCGGCGCAGGGTGTTCCCGAGCAGCCCCGGGTTGGTGTAGATGCCCATGGCCGCCGAGTCCACGCCGTACCGGGCGAACTCCGCCCAGTGCTTGACCATGGTCCCGGGAACGCCCTCGAACTCGCCGTTCCCCGGCCCGTACTCCTCGATCATCACCGGACGCGGGGAGATCCCCAACTCCTGTTCCAGCGGCCGGTAGTAGCGGGTCAGGGTCTCGGGCACGTCGCCCGGGCTCGGGCCCAGGCTGTGCCAGCCGATGATGTCGGGCAGGGTGCCGGTGTTCTTCGCGTTGACCAGGAAGTCCCGCATGCGCGGCTGCCGGTCCGCCGACTCCCACGGGTTGTAGTGCTCGTAGTTGGGCCCCATGATCCTCACCGAGCCGTCGATGGCCCGGATGCGCCGGACGGTCTGCGTCCAGAGCCAGTTGACCTTGGCGTCGTAGGTGGCGCCGGGGACGCGCGGGTCGGTCATGAAGGGGCTGTCCGGCTGGGTGCCGAGCTTGTTGTCGGGCTCGTTCAGCGGGGCCACGGCGCTCAGCACGTCCTTGTACTTCTGGATCGACCCGGTGGCGCTGTCCACCTTGCCGTTCCAGTCGTCGATCCCCTTCCAGACGTACGGCCAGCCGCCCATCAGGTCGTTGTAGCGGCCGACCATCTTCACCCCGGTGCCCCGGAGCTTCGCCGCCACCGACTCCGTGGAGCTGGGGTAGGAGGTGTCCCCGTCCATGCTCTGGTGCTGGGCGAGCAGCACCTGCGTGCCGTCGGCGAGCGCGGCCGGGGTGTCCGGCGTGGTCGTCACCCCGAACAGCGTGCCCAGCCCGGCCTTGGTGAGCGGCCCGGACTGCCGGCCGGTGTCCACGGTGATGACCTCGGGCGCGGCGGCCGCCGCCTGCCCGGCCGCCGCGCTGTCCTGGCCGCCCGCCGAGAGCAGCGAACCGGCCAGGACCGCGGTGACCACGAGCGCCGAAGCGGCGGGGCGGACGGCCCGCCGCTGTGCCGGGCGGGTCACCGGAGGTCCCACTTCATGTTCTCGCCGCCCCAGCAGTCCCACAGCTGGATGCGGGTGCCGTTGGCGGTGCCCTGGCCCGCGGCCTCCAGGCAGCGGCCCGAGTTGGGGTTGCGCAGGGTGCCGTCGGAGTTCAGGGTCCACCGCTGGTTGGCGCCGCCCCAGCAGTCCCACAGCCCGATCCCGGCCCCGTTGTCGCGGGCGGCCGCACCGCCCGTCACCTCCAGGCACTTGCCGAAGGCCCGGACGGTCCCGTCGGAGCCGACGGTCCACTGATGCGGGGCTCCGCCCCAGCAGTCCCAGAGGATGACCGGTGTCCCGTTGGCGCTGCTGCCACCGGACACGTCGAGGCAGCGCCCGCTCTGCCGGCCCAGGAGCGCACGCGCACCGCCCCCGCCGCTGCCGCCGTTGGTGGTGAAGGAGAAGTCGTCCACGGCGAGCCCGGCCCCGCCGACCCAGGGTTCGAAGCCCGCCTGCACGCTCGTCATGTACCAGGAGCGCTGGATCTGGCCCCGCGCGACCGCGTCGTCGGTGAAGGACCGCACGGCGAAGTCCAGGGACCCGGTGCCCGAGGTACGGACGTAGGAGATGACGTTCCAGCCGATGTTCCCGACCCACACGTCCCAGCTCGCGCCCTCGATGGTCGTGGTGGCGACCCGGGAACCGATGGGCTGCGGACGGCCCCGGTGGTCCAGCCAGATCATCAGCTCCGCCCCGGTGTTCTGGCCGTCGCTGCGGGGTGTCGGGTCGAACCACAGGTCGTACGAGGCGTTCCACTCACCCGACGCGGGCCGGGTCATGGCCACACTGCTGCGGACGTTCCCGAAGTCGGACACCCGCAGCGGCAGACCGCTGCCCGAGGTGCAGTTGGCGTAGTGGCAGCCCGCGTAGACCGACGGGTATCCGGCCGGGACGCCGTTGGTCGGGTTGTTGTGGTCGGACGCGGTGATCGCGAAACCGCGGTCGCGCGCCTCGATGCACTGGCGCGTGCTCGCGCCCCAGCGGTTGTTCTGCACGAGGTAGCGGCCCTGCTGGATGCTCGTGGAGGCGTACGCGTCGCACAGGGTGGTCGCCGCCGCGGCCTGCGGGGCGGTGGCCAGGGCCGCGCCGAGCGACGAGACGAGCAGGGCGAGAACGGACGCCCACAGGCGTAAGGCTCTCGCTCGGGGACGGTGAAGTGCGTGACGGGACACGGGTGTTCCTCTCGGGTGGGGAGGGCGTGGGGGTGGGGACGTACGAGATATGGGAGCGCTCCCATGTCTCTGTGCGCGGCCCGGGGGGCCGGACCGCGCAGTAGGAGGGGTGCCGCTGTCAGCGGCACCGTGCCGTGAAGCCGTTGTCGGCGAGGCCCCGGCAGAAAGAGGCCTTCGCGGCCGTGTAGCGGGACAGCCTGCCGTCCACGAACCAGGTCGTGTCGGGGGCGAAGTCGAAGCTGCCGTCGTCGATGCCGTCCCAGCCGTAACGGAAGTCCAGGTTGATGTAGACGACCGAGCGGATCACCCCGCGCAGGTCGTACTCGCCCGGCAGATTGGGGATCGGCCCCCGGTAGTTCATCAGCGAGAACAGCCGCTGCACCCAGCGGTCGCCCTGCACCTGCTCCATGCCGTCCGTGGCCCCGTTGTCGGCGGTGAAGTTCATCATGCCCGCCTCGGAGAGCACGACCGGTTTGCCGTGGTCCTTGGCGAACTTGACCAGCTTCAGCACGTTGGCGTCATGGTCGAAGTTCCGCCACACGGCGGCCGGGTTGCCGTTCTGGTCCGTCCCGATGTACGCGTTGCGGCACTGGTTGGCGCCGACGTCGTAGTTCTGCGGCGGGGTGCCGTTGTAGAGGTAGCCCCGGTCGTAGATCGGCAGGCACAGCTCGTGCGCGAAGACGGAGACCCCCACCCAGTCCACGGCCGCGTCCCCGGGATACAGCTGCTCGAACTCGCCGCGCACCGGGTGGTAGACGAACGACAGGTTGTGCGCGGTGGAGTGCCCGTCCAAGTAGCCGGCGAGCGTGTTGAAGGCGTTCTTGTACGAGGAGCAACTGGCGTCGGTGCAGTGGTAGAAGCTGCTCACCTCGTAGTCGAGCCGCAGCTTGAACGAGGCCGAGGGGTGGGAGTTGGTGAACGCGAGCAGACGGTCCAGCTGTGCGGTGTGCCCGCCCGCCGCGATCTCGGCGGTGACCGCCCGGGACCTGGCGGCCTTGGCGTTCTCGTCGCCGCCCTCGAAGCCGGGCGGGTTGTCCTTCCAGCTGATGCCGACCTGCACGGTCTTGCCCTGCGAGGCCAACTCCTCGGCGAACGCGCGGTGTTCGGCGTTGACCCAGTCACCGCTGCGGAGCTCGTAGTAGACCGAGCCGCCGTCGGCGCCCTGGGCGAAGGAGTTGAAGTCGCCCAGCGCGCCCCGGGTGGACTGGCCGAGCAGCAGCTCGGGCGCGGCCGGGTCGGTCGTGGAGGCGGTGGCTGTCTGCGCGGTGAGCAGGAGCAGGGTGGCGGTCGTCGCCGCGGCGAGGGCGCGCCGGAGGCGGCCAAGGCGTGGGGTGGTGTGGGGCACGGGGTCTCCTCGGTACGGGTGGGGGAGGCGGGGTGCCGTGTGCGGTGGGACCGGCACGGCACCCCGGAGGAGGATCAGGGGGCGGTCCAGGTCATGACCGGGGTCGTGATCTGGCTGGTCTGCGTCGTGGGCTGGTAGTTGAAGGAGTACGTGAGCGTGGCGCCGTGCGGGACGGTGACGGGGATCTCCCAGCGGCCGGACGCCTGGTCGTAGGTCAGGAAGTAGTTCTGCGGGGCGCCGCCGTCGATGCGGTACTGCACGGTGACGAAGCTCGCCTCGAAGTTCTTCGGGGTGAACCGGATGGCGGTGGCCGGGCTGGTCACCACGGACTGCGTGTACGGCTCCGTACCGCTCCCGCCGTCGTCACCGGGGTCGGTCGGGTCGGTCGGGTCCGTGGGATCGGTGGGGTCCGTGGGGTCCGTCGGGTCCGTGGGGTCCGTCGGGTCGGTGGTGCCGGAGGAGCCGGTCGACCACAGGGGCTTCTTGATCTCGGCGACGAAGTTGTTCAGCACCGTGGCGTTGGCCTGGACGCGCGAGTCGCCCCAGTTGCCGTTCGCGCAGCCCGGACCACCCGCCTGGGCGCCGGGGGAGCACTGCCACTGCGTCTGGGAGTCCCAGTCGGTGTTGATGTAGGCCGCCGCGCGGATGACGTCCTTGTTGGTGTTCACCCAGTCGAAGTAGCCGGCGTGCCAGCCGTCCCAGATGGCCTGGCCGCTCGCGGGCGCCGGGCTGTTGGTGAAGATGCAGCTCGTGCTGCCCGCCCCGGTCCTGGCACCCTGCGGCGCGGCCTCGGCGACCATCGCGGGCTTGCCGTGCGAGCGGGCGAAGTCCAGCACCCGGTTCTGCAGGCCCACCGGATCGGTGTCGTGCGCACCGCAGCCCCACTGGGTCTGCACGGAGCGGGAGTTGTAGAACGCCGACAGTCCGACCCAGTCGACGTAGGCGTCACCGGGGTACCAGTTGTCGAAGTGCTTGGGGTCGGTGACGACGTAGCCCCACTCCGGGTGGTCGGTGCTGGTGTTCACCGGCCACGCGGCGCTCTGCCAGACCGTCGCGACCCGGGAGGCGCCGAGCGCGTCGATGCGGCCCTTGATGTAGCGGAAGGCGTCCTTGTAGAAGTCGGCGCTGTAGCAGTTCCACGGCCCGTCGTACTCGTAGCCGATGCGCAGCAGGATGTCCCGGTCGTAGCTCTTGAACCGGTTGATCATCTCGTCGACCTTGGCGCGGTACTGAGTGATCAGGTTGGGGCTGCCGGCCGTCACGTCGTCGTCGTTGCGCCCGATGATGGCGCGCAGCGGCTGGTTGTTGCAGCCGGAGGTGGCGTCGGAGAGGTAGAGCCCGACGGCCACGGCCGCACCTGGGTACTCGTTCATCGTCCGGGCGAAGTCCACCGTGCCCGCGCCCCAGTTCACCGGCCCGTCCATGCCGGCCAGCGGGGCGGGCGAGCCGCCGAGCACCAGGTTGGTGTAGAGGGTGACACCGCCCGGGGCCGGTGCGCCCAGCTCCTGGCGGCCCAGGACGTCGGTGCGGTAGTCGGACAGCGTGTCGCTGTCCTGGCCCATCACCATCATGACCTTGCCGTCGGCCGGCACACCGCGTCCCGACGGCGCGGTCGCGGTGGCCGCCGAGGCGGGGGAGAGGGTGCCGAGCCCGGCGAAGGAGAGCAGGGCGGCGAGGGCCACGGCCCCCGACCCCACCGCTCGCAGCAGTGGTCGGCGAGTCGTCGGGTGTCTCATGGCGGCTCCAGAGAAGGGGGTGGGTGTCCGTTGAGCGCTCGAATGATGGAGCCCGCGGGCGGGCGGAGCAAGGGCTTACGAAATTTTCGTTGACCGGTGCAGGTCAGCGCCGCCTCGCTACGAAACTTTGCCAAGTGGCCGGGATCGGCGCGCCCGTTCTGTCCATCTCACACGTGTTCTGGGGTGACTTGGATGGCTCAAACGCGCGTGACCGAAACGGTATCCCGTAGTTTTTCGCGAAACTCTTGACAGATGTTTCGCTTCACGGCGACCTTGGTGCGACTTCATCCCGCACCTGTCCCGGAGGACCACCATGGGCCGTACGCGTGCCCGCAGAACCGCCGCCGCGCTCGCCGCCGCCGTCTCCCTCGTCGCCCTGTCCGCCTGCGGCGCGGACAGCGGGGACGCCGACGGAAAGATCACCCTGACCGTCGCCACCTTCAGCGACTTCGGCTACAAGCCGCTGATCAAGGAGTACGAGAAGGCGCACCCCGACATCGTCATCAAGGAGCGCATCTCCCAGTTCGACCAGCACCACAACCAGCTGTCCACGCAGATCGCGTCGGGCAGCGGCGCGGCCGACGTCGTCGCGATCGAGGAGGGCTACCTCCCCAAGTTCCGCGCGGTGAAGGACAAGTTCACCAACCTCGCCGACTACGGCGCCGACAAGCGCAAGAGCGAGTACCTGGACTGGAAGTGGGACCAGGGCACCCTCGGCGGCACCGACTTCGTGATGGGCTACGGCACCGATGTCGGAAGCCTGGCCATCTGCTACCGCAAGGACCTGTTCGCGCAGGCCGGGCTCCCCACCGACCGCGAGGAGGTCGGCAAGCTCTGGCCCACCTGGGACGCGTACTTCGCCACCGGCGAGACCTTCCGCGCGAAGGTCAAGGACAAGGCCTGGTTCGACAGTTCGGGCAACATCTTCACCGCGATGATGAACCAGACCCAGTACGGGTTCTTCGACGCCGAGGACAAGTACATCGGCGAGACCAACCCCAAGGTGCACGAGTTCTTCGACGCCACCGCCAAGGCCACGGCCAACCACCAGTCGGCCAACCTCCAGCCCTTCAGCCAGCAGTGGAACGCCGGCATCAAGCAGGGCCGCATGGCCACCATGACCTGCCCCGCCTGGATGACCGGCCAGATCAAGACCGCCGCCGGTGAGGCGAACGCCGGCAAGTGGGACATCGCGGCCGTCCCCGGCGGCGGTGGCAACTGGGGCGGGTCCTTCCTCACCGTCCCCAAGCAGAGCAAGCACGTGAAGGAAGCCGCCGCGCTGGCCGACTTCCTGACCTCCGCCGCCTCCCAGAAGAAGATCTTCACCGGCCCCGTCGGCGCGCTGCCCTCCCTCGTCACCGTCCTGAACGACCCGGAGATCAAGGGCACCAAGCAGCCCTACTTCAGTGACGCGCCCACCGGCGAGATCTTCGTGTCCTCGGCCAAGAGCCTCAAGCCGAACTACCGCGGCACCAAGGACCAGCAGGCCCGCATCCCCTTCGGCAACGCCCTCCAGCTCGTGGAGCAGGGCAAGGCCGACCCGGACAAGGCATGGAACAAGGCGCTCGAAGAGGCGAAGAAGAACCTCCGCTGACCTGAGCGGCGGTGCCGGCGCCGACCCGGCACCGCCGCAGCCTCCCACCCCACCCCGTCCGACCCCGACACACCACACGGAGTACGCGCATGGCGCTCCAGGCACGCATCCGACCGGGCACCGGAAGGAGCGGACGCCGAGCCGGCCGGCTGCGGCCGGAGCGGCATCTGCTGCCCTACCTCTTCATCGCCCCCTTCTTCGTCGTCTTCGGCATCTTCGGGCTCTACCCGCTCCTCCAGACCTTCTGGGTCTCGCTCCACGACTGGGACCGGCTGGCCGGGCCCGGCCAGTGGACCGGACTCGACAACTTCACCCGCCTCCTCGGCGACTCCGACTTCTACACCGCCACCTACAACACCTTCAGCATCTTCGTGCTCTCCACCGCCCCGCAGCTGGTCGCCGCCATCGCGCTGGCCTGGCTGCTGGACCGCAAGCTCCGCGCGAGCAGCGTGTGGCGGGCCCTCGTCCTCGTACCGCAGTACGTCTCCGTGGTCGCCGTCGCCCTCGTCTTCTCGCAGCTTTTCGGCCGGGACTTCGGCATCGTCAACTGGGCCCTGGAAGGGCTCGGCATCATTAGCTCACCCGTCGACTGGACCGCCGACACCTGGAGTTCGCACCTCGCGATCAGCTTCATGGTCATGTGGCGCTGGACCGGCTACAACGCCCTGATCTACCTCGCCGCGATGCAGGCCGTCCCCCGCGAGCTGTACGAGTCCGCCCAGATCGACGGCGCGGGGCGGCTGCGCACCTTCCTCAAGGTCACCCTCCCGGCGATCCGTCCGACCGTCGTGTTCACGGTGGTCATCTCCACCATCGGCGGACTCCAGCTCTTCGCCGAACCCTTCCTCTTCGACCAGCAGGGCAACGCCGAGGGTGGCGCCGAGCACCAGTTCCAGACCCTGACGCTGATGCTCTACAAGTACGGCTTCATCAACAACGACGCCGGATACGCCTCCGCCATCTCCTGGGTGCTCTTCCTCGTCATCGCGGTCGTCGCCGCAATCAACTTCCTGCTCGTACGCCGTTCCGACCGCGGCTGACCCGGCAACAGGAGAAACCCATGGCCGTCACCACACCCACCCGGGTCCCCGCACCCCGCAGCGCCGAAGGGCGGGGCCGCCGTCGCCACCGGCCGCCCCGCACCGGCCCCCGCCGCCCGGACCGCCCCGGCGCACTCGCGTACGGCGTGCTCGCCGCGATCACCGCCGCCTCGGTCTTCCCGCTCTACTGGAGCTTCGTCGTCGCCTCGCACGACGACAACTCGGTCCTCGCGGGCTCCACCCCGCCCCTGGTCCCCGGCGGGCACCTCTTCGAGAACATCCAGCGCGTCTTCGAGCTCTCCGCCTTCTGGCAGGCCCTGGGCAACTCGCTGATCGTCGCCTCCACCACCGCCGTCAGCAACGTGCTGCTGTCCTCCCTGGCTGGCTTCGCCTTCGCCAAACTCCGCTTCCCCGGCCGCGGCTTCCTGCTCGTCTGCGTCGTCGTCACCGTCATGGTCCCGACCCAGCTCGGCATCATCCCGCTCTACATGCTCGTCACCGACATGGGCCTGTACGGGAAGCTCTCCGCGCTCATCGTCCCCGCCCTGGTCTCCGCGATCGGCGTGTTCTGGATGCGGCAGGCCGTCGAGGAGAACATCCCCGACGAGCTGATCGAGGCCGCCCGGATGGACGGCGCGGGCCTGCTGCGCAGCTACTGGCACGTGGTGGTGCCCGGTGTACGCACCACCGCGACCGTCCTCGGGATGTTCACGTTCATGTTCGCCTGGAACGACTACTTCTGGCCGCTCATCGCCCTGCCGCCGGAGAACGGCACCGTGCAGATCGCGCTCAACCAGCTCGCGGCCGGCTACTACACCGACTACACCCTCATGCTCGCGGGAGTCGTGGTGTCCGTCCTCCCGGTGCTGGTCGTCTTCACCGTCCTGGCCCGCCGCATCGTCTCGGGAGTGATGGCCGGCGCGGTCAAGGGCTGACCTCGTGGCACACCCCCCCTCCGTATCCACGTCTCAGGAGACACATGACCGCCGCGCCGAGCGTCAGCGCACCCGGCCCCACCGGCGACAGCGCCGGGGCCATCAACAACCCCGTGCTGCCCGGATTCCACCCCGACCCCTCGATCCTGCGGGTCGGCACCGACTACTACCTCGCCACCTCCACCTTCGAGTGGCTCCCCGGAGTCACCCTCCACCACTCCCGCGACCTCGTGCACTGGCGGTCCCTGGGCGGGATGCTGGACCAGGACCGGCTGGTCGAACTGACCGGCAGACCCGACTCCGGCGGAGTCTGGGCGCCCTGCCTCTCGTACACCGACGGGGAGTTCCACCTCGTCTACAGCGACGTCACCAACCTCTCCGGCGCGTTCAAGGACGTCCGCAACCAGGTCATCACCGCACCCACCCCGCAGGGGCCCTGGTCCGACCCGGTGCCGTTCCCCTCGCACGGCTTCGACCCCTCGCTCTTCCACGACGACGGCCCCGGCGGCGACGGACGCAGCTGGGCCCTGTGGATGGAGTGGGACCACCGCCCCGGCCGCCACCCCTTCGGCGGGATCCTGCTCCAGGAATGGGACCGCGCCGCCCGCCGCGTCACCGGCCCGGTCCACCGCATCTTCACCGGCACCGGTCTCGCCCACACCGAGGGTCCCCACCTCTACCACCGCGACGGCCGGTACTACCTGGTCACCGCCGAGGGCGGCACCGGCTGGAACCACGCCGTGACCGTCGCCCGCTCCCACCGCCCCGAAGGCCCGTACGAGACCGACCCGGCCGGGCCCCTGCTCACCTCCGCCGGACACGCGGACCACCCGCTCCAGAAGGCGGGCCACGGCAGCCTGGTCGCCACCCCCGCCGGGGAGTGGTACCTCGCCCACCTTGTCGCCCGCCCGCTCACCCCGCGCGGCGCCTGCGTCATGGGCCGGGAGACCGCGATCCAGCGCATCGAGTGGACGCCCGACGGCTGGCCCCGGCTCGCCGCCGCCCCCGGCGAGGACCCCGCCGCGCCCCGCACCACCGTGCCCGGCCCCGCCCTGCCCCCGGCACCCGTCCCGGGCCCGCCCGCCCGCGACGACTTCGACGCACCGGACCTCGGCCCCGTCTGGTCCACCCTGCGCCGCCACCCCGCCCCGGACTGGCTGAGCCTCACCGAGCGCCCGGGCCACCTCCGGCTGCGCGGCGCCCAGTCGCTCGGCTCCACCCACCACCAGTCCCTGGTCGCCCGCCGCCAGCAGGACCCCGGCCTCACCTTCACCACCGCGATGAGCGCCGAGCCCGGCTCACCGCTCCAGATGTCGGGGCTCGTCCACTACTACAACTCGACGCTCTGGCACTACCTCCACCTCACCTGGGACGAGGAGCTGGGCCGCGTCCTGCGCCTGGGCGTCTGCGACCACGGGGCGTACCGCGAACCCTGCGCGCCCCTGCCCGTCGGCGCCGGGCCCCTGGAGCTGCGCCTCGCCGTACGGGGGGAGCGCGCCCGGTTCTCCGTACGCCCCGCGGGGCAGGACGCCTGGCAGCCGGCCGGGCCCGAGCTGGACACCAGCCCGCTCTCCGACGAGAACGCCACCCAGGGCGACCCGGACACCGGCCACTTCCGCACCTGGGGCTTCACCGGCGCGTTCATCGGCCTGTGCGCCCAGGACCTCACGGGCGCGGGGGCACCCGCCGACTTCGACTGGACCGAATACCGGGCCGATACCCTTCCCGGAGCGGCAGCACGATGACCCCACGCAGAAACGGATGGCAAGGATGACGACGGAGACCACCGGCACCCCGGGCAAGGTCACCCTGAACACGATCGCCTCGGTGGCCGGTGTCTCCGTCTCCACGGTCTCCAAGGTGCTCAACGACCGCTCCGACGTCTCCGCGGAGACCAAGGAGCGCGTCGAGTCCGTCATGGACGACCTCGGATACGAACGGCGCCCCGCCCGCCGCCGGGGCAGCGTGGTCGACCTGGTCCTCAACGAGCTCGACAGCCTCTGGTCCGTCGAGATCATCCGGGGCGTGGACGAGGTCCTGGCCGAGGCGGGCGCCAGCATGGTGCTCTCCGCGGTCCACGGCCGCAGCGCCGACACCCGGGAGTGGCTGGACCAGCTCGCCGCGCGCCGCAGCAGCGGGGCGATCCTCGTCGTCTCCGACCTCACCTCGCAGCAGCGCAGACGGCTCACCGCGATGGACATCCCGTTCGTCCTGGTCGACCCCGTGGGCAACGTCGACGCGCTGGTCCCCACCGTCGGCGCCACCAACTGGGCGGGCGCCGTCAGCGCCACCGAGCACCTGATCGAGCTCGGCCACACCCGGATCGCGCACCTCGCCGGACCCCGCCAGCTGCTGTGCAGCCGGGCCCGCGCGGACGGCTTCCGGGCGGCCATGGAACGCGCCGAGCTGCCCGTACCGGACGGCTGGGTCTCGCACGGCGAGTTCAACGACCGCTCGGGCCGGCAGGAGATGGCCCGGCTGCTCGACGGGGCCGCCGAACGCGGTGAGGAGCCGCCCACCGCGGTCTTCGCCGCCAGCGACCTCCAGGCGCTGGGGGCCTTCGAGGTGCTGCGCGCCCGGGGCCTGGAGATCCCGGCGGACATGAGCGTGGTCGGCTTCGACGACCTGCCCGTGGCGCGCTGGACCCACCCCGCCCTGACGACCGTGCGCCAGCCCCTGCTGGACATGGCCTCCATGGCGGCGACCACGCTGCTCCGGATCATCGACGGGGAACAGGTCGACACGCTGCGCCTGGAACTCTCGACCCGCCTGGAGGTACGCGGCTCCACCGCCGCGCCCCGTACCGCCTGAGGGACCACGCAGAAGGGCCCGGATGCCTTGCGGCATCCGGGCCCTCGTGTCGTTCGTACCAGCCGCTACGGCAGCTGCGCCGCGCGTGCCTCGCGGCGGTTGTCGCGGAAGGTGTTCACCCGGCGGGCGGTCGCGAAGAGCGGGATCACCGCACCCAGGACCACCTGGAGCGCACAGCCGGTCTGGAGGAGCAGCTGACCGCCGGGGGCGTCCAGCGCCCAGGCCGCCAGCAGCCCCATCGCGGCCACGATCCAGCCGAGCATCGCCACCGCGAGGACGCCCCGCGGCTTCGGGTACTCGACCCGGCTGACCATCAGCCACGCCACCCCGATGATCGCGAGGAGCGTCGGGACGAAGGGCAGCTCGAGGAGCACGATCGAGATGACCGTGAGCGCTCCGAAGGGGCTCGGCATGCCCTGGAACATGCCGTCCTTCAGCGTCACGCACGAGAACCGCGCGAGTCTGAGCACCACGGCAAGGAGCACCACGATCGCCGCGAGCGCCGAGACCCGCTGGTGTGCGTCGTCCGCGACCATGCCGTACACGAGGACGAAGTACGCCGGGGCGAGCCCGAAGCTGATGAGGTCCGAGAGGTTGTCCAGCTCGGCGCCCATCGGCGAGGAACGCAGCTTGCGGGCCACGAGCCCGTCGAACAGGTCGAAGATCGCCGCCATGAGCATGAGGATCACGGCGGTGGCCGCGGAGTGCCGCGCCATGCCGCTCTCGTCGCTGCCCGTGAGGTGCGGGATCAGGATGCCCGTGGTGGTGAAGTACACCGCCATGAACCCGCAGGTGGCGTTACCGAGGGTGAGGGTGTCCGCTATCGACAGCCGCAGCGAGAGCGGCATGTCGTCGGCGTCGTCCTCCGCCTCGGCCTCCGGGACCCAGCCGGCCTGTGTGTCGGGATCAATCACGGTCAATGCGAGTCACCCCCGCGGTGGTGGCCTGGCCGACCTCGACCGCGACGTCCACACCTTCCGGGAGGTAGATGTCGACGCGGGAGCCGAAGCGGATCAGCCCGATACGCTCACCCTGCTCCACCTTCGTGCCCTGCGGGATGTAGGGCACGATGCGCCGGGCCACGGCTCCGGCGATCTGCACCATCTCGATGTCACCCAGCTCGGTGTCGAAGTGCCAGACAACGCGCTCGTTGTTCTCGCTCTCCTTGTTGAACGCGGGGACGAAGCCACCGGGCACGTGCTCCACCGACGTCACCGTGCCGGCGAGCGGCGCGCGGTTCACGTGGACGTTCAGCGGGCTCATGAAGATCGCGACGCGGGTACGCCCGTCCTTCCACGGCATGATGCTCTGCACCACGCCGTCGGCCGGTGAGATGACGCGCCCCCGGGTGATCTCGCGCTCCGGGTCCCGGAAGAACCAGAGCATGCCCGCCGCGAGCGCGGTGGTGGGCACGGCCACGGCCGCCCAGCGCCCGGACCGGCGGGCGCGGGTCAGGCTGAGGGCGGCGGTGGCGACGGTCGGCAGGAGCCACGGCGAAGCTCCGCGTGCGATGCGGACCCGGCCGCGTGAGGCAGAGGTATGGCTGTCGGGCATGGATGACCTTCGTAGCGGATTGAGCCGCGCTGGCAACGGGGGACGGCGGCTTTTACCGGCGATGTTATCGGTTGCTGACCGCAACTGGGCAAGCCAGCAGCCGAGTCGGACGTCTGGAAGGCACCGGTTGAGGATGACAGGGTGTGATCTTCTTCGCGGCAAAATCACCACGAAAGGGGCGATCAACCCTGGAAACGGTACTCCTCGAGGAGCCGGCGCCCGATGATCATTTTCTGGATCTCGGCGGTACCTTCACCGATCAGCAGCATCGGTGCCTCGCGGTAGAGGCGCTCGATCTCGTACTCCTTGGAGAAGCCGTAGCCGCCATGGATACGGAAGGCGTCCTCGACGACTTCCTTGCAGTACTCGGAGGCGAGGTACTTCGCCATCCCTGCCTCCAGGTCGTTTCGCTCCCCGGAGTCCTTTTTGCGTGCTGCGTTTACCATCATCGCATGGGCGGCCTCGACCTTGGTGGCCATTTCGGCCAGCTTGAACTGGATCGCCTGGTGCTGCGCGATCGGCTTTCCGAAGGTCTGGCGCTGCTGTGCGTAGGAAACGCCCAGTTCGAACGCACGCTGTGCGACACCGCAGCCACGGGCCGCCACATTGACCCGGCCGACCTCGACTCCGTCCATCATTTGGTAAAACCCTCGGCCGGTGACACCCCCCAGGACGCGATTGGCCGGAATTCGCAGTCCGTCCATGATGAGCTCGGTGGTATCGACCCCCTTGTAACCCATCTTGTCGATCTTGCCGGGGATCGTGAGCCCGGGCCGGACCTCTCCGAATCCCGGTTCCTTCTCCACCAGGAACGTCGTCATCGACTTGTGCGGCGCGGTGCCCTCGGGGTGTCCTTCGTCACTCCGGCACAGAACGGCGACGAGTGAGGACGTACCGCCGTTCGTCAGCCACATCTTCTGGCCGTTCAGGACGTACTCCTCGCCGTCCCTGACGCCCTTCGAGCTGATCGCCGAGACGTCCGAGCCGAGCGCCGGCTCCGACATCGAGAACGCGCCCCGCACCTCGCCCAGCGCCATGCGCGGCAGGAAGGTGTCCTTCTGCTCCTGGGTGCCGTGCTGCTTGAGCATGTACGCCACGATGAAGTGCGTGTTGATGATGCCCGACACGCTCATCCAGCCCCGGGCGATCTCCTCCACGCACAGTGCGTAGGTGAGCAGTGACTCGCCCAGACCGCCGTACTCCTCGGGGATCATCAGGCCGAACAGGCCGAGCTCCTTCAGCCCCTCGACGATCTCGGTGGGGTACTCGTCGCGGTGCTCCAGCTGCGTGGCGACCGGAATGATCTCCTTGTCGACAAAGTCCCTGACCGTCGAAAGGATCTCCCGCTGGACCTCGGTGAGCCCGGCCGTCTGGGCGAGTCGCGTCATGACTGCTTCTCCACGTTCTTCTGCGAGGGCTGGCTGAGCTCCGGGCGGCCGGGCTGCTCCCCGCCCCGCTCCTTGATGTACGTCTCGGTGGGGACCATGACCTTGCGGCGGAACACGCAGACGAGCGTGCCGTCCTGCTTGTAGCCCTTGGTCTCCACGTAGACGATTCCGCGGTCGCTCTTGGAGCGCGACGGCGTCTTGTCCAGGACCGTCGTCTCGCCGTAGATCGTGTCGCCGTGGAAGGTCGGCGCCACGTGCTTCAGCGACTCGATCTCCAGGTTGGCGATGGCCTTTCCGGAGACGTCCGGCACCGACATGCCGAGCAACAGCGAGTAGATGTAGTTGCCCACGACGACGTTCTTGCCGAAATCGGTCGTGCTCTCCGCATAGTTGCTGTCCATGTGCAGCGGGTGATGATTCATGGTCAGCAGGCAGAAGAGGTGGTCGTCGTATTCGGTGACGGTCTTTCCGGGCCAGTGCTTGTAGACCGCACCGACCTCGAATTCCTCGTAAGTGCGTCCGAACTGCATATCAGGCCTCCGGGGCTTCGAACTTGGAGGTGCGCTGCATGCCGGCCGCCCGGCCCTTGCCCGCGATGACCAGGGCCATCTTGCGGCTGGCCTCGTCGATCATCTCGTCCCCGAGCATCGCCGAGCCCTTCTTGCCGCCCTCCTCGGAGGTGCACCAGTCGTAGGCGTCCAGGATCAGCTCGGCGTGGTCGTAGTCCTCCTGCGAGGGCGAGAACACCTCGTTGGCCGCGTCGACCTGACCGGGGTGCAGCACCCACTTGCCGTCGAAGCCGAGCGCCGCCGCGCGGCCCGCGACCTCGCGGTAGGCGTCCACGTCGCGGATCTGGAGGAACGGGCCGTCGATCGCCTGGAGGTCGTGCGTCCGGGCGGCCATCAGGATGCGCATCAGGATGTAGTGGTAGGCGTCCGCCGGGTAGCCGGGCGGCTGCTGGCCGACGACCAGGGTCTTCATGTTGATCGACGCCATGAAGTCGGCCGGGCCGAAGATCAGCGTCTCCAGACGGGGCGAGGCGGCACCGATCTCGTCGATGTTGACGAGGCCCTTGGCGTTCTCGATCTGCGCCTCGATGCCGATCCGCCCGACCTCGAAGCCCATCGTCTTCTCGATCTGCGTCAGCAGCAGGTCCAGCGCCACGACCTGCTGGGCGTCCTGCACCTTCGGCAGCATGATGCAGTCGAGGTTCGGCCCCGCGCCCTCGACCACCGTGATGACGTCGCGGTACGTCCAGTGCGTCGTCCAGTCGTTGACCCGGACCACCCGGGTCTTGCCCGTCCAGTCGCCGTTGTTCAGGGCGTCCACGATGTGGTGGCGGGCGCCCTCCTTGGCGAGCGGCGCGCAGGCGTCCTCCAGGTCCAGGAACACCTGGTCGGCCGGGAGGCCCTGGGCCTTCTCCAGGAACCGCGGGTTCGAGCCGGGCACGGCCAGACACGAGCGGCGCGGGCGCAGACGGTTCACGGGCGTGGTCATGCGGGGACCTCCAGAGGGTCGAGCTTGTTCGCTTTCCGGATCTCGTCGACGATACGGCCGATGATCTCCGTGATGCCGAAGTCCTTCGGGGTGAACACGGCGGCGACACCCGCCCTGATCAGGGCCTCGGCGTCGGCCGGGGGAATGATGCCGCCGGCGATGACCGGGATGTCGCCGGCCCCGGTGCGGCGCAGCCGGACCAGCACGTCCGGCACCAGCTCGGCGTGCGAGCCGGACAGGATGGACAGGCCGACGCAGTGCACGTCCTCGGCGACGGCCGCCGAGACGATCTGTTCGGGCGTCAGGCGGATGCCCTGGTAGACGACCTCGAAGCCGGCGTCCCTGGCCCGCACCGCGATCTGCTCGGCGCCGTTGGAGTGCCCGTCCAGGCCGGGCTTGCCGACCAGCAGCCGCAGCCGCCCGACGCCCAGGTCCTCGGCGGTCCGCGCGGTCTTCTCGCGTACGAGGGCGAGCGGCGAGCCCTCCTCGGCGGTGACCGCGACCGGGGCGGACGACACCCCGGTCGGCGCCCGGAACTCGCCGAACACATCGCGCAGCGCCCAGGACCACTCGCCGGTGGTCACCCCCGCACGGGCGCACTCGACGGTCGCCTCCATCAGGTTCTCGGTACCGGCGGCGGCCTTCTTCAGCGCGGCCAGCGCCTCCGTGGCCCGGGGCTCGTCCCGGTTGTCCCGCCACTCGTGGAGCGCGGCCACGACCCGCGCCTCGTTCGCCGGGTCGACCGTCATGATCGCCCCGTCGAGGTCGGCGGTGAGCGGGTTGGGCTCGGTCGTCTCGTAGACGTTGACGCCGATGATCTTCTCGTCACCGGCCTCGATCCGGGCCCGCCGCTCAGCGTGCGAGGAGACCAGCTCGGACTTGAGGTAGCCGGACTCGACGGCCGCCATGGCGCCGCCCATCTGCTCGATCCGGTCCATCTCGGCCAGCGAGTCGGCGACCAACTCGTCCACCTTGGCCTCGATGACATGCGAACCGGCGAAGATGTCCTCGTACTCCAGCAGGTCGCTCTCGTGCGCCAGGACCTGCTGGATGCGCAGCGACCACTGCTGGTCCCAGGGCCGGGGGAGACCCAGCGCCTCGTTCCAGGCGGGCAGCTGGACCGCGCGGGCCCGGGCGTCCTTGGAGAGGGTCACGGCCAGCATCTCGAGCACGATGCGCTGGACGTTGTTCTCCGGCTGCGCCTCGGTCAGGCCGAGGGAGTTGACCTGGACGCCGTAGCGGAACCGGCGCTGCTTGGCGTCGGTGATGCCGTAGCGCTCGCGGGTGACCCGGTCCCAGATGCGGCCGAAGGCGCGCATCTTGCACATCTCCTCGATGAAGCGGACGCCCGCGTTCACGAAGAACGAGATCCGCGCGACGACGGCCCCGAACTTCTCCTCGGGCACCTGCCCGGAATCGCGTACGGCGTCGAGGACGGCGATGGCCGTCGACATCGCGTACGCGATCTCCTGGACCGGGGTCGCCCCCGCCTCCTGGAGGTGGTAGCTGCAGATGTTGATCGGGTTCCACTTGGGGATGCGGTTGACCGTGTACGTGATCATGTCGGTGGTCAGCCGCAGCGAGGGCCCGGGCGGGAAGACGTGCGTTCCGCGCGACAGGTACTCCTTGACGATGTCGTTCTGCGTGGTGCCCTGGAGCCTGCCCGGGTCGGCGCCCTGCTCCTCCGCGACGACCTGGTAGAGCGCCAGCAGCCACATGGCCGTGGCGTTGATCGTCATGGAGGTGTTCATCTGCTCCAGGGGGATGTCCTGGAACAGCCGTCGCATGTCACCGAGGTGCGAGACGGGCACACCGACCCGGCCGACCTCGCCGCGCGCCAGGACGTGGTCGGGGTCGTACCCCGTCTGGGTCGGCAGGTCGAAAGCGACCGACAGACCCGTCTGGCCCTTGGCGAGGTTGCGCCGGTAGAGCTCGTTGGACGCCTCGGCCGTGGAGTGGCCCGCGTACGTCCGCATGAGCCAGGGGCGGTCCTTCTGACGTTCGGTCATGGCCGGACCTCAGACGTTCCGGAAGCGGTTGATGGCGTCCAGGTGCTTCTCGCGCATCTCCTGGTCGCGCACGCCCATGCCCTCGCGCGGAGCCAGCGCCAGGACGCCGACCTTGCCCTGATGGGCGTTGCGGTGCACGTCGTGGGCGGCCTGGCCGGTCTCCTCCAGCGAGTAGACCTTGGAGAGCGTCGGGTGGATCTTGCCCTTGGCGATCAGCCGGTTCGCCTCCCACGCCTCGCGGTAGTTGGCGAAGTGGGAGCCGATGATGCGCTTGAGCGACATCCACAGGTAGCGGTTGTCGTACTCGTGGTTGTAGCCCGAGGTCGAGGCGCAGGTGACGATGGTGCCGCCCTTGCGGGTCACGTAGACGCTCGCGCCGAAGGTCTCGCGGCCGGGGTGCTCGAAGACGATGTCCACGTCCTCGCCGCCGGTCAGCTCACGGATGCGCTTGCCGAACCGCTTCCACTCGCGCGGGTCCTGGTTCTGCTCGTCCTGCCAGAACTTGTAGCCCTCGGCGTTGCGGTCGATGATCGCCTCGGCGCCCATCTTCCGGCAGATCTCCGCCTTCTGCTCGCTGGAGACGACACAGATCGGGTTGGCGCCGCCGGCCAGCGCGAACTGCGTGGCGTAGGAGCCGAGTCCGCCGCTGGCGCCCCAGATCAGGACGTTGTCGCCCTGCTTCATGCCGGCGCCGTTGCGCGAGACGAGCTGGCGGTACGCGGTCGAGTTGACGAGGCCGGGAGCCGCGGCCTCCTCCCAGCTGAGGTGATCGGGCTTCGGCATCAGCTGGTTCGACTTGACGAGCGCGATCTCGGCGAGCCCGCCGAAGTTGGTCTCGAAGCCCCAGATGCGCTGCTCCGGGTCGAGCATCGTGTCGTTGTGGCCGTCCGAGGACTCCAGCTCGACCGAGAGGCAGTGCGCGACGACCTCGTCACCGGGCTTCCAGGCGTTGACGCCCGGGCCGGTGCGCAGGACGACGCCCGCCAGGTCGGATCCGATGACGTGGTACGGCAGGTCGTGGCGCTTGGTGAGCTCGCTGACCCGCCCGTACCGCTCCAGGAAGCCGAAGGTGGAGACCGGCTCGAAGATCGAGGTCCAGACGGAGTTGTAGTTCACCGAGCTGGCCATGACCGCGACCAGGGCCTCGCCCGGGCCGAGCTCCGGCACCGGCACGTCCTCCACGTGGAGCGACTTGCGCGGGTCCTTGTCGCGGCTGTCGACGCCCGCGAACATCTCGGCCTCGTCCTTGTGGACGGTGACCGCGCGGTACGACTCGGGCACGGGCAGCGCCGCGAAGTCGGCGGCGGTGGGCGCGTCGGAGCCGCCCTTCGCCTCGGTCTGCGACTGGATCGCGTCCAGGATTTCCTTCACGGGGTGCCTCCGGCGGTGCGGCGTTGAGGGAACGCTGAGGGGCCCTGAGAACAGGGGAACGGGTCTGGAGGTGTGCCGTCGGTTCGGCGGGGTGGTGCTCGACTGCTTGCTCGGTGGAGCAGAAGGGTTGCCTGGTGACGCAGGCGCCCGGGCGCGCAAACGCGGTGGTTTGCGGGGACAGCCGGCGTACGTGAGATCCCAGCACGCCGGCCGCCCGGATGCCTTCAACGTATGGCACTGCGTGACAGCTGACAAGGCACTCGGTGCCAGTAATTTCCCTCAATTGTCAGCCGGTCGCCACGCATGAGCAACACGGGCGGCGGTACGGGTTGGTTCGCCCCGGTTTCGCCGGTCAGGCGCGCGTGGGGCGGTAGATGTACGGGGTCGTGGTGGTCAGTGCCGTGAAGCCCAGGCGCTCCAGGATCGGGCGGCTGTCCTCGGTGGCGTCGACCTGGAGGTAGTCGTAGCCCCGCTCCGCCGCCACGCCCGCCCGGAGGGCCACCAGCGCCCGGTAGACGCCCCGCCCGCGCCAGGCGGGGTCCGTGCCGCCGCCCCACAGCCCCGCGAACCCCGTGCCCGGGTACAGCTCCATCCGGGCCGAGCTGACCGGCTCGTCGCCCGCCATGGCCACGAGGGCCACGAAATGCTCCGGGGCCTCCCGCAGCCGGTCCACGACCAGCCGGCGCAGCCAGGACCCGTCCCGGCCGAACGCCCGCTCATTGGCGCGCGCCATCAGCTCCGCGCCCGCCTCGTCCCGCACCTCTTCCAGCCGGACGCCCTCCGGCAGCCGCACCTCCGTGGCGAGCTCCGCCACCCGCGCCACGAGCAGGGTCTCCCGCTCCTCGGCCTCGAAACCGGCCGCCAGCAGCCGCGCGCCCAGGTCGGCGGGGCGGTCGTGCCCGTACAGCTTCCACTCGAACTCGTCGCAGCCCAGCAGCGCGCTGTGCGCCACCTGCTCCGCGATCGCCGCGTCGGCCCGGGCGGCGTCCAGGTCCGGCGCGGACCACACCACCCCGTTCCAGTCGTGCGCGGCGCCCACCTGCCGGACGACGTCACCCACGCGTTCGACGCGGCCGCGGGGGCCTTCGGGGAGGGCCTGTTCGCGCATCACCCGGTCGAAGACGGCGAGGAGGCGGGCGCGCTCGGATGTCACATGATCGTTCATGCGCACACCCCAGCACCGGGGGCCCACCCCGGCAACAGGGTTTCCGGGGCGGCTCAGCGCTCCTTGAGGGCCTGCTGAATGGTCCGCATGACCTCGTCCAGGGGGGCGTCCGTACGCGCCACGGCGACCAGCACCTCGCCCTGCGTCTCCACCGACGCGGCCGGCGGCTGCGCGGGCTCGGCGCCCGCCGTGCGGCCCGCGCCGATGCCCGTACCGAAGGTGTCCCGCACGATGGCGAAGGCCTGGTCGAGCTGCGCCTCCACATCGCCCTGCCCGTCCGCCCGCAGCCAGCGGCGCAGCACATGGTTGTGCGCGGTGACGACAGCGGACGCGGCGACCTCGGCCAGCAACGGGTCGTCGTTGCCGGGGTGCTGGTCGCGCTCGTCGAAGTGGCCCAGCAGATAGCGCGTGAACAGCCGCTCGTAGCGGGCCACCGAGGCGATCTCCGCCTGGCGCAGGGTCGGCACCTCGCGGGTCAGCTTGTAACGGGCCACGGAGACCGCGGGCTTGGCCGCGTACATCCGCATGACTTCCTTGATGCCCCGGCACACCGTGTCGAGCGGGTGCTCGTGCGCGGGGGCCGCGTTGAGGACGGCCTCGGCCCGTACGAGGGTGTCGTCGTGGTCCGGGAAGATGGCCTCTTCCTTGGAACGGAAGTGGCGGAAGAAGGTCCGCCGGGCCACACCCGCCGCGCCCGCGATCTCATCGACCGTGGTCGCTTCGTACCCCTTCGTCGCGAAGAGTTCCATCGCCGCGGCGGCCAGCTCGCGGCGCATTTTGAGCCGCTGGGCGGCGGCTCGGGTGCCTGCGGCACTTTCCGGGACGTCGGGCGCGGCGGACACACGGGTGGACCTGGCGGGCTGGGACATGGTGTGAACGTACTGCATGGGGGCGGGAGAGCGCGCCTGCGGGGGCGGGCCGCCCGGAGGCCCGAGCAGCCCGCCCCAGCCGGCTCCCGCGTCAGCGCCGGGCATATTCGCGGAATCCGCGCCCCGTCTTGCGGCCGAGGCAGCCCGCGGCCACCAGGTGCTCCAGAAGCGGGGCGGGCGCCAGGCCCGGGTCGCGGAACTCGTTGTGGAGGACCTTCTCGATGGCCAGCGAGACATCGAGCCCGACCACGTCGAGGAGCTCGAACGGGCCCATCGGGTAGCCGCCCCCCAGCTTCATCGCGGCGTCGATATCATCGAGGGACGCGTAGTGCTCCTCGACCATCTTGATGGCGTTGTTGAGGTACGGGAACAGCAGCGCGTTCACGATGAAGCCCGCCCGGTCCCCGCAGTCCACCGGGTGCTTGCGGACCGTGTGGCACACCTCGTGGACCGTGGCGTGCACGTCGTCGGCGGTGAGCACCGTACGCACGACCTCGACCAGCTTCATCGCGGGCGCCGGGTTGAAGAAGTGCATCCCGACGACGTCCTCGGGCCGCCCGGTGGCCCGGGCGATCGCGACGACCGGCAGCGAGGAGGTCGTCGTGGCCAGCACCGCACCCGGCCGGCACACCTTGTCCAGCGTGGCGAACAGCTCCTGCTTGACCAGCAGGTCCTCGGCGACCGCCTCCACGGCCAGGTCCACCTCGGCGAACGCGTCCAGCGAGGCCGCCGCGGTGATTCTGGCCAGCGTCTCGTCCCGGGCCTGCTCGCTCAGCCGCCCCTTGGTGACCGACCGGCCCAGCGACTTGGCGATCCGGGCCTTGGCGAGGTCCGCCTTCTCCTGGCCGCGCGCGGCGAGCACCACGTCGTAACCGGCCTTGGCGAAGACCTCGGCGATCCCCGAGGCCATCGTCCCCGAGCCCGCGACGCCCACCGACCGCACGGTCCGCCCGGCGGCCTCCGCGCCGCGCGGCGCGGGCGTCAGCGCGTCCGGCACCACGGTCTGGCTGCCCGGCTCGGCGTAGGTGTAGAAGCCGCGGCCCGCCTTGCGGCCGGTCAGCCCGGCGGAGGCGAGCTGGCCCAGGATGGGCGCGGGGGCGTGCAGCCGGTCGTGCGAGGTGGAGTACATCGCCTCCAGGACCGTACGGGCCGTGTCGATGCCGATCAGGTCCAGCAGGGCCAGCGGACCCATCGGCAGACCGCAGCCCAGCTTCATCGCGGCGTCGATGTCCTCGCGGGTGGCGTAGTTCGCCTCGTACATCGCGGCGGCCTGGTTGAGATAGCCGAACAGCAGGCCGTCCGCGACGAACCCCGGCCGGTCGCCGATGGCCACCGGCTCCTTGCCCAGCAGGCGCGCCAGCTCGGTGACCGCCTCGACGGCGGGCGGGGCCGTCAGTACCGAGGAGACCACCTCGACCAGCTTCATCGCCGGCGCCGGGTTGAAGAAGTGCAGGCCGAGCACCCGCTCGGGGCGCTGCGACTCGGCCGCGAGACGGGTCACCGACAGGGCGTTGGTGCCGGTCGCGAGGATCGTGGTGGGGGAGACGACCGCGTCGAGCTCCCGGAAGACCTGCTGCTTGATCTCGTACGACTCCGGCACGACCTCGATGACCAGCTCCGCGTCGGCGGCAGCCTGGAGGTCGGAGAACGTACGGAAGCGGGCGAGCGCGTCGCGCCGCTCCTCCTCGGTGATCCGCCCGCGCTCCACGGCGCGGGCGGTGGACGCCTCCAGCGAGGCGACGGCCCGGCGGGCGGCGGCCTCGTCGGTGTCGATACCGATGACCTCGCGGCCGGAGCGGGCCAGGACCTCGGCGATTCCGGCGCCCATCGTGCCGAGGCCGACGACGGCAATGGTGGAGAGAGGGATGTCCATCACGGGACTCCAGGGATGAGTGACGACTGAGGGGACGCACGGGGCGCGCGCGGCGCACGGCGTGCGGGAGGTGCCTGTCGTGGTGTTCGAGCACCGGGCGTGATCCACGCCCGGGACCGGAAAGGAGCGACGGACCCTGTCCCGGGGCCACGTCTCGTACAGCTGCCGAACCGACAACACTCCGGGGCTGCGTCACCAGGCCATCGGAGCGACGGGAGGGGATCCCGCTCAACTGAGCTTAACCAGCGAGTAACGAGCGCGCCAGCCCTGGCCAGTTGTGGCCCGTGCCACATTTCAGGACCCCGTCGATACGCACCGTGTCCGCCGATACGCTGACGGTCATGGACGACGAGGAGTTCCGTTCCCTGGCGCACCGGCTGGCCGAAGAGGCGGGGGAGTCGGCGGCCTGCCGCGCCCTGCTCGCCACCGAGGACGAGGAGGAGCTGGCCCGGGTGCTGGTCGAGCACGAACGCCCGCTGTGGGCCCGCGAGATCGCCGCCTTCCGTCTGGGCTGCGCAGGCGACCGGCGCGCCTTCGAACCCCTGGTGCTCCTCCTCAACCACCGCGACCCCGACCGCTGCGTCAGCGCCGCCCACGCCCTGACCCGCCTCGCCGACCCCCGCACCCCCCGCGCCGCCGCCGCCCTCGCCACCAACCCCCTGCGCACGGCCTACGCCCTCCACCCGGTCCGCCTGCTCACCGCCCTCCGGGCCCCGGAATCCGCCCCGGCACTGGTCACCACCCTGTCCCGGCTGCTCGGCCCGGACGAACCGCACTGGCGCGTCGCCCTCGCCTGCGTCGAGGGCCTGGGCTCCCTGGGAGACCCCGCCGCCCGCCCGGTCCTGGAGGCCGCGCTGCCCCGGCCGCGGCTGGCGGGGGCGGCGCGGGAGGCGCTGGGCCGGTTGCCGGGCGAATGAGCGAAGGGGCGCACGCGGTCGTCCCGCGTGCGCCCCTTGAAGCCCGGGTCAGCCCCGGAACCCCAGCAGCCCGTGCAGCGTGCTGCCCGTGTCCGGGCGTAGCGCCGGGCGGGCCGACTTGGCGGGGTCCGGTTTCGGGTCGGGGGTCTTCGCGCAGACCGCGTCCGCCTCGCCGCGGCCGGCGCGGGGGACCTTGCCCTTCGCCAGGTAGTCCGTCAGGTAGCGGTCCAGGCAGGCGTTGCCGCTCAGGGTGACGCCGTGGTTGCCGCCGCCCTGTTCGACGACCAGGCGGGAGCCGCGCAGCTTGCGGTGCAGGGTGACTCCGCCCTCGTACGGGGTGGCCGCGTCGTCCGTCGCCTGGAAGAGCAGGACCGGGGGCAGGGCGTGGTTCGAGACCCGGACCGGGTTCAGGGGTTCCACCGGCCAGTCGGCGCACGGGGCGTTGTACCAGGTGTTGCCCCAGGCCATGAACGGGGCCTTCGCGTGCACCCGCCAGGTGTCGTTGCGCCAGGTGTTCCAGTCGCGCGGCCAGTCGGCGTCGCGGCACTGGACGGCCGTGTAGACGGAGTAGCCGTTGTCGCCGTCCGCGTCCACCGCGCCGAACCGTTCGAACGCCGCGATAAGCGGCTTCTCGTCCTTGTCGTTGACGTACGCGGCGAACGCCTCGGCCAGCACCGGCCAGTAGCCGTTGTAGTAGCCGCCGGGCAGGAAGGTGTCGTCCAGTTCGCCCGCGCCGACCTTCTTGCCCGCCGGGCGCTTCTTCACCGCGTCCCGCATCCGGTACCAGGCGGCCTCGACCTTCGCCGGGTCACCGCCCAGGTGGTACGTGGCGTCGTACTTCGCGACCCAGGCGGCGAACGCCTTGTGCCGGGTGTCGAACGCGTAGTCCTGGGTGAGGTTGTCCTCGTACCAGACGCCCTCGGGGTCCACGTTCGAGTCGAGGACCAGCCGCCGGACGCGGTCCGGGAAGAGCTTCGCGTACACCGTGCCGAGGTAGGTGCCGTAGGAGTAGCCGAAGTAGTTCAGCTGCCGCGCCCCGGTCGCGCGGCGGATCACGTCCAGGTCCTTGGCCGCGCTCACCGTGTCCATGTACGGGAGCAGGTCCGGGTACTTCGCGCCGCAGGCCGCCGCGAAGTCCCGGGCGCGGTTGCGGTTGACCCGCTCGCCGCCGAGGGACTGCGGTACGGGGTCGGGCCTGACCGGGTCGAAGTACCCGGGCAGGCAGTCCAGGGCCGGGCGGCTCTTTCCGACGCCGCGCGGGTCGAAACCGATCACGTCGTACTGCGAGGCGACCGCCTTCGGCAGTGAGGAAGCGACGAACGGGGCCATCGACAGGCCGCTGCCGCCGGGCCCGCCCGGGTTCACCAGCAGCGGTCCCTGGAAGGTCTTCGAGGTGTGCGGCACGCGCGTCAGGGCCAGGGTGACCTGGCGCCCCGCCGGGTCGTCGTGGTCGAGCGGGGAGCGCACCGTCGCGCACTGGAGCGTCGGGGAGGACTTCGTTCCGCAGTCCTTCCAGGCGAGCGGTGCACGCGGTGTCGCGGTGTCCGCCGTGGCCGGGGCGGCGGTCACCAGACCGGCGACCGTCGCCCCGAGGGCGCACAGCAGTACTGAACGGTTCGTCATATGGCCTCCCGGGATGGGGGAACACGGCTGCGCGGTAGGCAGCCCCCGCCGCATGTTCCCCGCAATCGGAGCCGGAAGGACCCGTTGTCGTGAGAGATGACCCGTTTGCGCGCCCGTGCGGGGCGCCGCCCCCTCAGAGCAGGGTGAGCTGGGTGGGCTCCGAGGCGTCGAGCGGCGGATGCGGCTCGCGCCGGGGGAGCTTGCGCGCCGTCCCCCGGTGGGCGGGGCCGATGCCGTATTCGGCCGCCAGCTCGTGCACGTACCGGGTGATGCGCCGCTGGTACCAGGTCGGCGCGTAGGCGCCGTCCGCGTACAGCCGCTCGTAACGCCGTACGAGATGCGGGTGGTGGTGGCCCAGCCACTCCATGAACCACTCCCGGGCGCCGGGGCGCAGATGCAGGACGAGCGGGGTCACCGACGTCGCGCCGGCGGCGGCGATCGCGCGGACGGTGGCCCGTAGCTGCTCGGGGCTGTCGCCGAGGTGCGGGATGACCGGCGCCATCAGCACCCCGCAGCCGATGCCCGCCTCGCTCAGCCTCCGTACGACGTCGAGGCGGCGCTCCGGCGAGGGCGTGCCGGGCTCCACGGTCCGCCACAGCTCGGGGTCGGTGAAGCCCACCGAGACCGAGACGCCGACCTCGGTGACCTCGGCGGCCTGCCGCAGCAGCTCCAGGTCGCGCAGGATCAGCGTGCCCTTCGTCAGGATCGAGAACGGGTTCGCGTGGTCGCGCAGGGCGGTCAGGATGCCGGGCATCAGCCGGTAGCGGCCCTCCGCCCGCTGGTAGCAGTCGACGTTGGTGCCCATCGCGATGTGCGCCCCGTGCCAGCGCGGCGAGGCGATCTCGCGGCGGACCAGCTCCGGCGCGTTGACCTTGACGACGATCTGCGAGTCGAAGCCGAGTCCGGTGTCGAGGTCGAGATAGCTGTGGGTCTTGCGGGCGAAGCAGTAGACGCAGGCGTGTGTGCAGCCCCGGTACGGATTCACGGTCCATTCGAACGGCATCCGGGAGGCGCCGGGCACCCGGTTCACGATCGAACGGGCCCGGATCTCGTGGAAGGTGATGCCCCGGAATTCCGGAGTGTCGAAGGTGCGAGTGGTCACCGCGTCGGCGGCGAAGAGCGCACCCGTACCGCTCGTGGGGTGGTTGGCGTTGTCTTCAGCCAGATTGTCCCAGCGCATGGACGCCTCCTCGGTAGTTCTGGACCGAGAATAGAACACGTGTTCCCATGATCGTTTTTTCCCCTTCGTCCCGGCCCGGATTTTGAGCCCGACACACGAGGTGATTGGCTCAGCACACCCCGAAGAACCGAGTGCTGGAGGAGCAGGCATGGCGCAGGTCGAAGCCACGACGGAGCGGATCATCGCGGCGGACGCGGAGGCGGTGTTCGACGCGCTGGCCGACTACAAGGACGTCCGCGGCAAGGTGCTCCCCGCCCACTACAGCGAGTACGAGGTGCGCGAGGGCGGCGACGGCGAGGGCACCCTCGTCCACTGGAAGCTCCAGGCCACCAGCAAGCGGGTCCGTGACTGCCTCCTGGAGGTCACCGAGCCGACCGACGGCCAGCTCGTGGAGAAGGACCGGAACTCCTCGATGGTCACCACCTGGACCGTCACCCCGGCCGGCGAGGGCAGGTCCAAGGCCGTCGTCGCGACCGTGTGGAACGGCGCCGGGGGCATCGGCGGCTTCTTCGAGAAGACCTTCGCGCCCAAGGGCCTCGCCCGCATCTACGACGAGCTGCTGGCCAACCTCGCCGCCGAGGTCGAGAACTGACCCCCCGTCGTCACCGCCCGGCCTCACCGGTTCGGGTGGTCTTTGCGGCGGTGCGGTTGTGCGCCGTAGTGCCTCCTACCGGGGGATACGCCCCCTGAGTGCGCCGCCGGCGCCCCCCGTCGCGTTTGCCCTCACTTGTCGCGCGATGCGAGAAATGTGCGGCAGCGCGACGAGGGGAGCGGCACGTGGTGGGTGGCATCACACTGTTGGAGGACGAGCCCGGCGGCCCCGGGGACGCCGAGGTGGCGCCCGCGCCCGCCCCGCCTCCGCCGCCGCCCGCCGCGACGGAGACCGCCCCCGGTGGCACATCCGACGGCATGGCGACGGACCCCCGCCGCATCCGGCTGGTCTTCGTCGGGCTGATGCTCACGCTCCTGCTCGCGGCGCTCGACCAGATGATCGTGGCCACCGCGCTCCCGAAGATCGTCGGCGAGCTGCACGGCCTGGAGAAGATGTCCTGGGCGGTCACCGCCTATCTGCTCGCCTCCACGATCGGACTGCCGCTCTACGGGAAGCTGGGCGACCTCTTCGGCCGCAAGGGCGTCTTCCAGTTCGCCATCGTCGTCTTCGTCGTCGGCTCCGCGCTGGCCGGCTGGTCGCGCACCATGGACCAGCTCATCGCCTTCCGGGCGATCCAGGGGATCGGCGGCGGCGGGCTGATGATCGGCGTGCAGGCGATCATCGCGGACGTGGTCCCGCCCCGCGAGCGCGGCCGGTTCATGGGCCTCATCGGCGCCGCCTTCGGCCTCGCCTCGGTGGCCGGTCCGCTGCTCGGCGGCTTCTTCACGGACCACGCCTCCTGGCGCTGGTGCTTCTACATCAACGTGCCCTTCGGCCTGATCACCCTCGCCGTGATCACCGTCGTCCTCAAGCTCCCCCGGCCCACCGTCCGCCCCCGGCTCGACATCCTCGGCGCCGCGCTCCTCGCCGCGGCCTCCACCTGCCTGGTGCTGCTGACCAGCTGGGGCGGCACGGAGTACGCCTGGGGCTCGGGCGCCATCCTGGGGCTGGGCGCCGGAGCTGCCGGAACGACTCTGCTGTTCGTCCTCGTGGAGCGCCGCGCCGCCGAACCGATCATCCCGCTCCGGCTGTTCCGCGACTCGATCTTCAACGTGACGGCCCTGGTCGGAGCGGTCGTCGGCGTGGCGCTGTTCGGCGCGGCCAGCTATCTGCCGAGCTTCCTCCAGATGGTCGACGGAGCCACCGCCACCGAGTCCGGCCTGCTGATGCTCCCCATGATGGGCGGCGTCGTCGGCGCCTCCGTGATCTCGGGCCAGCTCATCTCCCGCACCGGGCGCTACCGCGTCTACCCGATCGCGGGCAGCGCGATCTCGGCGGTGGGCATGTATCTGCTGTCCCGGCTGGAGACCGACACCCCGCGCTTCGAGTACAGCATCGCGCAGGCGGTCCTCGGCGTCGGGATCGGGCTGATCATGCCGGTCCTGGTCCTCGCCGTGCAGAACTCCGTGCGCCCCGCCGACCTGGGCACCGCCACCAGTGCCAACAACTACTTCCGGCAGATCGGCGGCAGCGTCGGCGCCGCCGTCTTCGGCACCCTGTTCGCCGGACGGCTCGCCGACGCGCTCGCCGTCCGGCTGCCCTCCGGGGCGGACCTCCCCGACCCGGAGTCGATCAGCCCGCAGCTGGTCCACGCGATGGAGCCCGCGCTGCGGGACGCCTACATCCAGGCGTACGCCGACGCGATGCCCCGGATCTTCCTCTACCTCGTGCCGGTCCTCGTGCTCGGCCTGTTCTTCGCCTTCTTCCTCAAGGAGAAACCGCTGGTGTCCCACAGCCCCGAAACCACCGCAGGCCCCGAAGCCACCACCGAGTACACCCCGATCCCCTCCGCCCGCACCGACGCCGCCGCCCCGTCCGCCGGCTACCTCTCCGGCGTCCCGGTCTCCGGCAGCGTCCAGCACTCCGACGGTACGAAGGTGCCGCGCGCCGCCCTCACCCTCATCGACGTCCAGGGCCAGCAGGTCGGCCGGGGCGCCAGCGGTGAGGAGGGGCGGTACGCGCTCAGCGTGCCGGGCGCCGGTTCGTACGTCCTGATCGCCGCCGCCGGGGGCCACCAGCCGCAGGCCGTCAGCGTCACCGTCGGCGAACGCCCGGTCGAGCTGGACGTGGTGCTCGGCGGCGCCGGCCGGCTCGCCGGCACCGTCGTCACGGCCGACGGGGCGCCCGTGCGCGACGCGGCCGTCACGCTCACCGACGTCCGCGGCGAGGTCGTCGCCTCCACGCGCAGCGGCCGCGAGGGCGGCTACGTGATCGGCGAACTGGTCGCGGGCGAGTACACCCTCGCGGCCTCCGCCCCGGCCTTCCGGCCCGCCGCGCTCCCCGTCAGCGTGCAGGCGGCCCGGGAGACCCGGCAGGACATCGAACTGGCCGGGGGCGCCGTGCTGCGCGGGATCGTCCGGGCCACCGCCGGGCGGCCCGTCGAGGACGCCCGGGTCACGCTCCTGGACGCGGCGGGCAACGTGGTGGACACCGTGACCACCGGCCCGGACGGCGCGTTCCGCTTCGTGGACCTGTCCACCGGCGAGTACACCGTGATCGCGGCCGGATACCCGCCCGTCGCCACGGTCCTCCAGGTCGCGGGCGGCGGGCGCACCGAGCGCGACCTCCAGCTGGGGCACGAGGACTGAACATCCCCGGAGCCTTTCGGTGCGCCCCCGAAGCGCGCGGGGCGCACCACCCCTGCGGGGGATTCCGCCGATGACCCGCGGACGCCGGTCGCATCCCCGTACCGTGGAGTCACGCGCCGCGGAATGCCGCGGTGAGGAAGGAGCCTTCCCCTCATGGACCTCGGTGTGCCGCCGCAGAGGACACCACTGACGGCCGACGGCACAGCGGGCCGCCTGCCGCTCGCCGTGGCCGTGGTCGACGCTGAGGGGCTGGTCTCGCACTGGTCGTCCGGCGCGAGAAGGCTCTTCGGCATCGCCCGCGAGGCGGCGGTCGGGCTCCCCGCCGGTGAAATCCTGCCGGTCTCGGGGGTGTTGGGCGGCTCTCAGGGCATGTACGCCGACGAGGGCCCGGCGCTCGACAGCTCGCTCAGCGGGGACTTCCCGTACCCCGCCTCCGGCCGGGCCCGGCTGGACGAGCCCGGGCACGGCCGGATCGACGTGCTGTGGTGGGCCTACCCGCTCGCCGGACCCGGACCGGCCCGGCTCCTCGTGCTCGCCGCCGACTGCGCGCAGTTGCGTGACGTGGAGGACGGCGAGGACGGCCCGGCCCGTACGGTCGCCCCCGGCTTCGCCCTGCACACCGACTTCCCCGGCCACGCCGAGCTGTCCGCGCGGCTGCCGGAGATCCTGCCGAACATGAGCGTCCAGGAAGCGACCGGCATCGTCGCCCAGGTGCTCGAACTGGGCTACCCGGTCCTGGAGTTCAGCCACCACGAGCGCATCCCCGTCACCCCGGACTGGGGCGTGCCCAAGCGCGCCGGAGGGCTGCCGGTGCGCGAGGAGCGGTACGGCGCGGACGAGCGGGTGGTCCCGCAACGCACCGTCCCCCGGCCCGAGTTGGACCTCGAATACGCGGCGGTCCGCGAACGGCTGGAATTCCTCAACGAGGTGAGCGGCCGCATCGGCACCTCGCTCGACCTGGAACGCACCATCCGCGAGGTCACCAGCGCCGCCGTCCCCCGCTTCAGCGACTTCGCCGGTACGCATCTGCGCGCCGCCGTCCTCGCCGGTGAGGGCTTCCCCGACGGACCGCCCGACGTCACCACCATCTGGCACCGCGTCTGGGTCGAGCACAACGACGAACCGGGCCGCTGGGACGACACCGTGCCCGTCGGCGAGGCCATCGCCTTCCCCGAACACACCCCGTTCTTCCAGTGCATGGTCACCGGCGAGCCGGTCATCGTGCCCCATGTGAGCGAGGAGCTGAGCAACCGGATCTCCGGCGAGTTCGAGAAGCGGGACCTGCGCCCCCTGATCACCCACCGCTCGCTGCTCATCGTGCCGCTCAAGGCCCGCGACGTGGTCCTCGGCTTCATGGTCCTGATGCGTCGCCCCGGCCGCGAGCCCTTCGACGACATGGACCGCACCACCGGCGCCGAACTCGCCGCGCGGGCCGGGCTCGTCCTGGACAACGCCCGCATGTACACGTACCAGGAGAACGTCGCCGAGACGCTCCAGGACAGCATGCTGCCCAACGTCGAGCCCCGCATGGCCGGTTGCGACATCGCGACCCGCTATCTGCCGGGCACCCGGCTCGGCCGGATCGGCGGCGACTGGTTCGACTCGGTGAAGCTCCCCGGCTCGCGCACCGCCCTGGTCGTCGGCGATGTCATGGGTCACGGGCTCAACTCGGCCGCGATGATGGGCCAGTTGCGGACCGCGGTGCTGACCATGGCCACCATGGAGATGCCGCCCGCCCAGCTCCTGCGCAATCTGGACGACCTCGCCCAGCGTCTCGGCGAGCAGTACCTCGCGACCTGCCTGTACGCGGTCTACGACCCGATCGCGGGCGAGCTCCAGATCGCCAACGCCGGTCACATCCCGCCCGTGCTCGTCCGCGCCGAGGACGGCCGGGCCGAACTGCTCGACCTGCCGACCGGGGCGCCCATCGGCGTCGGCGGGGTCGCTTTCGAAACCGCCACCGTGCGGGTGCGCCCCGGGGACCGCCTCGTCCTGTGCACGGACGGGCTGGTCGAGGTGCGCGGCCAGGACATCGGGGCCGGGCTCGCCGCGCTCTGCGCCTCCGCCGCCCACCCCGCCGCGTCGATGGACGACGCCTGCGACACCATCATCCGCGCCCTGAACACCGGCGGCGGTCGCAAGGACGACGTCGCCCTGCTGATGGCCCGGCTCAACGGCATCGCGGACGAGGACGTCGCCGAGTGGCAGCTCGCCCTGGACCCCCGCGAGGTGTCCCGGGCCCGCCGCCTGGTGCGCGGCCAACTCCTCGACTGGGAGCTGCCCGACGCCGTGGAGGCGGCCGAGCTGATGGTCAGCGAGCTGGTCACCAACGCCGTCAAGCACGGCCGCACCCACCACATCGGACTCCGCCTGGTCCGCACCGACGCGCTGCTGTGCGAGGTCAGCGACGACGAACCGGCCCCCGCCGCGCTCCTCGCTGTCACCGACGGCGACGAATGCGGCCGGGGCCTCATGGTGGTGAGCAGCCTCGCCCGGGAGTGGGGCACCAGCGGCACCGCGCGCGGCAAGACCGTCTGGTTCGAGCTGGCCCTGTCCCGCGTCCCGCGCCCCCGGTCCAACCGCCGCCGCTGACAGAGAGGTCGCGTCCGCACCCTTGCCCCCGGGCCCCCCTGGGCAGTAGTCCCTGGCTGAGCAATATGAGCCTGCACGACGGGACTTGGGAGTACGCATGGGTGTGTCACAGCAATACCGCGAGGCGTGGGAAGGGTACTGGGCGGCCACCTCGGACGAGCCCGGCGCGGCCATCTGGGACTCCGGCCCGGATCTGAGCGCCATACCGCACAGCCGGCTGCTCCTCCCGCACGCCGACGCCACCCTGCCCGTCGTGGACCTCGGCTGCGGCAACGGCACGCAGACCCGGCACCTCGCCACCCTCTTCCCGCGCGCCCTCGGCGTGGACCTCTCGGAGGCGGCGATCGAGCACGCCCGGAAGGCGGACCCGGGGGAGAGCGCCGCGTACGAAACGCTCGACCTCACCGACGCCGACGCCGTGCGCGCCCTGCACGCGCGCATCGGCGACACGAACGTCTACATGCGGGCGGTGATCCACCAGAGCGACCCGGAGGCCCGCCCGGCCGTCGCCGCCGCCGTCGCCACGCTCCTCGGCGCACGCGGCCGGGCCTTCGTCGCCGAGCTGACCCCCGCCTCCAAGGACGTCCTGCAACGCGCCTCGCAGGGACCGGGCGGACCGGGCCCGAAGCTGCGCCGGGTCTTCGAGCACGGGCTGAAACCGGCGAGCGCCACCGACGAGGAGGTCCCGCGGCTGCTCGCGGCGGCCGGGCTGACCGTCCTGGACAGCGGCGACACGGTCCTGCCGCAGACCGAGAACCTGCCCGACGGCACCCGGATCGACCTGCCGGCGAGGTGGTTTGTGCTGGCCACGGGCTGACACCGGGCGCCGGGGGCGCTCCGGCCCGCGCCCCCGGCCTCAGCTCCCCGTGTCGTCCCGCAGCAGCGCCATCAGGGCCCGCGCCCCCGGGCTCAGCGCCCGCGCCTCGGGGAGCACCACGGCACTCTCGTAGAACGCCTCACCGGCGCCCTCCGGCCGCACCGCCACCAGTCCGCGCGCCTCGGGCTTGCGGGAGAAGTGGTGCGGCACGAGCGCGATGCCCAGCTGCTCGTGCACCAGCTCCAGCAGGCTGTGGACGTCGGTGACCTCCAGAGCCACCGTGCGCCGCACCCCGGCCCCCGTGAACGCCGCGTCGGCCGCGCGGCGCGGACCGAAGTCCGGGTGGAAGTCGATGAACGGCTCACCCGCCAGTTCCGCCCAGGCCACCCGGTCCGCCGCTGCCAGCCGGTGCCCCGGCGCGCACAGCAGCACCATGGGCTCCCGGGCCAGCGGGACCAGCTCGCCGCGCCAGCCCGCCGGGTCCACCGTCGCGGCGAACGCGATGTCGAGCCGGCCGCCCGCCACCCCGTCCACCAGCCTCGCCGTGCCCTCCTGGCGCAGCCGGATCTCCATGTGCGGGTGGGCGTGGTGGAAGGCGGCGAGCAGCCGGGGCAGCCGCAGCCCGGCCACGCACTGCTCCACGCCCACCGACAAGGTCCCGCGCAGCAGCCCCCGTACCGCGTCGACGGCCTCCTTCGCGGCCCGCACCCCGGCCAGGGTGCGTTCCGCCTCGACCAGCAGGGCGCGCCCCGCCTCGGTCAGCCGTACGCTGCGGGTGGTCCGGCTGAACAGCGGCGTCCGCAGCTCCTGCTCCAGGGCCCGGACGGAGGCGGAGAGCCCGGACTGCGAGACGGCGACCCGCTCCGCCGCGCGGGTGAAATGCCGCTCCTCGGCGACGGCCACGAAATGTTCCAGCTGACGCAACTCCATGATTGAGAACTCTAGGCCCTGAATCCAAGCGGAATCTCCTGTTGGACTACTGGATCGAAGTGGGCCAGCCTGGGAGTGTCCTGCCGGTCATGGCCGGAACACCTCTCGCATGGAGCCCGTATGTACATCCCGTCCGCCGACCGCTACGCGAACATGCCCTACCGGCGCACCGGGCGCAGCGGCCTGAAGCTGCCCGCCCTCTCGCTCGGCCTGTGGCACAACTTCGGCGGGGACCGGACACCGGAGACCCAGGGTGAGATCCTGCGCCGGGCCTTCGACCTCGGCATCACCCACTTCGACCTGGCCAACAACTACGGCCCGCCGCCCGGCTCCGCCGAGACCGCGATGGGCCGGGCGCTCGCCACGGACTTCGCCGCCCACCGGGACGAGATCATCGTCTCCACCAAGGCCGGCTACCTGATGTGGGACGGCCCGTACGGCGAGTGGGGTTCCCGCAAGAACCTGCTGTCCTCGCTGGACCAGAGCCTCACCCGGCTCGGCCTGGACTACGTGGACATCTTCTACTCGCACCGGCCCGACCCCGAGACCCCGCTCGAAGAGACCATGGGCGCGCTCGACGCGGCGGTCCGCCAGGGCAAGGCGCTCTACGTCGGCGTCTCCAACTACTCACCCGAGCAGACCCGCGAGGCCGCCCGGATCCTGAAGGAGCTCGGCACCCCGCTCCTGATCCACCAGCCGCGCTACTCGATGCTCGACCGCCGCCCCGAGGAGGGGCTGCTCACCACCCTGGACAAGCTGGGCGTCGGCTCCATCGCCTACTCGCCGCTGGAGCAGGGCATCCTCTCCGACCGCTACCTGAACGGCATCCCGGAGGGCTCCCGCGCCGCCGGCAGCAGCCCCTTCCTGTCGGCCGAGGCGGTCACCCCGGACCTGGTCTCGCGGCTGCGCGAGCTCAACGAACTCGCCGCCGCGCGCGGCCAGTCGCTCGCCCAGCTGGCCCTGGCCTGGGTGCTGCGCGGCGGGCGCGTCACCTCCGCCGTGGTCGGCGCGAGCAGCGTCGCCCAGCTGGAGAACAACGTCGAGACGGTCCGGAACCTGGACTTCACCGACAAGGAACTCAGCCGGATCGAGAAGCTGCTGAAGGGCGCCAAGCGCGGCTGACGACAGGGCCCGCCCCCGGCGGCCCGCAGCGGCCGCCGGGGCCGTCATTGGATTGGACCTGTGGCGTGCTCGGCATCCCTGGCCTGGGCGTTCATCGGCGCGTACCGTGTGGCCGCATGAAGATCCTCGTCAGCGCCGACATGGAAGGCGCCACCGGCGTGACCTGGCCGGCCGACGTGCTGCCCGGCACGCCGCAGTGGGAGCGGTGCCGCTCCCTGTTCACCTCCGACGTCAACGCCGCCGCCCTCGGCTTCTACGACGGGGGAGCGGACGAGGTGCTGATCAACGAGGCCCACTGGACCATGCGCAATCTGCTCCTGGAGAGACTGGACGACCGCGTCCAGATGCTCACCGGCAAACACAAGTCGCTCAGCATGGTCGAGGGCATCCAGCACGGCGACGTCGACGCGGTCGCCTTCGTCGGCTACCACACGGGCGCCGGTACGGAGGGCGTCCTCGCCCACACCTACCTCGCCAACTCCATCACCGGGGTCTGGCTGAACGGCGTCCGGGCCAGCGAGGGCCTGCTCAACGCGCACGTCGCCGCCGAGTACGGAGTCCCCGTCGTCCTCGTCACCGGCGACGACCTGACCTGCGTGGACGCCGAGGGGTACGCCCCCGGAGCGGAGAAGGTGGCCGTCAAGGACTACGTGTCGCGGTACGCCGCCGTCTGCCGCACCCCCGCCCGTACCGCCGCAGACATCCGGGCGGCCGCCGCCCGCGCCGTGTCCGCGGCCGGGCGGTACACGCCGGTCGAGGGCGGTCCGTTCACCGTCGAGCTGGAATTCGACGCCGAGCACCTGGCCGCGGCGGCCACCGTCGTACCCGGCGCGGCGCCGAGCGGCGAGAGGCGGGTCTCCTACACCAGCGCGACGATGTACGAAGGTATCCGCACGTTCAAGGCGGTGACGACGATCGTCTCGTCCGCCGTGGAGGAGCAGTATGGCTGAGGCGACCGCCCCGCAGGACTCCGTCGACGCCCTGGCGCTCGACGAATCGGTGACGTTCACCTCCGAACTGATCCGCATCGACACCACCAACCGGGGCGGCGGCGACTGCCGCGAGCGCCCCGCCGCCGAGTACGTCGCCGAGCGCCTGGCCGCCACCGGCCTGGAACCCGCGCTCCTGGAACGCACCCCCGGCCGCACCAATGTCGTCGCCCGGATCCCCGGCACCGATCCGTCCGCCCCCGCCCTCCTGGTCCACGGCCACCTCGACGTGGTGCCGGCCGAGGCCGCCGACTGGACCGTGCACCCCTTCTCCGGCGAGGTCCGCGACGGGACCGTGTGGGGGCGCGGCGCCATCGACATGAAGAACATGGATGCGATGGTCCTGGCCGTCGTCCGGTACTGGGCCCGGGCCGGCATCCGCCCGCGCCGCGACATCGTCATCGCGTACACCGCCGACGAGGAGGCCAGCGCGGAGGACGGCTCGGGCTTCCTCGCCGACCGGCACGCCGCTCTCTTCGACGGCTGTACGGAGGGCATCAGCGAATCCGGCGCCTTCACCTTCCACGCCGGACCGAACATGCCGCTCTACCCCATCGGCGCCGGTGAACGCGGCACCGGCTGGCTGAAGCTCACCGCCCGCGGCAAGGCGGGCCACGGCTCCAAGGTCAACCGGGCCAACGCCGTCACCGCGCTCGCCGCCGCCGTCACCCGCATCGGCGAGCACGAGTGGCCGGTCCGGCTCACCCCGACGGTCCGCGCCGCGCTCACCGAGCTCGCCGCGCTCCACGGCATCCACCCGGACCTCGACGCCCCCGGCTTCGACGTGGACGAACTCCTCGGCAAGATCGGACCGGCCGCGGCCCTCGTCGCCCCGACCGTCCGCAACAGCTCCAACCCGACGATGCTGGACGCCGGTTACAAGGTCAACGTCATCCCGGGCCACGCCACCGCCTACATCGACGGCCGGACCGTCCCCGGCGGCGACGAGGAGTTCCACGCCACCCTGGACCGGCTCACCGGGCCCTCGGTCGACTGGGAGTTCGCCCACCGCGAGGTCGCCCTCCAGGCCCCGGTCGACTCACCCACGTACGGGAAACTCCGCGCCGCCATCGAGCGGTTCGACCCGGACGGGCACGTCGTGCCGTACTGCATGTCCGGCGGCACCGACGCCAAGCAGTTCTCCCGGCTCGGCATCACCGGCTACGGCTTCTCGCCGCTGAAGCTGCCCGTCGGCTTCGACTACCAGGCCCTCTTCCACGGCGTGGACGAACGCGTCCCCGTCGACGCGCTGCACTTCGGCGTCCGGGTCCTGGACCACTACCTGCGCACCGCCTGAACCACTCGGGGGAGACCGACACCCATGCCCACCGCACAGCCCCACGGCAGCTGGCCGTCACCGATCGACGCCGCACTGGCCGCCTCCCACGACGGACGGCCCGAGTACACCGGCGCGGTCGGTGACGAGCTGTGGTGGACCGAACCGCGCCCCGCCGAAGCCGGCCGGCGCGCCCTGGTCCGCCGCACCGCCGACGGCACCACCACCGAACTGCCCGCCCCCTGGGACGTCCGCAGCCGGGTCATCGAATACGGCGGACAGCCCTGGGCGGGCACCGAGCGGGCGGAGGGCGGCCCGCTGGTCGTCTTCGTCCACTTCGCCGACCAGCGGCTGTACGCCTACGAGCCCGACGGCGACCGCGCACCGTGGCCGCTCACCCCCGTCTCCGCCGTCGGCGGCGGACTGCGCTGGGCCGACCCGCGCGTCCGGCCGGACCGGGGCGCGGCCGGTGAGGTGTGGTGCGTCCTGGAGGAGTTCACCGGCGAGGCGCCCACCGCGCTGCGCCGGGTCCTCGCCGCCGTGCCCCTGGACGGATCGGCGGCCGAGGACCGGTCCGCCGTACGCGAACTCAGCGACGGGCAGCACCGGTTCGTCACCGGACCCGAGGTGTCGCCCGACGGGCGGCGCGCCGCCTGGATCGGCTGGGACCACCCGCGCATGCCCTGGGACGGCACCGAGGTGCTGGTCGCGGACATCGGCGACGACGGCACCTTCCGGGACGCCCGGTCTGTCGCCGGAGGCCCCGAGGAATCCGTGCCCCAGGTCCAGTGGACCGCCGACGGGCAGCTGCTCCTGGCGAGCGACCGCAGCGGCTGGTGGAACCTGGTCAGGCTCGACCCGGACACCGGCGAGACCCGGGAACTGTGCCCGCGCGAGGAGGAGTTCGCCGGACCGCTGTGGAAGATCGGGCTCGTCTGGTTCCGCCCCCTGGACAACGGGCTGATCGCGGTCCTGCACGGCAAGGGCACCACCACCCTCGGCATACTCGACCCGGAGACCTGCGAACTGGTCGACATCGCGGGCCCGTGGACCGAGTGGGTGCCGACGCTCACCGTGCGCGGCTCCCGCGTCACCGGCGTCGCCGCGAGCCCGCACAGCGGCTACGAGATCGTGGAGCTGGACACCGCGACCGGGCACACCCGGATCACCGGCACTCCGCATGAGGATGCCGTCGACCCCGCCTACTACCCGGAACCGGTGCTGCGGACCTTCACCGGACCCGGCGGACGCGAGATCCACGCCCAGATCTACCCGCCGCGCAACCCCGGACACACCGGCCCCGAGGGGGAGTTGCCGCCCTACGTGGTGTGGGCCCACGGCGGTCCCACCGGGCACGCCGCCCTCGTCCTGGACCTGGAGATCGCCTACTTCACCTCGCGCGGCATCGGCGTCGCCGAGGTGAACTACGGGGGCTCCGCCGGATACGGCCGCGCCTACCGCAACCGGCTGCGCGAGCAGTGGGGCGTCGTGGACGTGGAGGACTGCGCCGCCGTCGCCGGGACGCTCGCCGCCGAGGGCACCGCCGACCCGGACCGGCTCGCCATCCGGGGCGGCAGCGCCGGTGGCTGGACCAGCGCCGCCTCGCTGACCGGCACCGACGTCTACGCCTGCGGCACGATCATCTATCCCATCCTCGACCTCGCGGGCTGGGGCACGGACGAGACCCACGACTTCGAGTCCCAGTACCTGGAATCGCTGGTCGGCCCCCTCGCCGAGGTCCCCGAGCGCTACCGGGAACGCTCCCCGGTCGGCCGCACCGACCGGCTCACCGTGCCCTTCCTGCTCCTTCAGGGCGAGGACGACCCCATCTGCCCGCCGGTGCAGTGCGAGCGCTTCCTCGCCGCCGTGGAGGGGCGCTCCATCCCGCACGCGTACCGCACCTACCCGGGCGAGGGCCACGGCTTCCGCCGCGCCACCACGATGATCGACGCGCTGGAATCCGAACTCTCCCTGTACGCCCAGGTGTTCGGCTTCGCCCGGCCCGACGTGGCCACCCTGGAGCTGAAGCGGTGACCCTCACCCAGTCGGCCCGCCCCGCCCGGCTGCGCCCCGGGTCCAGGGTCGCCGTCGTCTCCCCGTGCGGGCCCGTCCCCGTCGACCGGCTGGAACCCGGCCTGGACATCCTGCGCGGCTGGGGCCTCGACCCCGTGCCCATGCCGCACGTGCTGGACGTGCACCGGGACCTGGACTACCTCGCCGGTACGGACGAGGCCCGGGCCCGGGACTTCCAGGACGCGTGGTGCGACCCCTCCGTGGACGCGGTGATCTGCGCGCGCGGCGGGTACGGGGCGCACCGCATGGTGGACCTGGTGGACTGGGCGGCGGTGCGCGCGGCCGGACCCAAGGTGTTCGTCGGCTACAGCGACGTCACCGTGCTCCACGAGGCGTTCGCGCTGCGGACCGGCTTCGCCACCCTGCACGGGCCGATGACGGGGACCGAGACCTTCCTCAAGGACCCGCGCACCCAGGAGTCCCTGCGGGCCACGCTCTTCGACCCGGGGACACAGCTGACCCTGGGCCTGGAGGACGCCAGGGCACTGGTCCCGGGCCGGGCGCGCGGCATCACCTACGGCGGCTGTGTGAGCCTGCTCGCCGCCGACCTCGGCACCCCGCACGCCCGTCGCTCGGCCCGGGGCGGGCTGCTCGTCATCGAGGACACCACCGAGGACCCGTACAGCCTGGACCGCATCCTCACCCAGCTGCTGCGGGCCGGGGCGCTCGACGGGGTCGCCGGGGTGGCCTGCGGGTCCTGGGCGGGGTGCGGGCCGTACGCACAGGTGCGGGCGGTGCTCGCGGACCGGCTGGGCGCGCTCGGCGTCCCGGTCGTGGAGGAGCTGGGCTTCGGCCACGGGCCCACCGGGCTGACGATCCCGCTCGGGGTGCCCGCGGTGCTCGACGCCCCGGCGGACGGCGGCCCGGCCACCCTCACCGTCGAGGTGCCCGCCCTGCTCTGACCGGGGGCACGCCGCCCCCGTCACCCGAATGGCCGAACATCTCCGCCGGTGGGTACGGGGGCGGAGCCATGCTGGAGCCCCGGGGCGACGGCCGTACCAGGGCCGGGAAAGGGGCTGCTCATGAGCCCGAAGGACGTGTCGAGCAGCGGGAAGAGCGGCAGCGGGGCGTTCACCCCGGGCCGCATCCTGGTCCTCGTCATCGCGGTGCTGTCGGTCGTGTTCATCGCCGAGAACACCAAGGACGTCGAGGTCCGCCTCATCGTCCCGCTGGTCACGGCGCCGCTCTACGTATGGCTGATCGTGATGTTCGTGGCGGGCATGGCGTGCGGCGCGTACGTCTTCCGCAGGCGGTCCAAGTAAGGGCGATGGCCGTGCGGCCGGGGCGGACAAGCCCCGGCCGCACGGCCGTTCTACGCTGGGGCGATGTCCGACACCCGCTATCTCGCCGAGGGACCGCGCACGGCGATCCGCCCCTTCACCCACGGCGACGCCGACGAGTTCACCGCCCGGGCCCGGGAGAGCGCCGCGCTGCACCGGCCCTGGCTGTTCCCGCCCGCCACCCCCGAGGCGTACGCCGCTTACGCGGGTGTGCTCATCGAGGACCCCACGAAGGCGGGGTTCCTGGTGTGCGAGCGGGACGCGGCGGGCGCGCCCGGGGCGATCGCCGGGTTCATCAACATCAACAACATCGTCGCCGGGGCCTTCCGCTGCGGCGCCCTCGGCTACGGAGCCTTCGCGCACGCGGCCGGGCGGGGCCTCATGGGCGAGGGGCTGGAGCTTGTCCTGGACCACGCCTTCGGCCCCCTCGCCCTGCACCGCCTGGAGGCCAACGTCCAGCCGGACAACGCGGGGTCGATCGGGCTGGTGCGCCGGGCGGGCTTCCGGCTGGAGGGCTACTCACCGGACTTCCTCCACATCGACGGCGCCTGGCGCGACCACGAACGCTGGGCGATCACCGCGGAGATGCGCTGACCGCGTGACACCGGCCGCTACTTGACCAGGCTGCGCGCCGCGTCCGCGATGTGCGTGCGGGAGATCCCCGCCGCGTCGAGCAGCTCCGGCGTGGTCCCGGACCCGGGGAGGTTGCTCCCGGCGAGGTGGACGAAGCCCGGGTGGCTTCCGGACTCCGCGAGCGACGACAGCACCGCCTCGCCGATGCCGCCCTCCGGGTGGTGGTCCTCGACCACGACCAGGGCGCCGGTCTCCCGGGCCGCGAGAGCCAGCGCGCCGGAGTCGAGCGGCTTGACGGAGTAGAGGTCGATGACCCGGGCCCGTACGCCCTGCTCGGCCAGCAGATCGGCGGCGGCCAGGCACTCGTGCAGCGTGACCCCCGCGCCGACCAGGGTGACCTGGTCGTCGTCGCCGTGGCGCAGGGTCTTCGAGCCGCCCACGGGGAACGTCTCGTCGCTCCCGTACAGCACCGGGTAGGCGCCGCGCGTGGTGCGCAGGTACGAGATGCCGTCGATGTCGGCCATCGCCACGGTCAGGGCCGCCGCCGAGGTCGCGTCGCTCGGGTAGAGCACGGTCGAACCGCGCACCGCGCGCATCATCGCCAGATCCTCGACGCCCATCTGCGAGGGCCCGTCCGCGCCGATCTCCACCCCGCTGTGCGTCCCGCAGAGCGCCATCGTGATGTCCGAGACGGCCGCCATGCGGATGAAGTCGTGCGCCCGGGTGAGGAACGCCGCGAAGGTGGTCGCGTACGGACGGAAGCCGCGCACGGCCATGCCGACGGCTTCGGCGACCATCTGCTGCTCCGCGATGTACGTCTGGAAGAAGCGGTCCGGGTACGCCTTCTTGAAGTCCTCCGAGTGCGTGGAGTTGCCGACCTCCGCGTCCAGGGCGACGACGTCGGGCCGTACGCCGAGTGCGACGAGCGCCTTGCCGAAGGCGACCCGGGTGGCGACCTCGTCGCCCTTCTCGAAGCGCGGCAGCTCCACGGCGGCGTCGCTCCGGGCGGGGGCGGGCGCGGCCTTCGGCGGCCGGGGGCCCTCCACCCGCAGGTCGCGGACGCCGCCCAGCTCCTCGATCGCGCGCTCCGCCAGGTCCTCGGGCAGCGGCTTGCCGTGCCAGCCCTCCTTGTCGGCGACCTCGCTGACCCCGCGTCCCTTGACCGTCTTCGCGACGATCACCGTGGGGGCGGTGCCGTCCGCCGCCGTCTTCAGGGCCCGGTCGACCTCGGTCAGGTCGTGGCCGTCGACCACGAGGGCGCGGCAGCCGAACGCCTCGACGCGGCGCGCGTAGGTGTCCGTGTCCCATTGCAGTTCGGTGGGGCCGGACTGGCCGAGGCGGTTGACGTCGATGATCGCGGTGAAGTTGCCCAGCCGGTGCTGGCCGGCCTTGTCCAGGGCCTCCCAGACGGACCCCTCGGCCATCTCGCTGTCGCCGCACAGCACCCAGACCCGGTACGGCTGGTTCTCCAGGTCCCGCCCGGCGAGCGCGATGCCCACGCCGTACGCGATGCCCTGGCCCAGCGAGCCGGTCGCCACGTCCACCCAGGGCAGCTCGGGCGTGGGGTGGCCCTGGAGGCGGTGCCCGAAGCGGCGGTACGTCGTCATCAGCTCCTCGTCGCTGATGGCACCGGCCGCCTTGAACATGGCGTACAGGAGCGGCGAGGCGTGACCCTTGGAGAAGACCAGGTGGTCCCCGGCCGGGTTCTCGGGCGCGTTCCAGTCGTACCGCAGATGCCGGGTCATGAGGACCGCCATCAGATCGGCCGCCGACAGGCTGGACGTGGGGTGCCCGGACCCCGCCGAGGTGCTGGCGCGCACCGAGTCCACCCGCAGCTGCTGGGCGAGCTCGAAGACCTCGGTGAGATCGCTGTCGGGGCCGAGCGTGCTGGTCTGTTCGCTGGTCATGGGCCGGACCTTTCGCGTGAGGGCGGGACGACGAACGGGTTCCCGAATCCACGCGGTCCATCACCTTCCGGGGGCAGGTTGCCCTCCATCGGGCGCCCGGCCCGGCCTCACCGCCGCTTGTAGTTGATCTTCATCGTGTCCATGTCCGTCGCCGTGGACCGCAGCTCCCCGTGCCCGTACCCCGCCTCGCGCAGCGTCGTCTGCGCCCGGTCCTCGGCGAGGGCGCCGGCCATCTCCTCGCCGTCCTCGGCGTCCGAGACGACCACATAGCGGAAGCTGAAGTGCTTGAGGACCCGGTCGTAGGTGAGCGACCCCTCCTCGGTGAACTGCATTCCGGCGAGCCCGTGCTCCTCGACCTCGGCCAGCAGCCGCTCGCGCGCCGCGTCCGTCAGATCCTGGAACGTGCCGCGCACGATCACCCGGTAGGTGTGCTGCGTACTCATCTGTCGTGCTGTCCCTCTCGCCCGCCGTGTCCGATGTCCGCAGCGAGCGTACGGGGGCCGGGAGCGGGACGGAAACGGAATTCCGGGCGCCGAGACACCCCTTGTCGGGGCGGCGACCGGCGTGTTCCATGGTCATCGGGGGGCGCCCGGACCTGTGGCGGCCCGCGCGAGGGAGCGAGGTTGCCTTGGCCACCACCGTACGACGTGCCGTCCTGACCCTGCCCGCGGCGGCTACCGGGCCGGAGAACCCGCTGCCCGCGCTGCGGCCGCTGGACGAGACGCACGTCATCGAAGACCGGGACCGGGACGGGCTCCCGCGCGACATGGCCCGCCAGCTCGGCCACGCCCCGCTGACCACCGTCCTGCCCGTCCGCCTCCTCGACGGCTACGGGCGCGAGCGCGTTCCCACGGACCTCGACGCGATCGTCATCGAGAACGACCACCTGCGGGTCACCGTGCTGCCCGGCCTCGGCGGCCGCATCCACTCCCTCGTCCACAAGCCGTCCGGCCGCGACCTCGTCTACACCAACCCGGTCCTCCAGCCCGCCGACTTCGCGCTCAACGGCGCCTGGTTCTCCGGCGGCATCGAGTGGAACATCGGCGCGACCGGGCACACCACGCTCTCCTGCGCCCCGGTGCACGCGGCGCTCGTCCCGGCGCCCGACGGCGGCGAGATGGTCCGGCTCTGGGAGTGGGAGCGGCTGCGCGACCTGCCGTTCCAGGTGGACCTGTGGCTCCCCGCCGACTCCGCGTTCCTGCACGTCGGCGTACGCATACGCAACCCGCACGAGCAGCCCGCGCCCGTCTACTGGTGGTCCAACATCGCCGTCCCCGAGGACGAGCGCGGCCGGGTGATCGCCCCGGCCGACGAGGCGTGGCACTTCGGGTACGAGCGCAGCCTGACCCGGGTCCCGGTGCCCGAGAGCGGCGGCACCGACCGCACCTACCCGCTGCGCAGCGAGTACCCCGCCGACTACTTCTACGAGGTGCCCGACGGCGCCCGCCGCTGGATCGCCGCCCTGGACGAGCAGGGGCGCGGGCTCGTCCAGACCTCCACCGACCTGCTGCGGGGCCGCAAGCTGTTCCTCTGGGGCAGCGGGCCCGGCGGGCGGCGCTGGCAGGAATGGCTCACCGAGCCCGGCACCGGCGGCTACGCGGAGATCCAGGCCGGTCTGGCCCGCACCCAGCTGGAACACGTCCCGCTGGAGCCGGGCGGCGAGTTCAGCTGGCTGGAGTCGTACGGGCCGCTCGACGCCGACCCGTCCGTCGTGCACGGCGACGACTGGGCCGCCGCCCGCGCCGAGACCGAGCGGCGGCTCGCGGACGCCCTGCCGCGCGCCGACGTGGACGCCGCCTACACCGCCTGGCGCGCCCACGCCGACGCCGAACCGGGCGAACGCCTCGCCACCGGGTCCGGCTGGGGCGCCCTGGAGGTGCGGCGCGGCCGGTACAAGCTGCCCGGCACGCCGTTCACCGACGACACGCTGGGCGAGCAGCAGGCCCCCTGGCTGGAGCTGCTGGACCAGGGCGCGTTCCCCGGTCCCGACGGGACGGTCCCCGGGCCCACCCTGGTCTCCCGGCACTGGCGGGACATGCTGGAGACGGCGCCCGCCGAACCGCTCACCGAATACCACCTCGGCATCGCGCAGTGGCACGGCGACGACCGCGCCCAGGCGGTCCGCAGCTGGGAACGCGGACTGGCCGCGGCCGCCTCGCGCTGGCCGCTGCTGCGCTGCCTGGCCGTCGCCGCCCTGGTGAGCGGCCAGCGCGAACTGGCCGCCGAGTACTACGCGGAGGCGTTCGACGGGCTGTGCGCGGAGCGCCGCGACGGCGACGAGCCGTGGGCCGCGGCCGCCGCCGCGCTGGGCCGGGAGGCGATCGAGGCGCTGCTCACGGCGGGGCGCACCGAGGCCGCCCGCATGGTGTGGCAGGGGCTGCCCCCGGAGGTCCGGGCGCGCGGCCGGTTCCGGCTGCTGGATGCCCGGTTGCTGATCGCTGAGGGGCAACCCGACGCCGCGAAGGCCGTGTTCGACGCGGGCTTCGAGGTGGCCGACCTGCGCGAGGGCGCTGAGATCCTTGAGGAGGTGTGGCAGCGGCTGACGGACGAACCGCTGCCGGACCCGTACGACTTCCGGATGCGCCCGCGCACCTGACAGGAGAAGCACTGCATGATCATCTGGATCAACGGAGCCTTCGGCAGCGGCAAGACCACCCTGGTCACCGAACTGCACCGCAGACTGCCGGAGGCGCTGGTCTTCGACCCGGAGGACGTCGGCTACGTACTGCGCGGGATCGTCGAGGTGCCGGAGGGCAACTTCCAGAACATCCCGCTGTGGCGCAGGCAGGTGGCCTCGCTGGCCCAGGGGCTGGTGGAGGAGTACGGCCGGCCGGTCCTGGCGCCGATGACCGTGGTCCGCAGGCAGTACGCCGACGAGATCTTCGGGGCCCTGGAGAAGGCGGGCGTCCCGGTCCATCACTTCTTCCTGAACGTCTCCGCCCCCGTACTCGAACAACGGCTGCACGACCGGGTGTTGCTGCCCGACGACCCGGAGCGCGACGAGGCGGCCCGGCGCTGGGGGAAGGCGCGGATTCCGGAGTGCGTGGCGGCGGTGGGCAACCTGCGCGAGGACACCGTGGTGCTGGACGGCGAGCTGCCCACCGATGAGCTCGCCGCCCTGGTCCTGGAGCGGACCGGCCTGGCCTAAGCGGGCGCGTTGCGGTCGACGTACTCGAAGACCGAGCCGTCCGGGTGCACCGCGATCAGGTTGCGGCCGACCGGGGTCGGGACGGGGCCCGCGATGACGCGGGCGCCGACCCGGGTCAGGGACGCGTGGGCCTCGTCCACGTCCTTCACGGCGATGGTCGCGCTGACCTTGCGCAGGATCTCCAGCTCCGATTCGGGGCCGCTCATCAGCAGGAAGCAGCTGATCGCGGCGACGGACACCCCGCCGCGCTCGAAGCGGAGGGCCCGAGCGCCGGTCAGTCGCTCGTAGAAGGCCACCGCCGCCTCCAGATCGGCGACGCAGATACGCAGCGTGGTTCCGAGGATCTCCATGGCGGCAAGGTTAGTTGGCCACCCACCGCCATGTGATCCATTCGGTCCCGGCCGCGCTCAGGCTCGGCAGAGCACCTCGCCGTGCGGCACCATGAACCAGCCGTCGTCCTGCGCGCCCCACGTACGCCACGCCTCGGCGATCTCCGCCAGTTCCTCGGCCGTGGCGTGCCCGCCGTCCACCGCGAGCTTCGCGTACGCCGAGCCGACGGTGCGGTCGGCCCACAGCCCGCTCCACCAGGCGCGGTTCTCCGGCGTCGCGTAACACCAGGAGCCCGCCGTGGGTGTGATGTCGGTGAACCCGGCCTGCCGTGCCCAGGAGAGCATCCGGCGCCCGGCGTCCGGCTCGCCGCCGTTGGAGCGGGCCACCCGGCCGTACAGGTCCGCCCAGCGGTCCATGCCCGGCGACTCGGGATACCAGGTCATCGCCGCGTAGTCGCTGTCGCGCGCGGCGACGACGCCCCCGGGGCGGCACACCCGGCGCATCTCGCGCAGCGCCTGGACGGGATCGCCCACGTGCTGGAGCACCTGGTGGGCGTGGACCACGTCGAAGGAGTCGTCGGGGTAGTCCAGGGCGTGGACGTCCGCCACAGCGAACTCCACGTTGTCCACGCCGCGTTCGGCGGCCACCTCGGCGGCCTGGGCCAGGATCTCGTCGGTGGTGTCGACGGCGGTCACCCGGCCCGGGGCGACCAGCGCGGCCAGGTCCGCGGTGATGGTGCCGGGGCCGCAGCCGACGTCCAGCACGTCCAGGCCCGGACGCAGTTCGCCGACGAGGTAGGCGGCGGAGTTGGCGGCGGTGCGCCACCGGTGCGAGCGCAGCACCGACTCGTGGTGGCCGTGGGTATAGACGGCGGTCTCCTTCGACATGACCGTGCATCCTCTCTCGAAACGCGAACCGCGAAAGCGCTGATCGGTAGGACCACCGTAGGCCCTGTTGTCGAATAATGAGATGGGCATCTTGCTATGTGGACAGCGGTCGGGCGCGCGAAAGGGGCGGCCGACTCCGCGTCGACCGCCCCCTGTTGGCCGCTGGGCCAGGTCTCCCTACACCGGCCGCGGGCAGTACACCGTCAGCGCCTCCGGCAGCTTGTCGATCAGCAACTCCGAATCGCTGTGCGCCACTTCACCGTCGTACGCGTACGGCGTCCCCGGCTTCAGGCCGGAGATCCGCACCCGCTGACGGCGGACCGCCGCGTGCATGGGGGAGCGGGTCAGCGGGCCCGCGACGGCCGCCGCGAGCAGCCTCAGCCCCGGCGTCCGGCCGCCGTGCACCACGCGGACGTCCAGCAGCCCGTCCGCGAGGTTGTGCCGCCGCCCCGGCGCCGGGCCCACCCGCTGGAACAGGCCGTTGCCGACGAACAGCAGCCACAACGGGCGGCACCGGCCCTGGAGTTCGGCCTCCAGGGGCCGTTCGCCGCGCAGCACGTGCAGGGCCGCGAGCACCCCCGCGGGCCAGCCGCCGATCCGGGGCGACCAGCGCTCCCGCATCCGCACCAGCTCCGGATACACGCCCAGGCTGAAGGCGTTCAGGAAGTACCCGTCGGACCCCTCAGGCCCCGGCCGGAACCGGCCCACGTCCACCCGCACCGCGCTTCCGGCGGTGAGCGCGGAACAGGCGTCGGCCACGGTCTCGATGCCCAGGTCGTACGCGAAGTGGTTCAGGGTCCCGCCCGGGAACACCGCGAGCGGCACCTCGTGCTCCACCGCCACGGACGCCGCCAGATTGACCGTGCCGTCCCCGCCGCACACCCCCAGCGCCGTGCACCGGTCCGCCGCCTGCGCCAGCTCCGAGGCGAGCCGGCCGGGCGCGCACTCCACGATCTCCGCCTCCGGCAGCGCGTTCCGGATCAGCGCGGCCGTCGCGGTCGCCGTCCCCGACTCCTGGTTGGCGACCACCACAAGGCCCCGGCCCTCGGGCAGGGCGGGCGCGTCGGCGGGCGGTCTGCCCGGCGCGGGCAGCTGCCCCCTCGTCGGTATCACCCCCCGCAGGGCGAACGCCGCCCCCACACCCAGCGCCGCCCCGGCCAGCACATCGCTCGGGTAGTGCACCCCGGTGTACACGCGGGACGCCGCCACGGACAGCGCGACGGGGGCGACGATCGCCCCCCAGCCCCGCGACTCCAGGGCGACCCCGGTCGCGAAGGCGGCGGCCGACGCGGCGTGCCCGGACGGGAACGACGTGGTCACCGGCTGCCGCTTCAGCTGCCGTATCACCGGCACGGCGTCCAGGATCGGCCGCTCCCTGCGGACCGCCCCCTTGCCCACCGTGTTGATCGCGGCCGACGCCACCGCGAGCGAGGCGATGCCCCGCAGCGCGGCCCGCCGGGCCCGGGCGCTGCCGCCGAAGGCGGCCATACCGGCCGCCGCCCCGACCCACAGCAGCCCGTGATTGGCGCTGCGGCTCAGGCGGGGCAGCACCGGGCCCGCGGCCGGCCAGTGGCGCTGGGCCAGATTCTGGAACACGGCGAGATCGCGCCGGTGGAACCGGTCGCGCAGCCCGGCGATCCGGGACGGGACGGAAGCATTGCTCGCTGACGACATGCGACAGCGGATACCCCGCATCGCCGCCCCGAACCAGCAGCCACGCCGAAGGTAGCCTGAGGTTCGTCACACCGGTCGCGGCCGGGACACCGAACAAGGGGGAATGCGGGGCCATGGGGCGACTCGTGCCGGCGGTGACCAGGGCGTTCGACGTCCTCGAACTCTTCCTCCAGGGCGACGGCACGCTGTCCGCCCCCGAGGTGACCCGCAAGCTCCAGCTGCCCCGTACCACCGTCCACGAACTGCTCACCACGCTCGCCGCCCGGTCGTATCTGGTCACCGACCCCGAGCGGCCCGGACGCTACCGGCTGGGCGTGCGCACCTACCAGCTCGGCAGCCGGTACGCCGAACAGCTCGACCTGGCCGCCGAGGGCCGCCAGGTCGCCCGGCGCGTCGCCGAGCGGTGCGGCGAGTCCGTGCACGTGGCGATCCTCGACGGCACCGACACCGTCTGCGTGGCCCAGGCGGACTCCACCCACGCCGTCCGCACGGTGTCGGCGGCCGGCCACCGGCTGCCCGCCCACTGCACGTCCGCCGGCAAGATGCTCCTCGCCTCGCTGCCCGCCCCCGAGCTCGACGCACGGCTCGACGGCCTCCAGCCGGCCGCCCTGACCCCGCACACCCTCACCGGCGAGCGCGAGCTGCGGGCCGCGCTCGACACCGTGAGGGAACGCGGCGTCGCGACGGAGCACCAGGAGTCCGACCCCGGCGTCAGCTGTGTCGCCGCCCCCGTGCGCGACCGGTCGGGGCAGGTCGTCGCCGCGCTCTCCGTGTCGGTCCCGATGATCCGCTGGACCGAGGAGCGCGAGCGGGAACTCGCCGCCCTCGCCGTCGAAGCCGCCGACGAGCTGTCCGGCCGCCTCGGACACGACCGGAGCACGGTGTGAGCCGGGCCAGGGAAGGCGCCCCGCCCCGTTCCCTCGTATAAAGGTCCCGAGGGCGGACGGCGAAGGAGGCCCGATGGGCCGGGAGCGGACCGGGGGGCACGAGCGCGGCACGGACGCGGTCCGGGAGGACCGGGGCCCCGTACGGTACGGGCCGCCGGCTCCCTGGCCGGGCCTGCCCGTCCTGCCCGAACTGGCCGGGGTGCTGGCCTCCGCCGCCGGTGACGCCGCGCCCCAGCCCGCCGGCGGATCGGCCGCCCTGCGCGAGGCCGCCTGCGCCTACTGGGACCGGCGCGGACTGCGCTGCGACCCCGGGCGCGTCGCCGCCGCCCCCGGCACCGCACCGCTGCTCCTCGCCCTGATCGCCGCGCACGGAGGCGACGTCCTGCTGCCGCGCCCCTGCCCCGCCTCCTGGATCCCGCAGGCCAGGCTGCTCGGGCGGCCCGCCTACCAGGTGCCCACCCCCGCCGAGTGCGGCGGCGTGCCCGACCCGTACGCCCTCCTCGAAACCGTGCGGCGGGTACGCGCGGAGGGCGGCCGGCCCCGGCTCCTGCTGCTCTCGGTGGCCGACGACCCCACCGCCACGGTCGCCCCGCCGGAACTCGTGCGCGAGGCGTGCGAGGCCGCCGTGGACGAGGGGCTGCACATCGTCAGCGACGAGACCTGGCGCGACACCCTGCACCGCCCGCACGACACGGTCCTGGTCAGCCCGGCCGAGATGTGCCCCGACGACGTCACGGTGGTCTCCGGCCTGTACGGCGCGCTGACCCCGGCCGCCTGGCCCGTCGCCGTCGCCCGGTTCCCCGACACCGCGCGCTCCGCCGTCCGCCATGCCCGTACGCTCGACGTCCTCACCGCACTCGGCGCCTCCGTCGCCGGACCGGTCGCGGCGGCCGCCGCCCACGCGCTGCGCGAACCGGACGCCGTCACCGAACGGGCCCGGCGCTCCGCCGCCCTGCACGCCCGGCTCGCCGCCGGGGCGCACCGCGCCGTCCTCGGCTGGGGCGCCCTCGCCCGGCCCCCGCAGGCGGGGCGCCACCTCTACGCGGACCTCGGCCCGCTCCGCTCCCGGCTCGCCGCCCGGGGCGTCACCGACTCCCTCGAACTGGAGGAGTTCCTGTCCGCCCGGCTCGGCACCCCCGCCCCCGGCGGCCACCGCTTCGGCGACGAACTCGGCGCGCTCCGGGTCCGGCTGGGCACCGGCGCGCTCCTCGGCACGGACCCGGAACGCCAGGCCGAGGCGCTCACCGCCCCGGACCCGCTCGAATTGCCGCACATCGCGGCAGCGCTGAGCATTTTCCGAGCAGCCCTCGACGCACCGCGCTGACCCACCCCGCCGGCGCACTCCTGGACGGGAGCCCCGATGACGGACCGGACCGAGACCCCCCTCGCACCCCCCGCGGTCTGCGGCGACGTCCTCACCCCGCGCCCTCTCGGCGAGGTGCGCACCTGGCCCCGGAGCTTCGCCGACCGGCTCACCGCCCCGCTCCCCGGCGTCCGGAGCATGTCCCGGCTCGCCCGCGAGCACGCCATCCGGCCCAACGCGGAGGGCCTGCGCCACATCCACCGGCTGCCGTACGCCCCCGAGCCCCTGCCGCCCGTCCCGGCGGGCGCCGCGTCCGTCACCTGGGCCGGGCACGCCAGCTGGATCATCCGCACCGGCGGCCTCACCGTCCTCGCCGACCCCGTCTGGTCCCGCCGCATCCTCGGCACCCCGGCCCGGATCACGCCCGTCGGCGTCCGCTGGGAGGACCTGCCGCCCGTCGACGCGGTCGTCATCAGCCACAACCACTACGACCACCTGGACGCCCCCACCCTGCGGCGGCTGCCCCGGCACACCCCGCTGTTCGTCCCGGCCGGACTCGGCGCGTGGTGCCGCCGCCGGGGCTTCGCCAACGTCACCGAACTCGACTGGTGGGAACACGCCGAACTGGACGGCGTCCGCTTCGACTTCGTGCCCGCCCACCACTGGTCCCGGCGCACCCTCACCGACACCTGCCGCTCGCTGTGGGGCGGCTGGGTCGTCCAGGACACCAAGGGGCCGGGGGACGGCGGCCGGATCTACTTCGCCGGGGACACCGGATACGGCCACTGGTTCGCCGAGATCGGCCGCCGCCACCCCGGCATCGACCTCGCCCTGCTGCCGATCGGCGCGTACGAGCCCCGCTGGTGGCTCGGCGACGTCCACACCGACCCGGAGGAGGCCGTGCAGGCGTACGAAGACCTCGGCGCCCACGCGATGGCGCCCATGCACTGGGCGACCTTCCTGCTCTCCGCCGAACCGGTCCTCGAACCGCTCACCCGGCTGCGGACCGCCTGGCAGCGCGCCGGACACCCTCGCGACCGGCTCTGGGACCTGCCCATCGGCGGCTCCCGCCTGCTGACCGCCCGCCGGGCCGACGTCACCGCGCCCACCACGCCCGCGTCCGGCGCCACACCGCGGGCGCCCCGCTGATCAGCAGCGTCAGGCCCACCGCCGCGACCACCCCCTGCCACGGCTCCGGGAACAGCGAACCGCCCAGGATCCCGATCAGCTGGTACGTCGCCGCCCACGCCAGACACGCGGGCGCGTCGCCCCGGGCGAACCGCCGCAGCTCCATCCGGCCCAGCAGGCACGCCAGCATCACCGGGATCCGCCCGGCCGGCACCAGCCGGGACAGCACCAGGACCGTCACCCCGTGCTCGTCCAGCTTCCGCTGCGCCTGCTCAAGACGCTCCGGCGCCGCCCGGTCCCGGATCGTCCGCAGCCACCGCGACCCGTTCTTCGACCGCACCCCGCGCTGCCCCAGCCAGTACAGGGATATGTCCCCCAGGAAAGCCGCCGACGACGCCACCGCGAACACCACCAGCAGCGCGAACGGCGACGACTGGTGGAACGCCACCACGGCCGCCGAACTCACCAGCGCTCCCGTCGGCACCACCGGGACCAGCGCACCCAGCGCCACCAGCAGGAACAGCGAGGGATAGCCGACCGCCTGCTGCGTCGACTCGGCGGGCAGCTGCGCCGTCTGGCGCAGGAACTCGATCACGCGCGGCCCTCCGGCCGGACCCGCTCGCCGTGCGCCAGCCGGTGCACCACGACCTCCGGCGCCACCATCGCCGCCTTCCGCACGAACTCCTCGCCCGGCGCGTGGAACTCGTGCGGCCGGACCCCGTCCATCCCGATCGGCCAGTACGTGCCGTAGTGCACCGGCACCGCCGCGCGCGGCCGCAGCCGGGTCAGTGCCTGGGCCGCCCGCCCCGCGTCCAGGTGCCCGTGGCCCAGATACGGCCCCCAGCCGCCGACCGGCAGCAGCGCCACGTCCACCGGGCCTACCGCCTCCGCCATGTCGTCGAAGAGCCCGGTGTCCCCGGCGAAATACGTACGCGCCGCGCCCTCCACCACGTAACCCAGCGCGGGGGAGCGGTGCGGGCCCAGCGGCAGGCGCCGGCCGTCGTGCAGCGCCGGGACCGCCCGCACCCGCACCCCGCCCACGCACACCTCGTCGCCCGCGACCACCTCGGTGATCCGCAGCCCGCGCGCCCGGCGCAGCAGCCGCAGCCCCGGCACCGACCGCACCGAACCGCGCGGCACCAGGACCCGGGCCCCCGGCGCGACGCGCGCCAGCGACGGCAGATGCAGATGGTCGGAGTGCAGATGCGAGATGAGGACCACATCGGCCACGGCCGCGTCCGGACCGGGCAGCTCGCCCCGGCGCCGCCGCAGATGCGCGAAGCGCCGTACGAAGAGCGGATCGGTCAGGAAGCGGATCCCGGAGTCCTCGATCGTGCACGTGGCATGACCCCACCAGGTGATCTCCACCGGCACGCGCCGCCTCCTCCTGCTCACCGGAGCCCTCCGACCCCGTCACACCTGCCCCGACGAGCCTACGGCCAGTCACGCCCGGGCGGTCGGCGCACCCCGGCGCACCCCTGGATCACCGGCCCGGGCCCGTGCCCCCGTGCGCCCCCTCGCCGCCCCGGAACGCTCCCTCGGCCCTCGCGTACGGGCGCATAGGGTCGGGGAACGACGATCACGGGGAGAAGGACGGGCCATGGGGGACGTACGCGTGGCGGCCATCGCCAGCCTGACGCCGCTGGAGGAACTGGACAGCGATCCGTTCCTCGTGGACACCCGAGGCCAGCACGCCATGTGCGCCCGCTGGGCCGCCGACCAGGGCTACGTCGTCGCCCGGCAGCTGCGCCTGTACGGGCTGCGTCCTGACCACCCCGCGCTCTGGGACGGCATCGACAGCGGCGAGGTCGAGCTGTTCGTCGCCCCCTGCGACCGGGTCCTCGCCCGCGCCCTGGCCTCGGTGCCGGAATTCACCGCGGAGTGCGAGCGGCGCGGCGTACGCCTGGAGATCGCCGGGCTCGCCGAGCCGTCCTACACCGCCGACGGCAAGGCCGGAGTGCACCGCCGCCTGTCCATGCCGACCGCCGGATACGACGGCTGCTGACCGGGCGCAGGCCCGCCGGGACCGCTGTGAAAGGCTGGGAAAGGGCCCGGAACGGCAGGGCCCGGACATGAGGTGACGAGGGCGTGGGCGACAGACGATGGCGGCGCGCCGGCGCCGCGCTGATGCGGGTGATCGCGGTCTGGGCCGTCTCGACGCTCACCATGCTCGCGCTCGCGGGCATCCTCCCCGACTTCCGGCTCCAGTCCGCCGACGGCGACAGCATCACCAAGACCGCCTTCACCGCGGCCTGGGGCGCGGGCGCCTTCGGACTGCTCTCCGCCCTGGTCTGGCCCGTCCTGGTGCGCGCCCTGCTCATCGTCCCGGCCCTGGTCCTCGGCGCGCTCGTCTTCTTCCTCAACGGCTCGCTGCTGCTGATCGCGCTCCGGCTCATCCCGGACGGCCGGGGCGCCGCCGCCCCGGAGACCGCCGTCGCCGTCGCGGCCGTGATGTCCGCCGTCGCCTCCGCGACCTCCACCGCCCTCGCCGTGCGCGACGACAACGCCTACCGCCGTCGCCTCTCCCGCCTGGCCGACCGCCGCCGCCGGCGCACCGGCACGGGCGACGCGCGCGGCGGCCCGCCGGGCACCGTCTTCATCCAGCTCGACGGGGTCGGCCACGACGCCCTCGTCGCGGCGGCCGCCGGGGGAGTCATGCCGACCGTCGCCCACTGGCTGGCCGAACCGGAAGGACACCGGCTCATGCCCTGGCGCACCGACTGGTCCAGCCAGACCGGTGCCAGCCAGCTCGGCATCCTGCACGGCACCAACCACGACGTCCCCGCCTTCCGCTGGTACGAGAAGGAGACCGGCCTCGTCATGGTCTCCAGCAAGCCCGCGAGCGCCCTGGAGCTCCAGCGCCGCGCCATCACCCGCACCCGGGACGGCGGACTGCTCACCCTCGACGGCGCCAGCCGGGGCAACCTCTTCAGCGGCGGCGCCGCCCAGCTCGCGCTCGTCCTCTCGATGGCCGCCAGACTCGGCAAGGGCCGCCGCTCCCGGGCCGGGTACTTCGCCTACTTCTCCGACCCGGCCAACGCCGTCCGCACCGCCGGCTCCTTCGCCGCCGAGGTCTGCCGGGAGATCGCCCAGTCGACCCGCTCCCGCCTCCGCAAGGAGACGCCCCGCATCAAGCGCGGCGGCCTGTACCCCTTCATCCGCGCCTTCGCGACCGTGGTCGAACGCGATGTGGTGGTCGCCGCCGTCATCGGCGACATGTTCGCCGGCCGGACCGCCGTCTACGCCGACCTCGTCGCGTACGACGAGGTGGCGCACCACTCCGGACCGCGCAGCCGCGACGCGGAGAAGGTGCTCGCCCGCCTCGACCGGGCGCTGGCCCTGATCACCAAGGTCGCCGAGCAGGCGCCCCGCACCTACCGGATCGTGTTGCTCTCCGACCACGGCCAGAGCCCCGGGGACACCTTCGCCGGGGTGTACGGGCTGACCCTCAAGGACCTCGTCCGGGCGGGCAGCGGACTGCCCGTGCCCCGGCGCGCCCAGCGCACCCGCAGCGCCTCCGAGGCCCGCGACGCGGTCCGGATCGCGCTGCACCGGCCGGTCGCCGGGGGCCAGGAGGAGCACGTCGCGAAGCCCTCCGACCCGATAGTCCTCGCCTCCGGCAACCTCGGGCTCATCTCCTTTCCGGACATCGAGGGCCGCGCGTCCCAGGAGCAGCTGGAGCGCCGCCACCCCGCGCTGCTCTCCACGCTCGCCAACCACCCGGGCATCGGCTTCCTGCTTGTCCGCAGCGAACGCCACGGCTCGGTGGTGCTGGCCCGCGACGGCGTACGGGTGCCCCTGGCGGAGCTGGCCGACGGAGAGGGACCGCTGGCCGTGTACGGTCCCGGCGCCGCGGACGCGATCCGGCGGACGGACACCTTCCCGCACGTCGCCGACGTGATGGTCAACTCCATGTACGACCCCGCCACCGGCACCGTGCACGCCTTCGAGGAGCAGATCGGCTCGCACGGCGGCCTGGGCGGCGACCAGTCCCGGCCGTTCCTGCTGTGGCCGCGCACCCTGACCGACCCGCTGGACGCGGTCACCGGCGAGGACGGGAAGCGTCCGGACGAACTCGTCGGCGCCGAGGCCGTGCACCGGGTCCTCCGGCGCTGGCTTCAAGAGGCCTCCGGGCCCCAGGTGCCGGTGACCTCGGACGAGGAGCCCGGCCGCGCCTGATCAGGCCGACTGCCGCCGTACGAGGGTCGGGTGGAAGATCACCGACGGGGGCGGGTCCACCGGCTTGCCGATCTGCTTGAGCAGCAGCCGGGCCATCTCCGCAGACATCTCCTCCACCGGCTGCCGGACCGTCGTCAGCGGCGGATCACAGGCCAGCGCCGCGCTGCTGTCGTCGAACCCGACGAGCGCGACGTCGTCCGGGACCTCCTTCCCGGCCCGCAGCAGCACCGGTACGGCCCCGAGCGCCATCAGGTCCGACGCGATGAACACCGCGTCCAGGTCCGGTCGCTCCGCCAGCAGTCGCCGCATCGCCGCCGCGCCCCCGGCATGGGTGAAGTCGCCCTCGGCGGTCACCACGTCCGAGATGCCGTGCGCCGCGGCCGCGTCCAGGAACCCGGCGAGCCGCGCCTGACCGGCCGGCATGTCCTGCGGGCCCGACACCGTGCCGATGCGGCGGCGGCCCAGCGCGGCGAGATGGTCGGCGGCCAGCCGCGCCCCGGCCCGCTGGTCCGCCTCGACATAGGTGAGCGGCGTCGGCCTGCGGGGCTGCCCGGCGAGCACGGCGGGCAGCCGGGTTTCGTGCAGCAGCCCGGGCAGCGGGTCGTCCGCGTGCGAGGAGATCAGCACCACCCCGTCGACGTGCCCGTGGCGCAGGTACGAAAGGAGCTGGTCGCGGGACTCCTGGTCGTCGGCCAGCATCAGGACCAGCTGGATGCCCGCCGGGCGCAGCACCTCCAGGAGACCGGCCACCACCCGCCCGAAGTACGGATCGGAGAACATCCGGCCGATGAACGGCTCGGGCACGGTGCGCCGCTCCCGCTCCGAGACGACCAGCGCGATCGAGTCGGTGCGCCGGGTCACCAGCGACCGGGCCGCGCGGTTGGGCACGTAACCGGTGGCGTCCACCGCCGCCTCCACCGTCCGCCGCAGCGCCGGGTCCACCGTGGTCGCCCCGTTGATCACCCGGGACACCGTCGCCCGTGACACCCCGGCCACTCCGGCGACGTCCTCCAAGGTCACGGGGCGGGCGGGCGGCGACGCGTCGGCAGGCATGCAGTCTTTATACCGGGTGGTACGACCGGTGGAGCAACGGCCATGGTTGCCTTGGTGTTACGTTGACCCGCCCGTCAGCCGGGAGCGCCGGACGGGGCGGGCAGCCGGGCGATCTCGGCCCGGCGGGCGGAGACCAGGGCGGCCGCGAGCCGCTTGGCGTCCGGCCGGGTGCCGGCCCCGGTCTCGGAGCGCGACACCTGGGCGGTCTGGCGCAGATGGGCGCCGATCCGGTCCACCAGGAAGCGGTCGAAGGCCGCGCCCTTCAGCGTGCGGGCCCGCGCCAGGTCGTCGGCCGTCACCATGCCGGGCATGTGGTGGCCCTCGTGCACATTGGTGTCCGGGAGCCCCATCCGGTCCAGCAGCGGGCGCAGCCGGGCCAGTTCGCCGTTCTGCGAGGTCTGCAGCCCCGCCGCCCAGCTCCGTACGGCGGTGTCGCCGGAACGGTCGGCGGCGAGCGACAGGAGCGCCACGGCCGACTCGTTCATCGGGGTCATGAGCTGCGCCCAGGCGGCATCGGTCGGATCGGCGGGGGCGCCGGTGGCGGACGGGGCGGGCGGGGGAGTGCTCTCCGGATCGGCCGCCGGGGAGCCGCAGCCGGCCAGGAGGAGGAGCAGCAGGGTGAGCGCCGCCGCGCTGCGGGCCGCTTTCATCAGGGCTCCCTCGGGGAGGGCCCGTCCGGGGCGCGGGGCCCCGGACGGGCGGGTGGGGACGGGGGCGTGCGTCAGGGGGTGCCGTCGGCCCCGCACTTGATGATGGCGTTGATGCAGTCGCGTACGCGCTGCGCCAGTTCGGCCTCGGGCCACACGTTGAAGAAGTCGCCGTGCATCGTGTAGCCGGGACCGGACGCCAGCCGGAACCTGGACGGGTCACCGTTGACCGGGTACCGCAGCACCTGGCGGAGCTTGGGCACCGGCACCGGGTGGGTGGCCGGGCACTCGCCGTTGACCGGGTACGACATGTGGCTCTTGTGGTCGGGCGAGTCGAGGTCCTTGCCGTTCCAGCACTGCGGGAAGTCGAGGTACGACTCCAGCATCCCGTCGGACGGGCAGTTCACGAAGTCGTGCGACGGGTTGACCTCGCCGTGGTGCAGACACGACCAGCGCGAGATCGTGTTGTCGTCCGGCCCGGTCGCCTTGGCGTTGCCCGCGACGATCCGCAGACCCCGGGGGAAGGGCTGGATCTGCCGGATGACGTCGTCCCGGACGCCCTCGCCCAGGTAGTAGAACGTGGTGCCGGTGGGCTCCACCTCCTTGTCCCCGTCGTACAGGGTGGGCACCCAGTACGACGACAGGTCGATGTCGGGCGAGCAGGTGCTCCGGGCCTTCTCCAGCGAGGCCAGGTCGGAGTGGCCGTTGGTGGAGTCGTTGCCGAAGAAGCTGTGCATGTGCGAGGCGCCGGGCAGGCCCGGGAAGACGATCGGGTCGTCGGGCGCCCGGTGGGTGTACGGGCACTCGGCGAGGAACTCGGCCACCCGGACCACGTCGGCGGCCGCCTTGGGGGCGGGGGCCGGCGCGCCGGCGGACGCGCTGCCGGTGGAGGCCTGAAGGAGGGTCAGGGCGAGCGCGGCGGCGGCGAGCGCCGCCGTGCGGTACCGCCGGGGCGATGGGGTTCTGCGGGGGCTGTCCTCGCCGCTGCGTCGTTGACGGAAGAAGAGCACGGCACTCCTGTTCGGGGGAAGTGGTGGGGGGATGTGCCCTGATCATGAGCGGCATGATCAGGCGAGAGAGCGCTCTCTGCCAGGGAACGTAGGAGCGTGTTGAGGGCATGTCAATACAGCTGACGAACCTTCGATTGCAGGCGTTGTGGGGGCGGTTGAGGCCGGGAAAGCCGGGAGAGCGCTCTCTCTGGCATTTGTTGACCAAAACCCCGGGCGTGAGGCATGGGAGAGCGCTCTCCCATCTTTTCCGGGAAGGGCGTTGTCAGTGGTGGGCGGCAGGATGGAGGGCATGACGAACTCAGCAGTCGTGCTCGCCGACCATGCCTCCTACGCCGCCGCCGTCGAGGAGGCCGCCCAGGCCGCCGCCGCGTACTACGCCACGGGCGAGAGCACGCTCGACGACGACGCCTACGACCGCCTGGCGCGCGGCATCGCCGCGTACGAGAAGGAGCATCCGCAGGAGGTGCTGCCCGCCTCGCCGACCGGCAAGGTGGCGGGCGGCGCGGCCCTCGGGGACGTGCCGCACACCGTGCCGATGCTCTCCCTCGACAACGTCTTCTCGGCCGAGCAGTTCGCCACCTGGACCGCGTCCCTGGAGCGCCGGATCGGACGGCCCGTCACCGCGTGGAGCGTCGAGCCGAAGCTCGACGGGCTCGCGGTCGCCGCCCGGTACCACGAGGGCCGGCTGGAACGGCTGATCACCCGGGGCGACGGGACCGCCGGTGAGGACGTCTCCCACGCGATCGGGACCGTCGTCGGGCTCCCCGCGCGGCTCGCGGAGCCGGTCACGATGGAGATACGCGGCGAGATCCTGATGACCACCGAGCAGTTCGAGCGGGCGAACGCGGTCCGCACCGAGCACGGCGGCGCACCCTTCGCCAACGCGCGCAACGGCGCCGCGGGCACCCTGCGCGCCAAGGACCGTGCGTACACGGTGGAGATGACGTTCTTCGCGTACGGCGCCCTGCCGCTGCCCGACTCCGGCGCACTGGCCGCCGAGCTGACCGAGCTGCCGCACAGTCAGGTGCTCGCCCGGGTCGCGGAGCTCGGCGTGCACACCGCCGCGGACACGGAGGTCGCGCCGCGCACCGCCGCCACCGTCGAGGAGGTCCAGGCCCGGATCGAGGAAGTCGCCGCGCTGCGGGCCGCGTTGCCGTTCGGGATCGACGGCATCGTGATCAAGGCGGACCTGGCGGCCGACCAGCGCGACGCCGGTTCCGGCACCCGGGCCCCGCGCTGGGCCATCGCCTACAAGCTGCCCGCCGTCGAGAAGGTCACCCGCCTCCTCGGCGTCGAGTGGAACGTGGGCCGCACCGGCATCATCGCGCCGCGCGCCGTGCTGGAGCCCGTCGAGATCGACGGCTCGACCGTCAGCTACGCCACGTTGCACAACCCGGCCGACATCACCCGCCGGGACCTGCGCATCGGTGACCACGTGATGGTCTACAAGGCGGGCGACATCATCCCCCGCATCGAGGCGCCCGTCGCCCATCTGCGCACCGGGGACGAACAGCCCATCGACTTCCCCGAGGCGTGCCCGCAGTGCGGTTCGGAGATCGACAGCAGCGAGCAGCGCTGGCGCTGTGTGCGGGGCCGCGACTGCCGGATCGTCGCCTCCGTCTCGTACGCCGCCGGGCGCGACCAGCTCGACATCGAAGGGCTCGGCACGACCCGGGTCGTCCAGTTGGTCGACGCCGGTCTCGTCGCCGACTTCGCCGACCTGTTCATGCTGGAACGCGAACAGCTGCTGACGCTCGACCGGATGGGGGAGACCAGCACCGACAATCTGCTGGCCGCGATCGACACGGCACGCTCGCAGCCGCTCTCCCGGGTCTTCTGCGCCCTCGGTGTGCGCGGTACCGGGCGCTCCATGTCCCGCCGGATCGCCCGCTACTTCGCGGAGATGGACCGGATCCGGGCCGCCGACGAGGAGGAGTTGCAGCGCGTCGACGGCATCGGCAAGGAGAAGGCGGCCGGTGTGGTCGCGGAGCTGGCCGAGCTCGCCCCGCTCATCGACCGGCTGGTCGCCGCCGGGCTGAACATGACCGAGCCGGGCGCGGCCCCGCCGCCCCCGCCGGGCGAGGAGGCCGACGAGGAGACGGCCGCCGGTGCCGAGGGCGCCCCGCTGGCCGGGATGACCGTGGTGGTCACCGGGGCCATGACGGGCGCGCTGGAGAAGCTGTCGCGCAACCAGATGAACGAGCTGGTCGAGCGGGCGGGTGGCAAGTCCTCCTCCAGCGTCTCCAAGCGCACGACGCTGCTTGTGGCCGGGGAGAAGGCGGGCTCCAAGCGGACCAAGGCGGAGGACCTGGGGGTGCGGATCGCCACGCCGGAGGAGTTCGCGGAGCTGATAGCGGAGTTCCTGCCGGTCGACGCGTGACGTGAGGCGCGTGACCGCGCGGGGCGTGCCTGTGGCGCGCGCTGCCCGTCGTGCGCGCGGGGCGTGTCCTTCGATTTTGCTGGGGAGTGGCTTTCTTTGCCTCCCTATTGCATAGTGAGGGCTCGGCCATGCCTCGCGATCAGCGGGTCACTGGGTGTGTGTACGGCCGCGGCTGCGTGCCGGGGGTGAGGGGCGATGCGTTCTTTGCGCGACGGACGGCGGCACGACCGGGGCGTCACCCGGGGCCTCGCCCTCGACCTCGGCAGCTCCCGCACCCGGGCCTGGGTCCCCGGCCGGGGCGTCGTCGCGGACACCGTCCACGGCACCGGTGAACACGGCCCCGGCCGGCCCGTCCGGCGCGGCCGCATCGTGGACCCGGAGGCGTGCGGCCGGATGCTGGCCCGCATCGCCGACCGGGCCCTGGGCGAGCGCCGCGAGGACGCGGTCATCGTCCTCAGCCACCCCGTGCTCGCCGGGCCCGGCCACCGCGCCGCCGCCCGCGACCTGCTCCATGCGCTCGGCCCCTCGGACGTCATCGTCCTGGACAGCGCCCGCGCCGCCGCCGCGTGCGCCGGGCCCGGGGACGGCGGCCCCCTTCTCGTCCTCGACATCGGCGCCGAGCTGACCGAGGCGACCCTGCTGGTGGACGGCCTGGTGCGCGACGCCCGCCTCGCCGAGACCGGGCTCAGCGACCTGGACCCGGGCGAACCGCCCACCGCCGCCGTCCGCGCGGTCCTGGACATGGTCATGGCCATGTGGCGGCAGGACCCGCACGGCGCGCTGCTCGGCGCCCTGCGCAGGGGCCCGCTGCTCGCCGGGGGCGGTGCGCTGCGCCCGGACGTCACCAACCGGATAGCGGTCCGCCTCGGCGTCCCGGTCCGGCGCACGGACGACCCGGCGACCACGGTCGTGCGCGGGGCCGGACTGGTCCTCAGCTCCGTCCTCCGCCACGCCGCGGCGCCCGCCCTGCCCGGCCGCCCCCGGTGACCCCGCTCCCGGGGCCACCCCCGGTGACCCCGCTCCCGGGGCCGCCCCCGGGGAACGCGCACCCGGGCCGCCCGTCCGCCGCGCGGCAGTACCTCGTCGCGCTGCTCCTCGCCGTGCTCGCCCTCGTCGGCGGCGCGCCCGCGGCGGCCGGGGCGGGCCTCCCCGTACGCGCGACGGCGGCCCTTCCCGCGATGACGGCGACGACCGCAACGCCGGCGACCCTCACGCCCGCCGCGACGACCGCCCCCGGCCTCCCCGTACAACAGTCGACCACCGAGGTGCCCCGGACCGACCCGCCCCCCGCCACCGTCGACCGGGGCCCCGACACCACCCCCTGGGCCGCCGCCGAGCACCCCCGTACCGCACACCAGTTGCCCCCGCCCGGCCCCGGCGGGCTCGTCCCGTGCCCCGCGCGGGCCCCGCTTCCACGTTCCGTCCCCTGGTCCGTCCGTACCGCCCCCGCCTCCGCCGTCCAGCGCCCGCGCGTGGCGCTGCCCGGCGTGCGCGGTCCTCCTAGGGCCTGTCGTCAAATTCCCGTCTGCCGGGCGACGCCATGCACGCACTCTCGCCGCACCGGCCCCAGACCCCAGTACATCCAGTACAGGGGTCTGGGGCCGGCACGCCGAGAGCACGCACCTGACGCCGCCCGGCCCGCCCTCCGGGCGGACGACGGGAATTTGACGACAGGCCCTGTGCCGGTGCCCACCGGCCCGGGGACCGCTCGCCGGTCCCGCAATCCATCAACGCCGTGCCGTTCCCGCCGTTCTGACCGGGTGAGGGGCGTGCCCGGCGCCCCCTCGGAGGAATCCCGCAATGACGCGCGCCACCACGGTGCGGGCGGTGCTGGCTGCGGCCGTGCTGCTCGTCTCCGTGCTCATCACGCTGACCATGTCCCCCAGACTCGGCCTGGATCTCCAGGGCGGCACCCGCATGGTGCTCCAGGCCCAGGACTCCGACACCGCGAAGGCCGACCGCGAGAGCACCGACCGCACCGTGGAGGTGCTGCGCCGGCGCATCGACTCGCTCGGAGTGACGGAACCGACGCTCACCCGGTCCGGCGAGGACCGGATCATCGTGGAACTCCCGGACGTCCAGGACCCGCGCAAGGCCGCCGACGTCATCGGCAAGACCGCCCAGCTGACCTTCCACGCCGTCCAGGGCCCGGGCGAACAGGACGGGGACGGCAAGGGCCTGACCCTGCCCGACGAGCAGGGCCGCCACCTGGCCCTCGGGCCCGCAGCGCTCTCCGGCGCCGGGGTCAAGGAGGCGTCCGCGTCCTTCGACGCCCAGCAGGGCGCCGGCTGGACCGTGTCGCTCGGCTTCCACAAGGACGCCGGGCGGGACTGGACCCGGCTGACCGGTGAGGCGGCCTGCCACCCGGTGCAGGATGAGCGGCGCCGGGTCGCCATCGTGCTCGACAAGCGGGTGATCTCCTCGCCCCAGGTCTCGCCGACCGTCGCCTGCGGTTCGGGCCTGCCCTCCGGCTCCACCCAGATCACCGGCTCGTTCAGCGCGGACGAAGCCCGCGAACTCGCCCTGCTGATCGAGGGCGGCGCCCTGCCCGTACCCGTCGAGATCGTGGAGCAGCGGACGGTCGGCCCGACGCTCGGCACCGCCGCGATCGACGCCAGCGCACGGGCCGCCCTGATCGGCGCGGCGGCCACCGCCCTGTTCATCATCGTGATCTACCGCCTGTTCGGCGCCCTCGCCGCCGTGGCGCTCGCGGCCTACGGAGTGATCTCGTACGCCGCCCTCGTCGCCCTCGGCGTCACGCTGACCCTGCCCGGGCTCGCCGGTTTCGTGCTGGCGATCGGCATGGCGGTCGACGCGAACGTGCTGGTCTTCGAGCGGGCCCGGGAGGAGTACGCCGGGCGGCCCGGGAAGAGCCTGCGGGCCTCGCTCGCTGCCGGGTTCAAGGGCGCCTGGACGGCCGTCGCCGACTCCAACGTGACGACGCTCATCGCGGCCGGGCTGCTGTTCTTCCTCGGCTCCGGACCGGTCAAGGGGTTCGGTGTCACGCTCGCCATCGGCGTGCTGGCGTCGATGTTCTCCGCGCTGGTCATCGCCCGCGCCCTCACCGAGATCGCGGCGCACTCGCGGTTCGTCGCGGACTACCGGGGCGTCAACGGCATCGCGATCCCGGGCCGGGTGCGGACCTGGCTCACCCGGCGCGACCCGCAGCCGATGCGCTCGCCGCGCCGCTGGCTGATGGTCTCCGCCGTCCTCATCGCGGTGGCCGTCGCGGGCATCCTGGTGCGCGGGGTCAATCTGGGCGTCGAGTTCACCGGCGGGCGGCTGGTCGAGTACTCCACCAGCCGCCCCGTGGACGTCGAGACCGCGCGGACCGCCCTCGCGGGCGCCGGGTTCGGGGACGCCGAGGTCACCACGGCCGGTGCGGGCGACATCTCCGTGCGCACCGGGGAGCTCGACAACGACGGCGAACACGCGCTGCGGGCCGCCCTGGCCGCCGAGGGCGGCGAGACCACCAAGGTCCGGGACGAGCTGATCGGCCCCAGCCTCGGCGACGAACTGCGGCGCAACGCCCTGATCGCCCTGGCCATCGCCGTACTCGTCCAGCTGGCCTATCTGGCGGTCAGGTTCCGCTGGACGTTCGCCGTCGCCTCGGTCGGGGCGCTCGTGCACGACGTGATCATCCTGATCGGGGTGTTCGCCTGGCTGGGACGCACCGTCGACGGCATCTTCCTGGCGGCGCTCCTCACCGTCATCGGGTACTCCGTCAATGACTCGGTCGTGGTCTTCGACCGGGTGCGGGAGCTGTGGGCGAAGGCCCGCAGAAAGCCCCTCGCGGAGGTGGCTAACAAGGCGGTCCTCCAGACCGTGCCCCGGACGGTGAACACCGGGATGGGCGCCCTGTTCATCCTCACCGCCCTCGCCGTGCTCGGCGGCGACTCGCTGGAGGACTTCGCGCTCGCCCTGCTGATCGGCATCGTCGTCGGGACGTACTCCTCGGTGATGACCGCCGTACCGGCCGCGCTGCTGCTGGAACGCACCAGCAAGGTCCCGCCGCCCGCCCGCACCCGGGCCCCGCGCGCCCGGCAGCGCGCCGGACGCCGCGACCCGCACGACAACGGGGCGCGGGTGTAGCCGCGACGGGCCCGTGTCAGCCGATCCGGCGGGCACGGGCCCGGTCCGCCCTCAGGGCACCAGAGAGCGCAGATACGCGGCGGTGTCCGCGTCGGCCGGCAGCAGCGTCTCGATGGCCAGCTCGGCCACCGTCACGTCCATCGGCGTGTTGAACGTGGCGATCGAGGCGACGAACGACAGCACGTGCCCCTCGTGCTCGATGATCAGCGGCAGGGCGAACGGCACCGAGGACGAGGGCGGCTGCCAGTCCTCGTCCCCGTCCGGCCCGGCCGGCAGCGGATAGCCCGCCACCTCCTCGTACAGCGCGCGCAGCTCCGGCGAACGGACCAGCGCGATCTGGCGCTCCATCTGCGCGAGAAGGTCCGCCCGCCACGCGCGGAGGTTCCGGATGCGCGGGGCCAGGCCCTCCGGGTGCAGGGTGAGCCGCATCGCGTTCAGCGGCGGGGCCAGGAGGTGGTCCGGTACGCCGTCGAGCAGCCGGGTCATCCCCTGATTGGCCGCCACCACCGTGTACATCCCGTCCACGACGAACGCCGGATACGGGTCGTAGCCCCGCAGCAGCCGGTCGAGGCCGTCCCGGAGCGCCCCCATCGCCGGGTCGTCGAGCGAGGTCTCCGCGTAGTGCGGGGCGTAACCCGCCATCACCAGCAGGGCGTTGCGCTCCCGTACGGGCACGTCCAGGTGCTCGGCGAGCCGCAGCACCATCTCCTCGCTGGGGCGCGAGCGCCCCGTCTCGATGAACGAGATGTGCCGGGCCGAGGAGCCGGCCCGCAGCGCGAGCTCCAGCTGACTGACCCGGCGCCGCTCCCGCCAGCTGCGCAGCAGCGGCCCTACCCCCGTGTCGAGCGCGACAGTTGTCATACGGAGACCGTAACGTCACCGGCACCGCCGACCGGCATCGACCACCAGTGAGGGAGCCGCCCCATGCCCGCCGCACCGCTGCCGCAGAACGAGATCGAGGACCGGCTGCGCGAGCTGCCCGGCTGGTCGCTGGAGGGGGACCGGATCGCCCGCACCTACCGGCTGCCCTCGCACTTCGCCGCCGCCGCGCTCGCGATGCACGTCGCCGCGATCCAGGACGAGCTGAACCACCACAGCGACCTGACGCTCGGCTACAACACCGTCGCCCTCTCGGTGAACTCGCACGACGCGGGCGGCAAGGTCACCGAGAAGGACCTCGGCCTCGCCGCCCGCGTCGCGGCGGTGGCCCCCGGCCACGGGGCGGAGTAGCCCCTCACGCCGCGGCCCCGAACCGGGGGTGGGTGGCGAGCCAGCGCGCGTAGCTCTCGCTGCGTTCCACCGCCTGGGCATACGCCGCCCGGGTGTGCTCGCTCACCGCACCGGCCGCCGCCGACGCGGCGGCCGAGCGCGGATGCCAGCCCAGCAGATGGCGCCAGCTGAGCGGAGCCCCGGCGACCGGCAGGGTCACCACCCCCGGCGTCGGCGGGAACGTCGCCCGGCACAGCCCCACCGCGCGCCCCACCTGGACGAGATGGACGACGGACGAGGTGTCCGTCTCGTACACCGACACCGGGCGGAAGCCTGCCCGCGCGCAGGCCGCCACGAAGCAGTCCGCGAAGCAGCCGTCGCCCGGCACGTCCGCCCAGCACTCCTCCGCCAGCTCGGACAGCTCCAACTCGGCCCGGTCGGCCAGGGGATGGGTCTCCGGCAGCATCACGAAGACCGGATCGACCCCGACGACCTGCCACTCCAGCCGGTCCGCGTCCGGCGGGGCGCTCTCGCCACAGGTCCCGATGAGCGCGAAGTCGAGCCGCCCGTCCACCAGTTGCGAGGCGACCTCGGCCACCGACCAGGAGGTGTACGTGGACACCGGCGCCGCCGGGTGCGCGGCGGCCAGCCGGTCCACGAGGCCGCCGAGCAGCGGGCCGTGCGTGCCGCCCAGCCGGAACCGCTCCATGGTCCCCATCGCGTTGGCGAACCGGACGGCCTCCTCCTGGAGTTCGCTGACGGCGGGCAGCACGATCCGGGCCCGTTCCAGGACCAGTTCGCCCAGCGGCGTCGCCCGCGCGCCCGTGTGGTCGCGCTCGAAGAGCGGCCCGCCGAGCGCCTTCTCGATCCGCCGCAGCTGGGCGCTGAGCGCGGGCTGAGCGAGGCCCAGCGCGGTGGCGGCCTTGGTCAGGCTGCCCGTGTCGGCGATGGCACGGACGGTTCGCAGATGGCGCAACTCCAGCTCCATCACCGCACGTTATGGCCCCCGTGGCCGCACGGCAATACGTCGGTGGTACAGACCTCTGGTTCGCTCCCACGGGCTGCGGCGATGCCCTAGAGTCGCCTCCCGATGCTCGACTACAACGAAGAGGCCACGGTCTACGACGCCACGCGCGGCGGGCTGCCCCGCGCCGAGGCGGCGGCCGCCGCCGTGCTCGGCCTTGTACCGGACACCGCGCGCTCCCTGCTGGACATCGGCTGCGGTACGGGCCTGGTCACCGGCCGCATCGCCGCCGGGCGGCCCGGGCTGCGGGTGACCGGCTCCGACGCCGCGCACGGCATGGCCGTCGTCGCCCGGCAGCGCGTCGGCGCCGTCGTGCTCGCCGACGCCCGCCGACTGCCCCTGCCCGACGCGGCGGTGGACGCGGTCTCCGCCGTCTGGCTGCTGCATCTGCTGCGCGAACCGGGCGCGGTCCGCGCGGTGGTGGCCGAGGCGGCGCGCGTGCTGCGGCCCGGCGGGGTGTTCGTCACCACCGTCGACAAGGACGCCGCGCACGACGTGGGCAGCGACATCGACGCCGCGTTCGCCCCCTATCTGGCGCCGACCCCGGCCGACGGCACGGACCTGGTCGTCGCCCACGCGGCGGAGGGCGGCCTCGACGTGGCGGGCGACGCGTTCTTCACCGGACACGGGCAGGGCCGGTCGCCGGTGAGCGCGGCACACGGGGTCCGGCGGGGCTACTACACCTCCCGCCTGGTCCTGCCGGGAGACGCCGCCGAAGAGCTCGTCCGGAGCCTGGCCGCCCTGCCGGACCAGGACCGCAGGCGGGCCGACCCGGAGTACCGGCTGCTGGCCTTCCGGCGCGGGTAGCGCACCCCGACGGCTTGCTGGAACGGCAAGGAAGTTTGCGGGAGCGGCCGCGCGTGGTGACCCTGGTGCCATGAGCAACCACTCCGGCCACGGCCACCACCACGACGGCCACCAGGGCCTGCACCACGAGCCCTCCGCGCACGGGCACCACCACGGCGGGTCCGAGCCCGACTGGGACGTCATGGCCCCGCTCCTGGAGCGCAACGCCGAGCTCAGCAGCGCGCAGTACACCGAGGCGGCCCGCTGGATCGCCGCCCTGCCCACCGCCCCGAAGGTCCGCCGGGTCCTCGACGTCGGCGCCGGACCCGGGGTGGTCGCCTGCCTGCTCGCCGAGGTCTTCCCGGACGCCGAGGTCGTCGCCGTCGACGGCACCCCCGCCCTCCTCGAACGCACCCGGGACCGGGCGCGCCGCCTCGGGCTCGACGGCCGCGTCACCACCCTGCACGCCACCCTCCCCGAAGAGCTGTCCGCCCTGGGCGAGGCCGACCTCATCTGGGCCGGGAACACCCTGCACCACATGGGCGACCAGCGCGCCGTGCTCGCCGGATTCGCCGGGCTGCTGCGCCCCGGCGGCACCGTCGCCCTGGTCGAGGGCGGACTCCAGGCCCGGCAGCTCCCGCGCGACCTGGGCTTCGGCAGGCCCGGGATCGAGGCCCGGATGGAGGCCGCCGAGGCGGAACTCTTCCAGGAGATGCGCGCCGAACTGCCCGACGCCCGGCGCGAGGTCGAGAACTGGGCGGCCCTGTTCGACGCGGCCGGCCTCACTCCGCAGGGCACCCGCAGCTTCCTGCTCGACCTGCCCGCGCCCCTCGACGACGCGGCCCGCGAACAGGTCGTCGCGGACTTCACCCGCCGCAGCGGCGGGCTGCGCGACCACCTGGACACCGATGACCTGGACGTGCTCGACCGGCTCCTGGACCCGGAGGACCCGGCATCCCTGCACCGCCGCCCGGACGTCTTCCTGCTCCTGGCCCGCACCCTGCACCTGGGCCGTCGCGACGCCTGAGCCGTGCCCGTAAGGACGTAACGACGAAACCGCCGCCCCCGGCTCGCGTACGAGCGGGGGCGGCGGCTTCGCGAAGCCGTGGCGGTCAGGCGCCGGCGTTGAACTCGCCCGGGTTCGGGCCGAGCCGCTTGCCCTCGTCCAGCGCCGCGAAGGCGGCCAGGTCGTCGGCGTCCAGCTCGAAGTCGAACACGTCGATGTTCTCCGCGATCCGCGACGGGGTCACGGACTTCGGGATCACCACGTTGCCCGTCTGGAGGTGCCAGCGCAGCACCGCCTGGGCGGGCGTGCGGTTGTGCTTGCGGGCGACCGCGAGGACCGTCGGGACCTCCAGCAGGCCCTTGCCGGAACCGAGCGGCGACCACGCCTCGGTGAGGATGCCGTGCTGGGCGTGCAGGGCGCGGGACTCGGCCTGCTGGAGCTGCGGGTGCAGCTCGATCTGGTTGAGCACCGGCACCACAGAGGTTTCACCGAGCAGCCGCTCCAGGTGCTCCGGGAGGAAGTTCGACACACCGATGGCCTTCGCGCGGCCATCGGCGTGGATCTTCTCGAACGCCCGGTAGGTGTCGACGTACGCGTCCTTGGCCGGGACCGGCCAGTGGATCAGATACAGGTCCACGTAGTCGAGGCCCAGCTTCTCCAGCGAGGCGTCGAAGGCGCGCAGCGTCGAGTCGTAGCCTTGGTCGCTGTTCCACAGCTTGGTGGTCACGAACAGCTCGTCGCGGGCGACGCCGGAGGCGGCGATGGCCTTGCCCGTGCCCGCCTCGTTCTGGTAGATCGCGGCGGTGTCGATGCTGCGGTACCCGGACTCGATGGCGGTGGCGACCGCCTTCGTCGCCTCGTCGTCCGGCACCTGCCAGACTCCGAACCCGAGCTGGGGCATCTCGACGCCGTTGTTGAGGGTGAGGGAGGGGACCTGGCTCACGAGCTGAGGATCCTTACGTTGAGGGGGTGGGACTCCCAGGGTCAACGATCAAGAACGCCCACGCATTCCCGGGCACCGCGATCCGTTCTCCGCTCAGCGGTACAGCGCGTCCACCTCGGTCTCGTACGCCGCCTCGATCGCCTTGCGCTTCAGCTTCAGCGACGGGGTGAGCAGCCCGTGCTGCTCGCTGAACTGGTGCGCCAGGATGCGGAACGTACGGATGGACTCGGCCTGCGAGACCGCGGTGTTCGCCGCCACCACCGCCCGGCGCACCTCCATCTCCAGATCCGGGTCGCGCACCAGCTCGCCCGGGGACAGCTGCTGCCGCCCCTGCATCGTCAGCCAGTGCTCCACCGCCTCCTGGTCGACGGTGACCAGCGCCGCCACATAGGGCCGGTCGTTGCCGACGACGATGCACTGCGCCACCAGCGGATGCGCCCGCACCCGCTCCTCCAGGGCGGCCGGCGACACGCTCTTCCCGCCGGACGTCACCAGGATCTCCTTCTTCCGCCCGGTGATCGTCAGATAGCCGTCCTCGTCCAGCGACCCCAGGTCCCCGGTGGCCAGCCAGCCGTCGTTGAGCACCGCGTCGGTCGCCTTCGGGTCGCCGAGATACCCGCCGAACACATGGCTCCCGTGCACCCACACCTCCCCGTCCTCCGCGATGTGCACCGTGCTGCCGGGGATCGGCTGCCCGACCGTGCCGTACCGGGTGCGCTCCGGCGGATTGGCGGTGGCCGCCGCCGTCGTCTCGGTCAGCCCGTACCCCTCGTACACCGTCACCCCGGCGCCCGCGAAGAACAGGCCGAGGCTGCGTTCCATGCCCGAGCCGCCCGACATGGCGTGCCGGATGCGGCCGCCCATCGCCTCGCGGACCTTCTTGTACACGACCTTGTCGAAGAACTGGTGCTGCATCCGCAGCCCGGCCGAAGGCCCCGGGCCGGTGCCGAAGGCCCGGGCCTCCATCGCCTCCGCGTACTTCACCGCGATGTCGACGGCCTTGTCGAACGGCCCCGCCCTGCCCTCCGCCTCCGCCCTGCGCCGGGCCGCGTTGAAGACCTTCTCGAAGATGTAGGGCACCGCCAGGATGAACGTCGGCCGGAACGAGACCAGGTCCGGCATCAGGGCCTTCGCCGACAGTTCCGGCTGGTGGCCCAGCTTGACCCGGCCCCGGATCGCGGTGATCTCCACCATCCGCCCGAAGACGTGCGCCAGCGGCAGGAAGAGCAGCGTCACCGCCTCGTCGCCCGGTCTGGAGTGGAACACCGACTCCCAGCGCGCGGCCATCGTGTCCGCCTCGAACATGAAGTTGGCGTGCGTGAGGACGCAGCCCTTGGGGCGGCCCGTGGTGCCCGAGGTGTAGATGACGGTCGCCACGGACTCCGGGGTCACCGCCCGCCGGTGCCGGTGCACCACCTCGTCCTCGACGTGCGCACCCGCCTCGACCAGCTCCGCGACCGCTCCCGCGTCCAGCTGCCACAGCCGCTTCAGCTGCGGCAGCCGGTCGATGACCGAGGCCACCGTCATCGCGTGGTCCTCGTGCTCCACCATCACCGCCGACACCTCGGCGTCGTGCAGCATCCACAGCACCTGCTCGGCCGACGACGTCGGGTAGACCGGCACCGACTGGGCGCCCACCGCCCACAGCGCGAAGTCGAACAGGGTCCACTCGTAGCGCGTACGCGACATCAGGGCGACCCGGTCGCCGAACCGCACCCCGTGCGCGATCAGCCCCTTGGCCAGCGCCAGCACCTCGTCACGGAACGCGGCCGACGTCACGTCCTGCCAGTTCCCGTCCGCGTCTTTTCGGCCGAGCGCGATCCGGTGCGGGTCCTCGTCGGCATGGTCGAACACGACGTCGGCGAGGCCGCCCACGAGGGGCGCGGCCGCCATGGGTGGGACAGTGAATTCGCGCAATGACCTGCTCCTTGGGGTGCTCCGCACAGCGCCGCGACGCTACCCCACCGGGCGGCGGCGCGGGAGGGTCCGGAACGGCCCGTACCACTTGGTATATGCACAGGTCAGGGGCCGAAATCCGGCCAGATGGGCAAGGCTCGGGCGCGCTTGGGACCGCGGGGTAAGCGGCTCGCGCGGGAATCTCCACCGAATCTGTACGCCGCGATCACTGCCGGTGTGGGCTGCTGTGTCCCGGTTTGGCGGATCCCCGGCTGCCGCGTCCCCGGCATTCTCCCCCTCGCGGGGCCGGGTCATGCCGGTTCACGCCCACGAACCCCGCGGATCAGCCGGTCCCCGCCCGCCAGGATCGCCGCCGCCAGCGCGTCCGCCGCCTGCTGCGCGCCGCCCCGGCGCCTGCCGTGCAGCAGGACGAAGTCCACCGCGCCCAGCTCCGGCAGCCCCGCCCGGACCGGCACCGGTTCCAGGCCGGGCGGCACCAGGCCCCGGGTGTGCGCCATCACGCCGAGCCCCGCGTGGGCCGCCGCCACCAGCCCGCTGAGGCTGCCGCTCGTGCACGCGATCCGCCAGGAGCGGCCCTGCTCCTCCAGCACCTCCAGGGCCCGCGCCCGCGTGATGCCCGGCGGCGGGAAGACGACCAGCGGCACCGGACGGTCCGGGTCGAGCCGCAGCCCCGGCGCGCCGATCCAGACCAGGGCGTCCTGCCAGACCAGCTGCCCGTGGGTGTCCCCGGCCCGCCGCTTGGCCAGCACCAGATCCAGACGGCCCGCCTCCAGCTGCCGGTGCAGGGTCCCGGACAGCTCCACGGTGAGCTCCAGCTCGACCTCCGGATGGTCGCGCCGGAACGTCTGCAGGATCTCGGGGAGCCGGGTCTGCACGAAGTCCTCCGAGGCGCCGAACCGCAGCCGCCCGCGCAGCCGCGTCCCGGTGAAGTAGGCCGACGCCCGCTCGTGCGCCTCCAGGATCGACCGGGCGAAGCCGAGCATGGCCTCGCCGTCCGCCGTGAGATCGACGCGGTGGGTGTCCCGGGCGAACAGCTGCCGCCCGGCCGCGTCCTCCAGCCGCCGCACATGCTGGCTCACCGTGGACTGCCGCACCCCGAGCCGGCGGGCGGCGGCGGTGAAGGACAGCGTCTGGGCGACGGCCAGAAAGGTGCGCAGCTGCGCGGGGTCGTACATGCCGGGCAGGCTATCGCGGAACGTGATGACAGTCAGAGCGGTGTACGTGTTTCCCGATCGGAGGGCGTCCGAGCAGGATGGTTCCCGGGCACGCCCGACCCTCACCGAGAGAAACGTGGAGCAAATGAGCCGCCGCCGCATCCCGCAGCCGCCGTCCTGGCTGCCGGTCGACCCGTACATAGCGGCGCTGATCGGCACCGTCGTCCTCGCGGCGCTGCTGCCCGCCTCGGGCCCGGCCGCCGAGGTGGCCGGCGGGGCCTCCACGGGCGCGGTCGCGTTCCTCTTCTTCCTGTACGGGGCGCGCCTGTCCACGGCCGAGGCGCTGGACGGGCTCCGCCACTGGCGGCTCCACCTCACGGTCCTGGCCTGCACCTTCGTCGTCTTCCCGCTGCTGGGGCTGGCGAGCGCGGGCCTCGTGCCGTACGTCCTGTCGCCGCAGCTGCAGAGCGGCTTCCTCTTCCTGTGCCTCGTCCCCTCGACCATCCAGTCCTCGATCGCCTTCACCTCGATCGCCCGGGGCAACGTCCCCGCCGCGATCTGCGCCGGGTCCTTCTCCTCGATCGCCGGGATCTTCCTCACCCCGCTCCTCGCCGCCGCGCTGCTCGGCGGCAGCGGAGGCGGGTTCTCCGGCGACGCCCTGCTGAAGATCGGCGTCCAGCTGCTGCTGCCGTTCGCCCTGGGCCAGCTGCTGCGCCGCCGCATCGGGGGCTTCCTCGCCCGCCACCGCAAGGTCCTCGGCCTGGTCGACCGGGGCTCGATCCTGCTCGTCGTCTACACCGCGTTCAGCGAGGGCATGGTCGCCGGCATCTGGCACCAGGTGACCCCGGCCCGGCTCGGCGCGCTCCTCGCCGCCGAGGCGGTCCTGCTCGCGCTGATGCTCGCGGTGACCTGGTACGGCGCGAAGCGCCTCGGCTTCGGCCGGGCGGACCGCATCGCGATCCAGTTCGCCGGGTCCAAGAAGAGCCTGGCCTCCGGGCTGCCCATGGCCAGCGTCCTCTTCGGGGCCCAGGCGAGCCTGGCGGTGCTGCCGCTGATGCTCTTCCACCAGATGCAGCTGATGGTCTGCGCGGTCATCGCCAAGCGGCGGGCCCGAGAGGGGCAGGACGCCGTGTCGCCCGAAGCCGTGCCGGTGGCCTAGCCCGCGACCGGCGCGCAGCCGTGCCGGTGGCTCAGCCCGCGTCCAGCGCGATGCGGTGCTCTCCCGCGTACACGTTCATCGAGGGCCCCCGCAGGAAGCCGACCAGGGTCAGGCCCGTCTCGGCGGCCAGGTCGACGGCGAGGGACGAGGGCGCCGAGACGGCCGCCAGCACGGGTATCCCGGCCATCACCGCCTTCTGCGCCAGCTCGAACGAGGCCCGCCCCGACACCAGCAGGACGGACCGGGACAGCGGCAGCCGCCCGTCCGTCAGCGCCCGGCCCACCAGCTTGTCGACCGCGTTGTGCCGCCCGACGTCCTCCCGTACGTCCATCAGCTCGCCGGTCTCCGAGAAGAGCGCCGCCGCGTGCAGGCCCCCGGTCCGGTCGAAGACCCGCTGGGCGGCCCGCAGCCGGTCCGGCAGCCCGGACAGCAGCGCGGGGGTCAGCAGCAGCGGGGGAGTGTCGGCGACGGGGTGCCGGGTCGTGGTGCGGACGGCGTCCAGGCTCGCCTTGCCGCACAGCCCGCAGGACGACGTGGTGTAGACGTTGCGCTCCAGCGTGATGTCGGGGACCTCGACACCCGGCGCGAGTTGCACGTCCACCACGTTGTACGTGTTGACTCCGTCGGCGGTCGCACCCGCGCAGTACACGATCGACCGCACATCGCCCTGGTCGCCGATCACGCCCTCGCTCACCAGGAAACCCGCCGCCAGCGCGAAATCGTCGCCCGGGGTGCGCATGGTGATGGCGAGCGGTTTCCCGTTCAGCCGGATCTCCAGCGGCTCCTCGGCGACGAGGGTGTCGGGACGCGCGGAGACGGCCCCGTCCCGGATGCGGATGGTGCGGCGGCGCTCGGTGACCCGTCCCATGACCGTTGAACCCGATTTCTGTAGGCGAGGGGGCCTCGGAGCGCCCCGACGCTGCCATTGTCCTGCACCGGCGACAGGGCGTCGCCACCGGATGGCCGGGCCGCGGATCACCTGGGCTGCTGCCGAGCCCTCCAAGCCGGAGCCGGGATTCCTGTGGGATCACCTGCCCCCGTACCGGGCGGTAGCGACCAAGACTGGTTGGTTCCTGACAGTTGGAGCGAGGGGACCCCGTTTTATGACCGGCTCACGTGTCGTGGCGCTCGGCCACTACCAGCCCGCCAAGGTGCTCACCAACCATGACCTCGCGGCCATGGTCGACACCAGTGACGAGTGGATTACCAGCCGCGTCGGCATCAGGACCCGCCACATCGGCGGCCCCGACGAGCCGGTGGACGAGCTGGCCGCGCACGCGGCCGCCAAGGCACTCGCCGCGGCGGGTCTCCAGCCGGGGGACATCGACCTGGTGCTCGTCGCCACCTCCACCGCCATCGACCGCTCCCCGAGCATGTCGGCCCGGGTCGCCGCCCGCCTCGGCATGGAGGCGCCTGCGGTCATGGACATCAACGTGGTCTGCTCCGGCTTCACCCACGCCCTCGCCACCGCCGACCACGCGCTGCGGGCCGGTGCCGCCACCCGCGCCCTGGTCATCGGCGCCGACAAGATGGGCGACATCGTCGACTGGACGGATCGTTCCAGCTGCGTGCTGATGGGGGACGGCGCCGGAGCGGCCGTCGTCGTCGCCGACGAAACGCCTGACCCGGAGCGCCCTGGCGTCGGACCGGTGCTCTGGGGGTCGGTCCCCGCCATGGGGGACGCGGTCCGCATCGAGGGCACGCCGCCGCGCTTCGCGCAGGAGGGCCAGTCCGTCTACCGCTGGGCCACCACCCAGCTGCCGCCCATCGCCCGCAAGGTGTGCGAGAAGGCGGGCCTCACCCCGGAGGACCTGGCCGCCGTCGTCCTCCACCAGGCCAACCTCCGGATCATCGAGCCGGTCGCCCGGAAGATCGGCGCGGTCAACGCCGTCGTCGCGCGCGACGTGGTCGACTCCGGCAACACCTCCGCCGCCTCCATCCCCATGGCGCTGTCCAAGCTGGTCGAACGGGGCGAGATCCCCAGCGGGGCGCCGGTCCTCCTCTTCGGCTTCGGCGGCAACCTCAGCTACGCGGGACAGGTGATCAGCTGCCCCTGAGCCGTGCGTGATCCGGCCCTTTGTCCTCGGAGTGGAGAAAGTTCGCCGGATTCCTGCGCGACTTCTTCCCAGTCCCGGCAACCGCTGCTACGTTCCCCTCCCAAGCCCGACGGACAGGCCGACGAGGCGGGAGGGGCGCGTGAGACGTATGACGGCACGACCCGCGAACGCCCACCAGGCGCAACTGCTCAAGCTGTTGCGCGACGGTGGGCCCAACTCCCGGGCGAAGCTGGGTGATCAGGTCGACCTCTCCCGGTCCAAGCTGGCCGTCGAGGTGGACCGGCTGCTGGAGACCGGACTCGTCGTCGCCGACGGGCTCGCCGCGTCCCGGGGCGGACGCCGCTCGCACAACATCCGGCTCGCCCCGCACCTGCGCTTCCTCGGCGTCGACATCGGCGCCACCTCCGTCGACGTGGCGGTCACCAACGCGGAGCTGGAGGTCCTGGGCCACCTCAACCACCCCATGGACGTACGCGAAGGGCCCGTCGCGGTCTTCGAGCAGGTGCTGTCCATGGCGGCGAAGCTCCGGGACTCCGGGCTCGCCGACAGCTTCGACGGCGCCGGGATCGGCGTTCCCGGACCGGTCCGCTTCCCCGAGGGCGTCCCCGTCGCACCCCCGATCATGCCCGGCTGGGACGGCTTCCCGGTCCGCGAGGCACTCAGCCAGGAGCTGGGCTGCCCGGTCATGGTCGACAACGACGTGAACCTGATGGCCCTGGGGGAGCAGCAGGCGGGCGTCGCCCGTTCCGTCGGCGACTTCCTCTGCGTCAAGATCGGTACGGGCATCGGCTGCGGCATCGTCGTCGGTGGCACCGTCCACCGGGGCGCGACGGGCAGCGCCGGCGACATCGGCCACATCCAGGTCGAACCCGGGGGCCGGCTCTGCGCCTGCGGCAACAAGGGCTGCCTGGAAGCCCACTTCAGCGGCGCCGCCCTGGCCCGCGACGCCGAGGACGCGGCCCGCGCCGGACGGTCCGAGGAGCTCGCGGCCCGCCTGGAGGCGTCCGGCCGGCTCACCGCCGCGGACGTGGCCGCCGCCGCGGCCGCCGGGGACGCCACCTCACTCCTCCTGATCCGCGAGGGCGGCAACCACGTCGGCCAGGTCATCGCGGGCCTCGTCAGCTTCTTCAACCCCGCCCTGGTGGTGATCGGCGGCGGGGTGACCGGACTCGGCCACACCCTGCTGGCCGCCGTCCGGGCCCAGGTCTACCGGCGCTCCCTGCCGCTGGCCACCGGCAACCTTCCGATCGTCCTGGGCGAGCTGGGACCCGCCGCCGGAGTCACCGGTGCGGCCAGGCTCATCAGCGACCACCTGTTCTCACCCGTCTGACCCGCCCGGCCGCCCACACGGCCCCCCATACCCACACCTCGTCCGCCGAGGGGATTCGTCATGGCTCCGCAACCACCGCTGCTCACCATGTCCGGCATCACCAAGTCCTTCCCCGGTGTCCGCGCCCTCGACGGCGTCGACCTGGAGGTCGAGGCAGGCGAAGTCCACTGCCTCCTCGGCCAGAACGGGGCCGGCAAGTCCACCCTCATCAAGGTCCTCGCCGGGGCCCACCAGCCCGACGACGGCGAGATCACCTGGCGCGGCGCGCCCGCCGAACTCAAGACGCCCATGGCCGCGATGCGCCTCGGCATCGCCACGATCTACCAGGAACTCGACCTGGTCCGGGGCCTGTCGGTCGCCGAGAACGTCTTCCTGGGCCACGAGTTCACCAGCGCCGGTTTCGTCGTCCGCTCCCGCCGCGCCCGCGCCGAGGCCGCCGTCCTGCTGGCCCGGCTCGGACACCCGGAGATCGACCCGGCCCGCCCGGTCGGTGAACTCTCCGCCGCCCAGCAGCAGATCGTGTCCATGGCCCGGGCCCTCTCGCACGACGTCCGCCTCATCGTGATGGACGAACCGTCCGCCGCACTCGACCCCGACGAGGTCGGCAACCTCTTCCGGATCATCGCCTCGCTCACCGCCGAGGGCGTCGCCGTCGTGTACATCTCGCACCGCCTGGAGGAGATCCGCCGCATCGGCGACCGGGTGACGGTGCTCAAGGACGGCCGGGCCGTCGCCGCCGGGCTGCCCGCCGACACCACCCCGACGCACGACATCGTGGCGCTGATGACGGGCCGCAAGGTGGAGTACGTCTTCCCGCCCCGCACCCCGCCGCCCCCCGGACGCGCCGAGTCCGCCCCCGTACTCACCGTCGAAGGGCTGGCCAGGGACGGGGAGTTCGCCCCGGTCGACCTGGAGGTGCGGCCCGGCGAGATCGTCGGCCTCGCCGGGCTCGTCGGGTCCGGGCGCTCCGAGATCCTGGAGACGGTCTACGGAGCGCGCCGGGCCACCGCGGGCCGGGTCACCGTCGACGGGAAGGCGCTGCGGCCCGGGAGCGTGCGCTCGGCCGTCGCCGCCGGAATCGGGCTCGCCCCCGAGGAACGCAAGGCCCAGGCCCTGCTGATGCTCGAATCCGTCACCCGCAACGTCTCGGTGTCCACCATGTCCCGCTACTCCAAGGCGGGTTGGCTGGACCGGGGCGCGGAGCGCAGGGCGGCGGGCGAGGCCACCCGCACCCTGTCGCTGCACCCCGACAACCCGGACACGCCCGTCCGCAACCTCTCCGGCGGCAACCAGCAGAAGGCGGTCCTGGCCCGCTGGCTGCTGCGCGGCTGCCGGGTGCTGCTGCTGGACGAACCGACCCGCGGCGTCGACGTCGGCGCCCGCGCCGAGCTCTACGCCGTGATCCGCGGACTGGCCGACGAAGGGCTGGCCGTCCTGCTCGTCTCCAGCGAAGTGCCCGAAGTGCTGGGCCTCGCCGACCGGGTGCTCGTCCTGCGCGAGGGGCGTGTGGTGCACACCGCCGACGCCACGGACCTGGACGAGCACCGCGTACTCGACCTCGTGATGGAAGGGAGCCCGACGTCATGACCCACCCCGTTCCCACGGCGCGGCAGAGCGGGCCGGACCAGGGCCCCGCCCCCGTGGCCCTGAAGAAGCCCGGACCCCGGCGCGCCCCCGGGCTGCGCCTGGACCTGCACACCCTGTCCCTGCTCGGCATCCTCGCCGTGCTGGTGGCCGTCGGCGGATTCACCGAGCCGGACGCCTTCCTGGACACCGGAAACCTCCAACTCGTCCTGACCCAGGCGTCGGTGATCGGTGTCGTCACCGTCGGAGTCACCTTCGTCATCACCTCGGGCGGTATCGACCTCTCGGTCGGCGCGATGGTCGCCCTGGCCTCCGTCTGGGCGAGCACCGTCGCCACCCAGGAGTACGGGCTCGCGGGCATCCTGTTCACCGCCGTGCTCGTCGGCGTCGGCGCCGGTCTGGTCAACGGGGTGCTCATCGCGTACGGGAGGGTGGTGCCGTTCATCGCGACGCTGGCGATGCTCGCCTCGGCGCGCGGAGTCGCCCTCATGATCACCGACGGCAAGACCCAGATCGTCACCGTCGACGCGGTCCTCGACCTGGGGCTCCCGGACTCCTACGTCCTCGGCATCCCGCCGCTCGTCCTGATCTTCGCCGCGGTCACCGTCGCCGGCTGGCTGCTGCTGAACCGTACGACCTTCGGCCGCCGCACCGTCGCCATCGGCGGCAACGCGGAAGCGGCCCGGCTCGCCGGCATCGACGTCCGCAGGCAGCGGCTCTACCTCTATCTGCTGTCCGGGCTGTGCTGCGGCATCGCGGCCTTCATGCTGATCATCCTGTCGGGCTCCGGACAGAACACCGCCGGCAACCTCTACGAACTCGACGCCATCGCCGCCGCGATCATCGGCGGCACCCTCCTCAGCGGCGGACGCGGTACCATCACCGGCTCCGTTCTCGGCGTCCTGATCTTCACCACGATCACCAACATCTTCGCGCTCAACAACCTGCAGAGCGACGTCCAGCAGATCGCCAAGGGCGCGATCATCGTCGCCGCCGTCCTCGTTCAGAGCCGCACCGCCCGCACCGAGACCTGAACCACCCCGGCCCGTTCACCCCCCCGCACCCACCCACCGGATGAAGGGTTCCACAGCCATGCAGCAAACCAGTCGCAGAGGGCTCCTGTTCGGCACCGCGGCCGTCTCCGCCGGTGCCCTCCTCACCGCCTGCACCAGCAACGACCCCAAGGAGAAGGACGCCCCCGCGCAGAGCGGGGCGCCCGCCGCCGACGACAAGCCGGGCAAGCCCGTCACCATCGGCTTCGCCGGACCCCAGGCCGACCACGGCTGGCTCAACGCCATCAACGAGCAGGCCAGGTCCCGGGCGAAGAAGTACTCCGAAGTCACCCTGGAGACCACCGAGGGCTCCAACGACACCGCCGCCCAGATCGGCCAGGTCAAGACCCTCATCAACAAGAAGGTCGACGTCCTGGTCGTCCTGCCCGCCGACGGCAAGGCCCTCACCCAGGTCGGCCTGGAGGCCATGCGCGCGGGCATCCCCGTCATCAACCTGGACCGCATCTTCGCCTCGCCGCAGGCGTACCGCTGCTGGGTCGGCGGCGACAACTACGGCATGGGCCTCAACGCCGGCACCTACATCGGCGAACAGCTCAAGGACAAGAAGAACGCCAAGGTGGTCGAGCTCGCGGGGATCGACAACCTGGAACTCACCAAGCAGCGCAGCAAGGGCTTCGCCGACGCGCTGAAGAACTACCCCAACATCGAGCTGGTGGCCCGTCAGGCGGCCGACTTCACCGTGGAGTCGGGCCAGGCGAAGATGGCGCAGCTCCTCCAGGCGCAGAAGAAGTTCGACGCCCTGTGGAACCACGACGACGACCAGGGCGTGGGCGCCCTGCGCGCGATCCAGCAGGCCGGGCGCGACGAGTTCCTGATGGTCGGCGGCGCCGGGGCCAAGTCCGCCATGGACGCCATCAAGGCCGACAACAGCGTCCTGAAGGCCACCGTCCTCTACCCGCCGACCATGGCCGCGTCCGCCATCGACCTGGCCCGCGCCCTCGGCCAGTCCAAGGGCGTGTCCGGCCTCGCCGAGCTGGAGATCCCCACCAACCTCACCCTCTACTCCGCCGTCGTCACGAAGGACAACGTCGACCAGTACCTGCCGACGGGCTTCAACTGACCCGTACCGCCGACGTACGTGCCGAACCACCGACGAGGAGGAAGCCCCGGATGGCCCAGAGGGAACAGACGCAGGAGACCGCAGCGCCGCCGACGCTCGGCATCGGCATGGTCGGATACGCGTTCATGGGCGCCGCCCACTCCCAGGGGTGGCGCACCGCCGGACACGTCTTCGACCTGCCGATGCGGCCCGTCCTCGCCGCGGTCTGCGGACGCGACCGCACCGCGGTCGAGGCGGCCGCCGGCCGGCACGGCTGGGCCGCCGCCGAGACCGACTGGCGCGCCCTGATCGCCCGCGACGACGTGCAGCTGGTCGACATCTGCACCCCCGGCGACAGCCACGCGGAGATCGCCGTCGCCGCCCTGGAAGCCGGCAAGCACGTCCTCTGCGAGAAGCCGCTCGCCAACACCGTGGCCGAGGCGGAGGCCATGACGGCGGCGGCCGGGCGCGCCGCCGCCCGGGGCCAGTCGGCCTTCGTCGGCTTCAACTACCGCCGGGTGCCCGCCCTCACCCACGCCCGCCGGCTCATCGCGGAGGGCCGCCTCGGCACCCTGCGCCATGTCCGCGCCGTCTACCTCCAGGACTGGCTGACCGACCCCGCGTCCCCGCTCACCTGGCGCCTCGACAAGGACCGCGCGGGCTCCGGCGCGCTCGGCGACCTCGGGGCCCATGTGGTGGACCTGACGCAGTACCTCGCGGGGGAGCCGCTGGTCGCGGTGTCGGCGCTGACCGAGACCTTCGTACGCGAACGCCCCCGGTCCGCCGGACCGTCCGCAGGGATCGGCGGCGGGGCGGCGGCCGGGGGCACCGGCCCGGTCACCGTGGACGACGCCGCCGCCTTCACCGGGCGGCTCGCCTCCGGCGCCCTGGCGTCCGTCGAGGTGACCCGGATGGCGGCCGGCCGCAAGAACGCCCTGCGCCTGGAGATCAACGGGGAGCGCGGCTCGCTCGCCTTCGACCTGGAGCGCCTGAACGAACTGTCCTTCCACGACCACACCGAACCCGCCGTCACGGCCGGATTCCGGCGCGTCCTCGTCACCGAGCCCCAGCACCCCTACCTGGAGGCGTGGTGGCCGCCGGGCCACTCCCTCGGCTACGAGCACACCTTCGTCCACCAGGCCCGGGACGTGGTGTGCGCCCTCGCGGGCGCGGACGCCCCGCCCGTCCCGTCGTTCGCGGACGGCCTCCAGGTGCAGCGCGTGCTGGCCGCGGTGGAGGAGAGCGCCGCGAAGAACTCCGTCCTCACCCCCGTAACCCTCTAGGAGGTCCCGCCGCCATGCCCCGTCCCTTCACCCTCTTCACCGGCCAGTGGGCCGACCTCCCCTTGGAGGAGGTCTGCCGGTACGCCCGCGACTTCGGGTACGACGGCCTCGAACTCGCCTGCTGGGGTGACCACTTCGAGGTGGACAAGGCCCTCGCCGACCCCGCGTATCTGGACGGCCGCCGAGCGCTGCTCGACAAGTACGGCCTGAAGTGCTGGGCGGTCTCCAACCACCTGGTGGGCCAGGCCGTCTGCGACCACCCCATCGACGAACGCCACCAGGGCATCCTGCCCGCCCGCATCTGGGGCGACGGCGAGCCCGAGGGCGTGCGCCGCCGGGCCGCCGCCGAGATGGCGGACACCGCACGGGCGGCCGCCGCCTTCGGCGTGGACACCGTCATCGGCTTCACCGGCTCGTCCATCTGGCACCTGGTCGCGATGTTCCCGCCGGTCCCGCCGCACATGATCGAGCGCGGCTACGAGGACTTCGCGGAGCGCTGGAACCCGGTCCTGGACGTCTTCGACGCGGAGGGCGTCCGCTTCGCCCACGAGGTGCACCCCAGCGAGATCGCGTACGACTACTGGACCACGCACCGCGCGCTCGAAGCGGTGGACCACCGCCCGGCCTTCGGACTGAACTTCGACCCGAGCCACTTCGTCTGGCAGGACCTGGACCCGGTCGGCTTCCTGTACGACTTCCGGGACCGGATCTACCACGTGGACTGCAAGGAGGCCCGCAAGCGCCTGGACGGCCGCAACGGCCGCCTCGGCTCCCATCTGCCCTGGGGCGACCCACGCCGGGGCTGGGACTTCGTCTCCGCCGGCCACGGGGACGTGCCCTGGGAGGACGTGTTCCGCATGCTGCGGTCCATCGGCTACGAGGGCCCGGTCTCGGTGGAGTGGGAGGACGCGGGCATGGACCGGCTGGCGGGCGCACCGGAGGCGCTGGCCTCCCTCAAGCGCTACGACTTCGACCCGCCGAGCGCGTCCTTCGACGCGGCGTTCGGGGGCGGTGACTGATCTCCCTCGCGACGGCGCCCGGCGGCACCACACGCGCCGCCGGGCCGCTCCGTCCTGCCCTCGTCCCGCTTTGTCCTGACGCAGGAAAAAGTCCGACAACTCTGCGCACAAGGGCTTTCCGTTCCGGACGAACAGGCCTACCGTCTCTGACGTGGCTCTGACATGCCCCTGACATAGGCCACTGTCATCTCCCTGTCACCGGCGTCGCACGGACCCGGTTGACCTGCGCGGCAGTCCCCGCGCGAATGGCACGGCAGCACAGCCCGCACAACCGGCACTCAACCGGAGGACACGTGCACACAACCCGCAGCGGCAGTCGCACCAGGCGCCGCGTCCGTAAATCCCTCGCCCTGTTCGCCGGCGGCCTCCTGGCCGCCGCCACCCTCAGCCTGAGCACCGCCTCGGGCACGGCGGTCGCCCACGAGGAGCCCGCTCCGGCGCCCGCCGCCGAAGACTTCCAGCAGGTCACCCTCGCCAAGGGGGCCGCCGAGACCGGCGAGCCCATGTCGCTGGCCGTGCTTCCCGACCGCAGCGTGCTGCACACCGCGCGCAGCGGCGAGCTGCGCATCACCGACAGCGCCGGCAACACCAGGATCTCGGGCGTCATCCCGGTCTACTCGCACGACGAGGAGGGCCTCCAGGGGATAGGCGTCGACCCGAAGTTCAGCGAGAACCGGGCGATCTACCTCTACTACGCGCCCCCACTGGACACCCCGGCGGGCGACGCCCCCGAGACCGGCACCGCCGCCGACTTCGCCCCCTTCGACGGAGTCAACCGGCTCTCCCGCTTCGTCCTCAACGAGGACGGCACGCTGGACCTCGGCAGCGAGAAGAAGGTTCTCGACGTCCAGACGTCCCGCGGCATGTGCTGCCACGTCGGCGGGGACATCGACTTCGACGCGGACGGCAACCTGTACCTGTCGACCGGCGACGACTCCAACCCCTTCGCCTCCGACGGCTACAGCCCCATCGACGAGCGCCCGGACCGCAACCCGGCGTTCGACGCCCGCCGCTCCGCCGGCAACAGCAACGACCTGCGCGGCAAGATCCTCCGCATCAAGGTCGCCGACGACGGCTCGTACACCATTCCGGACGGCAACCTCTTCGCCCCGGGCACGGACAAGACACGTCCCGAGATCTACGCGATGGGCTTCCGCAACCCGTTCCGCTTCTCCGTCGACAAGGCCACCGGCATCGTCTACGTGGGCGACTACGGGCCCGACGCCGGTGCGGCCGACCCCAAGCGGGGACCGGCCGGACAGGTCGAGTTCGCCCGGGTGACGAAGGCCGGGAACTTCGGCTGGCCGTTCTGCACGGGCGACAACGACCCGTTCATCGACTACGACTTCGCCACCAAGACCTCCGGCGCCGCCTTCGACTGCGCGGCCCCGAAGAACACCTCGCCGCACAACACCGGCATCGTGGACCTGCCCCCGGCCCAGCCCGCCTGGATCCCGTACGACGGCGGTTCCGTACCGGAGTTCGGAACCGGCTCTGAGTCGCCGATGGGCGGACCGGTCTACCACTACGACGCCGATCTCGACTCACCCGTGAAGTTCCCCGAGGCGTACGACGGGGACTTCTTCGCCGGTGAGTTCGGCCGGCAGTGGATCAAGCGGATCGAGCAGGACGCCGACGGCGCCGTGCAGTCCATCAACGACATTCCGTGGTCCGGTACCCAGATCATGGACATGGCCTTCGGGCCCGACGGGGCCCTGTACGTCCTGGACTACGGCCTCTCCTGGTTCGGCGGCGACGAGAACTCCGCCCTCTACCGCATCGAGAACGCCACCGGCGGACGCTCCCCGATCGCCGAGGCCTCATCCAACAAGACCTCGGGCACCGCGCCCCTGAAGGTGCAGTTCTCCTCCGCCGGTACCACCGACGGCGACGGCGACGCACTCACCTACGAGTGGGACTTCGGCGACGGAGGAACGTCCACGGCCGCGAACCCCACGTACACGTACAAGAAGAACGGCACCTACACCGCGACCGTCACCGCCGAGGACCCCTCCGGACGCACCGGTTCGGCCAGCGTGCACGTGACCGTCGGCAACACCGCACCCACCGTGAAGCTGGAACTCCCGGGTGACGGGCAGCTGTTCACCTTCGGCGACGAGATCCCGTTCAAGGTCACCGTCACCGATCCCGAGGACGGCACGATCGACTGTTCCAAGGTCCAGGTCAGCTTCGTGCTCGGTCACGACAGCCACGGCCACCCGATCACCTCGGCCCACGGCTGCACCGGAACCATCAAGACCGAGATGGACGGCGGGCACGACCCCAACGCCAACATCTTCGGTGTCATCGACGCCTCCTACACCGACGGCGGAGGCGGCGGCCAGGCCGCACTGACCGGTCACGACCAGGCGCAGCTCCAGCCGCGCCACCGTCAGGCCGAGCACTTCACCGCCTCGTCCGGCATCAAGACCTACGACAAGGCGAACGCCGAAGGCGGCAAGACCGTCGGCGACATCGACAACGACGACTGGATCTCCTTCAAGCCGTACATCCTCGGCGACTCCACCAAGCTCACCGCCCGGATCTCCTCCGGCGGCGCGGGCGGCTTCCTCGAAGTGCGCACCGGTTCGCCGACCGGCAAGATCCTCGGCTCCGCACCGGTGCCGGTGACCGGTGGCTGGGAGACGTTCCAGGACATCGACGTCCCGCTGCGCGGCGTCCCCAAGAAGGCCACCGAGCTCTTCCTGGTGTTCAAGGGCGGCGAGGGCGCGCTCTACGACATCGACGACTTCGAACTCTCCAACACCCCGCCCGACAAGACCGCCAAGCGCGTCCTGGTCTTCTCCAAGACCGCCGGCTTCCGCCACGACGCGATCCCCGAGGGAATCGCCGCGCTGAAGGAACTCGGCAAGGACAGCAACATCACGGTCGACGCCACCGAGGAGGCGGGCCAGTTCACCACCGCCAACCTGGCCCGCTACGACGCCGTCGTCTTCATGTCGACGACCGGTGACGTCCTCAACGCCGACCAGCAGAAGGCCTTCGAGAACTACATCGCCACCGGTGGCGGCTACATGGGCGTCCACGCCGCCGCCGACACCGAGTACGACTGGTCCTTCTACGGCGGACTCGTCGGCGCGTACTTCGACAGCCACCCGGCCATCCAGCCCGTCACCGTCCGCGTCGAGGACCACAACAACCCGGCCACCGCCCACCTGGGCGACACCTGGCAGCGGACCGACGAGCTGTACAACTACCGCACCAACCCGCGCGACAAGGTCAAGGTCCTCGCCACCCTCGACGAGACCACTTACACCGGCGGCACCATGAAGGGCGACCACCCGATCACCTGGTGCCAGACCTACGAGGGCGGCCGTTCCTTCTACACCGGCCTCGGCCACACCAGGGAGTCCTACGCGGATCCGGACTTCCGCAAGGTTCTCTCGGGCGGGTTGCGTTACGCGGCCGGCCAGGTGAAGGCCGACTGCAAGCCCAGCACCGGCTACCGGTCGATCTTCAACGGCAAGACGCTCGAAGGCTGGAAGCAGGCAGGCCCCGGGAAGTTCAACGTGGTCGACGGCGAACTGCGCTCCGAAGGCGGCATGGGCCTGCTGACCTACCAGGCCAAGGAGCTGAAGTCGTACTCCCTGAAGCTCGACTGGAAGCTGGCGGGCGACGACAACTCCGGCGTCTTCGTCGGCTTCCCGGAGTCCGACGACCCCTGGTCCGCGGTGAACAACGGCTACGAGGTCCAGATCGACGCCTCCGACGCCGTCGACCGCACCACCGGCTCCGTCTACACCTTCAAGGCGGCCGACACCAAGGCCCGTGACCGGGTGCTGCGCCCGCCCGGCCAGTGGAACAGCTACGAGATCAAGGTGCGCGGTGAACGGCTCCAGGTCTTCCTCAACGGTGTGAAGATCAACGACTTCACCAACACCGACCCGGTCCGCAGCCTCAAGGACGGCTACATCGGCCTCCAGAACCACGGGGCCGACGACCAGGTGTCCTTCCGCAACATCCAGCTGAAGGAGCTGCCCTCGGCATAAGGCGGTCCCCCCATGGCGGCGGGCGTGCCCGCAGGACCGCCCGCCGCCCTCCCTCTCCCGTACAGCGCCACAGGATCGGCCCAGCCAGAACCCCCAGTCAGGGAGGCAGCTCGTGTCAGCAACCGCTGTTCGTACCGGAGTCTGGTTCATCGGAGCACACGGCTCCGTCGCCACCACCGCCACAGCGGGGTGTGCGGCGGTCGCGGCGGGACTCCACCCGGCGGTCGGCATGGTCACCGAGACCGCCCCGTTCGCCGACAGCGGCCTGCCACCCGTCACCTCCCTCGTCTTCGGCGGCCACGACATCCTGGACTGCCCCCTCCCCAAACGGGCCGAGGAACTTGCCGCCGGGGGAGTGCTCCCGCACGGTCTCCCTTCGGCCGTACGGGCCGAACTCGGCGCCGCCGAAGCGGAGATACGCATCGGCGGGCCCCTCCCCGGCGACACCCGCACCGACGAGGAACTCATCACCGCGTTCGCCGCCGACCTGAGGGACTTCACCAGCCGCAACCGCCTGGCCAGGACCGTCGTTGTCAATGTCTCGTCCACCGAACCCGCGCCCGCCCCCGACGCCATACGGCTGCCCGCCAGCTCGCTCTACGCCGCCGCCGCGCTCCGGGCCGGCTGCCCGTACGTGAACTTCACCCCCTCCACCGGTCTGCGCGCACCCGCCCTCCGGGACGCCGTCGCCGCTTCGGGCCTGCCGCACGCCGGCCGCGACGGCAAGACGGGCCAGACCCTGCTGCGCTCCGTGCTCGCCCCGATGTTCGTCCAGCGCGCCCTGCCCGTACGCGCCTGGTCCGGCACCAACCTGCTGGGCGGCGGGGACGGGGCCGCGCTCGCCGACCCGGCCGCCGCCGCGGCGAAGAACGCCGGCAAGGAACGCGTCCTCGCCGACACGCTCGGCGACGCCCCCGAGGGCGAGGTCCACATCGACGACGTTCCGGCACTCGGCGACTGGAAGACCGCCTGGGACCACATCGCGTTCGACGGGTTCCTCGGGACCCGCATGGTGCTCCAGACCACCTGGCAGGGCTGCGACTCCGCCCTCGCCGCGCCCCTGGTCCTCGACCTGGCCCGGCTGGTGGCACGGGCTCACGAAGTCGGACTGACCGGCCCCCGGCCCGAACTCGGCTTCTACTTCAAGGACCCGGACGGCGGACCGGCCGCGCTCGCCGAGCAGTACACGGCCCTGGTCGCGTTCGCCGAACACCTGCGGGGCGGGAAGTGACGGCACGCGCCTGGGCGGAACTGCTGCGGATCTCCGCCCTGTTCACCGTCCCCGGCGACGCCCTCGCGGGCGCCGCAGCCGCCGGCCGGCGCCCCGACCGCTCCACCGCCCTGGCGATGGGCGCCTCGCTCTGCCTGTACGAGGCCGGTATGGCGCTCAACGACTGGGCCGACCGCGACGAGGACGCCGTCGACCGCCCGCACCGGCCGATCCCCTCGGGCCGGATCACACCCCGCGCGGCCCTCACGGCGGCCGGCGCCCTGACCGGGGCCGGCCTGGCGCTCGCCGCCCGCGCGGGCCGCCCGGCGCTCACGGTGGCCACCGCTCTCGCGGCGACCGTCTGGGCGTACGACCTCCGCCTCAAGCACACCCCGGCGGGCCCGGCCGCGATGGCGGCGGCGCGGAGCCTGGACCTGATGCTGGGAGCGACGGCCACAGGGCGGTATCCGGCGCTGCGCGCCACCCGCGCCGCCCTGCCCGCCGCCGCTCTGCTCGGCGCGCACACCTACGCGGTCACCACCGTCTCGCGCCACGAGGCGCGGGGCGGCTCCATCACCGCGCCCGCCACGGCGCTCATCGCCGCCACCGGGATCGCCGGCGCCGTGGTGCACGAACGGCGGGCCCCGCGCACCGCCCCCACCAGGCTCCTCCTCACCGCGCTCACCGGCGCCTACCTCCGCACTGCCGCACGCCCCCTCACGCACGCCGTGCTCAACCCCTCGCCGCCCCTCACGCAGCGCGCCGTCGGCAGCGGCATCCGGGCGATGATCCCGCTCCAGGCCGCCCTCACCGCACGCGCCGGAGCACCCGGGGCCGCGCTGGCCGTCATGGGCCTCGTCCCGCTCGCCCGCGCCCTCTCCCGGAAGGTGAGCCCCACATGACCCTCCGCCTCGGCTACGGAACCAACGGACTCACCGATCTCCGACTGGACGACGCCCTCGCCCTCCTCGCCGACCTCGGCTACGACGGAGTCGGCCTGACCCTCGACCACATGCACCTCGACCCGATGGCCCCGGACCTCGCCGCCCGCACCCAGCACGTCGCGTCCCGCCTCCAGCAGCTGGGGCTCGGCGTCACCGTCGAGACCGGCGCCCGCTACGTCCTGGACCCGCGCCGCAAGCACGGCCCCTCGCTCCTGGACCCGGACCCCGACGCCCGCGCGGCCAGGACCGCACTGCTCGTCCGGGCCGTCGAGGTCGCCGCCGACCTCGGTGCCCACGCCGTGCACTGCTTCAGCGGTGTCACGCCCCCGGACACGGCACCCGACGCCGCCTGGCAGCGGCTCACCGGCGCCCTCGACCCGGTCCTCGGTGCCGCCGACCGGGCCGGGGTCCCCCTGGCGATCGAGCCGGAGCCCGGGCACCTCCTCGCCAACCTCGCCGACTTCCACCACCTCCGGTTGCTCAGCGGTGACCCCGACGCCCTCGGCCTCACTCTCGACATCGGCCACTGCCAGTGCCTGGAGCCCGCCCTGCCCGTCGACTGCGTGCGCGACGCCGCTCCCTGGCTGCGCCACGTACAGATCGAGGACATGCGGCGCGGCGTCCACGAACACCTCCCCTTCGGCGACGGCGAGATCGACTTCCCGCCCGTCCTCGCCGCCCTCGACGCCCTCGGGAGCAGCGGATACGCCGGGCTCACCGTTGTCGAACTGCCCCGCCACTCCCACGCGGGCCCCGAACTGGCCCGCTCCTCCCTCGACTTCCTGAACAAGCACCGCCCGTCGGACCACTGAGACCGCCGAAGGGAGCACACCGTGACGCACACCCCGAAGACCCCGCTCCTGACCCGCGAGGAACTCGACACCCTGCTCGGCGGAGCCGCGCGCGCCTGGCTGGACGAAGCCCTCGCCGAGGCAGCCCACGCCGCGGCCCACAAGGACACCGCTCCCACCGACGGCTACGCCGTGCCGCCGTGGGAGCTGCGGTACGCCGCCGCCGGCCGCCACTGCGGACTCGAACACGCCGACTCCGTACGCGCCCTGCTGCTCACCGAGGCACGCGCCGGTCTGCCCACCCTGACCCGCCTCTACGAACAGGGCACCGCCGCCGAACGCCGGGCGGTCCTCCTGGCCCTGCCCGCACTGGACCTCGGCCCGGCCGCCCTGCCGATCGTCGCGGACGCCCTGCGCGCCAACGACACCACCCTCGTCGCAGCGGCCGTCGGGCCGTACGCCGCCGCCCACCTCGATCCGCACGGCTGGCGCCACGCCGTCCTCAAGTGCCTGTTCACCGGCGTCCCCGTCGAAGCCGTCGACGACCTGGCCCGAAGATCGCGCGGCGACACCGAACTCGCCCGGATGCTCGGCGACTTCGCGTCCGAACGCATCGCGGCCGGCCGACCCGTCCCCGCCGACCTGCACCACGTCCTCGCCCTCACGGACCCTGGCCCCGCCGCCCCCACGGAGGAGACCTGATGCGCATCTTCGACCCCCACATCCACATGACCTCCCGCACCACGGACGACTACCAGGCGATGTACGACGCCGGGGTCCGCGCTCTGGTCGAACCCTCCTTCTGGCTCGGCCAGCCCCGCACCTCGCCGGCCAGCTTCTTCGACTACTTCGACGGCCTCCTCGGGTGGGAGCCCTTCCGCGCCGCCCAGTACGGCATCGCCCACCACTGCACGCTCGCCCTCAACCCCAAAGAGGCGAACGACCCCCGCTGCACCCCCGTCCTCGACGCCCTGCCCCGCTACCTCGTCAAGGACTCGGTCGTCGCCGTCGGGGAGATCGGCTACGACTCGATGACCCCGGCCGAGGACCACGCACTGGCCGCCCAGCTCCAGCTCGCCGCCGACCACGGCCTGCCCGCCCTCGTCCACACCCCGCACCGCGACAAGCTCACCGGCCTGCGCCGCACCATCGACGTCGTCCGGGAGTCCCCCCTCGACCCCGAGGCGGTGCTGCTCGACCACCTCAACGAGACGACCGTGAAGGACGCCCTCGACAGCGGCTGCTGGGCGGGCTTCTCCATCTACCCCGACACCAAGATGGACGAGGACCGCATGATCGCGATCCTCAAGAGCCACGGCACCGAGAAGGTCCTCGTCAACTCCGCCGCCGACTGGGGAAAGAGCGACCCGCTGAAGACCCGCCGGGTGGCCGACGCCATGCTCGCCGCCGGCTTCACCGACGACGACGTCGACCAGGTCCTCTGGCGCAACCCCGTCACCTTCTACGGCCGGAGCGGCCGCCTCCACCTCGACACCCCCGCACCCCGGCCACTCCACGAGGGCAACTCCATCCTGCGCGGAGGGGAGTGACGCCATGCGCTTCCGCCACCCCGACGGAACCGTCGTCCACCTCGCGTACTGCACCAACGTCCACCCCGCCGAAACCATGGACGGCGTCCTCGCCCAACTCCGCGACCACTGCGAACCCGTACGCAGGAGGCTCGGGCGTGACCGCATCGGCATCGGCCTCTGGCTCGCCCGGGACGCAGCCCGCACCCTGATCGAGGACCCCTCGCGACTGCGCTCCCTGCGCGCCGAGCTCGACCGCCGCGGCCTCGAAGTCGTCACCCTCAACGGCTTCCCGTACGAGGGATTCGGCGCCGAAGAGGTCAAGTACCGGGTCTACAAGCCGGACTGGACGGACCCCGAACGCCTCACCCACACCACCGACCTGGCCCGGCTGCTCGCGGCGCTCCTGCCCGACGACATCACCGAGGGCACCATCTCCACCCTGCCCCTCGCCTGGCGCACCCCGTACTCGGGCGATCCCGAAGCGGCCCGTACCGCACTCGACGCGCTCACCACCCTCGGTGAACGCCTCGACGCCCTCGCCGAACTCACCGGCAAATCCATCCGGATCGGCCTCGAACCCGAACCCGGATGCACCGTGGAAACCACCGCCGACGCCATCGCCCCCCTCACCGCAGTCGGCCACCCGCGCATCGGCGTCTGCGTCGACACCTGCCACCTCGCCACGTCCTTCGAAGACCCGGACACCGCCATCGACGCCCTCACCGAGGCCGGCATCCCCACCGTCAAGGCACAGCTCTCCGCCGCCCTGCACGCCGAACACCCCCATCTCCCCGAGGTGCGCACCGCCCTCGCGGCCTTCGCCGAACCGCGCTTCCTCCACCAGACCCGGACCGCCACCGCCGCCGGACTGCGCGGCACCGACGACCTCGACGAAGCCGTCACCGGCGAGACCCTGCCCGACAGCGCCCCGTGGCGCTCCCACTTCCACGTACCGCTGCACGCACCGCCCGCACCCCCGCTCATCTCCACGCTCCCCGTACTCCGCACCACGCTGGCCCGGCTCGTCGGCGGTGCCAAGCCGCTCACCCGGCACCTGGAGGTCGAGACGTACACCTGGCAGGCGCTTCCCGCCGGGCTACGCCCCCGCACTCGCGCCCAGCTCGCCGACGGCATCGCCGCCGAACTCGCCCTGGCCCGCGACCTCCTGACCGAGCTCGGCCTGAAGGAGCTGCCATGACCACCGCCGGGGCGGCCGCCCCGCCCACCCCTCTCCTCGTCCTCGACGTCGTCGGGCTCACCCCCCGCCTCCTCGACCACATGCCCCACCTCAAGGCCCTGGGACAGTCCGGCACCCGGGCCCCGCTCGGCACCGTCCTGCCCGCCGTCACCTGCGCCGCCCAGTCCACCTTCCTCACCGGCACCACCCCCGCCGAGCACGGCATCGTCGCCAACGGCTGGTACTTCCGCGAACTCGGCGACGTCCTGCTGTGGCGCCAGCACAACGGTCTGGTCGCCGGAGACAAGCTCTGGGACGCCGCCCGCCGCGCCCATCCCGGCTACACCGTGGCCAACATCTGCTGGTGGTACGCCATGGGTGCCGACACGGACTACACCGTCACGCCCCGCCCCGTCTACTACGCGGACGGCCGCAAGGAACCCGACTGCTACACCCGCCCGCCGGCCCTCCACGACGAACTCACCGACAAGCTGGGCACCTTCCCCCTCTTCCACTTCTGGGGACCGGGCGCCGACCTCGTCTCCTCCCAGTGGATCATCGACGCCACCCGCCACATCCTGGACACCCGCCACCCCGACCTCGCCCTCTGCTACCTCCCGCACCTCGACTACGACCTCCAGCGCTACGGCCCCGACGACCCGCGCGCATTCCGGGCCGCGGCCGACCTGGACCGCGCGGTGGCCCCGCTCCTGGACGACGCCCGCCGTGAGGGACGCACCGTCGTCGCCCTCTCCGAGTACGGCATCACCCGGGTCGACCGGCCCGTCGACATCAACCGGGCGCTGCGCCGCGCCGGACTCCTGGAGGTCCACACCCAGGACGGCATGGAGTACCTGGACCCGATGACGTCGAGGGCCTTCGCCGTCGCCGACCACCAGATCGCGCACGTCTACGTACGCCGCCCCGAAGACCTCGAAGCCGCCCGCGAGGCCCTGGCCGGACTCCCGGGCGTCGACCTCCTCCTCGACGACGAGGGCAAGAAGGCCCACGGTCTGGACCACCCCCGCTCCGGGGAGCTGGTCGCCGTCGCCGACCCGGACGCCTGGTTCACGTACTACTACTGGCTCGACGACGACCGCGCGCCCGACTTCGCCCAGCTGGTCGAGATCCACCGCAAACCCGGCTACGACCCGGTCGAGCTCTTCATGGATCCCGAGGACCCGTACGTCCGGGTCAAGGCGGCCAAGGCCATCGCCCGCAAGAAGCTCGGCATGCGGTACCGCCTGGCGGTCGTGCCGCTCGATCCCTCACCCATACGCGGCAGCCACGGCCGCCTCCCCGCGAGCGACGAAGAAGGGCCGCTCATCCTCTGCTCCACCCCCCACGCGTTCACCGGATCCGTCCGGGCCACCGAAGTGAAGTCCCTGCTCCTCACGCTGGCCGGTCTCCCCGGGGACCCGTCGAGCCCAGAACGAAGGTAGGACACCATGACCGCGTACAACGACGCACCTGGAACGGAAGACGGCCTGCGGCGCAGCCTCGGCGTCAACCGCCGGCGTTTTCTCAGCACCTGCACCGCCGCCGCGGCGACGGCCATCGCCGCGCCCGTCTTCGGTGCCGCGCCCGCCTTCGCCCACCAGGGCCACGGGCACGGGCACGACCACGGGCACGACCATGGCCACGGGCACGGACAGGCTCTCGTCCCTGCGGACAAGCGGGGCATCATCCTGTACACCGTGCGCGACGCCACGGGCCGGGACCCGCTCAGCACCGACCTCCCCTCGGGCTTCCGCGAGGTCTTCAAGCAGCTGGCCCGCTTCGGCTACCGGCAGGTCGAGTTCGCCGGATTCGGCCAGCACGCGAATGCACCCGGGGGCAGCAACCTCGAAACGGTGGAGGGCGCGAAGCTCCTGCGCTCCTGGCTGGACGACTACGGTCTGCGCGCCCAGGGCAACCACGGCTTCATCCCCTCCTCCTGGCCCCTGAGCCAGAGCGACCTGGACGAGTTCAAGCGGCAACTCGAGATAGCGAACATCCTCGGCATGGAGCACATGGGCACCGGTGGCGACCCCACCGGCAGCGCCTACCGGGCCGACTGGGACGTGGCCGCCGACAAGTGGAACGCACTGGGGCAGATCGCTCGCCGTGCGGGCATCAAGCTGTACACGCACAACCACGACGCGGCCTACGGCTTCCTGCTCGACGGCGGACCGCTGGACGACCAGGGGCGGCCCACCCGCAGCTCCGGCGTCCGCAAGCTCGAGTACTTCCTGAAGGTCACCGACCCCAAGTCCGTATGGCTGGAGATGGACATCTTCTGGGCGCACGTCGCCCAGTACAAGTTCCACACCTACACCGCCCTCGACGGCTCGCAGCGGGAGAACGTCTTCGACCCGGCGGCCCTGGTCCGCCGCAACAACAAGCGCTACCCGCTGTTCCACGCCAAGGACGGCGTCGCCAACACCACCAGCGGCGACGGCTACGACATGGTCCCGTTCGGCACCGGAATCATCGACTACCGGACGTTCTTCAGCCGCGTCGGAGAGGCGCGCTACCGCAACCCGATGGTCGAGCAGGACAACGCACCGAGCCCGACCGACCTCGCACAGTCCCTGAACCATGCGCGGATCGGCTACGAGGGCATCGCGGCGCTGCGCAAGTAGGGAGAGGCCCGGCGCGGCCGCGTCAGCCGATGCCCTGCCGGTCCGGCAACAGCGAGAACTCCCGCTCGGCGGCGTCCGGCACCGCGTGCTCCACCGCCTGTACGGTGAGCGCCCGGTGCCGGACGAGCGGACCCCGCCGGTCCGGCCCGGCCAGCGGCATCAGGTCGTCGATGCCGGCGAGCAGCCTCCGTGTCACCTGCGGGACGTCCGCCGCACACCGGCGCACCTCCTCGAAGCCCAGGTCCACCAGGTCCTCCCACGACGGCACCTCCTGCACCAGCCGGACCGCGCCCTTGCGGTCGCGGTGGTGCACGGTGCCCAGCGGCAGCCGCACCGCCGCCGCCAGGAACTGCACGATCCGGTCCAGGCACTGCACGGCCGTCGTCGGGTCGTTCGTCGCGGCGGACAGCGCCCGCAGCGCGATGTCCGACAGCTGGCGCAGCCCGAACGCCAGGTCCTGGTGCAGGGTGCGCTCCACGCCCACCGACACCGTGTAGCGCAGGGTGTGCCGGGCCGGGGCCGCCCCGCCGTGCACGGCGAGCACCGGCGTCCCCGGCACCACGAAGTCCCCGAGCCGGGGGACCAGCCGGAGCACCACACCCTGGCGCCGGGCGGCCCGGACCAGCCGGGCCACGTTGACGTCGCGGAGGACCCCGGCCCGCCCCTCGTAAAGGATCTGCCCGGTCTCCTCGGGCAGCGGCTCCGCGCCCGGGCGTCCTGCGGGCATCCGGCCCAGCACCCGGAAGGTGTCCCGGGTGATGTGGTCGAGGACGGGCCCGATCTGCATCAGGCGCAGCGTCGAGCTCACGTACGCGATGAAGAGGAGCAGGCTCAGCCCGACGAGCAGGGCGGTCAGCACGCTCTGGACGAACGGCAGCGAGGTGACCCGGCGCGGGTCGGTCTCGCTCTCGTACGAGCTGAGGACCAGCAGCGAGAACACGAACGTCGCCAGGAACACCGACAGGGTCAGCTTGCTGATCCGGCTCCGTACGAAGATCCGCACCACCCGGGGCGTGAGCTGGCCGCTCGCCATCTGCACCGCGACCAGCGAGATGCTGAAGACCACACCGATGAAGGTCATCATCGCCGAGCTGACCGTCACGACGATCTGCTTGGTGTCCTCGGCGACCTTCACCAGGTCCTTGATGTCCTCGTACGCCCGCTCCTCGCGCAGGTACGAGACGATCTGCTCGTCCACCTCGGACGCGGCGAACCACAGCACGCAGGCGACGACGAGCGTCATGGCCGGGGCGAACCAGAAGGTCTCGCGCAGATGCTCGCGCAGCGGCGACAGCGCGCGGGGAGGACGGGAGCCGCGATCACTCATGGTGGCGAACGTAACCCGCCCCGCCCGGCCACCGGCGGACCCCGCCGCCGACCCTCCGGCGGCACGGTCCGTACGTACGCCGCGACGGTCCGTACGGGGGCCGGGCGAAGCACCCGCGAAATGGCTCTCCGGTACCTCCGCACCGCACTGACCAGCGCAATGTCCACGGCCCGGCCACCCGATATGCAGGTGAGAGGCACCCCAAACCCCTGGTATTGTTTTCTTTGTCGCCGCGGGAAACCGGGGCGGATCACCTGGTCCGGGTGGCGGAATGGCAGACGCGCTAGCTTGAGGTGCTAGTGCCCTTTATCGGGCGTGGGGGTTCAAGTCCCCCCTCGGACACTCATCCAGTTCCCACGGTTCATCGCGAACCGTGGGAATTTCTGGTTTCCGGGCGGCCCCGCGCCGCGGCCGGAGGAGCCGATCACCCCTTGGAGGACCCCCGGTGGCTGTGCAGCGGATCACGACCCGCAACGCCCGCTTTCAGCAGTTCCAGACGCTGCTCACCAACCGGACCAAGCGCGGCCGCGCCCGCGAGTTCATCGTCCAGGGCGTCCGGCCGATCACCATGGCCGTCGAGCACGGCTGGACGGTCCGCTCCCTCCTGTACGACGCGAGCCGCCCGCTCTCCCGCTGGGCGGAGGAGCTGGTGCGCGGCATCACCACGGAGCGCATCGCCATGGCCCCCGACCTGCTCGCGGAGCTGAGCGAGAAGGCGGAGGGCACCCCGGAGGTCCTGGCCGTGGTCGAGATGGAGCCGGACGAGCTGTCCCGCCTCCGCGTCGACGAGGACTTCCTCGGCCTCGTCTTCGACCGCCCGACGCAGCCCGGCAACATCGGCAGCATCATCCGCTCCGCCGACGCCTTCGGCGCCCGTGGACTCATCGTGACCGGGCACGCGGCCGACCCGTACGACCCGAAGGCGGTCCGCGCGACGACCGGCTCCTTCTTCGCCCTCCCCGTCGTCCGGACCCCCTCCCACCGCGAGGTCGGCGCCTGGCTGGACGCGGAGCGCGACCGGGGGCGCCCCGTGGTCGTCGTCGGCACCGACGAGGACGGCGAGTGCGACGCCTCGGAATTCGACCTCACCCAGCCCGTCCTGCTGCTCATCGGCAACGAGACGACGGGCCTCAGCACGGCCTGGCGCGACCGCTGCGACCACGTCGTCAGCATCCCGATGACGGGCTCCGCCAGCTCGCTCAACGCGTCGAACGCGGCGTCGATCGTGCTGTACGAGGCGCGGCGGCAGCGGTTGGCGAAGCGCAAGGGCTGACGGCCCCGGCTACTTCCGCTTCGCGTACACGATCAGGTTGTCCACCGGGTGTCCGGCCGCGTCGAAGGCGCCGTCGCAGGTGATCAGGCGCAGGGCCCGTTCCGTGGTGCGGCCGTAGACGCGGGCCGTGGGGAAGGCGTTCTTGCTGACCGTCTCGTGGGCGGTGACCTCGAAGTGGATGTCCTTGCCGCTGCCGTCGCGGACCACGATGTCCGCGCCCTTGGCGATCTTGCGCAGGTCGTGGAAGACGGCCCGGCCGAAGCGGGTGTCGTTGTGGCCGATGAGGACCGCCGCGCCGGGTTCGCCGGGGACGGCGCTGCCCGTGTACCAGCCGGTCGTCATGCCCTTGTCGGCCGGCGGGACCTCGACCGTGCGGTCCGGGTTGAGGCCGAGCCGCATGATGTCGCTGTCCACGCCCAGGGACGGGATGGAGACGTGGGCGGGCGGCTCGGCGGTGGCGGTGGCCTTGGGCGCGGGAGCCTCGGGGGCCGCCGCCGACGCGGGGGCTTTCGAGGGCTGCGGTGCGGGGTCGCCGGAGCAGCCGGTCAGGGCGGCGAGCGCGGCGAGGGTCAGGGCTGCGGTGCGCGGAAGGGTGGTGCGGGGCATGGGTCGGGGCTCCAGGGGTCGTACGTACGGCAGTGGCGCCGCCCGGGTCGGAAGGGCGGCGCCACTGCGGCTCATCGGGTGCGGGACGGGTCAGCCGTCGCGGCGGGCGGTGCGGCGGCGCACGACGACCGTTCCGGCGCCGCCCAGCAGCAGCGCGGCGGCCGCGGAGCCCGCGAGGGCGGTCGTGCCGCTGTTCGAACCGGCAGGCTGCTCACCGGCCGCGACGCCGCCGCGCGGCGCCTCGGACGGGACCGCCGAGGGCGGCTCCGTCGCCTTGGCCGACGGCACGGCGGACGGTTCGGCGGACTGCTCCGCCGGGGGACGGGTCGGCTCGGCCGAGGGCTTGGCCGACGGCCTGGCCGAGGAGTCGGCGAAGGCTGCGGTGGCCGGTACGCAGACCGCACCGGCCGCGACGGCGGCGAGGAGGGCGGTACGCAGGGTGGTGCGCAGGGGCATGGGCAGAGCTCCGTTCCGGATGGGCCTCAGGGGCGGCCGCGGTGCGGGGGCGCACCGCGGCGCGAGGCATGCGGACAGGCTCGCGCCAAGTTGTGAGGAAGCTGTCAGATCGTTGTGTTCATCGCATCAGGGTCGACCGGAGTCGCAGGGGGCGTGGTGTCGGCCGGGAGCCGGAGTGTGAACACCGAGCCCTCGCCGGGAGTGCTCACTGCCGTCGCCGTGCCGCCGTGCGCCTCCGCCAGCTTCCGCACGATCGCCAGCCCGAGCCCGCTGCCGCCCGTCCGCCGCGACCGGGACTTCTCGCCGCGCCAGAACCGGTCGAAGACGCGGGCCAGGTCGTCCGCCGGGATGCCGCTGCCCGTGTCGGCGACGTCCACGAGCACCGCGTCCCCGTCCTCGGAGCCGTAGGCGCGCAGCGTGACCGTCCCGCCCTCCGGGGTGTGACGCACGGCGTTCGACACCAGGTTGCCCACCGCCTGCCGCAGCCGGACCGGGTCGGCCGTCAGCGCCGGCAGCGGGCGGTCCGCCGGGCGGACGCCCAGCGCGACGCCCGCCGCGTCGGCCCGGGCCTGGTGCGCGGCAGCGACCTGCCCCAACAGCTCGGCCACGTCCACCGGTTCGGGGTGCAGCCGCAGCGCACCGGCGTCCGCCTGCGCCAGGTCCTGGAGGTCGTCGATGATGTGCTGGAGCTGGACGGCCTCCGTGTGCAGGAAGGCGATGAACTCCGGGTCCGGGTCGGCCACCCCGTCCTGCGCCGCCTCCAGCCAGCCCCGGATGTTGCTCAGCGGGGTGCGCAGTTCGTGGGCGACGTCGCTCACCATGGCCTTGCGCTGCGCCTCCAGGCGGGCGCGGTGCGCGGACATGTCGTTGAACGTGGCGGCGAGGCGCCCGATCTCGTTGTCCGCGGCCACCACCACCGGCGCGCTGTCCTCCCCGTCGCGCATCCGCTGGGCGGCGCCCGTCAGCGCCCGCAGCGGGCGTACGAGGCGGGCGCCGACGAGCACCGAAGCGCCCACGGTCAGGGCCAGCACCAGGGCCGCCGCGCCCGCGATCCGCGCGGTGTTCGCCGGTGAGAGGTCGAAGCCGGGCACGGTCCCGCCGCCCGGGTCGCCGATGAAGAGCAGGGCGGGCGAGGCCACGTACGAACTCAGCTGCTCCCGGCGGGCGGTGCCCACACAGGACGCGATGGCCCGGTCGTTCTCGCTGGTGGCGGCCGCCTGCTGGTCGCCGGGGCCCGGCACCGCGCTGGGCTCGGCGCTCCGCTCCTCGCGGGGCGCCTCGGTCGGCACCGCGCTCGGCTCGACGCTCGGCGGCATCGTGGCCATCGGCGCGGCGGGCACCGGCACCGCCTCCGCCGGAACGGGCTCGGCCGCCTGCCCCCAGGACAGGGCGAGGCTCAGGTGAACGCCGTCGCGGCCCTGGCGCTCCAGACAGGCGTCGGCCAGCTGGTTGAGGGCCTTCAGCGCCTTCCGCTCCGTGGCCGTCGGGGTGTCCAGCGCGTCCACGGCGCACCGTGTGCCCTGGATCCGCTCGGGGTCGTTGCCGCCCACCACCTGGATCAGCGGCCGGCCGCTCGCGCCCTCCACCACATCGGCGGCGATCCCGAAGTCGCCCAGGCAGGCCACGCCCCGGTCCGCGATCTTCCGCAGCCGGGTCCGCTCCGACGCGGGCAGCCGGAACGGTCCCACCGCGCGCGGGTCGAACCGGTCCGTGGTCGCACCCGTCACCCCGGCGCCCTCGGACGCCAGCGCGGTGTCCACGGACAACGGGTCGACCACGGCCGACGCCTGGGCCGGAAGGGCCGCCGCGTCCGGGGCCGCCGAGTCGGCGAGCGGGGCGCGCCCCTGGGTCGTCAGGGCGATCCGCCGCCCGGACTGCCCGGCCAGCTCCCGTACCGTCTTCTGCACGCCGTCCCAGGTGGGATGAGCCGCCGCGTAACCGAGCAGCTGGTGGTAGATCCGGGCGTCGGCGGCCAGATTCTGGCCCTGCTCCTGCCGGATCGCGCCCGAGGTCGTCTGCACGGCGATCCAGGCGGTCGCCGCCACCGAACATGCCGCGACCAGGGCGGAGACCGCGAGGAGCCGGGCGAACAGGCTCTTGCGCAGGGGTACGGTCCGCCGTCCACCGGGACCGGGGGAGCGGCGCACGCTACGAAGTCGCCGCACGGGCCGCCGCCTTCGCCGGGTCCGTCAGCTTGTAGCCGACACCGAAGACCGTGAGCAGCCGGACGGGCCGGCGCGGGGCCGGTTCGATCTTCTTGCGCAGGTTCATCACGTGCACATCGACGGTCCGGTCGCTGATGTAGCGGTCGAAGCCGTGCAGTTCGCCCAGGAGCTGCTGCCGGGAGAACACCCGGTCCGGCTCGGCGGCGAGCGTGGCCAGGACACGGAACTCGCCCGGGGTGCACTCCACGGCCCGCCCCTCCACCGACACCACGTGCCGGACCGGATCGACCACCAGCGCCCCCACCCGCAGCACCCCGGCATCCTCCGGTTCGCCGCCCGCGCCCCGGCGGCTGCGGCGCAGCAGCGTACGCACCCGGGCCATCAGCTCGCGCGGGCTGTACGGCTTGGTCATGTAGTCGTCGGCGCCCAGATCGAGGCCGAGCAGCAGATCGTCCTCCGTGGTGCGGGCGGTGAGCATCAGCACCGGCAGCTCCCGGTGCTCCGCGCGCAGCACGCGTACGACGTCGAGGCCGTCGGCCCGGGGCATCATCACGTCGAGGACCAGCAGATCGGGCTCCCGGTGCCGGACCGCGTCGAGCGCCGCGAGACCGTCGGGCGCCACGGTCACCCGGTGGCCCTCGCGTTCGAGATAGCGGCGGAGCAGCTCGGCCTGATTCTCGTCGTCTTCGGCAACGATCACATGTGCGCACACACGATCGATCGTAGACAGGTGTTACGCCGTGCCCGCGTCCCGGTGCGCCTCCATCAGTTCGTCGTGCGCGGCGACGACGTCCCAGGCGAGGACGGTGACCATCTCCTCCCGGGTCGGGGTGGAGTCGGTGTGCGCGGAGTACAGCCGCAGATCGCGCTGCGCCGACGCCTTCGCGCACAGCTCCCGGGCGAACCGGGCGTTGCCCACCAGGTCGGCCTTGCCGTCGTCCACGATCGCCGTGCACAGCGAGTTCAGGACGTCGAGCGCGCCCGCGTCCGGCTCGTCGCCCTGCGAGGCCAGCACGGACCGGGCGATCCGCACCAGTTCCTCGGCGGAGTACGAGGGGAAGTCGACGCGGGTGTTGAAGCGGGAGACCAGTCCGGGGTTGGTGGCGAGCAGCCCCGACATCTCGTCCCGGTAGCCCGCGAGCACCACGACGAGCCGGTCCCGGTCGTCCTCGGCCCGCTTCAGCAGCACCTGGATCGCCTCCTTGCCGAAGGCGTCGCCGCCGCTCGTCCCGGTGTTGTACAGCGCGTACGCCTCGTCGATGAACAGCACCCCGTTCAGCGCCGAGTCGATGACCTCGTTCGTCTTGAGGGCCGTCGACCCCAGGTGCTGCCCGACCAGGTCGGCGCGCTGGGCCTCCACCACATGCCCCGAACTCAGCAGCCCGAGCCCGGCGAAGACCTGGCCGATGATGCGGGCCACGGTCGTCTTGCCGGTGCCGGGCGGCCCCGCGAAGACGAAGTGCCGGGGGCGGGCCCCGCCGGGCAGCCCCTGCTCCTCGCGCAGCGCGGACATCCGCAACTGCGCGAGCAGCGTCTGGACCTGGCGCTTCACCGGCTGCAAACCGATCATGGCGTCGAGCGCCCGCTGCGCCTCGGCGAGCACCCGGGCCCGCTCGTCGGCGGACAGCCCGCCCTCACCGTCGCCGCCGGAATCGGCCTGCGGCGCCGCCCCGCCCGCCGTGGCCGCGACGGAGGCGGCAGGTGCCGGGTCGGGCTTGCTCACCGGGCGGGCCTGGGCGCGCGACTCCACGTCGAGCAGGTCGGGCGCGCACCGGAACGAGTACTGGTACCGCTTCAGCGCCTCCTCCTCGCGGCCCAGCGCCTCCAGCGACCGCCCCATGAAGTACTTCACCTCGGCGTCGAACCTGCTGCCCGCGCCCAGCTTCCCCGGCAGCGCGGACAGCACGTTCAGCGACTCGTGGCAGACCCCCTGGGCGAACAGCGACCCGCCCACGTACAACTGCGCCTCGTCCCGCAGGAAGGCGTCGGTGATCCCGGGCGCGAACCTCAGGACGAGCGGCCAGTCCTCCTTCAGGAACGCGTACCGGGTGCAGACGAACCGGGTCTCGTCGCAGTCCAGCAGCGCCGTGGACAGCCCCTTCCACGCCTCGTCGAGCCGCCGGTCGTCCAGGAACGCCGACATGGCCGCCAGCCACAGATCGCGGGCGGTCTCCAGCCGGAAGGTGACGTAGTGGCCGATCTGGAAGGTGGACCGGAAGGGCAACTGGTACTTCGACCGCAGAGTCCCGAACTGCGCCGAGTTGCGCAGCATGCCGTCCAGCGCCGCCTTCTGGTCCGTGCCGGTCACATGCAGCCCCAGCCAGGCGTCGGCGGTGCTGGGATCGTGCTGCGTGGCGAGCGCGAACTGCGCCGCGGCCCCCGCGTTGTCCCCCTGCCGCATGAGGACCATTCCCTGGTTCCACGCCTGCTCGGCCTTCCTGGCCGACCCCCGGCTCGCGGCACCCTGCACGTGACTCTCCCCTCGCCGGGCACGCCCGTGGCCCCCCGGCCGCCCGTGATCACATCCGCAACGGTCGTCAGGATAGCCAACACCGGACGAGCGGCCTCCCGCACGTCGACCTCCTCGGATACGATTTCGCTCCCCGTCTCCGCTCCCCACCGCCACCTCCGCTCGCGACCGCCACCTCCCCACCGTCACCGCCGGGAAGTCCGCCTGATGTCCGCCCTCCCCAGCAGCCGGACCCCGGACCGGCTCCGCACGGGGGTGCGCGCCGCGCTCACCACCCTCGGCACCGGCTTCCTGCGGCACCCCGCCAACACCTCCCTGCGCGCGCACGTGGACGCCGCCACCCTCCACAACGCCCTGCTGCGCCTGGTCTTCCGGCTCCTCTTCCTCTTCGTCGCCGAGGACCGCGACGTCCTGCTGTCCCCGGACGCGACCGCCGCGGCCAGGGCGCGGTACGCGGCGCACTTCTCGACGGCCCGCCTCCGCGCCCGTGCGCGCGGCGCCGTGGAGCAGGGTGAGCTGTACGCGGCGTTGCGCGCCGTACTCGACGCCCTCGGTGACCCCGCCGGGGCCCCCGGCCTCGGCCTGCCCGGGCTCGGCGGCCTCTTCGCCCCCACGGAGGCCGACGCCCCGCTGCACGGGCTCGCGCTGTCCGACGAGGACCTGCTCACCGCGGTGCGCCGGCTGTCCGAGGCCCCGGACCCGGGCACACGGCGGGCCCGGCCGGTCGACTTCGGCCGCCTCGAAGCGGAGGAGCTGGGGTCCGTCCATGAATCGCTCCTCCAGCTCGTGCCCCGGATCGACGCGGCGGAGCGCGCCTTCACGCTGGTCGGGCTCCCCGGCAACGCCCGTAAGACGTCGGGCTCCTACTACACGCCGGCCGCTCTCGTGGAGTGCCTGCTCGACGCCGCGCTCGACCCGGTCCTCGACGCCGCCGTCGCACGCGGCGAGGCAGCGGGCGCCGCCGCCCGGGAGCTCCTGGCCCTCACCGTCTGCGACCCGGCCTGCGGCTCCGGCCACTTCCTGGTGGCGGCGGCCCGCCGCATCGCCCGCCGCCTCGCGGACGTGCGCGGAGGCACGACGGAGCCGTACCGCGACGCCCTCCGCGAGGTCGTCGCCCACTGCGTGCACGGCGTGGACCTCGACCCGATGGCCGTCGAACTGGCCAGGATGGCCCTGTGGCTGGAGGCCCCGGAACCCGGGCGGCCGCTCACCTTCCTCGACGCCCGCGTCAAGCACGGCAACGCCCTGATCGGCGCGGCGCCGGACCTGCTGCGGGGCGGCATCCCGGACGCGGCGTTCACCCCCACGGCGGGCGACGACCGCGAACACGCCAGGGCCCTGAAGAAGCGGAACAGGGCCGAGCGGAAGGCCTTCTGCGACCGGCCCGTCACCCCGGGACGCGAGGAGGCCGACGCCTGGTGCGCCGCGTTCCTGTGGCGCAGGACGGCCGATGCCCCGCCCGCGGTGACCGACGCGGTCCTCCGCGACCTGCCGGGCGCGCCCCGCTCCACCCACGAGGAGATCGCGCGGCTGCGCGACCGGTACCGGTTCTTCCACTGGCACCTGGAGTTCCCCGAGGTTTTCGGCCCCGACGGCGCCGGCGGCTTTGACTGCGTCCTCGGCAACCCGCCCTGGGAGCGCATCAAGCTCCAGGAGCAGGAGTTCTTCGCCCAGCACGACGCGGGGATCGCCGCCGCGAAGACGGCCGCCGCCCGCAAGCGCCTGATCGCCGCGCTCAAGGAGGACCCGGACCGGGCCGCCCTGCACACCGCGTTCGAGGCGGCCAAGCGCACGGCGGAGGGGACGAGCCACTTCTTGCGCAACGGCGGACGCTATCCGCTCACCGGGCGCGGCGACATCAACACGTACGCCGTGTTCGCCGAGGCGGGCCGGGCGCTGACCGGCCCGCGCGGCCGGATGGGCATGATCGTGCCGACGGGCATCGCCACGGACGCGACGACCCGCTTCTACTTCAAGGACCTGGTCGAGGGGTGCGCGCTCGCCGCCCTGTACGACTTCGAGAACGCCGCGCCCGTCTTCCCCGACGTCCACCGCTCGTTCAAGTTCAGCGTCCTGTCCCTGACCGGACGCGCCCTGCGCGAACCCGCCGCCCGGTTCGCCTTCTTCCTCCGCGACCCGGCCGAACTCCGCGACGAAGGGCGGGTGTTCGCGCTCACGCCCGAGGAGATCGCGCTCCTCAACCCCAACACGGGCACCTGCCCGGTCTTCCGGAGCCGCCGCGACGCCGAGATCACCCTCGGCATCTACGCACGGCTCCCCGTCCTCATCAAGGAGGACGACCCGGACGGCAACCCGTGGGGCGTCACCTTCGGCACGATGTTCCACATGGCCAACGACTCGCACCGGTTCCGCACCCGCGAGGAGCTGACGGCCACCGGCTGGCAGGCGGCGGGAAACCACTACGTCAACGGCGACCGGGTCATGCTCCCGCTGTACGAGGCCAAGATGGTCGACGCGTACAACCACCGCGCGGCCGACGTGGTCAAGAGCGCCACCGCCGTCAAGCGCCAGAACCAGCCCGCCTATCTGACGGCCGACGCCTGGGCCTCCGCGTCCCGCCTGGCCGTCCCCGGGAACTGGGTGGACCGCGCCGAGACACCGCCCGGCACACCGCCCGGCCGCCTCGCCTTCCTCCGCATCAGCAGCCCCACCAACCAGCGCACCATGATCTCCGCGATCCTGCCCCCGGCGGCGATCGGCGACTCCGTCTTCCTCCTGCACACCAGGAACGCGCGCGACAGCGCGGCCCTGGTCGCGCACTTCAACTCTTTCGTCTACGACTACGTCACCCGCCAGAAGGCCGCCGGGCTCAACCTCAACTTCTTCTACATCCGCCAGCTCCCCGTCCTGCCCCCGGCGACCGTCCACCGCCACACGGACTTCCTGACCCCGCGCGTCCTCGAACTCACCTGCACCGCCCACGACATGGGCCCCTTCGCCGCCGACCTGGGCGACACGGGCGGCCCGTTCCGCTGGGACGAGGAACGGCGCCGCCGGATCCGGGCGGAGCTCGACGCGTTCTTCTTCCACCTGTACGGGGTCGGCCGCGCCGACACCGCGTACATCCTGGACACCTTCCCCATCGTCCGGCGCAAGGACGAGGCCCGGTACGGCGGCTACCGCACCAAGGACCTCATCCTGACCGCGTACGACCACATGGCCGCCTCGGGAATCGCGACGGGCGGCACCTACACCTCACCGCTCAGCCCACCACCGGGTGCCGGGCCCCGGCACCGGTGTCGCGGGTGACCTCGGCGAGCACCTCGTAGTAGGCCCGGGGCCGCCGCTCGAAGTCCGTCCAGGCGGACAGCGCGTCCAGCTCCCCGCTCGGCGCCCGCAGCAGGTCCACCGAGGTCTGCCCGAAGCGGGCGGTCAGGCCGTCGCGCTCCGCCTCGGCCAGCTGGTGGCGGAGCCGGGCCACGGCGGACCGGGCGCGGCGGCGGTCCTCGGGGGCCGCCCGGAGCATCGTGGCGCAGCCGGTCGCGGGCCCGGCGTCCGTCAGCAGCGGTTCGAGGCGGGCGGCCAGCGCCTCGGCCGCGTTCGCCGCGTCCCGTCCCTCCGGCCCGGCCTCCACCAGCACGTGCAGGGCGGTGACCAGGGCGATCGTCCGGGGGTCGGAGTGGCCGGCGGAGAGGCGGACCACCACGTCCGCGCCGACCGCGTCGGCCGTCCGCCGGGCGGCGGCGACCGCCTGCTCCGCCGTAAGCCGTCCGACGCCCGGCAGTCCGCCCAGCTCCCACACGCCCGCGTCGAGCACATCGCGCACGGTGCACACGCCCGCCTTCTCCCACTCCTTCGTCCGGAAGCGGCGCCGCTCGTCGTCCCGCAGCCGGGTCACGGGCACCCGGCCCAGTTCCTCGCGCACCCGCTGCTCCCGCAACGGCACCCACGCCTCGCGCACCGCCTCGACGGCCCGCGTGCGGTCCTCCTCCACCGCTGCCGCGGCACCGGCCAGCCGCCAGGCGCGGTCCACCAGGCCGGGACGGACACCGCTCAGCCGGGCCGCCGCACGGATGTTCCCGCCGACGAGGCCCACCGTCAGCAGAGGCAGCCCGAACATGATCAGCCTGTCGGAGAGGGCGATGCGTTCGTCGTAGACCTCGTCGTCCTGACCCAGGGCATACAGCTCTCCCTTGTCCGGACCTTCCGCGACCACGAAACCGGAGTCCCAGCCGTGACCGGTCTCGGGGTCGTAGGAGGGTGCCTTCAACTGCGGATCACGATCGGGGTCGCACCGGTACGCGCCCTCACGCGTGCGGTGCTCGTAGGGGTCAGTCCACCGCACCGTGCACGCCCCGTCCGCCTTCTCGCGCAGCACGGTCAGGTCGAGCTGACGGAGTTCCGGCATCTCCGGCGCGGTCGCGTAGGCGAACGCCGAGCCCGTAATGAGCAGGAGGCCGAGCGCGAGCATCCAGCGAAAGAGAGGTCTGTGTCCCACTCGCGTACCTCGCATCCTGTCGGTGGTGGCCGATATGAGGACAGACTCGCGGGGGCCTGGCCGGTTCCGTCAGGTGTGGATTCGGCAGAACCGAGGGTGCGTCGCTGCCTGGGCCGGGCAGTTTCACGGACCGTCGGGGAATGGGCCCGGTCCCGGTGGGTAGGTTCGCCGACTGTTCCGCCCGGCGTCACTCCGTGCACACTGCAAGGGTCTTACGCGGAGACCGGCGGGTCTGGAACACTCCAGTCGCTCTTCACCCCACATCCCCCCACCGCGAAGGCTTTCCCCCATGGCAGAAATCGACCGCCGCCGGCTCCTGAAGCTCGCCGGGGGCTCCGTCGCCCTCACCGCCCTGTCGAGCAGCATCGCCCGCGCCGCGTCCCTTCCCGCACGGGGGCGTACGAGCACCATCGAGGACGTCGAGCACATCGTCGTGCTGATGCAGGAGAACCGTTCCTTCGACCACTACTTCGGGACGATGAAGGGCGTACGCGGCTACGGCGACCCGCGCCCCGTCACGCTGCCCAGCGGCAAACCGGTGTGGCACCAGGCGGATGCGGCGGGCAAGGAGGTGCTGCCGTTCCGGCCGCCGGCCGACAAGCTCGGGATGCAGTTCCTCCAGGACCTGAACCACGACTGGGCGGGCGGCCACCGGGCGTTCAACAAGGGGGCCTACGACCAGTGGGTGCCCGCCAAGACGGCGACCACGATGGCCCACCTCACCCGGGACGACATCCCGTTCCACTACGCGCTCGCCGACGCGTTCACCGTCTGCGACGCCTACCACTGCTCGTTCATCGGCTCGACCGACCCCAACCGCTACTACCTGTGGAGCGGTTACACCGGCAACGACGGCGCCGGCGGCGGGCCCGAGCTGGGCAACGACGAGCGGGGATACGGCTGGACGACCTACCCGGAGCGGCTCGAAGAGGCCGGGGTGTCGTGGAAGGTGTACCAGGACATCGGCGACGGGCTCGACGCCGCCGGGTCCTGGGGCTGGATCGGTGACGCCTACCGGGGCACGTACGGCGACAACTCGCTTCTGTACTTCAACAGTTATCGCGGTACCGAGCCGGGCGACGCCCTCTACGACAAGGCCCGCACCGGCAGCGACCTGAAGAACGGGGGCGGTCTGCTGGACGACCTCAAGGCCGACATCAAGGCCGGGACGCTGCCCTCGGTGTCCTGGATCGTGGCGCCCGAGGCGTACAGCGAGCACCCCAACTGGCCCGCGAACTACGGCGCCTGGTACATCGCGCAGGTGCTGGACGCGCTCACCGCGGACCCGGAGGTCTGGGGACGCACCGCCCTGTTCATCACGTACGACGAGAACGACGGGTTCTTCGACCACGTCGTGCCGCCGTACGTCCCGTCCGGGCCCGCGCAGGGGCTGTCCACCGTGGACACCGCCGCCGACTACTTCCCGGGCGACCTGCGGTACGCGGCGGGCCCCTACGGGCTCGGCCAGCGGGTGCCGATGACCGTGGTGTCGCCGTGGAGCACCGGCGGCTACGCCTGCTCGGAGGTCTTCGACCACACCTCCGTCATCCGGTTCATGGAGCGGCGCTTCGGGGTGCACGAGCCGAACATCTCGCCCTGGCGGCGGGCCGTCTGCGGCGACCTCACCTCCGCCTTCGACTTCGGGCGCACGGACCCCGCCGCGCCCGAACTGCCGTCCACCGCCGCCTACGAGCCCCCGGACGGCGACCGGCACCCCGACTACAGGCCCGTGCCGCCCGCCACCGGAGCGGTGCCGCGGCAGGAGCCCGGCTCGCGCCCCACCCGCCCGCTGCCCTACGCGCCGCTGGTGGACGGCACCGCCGACCCGGCCGCCGGCACCTTCCGGCTCACCTTCGGCGGGGGGCCGGCGGCCGGTGCGCAGTTCCTCGTGACGTCCGGCAACCGCACGGACGGGCCCTGGACCTACACCACGCACGCGGGCGCCTCGGTCGGGGACACCTGGAACACCGCGTACTCCCAGGGCGTCACCGACCTCACCGTCCACGGCCCGAACGGCTTCCTGCGCTCCTTCCGCAACCCCGGCAAGGCCGCAGGACCTGAGGTGACGGCCCGTCATGACACCGCGACGGGCAACCTCGAACTCGCCCTCAGCCACTCCGGCACCGGAACCGTGCGGCTGACCCTGCGCAGTGCCGCCGCCTACGGGGGAGAGGTGCGGACCGTCTCCGTACGTCCGGGGGAGACCGTCAGGCAGACGCTCGACCTGCGCCGCAGCAAGCGCTGGTACGACGTCACCGTCACGAGCGACGCGGACGCCACCTTCCTGCGGCGCTTCGCCGGGCACGTCGAGACGGGCGCGCCCGGGGTGAGCGATCCGGGGCTGCGGACCGGCTGAGACCCCACGCGGACCGGCCGGGATGACCACCCTAGGTTCACGATTGATCGCGAATGACCGTCCTGGCGCACACAAAATCCTTATAGTGAGCGAGTGTTGACCGCGTGATCTTGACGCGTGCCGTCGTTCGCCACAGGAGTCAGGAATCATGACGCGCCCCTCCCCGGCCGAGTCCGCGCCGGTGTCCCCGGACGCCCCCTCCGGCTGCCCGGCCCACGCCGGAGCCGTGCCGCTCTGGGGACCCGGCTTCCAGGCCGAGCCCCAGAGCGTCTACCGCGCGATGCGCCGCGAGCACGGCCCCGTCGTCCCCGTCGAACTGCTCGGCGGCTTTCCGGCCTGGCTGGTCATCGGCTACCGGGAGCTCCACCGGGTCACCAGCGACGGCGAGTTGTTCCCGCGCGACGTCGGCCTGTGGAACCAGTGGCCGAACGTCCCCGACGACTGGCCGCTGCTGCCGATGGTCGGGCGGCCCCTGCCGTCCATCTACTTCAGCGCGGGCAAGGAGCACCTGCGGCACGCCCGCATGGTCACCCCCGCCCTCGAAGGCGCCGACCCCTTCCGCATCCGGCAGCACTGCGAGCAGCTGGCCGACCGGCTGATCGACGCGGTGTGTTCCCGGGGCACCGCCGACCTCGTCGCCGAGTTCTGCGAACCGCTGCCCGTGCTCGTCCTCGCGCGACTCGTCGGATTTCCCGACGAGGAGGGCGCCGACATCGCGCGCGTGCTGAAGGACCTCGCGGACGGCGGACCGGAGGCACAGAGCGCCCACCTGCGGTTCGGCGAGCACATGGCCCGGCTGCTCGCCGCGAAGCGGGCCGAGCCGGGGGACGACGTGACCTCCCGCATGCTCGACTTCCCTGAGGAGTTCACCGACGAGGAGTACACGCTCGACCTGATGGCCATCACGGCCGCCGGGCACCTGCCGACCGCCGACTGGATCAGCAACTCGGTCCGGCTGATGCTCACCGAGGACGAGTTCGCCGACTCCATGGCCGGCGGCCGGCGCAGCATCGGCGAGGCCATGAACGAGGTGCTGTGGGAGGACACCCCCACCCAGATCCTGGCCGGCCGCTGGGCCGCCCGCGACACCCAGCTCGGCGGGCAGCGCATCAAGGCCGGGGACATGCTGCTCCTCGGGCTCGGCGCCGCCAACACCGACCCGCTGATCCGCCAGGGCGTCTCCGGCGGACCGGGCCCCGCCCAGGGCGGCAACGGCGCGCACCTCGCCTTCAGCCACGGCGAGTACCGGTGCCCGTTCCCCGCCCAGGAGATCGCCGAGATCATCGCCAGGACCGGCATCGAGGTCCTGCTCGACCGGCTGCCCGACCTCCGGCTCGACGTCGCCGTCGAGGACCTGGTCCGGCGCCCCTCGCCCTTCCTGCGCGGCAACACCACGCTCCCCGTCCGGTTCACCCCCGTACGCACGACAGGAGAATTCTCGTGACCTGCCCCCATGCCGCCCGGGCCGCGGCCGACCCGGGTGCCACCGTCGTCATCGACCCCATGGTCCAGGACCTCGACGGTGAGACCGCGCGGCTGCGCGAGGCCGGGCCGCTGGCCCGGATCGAGCTCCTCGGCGTGCCCGCGTGGACCCTCACCCGGCACGCGGACGCCCGGCGCCTCCTGGTCGACCCGCGCCTGGTCAAGGACATCGACGCGTGGGGGCTCTGGCAGAGCGGCGAGGTGACGCACGCCTGGCCGCTCATCGGCATGATCGACGCCGGACGGTCCATGTTCACCGTCGACGGCGCGGAGCACCGCAGGCTGCGCACCAAGACCTCCCAGGCGCTCACGCCCCGCCGCCTGGAGGCGATACGCCCCGACATCGAGAAGTTCACCGCCGAGCTGCTGGACGCGCTGGAGGAGGGCGGCCGGGACGGGGCCGTCGTGGACCTCAAGTCGGTGTTCGCCCAGCCGCTGCCCATGCGGGTCGTCGGCATGCTGATGGGGGTCGACCCGGCCGAGAACGCCATGCTGACCCGGCAGTACAAGAAGTTCTTCTCCATGCTGACCCCGCAGGACGAACGGCTCGCGCTCCTCGCCGACCTGGACGTCTTCTACGCCGGACTCGTACGCGAGAAGACCGCGCACCCCACCGACGACCTGACCTCCGCGCTGATCCTGGCCGAGGAGGGCGGCGAGCCGCTGACCGAGGAGGAGGTCGTCGGCAACCTCAAGGCCATGGTCGCCGCCGGGCACGAGACCACGATCGGGCTCATCCTCAACGCCGTCCGCGCCCTGCTCGCCCACCCCGACCAGCTGCGGATGGTCCTCGACGGCACGGTCTCCTGGGACACCGTGATCGAGGAGACCCTGCGCTGGGACACCCCGACCACCCATCTGCTGATGCGGTTCGCCACCGAGGACATCCAGGTCGGCGACTCCGTCATCGCCAAGGGCGAGGGTGTGGTGATCTCGTACCGGGTGATCGGCCGCGACCCCGAGCAGCACGGCCCGGACGCCGACGCCTTCGACATCACGCGCTCCACCCCGATCCGGCACATGACCTTCGGGCACGGCCCGCACATCTGCCCCGGCGCGGCGCTCTCCCGGGTCGAGGCGGGGATCGCCCTGCCGGCGCTCTTCGCGCGCTTCCCGGAGCTGCGGCTCGCGATCCCCGACGCCGAGCTGCGCAACCTCCCGGTGATGACGCAGAACGACATGGAGTCCTTCCCGGTGCTGCTCGGCGGCTGAGCCGGTGTGACGGGGAGGCGGCCGACGGGCATATCGTGGCGGTAGCCGGAAGCCTCCCCGTGTGTCGAAGCGCTTCGACAGTGGTCTGGACATGCTGTCATGGCAGGGCTAGGCTCGCGCTGTCTCTCCACGTCACGGCTGGAGAGAGCGGAGTCGAAGCGCTTCGCCAATCCGACCGTGAGGGAGAGCCGTGGTCACCCTGGCCGAGGTCGCGCAGCACGCCGGAGTCTCCGCGAGCACGGTGAGCTACGTCCTCAGCGGGAAGCGGTCCATCTCCGTCGCCACCCGCGAGCGCGTCGAGCAGAGCATCCAGCAGCTCGGCTACCACCCCAACGCCGGGGCCCGGGCGCTCGCCAGCAGCCGGTCGAACATCATCGCGCTGATGGTGCCGCTGCGCACCGACATGTACGTGCCCGTGATGATGGAGATCGCCATCGCGGTCGCCACCACCGCCCGCACCCACGGCTACGACGTCCTCCTCCTCACCGGCGAGGAGGGGCCCGCGGCGGTGCGGCGGATCGCCGGCAGCTCGCTGGCCGACGCGATGATCCTGATGGACGTCGAACTCCACGACGAGCGCCTTCCGTTGCTGCGCGAGACCGACCGGGCCGCCGTACTCATCGGGCTGCCCGCCGACACCACCGGACTGACCTGCGTGGACCTCGACTTCGAGGCCACCGGCGCGCTCTGCGTCGAGCACCTGGCCGGCCTCGGCCACCGCGAGATCGCCGTCATCGGCGAGGCCGCCGCGGTCTACGAGCGCCACACCGGCTTCGCCGAGCGGACCGTCGACGGCGTACGCGCCAAGGCGCAGGAGGCCGGGGTGCGCGTCCTGCACCGCCCTTGCGAGGGCGGATACGCGGCGATGGCCCAGACCCTGTCCCGGATATTCGACGAGCGCCCCGGCACCACCGGCTTCATCGTGCAGAACGAGGCTGCGGTGGAGCCGCTGCTCAACCTGCTCCGCCAGCAGGGCAAGGCCGTCCCCGAGGACGTGTCGGTGGTGGCGATCTGCCCCGAACAGGTGGCCACCCAGGCATCGGTGCGGCTGACCTCCGTGGCCATACCGGCGCAGGAGATGGGCCGCCGCTCCGTCGAGCACGTCGTCGCCAAGCTGTCCGGCCGGGGCACCGACGAAGTCGAGCTGCTGGCACCCGAACTGACGGTACGTGAGAGCACCGGGCCCGCTCCTCGCTGACCGTGTGAGCCGGCCCCCGCGCGGGGGCCGGCTCCTCAGGTGTGCCGGTCAGCTCGCGGAGACGCCGAATCCGTTCGTACGGAAGTCGAGCCCGCCGGCCGACGAGGTGATCTCGTAGCCGAACTGGACGTCACCGATGGTCTCGTTGCCCCACCAGCCCTTGGTGTCCTTGATCCACTTCAGGATCGGCAGGATGTCCACCGTGCCCGAGGTGGAGTCCGAGGTCCGCAGGAACGAGAAGACCTGGTTGGAACCGTTGTCGCCCTTGTACACGGTCCAGGTGTGCCCGCCCAGCGTCAGGTTTCCCTGCGAGGTGCCCAACGGGCCCACGGAGCCGTTGTAGTTGACCCAGAGCATGACCTCGTAGTCGTAGTCGCTGTCCCAGATGTCGTACGAGGTGTTGTACGCGCCGGACGACGGGACGGTGACGTTGTACGTGCTCGTGAGCGACGACAGCGAGCCGATCGGCTTGTTCACCACCTTCTTGGCGTTCGGGTACGACTTGATGCCGCCGGTGTTCGGGTGGTCGGCCCAGACGCCCCAGTCCGAGGAGGAGTTGGCCCAGATGGACTGGGTGCCCGCGCCGGAGCCCCAGATGTTGTTGTAGAGGGTGTAGTTGTCGGAGGTGGTGTACGTGCCCCACTGGTCCGAGGAGGACCAGACGGCCGCCTGGGCCGGGGCGGAGGCGAAGCCGACGAGGGCCGCCAGGGCCACCGCCGGGGTCAGGGCGAGCCTGCTGAGGGTGCGTCGTGCCATGGGTCGTCCTTCCATGGTGGGTGGGGGGAGTGCTACCGCGGCCGGAGTTCCAGGACGCGGTCCACGCCGGCCGTCAGCTCCAGGGGAGCCGAGGGGGAGCCGGCGGAGGCTTCGGTGAGGTTGTGGGCTCCGAGGGTGTGCGCCTCGCCCGTGCGGACGTCGACGCGGGCGTCCCGTTCCGGACGCAGCACCGCCGTCGCGGTGCCGTCCACCGACCAGCGCAGGTCCACGGAAGCGCCGAACCGCGTCCGCACACCGCGCAGTTCACCGCCCGGACAGCCCGCGAGCGGTGCGGGCAGCAGGACCAGGCGGCGCGGCGTCGACTGCACCAGCGACTCGATCACGGCTGCGGGCAGCGCGTGCGCCGCGTCCGCGTTGTACACATTGCGGGCCGGGTAGTGGGCGCTCATCAGCGAGTCGTGGAAGAAGTCGCCCGCGAGGACCGAGCGGACCGCCGCCGAGGCCCGGCCCCCGTCCCGCAGCCGGGTCGCGATCAGCGCGTGGTGCAGATGGCCGTGGGCCGAGTCGTTCTCCGCGCCCCGCAGTTCGAGCGCCCGGTGCGCGGCGGTGGCCAGCCCCGGCATGTCGTACGGGTTGACCGCGTCCAGCGGCCACACCGGGTACAGGTGGCTGAGGTGGCGGTGGTCGTACGTCTCCGCCAGGCCCGGCCACGCCCACTCGGCGAGCGCGCCGTCCTCGTTGACCCGGTAGTCGGCGAGCCGGTCCGCCAGCGCACGGCGGCGTTGGGCGACCAGGGCGTCCGGGCAGCGGTCGGCCGAGGCGGTGAGCGCGTGGCGGGCCGCCGCCAGGTCCATCGTCGCGTCGACCGTGCCCCAGCTCGCGTTGGCCGGACGGTTCTCCGGCGAGTACGAGGGCACGACGGCCACCCGCCCGTCCGGGCCGGTCCGGGTCAGGAAGTCCTCGTAGAACAGGGCCGTTTCGTGCAGGGCGGCGGTCAGCCGGGGGTCCTCGGCCCCCACCGTCTCCGCGTGCTCGATCAGCGGCTCCAGGAGCCAGTCCGCGCCCGCCGTCCACAGGTGCAGCGGGTAGGCGCGCTGGTAGTGCCGGGTGTGCCCGGACTCGCCGTCCGTGTGCGACGGGGCCACGATGCCGCGCGCCCCGAAGATGGCCCGCGCGTTGTCCCGCCAGTCCGCCAGCTGCCCGTACACCAGCGCCGCATGGGCCTCGGACACCTCCGGCAGCGCCGCCGCCGCGGCCGAGGCGATCTGGAGGTTCAGGTTGGCGTTCGTCGTGAACGCCCCCGACCAGGCGGTGTCCCAGTCGCCCGTCCAGAGCCCGGTCAGCCGGGGCGGCAGGGCCCCCGACGCGGACAGCAGGTGGTAGCGGCCCGCCGCGCACAGCCGTTCCAGCAGCGCCGGACTGTCCGGCCGGCGGACCAACTCCGATCCGGGCAGCGCCCGTTCGGCCGGGTCCGCGTCCAGGGTGAGCGCCGCCCGTTCGAAGGCGGGCCGGTGCAGCGCCGCATGCCGGGTCAGCAGCGCGTCATACCCGTCACCCGGCAGCGCGGCGCACTCCGCCGCCAGGTCCAGGTGCCCGGTGTGCCGTCGCACCCGGGTCAGCAGCAACAGGCTCCTCGCGCCCTCGACCCGGACCCCCTCGCCCGCCACCGAGACCCGCCCGCCCTCCGCGCGGAGCACCGTCGCGCCGGTGTACGCGAGCTCGCTGTCCGGGTAGCCCGCGCGCAGCGTCAGCCGGGCCCCGTCCGGGGTGAGCACGGTGCTCCGGCCGATCGCCAGCTGTGCCGGGGCGCCCGGCAGGGCGTGGTCGAGCGTCACGTCCACGGCGAGCCCCGGGCCGGTGACGTGCTGGACGATCACGTCGTCGGCGCGCGAGACGAAGACCCGGCTGCGCCAGGACTCGCAGGCGGCGGTGATCTCACCGGTGGCGAAGTCGACCGCCCGTCGGTAGGCAGCGGCCGGGTCGGCGGCGTTCCCGGGCACCGGCCGGACGCGGGTCTGGAAGGCCGGGTGGAAGGGCTGCACCCACACCAGCGGACGGCCCGCGCCGAAGTGCTCCGCCGCCCCGGTGTCCCCGGCGAGCAGCGCGCTCTGCACCCGGCCCAGCCGGTCCGCCAGCTCCGGCGGCCGGACCCGCTGACTGCCGTTGGGCCGGACCAGGGTGTGGTGGTTGACGATCACGCGGTCGTCGGCCGGGTCGCCGTACACCATGGCGCCGTGCCGGCCGTTGCCACCGAGGAAGGCGTCCTCCCAGCGGGCGGCGGGGCGCGGCTCCCAGGTGGAGTCGATGTCCGTACGTCCGGTCACGGCGCGGGTCTCCGCAGCACCGCGACGCCGTAGCGGCCGAGTGCGATCCGGTCCGTCACCGCGCGCCCGGTGAGCAGGTCCTCGTACACGCCGGGCACGGTGACCGTGACCATCTCGCGGCGGTGGTGCAGCAGGAACAGCAGCTCGCCCCGGCGCACCGCCTCCACCCCCTCGGGCAGCCCGGCGAGGACCGGCTCGACCCCGGCCTCCCGGACCACACCGGCCAGGAGGGCCCGCAGCGCCGGGGGCTCGGGGAGCGTCGACACGTACACCGCGCGGCCCCGGCGCAGCACGGCGGGCAGCCCGGCGAGCTCGCCGTCGCGGTAGGCGGCCAGCACCTCGGTGCCCTCGGCCGCCTCCAGCTCCTCGGACCAGAGGGTGCCCCGGAAGCGGTCGCACTCTACGGCCTCGTCCGCCTCCAGCGGCCACCACTCGTGCAGGGTCGCGATCCCGAACAGCTCGCGCAGCCGGGCGTCCATGCCGCCCGGCCGGACGCGGTCGTCCACGTCCGCGACGCCGCTGAAGAAGCCGCACACCAGGCGCCCGCCGCCCGCCACGTACGCCACGAGGTTGTCGACCGCCGCGTCGTCGAGGAGGTAGAGGTGTGGGACGAGGACCGCCTTGTACCGGCTCAGGTCGGCGTCGGGGCGGGCGAAGTCCGTGGGCGTGCCGTTCTCCCACAGCGCCCGGTGCCAGCGCCGGATCACCTCCGGGTAGTCGAGCCGCGCGGACGGGGCGCCCTCCTGGGCGCCCGCCCACCAGGCGTCCCAGTCGTGCAGGACAGCGACCTCGGCGGCCACGTCCGTACCGGACACGGCGGATCCGATCGCGGCCAGTTCACCGCCCAGCCGCCGGGTCTCGCGGAAGGAGCGGCCCTGCTCACCGGCGTGGCCGAGCATGCCCGAGTGGAACTTCTCCGAGCCCTGCCGGGACTGCCGCCACTGGAAGTAGCAGACCGCGTCGGCGCCGCGCGCCACCGACTGGAGCGACCAGAGCCGGTTCAGCCCCTCCGGCTTCGGGTGGTTGACGCCCCGCCAGTTCACCGCGCCCGCCGCCTGCTCCATCAGCATCCACGGGCCGTCCGCCTGCGAGCGCGTCATGTCGGCGAGCATCGCGTTGTACTGCCCGCCCTGCGGGTCGCGCGGGTCCGGGTAGACGTCGACCGAGACGATGTCCTCCTCCGCCGACCACGCCCAGGCGTCCTGCCCCGACCACAGCGGCATGAAGTTGGTGGTCACCGGGATGTGCGGGGTGTGCCGGGCGACGATGTCGCGTTCGGCGGTGAAGCACTCCATGAGCGCGTCGGACGTGAAGCGTTTGAAGTCCAGCACCTGGGTGGGGTTCCTCATGTACTGCGCCTTGCGCGGCGGCAGGATCTCCGTCCACGCGTCGTAGTGCTGGCTCCAGAAGGCCGTGCCCCAGGCCTCGTTGAGGGCGTCGAGCGTCCCGTACCGGCCGCGCAGCCAGCGGCGGAAGTGGCCCGCCGTCTCGTCGCACCAGCAGTGCGTGCAGTACTCGTTGTTGATGTGCCACACGGTGAGCGCCGGGTGCTCCGCGTACCGCGCGGCCAGGTCCTCGGTGAGCGCGGCGGCGTAGCGGCGGTAGACCGGCGAGCTGGGGCAGAACTGCTGGCGCGAGCCGTACCAGACGATGGACCCGTCCTCCGCGCGCGGCAGCGTCTCCGGGTGCCGGGACCCCATCCAGGGCGGCGGGGAGGCGGTCGGGGTGGCGAGCACGACGCCGATGCCGTGGGCATGCATCAGGTCCATCAGCCGGTCAAGCCAGTCGAACTCCCGGGCCCCCGGGCGGGGTTCGATCTTCGCCCAGGAGAAGACGCCGAGGGTGACGGAGTTGACCCCGGCCTCCTTCATCAGCCGGACGTCGTCCTCCCACACCTCCTCGGGCCACTGCTCGGGGTTGTAGTCGCCTCCGAAGAGGATGCGGCCACGGGCCGCGTCGCGCAGGGACGGCATGGCGTCTCCGGTTCTCCTGGGTCGGGGTCTGCGGGGCCGGTCAGCCCTTCACGGCGCCGGTGAGCATGCCCTTCTGGAAGTGCTTCTGGACGAACGGCGACAGCACCGCGACCGGGATCAGCGCGAGGATCATCACCGCCATCTGCACGGCGAGGCTGTTGATCTGGCCGCTGCTGACGGCCGCGCCCATCGCGCCCGGCGGCACCTGGTGCTGGAGGACAAGCTGACGCAGGATCATCTGCAAGGGGTACTTGTCGCTGTCCTGGATGTAGAGCATCGCGTTGAACCACTGGCTCCAGTAGCCGACCGCGTAGAACAGCGAGATCACCGCGATCACCGCGCGCGACAGCGGCATGATGATCTGGAGCAGGATGCGCCACTCGCCGGCCCCGTCGATGCGGGCCGCGTCGATGAGTTCGGGCGCGGTGTCCATGAAGAAGCCGCGCAGCACCAGCACGTTGAACACGCTGATCGCGCTCGGCAGGATCATCGACCAGTAGCTGTCGCTCAGCCCGATCCCGGTGACCAGCAGATACGTCGGGATGAGCCCGGCGCCGAAGAACATGGTCGCCATCAGCGTCATCAACAGCGGACGGTGCGCGTACGAGTCGCGGCGGCTGAGCCCGTACGCGCAGAGGATCGAGACGACCATGCTGACGGCCGTACCGACGACGGTGAGACCGACGCTGACGGCGGCGGCACGGGTCACCGCGCCCCCGCTCAGCAGCTCCTTGTACGCGACGAAGGTGATGTGCTTCGGCCAGACGACCAGGCCGCCCGCGTCGTTGATGGTTCTGGTGTCGGAGAGGCTGGTCACCAGCACCACCCAGATGGGGACGATGATGACCGCGCAGATCGCGACGAGCCCGAAGCCCTTGAAGGCGAGCCCGGCCTTCGTCGGCTCCTCCTCCCACACGGGGCGCGGCTCGATGCGCAGGGCACGCTGGAGGCGTGTCTCGGTGGGGGGCGCCGGTTCCGCCCGCTGGCCCAGGAGAGTTGTCATTTCTTGGAGTACACCCCCTGCTCGCCCAGCATGTGGGCGACCTTGTTGGCACCCAGCACCATGGCGACGCTGAACAGCCCCTTGAAGATCCCGGCGGCGGCCGCGTAGCCGAAGTCGCCGGTCTTGATGCCCGTCCACCAGATGTAGGTGTCCAGGATTTCCGAGGCCCCCGCGCCCACCTGGTCGCGCTGGAGCAGGATCTGCTCGAAGTCGAGGTTGAGCGCACTGCCCACCCGCAGCACGAGGAGCAGGGCGATGACCGGGCGCAACGCGGGCAGCGTGACGTGCCACATGCGGCGCCAGCGGCCGGCCCCGTCGACGGCGGCGGCCTCGTACAGATCGGTGTTGACGGCGGCGAGCGCGGCCAGGAAGACGATGACGCCCCAGCCGGCGTCCTTCCACACGGCCTGCGCGCTCACCAGGAACTTGAAGAAGCCCGGGTTGGTCATCAGGTCGAAGCCCTCGTGACCGTGTTCGCGCAGCCACTGGGCGACCAGTCCGGCGCCGCCGAACATCTGCTGGAACACGGTGACGACGAGCACCCAGGAGAAGAAGTGCGGCAGATAGACGACCGCCTGCACCCAGGCCCTGACCCGGGTGCTCATGATCGTGTTGAGCAGCAGCGCGATGGCGATCGGGATCGGGAAGAACAGGACCAGCTGGGTCACGAAGATGACCAGCGTGTTCACGAGGACTTCCCAGAACCGGTAGTCCTCGAAGATCCGGGTGAAGTTGTCGAACCCGACGAACGGGCTGCCCGTGATGCCCAGGTCGTATACGTCGTAGTCCTGGAAGGCCACGATGTTCCCGAGCAGCGGGATGTAGTTGAAGATCAGCAGCAGCGCGATGGCCGGCATCGTCATCAGGATCAGCGTGCGGTCGCGCCGCAGCCGCTGCCGCCAGGTGATACCGCCGCGTTCCCGCCGGGGCTCGGGAACGCCCCCGGCCCGCGCCCTGCCCGCCTTCTTCGTCTCCCCGCCGTCGCCGTCCCCGGCGCCGCTCCCGCCGGCCGGGACGCCCGTCCCGCCGGCGGTGCGGTCCGGGGCGGCCGCGACCGTGGCCCGTGCCTTCACCGTGTGCTCCCCATGTCGTGCTCCTGACCCCGGCCGCCGGGCAGTGCGTACCCGGCGGCCCCCTTGCCTGCCTTGCGTACGCGTCAGTTGCCGGAGCCGTTCTTGTCGAGGATGTCCTGGTACCAGTCGCGCAGCTTGTCGCCGCCGCTCTTCTTCCAGGTGTTCACCGCGTCCTCGACGTCGGAGACCTTCTTGCGCCCCCGGCGGATGTCCTTCTGGAGGTCGTCGAAGGGCGTGTACAGGGAGGCGTAACGCTGCGGCTCGACCACCTGCATGCCGAAGAAGAGGGGCTTCTTGATGTGCGGCGCCTGACGTGCCATCCAGCCCGCGTAGTCCTTGGCCAGCTGCGGCTGGTCCGGGTAGGCGATGGAGGTGGGCGGCGAGGCGACGAACAGGAACGTGGAGGGCTGCGCCTCCTCGACACCCTGCGGGGTGTACGTCGGGGTCCCGTCCTTGATGGTGTAGTGGGTGCCCTTCACGCCGTAGTTGGTGAGCATGAACTCCTCGGTGCCGAACGGCGCGGCCGCGTAGTCGGCGATCGCGAGGAACTCCTGGATCTTGTCCTTGGAGAGGTTCTTGCTGAGGAAGGTGAAGATGCCCGCCGGGTCGTCCTGCCACAGCACCGGGTCGCCGCCGTCGTGGCCGAAGAAGTCCAGCGCCTGCATGTCGAACTTCGGGTTGGCGGCGGCCTGTTCGGTGACCATGCCCTTCCAGCCGCCGGTGCCGTCGTTGTACATGACGACGTGTCCGCTGGTGAAGCGGATCTTCGCGTCGGCGTCCTTGTTGGCCTCGGCGTCCGGGTGGACGTACCCGCCGTCGTGGAGCTTGCGGGCGAAGGCCAGCGCCTCCCGGTACGCCTGCGTCTCGATCTTGTGGACCAGCTTGCCGTTCTCCAGCTGCCAGTAGTGCGGCGCGTCCGGGAGCAGCCCGAATATCTTCTGGATGCACGTCCACAGGTCGTCGAAGGCCCACACCTTCTTCTTGGGGGCCGTGTACTCCTTGCCGAAGGCCAGCAGGTCGTCCGCGCTCGCCGGGACGGCGCCGGAGCCGATGAGGTCCTTGCGGTAGAAGATCGCGTTGCCGATGACCGGCGTCGGCATGGGCAGCCCGCGCAGCTTGCCGCCGAAGACCGAGTACTGCCAGGCACCCGTGGGGATGTTGGCGAGGTTGGGGTACTTCTTGACGGCGTCACCCGCGAGATACGGGGAGAGGTCGGCGAACTTCGCGGTGATGGCGTTGCGGATCTGCCCCTGCATGTTCCAGCCGGGGATCGTCATGACGTCCGGGATGTCCGAGCCGGCGAGGACCGCGCCGATCTTGTCCTGGTACGTGTTGCCGTCCTGCGGGTCGAAGTTGAGCGTCGCCCCGACCGCCTTGTTCACGGCCGTGTAGTACGGGTTGTTCTTCTTCGGCACCGTGCCCCACAGCGGGGTCATGACCCGGAACTGCGAGCCCTTGCCCGGCACCGACTTGACCGAGACCACCAGCGGGTCGGGGAGCTTGGTGAAGCCCGGGCTCGAACCGTTCACGCCGGGGACGTCGGGCTGGACCAGGTTCAGCGGGGCGTAGCTCGGCACGACCTTCTGCAGGGCCTTGCCCGTGGTCGTGCCCTCCTTGCTCCCGGCACCGGAGCCGGAACCGCCGCACGCGGCGAGCAGCGGCACCCCGCCGGCCACGGCGACGGCCGCCACCGCGCCCGAGGCGAGGAAGCTTCTCCGGCTCGGGGCGGAGGCGGAGGGGGAGGAATTCGGCGTCATTGCGTCAACCCTTCGAGGCGAACCAGGTGCGGCGGTTCAACGGGGAGGCGTCCTACGGTGTCGCCGTCCCGGGGAATCAGGGGCGGGGGCGCCCCTTCGCAAGTCTGTCGAAGCTCTGTCGAAGCGCTTCGATGTTGCAGCGAGGTTAAGTGAAGGGTCCCGGCCGCACAAGAGTCCGTTTCCAGATTCCTCCGACCTGTTTTCCGACGGCCCTTGGTGCAGCGAAAGCCCACAGGTGGGAGAGGTCGAGGACGCACCCTTGACACGCGCGGGGTCGGCCGTTGAGCATCGAAGCGCTTCGAAAGATCGTCCGAGGCTGCCCAGTGGCCCGCACGACGCGCCGGCACCGCCATACCTCCCACCTTTGACGAAGGACCCGCACGTGACGGAACAACCGCAGCCCTTCCGCGACCCGCGACTGCCCTTCGCGGAGCGCGTCGACGACCTGCTCCGGCGGCTGACCCCCGACGAGCGCGTCGCGATGCTGCACCAGTTCGCCCCGGCGGTCGACCGGCTCGGGCTCGCCGCCTTCCGCACCGGCCAGGAGGCCCTGCACGGCGTCGCCTGGATGGGCCGGGCCACGGTCTTCCCGCAGGCCGTCGGGCTCGGCGCCACCTGGAACGACGACCTGGTCCGCCGCGTCGGCGAGGCCGTCGGCGACGAGGTCCGCACCAAGCGCGCCCACGACGACCGGGTCGGGCTCAACGTCTGGGCCCCCACCGTCAACCTGCTGCGCCACCCGCTCTGGGGGCGCGGCGAGGAGGGGTACAGCGAGGACGCCGGGCTCACCTCCGCCATCGCCGTCGCGTACACCCGGGGCCTGCGCGGGGACCACCCGCACTACTGGCGCACCGCCCCCGTCCTCAAGCACTGGCTCGCCCACAACAACGAGACCGACCGCGACACCTCGTCCTCCTCGGTCCGCCCGAGGGTGCTGCACGAATACGACCTCAGGGCCTTCCGCGACGCCGTCCGCGCGGGCGCGGTGGCCGGGGTGATGCCCGCGTACAACCTGGTCAACGGGCGCCCCAACCATGTGTCGCCGCTGCTCTCCCGGCACCTGCGGAGCTGGACCGAGCAGCCCCTGGCCGTCTGCTCCGACGCGGGCGCACCCACCAACCTGGTCGACTCCGAGCACTACTTCGACACCCACGAGGAGGCGACCGCCGCCGCCCTGCGCGCCGGTGTCGACAGCTTCACCGACCACGGCCAGGACTCCTCCGTCATGACCGCCCGCATCCAGGGCGCCCTGAAACGCGGCCTCCTGGACGAGCAGGACATCGACACCGCCGTCCGCCGCCTGCTCCACATGCGCTTCGCCTTCGGCGAGTTCGACCCCGGGCTGGACCCGTACGCGGACACCGACGCGCTCGACACCGAGGAACACCGGGCGCTCGCCCGGGAGGCCGCCGAGCAGGCCGTGGTGCTCCTGAAGAACGACGGGCTGCTGCCGCTCGCCCCGGACGCCGGCCGGACCGTCGCCGTCGTCGGGCTCCTCGCGGACGCCTGCAAGCTCGACTGGTACAGCGGCACCCTGATCCACCGCTCCACCCCGCTCGACGGACTCCGCGAACGCTTCGGCGCCGAGCACGTGATCCACGCCGAGGGCGCCGACCTGGTCCGCGTCAAGTGCGCGGACGGCTGGCTGCACATCCCCGAGGCGGACCCGGCCGGTGACGCGGCGCCGGGCCCGGAGGGCGCCCTCGACCCGGCGCTGCTCGCGGGCCGGACCGACCTGCCCCCGCTGACCTGCGCCGACACCCCGTCCGAGCTGGCGCTCGTGGACTGGGGCGGCGGTGTGATCACCCTGCGGGAGCCGGACGGCCGCTACCTCTCGGTCGCCGAGGACGGCCGGGTACGCGCCTCCGCGGACGAGCCGGGCGGCTGGATCGTCCAGGAGACCTTCCGGTGGGAGGCGGTGGAAGGGCATGCGGGCGGTCACCGCCTTCTGCACATCGGAACGGGTGGGTATGTCTCAGTCGCCGCCGACGGCGTAAAGGTTGCCGCCCCGGACGAGAAAAATCCGGCCGCCGCCACCGTCTTCGAGACCGAGGTGACCGAGCGCGGCGAGGACGCCGTCGCCCGCGCCGCCGCTGCCGCCGACACCGTGATCGTGGTCGTCGGCAACGACCCGCACATCAACGGCCGCGAGACCGAGGACCGCGCCACGCTCGATCTGCCCGTCCAGCAGGAACGCCTCTGGCGCGCCGCCCACGCCGCCAACCCGCGCACCGTCCTGGCGGTCACCTCCGCCTACCCGTACGCCCTGGCCGAGGCCGCCGCCACGCTGCCCGCGCTGCTGTGGACCGCGCACGGCGGCCAGGCGGCGGGCACCGCGCTGGCCCGCGTCCTCGCCGGAGACGTCTCCCCGGCCGGGCGGCTCCCGCAGACCTGGTACGCCTCCGACGCGGAGCTGCCCGGCCTGCTGGACTACGACATCATCGGCTCGCGGCAGACCTACCTCTACTACGAGGGCACCCCGCTCTATCCGTTCGGCCACGGGCTCACCTACAGCGACTTCACGTACAGCGACCTGACCGCCGTACGCGAGGGCGAGCTGCTGCACGTCTCGCTGAACGTCACCAACACGGGCGCCGTCGCCTCCGACGAGGTCGCCCAGCTGTACGTACGGGCCGTGGCCCCGTCCGTACCCCGGCCGCTGCGTCAGCTCGTGGGGCACCGCAGGCTGCACCTGGCACCCGGGGCGGCCGAGCGCCTCGCGTTCACCGTGCCGGTCGAGGAGCTGGGCCACTGGGACGTGGCGCACGGCCGCTGGACCGTCGAGCCCGGCGCGTACGAGTTCCGGGCGGGCGCCTCCAGCACGGACATCCGGAGCGTCGCGGTCGTCACCGTCGACGGCGAACCGGCCGGGCCGCGCCCGGTCCTGGTCCGGGGGCTGGAGGCGGCCGACTACGACGAGCAACTGGGCACCGCGATCGTGGACCGGGCGAAGACGGACGGCGACGCGGTCACCGCCACCGCCGAGACCAACGAACTCCTGTACCACCGCTGCGACTTCGGCGCCGGTGCGAGCGGCGTCGAGGTCCTGGCCTCCGGCGAGGGGGCCGTCCTGATCACCGTCGGCGGCTCCACCGTCACCGTCCCCGTGCCCGCCACGGACGGACCGTACGACCACCGCACCCATCGCGCCGGTCTGACCGCCTCCGGCACCGGCGACCTGCGCATCTCCCTGCGCGGCACGGTCCGGCTGGCCCGGCTCGGCTTCACCGGGGGCGGCGCGTGAGACCCCGCAGCCTCCCCGTTCCCCCTCCCGATGCCCCCGGCAAGGAGTCCGCATGAAGTTCACCGACGGCTTCTGGCTCATGCGTGAGGGCGTAAGCGCCTCCTACGCGACCGAGATCCGCGATCTGCGCGTCAGAGCCGACCAGTTCACCGCGTACGCGGCGGTGAAACGGGTCGCCGCGCGCGGTGACACCCTCAACACCCCGCTCATCACCGTCGACTGCTTCTCCCCGGCCGAGGGGATCATCGGCGTCCGCACCACGCACCACGCCGGAAGGGCCCGCCGGGGACCGGACTTCGCCTTCCCCGGGCTCGACCCGGCCGGCTCCGGCGCCCGCACCCGGCAGGACGGCGGTGTCATCGAACTCACCAGCGGTCCGCTGACCCTGCGGCTGGACCGCGACGGCCCGTACGGTCCGGTCTTTCTCGACACGGACGGCCGCCGCCTGACCGGCGTCGACACCAAGGGCACCGCCTTCGCCACCACCCCCGACGGCGCGCACCACATGGTCGCCCAACTCGCCCTGGACGTCGGCGAGAACATCTACGGACTCGGTGAACGCTTCACCCCGTACGTGAAGAACGGCCAGAGCGTCGACATCTGGCAGGCGGACGGCGGCACCAGCAGCGAACTCGCCTACAAGAACATCCCGTTCTACCTCTCCTCGCGCGGCTACGGCGTCTTCGTCAACCACCCCGGCAAGGTCTCCTTCGAGGTCGGCTCGGAGTCGGTCGGCCAGGTGCAGTTCAGCGTCGAGGACCAGTCGCTGGAGTACTACATCGTCGCCGGTCCGACGCCCAAGGAGGTGCTGGCCCGCTACACCGCGCTGACCGGCCGCCCGGCGCTCCCGCCGGCCTGGTCGTTCGGCCTGTGGCTGACGACGTCCTTCTGCACCTCGTACGACGAGGAGACCGTCACCTCGTTCGTGGAGGGCATGGCCGAGCGCGACATCCCGCTCTCCGTCTTCCACTTCGACTGCTTCTGGATGCGCGAGTACCAGTGGTCGGACTTCCTCTGGGACCCGGACGTCTTCCCCGACCCGGAGGGCATGCTCGCCCGGCTCAAGGAACGCGGGCTGCGCATCAGCATGTGGATCAACCCGTACATCGCCCAGAAGTCGGCGCTGTTCGCCGAGGGCGCCGAACTCGGCCATCTGGTCCGCCGCCCCAACGGTGACGTCTGGCAGTGGGACCTGTGGCAGCCCGGCATGGCCCTGGTCGACTTCACCAGCCCCGCCGCCCGCGAGTGGTACACCGGCAAGCTGCGACTGCTGCTCGACCAAGGCGTCGACTGCTTCAAGACGGACTTCGGCGAGCGCGTTCCGACCGACGTCGTCTGGCACGACGGCTCGGACCCCGAGCGGATGCACAACTACTACGCGCAGATCTACAACAGGACGGTCTTCGAACTCCTGGAGAAGGAGCGCGGCCACGGCGAGGCGGTCCTCTTCGCCCGCTCGGCCACGGCCGGCGGCCAGCAGTTCCCCGTCCACTGGGGCGGCGACTGCTTCGCCTCGTTCACGGCCATGGCCGAGTCCCTGCGCGGCGGCCTGTCCCTGTCGCTCTCCGGCTTCGGCTTCTGGAGCCACGACATCGGCGGCTTCGAGGGCACCCCGGACCCGGCGGTCTTCAAGCGCTGGCTCGCCTTCGGCCTGCTCTCCTCGCACAGCCGGCTGCACGGCAACGTCTCCTATCGGGTGCCGTGGGAGTTCGGCGAGGAAGCGGTGGACGTCGCCCGGAAGTTCACCCTCCTCAAGCACCGCCTCATGCCGTACCTCTACGGTGCCGCCGCCACCGCCCACCGCACCGGCATCCCCGTGATGCGGCCCATGCTGCTCGAATTCCCGGACGACCCCGCCACCCGCACCCTGGACCGGCAGTACATGCTCGGCCCCGACCTGCTGGTCGCCCCGGTCTTCACGGAGGACGGGCAGGTCGAGTACTACGTCCCCGAGGGCACCTGGACCCACCTGCTCACCGGCGAGACGGTCACCGGTCCCGCCTGGCGCCACGAGACCCACGGCTTCGACAGCCTCCCGGTCCTCGTCCGCCCCGGCGCGGTCCTGCCCTGGGGCGGCGACGACCGGCGCCCGGACGGCGACTGGCTGGACGGGCTCACGCTGCGGGTGTTCGGTGAGGCGGACGGTACGGAGGTGACCGTGCCGGACCACGCGGGTGCCGCCGCCACCACCTTCCGGGTGACCCGCGACGGCGACACCCTGACCGTCACCTCCGCACGCATCGACCGCCCGTACCACGTGGTCGCCGAGGCCACGGGCGCGACGGGGGAGGGGAGGGGGACGGTGACCGTGCGGGGCGCGTGAGCGACGGCGGGGCGGTCCGCGGGGAGCGCCCCGCCTCCTCAGTCCGTGCCCGCCGACAGCGCCCGGTCCGCCGCGCCCCGCGAGGCGTGCCAGAGCGTCGTCACCGGCTCCCAGACCCGGACGCCGTCCGCCATGCCGACGGCCGACGCCGCGAACGTCACCCCGTAGTGCGCCGGGTCCGCCGCGACGGACAGGCTGCGCACGACATGGCCCTCGGTCGTCCCCGGCGCGGCCGTGCGCACGGCCGCGTACCCGCGCTCGCCCGGCGACAGCACGTACGGCCCGCTCGTCGACGGCGGTACGGGCTGCGCCGAGCCGTCCAGGCCCCGGAACGTGACCGTCGGGATGCGGTCCACGGCACAGGCCCGGCCGCCCTCGTTGACCACGGAGATCCGGGCGGTGTTCTGCGCGCCGCCGGGCCCGGCGGAGACGCGGAGGTCCTTCTCCTGGCAGGGGGCGGTCGTGGCCGAGGCCGCGGGGGCGGTCAGGGCGGTGGCGGCGGCAGCGGTGACGGCAGCGGTGGTGAGGGCGGTGCGCAGACGCATGGTGTTTCTCCCCTGGAAGCCGGTGGGCGACTGTCTCTGACAGTCTGAGCTGTTTGCCGGAATCGCGGCGATAAAACCGACATATCGATCCGGCAACGTGTCGCGAGCGAGGAGGAATGCCTTGAGGCCTTTTGCATTTGCCTAAACCCCTTAGGCAGGCGCATGATGGCCGTCCCCGGACGAGGAGGCGACCATGGTGCGCGCGGGTCTCACCGCCGAACGCCTGACCAGAGCGGGCGCCGAGCTGGCCGACGAGGTCGGCTTCGACCAGGTGACCGTCTCGGCGCTGGCGCGGCAGTTCGACGTCAAGGTGGCGAGCCTCTACTCGCACCTGAAGAACTCCCACGACCTCAAGACCCGGATCGCCCTGCTCGCCCTGGAGGAGATGGCTGACCGGGGCGCCGCCGCCCTCGTCGGGCGGGCCGGCAAGGACGCGCTGAGCGCCCTCGGCGACATGTACCGGGACTACGCCCGCGAGCACCCCGGCCGTTACGCCGCGGCCCAGATGACGCTCGACCCCGAAACGGCGGCCGCCAGTGCCGGTCTGCGGCACTCCCGGATGACCCGGGCCATCCTGCGCGGCTACGACCTGACCGAGCCGGACCAGACGCATGCCGTACGGCTCCTGGGCAGCGTGTTCCACGGATTCACCACCCTGGAGGCCCAGGGCGGGTTCAGCCACAGCGCCCCCGACTCGCAGGAGTCCTGGTCCCGCACCCTGGACGCGCTGGACGCCCTCCTGCGCAACTGGCCCGCACCCCGGGTCCCGTGACCCAGCGACCTCAGCGAGTGGAGCCATGAACACCGACGCAGCCACACCCCTCCCGTTCACCACCCCCGTCACGCCCGCCCTCCTGCGCGGCGCGCTCGACGTGGAGCGCACCGATGCCGGGCTGCTCCCGCACCGGCTGCCCGCCGCCGCCCGCGCCCAGGCCCCGGACGGCCAGATCGCCCTGGCCGAGGCCCAGCCCTCCGGCGTCCGGCTCGTCTTCCGGACCCGGGCCACGGTGGTCGAGCTGGAGGCCCGGCGCACCCGGACCGTCTACGCGGGCGTCCCGCCGAGGCCCGGTGGGGTGTACGACCTGCTGGTGGACGGCGCCCTCGCGGCGCAGGGTTCCGCGAGCGGCGGCAACGTCCTGGATGTCGACATGACGACCGGGCAGACCCGGTTCCGTGCCGGGCCGGTCGGGTCCGTGCGGTTCGACGGGCTCGCGGACCGCGAGAAGGACGTCGAGGTCTGGCTGCCGTACAACGAACGCACCGAGGTCGTCGCCCTGCACACCGACGCGCCCGTCACGCCCGCCCCGGCCTCCGGCCGCAAGGTGTGGCTGCATCACGGCAGTTCGATCAGCCACGGCTCCGACGCGGCGAGCCCCACGACCACCTGGCCCGCGCGTGCGGCGCTGCTCGGCGGCGTCGAACTGGTCAACCTCGGCCTCGGCGGCAGCGCCCTGCTCGACCCGTTCACGGCCCGCGCGATGCGGGACACCCCCGCGGACCTGATCAGCGTCAAGATCGGTATCAACCTCGTCAACGCCGACGTGATGCGGGTGCGCGCCTTCGCCCCGGCGGTGCACGGCTTCCTCGACACCCTCCGCGAGGGCCACCCGGACACCCCGCTCCTGGTGGTGTCGTCCGTGCTGTGCCCCATCCACGAGGACACCCCGGGCCCCAGCGTCCCCGACTTCAGCCGCCTCGGCGAGGGCAGGGTCCGCTTCGCGGCGATGGGCGACCCGGAAGGCCCCGCCACCGGCAAGCTGACGCTCCACGTCATCCGAGACGAACTGGCCGCCCTGGTGGACCAACGCTCCGCCGAGGACCCGCAGTTGCACTACCTGGACGGCCGTGAGCTGTACGGCGAGGCGGATGCGGAGGAGCTTCCCCTCCCCGACGCGCTCCACCCCGACGCCGCCACGCACCTGCGCATGGGCGACCGCTTCGCGGCCCTGGCCTTCGGGGAGGGCGGCGCGTTCGCCGGGACGTAACCAGCGGCCGCGAAAAGGAGTACGCCGCACCGCCCGTTCGGGGGAGGATGCGGCGATGAACGACGATCCGCTGATGGCCAGGGCCCGCCGCCTGTGGGAGACGCTGGCCGGTGTCCCCGTCCCCTCCGCCCCGGACGGCGGCCCGGTCGTCGTCACGGCGCCCGCGTCCGCGCTGTGCCCGCCGGCCTGGGTGGGCACGGTGCTCCTCGGTGACACGGCGCTCGTCACGGCGCCCACCGACGCGGCGGCGGATGTGGTGCGCCGCGCGCTGAAGGCCGTACCGACCCGGGAACTCGCCGAACCGGACGCGATCCGGAGCGAGTTGCCGGTCGCCGAGGTGCTGGGCCCGGCCACCCTCGCCTATCTGACGGCCGACGCCTTCCGGCCGTACGAGCCCCCGGACGTCACCGTCACCACCCTGCCCGCCGACGACCCGGAGCTGCTGAGGCTGCTCGCGTCGGTGAGCGAGGAGGACGCGGGGGAGTGCGGGCTGGACGAGATCACCTCCCCGGCCTTCGTCGTACGCGAGGACGCCACCGGGCTCGTCGCGGCGGCCGGGTACGAGGACTGGCCCGGGGAGACCGCCCACCTCTGTGTGCTGACCGCGCCGGGCGCCCGGGGCCGGGGCCTGGCCCGCGCGGTGGCCTCCGCCGCGACGCGCCACGCCCTCGCGGCGGACCGGCTGCCCCAGTGGCGGGCGCGGCCGGAGGCGTCACGGCGTGTGGCGAGGGCGCTCGGATACCGGGAACTGGGCAGCCAGTTGAGCGTGCGGCTGCACGGACCCGCGTAACGCCGCCGGACCGGCCCCCGGAGCAGGGACCGGTCCGGCGACGGGCACACCGTCAGGCGCCCGGCGGCACGTGGGTCGGGCGGCCCCGGCCCCGGGTCACCGTGTAGCCGAAGACGCCCGCGAGGGCGGCGAGCAGTCCGCCACCGGCCGTCCACAGCCAGCGGCTGGTCCACCAGCCGGAGGACCAGCCGTCCTCGGGCTCACCGGCCGACGCGACCGGCTGGGCGGAGGCGTCGGTGCCGTCCGCGTCGTCCGAAGCCTGCTCGGCCGAGGAGACCCCCGGGACCAGCGGCTTCGACAGGCCGCCGTCCACGTCGGCGGACCCGCCCTGGTCCTTCGAGCCGACCTTCACCTCGGTGTGCACCGGCAGACCGAGGTCCGCCTGCGCCAGGTCCACGACCGTGAGGCGGACGTAGTAGCTGCCCGGCAGCGGGTCGTTGGCCCACTGCTCGGCGTTGGCGCGGACGGTACGCAGCACACAGGTCAGCTCGACCGTGGCGGCGTCGGCCGCGGCGGTGCCGGTCTGCTTGCCGTACATGCACGCCTGGCGGCGGCGCAGCCCGTCGTACACATCGACCTGCCAGGTCTGCGCCCCGTGCCGGGCGGCGCTCTCGGGCAGCGTGACCTTCGCCGTCACCGTGGCGCGCTGCCCGGCGTCGGCCGGGAAGACCCAGTACAGGTAGTCGCCGGTCGAGGCCCCGGCGGTGGCGGTCTCGCCCTGCTGGAGGGCCGTGGCGGTCCGGAAGGTGGTGCCGGCCTCCGTGGGGCCGGAGCCGTCACCGGAGGCGCTGGGGCTCGGCGACGGGTCGTCGGCCGCGGCGGCGCCCGCCCCGGTCAGCACGGCCAGGCCGGTCAGCAGCGCGCCCGCGAGCACACGTCTCGTACGGGACATCAGCGGGTCCTCCAGACAGCGATGCGCCAGCGTGAGATCCAGCCGAAGAGCAGACCCACGATCAATCCGGTCAGGGTGAGCAGGCCCAGCAGCCACCAGCCGTGGCCCAGACCGAAGGCGGCGACGTCCGCCGCCTCGTCGGGCGCGTCCACCACGTCGACGGTCAGCTCCAGAGGCATGCCGGGGGTGGTCTTCACCGAGGCCGGGGCCGAGAACGAGTTGCTGACCTGGAGGCACACGGTCTCCGGGGTCTGCTCGTCCTCGTCCTGCTCGGGCTTCGGGTAGCGCAGCCCGGACGAGATGGCGTCGGTGCGCCCGGTCCCGGACTCGGAGCCCCGGACGATCTCACGGCCGTGCGTGGTCACCGCGCGCAGCAGCATCCCGTAGTCGTTGTTGACGGCGCGGTCGGCGAACACGCTGACCGAGGCGCGCAGTTCCTGACCGGGCTTCACCTCGACCTTGTACCAGCGGTGCTCGGCGAACTTCTCGCGGTCGGTGTAGAGGCCCGGCTTCAGCTCGGGTGCGTCCGTGCAGCTGTCGGTGCCCTTCGTGGCGACCGGGGTGACCACGGGCTCCGCCGCCCGGTCCACCAACTGCTTCACTCGGCCGGACAGTTCGTCGGTGTGCTGGACGGCCGTGTAGGTGCCGCCGGTGGCCTCGGCGATGCAGGTCAGCTGCTGGCGGATCTTCGCGTTGGGCACCAGGCCCAGCGTGTCGATGACCAGGTGGATGCCGCGCGCCGCGATGTCGCGGGCGACCTCGCACGGGTCGAGCGGGCCGCAGGTGTCCTCGCCGTCGCTGATCAGCACGATCCGGCGGGTGGAGTCGCCGCCCTCCAGATCGTCGGCGGCGCCCAGCAGCGCGGGGCCGATCGGGGTCCAGCCGGTGGGGGCGAGCGTGGCCACGGCGGTCTTCGCCTCGGTGCGGTCCAGCGGGCCGACCGGGTACAGCTGCTTGGTGTCCTTGCAGCCCACCTTGCGGTCGTCGCCCGGATAGTCGGCGCCGAGGGTGCGGATGCCGAGCTGCACCTGCTCCGGCACCGCGTCCAGCACCTCGTTGAACGCCTGCTTCGCCGCGCTCATCCGGGACTGGCCGTCGATGTCGCGGGTCCGCATGGAACCGCTGACGTCCAGGACCAGTTCGACCTTGGGGGAGGCTTGGGTGGGGGTTTCGTCGGCCGATGCGGGCAGCGCCGAGCCGAGCCCGGCGGTCAGGGTGGCGAGCAGGATGCCCACCCCGACCGTCAGCCTTCTTCTTATGATCATCGCCGGATAGTAGTGAACATCAGTTCGCTATCCAAAACGGCTGGTGGCCGCCGTGCGGGCGCACAGCGGCCCTTGACGGCCGGTCAGCCGTCGCGGTCCCCGCCGAGCAGCGGCCCGGCCGCCCTTTCCAGTACGGAGCCGACCCGCTTCCACGCCGTCAGATCCCGTTCCACCGCCTCCAGGAGCACGTCCTCACCGGTGTCCCAGCCCGCCGCGACCGCGACCGGGTCCGCCCCCGTCGCCGCCGAAGCGGCGAGCGCCGCCGCCCCGAGCGCCACCAGCTCCCCGGCCCCCGGCACGATCACCGGCCGCCCGGACAGCCGTCGTACGGTCTCCACCCACACGCGTCCCTGCGCCCCGCCGCCGATCAGCCGCAGCGGACGGGCCACCACCTCGGGGTCCGCCGGGTCGAGACCGCAGGCCCGCGACAGCTCGTCGAGCGCCCGCAGCACGGTCACCACCGCGCCCTCGTAGGCGGCGCCGAGCAGTTGCTGCGGGGTCGTGTCGTGCCGCAGTCCGGTGAGGAGACCGGCCGCCGTCGGCAGGTCCGGGGTGCGCTCCCCGTCCAGGTACGGCAGCAGCACCGCCTCGCCGCCGGGCACGGCGTCATTGCGGTCCAGGCCCAGCAGGGCGGCCACCTTGTCCACGGCGAGCGTGCAGTTGAGGGTGCAGGCCAGCGGCAGATACGTGCCGTCCGCCGCCGCGAAACCGGAGAGCGCCGCCGACCCCGGCCGGGTCCGGGACGCCGCGAAGACCGTGCCCGAGGTGCCCAGGCTCAGCACCGGGTGGTCGAGGAGCCCCGCACCGCCCAGGCCCAGCCCGACGGCGGCGCTCATGTTGTCCCCGGTGCCCGCCGCGACGGCGATCCCGGCGGGCAGCCCCAGCGCCTCGGCGGCCGCGTCCGTCAGCGAACCGACGCGTGCCCCGCCGCTCGGCGCCACCTCGGGGAGCAGCGCCGGGTCGAGGCCGATGAGCTCCAGCAGCTCCGGGTCGTAGGCGCCGGTCGCGGTGGAGTACCAGCAGGTGCCCGAGGCGTCGCCCGGGTCGGTGACGGCCCGGCCGGACAGCCGCTCGGTCAGGAAGTCGTGCGGGAGGCGCACGGCGGCGGCCGCCCCGGCGGTCTCCGGCTCGTTCTCCCGCAGCCACTGCCACTTCGACGCGGTCATCGCGGCCACCGGGACGGAACCGGTGCGCGCGGTCCAGGCGTCCGGTCCGCCGAGTGCGGCGGTGAGCGCGGCGGCCTGCGGGGCGGACCGGGTGTCGTTCCACAGCAGGGCCGGGCGCAGCGGACGGCCCTCGGCGTCCAGGACGACCATGCCGTGCTGCTGGCCGGCGACCGCGATGCCGATCACGTCCGCCGGGGCGGTCCCGGACTCCTTCAGCCCGGCCGCGACTGCGTCGCACAGGGCCTGCCACCAGACCTCGGGGTCGCTCTCGCGCGCACCGCCCTCGCCGGTGACCACGTGCGGGGCGCGGCCGACGGCGAGCAGCCGGCCGGTGGCGGTGTCGGTGAACGCCGCCTTGGTGGACTGGGTGGAGCTGTCCACACCGATGACGACGGTATGCGGCGGCATGGCTGACCTCATTCGCTGATGTATTTGATCGTACGCAAAACAAATTACGTGATCGAACCCGTCCGGAACAGGCCCCGTTCCGGGTTCGCGACGGCGGTGCGCGGACGTCTCCGCTCCAGGGGCTTTACGCCGCCCGGGCTGCCCGTGCATGATTAGTCATGACAGTGAACAAATTGAGGTTCGGCCGCCCGACCGGCTGCGGACCCACGGCCCCGAAGGCGGCACCACCATGACGGAACGCTTCGCACCGACCCCCGAGGACAAGTTCACCTTCGGCCTGTGGACCGTGGGCTGGCAGGGCCGCGACCCCTTCGGTGACGCGACGCGCGCCGCGATCGACCCGGTCGACTCCGTCCAGCGCCTCGCCGAGCTGGGCGCGTACGGCGTCACCTTCCACGACGACGACCTGATCCCCTTCGGCTCCTCGGACACCGAGCGCGAGGGCATCGTCAAGCGCTTCCGCCAGGCGCTCGACGCGGCCGGTCTCGTCGTCCCCATGGCCACGACGAACCTCTTCACGCACCCCGTCTTCAAGGACGGCGCGTTCACCGCCAACGACCGCGACGTCCGCCGCTACGCCCTGCGCAAGACCCTGCGCAACATCGACCTGGCCGTCGAGCTGGGCGCCACCACCTACGTCGCCTGGGGCGGCCGGGAGGGCTCCGAGTCCGGCGCCGCCAAGGACATCCGCGTCGCGCTCGACCGCATGAAGGAGGCCTTCGACCTCCTGGGCGACTACGTCACCGAGCAGGGCTACGACCTGAAGTTCGCCATCGAGCCCAAGCCGAACGAGCCCCGCGGCGACATCCTCCTCCCCACCATCGGCCACGCCCTCGCCTTCATCGAGCGCCTGGAGCGCCCCGAGATGGTCGGCGTCAACCCCGAGGTCGGGCACGAGCAGATGGCCGGGCTGAACTTCCCGCACGGCATCGCCCAGGCCCTGTGGGCGGGCAAGCTCTTCCACATCGACCTCAACGGCCAGTCCGGCATCAAGTACGACCAGGACCTCCGCTTCGGCGCCGGTGACCTGCGCCAGGCGTTCTGGCTGGTCGACCTCCTGGAGAACTCCGACTACGCCGGTCCGCGCCACTTCGACTTCAAGCCGCCGCGCACCGAGGACTACGACGGCGTCTGGGCGTCCGCCGCCGGCTGCATGCGCAACTACCTCATCCTCAAGGAGCGCGCCGCCGCCTTCCGCGCCGACCCGGCCGTCCAGGACGCCCTGCGCGCCTCCCGCCTGGACGAGCTGGCCCAGCGCACCGCCGAGGACGGCGTGGCCGGACTGCTCGCCGACCGTTCCGCGTTCGAGGAGTTCGACGTGGACGCGGCGGCCGAGCGCGGCATGGCCTTCGAGGCCCTGGACCAGCTGGCGATGGACCACCTGCTCGGCGTCCGCTGACACACGGGCAAGGGGAGAGGGGGCGGACGCACAGCGCGTCCGCCCCCTCTCCCTTGTGTACGTCTCAGGCCGGTGCCGGACGCGCGTACGCCACCGGGTCGGCCAGCACATCCGTCATCACCAGCGCCGCCGCACCCCGCGCCGCGTCCCCCGCGACCGACGACGCGCGCAGCCGGCCCGCACCGGGCGCCCAGAGCCCGGACACCACGCGGCCCGTCAGCTCCTCGTCCGCCGGAGCGGCCAGCCAGGGCATCAGGTTCCGGTAGATCCCGCCGAGCACCACCGCGTCCGGGTCCAGCAGATTGACCGCCCCCGACAGCACCCGGCCCAGCATCCGCCCGGCCTCCGCCACCGCGCCGACCGCCCGCTCGTCGCCCGCCCGCACCCGCTTCTCCAGCTCCGCGACCCCGAGCCCGCCACCCCCGTCGACCCCGGCCGCCCGCAGCAGCGCCGCCTGTCCCGCGTACTGCTCCAGGCAGCCGCGCGAACCGCACCGGCACTGCGGACCGCTCGGGTCCACCACCACATGGCCGATCTCCCCGGCGAAGCCGTGCGCCCCGCGCAGCAGCTCGCCGTCGATGACCAGCGCACCGCCCACGCCGATCTCGCCGGTCAGGTAGAGGAAGCTGCGGATGCGCTCCAGGCCGCCGAACCACAGCTCGGCCAGAGCCGCCAGATTCGCCTCGTTCTCCGAGCGGACCGGCAGCTCCTGGTGGCCCGGGTGCTCCGAGGCCAGCGCGGCGGCGAACAGCTCCTCGGCCGGGACCTGGTTCCAGCCCAGGTTCGGCGCCTGGCGCACCGCGCCGCCCGAGACCAGGCCCGGCAGCGCCAGGGCCACGCCGACCGGATACAGCTCCTGCTCCCGCGCCGAGTCCAGGGTGCGCGCGGCGATCCCGGCCGCCCTGGCCAGCACCTCGGCGGGCGGGGTGCCCCGGTTGTCCAGGTGCTCGGTGAGGCGGACCCGGCCGGTCCCGGCGAGGTCGACCACGCACACCGACACGTAGTCGATGTTGACCTCGACCCCGAGCCCGGCCGGCCCGGTGCGCGCCGTCTTGAGCGCGGTCCCGGGGCGGCCGGCCTGCCCGCTGAACGTCTTGCCGGACTCGGTCAGGAACCCGGTTTCGAGCAGCTGCTCGACCAGCGAGGACACGGCGGCCCGGGTCAGTCCCACGCGCGCGGCGACCCCGGCCCGGGTCGCCTCGCCCTCGCCCTCGTCGCGGACGGCCCGCAGCACGAGGCTCAGATTGCTGCGCCGGACGGTGTCCTTGTCGGCCTTGGGCCCCAGCGGTGTGAGGTTGCTCTTCATATCGGTCCCGAGCCTATGCGATTCCGTACGCCAGTACGGGCGTGCCGGGGCCGGGGTCATCCGGCCCCGGCACGCCTCAGGACGCGGACGCCCCGCGCTCCTTGAGCATGTCCGCCATGAGCGCGATCTCCGACTTCTGGGCCAGGGCCATGCCCGACGCCAGATTCCGGATCTCCTCGGTCTTCGCCGCGGAGGCCGCCGCCTGAGCCATCTCGGCGCCGGACTTGTGGTGCGCGGTCATCAGCTTCAGGAAGAGGATCTCGGCGTCCCTGCCCTTGGCCGCCCGCAGCTTGTCGAGTTCGGCGTCGGTGGCCATGCCGGGCATCAGCGCGCCGTCACCGCGCGGGGTGAAGGTGTGCCCCATCCACGCCATGGGCGGCCCGGGGGAGCTCTTCGCCCGGCCCCACATCTCCAGCCAGCCGAGCAGCATGCCGCGCTGGTTGGCCTGGGTGTTGATGATGTCGAATGCCAGCCGTCGCACCGCCTCGTCCGCGGTGCGGTCCCGGACGATGAACGCCATCTCGACCGCCTGCTGGTGGTGGACCGCCATGTCGCGCGCGAACCCCACGTCCGCCGAGGACTCGGCCGGTGCGGAGGCGGAGGCCGCCGCCGCGGGCGCCGACGTCGAAGGGCGTACGAGCGTCAGCGCGATCAGCGCGAGCGCCAGCAGCAGCACCGCGCCGCCGGCCAGCACCAGGGGCCGCGAGGTGCGCGGCGCGGCCGTCACTTGGCGATCCCGCCGGTGCAGGCGGCGCCCGGCTCCGGGGTCTGCGGGCCCTGCACGTACTTCGTGAAGAACTGCGCGACGCGGGCGTCCGTGGCGCTCTTCACCGTGAGCTGCTTCCCCCAGGCGCTGAGCATCAGCGGCGCCGCCTGGTCCTCGACCGGGCTCATCAGCGAGTACGGCGTGTCCGCCACCCGCTCGTTCAGCTTCTTGATGTCGGCGGGCTTCGCCTTGCTGGTGTACGTGACCCACACCGCGCCGTGCTCAAGGGAGTGGACGGCGTTCTCCTTCGGTATGGCCTGGGTGTAGACGTCACCGTCGCAGTTCATCCAGACCGGGTTGTGGTCGCCGCCGACCGGCGGGTTCATCGGGTAGTCGACCGACTTCTCCACATGGTTCTGCGTGAGCTTGTCCCAGCTCTTCTCGCCGGTGACGGGCGAGGTCTTGGCCTGGGCCTCGGCCTTGTCCTGCTCATCGGCCGCGTTCATCAGGTAGCCGCCCCCGACGACGAGCCCGGCGACCACCAGCACGCCGACGGAGAGCGTGATGATGCGGGAGCGGCGCTCACGGGCCCGCTCCTGGCGGCGGGCCTCCTCCAGCTTGGCGCGACGGGCGGCGGAGGCGTTGTTCTGCTTGTTGGCGGTGGCCATGAGAGGTCCTTCGGTTCAGCGGATCGTGAGGCGGAGTGCGTACGGCAGGGGGAGCCGCCGCACCCGGGAACGGGTACGGGGCATCCCCGGCCGTCCTAGGTCCGCTGAACCTGGAGGCGCAGGGGGTCGACCTGGCCGACCGCGTCGTTGGAGGGCCCCCGGATGGACGCGCCGCCGGTCAGAGGGCGGTGCGGGAGCAGCGCCACGGTCGCCGAGGGGACCGCCGCCGGGCCCGGCTGGGCGCGCAGCACGACGGGCGGCGCATGATCCGAGGCGTCGTGGCAGGAATCCCCCACGCCCCGGTCGCGGGGGGTGTCGGCCACCACGACCCGGACCACCGTGAGGTCGGTCAGCTTCGCGAGGGCCGAGGCGGGGGCGTACTCGGGGGAGGAGTGGGGGCGTACGGACTGGGGCGCACAGCACGAGACGAGCGCGACCAGGACGAACAGCCAGGCGAGCACGACCGGCGCACCGGTGCCGCGCAGCCGCTCCGCCCCCTTGCTCACCCTGTTCATCCCGCACATCGTACGCGGTGCGTTGAAGATTCAAGCAGTGCGCCGGAGGAAGCGGTGAAGCTGTGGATCCACGGGCGGCAGGACCGATTTCGGCCATGGCGAGATAGTGTGCCCCGGTGACCACGCACTCGAACGTATCTGCGGGCTGGTATCCGGATCCGCACGGCGCCCCTCAGCTGCTGCGCTACTGGGACGGTTCCCAGTGGACGGAGCACACCCACTCCGCGGACGGCCAGGCCCCGGCCCAGGCTCCCGCGCAGCAGCAGCCGACGCCGCCGCAGCAGCCGCAGGCCCAGGTGCCGCAGCAGCCCGCGGCCGTCCCGCAGCAGGGTGCCCCGCAGCACCCGCAGGGCGGCGCCCCCGGCGGCTCGCTCTTCAACCAGCAGGTCCTGGTCGTGAACCAGAAGGCCAAGCTGATCGAGGTGACGAACGAGTACAGCGTCTTCGACCAGCACGGCAACACCATCGGCTCGGTTGTTCAGGTCGGCCAGGGCGCCCTGCGCAAGGTGCTGCGGTTCCTGACCAGCATCGACCAGTACCTCACCCACCGGCTGGAGATCCGCGACGCGTACGGCCAGCCGCAGCTGCTGCTGACCCGCCCCGCGAAGTTCATCAAGTCCCGCGTCGTCGTGGAGCGCCCCGACGGTCAGCCGGTCGGCGAGATCGTCCAGCAGAACGCCATCGGCAAGATCAACTTCGCGATCATGGCCGGCGGGCAGCAGATCGGTGCGATCAAGGCCGAGAACTGGCGCGCCTGGAACTTCGCGATCGTGGACCACAACGACCAGGAGATCGCCCGGATCACCAAGACCTGGGAGGGGCTCGCGAAGACGCTGTTCACGACGGCGGACAACTACGTGCTCCAGATCCACTACCAGCTGCCCGAGCCGCTGCTGAGCCTCGTGGTGGCGACGGCCCTGACCGTGGACACCGCCCTCAAGCAGGACGCCCGCGGCCTCGGCTGAGCCCGGCCCCGTACGCCCGACCGCCCGCGCCCCTCGTTGAGGAGCGCGGGCGGTGCTGTGTCCGGGGGCTGACTCCGGGGACGCTGTGTCCCGGGACCGGTTTCGATCCAGGTGTTTTACTTGTGTAATACCTGTTAAAGTAAATGAGTGAGCGATACAACCATCAGGTCCGCCAGGCCCACCGTCCGCAGACTCCCGCTGACCGGCCCGCTGCGCCTGAACCGGCCGTCCGACATGTGGTTCAAGCCCGCCACCAGCGTCGTCGTGGCCACCGCGATACCCAACCTGGTGCTCCTCGCCCTCGGCCGGCTCGACCTGGTGATGTACACGATGGCCGGCTCGCTCTGCGCGCTGTACGGCCACAACCTCCCGTATGCCCGTCGCGCCGGCACCGTCGCCGGGGTCGTCCTCGGTATGACCGCCGGCCTCGGCACCTCCCTCGTCGTCGCCTCGCTCACCACCTCCACCGCCGTGCTCATCGCGGTCGGCGCGCTCCTGGCCGCCGGGCAGAAGCTGCTCTGCGACGCGACCCGGATCGGCCCGCCCGGACCGGTGATCTTCACCTTCGTGAGCTCCGCCGCCCTCTTCGTCCCGCAGACGCTCGCCCAGGTCCCCGGCCACCTCGCCCTCACTCTCGGCGCGGGCGCCGTCGCCTGGCTCGTCGCCGTCGTCGCCCCCGCGCTCGTCCGCCGCGACGGCCCCGAACGCCGCGCCACCGCCCGCGCCCTCAACGCCGCCGCCGCGCACGCCGCCGACCCGGGCCACGCCACCCGCCGCGCCGCCGTCGCCGCCGTGCACGCCGCCTGGCAGACCCTCCTCGCCGCCGGGCGCCCCACCCCGGCCCGCCGCGCCCTCGAACGCCTCGTCGTCCACGCGGAGACCTCGGTCCTCGCGGGCACCCCCGACCCCGCCGACGCCGCCCGGCTCCGCGAGTGGGCCCGGCTCACCCGTGCCCGGGGCCCCGTCCCCACCCCGCCGCCCGCCCCCGGCACGGGCGCCGAACTCTTCGGGCTCGACGCCGAACGCACCGCCCGCAGCGGCTCGTTCCGTACGCTGCTGCGCGGCCTCGCCCCCGGCTCCCCGCTCCTCCCGGTCGCCGCCCGCACGCTCGTCGGCTGCGCCCTGGCCGGGTACGTCTGCTCGGCGGTGGGCGTCGGCCGTCCGTACTGGGCGCTCGTCACCGCCGCCTCCCTCTACCAGGCCAACGTCACGCTCTCCTGGAACCGGACGCTCCAGCGCACCCTCGGCAACCTCATCGGCGTCCTGGTCTTCGCCGCCGTCCTCCCGGCCGCCCGCGCCACCCCGCTCGCCCTCATCGGCTTCTGCCTCCTCTTCGCCTTCGCGGCCGAGGCGCTGATCACCCGCAACTACTGGCTCGGCTCCGTCGCGGTGACGCCGATGGCCCTCCTCGTCCTGGAGTACGCGGGCAGCCACCCGGCCGGCGAGCTGATCGGCGACCGGGTCCTCGACACCGTGATCGGCGCCGCCGTCGGCTTCCTCGCCGCCGTCCTGGTCACCAACCGCCGCGCCACCGGCCGCGTCGAGCGCGCGCTGGCCGACGCCGAACGCGCCCGCGCCCACGCCGTGCGGACCCTCGCCGCGCCGGAGCCCGCGCCCGCCGCCCTGGACGCCGCCCGCCGACGGCTCACCGGCACACTGGTCGAGCTGCGCGAGGCGGACGACACCGCGGCCGGCGAGTGGTGGCAGCCCGCCCTGGCCCGGGAGGCGGTGCTCGCCGCCGAGCAGGCCGGACACCGTACGCTCGCGGCGACAGCGGAACGGCAGGGGTGGAGCGCCCCCGCCCAGGAGAACGGAGCGGTGTGACCGACGACATCGTCGCCTCGGTGGTCCGGCAGTGGCAGGCCGTGAACCCGGAACTCGACACCGGGCCCATGGAGCTCATCGGCCGGATCAACCGCTGCTCCGCGCTGCTCCAGCAGGCCGAGGACGCCCCGCTGCGGGCGGCCGGGCTGACCCGCCCGGAGTTCGACCTCCTCGGGGCCGTACGCCGTACCGACCGCGAACTGACCCCCGGCGAACTGGCCCGGGAGACCTTCTCCTCCGGTGCCGCCGTCACCAAACGGCTGCGCGTCCTCCAGGAGCGCGGCCTGATCGCCCGGCGCGGCGACGAGCGCGACCGCAGGGTCGCCTACGTCCGCCTCACCGACGAGGGCCGCGACCTGGTCGACGGGCTGCTGCCCCGGCAGCTGGCGTACGAACGCGCGGTGCTCTCCGGCCTCGACCCCGAGTCCCGCGACCGGCTGAGCGCCCAGCTCAGCGAGCTGCTCGTACAGCTGGAGGGCCGCATCGGCGGCGCCCGTCGCTAGGCATCACCCATACGAGCACCTTCGTTCATATGTGCCCCTGCATGGCTTCGCGGGGCGATTCTTCCTCATTCCTCCGCCCCGTCACTCCCCGCACACGCCTGAAGGCGGTGCGTGCAAAAACTCGTGAGCGTACTACCGCGGGAGCGCTCGCGCAGGGGGTTGGAGGAATGTGCGAAAGCGCTGATTCGATCTGACTAAGCTCACGCGCAGTGAAGCCGAGTTGAGATGAATTCGCGCGCTTGTTCTCTATGTTCAGGCAAGCGCCGAATCTCCGGAATACATCCCGAATCAACCGCCAGAGGTTCAGATGGCCCGTGTTGAATCACCGCCGGCCGGCAGGGAAGCCCCCGTCGCCCGCGCCCTGTTGCTTCCCGTCGTCCTGATGGCGGGAGCAACCGCCGCCGCGGCGGCGCTGGTTGCCGAGCCCGCGCGGATACCAGTCGTCTGGTGCGGAGCATTCGCCACCGTCGTGGTCGCCACGCTCGCCGTGGAGATCGCGCGGCGCGGCCGGACGATCCGCCGCCGCAACGCCGAGTACCAACAGCGCGTCACCGCCCTGGAACGGCGCATCGCCGACCACGACGAAGAGACCGTCCGCATCAGCAAGGAGCTGCTGCCGTCCGCGATCCACCGTCTGCGCGTGGGCAATTCGCCCGACGAGGTGCTGCGCGACGTGGTGGACTCCGACCCGGTCTACCGCCACCTGCCCGACTCCCAGCGCTCCCTCGTCTACACGGTGCTCGACATCATCGACAACGAGGAGGCGACCCGGGACTCCGCGCAGCGCGCCTTCGTCAACGTCGCCCGCCGCGTCCAGGCGATCGTCCACCGCCAGGCCAGTGAGCTGCGGGAGATGGAGGAGCACCACGGGCGCAACCCCGACGTCTTCGACGACCTGCTCCGCATCGACCACGGCACCGCCCTGATCGGCCGCCTCGCCGACTCCATCGCGGTCCTCGGCGGCGCCCGCCCCAGCCGCCAGTGGCCCAAGCCCGTACCGCTGTTCAGCGTGTTGCGCGGTGCCATGTCGCGCATCCTGGAGTACCCGCGCATCGATCTGCACTCGATCGCCAAGGTCGCCATCATCGGCACCGCGGTCGAACCGCTCATCCACGCCTGCGCCGAACTCCTCGACAACGCCACCCGCTACTCGCCGCCGCAGACCCGGGTGCACGTCACCGCGGTCGAGGTGCAGACCGGCATCGCCATCGAGATCGAGGACGGCGGAGTCAGCCTCAGCGAGGAGGCCCGCGCCCGCGCCGAGAACATGCTCGCCAGGGCCCAGGCCGGGTCCAGCATGAACGACCTCGGAGAGTCCCCGCGCCTCGGCATGGCCGTCGTCGGCCGCCTCGCCCGGATGTACGACCTCCAGGTCTCGCTGCGCCAGTCCGCGTACGGCGGCGTGCGCGCCGTGCTCATCGTGCCCCGCGCCATGATCACCACCGGCCCGGCCCCCGGCATCGCCCACGGCATCGGCGCCACCTCGCGGCCCACCAGCGACATCGACCTCGCCGACATGAAGCACGTCGTGCCGCCCCGCGGCAAGCGCCGCAAGCCCAGCCCCGTCGCCGCGCGCCCGGCGACCGGCCCGGTGGTCTCCGAGCCCCGCCCGGCCGCCCCGCCCACCCCGGCCGTAGCCATGCAGGACGACGTGCCCATCGTGACCGAGTGGACCTCCGGCGGACTCCCGCAGCGCCGCAGCCGCGGCCGCGCCCCGCTCGGCTCGCACAACCTCCCCGCACAGGCCGCCGACCCCACCGCCGGCCGCACCAACGGCCACGGCCACAGCTACGGCCAGGACAACAGCAAGGAACCGCCCCCCGGTATCTGGCTGGAGGCGTTCACCAAGGCCGCCAACGGCGTGCCCCAGGAGCCCAGGGCGGACGAAGACTCTGACGACGCGTGGGACAAGGGAGATCAACGGTGATCCAGCAGCGGGGCAACATGGACTGGATGCTCAAGGAACTCGCCGACGACGTCCCGGACATCCACCAGATCGTCGTGCTCTCCGCCGACGGACTGCGCATCGCCCAGCACGGCGGCGACCCCGACGTCGCCGACCGGCTGGCGGCGGCCTGCGCCGGTCTGCAGAGTCTGGCGGCGGCCGTCGCCTCCGAGATCCCGTACAGCGACGGCCGGATGAGGCTCGTCGTCATCGAGGTCACCGGCGGCTTCTTCTATCTGATGGCGGCGGGCGCGGGCGCCTACCTCGCGGTGCTCGCCGGAGAGACGGTGGACGCCGGGCACGTCGGGGCGCGGATGCGCGACATGGTCGTACGCATCGGCGGCCACCTCACGAGCCCGCCCCGCCACGACGGGCAGGCCGGATGAATTCTCCCCGACGAGAACGCCGCAAGGCCGACCCGGCGCTGAGCGATCCGGAGAGGCTCTACGTCATCACCGGCGATCCCGACGGCAGCGAGCGGGCAGCGCTCGACCTGGTCACGATGATTGTCTCGAAGTCGGAGCCGTCCCCGACGGTCCAGCCCGAACAGGCCGTGATCCTCCGGCTCTGCCAGGCCCCGTTATCGGTCGCCGAACTCTCCGCCTATCTCAGCCTGCCGTTCAGCGTGGTGACCTCGCTCCTCACCGAACTCCTCGCCACCGGTCTGATCGAATCGCGCGCGCCGATCGTCCGCGCGACCCTCCCGGACCGGTCCCTCCTCGAAGCGGTGATGCATGGACTTCAGAAACTCTGACACGATCACGGGCCCCCGCAGCGAGGACGTCCTGCCCACCACGGCCACCGCCGCGGTGAAGGTCGTGATCGTCGGCGGGTTCGGGGTCGGCAAGACGACCATGGTCGGCTCGGTCAGCGAGATCCGGCCCCTGACCACCGAAGAGACGATGACGCAGGACGGCGTCGGCGTGGACGACAACTACGGCGTGGAGAGCAAGACCGCCACCACCGTCGCCATGGACTTCGGCCGGATCAGCATCAGCGAGGAGCTGGTCCTCTACCTCTTCGGCACCCCCGGCCAGGAACGTTTCTGGTTCCTCTGGAACGGCCTGTTCGAGGGCGCCCTCGGCGCCGTCGTCCTCATCGACACCCGCCGCCTAGAAACCAGCTTCGACGTCATCGGGCGCCTGGAGGAGCGAGGGGTGCCGTTCGTCGTCGCCATCAACACCTTCCCCGAGGCGCCGAAGTACCCCGTCGAGGCGCTGCGCGGCGCCCTGGACCTCTCGGAGGAGGTCCCGATGATCGACTGCGACGCCCGGCTGCGCGGCTCCAGCCGCGATGTGCTGATGACCCTGATGCGCTATCTGCACGGCCTCGCCCTCCCGATCGGCTGACCCCGCACCCCTTCCGCACCCGTTCCGCGCGTCCCCACCGCGCCCCCGACCGTCCGGCCCCCGCGGCCCGACCCCTGGAGCGATCGTGACAAGCCCCTTCCCCTACGAGCACGGCCAGGTCCCGCCCCCCGAGTGCCCGGCCCACGGCATGAGCGTCGGCCCCGGCGGCCTGCGCCGGCTCTACGGCCCCGAGGCCGAGCAGGACCCGCACGGCCTGTACGAGAAACTGCGCGCCGAACACGGCACGGTGGCCCCGGTCCTGCTGCACGGCGACGTGCCCGCCTGGCTGGTCCTCGGCCACAGCGAGAACATGCACATGACCCGTACGCCCTCGCAGTTCTCCCGCGACTCGCGCCGCTGGCGGGCCCTGCAGGACGGCAGTGTCGCCCCCGACCACCCGCTGGCGCCGATCTTCACCTGGCAGCCGATCTGCGTCTTCGCCGACGGCGCCACCCACGAACGCCAGCGCGGCGCCGTCACCGACTCCATGGCCCGCATCGACACGCGCGGCGTGCGGCGCCACGTCAACCGGTACAGCAACCGGCTCGTCAACGGCTTCTGCCGGGAGGGCCGCACCGACCTCGTCGCGGAGTTCGCCGAACGGCTGCCCATGATGGTCATGTGCGCCATCCTCGGCATGCCGGAGGAGTACAACGACCGGATGGTCGAGGCGGCCCGCGACATGATCAAGGGCACCGCCACCGCCGTCCAGAGCAACGCCTACGTGGTGGGAGCGCTCACCCGCCTGGTCGAGCGCCGCCGCCGCGAACCGGCCGACGACTTCGCGACCTGGCTGGTCGAGCACCCCGCGAACATGAACGACCAGGAGGTCGCCGAGCACCTGCGGCTCATCCTGATCGCGTCCTACGAGGCCACCGCCAACCTGATCGCCAACGTGCTGCGCATGGTCCTCACCGACCCGCGCTTCCGGGCCCGGCTCAGCGGCGGCCACATGACCGTCCCCGAGGCGGTCGAGCAGACCCTGTGGGACGAGCCCCCGTTCACCGCCGTCTTCGGCCGCTGGGCCGTCGGCGACACCGAACTGGGCGGGAAGCACATCAAGGCGGGCGACGCCCTGATCGTCGGCATCGCACCGGCCAACACCGACCCCGTGGTCCGCCCCGACCTGACCGCCAACATGGAGGGCAACCGCTCGCACCTGGCGTTCAGCGGCGGCCCCCACGAGTGCCCCGGACAGGACATCGGCCGCGCCATCGCGGACGTCGGCGTGGACGCCCTCCTGATGCGGCTGCCCGACCTCGAACTCGCGGTGGACGAGCGCGAACTGCAGTGGGTCGGCAACTTCATGAGCCGTCACCTGGTGGACCTCCCCGCCGAATTCGCCCCCCGCTCCCCGCAGGACGACCGGGAGCCGCCGGCGATGGGCAGGCCCAACGCGGCCCGCCAGGACTGGGAGGTCCAGTCCGCCGTACGCCACACCGCCCCGACCCCGGTCCGGGCCCCCCTGGACGGGGCCCACGCGCCGTCGGCCGCCGCCCCGGCCGGGGCGACCGCGACGGTCGACGGATCGGCGGACGCGCTGTCCGGCCGGGTCCCGCGCCAGCGCAAGCCCGGCGGACCCGCCCGCCTCTGGCGCGTCGTGACCCGCTGGTGGAACGGCGACTGACATCGGAGCGGTCCCGGGGCGGCCCGGTGGAGCGGGGCGGCGACGCCCCTCGCCACCGGGCCGCCCCACGTACCATGCGGAAGCGTGAAGCTGACAATTCTGGGCGGCGGCGGATTCCGGGTTCCACTCGTGTACGGGGCGCTGCTCGCCGACCACGCCGAGGGCCGGGTCACGGCCGTCACCCTCTACGACACGGACTCCGACCGGCTCACCGCCGTGGCCCGGGTCCTCGCCGAGCAGGCCGGGTCCATCCCGGACGCACCCGCCGTCCGCGCCACGACGGACCTGGACGAGGCGCTGCGCGGCGCCGACTTCGTCTTCTCGGCGATCCGGGTCGGCGGCCTCGCGGGCCGGGCCGCCGACGAACGCGTCGCGCTCGACGAGGGCGTCCTCGGCCAGGAGACGGTCGGCGCCGGGGGCATCGCGTACGGGCTGCGCACCGTCCCCGTCGCCGTCGACCTGGCCCGGCGCATCGCCCGGCTGGCCCCGGACGCCTGGGTCATCAACTTCACCAACCCGGCCGGGCTCGTCACCGAGGCGATGTCCCGGCACCTCGGCGACCGCGTCATCGGCATCTGCGACTCGCCCGTCGGCCTCGGCCGCCGTATCGCCCGGGTCCTCGGCGCCGACCCGGACCTGGCCCGCGTCGACTACGTGGGGCTGAACCACCTCGGCTGGGTGCGCGGGCTGTACGTCGGCGGACGCGACGAACTCCCGCGCCTGCTGGCCGACCCCGGGCTGCTGGGCTCCTTCGAGGAGGGGCGGCTGTTCGGCGCCGACTGGCTGCGCTCGCTGGGCGCGATCCCCAACGAATACCTGCACTACTACTACTTCAACCGCGAGGCGGTCCGCGCCTACCAGGAGGCGGCACAGACCCGGGGCGCCTTCCTCCGCGAGCAGCAGGAGGGCTTCTACGGCCGGATGAAGGACCCGGCGACCCCCGCCCTGGCCACCTGGGACCGCACCCGGGCGGAGCGCGAGGCCACCTACATGTCGGAGAACCGGGACGTCGCCGGGGCAGGCGAGCGCGAGGAGAGCGACCTCGAATCCGGCGGCTACGAACAGGTCGCCCTCGCCCTGATGCGGGCCATCGCCCGCGACGAGCGCACCACCCTGATCCTCAACGTCCGCAACCGGTCCACCCTGTCGGTGCTGGACGAGGACGCCGTGATCGAGGTCCCCTGCCTGGTCGACGCCAACGGCGCCCGCCCCGTCTCCGTCGACCCCCTGCCCTACCACGCGGTGGGCCTGGTCACCTCGGTGAAGGCCGTCGAGCGCGCGGTGCTGGACGCGGCGGCGAGCGGATCCCGCGCGGACGCGGTCCGGGCCTTCGCCCTGCATCCCCTGGTCGACTCGGTCTCCGTCGCCCACCGCCTGGTGGACGGCTATGTGAAGGCGCACCCGGGACTGGCGTACCTGGGGGCCGCCGGGTCATGACACGGCGGCCCCGGTGAGCGCGGTCAGGTCGGCCAGCAGCTCGGACGCGGTCACCGGGTCCAGGCGGTCGAACCGCAGGTCGTGCGGGCGGCTGTGCCAGTAGTCGGACGGTTCGACGTCGAGCCACACGGTCTCCAGGGTCTGCTCGGGGTAGACCTCGACCGCGCCGACCGCGATGCCCCCGTCCAGGGCGACCACCAGGTGGCAGTCGTCGCCCAGCGGCTTGGAGATCCAGCGCTCCACCCCGTTGTCCTCGGGATTGCCGCGTCGCCAGCCGTACCGTTCCAGGCCGAGGACCTTGCCCGTGGGCACCTTGATCCCCTCGAAGCGCCCCAGGCGGTGACCGGCGGCCTCCTCCTCGGTCAGCGCGAACACCCGGCGACCGAGCTGGGGGAACGGCTGTACGATCGCGTGCTCCGCGAAGACCTCCGACCAGGCGGCGGTCACCGCCTCGCCCAGCCGCAGCGGGTGCGGGAGCCGCACGGTCGCTCCCTCGGGCAGGGCGAACTCCTCGCCCCCCACGGCGGCGAAACCGCGGTCGTCCGCCACCCGGAACGCCGTGGTCACCCCGTCCGCCTCGCTCAGCCACACCAGCCGGCGCACCAGGTGCCACACCAGCGGGTGGCCGACGAACAGCTCGGTGAACTCCCGTGCCGTCCAGGAGCGGTCCGCCACCATGGCGGCCTCCAGCCGGCGCACCTGGTCGGAGCCGATCGCCCGCACCTCCTTCTTCAGGGCCGAGAACCGCTTGCGCTCGGCCGGGGCCAGCTCCGCGTCGTCCCGCGCGCCCGGCTTCGGCAGGTCCTTGCGGAGCTTGCCGTCGCCGTCCCGGACGTAGGGCCGCAGCTGCTCGTCGAAGCCCACGGTGAACGTGCGGCTGCCGTAGTCCACGACCGTGGAGCCGTCCGCGTCGAGCCCGAGGTCCGGCACCAGCCGGTCCGAGAGCTGTTCGCCCGTCAGACCGAGACCTGCCGCCACCTCGGCGATCTTCTCCGTGGCCCGCGCCTTCAGGGCCTTGAACTTCACGCGCTGCGCGATGGTGTGCAGCTGGAGCAGCGCCGCGTCGCTGCCGATCGCCGCCAGGACGTCGAGCCCCTCCACCGCCCGGTGATGGGCGTTCTCGCCGGGCCAGGCGCGGATGACCGGGGTCAGCCGGAGCACCGTCCCGTCGTCGCCCAGCAGCCCCAGGGCATGCAGGGCCCAGGTCTCCTTGGCGGGCAGGAGGGCGGCGCGCCACTGCTCGAAGAGCGCCCAGGCGAAGTCGGCCGCCGAGGCCGCGTCCACGGCCCGGACCGCCTCGGCGAGCCCCGGGTACGGCTCACCGGGCGCGGACAGGGCGAGCATGGTCAGCAGATGGCGGACCGAATCCGCCGGCAGTGCCCCGCCCGACGCCACCGTGAGCTGCGGCAGCAGCACCGGGTCCGCCCACTGCGGCAGCTCCGGCATGACGGTGGGCAGGGCCCGCTCCAGCGGATCCGCGGCCAGCAGCCCGGCCAGCGCGGCCGCCGCCTTCTCGCCGTACCCCTCGGCCGCCTCGCGCACCACGGCGTCGCCGTGCACCCCGGCGATCAGCAGCAACGCCTGCTCGGCGGCGCGCCGCGCGGCCCCGGCCCTGCCGACCGCGTCCGGCACGAGCAGCGGCGCCGCCCGCACGCCGTGCCGCTCGAACCACGAACGGGCGACGGCGGCCGTGGACTTGAGGCGCACCGCCCAGTCGGCCATGAGCCGGGCGACCCGCGCGTCGACGTACGGCATCAGCAGCGGGGCGAGTGAGCTGGGGCGGCGCGGCACGACGCGCAGCAGCAGGGACAGCGCGCCGAGGCCGAAGCGGGCGGCCACCGGCTTCAGCGTGTCGGCGGCCTCCCACACATCGACCGGGTCCCAGTCGTCCAGCAGCGGCGCGACCCGCTCCTTCGGCCCGTGGACGTAGACCCAGGCGGGGCGCAGGTCCGCCGCGTCGAGCCCGTAACGCAGCGAGCCGAGCGTCTGCTCCCAGTCGTCCACCGCCTCGCGCCGGGTGTACCAGCTGCTGGTGGCCGCCCACGCCTCGCGCTCCCCGGCCTCCCACAGGACGGCCTTCCCGTCGTCCGGCTTCAGACCGGTGACGGTGACGGGGCGCGCCCTGGTGCGCTCCCGGGTCCACGGTGGCGCGGTGAGCACGGCCGGCAGGGCGTCGGCGGGTGCGTCCGCGAGGCGGCCGGCCGGGTTCAGCAGGGGCTCCACGACGGCCGCGAGGTCATCGTCCAGCGTCGGCAGCACCCGCTCCACCAGGGGGCGGTGCCCCGCGATGTGCGTGCGGAGCAGGCCGGACACCGAGGCCGCCGGGGCTCCCGTCCCGTCGCCGGCGTCCGCGGCGAGCAGCCGCAGCGCGCGGGCCGGACAGCGGTCCATCGCGTCCAGGAGGGCCGGGCGGACCTGCTTGTTTTCCGCGAGGGCGAGCAGGGCGCGGAAGGCGTCGTCCGTGGGGAACTCGGACAGCGCCTGGGCGAGCTGCCGCCGCGCCTCCCCGTAGAAGTAGCCCTTCTCCAGGTCCTCGGCGAGGAGCGGGGCCAGCATGTTGCCGATGCCCTCGGCGGCCGTGGCGATCGTGTTCATGCTCCGGTCGAAGCCGGGGACCCGGGCGAAGTGGGACGCCTGGTCCGGTGAGCCGAGGGTGCAGAGGATCAGGGAGACGAGACCGGCGTCCCGCTCGCGGGTCGCTTCCGGGTCCGCGCACAGGGCGGCGACCCAGTCCGCCTCGCTCGGCGCCAGATAGGCGGCGACGATCCTCCGGTGCGTATCCGTCCGGGAGGCCGAGAGCGCGTCGACGGTGGCCCGGTACGTCGCGTCGTCGGCGGCGGCGAGCAGGGACCGGACCCGGTCGGCGGCCTGGCGGCGGTGCTCGGTCGAGCGGGTGCCCCGGGCGCGGGAGAGCCTTTCCAGCCATGCGTCGTAGCGGCGGGCGCCGCTCTGCATCCAGTGCGGCTCGATCATGAACAGCTCCACCGCGGCGCGGGCCGCGAACGGCAGCCCGTGGAGCTGCACCCAGCTGTCCGCCCAGGCGTTCCCGGGTGGGGCGTACATCCCGACCATCGCCGCCACCGCGGCGGCCCCGGCGGGGGAGGGCTCCCCGTCCAAGTGGCGCAGGACCTCGGCGACCAGGGCGGGCTCGCTGCGCGGCGCGTCCAGATACTCCTGGATCCAGGCGTGCTCCTCGGCCGTCCGCTCCGCGACCGCCTCGACCAGCTTTCCGTTCACCCGGGCCGGTGTCCTCGGGACGCCCCCGCGCCGGGGATGGACCAGGCGCCGCCAGCCGTCCGGGAAGACGAACGTGTCCTCGGCCGTCCTGGTCTCCCCGGACTGCGACGCACCGCCTTCGAAAGGCTCCACAGCACGCACCGGCCCGCCCCCTTCACACCCGTTGACCCCGTATTCCACGGGTTTCGATCAGTGGTTCCACAGTAGAACCGACCACTGACAACGCAGGGTGACCGGGGTGGGGAGCGGACGGGGACAGGGCCCGGATCAGGGAGCGGAGACGGCCCGGGGACCGTACGCCTGGGTCCAGGAGGGCGTCACGCCCGTCACCTGGCAGACCATCAGGAACAGCGGGATGGGCGGGGTGTAGGGGGTGCGGCTGTCGGGCTGGTGGATGAGCCGGGGGCGTACCGCGGGCACGCACGCCCCGCGCGCGTACGCCACCTGCTCGGGCCAGTCCAGGTCGAGGTCGGAGCCGGCCGGCACGATCCACCACCAGCGCTCGCCGTCCGCGAAGACGCAGCCGGTGCGCGGCAGATGGGACATCAGGCGGAAGCCGTGGCGCGCGGGGACGCCGACCGCGTCGTAGCCGAGGCTCGCCGAGAGGGTGGTGGGCAGCGGCAGCTGGACCCGGCCGCCGGGGGCGCCGGCGGGCTCGCGGGAGCGGCGGTGTCCGAGGAAGTGGTTCATGGCGTTCTTCAACATGAGTGCTCCGAGCCGTGCGGCAGTTCTGCCCAGACGATGCGGCCCGAGCCGTCCCCGGCGTCGCGCGAGCCCCAGGAGCGGGCCAGTGAGTCGACGAGCAGCAGGCCGCGTCCGTGCTCGTCGTCCGCGCCTCTGCCGAGGCGTGGTCCGTCCGGCTGGTGCCCCTGGTCCTGCACGGAGACGCGCAGCCGGCCGTCCAGGCACCGCAGTTCGCACAGCACCCGTGCGCTGGTGGTGTGCACCACCGCGTTGGTGACCAGTTCGGACACGATCAGGACCGCGGCGTCGAGGGTGTCGCCGCCGGTGCGCCACTCGCCGAGCCGGGCCTTCGTCAGGCGCCGGGCGGTGGCGACCGATTCGGGATGCGCGGGCAGCGCGAAGCAGTACCGGAGCGCTTCGGTCCCCGGGCCGGTCTCCACGAGCCGGGGGATGAGCGCACTGCCAGGTGCCACGACCGAATCCTCACAGTGGGGGCTGCGTCACGCTTCGCGATCTTCGAAAAGGCCGAGGGCGCGACAGGTCAACTGGTTTCGCACCCCAACTCTCTACCTGTCACGAACACTTGGCAAGGGGCACTCTGAAAATTCCAGAGTGGCTGTGTCTTTGACAGCACACGCATGGCACACTGCACCCAAATACAGCGCGTGGGGGAGGTCTGAAGTGAGTGAACCGCGGTCCGCCCCGACCGTGGGCCAGGTCGTTCTCGGCAAGCGTCTGCAGGAACTGCGGGAGGGTGCCGGCCTGAGCCGGGACCAGGCCGCCAAGGTGCTGCGCGTGACCGCGGCGACGGTCCGCAGGATGGAGACGGCCGAGGTCGCGCTCAAGATCCCCTATGTCCAGGCACTGCTGAAGGCGTACGGGATCTCCGACGCGGAGAACGACGCGTTCGTCGAGCTCGCCGAGGAGGCCAACAGGCCGGGCTGGTGGCAGCGGTTCCACGACGTGCTGCCGGACTGGTTCAGCATGTACGTCAGCCTGGAGGGGGCCGCCAGCCTCCTGCGCATGTACGAGCCGCACTTCGTCCCCGGACTGCTCCAGACCGAGGACTACGCGCGGACGGTGATGCGCACCGGAGCCGTCGGCCAGACCCGGCCGGAGGACATCGAGCGCCATGTGGCGCTGCGGATGGAACGGCAGTCCCTGCTGACCCGACCGGACGCCCCACGCCTGTGGGTGGTGATGGACGAAACCGTTCTGCGCCGTCCGGTGGGCAGCGTCGAGATCATGCGCGCCCAGGTGGACAAGCTCCTGGAAGCGACGACGATGCCCAACGTCACCCTGCAGATCGCGGAGTTCTCCACCGGGCACCACCCGGGGACGTACGGACCGTTCGTGCTCTTCCGGTTCGCCGTCCCCGAACTGCCCGACATGGTCTACAGCGAATACCTGACCGGGGCCGTCTACTTCGACGCGCGACCGGAGGTGGCCTCCTACCTCGAGGTCATGGACCGCATGGCGGCCCAGGCCGCGACTGCACAACGCACGAAGGAACTCCTCCGGGACTTCCGCAAGGAGCTGTGATGACACCCATATACAACGGCATGCCCGCCGCTGACCTCGGCTCCGAAGGCTGGTACAAGCCCTGGAGCGGTGGCAACGGCGGCAACTGCGTCGAGGCCATGAAACTGGCCGACGGGAGAATCGCCATGCGCCAGTCCGCCGATCCCGAGGGCCCCGCCCTCATCTACACCCACCACGAGATCGCCGCCTTCATCCAGGGCGCCAAGGCCGGCCAGGCCGACTTCCTGCTGACCTGAGCCGCACCACAAGCCCTCCGTCGGGCCCGCGCATCCGCGCACGTCACAATGGACCCATGTCCCGACGCACCTCCCGCTCCCGGCGCCCGTCCGCCGCGAGCCCCCGCACCGCCCCCCTCCCGGAGATCAGCGCGGCTTCGCCGTGCCCCTGCGGGCTGCCCGCCGCCTACGCCGAGTGCTGCGGCCGGCTGCACGCGGGGGCCCCGGCGGCCACGTGCGAGGCGCTGATGCGGTCGCGGTACGCCGCCTTCGTCGTCCGGGACGCCGGGTACCTGCTGCGCACCTGGCACCCGGACCACCGCCCCGACGTCCTCGACTTCGACCCCGGGCAGCGCTGGCAGGGCCTGGAGGTCCTGGAGACCACCGAGGGCAGCGCCTTCCACACCACCGGCACGGTCACCTTCCGTGCCCACTACACGGTGGGCGGGCGCGCCGACTCCCTGCACGAGAAGAGCCGCTTCGTCCGGCACGAGGGTGCCTGGGTGTACGAGACCGCGGTCTTCGCGGACTGAGGACGGGGACCGGGCTCAGACGGGCGCGCCCGCCGGGGCCACCGGAGCCAGCTCCTGCGTCAGGTCCTCCGCCAGCAGCCGCTTCGCGATCACATCGACCGCGGCGCGCAGCCGGGCGTCGTCCGGGCGCTCGCCGTCCTCGCCGAGCTGGTCGTTGAGCCAGCGCGCCCAGGCGTCGTTGATGGTCCGGGCCTCGCGGCTGCCGGCGGCGGTGTGCTGGAACAGATGGCCGTCCCCGGTGAGGAAGCCCTCCTCGATCATGCGGTCGAAGACGGGCACCAGGACCTCCGGCGGAATCCGGTGCCGCGACGCGATCAGCCGGAGCCCCGCGTGGCCGACCATCCGCGTGAACAGCTCGACCTGCATCACCGCCCAGGCGCCCGCCATGTCGAGCCGGGTGTCCGACTCCACGACGATCCGCCGCGCCGTCTCCGGGTCCACCCGCCGCAGCACCTTGGCCACCGAGAACTCCAGCAGCCGGGCCGAGTCCTGGGTGTTCGGCGAGGCGAAGCCCTCACCCATGTCCGTCGAGCCCGCCCGCACCGTGTCCCGCAGCTTCACCTGCTTGAGGAACAGCGCGACGACGAACCCGAGCAGCGCCACGGGCACCGTCCACAGGAACACCGTGTGCAGCGTGTCCGCGTACGCCTGGGCCAGCGGCGCCGACTGGGCGCCGGGCAGCGCGTGCAGCCCCTCCGGGCTCTGCGACGCCTTCGCCAGCACGGCAGGGTCGCCGCCCGCCCGCGCGGCCTCGGTGATCCCGTCCCTGAGGTGCGGTCCGAGGGCGTTCGCGTAGATCGTGCCGAAGACGGCGGTGCCGAAGGAGCTGCCGAGCGTACGGAAGAAGGTGACGCCCGAGGTCGCCGTGCCCAGGTCCGCGTAGTCCACGGTGTTCTGCACGGCGATGGTCAGGACCTGCATGGAGAGCCCGATGCCGATGCCGAGCACCAGCATGTACAGCGATTCCAGCCAGACCCCGCTGTCCGGGCCCATCCGGGAGAGCAGGAACAGGCCCACCGCCATGACCAGCGAGCCGATGATCGGGAAGATCCGGTAGCGGCCGGTCTTGCTGACCACGTTGCCGCTGAAGATGGACGCGGCGAGCAGACCGACGACCATCGGCAGCGTCCGCACGCCCGAGAGGGTCGCCGAGTCGCCGTCCACGTACTGGAGGTACGTCGGCAGGAAGATCATCGCGCCGAGCATCGCGAACCCGACGATGAAGCTGAGGATCGAGCAGACCGTGAAGACGGGGTTGCCGAACAGCCGCATCGGCAGCATCGGCTCCTTCGCCCGGAACTCGACCAGGCAGAACAGCGCGAGCGCCACGATGCCGAGGACGAACAGGCCGATGATGACGCCGGAGCCCCAGGCGTATTCGTTGCCGCCCCAGCTGGTGGCCAGGATCAGGGCGCTGGCCCCGACCGTGACCATCGCGATGCCCAGGTAGTCGATGACCGGCCGCCCGGCCGCCTTCACGGACGGGATCGTACGGGCCGCCGCGATGACCACCACGATCGCGATCGGCACATTGACGTAGAACGCCCAGCGCCAGGTCAGATGGTCGGTGAACAGCCCGCCGAGCAGGGGACCGATCACCGTCGACACACCGAAGACGGCACCGATCGCGCCCTGGTACTTGCCCCGGTCGCGCAGTGGGATGACGTCGGCGATGAGCGCCATCGAGGTGACCATCAGACCGCCCGCGCCGATGCCCTGGAGGCCACGCCACACGATCAGCAGCGTCATGTTCGTCGCGAGCCCGCAGAGGAACGAGCCGGTGATGAAGATGACCGCGGACAGCTGGAAGACGATCTTCCGCCCGAACAGGTCGCCGAACTTGCCGACCAGCACCGTCGCCACGGTCTCCGCGAGGAGATAGGCGGTGACCACCCACGACATGTGGGCGGCGCCCCCGAGGTCCGAGACGATCGTCGGCAGCGCGGTGCCCACGATCGTCTGGTCCAGCGCGGCCAGCAGGATGCCCAGCACGATCGTGGCGAAGACGATGTTGCGGCGGCGTGGATCGAGCACGGGCGGCGCGGCGGCACTCTGCGCGGCGGGGGCGGTCTCGCTGGCAGTGGTCACCTTTGCACCCTCACATCGCGTCGTGTCACCCGCATGCGGGGCACGTCCGGACGTGTGGGGCCTCTCGTGTGGATCAGGCCGGATCAGGGAGCGGGCTCTGGTGCCGTGCATCGCAAGGCGGAGGATTGAGGCAACGCGGAGCGTTGGTGATTGACGACAACGCCGCGAGGTGCGGTGCCAGAGCCCGCGAGCCCGGCCTGATCCACACGAGAGGCCCCTAAGCGAGCAGATCCCGCAGCGAGGCCGTCATGCGGGTGGCGAATGCCTCCCGTACGGGGGCGGCTACCCGGTCCAGCGAGAGATACGGGTTGAGGTCTTCCAGTTCTACGAGGAGCAGCTCGCCGTCCGCCGTGCGGCAGGCGTCCACCCGCTGGATGCCGTGGTCCAGCGTGTTCCACTCCACGAAGGACCGGGCGAACGCCAGATCCGCCGCGCTCGCCGCGTACGGCTCCAGCACCCACCGCCGGTCCGGGTCCGGGGCGTGCAGCGCGTACTGGAAGTCGTGGTCGACGTAATAGAAGGACACCTCGTAGCGGAAGTCGATCCGGGGCTGGACGAGCAGGGTCCCGTCGGTGCCCGGGCCGAGCTCCGGCGTCGTCACGAAGCTGAGCCCGACCGAGTCCGCGCCCAGCTTCGGCTTGACGACATAGCCCTCGGCCTCCGGCAGCAGCCCGAGGTCCGCCGCCCGGTCCACGGTGGGGATGACCGGGTACCCGGCGCGGCTCAGGTCCACCAGGTACTGCTTGCCCGCCATGTCCCCGCGCCCGGTCAGCGGGTTGTACACGCGGGTGCCCAGCTCCAGGGCCCGTGCCCGGAACGCGTCGTACGCCTCCTGGTAGTGCAGGACCGGGCCGCTGTTGCGTATGACGACGGCGTCGAAGCGGTCCAGCAGGGCGGCGGCGTCGCGCGGGTGGCAGAGCGCCAGGTCGAAGCTCTCGCGCAGCCGCGCCGTCAGCCGGATGTCCTCGTCGCAGTAGCGCCGGCCGCGCGCCTCGTAGGCGAGGTCGGTGACGAAGAGGACGGACGGGCGCGGGACGGCGGGCATGGCGTTTCCCCCGGGTGCGGCGGTGGTACGGACCCGCCCATCCTCGCTGGCCCGCTCCCGCGCCCGCCCGCCGCCCCCGTGCTCAGCGGATGTGCCGCCCCGAGATCGCCCGGGCGATGACCAGGCGCTGGATCTCGCTGGTCCCCTCGAAGATCGTGTAGATCTTGGCGTCGCGGTACATCCGCTCCACCGGGTGCTCCCGGCTGTATCCGGCGCCGCCCAGGATCTGGACGGCCTTCTCCGTGGCGGCCACTGCGAGTTCGCCCGCGCGGAGCTTGGACATGGAGCCCTGTCCGGCGTCGAAGGTGCGGTCGTTGCGGGCCATCCACGCGGCCTGCCAGATCAGCAGCCGTACGGCCTCGATCTCGGTACGGATGTCGGCCAGGGCGAAGGCAATCGACTGGTTCTCGATGATCGGCCGCCCGAACGCCTCGCGGTCGCCCGCGTACTCCAGCGCGTATTCGTACGCGGCGCGCGCGATGCCCAGCGCCTGGGCGCCGACCGTGGGGCGGCTGACCTCGAAGGTGGCCATCGCGGCCTGCCCCTTGGCGGTGGAGCCCTCACGGGCGCGGGCGAGGCGGGCGTCCAGCTTCTCCTTGCCGCCGAGCAGGCAGTGCCCCGGCACCCGTACGTCGTCCAGGAAGACGTCCGCCGTGTGCGAGGCGCGCAGCCCCAGCTTCTTGATGGTGCGGCTCGCGGCCAGGCCCTCGGTGCCCGGCGGCACGATGAACGCGGCCTGCCCGCGCGCGCCGAGCGCCGGATCGACCGAGGCGACGACGACGTGGACCTCGGCGATGCCGCCGTTGGTGATCCACGCCTTCTGGCCCGAGATCACCCACTCGTCCTTCGCCTCGTCGTACCGGGCCTTCGTGGTCATCGCGGAGACGTCGGACCCGGCCTGTGGTTCGGACACGCAGAACGCCGCGACCTTCGGGTCGTCCTCGTCGCCGTAGCACTGGGGCACCCACTCGGCGAGCTGGTCCGGGGTGCCGGAGGCGAAGATCCCGGCGACGGCGAGCGAGGTGCCGAACAGGGCCATGCCGATGCCGGCGTCGCCCCAGAAGAGTTCCTCGTTGGCTATCTGGAGGGAGAGCCCCGACGGGTCGCCGTACATGTCGGCCAGCGACTCGAACCCGTAGAGACCGATCCGCGCGGCCTCCTGGATGACCGGCCAGGGCGTCTCCTCGCGGGCGTCCCACTCGGCCGCCGCCGGGCGCACCACCTGGGCGGCGAAGCCGTGCACCCAGTTGCGCAGGTCCTGCTGCTCCTCGGTGAGCGCGAGGGAGAAGTAGCTCATCGGCTCACGCCTTCGGGATGTCGAAGTAGCGCGTGAGGCCCGAGGCCAGGCCGACGTCACCGGCCACCTTCAGCTTGCGCATCATGAACATGGTGATGGGGTTGCCGTTGCCGGAGACCAGCTTCAGGAACTCCGCGTCCGCCATGACCAGCGTCGTACGCGGCTCCGCCTCCGAGCGGCCCTCGCTGACGGTGCAGGTGCCGTCCGCGATCGAGGTCTCGTAGACCACCTCCGTGTGACCGGTGATCTTCCAGCGGATCAGCGCCGTGAGCGCCCCGGCCGCCTCCGGGCGGAACTGCTGCTTCATCCGGCCGAAGACCTCGCCGAGCACCCGGGCGCGCAGCTCCCCGTGCATGACCTCGGCGAGCTGCTTGGCGGACAGCCCCTTCACGATCCGCGCGAACTCCTCGGGGGAGACGGCCGCGAAGTCGAGGGCGGCCAGTTCGCCGGTGACATTGCCGCTGCTGTTGTCGGCCACGCCAGTTCCTTACTCTGGAGTAAACTTACTTTTGAGTAAGGTAAGGGTGCGGCGGTCTCTTCGCAAGACAGGGGCACGGGCTGCCGTACGCGGTCACCAGGCGGAGCCGGGGCGCACCACGAGCCGGGGGTGGTGGGCGGCGAGCGCCTTGTTGGCGCGGGCCAGCTCCGCCAGGGCGAGCTCGCGGTCGGCCTGGTCCTCGATGCCCAGCCGGGGTCCGCGGAACCTGCGGACCTCCCGCGCGGCGCAGTCGGCATCGAACTCGGCCTGGAGGATGTGCGCGGGGGTGCAGGCGCCGATCAGCGCGGCGATGCGGTCCGGGATCGGGACGGGGACGAGCAGGTGCGAGGCGGTCATGGGGGGTTCCCTCTCGATGGTGGCCAGGAGGTCGGGCGTCGGACCGCCGGGTGGGCGGACCGACTCCACTCCATATAACGAGACGCAGTTCCTGGTTTCGCGTTGAGTACGTCTCCGTGTGGCAACCGTTTGGGAATGACCGGCTATTTCCCCTTACCTGCAAGTAGGTTGACTTCGCGTGAGGTGCTCGTCGGGCCTGAGGTGCGTCGCGCGCTGTTCAGATGGGTGTGTCGTTGCTGCGAGCCCGCAGCTGCATGGCGCGGAGCACGGTCTCCGTGGAGAACCGCGCCTCCGGATCGACCAGTTGATCGCCGAAGATCGATTCCAGATTGCGCATCCGGTAGCGGACGGTCTGGGGGTGTACGTCGAGCAGCTCGCCCATCTGGGCCGCCGTGCCCCGGGTGTCGAGCCAGATCCTGAGGGTTTCGATGAGCCGTTCGCGCCGGTTGGCGCTGATGTTGGCCATCGGGGCGAGTTCGCGGCGCGCGAGCTGGTCGAGGAGGACCGGATCGGACAGCAGCCACAGGGTGATGAGGTGGTCGTCGCAGAGGATGGCCGGCGCGTCCTCGATGACGCCCGCGTCCACGAGTTCCAGGACCCGTCGTGCCCAGCGGACCGAGTCCGAGGCCAGCGACGAGGGGACGGTCAGGCCGATGGCGGCGCGGACGCCCGGCAGGGCGTGTTCGAGCATGCGTCTTCGCATGTCGTCGAAGGGGCCCGGGATCAGTAAGTGCGGCTGCGGGTCGGTGAAGTCGACCAGTACGTCGCGGTCGATCGCCAGCCGGTCCAGGTCGGGGGAGGGGCGCACGGCGACGAGCGTCACCTCGTCCGGCAGCGTCCAACCGGTCTGCTCGCACAGCTCCGCGATGGCCACGCGCGGCACCGGCCGCCCGGCCAGGATCAGATGCAGCAGCCTGCGCCGCAAGGTGTCGGTGTGGTCGTCGGAGGCCGACCTCACCTCCAAGTACCCCTCGCGCGACAGGGCTTCCAGCTCGTCCACGTAGCTGAACAGCGCGTCCGCGAACGTCAGCATCATGGTGGGGGAGAGGTTGTAGCGCCTGCCGATCTTCTTCGCCCGGCGCAGGGCCACGCGGGCGCCCAGCCGGTACGCCCCCTGCAACTGGTCCAGGCTGCGCCCCTCGTACGCCTCGAACCGGCCGAACCTGCGGCACATCTCGTCGCGCAGCGCGGAGGGGGCGGCCGGCTCGGCGACCTGGTCCACGAACACGGAGATGCTCTGCTCGACGCCGACCCGGATGCCCTGGCCGTACGGCCCTTCGAGGAGTCGCGCGTACTCGGGATAGGCGCGGGTGACCTCAAGGCCGATCTCCTTGATGAGGCTGGGCAGTTCGGGCCGCACGATCGTGGCGAACTCCTGCGGCAGCGGTCCCAGCGGCTCTCCCAGCTCCGAGGGTTGCGCAACTCCCGGCATACCTTGACCCCTTCTTGCTCTTCGGCGCCCGATGGGGGGTGACGGACGGGAGAGCGCTCCCACCCGTCCTCAGGTGCGTACCAACATCGGCTGCCGAAGATAGTCCACGTATGTGGCTCTGAACACAGGCAGGACAAGACGAAATGTATGGGCCATGTATCGGCGGGTTTCAGCCACCCGTCCGTTCGGCCTCCGCGCTTGAGTCCGGCTCGCGGATCACTTGCGCGGTGCTGATGCGGGGGCCCGGATTCCGGTATTGCGGCGGTGGCTCCGACGCGCGCTTCCGGACTCCCCGAACAATGTCGCCTGCGCTATTCGCGGTGAATTCCACTGCGCCGGCAGGGGGAAGTCAAGAGTGCGGAGGTGCGCCGGGGTGAGGCCGTACGGCAGGGCTGTGACGTGGGGCGTTGGGCGGTGGCGGAGGCCGTACCCTCACCGGGTGAGCAGGGGCGGGGGTGTCGGCCCCGACGGAACTGCTCACTTCTCGATAAAAAATCGGCGGGCCGTACTCGCCTCGCAAGCAATTTCTGAGAGAGAACGATGATTGTGGAGATTCTTTGTTCCGGTGTGTTGCGGAGCGACATTACTCGCCCGTAGCGTCATCGCCGAACGCAAGAGGTCGAGCAGCCCGTCAGGTCGGACTGCCACATTCCTGTCTCGTGACCCCCCGCTCCGGGAGCGCCGCTCACCCGGCCGGAAGTGGCCCCCCCGGTGTAGGTCACACACCCTCGAAGGGAACCGGATTCCGTGAACACCCTTGCACGTAGAGCCGCAATCATCGTCACCGCCGGCGCCGCCGCCCTCGGTATGGCGGTGACCACCGCCTCCGCCGGCACCACGTCCTCGTGGTCGGCTACCCCGTCCGGGGCGTACACCGCCCACGCGGCCAACCCGACGCTGGACGTCCCGGCGGCCAGCCTGGAGTGTGACTCCTCCGACGTCACCTCGGGCACCGTCAACGCCAGCAGCGCCACCGGCGCCAACATGGCCACCATCGGAGCCATCGGCTTCACCGACTGCACGGTCGGCGGTCTCGACTTCGACGTCACGATGACCGCGACGCCGTGGACGATCAACGTCACCGGCGTGGACCCCTCGAACTCCAGCCGGGTCAAGGGCAACGTCACCGGCATCTCGGCCCACATCGAGGGCTTCAGCTGCTCCGCCGACTTCACCGGCAAGGTGTACGGCTACTACGACAACAGCTCCGGCAACCTGGTCATCGACGGGTCGGGCACCGAGCTGGTCGCGTCGAACGCCGACTGCCTCGGCCTGATCAACGACGACGACGTGGCGTCCTTCAACGCCTCGTACCACGTCAACGTCACCTCGACCGGCACGTCGCCGGTGATCACCACGCCGTAAGGCCGCTGGAGCACACAGGTACGGGCCGGCCGCGGAGCCTCTCCGCGGCCGGCCCGGCCTTCTCGTTGGGGGCGTCGTACGTACGGTGTCCCGATTGTGAGGACGTGAGTTCGTGAAACTTCGTGTGCGAAGATCCGCTGTCGTCGCGGCCGCCCTCGTCGCGGCCCTTGGCAGTGCGGTCTCCTCGGCCACCGCCGGGACCACCTCCGTGGAGACGCTGACCCCGCCGGGGCCCTACGCGGCGCATTCCGACGATGCGACCCTGGGGCTGCTGACGTGTGACTCCTCCGACGCGAGCGGCTGGCTCTACGACACCGGCCCGGTCGCCGCCGACGTCGCCCTCCTCTCGTTCACCAACTGCACGATGGGCGGTATGACCGTCGCGCTGACGGTCACCGGGCTCCCCTGGCAGGTCTCGGCCGGCGGTCCGAGCTCCTCGAACCCGAACGTGTACAACGTCACCGTCCCGGGCGTCGCGGTCCACGTCGAGGGCTTCGGCTGCTCCTTCGACGCAGGCGGCTCCCTCTTCGGCCCCTTCGACAACACCACCGACGAGCTCGTTCTCGACGGGGACCTGGTCGTGTCCGATGCCGCCTGCCTCGGGCTCGTCAACGACGACGACCTGGTCCACTACAGCGCCACGTACCACGTGACCGGCTAGCCGCAACCCGGTACGAACCACTGCTCGCACCCGTGGAGGGCACCCCCGATATGCACACCCAGACACCTGTGACCCGCGCGGGGCGCTCCGTGAAGGTCGCCTCCGTTGCCGGACTGGCCCTGCTCGCCGGGCTGTTGTCGGGCGGAGGCTCGGCGGCCGACGAGAGCCCGGGGCCCGTCAGCCTGGCCGCAGCCTGCGGAACCGAGAAGAGTGACGTGGCGGCCGTGGCGGCCGCCGTGGCCCTGTCGGTGGACGTCCCGGACTCGGGTGAGGTCGACCGGCCCGTACAGCCGGGGCCCGTGTCGTTCGGCCTCACGCTCTCACGCGCCGATCTCGCCGCACTGTTGCCGGAGGGGGCTGAGGCCGTCGTGAGCCGGGCCGCGCTCAAGGTGAAGGTCGCCCAGAACGGAGAGTCGGCCGAGGCTTCATGGGAGCTCAACGCGCCGAGCACTCCCCTCCCGGCCGACGGCGACGTGACGCTCGTCCATTCCGGTGAGGTCCCCTACGTGACGTTCGGGTCCGCCGGCGATGTCGACTTCTCGCTGGGGGAGTTCACGGTCGAGCTGCGCTCCGCCACGGCGGCGCCCGAGGAGAGCGCGCCGCCTCTGGCCACGGTGACGTGCCGGTTGAAGGAGGGGGAGAACGGACATGTCGCGACCACGCACGTGACCGCTCCCGGCGGCAGCGAGCCGTCCAGCTCCCCCGGGACGCCCGCCACCCCGGCAGACGGTGCCGCCGGAGGGAAGGACAAGGACATCACCGTGGAACCGGCGGCCGCCGATGAGGACGATCCCGACTGGTGCCCTGTCGAGCCACCGGTGGGGGACGTGGACGGGAGTGAGGCACCGCAACCGCCGCCGGGCGCCCCCGTCAAGGAGACGAACCTCCCCGGCGTGTTCATGTGTGCCAACGCGCTGGGCCTGGCCAACGTGCAGAAGTTGAACGGGGCCATGATCATCAACGACCCCGATGCCCCGGCGCTCATCAGCGTCATGTCGACGAAGCGCACCACGAACCGGAAGGCCAGTGAGGAGGGTGGCCTCTACACCCGGATCGACTCGATCGCCACCCTGGACCTCCCGGATGCCGAGTCCACCTTCCTCACCTTCGGGTTCCAGCCGGTGACGGCCAAGGTGTCCTTCGAGAACGGGCCCATGACCATCTCCATCGGCAGCGTCAATCCGGGCACGGGGAAAGTCGACTTCTCCACGGTCTACTTCCAGCAGTCTCTGCGCCTCCACGACGTCAGGATCAACGGTACGCCGCTGGACGTGGGAGACAACTGCAGGACGTCGAAGCCGTTCAAGGTGGTTCTGGACGGGGGAGATTCGTACAAGAACGTGGCCCTGGGCGGCGTCCTGGAAGGTGAGGTCGACATTCCGGCCTTCACCGGCTGCGGCTCGGGCGGCGAGGACCTGAACCCGCTCTTCACCGCCTCCATCTCCGGGCCCGGCAACCGGGTCTTCATGAACCAGGCCCCGACCTGCAATCCCGCCAACCCCACCCGGTCCTACTGCCCGCCCCCGCTGCCGGAACTGCCCGGCACGAAGCCGTCCACGTAATCCGCCCGGCACACCGAAGGGGCCGCCTCCGCAAGGAGGCGGCCCCTTCAGGGCTTCACGGCGCGGCAGCGGCTACCGCACCGCGGAGTGCCAGTACTGCGCCAGCAGCTTGCCCGCGTCGGGCGCCGCGTCTCGCGGCTTGTTCATCGTCGCCACGTACGTCTGCGCGCCGTCCAGCGTGACGTTGTTGTTGCCGGAGGCCGACGGCAGGCCCGTCTTCAGGTTGACCGCCCAGTTGAGCGCGCCGAGCAGGCCGCAGCCGTTGGTGCCGGGCACCGCGTACGTGGTGTCGGTCTGGGTGGCGCCCAGGAGGTTGAGCCGGTTCATCTGGCCGGCCGTGTCCGGAGTGCCGTCGCCGGCGAACTTCTCGCTGGAGATGGCCGGCTGGGTGAGGTTCTGCGGCTTGAGCAGGATCGGGTCCGAGGCGGAGCCGATGTAGCACTTGTCACCGAGGATCGGGTTCTGGAGGTGGATCCGGACCGGGAGGGTGAGGATCGGCTTGCCGGTCGTCGTGCCCGCCACGAGCTGGAAGCCGGTCGGGGTGTTGACCGACTCGATGGTCGCCGTCACCCGGTTCAGGTTCACGTCGGTGAGGGTGTTGCAGATGCCGGTGATGACGGGCACGTCGTTCGGGCACATCAGCCCGAGCAGGCCGCCCGGCACCTTCGCGGAGTCGGCGATGAGCGCGCCGCCCGCCGGGGAGACCACGGTGGACGTGCCGCCCGGGTGGTTGACCACGCCGACCTGGAGGTCGCTGACGCCGACCGGCACCTCGGTGTTGCCGAGCTTGATGGAGCCGCTCGCCGAGTGGGACGACACACAGATCGCGGTGTCCGTCGCCCCGTCGGCCGCCAGCATCGCCGGGTCGTCGACCGGGCAGCGGCTGAAGGGCGCCCAGCTTCCGTTCAGCGTCGCCGGGGCGGCCGTGGCCGTGCCCATCGACGCGACGGCGGCGAGCGCGGTGAAGGAGGCCAGCAGCCCCACACGTACCCGGTTCGAGGTTCTCATGTCTTCCCCTTGTTTCCGATGTGCGCAGCGAATTGAGCGCGGAATGCGGAATGCGGAATGCGGGTGCCGGGACGGCGTCGGACGGGGCCGGTACGAAATCCCATTCACCGAGCCGTGAGGTTACTGGCGGGAAACACCGGTACACAATCCCGCCGTATGAGATTCTGTGGACAGGTCGTGCATTTCCGTCAGGGATGAGTACGGGATCCGGCCTTCTTGTCACTTCGTGCGCAGACGCTCGCGGGCGCGGCCGCGAGTCAGGCCTGCCGGATATGCGGAATCCCGCCTGTCACTTGTGCATTCGAGCCGGTCCCGAGCGCTTCTCGATGCGCTGTGCGGCGTACGCGCCCCGGCGGCCGGCCCCGGAACTTGTCACGAGGCGACAGTTTTTCCGGCCGTTCTGCTCAGTCGATGAGAAAGAATCACCCCCTGCGCGCCCTCGCGCGAAAACTTGATGACCTGGTATTGCGGCCCAGGTTACCCACCCGTAGCGTCGCCTCCGTCAGCAACTCCTCCGGCGCGTCCGGAGGTTGCCCGCCCGTCGGCAGGGAGTCCGGACGCAGGTCCGGCCCCCTGGGCCGCGGGGTTCCGGCCTGCACCGACGGACGGCAGTGCGCAGTACTTCACAAGATCGGAACCGGAATTTGTCATCCGATGACAAACGGACCGGATCTTTGCGAATGGGCTGCTCAAGGGCTTGTCCTGGCGGTGCCGGTGAACTTAACGTGCGCCCCTCGGCGCATTTCTGTCACTTCGTGAGCGCACGCAGGAGGTGGGATGGGAATCGAAGTAGTGGTCGAAGGGCTCACCAAGTCTTTCGGCAAGCAGAACATCTGGCAGGATGTGTCGCTCACGCTTCCCGCAGGCGAGGTCAGTGTCATGCTCGGCCCGTCCGGGACGGGAAAGACGGTGTTCCTCAAATCCATCATCGGCCTCCTCAAACCTGAGCGCGGGCGCGTTCTCGTCAATGGCGTCGACATGGTGAACGGCTCCGAGCGGGACATCATGGAGACGCGCAAGCTCTTCGGTCTCATGTTCCAGGACGGCGCGCTTTTCGGTTCCATGTCGCTTTTCGACAACATCGCGTTCCCGCTCCGGGAGCACACGCGTAAGAAGGAATCCGAGATCCGCCGCATCGTCATGGAGCGGATCGACGTCGTGGGCCTCCTGGGTGCGGAGAACAAGCTCCCCGGTGAGATATCCGGCGGTATGCGCAAGCGCGCCGGCCTCGCCCGGGCCCTCGTCCTCGACCCGCAGATCATCCTCTGCGACGAACCGGACTCCGGCCTCGACCCGGTCCGCACCGCGTACATCTCGCAGCTCCTCGTCGACCTCAACGCGCAGATCGACGCGACGATGCTCATCGTCACCCACAACCTCGACATCGCCTCGACCGTGCCGGACAACATGGGGATGCTGTTCTGCCGCAACCTCGTCACCTTCGGGCCGCGCGAGGTGCTGCTCACCAGCGACCTGCCCGTCGTCAACCAGTTCCTCGCCGGCCGCTGCGAGGGGCCCATCGGCATGTCCGAGGAGAAGGACGCCGCCACCCTCGCCGCCGAGGAACTGAACGGCTACGGACAGGGCATCAGCTCGGCCAACGCCCCCCGCACCGTCGTCCCCCAGCTGGAGCCCTCGCCCGGCCTGCCGGTGCGCCAGGGCGCCCTGCGCCGCCGGGAACGCGTCATGTCGATGATCGGCGAGCTGCCGGAGGCGGCCCGTACCGCGATCCTCAACAGCTACAGCCCGGCCGTGGGCGGTGGACGCCGGTGACCGCCCCCATGCCCGTACGGCCCCCCGGCGAACCGGAGCCGGTGGACCGCGCCCCGGAGCCCGCGAAGGCGCCCGAGGCCCCGCGCCCCAGCAAGCTCGCCGCGCCCCTGCGCGAGACCGGGCGGCTGTTCGCGCTCGCCGGGACCGTGACCCGGGAGACCTTCCGACGCCCCTTCCAGGTGCGGGAGTTCATCGAGCAGTTCTGGTTCGTCGCCAGCGTCACCATCCTGCCCGCCGCCCTCGTCTCCATCCCGTTCGGCGCGGTCATCGCCCTCCAGGTCGGCTCGCTCACCCAGCAGCTCGGCGCCCAGTCCTTCACCGGCGGCGCCAGCGTCCTCGCCGTCATCCAGCAGGCCAGCCCGATCATCGTGGCCCTGCTGGTCTCCGGGGCCGCCGGGTCCGCGATCTGCGCCGACCTCGGCTCCCGGAAGATCCGCGAGGAGCTGGACGCCATGGAGGTCATGGGCGTCTCGCCCGTGCAGCGCCTGGTCGTCCCGCGCGTGCTCGCCACCATGCTCGTCGCCGTCCTGCTCAACGGCCTCGTCTCCGTCGTCGGAACCCTCGGCGGCTACTTCTTCAACGTGATCCTCCAGCACGGCACCCCGGGCGCGTACCTCTCCAGCTTCTCCGCCCTCGCCCAGCTGCCCGACCTCTACGTCAGCGAGGTCAAGGCGCTGATCTTCGGCTTCATCGCGGGCATCGTCGCCGCCTACCGCGGCCTCAACCCGCGCGGCGGTCCGAAGGGCGTGGGCGACGCGGTCAACCAGTCCGTCGTCATCACCTTCATGCTGCTGTTCTTCGTGAACATGGTCCTCACGGCGATCTACCTGCAGATCGTCCCCGCGAAGGGGAGCTGACCCATGTCAATGCTCGGCTGGCTCGACAGATCCGGTGACCAGCTCGCCTTCTACGTACGGGCACTGATCTGGATCCCGCGCACCCTGCGCCGCTACCTCAAGGAGGTCCAGCGCCTGCTGGCCGAGGTCGCCTTCGGCAGCGGCGGCCTCGGGGTCGTCGGCGGCACCATCGGCGTGATGATCGCGATGACCCTCGCCACCGGCACGGTCGTCGGACTCCAGGGCTACGCGGCCCTCAACCAGATCGGCACCGCCGCGTTCACCGGCTTCATCTCCGCGTACTTCAACACCCGCGAGATCGCCCCGCTCGTCGCCGGACTCGCCCTCTCCGCGACCGTCGGGGCCGGCTTCACCGCGCAGCTCGGCGCCATGCGCATCAACGAGGAGGTCGACGGCCTCGAATCGATGGGCGTGCGCTCCATGCCCTACCTCGTCACCACGCGCATCATCGCCGGGGTCGTCGCGATCATCCCGCTGTACGCGATCGGCCTGCTGTCCTCGTACGTCGCGTCCCGCTACGTCACCGTCCTGTTCAACGGCCAGTCGGCGGGCACGTACGACCACTACTTCAACCTCTTCCTGTCCCCGGCGGACGTGCTGCTCTCGGTGCTCAAGGTGCTGATCTTCAGCGTGATGGTGATCCTCGCCCACTGCTACTACGGCTTCCACGCCACCGGCGGGCCCGCCGGGGTGGGGGTGGCCGTCGGCCGGTCCGTGCGGAACGCGATCGTGCTGATCAGCGTCACCGACTTCTTCCTCTCGCTCGCCATCTGGGGCGCCACGACGACGGTGAAGGTGGCCGGCTGATGTCCTCACGCGCCACCCGGGCCACCGCCCGCAGAACCGCCGGAGTCGCCTTCTTCCTCGTGCCCGCCGTCCTCATCTGGGTCTCGGTCTCGGTGTACGAGAAGGACTTCACGCACGACGCGACCGTCACCGTACGCACGTCGAGCGTCGGCAACGAGATGCACGAGAACGCCGATGTGAAGCTGCGCGGCGTCGTCGTCGGCCAGGTCCGGAACATCGCGGCCGACGGCGAAGGGGCCCGGCTCACCCTCGCCATCAAGCCGGACAAGCTGGACCGCATCCCGGCCGACGTCACCGCCCAGATGCTGCCCACCACCCTCTTCGGGGAACGGTTCGTCGCCCTCGTACCGCCCCCCGTGCCCTCCACGAAGACGCTCGGCGCCGGCGACGTCATCCCGCAGGACCGGTCCAGCAACGCCATCGAGCTGGAAGAGGTCCTCGACAACGTCCTGCCGCTGCTCACCGCCGTGAAGCCGGAGAAGCTGTCCGCCACCCTCAACGCGGTCTCCACCGCGCTGGAGGGCCGGGGCGAGAAGCTGGGCGACACCCTCGTGAAGCTGGACGCCCACCTCCAGAAGTTCAACCCCCAACTCCCCACGCTCAACGAGGACATCAAGGAACTCGTCAAGGTGAGCCGGCTCTACGCGGACTCCGCCCCCGACATCCTGGACGCCCTCACCGACTTCACCACCACGAGCGGCACCCTCGCCGAACAGCAGGCGAACCTCGCCAACGTGTACGGCTCCACCACCGCGTCCGCCCGTGACGTCACCGCCTTCCTCCAGCGGAACAAGGACAACCTCATCCGGCTCGCCGCGAGCGGCAGGCCCACCCTGGAGACCCTGGCGAAGTACTCCTCGGAATTCCCCTGCACCCTGCGCACCGTGGCCAACTTCGTCCCGGCCATGGACAAGGCGCTCGGCAAGGGCACCGACCAGCCCGGGCTGCACGTCACCCTCAAGACCGTGCCGTCCAAGGGGAAGTACGTCGCGGGCAAGGACACCCCGGTCTACAACGCGACCGGCGGACCGCACTGCTACTCCATCCCGTACGTCGGCCAGACCGTGCCCACCGCCGACGCCAGGACCGCCGCCGACACCGCCCCGGCCGACCCGGACCCGGCCACGCCGGTCGAGGTCCCGGCGGCCGATCCGTCGCTGGGCATGCCCAACTCGCCGCAGGAGAGCCGGCTCGTCAACGAGCTGGTCGCTCCCTCACTGAAAGTCCGGCCGCAGGCCCTGCCCGAGTGGAGCAGCGTGCTCATCGGACCGGCCTTCCGCGGTGTGGAGGTGAAGCTCAAGTGAAGCGCCGTTCCATCGCGGGACCGCTCGCGAAATCGATCGTGTTCATCGTGGTGACGAGCCTGGCCACCACGGTCCTGGCCCTGTCCATCGCCAACACCGGTGTGGGCGACACCCGTTCGTACAAGGCCCGGTTCACCGACGCCACCGGCCTCATCGTCGGGGACAGCGTCCGCGTCGCCGGGGTCAAGGTCGGCCAGGTCGAATCGGTCAGGGTCGCCGACCGCCGGGTCGCCGAGGTCTCCTTCAGCGTCCGCAAGAGCAAGAAGCTCCCGGCCTCCGTGACCGCCTCGATCAAGTACCTCAACATGGTCGGCCAGCGCTACATCGACCTGGACCAGGGCGCGGGCCCCGTCGGCGAGAGCTTCGCCCCGGGCTCCACCATCCCGCTGTCGCGCACCACCCCGGCGCTCGACCTCACCCAGCTCTTCAACGGCTTCCAGCCCCTCTTCGAAGGGCTCTCGCCGCCCGACGTCAACGAGCTGGCCGGCTCCATCGTCCAGGTGCTCCAGGGCGAGGGCGGCACCGTCGACTCCATCCTCCAGCACGTCGGCTCGCTGACCGGCACGGTCGCCGCCAAGGACAAGGTGATCGGCGAGGTGATCAAGAACCTCAACTCGGTCCTGAAGACCGTCAACGACCGGGAAGCGGGCTTCAACGACCTGGTCGACACCCTCCAGGCCCTCGTCACCGGCTTCGCGGGCGACCGCAAGCCCCTCGGCGAGGCCGTCACCGCGATGGGCGCGCTCACCACGGTCACCGCGGACCTCTTCGAGGACGGCCGCAAACCCCTCAAGGACGACATCAAGCAGCTCGGCCGGCTCTCCGGGAACCTGGCCGACAACACCCCGAAGATCGAGAACTTCCTCCAGAAGACCCCGGCCAAGATGGAGGCCATCAGCCGCCTCACCTCGTACGGCTCCTGGCTCAACCTCTACCTCTGCGAGGCCAAGGTCAGCGGTGTGACGACGAGCGACGGCAGCACCCCGCCGACCGGCATCGAGATCACCCAGCCGAGGTGCCTGTCATGATCAAGCCGATACGCCATCGCAACCCCGTCGCCGTCGGCATCGTGGGCCTGCTCCTCCTCGCCCTGATCGGATTCGGCGCCTACCGGGCCGACTCGCTCCCCTTCATCGGCGGCGGCACCACCTACAGCGCCGACTTCACCGAGTCCGCCGGACTCGGCGAGGGCGACGAGGTCCGCATCGCCGGGGTCAAGGTCGGCAAGGTCACCGGGGTCTCCCTGGACGGCGCCAAGGTGAAGGTCACCTTCAAGGTCAAGGACGCCTGGATCGGCAACGCCAGCACCGTCGGCATCGCCATCAAGACGCTCCTCGGCGAGAAGTACCTCGCCGTCGACCCGCTCGGCGACTCCCCGCAGGACCCGGACGAGCGCATCACGGCCTCCCGCACCACCTCCCCGTACGACGTCACCCAGGCGTTCAACGGACTGGGCGAGACCATCGGCGAGATCGACACCAAGCAGCTCGCCAAGAGCTTCGAGACGATCTCCGCCACCTTCAAGGACTCCCCGCCCGACGTGAAGAGCGCCGCCAAGGGGCTCTCCGCGCTGTCGAAGACCGTCTCCGAACGCGACGCGCAGCTGGCGACCCTGCTCAAGGGCAGCAAGCAGCTCACCAAGACCCTCGCCAACAAGAAGAGCGGCTTCGAAACCCTCCTGGAGGACGGCAACCTGCTGCTCGGCGAGATCCAGGCCCGCCGCGACTCCATCCACCTGCTGCTCACCGGCACCCGCGACCTGGGCACCCAGCTCACCGGGCTCGTCTCCGACAACAACAAGCAGCTGAAGCCGACCCTCAAGGCGCTCGGCCGGGTCACCGAGGTCCTCAAGAAGAACCGCAAGAGCCTCGACCAGGTGCTCGCGCTCGCCGGCTCCTACAACCGGCTCGTCGGCAACACCCTCGGCAACGGCCGCTGGTTCGACAACTACGTCTGCGGGGTCGTCCCGAAGAACTACCTGCCCGCGAGCACACCCCCGGCGACCGGCTGCATGCCGCCGAAGCAGGAAGGCGGGCACTGAGATGAGACTCACCCGCGTCATCGGCATCGGCGCCGGCCTCGTCGTCGTGGCCGTCGCCGCCACCTCCGGGGTCTCGGCCCTGGAGGAGCAGGGCGGCACCACCGTCACCGCCTACTTCGACCAGGTCACCGGCGTCTACGCCGGGTCCGACCTGCGCATACTCGGCGTCCGCGTCGGCCGCGTCGAGTCCGTCGAACCGCGCGGCAAGGACGTCAAGGTCGTCCTGCACATCGACAAGGGCGTCCAGGTCCCCAAGGACGCGCACGCCGTCGTCGTCGCCCCCAGCCTCGTCGCCGACCGGTACGTCCAGCTCGCCCCCGCCTACACCGGGGGAGCGGCCATGGAGGACGGCGCCCAGCTGCCCGCCGCCAACAACGCGGTCCCCGTGGAGGTCGACCAGCTCTACGCCTCGATCACCGAACTCTCCACCGCGCTCGGCCCCGACGGGGCCAACGCCGAAGGGGCCTTCGCCGGGCTCCTCGACACCGGAGCCAAGAACCTCAAGGGCAACGGCAAGGACATCGGCGACTCCATCGAGCAGTTCGGCAAGGCCACCAAGACCCTGGACAAGTCGAGCAGCAACCTCTTCAGCACGCTGTCCTACCTCCAGACCTTCACCACCATGCTGAAGGACAACGACGGCAACGTCCGCGCCGCCGAGGAGCAGCTGAACTCCGTCACCGGCTTCCTCGCCGACGACAAGAAGAACCTCGGTGCCGCCCTCAAGGAACTCGGCACCGCCCTCGGCCAGGTGAAGACCTTCATCAAGGACAACCGGGGCGAGCTCAAAAAGAACGTGGACGCCCTCGTGCCGATCACCCAGGCCCTCGTCGACCAGCGCGCCTCGCTGGCCGAGTCGATGGACGTCCTGCCGCTCTCGGCGGGCAACGTCCTCAACGCGTACGACCCCGAGCACCGCACGCTCAACGGCCGGACCAACCTCAACGAGCTCAGCATGGGCGGCCCGCTCCTCGAATCCTCCCTCGCCCTCCAGGGGCTCTCCCCGGTGGACGCCGAACGGCAACAGGCGCTGCCCGCGCTGCCGCTCCCGGCCGTGGGCACGGTCTACGGCACCCCGAAGCAAGCCAAGGACGCCAAGGACGCCAAGGACGCCAAGGACGCCAAGGACACGAAGGGGGCGAACCGATGAACCGGCGACCGCGCAGACCCGCGGCCCTCGGCACCACGGGCGGACCGGCACTCGTCGCGCTCGGCCTGTGCTGCACCCTCTTCGTCACCGGATGCGGAGCCCCGCACTTCTCCGGCATCGAGGACCTGCCGCTGCCCGGCGGCGCCGACCTCGGCGACCACCCGTACGAGATCACCGCGGACTTCGGGGATGTGCTCAGCCTCTCCCCGCAGTCCTCGGTCAAGGTCAACGACGTCGCGGTCGGCCGGGTCACCAAGATTTCGCTGGCGCCCGACGGCTGGCAGGCCCGGGTCACCATGAAGGTGAACGGGAAGATCGACCTGCCCGCCAACGCCTACGCCCACCTGGAACAGTCCAGCCTGCTCGGCGAGAAGTACGTCCAGCTCCAGCCGCCCGCCAAGGGCAAGGAGCAGGGCACCCTCGCCGACGGCGACCGCATCCCGCTCAGCCGCACCAACCGCAACCCCGAGGTCGAAGAGGTCTTCGGCGCCCTGTCCATGCTCCTCAACGGCGGCGGCGTCCAGCAGCTCAAGACCATCACCACCGAACTCAACAAGGCCCTGAGCGGGCAGGAACCCCAGGTCAAGTCCATGCTCCACCGGGTCGACAAGCTCGTCACCAACCTGGACGACCACCGCGGCGACATCACCGCCGCGCTCGACGGAGTCAACCGGCTCTCCAGCACCCTCGCCGGCCGCAAGGAGCAGGTCGGCACCGTCCTCACCAAGCTCAGCCCCGGCATGAAGGTCCTGGAGAAGCAGCGCGGATCGCTCATGACGATGCTCCGCTCCCTGGACACCCTCTCCGACGTCGCCGTCACCACCATCAACCGGAGCAAGGCGGACACCATCGCCGACCTCAAGGCCCTCGCCCCGACCCTGCGGGCCCTGGCCGACTCCGGCAACGACCTGCCCGACTCCCTCCAGGTGCTGCTCACCTACCCGTTCACGGACGAGGTGCTGCGCGGCGTGAAGGGCGACTACCTCAACGTGTACCTGGACCTGACGGCCGAACCCGGCACCCAGATCATTCCCGCCTACAACCCGGACCCGGAGACCCCGCCCGCCCAGTCCCCGTCGGTCGCCGGCGCCGGACTGCCGCTGCCCCTTCCCGCGACCTCGGCGCCGACGACGAGCCGGCCCACGGATTCGAAGGGGAGCAACTGATGATCACCCTCGCCATCCGGCTCAAGAACATCGCCTTCCTCATCATCTCCGTGCTGGTGCTCGCCTACCTCGGTATCCGTTACGCCGACCTCGGCCATTACGTCGGCATGCGCGACTACTACACGGTCAAGATGCAACTCCCGCGTACCGGAGGCCTCTTCACGCACTCCAACGTCACCTACCGAGGGGTCTCGGTCGGCCGGGTCGGGCCCATCGAACTCACCGACGACGGCGTCGAGGCCGAGCTGCGGATCAACAAGTCCGCGCCCAGCATCCCGGACGACCTCAAGGCCGTCGTGGCGAACCTCTCGGCCGTCGGCGAGCAGTACGTCGACCTGCGGCCGACCCGCACCGAGGGCCCCTACCTCGCGAACGGCTCGGTCATCGACCAGGCCGAGACCACCGTCCCGGCGCCCGTGACCAACGTCCTCACCAGCGTCAACGACCTCACCTCCTCGGTCGACCTGGAGTCGCTGCGCACCGTCGTGGACGAGTTCGGCACCGCGTTCAGCGGGCGCGGCGACGACCTCCAGGTCCTCCTGGACACCGGCAGCGAGTTCGTGGACGCCGCCGACGACGCGCTGCCCGTCAACACCCGGCTGATGGAGGACGGCAAGACCGTCCTGCGCACCCAGGTCGAACAGGGCGAAGCGCTCAAGGGGTTCGCCTCCGGAGCGAAGGAACTCGCCGCCCAGCTCAAGGGGTCCGACACCGATCTGCGCAAGCTGATCGCCGCCGCCCCCGACGCGACGAACCAGATCAGCGGACTGCTCCGGGACGTCGAACCCAGCTTCGGGGTCGTCGTCGCCAACCTCCTCACCACGTCCGACGTCGCCGTCACCCGCCAGCGCGGCCTGGAGGAACTGCTCGTGAAACTCCCCGCTGTCGCGGCCGCCGGGTCCAGCGCGGTGGACGAGGACGGTGCCCGGTTCGGCATGTCGATCACCTTCTTCGAGCCGCTGCCCTGCACCGCCGGATACGAGGGCACGACCTACCGCAACGGCCTCGACGTCTCGCCCGCCCCGGCCGTCAACACCAAGGCCCGCTGCGCCGCCTCGCCCGGCACCGGCATCGACGTCCGGGGCAGCGCCAACGCCCCGACGGGCGGCCCGCTGCCACCTCCGGCGAAGGCCGGCGCGCTGCTCCTCGGGGACACCGGGGAGGACCGGCTGCCCGGCGTGCTCGGCGCCGCGACCGACGCGGCACCGGAGGCCCGGGGCATGGCCGGGCTGCTCGGCCTGGGACAGGAGGACGGCGAGTGAACCCCCGTACGCGAAGCCTCGGCGGCTGGGCCGTCCTGCTGATCGCGGCCCTCGTCTGCGCCCTGGGCGGCTGGTCGTACGCCCAGGCCCGGGGTGACGACGACCTGGCCTACGCCAAGAGCCGGGACGCCGCCCTCGCGGACGGCCGGCAGGCGCTGGCCCGGCTCAACACGCTGGACGGCAAGGACGCGACGAGCGTGGACGCGGGCCTGGCCGGCTGGCTGGAGTCCGCCACGGGCCCGTTGCACGACCAGCTGAAGCGGACCCGGAAGAAGGACGCCGCCGACCTCAAGGCGTCCGGCGCCACCGCGCGCGGCAAGGTGACCGACGCCGCGCTCACGGAGCTGGACGAGCGGACCGGCACCGCGCTGATGATCGCGACCGTCGACGTCGAGGTCACCCCGCGCAGCGGCAAGGCGGGCACGGAGCGCAAACGCTTCGAGGCCACGCTCGCCCGGACCGGGGACGGCTGGAAGATCAAGGCGCTCACGGCACTCGGCATAGGGAGCGGCGCATGAACACCGACGTGGACGTCGAGGAGAGGCCGGAGGCGGCGGTCGAGCCGCCCGAGCCGACCGACGACACCGGCACCCGCCCCGCCCGCGGCCGGCCGCGCGTCCTCGCCGCGGTCCTCGTCGTCGCCCTGCTCGCCGCCGGAGCCGTCATGTACGTGGCGGGCAGGCAGCTGCGGGACACGCCCGCCACGTCCAACCTGGCGCTGACCGACAGCGCGGCGACCGCCCAGGTGGCCGGCGAGGTCACCAACGCGCTCGGCAAGGTCTTCTCGTACAGCCCCGACGGCACCGCCGCCACCAAGGCGTCCGCGCAGAAGCTCCTCGCGGGCAAGGCGCTCCAGCAGTACGCGGCGCTGTTCGGCCAGGTCGAGAAGCAGTCGGCCGACCAGAAGCTCACCCTCACCACTCATGTCGTGCGCGCCGGAGTGACCAGGCTGACGCCCGACAGCGCCCACCTGCTCGTCTTCCTCGACCAGGTCTACGAGCGCAAGGGCAAGGCGGCGAGCAAGGCGGCCGCGCAGCTCTCCGTCACGGCCCAACTGCGCGAAGGGCACTGGACGATCGTGGAGATCACCTCCCGGTAGCCCGCGAGAAGCACCACCGCACCACCGAGCACGGACAGCACAGCACGGCGGGACCGCCGGCAGGGAGAGGCAGCGATGGCACGGGTAGCGATGACGAGGAATCCGCTGGTGGCGGCGGCGATCGTGCTGACGGTCGCGGCGGCGGCCGCCGCGGGCTGGGGCGGGGTGTCCCGGTACCAGGCGGGGCACGACAGCTCGGCCGCGTACGCCCAGACCCGCGACGAGGTGCTGGCGGCGGGAGAGCAGGCCGTGCAGAACATGAACACGCTCGACCACGCCCAGCTGGAGAAGGGGCTCGACAGCTGGGAGGACTCCACCACCGGGGACCTGCACCAGCAACTGGTGGACGGGCGGGCCGGGTTCGTGAAGCAGATCCAGGAGGCGAAGACCGTCAGCACCGCGAAGGTGCTGGCCGGCGCGGTCACCGAGCTGGACGACCGGGCCGGGAAGGCCGGGGTCATGGTGGCGCTCCGGGTGACCGTGACCGCGCCCAAGGGCAAGCCCGCGGTGAAGGAGAGCCGGATGCTCGGCCAGCTCACCCACACCCCCGACGGGTGGAAGCTCAGCGCCCTCGGACAGGCGCCCGTCGGCAACACCGCCGGCTGACACCCCCGCCCCAGCACCGAGAGGAACCCGGACATGTCGACCACCCGTCACCTGGTCAACCGTCAGCGCCGCCTGGCCACCGTCGCCGCCGCCGAACGCGCCGCGACGACCACCCCGCCCCGCCCCCGCACCGGGCGCGGACCGGACCCGGAGAAGCCGGACACCCCGCAGGACGAGGCGGATCCGCACAGCGAGGAGGACGACGGGGACGACGAGCCCGAGGCCGGGAAGAAGGCTCCCCGGCGCCGCCCGCGCCTCAGCCTGCCCGCCGTCCTCTGCGTCCTCACCCTCGTCCTCGGCGCCGTCGCCGCCTGGGCGTTCACCTCGGCGGCGAGCCTGCGCGACGACCCGAGCCGGCAGAACACCGCCCTGACCGACATCAGCCGCACCAGCGAGGTGAAGGGCCAGATCACCGAGGCCGTCGGTGCGGTCTTCTCGTACGACTACGCCTCACCCACCAAGGCCGAGACGGCGGTCACGAAGTACCTGACCGGCAAGGCGGTTCAGCAGCACGCGGACATGCTCGCCGAGGTCCGGGAGCAGGCGGCGAAGCAGAAGCTGGTCCTCACCACGACCGTCACCGACAGCGGCGTGGAACTGCTCGACGGCGACCGCGCCCGGCTGCTGATCTACGCCGACCAGCGCAACACCCGTACCGGCAAGTCCGAGGAGACCACCTACGCCGCCGCCATGTTCAGCGTGGACGCGGTCCGCAAGGGCGGCAGCTGGCGGATCTCCGCGATCGACACCTTCACCCGGTGACCCAGGCGACCCACCAAGGAGAGCACGCATGAGGTTCAACGGCACCATGCGCCGCCAACTCGGCGGCACCGCCGCCGCCGTCGCCGCGATGGCCGCGCTCACGGCGTCCCAGGCACCCCAGCTCGCCGCGCACGAGGAGACCCCGAAGCCCCGCCACACGACGGACGACGTCGTCTGGTCCGAGGTCCCCAACGACGACTCGTACCACACCGAACTCCCGCCGCTGAAGAGCCCGAAGCCGCCGAAGAAGGGCGAGAAGCAGAGCCCCGCGGCCAGGCAGTCCTGGGCCGAGGCGGGCATCCCCGCCACCGTGCTCGCCGCCTACCGCAGGGCCGAGACCACGATGGGGCGCAGCGACCCCGGCTGCCGGCTGCCCTGGCAGTTACTGGCGGCGATCGGCAAGGTCGAGTCCGGGCACGCGGCCGGCGGCCGGGTCGACAGGAACGGCACGACCGTCTCGCCGATCCTCGGCCCGGTCCTCAACGGCGCCGGGTTCGCCAACATCGCGGACACCGACGGCGGGGCCTACGACGGGGACGCGACGTACGACCGGGCGGTCGGCCCGATGCAGTTCATCCCCTCGACGTGGGCGCACTGGGGCCGCGACGGCAACGGCGACGGCCGCCGCGACCCGAACAACGTGTACGACGCGGCGCTCGCCGCCGGGGCCTACCTGTGCGCCGGGACGCGCGATCTGTCGATCCCCTCGGACATGAACCGGGCGATCCTCAGCTACAACCACTCGGAGACCTATCTGCGGACGGTGCTGTCCTGGCTGGAGTTCTACCGCAAGGGCATCCATCCGGTCACCGACGGCACGGGGACCGTCCCGAGGAGCCCCGGCGCGGGCAGCCCCAACAAGCCCAAGCACCCCGTCGGCGGCTCCGGCTCCAAGGACGGCGGCGGCATCGAGGTCGGCCCGCAGCCCAGCACCAGCACCCGCCCCACCACACCGGGCACCCACGACCCGGACCCGAGCACCACGCCCGACCCGGACCCGACGGACACCACCGGCCCCTCGCCCGACCCGACGGACCCCGGCTCCCCGGACCCGAGCACCACCCCCGACCCCGACCCGACCACGACGAAGCCGGACCCGGGCTGCACGACCACCCCCACGCCCGACCCGACCGACACCACCGAGCCCACCGGCTCCCCCTCGCCCGACCCCACGGAGACCGCCGAACCCTGCACCACCCCCACCCTGCCGCCCACGGCGGACTAGGGCCTTGCCTTTGGATCATGCCGGGCTCGCGGGCTCTGGCACCGCACCTCGCGGCGTTGTCGTCAATCACCAACGCTCCGCGTTGCCTCAATCCTCCGCCTTGCGATGCACGGCACCAGAGCCCGCTCCCTGATCCGGCCTGATCCAAAGGCAAGGCCCTGTACCCGGGCGGCGGCCGGGTTTTCCGAAGGGCTCAGCCGTCGCCCGCCAGCACCTGGGCGAGGTCGTAGCGGACGACCTCCTCCAGCTGTGCGTACGTGCAGCTGTCCGGCGTACGGTCGGGCCGCCAGCGGCGCCACTGGGCGGTGTGCCGGAAGCGGTCGCCCTCCATGTGGTCGTACGCCACCTCGCAGACCCGTTCCGGCCGCAGCGGCACCCAGGACATGTCCTTCTTGCCGGACCAGCGGCTCGGGGCGCCCGGCAGCCGGGCGCCCGCGTGCGCCTCGGCCTCGGCCCAGGCGTGCCACGGGTGGTCGTCGGCGCCGGTCAGCAGGGGTTCCAGCTCGGTGACGAGCTCCGCCCGGCGCTTCATGGGGAAGGCCGCGCACACCCCGACGTGCTGGAGCGCGCCGCTGTCGTCGTACAGGCCGAGCAGCAGCGAGCCGACGACCGGGCCGCTCTTGTGGAAGCGGTATCCGGCCACCACGCAGTCGGCGGTGCGCTCGTGCTTGATCTTGTACATGGCCCGGACGTCCGGCCGGTACGGCGCGTCGAGCGGCTTCGCGACGACCCCGTCGAGCCCCGCCCCCTCGTAGCGCTCGAACCACTCCTCGGCGCGGGCCGGGTCGGTCGTGGACGGGGCCAGGTACACCGGCGCCGACGCCCCGGCGAGCGCCCCCTCCAGCACCTTGCGCCGGTCCGCCTGCGGGGTGTCCAGGAGCGATTCGTCGCCCAGTGCCAGCAGGTCGAAGGCGATCAGCGCGGCCGGGGTCTCCCCGGCCAGCAGCCGCACCCGGGACTCGGCGGGGTGGATGCGCTCGCTGAGCCGGTCGAAGTCGAGGCGGCCGTCGTGCGCGACGACGATCTCGCCGTCCACCACACACCGCTCCGGCAGATTGTCCCGGACGGCGTCGACCACCTCGGGGAAGTACCGGGTGAGCGGCTTGCCGGTCCGGCTGCCGATCACCACCTCGTCACCGTCCCGGTGCACGATCGCCCGGAAGCCGTCCCACTTCGCCTCGTACTGCATGCCCGGCGGAATCCGCTTCACGGACTTGGCGAGCATCGGCTTCACGGGCGGCATCACCGGCAGGTCCATGGCCCGATTGTGGACCGTACGGCGACCGGAGTCTCCCGATATGCGGCATATGTGTGCCCGGCCTACCGTGGCCGACATGGCAGCAGCGGGCACAGCGGTGGAGCTGGACGCGGCCGGGCGGGCGGTCCGGCTGTCGAATCCGGACAAGGTCTACTTCCCGGAGAAGGGCTACACGAAGCGGGACGTCGCCGAGTACTTCCTCGCCGTCGGCCCCGGCATCCTGCGCGCCCTGCGCAACCGGCCCACCACCCTCCAGCGGTTCGTGGACGGCGTCGAGGGCGAGTTCTTCTACCAGAAGCGCGCCCCCAAGAACCTCCCCGACTGGATCCCCACCTCCACGATCGCCTTCCCGAGCGGGCGGTCCGCCCGGGAGATGTGCCCCACCGAGGTGGCCGCCGTCCTCTGGGCCGCCAACCTCGGCACCCTGACCTTCCACCCCTGGCCGGTCCGGGGCGGGGACACCGACCACCCCGACGAACTGCGCATCGACCTGGACCCGCAGCCGGGCACCGGATACGCCGACGCGGTCCGCGCCGCCCAAGAGCTGCGCGGTGTCCTGGAGGAGCACGGGCTGCGCGGCTGGCCGAAGACCTCCGGCGGGCGCGGCATCCACGTCTTCGTCCCCATCGAGCCGCGCTGGACGTTCACCGAGGTGCGGCGCGCGGCCATCGCGGTCGGGCGCGAGCTGGAGAGCCGGATGCCGGACCGGGTGACCACCGCCTGGTGGAAGGAGGAGCGCGGCGAGCGGATCTTCGTCGACTACAACCAGACCGCCCGCGACCGCACCATCGCCTCCGCCTACTCCGTACGGCCCTTCCCGCACGCCCCGGTCTCCGCCCCGCTGCGCTGGGAGGAGCTGGACGACGCCGAGCCCCGCGACTTCGACCTGCGCACCATGCCCGTGCGGTACGCGGAACACGGCGACGTGCACGCCGACATGGACCAGGAGGCGTTCCGCCTGGACTCGCTGCTGGAACTCGCCGACCGCCACGCGAGCGACGGCGGCCCCGGCGACCTGCCCTACCCGCCCGAATACCCGAAGATGCCCGGCGAGCCCAAGCGCGTGCAGCCGAGCCGCGCCCGCCGCGACAAGGACGACGAGGCGTGAGCGAACCGGAGCACGGGGCGCACGGCCGGCCGCTGACCCGGGGCCAGAAGTGGCAGGGCTTCAAGGAGTCCCCGTACTTCCCGGCGATCGTCCTGCTGTTCATCCTCTCCGCCGCCGCCGGGCTCTTCGCCGGCTCCTACACGTACGCCATGGCCAACCCGACCCCGCACAGCGTCCCCACCGCCGTGGTCAGCGAGCCGGACACCGAGCGCGGCCGGGAGTTCGTCGCCGGGATGGACAAGGCCCTCGACGCCTCCCTGGTCATCCACGTCTTCCCGACGGCGGCCGCCGCGCGCGAGGCGCTGGAGGAGCAGGAGGTCTTCGCGATCGTGCGCTCCGGCGAGCGGGGCGTGTCCCTGGACGTGGCCGCCGCCTCCGGGGCGGCCGTCGCCCAGCTGCTCGCCGAGTCCGCCGTGAAGGTGGGCGACGCGCTGTCCATCCCGGTGACCGTGCAGGACGTCAAACCCCTGCAGAAGGGCGACCCGCGCGGGCTCGCGCTCTTCTACATCTCGCTCGCCGCGGTGATCGTCGGTTTCGTGGGTTCCATCCAGCTCAGCGTGCACGCCCGGTCGTTGATCCCGCTGGAGCGGATCGGCTTCACCGTCGCGTACTCGCTCCTCGGCGCCTTCGCCATCGCCGCCGTGGTCGACTGGCTGCTGGGGGCGGTGGATCTGCCCTTCGTCGAGTCCTGGCTGATCCTCGCCTTCACGATGTTCACCTCGGGCATGGTCTTCACCATGTTCAACACCCTGATCGGCCGCTGGGCGATGCTGCCGACCTGGGGCGTGATGGTGCTCCTCGGGAACCCGTCGTCCGGCGGGGCCGTCTCCTGGCCGCTGCTGCCCTCGCTCCTCGGGCACATCGGACGCTGGCTGCCCCCGGGTGCCTCCGTCAACGCCCAGCACACCGCCGTCTACTACCAGGGCCACCAGCGCGTCTTCCCGTATCTGGTCCTCGCGGCCTGGTCGCTGGTCTCCTGCACCGTCTTCTGGGTGTGGCGCCACCGGCACCCCGGCGGCCGTGAGCACATGCCGCAGCACGCGGCGACGCTCACCTGATCCGGTAGGCGTATTTTGCGACTCGCCCACCGGGCTTGGCGGCCCTGAGGCGGACTTTGTCCTTACTGTGGGTAAGCGATTTTCCCGGGTCCGTCACGGCCCGTCGCCAGAGCCTCGGCAGCACCCGTCAGCAGTGGGGAGTTCGACATGGACCGCAGAAGTTTCAGCCGGCGGATGCTGGTGGGCGGCGGGGCCGTGGCGGCGGCGGGGATGGCATCGCTGTCCCTCCCGGCCCCCGCCACCGCCCTGCCGCACCCGGTCCGCCGCGCGCCCGCCGGGGGAGTGGTCCGGCACATCCGGATGTATGTGGAGAAGCTGCCGGACGGCCGGATGGGCTACGGGCTCGAAAAGGGCAAGGCCACCGTGCCGGGCCCGCTCATCGAGCTCAACGAGGGCGACACCCTGCACATCGAGTTCGTCAACACCCTGGACGTCCCGGCCGGGCTGCACGCGCACGGCGTCGACTACGACATCGCCAGCGACGGCACCCGGATGAACCACAGCACCGTCGAGCCCGGCAAAACCCGCACGTACACCTGGCGCACCCACACCCCCGGCCTGCGCAGCGACGGCACCTGGCAGCCCGGCAGCGCGGGCTACTGGCACTACCACGACCACGCCGTCGGCTCCGACCACGGCACCGGCGGCATCCGCGACGGGCTCTACGGGCCGCTGGTCGTCCGCCGCCGGGGCGACATCCTGCCGGACAAGACGATCACGATCGTCTTCAACGGCATGTCCATCAACAACACCCCGGCCGGGGAGAGCCCGGACTTCACCACCACGCTGGGGGACCGGCTCGAAGTCGTCATGATCACGCACGGCGACTTCTACCACACGTTCCACATGCACGGTCACCGCTGGGCGGACAACCGTACGGGCATGCTCACCGGTCCCGACGACCCGAGCCGGGTGGTCGACACGAAGATCGTCGGACCGGCCGACTCCTTCGGTTTCCAGGTCATCGCGGGCGAACACGTGGGCGCGGGCGCCTGGATGTACCACTGCCATGTGCAGAGCCACGCCGACCGGGGCATGGGCGGCATGCTCTTCGTGACCGACCGGGACGGCAACGTCCCCGGACACGACGGGTAGCGCGCTCAGCGGTCCGCCGTCGCGCCGAGGCGCCGCTGCTCCTCCTCCACGATGCGGCGGGCCAGCTCGCCCTCCGACACGTCCACCGCGTCCGGTGTCGTCTCGGCGACGTCGCTGCGCCGGGCATACGCGTCGAACAGGCGCTCCTTGCGGGCCACGATGTCCAGCATGCGCTGGTCGATGCTGTCCGCGGCGAGCAGCCGGTGCACCCGGACCGTCCGTATCTGGCCCATCCGGTGCACCCGGGCCACGGCCTGGTGCTCCGTCGTCGGCTTGATCTGCGGTTCGCACAGGATGACGACGGACGCGGCCTGCATGTTCAGCCCGACCCCGCCCGCCTGGATCTGGCTCAGCAGCACCGCGTGCCCGTCCGCCGCCGTGAACGCGTCGACCATCTCCTGGCGCCGAGCCGCCGCCACGCTCCCCGACAGCAGACCGGACACCCCGTCACCGAGCGCCCCGCGCACCGTCTCCAGGACCTCGCGGAAGTACGAGAACACCACGACCTTCAGGCCGTTGCCCGCCGCGTCCGCGACGAGTTCGCGCAGCCGGTCCAGCTTGGCGGAGGTCTCCGGACGGGCGTACGCCGCCCGGCGCATCCGCATGAAGTGCCCCTCGGCCACCGCCTCCCGGTACGCCAGCAGATCGCCCTCGCTGAACTCCTCCCACTCGTCCACCTGGACCACGGCGGGCAGTTCGGCGAGGACGTCCTCCTGATTGCGCCGCAGATACGCGGGGGCCACGGCCCGGCGGAACGCCCGCGAACCCGCCGCGCCGTGCCCGGCGCCGACCGAGGGGGCCAGCTCGGGCCGGAGCTGGCGGACGAGGCTGCGGAACTCCTCCACCCGGTTCTCCATCGGCGTCCCGGTCAGGAACAGCACCCGGTCCGTCCGCCCCGACCAGCCGGAGACCGCGCGCGAACGACGGGTCTCCGGGTTCTTCACGTAATGCGCCTCGTCCACCACGAGCATCCCGGGCCGCACCCCGCTCTCCCCGGCGTCCGGCAGGGCGTGCAGCGCGTCGAAGGTGGTCAGCGCGACCCCGCCGGAATCCCGCCACTCCGCGAACGCCTCCCGCCGCTCCGGCCCGTGCACCGGCAGCGCGCGCAGCGTGGACCTGGCCCGGACCTCCCGCGTCCAGTTGATGAGGACGCTCGCCGGGCATACCACCAGGAAGTGCGTCTCCCCGCGCGCCGCGAGGTGCGCCAGGGCCGCGATGGCCTGGACGGTCTTGCCGAGCCCCATCTCGTCGCCCAGGATTACCCGCTTCTGGACGAGCGCGAACCGGGCACCGAACGACTGGTAGCCGCGCAGCGAGACCCGCAGCCGGGCGTCGTCCAGCCGCAGCCCGCGCACCCGGTCGGCGATCCCCGACGGCAGGAACCCCTCCGCCGCGTCCCGGTCCGGCCCCGAACCGGAGAGCTCCGCGAGCAGGCTGTAGTACTCGGCGGACCGCAGTTCGAAGTCGACCCAGGCGGCGGCCGGGGACCCCGGCGCCCGCAGCAGATCGGCCGACACCTGGGCGAACAGCGGCGGCAGCCCACGCTCCACCGCGTCGGCGACGGCCGCCCGGACCCCGGTCACCGCCTCCCGCACCCCGGCCCGCGACCGTCGCCCCGCGAACAGCATCCGCAGCCGCCCCCGTGCCGGACCGGCCGCCGCCAGCAGCGGGTCGAGGCGCCCGGCCAGCGCCCGCGCCCCGTCCACCGCCCGCCGCGCGTCCGGGCCCGCCGCCACCAGCCCGTACACCGCGCCGAGCAGCGCGGTCACCGCCTCGTTCCGGTCGTCCACGTCCACGCGCACCGCGACGGTGTCCCGCACCGCGTGCGCGATGCCGCCCGCCGCCGCCAGGGCCTGGTCCGCCGTCTGCGCGCCGACGCCGGGGATCTGGCGGAGCTCGTAGCGGTTCGCGCCGTACACCTGGCCGACCGTCGTGAAACCCGCCTGCTCGATGGCGCCGAGTCGCAGCCGGCCCTCGGTGACGTCCTTCAGCCGGGAAACGGGGATGGAGTCGAGATCGGCGCGCACGAGGGCGTCGAGCAGGGGGTCCAGGCACGTCCGGACGGCGGTGACGGCCCGGGTGTGGTCCGCGAGGACCCCGCGTGCCGCGTCCAGCAGACCGTCGGCGCGGACGAGCAGCTCCCGGGCGGCCCGCCCGGCCGGTGCCCCGCCCTCGCTCATGTACGTCCCTCTGTCTCCGCGACCCCGCCGCTCTCCGCGTACGTGGCTCATATCGTCCCATGCGGTGCCGGTGCCGCGGCCGGGCGGACGCGCCATTGACGCGGCGTTGATCAGTCGTTTATCGCGGCACGGCACTGTGGCGTCATGCTGATCAACACCGCGACCGACCCCGCCTTCTCCTGGCAGGAAACAGCACTGTGCGCCCAGGCGGGCCCCGAGTTCTTCTTCCCGGCCCCCGGCAGTTCCACCCGTGAGGCCAAGCAGCTGTGCAACGCCTGCGAGGGACGGCAGGCGTGCCTGGAGTACGCCCTCGACAACGACGAGCGCTTCGGCGTGTGGGGCGGCCTGTCCGAGAAGGAGCGGGAGCGGCTGCGCAGAGTTGGCCGCGAGCGGGCCTGAATCAGCCCCGTACGTGCGAGACTTCGGCCTCCACCGTTTCCGTGAGCGGGCCCCGTGGCCGCGCCGGAACCCGCGTCGACCTGGAGGAGAAGCCGAGTTGAGCGAGTACGACTACGTCGTCGTCGGGGCGGGTTCGGCCGGCTGCGTGCTGGCCGCGCGGCTGTCCGAGGACCCCACCGTGCGGGTCGCGCTGGTCGAGTCGGGAGGCCCCGACCGCAAGCAGGAGATCCGCATCCCGGCCGCCTTCCCACAGTTGTTCAAGACCCCGTTCGACTGGGACTTCAGCACGGTGAAGCAGCCGGCGCTCGGCGGCCGCGAGCTGTTCTGGCCGCGCGGGCACACGCTCGGCGGTTCCTCCTCGATCAACGCGATGATGTGGGTACGCGGACACCGCGACGACTACGACGCGTGGGCGGCGTCCGCCGGGCCGGACTGGGGCCACGACGCGATCGTGCCCTACTTCCGGCGCGCCGAGCGCTGGTCCGGCCCGGCAGGCGACCGCACGGTGTACGGCACCGAGGGCCCGCTGCACATCGCGCCGCCCCGCAGCCCGTCCCCGCTCACCGCCGACTTCGTCACCGCCTGCCGCGACGACGGCCTGACACTCCTGCCCGAACTCAACGCGCCCGACCACAGCGGGGTCGCCCTCACCCCCGTCAACCAGCGGCGCGGACGGCGCTGGAGCGCGGCCGACGGGTACCTCAAACCGGCCGCCAAGCGCGCCAATCTGGATATCCTCCCGCACACCCGCGTCCGCGCCCTCGCCTTCGACGGCGACCGGGCCACCGGGGTGGAGACCGAGAGCTCCGGTACGCTCACCGCGCGCCGCGAGGTGATCCTCAGCGCCGGCGCCATCGGCTCCCCGCACCTGCTGTTGCGCTCGGGCATCGGCGACCCCGGCGAACTGCGCCGCGCGGGCGTCGAGGTGCGCGCCGCGTCACCGGACGTCGGCCGCAACCTCCAGGACCACCTGTCCTTCGCGGTCACCCTGCACTGCCCGCGCCCGGTCACCCTGACGGGCGCCGACACCCCGGTGAACATCGCCCGCTACCTGCTCACCGGGCGCGGACCGCTCAGCTCCAACCTGGCGGAGGCCGTCGCCTTCGTCCGCAGCGCCTCCGCACCGGCCGCCCCGGACCTGGAACTGATCTTCGCCCCGGCCCCGTTCATCGACCACGGGCTCACCCCGCCCACCGAACACGGCATCACGATCGGCGTGGTCCTGCTCCAGCCCGAGAGCACCGGCCGCATCACCCTGGACACCGACCACCCGGACCCGCGCTCCGCCCTGCGCATCGACCCGGGCTACCTCGCGGCCGGCACCGATCTGCGGCGCATGATGGACGGCGTCCGCCACGCCGAACGGCTCTTCGCCCACACTGCCCTCGCCCCGCACACCTCGACGCCCATGGGCCACTACCCGGGCGAGGTGGACGACGACCGCCTCGCCGAGGCGATTCGGACCGGGGCGGAGACCCTCTACCACCCCGTCGGCACCTGCCGGATGGGCGAGGACCCCGGCTCGGTCACCGACCCCCGGCTCCGGGTGCGCGGGGTCCGGGGCCTGCGCGTGGTCGACGCCTCGGTCATGCCGCGCATCACCCGGGGTCACACCCACGCGCCCACGGTCGCCATCGCCGAGAAGGCCGCCGAACTGATCCGGCAGGACGCCCGGGGCTAGAAGTCCGCCAGGGGCCGCCGCAGGGCCGGGATCACGACGGGATACGGAACGTCTCCCCGTACATCTTCCAGGTCAGCGGCGGCTCCAGGCCCAGGTTCTCGTCCTCCAGGAAGACGCGCTGCGCGGTGTCGATGCGCGAGGTGTCGTGCTGCTGGTTCTTCTTCGACTTCATCACGGCCCGCGCGGTGTCCAGGAAGATGTCCAGGTACGCCGACTCGTCACCGCCCTCCGCGACCGTGTCCGCCTCGGCCAGCGCCGCCTGCCGGATGCCGTAGAAGGAATCCGCCTCGTGCCCGGGCCCCTGGAGCACCATGGTGTCGAAGTAGATGAACTGGCCCAGCGCGCCGAGCCCGTCCAGCTTCGCCAGGCGCACCGCGGGCTCGAAGTACTGCTTGTCGCGGACCTCCTCCTGCGCCGCGCGGAACGCCGGGTCCTCGGCCGCCTTCTTCCACGCACCCGTGAACCCCGGGTCCAGGCCCTCGTGCGAACCGGTCCCGTCGACCTTGCGCAGCGCGGGCAGATACGGGGCGAGCGGGTTGTCCGGGTGGTCCTTCGTGAACGTCTCCACGAACGCCAGCATGTCGTGCGTACCGGAGCAGAAACCGACGAGCCCGGCCGCGTAACCGGTGCCGTCGCCGCTGTCCTCGATCGTCGCGTACTGGGTGCGCCAGTCCAGCGTCGAGCCCTCCGCGCTGGCCAGCAGCTCCCACGCGATCTCGCGCATCTTCGGCGCGGCGAGCCCGGCCGGCGCCCGGCCGACCCGCTTGTTCATCTCCGCGCGCTCCTCGTCGTCCGCCGCCGCGAACGGGTCCGGGTTCACCGGCCCGGTGGCCGAAGCCTCGGCGGCCTTGGGGGAGTCCGTCGGCAGTCCGGCGTCGTCGCCACCGGTGTTGAAGACGAGGGCGACGGCTATCGCCAGCGGCGCACCGATGAGAACGAAGCGGGTCACAGGTTTCACCGGCACAGCGTACGGTCCCCGCCCGCCCCCGGGCGGCACGCCCCCGCACGGCAGAATCACCCCATGACCGACGCCCTGCTGAAGTCCCTCGACCCGCTTCCGTACCCCCGGCGCATGCGCGAACTCGCCGCCCGGGCCCGCGTTCTGTCCGCTTCGGGGGAATTGCGCCGCGTGCTGGACGAGCTGGACGGGGGTGGCCCGTACGAGCGCGGTCTCGCCGTCATCGCGGCGGCCGTCGGCGGCGACGCGGAGTGGACCGGCGCGCACCTCGCCGACCCGGACCCCTTCGTGCAGGGCCACGCCCTGCGGGCGGCCCGGAGCCTCGGGGTCCCCGACGAGGCGTACGAGCGGGCCCTGGACGACCTGCCCCGCACCGCGCGCCGCCGCCTGCTCCGGGCCGTCGTCCGCGACGGGCGCACCGGCCTCGCCGCCCGGCTCCTCGAACGGGTGCGCGCCGACTGGGGCGACGCCGAGGCGGCCGTGCTGCTCCCCGGCTGCCCCGCCGACACCGTCGCCCGGCTGCTGCCCGAGCTGCTGTACGCCGTACGCGGCTGGAGCGGCCTGGGCCGCTGCCACCCCGGCCCCCTCCTGGACGCCGTCGAACACCAGCTCGCCGAACTGCCCGAGCCGCAGCGCCCGGAGTGGTGGCAGCGGTACGCCCCCGGGATCGCCGCGACCGTCACCGCCCGGCCCGCCCGCGTCCTCGATCTGCTCGAACGCTTCGGCCCCGCCACCCTGCCGTGGCCGCTGGCCCACCGCCTCGGCGCCCTCGCCGCCGCCGACCCGGCCCGCACCGCCCGGCTGCTGCTGCGCCCCCAGACCCGGTCCATGCTGGAGCACGGGGCGCGCCGGATACCCGACGGCGTCCTCCTCCGCCTCGCCCGCACCGCGCCCGACGGGCTCGTCGTGGAGCTGGGCCGGGCCATGGCCCAGGACTCCGCGGGCCTCGCCCGGCTCCTCGCCGCCCTGCCGCCCGGCCGGCGCACCGCCCTGCACGCCTCGGTCACCGCCGGACGCGGCCCGGGCGGACCCGCCGTCGACGCGGACCTCCTCGACGCACTGCCCCGCAGCGGCGTCGCCGACGCGGCGCGGCGGATGGCGGACCGGGCCGCCGAACGCGGCGAGGACTGGCACACCGTGCTCCTCGCCCAGTCCTACCTCCCGGCCGCCGAAGTGTGGGACCGGCTGCTCGCCGCCACCCGCCGGCCCGCCGCCGCGGACCGGGCCCTCGTCTGGCCGCTGCTCGTCCGCAACGCCGGGCGCACCGGCGCACCCGGGCCCGTCGCCGTACTCCTGGACGACATGGCCAGGCTCCGCAACGAACAGGACCCCGTCCGCTCGGCCGCCCTCCTCGCCCTCGCGGGCATCCCCGCCGCCCTGTTCACCGAGGCCATGGAACCCGCCCTGGACCGGATCGCGGCCGACGCCGTCGAGGCCCGGGACTCCTCCTACGCCACCCGGCACGCCCTGAGCACCCTCGCCGTGCGGCTGCTGCGCGAACACGCCGTCACCGGCCGCCGCGCCCTGGTCAGCTGGTCGCTGCGCACCCTGGTCCGGATCTCCGGCAACACCGGCGGCGCCGACCTCGGACGGCTCGACCGCACCCTGCGCAGGGGCCAGGAGCACGAAGTCTTCGAGGCCCTGCGGCCCTGGCTGGAGGCGGGCGCCGAGAAGAGCGACTACGGGCTCGCGTTCGCGCTCGTCCGGGCGCTGGGCCGCCGCGCGGCCGGGCTGCCCGAGCTCCAGGACCTGCTGTGGCAGGCGATCCGCTTCGGCTCGGTCACCACCGCGCGGACCGCCGTCCGGCTGTGGCTGGAACCGGACACGGACCGGGGCGAGCGCGTCGAACGGCTCCTCGCGCTCGACCCCTCGGCCGGCACCCTGCCCGAGGTGCAGGCGGTCCTCACCCGCACCCGGACCGACCTGCTCGACCCGTACCTCGCGACCCCGCCGCCGCACGGCCGCTTCCTGACCCCCGGCCGCCCCTGGACCGTCCACCCCGGCCCCGAGATCCGCCGCTGGGTGCCCCGCCAGCACCGCGCCGCCGAGCGCGCCCTGCGCCATGCGGCGCGCGACGGGAAGCTGCCGCTGCACGGGCGGGCGCGCGCCGTCGCCGCCCTGGCCCGCATCCCCGGGACCGGAGCCGAGTCGCTGGGGGAGTGGACCGGCTCCGACGACGTCGTGCTCGCCGAGGCCGCGCTCACCGCACTCGGCCACACCGACCGCGCCCCCGAGGTGCTGCCCGTCCTGCTCGCCCACACCGGCGACGACCGCGCCCGGGTCGCCGTCTTCGCGGCCGGCCGGGCCTCCCAGGACGTCCGCCCCTCCGTCCTCGCCCCGATGCTCCGCGCCCGGCTGGCCCCGGGCACCGGCAAGGTCACCAGCCGCAAGGAGACCGTCCGGCTCGCCGTGGCCCGGCTGCCCCGGGAGACCGCCGCGGACCTGGTCACCGAGGGCTACGAAGCCCCCGAGCAGCACCCGGACGTCCGGGCCGCCTGCGTGGCCGGGGCCATCGAGCTGCTCGGCGACGCGCGGATGTGGCGGCTGCTCGCCGACGCCGCCGCCGGGCCCGCCGTGCTCCGCACCGCCGTCCTCCGCGTGCGGCCCATGGACCTGCCCGGCGCGCACCGCACCGGCTACGCGCGCCTGGTGCGGGAGGTGTGCGGCACGGACGACGAGGAGCTGGCCGCCGCCGCCCACGCCGTGGTGGCCCGCTGGATACCGTGGGAGCCGGGCATCTGCGAGGTGCTGGCCGCCGCCGTGACGGACCTGGCGCGCCGCCGCTCCTGGCGCTCGGCCGCCGACGCGCTGGCCGGTGCCGCGCCCGCCGCCTCCGGCGAGGCCGCCCGCGCGCTGATGGGTGCGCTGGCCGCGCTCACGGACTCCGTGGCGATGGACGACGCGGGCAGCGACCGCGACCGGCCCGAGCGACAGCGGGCCGTGTACCTGGTGAACCGCCTCGCCTCGGCGGCCGGGGGGCGCGCCGACGCGACCCTGCGCTCCGTCCTCGCCGCCGCCGGCGACCGGCTCGCCCGCCACCGCGACTACGTACCGCAGGCCGCGGAGCTGCTGGCCAGGGCGGTGGACCCGGGGAGCGGAGCGGACGCGCTGCACGCCGCGCTGGACCGCATCGCCCTGCTGGTGACCGGCCGGCCCGTGCTCGCCGCCCGCGTCGCTCTCCTGTACGGCACGCACCACGGTGTCCCGCAGGGCGAGGACGGGGCGGCGACGCTGCTCGCGGTGGCGGGGCGCCTCGGCGAGGACGGCGGCCTCGCGCACGGCCTGCTGGCGGTGCGGCTGGTCGCGTCCGGCGGACGGCACACGGGGTGGACCGGGCCCTGGCGGACCCAGCTGCGGCTGCTGCGGCGCCACCCGGAGGCGGAGGTGCGCGACGCGGCGTACGCGGAGGTGACGGTCCGGGAGTGAGCGGGCCCCCGGAGCGCCACCTCCGTGCGGTCAGGCCGGGCGGTCAGCCCTGGGCGCGGGCGGCCATCCGGGCCTTCCGGGCGGCCAGCTTCTCGTCGAACTTCGCCGCCTCGGTGTCCAGGCCGTGCATGTACAGGCCCAGCTCCTCCTGCGCCTTCAGGCCCTCCGGGCCCAGGCCGTCGATGTCGAGCACCTTCAGGTAGCGCAGCACCGGCTGGATGACGTCGTCGTGGTGGATGCGCATGTTGTAGATCTCACCGATCGCCATCTGCGCGGCGGCCCGCTCGAAGCCGGGCATGCCGTGGCCGGGCATCCGGAAGTTGACGACGACGTCGCGCACGGACTGCATCGTCAGGTCCGGGGCCAGCTGGAACGCCGCGCCCAGCAGGTTGCGGTAGAAGACCATGTGCAGGTTCTCGTCGGTCGCGATGCGGGCCAGCATCCGGTCGCAGACCGGGTCGCCCGACTGGTGCCCGGTGTTGCGGTGCGAGACGCGGGTCGCCAGCTCCTGGAAGGCCACATAGGCCACGGAGTGCAGCATCGAGTGCCGGTTGTCCGACTCGAAGCCCTCCGCCATGTGCGCCATCCGGAACTGCTCCAGCTTGTCCGGGTCGACGGCGCGCGAGGTGAGCAGGTAGTCCCGCATCACGATGCCGTGCCGGCCCTCCTCGGCCGTCCAGCGGTGCACCCAGGTGCCCCAGGCGCCGTCGCGGCCGAAGAGCGTGGCGATCTCGTGGTGGTAGCTGGGGAGGTTGTCCTCGGTGAGGAGGTTGACCACGAGCGCGATCTTGCCGATGTCGGTGACCTTGGACTGTTCGGCCTGCCACGCCTCGCCGTCCTCGAAGACGCCGGGGAAGTTGCGCCCGTCGGAGAAGGGGACGTACTCGTGCGGCATCCAGTCCTTGGCGACCTTGAGATGCCTGTTGAGCTCCTTCTCGACCACCTCTTCCAGCGCGAACAGGAGGTGGGCATCGGTCCACGCCTGTGAACTGCCGAGATGGGGAGAAGTGATCGTCACGGGGGCTCCTGGGGACGGGAGAACTACCTACGGACTCGTAGGTTACGAGACCGTAGGTTAAAGCGACGGTAAGGCTCTGGCCAAGCCCGAACGGGCGAGCGCCGATCACTCTGCGTGACGGAACGCCGGAGGGGGTGCGCGCCGGACCGGCGCGCACCCCCTCCTTCCCACGTCAGAGCCCGGCGCGCACCTCCTCGGCGGTGGTGTCCCGCAGCTCCCCGTCGAGCAGCAGCCAGCGGGTGATCCCCAGCGATTCCAGGAACGGCACATCGTGACTGGCCACCACGAGCGCCCCCTCGTACGCCTCCAGCGCCTCGGTCAGCCGTCGTACGCTCGCCAGGTCGAGGTTGTTCGTCGGCTCGTCCAGCATCAGCAGCTGGGGCGCCGGCTCGGCCAGCAGCAGCGCGGCGAGCGCCGCCCGGAACCGCTCCCCACCCGACAGCGTCCCCGCCGCCCGGTCCGCCCGCGCACCCCGGAAGAGGAAGTGCGCGAGCCTCGCCCTCATGTGGTTGTCGGTGGCGTCCGGGGCGAACCGCGCCACGTTCTCCACCACGCTCAGCCCGTCGTCCAGCACGTCGAGCCGCTGGGGCAGGAAGCGCAGCGGGACGTCGGTCACGGCCTCGCCGGACACCGGGGCCAGCTCACCGGCGAGCGTGCGCAGCAGCGTGGTCTTGCCCGCCCCGTTGCGCCCCACCAGCGCGATGCGCTCCGGACCGCGCACCTCGTACTGGCCCCGCACCCGTGCCCCGTACGCGAGTTCCAGATCGCGCAGGACCAGCACGCCCCGGCCCGGATGGACCCGGGTGCGCGGCAGTTCGACCCGGATCTCGTCGTCGTCGCGGACCAGCTCGACGGCTTCGTCCAGGCGCTCCTTCGCCTCGGCCAGCCGCTCCGCGTGCATGATCCGGTGCTTGCCCGCGGACTCCTGGGCGGAGCGTTTGCGCGCCCCCATGACGATCTTGGGCTCGCGCTTCTGCTCGTACATCTTCTGCCCGTACCGCTTGCGCCGGGCCAGTTTCACCTGGGCGTCGGCCAGTTCGCGCTTCTGCCGCTTCATGTCGGCCTCGGCGACGCGCACCATGCGCTCGGCCGCCTCCTGCTCGACGGCCAGCGCCTCCTCGTACGCGGAGAGGTTGCCGCCGTACCAGGTGACGGTGGAGTCCCGCAGGTCGGCGATCTGGTCGACCCGCTCCAGGAGTTCCCGGTCGTGGCTGACGACGACGAGCACCCCGTGCCAGGCGTCGACGGCCGTGTACAGCCGCCGTCTGGCGTACAGGTCCAGGTTGTTGGTCGGCTCGTCCAGCAGCAGCACGTCGGGCCGGGCCAGCAGCAGGGCGGCCAGCCGCAGCAGCACGCACTCGCCGCCGGACATCTCGCCGATCGTGCGGTCGAGCCCGATGTGGCCGAGGCCCAGCCCGTCGAGGGCGGCACGGGCCCGCTCCTCGACGTCCCAGTCGTCGCCGACGGCGGTGAAGTGCTCCTCGCCGACGTCACCGGCCTCGATGGCGTGCAGCGCGCGGCGGACCGCGTCGATCCCGAGCGCGGCGTCGACGCGCAACTCCGTGTCCAGGACCAGGTTCTGCGGCAGGTAGCCCACTTCTCCCGAGATGCCGATCCGGCCCCCGGTGGGCTCGATCTCCCCGGCGAGCAGCCGGAGCAGGGTGGACTTTCCGGCCCCGTTGAGGCCGATGAGCCCCGTGCGGCCGGGGCCCACGGAGAGATCGAGGCCGTCCAGGGCCCGGCCGCCGTCGGGCCAGACCAGGGAGAGCGCGGAACAGGTGATGTGTGCGGTGGGGGTAGACATGAGGAATCTCCCGGTTGCGAGGAAGGACAGGGCAACGGGACGAGACACCGGCCACTGGCATTCGACGCGTTCCGGCGGAAGTTCCGGTAGCGCGGAGGGAAGGCCCTGGTCGCGGAGGACGGCTCGGAGAGCTGAGGTCGCACTCGGGCGCGCGGACACGGCAAAGGCCGGTCATGGCACGCGACACGGTGTCTCGGGACCTCAGACCTTCAAGGGCCTGCTCCATTCGGCGACGACAAGGACACCGGGAACGTTACGCGGGGCCCGGGGAGGGAGCAATCGAATTAACGGCCCCCGCGCGCAAGCGGGTCGCGGGCTCAGCAGGGTCCGAAGAGCTCGGTCAGGTTCCGGTCGAGGTCCAGGAACCGGTGCTCATGGCCGCAGGGCACCAGCTCCTGGGCCCGTCGCAGGAACCGCCGCAGATCCGCGGTGCGCACATGCACCATCGCGATCCCCTCGGCGGCGTGGAACTCCAGCACCGTACGGTCGTAGCCGAACGGCCTGACGCGTACGTCCCCGAGCCCGGACGGCACCTCCATCCCGGCGGCGAGCAGGTCCCGGGAGAACTGCCAGGACACCTCGGTCCCTTCCAGCGTCGCCGGCGCGGGGAACGCCATGCGCACGGCGAAGGGGTCCGCCCGGTCGTAGCTCAGGACGGCGGGCAGGCTCTCCATCTGCGGCGCGGACGCCACCATGCGGGCCTGTACGGACTGTTCGATGACCGTGGACACGAACCTGCTCCCTCTCGCGACCGGACGAACGGTTCCCGGCACCCGTAGAGACGGCGGAAGCCGCCGATCCGTGCACCGGGAGTCGGAGTGAGCTGCATCACCGCGCACACCGCTGCCTGTTCACGTGCCCCGTTCCGGCGGGAGCACCCGTCAGAGCCGCTGGCGGTACGGGGCGAGCGCGTCCGAGGTCTTGGTGGCGATGAACTCGGTGATCCGGTACGCGCAGACGCCCTCGACCACGAACGGGTCGGTCGCCGCCAGCTCCTCGATCGCCGCCCGGTCGTCCCCGACCGCGAGGATCACCCCGCCGTCCCGGGGGTTCTTGCGCCCGGAGGCGATGAACACCCCGGCCTCGTACTGCCGGTCGAGCCAGGCGACATGTGCGCTCAGTGCCGCGTCGACGCGGTCCATCGGGGCGGTGTAGGAGAGCTCAAGTACGAACATGTGCCCAGGCTACCGACCGGGGCGGCCCGTAGTGTGGCCCCATCATGACAGCGCTTCCCATGCCTTCCGACGCCGCCGGGGCCCGTGCCGTTCAGGACGCCCTGCGCGGCCGGGTGATCCTCGACGAGCCCGGCCCGCCGCCCGGGACCGGCCGGGTGACCGGGGTCGACGTCGCCTATGACGACGAGCGGGACATCGTGGTGGCGGCGGCCGTCGTGCTCGACGCCGCGACGCTGGAGGTGGTGGAGGAGGCGACCGCCGTCGGCCGGGTCAGCTTCCCGTACGTCCCGGGGCTGCTGGCCTTCCGCGAGATCCCGACCGTCCTGGCCGCCCTGGAGAACCTGGGCGCCGACCCCGGGCTCGTCGTCTGCGACGGGTACGGCAGGGCCCACCCCCGCCGCTTCGGCCTCGCCAGCCACCTCGGGGTCCTCACCGGGCTCCCGGTCATCGGCGTCGCCAAGAGCCCGTTCACCTTCACCCACGAGCCGCCGGGACCGCGGCGCGGGGACCAGTCGCCGCTGCTGGACGGGGCGGAGGAGGTCGGCCGGGCCCTGCGCACCCGGGCCGGCACCAAGCCGGTCTACGTCTCCGTCGGGCACCGCACCGGTCTGGACAACGCCGTCGCGCACACCCTCGCGCTCGCCCGGGACTTCCGGCAGCCGGAGACCACGCGCAGGGCGGACTCCCTGTGCCGCAGGGCGCTGCGCGAGGCCACCGGCTGAGGCCGCGACCTCTCAGCGCGCCGCCGCCACCCGGAACCGCAGCCCCGCCGCCACCAGCCGGTCGAGCAGCGCGTCGCCCATCGCGGCGGCCGTCGTGACCTGCCCCGAGGTGGCCGGCAGCTCGTCCAACGCCAGGCACAGCGCCGACTCCGCGAGCATCTTCGCCGTCTCGTCGTACCCCGGATCGCCGCCCGACACCTCCGTGAACACCTGCCGCCCGCCGCCCTCGCCGACGAACCGCACGGTGAACCAGCTGCGCCGCCTGCGCTCCGCGTCCGGGCCCGCGCCGGGCTCGTAACGCCCCATCAGCCACTCCCGCGCGGCCGGCACCTGCGCGGCGCCGAGCAGCACGCCGAGCGCGGCGGTCCCCCCGAGGGCCACGGGGAGGCGCTTGACCGAGGCGTAGTGGCGGTAGCGGAAGTCGGGGCCGTAGCGGGGCAGCGCCTTCGCCGAGCGGGCGATGACCCGCGCGTCGAGCGTCGGCAGCGGAAGCGCCCAGGTGCCCGTCTCCGGGCTGAAGCGGGGGCGGCCGAGCGGGGCGTGGACGCGGCGCCCGGCGAGCCGGGGTTCGTACAGCCGGCGTTCCCGCGCGGCGCGTGCCGTCTGCGCGCCCCGGCCCATCGCGGTGAGCGCCGAGGCGAACGTACCGCCGGAGAAGACGGCGTTGCTGCGGACGAAGCCGTCGACGCGCAGCGGCACGTCCTCGGGCAGCTGCCGGACCGTGAAGTAGGCGCCGAGGTCGTGCGGCACGGAGTCGAAACCGCAGGCGTGCACGATGCGGGCGCCGGTCTCGCGGGCCCGGGTGTCGTGCGCCACGTACATCCGGTCCACGAACTCCGGCTCGCCCGTCAGGTCCGTGTAGTCCGTCCCCGCCTCCGCGCAGGCGGCGACCAGCTCCTCGCCGTACCAGACGTAGGGGCCGACGGTCGTGGCCACCACGTGCGTGGACTCGGCGAGTTCGCGCAGCGATCCCTTGTCGGAGGCGTCCGCCCGGATGAGCGGCAGGTCCGCGCAGCGCGGATCGAGGGCGGTCAGCCGGGCACGGAGCTTCTCCAGCTTGGCGCGGTCGCGTCCGGCGAGGGCCCAGCGGCAGCCGTCGGGGGCGTGCCGGGCCAGATACTCGGCGGTGAGCGCGCCCACGAAACCGGTGGCGCCGAAAAGGACTACGTCATAGGGGCGTGCGGGCCCGTTCTGCCTGTTCACGAAAGCCTCCACGGAGGACGGCGCCGGACGGAGCGAGCAGAGGTTAGCGCGGCCGCCGTGGCGGTGTGCGGGCGGGAGGGGGGCATGGGGGAGTATCCATGAGGATCCGCGAAAAGAACTAAGCGCTTGCTCGGCCCAAGGGGTTGTGCGGAGCGCGGTGCATTCCTAGCATCATCGGTGTTACATCAGTTGTGTCATACCGCTGGGGGCTCGATGGCGAGTACAGGGAACGGCCCGCGCGGGCCCCTCGACGGGCTTCGGGTGGTGGAACTCGCCGGTATCGGCCCCGGCCCGTTCGCCGCGATGCTGCTGGCCGATCTGGGCGCCGACGTGGTGCGCGTCGACCGCCCCGGCGGCGCCGGACTCGGCATCGACCCGGCCCGCGACCTCACCAACCGCAACAAGCGCTCCGTGCTGGTCGACCTCAAGGCACCGGACGGCCCGGCCACCGTCCTGGACCTGGCCGCCTGCGCCGACGTCCTCATCGAGGGCTACCGGCCGGGCGTCGCGGAACGCCTCGGCGTGGGTCCCGAAGCCTGCCTGGCCCGCAACCCGAAGCTCGTCTACGGGCGGATGACCGGCTGGGGCCAGGACGGACCGCTCGCCGAGCGCGCCGGGCACGACATCGCGTACATCGCGCTCACCGGCACCCTCTCCATGATCGGCCGCCCGGACGAGCCGCCCACCGTCCCCGCCAACCTGGTCGGCGACTACGCGGGCGGCTCGCTCTACCTCGTCATCGGCATCCTCGCCGCCCTCCAGCACGCCCGTACGCCCGGCGGCACCGGACAGGTGGTCGACGCGGCCATCGTGGACGGCGCCGCGCACCTCGCCACGATGATCCACGGCATGCTCGCGGCCGGGAGCTGGCAGGACCGGCGCGGCGCCAACCTGCTGGACGGCGGCTGCCCGTTCTACGGCTCGTACGAGACCGCCGACGGGCAGTACATGGCGGTGGGCCCGCTGGAGCAGCGGTTCTACGACGCGTTCGTGCGGCTCCTCGGCATCGCGGACACCGTCCCGGACCGGAACGACCTGGCCCGCTGGGACGAGCTGCGCGCCGCCGTCGCGGACCGGTTCCGCACCCGCACCCGCGCCGAGTGGACCGAGGTCTTCGACGGCTCGGACGCCTGTGTGGCGCCGGTCCTCTCGCTCCGCGAGGCCCCGCACCACCCGCATCTCGCCGCCCGAGCCACCTTCGTGGAGCACGGCGGACTCACCCAGCCCGCGCCCGCGCCCCGCTTCTCGGCCACGCCCACGTCCGTGCGCACCGGGCCCGTCCTGCCGGGCGCGGACACCGAAGCCGTCGCCGCCGACTGGGACGTGCCCGGCCTGCGGACCACCCGGAAGGACACCACTCCCTGATGCAGCGGCAGATCTTCACCGAAGAGCACGACGCGTTCCGCGAGACCGTGCGCACCTTCCTCGCCAAGGAGGTCCTTCCGCACTACGAGCAGTGGGAGAAGGACGGCATCGTCTCCCGCGAGGCGTGGCGCGCCGCCGGGCGGCAGGGCCTCCTCGGCCTCGCGGTGCCCGAGGAGTACGGAGGCGGCGGCAACACCGACTTCCGCTACAGCGCGGTCCTGGCCGAGGAGTTCACCCGGGCCGGCACCCCCGGGATCGCGCTCGGGCTGCACAACGACATCATCGGCCCGTACCTCACCGGCCTCGCCACCGACGAGCAGAAGCGGCGCTGGCTGCCCGGCTTCTGCAGCGGCGAGACCATCACCGCCATCGCCATGACCGAACCCGGCGCCGGGTCCGACCTCCAGGGCATCCGCACCACCGCCGAGGACAAGGGCGACCACTGGCTGCTCAACGGCTCCAAGACCTTCATCTCCAACGGCATCCTGGCCGACCTGGTGGTCGTCGTCGCGAAGACCACCCCGGAGGGCGGGGCCAAGGGCCTCTCGCTGATCGTGGTCGAGCGCGGCGCGGAGGGCTTCGAGCGGGGCCGCAACCTCGACAAGATCGGCCAGAAGTCGCAGGACACGGCCGAGCTGTTCTTCAACGACGTGCGCGTCCCCAAGGAGAACCTGCTCGGTGAGCGCGACGGCGCCTTCATCCACCTGATGACCAACCTCGCCCAGGAACGCATGGGCATAGCCGTCGCCGGGATCGCCGCCGCCGAACACCTCCTGGAGATCACCACCGCGTACGTGAAGGAGCGCGAGGCGTTCGGCCGGCCGCTCGCCAAGCTCCAGCACATCCGCTTCGAGATCGCGGAGATGGCCACCGAGTGCGCCGTCACCCGGGCCTTCCTGGACCGCTGCATCGTGGACCACTCCGACGGCACCCTCGACGCCGTGCACGCCTCGATGGCGAAATGGTGGGCGACCGAACTGCAGAAGCGCGTCGCCGACCGCTGCCTCCAACTTCACGGCGGCTACGGCTACATGGCGGAGTACCCGGTGGCCCGGGCGTTCACCGACGGCCGCATCCAGACCATCTACGGCGGCACGACCGAGATCATGAAGGAGATCATCGGCCGCTCGCTGCTCGCCTGACCCCGCCTCCCCGGACCACGCTCGCGCCACCACCCTCGAAAGGCAGCTGTCTTGAGTACCGAAGCATTCGTCTACGACGCGATCCGCACCCCGCGCGGCCGCGGCAAGGCCAACGGCGCCCTGCACGGCACCAAGCCCATCGACCTCGTCGTCGGCCTGATCCACGAGATCCGCGCCCGCTTCCCGGGCCTGGACCCGGCCGCCGTGGACGACATCGTCCTCGGCGTGGTCAGCCCGCTCGGCGACCAGGGCTCCGACATCGCCAGGATCGCCGCCATCGCGGCCGGCCTGCCCGACACCGTCGCCGGGGTCCAGGAGAACCGCTTCTGCGCCTCGGGCCTCGAAGCCGTCAACCTCGCCGCCGCCAAGGTGCGTTCGGGCTGGGAGGACCTGATCCTCGCGGGCGGCGTCGAGTCGATGTCCCGCGTGCCGATGGGCTCCGACGGCGGCGCCTGGGCGATGGACCCGATGACCAACTACGAGACCGGCTTCGCCCCGCAGGGCATCGGCGCCGACCTCATCGCCACCATCGAGGGCTTCTCCCGCCGCGATGTGGACGAGTACGCCGCGCTCTCCCAGGAGCGCGCCGCCGAGGCGTGGAAGGACAACCGCTTCGCCCGGTCCGTCGTCCCCGTCAAGGACCGCAACGGCCTCGTCGTCCTCGACCACGACGAGCACATGCGCCCCGGCACCACCGCCGACTCGCTCGCCTCGCTCAAGCCCTCCTTCGCGACGATCGGCGAGATGGGCGGCTTCGACGCGGTGGCGCTCCAGAAGTACCACTGGGTCGAGAAGATCGACCACGTCCACCACGCGGGCAACTCCTCCGGCATCGTGGACGGCGCCTCCCTCGTCGCCATCGGCAACCAGGAGATCGGCGAGCGCTACGGCCTCACCCCCCGCGCCCGCATCGTCTCCGCCGCCGTCTCCGGCTCCGAGCCGACCATCATGCTCACCGGCCCCGCCCCGGCCAGCCGCAAGGCGCTCGCCAAGGCCGGACTGACCATCGAGGACATCGACCTCATCGAGATCAACGAGGCCTTCGCCGGGGTCGTCCTGCGGTTCGTCCGGGACATGGGCGTCTCCCTCGACAAGGTCAACGTCAACGGCGGCGCCATCGCGCTCGGCCACCCGCTGGGCGCCACCGGCGCCATGATCCTCGGCACCCTCATCGACGAGCTGGAGCGGCGCGACCGGCGCTACGGCCTCGCCACCCTGTGCGTGGGCGGCGGCATGGGCATCGCCACCGTCATCGAGCGTCTCTGACCGTCCCCTTCCTACGGAGAAGACACACCCATGACCGAGAGCACGACCATCCGCTGGGAACAGGACGAGACCGGCGTCGTCACCCTCGTACTGGACGATCCCAACCAGTCCGCCAACACGATGAACCAGGCGTTCAAGGACTCCATCGCGGCCGTCGCCGACCGCGCCGAGGCCGAGAAGGACTCCATCCGGGGCATCATCTACACCTCCGCCAAGAAGACCTTCTTCGCCGGTGGCGACCTCAAGGAAATGATCCGGATCGGCCCTTCGAACGCGCAGCTCGCGTTCGACACCGGCACCGCCATCAAGAACTCGCTGCGCCGCATCGAGACCCTCGGCAAGCCGGTCGTCGCCGCCATCAACGGCGCGGCCCTCGGCGGCGGTTACGAGATCGCGCTCGCCTCCCACCACCGCATCGCCCTCGACGCGCCCGGCTCCCGCATCGGCCTCCCCGAGGTCACCCTCGGCCTGCTCCCCGCGGGCGGCGGCGTCACCCGCACCGTGCGCCTCATGGGCATCGCGGACGCCCTGCTCAAGGTCCTCCTCCAGGGCACCCAGTACACCCCGCGCCGCGCCCAGGAGAACGGCCTCGTCCACGAGGTCGCCGCCACGCCCGAGGAGATGCTGGAGAAGGCCCGCGCCTTCATCGACGCCCACCCGGAGTCCCAGCAGCCCTGGGACGTCAAGGGCTACAAGATCCCCGGCGGCACCCCGTCGCACCCGAAGTTCGCCGCGAACCTGCCGGCCTTCCCGTCGAACCTGAAGAAGCAGATCGCGGGCGCGCCCATGCCCGCGCCGCGCAACATCCTCGCCGCCGCCGTCGAGGGCTCCCAGGTCGACTTCGAGACCGCCCTGACCATCGAGGCCCGGTACTTCACCGAGCTGGTCACCGGCCAGGTCTCCAAGAACATGATCCAGGCGTTCTTCTTCGACCTCCAGGCCGTCAACTCCGGCGCCAGCCGCCCCAAGGGCATCGAGGAGCGCCGGGTCCGCAAGGTCGCCGTCCTCGGCGCCGGGATGATGGGCGCGGGCATCGCGTACTCCTGCGCCAAGGCCGGGATCGAGGTCGTCCTCAAGGACGTCTCCGCCGAGGCCGCCGCCAAGGGCAAGGCGTACAGCGAGAAGCTGCTCGACAAGGCGCTGTCCCGGGGCCGTACGACCGAGGCAAAGCGCGACGAGCTGCTGGCCCGCATCACCCCGACCGGTGACGTGGCCGACCTCGCGGGCTGCGACGCGGTCATCGAGGCCGTCTTCGAGGACACCGCCCTCAAGCACAAGGTGTTCCAGGAGATCCAGGACGTCATCGAGCCCGACGCGCTGCTCTGCTCCAACACCTCCACCCTGCCGATCACGGTCCTCGCCGAAGGCGTCTCGCGCCCCGTCGACTTCATCGGGCTGCACTTCTTCTCGCCGGTCGACAAGATGCCGCTGGTCGAGATCATCAAGGGCGAGAAGACCGGGGACGAGGCGCTGGCCCGCGCGTTCGACCTGGTCCGCCTGATCAAGAAGACCCCGATCGTCGTCAACGACTCGCGCGGCTTCTTCACTTCGCGCGTCATCGGCCAGTTCATCAACGAGGGCGTCGCCATGGTCGGCGAGGGCGTCGAGCCCGCCTCCGTCGAACAGGCCGCCGCGCAGGCCGGATACCCGGCCAAGGTGCTCTCGCTGATGGACGAGCTGACGCTCACCCTGCCGCGCAAGATCCGCAACGAGACCCGCAAGGCCGTCGAGGAGGCGGGCGGCACCTGGCCCGAGCACCCGGCGGACACCGTGATCGACCGGATGGTGGACGAGTTCGGCCGCCCCGGCCGCAGCGGCGGCGCGGGCTTCTACGAGTACGACGAGGCAGGCAAGCGGACCCATCTGTGGCCGGGCCTGCGCGAGCACTTCACGAAGCCCGGGACGGACATCTCCTTCACCGACATGCAGGAGCGCATGCTCTTCTCCGAGGCGCTGGACAGCGTCCGCTGCCTGGAGGAGAACGTCCTGATCACCGTCGCCGACGCCAACATCGGCTCCATCATGGGCATCGGCTTCCCGCCGTGGACCGGCGGCGTGCTCCAGTACATCAACGGTTACGAGGGCGGCCTGCCCGGCTTCGTTGCCCGCGCCCGGGAACTCGCCGAGCGCTACGGGGACCGCTTCCTGCCGCCCGCGCTGCTGGTGGAGAAGGCGGAGAAGGGCGAGACCTTCCACGACTGACCCGATGCGCGGCCGCGTTCACTCCGCGGTGAACGCGGCCCGCAGCTCCTCCTTCAGCGACCGCTGGAACGCGGTCACCAGGGCCTGGAGCACCATCGGCTGCATGTGCGCGGACAGCGACTTCATCGCCTTGACGTGCTCGGGGTCCGCCTCCCGCTCCCGGTACGGATTCCACACCTCGTCCCGGAAGAGCCGGGTCAGCTCCTGCGCGGCCGACCGGGTGTGCTCCAGCAGGACCGTACGGGCGGCGAGGATCGTCTCGTGCGCGATCGGCACGTCGAGCAGTTCCACGCCGAGCCGGAGCAGCCCCGGGTCCAGCCGGAACACCCCGTCCTCGGGCGCGGCCTTCTCCAGCACCCCCATCGCGGCCAGCCGGTCGAGGTCCTGGCCGCTCAGCGTCCGGCCGGCCCGCCGCTCCAGCTCCGCCCGCGAGGCGTCCTCCGGGGAGTCCGGCGCCCAGGAGGCGACCAGGGCGCGGTGAATGGCCAGATCGTGGGCGCTCAGATCGGGCGGCAGCTGCTCCAGGTACCGTTCGATCGCGGCGAGCGTCATGCCCTGGTGCTGAAGCTCCTCGATGAGCGCCAGCCGCGAGAGGTGGTCGTGCCCGTAGTGCCCGACCCGGCGCGGCCCGATCACCGGCGGCGGCAGCAGCCCCCGGGTGCTGTAGAACCGCACCGTCCGCACGGTCACCCCGGCACGGGCCGCCAGCTCGTCGACGGTGAGCTTCGGCTCCTCGGCCTCGGTCGCCATGTCCGCTCCTCGTGTCCGGTGCCCGGTGCAACAGTATTGCTGTTACACCACCGATGTGAAAGTGCGGCCGGGCCACTGTCAGTGCCGCCCCCTAGCCTGAACACATGTCCGAGATCAGGTACGTACGAGGGGACGCGACCTCACCGCAGGGCAAGGGTGCCAAGGTCATCGTCCATGTCTGCAACGACCTCGGCGGCTGGGGCAAGGGCTTCGTGCTCGCCCTCTCCCGGCGCTGGCCCGAACCCGAGGCCGCGTACCGCAGCTGGCACCGCGACCGCGCCCGGAACGACTTCGGCCTCGGCGCGGTGCAGTTCGTGCGGGTCTCCCCGTTCGTCCAGGTGGCGAACCTGGTGGGCCAGCACGGGATGCGACGGGGAAGCAAGGGCGTCCCGGTGCGCTACGAGGCCATCGACACGGGCCTGGCCACCGTCGCCGACCACGCCCTGGAGCTCGGCGCCTCGCTGCACATGCCCCGGATCGGCTGCGGCCTCGCGGGCGGCACCTGGTCCCGGATCGAGCCCCTCATAGAAAGCCGGTTGACGGCACGGAATCTGTCCGTGACCGTGTACGACTTCGACTGAGCCCCGCACGGGGCTCCTGAGGGGGAGTCATGACGGAGAGCGGGACCGGCGTACCCGGATACGTCCTGAGGGCGTACCGGGGCGCCGAGGACCACAGCGCGATGGCCGCCGTGCGCGCGGGCAGCGCGGAGCACGACCGGGTCGACCCCGGCTCGGTCGTGGAGGGGCTGCCGGACGCGGAGACGATCGGCACGGCGTCCGCCGCGCTCGCGGACCCGGCCCGCGACCAGGTCCTCATCGAGCACGGCGGCGCCGTCGTCGGGTACGCGGCCGTCCGGTGGTGGCGGGAGCGGGACGGGACCTGGCTGTATCTGCACCGGGGCCACCTGCTGCCCGGCCACCGGGGGCGCGGCGTCGGGTCGGCCATGCTCGCGTGGGCCGAGGAACACGTCCGCGGGCTCGTCGCGGAGCAGGGCACGGCGGCCACAGCGGTGTTCGGCGCCAACGCCATGGCCGGGGAGCGGGAGGCCGCGCGGCTGCTGACGGACACCGGATACCGGCGCGTATTCAGCCTGGTGGAGCTGGAACTGCCGGACCTGGGCGCGCTGCCCGGCGCCGGCGAGCCGCCGCCCGGCATCCGCATCGGACCCGTCGGGCCGGACGACTACCGCGCGGCCTGGCGGACCGTGGTCGACTCGTACCGGGACGCCGCATACACCGAGGAGTGGCCGTACGAACGCTTCCTGGCCAAGGCGGACCCGGCCTGCTGGCGGGCCGCCTGGCAGGGCGAGGAGATGGCGGGGGTCGCCCTCTGCTCGCTCCGCGCCCGGGACCGCACGACCGGCGAGGTCGAGGAGCTGAGCGTGCGCGCCGGGTCCAGGCGGCTGGGCCTCGGGCGGGCCGTCCTGCTCGCCGGACTGCGCAGCCTGCGCGAACACGGCGCCACCAGCGCCCGCCTGTACACCGGGACGGCCAACCCCCACCGCTCGTACGACCTCTACGAGAGCGTCGGCTTCCGGCGCCGCAACGAGTACGTGCGCTACCGCAAGCCGCTGCCGGGCTGACGCCCCGGCCTGGTACGGGGATACGGGGCGTGTCACTCTGTTGCGGGTGTGCGGGCGGACCGGGGAGGGCTCATGGCGGGGCGCGGCAGGGAAGCGGCGGGGGCCGGGGCGGTCGCCGACGTGCTGGGGGAGCAGATCCTCGATGCCGCGCGCGAGCAGTTCATGACCTTCGGGCTGCGCCGCTCCACCGTGGACGACGTGGCCAAGCGCGCCGGGGTGTCACGGGTGACCGTCTACCGGCGGATCGGCAACAAGGACAGCCTGGTGTCCGCGTGCCTGCTGCGCGAGTACCGCAGGTTCGTGGAGGAGGTGGACGAGGCCGTCGCCGCGCTGCCCACCCCCGAGGACCGGCTGGTCGAGGGCTTCGTCGCCGTGCTGCGGCATATCCGCGAACACCCGCTCATCGGCGGGCTGCTGCGCCTGGAGCCCGAGACCATGCTGCCCTTCCTCACCGTGGGGAGCGGCCCCGCCTTCCTCGCGATCCGGGGCTATCTGGCGGGCAGGCTGCGCGAGGTGCGGCGGCTGGAGGGCGGACCGGAGACCGACCCCACGCCCGTCGCCGAGCTCATGGTCCGGATCACCGTCTCCTTCCTCCTCAACCCGGTCAGCTGCTTCGAGCTGGACGACGACGCCCAGGTCCGCGACTTCGCCCGCCGCTGCCTGGTGCCGCTGCTCGCCGCCTGAGCGGGAAGCACCCACCCGTTGCCGGACCCCGCGCGCCCCCTCCCTAAGCTCCCGGCATGAAGTTCTTCCGATCGCGCGCCAGACGTACGAAACCGTCCCCCGTCTTCCGGCTCGCCGAGCTGTACCACGCCGGGCAGTACGCCGAGGCGGAGAAGGAGGGGCGTGCCCTGATCAGGTCGCCGCTGTCCGAGCGGGAACTCGTGGTGGCGCGGACGGTGATCGCCCTCTCGGTGGGCGCCCAGGGCCGCCACACCGAAGCCGTCGGCGAGTACGAGGAGGCCCTCGCGGTCTCCCACGACTTCTACGGCGCCGAGCACTGGCAGACCCTGAAACTCCGCTCCGACCGCGCCCAGCAGCTGGTCGCGACGGGCCGGCACGCCGAGTGCCAGGCGGAGTGCGAGGCCGTCGTCCGTGCCGCGGCCGGGGCCGCGGACGAGGACAAGCGACTCGTCGCGGTCGCGGCCACCAACGGACTTGTCTACGTCCTCAACAAGCAGGGGAAGCACGTGAAGGCCGAGGCGCTGGCCCGTGACGCCCTGGCGGACCCGAGCGCGACCCCCTACTTCCGCCAGGTGCTCCAGCTCGGCCTGGCCCGCAGCCTCAACGGCCAGGAACGCTACGAGGAAGCGCTTGCCGAGGCCGCGACCGCCGGCGAACTGCACCGTGCCCTGTCCGAGGGACAGCGCGGCCCGGACGCGGGAGCCGTGGACCTGGCCACCGGCACCGCTCTGCTGGGCCTGGGCCGCGTCGCCGAAGCCCGCACCCGGGCCGACGCCGCCCTCGCCGCCTGCCTGGCCTCCCTCGGGCCGGACCACCACCGCACCGGTGAGGCCCGAGAACTGCTGGCCCGCTTCGACCCCGCCTGACCGTGCGTCTCAGCCGCGCTCGGGGCCCGGCGCGGCGACGGCCTCGTCCGGCAGCGGTTCCAGCGGCCGGCTGCGCGCCCAGTGCGGCCCGAGGTCGTCCAGCCGCCAGCCGAAGGGGTACGAACGCGGCCGCGGCCGGGCCGGGAAGCGCCGGGGCCTGGCCGGCATCCCGCGCACGCACCGCGCCCGCAGCCGCAGCGCCGCCGACGCCGAGGTCCGCGCCCACCGGGGCTGCGGCCGGAAGCCCAGCGCCCTCAGCAGCGGCTCGTCGAGCACCGCCAGCGCGAACCGGGCGACGAACGGCCGCAACGGGCGCGGGTACCAGCTCGCCATCGTCCGGAACGTGGCACTGGCCACCCGCCGGTTCGCCGGGTCGTACGCGAACATCCGCTCCTCGTACGCGTCGAGCAGCCGCTCGAACCCCTCGTACGTGTCGGGCACGTCCTCGATGCCCATCATCGCCCCGGTCTTCCGCGCCGCCTCCGCGAGCGCCCGCACCTCCTGCGCGCACAGCGGGCGCCAGCCGTACCGGTCTATCCAGCGCTTCGGCCCCACGACCGTCGTCGCCAGGACGTACCGGAAGTCGTCGTTCTCGATGCGGTACTTGCCGTGGATGCGGTTCAGATGCCGGGCCGCCGCCCGCCCCCGCTCCGAGTCGAAGCCGTCGACCGCCATCTCGTACCCGATCAGCACCGTGTCGTCGTACCGCTTCTGCCCGTGGCGCTCGAACTCCTGGGTGCGGTCGAGGAGCACGGAGATCCGGGGGACACCGTAATCACGCAGGAACGCCACGCTCACGCCCTGCCGGTAGTCCCACGGGAACTCGTACTGGGAGATCAGCCGAAGGATCTCGGCGTAGTCCCGCGCCGGATCCATCCGGCGGATCTCACGCAGGCGGCTGTACCGGCCCATGGTGCGCCCTCCTGTCCGTGGCCCGGCTTCCACGCGCCCGTCGCGGAACGAGGTGACGGCACGTCTGTTCCGGAGAGTCAAAGTTACAAATACTATCGACTTGTTTCATCGACGCCGTCAACACCACCGCCGGGAGCACCGCATGAGCAACAGGAACGACCCCGCGCCGCCCCCGCCCGGCGGTGTGCTCTGGAGCCTGTCGGGCGATGTGCGGGCCCTGCTGATGCTCCCCGCCGCCCTCACCCTCCAGGTCGCCCACCCCGCCGTCGGCGCCGGCGTGGACGAGCACTCGGTGTTCCGTACGGACCCCTGGGGACGCGGCGAACGCTCCCTCAGCTCGCTCCAGCTCTGGGTGTACGGAGGCGAGGAGGCCGCCGAGGAGGGGCGCAGGCTCCGCCGCCTGCACCGCACCATCCAGGGCACCGACACCCGGGGCCGCCCCTACCACGCCCTGACCCCGGCCAACTACGCCTGGGTGCACGCCACCGGCTACCCCGTCTACATGCACGGCGCCCGCTATCTGCTGCGCCCGCTCAGCCGCGCGCAGGAGCACGCCCTGTACGCGGAATGGCTCCAGGTGGGCCGGGTGCTCGGCATCCAGGACCGGGACATGCCGCAGACGATCGAGGAGTTCTGGCCGTACTTCCGCGCCATGCTGGCCGACGAGATCGAGAAGACCCCCGTCGTCGCGGAGCTCGTCGCCACCGACACCGCCGTCCCGCCGCCGGACCGGGGGCCGTGGGCGCTGCGGCTGCTGCTCAGGGCAGTGTGGCCGGTGCTGCTCCCGCCGCTCGCCCGGTTCCGCTCGTTCCTCACCGTCGGGCTCATGCCGCCCGACGCCCGCGAGGCCATCGGGCTGGAGTGGACCGAGGCGCAGGAGCGCGCCCTGCGGCGGTTCTGCACGGTGGTCCGGCTGGTCGTCCCGGTCCTGCCGGAGCGCCTGCGCTACCTGCCCCGGGCCCGCCGGGCGCGGGCGGCGCACCGGGCGACGCGCACGGGAGGGCTCAGGCCGAGGCGCGGCGGACCAGGCGCGTCGGCGTGATCACCGACTCCGGCCCGGCGCCGCCGTCCTCCAGTCTCTCCATCAGCAGCCGGACCATCAACCGGCCCATGCCCACCACGTCCTGACGTATCGTCGTCAACGGCGGGTCCGTCGCCTCGGCCACCGACTCCATGTCGTCGAAGCCGACCAGCGCCACGTCCTGCGGCACCCGCCGCCCCCGCTCCCGCAGCACCCGCAGCGCGCCCGACGCCATCAGGTCGTTCGCCGCGAACACCGCGTCCACGTCCGGCCGCCGCTCCAGCAGCCCGGCCATGGCCCGGGCGCCGCCCTCCACGGTGAAGTCGCCCTCCGCGAACAGCGCCGGGTCGGCGTCCGGCAGGATGTCCGCGTAGCCGTCGATCCGGTCCAGCGCCGAGGTCTGGTCGCGCGGGCCCGCGATGTGCGCGATGTTCCGGCGGCCCAGCCCGGCCAGATGCCGTACGGCCTCCCGGGCGCCGCCCCGGTTGTCGCAGTCCACGAAGGGCACCGCGTCGGTCGGCGCACCCGGCCGCCCGGGCCTGCCGCCGTAGACCACCGGAACGCGGAAACGCCGTATGGCGGCGGGGAGTTCGTCGTCGGTGTGCAGCGAGAAGGCCAGCACCCCGTCCACATGGCCGCCGCCCAGATAGCGGCTGACCCGGTCGAAGTCGCCCCGGCCCTCCACCAGGAGCAGCACCAACTGGGCGTCGTGCGCGTTCAGTTCGCGGCTGATGCCCCGGATGTGCTGGGAGAAGAACGGGTCGGAGAAGATCCGCACCTCGGGCTCGTCGATGATCACCGCCACCGCCCCGTTGCGCCGGGTCACCAGGGTGCGCGCCGCGTGATTGGGGACGTAGCCCAGCTCGTCGACCGCCTTGCGCACCTGGTCCACGAGCGGCTGCCGGACGCCCGCGCCCCCGTTCACCACCCGGGAGGCCGTCGCCCGGGAGACTCCGGCACGGGCCGCCACCGCTTCCAGCGTGGGACGGGCGTGGAGCGGGGCATCGGGGGACGGACCGGGCAAGGGACGCTCCTCTGTGGCACATCGGGTCCGGCCGGTCGGCCGGCCCCGCCAGCCTAGTCCCGGCCCGGGCGGGCCGGGACCGGGCCCAACGGGCCGGAGCCTCCTGCCCGTTTCCGGAATTCCCCCGTGCGCGGGGCTACCGCCCGGGACGGCGCCGCTGTACTTTCCGGCCATGCCGATCGCGCCGACGGCCGGGGGACGGCGGCTGCCCCGGCGCGGCCGTGCCCGCGATCTCGCCCTGGCGGTCGTCTCCGCCGCACTGACCGTCCCCCTGCTCAGCGTCCCCTCCGACGCCGCCCGCACCGCCGCGCCCCGGACCGGCTTCGAGGTCTCCGGGGGAGCGCGCTGGACCCGGCAGTCCGAGGAGGCGTCCCTGCTCGCGGGCCTCGCCCGGCGCGGCGACCGGGTCTCCGTGCGGCGGATCGGGACCACGGCCCAGGGCCGCCCGCTGCGCCTCGTGCGGATCGGCAGCACCGAGCCGGACGCGCTCACCGTGCTCCTGGTCTGCGGCCAGCACGGCGACGAACCCGCCGCGCGCGAGGCGTGCCTGAGCACGGTCCGGGACCTCGCGTACGCCACCGACGCCCGCACCCGCGCCCTGCTCGCCCGGACCGAGGTCCTGGTCGTGCCCACCGCCAACCCCGACGGCCTGGCCGCGGGGACCCGGACCAACGGCGACGGCGTGGACATCAACCGCGACCACCTCGCCCTGCGCAGCCCGGAGGCCCGTGCCGTCGCCGCCGTACTGCGCGACCACGAGCCCGATGTGATCGAGGACTTGCACGAGTACCCCGCGACCGCGCCGTACTACGACAAGGACCTCCTCGTCCTGTGGCCCCGCAACCCCAACACCGACCCACGGCTGCACGACGAGGCGCGGGCCCTGGCCCTGGACCGGGTGCGGCCCGCCGCCGGGAAGGCCGGGTTCGGCACCGGCCTGTACGGCGTCTGGACCGACCCGGCCACCGGCCACCCGGTCAAGCGGACCGCCGGCGACGGCCAGGAGCGCATCCTGCGCAACATCGCCGGCCTCACGCACGCGGTCGGACTCTTGGCCGAATCCCGTACGGACGCGCTCTCCGCCGAGGAGCGCGCCGACCCCGCCCTCAACGCCCGCCGCCGCGTGACCTCCCAACTCGTCGTCCTCAAGGCGCTCTTCCGGTACGCGGACGAGCAGCGGGCGGGCATCGCCGCGGCCACCGCCGCCTCCCGCGCGGCCGGGGCCGACGACCGGGGGCCCGTCTTCCTCGGGGGCTCGGACGACGAGGCTCCGGCGCGGGGTGACACCCTCGCCGACCCGCCCTGCGGCTACCGCCTCACGCGGGAGCAGTTCGCCCGCGTCGGGGACGAACTCGCGCTGCACGCCGTCACCTCCCGCCCCGACGGAGACGGGGTCTACGTACCCCTGCGGCAGCCGGCCCGGAAGCTGATCCCGCTCCTGCTGGACGTACGGGCCGCATATCACCTCACAAACGGTCAACCCGATACCGCTTGTTGATCCCGAAAGATTGACGTTTGGTGTGGTACTGCCTACGGAGAGCTATTTGTCAGCTTCCGTGAAAGGTGCCATTCGTGTCGCAGGACGATCAGAAAGCGGACGGCAGAGGGGACGTGTCGGTGACGGCGGACCTCCCCGGCGACCCGTCCCAGAACCGGCGCCCCGTCACCGACCGGGTGGTGTTCGGCGTCACGGCCGGCCTCACCCTCGCCTTCGTCATCTGGGGGGCCACCGCCACCGACTCGCTGGAGGACGTCTCCGACAAGGCCCTCAACGGCCTCATCCACAACGGCGGTTGGGCGTTCATGCTGGCCGCCTCCGGCTTCGTGGTCTTCGCCCTGTGGCTCGCGATCAGCCGGTACGGAAACATCACGCTCGGCCAGGAGGACGAGGAGCCGGAGTTCCGCACGGTCTCCTGGGTCGCGATGATGTTCAGCGCCGGTATGGGCATCGGTCTGATGTTCTACGGGGTCAGCGAGCCGCTCGCCCACTTCACCGACCCGCCGCCCGGCACCCACCCCGCCGACGCGGCCGAGGCGATGCAGACGGCGATGGCCACCACCCTGTTCCACTGGACGCTGCACCCGTGGGCGATCTACGCGGTGGTCGGCCTCGGCATCGCATACAGCACGTTCCGGCGGCGCAGGCGGCAGACCATCAGCGCCGTCTTCGAGCCGCTGATCGGCCCCCGCCACGCCCATGGCGGCCTCGGCCGGTTCATCGACATCCTGGCCATCTTCGCGACCCTCTTCGGCTCGGCCGCCTCGCTGGGCCTCGGCGCCCTCCAGATCGGCAGCGGCTTCCACGAGCTGAACTGGAAGGAGAAGACGGGCACCGGCCTGCTCGTCCTGATCATCGCCGTGCTGACCGTGGCGTTCATCGCCTCGGCGGTCTCCGGGGTGGAGAAGGGCATCCAGTGGCTGTCCAACATCAACATGGTGCTCGCCCTGATCCTGGCCGTGTTCGTCTTCATCGCGGGCCCCACGATCATCGTGCTCGACCTCATTCCCACCTCGATCGCCTCCTACTTCGGCGACCTCCCGCAGCTCGCCGGCCGCACCGAGGCCACCGGAGCGGGCAAGGTCGCGGACTGGCTCGGCAGCTGGACCGTCTTCTACTGGGCCTGGTGGATCTCCTGGACGCCCTTCGTCGGCATGTTCATCGCCCGCATCAGTAAGGGCCGCACCATCCGCCAGTTCATCGGCGGCGTCATCCTGGTGCCCAGCACCGTCAGCCTGATCTGGTTCGCCATCTTCGGCGGCACCGCGATCAAGCTCCAGGAGGGCGGCAAGCTGAGCGGCGCCGAGACGCAGGAGGCGCAGCTCTTCGGGGTACTCCAGCAGTTCCCCGTCGCCACGCTGATGAGCATCCTGGTGATGATCCTCGTCGGCATCTTCTTCGTCTCGGGCGCCGACGCCGCGTCCATCGTGATGGGCACCCTGTCCCAGAAGGGCATCCTGGAGCCCGCCAAGTGGGTCGTCATCTTCTGGGGCGTCGTCACCGGCGCGGTCGCCGCGATCATGCTGCTCATCGGCAACGGCAAGGGCGACGCCCTGGCGGGCCTCCAGAACCTCACCATCCTGGTCGCGGCACCCTTCACCATCGTCATGATCTGCATGTGCGTGGCTCTGATGCGCGACCTGCGCCAGGACCCCCTGATCGTGCGCCGCGAGTTCGGCGTGGAGGCCGTGGAGTCGGCGGTCATCGAGGGCCACGCCAAGTACGACGGCGACTTCGAGATCCGCATCGGCCCGGGCGGCAGCCAGATCACAACAGAGCGCCACGACGGCGACAAGCCGGGGGGCTCCAGCCCGGCGTAGGGGGCGGGCTGGGCCCGCGGGGGCGGGCGGGCCTCGGCCCGGGTCGGCCCACTCCGCCGTCTCGGACCACGCTGTCCCGGCACGGCGGGGTCAGGGGGCCTGGCAGGCCCCCGGTGCGGCGGGCGCCCCGTGGCGCCGGCTTTGCCGGCTCCTCACCGCACCAGCCGCGCCGCCTCCCGCGCGCAGCCCAGGGCCACCGTCACGCCCGCGCCCCCGTGTCCGTAGTTGTGCACCAGCCGGGCGCCCCCGGGCAGGTCCTCCGCCTCGATGCGGACCCCCGCGTCGCGGGCCGGGCGGAGGCCCACGCGGTGGCCGATGATCTTCGCGTCGGCGATCTCCGGGCGGACCAGGGCACACCGCGCCACGATCTCCTCGGCCGTGCGGGGATCGGGCGACGCGGTCCAGTCGTCGGCCACCGCCGTGCCGCCGAGCACCAGGCGGCCGGGCTGCGGGAAGAAGTAGGTGGTCGCGCTCGACGCCGGGTCGGCCTCGGTGAACCACTCCCGTATCCCCGGGTTCTCCACCAGCACCAACTGCCCGCGCACCGGTCGCATCCCGGCGTCCGGGACCAAGTCGCGGGCGCCCAGACCGGTGCAGTTGACCACCGTCCCCGCCTCCGCGGCGGCCTCGGCGAACGAGGTGACCGTGCGGCGCTCGACCGTGCCCCCGGCCGCCCGCACCCGGTCCTCCAGCCACGCCAGGTGCGCCGGCATGTCGATCAGCGGCAGCCGGCACCGCAGACCCTCGGTCGTCTCCACGGCGTCCTTCAGCTCCCCGGCCCACGCCCCGAGGTTCGCCAGGCGCTCGCCCCCGTGGAGCCCGTCCACCAGACGTACGCCGGTCTCCTCCGGGCGTACGGCCAGCTCCTCGTACCACCGCAGCGCGGCCAGCGACCAGTCGCCGACGCGGTCCAGCGGCTCGATCCGGTAGGGCCACCACAGGGCGCCCGCCACGGCCGACGTCGTGTCGCCGGCCGGCTCCCGCGACCACACCCGCACCCGGTCGCCCCGCTCGGCCAGCACCTTCGCCGTGGTCAGTCCGCTGACCCCGCCGCCCACCACGATCACGTCCGCCACCACTGCCGCCTTCCGGTCCGCACACCTGGGCGCCCGCCCGGCCGCCCCCGGCACATTAGGATCTGCACCCTGATGACTGCCACCCTCGTCGCCAAGGATCTCGCCGCCGGACACGGCGACCGCACGCTGTTCGCCGGGCTCGACCTCGTGGTCGCCCCCGGTGACGTGATCGGTCTCGTCGGAGTCAACGGCGCCGGAAAATCGTCCCTGCTCCGGCTGCTCGCCGGCCTCGACCGGCCGGAGGAGGGCGAGCTGCGGCTCTCCCCGCCCACCGCCACCGTCGGCCATCTGCCCCAGGAGCCCGAGCGGCGCCCCGGCGAGACCGTACGGGAGTTCCTGGCCCGCCGGACCGGCGTCGCCGAGGCCCAGACCACCATGGACGCCGCCACGGAGGCCCTGGTCGAGGGCGCCCCCGGCGCGGACGACGCGTACTCCGAGTCCCTGGAGCGCTGGCTGTCCCTCGGCGGCGCGGACCTGGACGAGCGCGCCGAGGAGACCGCCGCCGAACTCGGCCTCACCGTCGGCCTCGACCTGCCGATGACCGCGCTCTCCGGCGGCCAGGCGGCCCGCGCCGGACTCGCCTCGCTCCTGCTGTCGCGCTACGACGTCTTCCTGCTGGACGAGCCCACCAACGACCTGGACCTGGACGGCCTGGAACGCCTGGAGAAGTACGTCTCCGGACTCCGCTCCGGCACCGTCGTCATCAGCCACGACCGCGAGTTCCTGATGCGGACGGTCACCAAGGTCCTCGAACTCGACCTGGCCCAGCAGCAGATCAACCTGTACGGCGGTGGCTACGCGGCCTACCTGGAGGAGCGCGAGCGCGCCCGGCGGCACGCCCGCGAGGAGTTCGAGGAGTACGCCGACAAGCGCTCCTCGCTGGAGAGCCGCGCCCTGATGCAGCGCTCCTGGATGGACAAGGGCGTGAAGAACGCCCGCCGCAAGGCCACCGACTCCGACAAGATCGGCCGCAAGTTCCGCAGCGAGTCCAGCGAGAAGCAGGCCGCGAAGGCCCGGCAGACGCAGCGCATGATCGAACGCCTCGACGTGGTGGAGGAGCCGCGCAAGGAGTGGGAGCTGCGCATGGAGATCGCCTCCGCGCCCCGCTCCGGCTCGGTCGTCGCCACCCTCCGCGAGGCCCGCGTCGTACGCGGCGACTTCGTCTTCGGCCCCGCCTCGCTCCAGATCGACTGGGCGGACCGGGTCGCCATCACGGGCGCCAACGGCTCCGGCAAGTCGACCCTGCTGGCCGCGCTGCTCGGCCGCCTCCCGCTGGACTCGGGGAACGCGCACCTGGGCTCCGGCGTGGTGGTCGGCGAGGTGGACCAGGCGCGCAAGCTCTTCCACGGCTCGGAGACGCTCCTGGAGGCGTTCTGCGCGGCGGTCCCGGAGACGGAGCCCGCCGACGTACGCACGCTGCTCGCCAAGTTCGGACTGCGCGCCGACCACGTGATGCGCCCGGCGACGACCCTGTCACCGGGGGAGCGCACCCGGGCGGCGCTCGCCCTGCTCCAGGGCCGGGGCGTCAACCTCCTGGTACTGGACGAGCCCACGAACCACCTGGACCTGCCCGCGATCGAGCAGCTGGAGTCCGCGCTCGACTCGTACACCGGCACCCTGCTCCTGGTCACGCACGACCGCCGGATGCTGGAAGCGGTCCGCACGACGCGCCGGATCGAGGTGGCGGAGGGCCGCGTGACGGAGGCCTGAGCCCATCTGGCATACCAAATGGCGCACGCAGATCGCTGAAACCTGAATAACCACTGATCCATCCCCGCGACCGTAGCACTTGGCATACCAAGTGCTACGGTCGCCTGGTGACGACTCAAGCGGGCGACCCCGCCGCCTCACACGCCGACCACGCCGAGCGGGCGATCCGCGCCGGCATCCTGTCCGGCGCGCACCCACCCGGTTCACGGCTGCGCGAACGCGAGCTCTCCGAGAGCCTGGGCGTCTCCCGCATCCCGGTCCGCGAGGCGCTCACCCGCCTGACCGGCGAGGGCCTGGTCGTCCTGTCCCCGCGCAGGGGCGCCTCCGTGCGCGACCTCTCGCTGCGGGACGTCGCCGAACTCTTCGACCTCCGCCTCAGCCTGGAGGTCTTCGCCGCCCGCAGGGCCGCCGAGGCATGCGCGGCCGGGGGAGACGGGGAGCCGTTGCGGGCCGCGATGGAGGTGGCGGAGGCCGCCACCGCGCGGGGCGACGCGGCGGAGATCCCGGCGGCCAACACCGCCCTGCACGCGGAGATCGTCGCGATGACCGGCAACCGCCTGCTCCGGGACGCTCTGCAGCCCTCCCTCGGCCTGGTGCAGTGGCTGTTCAGCCTCACCGGGGGCCGCGACCCGCGCGTCCAGTGCGCCGAGCACCGGGACATCTGCGCCGCGATCCACGCGGGCAAGCCGGACCTGGCCGCGGCACTCGCGTACGCGCACATCGAACGGGGCAGGGAGCCGTCCCTGACCGCCCTGGCCGGGACGCTTCCGGCCGAGTGACCCCGTAGCACCCACACACCCACACAGGAGATGCGCCACATGCTGATCAGCGACGTCCGTCCGTGGGGCGGAGAGCCCAGCGACCTCACCGTCGAGGACGGGGTGATCACCGCGATCACCCCGCACGACCCGGCCCGCCCCGCCACGGAGGACACGGTGGCCGGCCGGGGACGGCTCGCCCTGCCGTCGTTCTCGGACGTCCACTGCCACCTGGACTCCACGCGGATGGGCCTGCCCTTCCGTCCGCACACGGGCGCCCCCGGCGTCTGGGGCATGATGCTGAACGACCGCGAGCACTGGCGCGAGGACGAGTGGGACGTCGCCCGCCGGGCCACGTACACGCTGGGCCGGATGATCGAGCGCGGCACCACCCGCGTACGGAGTTACGCGCAGATCGACGCGGACTGCGGCCTGGAGCGGTTCGAGGGCGTCCTCGCGGCGAAGGAGGCACACGCCGGGCGGTGCGAGGTCGAGATCATGGCGTTCCCGCAGGCGGGCCTGCTCCGCGAGAAGGGCGTGCCGGAACTGATGGACCGGGCCCTGTCCTCCGGCGCCGCCGTGGTCGGCGGCATCGACCCGTGCACCCTGGACCGCGACCCCGTACGCCACCTGGACATCGTCTTCGGCCTCGCGGAGCGCCACCACGCCCCGGTCGACATTCACCTCCACGAGCCGGGCGCCCTCGGGGTGTTCAGCGTCGACCTGATCCTGGAGCGGGTGCGCGCCCTGGACATGGCCGGCCGGGTGACCCTCTCGCACGCCTACGACCTGGGCTCGGTCAACGAGGCGACGACGCGCCGCCTGATCGAGGAGTTCGCCGAACTGGACATCGCGATGGCGACGGTGGCCCCCGCCCGCCACCACTCCCTGCCCCTCGCCGAACTGACCGCCGCGGGCGTCCGGGTGGGCCTGGGCGAGGACGGCCAGCGCGACTTCTGGTCCCCGTACGGCAACGGCGACATGCTGGACCGCACCTGGCAGTTGGCCTTCACGAACGGCTACCGCGCGGACGACCTGATCGAACACGCGGTAGCCGTGGCCACGATGGGCGGCGCGTCCATCCTCCGGGAAGGACCGCCCCGCCTGACGTCGACCACGGACCGCCCGGGCGTCACGGTGGGGGCGAGGGCGGACCTGCTCCTGCTGGAGGGGGAGACGGTGACGTCTGCGGTCATGGACCGCAGCGAGGACCGCACGGTGCTCCACGAGGGCCGCGTGGTCGCGGACGCTCTGGCGATCACCCCCGCTGTCTGACGCAGCCCCTGCCGCCCCCCCCCCCCCCCCCCCCTACTCGCCCTTCAACAACCCCGCCCGCCGCAACGCATCGGCCATCGCCCCACTCGCCGGAGCCGCCGCAGGCGCGGACCGCCCCCCACCGCCACCGCCACGGGACTGGCGGCCGCCACCCCCGCCCCCCTGCCGGGGCCGCGGCGGCCGCCCGCCCCGCTCACCCCCGGACGAAGCCCCACGGCCACCGGCCGCCTGCTCGTCGTCCAACCGCAAGGTCAAGGAGATCCGCTTCCGCGGAATGTCGACCTCCATCACCTTCACGCGCACCACATCCCCCGGCTTCACCACATCCCGGGGATCCTTCACGAACGTCCGCGACATCGCCGACACGTGCACCAGCCCGTCCTGGTGCACCCCGATGTCCACGAACGCCCCGAACGCGGCGACGTTCGTCACGACGCCCTCCAGCACCATCCCGGCCTCCAGGTCGCCGATCTTCTCGACGCCCTCCTTGAAGGTGGCGGTCTTGAAGGCGGGACGCGGGTCGCGCCCCGGCTTCTCCAGCTCCTTCAGGATGTCGCTCACGGTCGGCAGCCCGAACTTCTCGGACACGAAGTCGTCGGCCCGCAACGACCGCAGGACACCCGTGTTGCCGATCAGCGCGGCCACGTCCCCGCCGGTCTTCTTCACCATGGCGCGCACCACCGGGTACGCCTCCGGGTGCACGCTCGACGCGTCGAGCGGGTCGTCGCCGCGGATGCGGAGGAAGCCCGCGCACTGCTCGTACGCCTTCGGACCCAGCCGGGCCACGTCCTTGAGGCTCCGGCGGGACCGGAACGGCCCGTTGGCGTCGCGGTGCGCCACGATGTTCTCGGCGAGCCCGGTGCCGATGCCGGAGACCCGGGAGAGCAGCGGCGCGGACGCGGTGTTGACGTCGACGCCGACCCCGTTCACGCAGTCCTCCACGACCGCGTCCAGCGACCGCGAGAGCTTCACCTCGGACAGGTCGTGCTGGTACTGCCCCACGCCGATCGACTTCGGGTCGATCTTCACCAGCTCGGCCAGCGGGTCCTGGAGCCGGCGCGCGATCGACACGGCACCGCGCAACGACACGTCCATGTCGGGGAGTTCCTGCGAGGCGAACGCCGAGGCGGAGTACACGGAGGCGCCCGCCTCCGAGACCATCACCTTGGTCAGCTTCAGCTCCGGGTGCTTCGCGCACAGCTCACCGGCGAGCTTGTCCGTCTCGCGCGACGCCGTGCCGTTGCCGATGGCGATCAGGTCGACGTGGTGCTCGCGCGCCAGCCGCTCCAGGGTCGCCAGCGACTGGTCCCACTTGTTGGCCGGGACGTGCGGGTGGATGACGTCGGTCGCGACGACCTTGCCGGTCGCGTCCACGACGGCGACCTTCACCCCGGTACGGAAACCGGGGTCGAGCCCCAGCGTGGCCCGCGTCCCGGCCGGCGCGGCGAGCAGCAGATCACGCAGGTTCGACGCGAAGACGCGCACCGCCTCGTCCTCGGCCGCCGTACGCAGCCGCAGCCGCAGGTCGATGCCGAGGTGCACCAGGATCCGGGTCCGCCAGGCCCACCGCACGGTGTCGGCCAGCCACTTGTCGCCGGGGCGCCCCCGGTCGCCCACGCCGAAGCGCCGGGCGACCATGTTCTCGTACGAGGACGGGCCGGGCGCCTCCGAGGGCTCCTCCGGCTCCAGGACCAGGTCGAGCACGTCCTCCTTCTCGCCCCGGAGCATCGCGAGGACCCGGTGTGAGGGCAGCGCGGTGAACGGCTCGGCGAAGTCGAAGTAGTCCGCGAACTTGGCGCCCGCCTCCTCCTTGCCGTCCCGCACCCGGGCCACCAGCCGCCCGCGCGTCCACATGCGCTCGCGAAGCTCGCCGATGAGGTCGGCGTCCTCCGAGAAGCGCTCCGTGAGGATGGCGCGGGCGCCCTCCAGAGCCGCCGCCGGGTCCGCGACGCCCTTGTCCGCGTCCACGAACGCCGCCGCGGCGGCGAGCGGTTCGACCGAGGGGTCGTCCAGCAGGCCGGAGGCGAGCGGTTCGAGGCCGGCCTCCCGGGCGATCTGCGCCTTCGTCCGCCGCTTCGGCTTGAACGGGAGGTAGATGTCCTCCAGTCGCGCCTTCGTGTCGGCGGCCCGGATGCGCGCCTCCAGCGCCTCGTCCAGCTTGCCCTGCTCCCGTACGGATTCGAGGACCGCCGTCCGGCGCTCCTCCAGCTCCCGCAGATACCGCAGCCGTTCCTCGAGCGTGCGCAGCTGCGCGTCGTCGAGCATCTCGGTCGCTTCCTTGCGGTAGCGCGCGATGAACGGCACGGTGGACCCGCCGTCGAGCAGCTCGACGGCCGCCTTCACCTGTCGCTCGCGTACGCCGAGCTCCTCGGCGATCCTGCCTTCGATGGACGTCGTCACGGTTCTACCGACTCGCCTTCTCCTGCTGGCTGTGCTGGTCGGGCCCCGGACCGTCACGGGGACGGTCCCGGAGCCACACGCCCTGCATTGTGCCGGGTGGCCGGGCGCCGTGTCGCCCGGCCACCCCAGGGAGAGGCCGTGGTTTACGTTCAGCCCGTGGCGCTCGCCGGGAAGGCGCCCGCCGCCGCGGCCGTGGCGAGGAAGCCGCGCCCCAGCTCGGTCAGCCGGGCCACCCCCGGCCCGCCCAGGTGCTCGTACGGGCCCAGGTCCATCCGGTCCGTGGCCTCCTCCACCTCCGTACGCAGCGCGGCGCCCTCCTCGGTCAGCTCGCCCTCCGCCGTGAGCAGCCCACGCCCGCGCAGCCGCTCCGACGCGTCCTCCCAGTCGGCGCGCCGCCAGCCCCGGCTGGCCAGGATCCAGCGGATCGCCATGCCCTTGCCCGTCGCGGTGTGGCTGACCAGCGCTTCGAGCGGGTCGAGCTCCGCGGTGAGGAGCGCGGCGAGGTGGGCGTCGCCCCGGTGCTCGCGGAGCAGCGTCGCCGCGTGCCAGTACGCCAGGTGCGGTTCGTCCGGCACCGGCAGACCGGCGTGCGCGGCGTACAGCGGACGGGCGTGCCGGGTGCAGCCCTCCGTGGCGCGCAGGGCGAGCCGCGCCGCCTCGGCCATCTCCGGCGAGGCGATGATCTCCTCGCCGAGCAGCCGGCGCAGCGTCGCGTCGGCGGCGCGCAGCCGCGCGTCCAGGACCTTCGCGGGCGAGGCGATGTCCCATATCGCGGGCACGTGCTGCGCCACGAGCGCGTGGTTGAAGTTGTAGAAGGTCGCGGTCACCGTGTCCGCCCCGACCGCGCCCATGGCGGCGGCGCGGGTGGCGAAGTAGGCGGCGGAGGGATCCTCGATCCCGATCCCGCCGAGCTCCTTGCCGAGGTCGGGGGAGAAGTAGAGCGAGGAGTGCAGCGGGTTGAGGGCGTTGTGGCAGCGCCGGCCGGCACGAGGCGGGAGAGTACTCATACCCGCACGTTACCGACTGGTCGGTACGGGGAGGAACCCCCGGGCCCACGTGAGCTGTGCCGCAACGGGCGATGGCAGGAAAGGTGGGGAACCCGTCATTGCGGCCATTCCGGCGGCCGCCCAGGATGGCGGACATGAAGCAGCGATCCGTGCTCGTCGTCCTCTTCGACGGCATCCAGAGCCTCGACGTCACCGGCCCCATGGAGGTCTTCGCCGGGGCGTCCCGCTTCCCCGACGTCTCGTACGAGCTGCGCACCGCCTCGCTGGACGGCGCCCCGGTCCGCACCTCCTGCGGCCTCACCCTGGTCCCCGACGGCGGCCTCGCCGACGCGCCGGTGCCCCACACCCTCCTCGTCCCCGGCGGCCGGGGCACCCGCGACCCCGACCCCGCGCTCGTCCACTGGCTCCGCGCGCACGGGCCGCTGCCGGAGCGGCTGGTCGCGGTGTGCAGCGGGGCGCTGCTGCTCGCGGCGGCCGGACAGCTGGACGGCCACCGGGCGACGACACACTGGAACGTGTGCGAGAAGCTGGCCCGCGAACACCCCGCCGTCGAGGTCGACCCCGAGCCGATCTTCGTACGCGACGGCCGGATCGCCACCTCCGCCGGGGTCACCGCCGGCATCGACCTCGCGCTGGCCCTGGTCGAGGAGGACCACGGACGGGACGTCGCCCTCACGGTCGCCCGGCACCTGGTCGTCTTCCTGCGCAGGCCGGGCAGCCAGTCCCAGTTCAGCGCACAGCTCAGCGCCCAGACGGCGCGCCGTGAACCGCTGCGCGAGGTGCAGCACTGGATCACCGAGCACCCGGGCGCCGACCTCTCCGTCGAGGCCCTGGCCGCCCGCGCCCGCCTCTCGCCCCGCCACTTCGCCCGCGCCTTCCAGGCGGAGACGGGCACCACACCCGGCCGGTACGTCGACCAGGTCCGCCTCGAACACGCCCGCCGGCTCCTGGAGGACACCACCGACGGGGTCGCCCAGGTCGCCCGAGACTGCGGCTACGGCACCCCGGAGGCGATGCGCCGGGCCTTCGTCAAGGCGCTCGGCGCGGGCCCGGCCGAATACCGCCGCCGCTTCGGCCCCCACACCGTCGACCACTCCTGACCCACTCGACAGACGGGAAAACCATGCAGATCGCCATCGCCCTCTTCGACCGCTTCACCGCCCTGGACGCCGTCGGCCCGTACGAGATCCTGTCCCGCGCCCCCGGCGCCGAGCCGGTCTTCGTCGCCGAACGGGCGGGCTCGGTACGCAACGACAGCGGCAGCCTCGACCTGGTCGCCCACCGCACCTTCGACGAGGTCCCCGCACCCGACCTGGTGATCGTCCCCGGCGGCCCCGGACAGCACCACCAGATGGAGAACGAGAATCTGCTCGGGTGGCTGCGCCGCGCGGACGAGGCCACCACCTGGACGACCTCCGTCTGCACCGGATCGCTGCTGCTGGCGGCGGCCGGGCTCCTGAAGGGGCGCCGCGCCACCTCGCACTGGCTCGCCCTGGACACCCTGAAGGACCACGGCGCCGAGCCCACCGGCGAGCGCGTCGTTCTCGACGGCAAGTACGTCACCGCCGCCGGTGTCTCGGCCGGGATCGACATGGGCCTCACCCTGCTCGGCCGCATCGCCGGCGACCGGACTGCCCAGGCCGTACAGCTGCTCACCGAGTACGACCCCCGGCCGCCCTACGACGCCGGGTCGCCGGACAAGGCACCGGCCGACCTGGTCGAGGAGTGGCGGGGCCGCAGCCGCTTCATCCTTCAGTAGGCGCCCAGGTGAAGCGGGGCGCGCGGCGCTCCAGGAAGGCGGCGACCCCCTCCGCGGTGTCGCCGCTGCCCCGCGCCTGCGCGGCCCAGTGCGCGTCCCGGTCGTCGCGCCCGGCCGCGAACTCCTTGGCGGCGGCCTGGGTCAGCCGGGACCGGGACACCAGGGTGCGCACGTAGGCGGCGACCCGCTCGTCCAGCCCGTCGGCCGGCAGCACCTCGTCCACCAGGCCCGTCCGCAGCGCCCGCTCCGTATCGATCAGCTCACCGGAGAACAGCAGGTGCTTGGCCGTCGCCGGACCCGTGAGGGCGACGAGGCGGCGGGTGGACGACGCGGGGTAGACGATGCCCAGCTTGGCCGGGGTGACCCCGAAGAGGGCGCCCTCGGCCGCGAAGCGCAGATCGCAGGCGGCGGCGAGCTGGCTCCCGCCGCCCACGCAGTACCCGCGCACCGCCGCGAGGGTCGGCAGCGGGAACGCGGCCAGCGCCTCCTCGGCCGCCACGGCCAGGCTCTGCGGATCGCTCCCGGGATCCCGCAGCGAGGAGATGTCGGCGCCCGCGCAGAAGGTGTCGCCCGCGCCGGTCAGGACCAGGGCGCCCACGGAAGGATCGGCGGCCAGCTTCCCGAGCAGGACCGGCAGTGCCTCCCACATGGCGGCCGTCATCGCGTTGCGCTTGGCGGGGTTGCTGATGACGACGGTGGCGACGCCATCCGCGACGGTGTGCTCCAGCCGGGGTTCCGTACGGTCCATGGCCGGATGCTATCCGTGGTGTTCGAACCTACGATCAAGAAGGGGTCGCGAAACAGGCACGCACCCGAGGAGCCCCACGTGGACGGTCCCGAACGCGAAGGCAGGAAGCTCCACCGCAGCTTCGGCGGTCTGGCCCTGCTCGGCATCCTGCTCGTCATCGCCGGCCTGGTCGGCCTCGTCTACACCGGCGTCGCGACGCTCACCTCGATGATCCTGTTCGGCTGGCTGCTCCTCGTCGGCGGCCTCGTCGGCCTGGTGCACGCCGTCCAGTCGCGCGGCACCAACTACTTCTGGCTGGGCGTGGTGGTCGCCGCGCTGAACATCGCCGCCGGAGTCGTCGTCATCCGCCACCCGCACGGCACCGCCGAGGCGCTGACCATGTTCGCCGCGCTGCTCTTCCTGACCGGCGGGGTCTTCCGGCTCGTCGGCAGCGTCGTGGTGCGCGGCCCGCAGTTCGGCTGGACGCTGCTCCAGGGCACCTTCGGGCTGCTCCTCGGCCTGCTCGTCCTCTTCGACTGGCCGCACAGCAGCCTCTACGTACTCGGCTGCTTCTTCTCGCTGGCCCTGCTCTTCGACGGGCTCGGGCTCATCGCCATCGGGATCGGCGGGCGGCGCATCGTCTCGATGGTCTCCGAGCAGATGGCGTCGGGAGAAGACAAGGGGGACAAGGGAGAAGGAACGGACCCGCTCACCCAGGACAGTCAGAAGCGGTCCGAAAACTGACGCTCTCGCGCGAATGAAGTCGAGTCCGGTCAATAGGAGTCGACTTCTGTTCAATAGTACGGACCGGAGCAACCCCGCCCGCCACCCTGTACTCGACGTGAAGTCACTACGAGTGGAGAGCGGGTACCGGACTATGGAGAGCCGCGGGAGTACCCCCGCCCGGCCCGTGCCGTACGAAGGGGTCTGGCGCTTCACCGCCCCGGCCTCGGACGTCTCCGTACCCCAGGCCCGGCACGCCGTACGCGATCTGCTGAAGCGCCAGAACGTGCCGATCGAGGACGACATCGCCCAGGGCCTGCTGCTCATCGTCTCCGAGCTGGTCACCAACGCCGTCAAGCACGCCGCGCTGCTCTCGCCCGAGCTCGCCGTGGAGGTGGCCGTGGGCGAGGACTGGGTCAGGGTGTCCGTCGAGGACAACCACCCGTACCGCCCGACGGCCCTGGAGACCGACTACGCGCAGACCGGCGGCCGGGGCCTGCTGCTGGTCCGCGAGATCACCCGGGAAGCGGGCGGCACCTGCGACGTCGAGCACACCGCGGGCGGCGGCAAGGTCATCTGGGCGGCCCTGCCGCTGAGCACCGCCCTCTGACCCCTCCGCCGCCGCACCGGACCTACCAGCCGGCGCCGTCCCCGGTCAGCTCGCGGATCGCCGGCCGGGCGGCGTCCAGCACGGTCATGAACCACGCGGAGAACGGCTCACGGGCATGCCGCTCGGCCAGCTCCGCCGCCGTCACGAAGGCCGTCCCGCCGACCTCCTCCGGATCGGGCCGCAGCCGCTCCTGCGCGAGGCCCACGAAGAGGTGGTTGAACTCCTGCTCCACCAGGCCCGACGCCGGGTCCGGGTGGTTGTAGCGGACGGTGCCCGCCGCGGCCAGCAGCGAGGGCGAGATCCCCAGCTCCTCGTACGTACGCCGGGCGGCGGCGGCGAAGGGCGCCTCACCCGGGTAGGGGTGGCCGCAGCACGTGTTGGACCAGACACCGGGGGAGTGGTACTTGCCCAGGGCGCGCTGCTGGAGCAGCAGCCGGCCCTGCTCGTCGAAGAGGAACACGGAGAACGCGCGGTGCAGCTGGCCGGGCGCCTGATGGGCGGCGAGCTTCTCCGCCGTACCGATGGTGGTGCCGCTCTCATCGACCAGTTCGAGCATGATCGCTTCCGCTGTGCCGTTCGACGAGGTGTTCGCCGCGGTGACTGGTGTGGTCGGCATACCCATCCTTCGCTGTGGTCCCGGCCCCGTGCAGCCGGTCCCGTCGAGTCTGCTCAAGTCTGCCGTACAAAAGCGGCTTGTCCGTACTTAGGGTCCTGGCATGTCCGCCCCGCCCCGGCCGGTTTCTCAGACCCCGAAGGCGGGCGGATACTCAATCGTGCCCCTCGGGACCGGCGCGGAATCATCGAGCACCAGCGCCATCATGGCCTCGTCCGGAACCTCGAAGGACGGCCGGATTCCGTACCGCGAGGCCGGTACGAAACCGAACCGCGGGTAGTACTCCGGGTGCCCGAGGACCAGGACCAGCCGCTCGGAGTACCACCGCGCCGCCTCCAGCACCGCTCGCACCACGGCCGTGCCGGCGCCCCGGCGCTGGTGCTCCGGCGCGGTGGCGACCGGAGCCAGGGCCAGGGCGGGCACGCCGTCGACCCAGCAACGGCTCAGCAGGGCGTACGCGGCGATCGAGCCGTCGGGCGCCTCGGCGACGTACGAGAGGCCGGGCAGCCAGGCCAGCGAATCCTTGCGCAGCGTGTCCACGAGCGCGGCTTCCGCCTCCGTCGGGAACGCGGCGGCGTTCACGGCGTGAACGGCGGCGATGTCGTCCCGCATCTCGGGGCGGGCGGGCCAGGTCATGTCGGTCAACGTGGGGACCCTCGGGTGGGCGGGCACCGGCCGGCGGGCCGGTTCGTACACGTCCGGGAAACCCTACACCTCGGGCTGTACGCGTCCGGGGCTCAGTGGCAGAGCTTCGCCTCGTGCTCCGCGTGCCCGCTCGGCTCCAGCTGGAAGGTGCAGTGCTCCACGTCGAAGTGGTCGCCGAGGCAGCCCTGCAACTCATGCAGCAGCTTCTCGTGGCCGATCGAGTCCAGTAGATCCTGCTGCACCACCACATGGGCGGAGAGCACCGGCATCCCCGAGGTGATCGTCCAGGCGTGCAGATCGTGGACGTCCAGCACCCCGGGCAGCGCCGTGATGTGGTCGCGCACCTCGGCCATGTCGACACCGGGGGGCGCCGCCTCCAGGAGCACGTTCAGCGTCTCGCGCAACAGTCGCACCGTACGCGGGACGATCATCAGCCCGATGATCAGCGAGGCGATCGGGTCCGCCGCCTGCCAGCCGGTCGCCATGACGATGCCCGCCGAGACCAGCACGGTCACCGAGCCCAGCGTGTCCGCCAGCACCTCCAGATAGGCGCCGCGCACATTGAGGCTGTCCTGCTGCCCGCGCATCAGCAGCGACAGCGACACCGCGTTCGCGACGAGACCCACCAGGGCGAAGGCGATCGTGAGCCCGCCCCGGGTCTCCGCCGGATCGATGAACCGCTGCACGGCCTCGAAGAGCAGATAGCCGCCCACCCCGAGCAGCAGGCAGCAGTTGGCCAGGGCCGCCAGGATCTCCGCCCGGGCGTAACCGAAGGTGCGGTTCGGGCCGGCCGGCCGGTTGGCGAAATGGATCGCCAGCAGGGCGAGCCCGAGCCCCAGGGAGTCGGTGGCCATATGGGCCGCGTCCGCGATCAGCGCCAGGGAGCCGGACAGCACACCGCCGACGACCTCCACGACCGTGACGGCCAGGGTGATGCAGAGCGCGATGCGCAGCCGCCCCTTGTGCGCGGCGGCCGCCGTGCCGGTGAGCGCCGGCCCGTGCGCATGTCCGTGATCGTGCCCTGCCCCCATGGGGACGCCTCCCGGTCGTCTCGCGGACCCGGGCTTCCGGCCCGGGCTCTGCCAGTCAACTACGGGTGGGGGGTATCGGGCAACACGGCACTGAACACCGTTATCAACGTCCCTGACCTGCGGAAACGTGTGCAGGTCAGAGCGCTTGTACGGCGGAGGGCCACCCGGCTTTGTCAGGCGGTGCGGCCATCGACAATGATGATCGCGAACGGAGCGCGTGGTCCGGCCCCACCGGGAACGGGGCGCGAACGGGCAGTGAACTCGCGCTTCCGTTCATCCGATAGCCTCTGCCGACATGCCGCCGGCCGCTTCTGGCCGCACTGTCGCGTGCCGATCCGTGTCAGCACCCAAGGAGTGAGTTCGTCTGTCGACCGCCATTCTCACAGGTGCTCCGCTGCCCGGATCGTCACTGGAGGACGATCTGCGGTCGCTGGGCTTCGACGTCCGGGCAGCCGCCGACGTCACCGAAGCGGCCACCCTGCTGGCCGCCGTCCCGGCGGCCCACCGCGTCGCCCTGGTCGACCCCCGCTTCGTCGGCCACCGCCACGCCCTGCGGCTCGCCCTGACCGACCCCCGCTTCGCCGCGGCGGCCGTGCCCGGCGCCCTCACCGCACAGGCCGAGGCGCGCCCCGCCCTGGTCGGCGCCCTGCGCGCCACCACCGACGCGGTCGGCGCCGGAGTGCCCGCGGGCGGCACCGCCACGGTCACCGACCGCACGGTGCCCGGCAGGCTCGCCGCGGCCATGGAGGCCGGGGGCACCGAGGTGCAGCGCCCCGAGCTGGGCTCGCTCGTCGCCACCGTGCCCGCCGACGAGACCGCCCGCGCCGCCGCCCGTACGGACGTCGAGGCCGTGGACGACGAGGCGGTCCGGCTGCGCAGCGCGGTGAAGGCCCGCGACGGCTTCTTCACCACCCACTTCATCAGCCCGTACTCGCGCTACATCGCCCGCTGGTGCGCGCGCCGGGGGTTCACCCCGAACCAGGTCACCACCGCGTCCCTGCTCACCGCGCTGATAGCGGCCGGCTGCGCGGCCACCGGCACCCGGGGCGGCTACGTCGCGGCGGGCGTCCTGCTCCTGTTCTCCTTCGTCCTGGACTGCACCGACGGGCAGCTCGCCCGCTACTCCCTGCAGTACTCCACGATGGGCGCCTGGCTGGACGCCACCTTCGACCGCGCCAAGGAGTACGCCTACTACGCGGGCCTCGCCCTCGGCGCCGCCCGCAACGGCGACGACGTCTGGGCACTGGCGCTCGGCGCGATGGTCCTCCAGTCCTGCCGCCACATCATCGACTTCTCGTTCAACGAGGCCAACCACGACGCGGTGGCGAACAGCAGCCCCACGGCCGCGCTCTCCGACAAGCTCGACAGCGTCGGCTGGACGGTCTGGCTGCGCCGCATGATCGTGCTCCCGATCGGCGAGCGCTGGGCGATGATCGCCGTCCTCACCGCGGTCACCACCCCGCGCATCGTCTTCTACGCCCTGCTCATCGGCTGCGCCTTCGCCGCCTGCTACACCACCGCGGGCCGCCTCCTGCGCTCCCTGACCCGCAAGGCCCGGCGCACCGACCGCGCCGCCCAGGCCCTCGCCGACCTCGCGGACTCCGGCCCCATCGCCCAGCTGATCGCCGCCCGGGGCCCGAAGATCGGCGGCGCCTGGACCGCCCCCGCGGTCGCCCTCGTCGGCACCGGCGCGCTGATCGCCGCCGCGCTCCAGCAGCCCTTCGGCAGCCGCCAGATGATCATCGCCGCCGTCTTCTACGAGGTCTGCTCCGGCATAGCCGTGGCCCGCCCCCTCAAGGGCGCACTCGACTGGCTCGTGCCCCCGGTCTTCCGGGCCGCCGAGTACTGCACGGTCCTGATCCTGGCCGCCCGCAGCGACATCGACGGGGCGCTCCCCGCGGCCTTCGGCCTGGTCTCGGCCGTCGCCTACCATCACTACGACACGGTGTACCGCATCCGAGGCGGCACCGGTGCCCCGCCCCAGTGGCTGGTGCGCACGATCGGCGGACACGAGGGCCGGACCCTGGTCGTGGCCGTGCTCGCCGCCGCACTCACCGGAGCCTCCGGTTTCACCACGGCGCTCACCGTGCTCGCCGTGGCCGTGGCAGTGATCGTGCTGGTGGAGTCCATCCGCTTCTGGGTGTCCTCCGGGGCGCCCGCCGTTCACGACGAAGGAGAAACCGCATGATCGGCCTCGTACTGGCAGCCGGCGCGGGACGGCGCCTGCGCCCCTACACCGACACGCTGCCCAAGGCGCTCGTGCCGGTGGACGGCGACAAGACGATCCTCGACCTCACGCTGGCCAACTTCGCCGAGATCGGGCTCACCGAGGTCGCGATCGTCGTCGGCTACCGCAAGGAGGCCGTCTACGCCCGCAAGGAGGAGCTGGAGGCCACGTACGGCCTGAAGCTCACCCTCGTGGACAACGACAAGGCCGAGGAGTGGAACAACGCCTACTCCCTGTGGTGCGCCCGTGAGCAGCTGAAGCGCGGGGTGCTCCTCGCCAACGGCGACACCGTGCACCCGGTCTCCGTCGAGAAGACCCTGCTGGCCGCCCGCGGCGACGGCCAGAAGATCATCCTCGCCCTCGACACGGTGAAGAACCTCGCCGACGAGGAGATGAAGGTCGTCGTCGAGGACGGCAAGGGCGTCCGCCGCATCACCAAGCTGATGGACCCGGCCGAGGCGACCGGCGAGTACATCGGCCTCACCCTCATCGAGGCCGAGGCCGCCGAGGAGCTGGCCGACGCGCTGAAGGCCACCTTCGAGCGCGACCCGGACCTCTACTACGAGGACGGCTACCAGGAGCTCGTCAACCGCGGCTTCACCGTGGACGTCGCCCCCATCGGTGACGTGAGCTGGGTCGAGATCGACAACCACGACGACCTCGCGAAGGGCCGGGAGATCGCGTGCCGGTACTGACCCGACTCATCCCGTCCCCGGTCTTCGTGGACATCAGCCGGGGTGCCATGCACGACCTGGCCGGTCTCCTCGCCGACCAGCGGATCTCCGCCTCCGGCAAGCTCGCCATCGCGATCAGCGGCGGCTCCGGCCTCGCCCTGCGCGAGAAGCTGGCCCCGGCTCTGCCGGGCGCCGACTGGTACTGCGTCGCCGGCGGCAACATCGACGCCGCGGTGCAGCTGGCCGACGACATCAAGGGCAAGCGCTACGACGCCGTGGTCGGCCTCGGCGGCGGCAAGATCATCGACGTCGCGAAGTACGCCGCGGCCCGGGTCGGCCTGCCGCTGGTCTCGGTCGCCACGAACCTCGCCCACGACGGCCTCTGCTCGCCCGTCGCCACCCTGGACAACGACAACGGCCGGGGCTCCTACGGCGTCCCCATGCCCATCGCCATGGTGATCGACCTGTCGGTGATCCGCGCCGCCCCCGACCGCTTCGTGCGGTCCGGCATCGGCGACGCGATCTCCAACATCTCCGCCATCGCCGACTGGGAGCTCTCGCACCAGGTCAACGGCGAGCAGATCGACGGACTCGCCGCCGCCATGGCCCGTACCGCGGGCGAAGCCGTCCTGCGCCACCCCGGAACCGTCGCCGACGACGAGTTCCTCACCGTCCTCGCCGAGTCGCTGGTGCTCTCCGGCATCGCCATCTCGATCAGCGGCGACACCCGGCCCTCGTCCGGCGCCTGCCACGAGATCAGCCACGCGTTCGACCTGCTCTTCCCGAAGCGGGCCGCCAGCCACGGCGAGCAGGTCGGCCTCGGCGCCGCCTTCGCCATGCACCTGCGCGGGGCCGTGGACGAGTCCGGCCTCTTCGCCGACGTACTGCGCAGGCACGGTCTGCCGGTCACGCCCGAGGAGATCGGCTTCACCGCCGACGAATTCGTCCAGGCCGTCGAGTACGCGCCCCAGACCCGCCCGGGACGCTTCACGGTCCTGGAACACCTCAGCCTCTCCACCGACCAGATCAGGGACGCGTACGCCGACTATGCCAAGACCATCAGTAGCTGAACTCCGCCCGGTCGTTCACCCGCCGGGCGTCAAGGACCGGCGCAGCGGTGAGCACTGGGCGGGCCGGATATACATGCGCGAGGTCTCCCTGCGCATCGACCGGTACCTGGTGAACACCAAGGTCACGCCCAACCAGCTGACCTACCTGATGACGCTGGCCGGAGTGCTCGCCGCCCCCGCACTGCTCGTCCCGGGCATCTGGGGCGCGGTGCTCGGCGTCGTCATGGTCCAGCTGTACCTGCTGCTCGACTGCGTGGACGGCGAGATCGCGCGCTGGAAGAAGCAGTTCTCGCTCGGCGGTGTCTACCTCGACCGGGTCGGCGCCTACCTCTGCGACGCGGCTGTCCTCGTCGGCTTCGGCCTGCGCGCCGCCGACCTGTGGGGCACCGGCCGGATCGACTGGCTGTGGGCCTTCCTCGGCACGCTCGCCGCGCTCGGCGCGATCCTGATCAAGGCCGAGACGGACCTGGTCGGCGTCGCCCGCCACCAGGGCGGACTGCCGCCGGTCAAGGAGTCCGCCTCCGAGCCGCGCTCCTCCGGCATGGCGTTCGCCCGCCGGGCCGCCGGTGCGCTGAAGTTCCACCGGCTCATCCTGTGCGTCGAGGCGTCCCTGGTCATCCTCGTCGCGGCGATCCTCGACGAGGTGCGGGACGACTTCTTCTTCAGCCGCCTCGCGGTCGCGGTCCTGGCGGGCATCGCCCTGCTCCAGACCCTGCTGCACCTTGTGTCGGTCCTGGCATCGAGCAGGCTGAAGTGAGCACACCCATGAAACTCGGCGCGGTCATCATCACCATGGGCAACCGCCCGGCCGAGCTGCGCGCCCTGCTCGATTCGGTCGCCGCCCAGGAGGGCGACCGGATCGAGGTGGTCGTCGTCGGCAACGGCTCGCCCGTCCCCGACGTCCCCCCGGGCGTCCGCACCGTCGAGCTGCCCGAGAACCTCGGCATCCCCGGCGGCCGGAACGTCGGCATCGAGGCGTTCGGGCCCTCCGGCGCCGATGTGGACGCCCTGCTCTTCCTGGACGACGACGGGCTGCTGCCCCTCACCGACACCGCGGAGCTGTGCCGGAAGGCGTTCGCCGAGGACGCCCGGCTCGGCATCATCAGCTTCCGCATCGCGGACCCCGAGACCGGGGTCACCCAGCGCCGGCACGTGCCCCGGCTGCGCGCCGCCGACCCGCTGCGCTCGTCCCGCGTGACGACGTTCCTGGGCGGCGCCAACGCGGTGCGCACCCGGGTGCTGGCCGAGGTCGGCCCGCTGCCGGGCGACTTCTTCTACGCGCACGAGGAGACGGACCTCGCCTGGCGGGCGCTCGACGCCGGCTGGCTGATCGACTACCGCGCGGACATGGTGCTGCACCACCCCACCACGGCCCCGTCCCGCCATGCCGTCTACCACCGCATGGTGGCCCGCAACCGGGTCTGGCTGGCCCGGCGCAACCTGCCCGCGCCCCTCGTCCCGGTGTACCTCGGGGTGTGGATGCTGCTGACCCTGCTGCGCAGGCCGTCCGGCGAGGCGCTGAAGGCGTGGTTCGGCGGATTCCGGGAAGGCTGGCGGACGCCCTGCGGACCGCGCCGCCCGATGAAGTGGCGTACGGTGTGGCGACTGACCAGGCTGGGCCGCCCTCCGGTCATCTGAGAGGCTCCCCTCTGGGAGCATGAGGCGTATTTTTCTTGTCGGGACCTGTCCGCCCTGAGCCGCGCCCGCGACTGGCTGCGCATTTCGAATACGAGAGTTTCTTCTGGTGAGTGACACAACCCATGGCGGCGCGGTTGCGGTGAGCAGCCCGCCCTCAGCCGACGACGGCCTGAGCGCGGCCGAGCTGGCCGCGAAGTACGGCCTTGCGGTCAGCGGTGCCCGGCCCGGACTCCTCGAGTACGTGCGCCAGCTCCAGGGGCGACGCCATTTCATCCTGGCGTTCTCCCGGGCCAAGCTGACCGCCCAGTACAGCCAGGCGAAGCTGGGCCAGCTGTGGCAGGTGGCGACCCCGCTCCTGAACGCGGCGGTCTACTTCCTCATCTTCGGGCTGATCCTCGGCACGAAGAAGGGGATCCCGCAGGAGGTCTTCATCCCGTTCCTGGTGACCGGGGTGTTCGTCTTCACCTTCACGCAGAGCTCCGTGATGGCGGGTGTACGCGCGATCTCGGGGAACCTCGGCCTGGTCAGGGCCCTGCACTTCCCGCGCGCCTCGCTGCCCATCTCCTTCTCGCTCCAGCAGCTCCAGCAGCTGCTGTACTCGATGATCGTGCTGATCGCGGTCACGGTCGGATTCGGCAGCTACCCGAGGCTCTCCTGGCTGCTGGTGATCCCCGCCCTGGTGATGCAGTTCTTCTTCAACACCGGACTGGCGCTCGCCATGGCCAGGATGGGCGCCAAGACCCCCGACCTGGCACAGCTGATGCCGTTCGTCATGCGGACCTGGATGTACGCCTCCGGGGTCATGTTCTCCATCCCGGTGATGCTCGCGGACAAGCCGGCCTGGATCACCGACGTGCTCCAGTACAACCCGGCGGCCATCTACATGGACCTGGTCAGGTTCGCCCTGATCGACGGATACGGCTCCGAGAACCTGCCGGAACACGTCTGGGTGGTCGCCCTCGCCTGGTCGATCGTGGTGGGCATCGTGGGCTTCGTGTACTTCTGGAAGGCAGAGGAACGGTACGGCCGTGGCTGACGACAACACCGCGGGGCGCGTCCCCACCGTGATCGCCGACGACGTGCACATCGTGTACCGGGTCAACGGCGGCGGCGGTGGCAAGGGCAGCGCGACCGCCGCACTGAGCCGGATCATGCGCCGCGAGAAGGGCCAGGAGCGCGGGGTGCGCAAGGTGCACGCCGTGCGCGGGGTCACCTTCACCGCCTACCGGGGCGAGGCGATCGGGCTCATCGGGACGAACGGCTCCGGCAAGTCGACGCTGCTCCGCGCCATCGCGGGCCTGCTGCCGACGGAGAGCGGCAGCGTCTACACGGACGGCCAGCCCTCGCTGCTCGGCGTCAACGCCGCGCTGATGAGCGATCTGACCGGCGAGCGCAACGTGGTGCTCGGCGGCCTCGCGATGGGCATGAGCCGCGAGGAGATCCGCGAGCGCTACGAGGACATCGTGGAGTTCTCCGGCATCAACGACAAGGGCGACTTCATCACCCTGCCGATGCGCACCTACTCCTCCGGCATGGCCGCCCGCCTCCGCTTCTCCATCGCGGCCGCCAAGAACCACGACGTCCTCATGATCGACGAGGCGCTGGCGACCGGTGACCGCAAGTTCCAGATCCGCTCCGAGGCGCGGATCAGGGAGCTGCGCAAGGAGGCCGGCACGGTCTTCCTGGTCAGCCACAGCAACAAGTCGATCCGGGACACCTGCAACCGGGTCCTGTGGCTGGAGAAGGGCGAGCTCCTGATGGACGGCCCGACCGAAGAGGTCCTGCGGGCCTACGAACGGGAGACCGGCAAGTAGGACGCCCCGCGTCGCACGGCACTCGGCCCCCACCGGAGACCCTTCCGGCGGGGGCCGTTCCGCGTCCGGAGTGTGGACCGGAGTCCGGACATCCGCGCCTCGTCGTACGGCGGCCGTCGCGATCTCCTCCCGCCGGATGACGTGAACGCGCTCCCGCGGGGGGAAAGTTGACGCGGGCCCCGGGGCCGGTGCCGCGCGGCCCGTACCCCGGCGTTTGGATGAGCGTTGTACAACGTAAGCTGTACCGGTGCTGATTCGCCGCAAGTGGGGCGATACCGCCTGGGAGGACGGCCGGGAGCCGTCCTCGGCACTCGGAAGGGCGGGCGGCGTGTCCGGAATGGGGTATTTTGGGTCAGCAGTGTAGAACGGGAGTTGTGACGGCTATGACGGAAGATCTCCCGCTCCGAGGTGCTCACGCCGTCCCCGCGCAGGGCGGTCCGCAGTGACCCGTACCCGGCAGGCGCGGCTCGATACCGCCGCATCCGGAACCCTCGGCAAGGCAGCCCACGAGAACTTTCCGGTCGCACCCTTCTTCCTGCCGCGCGCCTGGCGCGACGACCTCATGGCCGTCTACGGCTTCGCCCGGCTCGTGGACGACATCGGCGACGGCGACCTCGCCCCCGGTGGCGCCGACGCCGTGCACCTCGGGCTCGAACCGGCGCAGAGCGACGACCGGCTCGCGATGCTCGACGCGCTCGAGAGCGACCTGCACCGCGTCTTCGCGACCACCGGTGAGACCCCGCACCACCCGTTGATGCGGGCGCTGCGCCCCACCGCCCGGCGCCGCGCGCTCACCCCTGAGCCGTTCATCGGCCTCATCGAGGCCAACCGGCAGGACCAGAAGGTCCGCCGCTACGGCACGTACGAGGAACTGCTCGCCTACTGCGAGCTCTCCGCCAACCCCGTCGGCCGCCTCGTCCTCCAGCTCACCGGGACCGCGAGCCCCGAACGGCTGCGCCGCTCCGACGCCGTGTGCACCGCACTGCAGATCGTGGAGCACCTCCAGGACGTCGCCGAGGACCTCGGCCGCGACCGCATCTATCTTCCGGCCGAGGACATGGCCCGCTTCCACGTCGGCGAGACCGACCTCGCGGCACCCACCGCCAACGCCTCGGTCCGCTCCCTGATCGCGTACGAAGCGGAACGCGCCCGGGATCTGCTGAATGAAGGCACCCCCCTGGTGGGTAGCGTCCACGGCAGGCTCAGGCTGCTTCTCGCCGGATTCGTGGGAGGAGGACGCGCCGCCCTCACCGCGATCGCGGCCGCCGGATTCGACGTACTGCCCGGACCGCCCGGACCCACCAAGCCCAGCCTGCTGCGCGAAGTGGGAGTTGTTTTGCGAAAAGCGCGTAGAGAGGGATGAGCCGGACCGTGGAGGGACAGACGACGTACATGTCGGCACCGGTACAGGCCGCTTACAGTTACTGCGAGGCCGTCACCGGACAGCAGGCGCGCAACTTCGCGTACGGCATCAGGCTGCTGCCGGCCGAGAAGCGGCAGGCCATGTCGGCCCTGTACGCCCTCTCCCGCCGGGTGGACGACATCGGCGACGGCGAACTGGAGCCGGAGACCAAGCGCGTCCGCCTGGAGAGCACCCGCACCCTGCTCGACCGCGTCCGCGCCGGCAAGGTCGAGGAGGACGACACCGACCCGGTCGCCGTCGCGCTCGCCGACGCCGCACGCAGGTTCCCGCTGCCGCTCGACGGGCTCGACGAGCTCATCGACGGCGTCCTGATGGACGTGGACGGTGCCGTCTACGAGACCTGGGACGACCTCAAGGTCTACTGCCGGTGCGTCGCGGGCGCCATCGGGCGCCTGAGCCTCGGCGTGTTCGGCACGGAGCCCGGCGCCCCCGGCGCCGAGCGCGCCCCCGAGTACGCCGACACCCTCGGCCTCGCCCTCCAGCTGACGAACATCCTGCGCGACGTCCGCGAGGACGCGGGCAACGGCCGCACCTACCTCCCCGCCGACGACCTCGCCAAGTTCGGCTGCTCCGCGGGCTTCCAGCGGGCCACCCCGCCGCCCGGCTCCGACTTCGCGGGCCTCGTCCACTTCGAGGTCCGGCGCGCCCGCGCCCTGTTCGCCGAGGGCTACCGGCTGCTGCCGATGCTCGACCGGCGCAGCGGCGCCTGCGTGGCGGCCATGGCCGGCATCTACCGCAGGCTCCTCGACCGCATCGAGCGCGACCCCGAGGCGGTGCTGCGCGGCCGGGTCTCGCTCCCGGGCCACGAGAAGGCGTACGTCGCGGTGCGCGGCCTGTCCGGTCTCGACGCCCGGCACATCTCACGGCGCACGGCCCGAGGGCGTGTCTGAATGCGCCTCAGGTACATCTCGCGCACCATGTGCATCAAGGACGAACGCGGCGGACGGCGGGCAACCCCCGCCCGGGCCGCCGCGTCCCTGTCTGGGCAGGACCGATCCGAGCACGGCCGATGGGCAAGCAGCCGAGAGGGGGACGCATGAACGACGACGCGACGCGTCCGTCCCGCGCGGTCGTGATCGGCGGCGGGCTCGCCGGTGTCACGGCGGCGCTCCGCCTGGCCGACGCCGGGCTTGACGTGACCCTGCTCGAAGGGCGGCCCCGGCTCGGCGGACTCGCCTTCTCGTTCCGCCGGGGCGAGCTGACGGTCGACAACGGCCAGCACGTCTACCTGCGCTGCTGCACCGCCTACCGCTGGTTCCTCGACCGGGTCGACGGCACCCGCCTGGCACCCCTGCAAAACCGTTTGGACGTGCCCGTCCTGGACGTCGGGCGGCCCGCGGGCCCCCGCCTCGGACGGCTGCGCCGCAACGCGCTCCCGGTCCCGCTGCACCTCGCCGCCGGGCTCGCCGGATACCCGCACCTCTCGCTCGCCGAACGCGCCGGTGTCGCCCGCGCCGCGCTCGCCCTCGGCAAGCTCGACCCGGACGACCCGGCCCTCGACGCCGAGGACTTCGGCAGCTGGCTCGCCCGGCACGGCCAGTCGCCGCGCACCATCGAGGCGCTGTGGGACCTCGTCGGCGTCGCCACCCTCAACGCCACCGCCCCCAACGCCTCGCTCGGGCTCGCCGCGAAGGTCTTCAAGACCGGGCTGCTCTCCGACGCGGGCGCCGCCGACATCGGCTGGGCCGCCGTACCCCTCGGGGACATCCACGACACGATGAGCCGCAAGGCCCTCGACTCCGCCGGGGTCCGCACCGAACTGCGCACCAAGGCCCACGGCCTCGCCCGCACCGAGGACGGGCACTGGGTCGTGGACACCGGCGCCGAACGGATCGAGGCGGAGACCGTCGTCCTGGCCGTGCCGCAGCGCGAGACCCACGACCTGCTGCCCGAGGGCGCGCTCGACGCACCGGACAAGCTCCTGGAGATCGGGACGTCCCCGATCCTCAACGTCCACGTCGTCTACGACCGCAAGGTGCTCAAGCGGCCCTTCTTCGCCGCGCTCGGCTCCCCGGTCCAGTGGGTCTTCGACCGCACCGAGGCCTCCGGCCTCACCGGACCCGGGCAGTACCTCGCGGTCTCCCAGTCCGCGGCCGACGAGGAGATCGAACTGCCCGTCGCCGAACTGCGCGCCCGCTACCTGCCGGAGCTGGAACAGCTGCTGCCCGCCGCCCGAGGCGCCGGCATCCGGGACTTCTTCGTCACCCGCGAGCGCACCGCGACCTTCGCACCCGCACCCGGCGTCGGCCGGCTGCGCCCCGGGACGCTCACCCGCGCCCCGGGACTCTTCCTGGCAGGTGCCTGGACCGCCACCGGCTGGCCCGCCACGATGGAGGGCGCGGTCCGCAGTGGCGCGGGTGCCGCGGACGCCGCGCTCCTGGCGCTCGGCCGCCCCCATGAACATCCGCTGCAGGAGGCGGCATGAGCAGTACCACCGGAACAAGAGGAGAGTCAGTGACCCCGGCGAATCCGGCTTCCGACACCGTGGCGGACACCACGGACGTCACCGCGCTTCTGGAGCGCGGACGGGCCCTTTCCACGCCGGTGCTCCGGGCCGCCGTCGACCGGCTCGCACCGCCCATGGACACCGTGGCCGCCTATCACTTCGGCTGGATCGACGCCCAGGGCAGGCCCGCCGACGGGGACGGCGGCAAGGCCGTCCGCCCGGCCCTGGCCCTGCTGTCGGCCGAGGCGGCCGGCGCCGCGGCCGAGGCCGGCATCCCCGGCGCCGTCGCCGTCGAACTCGTGCACAACTTCTCGCTGCTGCACGACGACCTGATGGACGGCGACGAGCAGCGGCGCCACCGCGACACCGTGTGGAAGGTGCACGGCCCCGCCCAGGCCATCCTGGTCGGCGACGCCCTGTTCGCCCTGGCCAACGAGGTCCTGCTGGAGCTCGGCACGGCCGAGGCGGGCCGGGCGGCCCGACGGCTGACCACGGCGACCCGCAAGCTCATCGACGGGCAGGCCCAGGACATCTCCTACGAGCACCGCGAGCGCGTCACGGTCGAGGAGTGCCTGGAGATGGAGGGCAACAAGACCGGCGCCCTCCTCGCCTGCGCCTGCTCCATCGGCGCGGTGCTCGGCGGAGCCGACGACCGCACGGCCGACGTCCTGGAGGCGTACGGCCACCACCTCGGGCTCGCCTTCCAGGCGGTCGACGACCTGCTCGGCATCTGGGGCGACCCCGAGTCCACCGGCAAGCAGACCTGGAGCGATCTGCGCCAGCGCAAGAAGTCCCTGCCGGTCGTCGCCGCGCTCGCCGCGGGCGGACCGGCCTCCGAGCGCCTGGGCGAGCTGCTCGCCGCCGACGCCAAGAGCAGCGACTTCGACAGCTTCTCCGAGGAGGAGTTCGCCGCCCGTGCGGCGCTCATCGAGGAGGCGGGCGGCCGCGAGTGGACCGCCCAGGAGGCGCGTCGTCAGCATGCGGTCGCCATAGAGGTGCTGCACGGTGTCGACATGCCGGAACCCGTGCGGGCGCAGCTCACCGCGCTCGCGGACTTCGTCGTCGTACGAAAGAGATGATCACTATCTGGTCCATATGACTCGCAGTCGCCGGCCGGCGCCCCCACGGGTGCCGGCCGACGGAGACCCCAGCACAGCAGAGGACCACCTGCACGAAGGGGAAGCCATGACAGCGACGACCGACGGAAGCACCGGGGCCGTTGACCCCCGCGCAGCCTCGGCCAGGAGAACGACAACCGAATCAACCATCGCCGCGGACGGTGTACTCGCCGCCGCGCGGCGGGCCGCGGAGCGCTCGGTGGAGCACCTCCTCGGCAGGCAGGACGAGCAGGGCTGGTGGAAGGGGGACCTCGCCACCAACGTCACGATGGACGCCGAGGACCTTCTGCTCCGTCAGTTCCTCGGCATCCAGGACCCCGCCACGGTCCGGGCGGCCGCGGGATTCATCCGCGGCGAACAGCTCGGCGACGGGACGTGGGCGACCTTCCACGGCGGCCCCGCGGACCTCTCCACCACCATCGAGGCGTACGTCGCGCTGAGGCTGGCGGGCGACCGGCCGGAGGACCCGCACATGGTCCGCGCCGCGGGCTGGGTCCGGGAGCAGGGCGGCATCGCCGCGAGCCGGGTTTTCACCCGCATCTGGCTGGCCCTCTTCGGCTGGTGGAAGTGGGACGACCTGCCGGAGCTCCCCCCGGAGCTGATGTTCTTCCCGAAGTGGGTCCCGCTCAACATCTACGACTTCGGCTGCTGGGCCCGCCAGACCATCGTGCCGCTCACCATCGTGTCGGCGAAGCGGCCGGTTCGGCCCGCCCCCTTCGCCCTGGACGAGCTGCACACCGACCCCGCGAACCCGAATCCGCCCAAGCGCCCCGCGCCCGCGCGGAGTTGGGACGGGCTCTTCCAGCGGCTCGACAAGGCGCTGCACGTCTACCACCGGTTCGCGCCGCGCCGGCTGCGCCGGGTCGCGATGAACTCCGCGGCCCGCTGGATCATCGAACGCCAGGAGAACGACGGCTGCTGGGGCGGCATCCAGCCGCCCGCCGTCTACTCGGTCATCGCCCTGCACCTCCTCGGCTACGACCTCGAACACCCGGTGATGCGGGCGGGCCTCGAATCGCTCGACCGCTTCGCCGTGTGGCGCGAGGACGGCACCCGCATGATCGAGGCGTGCCAGTCCCCGGTCTGGGACACCTGCCTGGCCACCATCGCGCTCGCCGACGCCGGGGTCGCCCCCGACCACCCGGCGCTCGTGAGGGCGGCGGACTGGATGCTCGCCGAGGAGATCGTCCGGCCGGGCGACTGGGCGGTGCGCAGGCCCGGACTGGAGCCCGGCGGCTGGGCGTTCGAGTTCCACAACGACAACTACCCCGACATCGACGACACCGCTGAGGTGGTCCTCGCCCTGCGCCGGGTCCGCCACCCCGACCAGGCCCGGGTGGACGCCGCGATCGAGCGCGGTGTGCGCTGGAACGTCGGCATGCGGTCCCGCAACGGGGCCTGGGGCGCGTTCGACGCGGACAACACCAGCCCCTTCCCCAACCGGCTGCCCTTCTGCGACTTCGGCGAGGTCATCGACCCGCCGTCCGCCGACGTCACCGGGCACGTGGTGGAGATGCTGGCCGTCGAGGGCCGCGCCGCCGACCCCGTCACCCGGCGCGGCATCGAGTGGCTGCTGGCCGAACAGGACCCTGCCGGCGGCTGGTTCGGGCGCTGGGGCGTCAACTACGTCTACGGAACGGGGTCGGTGGTCCCCGCGCTGACCGCCGCCGGGCTGCCCCCGTCGCACCCGGCGATCCGGCGCGCGGTCGAGTGGCTGGAGTCCGTCCAGAACGACGACGGCGGCTGGGGCGAGGACCTGCGCTCCTACAGCGAGGAGAAGTGGATCGGCCAGGGGGCGTCCACCGCCTCCCAGACCGCCTGGGCCCTCCTCGCACTGCTCGCCGCGGGGCGGCGGGACACCGTCGCCGTGACCCGGGGCATCGCCTGGCTGACCGAGACCCAGCAGGCCGACGGCTCCTGGGACGAGCCCTACTTCACCGGCACCGGGTTCCCCTGGGACTTCTCCATCAACTACCACCTCTACCGGCAGGTCTTCCCGCTCACCGCCCTCGGGCGGTACGTCCACGGCGACCCGTTCGCGGGCCGCACGCCGACGCGTGAGGGGGCCTGATGGCAGAGGCCGGGCCGGCCGCCCCGCTGCTGATCGCCTGCGCGCTCGGCATCGAACAGTTCGCCCTGCGCACCGGCAGGGGGAGGGCGGTGGACGCCCCGGACCGGGTCACCGTGCTCCGTACCGGCATGGGCCCCAGGGCGGCCGAGACCGCCGTGGCGCGCGCGCTCGGACGGGACGGCGGGGCGCCGGACACCGCGGTCATCGCCTCGGGGTTCTGCGCCGGCCTCGCGCCCGGGATGCACCCGGGCGACCTGGTGGTGGCCGAGGAGACCCGGGCCGCCGGGGACCCCGTCCCGTGCACCGGTGCGGAGCTGCTGGCCGAAGCGCTGGCCAGGGCCGTACCGGGGCGCACCGTACACACCGGCCCGCTCACCGGGTCCGACCATGTCGTCCGGGGACATGAGCGGGCCGAGCTGCGGGCCACCGGGGCGATCGCGGTGGACATGGAGTCCGCCGCCACCCTGCGCACCGCCCTGCGGTCCGGGCCACGCCCGGTTGCCGCCGTACGGGTGGTCGTGGACGCTCCGGAGCATGAGCTCGTCCGCATCGGCACGTTCCGCGGTGGAATATCGGCTTTCCGCGTTCTTCGTGCCGTCCTGCCGGCTTTCTATGAATGGCACCGATCTTTGCTGCTCCCCAGGAGGTGAGCTAGATGGCCATGCCGCTTCGTCAGTCCATCAAGGTTGCGACGTACCTCATTGAACAAAAGCTCCGCAAGCGGGAGAAGTTCCCGCTGATCGTCGAGCTGGAGCCGTTGTACGCCTGCAACCTCGCCTGCGAGGGCTGCGGGAAGATCCAGCACCCGGCCGGAGTCCTCAAGCAGCGCATGCCCGTGGCCCAGGCCGTGGGCGCCGTACTCGAATCGGGCGCCCCGATGGTCTCCATCGCCGGCGGCGAACCACTGATGCACCCTCAGATCGATGAGATCGTGCGCCAGCTGGTGGCGAAGAGGAAGTACGTCTTCCTCTGCACCAACGCGATGCTGCTGCGCAAGAAGATCGAGAAGTTCACGCCCTCGCCCTACTTCGCGTTCGCCGTGCACATCGACGGGCTGCGCGAGCGGCACGACGAATCGGTCGCCAAGGAAGGGGTGTTCGACGAGGCGGTGGCGGCGATCAAGGAGGCCAAGCGGCGCGGCTTCCGGGTCACCACCAACTCCACCTTCTTCAACACCGACACCCCGCAGACCATCATCGAGGTGCTCAACTACCTCAACGACGACCTCAAGGTCGACGAGATGATGATCTCGCCCGCCTACGCGTACGAGAAGGCTCCCGACCAGGAGCACTTCCTGGGCGTCGAGCAGACCCGCGAGCTGTTCAAGAAGTCCTTCGCCGGCGGCAACCGGAGCCGGTGGCGGCTGAACCACTCGCCGCTCTTCCTGGACTTCCTGGAGGGCAAGGCCGACTTCCCGTGCACCGCCTGGGCCATCCCCAACTACTCCCTGTTCGGCTGGCAGCGGCCCTGCTACCTGATGAGTGACGGCTACGTTCCGACGTACCGTCAGCTCATCGAGGACACCGACTGGGACAAGTACGGCCGGGGCAAGGACCCGCGCTGCGCCAACTGCATGGCGCACTGCGGCTACGAACCCACCGCCGTCCTCGCCACCATGGGCTCCCTGAAGGAGTCCCTGCGTGCCATGCGCGAAACCGTCGGCGGCAACGGCTGAGCCTCGACACCCGGCCGGGCTCCCGCGCGGAGCCCGGCCATCACCTTGAGCAGGAACAGGACCACAGAGAGGGGGCCCGGGCATGACGCTGCTGCAGAGCATCCGGGGGCCGCACGATCTGAAGGCACTGAACGCGTCACAACTCGGCGAACTCGCCGACGACATCCGCACGTTCCTGGTGCAGGCCGTGGCCAGGACCGGGGGCCATCTGGGCCCCAACCTCGGGGTGGTGGAGCTGACCATCGCCCTGCACCGGGTTTTCGACTCGCCCGTCGACCGCATCCTGTGGGACACCGGCCACCAGAGCTACGTGCACAAACTGCTCACCGGGCGCCAGGACTTCTCCAAGCTGCGCGGCAAGGGAGGGCTCTCCGGCTACCCGTCCCGCGAGGAGTCCGAGCACGACGTCATCGAGAACTCGCACGCCTCCACCGTCCTCGGCTGGGCCGACGGCCTCGCCAAGGCCGGCGAGGTACGCGGACGCGGCAGCCACGTCGTCGCCGTCATCGGGGACGGGGCCCTCACCGGCGGCATGGCCTGGGAGGCGCTGAACAACATCGCCGCCGCCAAGGACCGCCCGCTGATCGTCGTCGTCAACGACAACGAGCGCTCGTACGCGCCCACGATCGGCGGCCTCGCCCGTCACCTCGCCACCCTGCGCACCACCGACGGCTACGAACGCTTCCTGTCCTGGGGCAAGGGCCTCCTGGAACGCACCCCCGTCATCGGGCAGCCGCTGCACGGGGCCCTGCACGGGGCCAAGAAGGGCTTCAAGGACTTCGTCGCCCCGCAGGGCATGTTCGAGGACCTGGGGCTGAAGTACATCGGCCCGGTCGACGGACACGACACCGCCGCCGTCGAGGCCGCCCTGCACCGTGCCAAGGGCTTCCGGGGCCCGGTTCTCGTCCACTGCATCACGGAGAAGGGCCGCGGTTACGCCCCCGCCCTCCAGGACGAGGCCGACCGCTTCCACGCCGTCGGCGCGATGGACCCCCTGACCTGTGTCCCGCTCGCGCCCGCCGCCGGCCCCTCCTGGACCTCCGTGTTCGCGGACGAGATCGCGGCGATCGGGGCGGAGCGCCCGGACGTCGTCGCGCTCACCGCCGCGATGCGGGACCCGGTCGGGCTGACGAAATTCGCCGAGGCGTTCCCGGACCGCGTCTGGGACGTGGGCATCGCGGAGCAGCACGCGGCGGTCAGCGCGGCTGGGCTCGCCACGGGCGGGCTGCACCCGGTCGTCGCCGTCTACGCCACCTTCCTCAACCGGGCGTTCGACCAGCTCCTGATGGACGTCGCCCTGCACCGGTGCGGGGTCACCTTCGTCCTGGACCGGGCCGGGGTCACCGGGCCCGACGGCGCCTCGCACAACGGCATGTGGGACCTGTCCGTGCTCCAGGTCGTGCCCGGGCTGCGGATCGCGGCCCCGCGCGACGCGGAACGGCTGCGCGAGGAACTGCGCGAGGCGGTCGCCGTGGACGACGCGCCGACCCTGGTGCGGTTCCCGAAGGAGTCGGTCGGGGAGGACATCGAGGCGGTCGGCCGGATCGGCGGGATGGACGTGCTGCGCCGCGACGAGGACGCCGATGTGCTCCTCGTCGCCGTCGGCGTGATGGCCTCCGTCTGCCTGCGCACCGCCGAACTGCTGTCGGGCGCCGGTATCTGCTGCACCGTGGTGGACCCCCGCTGGGTGAAGCCGGTCGACGCGGCGCTGCCACCGCTCGCCGCCGCGCACCGGCTCGTCGCGGTGGTCGAGGACAACAGCCGGGCCGGGGGCGTCGGTTCGGCGGTCGGGCAGGCGCTCCGGGACGCGGGTGTCGACGTACCGCTGCGCACCTTCGGCATCCCCGAGCAGTTCCTCGCGCACGGCAAGCGGTCCGAGGTGCTGGCCGACATCGGACTCACACCGGTCGAGATCGCCGGCCGGATCAGCGCCGTCACGGCCGCCCGGAAGGCGGCCGACGGCACGGGGCAGGACGCTCCGGGCAACGGGCACAAGGAGAGCGGGGCATGAAGGACGACGAGCCCAAGGGCTTCGATCTGGCGCGGCTTCTCGCCGAGCGCGGCGCCGAACGCTACGAGCTGCACAGCAAGCACCTCAACCACCAGCTCCCGCGCATGCTGCACACCATCGGCTTCGACAAGGTCTACGAACGCGCCGAGGGCGCGCACTTCTGGGACGCGGACGGCAACGACTACCTCGACATGCTCGCCGGATTCGGCGTCATGGGGCTCGGCCGGCACCACCCCGTCGTACGCAAGGCGCTGCACGACGTCCTCGACGCCTCGCTCGCCGACCTGACCCGGTTCGACTGCCAGCCGCTGCCCGGGCTGCTCGCCGAGAAGCTGCTCAGCCACAGCCCGCACCTGGACCGGGTGTTCTTCGGCAACAGCGGCACCGAGGCCGTCGAGACGGCCCTCAAGTTCGCCCGGTACGCCACCGGCCGGCCGCGCGTCCTGTACTGCGACCACGCCTTCCACGGGCTGACCACCGGCTCGCTCTCGGTCAACGGCGAGGGCGGCTTCCGGGACGGCTTCGCCCCGCTGCTGCCCGACACCGCGATCCCGCTCGGCGACCTCGCCGCGCTGAGCAGGGAGCTGAAGCGCGGCGATGTCGCCGCCCTGGTGGTGGAGCCGATCCAGGGCAAGGGGGTGCTCGCCGCGCCGCCCGGCTATCTGCGCGAGGCCCAGGAGCTGCTGCGCAAGCACAAGGCCCTCCTCATCGCCGACGAGGTGCAGACCGGCCTCGGCAGGACCGGCGACTTCTACGCGTACCAGCACGAGGAAGGCGTGGAACCGGACCTCGTCTGCGTCGCCAAGGCGCTCTCCGGCGGCTATGTCCCGGTCGGGGCGACACTCGGCAAGGACTGGATCTTCAAGCGCGTCTACTCCTCGATGGACCGGGTCCTCGTCCACTCCGCGAGCTTCGGCTCCAACGCCCAGGCCATGGCGGCGGGGCTCGCGGTGCTGTCGGTGATGGAGGACGAGGAGACCGTCGCGCACGCGCGCCGCACCGGCGACCTGCTCCGCGAGCGGCTGTCCGCGCTCGTCGGGCGCTACGAGCTGCTGCACGAGGTGCGGGGGCGCGGGCTGATGATCGGCATCGAGTTCGGCCGCCCGACCTCGCTGAAGCTGCGCAGCCGGTGGACCATGCTCCAGGCGGCCCGCAAGGGGCTCTTCGCGCAGATGGTCGTCGTGCCGCTGCTCCAGAAGCACCGCATCCTGACCCAGGTCTCCGGCGACCACCTCGAAGTGATCAAGCTGATCCCGCCGCTGGTCATCGATGACGCGGACGTCGACCGCTTCGTGGAGGCGTTCACCGCCGTCATGGACGACGCGCACAGCGGCGGGGGACTGATGTGGGACTTCGGGCGGACCCTGGTGAAGCAGGCCGTCGCCAACCGCTGAGACGTTTTTGCCCCTGAGGCAAGAAATTTGCCTCAGGGGAAAGTCTTTGGCCCAATGGAGGCATGAATCCTCCGGACGACCTGGCGGCCGATGAGCTGCCCGGTGTCGCGCCACGCCTGCGCGATCTGCGCCGAGGCCGTGGTCTCACCCTGGAGACCGCGGCCCAGCGGGCCGGGCTCTCGCCCGCCCACCTCTCCCGGCTCGAAACGGGCCGGCGCCAGCCCTCTCTGCCGATGCTGCTCCAGCTGGCCAGGATCTACGGTACGACGGTCTCCGAGCTCCTCGGCGAGACGCCCCCGGAACGGGACGCCATCGTCCGCGGCCGCCCGTTCGAGGGCGCGGCCGCCGACGGCTGGCTGTACCAGCAGGCCGGCGGCTCCGGCCGGGCCATGCAGGCGCTGCGCGTCCGCGTCCCTTACGGCGCCCAGGGCGACCTGGTCCGCGTCCACCCCGGCGAGGAGTGGCTGTACGTCCTGACCGGCCGCCTCCGGGTGACGCTCGGCGAGACGGTGCACGACCTCGCGCCCGGCGACGGCGCGCACTTCGACTCGCTCACCCCGCACCGGATCGCGGCCCCCGAACCCGAGGGCGCCGAGCTGCTCTTCGTCCACACCCTGCTGCAGAGCCCCGCCGCCGACCTGTGCCTCGGCGGCCGGGTCCACCGTCTCTGAGAGGCTTGTCATGTCCGATTCCGAGCACTACGACCCGCTCACTCCGGCTCCGCGCCCCGGCGCCGACAGCCAGGAGAAGAAGATGCCCCGCGGGCTCGTCATCCGGCTCTTCGCCTACCTCGTGGCCGGGCACGTCATCGCCGCGTTCCTGTATCTGCTCTTCGCGGTCGGCATGCACAACCAGTAGGCCGGGCCGCCTCAGCTCTCGTCGAGGAGCCGTTCGCGCAGCTGCTCACGGGTGGCGGGCGCGAGCTTCAGCCCTTCGGCGAGATAGCGGTCGGTGCCGCCCCAGGTCTCGTCGATGGCGGAGAAGGCCGCGGCGAGGTAGTCGGGCTGGGCGCCGAAGAGCGGGTTGAGCAGCTCCAGCACCTCGGGGGACATCCCGGTCGCCGAGGTGTCGCTGCGCCGGATGCGGTAGCGGCGGTGCGCGTCGTTCGACTTGAGGTAGTCGGCCTCGATGGTCTCCCGCCCGACGCCCACCGCCAGCAGCGTCACCGCGATCGAGAGCCCGGCCCGGTCCTTGCCGGCCGCGCAGTGCATCAGGGCGGGGACGCTGTCCTCGGCCAGGGCGTGCAGCACCCGGCTGTGCTCGGCGGTGCGCTCCAGGATGATCGAGCGGTACGAGGCGACCATGCGGCGGGTCCCCTTGCCGTCGGCCAGGATCGAGCGCAGCTCCGTGATGTTCCCGTCGCGCACCATCCGCCAGAACTCGGCGCCGTCCGCCGGGTCGCTGAGCGGGATGCTCACGTTCCGTACGCCGGGCAGCTCGATGTCCAGGCCGTCCAGCTTGTGGTCCGCCGCGTTGCGGAAGTCGAAGACGGTGTGCAGGCCGAGCCCGCCGAGGAAGGCCGCGTCCTCGGCGGTGGCGTGGGCCAGGTGACCGCTGCGGAAGAGCCTGCCGTGGCGCACCCGGCGCCCGTCGGTGGTGGGCAGACCGCCTACGTCGCGGAAGTTGCGGACGCCGGTGAGAACGGGCTCCGTCGGCGGGGTCTGCGGCAGCTGCTGCGTCACGGTCACTCCTGGAGGCTCTGCCCCGGCGCGTGTCGCCGACGGGTCCACGACCGCGACGATACGACATCGGTTCCTGGGGCAATCATCTCGGCCGTCGGCTCCGCTGCCGGGCAGACGATGGCCATGACATGTCCGTATTGCCGGAATGTATATAACTTGCCCTGTTTGTACGGGAGATGATCACCCGCTCGTGAGCGGGATCATATCCGTGACGGTGTGTGGTGACGCCCCGGCTGGGTACTCCCCGCGTCGCGCGGAAAGCCAAGATCCGTAATCCACGGAGTGTGACCGGAATTCCGCACCGCAATTCCGGTGCGGAATCCGGTGCCGAACCCGTGGCTTGTTTCCGTCGTCCCGGCTCGCTTACGTTCCATGCCATCCGGATGGAACGCCCAATCCTGCCGCCGTCCGGAATTCGCACCCACTCACCGTGTGGCAGGAGCGGGGGAACCAGGTAAGCCGCCGACCGGGACGACCGGACGGCTAGGGGTGAAGTCGCGCCAGGCGCGGCCGGGCATCTCCAGCCCGAACCCGACAGCTCACCTCGCAGGCGCCGGAGAGGAAATTCTTCATGCCCAATTCGGGTAAGCACCGCCGTCCCAAGTCCAGCACCATCGCCCGTGGCGTCGTCGCCGCGAGCGCCGGCGGAGCCGTCATCGCGCTTCCGCTGCTCGGCGCCACCGGTGCCCACGCCGCGGAGCAGTCCGCCCCGGCCACGTCGAAGTCGGTCGCCGCGCACACCGCCCCGGCCAAGCCCGCGAAGAGCGCCGGCACCACCACGTACTCCGTCGTCTCCGGCGACTACCTGTCGAAGATCGCGGCCCAGCACCACCTCAAGGGCGGCTGGCACAAGCTGTACCAGGACAACCGCGAGGTCGTCGGCGAGAACCCGAGCCTGATCTTCCCGGGCATGAAGCTGACCCTCGGCGCCAAGGCGGCCCCCGCCGCCACCACGTCCGAGGCCCCCGCCAAGGCCGCGCCCAAGGCCGCCGCGCCCAAGGCCGAGACGAAGGCCGCGCCCAAGGTCGAGACCAAGACCGAGGCGCAGACCGAGACCAAGACCGAGGCCCCCGCCTCCCAGGACAACGCCTCCGGCTACGTCCACCCGGTCCCGGGCAACCACACCACCGCGTACCGCGCCTCCGGCGCCAACTGGTCCAGCGGCAGCCACACCGGCATCGACTTCCCCGTCTCCACCGGCACCAGCGTGAAGGCCATCACCTCCGGCACCGTCGTCACCGCCGGCTGGGGTGGCGCCTACGGCAACCAGGTCGTCATCAAGCATGCCGACGGCCACTACTCCCAGTACGGCCACATGTCCTCGCTCTCCGTCTCGGCGGGCCAGACCGTGACCGCGGGCCAGCAGGTCGGCCTCTCCGGCTCCACCGGCAACGCCACCGGCCCGCACCTCCACTTCGAGGTCCGCACCGGCCCGGAGTACGGCTCGGACATCGACCCGATCGCCTACCTGGCGTCGCACGGGATCAACGTCTGATCCAGGCAGTACCGGCCCGGTGATCCGGGTCACTGAACGACACAGAGGGACGGCGCACGGCGGTGCGTCGTCCCTCTGCTTATTCCCCCTTTACCGAAAACTGACCGGGTGGTTTATCTCACCACCCGTCAACCCCTTATTACGGTCGCGTAGGTCACATTCCGGGGTGCAGGATATGCGGTTGTGGCAGACGATTCGAACAACCTTCAACAGGGCGCCATCGACCGACAGGGCGCCATCGGGTCGTACGCGGCGATTGGCGACAGCTTCACCGAGGGAGTCGGCGACCCCGGCCCGGACGGAACGTTCGTCGGCTGGGCCGACCGGCTCGCGGTACTCCTCGCGGACCGGCTCCCTGAGCCCGGCCCGGCGACCGGGGACTTCCGGTACGCCAATCTCGCCGTACGAGGACGCCTCCTCGACCAGATAGTCGAGGAGCAGGTGCCCCGCGCCAAGGAACTCGCCCCCGATCTGGTGAGCTTCTGCGCCGGCGGCAACGACATCATCCGGCCGGGCACCGACCCGGACGACGTGGCCGAACGCTTCGAGCGGGCGGTCGCCGACCTCACGCGGTCGGTCGGCACCGTCATGATCACCACCGGCTTCGACACCCGTGGCGTCCCCGTGCTGCGCCATCTGCGCGGCAAGATCGCCACCTACACCGCCCATGTCCGGGCCATCGCCGACCGCTACGACTGCCCGGTCCTCGACCTGTGGTCGCTGCGCTCCGTGCAGGACCGGCGCGCCTGGGACGGCGACCGGCTCCACCTGTCGCCCGAGGGACACACCCGGGTCGCGCTCCGCGCCGCCCAGGTCCTCGGCCTCGACGTGCCGGCCGACCCGGACCAGCCGTGGCCGCCGCAGCCCCCGCGCGGCACGCTGGAGATCCGCCGCGACGACATCCACTGGGCGCGCGAATACCTCGTCCCGTGGATCGGGCGGCGGCTGCGCGGCGAGTCCTCCGGGGACCACGTCGAGCCGAAGCGGCCCGACCTGCTGCCGCTCTGACCGGCCTCCTCCGCTGTCCTCAGTCGCCCCGCGACCGCGTCGCGGCGACCGGGGACAGCGGCAGCGCCGCCGGGACGCGCTCCAGGACCCCGCCCGCGAAGACGTCGTACAGCGGCAGCGTCTCCAGGTGCACATAGCCGATGTGGCAGTCGCAGACGGCGAGCGGGCAGGCCCGCGGCCCCAGCGCCCGCCGGTAGCTCCCGTTGTACAGATTGCCCAGCTCCGCCCGGACGAAGTGGCAGCGGCGCACCGTGCCCTCCCCGTCCACCGAGATCACCGACTCACCGGTCCGGCAGGGCAGCCCCGCCGAGCGGTGCGGATGGCGGCTGTACGGGAACAGCGGGTCGATCGCCGTCCACCGCTCCGCCTCCTCGTCCGTGTAGGTGTGCCCCTCGGCCGCGTTGACCCAGAGGTAGACCTCCTCCGGGAGCGCCGCGCGCAGCCGCCGCGCCTCGCCGAGATGGGCGTCGAACCCCACGACACCCACGCTGTGCCGGACCCCGAGGTCCCTCAGCTCCGCGCACCGGCCGAGGAAACGCTCGTACGGCGTCTGCCCCGGGTGGTACGTGCACCACAGCGCGATCCGTTCGCGGGCCGCCTCCGGAGCCTCGGCCAGCCACCGCGTCCGCCCGCTCAGGTTCGTCTGGATCGCGACCCGGCCCACGTGCGGGAGGCCCGCCAGCTCCACGATCGCCCTGCGGTACCAGGACCGCACCAGCCCCTCGCCCCACGGCGTGAACAGCACCGAGATCCGGTCACCGGTCTGCGCCGCCACCCACGCGGTGAACCGTTCGAGCGCCGCCCGGTCCGCCAGCAGCTGCTCCCGGCTGTCGCGCCGCTTGGCGAACGGGCAGTACGGGCAGTCGTAGTCGCAGGAGGCGAGCGGGCCCCGGTAGAGAATCGTCAGGTCCACGGGTCCCTCACTTCAGCTCGTACGCGGCCATCGCGGCCCGCACGGCGGGGGAGAAGAGCTCCGGGCCCAGCGCGTCGGAGTACGCCAGCCCCTCGGGCGACAGCCGCAGCAGCCCCCGCGCCTCCGCGTCCAGCCAGCCCCGGGCCTCGAACCGGGCCAGCTCCTCCGGGAAGTCCTCGTACGGCGAGGTGCCGAACCGCTCGCGGTACTCGTCCACGGGCATGCCCTGCGCCTGGAGCACCGACTGGAGGAGATGGCGGCGGCACGCCTCGTCCCCGTCGGTGTAGCGCCCGACCTCGGCGCGGGAGAAGTCCGCGGTGGCCGTGTAGGCGTCGATGATGCCCCGCACCTCGCTCATCCGGACCGCGTAGTCGAAGGAGTAGTGCAGCCGCGAGGTGTAGGAGCGGGCGCCGCAGCCCAGGCCGATCATGCCGTCCGTCTGGCAGGCGTAGTCGTCGGGCCCCTCCGCGCGCGGGGCGTCGGCGCGACGGAACATCCGCATCGACACCTGCTCGTAGCCGTGGGCCAGGAGGTGGTCGCGGCCGGCCCGGTAGAGGCGCAGGCGCTGCTCGTCCCAGGCCGCGTCGGCCTCGCTCTTCGCCAGCCGGCCCAGCGCGGTCAGCGGGCGCACGTACAGCGGGTAGAGATACAGCTCCTCCGGCCGCCAGCGCAGCGCCGCGTCCAGCGAGGTCTGCCAGGTCCGCTCGGTCTGGCCCTCTATGCCGTAGATCAGGTCGATGTTGAGCACGGGTATGGAAGTGTCCCGGATGGCTCCGAGGGCCTGCTCCACGTCGGCGGCGTGCTGCGGGCGCACCGCCGCGCGGGCCTCGGCCTCCACGAAGGACTGCACCCCGATGCTGATCCGGGTCGCGCCCCGCTCGGCGAGCACGGCCAGCCGGTCGGCGGTCGCGGTGGACGGGGACGTCTCGACGGACAGCGGGACGGACCGCAGATCGGCGCCCATCCGCTTCTCCGCGATGTCGCACAGCCGCTCCAGCTCGCCCGCCGTCAGGAAGGTGGGCGTGCCCCCGCCGAACGCCGCGGCGGCGAACCGTACCGGCTCCGCGTCGCCCAGCGCGTCCCGTACGGCGCTCGCCTGCCGGTCCAGCGCGTCGAGATACCGCGAGGTCAGCTCGTCGGGGGCGCCGATCCGGGTGAAGAGGTTGCAGAAGCCGCAGCGGACCTCGCAGAACGGGATGTGCATATAGAGGGAGAGCGCGTCCTTGCGTTCCCCCGCCCACAGCTCGCTCAGCCCGGGCCGTCCGCCGGGCTGCCCGGCCAGCGGGCGGTACGCCGTCTTGTGCGGATAGGCGTACACATAGCTCTCGTACGGGCGGACGGTGTGCGTCACGGTCATCGGACGGCCCCCGGTTCCAGGAAGAATTGGGCGTACGGGACGGTCCAGACGGACTCGTGGCCGAGCCGGTGGCCGGTGTAGCCGTCGTCGCCGTAGGCCGTGCCGTGGTCGGAGCAGACGATCGCGAAGGCACGGCGGCGGCTGCTCGCGGCGGCGAAGAGCCGGCCGATGTGGGCGTCCACGTACTCCAGAGCCGCGGCGTGCGTCGCACGGCTGTCACCGGCGTCGCGGGTCGCCCCGTCCTGGTGGAACCAGTTCGGCTGGTGGAGCGCGGAGACGTTGACGAAGAGGAACAGCCGCTGCTCGGGCGGCAGGGCGGCGGCCACCTCCTCGGCGCGGGTCACCTGCGCCTCGAACGAGGTGGGCGAGGCAACCCCGAACTCCGGCTCCCAGTGCGCCTCCTGGAACATCCCGGGGAGCACCGAGCCCAGCGGGCCGCGCAGATTGAAGAAGCCCACACCGCCGACGCACACCGTGCGGTATCCCTCCTTCGCGAGCCCCGACACCAGGTCCGGGGTGTCGAACACGAAGGTGCGCTCCGCCGTGGTCTCGCTCCCGGCGAACCGGGCGGCGAACAGCCGGGGATGCGGCCCGGGCGCGGCCGGGGTGGGCAGGAACCCCGCGAACATCGCCTGGTGCGAGGCATACGTGAAGCTGCCCGGGGCGTGCCTCTTCTCCCAGACACCGCCCGGCAGATGGCGGGCCAGATTCGGGATGCGCCCGGCGGCGGCCAGCTCGGCCGCGACGTCGTACCGCAGGGTGTCCAGGGTGACGAACAGCAGGTCGTGGCTGCCCACGACCTCGCTCATATCGGGGTCGGAGGGGCCGGGGCGGTGCTCAGGGGGTGGTGCTGACACGGTCGTTCCTTGCTCGTTCCAGTACGGCGGCGATCTGCGCCGCGTAGGTGTCCAGGCCCTCGGCGCCGCTGCCGGGCAGGCCGGTGAGCCTGGGCAGCAGATCCCCGAAGGCGTTGACCTCGCCGACGGCGAAGCGCCGCCAGCCGGTCAGGGGCAGCAGGTCGACGCCGACGCACAGGGTGTCCGGGAAGGCGGCGGCGGCCCGCTCGCAGACCGCCAGGGCCTCGCCCCAACTGCCGCCCGCCGCCTCGATCGCCGCCCGCACTCCGGCGAGGTCGCCGCGCGCCCCGCCCAGGTGCAGATTGGTCATCGGCGAGGCGCTGGTGCGCACCACGGCGTGGGTCGCCCGGCCGGCGACCACGACGACGCGCAGGTCGGCGGCCCGGCCGCGCTGGGTGGCCTTGGGCAGCCAGCGCTCGATGTGCAGCCCGTCGGGCGCCAGCGCGTCGACCACCGCCGCGATCTCGCGCTCCGTCGTGCACCGGCGGACCCGCAGCGAGTTGTGGAGCCGGCCGGCCGGGTCCCGCTCGACGGAGGTGGCCGCCCGGATGCGGCCGCCGCCCGCCGTCTCCACGGCCAGCACCCCGGAGGCGGACGAGCCGTGCGCGGGCTTCACGAAGACCCGGGGCATGCGGTGGGCGGCCATCAGGGCCCGCACCTCGTCCCAGCCGTGCACGGGCGCCCCGGCCGGTCCCGAGGTCGGGGACGCGGGGACGGGCACCCCGGCCGCGTCCAGGGCCCCGTGGCACAGCCGCTTGTCGAAGAGCGTGGCGATGTCCGCCGGACCGTCGAGCAGGTGGGCGCCCGCGTCGGCGGCGGCCCGGGCCACCTCGCGTACGGCGGCGGTGAACCGGGCGTACCAGAGGGCGGAACCCTCCACCCGGGTCGGCTCGTCGGCCCCGCGCAGCAGCCGGTCCACCTCCGCGTCCTCGCCGGGTGACTCGATGCGCACGGTCTCCCCGGGCAGGAAGCGCGCCCCGTCCCGCAGCACGTCCAGCCAGGGGACCGTACGCGCCTCGGGCAGACCGGCGGCGGCCACCGCGTCCTGGAACAGGGCGACGCGGCGGCTGCCCGGATTGCCGACGACCGCGAGGCGCGGCGGGCCGCTACTCACTGACCGCGACATAGCGGGAATCGTCCTCGTCGTCCGGATCCCAGTCGTCCGCCTCTTCGAGGTGGACGTGGACCTCGTCGCGCTCGCCCAGCTCCTTGAAGCGCTCCATCACCTCGTCGCCGAGGTAGTGGTGGTGCAGGTCCAGGTAATCCAGGTGGGTGAGCGGCTGACCTTCGAGCAGGGCCCGGCCGCCCGCGTCGCTGAGGGTGCCCATCGACAGCGCCAGGGACTCCAGCTGCGCGACGACCGGGGCGGAGGCGACCGCCACGGCGATCTCGTCCTGGATCTCGCTGTTCTGCAGCCCGAGATGACGCAGCCGGGGGAAGGCGCCCCCGGACAGCAGCGGAGCCATGTCCGCCACCGTCGCGTCCCCCGCGTACCACTGGGAGCCGAACCACAGCTCCAGTCGCTCCAGCGCGGGCAGTTCGCAGGCGCCGACCGCGCGCACGACATGACCGGGCAGCCCGCCGGACTCGAAGCGCAGGGCCTTCAGCGCCTCGTGCCGCACGGGGTGCAGCTCCAGCGTCTCCTCGTTCAGCCCGCTGCCGCCGCCCCGTACCACCAGCTCCTCCAGAAGCGGGAACGCCCGGAGCACCGGCGTGATGTCGCACATCTGGAGCCACGACACCTCGCACTCCTCGCCCACGACATCGGCGAGGAAGAGAGCGCGCAGCGCCGGGAAACGGGCCGCGTCCGAGGCGATCAGCTCGACCACGGGAGCCAGGGAGGTGTAGTCGCCGTTCCACCAGGGGCCGATCACCAGGGCACGGACCTCGACCGGGTCGACCTTCTTCAGGAAGTGCTGCCAGACGGCGGCGAACTCCTGCTCCTCCCAGCCGCAGTCCAGCCGCCAGGCTATGGCGTCCGCCGCAGGCAGCGTCGCGGGCCACGGGCTGTCGTCGCCCGGCTCCGGCAGGGTGAAGACGGGCAGGTCGTGGAAGGAGCAGGGGTGATCGATTCCGGTCATCGCGCCGTCACTCCGAAACCGTGACGTAGCGGCCCGCCGGGCCCCGGTTGTCCCACGGCTCACAGCGCTCCGAGAGGTCCACGCGCACCCCGTGCGGCGCCAGCGCCTCGGTGACGCGCTGTTCCATCGGCTCGGTGAGGAAGTGGTGGTGCAGGTCCAGCACGTCGAGATGGGTCAGCGGCTGGCCTTCGAGGAGGGCGGCCGCCCCCTCGTCGCCGAGCGTGCCGCAGGACAGGTCCAGGGTCTTCAGCCGGGCCACCAGCGGGGCCGAGGCCACCGCGGTCGCGATCTCGTTCTGGATCTCGCTGTTGCGCAGGCCCAGGTGGTGCAGGGCGGGGAAGCGCGTCCCGGCGAGCAGCGGCGCCAGGTCCGGCACGTTCGCGTCGCCGCCGTAGGCCGAGACGCCGAGCCACAGGTCCAGCCGCTCCAGCGCGGGCAGTTCGCTCTCCAGGACACCGCGCACCACCTCGCGCGGCAACCCGCCCGTCTCGATGGTCAGCGCCCGCAGCCGCGCGTGCTTCGCGGGCGGGAACACCAGCTCGGAGCCGCCGCGCACACCCAGCTCCACCAGTGCGGGGAAGGCGTCGAGCAGCGCGGTGACATCGCTCTGCTCGATCCAGGAGATCTCCGCCTCCTCCATCGTCAGATCCCCGACGAACACCGCTTCGAGGGACGTCAGCCGGTCGGCGGCCGCGATGACGAGACCGATCGGATACGAGGACTTCTCCTCGTACGACTCGCCCCACTGCCCGATGATCAGGGCCCGGACGCCCGCCGGATCGACCTCGTCCAGGAAGGCGTTGAACTCCTCCTCCCAGGTGCCCTCGTCCTCGTAGGCGTCGATCGACACCCGCCAGGCGGCGGCATCGGCGGCGGGCCGGGGGCCGCCGTCCGTGCCGGACTGGAAATCGACGGCCGGAAGGCCGAGCAACTCGTGAAGGTGGTCCACGGACATGCCCTGAGCTCCTGATGACGGCGGCGGATTGATGTCCGCAAGGTCTATCAAGGCCCACTGACAATGCCGCGACCGCCCCCGCCCGGGACGGCTCGACGGCCGATTGTCAGACCCCCGCCGTAGCGTTTTCGATGTGGCCGGCACACCGGGTGCCACCACGGAGGGGAGAGGTCTGTGTACCGGCAGGGTGATGTACTGATCGTGCCACTGGAGGAGTCGGCGGTGCCCGCGCACCTTCTGGAGGCGGCGGGCGAACTGCGCGACGCACGGGGCCGCCTGGTCCTCGCGCTCGGCGAGGTCACCGGACACGCGCACGCCGTGCCGGGGCCCGGCCGGCTGATCCGGGAGGGCGGGGTGTTCGGCCCGATGCTGCTCCACCTCCCCGAGGGCGGCCGCGTGGTGCACGAGGAGCACGCGACGATCCCGCTGCCCCAGGGCTGGTTCCGCGTGGTGCGCCAGCGGGAGTACGCGCCGGGGGCGGTCCGCATCGTCGCCGACTGAGCGACGGCCGGGCGCGCGGGACAGCGGGACCGCAGGGTGCGGGATCAGGGAATCAGAGCGGAACAGCGGAAGCAGGGGACGGGGAAACCGATGCAGTACGTGGACTCTTGGCGGGCCGTGGCGGCGGCGACGGGCGCGGCGGACCGGGCGGCCGCCGAGGACGGGGTGCGGCTCGCCTACCGCAGCGCGGGTCTGGCCGAGCCGGAGGAGTTCGTCTGGGCCGGCTCGCCCAGGGAAGCCGTGGAGGCCGTCGGGAAGCTGACCGGCCAGGGGCGCTCGGTCCGGGACGAGGTGCGCACCCGCCCCTGGGCGGAGGAGCGGCGCCGGGTGTACGACGCGCTGGGCCCGGCCGGCTGGTCCGCCCTCTGGTCGGCCACCGGCGCCCAGCTCTGGGAGACCACGGCGGGCCTCGCCGAGCGGATACGGGCCGGGGTGGTCGCCGACCTCGCCGGTGAGGACACCGAGGCCGAGTCCCGGGTGCGCCTGGTCCTGCTCGACGCGGTCCTCGGCCAGCACGACGCGGCGTGGCTCGCCGCCTTCGACGGCCGGGGCGACCGGCTCGACGGACTGGCGGCGGTGGCGCGGAACGCGGGCTGGTGGTGGCCCTACGAGCGGGTCGTGGTGATCTGCGAGCATCCGGAGGCCCTGCACCGCGACGAGGCGGGCCGCCTCGACCGGGGCGACGGACCGGCGCTCTCCTACCCGGACGGCTTCGCGCTGTACGCCTGGCGTGGGATGCCCGTGCCCCGGGAGTTCCTGGACGAGCTGGCCGCGCTGACCCCGCAGCGCATCCGCTCCGAGGAGAACGCGGAGCTGCGCCGCGTGATGCTGGAGTACTACGGCTACGACCGCTACCTCACCGAGTCGGGCGCCGAACCGGTCCACCGCGACGAGACGGGCATCCTCTGGCGGATCGCGCTCGCCGGTGACGAGGACGTCGTCATGGTCGAGGTGGTCAACTCGACGCCCGAGCCGGACGGCACCCACCGCACGTACTGGCTCCGGGTTCCGCCCAGGACCAGGACCGCCAAGGAGGGCGTCGCCTGGACGTTCGGCCTCGACAGCGAGGTCTACGAGCCGCTTCAGCAGACCTGACCGGGGGAGGCGCCCGAGGGGGAAGGAGGGAGGGGAGGGCCGTCAGGCCGTCAGGGCCTCGTGATCGATGCCCAGTTCACGGGCGAGCGCCTGCTCGGTCCACTCCAGCATGGTCGCCCGGGACAGCGGACCGTTGTACGAGGTCATCTGCACGGCCAGCCCGTCCAGCAGGGCGGTCAGCCGCCAGGCCACGGACATCGGGTCGTCGCAGTGGAACTCGCCCGCCGCCGCGCCTTCCTCGATGACCTCGGCCAGCTCGGCCTTCCACTGCTGGTCGAGATCGCCGGCCACATTGCGCAGCGCCGGGTCGCGGAGGGAGGCCGCCCAGCCCTCGATCCACAGCCGCCAGCCCTTGGCCTGGCCCGTCGGCGCGTACCAGCGGACGGCCGCGCGCAGCCTGCGTACGGCGGTCGTGCGGCGGCTCAACAGCTTGCGCAGATGGGCGAGATCGCTCTCGGCGGCGTGCGCGAAGGCGGCCGCGACCAGCTTCTCCTTGGTGGAGAAGTGATACAGCACGAGGGCGTTGCTCACGCCGAGTACGGCCGCGACATCGCCGATCCGCACGGCCGCGACACCGCGCACCTCGATCTGTTCGACGGCGGCACGCAGCAACTCCTCGCGCCGCTCCGCCACTCCCAACCGCACTCTTGCCACCCGGTCACCCTAACCAATGCCCGCCCGGAGCAGGGCGGGCGGACCGGCGGCGGGCAGGCGGTCCAGGTCAGCGGTACCAGCCGAAGCGCTCCGCCATCACCGGCAGCCGGTCGGCGGCCACCGCGTGCGCCGCCGCCCGCGGCGTGCACCCGTCCGCCGCCGCGCGGGCCAGCACCAGGCCGACCAGCTCGCGCATCGCGCGCCGGGTGTGCGCGAACGCCTCGTCCGCGTCGGCCCGGATGTCGCCGAACAGGGTCCACCACCACCAGGCGTTGGTCCCGGAGTTGACCACCACATCGGGCAGCACGGTGATCCCGCGTGCCGCGAGCAGCGCCTCGGCCTCCGGTAGCACGGGCATGTTTGCGGCCTCCACCACCCAGCGGGCCCTGATCCCGGCCTGGTTCACCGCGTCCACGGCGTAGGACACGGCGGCCGGGACGAGCACCTCGGCGTCCTGCACCAGCCAGGCGTCGGCCGGCAGCTCCCGGTCACCGGCGCGCAGCGCACCCCGGTCCACCGTGCCGTGCGCGTCCCGCGCGGCGAGCAGCGCCTCGACGTCGAGCCCGGCCGGGTTCGCGAGGGTGCCCTTGATGTCGGCGACGGCGACCACCCGGAGTCCGGCCCGGGACAGGAAGCGGGCGGTCGCCCCGCCCATGGTCCCGAGCCCCTGGAGCGCCACCCGCGCACCCTCGTACGCGACCCCGTCCCGGTCCAGCGCGGCGAGCACCGCCTCGGCGACCCCGCAGCCGCCGACCAGCTCGTCCAGGCCGATGCCGTCCACCTCCAGGGCGAAGGCGTCGGCCAGTCGGCGCCGGGCCCCGGCCTCGTCGTCGAGCAGCGGGTAGACGGCCTGCACGGTGGAGACGAGACCCGCCTCCGCCGCCGCGCGGTCCACCAGGTCCTGCGAGAGGCCCAGGTCCTCACCGGTCGTCCAGACGCTCTCGATGTACGGACGCATCGCCCGCAGATAGCGGACCAGGACGCCGTAGGCCGCCGGGTCGCGCGGGTCGCAGTCGATGCCGCCCTTGGCGCCGCCCAGCGGGATGTAGCGGGCCCCGGGCCGGTCCGCGTCGAAGTGCAGGGCCTCCTTCATCGTCATGCCCCGGGCGAGCCCCGCCACCTCCTCCAGGGTGCAGCCCGGGCGCATCCGCAGCCCGCCGCTGGACACCCCGCGCACCAGCCGGTCCACCACGAGGTGGCCCCGGCAGCCGGTGGCGTGGTCGGTCCAGGTCAGCGAGATGAGCGGGGCGGGCGGGGACACCGGAGGCGTCGTCATCGGAAGTGCTCCTCGGTCACTGTCGGCGGGCGGTCCTGGGCGCGGTGGGCCGGAGCCCTGCGGCGGCTGGACCAGTTACTGAACCGTCGGTCAGTATCGGGAGACGGGGAGCCCCTGTCAACGCGGCGTCCGGCGTCGCGCGGCCCGGTGGCCGGAACGCGCCGGTGCGCGGACGCGGGCAGGGGAGCGGACCGGATCACGTCCGGAATGCGGAATCCTCCGCCGGGGCTGTTCGTTGCAACGGCATGACCGCATTCGACGCACGGCAGGAAGCGCTGCTCCGGCTCCTGGGCGAGAACGACGGTGGCGTCCTGGTCACCCTGAAGCAGGACGGCAGGCCCCAGCTGTCCAACGTGAACCACTTCTACTACCCCGAAGAGCGCATCGTCCGGGTCTCGGTCACCGAGGGCCGCGCCAAGACGCGCAACCTGCGCCGCGACCCGCGCGCGAGCTACCACGTGACCAGCGACGACCGCTGGGCCTGGACGGTCGCGGAGGGCACCGCCGAGCTGTCCGCGACCGCCGCCGATCCCGCGGACGACACCGTCGAGGAGCTGATCCGGCTCTACCGCGACGTGCAGAGTGAGCACCCCGACTGGGACGACTACCGGGCCGCCATGGTCCGGGACCGGCGCATCGTCCTACGGCTCCATGTCGAGCATGTGTACGGACAGCAACGTGGGTAAGGCGGTCGGGGCGGGAACGCCCTCCCCCGGACGTTCCCCTCTCGCACTGTCGTACCCCTTGTCCATAATGGGACGACCCCGACTCCTCAGGAGACCCCGTGACCGGCGCTGACCACAGGCTTCCGCTCCGCACCCGGCTGCGTGCGCTGCGCCCCGCTGCCTTCGGGGCCGACCCGGACGGCGCACGCATGGAGCGCATCCGCCGTTCGCCCCACTTCGCCGACGGTGTCTTCCAGAACCCGGTGGGCGCGCGGATCAGACCCTCCGGCTCCACCCTGGAGTTCGCCCGGGTCTACTTCCGCAAGGAGGAGCGGGTGCTCCGGGCCCCCGCCGCCCCGGTGCCCGTGCACGCCACGACCGTCGCCGACCTCGCCCGGCCGCCCGCCTCCGGGCTCCGGATCACCTGGATGGGGCATTCCAGCGTCCTCGCCGAGATCGACGGGCGGCGCGTGCTGTTCGACCCGGTCTGGGGCGACCGCTGCTCCCCCTTCGCCTTCGCCGGCCCCCGGCGCCTGCACCCGGCCCCCGTGCCGCTCGGCGCCCTGGGACCGGTCGACGTGGTGGTCATCTCGCACGACCACTACGACCACCTCGACCTCCCGACGATCCGCGCCCTGGCCCGTACGGACACGGTCTTCGCGGTCCCGCTCGGCGTCGGCGCCCACCTGGAGCGCTGGGGCGTCGCGCCCGACCGGCTCCGTGAGCTCGACTGGAACGAGACCACGACGGTCGGCGGCATCAGCCTCACCGCCACCCCCGCCCGCCACTTCTGCGGACGCGGCCTGCGCAACCAGCAGCACACCCTCTGGGCCTCCTGGGCCGTCGCCGGGCCCGTGCACCGGATTTACCACAGCGGCGACACCGGATACTTCCCCGGCTTCCGCACCATCGGCGCCGAGCACGGCCCGTTCGACGCGACCATGATCCAGATCGGCGCCTACAGCCAGTACTGGCCCAAGGACCGGACGGACAGCATGCCGGAGCCGGGCGCCTGGCCCGACATCCACATGAGCCCCGACGAGGGCGTGCGCGCCCACCTCGATCTCCAGGGCGACGACCCCGGCGCGGGCGTCATGCTGCCGATCCACTGGGGGACGTTCAACCTGGCGCTGCACCCCTGGGCCGAGCCCGCGGAGTGGACGATGCGCGCCACCCGGTCGGTGGGCGTCACCATGGCCGCCCCGCGCCCCGGCCAGCCGTTCGAGCCCGCCGATCCGCCGCCCGTCGAGCCGTGGTGGCGCGCCGTCGCCGCCGAACCGGCCCCCGGCTGGGGCAACTGGCCCCCCGTCCACGTACAGCTCCACGAACCGGCCGACCGGCCCGCGCAGGACACCGGCAGGGACCGCGACCGGGCTCCCCAGCCCTGAGATCCCGAGGCGTACGTCCCGGACGGGGCGGGCGGGACGTACGCCGGGCGGTGAGGTGAGCACGGCTTCCGCCGACGACACGGTCACGTCCTCAGGGGGGCGGCGATGCTGCGGGTGCATTTCACCTCCGACGAGCTCGCACGGGTCCGGGTGGCGCCCGGCCCCGACTTCCTCTGGGAGATCAGCAACAGTGTGCAGACCCTCCAGCGGCGCGACGGCGAGCGGGAGTTCGGCGCCTGGCGGCGCTGGGTGCGGCCCCGGCTCTCCGGCAGCCCGCGCCTGCTCTCCCGGCTGCTGCCGCCGCGCGGCTACTCACCCGACTTCCTCACACCCACGACCGGCGACCGCGAATCGCTCCAGGCGTCCGTCGACGTCCTGCTGAGCACCCCGCGCCCACGGCTCCGGGCCGAACTGGCCCGGCTCGCCACCCCCGCACGGCTGCCGGGCTGGCTCGGGGAGCTGGCCGGGGGCGACGCGGACGCCCTGCGCGAGCTGGGCGGAGCCCTGCGTACGTACCAGAGGGAAGCGCTCGCACCGCACTGGCGCCGGGTGCACGCCGACATCGACGCCGACCGCGCCCTGCGGCTGCGCAGCCTCCTCGAAGGCGGCACCGAAGGGCTGCTCGCCGGACTCGGACCGCAGTTCCGCTGGCGGGCGCCCGTCCTCGAAGTGGCCTACCCCGTCGACCAGGACCTGCGGCTGCGCGGCCGGGGCCTCGTCCTCCAGCCGTCGTTCTTCTGCTGGCCCACCCCCGCCACCCTGGCCGACGGCGAGCTGCCCCCCGTGCTCGTCTACCCCATCCACCGCACCCCCGACTGGTGCGTCTCCGCCCGGGGCGCCCGCCCCGCGCCCGGATCCGGGCCCCTCGGACCGCTCCTCGGCCACACCCGCGCCGGCGTCCTGCGCGCCACCCGCACCGGCTGCTCCACCCTGGAGGCGGCCCGGCTCCTCGGCGTGACCCACCCCGCCGTCAGCCAGCACCTGAACGTGCTGCGGGAGGCGGGGCTCGTCACCACCGTGCGCCGGGGCGGACGCTCCTTCCACGTCGCCACCGCCGAGGGGCGCGCCCTGCTGGCGGCCGAGGACCCCGCCCCGGCATGACGGCACGTCACCTGCGCGTGTAAGCACCAGCTTCCGTTCCTTGCGGGCCCCGCGGCGGCGGGACCACCCTGGTGGCCTGAATCGCACGGCCGCGCACACACCCGCGCGGCCGTTCCGCACCCAAGGCCCGTCCCCCCACCCTCAGGAGCCTTCATGCGCAGGAGACTCGTATCCGCCGCCGTCGCCGCGGTCGCCCTCGGAGCCCTCGTCCAGCCCGGCACCGCCTTCGCCTCGGCGGACCCGCACCTCGCCCCCGCCGCCGTCACCGCCCAGGGCACATCGGCCGGAACCGCCGTCGTCAGCGGGCACAACCAGCCCGGCACCCGGATCACGGTGGACGCCGGAAGCACCGCCACCGCGCACTGGCTGGACGTCGACTACCAGGTCCAGGAGACCGGTTACTGGTGCGGTCCCGCCGCCACCCGCATCGCGCTCTCCGCCCGCATCTCCCCGCCGAGCCAGTCCGACCTGGCCTGGCAGCTCGGCACCACCGTCAACGGCACCGACCACATATCCCAGGTCACCGGGGTGCTCAACGCCAACCTCGGCGGCGGCTGGTACGAGACCAAGGAGATGCCCAACGACCCGCCCACCCAGGCCCAGCGCGACCTGCTCTGGTACGACGTCGTCTTCGACATCGACCGCAACTACCCCCTGGTCACCAACATCGTGGCCCCGCCCGGCAACCAGCCGCCCGGCTACCCGTCGAACCAGACGATCTACCACTACTTCACGGTCATCGGCTACGACGACGCCGACCGCACCGTCCTCATCGCCGACCCCGCCTCCTTCGGCGGCAACCAGATCTACTGGCTCTCCTTCGACCAGCTCGCCACCCTGATCCCGCCGAAGGGCTACTCCGCATGAGCACCCGCGCGAACGACCGCCCCAGCCGCAGGAACGTCCTCAGAGCGGCCGGCGGACTCTCCGCCGCGACGGCCCTGAGCGCCGCCGGTCTCCTGGCCTCCGCCGCGCCGGCCGCCGCGGCCGGGGACGGATTCGGCCTGCGCATCGTGGACCGGAACGAGAGTGACCCGCGCATGCGGTACTACCGCTTCGCGACGGACGCCATCGGCTGGAACCCGGGCGTCAACGTCCTGCTCCCCGACGGCTACCACACGAGCGGCCGGACCTACCCCGTGCTCTACCTGTTCCACGGCGGCGGCACCGACCAGGACTTCATCACCTTCGACCGCATGGGCATCCGCGCCTGGACCGCCGGGAAGCCGCTCATCGTCGTGATGCCCGACGGCGGACACGCGGGCTGGTACTCCAACCCGGTCAGCTCCAACACCGGCCCGCGCAACTGGGAGACCTTCCACATCGCCCAGCTCCTCCCGTGGATCGACGCCAACTTCCGTACGTACGCCGAATACAACGGCCGTGCCGTCTCCGGGTTCTCCATGGGCGGGTTCGGCGCGCTCAAGTACGCGGCCAAGTACTACGGGCACTTCGCGTCCGTGAGCGCCCACTCCGGACCGGCCAGCCTGCGCCGCGACGCGGGGCTCGTCACGCACTGGGCCAACGTCTCCTCCGCCGCGCTCGACCTGGCGGGCGGCTCGGTCTACGGGGTGCCGCTCTGGGACGAGGCCCGGGTCAGCGCCGACAACCCGGTCCAGCGCATCGAGAGCTACCGCAACAAGCGCGTCTTCCTCGTCGCCGGCACCAGCCCCGACCCGGTCAACTGGTTCGATCAGATCAACGAGAACCAAGTGCTGGCCGGACAGCGCGAGTTCCGGTCGCTGCTCGGCAAGGCCGGGATTCCGCACGAGTGGCACGAGGAACCGGGCGGCCACTTCGTCCGCCCCGCCCTCTTCCGGAGCGACCTCGACGGAATCATCGCCCGGCTCCGCAAGGCGTAGCGCCTCCGCACCCCGGCACACGAGCCCCCTCGGCCCACGCCGAGGGGGCTCACTCGCGTACGGGAACGGCGACCGCCCCGGAAACCGGCCCGCAGGAATCGGTCGCCTGTGCGAGCGCTCATACCAGAGCGGGACGGATGGCGGGCAAGTTCCACAACTGCCCATCACGCCCGCACTTCTGGCGACTACCGTGTGTGCCCGGTGATCAACGGTGGGCTCATATTCTCCGGGCCTGCCCGGCCGATGACCCGAGAATGCCCGACCACCGTAGGCGCCACCACATGAACGCAGATGCCTGGGGCCCCACGTACCGAGGACGCTGATGTCTCAACTTCGCGCACCCGACGCGCGACCGGACCGACGAGAGGGCGGGCGGCACGGCCGACCGGGCGCCCGTTCCCACTCGGCCGCGGCCAGACCACGTGCCGCCCGCCCGACCCCCGAGGCGCGCATACGCCCTCAACTCCTGCGCACCGCCGTGCTGCCGGCCCTCGCCGTCGCCCTCGCGGGCGCCGCGGCCGTCATCTTCACCGCCCGCGCGGGCCACGCACGGCCGTCCGCGGAGCTCTGGATCGCCCTCGGCTCGGCGGCCGCCCTCGCGCTCGCCGCGATCCTCGCCGCCTTCCTGGCCGCCAACCGGGCCGCCACCACGGTCTTCGGCCGCTGCCTCGCGCTGCGCCGGACCAGCGCCCAGAGCCAGGCCGACCTGCAACGCGTCGTGGAACAGCTGCGCAACGGCGAACCCGTGAACGCCCGCCGCGCCCCGCAGAACCAGCCGCCCGGCGGCGACCCCTTCGAGCTGCTGGCCCAGGAGCTGGGCCGCCAGCAGGAGGCCGCCGTGGCCGCCGTCGTCGAGGCCTCCCGCCTCTCCGAGCCCAGCGGCGAGGACCAGAAGGTCGAGGTCTTCGTCAACCTCGCCCGCCGCCTCCAGTCGCTCGTGCACCGCGAGATCCAGCTGCTGGACGAGCTGGAGCACGAGGTCGAGGACCCGGACCTGCTCAAGGGCCTCTTCCACGTCGACCACCTCGCCACCCGCATCCGCCGCCACGCCGAGAACCTCGCCGTGCTCGGCGGCGCCGTCTCCCGCCGCCAGTGGAGCAACCCGGTCACCATGACCGAGGTGCTGCGCTCGGCGATCGCCGAGGTCGAGCAGTACCCCCGGGTCAAGCTCGTCCCCCCGATCGACGGCACCCTGCGCGGACACGCCGTGGCCGACGTCATCCACCTGCTCGCCGAACTCGTGGAGAACGCCACGGTGTTCTCCGCCCCGCACACCCAGGTCCTGCTGCGCGCCCAGCGCGTCACCGCCGGGCTCGCCCTGGAGGTCGAGGACCGCGGGCTCGGCATGCCGGGCGACGAGCAGAAGCGGATGAACGCCCTGCTCACCGACCCCGACCAGGTCAACGTCGCCCGCCTGCTCCAGGACGGCCGCATCGGCCTCTTCGTGGTCGCCTCGCTGGCCCGGCGGCACGGCATCGCCGTACGGCTCCAGAGCAACATCTACGGAGGCACCCAGGCCGTCCTGGTCCTCCCGCAGACCCTGCTCGGCGCCGACGAGGACGCCCCCGCCGCGGCCGGAGAAGCGCCCGTCCCGCCCACCGGGCCCGTGCACCGCCCGCCGCCCCTGGAGGAGCGCCCGGCACCGCGCGAGCCGGCGCCCGCCCCCGAGCCGGAACGCCGGCCCTACGTCCCCAGCCAGCAGCCCGGCCCGCACCGGACCCCGGCCCAGCCGGGCCCTGCCCGCCAGGACGGGGCCCCGCCCCTGCCGCTGCGCGCCGAGCGCGTGGACCGGCCCGCGGACGACGCCCCGCCCGCGGCCCCGTCCGGCGACGGGACCGCGCCGACGAGCACGGCCGACCGGCCCCTGCTGCCCAAGCGGGCCAACCAGGAGCACCTGGTCCCGCAGCTCAGGGAGGCGCCCGCGCCCCGGTCCGGGGACGAACCCGTCCTGCACGACCCCGGGCTGGTCGCCGCCTTCCGGCGCGGCATCGACCTCGCCGAGGCCCGGGCCGAGGCCGAGGAGGAGCCCGCGCCCGAGGCCCCGGCCGGTACCACGCACATGACGACGGCCGCCCAGCTGGGCGCACCGGCCCGGCCGCTCCCCGTCCGGGGCGCCGCCCGGCCCGCGCAACTGCACGGCGCCGGCGCCCACCCCGGCGACCACGACCCACTCGCAGCGAACCCCATCAAGGAGTAGATGCCCCATGGCGACCGATATGCCGTCCGGTCAGGTCTCGGACCTCGACTGGCTGCTGAGCGGCCTCGTCCAGCGCGTGCCGTACACCCGCAGCGCGGTCCTGCTCTCCGCCGACGGGCTGGTGAAGTCCCTCCACGGCATGGACGCCGACAGCGCCGACCACATGGCGGCGCTGGCGGCCGGCCTCTACTCCCTCGGCCGCAGCGCCGGGGCGAGGTTCGGGGACAACGGCGAGGTCCGGCAGGTGGTCGTGGAGCTCGACTCGACGCTCCTCTTCGTCGCCACCGCCGGCTCCGGCACTTGTCTGGCCGTCCTCGCGGGCCGCAACGCCGACGCCGCCGTGCTCGGCTACGAGATGACCATGCTGGTGAAGAGCGTGCGGCCCTATCTGATGACCCCGGTGAGACAGACGGCCGGGGCACCGGGCACCGCGGGGCTGTGACCATGGCGGTCACCCAGGACGGGCCGCTGCTCGACGACGCGGCGGGCCGCCTCATCCGCCCCTACACGGTGAGCAACGGCCGTACCCGTCCCACGGCCGTGCTCGACCTGCTGTCCCTGGTGATGGCCACCGGAAGCGTCCCGCAGACCCACCTCGGCCCCGAGCACTCGGTGGCCCTGGGACTCTGCGAGGGCCCCACCTCGGTGGCCGAGATCGCCGCCCATCTGCGGCTGCCCGCGGTCGTCACCAAGGTCCTCCTCTCGGACCTGGTCGACTGCGGCGCCGTCACCGCCCACGCGCCCGCCTTCCAAGACATGCCCACCGACCGACATCTGCTGGAGGCAGTGCTCGATGGCTTACGACGACAGCTCTGACGGCTACGGCCACCCGGACGGCACCGGCTATGGCTACGGCTACGCGGACGACGGCTCCGGTGGCGGATACGGGCAGGACACCGCCACTGCCGAGTACGCCGCCCCGCAGGCCGCGCCCGAGGGCTTCCCCGTCGCGTTGAAGGTGCTGGTCGCCGGTGGATTCGGCGTCGGCAAGACCACGTTCGTCGGCGCCGTCAGCGAGATCGCGCCGCTCAGCACGGAGGAGCTGCTGACCCAGGCGAGCGCCGCGACCGACAGCCTGGAGGGCGTCGAGTCGAAGACCTCCACCACCGTGGCGATGGACTTCGGCCGCATCACGCTGGACGACCAGCACGTGCTGTACCTGTTCGGCACACCGGGCCAGGAACGCTTCTGGTTCATGTGGGACGAGCTCTCGCAGGGCGCTCTGGGAGCGGTCGTGATCGCGGACACCCGCAGGCTGGAGGAGTGCTTCGCGGCCGTCGACTTCTTCGAGCGGCGCGGCATCGGGTTCGTCGTCGCCGTCAACGAGTTCGACGGCGCCTACCGCTACGGCCCCGAGGAGGTCCGCGCCGCGCTCGACCTGTCGCCGGAGGTGCCGGTCGTACTGTGCGACGCCCGCATGGCCAGCTCCGGCACCGGCACGCTGGTGACGCTGGTCCAGCACCTCATCAACGCCACCGACGACGCCGTGCCGCTCCCCGGGCACGCCGGATTCGGGGCCCGGCCGTGATCCCGCGCGCCGCCGGGCGGCTGCTGCTCACCCCCGTCGACGGTGAGGCACCCGCCCGTACGCGGCGGCTGCGGAGCCTGGGACTCGGGGAGCGGGACGACGCCTCGTTCGACAACTTCGACGCCTTCGCCGACAGGGTGGCCGAAGTGACGGACGTGCCGTTCTCGATGGTCAACTTCATCGACGGGAACCGCCAGTTCTACGCCGGACTGCACACCCCCGCCGGGACCCGCAGGGGCTCGGACCTGGGGGCCACCGCGGCGGGCAGTGGCCGCAACGGCCGGTACGTGGCCCTCGACCACGGCTACTGCCCGCACGTGGTCGTCCGGCGCAAGGCGCTCGTCCTGGAGGACGTCTGCGACTACCCCCGCTTCGCGGGCAACCCGGTCGTGGACGACATAGGCATCCGCTCCTACCTGGGGGCACCGCTCATCGACCGCACCGGGATCGCCCTGGGCGCCGTCTGCGCCGTGGACACCGTGCCCCGCCCCTGGGGAAGGGCGGGGCTCGACACCATCAAGTCCCTGGCGCGGGAACTCGTAGGACATCTCGACCGCAGGGAGGACCACAGCCCCCGCTTCTGATCAGACCTCGACCGTGCGGCCGTCCAGGAAGCCCAGCGTCACCGCGTCCCCGGCCACCCGCACCCGTACGGCCGAGCGCAGCGCCTCCGGGTGCACGCTGTCCCGGGACAGCACCACGAGCGTGACATGGACGCTCTGCCCGCCCGGGTGGGGAGCGCTGCGCAGATACGGGACCGCCGAGTGCGGTCCGTACGCGTTGGACTCCACGTCCCGCGCCACCTCGGCGTCCTCGGGCCCGCCGTCCCAGCCGTACAGCCCGACCACCGCGCTGGACAGGCCGTCGGCGGTCCGGGCGAGCGCCCAGCCGGGACCCGAGGTGGCGAACGGGCTCGACCGGTGCGCGACGGCGTGGCCGCCCTCCCGGACCACGGCGCCCTCCGGCGCCTCGACCCGGTGCACCCGGATCTCCCACGGCCCGTGCAGCACGCTCGTCGTCCCGATCCGATACGCGTGCTCGTCGCCCGGCAGCCGGGCCGCCGACCAGGACCCGGCGACGCGGTCCTCGCAGCGCACCGGGTGGATGCGGCGGCGCCGGGACGGGGTGCCGTCCGGGGCGAGCAGCGCCAGGTGGTTGTCGATGTTCCGGGCGAAGGCGTGCGGCGCGGACTCCGGGGCGGTCGCCGTCGAGTACGCCAGCTTCGCGTAGTGCGGATCGTCCTCGCCCGCCCCCGCGTCCGGGTCGGTGTCGCCCGCTTCCGGGAGCGGGTTGTGGTCGCTGCCGTGGTTGACCAGCCGGACGATCCCGTCGTGCCGGGTGCCGTGCAGCAGCCAGCCGGGCGCCGGGAGCGCCGTGCAGGTGTCGGACTCCTCGACGGGCAGCGGCAGTTCGCGCGCCGTCCACACCTCGTGGTCGGCCGGGAGCAGCAGCCCGAGGAAGCCCTTGCTCGCCCAGTACGGGGACGCCGGACCGGAGTACGGCTGGGTGGTGGGCAGGAACGTGTCGTACCAGCCGAGCGTCAGCAGCCCCCGCTCGTCGGGCACCCCGCGCTCCGCGAAGTGGCGCAGCGCCCCGGAGGCGAGGCGGCGGGTGAGCCCGGGCGCCAGCGGGGTGCAGTCCGCGACGGCGCCCATCCAGACCGGGGCCAGCGAAGCGAAGCGGTAGCAGAGCGACCGGCCCTGGTGGACCGGGGCGCCGTCGGCGCCGAAGAAGTGGGGGTACTCCTCCAGGAAGCGGCTCAGGCGCTCCCGGTAGACGGCGGCCCGGCCGCCGTCGCCGTCCGGGCCCGCGATCCGCGCCCAGAGCAGCGGGTACAGGTGCATGGCCCAGCCGATGTAGTAGTCGAAGTTGCGCCCGCTGCCGTCGGTGTACCAGCCGTCACCGACGTACCAGTCCTCGATACGGTCGAGCCCGCCCTCGATGTCGGCCTTGCTGTACGGGGCGCCGACCGATGCCAGGAACTGCTCCGAAACCACCTGGAACAGGCGCCAGTTGTTGTCCCAGGTGCGTCCGCCGACGAAGCCGGAGAACCAGTCGGCGACCCGCTCCTGCACCCGGGCGTCGAGCCGGTCCCAGATCCACGGCCGGGTCTCGTGCAGCGCGATGGCGACGGACGCCGCCTCCACCAGTTGCTGCGAGCAGTCCGTCAGACGCGGCCACGCCTCACCGCTCGCCGGGTCGGTCCCGGCCGCCACCCCCGCCGCGTACCGCTCGATCAGCGCGGGGTCGACCGCGCCGCCCGCGCCCGCGATCCGGAACGCGGCCAGCAGGAACGACCGGGCGAAGCCCTCGAGGCCGTCCGACACGACACCGGACCAGCTGTTCCGGCCGGGCAGCCGGTACTGGGCGAAGCCCGGTGTCGCGTACGGCGTCAGCGCGTCCAGCATCCGGTCGGCCGTCGCCTCCCAGTGGGCCCGGGTCCAGCCCGTGCGGGAGGACAGGATCCGGTCGGTGGGCGGCAGGTGCAGATGCGGGGCGACGGACATGGCGGTGGTGCTCCTGGTGTGTGCGGTGGTTACTGGATGAGTTCGGCGCGGTGGCTGTGGCCCCGGGAGCCGCCGACGGCGACGGTGAGCAACGGCCTGCGGCCCGGGGTGAGTTCGACGGTGTCGTCGGTCTCGGTCGCCTTGCGGACGGCGAACGGCAGGCCGACCGTGACGGAGGTCCCCATCCGGCCCGGGTCGGCGACCGCCACGGAGACCCGGCCGCCGCGCCGCCGCACCAGGACCGTCGCGGGACCGGACGCGGTGATGCCCGCGACCGTACCGGCGGCCCAGAAGTGCACAGCGGTCAGACCGGTCCTGCGGTCCTCCACCGCCTGCGCGGTGGCGTCGTTGGCGAGGACGCGCACCGGCCGGGACGCCGACCAGATGGCGGTGGCCGCCGCCGAGGCACCGGGCAGCAGCACATAGGCGTACCCGGCGTCGGTGGGGGAGGGGCCGTGGTCGAGCCAGAGGGTGAGGTAGCGGCGGGTGACGGGGTCGGTGCTGCCGCCGGTGTCCGCGCCCGTGTCGATGGCCCGCCAGGTGCCGGTGCGCTCCTCGCGCAGGGTGCGCAGGGCGGCCCCGCCGGGCAGCACATAGCCGCCGACCCCCTCGATGTGCGCCCAACGGGCCCGGCCGGAGGCGCTGTTGTGCCCCGGCTCCGCCGCGTGCGGGATGCCGTCCACGAGCAGCCGGTTGCGGCCGTCCGCGCCCAGGTTGCGGTTCTCGATCACCGTCTCGACCGGGTGGCCGTCGCCCGAGGTGATCCCCGCGCCGAGCGCCACGACCGTGTTGTCGAGCAGGAACCACGCCTTCCGGGCCCGCAGGCTGCTGCCCGGGGCGCCGGTCAGGTCCATCGCCGCTGCGCTGTACCGGCCGTCCAGCACGGCGCCGCCCGCCACCGCGTTCGGCGGCCGGTAGGTGGAGGTGCCCGCGCCGGTGCCGAGGTCGTCGCGCGGGCGGGTGTCCACCGTGGTGCCCGGCAGGCGGTACGGATCGACGGTCGGCCAGAACCCGTCGTTGTACTGCCCGAGGTCGTCGCCGTCGTACAGGTACGTCATGCCGTCGCCGGTGTACCAGCCGTGCAGGTTCTCGCCGTTGCCCGCCTCGTACGCGGAGATGCGCTTCGAGGACAGCGACAGGGTGCAGGCCCAGCCGGGGCGGCGGTGGACGACGCGGTCCATGTCCGCGAAGACGAAACTGCCCGTGGTGCGGGCTGCGGGCCGGATCTCGCGGTCGGCCAGCACCGCCTTGGCCAGGGCGAGTTGGGGCAGGGTGGCCAGAGCGGTGAACGGGGTGGTGCGATTGCGGCCGAGCCAGCCCTTGACCAGTGAGCGCCAGCGGTCCGCCAGGTCGTCCGGGGCGCCCGTCGCCAGGAGCAGGATCGCGGCGACGGCCGCCGCCCCGTCCCGGTGGTCGCCCGCCCGCTCCCGGGAGATGGCGCGGCCGCGCACCGCGTCCATCATCAGCCCGTCGAAGATCACCGGGACGAAGCTGCGCTCCACGGCCTCGTACATCACCGACACCTTCGGGTCGGCCACCGCCCAGGCGGAGCCCGCCAGAAGCGAAAGCAGCCAGGCCGCGCCGCCGAGCAGCACGGTGCCGTAGGAGCCGGTGTACGCCACCTCCGAGTGCTGGACGAACGAGCCGTCCTCGTAGAAGCCGTCGCCCGAAGTCGTATAGCGGAAGAGGCTGTTGCGGCCGGAGTCGCGTACGTCGGAGAGCGCGTCGCGGGCCGACGCCACCTTGTCGGCGTCCTTGCCGAGCAGCCCGCGCAGCGCCACGATCACCGCCTTGTCGGTGCGGTTGGCACCGGTCTCGGGCAGCGTGGGGGAGTTGGTGCGGCGGTCCGCGTCCGGGCAGAACCGGTCCACGACGGCCAGATAGTCCGCGAGATCGGCGGCCGGCAGCCGCTCACGCAGCAGGACACAGCAGTCCATCAGGGCGCGCGGCGCCCCGATCTCCCAGAACCACCAGTTGCCGGCCTCGGGCGCCGAGGGGTGGTACGCCGTGTCGTACGCGAACCGCAGCGCCCCGAGCAGCGCGTCGGCCGTCTCCGCGCTTCCGGAGAGCGCGGTGCCGGGGGTGGACCACGCGACGGCGAGGGTGCGCAGCCGCGTGTAGCTCTGACCGAAGTTGCCCGGGTCGGTGAGCGGCGAGAGGTCGGACCACAGGGCGGTCCGCCCGGCGCTCCGGTCCAGGGTGTCCCAGAGACCGCCCGCCGTGGTGTCCAGGGCCGCGATACCGGCCGCGAAGTCGGGGTCCGAGGCGTCGAACGCGCCGCCGGTGAGCAGGGTCGCGGCCCGCTCCAGGAGAACGTCGAAGTCGTTGACCGGTTCCTCCTCGGTCGCTCCGGCCCCCGCCGCCCTGGCCGGACCCGTCGTCAGGACCACCGACGCCGCGGCACCGCTCGCGGCGAGAAGGGTCCTTCTGCTCAACTGCATGATGACTCCTTTCCTCGTGGTCGCGGGCTCAGTCGGAGAGCGTGCTCGGGTCGACGGGCGGCTTCGGGAGATTCAGCGCGGCGAGCTCGGCGCGGCCCGTGGCGTCGATGGGGAACGCCCAGGTGTTCACGAAGAAGTCGGTGAGGTCGTAGCCCGCGATCCGGCTGGAGTAGGTGGCCAGGGCCCGGTAGCGCTTGGCGTCCTCGGTGTAGTCGGACTGCGGGTTCTCCTCGCGCACCAGCTTGTGCAGGCGCGGCCAGAAGCCCTCCCCGAAGGCCAGTTCCAGCTGGCGCAGCGGCACCAGCTTCTCGTACGCCCCGAAGGACTTCTCGTACGTGAGACCGGGCGTCCCGAACTTGTCCCGCGAGCTCTGGAACACGGTCTGACCGGTCGCCGGGTCGACCGTGAGCAGGTTCGACGGCTGCTTCAGGGTGCGCTGCGCGGCCAGCGAGTAGATGTTCACCGTGACCTCGGTGAGGCCGCCCGGCTTGTACGCCATCTGCTGATGGAGGTGGCCCAGCTCGTGGTACAGCCCCCAGCCCCGGGTCCGCAGGCCCTCGACGGTGGTGGCCCGGTCCAGGTAGGCGCGCGGGAAGCCGTTGTAGCCGTGCGTGGCGTAGGCCCCGACGCCGGTCGGCACCTTGCTGACCTCGGTGAAGTGGTACGGCCCCGCCTTGCGCCGGTGCACCGGCTTCGAGCCGTCGAGGCCGCTGATCCGGGCGTGCGAGTCGACGATGGTCTCGACCAGGCGGAGCAGCGCCGCGTGGTCCTCGTCGCGGTACAGCAGGGCGCCCTCGCGGGTCAGCGTCATGATCGTGTGCGGGGCGTGCAGCTCCACCCAGGGCGAATCGGTCAGCGTGTCCAGCTGGCGCTGGTAGTCCGCCTCGCCGGTCCGGCCCAGCGTGAACACCGGCATCCGGACCGCCCCGGACCGGAAGAGCACGCCCGCCCGCTCGCCGTCGCCGGTGAGCGTCAGGTAGACCGGGCCGCCGTGCGGGTCGGTCACCGTGTTGGCGCCGGAGGTCAGCGGGTAGCTGCGGGGCTCGGTGATCTCGCCGTAGTAGTCCCAGGCGCCGATCCAGAGCGTGGGCACGAGGCCGTCGTGCGGCTGGACGGTCAGCGAGAGCGGGGTGCCGGCGGGCACGTACAGGCCGGTCGGCTGGAACTCCGAACCGCGCAACGCCTGGGCGAGCCGCAGCCGTTCAGCTTCGGCGGCGGGGCGTCCGGTGACGGTCACCGAGACGGGGCCACCGGCGGGGCGTCCGGTGGGCCGGCCGGTCGCGGGCCGGGCCTGGGCGGCGGTGGCGGTGAGGCCGAGGACCGCCGCGGCTCCCGCGCCCGCCGCCGCGCCGAGGACGGCGCGGCGGCCCACGGAGGAGGCCGAATCGTTGGCGGAGTCGGTGGCGGGGGAGGCGGCCGGGGCGGCGGACAGGGTGTGCTTACGCATGCGGAACTCTCCCTGCAGTCATGAACGAGGGGCGAAGGTGTCCGGAACGGTGGGGGGTGCTCCGTCAGCATGTAAGCGGTTGCTGTCGAGCCGCAAGGGGGGTCGGGAAGTTACTGTGATTTTCTATGGCCAACTGCGGACAGGCGGGAAGTAACCGGTCACTTGCGGAACGGTCTGCCGGTCCGGGGCGCCACGGAATCGCGTACCACGATGTGGGTGCCGAGCCGCAACGCCCCGGTGGTCGGCTCCCGCCAGTCGTCCTCGTCCCCGCCGGACACGGCGAGCCGCACCGCCTGACGGCCCATCTCCTCCAGCGGCACATGGACGGTGGTCAGCCGGGGCCGCAGCTCCTGGGCGACCGGGATGTCGTCGTACCCCACCAGCGAGACGTCCTTGGGCACCCGCAGGCCCGCCTCCTCCAGGGCCTGCGCGGCCCCGGCCGCCACCATGTCGTTGGCCGCGAACACGGCGGTGAACTCCGGCCCGTCCCGAAGGAGTTCCGCCATCCTCCGGTACCCGAAGCCACGGCTGAAGGCGCCCGGCTGGGCCAGCTCGGGATCGACCGGCACGCCCCGCAGCTCCAGGGCGCGGCGGTGCCCGGCGAGCCGGTCGCGGGTGGTGGAGAGCTTGGGCGGACCGCCCAGGTAGAGGATGCGCTCGTGACCCTGCATCAGCAGGTGGTCGGTGATCGCGAAGGCGCCGCCCTCGTTGTCGTACTCCACGGCGGCGGTCGGCGCGGACTCGCCGAGCGGGGGCCGGCCGCACAGGACCAGCTTCGAGCCGCCCGCGTCCAGCTCGCGCGCCCGGCGGGCCAGCTCCGAGGTGTAGCCCCGGTCCGCGATGGAACCGCCGACGACCACGACCGCGTCCGCCCGGCGCTCGTGCATCAGGTCGATGAAGGCCAGCTCGCGCTGCGGGTCGCCCTGGGTGCAGCAGACCAGGCAGAGCCGTCCGCCGAGCGCCGCCTCCCGTTCGACCCCGCGCGCGATGTACGCGTAGAAGGGGTCGATGACCTCGTTGACGATGATGCCGACGGTGCGGTTGGAGACGCCGGCCAGGGCGCGGGCGTGCGCGTTGACCACGTAGCCGAGCTCGCGCATGGCGGACTCGACGCGCTCCCGGGTCGCGTCGGCGACGGGGTAGTTGCGGTTCAGGACGCGTGAGACGGTGGCCGTCGAGACGCCCGCGCGCCGGGCGACATCGGTGACCGTCGCCCGCCGCTGTCCGTCCCCGGCCGTGCTCTGCCGGCGCATCCGGCTCACCCCCTGAAGGCTGTTGTGTGACGACGAGCCTAGTGCCGCGGCGGGCCCGGTCCGGCGCGGTCCCGGAGCCCGCGGCGGAAGGGCGGTCACGCGATCCTCCCCAGGTCGGCCCGGTGCACGGGGTGCCCGAACGGCTCGCCCCGCGCGTACCGTGCCAGCTCGTCCACGGCGAGCGCGCCCAGCCGCCCCACCTCGTTGCCCTGGGCGCCCGCCAGGTGCGGGGTCAGGAACACGTTGGGCAGGTCCCACAGGGGGTGGCCGGGCGGCAGCGGCTCGGGCGAGGTGACGTCGAGGACCGCGTCGAGCCGGCCGCTGACCAGGTGCGGGGTGAGCGCCTCGGTGTCCACGAGCGGGCCGCGCGCGGTGTTGACGAGCAGCGTCCCGGGGCGCATCAGGCCGATCCGCCGGGCGTCGATCATGTTCCGGGTCTCGGGCGTGTCCGGGGCGTGCAGGGTCACCACGTCGCTCGTCGCCACGAGGGTGTCCAGGTCGGTGGGGGTCACGCCGAGGAGGGCGGCCTCGGCCGCGCTCACGTACGGGTCGTGCAGCAGGATCTCCGCGTCCAGCGCCGTCCGCAGCAGCTCGATCACGCGGCGGCCGATGCGGGAGGCGCCGACCACCCCCACGGTCAGACCATGGGTGCCGAGCCAGTGGTGGCGGTCCAGGTCGGCGGCGGTGCGATGGGTGCGGCGGGCCCGGTAGAGGCCCGCGAACGGGAACACCCGCTTGGCGCCCATGATGATCGCCGCGAGGGTGTACTCGGCCACCGGCACGGCGTTGGCGGCGGCGGCCGACGAGACGACGATCCCGCGGTCGAAGGCGGCCGGTGACAGAAACGTCTTCACCGTGCCCGCCGCGTGGACGACGGCCCGCAGCGCGGGTGCCCGGTCCAGCAGCGCCGGGTCCACGGGCGGACAGCCCCATCCCGTCAGCAGCACCTCCGCGGCGGACAGGGCCCGGGCGGCGGCGGGGGAGTCGAACTCGCTGATCACCGCCGGGTCGAGCAGTTCGGCGGTCTCCTCGAGACGCGACCGGACGGCGGGCGGGAAGACGTCGTCCAGCAGCCCCGTGCTCATGACCAGAACCGTGCGCGGCCGCCTCCCGGGCGGGTCCGCTGCCTCGGCACCGGAACGGGCCGGCGCCTCTTCGGTGGTTCGCACCCTGCCTCCGGATAGTAATCGTGTTCTATCGAATGACCGGCACGCTAGGGACGTCCACGGTCGACCGTCAAGCGCGCGACCAGCCTGAATGGGCAGCTAGGGGCGCTTTGTTGAGATATGCCGCCCCGGAATTCGCCTCGAAGGGCGACGCCTGGTGAAGACGTTCGCCCAGATCCCTTGACGCTTGGGTTAACCGCTTACTAACTTGCCGCCGCAGAAGGCACACCACGCGCCACCCAGCCGAACAGGACCCACCATGGCTGACACAGCACCCCCGCTGCCGCGCGAAAAGCGGCGAACGCGGCGAAAGCAGGCCGATGAGCCTGCCCCGCCGCCCGGCCCGGCCCTCGCCGCCCCGCACCGGCTCACACTCGGACAGCGCCTCAAACGCGACCGGGTGATGCTGCTGCTCACCCTGCCCGGCCTGCTCTACTTCATCGTCTTCCACTACGTGCCGCTGCTCGGCTACGTGGTGGCGTTCCAGGACTACCAGCCGTACCTCGGCTACATGCACAGCGTCTGGGTGGGCTTCGCCAACTTCACCGCCGCGTTCAGCGAACAGGCCTTCTGGAGCGCGACCTTCAACACCCTGGAGATCGCCCTCGTCCAGCTGGTGTTCTTCTTCCCGGTGCCCATCGCCCTGGCCCTGCTGCTCAACAGCATCGCCAGCGACCGCATCCGGCGCTTCGTGCAGAGCGTGGTCTATCTGCCGCACTTCATCGGCTGGGTCATCATCGTCTCGATCTTCCAGCAGATCCTGGGCGGCGCGGGCGTCCTGCCCGACTTCCTCGGCAGCATGGGACTGCCCCGCTACGACATGATGAGCGACCCGGACGCCTTCCCCTGGCTGCTCACCCTCCAGGTCGCCTGGAAGGACGCCGGCTGGGGCACGATCATCATCCTCGCCGCCCTCCTCAACATCGACCGGCAGCAGTACGAGGCCGCCGCGATCGACGGAGCCGGACCCCGGCGCAGGCTGTGGCACGTGACGCTGCCGGGCATCGCGCCGGTGCTCATCCTGCTGCTCATCCTCAACCTCGGGCAGATCCTCTCCGTCGGCTTCGAGCAGATCCTGCTCCAGCGCGACGCGGTCGGACCGGATGCCGGCGAGGTGCTCGACACCTACGTCTACTACCACGGCATCAAGGACAACGACTGGGGCGTCGCCGCCGCCGTCGGACTCGTCAAGGCGGTCATCGGCACCGCACTCGTGCTGGGCGCCAACAAGTTCGCCCACCGACTCGGCCACGAAGGGGTGTACCGCGGTGCTGACCGCTGAGAAGACGCGCGCCACGGCCCGGACCGCCGCGCCCAAGTCCCCGCCCGCCCCCGTACGCAAGTCCGACGGCCGCCCGCCGTGGATGGAGCGCCCGACCCGCATCGGTCAGACCGCGAAGGCCGTCGCCGTCGTCGTGGTCGTCCTGGCCGTCGCGTATCCGCTCGTCGGCGTCATCGGGACGAGCTTCGCCTCGCAGACCGACATCATCAAGAGCTCCGGCCTCGTCCTGTGGCCGGACCACCCCACCCTCGACGCCTACCGCACGATCTTCACCGGCGGCGTCGTCAGCCGGGCCCTGATCGTCTCCGTGGGCATCACCGTCTTCGGCACCCTCGCCAGTCTGCTCGTCACCGTCGGCATGGCGTACGGGCTCTCCCGCCGCGAGGTCACCGGCTCCCGCTTCATCCTGATGACGGCCCTGTTCACCATGCTGTTCAACGCCGGCATCATCCCGAACTTCCTGCTGGTCAAGGGCCTCGGCCTGTACGACACCTACGCGGCGCTCGTCATGCCCACCCTGGTCAGCGCCTTCAACCTGGTCGTCCTGCGGTCCTTCTTCATGAACCTGCCGGAGGAGCTGTACGACGCGGCCAAGGTGGACGGCGCCGGGGACTTCCGCATCCTGGTCCGCGTCGTCCTCCCGCTGTCCAAGGCCGTCCTCGCCGTCATCAGCCTCTTCTACGCGGTGACGTACTGGAACGCCTTCTTCAACTCGCTCCTGTACCTCAACGACTCCGACAAGTGGCCGCTGCCCATGGTGCTGCGGACCTACGTCCTCCAGGGCCAGAGCCTCGACTCCGCCTCCGCGGGCGAAGTGCTCGCCCCGCAGCAGGCCGTGCAGATGGCGGTCCTGGTCATCGCCGTCGTCCCGATCCTCTGCGTCTACCCCTTCCTCCAGCGCTACTTCACCAAGGGCGTGCTCACCGGAGCCATCAAGGGCTGACCGCCGCCGTCCCGCACTCCTTCCCTTCCCTCTTCCAAGGAGATCCAGGTGTCGAGCTCCACCCCCATCAACCGCAGATCGCTCTTCCGCCTGGGCGCAGGCGTCGGTCTCGGACTGGCCGCGGCCCCGCTGCTCGCCGCCTGCGGCGACGGCGGCACGACCGCGAAGGCCGAGGCCAAGAGTGCGTCCCTGCTCCCGCGCAGCGCCGTCCGCAACATCGGGCTGAAGCCCGACCTGGAAGGCACCGCGGCCGGTGTTCCGCAGGGCTTCTTCAGCTACCCGGCCAAGCCGCTGCGGGCCACGAAGACCACCCCGCTCAAGGGGGCGAAGCCGATCAGCGCCGCCATGGAGACCTTCTCCCCGCCGCCGCCCTCGCGCGGCAAGAACGCGGCCTGGCAGGAGATCGAGAAGCTGCTCGGCGGCCAGGTGAACATCACGGCCGTCCCCGCCGACGACTACGGCACCAAGTTCTCCACGATGGTCGCCAGCGACAGCCTGCCCGACCTCTTCATGTACCCGGAGAGCGGCGGCGTCGACAACAAGGCCGCCTTCCTCCAGGCCAAGTGCGCCGACCTCACCCCGCACCTCGCCGGGGACGCGGTCAAGGACTACCCCAACCTCGCCGCCATCCCGAAGGGCGCCTGGCAGGGCGCGATCTTCGGCGGCAAGCTCTACGGCATCCCGATCGCCCGCACCGGCACCGCGGGCGCGGGCGTCTACCGTCACGACCTCTTCGAGGAGGTCGGCGTCACCAGCCTGGACCAGATCACCGACCTGGACCGGTTCGTCGAGGTCTGCAAGGAGCTGACCCGCCCCAAGGAGGACCGGTACGCCATCATCGCGGGCGTCACCACCATGCTCGCCATGTCCGCCGGAGCGCCCAACTTCTGGCGGCTGGACGAGAAGACGGGCAAGTTCACCCTCGACCTGGAGACCCCGGAGTACCGCAGGGCGGTCGAGACGGCCCGCACGCTGTACAAGGCCGGCTGCTACTACCCGGGCACCCTCCAGATGTCCGGGGCGCAGAAGGCCCAGTACACGGACATGTTCAAGAACGGCAAGGGCGCGTACGTCTACGACGGCATGCCCACCTACCTCGCGCCGGGCGTCGGCTACATCGCCGCGATGAAGGCGATCAACAAGAAGTTCGACCCGCGCCCCTTCGTGCCGGTCGGCAAGGACGCCGTCGCCTGGATGGACAACGTCGCGCTGCAGAACACCCACATCAGCAAGGCGTCCGGGGACCGCGTCAAGGAGATCCTGCGGTTCGCCGACTTCGCGGCCTCGCCGTTCGGCAGCCTCGAATACACCCTCATCAACTACGGCGTCGAGGGCAAGGACTTCACCCGCGACGACAAGGGCAACCCGGCCCTCACCAAGCAGGGCACCCAGGACGTCACCGTGCCCTGGAAGTTCGCCGCGTCCGCGGTCCCGGCGATCTTCAGCGCCGACTCCGAGCAGGGCGTGCGCCACGTCCACGACACCTTCACCAAGATGATCCCGATGATGGTGCCGGACCCGACGCTCCAGTACTCCTCGCCCACCTGGGACTCCAAGAGCGCTGGCAGCCTCGGCACCCTGAAGGGCGACGTGCTCAAGGACATCATCTCCGGCCGCAAGCCCATGTCCGCCTACGACCAGCTGGTCAAGGACTACCTGGCCAAGGGCGGCGAGCAGGCCCGCGGCGAGTTCGAGGAAGCCTTCCAGAAGGGGAAGAAGTGACCACTCGACGCTCGGTCCTCGCACTCGGCGGCGCGGCGGTGGCGGCAGCCGTCACCGTCCCCGCCCTCTCCGCACCCGCCGCCGCCGACCCGCACGGCTTCCACCCCGAGCCCGGCTCCGACGGCGTCGGCGACCCCCTCTTCCCGACCCTCGGCAACGGCGGCTACCAGGTCACCCACTACGACCTGACCTTCGACTTCACCCCGGTGACGTACGACTTCACCGCCACGGTGAGGATCAGCGCCAGGGCCACCCAGGACCTGTCCGCGTTCAACCTGGACACCGACGGCCACACCATCGACGCCGTCACCGTCGCCGGACGTCCCGCCACCTGGCAGCTCACCCCCGGCCAGAGCGGCCAGGAGCTGACCGTCACCCCGGCCCGCCCGCTCCGCGACCATCAGGCGTTCACCGTCGAGATCCGCTACCGGGGCAACGGCAAGGCACCCCGGCTCGGCCTCACCGGCTGGCGGTTCGGCAGCGACGGCGGCTTCGCCTCGGCCGCCCAGTCCTCCCGCGCCGACACCTTCCTGCCCTGCAACGACACCCCCTCCGACAAGGCGACGTGGACCTTCCACATCAGCGCACCCGAGGGCTACGTCGCCACCGCGAACGGCGAGCTGACGCACCGTACACCGCGCGCCGACGGCTCCACCGTCTGGCACTTCGCCCTCCGCGAGCGCATGGCCACCGAGCTCATCGGCATCGCCGTGGTCAAGGGCACCTACCTGTACGGCAGCAGCCACCGCGGCCTGCCCCTGCGCCACATCGTGCCCCGGGGCCAGGAGGACACGTACGCCCCGGTCGTCGCCCGCACCGCCGACCATCTGGCCTGGCTGGAGGCGAAGTTCGGCCGCTACCCGTTCTCCGTCTACGGGGTGCACATCTACGACGGGTACACCGACGCGCTGGAGAACCAGACGCTCTCCCTCTTCGGCACCAACTGGTTCAAGCTCAACGCCGAGGGGCAGCCCGGCTACGAGACCACCATGGTCCACGAGCTCGTCCACCAGTGGTTCGGCGACTCCGTCACCCCCGACAACTGGCAGCAGGCCTGGCTCAACGAGGGCCCCGCCGTCTACTACGCCGGTCTGTACGGCGAGGAGCGCGGCTGGTCCGTCCTCGAGGACAAGATGAAGGCCACGTACGAGAAGCTCGACGCCGTCCGCGCCGCCGACGGCCCGCCCGGACTGCCCAAAGCGCTCGGCGGCACCAACATCTACGACGGCGGCGCCCTCGTCCTCTACGCCCTGAACCAGCGCATCGGCCGGCGCTCCTTCGACACCGTGATGCGCGAGTGGGTGAGGCGCTTCAAGGACTCCACGTACACCTCCGAGCAGTTCATCCGGCACACCGTCGACACCACCCGCGACCGCTCCCTCGACCCGTTCCTGCGCGACTGGCTCTTCGGGGCCGTCAACCCGCCCATGCCCGGCCACCCCGACTGGAAGGCCACCGCGTGAACCGCCCCCTGAACGTCGTACGAGCCACCGCCGCATCCGCCACCGCCGCCCTCCTGACCGCCCTGCTCGCCGCCCCGGCGGTCGCGGCGCCCGGCACCCGCACCCTGTACGCCGCCCCGGACGGCCGCGGCTCGGCGTGCACCAGCGCCCGGCCCTGCACCCTGGAGGGCGCCCGTGACCTGGCCCGCACCGAGCACCGCCGCGCCGTCCGCGTACTCCTGAAGGACGGTACGTACCGGCTCGACGCGCCCCTGAAGCTCGGCGCCGCCGACTCCGGCACGACCTGGGCCGCCGCCCCCGGCGCCCACCCGGTCCTCTCCGGCGGCCGGGACCTCACCGGCTGGCGCGAGAACGCCGACGGCACCTGGACCACCTCCGTCCCCGCCGGGGTCACCCCGCGCCAGCTCTTCGTGGACGGCCACCGCGCCACCCGCGCCCGGGGCGAGGCGTGCGCCGCGAGCACCTGCGACGCCACCGCCACCGGCATGACCGGCGCCACCGCGACCGGCATCGACCACTGGGCGCGCCCCACGGACGCCGAGGCCGTCATCCGCATCCGCTGGCGCAACTACCACTGCCGGATCGCGGGCGTCAGCGGGGACACCCTCACCTTCGCCCAGCCCTGCTGGACCAACTCCGCGAGCGGCACCGACCGCACCGGCCCCGCCTGGGACACCACCGCCGTCGACTCCACCCGCTACAGCGGTGTCGCGTTCTTCGAGAACGCCGCCGAACTCCTCGACGAACCGGGCGAGTTCGTGTGGAACTCCGCCGACCGCACCGTCACCTACCTCCCGCGCGAGGGCGAGAACATGCGCCGCGCGCGGGCCGTCACCCCGCACACCGAACAACTGCTCACCGTGGACGGCGCCCACGACCTCACGGTCAGCGGCATCGGCTTCGCGTACGCGGCCTACCGGCAGCCCGACACCGACGAGGGCTACGCGGGGATGCAGGCCGGTCTCACCCTGACCGGAGCCACCGGCCCCGTCGACCACGCGGGCCGCTACTACACCAAACCGGCCGCCGCCCTCACCGTGCGCGGCGGCCGGGGGGTCACCGTCGACTCCGCGCGCTTCACCCACCTCGGCGGCGCCGGAGCGGTCCTGGAGGCCGGCACCAAGGACAGCGCCCTCACCCGCTCCACCTTCACCGACCTCTCCTCGGGCGCGGTGTACGTCGGTGACACCGAGCCCCTGCCGGAGGCCGCGCTCACCGGGGAACGCAACACCGTCGCGTACAACACGATCAGCCGCACCGGCGTCGAGTACACCGACGCGGTCGGCATCTGGGCCGGTTACGAGGCGGAGCTCACCGTCGACCACAACAGCCTGGACCACCTCCCGTACTCGGCGATCTCCGTCGGCTGGGGCTGGAACCAGCCCGAGGCGCAGAAGTCCGTCCTGCGCGACAACAAGGTGACGAACAACCGCATCACCGACGTCATGGAGGTCGCCCGGCAGCAGCACGACGGCGGCGCCATCTACACCCAGGGCGCCCAGCCCGGCACGGTCGTCGGCGGCAACTACATCAACCGCTCCGCGTACGGCAACACCGAGCGCGACGGCAACGGCATCTACCTGGACGAGCAGTCCTCGTACATCACCGTGGAGAACAACGTCATCACCCGCATCGGCTACAAGTGGGTCTCCAACTGGGCGGACTACGGCATCCGGAACACCGCGCGCGGCAACTGGACCGACACCGCCGCCCCCGCCCTCGGCGGCACCGGCTCCGTCATGACCGGCAACCACACCGGCCTCGACCGCCTCCCGGCCGCCGCCCTGGCCGTCGCCGCCCGCGCCGGAGCCCATGGCGGCCCGGTCGAGCAGCTGCGCACCGACCTGGCCCGCACCGGCACGGCCACCCAGTCCTCGACGGACGGCACCGCCACCGCCGCGCTCGCCCTGGACGCCGACACCAACACCGACACCCGCACCCTCGCCGAGGACGGCGCCTGGTGGCAGGTGGACCTCGGAGCCACCCGGCACATCCGCCAGGTCGAGGTCTGGAACGACGCCGCCACGACGACGGCCGACTTCGACATCGTCACCGACGACGGCACCGTCCACGTCAGCGGCAAGGCGCTGCGCCCCACCGTCGTGGACCTGGACAGCCGTACCCGTACGCTTCGGATCGTGAAGACCGGCACGGGCCGGATCGCCCTCTCCCAGGTCCTGATCCACTGAGGGTGCCCGCCCGGACACGGAGCGCGTCGCGCGGGAAAGCGGTTCGTGACCACCCGATGAAGTGCGGTATTGTTCTCATGCGCGTTCAGCCAGGGGGAAACCCCAGGTCAGACGGGCATCGGGACGTGGCGCAGCTTGGTAGCGCACTTGACTGGGGGTCAAGGGGTCGCAGGTTCAAATCCTGTCGTCCCGACTGGTGACAGTCGTAGGTCGAGGGCCGGTCTCGGAGAAATCCGAGACCGGCCCTCGACCGTTTCAGTCCGGGTGCCGCACCCGGAACCGGCGGTCAGGCGTTCTGGGCCCGCTGGGCGCGGTCGGCGGTCACCGTGGCCAGCTGCTCGAATTCCGCGGTCCACTCCTCGTCCGTGGAGAGCGCAGGCCCGTAGCGGAGTTCGATGAGTACCGTGCCCACACGGATCGTGGCACGTGCCGTCGTCTCGTCCATGGCGGCATCGTGCGTGGTCGTCGCGGCACGTTGATCGCCGACTTCCGCAAGAGGGAGTTCGTCCGCCTCAGCGGTCAGGGCCGCCCGGCTCTCCTCGAAGGCCTTCGCGCTCGCCGCCGCGCTGGAGCAGGACCAGACCCGGAACATGCTGCGGACCAGTGTTCCCGAGCTGTCGCGCCCGTAGGCGGAGACGAAGCTCCCCTCGGCCCACGAGCAGCTGACGCTCTTGTTCCGGCCGGAAGTGACGGACCCGTCTCTCTTCCAGTCGCCGGGCATGCTCGCGAGGTCCGGGACGACCCGCCTGACCTCGTCGGCGTTCAGGGCACGCACGGCGTTGTGGTCGCCGCTCCGGGACGACCCGGGAGAGTCGTCCGGTACGAGCAGTTCCACGCCTCCGTACACGGCCAGCGCGACCACGGCGACCAGCAGGGCGGCGAGCAGGGCGATGACGGCCCGCCCGGCCCGGGTGTTGTTCACGGTCAGCGGGCCCAGGGCGATGGAACTGCGCGAAACCTTGCTGCCGCTGATCATCAGGCTGCCCATGGTCTGTGTCGAGGGCGCGGTCAGCCGCACGTGCAACTGGTGCGACAGTTCCGGGTCCGCCTCGATCTCCTCCTGGATCGCGGACCTGGCCGAGGCCACTGCGGCGAGGTCGTCCGGGGCCCGGTCCAGCGTGTCCAGGGCCGTCCGCCCCCGTTCCGTCGCGGCGAGCCGGGCACGCAGGGCCTCGGCGAGCGCGTTCCCCGCTCCCTGACCGACTGCGCCCGCCGCCTCGGTCGCCGTCGCGGTGATGACCGCGACGACCATGGCCGCCAACGCGGATGCCTCCATGCGCTCCCCCCGGCTCCGGTGCCCGGCCCCCGCGAGGCGCCACGCCCGGTTCTCGTCGTCCCCCCACGACGTGCGGCGTGGTGGGGGACCAATGTGGCCCGCCCCGGCGCGTCCTGTCTTTGGCGGACAGCGCAGAGTTACGGCGCATTCAGCGCATGCCCCGCCCGGACCTCGCTCGGCGGGACCCCGTAGGCCTTGCGGAAGGCCCGGCTGAGGTCGGCGGGGTGCCGGAAGCCCCGGCGCAGGGCGATCTCGCCGACCGTGAGGTGCCGCAGGCCGGGCTCGGCCAGGTCGCTGCGGCACCGTTCCAGTCGCCGGCGCCGGATGGTGGCGGCGACTGACTCCCGCTCGTCGCGGAAGAGATGGTGAAGGGTCCGTACGGACATGTGGTGGTGGGCGGCGACGGCCGCCGGACCCAGGGCCGGGTCATCGAGGTGCTGCTCGATGAAGGCGTCGATCCGGGCGAGGAGCACTGTTCTGCGCGACCGGGCGGGCAGCGCACTCCGGTCGTCGAGTCGCGCCGCGAAGAGAGACGTGGCCAGGTCCACGGCGATGGTGCCCAGCCTCGCGAGTTCGGCGGGGCCCGCGGTGCGGGCGGCCTTCGGCAAGGAGGTCAGATACGGGACCAGCAGTGCGCCGGAGGCGGTTCCGGCCGGGAGCGGCTCGGCCAGCAGGCGGTCGGCGCGGTTCCCGGACAACGGGAGGAGGGTCAGTGGGAGACGGAGAAGGGTGATGCGGACGGGGGCACCCGTGTCCACGAAATCGCAGGCCAGCGGCTTCGAACTGGAGAACAGGGACATGTCGCCCGGCCCGAGACCGATGTCGTTGCGCCCCTGCTCCAGACGGACCCTGCCCTCCCGAACCAGCACCAGGAAACCGTCCTCGGGATCTTCCCTGCGGATCTGAGCCGGGGAGCGCCGCGCGGTCAGGGGGGAGAAGCCGAAGGCCGCGAGTCGGCTGCGGGGGAGTTCCACGGCCTCCGCCCAGCCCCGGAAACGTCGAGCGTGCGGACTCCGGATCGAGACGGGCATGACTTCCCGGCCGACCATGTCGCTCCACCAGCCGAACCGGTCCGGGAGCGCGATGCCGTCGGTGTCCACGGTCGCCACCGGCCCCGTCTCCGCCGGCTCCTTCCCGGGCTTACCCCTGAGGCTTGGCATACAACGATGTTGCCTGGTGCGGGAGTTGGGACGGAAGGTGGTGCCCGGCCATCTCGCGGCGGCCTGCGTGGAGACGGGGAGCGGCGGGGGCCCGGGGCTAGGCTGCCATCCATGAAGAAGCCTCGGGTGTTTCTCTTCGATCTCGGTGGGGTCGTCTGCCGCTTTCACCGTGAGCGGCGGCTCGAACGGCTCGGGGCCGCGTGTGGGCTCTCCGCGCGGCGCGTCGAGTCGGAGCTGTACGGGGCCGGGCTGATCGCGGCCTGGGACCGGGGGCAGGGGAGCGCCGAAGAGGTGGAGGGGGAGATCAGGCGGCGACTGGGGTTCGCGGGTACGGCGGAGGAGCTGCGCCGCATCTGGTGCGGGGCGTTCGAGCCCGACCCCGAGGTCCTGGCCGCGGCCGACCTCGTGCGGGACCGGCCGACGGCCCTCTTCACGGACAACGACGCGTTGCTGCGCGCCGGGCTGCCCGAGCGGCTGCCCGAGGTGAACGACCGCTTCGACGTGCTCGCGTTCTCGTGCGCGCTCGGGGCGACCAAGCCTTCCGAGGAAGCCTTCGCGGGCGCGCTCGGGCTGCTCGGGGCCGTCCCCGGCGAGGCGTTCTTCGTGGACGACCGGGAAGCCAACGTCCGGGCCGCCCGCGAGCTCGGGCTCACCGCCGAGCTCTTCGAGGGCGGGGCCGCGCTCCGGCGGACCCTGGAGCGGCTGCTCACGGGCTGAGGCCCGCCGCTCACCAGACCCCGTCGCGCCCGGCCGCCCCCTCCGTGGACTCGCGCAGGACCAGGCGGTGCGCCACCACCCGGTCCTGCGGGTGCTCCGAGGCCGGGCTCCCGGAGGCGTCCGGGCGCGTGGCCTCCTCGATGTGGTGGAGCAGCAGGTCCACCGCGACCCGGGCCACCGCCTCCTTGTCCGGGGCGACCGTGCTCAGCGACGGCACGCTGAAGCGGCCGCCCTCCACATGGTCGAAACCGATCACCGCCACGTCCTCGGGCACCCGTGCCCCGTAACCGTGCAGCGCGCGCAGCGCACCCAGCGCCAGCTGGTCGTTCAGGCAGAGCAGGGCGTCCGGCCGGACGCCGTCGGCCAGCACCCGGCGGACCGCGTCCGCGCCGTCGCTCATGTGGAACGCCTCCACCGGCAGCAGCGACGCCGGGTCGTACGGCAGGCCCGCCCCGGACAGCGCGAGGCGGAAGCCGCGGGTGCGGGCCTGGGCCGTACCGACGCAGCCGTCGTCCCGGCCGCCGACCGTGAGGATGCGGCGCCGGCCCAGCGCGAGCAGGTGCTCGGTGGCCTCGCGGGCCGCGCGTTCGTTGTCGATCGCCACATGGTCCGCGCCCTCGTTGAGCAGCTCGCCGAGCAGGACGGTCGGCGGCGGTCCGGTGTGGGCGCGCAGGTCGTCCGGCGCGAGGGCGAGCGGGCTGAGGATGACGCCGTCCACGAAGTCCGAGCCGAAACCGGCCAGGGCTGCCTTCTCCCGTTCGCGGTCGCCGCCCGACTGGTGGATCAGCACGGTCAGGGAGCGCTTTTCGGCCTCCCGGACGACATGCCGGGCGAGCTCCGCGAAGTACGGGACGTCGAGTTCGGGCACCACCAGGGCGATGATGCCGGTGCGTCCGCTGCGCAGATGGCGGCCGGCGAGGTTGATGCGGTAGCCGAGGTGGTCGATGGCCTCCTGCACCACGCGCCGCGTCCGGTCGGACACGTGCACATAGTCGTTGAGCACGTTGGACACCGTTTTCTCCGACACCCCCGCGTGCCGTGCGACGTCCTTGATCCTCGGTCGTGCCACCCGCGACTCCCCACCCTCGGTACGCGCCGAGTCTATGCCGTGGGCCCCGGCCGCCCCGTGCCGATGGGCGGCGCATCCGGCACAGGTGATGACCCAGCTCTTTACAGCCAATGTACATCGATGTAAAAACAGGGCACCGCATCGGGAGACCGGCGCGGATCACCCCCGATGTGCACGGGCGGCCGACGGCTGCCGTGCCGATGGCGCCTGCCGTCGGCCGGGCACGTCGTCCGGCGTCGAAAGGTCAGTGATGAACCCTGCACCTCCCGCACGAGGGCTGCCCGGACCCCGGGACCCCGGCCGCCCGCCCGCCATCGGGCGCCGTGGACTGCTGCGTTACGGCACCGCCGGGGCGGCCGCGCTGCTCGCGGCGGGCCCGCTCACCGGCTGCGCCTCGCCTGCGAGCGCGGGCGGGGCGTCCGCCCTGAAGGTCTGGGACCTCTTCCAGGGCGGCGACGGCATGCTGATGGACGAGATGATCGCCGCCGTCTCGAAGGGCGCCGACGGCTTCGACGTGGACCGCACGATCCTGGACTGGGGCCCGTCGTACTACACGAAGCTCGCCATGTCGGCGGCGGGCGGCCGGGCCTCCGACGTCGCCGTGCTCCACCTGTCGCGGCTGGCCGGATACGCCCCGGGCGGTCTGCTCGACCCGCTCGACCTGGACGTCCTCGCCGAATTCGGCGTGAGTGAGAAGGACTTCGCGCCCGCCGTCTGGAAGCGCGCCCAGCACCAGGGCACGGTCTACGCGGTCCCGCTGGACGTCCACCCCTTCATCGTCTTCTACGACAAGGACGTGGCCGACAAGGCCGGACTGCTCGACTCCGCCGGCCACCTGGCGCCGATGGGCTCGCCCGAAGCCTTCCTGGACGCCGGGAAGAAGCTCGCCGAGATCACCGGCAAGTCAGGCGTGCTCTTCGGACACGTCACCGACACCGCCCAGAGCTGGCGCCAGTTCGCCGCGCTGTACGCCCAGACCGGGGCCTCCTTCACGCTGCCCGACGGTGGCCCGCCGAAGATCGACATCGACGCCGCGGTGAAGGTCGTCACCTTCATGAAGCAGCTCTTCGACGGGCGCACCAACCCCAACAACCTCGACTACAACGGCGCGATGGCCGCCTTCATGGACGGCCGCGGCGGCATGATCATGGCGGGGGAGTGGGAGCTGCCCACGTTCCGCAAGTCCGGCATCAAGCACCTCGGCGCCGCCCCCTTCCCGCAGGTCTTCGCCCGCCCGGCCGTCTACGCCGACTCGCACAGCTTCGTCCTGCCGCACCAGAACGACCCCGACCCGGCCCGCCGCCGCCAGGCCCACCGCTACATCGCCGAGATCGTCAAACAGAGCCTGACCTGGGCGAGCGCCGGCCACATCCCCGCCTACCTGCCGGTGCAGGACCGCCCCGAGTACGCGAAGCTCGACCCCCAGTCGTCCTACGCGGCCGCCGGCGAGATCGCCGTGCTCGACCCGCCGAACTGGTTCGCCGGAGCCGGCGGCAACTTCCAGAACCGCATGTGCCAGCCGCTCCAGTCGGCGCTGCTGGGCAACACCTCCGCCGAGAGCGCGGTACGGCAGATGGTCCGCGAGGCGGACACCCTGCTGCGCCAGCCCAACCCGGTCGCCTGACGACAGCCGAAGGAGCCGCATCGTGACCACCACCGCGCCCGCCGGAGCCGCGGCGCCCCCGCAGCCACCCTCCGCGACGACGGCCGCGCCCCGGCGCCGCCGCTCGCTGACCCGGGGCGGCGGGCTGTTCGTCCTGCCGTTCCTCGTCGTGTTCGCGCTCTTCCTGGTCTGGCCCGTCGTCCAGGGCCTCTGGATGAGCCTCACCGACGCCTCGCTCAGCCTGCGCGGCACCGAGTTCGTCGGATTCGCCAACTACACCGAGGCGTTCGGGGACCCGGACGTCTGGAGCAGCCTCGGCAACACCGTCCTCTTCACCGTCATCTCCTGCGTACCGCTGGTCCTGGTCGCGCTCGGCATGGCGCTGCTCGTGCACAGCGGACTGGCCGGCCAATGGGTGTGGCGGCTGGCCTACTTCGCCCCGTACCTGCTGCCGGTCACGGTGGTCACGCTCATCTGGACGTGGCTCTACCAGCCCGACATCGGCCTCGGCAACCAGCTGCTCACCTCGCTGGGCATGGAACCCGTCGGCTGGCTCTCCGACGAGTCCGTGGCGATGTGGTCGGTCGCCGCCCTCACCGTCTGGTGGACCGTCGGCTTCAACTTCCTGCTCTACCTGGCCGCCCTGCAGTCCCTGCCCACCACGTACGACGAGGCCGCCGCGCTCGACGGCGCGGGCGCCTGGCGGCGGCTGTGGTCGGTCACCCTGCCGCAGCTGCGCCACACCACCGTGCTGGTCGCGATGCTCCAAGTGCTCGCGTCCCTCAAGGTGTTCGACCAGATCTACATCCTCACCAAGGGCGGCCCCAACGGCTCGACCCGCCCGATCCTGGAATACGTCTACGACGTCGGGTTCACCGGATACCGGCTGGGCTACGCCTCGGCGGTCAGCTACATCTTCTTCGCGATCGTCATCGTCGTCTCCGTCCTGCAACTCCGCTTCTTCCGTCAGGAGGGCTGACCGTGTCCGCCATCTCCACCCCCGTGCGCCGCCCGCGCCGGCCGCGCGAGGAGTCCGGCTCGCCCCTGCTGCTCGGTCACGGGCGGCTGCCCCGGGCGCTCGCCGGGACCGCGCTGACCGTGCTCGCCGTCGCCTGGCTGCTGCCCTTCGTCTGGGCGGTCGCCACCTCGCTGCAGAGCGAGCAGGACGTGATGAAGTCGGGCCTCTCGCCGTTCAAGGGAGCCTTCACCCTCTCCGCGTACCGGCAGATCCTGGACCGCGGCAACGTACCGACCTGGGCGTTCAACAGCCTGCTGATCTCGGTCCTGGTCACCCTGCTCACCACGGCCGTCTCCACGCTCGCCGCGTACGGCTTCTCGCGCGGCACCTTCCGCGGCCGCCGGACGCTGCTCGCGGTCACCGTCGCCGCGATCATGGTCCCGCCGCAGCTGCTGATCGTCCCGCTCTTCAAGCAGATGACGATGTTCCACCTGGTCGACACCTACGCGGCCGTCATCCTGCCGCAGGTGGTGGCGCCCATGATGGTCTTCATCCTGAAGCGCTTCTTCGACGCGATACCCCGCGAACTCGAGGACGCCGCCCGCATCGACGGCGCCTCCGAACTGCGGGTCTTCACCTCCATCGTGCTTCCGCTGTCCCGGCCGATCGTCGCCGCCGTCGCGATCTTCGTGTTCATCGGCGCGTGGAACAACTTCATGTGGCCCTTCGTCGTCACCAACGACCCGGATCTCATGACGCTCCCGGTCGGCCTCGCCACCGTCAAGGACGCGTACGGCATCCAGTACGCCCAGTCCATGGCGTCGGCCCTGCTGGCCGCGCTGCCCCTGATCGTCATGTTCCTGCTCTTCCAGCGGCGCATCGTCAACTCCGTCGCCACCACCGGCCTCGGCGGCGGCTGACCCCGCCGACTGTCCCTGCCCCGGCGCCGGTCTCCCGGCCGGCCGCCACCACGATCCACCTGGAGTACCTGTGCACACCCCCTCCGTCCCCCGTCCGGAGTACCCGCGCCCGCAGTTCGTACGGCGCGACTGGCTCAACCTCAACGGGACCTGGCAGTTCGAGACCGACCAGGGGGACAGCGGTCTCGAACGCGGGCTCCTGGAGCGGGACTTGACCGGCGAGATTCTCGTACCCTTCGCCCCCGAGTCCGAGCTCTCCGGCGTCGGCGACACCGACTTCCTGGAAGCCGTCTGGTACCGGCGCCGGTTCACCGCGCCCGCCGAGTGGGCCGGCCGCCGGGTGCTGCTGCACTTCGGCGCCGTCGATCACGACACCACCGTCTGGGTGGACGGTACCGAAGTCGTACGCCACCGAGGCGGGTTCACCCCCTTCACCGCCGACCTCGGCGACCTGGCCCCGGCCGGGCGCGAGGTGGAGATCACCGTCCGCGCCCGCGACCCGAAGTCCGGACCGCAGGCCCGCGGCAAGCAGGCGATCCAGTACGCCAACCACGACTGCAACTACACGCGGACCACCGGCATCTGGCAGACCGTCTGGGCCGAACCGGTCGCCGACGCCCATCTGCGCCGCCCCCGCATCACCCCCGACCTCGCCGCCGGGGCCTTCCACCTCGAACTGCCCCTGTCCGCCAACCTCCCCGGCCACCGCGTGCGCGCCGTCCTCAGCGACGGCACCGGCGAGGTCTGCCGCGCCGAGGCCCGCGCCGACCTCGATCTGGCCCCCCGCCTGTACCTGCCCGTCCCGGAGGACCGGCGCCGCGAGTGGAGCCCCGAGGACCCCCACCTGTACGGGCTCCGCCTCGAACTCCTCGGCCCCGACGGCGAATCCACCGACACCGTCGAGAGCTACGCGGGCCTGCGCTCCGTCTCCATCCGGGGCAAGGCCGTCCTCCTCAACGGCCGCCCCCGCTTCCAGCGCCTCGTGCTCGACCAGGGCTGGTACCCGGACGGGCTGATGACCGCCCCCACCGACGAGGCCCTGGTCCGCGACATCGAGCTCTCCATGGAGGCCGGTTTCAACGGGGCCCGGCTGCACCAGAAGGTCTTCGAGGAGCGCTTCCTCCACCACGCCGACCGCCTCGGCTACCTGGTCTGGGGCGAGTTCGGCGACTGGGGCTGCGAGGTCGGCGGCTCCTCCGGCGACAACCAGCGGCCCGACGCCTCCTTCGTCGCGCAGTGGCTGGAAGCCGTCGAACGCGACTACTCCCACCCGTCGATCGTCGGCTGGTGCCCGCTCAACGAGACGTACCAGAAGCTCCACGACCGGATCACCCAGCTGGACGACGTGACCCGCGCGATGTTCCTCGCCACCAAGGCCATGGACACCTCCCGCCCAGTAATCGACGCCTCCGGCTACTCCCACCGGGTCCTGGAGACCGACATCTACGACTCCCACACCTACGAGCAGGACCCGGCCGCCTTCCGGCAGCTGGTTTCCGGGCTCGCCAAGGGGGAGCCGTTCGTCAACACCTACGAGAACGGCGCCGCGTACTCGCAGCCGTACCGGGGACAGCCCTACTTCGTCAGCGAGTTCGGCGGGGTCTGGTGGGACCCGGAGGCCGCCGCCGAACAGTCGGGCAGCGACCGTACGGTCTCCTGGGGTTACGGCGACCGGGTGCGCACCGAGGACGAGTTCCACGAGCGGTTCGCCGGTCTGACCGGTGCGCTGCTGGGGGACCCGGACATGTTCGGCTACTGCTACACCCAGCTGACCGACGTCTTCCAGGAGCAGAACGGCGTCTACCGCTTCGACCGGGGCACCAAGCTGGACATCGCCCGCATCCGGGAGGCCCAGCTGCGGCCCGCCGCGATCGAGGAGCCGAACGCCGGCTGACGGTGACACACGCGGATGCCCGCCCCTTCCCGGCAAGGAAGGGGCGGGCATCCGTCGTGGTCAGACCCGTTCGAGCCGCCAGAGCTGCGGCTGCTGGCCGTTGCACGTCCACTGCTGAACGTTGGCCCCGGCCGTACGGGAGCCCTGCGAGACGTCCAGGCACTGCCCGGAGGACTTCACCACCAGCCGGTAGTAGCCCCGCCCGGCGTTCTCCAGCCGCCAGTCCTGCGCGGCCGCCGCGTTGCAGTACCACTGACGTACGTTCGCGCCGGGCGTCGCGGAGCCGTTCTCCACGTCCAGGCAGTAGCCGCTGTTGACGCCGGTGAGCGTGAACGCGTCGCCGTGCGCCCGCAGCGTCCAGGCCTGCGGACCGAGGCCGTTGCACGTCCACTGCTGTACGTTGCCGCCCGCGTCCCGTGAGTCGGCGGCGACGTCCAGGCACTGGGCGCTGTTGGCGTTGACCAGCCGGTAGCGCGCACCGTCCGCCACCCCGGCCGCGTCACCGCTGCCGGTGAGGGGACCGGTGGCCACGTAGGGGCGGCAGACGTCGCCGTCCCAGTCCGTCGCGATCTCCAGCACGGTGCGGCCGTCCGCCGAGGGCAGCAGCGGCGAGCTGTAGTTCGGGCAGTACGTGGCGGTCGGTGCCGCGACCTTCACGGGGGCCTCGATCTCGTACCACGGGCCGGTGCCGTTCTCCGTGTTGGCGAGGATCGTGCGGCCGCTGTCGGCGGCGGGTGTGCCGTCGCGGTTCAGGAGCTGCTGGCCGATGAGGAGGAGCCGGCCGTTGGCCCCGCCGCCCGGCGCGGGCGCCCAGGCGATGGTGGGCGCGGCGCGGAAGTACTTGCCGTCCACGGTTTCCGGGCGGTAGCCGAGCGAGGCGGGGTCGCCCCAGTCCCAGCCGTCCGGGGAGGTCCGGTAGTGCACGACGCACTGGTACTGGCCGCCCGGATTGCAGATCTCGTAGCTCATGAAGTACGTGCCGTTCGGCAGTCGGCGCACCATGGGCATCCCAGGCCGGTCCGGCTCCCAGGAGCTGGCGACCGTGTTGCGGCGGTCCTGCCAGGTGACCCCGTCATAACTGCGGGCGGCGGCGAGCTTCTGGTTGTGCGCGGGGTCCGTCTCGTCGGCGTAGTGGCAGACGAGCGCCCCGTCGGCGGCGACGGAGAACTCCGGCTCCCACAGCCCGCCCGTGCCGTTCGCGGTGGCGCAGGTGGAAAGGTAGGACCAGGTCCGGCCCACGTCGTTGCTCCGCCAGACGCGCAGCGCCATGCGCCGGTTCTGCTCGTCCGCACCGGACGAGGCGGACCACAGCAGGGTGCCGGGCGCCAACGAGCCCACCTGGCGCGGGAGTTCGAAGAGGGTGGAGCAGCACAGGCCCTGCCCGCCCGACGACTCCGGGTCGGTGACGGCACCCACCTGCCGGAAGGTGGCCCCGCCGTCGGTGCTCTCGTGGATGGCACCGACGCCGTTGTTGCCGTTGAAGGTGACGACGCTGGCGAGCACCCGGCCGTTGGCGGAGCCGCTGTGCTCCAGCCGGATCGCCCTCGGGTAGAGGCCGGTCCCGCTGCCCAGCGGGGTGCCGTTGGCGGCGGCGACGGCGGGCGCGGCGGGGGAGGTCGCGGGGGCGGCCGAGGCCGGGGCGAAGGTCAGACCGATGGCGGCGGCCAGGACCGGGGCGACGGCGCGCGCCGCCCAGCGGGCGAGGCGGCCGGCCGTCGCGGAGGAGGGGAGGGATGCGGGTCTGGGGGGTCGGCGCAAGGAGAGCACAGGCTTCCTTCCTCGGGGGCACGAAGGCGTGGGGGGCCCAGGTCCAGTCCGGGTGGGGCTGCTGACGGCGAAACAGTAGGGCCGGATGTACATCGATGTAAACAGGGCGGACAGCTTCCGCTTCAACGACTGTCCGAGCGCGTCGGGGCCGGGCGCGTCAGGGTGCCGTGAGTGTCATCTCGAAGGAGTACCGCGACGCCCGGTACAGGTGGCGGGCGTACTCCACCGGACGCCCCCCGTCGCCCAGCACCGTGCGTTCCACGGTGAGCAGGGTGCCGCCGCGCCCCTCCGCCAGCAGCCGGGCCTCGGCCGCCGTGGCCCGGCGGGCGCCGATGGTCTGCTCGGCGGACCGCAGGGTGATGCCGGAGCGCCGGAGCAGTGCGTAAAGCCCGTGCGTGGCCAGGTCGTCCTCGGTGAGGTCCGCCAGGCCCATCGGCAGGTGGTTCTCCAGGACGGCCATCGGCTCGTCGTCCGCGTACCGGAGCCGCCGCAACTCGACGGTGTCCATGCCCGGTTCCAGCTGGAGGGCGGCGGCGATCCGGCCCTCGGCGGGGCGGACGCGCATCGACAGGACCTCGGTGCGCGGGCGGCGGTCCTCGCGCTGCAGGTCCTCGTACAGGCTGGTGAGTTCCACCTGGCGGCGGACCCGGTTGTTGACGACCTGGGTGCCCACCCCGCGTTTGCGCGACAGCAGCCCCTTGTCCACCAGATGCTGCATGGCCTGACGCATCGTCGGGCGCGAGAGCCCGAACCGGTCCGCCAGCGCGATCTCGTTCTCCAGCCGGGCACCGGGCGCCAACGTGCCCGATTCGATGAGGTGTTGGAGCTGCTGCGCGAACTGGAAGTACAGCGGAACCGGGCTGGACCGGTCGATGGTGATCAGCCTGGTGAGCGGTTCCATGCCGGGCTCCTCGGAACGTCGTGCCACGTACTCAGTATGCCGTAAGCCCGCGCCCAGCTCAGTACGTATATATGTCAGTACAAATGCTTGACCCGGCGCGATCGGCGACGATACAAAGACGAAGATCAGGAGCGTCGGCCAGCAGGCCCCCATCCGCCCCGGAGGCACCCGCGCATGCGCATCGGACTCATCGGAACGGGCCGCATCGGCGCGTTCCACGCCGCCACCCTCGCCGCCCTGCCCGCCGTCGACCGCCTCGTCCTGCACGACGCCGTCGAGCAGCAGGCCCGCGAGCTGGCCGGGAAGCTGGGCTCCGACTGGACGGGCGACCTGGACGCGCTGCTCGGCTCCGGCCTGGACGGGGTCGTGATCGCCGCCCCCACCGCCGTCCATGACACGCTGATCCGCGCGGCCGTCGCCGCCGGGGTGCCCGTCTTCTGCGAGAAGCCGGTTGCCGCCGGCCTCGAAGCCACCCACGCCCTGCTGGCCGCCACCGCCCGTTCCGGCGTGCCGCTCCAGGTCGGCTTCCAGCGCCGCTTCGACGCCGGGTACACCGCCCTGCGCGACGCGGCCGCCGCCGGGGAGCTCGGCTGGCTGCACACCGTACGGGCGTGCACCGCCGATCCGGCGCCCCCGCCGGCCGGATACCTGCCGCTGTCCGGCGGCATCTTCCGGGACTGCGCCGTGCACGACTTCGACAGTGTGCGCTGGGTCACCGGCCGCGAGGTCGTGGAGGTCAGCGCCACCGGGGCCAACCGGGGCGACGGCTCCTTCGCGGCGGCCGGTGACGTCGACACGGCCGTCGCCGTCCTCACGCTGGACGACGGCACCCTCGTCAGCTGCACCGCCACCCGCTACAACGGCGCCGGATACGACGCGCGCATGGAGCTCGCCGGTTCGCGGGCCACCCTGGCCACCGGGTACGGCGACCGCGCGCCCCTGCGGACCACCGCCGACGGGACGCCGTCCGGCACCGCCCCGTACGACGGCTTCCTCAGCCGCTTCCACGACGCGTACGTCGCCGAGATGGCGGCCTTCACCGAGGTCGCGGCGGGTCTGCGGCCCAGCCCCTGCACCGGGGCCGACGCCTTGGCGGCGCTGCTGATCGCGGAGGCCGCCGACCGCTCGCGGCGCACGGGACGGCCGGTGCGCGTGGGGGAGTGAGGGCGGGGGGCCGGGCCGGGGTGAGGTGTCGAATGAACGTCCGGTTACCATATGAGCGCCGCCTAGCTCGAAAGATAAACCTGTGACTGTCAATGACGACGCGTTCACCAACTGGAAAAACCGCGAGGAGATCGCGGAATCGATGATTCCGATCATCGGGAAGCTGCACCGCGAGCGGGACGTCACCGTCCTCCTGCACAGCCGCTCGCTGGTGAACAAATCGGTGGTGAGCATCCTCAAGACCCACCGATTCGCCCGGCAGATCGACGGCGCGGAGCTCTCGGTCACCGAGACCCTGCCCTTCCTCCAGGCCCTCACCACCCTCGACCTGGGCCCCTCCCAGATCGACATCGGCATGCTCGCCGCCACCCACAAGGCGGACGACCGCGGCCTCAGCGCGGCGGAGTTCACCGCGGAGGCCGTCGCCGGCGCCATCGGGGACAACAAGATCGAGCGCCGCGA
>NZ_LISW01000001.1:1148800-1548154 GCF_001905735.1 Streptomyces sp. CB01249
GCGCCGCGACTCCATCCACGGCCAGTTCCAGGGCACGATCACCGTGGACGAGGCGAACAACCGGATCGTCGCCAACGGCAACGAGATCCAGGTCATCTACTCGGACGACCCGACCTCCGTCGACTACACCGCCTACGGCATCGATGACGCCATCCTCATCGACAACACCGGCAAGTGGCGCGATCGCGAGGGCCTGTCCAAGCACCTGCGCCCGGGCATCGCCAAGGTCGTGCTGACCGCCCCCGGCAAGGGCGACGTCCTCAACGTCGTGCACGGCGTCAACCACGACATGATCAAGCCCGACGAGCAGATCATCTCCTGCGCGTCCTGCACCACCAATGCGATCGTGCCGCCGCTGAAGGCGATGGCCGACGAGTACGGCGTGCTGCGCGGACACGTGGAGACCATCCACTCGTTCACCAACGACCAGAACCTGCTGGACAATTACCACGGTTCCGACCGCCGCGGCCGCTCCGCGCCGCTCAACATGGTCATCACCGAGACGGGTGCCGCCTCCGCCGTCGCGAAGGCGCTGCCCGACCTGGAGGCGACGATCACGGGCAGCTCGATCCGTGTCCCCGTCCCGGACGTGTCGATCGCCATCCTCAGCCTGAAGCTGGGCCGCGAGGCCACCCGCGGCGAGGTCCTCGACTACCTCCGCGAGGTGTCGCTGACCTCCCCGCTCAAGCGGCAGATCGACTTCACGACCGCCCCCGACGCGGTGTCGAGCGACTTCATCGGCTCGCGCCACGCCTCCATCGTGGACGCGGGACCCACCCAGGTGGACGGCGACAACGCGATCCTCTACCTCTGGTACGACAACGAGTTCGGCTACTCGTGCCAGGTCATCCGGGTCGTGCAGTACGTCTCCGGCGTCGAGTACCCGACCTTCCCGGTCCCGGTCGCCTGACCCCGGCCCGTACGACGACAGGTCCCGCCCGCCACGAAGGCGGGCGGGACCTTTCCGTCAGCCGGTCCCGGAGGCCGTGACGGCGGGCGCGGGCGCATACCCCGTCGCCCGGGTGGTGAACGTGCCCCGGCCCTGCGTACGGCTGCGCAGCCGCGTCGCGTAACCGAACAGCTCGGCCAGCGGAACGGTCGCCGTGACCACCGCCGCACCGCCCCGCGTGGTGGAGCCGGAGACCCGGCCTCGCCGGGCGGCCAGGTCGCCGAGCACCCCGCCGACCGCGTCACCGGGCACGGTGACCGTCACCTCGACCACCGGTTCCAGCAGCACCATCGCGCTCGCCCGCAGGGCCTCCCGCAGCGCGAACCGCCCCGCCGTGCGGAACGCCATCTCCGAGGAGTCCTTGGGATGCGTCGCGCCATCGGTCAGCGTCACCCGCACCCCGGTCACCGGATGCCCGCCCAGCGGCCCCTCGGACAGCGCGTCCCGGCAGCCCGCCTCGACCGCCCGCACGTACTCCTGAGGCACCCGGCCGCCGACGACCGCGGAACCGAACGCGAACTCCGCCGCCTCGCCGCCGTCCCCGCCGGTGGCTTCCAGCGGTTCGACGTCGATGACCACATGCGCGAACTGCCCGGCCCCGCCGTCCTGTTTGACGTGCCGGTAGACCAGACCGGACACCCCGCGCACCAGCGTCTCCCGGTGCGCGACCTGCGGCCGGCCGACCCGGACGTCCAGACCGTGGTCGCGGCGGATCTTCTCCGCGGCCACCTCCAGATGCAGCTCGCCCATGCCCGAGAGAACGGTCTGACCGGTCTCGGGGTCCGTTCGCACCACGAGCGACGGATCCTCCTCGGCCAGCCGGACCAGCGCGGCCATCAGCCGCTCCGTGTCCGTGCTCCGCCGCGCCTCCACCGCCACGGACACGACCGGATCGGCCACCGTGGGCGGTTCCAGCACGAGCGGGGCACCGGGCGCGCACAGCGTGGCACCGGGGCGGACGGCCTTCGGGCCGATGACCGCGACGATGTCCCCGGCCACCGCAGCGTCCACGTCCACATGCCGGTCCGCCTGGACCCGCAGGATGCGCCCGACGCGCTCACTGCGCCGGGTGGTCGCGTCCAGCACCGTCTCCCCCTTCCGGATCGTTCCCGCGTACACGCGCAGATACGTCAGCCGGCCCGTCGCGGTCGCGTTCACCTTGAACGCCAGCGCGGCGAAAGGCCCTTGAGGATCGGCGGCCCGCTCCTGCACCGCCCCGTCGAGCATGCCCCGTACCGGCGGCACGTCGAGGGGAGAGGGCAGATACGCGACGACCGCCTCCAGCAACGGTTCGACACCCCGGTTCCGGTACGCCGAACCGCAGAGCACCACGACGCCCTCACCGGTCCGCGTCAGGTCCCGCAGCGCCCCGGTCAGCGTCTGTGCCGACAGCTCGGAGCGTACGCAGAACTCCTCCAGGGCCGCCGGATGCAGCTCCGCCACCGCCTCCTCCAGGAGCCGCCGGCGCCGGGCCGCCTCCTCGCGCAGCCCGTCGGGCACCTCGCCCTCCTCGTACGCCTCGGCGCCGTCCGCCCACACCAGGGCGCGCATGCGCACCAGGTCGACCACTCCGCGGAAGGCGTCCTCCGCGCCGATGGGCAGCTGCACCACGAGCGGGACGGTGTGCAGCCGGTCCCGGATCGAGGCGACCGCCGTGTCCAGGTCCGCACCGGCCCGGTCCAGCTTGTTGACGAAGGCGATGCGCGGAACGGAGTGCCGGTCCGCCTGGTGCCACACCGACTCGCTCTGCGGCTCCACCCCGGCCACCGCGTCGAACACCGCGATCGCGCCGTCGAGCACCCGCAGTGAACGCTCGACCTCGTCGGCGAAGTCGACGTGCCCCGGGGTGTCGATGAGGTTGATCCGGTGACCGTCCCAGGTGCAGCTGACGGCCGCGGCGAAGATGGTGATGCCCCGGTCGCGCTCCTGGGAGTCGAAGTCCGTGATGGTCGTACCGTCGTGGACCTCACCGCGCTTGTGGGTGGTGCCGGTGGTGTAGAGGATCCGCTCGGTCACCGTGGTCTTGCCTGCGTCGACGTGGGCCAGGATGCCCAGGTTGCGGACGGTGGTGAGAGCGGTGACGGGAGAACGGTGCTGGTGGGTACGCACGGCCGGTGGCCTTTCGGGATGATCCGGAAGAAGACGGCGCGATACCCCCGGACGAAACGGCCCGGATGCGGGCCTGCGGGCCCCACGTGACATGACTACATGTCAGAAAAGTCGCGGGGCCCGGGTGTTCGTCACGGGGTCCGGGGCCGGCCGCGCAGCCGGCTCCGGGCGGCGCGAGACACCAGGATCACCTCGAACCGCGACGGGGGGACGACGGCAGCGGTGCGGTAACGCACGGCGGTCTCCCCTCAACGGTCACGGCGGACGCGACGGCGGACGGCCGGCGCGCGGTGTGGGGCGAGTCTAGGGAACGCGGGGCGTGCGGGGGAACCGGTTTTTCGGCCGGGTGCGTCCCGGACCCAGCGGCCGGCAGGCGCTACGGCACCGGCGCAGTGCGCTCCGGCCGCAGCCGCGCCACTCGGCGGGCGACGGGCCCACACCCCGGCCACCCCGGGTGATCAGGGCGTTCACCGGCGTGTGCGGGTCCAGGGCCATCGTGCGCGCGAACAGCACGCCGATCACGAGCGGAGCGAGCGAGAGGGCCAGAGAAGTGCCGGCATTGGTGACGTGCCGCACGCGGAGGCGCTTCGGGTCGGGAGCCATGACCCCATTTCAGCGGCGGCGCCCCGGCCCGGGATCGGGGTACGTACTCAGACCGCACGGCCCGGATACTCACCCGGGCCGTGCGGTGCGCCCGCCGGACCTTCAGGCGTTGGTGCCGGAGCCCCCGCCCGACGCCGCCTTGATGCCCTTCGTGATCGTGTCCAGGACGGACAGCGAAGGCGCCTTGGTGTTGATGTCGAAGCCGGAGCGGATCACCACCAGCATGTCCTTGGCCAGCGGGGACGGGAAGGCCAGCGACTCGACGTAGCCGTCGTCGCCGTTCTTCGTCACCACCTTCCAGCGCACCCGGTAGCCCTGCTGCCCGGCCACCGTGACCGCCTCGGACTTCAGCTCCTCGTGCGAGGTGATGCCGCCGTAGATCTTCTCGCCGTAGGACTCGTTGGCGTTGGTCTCGATGTCCTTCTCGGCGGTGGCCTTCGCCGTCTTGGTGGTCAGCTTCAGCGCCTCGGCCGGGGCGGAGAACACCCCGCCGCGTACGCACTTCTCGTCGGTGTCACCGGGGCAGGCGTACGTCCCGGTGGTCACCCCGGCGCCCATGCCCGACTCGCCCTTCCAGCCGTCGGGGACCGGGATGCTGATGCCGCTCGCCAGGTCCGTCGCGTAACCGTCCTCGATCTGCGGCCGGCCCTGCTCCGGCGACTGGTCGTCGCCGCCACCGGAGCCGCCGTCGCCGCGCTCGTCACCGTTGCCGCCGCTGCCGCCCGGGCTGCCGCCGCGCTGCCGGTCGGGTCCGGGGGACGGAGAGGCGGACGGGGTGGTGGCGGCGGTGTCGCTCTTGCCGTCCGAATCGTCCGTCAGCAGATAGACACCACCCCCGATGGCGGCCAGCACCACCACGGCAGCGGTGATGCCCGCCCCGATGCGTATGCGCCTGCTGCGGACGGCCGCCGGCGGTACGCGCAGATGGTCGGTCCACTGGGTGCCGTCCCACCAGCGCTCGTGGCGGGGGCCAAATCCTGAATACCCGGGGTCTGGATGCCAGCCGGGCGGGCTCGTCTGGGTCACGCCCGACACGGTAACCGGACTGCCTGAGAATCCTATGAACTGGGTGGGTGCACCCCGTCGGTCCACCGCCCGCAGCTGCCGCCTTCCTTGGTCTAGACATGTGGAGGGGGTGTCGCTAGCATCCGCCGACGAGGCGCGGTGGACCCGCCCGACCGCGCCCAGAAGTGAGGGCCCCATGGAAGCGACCGCCGCCGACCGTCGTTTCGCCGAGGACTACCGCCTCGCCCGGGAGATCCCGCGCGACGGGCTCACCGCCTGGCGCGCCGCCGTCGCCGCCGAGGTGGAGCTCGCACCGGGTGCCACCGTCCTGGACGTGGGCGCGGGCACCGGCTCCTTCGCCTCCGCCTTCGCCGACTGGTTCGGCGTCCGGGTCCTTGCCGTGGAACCGGCCGCCGCCATGCGGGCACTGATCCCCCGGAACGGGCTGATCGAGGCGCTGGACGGGCGGGCCGAGGCGCTGCCGGTGCCGGACGGCTGCGCGGACGCGGCCTGGCTGGGCTCGGTCGTCCACCACATCGGCGATCTGCCCGCAGCCGCCCGGGAGTTGCGCAGAGCCCTGAAGCCCGGCGCCCCCGTGCTCATCCGCAACTCCTTCCCGGGCCGGTGCGCACGGGACCTACGGGTCCGTTTCTTCCCCGGTGCCGAACGCATCGTGGACGGCTACCCCACGGTGGAGCAGACGTGCGCCGCGTTCGCCGGGGCCGGCTTCACCCGCGTCGCCCTGCACGCGGTGCCGCAGGAGAGCGCGCCGAGCCTCGCCGCGTTCGCCGACCGGATCAGGCGGGACACCGACGCGAAGCTGCGCGGCCTCGGCGACGACGAGTTCGAGCGCGGGATGCACCGACTGCGCACGGCGGCGGAGCAGGAGCCGGACCGGCCCGCAGTGAGCTGGATGGACCTGCTGGTCCTCGCCTGACCGCACGCCCCACCGACGTAAGGTCGGTCCGTATGAAGCTCAGCGACGAGGAAGGGCGGGCCGTACGGGCCGCCATGGCGGGTGAAATGCGGCTGCTCGATCCGGCGGTACGGGCGTCGCCCGAGGCGGTCACGGAATTGCTCGACCCGGAATTCGCCGAGTTCGGCGCCTCCGGACGACGCTACGACCGCGCCTCCATCCTCGCCGTCACGTCCGCCGTGGAGGACTACGGCCCCGGCCCGGACGTCACCGATCTGTCCGGCACGCTGCTCGCCCCGGACCTCGTCCACCTGACGTACGTCACCGAGCACAACGGCCTGCTGTTCAGGCGCAGTTCGCTGTGGCGCAGGACCGGCGGGCAGTGGCGGATGTACTTCCATCAGGGCACCCCGGCCGGTCCCGCGCGGACCACCGCCGGATATCCGGCGGACAGCCCCGGCGGCGCTGCATAGGCTCACCCGATGACACCTTCCCGCTACCCGTCCAAGCCCCGGCCCGGCGACCGCGTCGCCGTGCTCTCACCCTCCTCCGGTCTGCCCGGAATCCTGCCGCTGCCCTATGAGTTGGGTCTGCGCAGGCTCCGCGAGGACTTCGGCCTGGAGCCGGTGGAGTATCCCTGCACCCGGAAGATGGGCTCCACCCCGCAGGAGCGCGCCGCCGACCTCCACGCGGCGTTCGCCGACCCGGAGATCAAGGCCGTCATAGCCAGCATCGGCGGCGACGACCAGATCACCGTGCTGCCCCACCTGGACCGCGCACTGCTGCGCGCCAACCCCAAACCGTTCTTCGGCTACAGCGACAACACCAACCTGCTGGTGTTCCTCGACAACCTCGGCATCGTCGGCTACCACGGCGGCACCGTCATGGTCGAGTTCGGCCGCCCCGGCGCGCTGCACCCGCAGACGGCCGATTCCCTGCGGGCCGCGCTCTTCACCCACGGTGCGTACGAACTGACGCCCGCGAAGGAGACCCGCAGCATCAGCCGGGACTGGGGAGACCCGCACACCTTCGAGCAGGAGCCCGAACTGCTCCCCGCCGACGGCTGGACGTGGCACCACGCGGACCGGGTGGTCGAGGGGGCGAGCTGGGGCGGCAACCTGGAGATCCTGGCCTGGATGCTGATGGCCGACCGGGAGATCCTGCCCCCGGAGGCCTACGAGGGCCGGGTGCTGTTCCTCGAGACCTCCGAGGAGCTGCCGAGCGCCGACGAGGTGTACCGCATCCTGCGCAACATGGGGGAGCGGGGCCTGCTGCGGCGCTTCCCCGCCCTGCTGATGGGGCGCGCGAAGAACTGGTCCTTCGACCGGCCGCTCGACGCGGAAGCCGGGGCGGCGTACTGCCGGGAGCAGCGGGAGGCGGTGCTGCGCGCCCTCGCGGAGTACGCCCCCGACACCATGGCCGTCTTCGACGTCGACTGCGGTCACACGGACCCGCAGGTCATCATCCCGTTCGGGGGCACGATCCGGGTGGACGGTGTGGCCCGGCGCATCACCGTCACCTACTGAGCGGGCCGGCTCCCCGTTTGTGGTCCGACCACATGGTGTGTGTGACATAGTCGTGATGTACGCATACGCCCGAACGGGGAGTGGAGAAGCGGATGCCTGTCGAGTGGCAGCCCGTGCGGCAGGCCCGGACCCATGAACTCGTGCTCCAGAGCATCGAGGAGCAGGTCTTCGCCGGGAAGCTGAGGGCCGGGGACCGGCTGCCGCCGGAGCGCGAGCTGGCCCCCGTGTTCGGGGTGAGCCGGTCCGCGCTCCGGGAGGCGCTGCGGGTGCTCGAGACGATCGGCGTGCTCGTCGCGCAGCCCGGCCGGGGTCACGACTCCGGGGCCCGTATCGTGCGCAACCCGGACGACGCGCTCGGCCGGCTGCTGCGTCTGCACTTCGCCCTCGGCAGCTACAGCCTGCACGACGTGATGGAGGCCCGGGTCGCCCTGGAGCGCTCCAGCTTCGCGGCCGCCGCGGAGCACGCGTCCGACGAGGACCTGGACGCGGCGGGCGCGGTGGTCGCCCGGATGGCGCGGGAGGGCATCGGGCCGGAGGAGTTCAACGAACTCGACACGGAGTTCCACGTCAAGGTGGCGAGCGGTTCGGGCAACGCGTTGACCTCCACACTGACCGCCGCGGTACGGGAGTCGGTACGGCCCCTCATCCTGCGGGCCCTAGAAGAGGTGGACGACTGGCCCGCCACCCAGGCCCGGCTCAACGCCGAGCACACGGAGATGCTGAGGCTGGTGCGTACCGGTGACGGTGAGGCGGCGGCCGACCTGGCCGAGCGTCACATCCGCGGCTTCCACGGCACGCTGGTGGACGAGGACCGGACGGGCTCCGGCGGCGAGGGCGCCGAGTAGCACCCCCGCCGCACGGTCCTACGGCAGCATCCAGGAGAGCGCGGCCGTGGACTGGAGGTAGACCAGCACGCAGAGGACGGCCAGCATGGCCACGCTGTATCCGGCGACCTTGCGCAGCAGGATGCGTTCCGAGCCCGGCATCGCGACCGCGGTGGCGGCGATGGTCAGGTTCTGCGGGCTCACCAGCTTGGCGACCACTCCGCCGGAGGTGTTCGCGGCGACGAGCAGGGTCGGGTCGATCCCGGCGGTCTGCCCGGCCGTCTGCTGGAGGTTGGCGAACAGGGCGTTGGCCGAGGTGTCGGAGCCGGTCACGGCGGTGCCGAGCCAGCCGAGCACGGGCGAGAGCAGGGCGAACAGGCCGCCCGCCGTCGCCAGCCAGGTGCCGATGGCAACGGTCTGACCGGACTGGTTCATCACGTAGCTCAGCGCGAGCACGGTGGCGACCGTCGCGATGGCGGTCCGCATGTTCTTGAGCGTCCGGCCCGCCGCCGAGAGCGCGATGCCACCAGTCATCGGATAGACGTCGCGGTCCTTGGCGAAGCGGTAGATCAGCGTGACCAGAATGCCGGAGATGATCAGCAGGGTGCCCGGATTGCCCAGCACCTCCAGGGTGTACACCGCGCTGGACGAGGGCGTACCGCCGGTGGTCATCAGCGCGCCGTAGAGGCCCGGCCACTCGATCTTCAGGTTGGCGTGGCCCAGCACCTCGGGCATGTCGAGACCGCCCACGTTCAGCTTGGCGATACCGAAGATCGCGATCACCAGGATGTACGGGAGGACGGCATAGGTGACCCGGTGCCGGGTGAGCGGCTCGTTCTCCACCTGGGAGCGCTGGTCGTCCGGCGTCCGCGGCTTCCAGAACCGCAGCATCAGCACGGCGACGCCGAATCCGACGAGCGAGGCGACCACATCGGTCAGCTCGTACGCGAAGTGGTTGGCGCACCAGAACTGGGTCAGGGCGAAGACGCCACCGGTGACCAGCGCGATCGGCCACAGCTGACGGATGCCGCGCGTGCCGTCCACGACGAACAACAGGAGCAGCGGCACGAAAATCGCGAGCAGGGGCGACTGGCGGCCGATGACCGAGGCGATGTCCTCGGGGGGAATGCCGGTGAGGTTGCCCGCGGTGGTGACGGGGATGGCCATGGCGCCGAACGCGACCGGCGCGGTGTTGGCGAGGAGCACCGTGACCGCCGCCTTGACCGGGGGCAGGCCGAGCGCGAGCAGCATCACGGCCGTGATGGCGACGGGCGCGCCGAAGCCGGCCAGCGCCTCCAGAAGGCCGCCGAAGCAGAATGCGATGAGCATCGCCTGCACCCGCAGGTCGCCCCGGCCGACGGCGCTGAACGAACGGCGCAGGTCCTCGAACCGGCCGCTGACGACCGTGAGTTCGTAGAACCAGATGGCCGCGACGACGATCAGCATCACCGGGAAGAGGCCGAAGACCAGTCCCTGGGACGCCGAGAGCAGCCCCAGTCCGACCGGCATCCCGAAGCCGATCACGGCGACGAGCAGCGCAGTGAGGACCGAGCCCAGCGCGGACACCAGCGCCGAGCGCTTGGCCGCCATCAGGAGCACGAAGAACACGGCGAGCGGGATCAGGCTCACCAGCGCGGTCGCCAGGAGGCTGCCCCCGATGGCGTGGACGTCCGGCGTGTACGAAGCCAGCACGGTGGCGGGTGGTGCGGAAGCCACGGAATTACTCCTCGCTGAGTGACGCAGCTGATTCAGCGATCAGTAGGACACCGGAGATGTCGTATGTCAATAAGGTCAGACCAAATGCTGGCCAGGTCACTTCGCGCTCCAAGGGCTCTTCGGTTGCTTCCCGGATGCGCCTGCACCCCTGCCGGAACCGGCCGGAGGGTAGTATGGTCGGACCATAACTTGCGATCGGGGAGGTTCCATGCGTATCGGACTCTTCGCCACCTGTCTGGGAGACACGCTCTTCCCCGAGGCGGTGAAATCCACCGCGGTGCTGCTGGCCCGCCTGGGTCACGACGTGGTGTTCCCGCCGGGCCAGACCTGCTGCGGCCAGATGCACGTCAACACCGGCTACCAGCGCGAGCCCGTCCCGCTGGTCCGCAACTTCGCCGCCCAGTTCGGCGACGCCTCCATCGACGCCGTCGTGATGCCGTCGGGCTCCTGTGCCGGATCGGTCCGCCACCAGCACGAGATCGTCGCCGAGCGGTACGGGGACGCGGCGCTGCGCGCGGGCGTCGCCACCGTCAAGGCCAAGACGTACGAGCTGTCCGAACTCCTGGTGGACGTGCTGGGCGTGACCGATGTCGGCGCGTACTTCCCGCACCGGGTCACGTACCACCCCACCTGCCACTCGCTGCGCATGCTCAGGGTCGGCGACAAACCGCTGCGGCTGCTGCGCGCCGTCGACGCCATCGACCTGGTCGAGCTGGGCGAGGCCGACTCCTGCTGCGGGTTCGGCGGCACCTTCGCCGTGAAGAACGCCGACACCTCGACGGCCATGCTCCAGGACAAGATGCGCCACGTCACCGCGACCGGAGCCGACGTGTGCACCGCCGGTGACTCCTCCTGCCTGATGCACATCGGCGGCGGTCTCTCCCGCATCAAGGCCGGGACGCAGACCCTGCACCTCGCCCAGATCCTGTCCTCCACCCGCACCTCGCCGCACGTCCTGACGGAGGCCGCCCGATGAGCGCGACGTTTCTCGGCATGCCCGCGACCCCGCCCCGCTCCCCGTACGGCACGGGAAACCTGCGCGGCGACCGGAAGTTCCCCGCCGCCGCCCACGACGAGCTCGGCAACGAGCAGCTGCGCCGCAACCTCGGCCGCGCCACCCACACCATCCGGGCCAAACGCCTCCACGTCACCGGCGAACTGCCCGACTGGGAGGAGCTGCGCGACGCCGGGTCGGCCATCAAGACCGACACCATGAACCGGCTCCCCGAACTCCTGGAGGAGCTGGAACGCAACGTCACCGCACGCGGCGGCACCGTCCACTGGGCGCGCGACGGCGTCGAGGCCAACGAGATCGTCGCCCGGCTGGTCCGGGAGACGGGCAGTGACGAGGTCATCAAGGTCAAGTCGATGGCCACCCAGGAGATCGGGCTCAACGAGCACCTCGAATCCCTCGGCATCGCCGCGCACGAGACCGACCTCGCCGAGCTCATCGTCCAACTCGCCCACGACAAGCCCTCGCACATCCTCGTCCCCGCGATCCACCGCAACCGCGACGAGATCCGGGAGATCTTCCTCAAGGAGATCCCCGGCGTCGACCCGGCCCTGGACAACGTGCCCGCCCACCTGGCCGCCGCCGCCCGCGCCTATCTGCGCGAGAAGTTCATGACGACCAAGGTGGCCGTCTCCGGGGCCAACTTCGGGATCGCCGAGACCGGCACCCTCTCCGTCGTGGAGTCCGAGGGCAACGGCCGGATGTGCCTGACCCTCCCCGACACGCTGATCACCGTCATGGGCATCGAGAAGGTCCTCCCGCGCTACCAGGACCTGGAGGTCTTCCTCCAACTCCTGCCGCGCTCCTCCACGGGCGAGCGGATGAACCCGTACACCTCGATGTGGACCGGCGTCACCCCCGGGGACGGACCGCAGACCTTCCACCTGGTCCTCCTCGACAACGGTAGGACCGCAGCCCTCGCCGACCGCATCGGCCGCGAGGCGCTGAACTGCATCCGCTGCTCGGCCTGCCTCAACGTCTGCCCGGTGTACGAACGGGCCGGCGGCCACGCCTACGGTTCGACCTATCCCGGACCGATCGGGGCCGTACTCACCCCGCAGCTCGCCGGGATGCACGCCGCCAAGGACGACCCCAACAGCTCGCTGCCGTACGCCTCCAGCCTCTGCGGGGCCTGCTTCGACGCCTGTCCCGTCAAGATCGACATCCCCTCGCTGCTGGTCGAACTGCGCCACCAGCACACCGAACAGTCCGGCACCACTGCCGAGAAGCTCGCGATGAAGGCGGCGGGTGCGGTGATGGGCCGGCCCAAGGTGTACACCGCCGCGCAGAAGGCCTCGCGGCTCGGCCGGGTCCTCGCCCGGGACGGGAAGCTCCCGGCGCTGCCGCCCCCGCTCAACGGCTGGAGCGACAGCCGCGACACCCCCGCCCCGCCGAAGCAGACCTTCCGCGCCTGGCTGGCCTCGGCCGAGGGCACGGCCGCCCTGCGTGAGGCGTCCGCCGAACACACCCGCAACCAGCAGCAGGAGGACGGCGCATGACGACCGCCCGTGACACCGTGCTCGGCCGCGTCCGGGACGCGCTCGCCCTCGCGCCCGCCCGTGAGACACCCGCCGGGGAGACCCCCGTCCCGCGCGCCTACCGCACCGGGCGCACCCTCCCCGACGAGGAACGCCTCGCCCTCTTCACCGACCGGCTGGTCGACTACAAGGCGCAGGTGCACCCGTGCACCGCCGACCGGACCGCCGAGGTGATCGCCGAGGTGCTGCGGGAGCGGGGAGCCGCGCGCATCGGTGTGCCCCCGGGGCTCGACACCGGATGGCTGGCCGCGTACGACGGCGAGGTCCGGCAGGACTCCGCGGACATTCCGGCGCCGCGCCTGGACGCCCTCGACGGTGTCGTCACCGCGTCCGCCGTCAGCTGCGCCGAGACCGGCACGATCTTCCTGGACGGCTCGCCCGACCAGGGGCGACGGGCGCTGTCCCTCGTGCCCGACCTCCATGTCTGCGTGGTCGACCTGTCGACCGTGGAGGTGGGTGTGCCCGAGGCGGTGGCCCGGCTGGTGCCGGAGCGCCCGACCACGTTGATCAGCGGGCCCTCGGCCACCTCCGACATCGAGTTGGAGCGGGTCGAGGGCGTCCACGGCCCGCGTACCCTCGCGGTCGTGATTCGCACAGATGTTTAGGTGATCATGCCGGGCGGGATTACGCTCTCTGCCTGGCATGGACACTCTTACCCTCTGGCAACTGGCGGCACTGGCCGCGGCTTCCGCACTCGTCGGCTTCTCCAAGACGGCCGTCAGCGGCGCCAACACGATCAGCCTCGCGGTTTTCGCGGCGGTACTCCCCGCCCGCGAATCCACCGGGGTACTGCTCCCGATCCTGATCGCGGGCGACGTGCTCGCCGTCCTCGTCTACCGGCGCCACGCGCACTGGCCGACCCTGCTGCGGCTCTTCCCGGCCGTCGCGGCCGGTGTGGTGGCGGGCACGCTGTTCATGATGTGGGCCGACGACGCCACCGTGCGGACCTCGATCGGCGCGATCCTGGTCTTCATGGCCGGCGTCACCGTCTGGCGCCGCCGCACGGCGGAGACCGTCGCCGAACCCGGCGCCGACGACGGACCGCCGACCGCCGGTGAACGGCTCAAGGCACGTTCGTACGGGGTGCTCGGCGGTTTCACGACCATGGTCGCCAACGCGGGCGGCCCGGTGATGTCGCTCTACCTGCTTTCGGCCGGATTCCGGAAACTGGGCTTCCTGGGCACCTCGGCGTGGTTCTTCCTGATCGTCAACACCTCGAAGGTGCCGTTCAGCGTGAGCCTCGGACTGATTGACGGCCGCTCCCTGCTGCTGGACGCCTGCTTGCTGGTGTTCGTGCTGCCGGGCGCCTGGATCGGCCGCACATGCGTGGACCGCATCAACCAGCGGCTCTTCGAGCGCATCGTCCTGGCCGCCACCGTCGTCGGCGGCCTCCAGCTCCTCCTGTTCTGAAAGCCTTACGCCGACGGCCCCCGCGGACACGCGTCCGCGGGGGCCGTCGGCGTAAGGCGGCGGGGCCGGTCAGATGATGCCCTCCTCGATCTCCGCCTGCTCGCGCGCGTTCCCGTACGCCGAGGGCGTGCCGTACGAGCGCCGCGCGACAAACCACCACACCGTGGCCAGGACCAGCACCGCGACCAGGGCGATCGACGCGTAGTTCATCGAGTCGATGGTCACCGGGGACGACTGCGGCAGCAGGAACAGCACCGTCACGATCGCCACCCACACCACCGCGATCCAGCCGACCGGCTTCGACCAGCGGCCCAGGTGCCACGGCCCGCGCTGGAAGCGGTCCCCGGCGCGCAGCTTCAGGAAGATCGGGATCGCGTACGCGGGCGTGATCCCGATGACGTTGATCGCGGTCACCGCGCCGTACGCGGTCGCCGAGTACAGCGACGGCAGGGCCAGCACCCCGGCGACGATCACCGACAGCCACACCGCCGGAACCGGCGTCTGCGTCCGCGCGCTCACCTTCCGCCAGAGCGAGGAGCCGGGCAGCGCGTTGTCCCGGCTGAAGGCGAACACCATCCGGCTGGCGGCGGCGACCTCGGCGTTGCCGCAGAACAGCTGCGCCGCGATCACGATCAGCAGCATCGCCGTCGCGCCCGAGGTGCCCAGCGCGTCGATCAGGATCTGCGCGGGCGGCACACCGGTGGCGCTGTTCTGCGTACCCGCGTAGTCCTGGATGGCGAAGGTGAGCCCGGCCAGCAGGACGAAACCGGCCACCCACGACACCCAGATCGCCCGGACGATGCCGCGCGCCGCCGACACCGAGGCGTTCGAGGTCTCCTCCGACAGGTGGGCCGAGGCGTCGTAGCCGCAGAACGTGTACTGCGCGAGCAGCAGTCCGATCGCCGCCACGTACAACGGGTTGTGCCAGCCGGTGTCGTTGACGAACTCGGTGAAGACGAACGAGGGCGACTGGTGGTGCGAGGGCACGATCGCCAGCACGGAGACGATCACCGCGACACCCGCCAGGTGCCACCACACGCTGATCGAGTTGAGGATGCTGACCAGCCGCACCCCGAACAGGTTGAGGACGGCGTGCAGCAGCAGGATGCAGACGAAGATGATCATCGTCTTGCCCGGGGTGGGCGTGAAGCCCCACTGGAGGTTCATCAGCGCGCCCGTGAACAGCGCGGCGCCGTAGTCGATGCCCGCGATGGCGCCGAGCAGCCCGAGCAGATTCAGCCAGCCGGTGTACCAGCCCCACTTGCGGCCGCCCAGCCGGTCCGCCATGTAGTACAGCGCCCCCGATGTCGGATACGCGCTCGTCACCTCGGCCAGCGCCATGCCGACGCACAGCACGAACAGGCCGACCCCGGCCCAGCCCCACAGCATCACGGCCGGTCCGCCCGTCGACATGCCGAAGCCGTACAGGGTCATGCACCCCGACAGGATCGAGATGACGGAGAAGCTGATGGCGAAGTTGCCGAACCCGCCCATGCGGCGGGCCAGGACCGGTTGGTAGCCGAGCTCACGGAGCCGTTGCTCCTCGTCCTTCGGCGCACTGGTCCCGGCACCCTTGCGGGGCGAGGTGGACACGGACATGGAGGACCTCCTGGTGGGGGGTGGACGGGTGACTCGGAACGGGGGGATGCTCAGCCGGGGTCCGCCGCCAGCGCACGGGCGCGGGCCCGCACGAAGACCTCCTCGGCGCCGCCGGGGTCGTCGGGCGTACGGGAGCGGCAGGCCCAGGGCAGCGAGGTGAAGTACGGGCCCAGCTCGCGGAACACCTCGGCCGCGTCGGCGAACCGGAGTGCCCCCCACAGGGCGTGCGCCAGGTGGTTGAGATCGGGCAGGGTGCGGCCGGCGGCGGGGGAACGGCGGTACCAGACCTCAAGGGCGCGCACCGCCTCCCGCTCGGCGTCCTCGGTGACCCAGTGCAGATCGAGGGCCTTGTCGTGGTCGTGCTCGCGGCGGTAGCGCTCGACCCGGACGTACAGCGGGAGCACATGGAGGGCCGAGCCCTCGGGCGCCGTGGACGACGCCCACTGAACGAAGTTCACCGCCTCGGAGAGCGTGCCGCCCGCCCTGCGCGCGTACACGAACTGGAGCATCCGGTGGTACGCCTCGCGGTTGTGCGGGTCCCGCCGGTCGGCCTCCGCCAGCAGCCCCCACGGGCCGGGGAACAGCATGGGCCCGGGCGGCGGGAGCCGGTGCTCCGCGAGGCGCTGGTCGTCGTCCAGCTGGGACAGGGCCAGCAGGCACACCCAGGGCACCGGGTCGGCCGGTGCGGCGTGCGCCGCCGCACGGCACGCCTCCCACGCCTCCTGCCAGAGCTCCCGGCCGCTGGGGTGGCCCGAGCGGTTGGCCCGTACCGCGCGCTCCACGGCGACCCGGGCGCGCATCACGGCCCCCGCGGCGCTCTCCGGCTCCTCGGTCAGCCAGGTCCGTATCGCGTCCGTCCCCGCCGCGACCGCGCCGAGGACCTGGGTGCGCTGGGTCCACCGGGCCCAGTCCGGAGTGCCCGCCAGCAGGTCGCGCATGGCGATCCAGCGACCGGTGCGCAAGTCCTGTAACGCCGCTCGGAGTTCATTGTCGTGGCCGGCCGGATGGTAAACCGGCCGGAATTCACCGTTGGCCATGGACGCGCTCGGGACGGGGTGCTGAATTCATCGATCCTCAGGGACTATTGCGGCGGGATTATTGCGGCGGAGAAACAGTTGAAGAACGAACCGCTTTCGGGCTTCCGGTTGCTGCCCGGCGGTGAGTGTAGAGCCCTTTGCGCGGAACTCTCGAACGAATCATTGATTCCACCCAAGTCGCTTGCTGGTTACTCGTGTTGGCACCTTCCCGCCCCCTTCGAAAGGTTCCGGACAGACGGCCGGCGCGCGCTTGACGTAACCGCTGGGCTGCACCACTCTGGGTGGCCGCGACCGAAGATCACGATTCCGTTCGAGCCCTCGGGCTCGCGTACCGCTGGAGAACCGATGACAGGCCCGGTGCTGGCAATCGACCAGGGCACATCGGGAACGAAAGCGCTGGTGATCTGTCCCGAGCGCGGCGTGACCGGTTCCGGTTCCGCCCCCGTACGGCCCCGCTACGGTCCCGGCGGAGCCGTCGAGGCGGACCCGGCCGCATTACTCGCCTCGGTCGTCGCGGCAGGCCGGCAGGCGCTGGCCGAATCGGGCGGCACCGTCGACGCCGTCGGGCTCGCCAACCAGGGCGAGACGGTCCTCGCCTGGGACCCGGCCACCGGGCGGCCGCTCACCGAGGCCATCGTCTGGCAGGACCGCCGCGCCGCGGACGTCTGCGCGGAACTCGCGCCCCGCGGCGACGAACTTCACCAGCTCACCGGACTCCCTCTCGACCCGTACTTCGCCGCGCCGAAGATGGCCTGGATTCGCCGCGAACTGACCCGCGAGGGCGTCGTCACCACCAGCGACGCGTGGCTCGTCCACCAGCTCACCGGCGCGTTCGTCACGGACGCCGCCACCGCCGGACGCACCCAGCTCCTCGACCTGGACCGCGTCGCCTGGTCACCGGCCGCGCTGGAGGCGTACGGCCTCGGCGACGAGCGGCTGCCGACCGTGACCGACGCCGCCGGAACCTTCGGTACGACGGGGGTCTTCGGCGGCGACCTCCCGCTCACCGGGCTCCTGGTCGACCAGCAGGCGGCCCTGCTCGCCCAGAGCGCCCTGGACCCGTCCGTCGCCAAGTGCACCTACGGGACCGGTGCGTTCCTCCTCGCCGGGACCGGCACCACGCCGCGCCGCAGCACCGGCGGACTGGTCAGCTGCGTGGCCTGGCGGCTCGCCGGGCGCACCAGCTACTGCCTGGACGGCCAGATCTACACGGCGGCCTCGGCGGTGCGCTGGCTCACGGACCTCGGGGTGATCGCGGGCGCCGCCGACCTCGACCCGGTCGGCGCCACCGTCCCCGACACCGGCGGCGTCACCTTCGTCCCCGCACTCGCCGGCCTCGCCGCCCCCTGGTGGCGGAGCGACCTGCGCGGCTCGGTCACCGGGCTCGGCCTGGACACCTCGGCCGGGCACCTGGTGCGCGCCCTGTGCGAGGGGATCGCCGCCCAGGTGGCCGAGCTGGCTGCCGCGGTCACCGCCGACCGGGGCACCCCCCTGTCCGTCCTGCGCGTCGACGGCGGCCTCACCCGCTCCGCCCTCCTCATGCAGACCCAGGCCGACCTGCTGCAACGCCCGGTCGAGGTGTCCGCGCTCCCCGACGTCACCGCGCTCGGCGTCGGCGCGGTGGCCCGCATGGGCGCCGACCCCACGCTCCCGCTCGCCCGGGCCGTCCCCGACTGGAAACCGGCCGCGGTCTACGAACCCCGCATCGGCCCGGACGAGGCGGCCGAACGCCTCGCGAGGTTCCGGACCGCCGTGCGCGGGCTGCTGGAGCGGGCATGAGCGACCGGGTACACCGTGCTCCGAGGGGCGTGAGCACCACGTGGTAAGTCCCGCCACGCCCACCGTCACCCGCGCCGCGGACCCGCTCCCCGACGAACCGCCGTACGACGTCACCGTCATCGGTGCCGGAGTCGTCGGCACCGCCATCGCCCGCGAACTGGCCCGCCACCCCTTGCGCACCGCCCTCGTCGAGGCCACGGACGACATCGCCAACGGCACCTCCAAGGCCAACACCGCCATCCTGCACACCGGGTTCGACGCCGCCCCCGGCACCCTGGAGGCCCGCCTCGTCCGCGAGGGACAGCGGCTGCTCTCCGCGTACGCCGCCCGCACCGGCATCCCCGTCGAACGCGTCGGCGCCCTCCTCGTCGCCTGGGACCGGGAACAACTCGACGCCCTGCCCGCCCTGCTGGCCAAGGCCGAGCGCAACGGCTACCACGCGGCCCGGCTGCTGGACGCCGAGGAGACCGCCGCCCGCGAACCGCACCTCGGGCCCGGCGCGCTCGGCGCCCTGGAGATCCCCGACGAAGCCGTCATCTGCCCCTGGACCACCCCGCTCGCCTACGCCACCGAAGCCGTCCTGGCCGGGGTCCACCTCCATCTCGACTGCCCCGTCCAGGACCTCGCGTACGCCGGGGGCCTGCACACCCTCACCACCGCCCGGGGCACCCTGCGCACCCGCCTGCTCATCAACGCCGCCGGGCTGCACGCCGACGCGATCGACCGGCTGCTGGGCCTCGACACCTTCACCGTGCGCCCGCGCCGGGGCCAGCTCATCGTCTTCGACAAGCTCGCCCGCGACCTGGTCCGCCACATCCTGCTGCCCGTCCCCACCGCCGCCGGCAAGGGCGTCCTCGTCGCGCCGACCGTCTTCGGCAACGTCCTGCTCGGCCCCACCGCCGAGGACCTGGACGACAAGGACGCCACCGAGTCCACCGCCGAAGGGCTCGCCCTGCTGCGGGAGAAGGGCCGCCGCATCCTGCCCCGGCTGCTCGACGAAGAGGTCACCGCCGTCTACGCGGGCCTGCGCGCCGCCACCGGCCAGGAGGACTACCGGATCACGGCCCACCCGGACCGGGCCCTCATCACCGTCGGCGGCATCCGCTCCACCGGGCTCACCGCCTCCATGGCCATCGCCGAGTACGTCGTCTCCCTGCTCCCCGACGCCGGACTCGACCCGGGGGAGCCCGCCGAACCGGCCCCCCTCACCCTGCCCGGTCTCGGGGAGACCTCCGAGCGCCCCTACCTCGACGCCGGTCTGATCGCGCGCGATCCCGCGTACGGCACGGTCGTCTGCCACTGCGAACGCGTTACGGAGGGCGAGATCCGCGACGCCCTCGCCTCGGTGCTCCCGGCGCGCTCGGCCGCGGGGCTCGCCCGCAGGACCCGGGCCGGCAACGGACGCTGCCAGGGCTTCCACTGCGGGGCCGCGCTCCGCGCCCGGATCGAGGAGGCCCGCCCATGACCCGCCGCGAACGCCTCGTCGACGTACTGATCGTCGGCGCCGGACCGGCCGGCCTCGCGGCGGCGGCCGGTCTCGCCGCCGCCGGGGTGCCGCGCGTCGAGGTGCTGGAGCGCGACCAGGAGCCGGGCGGCATCCCCAGGCACTGCGCCCACGGCGGATTCGGTACGCGCGCGAGCGGCGATCTCACCGGTCCCGCGTACGCCCTGCGCCGCGCGGCCGAGGCCCGCACGGCCGGCGCCACGCTTCGCACCGGCATCACGGTCACCGGCTGGGCCGGGCCCCGTACCCTCGACGCCACCGGCCCCGGCGGCCTGGAACGCATCACCGCCCGGGCCGTCGTCCTCGCCACCGGCGCCCGCGAGCGCCCCCGCGCCGCCCGGCTCGTCCCCGGCACCCGCCCGGCAGGCGTCTACACCACCGGCGAACTCCAGCAGTCCGTCCACCTCCACCACCAGCCCATCGGCACCCGCGCCGTGGTCGTCGGCGACGAACCGGTCGGCCTCGCCGCTGCCGACACCCTGCGCACCGCCGGGGTCCGCCTCGTCGCCCGCGTCACGGAGCACCCGCCCCGCCCCTTCGCCGCCGTACGCCCGTCCGGCGGCGCACCCCTGCTCACCCGCACCACCGTCACCGCGCTGACCGGCCGCCCCCGCCTCACCGGCGTCCGCGTGCGCCACGCGGACGGGCGGACCGCCACCCTGGCCTGCGACACCGTGGTCTTCACCGCCGACTGGATCCCCGAGCACGAACTGGCCCGGCGCGGCGGCCTCCCGATGGACCCCGGGACCAGGGGACCCGCGCACGACCCCGCGTACCGCACCGGACAGCCCGGGGTCTTCGCCGTAGGGAACCTCCTGCACGGCGGGGAGAGCGCGGCCACCGCCGCCCGCGAGGGCCGGGCCGTCACCGGGGCCGTGCTGGCCCACCTGGACACCCGCAGCTGGCCCACCGGCGGGGCGCCCCTCGCCGTCGCCGCACCGCTGGAATGGGCCGCCCCCAACCTCATTGGGCCCGGCGGGCGCCGGCTCCTGCTGCGGACGGGCCGACGGCTGGCCGCACCGCTGCTCGTCGTCAGCCAGGACGGGGCGCTGCTGCACCGTGGACGCCTGGCGCGGTCCGTCGCGCCGGGACGCTCCTTCTCCCTGAGCGCCCACTGGCTGCGACGCGTCGATCCGCAGGGCGGCACGGTGCACCTCCGGATCGCCTGACCCCGTACCGCTCAGGGAATCAGCAGCCAGTCCGCGCTGATCGCGGCGACCAGCCCGACGGCCAGCAGCCAGCTTCCGAGCCGGGTGCGGCCGTTCCGGCTCAGCTCGATCACGATCCCGCAGAGGATCAGCGCCAGCCCGTACACCCCGACCACCAGGACGGAGGCGCGGCTCGCGAGCCGCAGCCCGAGCACCACCGCCATCGCCACCATGCCGACCGAGGAGAGCACGATGCGCAGCCGTCTCGCCTGGCGCGGGGTCAGCCGGCGCTCGCCGGTGTCCTCGCCCTCCGCCGCGAGACCGCCCTCGACGTCGTCCGCGAGGTCGTCCTGGACGTCCTCGGCCGGGTCCTCGGCGGTGGTTTCGGCGGTGTCCTCGGCTATCGGGGCGTCCACGGCTCGGTCCTGGTCAGAAGTGCTCATGACGCGGGATCGTAATGGTTCCACCCCGGCCTGTTCGCCGTTGTCAACCAACACCGTCGAAACCAGGCCGAGTTGTGGTTCACGGTTGTTCCGCCCGCAGCCTCGGTGCCTCCGCCGCCGCGTCCACCGGCCCCGCGCCCGGACGCTCCACCCGCGCCGCCAGGCCCCGCGCCCAGCCGGTGAGCTCCCCGAGCCCCATCCCGTGCGCCTCGCTCGTCCCGCACGCCTCCAGCGCCGCCGCGCCGCGCCGCAGCAGCCGTGCCCCGCCGGTCGCGTTGCCCCGTGCGGCATGGGTCAGGCCCACGGCCAGCTGGGCGAGCCCGCGCCACAACTCCCGCTCCGACTCCGGGCCCGACTTCCAGGCGTCCTCGAAGACCTCGTGCGCGTGGAACGGCATGCCCGCGTCCAGCAGCCGCTGCGCCTCCCGGACGGTCTCACCGGCGGTGCGTTCGACCCCCTCCGGCTGGCGTTCCACCCCCGGCGTCCCGTACGGCAGCGGGCGCCCCAGCCCGTCACGGGGGCGCGCGTTGTGCGCCCGTCCCTCGGAATCCCGGTCCCTGCGTGTCTCGTTCACGCCCCCGATTGTGCCCCGCACCTGCGGCGAACTGTCCGAACCACTGTCCGTGGGACCCCGCGCGCGACTAGGCTCGACCACCATGGTCACGACTTTGGGGGAGGGTAGGCATGAAGCCGTCCCGGCCGCTTTATGAGCGCGAACCGGAACTCGCCACTGCCGCACAAGCCATCGACTCGCTCTGCGGGGCACAGGCCACCGGCGGGCTGCTGATCTACAGCGGCGAGGCAGGCATCGGCAAGACCGCGCTCCTGGACGAGATCCGGGCCATGGCGGCGGACCGGTGCACCATCTGGTCGGCACGCGGCGGTGAGACGGTCACCTCGGTGCCGTTCCACGTCGTACGGCAGCTGCTCCAGCCGGCCCTGGGCCAGTTCCCGCCCGACGACGTACGGGCCCTGTTCGGCCCCTGGTTCGACAGCGCCGCCCCGGCCCTGGGGCTCGCCGAGCCCTCCGGCCCGCAGCCCGATCCGCAGGGTGTCCGCGACGGCCTCGACTACGTCGTGAAGCGGCTCGCCTCCCGGCTCAGCCACCGTCCGCTGCTCCTCATCATCGACGACGCCCACTGGGCGGACGGCGAGTCCCTGGCCTGGCTCTCCTCGTTCACCGCCCGCCTCGGCGACCTGCGCGTGCTCGTCGTCCAGGCCCACCGCCCCGAGGAGCTGGCCGCCCGCGAGGCCGCGCGCAACGCGGCCGACGGCCACCCCGCGCAGATCCGCGTCGCCCTGCGCGCCCTCACCCCGGACGCCACCGCCGAACTGGTCCGCGCCACCCTCGGCGAGCACGCCGACGACCCGTTCTGCCGTGAGGTCTGGGCCGTCACCGGCGGCAATCCCTACGAGGCGGTCGAGCTCGTCGCCAAGGTCCAGGACAAGGAGCTGGCCCCGCTGGAGGAGTCCGCCGGGCTCCTGCGTGAACTCGGCGCCTCCGCCCGGGGCAGCGGCCTCGTCGCCCGCCTCGAACGGCTGGGCACCAACGCCAACCGGTTCGCCTGGGCGGCCGCCGTCCTCGGCACCGACATCTCCCAGGACGTCGCCGCGTCCCTGGCCGGGATGAGCTCCGCCGAGGCCGCGGACTGCACGGCCCGGCTGCGCGAGGCCCGTATCGTCACCGGCTTCGACCCGCTGGAGTTCGTGCACCCGCTGATCGCCTCGGCCGTCTACCGCTCCATCCCGCCCGCCACCCGCACCGCGATGCACGGGCGGGCCGCCTGGGCCATCACCAACGCCGGGCTCGGCCCCGCCGCGGCCTCCCGCCACCTGCTCGAAGTCCACCCGGATGACGACCAGGAACTCGTCGCACAGCTGCGGGCCGCCGCGAACCAGCACCTCGCCGTCGGCGCCCCCGAGGCCGCCCGGCGCTGCCTGGAACGCGCGCTCGAAGAGCCGCCGCGCCACGACGTACGCGCCACCCTGCTGTACGAGCTGGGCTGCGCGACGCTGCTCAGCTCCCCGGCCACCACCGTGCAGCACCTGCGCGCCGCCCTGGACATGCCGGGCCTGGTGGACGAGCTGCGGGTGGACGCCACGTTCCGGCTCGCCGCCGCGCTGTCCCACAACAACCAGCTCAAGGAAGCGGCCCTGGCCCTCGCGGCCGAGGCCGAGCGCACGGCACCGGGACCCGGCCTGATGCGGCTCCAGGCCGCCCACTTCCTCTGGGAGGGCATGCAGGCCACCGAGGAGGACGGCCCCGGCCGTTCGCGCCGGCTCGCCGCCAACGCCGACCACCTCAAGGGCCGGGACAACGCCGAACGCGCCCTGCTCACGCTCCGCGCCTTCGACGCCATGCTGCGCGGCGAGAACGCCGAGGTCGTCGTCGACTTCTGCGAGCGCGCCCTGGTGAACGGCCACCCCGCACGCGGACTCGGCTGGACCGACTCCGAGTGGGGCTTCGAGCTCCCCACCATGGTCGGGATCACCTACGCCTTCACGGACCAGCTCGACCGCGCCGAGGAGCTGTTCGGCGAGGCGGTCCGGGCCTTCGAGATCTCCGGCTGGAGTGGCGCCCACCTCGCCTTCGCGCACACCCTGCTCGGCCTGGTCCACCGCCGCCGGGGCCGCCTCGCCGAGGCGGAGGGCTTCCTGCGCGAGGGACTGCGCCTCGCGGACCGCGTCGGCAGCGGGCTCCCCGTCCACTGGGACGCGGCCTGCCTGCTCATCGACACCCTGCTCGCCCGGGGCCGGGTCCCCGAGGCCCGCAAGGTCGCCGACCAGTACGACTTCGGTCTGCCGTACCCGAGCGCCATGGTGCTGCCGGACGCGCCGTGCGTCCGGGGCCGCCTGTTGCTGGCCGAAGGCCGTACGAAGGAAGCGGTGACCGAGCTGGAGGCGGCCGGGCGCTCGCTGGAACCGCGTGGCAGGTTCAACGGCATCTGGGGCCCCTGGGCCGGCGACCTGGCCCGTGCCCTCGCCGACGAGGACCCCGGCCGCGCCGCCCAGCTCGCCAACACGGCCCGGGTCCACGCGGAGCGCTTCGGCACGGAGACCGCGATCGGCGAGGCCCTGCGCTGCGTGGCCCTCTTCGCGCGCCCGGAGGAGTCCGTGCACCTCCTCGGCGAGGCGGTCCGCCATCTGGAAGCGTCACCCTCCGGTTACGAGTTCGCCCAGGCCCTGGTCGACTACGGCATCGCCACCCGCTCGCCCCGCGAACTGGCCCGCGCCCACAAGCTGGCCACCGCCTGCGGCGCGGAAGGACTGGCCGCCCGCGCCCAGCAGGCACGCGCGTCGATCCGGTCCACCGAGTGAGGTAATGTTTTCCCTGCAGCCACCACCCGGCAGGACCGGGGAAGCGGCAGCGGGACGTGGCGCAGCTTGGTAGCGCACTTGACTGGGGGTCAAGGGGTCGCAGGTTCAAATCCTGTCGTCCCGACTCATAGGAGTCGCAGGTCAAAGGCCGGTTTCGGGATCTTCCGAGACCGGCCTTCGATCGTTTTCGGGGACCGGCTGGGAAGTCTCCGTCGCACGAGGCTCCCGGGGGGACTCGCAGGACGGGGCGTAAGTGTGCGACGGTGGGCTGACACGAGACCGACCGTCGGCCCCGCCACGGGTGACGGTCTTTCGGGGAGCCGGGCGTTGCCCCCGTCCCGGGCATCCGGCCCCCTGCCATCGTCGTAGCCCCCCCCCACGGGGGTGCTTCGCCCTTGGGCTCAACAACCCCCGGAAGGGGGCGCGCCCACCATGGACATCATCACCGCCGTCCACGGCACATCCGCACGCATCACCCCGTGCGGCGACATCGACTCCGACACCCTCACCCCGCTGCGCGCGGCGGCCTCCGCGCTCCCGGCCCACGTCACCGACGTGCAGTGGGATCTGCACGGCACACCCTTCATGGACGTCTCCGGCCTCCACCTCCTGCTGCCTCCGCAGGCGCGGGAAGGCGCCCCGGAGCGCAGGATCACCGTGACCGGACTTCAGCCCCAGCCCCTGCGCCTGCTGCTCCTCGCGGCCGACATGAGCCCCGGCACCTTCGGCCCCGACCGGCTGACCGCGACACCCGCCGGGTCCTGACCGCCCGGCCCGCCTCAGCCCCGTACCAGACGGCGCAACGCACGGCGGGCCAGCGGCGCGTACGCGACCACGACCGGGGCGGGCCCGTCGAGGCGCAGCTCCGCCTCCGTGCCGGACGGCATACGGGCCCGGACGCCGTGCCACAGACGCATCCGTACGGGCCCCATCCGGACGCTCCACTGCCAGGTACGGGCCCGATGGTCGACGGCCTCGACAACGAAGTCGACGCCCGGCCCCACCACGGGCACCACCCGCCCCCGCATGCCCGCCCGCAGCTCCGCCTCCGCCTCCACGGCCCGGATCTGTGGGGCCCATGAGCTCCAGGCGGCGGTCCGGACGTACCGCTTCCACACCGCTTCCACAGGCGCCGCACCCACCGCGCGTACCGTTCTTCTCACCCTTCCAGCATGCGCACGGAAGCCCCGAGCGCGCCGGTCGGCGGGCCGTCCGCTAAAAGGGTTCGGCGGTTCGCAGGAGGTCCGGCGGCAGGTAGGGGCTGTCCACGCGGATCGCCCACCCGCGACGGCGGGCGTGGCAGGCCAGGGCGAGCACGTCCAGGTTGACGGAGGCGTCGGGGTCGTCACCTCGGTCGGCGACCTGATGGTGCGCCCGGTGGGCTTCGAGCGCGTCGGCCAGGGCGAGGTTGAAGCTCTCCTCGTCACCCTCCACGAGTTGGGAGAGCAGCACGGCGGGCGGCATGGGGAAGCCCCGGTCCTTGGCCTTCTCGGTCTCCCGCAGCGCCAGCTGAGCGGCCGTTTCGGGGTCATCGCCCGTCAAGTAGGCGTGGAGGGCCTTGCGGTACGCGGCGAACGCGGACCCGTCCGGCTGCGCGAAGACGGGGCCGGTGAGGACCAGCGGAGCAAGGTCCTCCCGTGCCCCGGTGATCAGGGCGAAGGAGACGGCCGTCTGCCAGTGGCCCGCAGTTGCCCTGTCGCCCCGCTCGGCCGCACAGCGGAGGGTGTGCCCGTCGATGACCACCTCGACGTCGGTGCCGGGTTCCGCCCTCGCGATGCGGAACAGCGCCGCCCCCAGCCGGGAGGCCAGGCGGATCGCGGCGAGCTGGGCGCCCGTGTCGTTGCCGGGGTTGCCCGCCCGCCACTTGAAGAGGCGCTCCTGGTCGTTCATCGCCTTGCCGAGACGCCAGACGGCGAGGCGCCCTTCCTCGTCGTCGGAGGCGGCGAATGCCTTCCGGAGGTTCTTCTCGTACAGGGCCTCGACCTGCGGAAGCCCCTCGCGCTCGCAGGCGGGCCGCTCCACCGTCAGCGGACCCGCGGCGAGCGCGGCGACGGCGTCCGGCCGCCGGTCCCGGCCGAGTCCCCCGACCCTCGGGCCCCGGGTCTCGAAGCCGGTGACCAGCGCGTGCGGCAGGTAGTCCGAGGCGACGGCGGGTGTCCAGCCCAGCGTCCTGTACGCGAGCGCGGCGAGAGCGAGGGGGACCAGCGGGAGCAGGGTGCTCGGGGAAGCGGCAGGGCTCTGCCGGGCGGAGTGCCGCGTCAGCAGACCGGCGAGCGCGGTGTCGAAGGCGTCCCGGTCCTCGGCGACCAGGGTGCGCAACGCGTGGAGTGCCAGGCTGTCCGGCTGATCGAGGAGTGGCCGCCCGGTCTCCGCGGCGCGGGTGCGGACGCGCTCCAGGGCCGCGTCGACGGCGGCCAGCTTGTGCTGGGTGCTCGGTGGGTATTGGTCCTCGTCGCCGGTGTCGTCCAGGACCACGGCCGTCAGCCCGGTGACGAGTTCGCCCACGGGTGTGCCCTGGGCCTCCGCGGCGAACTTCTGCCGGGCGAAGTGGAATGCCTCGCCGTGCCAGTGGGCCTTGTCCCTGAGGACGGCCAGGCAGAGGGCGTCGATCCAGTCCCAGGCGGTCACGCTCTCCTCGGGGGCGTCCTCGCCCGGCTCGTAACTCATGCCGAAGTTCACGTAGTCCAGGAACACGTGGAAGCTGCAGTGCGGGTGGTAGGCGGCGTAGGCGACCGATCCCGCCGCGGCTTCCGAGGCGTCCTTGAGGGCTGCCTTCGCCTCCGATGTGTCGAGATCCGGGGTCTCCACGGAGAGGGCGCCCAGGTAGTCGAGGAACTCGTCGGCGATCATCCTCCACTCGTAGGTGGTCATCCGGTCCGCCTTCGACATGGACCGGACCTGGCTCCCGATCCGGTTCGTGAAGTCCGTACGCGCTGCCGATACGGCGGCCCGGCCCACCTGGTGACGCTCTATTCGCACTGCCCCGCTCCTTGATCGATCTCCGCGACAGCCTAAGTCCCGGGGGAGTCCCGGTCCGGGGCGAACGGTCCGGACAGGGCTGCCCATTGCAGGAGCATGATGGTCTTGCCGTCGGTGATGCGGCCGTCGCGGGTCATGGCGAGGGCCTCGGCAAAGGGAAGTTCGAGTACTTCGATGTCCTCGCCCTCCTCCTCGACACCGCCGCCCGCTCCGGTCCGGTCGGCCGGGGTGTAGGGGGCGGCGAAGAAGTGGAGGCGCTCGGTGACGGAGCCCGGGCTCATGTAGGCGTCGAGCACGGGGACGAGCTCGCCGATACGGATGCCGAGCTCCTCGGCGCCCTCGCGGCGGATCGCGGTGTACGGGTCCTGCTCGTCCAGCAGCCCGGCGGCGGCCTCGATCAGCATGCCGTCGGGGTGGCCGTTCACGTACGCCGGGTAGCGGAACTGGCGGGTCAGCAGGACACGGCCGCGCTCCGTGTCGTAGGGCAGGACGACGGCGCCGTTGCCCCGGTCGTAGGTCTCGCGCTGCTGGGTCTCCCACCGCCCGTCGCGACGCCGGTAGTCGAAGGTGGTCCGGCGCAGCACGTGCCAGCCCTGGGAGGTGAGTTCGACGTCGCGTATCCGGACACCGGGGTTGCGGTCGAGGTCCCGTCCGGCGAGATGGAGCCCGGTGCGGCCGCGGTGATCCGGGGCGTCGACGCCCGGGATGCCGTTCGAGCCGGGGTGGGGCAGAGGTGTGTCGGTCATGGCGGCTAAGATACATGCAGAAACGTGCAAGAATAGGAAGGAACGTGAATGCTGGCAGCTGAACGACGCGAGCACCTGCTCGATCTGCTCGCCCGTACGGGAAAGATCGTGGCCAAGGACGTCGCCGCCGAACTGGGCATCTCCGAGGACAGCGTGCGGCGCGATCTCCGCGACCTGGCCGCCGAGGGCTTGTGCCAGCGGGTGTACGGGGGTGCGCTGCCCGCCTCGCCCGCGGTGGTGGACTACGACGCCCGGCGGGCGGTGGCCCCGGACGGCAAGCGGCGGGTCGCCGCGGTGGCCGCGGCGCTGGTGCGGCCGGGCGGCTCGGTGATCCTCGACGGCGGCACCACCGCCCTCGCCGTGGCGCGGGCCCTGCCGGGCGACCTCGCCTGCACGGTGATCACGCACAGCCCGACGATCGCCACGGCCCTGATCGACCACCCGCGGGCCGAGCTGTTCCTTCTCGGGGGGCGCGTCTTCAAGCACTCGGCGGTCACCTGCGGCGCCGCCGCGGTCGAGGCCGCGCAGAACGTATCCGCCGACCTGTGCCTCCTCGGCGTCACCGGCGTCCACCCCGAGGCCGGGCTGACCACGGGGGACGCCGAGGAAGCGGCGATGAAGCGCGCCCTGTCCGCACGGGCCGCCGACACCTACATCCTTGCCTCCCGCGAGAAGATCGGTACGGCGTCCCCGTACCGCGTCCTGCCGTGGGAGAAGATCACCGGCCTGATCACCGACGCCGACCCCCGCGACCCGGTGATCGAACAACTCCGGACGCTCGGAGCGGAGGTCCTTGTGGCCGAGTGACGGGGCGTCAGGGCCGGTTCTGAAAGCGGACCTTGGTGGTTCTGCGGATGCGGGAACTTGGCATCGCGTGCGCGGATTCCTGGCAACCCGCGCAGACCTTCGCGGGTGCCCGGAACGGCTCGGGGGCCGTGTGACAGGCAGGCCCGATTCCGCGCCGCGCCACGTGGCTGAGCTGCTGCGGAGCTGTCACATACCCGATCTATTGTGTCCCTCGCGCCGCGTCGGTCCGGGGGAGGAACGACGCGTGGGGGCGCACATGACGAGGGGGGCTCTTGCATGTCGAACGCGAAGTCGGATCGGAAGAACCCGGCACCGGATGCCACGGATGCGGCCCGCGCCCAACTGGGCGCGGAGATGCGGAGGATCAAGGAGGGGGCGCAGCTCAGCTTCGGCGGTCTGGCCGACCGTACGCACTACAGCCGCTCCTCGTGGGAGAGGTTCCTCAATGGCAAGCAGCTGCCGACCCCCGTGGCGGTCGAGCAGTTGGCGGCGGTGGCGGGCACCCCGCCGGAACCGCTGCTCGACCTGCTGGCCAGGGCCGGCGCCCCGGTCGCGGACCCGGTGCCGGTCGTGGCCGGCCGGGACCGGCCCACGGTCACGCACACCGCCGCCGGTGACCCGGCCGCCGAGGGGCGGGCGCCGGGCGAGCGGCCCGGGGTCTCGTGGTGGCGGCGCTGCGCGGTGATCGGGTACATCGCGGCCGGTGCCCTGATGGGCTCGGTGGCGACCGGGCTGCTCTCCCCGTATCTCGCGGGCGCGGACCAGAGCCCGGACGCCGCCAAGACCCGCACCGAGAGCAGGAAGGCGAGCGGGCAGGGAGCGGACCTCGTGCCCGGCGCGGGCGACATCAAGGTCAAGTGCACGGCGGACACCTGCTGGCGCAACGACCCCCAGGCCATGGAGTGCCAGTGGGACGCGAAGACCGCCAAGAGCACCTATCTGCGCGGGATGCAGATCGAACTCCGCTACAGCGCCGCCTGCCAGGCGGTCTGGGGCCGGATCGAGGGCGGCGCCGTCGGTGACAAGGTGATCATCAAGGACGCCCGGGGGATGGAGCTGGACGCCTTCATCCGCTTCGAGCACGACTCGTACACCAAGATGCTCGGGGTCTCCAAGGAGGCGCCGCTCGACTCCATGAGCGTGTGCGGGGAGATCCCCTCCGAGAAGCAGATGCAGTGCGCGCCGACGGGGACGGCCAGGATGCCGTGACAGACCGGGCGCCGGGACCGCCGGTCCCGGCGCCCGGCCCGTCGAAGCGGTGCGCGCGGTAAATCGGTGGTGCGCCTCTCGGCGGGTCTTGTACGTTACCGACGCGCCCGCGCCCGGCGGTGCGCCCGGCTGCGGCTCCTTCCTTCTGACACTCCAAGTGACGCCGCCGCCATGCTCCTTGATCTCGCCGGGCGCGCGCGTCTCACCATCGCTCGAATCCGGGGGGATTCACTGCCTCGTCATTCCCGACGCGTCTCGAAGGTCTGGCCCGAGATGCTGGTGGCCCCGCATGTCTCCGCCGCCGCCCGCCACTTGACCGCCACCCGGCCCGTGCCCGGCTCCACCGCACGGGAGCCCCATACCTACGAGGGTGGCCCCGCATACATCCGGGAGCCCCGCGAGGAGCTCTTCCTCCTCGCCGTCGGCAACTTCGTCTCCCAGGACACCTTTTACGAGAGCGGCGCGGACCGCGACGACCGGTACACCGCCCTCGTCACCCGCCTCGCCGTCGAGCACCCCGCCTGGACGGCCGGGCTGCTCCGCTGGCTGCGTGGCGAGGGCAACATGCGCACCGCGTCCCTGGTCGGCGCCGCCGCGTACGTCCGCGCGCGGCTCGCCGCCGGGAGCAGCGAAGGGCCCTCCAACCGGTCCGTGGTCGACGCGGTGCTCCAACGGGCCGACGAACCCGGTGAACTGCTCGCGCACTGGATCGCGACGTACGGGCGCCAGGTGCCGCAGCCCGTGAAGCGGGGCGTCGCCGACGCCGTACGCAGGCTCTACACGTCCCGCTCCCTGCTGAAGTACGACACCGCGTCCCACGGCTTCCGCTTCGGTGACGTGCTCAACCTGGTGCACGCGTCCCCCGACCCGGCCAAGCCCTGGCAGGGCGCGCTCTTCCGGTACGCCCTGGACCGCCGCCACCACCCGGACCGGGCCACCGCCCCGGCCGCCGACCGGCTGCTCACCGCGCACCGGACGCTCCTGGACACCCCGGTGGACGAGCGGCGCGCCCTGATCACCGGCCCCGGCGGCCCGGAACGGCTCATCGAGGCGGGCATGACCTGGGAGTCCGTGGCCGGGTGGCTGCACGGGCCGATGGACGCCCCCGTCTGGGAGGCGCTGATCCCCGCCATGGGCCCGATGGCCCTCCTGCGCAACCTCCGCAACTTCGACCGGGCGGGCCTTCCGGACGAGGCCGCCGAGCGCGTCGCCGCCCGCATCGCGGACCCCGAAGAGGTCGCCCGTGCCCGGCAGTTCCCGTTCCGCTACCTCGCCGCCCACCAGCACGCCGCACCCCGCTGGGCCGCCGCGCTGGAAGCCGCCCTCGGCCACTGCCTGGCCAACGTGCCCGCGCTGCCCGGCCGCACCCTGGTCCTGGTGGACCGGTCCGACTCGATGTTCTGGGACACCCACTCCGAGCGCTCCCGGCTCAACCGGGCCGACGCGGCAGCCGTGTTCGGCACCGCGCTCGCCCTGCGCGCCGAGCAGGCGGACCTGGTGGAGTTCGGCTGGCGCAGCGCGCCGGTCCCGTACGCGCCCGGCGAACCGGTCCTCGACGTGCTGAAGCGGTTCCACACGCTCGGCGGCACCGATACCACGAAGGCGCTGCGCACCCACTACCGGGACCACGACCGGGTGCTTGTCGTCACCGACGAACAGGCCCTGCCCTACGCGCCCGGCGGCCCGGACCCCGTCCCGCGCGAGGTCCCCGTCCACACCTGGAACCTCGCCGGATACCGGCCCGCGCACGGCCCCCACGGCCCGAACCGGCACACTTTCGGCGGCCTCACCGACGCCGCGTTCCGGATGGCCGGGCTCATCGAGAACGGACGCCGGGCGGCCTGGCCGTGGACCGCCGAAGGGTGAGTCAGCGCGACCGGCGCAACCGCAGCGGGGCGTACACCACGAGCGCCACGAGGAACGCCACTCCGTACGCCAGGTCCGCCCCGTGCAGCGCCTCGGCGACCGGGCCCACGTACAGGCCGGTGCTCATGAACGGCACCGCCGCCGCGAAGGCCACGGCGAACGCGGCGAGCGCCGGCCACCACGGGCGCGGGCGGGCGTGCTCGGCCGCGAGGTCGACCGGGGCGCCCCGCCGGGCCCGGGCGCGGACCAGCCAGTCCACGGACACGATCGCCACGAAGCCGGGGATCCAGTAGCCGACGAGCAGCAGCACGTTCTGGAAGCGGGCGGTCGTGTCCGCCGCGTGCATCCACAGCACCAGCGGGAACCCCAGGGCGGCGGCGAGCGCCGCGGCCACCGGACGCGGCAGGCGCACCCCCATGGTCTGCAAGGCCAGCGAACCGCTGTAGTCGTTCATCGCGTTGCTGCACAGCGCGGCCAGCGCCACTGCGAGCAGCCCGAACGCCCCGAGCGCGCCTCCGCCGAGCAGCGAGTCGATGCCGCGCGCGGTCTGGTCCGTGAAGACCGACGCACCCCACAGCCCGATCGTCTGGACCGCCACGAACGAGGCGCTGATGCCGCCCAGCGTGCACCAGAACATGCGCGGCCGGGACGTCCCGCTCGGCAGATAGCGGCTGAAGTCGCTCGCGTACGGCGCCCAGGACAGCGCCAGACTCAGGGCGATGGTGCAGGTCAGGGTGAACGCACCGGCCCGGTCTGCGCCGTGCACGGCCGAAGTGGTCACCGGGTCCACCCCGTTCAGGAGCTTCGTGGCGAGCACGGCGAAGGCGGCGGCCAAGGCGAACGTCATCACCGTCTGGAGCCGGTGGATCACCTCGTAACCCAGCACCCCGAGCGCGCCCTGCGCGGCCATCATGACCAGGACCCCCAGCCAGAACGGCCAGCCGCACAGCTGCGCCAGCGCGTCCCCGCCGAACAGGCCGATCAGGGCGTCCCAGGCGATGGACGACAGCCACTGCAGGGCGCCCGGCAGTACGACGCCAGGACCGAACGCCAGCCGGGCGAGCGGCAGTTGCCCGGACCCGGTGCGGCTGCCCCAGGTGCCCAGATACGCCGTCGGCACGGCGCCGACGAGGGTGCCGAGCACGACGGCGGCGAGCGCGGTCGCGAAGTCCAGGCCGAGCGCGACGCCGACGGTGCCGGTGAAGACACCGGTCATGGTCAGGTTGGGCGCGAACCAGACGGTGAACAGCCGGCCCGCCCGGCCGTAGCGGCGGTCCTCGGGGACCGGGGCTATCCCGTTCGCCTCGACGCGCAGATCGCCGGGGGCGGTGGGCATGCGCCCGCCGAAGGCGGCGCGCTCGTCCTGGGCATACGGCAACGACATGAAGACATCCCTCCGCCAGTGCTAACTGGTTCAGGTTCGACGGGTGTGATCTCAGCCCCGTGCGGGGCACCCCGTGTCCGGTGTGGCGGCCAGAATAGCGCCGGCCCGTCCGATGTCGTCGCAGGGGTCAGCTGAAGAGCTTCGTCACGAACGCGTGGAGGTTGTCGACCGTGCGCGCGATCTGCTCCTCCGTGGTCAGGCTCTCCTTGAAACGGGCCCCGGAGTCCACCTTCTTCTTGCCGCGCACATACAGCGAGCAGGCCAGGTCGGTGCACATGTACAGGCCGACCGAATTGCCGTCACGCCCGGCGGGACCGGTCTTGCGGGCGGTCATCAGGGAGACCCCGCTGCCCGGATGCGTGGTCAGGCAGAGCGAGCACATGCTCCGGTGCAGGAAGCCGCGCTGCTGGGACGGGAAGCGCAGCGAGATCCCGGCATGCCTGCCGTCGTGCTCGGTGACGATGTAGCTGCGTCCCGGCGCGGACAGGTCGCGCCAGCCGAGGAAGTCGAGGTCGTCCCACGGCAACTCCTCGAAGTCGCGGGGGAGCGGCAGACGCTTGGCTTCCCCCTTGGAGCAATTCACGAACGATGAGCGGATGTCCTGCTCGGTCAGGGCCTTCATACCCACGAAGCTAACTCTGCCTATGGTCCCTAGGCAAACGATTAATTTGATTAGGTGCTCACCTGGGGCTACTCGGTCGCGAGGGGGAGCCGGTGCACGGGCGGATGCGGGATGCCGAGGTCCGGGCGCCAGGTCGCGAGGATCTGCGCCGAGGGGTCGAAGAGCGGCGACGGGAGCGCGTCGAGCGGGGTCCACTCCCAGGTGCTGATCAGATGCGGTTCGGTCACCCGCGCCGTGCCGGTGTCCACGCGCACCAGGGCGGCCATCGTCACGCGGTTGATCCCGCCGAGGGCGTCGTGCAGCATCGCGAAGACGGTGACCTCGTCCTCGGGGACCGTCAGCCCGGTCTCCTCACGCAGCTCGCGCACGGCGGCCGCCGCGACGGACTCCGGCACCGGGTCGACCTTGCCGCCGGGCAGTTCCCAGGTGCCGCTGTGGTGCCGGCCGAGCAGGATCCGGCCCTGCGCGTCCTGCACGATCACCCCGACCCCCAGCGCGGCCTGGGCCTTGGGCGGCCGGGTGTTACGGGACGGGGCGAGGGGGTTCTCGGTGGTCATGCTGTCCTCCGAAGGGGGCGGGGCGGTGGGTGTTGAGGAGCCTACGGGGACACCGCGTCCGCCCCCCCGCGCTCATACCGCCAGCCGCAGCGAGGTCTCCGAGACGCCGAGCCGTATGCTCTGCCCCCACGTCAGCTCCAGCGCGTCCGCCTCCATCCCGTCGCCGAACACCACCACCCGGTCCGACTCCACGGTCAGCCGCAGCCCCTGCCCGGGTCCCAGCTCCCCCGCGACGAACGACGTCCCGGTCGACGGCGAGGGCCACGCCTCCCGGACGAACCAGAGCAGCCGGGGATCGGCGGGCCCGGGCAGCGGGAGGGTGCTGTGGCGCTCCTGCCAGAGCGAGCGCAGCCAGCCGGTCGCCCCGGTGCCAGTGCCGACCAGGACGCCGGAGGACGCCTGCGGCTCGGCGGGGGAGTCGGCCGTGTCGGGCCCGAGCCGGTAGCGGGCCGTCTGGTGGCCGGGCGGGCCGAGGTAGACCTCGTTCAGGGCGAGCAGCCGCTGCGTGTCGTCGGCCACCGCCTCCACCATCGTCAGCGCGTCGGCCCGCCCGCCCGGCGCCACGGCCGCCCGCATCAGCGCCGCCGCGTCGGCCGGGCGGTGGCGCACCAGGACGCCGGGGTTGCGGCCCGGATCGGTGTCGATGCCGATGACCGGCTGGCCGGAGAGGTACTTCGCGGCGTTGGCGACCAGGCCGTCCTGCCCGACGACCACCACCACGTCCTCCGGCGCGAACAGGAACCGGTCCAGGTCGGCCCGCTCCACCCGGCAGTGCCGCCAGGTGAGCGGAACGGCCGCCGCCACATCCGCCAGGGCCTGCCGGGTCCGCTCGTGCCGCCGGGCCACCTCCTCGATGGACCGGCCCCGCGCGGCCAGGAGGAACGCGGCCTGGCCGTGCGTGCCGTGGCGGGCCAGCAGCTCCTCGTACTCCGTGGTGCGGTGGACGAGGACCGCCCGCGGGGCCAGGCTCACGCCCCGGCCTCCGGCCGGCCCAGCTTGCTGAGCAGGCCCGTGAGCACGTCCGGCGACAGGGTGAGGCTGTCGATGTGCGGCAGGTTCTCGGCGAGCCGGGTGGCCGCCAGCGCGTGCAGCGTCGCGGCCTCCACCTCGCCGTGCGCCCGCAGCCACGCCGCCTGCGCCTCGGCGCGCGCCGCACCCACCTGGCGGGCCGCCTCCGCCTCGGCCCCCGCGAGCCGCACCGTGCGGGCGGCCTCCGCCTCGGCGCGCACCCCGTCGGCGGCGGCGCCCTCCTCGGCCTCCCGGCGGGCGTTGGTGCCGCGCTGCTCGACCAGCTGCTCCTCGCGCCGGGCGAGCTCGATCTGGCTGGCGAGCTCGTTCTCGGCGATGGTCCGCTCGCGCTCGACGGCCACGGCGCGCCGCTCGTACGTGGCCCGGTCGGCCTCCTGCTGGATCTGCTCGCGGGCGGGGGTGCGCAGGGCGCGCTCCACCTCGGCCTCGGGGCGGATGGCGACGACGCGGACGGCCACCACGTCGATGCCGGTGGCGGGGAGCCTCGGCTCGGCGGCGAGACCGGCCGCCACCCGCTCGCGGACGGCGGCGACCCCGTCGACCAGGGCGCCGGCCAGCGGGGTGCGGGCCAGCACGTCGAGGGTGTGCTGCTGGGCGGTCTCGGTGAGCAGGGTGGCGATCTGTTCGAGGGGCGCGCCGCGCCAGGCCCCGGTGTCCGGGTCGACGGAGAAGTCGAGGCGGGCGGCCGCCTCGGCCGGGTCGCTGATCCGGTAGGTGACCGTGGCCTGGACCGTGACGTCCTGGAAGTCGGAGGTGCGCGCGTGGAACGCCATGGCCAGCTCGCGGTCGTTGACCGGCACCTCGGAGAGCGCGGCGCTCAGCGACCGGTACCAGAAGCTCAGTCCGGCCCCGTCGTGGGTCAGCTTGCCGCGCTTGTGGTGGCGGATGTGCGCGGTGGGCGCCGAGCGGAGATGGCGCCAGCCGAAGCGGCGGGTGATGTCGGCCATGGGGACCCCCTGGTGTCGTTTTCGTCATGACGACGATAAGCGGAATCCCGCCTTATCGTCAAGAGGACGAATAAAGGAGGTTCCGGGTACGCGAACGGCCGGTGACTTCGCAGAAGTCACCGGCCGGCCGGGTGCGCGCCGCCCCCGTCCCCACGGTGCGGCGCGAGCGGGCCGCCGTCATCCGCTCGGACGACGGCCCACGTCTGTCAGGACCCGGACGACGGGGCGTCCAGGCCGAGTGCGGGAAGGACCGCACCCTCCACGAAGCGGACCAGGTAGGTCTCGTCCGCGTGGGTGCCGGCCAGCATCGGGCGGGCCCGCATCACGCCGAGCAGCTGCGCGGAGACGAACTCCGCCGCCGGATTGTCCGGCGCCACCTCGCCGCGCTCGACTCCACGCCGTACGAGCGCGTCGACCGCGGCCATCTCCGGCAGGATCAGCGACTCGCGCAGCGCGCACAGCAGCTCCGGGCTCTGGAGCGCCGCATGGCTCAGCGCCAGCATCAGGGGCGTGTCGCGGCCCGCGCCCTCGCCGATCGCCCGCGCCGCCTCCAGCAGGTCGCCCGCCAGCGAACCGGTGTCGATCTTCCGCAGGGCGCCGCGCCGGGTGCCGTGCAGGGCGGCCACCACCAGCTCGGGCTTCGAGCCCCACTGGCGGTAGAGCGTGGACTTGCCGCAACGGGACCGGGCGGCGACCCCCTCCATCGTCAGCGACTCGTAGCCGTTCTCCCTCAGCATGTCGAGCACGGCGGTGTAGAGCTCCTGCGCCCGCTCCGGCGTGATCTTCGAGCGGCGCTGCGCGGGGGTCTGCTCCTGCTCGGTCCGCTGCGGCGACATGTGCCTTCCCTCTCTGCGACTCTGCGACGAGGTCCATCGATACGCCAGTGTACCGATACGCGTGTGTACCGATACGCCGCCGTATCGGTACACTGGCGTATCGATAAGGGCGGACGTCCGCCGAAGCGCATCAGCAAAGGGGCACCGGGTGAAGTACGCCGGCACCACGCCCGCCGATCGGAAGCCGGACACGTTCGCCCGCCCGCCCCTGGTCCGCGAGCTTCTTCTCGTCGTCGGGCTCTTCCTGATCTACAAGCTCGGCCGCCAGGCCGCGAACGGCCATGTGGACGAGGCGTTCCGCAACGCGGGCCACGTCTGGGACGCCGAGCGCGCCGCGCACCTGCCCGGCGAGGGCGCGGTCCAGGGCCTGCTGCTGCACAACGAGACGCTGATCCACCTTGCGAACACCTACTACGCGACCGTGCACTTCCCGGCCACGCTGCTCTTCCTGGCCTGGCTCTACTGGCGCAGCCCCCGCCACTACGTCTGGGCGCGCCGCGTCCTCGCCGCGCTCACCGGCGCCGCGCTCGCCCTGCACCTGCTCTTCCCGCTCGCCCCGCCGCGCCTGCTCGCCGCCACCCACCTCGTGGACACCGGCCAGGTGTACGGACCTTCGGTGTACGGGGCCCAACCGGCCACGGACTCCATGGCCAACCAGTTCGCCGCGATGCCCTCGCTGCACTTCGGCTGGGCCGTCATGGTCGGCGTCGGCCTGGTCGTGGCCACCCGTTCCCGGTGGCGCTGGCTGTGGCTGCTGCACCCGGCGATCACCCTGTTCGTCATCGTCGGAACCGCCAATCACTACTGGCTCGACTCGATCGTGGTGGCCGCGCTGCTCTCCGTCTCGCTCGCCGCGCTCCGCCTCGCGCGCGCCGAACCGGTCCGCCCGCCGCAGCCGTGGCCGTCCGTCGTACGGCAGCGGGAGCACGGTGCGGTGTACGCCACCTCCGGGGCGCACCGGTGAACGCCACCCTGGTCGCCGTCGCGCTCTCCCTCGTCTCCGCCGCCGCCTACGCCGCCGCGGCGGTCGCCCAGGCCCGGCTGGCCGGCCGCACAGCGCCCGGCACCGGCGCGCTCCGGCTCCTGGGGCGCGGCGCCTGGTGGTGCGCGGTCGGCCTGAACGCGGGCGGCGCCCTGCTCCACGTGGCCGCCCTGAAGTACGGCCCGCTCACCCTGGTCCAGCCGCTCGGCGCGCTGACCCTGGTCGCGGCCGTCCCGCTCGGCGCCCGGGCGGCGGACCGCCGGGTCACGGTCACCGAGTGGCGCGGCACGCTGCTCACCCTGCTCGGCCTCGGCGCCCTGCTCCTGACGGCGGGCGGCGCCGCCCCGCACGAGACCCTGACCATGACCGAGGCGCTGGCCGTGGGCGCCGGAACCATGGCGCTGGTCGCCGGGCTCAGCCGCCCCGGCGCCCGCCCCGGGCTGCGGCACGCGGCGGCCTCCGGCATCACGTCCGGCGTCGCGTCCGCGCTCACCCAGACCCTGACCGTCGCGGTGACCGACCACACCGGACCGCTGCTCAGCGCGCGCCTGGTGGTCGTCGCCGTGCTGGTCTCCGCCTTCGCGATGGGCGGGCTGCTGCTCTCCCAGACCGCCTACCGGGGCGGGCTCGGGGCCCCGCTCGCCGTCGTCACCCTCGCCAACCCGGTCGCCGCCGCGGCCATCGGCCTGGCGCTGCTGGGGGAGCGGTTCCAGGGCGGACCGGCCGGACTGGTCCCGGCACTGATCGGCACGGTGGCGGCGGTCCGGGGCGTGATCCTGCTGACCCGCGCCCAGGCGCAGACCGCGCCCGCGGTGGCCGGTGCCGCGCCGCCCGCCCCGTCGCGGGTGGTCATCAGCAGCCCCCGCGTCGCCCGCCGCGAGCAGCGCCGCCGGGTCGGCGCGGGACGCCAGTGAATCCGTACGCCGTACGCGTCACGGGGCGCGCGGTCACGTCGGCCGCGGGTAGTCCTCCAGCGCCCGGGTGATCCACCCGATCCAGAAGTTCTCCAGGTCGATGCCGCCCCGCAGCACCAGATGCCGCAGCCGGTCCCCGGGGGTGTCGCGCTCCGGCGGGAAGTCGCGGACCTCGATCTCCCGGTACTCCGCCAGCTGCCGCCGGTGCAGTGCGAGGTGACGGCGCAGCTCCGCGTCGAGGCCGGGCGCCCCGACGACCGCCGCCGCCCGCATCCGCAGCAGCAGCGGATCGCGCACCTGCTTGGGGTCCTCCTGCCGGGCCACCCAGGCGGACAGCGCCTCGCGGCCCGCCGGCAGCACCTCGTACTCCTTCTTCTGCCCCCGGGCCGGCTGTGCGGGTTCCAGCGCCCTGATCTGCCCGGCCTGTTCCAGCTTGCCCAGCTCGCGGTAGATCTGCTGGTGCGTGGCGGACCAGAAGTAACCGATCGACCGGTCGAACCTGCGGGTCAGCTCAAGCCCCGACGAGGGCTTCTCCAGCAGGGCGGTGAGGATCGCGTGCGGCAGTGACATGGGGTGCATCCTAGGGACGGACGGCCGGGTCTCCCCCGGCCGTCCGGTTCAGAGGGCGGCTGCGAGCTCCGTGCCCTGCCGGATCGCGCGCTTGGCGTCCAGCTCGGCCGCGACGTCGGCGCCGCCGATCAGGTGCGCCTCGCGGCCGGCGGCGCGCAGCTCCTCGTACAGGTCCCGGCGCGGGTCCTGCCCCGCGCACAGCACGATCGTGTCGACCGGCAGTACGTGCCGCTCCTCGCCCACCGTGATGTGCAGGCCCTCGTCGTCGATCCGGTCGTACGTGACGCCCGCCGTCATCGAGACCCCGCGGTGACGGAGCTCGGTGCGGTGGATCCAGCCGGTCGTCTTGCCGAGGCCCGCGCCGACCTTGCTCGCCTTGCGCTGGAGCAGATGGACGGTGCGCGCAGTCTTCGGGCGCTCCGGGGCCGCGAGGCCGCCGCGCCCGCGGTACGCGGTGTCGACGCCCCACTGCCGGAAGAACACCTCCGGGTCCAGGCTCGCCTCCTCGCCGCCGTCCGTCAGGAACTCCGCCACGTCGAAGCCGATCCCGCCCGCGCCGACGAGCGCGACCCGGTCGCCGACCGGCGCGCCGTGGCGCAGCACGTCCAGGTAGCTGACGACGCTCGGGTGGTCGACGCCGGGGATCGCGGGCGTGCGGGGAGTGACCCCGGTGGCCAGCACGACCTCGTCGTAGCCGTCGAGGTCCCCGGCGCCGACCGGAGTGCCGAGCCGCAGGGCGACCTTCTCCTCCGCGAGCCGGGTGCGGAAGTAGCGCAGCGTCTCGTTGAACTCCTCCTTGCCGGGCACCCGGCGGGCGACGTTCAGCTGACCGCCGATCTCCTCGGCCGCGTCGAAGAGCGTCACCTCGTGGCCGCGCTCGGCGGCCGTGACCGCGCAGGCGAGACCGGCGGGACCGGCGCCGACGACGGCGACGCGCTTGCGGGTCCGGGTCGGCGACAGGACGAGTTCCGTCTCGTGGCAGGCGCGCGGATTGACCAGGCAGGAGGTGACCTTGCCGCTGAAGATGTGGTCCAGGCACGCCTGGTTGCAGCCGATGCAGGTGTTGATCGCGTCCGCGCGCCCCGCCGCCGCCTTCGCGACGAAGTCCGGGTCGGCGAGGAACGGCCGGGCCATCGACACCATGTCCGCACGGCCCGACGCGAGCACCTGCTCCGCCACCTCGGGGGTGTTGATCCGGTTGCTCGTCACCAGCGGTACGGAGACCGCCCCGCGCACCTTCTCGGTGACCCAGGTGAACGCGGCCCGGGGGACCGAGGTCGCGATGGTGGGGATACGGGCCTCGTGCCAGCCGATGCCCGTGTTGATGATCGTCGCACCGGCCGCCTCGATCTCCCGGGCCAGGTGCACGACCTCCTCCAGGGAGGAGCCGCCGGGCACCAGGTCCAGCATCGACAGCCGGTAGATGATGATGAAGTCGTCGCCCACGCGCTCGCGGACCCGGCGCACGATCTCGACGGGGAACCGGATGCGGTTCTCGTACGAGCCGCCCCAGCGGTCCTCGCGGTGATTGGTCGCCGAGGCGATGAACTCGTTGATCAGATAGCCCTCGGAGCCCATGATCTCGACGCCGTCGTACCCCGCGCTCCGGGCCAGCGCCGCCGCCGTCGCGAAGTCCTCGATCGTCGCCTCGACCTCGTCGTCGGTCAGGGCGTGCGGGGTGAACGCGCTGATCGGCGCCTGGAGCGCGCTCGGCGCCACCAGGTCCGGGTGGTGCGCGTACCGGCCGAAATGCAGGATCTGCATGGCGATCCGGCCGCCCGCCTCGTGCACCGCCGAGGTCACCCGGGCGTGCTCGGCCGCCTCCGCCTCGGTGGTCATCTTCGCCCCGCCGGGGAACGTGCAGCCGCGCTCGTTGGGCGCGATGCCGCCGGTGACCATGAGGCCGACGCCGCCCCGGGCGCGCTCGGCGTAGAAGGCCGCCATGCGCTCGAAGCCGTTCTCGACCTCCTCCAGGCCGACGTGCATCGACCCCATCAGGACCCTGTTCGGCAGGGTGGTGAACCCGAGGTCGAGCGGGCTCAGAAGGTGCGGATACGGGCTCATGCGGCGGCTCCTCGCTGTGGCGTCGCCCCAGTTCTAATCCACCGCCGCACCATTGTGCAACAAGTTGCACAATGGTGTTCGTCGCACTGTGTCACGGCTCACGGCCCGGCGTGAGTCGCCCGGATGGAGTAACACCGCGGTCCCCGTGCTCCGTGGGGCGCGGAGAGTGGTGACGTACGGAAACGAGGGGCCCGTGCCGTCCGGGCGGGGCCCCGGAACCCACCGGAGACCCCCATGGGCTGCGTCAACCGTCACGACCTCGGTCTGCTCGTCCTGCGCGCCGGCACCGGCGCGGTGCTCGCCGCGCACGGAGCGCAGAAGCTCTTCGGCTGGTTCGGCGGCGGGGGCATCGAGGGGACCACCGCCGCGATGGAGGCGATGGGCTTCCATCCGCCGAAGCACAGCGCGCTCGCCGCCGGGCTCGGCGAGGCGGGCGGCGGCGTGCTGCTCGCCCTGGGCCTGGCCACCCCCGCCGCCGGTGCGGCGGCGGCCGGGGCGATGGCGGGCGCGGTGGCCGTCCACGCCCCCGCGGGCTTCTTCGCGCAGGGCGGCGGCTACGAATACCCGGCGTTCCTCGGCTTCACCGCCGCCGCGATCGGCCTGACCGGCCCCGGCCGCTACTCCGTCGACCATGCGACGGGCCACGCGTTCAACCAGCCGTGGACGGTCGCCCTGGCCTTCGCGGGCAGCGCGGCGGCGGCCGCGGCGGTGGTCGGCAAGCGGGCGCGGGCGCGCATGCCGGAGCCGGAGGAGTTCTGAGGGGTCCCCCTCAGCGGCGCCCCTTCGACGCCGCGACCAGCTCCGGGACCGTGCCGAACTTCACCCTCGGGCGCCCGCCGTCCCGGCCCCGCGCCCGCTCGGCCCGGTCGATCGCGGCCAGACCGCGCGCGTCGACCACCTGGCGGCTGCGGCCCCGGACCAGGCGGCCGAACGCCTTGGCGGGGTGGGCGGGGGAGGGGAGCGCACCGGCGACCGCGTCCGCGAGCAGCGTGCCGACCGTCTCGGCGGCGCAGGTGCGGTTGGCACCGATGCCCCCGGAGGGCCCCCGCTTGATCCAGCCGACGACATACGTGCCGGACCGGCCCGCCACCCGGCCGCCCTCGTGCGGCACCGTGCCGCTCGCCTCGTCGAAGGGCAGCCCGGGCACCGCGAGGCCCCGGTAGCCGATGGCCCGCAGGAACAGCTGCGCCGGTATCGCGGACTCGCCCCCGTCCGCCGTGACCCGGACGCCCTCCACGTCGTCCCGGCCGGTGATCTCCACGGGCGCCGAGTGGAAGCGGAGCACGATGCGCCGCCCCTCCGCAGGCGGCCGCGTCCAGTCCACGGACTTCCGGCGCACCCCGCGCAGCACGGCGGCCGCGCTGCCCGGGACCGCGTCCTCGATCGCGTGGCCGATACGCGGATCGTGGTCGTCCACCACCAGCTCCACGCCCGGAAGATGCTTGAGCGCGAGCAGCTCGGACGACGTACAGGCGGCGTCCTCCGGGCCGCGCCGCCCGAGCAGCACGACCTCGCGCACCCCGGAGCCCCGCAGGGCGGCGAGCGCGTGGTCGGCGATGTCGGTGCCCGCGAGCCCCGCCGGGTCCGCGACGAGGATGCGCGCCACGTCGAGTGCCACGTTGCCGTTCCCGGCGACGACCACCCGCTCGGCCCGGGACAGGTCCACCGTGTCCGGAGCCACCTCCGGGTGCGCGTTGTACCAGGAGACGAACGAGGTCGCCGCGATGCTCGACGGCAGGTCCTCGCCCGGGATCGAGAGCCGGCGGTCGGCGCCCGCCCCGACCGCGTAGATCACCGCGTCGTGGTGCGCCGACAGCTCCTCGGCGGAGAGGTGCGTACCTATCTCGACCCCGAGGTGCATCCGCACCCTGGGGTGGGCGTGGAACCGTGCGAAGGTCTCGCCGACCCCCTTCGTCCCCGGGTGGTCCGGCGCGACGCCGTACCGGACGAGCCCGCCGGCCACCGGAAGCCGGTCGATCAGGGTCACCTCGGCGTTGGTGTGCAGCAGCAGGTCCTCGGCCGCGTACATCCCGGCGGGCCCGGTGCCGACGACCGCGACCCGGATCGGCGCGAAGTCGGCCGGCAGGCTCCGCTCGAAGGAAGGGGCGCCCCAGGCATGGAAGTTGGGCCCGGTGGCGGGCTCCGGCTCCCGGTCCGCGTAGTAGGCCGCGTTGATGGCGGCGTACTCCTTGCGCGCCCCGAAGAGGCTGTCCACCGGGAAGATCGCGTCCACCGGGCAGGCGTCGGCGCAGGCCCCGCAGTCGATGCAGGTCTCCGGGTCGACGTACAGCATCTCCGTACGGCCGAAGTCCGGTTCCTCCGGCGTCGGGTGGATGCAGTTGACGGGGCACACGGCGACACAGGTGGCGTCGTTGCAGCAGGTCTGGGTGATGGCGTAGGTCATGGCTCGGGCTCTCGGCTCGGGTCAGATCAGGTCGGCGCGCTTGTAGAAGAACAGGGCCGGCTTCGTCAGCAGACGGGCCGAGGCCAGGAACTCCATCAGCCCCGAACAGCTCGACCGCATCAGGGACTTGTGGTGCTCGTTGGTCTTCGCCTCGGCCCGCGCCCGGGCGGCGTCCAGACCGGCGTTCGCGTAGACGTCCCGGTTCACCATGCTGGTGACGATGTAGTACGAGGCGATGGCGACGACGAGCGCGTTGAGGTGGCGGCGCACCGGGCCCGCGTCACGCAGCCGCTTGCGGGTCTCGTCGCGGGCGAACTTCATGTGGCGGGACTCCTCCACCACATGGATGTTGTTGATCGTGCGGACGAACGGCGCGACGCGCTCGTCGCGCATCCAGTCGCGCTGCATCACGTCGAGCACCTCCTCCGCCACGAGGATCGCCGCGTACGCCGCCTCGCCGAAGGCAAGGGTCTTGAAGGCGCGGCCCAGTTCGACCACCGGGCGGCGCGGCCGGTACGCCGGTGCGCCCAGCTTCGCCGCGCCCCGGGCGAACATGATCGAGTGCCGGCACTCGTCGGCCACCTCGGTCAGCGCCCACTGGAAGCGCGGGTCGGTCGGGTCCTTGGCGTACATGTCCCGCAGCACCATCTGCTGGAGGATCATCTCGAACCAGATGCCGGTGCTGGCGACGGAAGCGGCCTCCTGCCGGGTCAGCGCCTTGCGCTGAGCCTCCGTCAGTTCGCCCCAGTACGCGGTGGCGTAGAGGGTGCTCCACTCGGGGCTCGCCCCGTGGTGGTCCGTGTCGAGGGGGGTGTCCCAGTCCACCTCGGTGGCCGGGTCGTACGAGAGCTTCGCGGACGAATCGAGCAGGCGCCGGGCGACGTCCTGCTCGGCGGCCCGGTCCTGGTCCTCCGGCCGAACGGTGCTGCTTGCCATGCTGCGGCTCCTTGACTCGAGAGATCGGCCCCGGCGCCGTCCGGCCCTCATCGGGTACGGCCCGATGAGATCGCCGGCCGTCGGACGCCGCCCTCGCTTGTTAGACGCGACGTCTAGCAAGCTGTTAGACGGAAGGTATAGCAAGAGGCACGCGCTCACTACCCCCGCGTAGGAAATTCGTACGTTCTCTCCACGGTGCGGGCGTCACCCCGGGGTTGGCGCGGGCCCTTGTCCGCGGCTCGGGGCGCGGGGGACGATGGTGATCTGCCGCGGCCCGGCGGCGCCGGCCCCGGGCAGTCCGACCCGGGGGAGCGTCATGGTCATCGCCGCCGTCTACTTCGTCATCGCCGTCTCCGCGGCCGTGTCCCTCGCGCGGAGCCTCGACCGGCAGATGGAGGGCCCCCGGCTGCGGGCCGCATGGGCCGGGCGCACCGCCGAGGCGCGGTGCACGGGCGTTCGCACGGAGGAGGCGCAGGATGCCGAGGGGGTCCTGATCACCCAGTCGCACGCCATCCTGGAGTTCCGCACGGAGGCCGGCCGGACCGTCTCCTTCGAGGAGCGCCGCCGCCAACTGGACGCAGCGGAGGGTGACTTCGTGACCGTGTACTACGCGGAGGACGCCCCCGAGGGCGCGACCGCGCAGGCTCCGGGCTTCGGTACCCGGCGCGCCAGGGAGTTGGTGGCGGGGCTGGGGTGCGCCTTCGCGCTGGTGACCGCGGCCGTTCTCGCCGACGTGCTCTGAGGAGACGCCCCGGTTGGGCCCGTAACGTCCCGGCTCCGACCGGGCGTTGACGTGCCCAAATCAAGAAAGCGCCATCTTTTCGTGTTCACATACTTGTACGGCAAGTCTTGGCACCCCTATCCTCGCCCATCAGAAAGCGCTTTCCATCTCTCTTCGACGAATGGGAACGAACATGAGGCGACCAGTCGCACTGAGACTTTCTGCGGCGCTGTCCACGATGGCCCTGGCGGCCGCGGCCGGAGCGGTCCTGACGATGCCCGCGGCATCCGCCGCCGTCGCGGGCGGCGCCACCGGCTACGCGAGCCAGAACGGCGGCACCACGGGCGGCGCGGGCGGGCAGACCGTACGGGCCACCACCGGGACCCAGATCCACCAGGCCCTGTGCGGCCGGGCCAGCAGCAGCACCCCGATCATCATCGAGGTCGAGGGCACCATCAACCACGCCAACACCGCCAAGGTGTCCGGCGACAGCTGCAACACGGCGGCCGGTGTCATCGAGCTCAAGCAGATCAGCAACGTCACCCTCGTCGGCGTCGGCAGCGGGGCCGTCTTCGACCAACTGGGCATCCACATCCGCCAGTCCAGCAACATCATCATCCAGAACGTGACCGTCAAGAACGTCAAGAAGTCCGGCTCGCCCACCTCCAACGGCGGCGACGCCATCGGCATGGAGAGCGACGTCCGCAACGTCTGGGTCGACCACGCGACCCTGGAGGCGTCCGGCGGCGAGGACGACGGCTTCGACGGCCTCTTCGACATGAAGGACAACACCCAGTACGTGACGCTGTCCTACAGCACCCTGCGCAACTCCGGCCGGGGCGGCCTCATCGGCTCCAGCGAGACCCAGCTCGACAACGGCTACGTCACGTTCCACCACAACCTGTACGAGAACGTCGACTCGCGCACACCGCTGCTGCGCGGCGGCATCGCCCACATCTACAACAACTACTACGTGAAGCTGAACAAGTCCGGGATCAACTCCCGGGCCGGTGCCCACGCCAAGGTGGACAACAACTACTTCAAGGACTCCAAGGACGTCCTGGGCACCTTCTACACCGACACCACCGGGTACTGGCAGGTCAGCGGCAACACCTTCGACAACGTCACCTGGTCCTCGCCCGGCACCGAGAACCACCCGGCCGGCCCGAACCCGCAGTCCAACACCACGGTCAGCATCCCCTACGCGTACACCCTCGACGCGTCCTCCTGCGTGCCCGCGATCGTGACCAGCACGGCGGGCGCCAACAAGGGGCTCAAGGTCTCGGACGGCAACTGCTCCACGACGAACCCGACCGATCCGACGGACCCCACCGACCCGACCGATCCCACGGACCCGACCGACCCGACCACACCCGCCGGCACCAACCTCAGCCTCGGCGCCGGTGCCGACGGCTCCAGCAAGGCGAGCGGAACCAGCTACGGCAACGTGCGCGACGGTGACCTGAACACCTACTGGTCCCCGGCCGGATCGACCGGCTCCATCTCCGTCAAGTGGCCCTCCGCCACCACGGTCTCCGCCGTCACCATCCGCGAGGCCGCGGGCGCCCAGGGCGTGACCGGCTCCTGGCGGCTCCTGAACGCCGACACCGGAGCGGTCCTCAAGACCGGCAGCGGCGCGGGCACGATCACCATCCCGGCCACCTCCCTGCGCAAGATCACCTTCGAGATCACCTCGGCCGGTGGCACGCCGAGGATCGCCGAGTTCGAGACGTACGCGGGATAGCGGCCCCGCCCGCACAGCCGGGCCGGTCCGGGGAGCTCCACCCTCCCCGGGCCGGCCCTTCGCGCACCACTGCGCCGGACGGATGGGCGCGGCCCGCGAATCGGACGATCAAGGAAGAACGCCCGGCCCCGTATGACCACCATGGAGCCGGGCAGGCGGTACGCAAGGGCACCGCCCCGGCGGGCAGCCGGCAGATCCGAGACGGGGAGCCGGCACCCGAGGAGACCATCGACAGCGTCGAGGCCCGCGACAAGGCGCAGACGCAGGAGAGGACGACCGCTGTGAAGCAGGAGACCGCGGAGAAGGCAGCCCAGGCCACCGTCCAGGTGCGCGACAAGGCGGCACTGGTCGCCCAGAAGCTGAAGGAGCGCACGCCGGACCCCGTGCTGGAGAAGACGGCCCAGGCCGCGGCCCAGGTACGCGAGAGCGCGGCGAAGGCCGGACAGTACGCGGCGGACAAGGCGCCGGAACCCCTGCGGGAGACCGCGGGCCAGGCCGCCACCGCGGCGCGCGCCCACCGCACCCCGCTGCTCGCGGCCGGGGCCCTGCTCGCGGTGGTCATGCTGGTCCGCCGCGGCCGGGGCCACCGCCGGTGAACGCGGCCAAGATCGCCTACAAGCCGGTCGGGCTCATCCTGGGCGCCGCGGGCGGCATGCTCGCGGGCATGGCGTTCAAGCAGGTGTGGAAGGTCATCGAGGGCGAGGGCGATGCCCCCGACGCCATGGACGAGGACCGCCGCTGGAGGGAGATCCTGCTCGCCGCTGCCGTCCAGGGCGCGATCTTCGCCGTGGTCAAGGCGGCGATAGAGCGTTCCGGCGCGGTGACCGCCCGCCGCCTGACGGGCAGCTGGCCGGGCTGAAGCGGCGCGGCGGAAACGGAGGGGGCCGACGCCGGATCTCGGGCGCCGGCCCCCTCCGCGTACCAGGAACCGCCGGCAGGCGCACGCGGGCCGTGCGCGGGCGAACCCGGCGTTCTTCGGGGAACGTGGATCACATGACTCCTTCGCAGACCCCCGACCCGGACCGGGAACGCCGCGAGACCACAGGACCGCAAGCCGCCGGCGGAGTGCCGCCCGGGGAGACGCCGCCCCCTGAGAGCGGCCTGTCGGGGGCGGGGCCCCAGGACACCACGTACAACCCGCCGAAGGGCTGGGCCAAGGCCCCGATGGCGCTGATCATCGGCATCACGCTGCTCATGGCGGCGTTCTTCCTGGTGTACGCGATCATCCTGCTGCTCTGACGCGGGGGAGCGGCGACCCGAACCCGAACAGCCGAACCCGCCCGGCGGGAAGGCTGTGTCCGCGCGCCCGCACGGGCGGCCCGCCCTGCCGGGTGCGTCGACCTCGCATAGCTTGAGGAAAAGGCGCATACATGCACGTTCCGAAGGAGTCGACGCACGTGACGGACGTATCGAGCAGGGGGCCCGCCGCCGGTGACGAGCGCGAGACGCTCACCAACCGGCAGGGCCACCCCGTGTACGACAACCAGAACCAGCGCACCGTCGGCGCCCGCGGCCCGGCCACGCTGGAGAACTACCAGTTCCTGGAGAAGATCAGCCACTTCGACCGCGAGCGGATCCCCGAACGCGTCGTGCACGCCCGGGGCGTGACCGCGTACGGCTACTTCGAGGCGTACGGTGCCCTCGGCGACGAGCCCGTCGCCCGCTTCACCCGCGCCAAGCTCTTCCAGGAGCGCGGAAAGCGCACGGACGTCGCGGTGCGCTTCTCGACCGTCATCGGCGGCCGGGACTCCTCCGAGGCGGCGCGCGACCCGCGCGGTTTCGCGGTGAAGTTCTACACCGAGGACGGCAACTGGGACCTCGTCGGGAACAACCTGGGGATCTTCTTCATCCGGGACGCGATCAAGTTCCCCGACGTCATCCACGCGCTCAAGCCGGACCCCGTCACGTTCGAGCAGCAGCCGAGGCGCATCTTCGACTTCATGTCGCAGACGCCCGAGTCGATGCACATGCTGGTCAACCTGTTCAGCCCGCGTGGCATCCCGGCGGACTACCGCCACATGCAGGGCTTCGGCGTCAACACGTACAAGTGGGTCAACGAGACCGGCGAGTCCTTCCTCGTGAAGTACCACTGGATGCCCAAGGCGGGCGTGCGCAGCATGACCGAGGAGGACGCGGCCAACGTACAGGCCGACGGCCTCGGTCACGCCACGAAGGACCTGTACGAGGCGGTGGGGCGCGGGGCCCACCCGGAGTGGGAACTGCTCGTCCAGCTGATGGACGACCACGACCATCCGGAGCTGGACTTCGACCCGCTGGACGACACCAAGACCTGGCCCGAGCAGGACTTCCCGCCCAAGGCGGTGGGCCGGATGGTGCTCGACCGGATGCCGGAGAACTACTTCGCGGAGAACGACCAGATCTCCTTCGGCACCGGTGTGCTGGTGGACGGGCTCGACTTCTCCGACGACAAGATGCTGGTGGGCCGCACCTTCTCGTATAGCGACACCCAGCGCTACCGGGTCGGGCCCAACTACTTGCAACTGCCGGTGAACCAGGCCAAGAACGCCACGGTGCGCACCAATCAGCGCGACGGCCTGATGACGTATCACGTGGACGGCGGCGGCGGGAACCCGATCGTCAACTACGAGCCGTCCATCACGGGCGGCCTGCGTGAGGCGCACTACCCCACGCACGACGAGGTGGGCCCCGAGGTGCGCGGCCGGCTCACCCGCAAGCGCATCCCCCGGACCAACGACTATCTCCAGGCCGGGCAGCGCTACCTCCTGATGGAGCAGTGGGAGCGCGACGACCTCGTGCTCAACCTCGTCAACCTGCTGTCGCAGTGCGACCGGCCGGTCCAGGAGCGGATGGTCTGGCACTTCCTGCTCGTGGAGAACGAACTGGGCCTCAAGATCGGTAAGGGGCTCCGCATCACTCCGGCGGACGTGAAGGACCTGGAGCCGCTGCCCGGCCAGACCCTCACCGACGAGGACCGGCAGCGCCTCTCCCGCCTCGGCGACAACCCGCCGCGCGACGTCACCGGTCTCACCATGACCCACTGCGTTCCCGACGAGCGCCACGTCGTCACCCGCTGACGCGACCGGCCCTCCCGCGCGTCCGCCGCGGGAGGGCCGGCCCGGTGCGGTCAGTGCTTGAGCGTCAGCAGACCGGGCCGGTACGGCAGGAGACCGTAGTCACCGCCGGACTGGGGGCTGCGGCCCTGGTAGAGCAGCTGCAGGTTGCAGGGGTCGACGGTCATGGTCTGGTCGGCGCTGGTGCGGATCAGTTCGCCGTGGCTGATGTCGTTGGTCCAGGTGGCGCCACTGTTGGCCTTGCCCGCGAAGGGGTTGCCCTCGGTCGCGGCCTGGGGCGTCCACGACCCGTTCAGGCTGGTGGCCGTGAACGAGCGGAAGTAGCGGCCCTGGGAACCGATCGCTTCGACGATCATGAGGTAACGGTTCTGGCCCTGCAGCTTGTACACCTGCGGGGCTTCGAACAGGTTGTTCGTGGTGTCGCTCATGACCACGGTCGAGGACGACCCGAAGCTGCCCGGGAAGTTACCGATCGGCATGCTCGCCCGGTAGATCTTGCCGTTGTCACCCGCGAAGAACAGGTACATGTTCGTCCCGTCCCCGATGATCGTCTGGTCGATCGGTCCCGTGCCGGAGCCGCTGATGCTCCCGGAGAAGAGCGTCTGCGGGGCCGACCAGCCGTTCGCGTTGGTGGGGTCGTTCGACGTCCGGTACGAGAAGGCGGTCGCGCCCCACTGGTAGGTGAGCACCCAGATGTTCTTCGGCGCGAAGTAGAAGAGCGTGGGTGCGACGGTCCCGGAGGACATCGCGTTCTGCCCGGCCGACGCCATGTCCGACCAGTTGGTGAACGGGCTGAAGTTCATGGACCCCCAGCTCGACCCCAGGTCGTGCGTCGTCGCGTAGACGAGTTGCTTGCCGTTGTACGGGACGACGGTGAAGTCCTTCAGCGAGGCCCAGCCGGACCGGGGCTGCGCCAGCGCGCCCGTGGAGCTCCAGCTGTAGGAGGACGGGAGCTCGCACGTACCGGTGCCGGGGTTCTCGTCGCCGGCCTTCACCAGCTTCCACTGCTGGTTGGCGCCGCTCCAGTCGTCGTACTGGACGATGTTCGCGCCGTCGGCGGTGGAGGCGCCCTGCACTTCGAGGGCCTTGCCGCTGTGGCGCGAGATCAGCCGCACATATCCGTCACCGCTGTCGGCGAGCCGCCACTGCTGGTTGGTGGCGTTCAGATCGGTCCACTGGACGATGGAACCGCCGTTCGCGGACGACCAGTTGTAGACGTCCAGCACCTTGCCCGAGTGGCGGGACCTGATGCGGTAGTAGCCGTCGCCGGAATCGACGAACTGCCACTGCTGCTGGGCCTGGTCGTTCCGGGACCACTGGGTGATGCGGGCGCCGTCATCGGTCGCCAGGTTGTATACGTCCAGCGCCTTGCCGCTGTTGCGGTTGACCAGCACGTACGAGGCGCTGGGGTCCACGGTCGCGGCGGCGGCGGGCTGCGCACCGAGGAACCCGGCGACGAGCAGCAGGGGCGCCAGGACGGCGAGCAACCGTCCTCGGCGGAAGGGAAACAAGGGGCGACACCGCATGGGGGGACCTCCTGAGAGCAGGGGTTTGAGGGCAGAGACATCGCCGAAATGTTTCGAGCAGGGCTCGGCGTGTGGTGCCACAAGCTAGAAATGTTAGCGCTCACAGTCAAGGTGTACGGCGGATTCTCTTGCGAAGAACTCCGCGTCAGGCGTTTCGAAATATTTCGTTTCGAACTCGGAAACATTCTTTGGCCGAAGTATTGACGAGTCACGGTCAAAGCCTCAATCATCCGTTGCTGAGCGGGCCACGCGGCCCGCCCCGCTTCGGTCCTTCCCCGATCCCCCCTACCGAGGAGGCACAGCCATGGGCTCGTATGCCCTTCCGAGATCCGCTCTCAGCCGGCCACTGCGCGCACTGCTGCCGGCCCTGCTCGTCGGCGTCCTGGGCGCTTCCGCCGCACTGGTCGCACCGTCGGACGCGCACGCCGCCGAGACCACCCTCGGTGCCGCCGCGGCGCAGAGCGGACGCTACTTCGGCACCGCCATCGCCTCGGGCAAGCTCGGCGACTCGGCCTACACCTCGATCGCGTCCCGCGAGTTCAACATGGTGACGGCCGAGAACGAGATGAAGATCGACGCCACCGAGCCGCAGCGCGGCCAGTTCAACTTCAGCGCCGGCGACCGCGTCTACAACTGGGCGGTGCAGAACGGCAAGAAGGTGCGCGGGCACACCCTCGCCTGGCACTCCCAGCAGCCCAGCTGGATGCAGAGCCTCAGCGGCAGCTCCCTGCGCCAGGCGATGATCGACCACATCAACGGTGTGATGGGCCACTACAAGGGCAAGATCGCCCAGTGGGACGTCGTGAACGAGGCGTTCGCGGACGGCAATTCGGGTGGTCGCCGCGACTCCAACCTCCAGCGCAGCGGCAACGACTGGATCGAGGTGGCCTTCCGTACCGCGCGCGCCGCCGACCCGGCCGCCAAGCTCTGCTACAACGACTACAACATCGAGAACTGGAACTGGGCCAAGACCCAGGGCGTGTACAACATGGTCAAGGACTTCAAGCAGCGCGGCGTGCCCATCGACTGCGTCGGCTTCCAGTCCCACTTCAACAGCGGCAGCCCGTACGACAGCAACTTCCGCACCACCCTGCAGAGCTTCGCCGCCCTCGGCGTGGACGTGGCCATCACCGAGCTCGACATCCAGGGCGCGTCGGCCTCGACCTACGCCAACGTGACCAACGACTGCCTGGCCGTATCGCGCTGCCTCGGTATCACCGTCTGGGGCGTCCGCGACAGCGACTCCTGGCGATCGAGTGACACGCCGCTGCTGTTCAACAACGACGGCAGCAAGAAGGCCGCCTACACCTCCGTCCTGAACGCCCTCAACGGCGGCTCCACCACGCCCCCCGACCCGGGCGGGAACGAGGGGAGCGGGCAGCTGAAGGGCGTCGCTTCCGGCCGTTGCGTGGACGTGCCCAACTCCAGCACCTCGGACGGCGCCGCGGTCCAGCTGTACGACTGCCACAACGCCACCAACCAGCAGTGGGCGTCCACCTCCGCCGGGGAACTGCGGGTCTACGGCAACAAGTGCCTGGACGCCGCCGGCAGCGGCAACGGCGCCAAGATCCAGATCTACAGCTGCTGGGGCGGCGACAACCAGAAGTGGCGGCTCAACTCCGACGGATCCATCGTCGGCGTGCAGTCGGGACTCTGCCTCGACGCCGTGGGAGCCGGCACCGCCAACGGCACCCAGCTCCAGCTCTACACCTGCTCGGGCGGCAGCAACCAGCGCTGGGCCCTGTCGTCCTGACAAGGTCCCGCCTCGGCCTCCTCGCCCGACGGGGAATCCGCTGAGAGCCCCGGGGGCCACCGCCGTCACGGCGGTGGCCCCCCGCGGCGTGGCCTCCCCGCCCCGCCCGTCGAGCAACCCCCGCACCGGCACCTCGAAAGGGAACCGCTTCCGTGCACACGTACGAAAACCCGGTGATCAGCGGCTTCCACCCCGATCCGAGCGTCTGCCGGGTCGGTGACGATTACTACCTGGTGTGCTCCAGCTTCGAGTACTTCCCGGGGCTGCCCCTTTTCCACAGCAAGGACCTGGTGCACTGGGAGCAGATCGGCAACGTCCTGGACCGCCCAGGGCAGCTGCCCCTGCCCCTCCCCGGCGCCAAGGCCTCCGGCGGCCTGTACGCGCCCACGATCCGCCACCACGACGGCCGTTACTGGGTCATCAACACCAACATCGACGGGGGCGGCAACTTCGTCGTCACGGCCGAGCGGCCCGAGGGGCCGTGGAGCGATCCGGTGTGGATCGACCTGACCGGCATCGACCCCGACCTCGCCTGGGAGGAGGACGGCACCTGCTGGTGCGCCTTCTCCGGACCCGCCGGGGGTATCAACATGGCCAGGATCGACCCGGTCACGGGGAAGGTCCTGGAGGGACCTTTCCCCACGTGGTCGGGCAGCGGTCTCAAGTTCCCCGAGGCGCCGCACCTCTACCGCATCGGCGACTGGTGGTACCTGCTGATCGCGGAAGGCGGCACGGAACGCGGCCACAGCGTGTCCATCGCCCGCAGCCGCTCGCCGCGCGGCCCCTGGGAGGGCGCACCCGGCAACCCGCTGCTTTCCCACAGCGGCACCGCCCGCGCCATTCAGAACACCGGCCACGCCGACCTGGTGGAGGCTCCGGACGGCAGTTGGTGGATGGTGCTGCTCGGCGTCCGCCCACGCGGCTTCACCCCCGACGTGCACGTGCTCGGCCGCGAGACGTACCTGACCCCCGTCGAGTGGGACGACGAGGGCTGGCCCGTGGTCGCGCCCGTCCCCGGGAAGCACCCGGCGCCGGGCGGTGCCTGGCATCCCGTCGCCGCGCCGCTGGCCCGCGACGACTTCGACGCGCCGACTCTCGCGCCGCACTGGATCTCGCCGTTCACCCGCCCGGAAGGCTCCTGGTCCCTCACCGACCAGCCCGGCCGGCTGGTTCTCCACGCCACGGGCCCCACCCTGGACACCCCCGGGTACACGTTCGTCGGCCGCCGCCAGCAGCACCACGACTGCCGGGTCACCGCACTGATCGACCCCGGCACGGGCCGCGGCGGTCTCTGCGTGCGCCTGGACGAGGCCCACCACTACGAGGTGGAGGCCGGCGACGGGGAGGTCCGCGTCGTCGCCCGCATCGGCCCCCTGCGCCGGACCGTGGCCCGCAAGGCGGTCGCCGCCGGGCCGCTGCACCTCACCGTGGCGATCCGTACGCAGGGCCTCGTTCCCGCTTCGCCCCACCTCACGGACGGCGGCACCACGGGTCCCGACACCCTCGCCTTCTGGCTCGGCGATCCTGAAGCGCCGGACGCCTCGCCGCTGGCCGAGCTGGACGGGCGCTACCTGTCCACCGAGGTCGCCTGCGGTTTCACCGGCCGGGTGATCGGCATGTACGCCACACGGGGCTCGGTCGCGTTCGACCGGTACGAGTACGTCCCGGCTCCGCCGCCCTCCGTATGAGGCCCTGGGCCTGCCCGAAGCGGCCCCCGGCCTGCGAAGAGCCCCCTCCCCGGTTGGGCTAACCTTTCCCCATGCCGCCTCGACCAGCCGCATCGCGCCCCACCCTGTCCTTGGTGGCCAAGACCGCCGGTACGAGCGTTCCCACGGTGTCCAAGGTGCTGCGAGGCGGAACGGACGTCTCGGCGGAGACCCGCGCGAAGGTCATGGAAGCAGTGCGGGCCGTGGGTTACACCCGCCGGGCCGGGGCCAAGAGTGAGAAGGGGCGGGACGACAGCGGCGGTCTGTCCCATGTGCTCGACCTGGTGGTCACCCACTTCGAGGGATCATGGGCGAACCTGCTGATAGCCGGTGTCGGACGTGAAGCGGCGGCAGCGGGGCTCGACGTCGTCCTGACCCTCGCCCAGTCGCAGGGCGACTGGGTGTCACGGTTGCTGCGAAGGCGCACCATCGGTGTGATCGGGACGCTGGTCGATCCCGCGTCACAGCAGTTCGGCGCACTCTTCGCCGCGGGTGTCCCCGTCGTGCTGATCGATCCCATGAGCACACCCCCCTCCGGGGTGGCGAGCGTCGGAGTGGCGAACTGGGAAGGTGGCCGCATGGCCGGCGAACACCTCCTGTCGCTCGGGCACGAGCGGATGGGCGTGGTCGCCGGCCATGCCCGCCACCTCTTCAGCAGGGCGCGCGTCGACGGATTCCGTGCGGCGGCCGACACCACGACCGCCGGCAGCGCCACGGTTTCGGTGGCCCACGGTGCGTGGAACCGCGCGAAGGCGGCGACCGCCACCCATGCCCTGCTCGACGGCGATCCGAAGATCACCGGAATCTTCGCCTGTGCCGACTCCATGGCACTCGGCGTCTACGACGCACTGGCGGCCCGGGGGCTGCGCATCCCCGAGGACATCAGCGTCATCGGCTTCGACGACCTGCCCGAGGCGCAGTACATCACCCCGGGCCTGACGACCGTCAGACAGCCCAGTACGGAGTTGGGCGCCGCCGCCGTCAAGCTGCTCATCGAGCTCTCCCGGGGCGAGGACGGGGGCGCCCGGTCTCCCGCACGTATGGAACTGGCCACGGAGCTGGTCGTCCGGGCCTCCACCGGCCCCGTCCCGGCAGTCGCGCCGTCACCGCGCTGACCGGGGCGGGCGGCCCCGGCCGCCCGCGTCAGGACGGCGCAGGCGTCACGACCTGAAGGACGAGTCGGCTCGGACGGGCCGCGCCATGACGGATCGTGTAGACCGCGACGACGGGCTCCGCCGCCTGCCCGGCCGGGTCGAAGACATTGCTCCCGACGTCCCAGCGCGGTGACGAACTGGGTGCGATGTCGACGCGCACCCGGTGGCCCGGCAGGAACGTGTGGGCCGTCGACCAGAGATCGATGACAAACTCGTGGTCCCGGCCCGGCTCCAACGGCCGCCGCTCGCCCACTCCCGTGACCGGGTCCACGAACCGCGCCGACCCGCGCTGCACCCCGTCGGAGACGACGCGGCTGACGCCGTCCGGGCCCTCGTCGCACAGTCGCACGATCACGTCCGCGTCATTCCCCGTGGTCGTGAGGTGGACGACGGCGCGGACCGCGCCCATCACGGTGAGTTCACCGGTGAGCGGCGCGGTGCGCCAGGAGACCACATCACGGCGCGCCTCGACCGCCGTCTGGTCGGCGGGCCCCGCCCCGAACGGCCCGAAGAGGAGCACCGGTCCGCCGCACGTGGGAACGGGGCACGACGGATCGCTCGTCAGCCGCCGTTCGCCGGGCCCGGCAGCCTCTGTCGTCAGCGTGCCTTCCGCGTTCAGGTACAGCTCAAGCGACCGTGAGCCGGGCGGAGGGAACTCCTCCAGTTCGATCCACCGGTTCGTGCCCATGAGGAACACGCGCACCGGCGGAAAGTCCGCCGGCGCAGCGCGCAGAGCGGCGTCGAACCACAGCACGTGCTGGGTGGTGAGGTCGCCGTGGCCGCCGAGATCGTCGGCGGACGCCTCCGGTCCGAAGTCCGCTCCGCCGGCCCGGCCCGAGAAGTCGTCGTGCGTCCAGGGGCCGACCAGAAGGCGGGGGGCCGGCCCGCCGGTGCCCTTGGCACGGCGCAGCAGCCGCCGGTAGAGCTCCAGGGTCGAGCCGAGGAAGACGTCGAACCATCCGGCGATCAGGAAGGCCGGTACGTCGACGTCGTCGATCCGGTCGACGACCTTCCCCTCGCGATGACGTGCCGATCCGAGCGGCTCCCGCAGCAGCTCCAGACCCCACGCGACGATCGCCTCAGGGTCCCGCCCGGTGTGCAGGGCTCCGGCCCGGAACGCCGAACGGTCCCTGACGGCCCGCTCGGTGGCTTCCCACCGTTCCGTCTCTGCCTCCCGCTCGCGTGCGGAACCGATACGCCCGATCAGTGCCGGGGCGATCGCGTAGTGGGTCCACGCCAGGGTGCTGCCGATCTCAGGCACCCCGCCCCGGAACCGGAAACCGTCGAGCGCCGACATCGCCGGCGTCATGGCCGGGGCGACCGCCCGCAACCCCGGTGAGCCTCCGAGCAGGGCGGCGAACTGGGTGTCCGAGGCGTAGGAGGCACCCCACATCCCGACGGTGCCGTCGCATTCGGGGAGCCCCGCGAGCCACGCCACGGCGTCCACGCCGTCGTCCACCTCCTGCGCACAGGGGACGAACACCCCTTCGGAGCCGAAGCGGCCCCGGACGTCCTGGAGCGCGACGAGGTATCCGGCGGCGACGAGCCGTCCCACGTCGAGCATTCCCTCGCGCTCCTCACGGGCGATGTCGTAGGGGTGGCGGGTCAGCAGAGCAGGCCAGGGCCCCTGTCCGTGCGGAATGAGGAGCAGGGTGCGCAGGCGCGTCCCGTCGCGCAACGTGCACCTCGTCTCGCGGCGTTCGGCGACCGGAGCCGCCGGCTCGTCCGCAGGGGCGGTCGCCCGGAAGCCGGTCCGCCGTTGAGCCGCGCTCGTGCCGTCGCTCACCGCAGGGCGACCGCCGTCCAGGAGGTCGGCGGCAGCTCGATGGTGAGCAGGCCTTCGGCGAGTGCCGCGCCGGTGTTCGGGACCGGGGTCACCCGGTCCCGGTGGGCGAGCGTGTTCCTGGCGTAGACGTCGGAGTCGGCCAGGGTCACCGCCTCCGTGATGCGCGAGCGGCCGAGGCTGCGCACGTCCACCGTGACCTCGGCCGCCTCCGCGATGTCGCGGTTGACGAGGAAGAGCGCGGCCCGGTCCTCGTCGGCGGTCGCCACGGCGTCGATGACGGATGCCTCACCGTAGCGAGCCGTTTCGTACGTCGGCGCGTCGATCAGAGGCCGGAGCACCTCGCCGGTGGCCAGCCGGCTCGTGATCGAGAACGGATAGAAGGTCGTCTGCCGCCAGGCCGGGCCGCCGGGTTCCGTCATGATCGGTGCTATCACGTTGACGAGCTGGGCCAGGGATGCCGAGGTGACGCGGTCGCTGCGGCGCAGCAGTGTCATCAGCAGGTTGCCGACGACCACGGCGTCCGCCACGGTGTAGGTGTCCTCCAGGAGACGGGGTGCGTGCTGCCACTCGTCCTGGACCTTGTCGGACTCCTGGTGCTCCTTGAGGTACCACACGTTCCACTCGTCGAAGGAGACGGCGATCTTCTTGGACGAGCGCTTCTTGTGCCCCACGTGGTCGGCGGTCGCGACGACGGTGTCGATGAAGTAGTCCATGTCGGTCGCCGAGGCGAGGAAGGAGCCGAGGTCGCCGTCGTGCTCCTGGTAGTACGCGTGGCAGGAGACGTAGTCGACGTGGTCGTAGCTGTGTTCCAGTACGGTGCGTTCCCAGTCGCCGAAGGTCGGCATGGTCGATCCGGAGGAGCCGCAGACGACGAGTTCGAGGTCCTTGTCGGCCCGCTTCATGGCGGCGGCGGTGCGGGCGGCGAGCTTGCCGTAGTCGTCCGCCGTCATGAACCCGGTCTGCCAGGGCCCGTCCATCTCGTTGCCGAGGCACCACATGCGCACGTCGTGCGGTTCAGGAGTGCCATGGGCGACGCGCAGGTCCGACAACGTCGTGCCGGACGGGTGGTTGGCGTATTCGAGCAGATCGAGTGCGGGCAGGATGCCCCGGGTGGCGACGTTGACGGCCAGCATCAACTCGGAGCCGGTGAGCCTGAGCCACCGGGCGAACTCGTCCAGACCGACCTGGTTGGATTCGAGTGAACGCCAGGCGAGGTCGCGGCGCACCGGCCGCTTCTCGCGCGGGCCGACCGAGTCCTCCCAGCGGAACCCGGAGACGAAGTTGCCGCCCGGGTAGCGGACGGTCGTGCTGCCGAGTTCCCGGACGAGATCGACGACGTCCATGCGGAACCCGTCCGCGTTCGCACTCGGGTGACCCGGCTCGTAGAGACCGGTGTACACGCACCGTCCGAGGTGCTCGACGAACGAGCCGAAGGTGCGGCGCTGGACAGGGGCGATGACGGCCTGCCTGTCTAGTTCTATATGGGCGCGGGGCAATGCGGCGGTCCTTTCGCGGTGATGGCGCGTGCCGGGCGGTCGGCATCGGGCAGCGGCCCGCCCCCGCCGAGACGTGCGGCAGGGGCAGGGCAGAGGTGGACGGTCCGGCGTGCCGGAAGCCCGCGTCAGCCCTTCACGGCGCCGGTGAGGCCACCGACGATGCGCCTCTCGAATATCGAGAAGAAGATCAGTGCGGGCAGCATGGCGAGTGAGGTGAAGGCCAGAACCTTCGCGGTGTCCGTGGAGTACTGGGAGGTGAAGACCTGGACACCGAGCGGCAGGGTGTAGTTCGCCTGCGTGTTGAGGATGTACAGGGGCAGGATGTAGTTGTTCCAGCTGCCGACGAATCCGAGAATGCCGACGGTCACCACCCCGGGAAGTGACAGCGGCAGCACCATGCGGAAGAAGAAACCGAGCCGGCCCAGCCCGTCGATCGCGGCGGCCTCTTCGATCTCGTTCGGGATGGCCCTGAGGAACGGTACGAGGATGATGACGGTGGTCGGCAGGCCGAAGGCGATCTGCGGGATGATTACGCCGAGCAGGCTGTCGACGAGTCCGAGGTCCTTGATGACGAGGTACAGCGGGGTGATCGCGATGACCAGAGGGAACATCAAGCCGGCGGCGAACAGGGAGTACATCGCCCCCTTGAGCTTGAAGTCGTAGCGCGCGATGACGAAGCTCACCATCATCCCCGTGGCCACGATGCCGACGGTGCTGGCGATCGCGACGATGAGGGAGTTGGCGAACTCGCCCCAGAAGACGTTCGACGTCAGGATGCCGGTGTAGTTGCCGATCACCCAGGGGCGCGGAAGGCCGGCCGGGTCCGTGGTGATCTGCGAGTTGGAGCGGAATCCGCCGAGCACGATGTAGAGAACCGGCGCGACGCACACACCGACGAAGAGCAGCGCGACGAAGTAGACGACGGGGCTGCCCCACTTCTGCGGAGCGTCGCGGCGGCCGGCGGGTGGCGTCGGCTCCGGCGCGGAGGACGTCCGGGATACGGAGGTCGTCACGCTCATCACACGGTCCCTTCCGTGACGGCGCCCCGGAGGTCGCGGCGCAGGACGAAGCGCTGGTAGATCAGGGCGACGACGAGCGAGATGACGAACATGACCACCGCGACGGCGCTGCCGTAGCCGTAGTTGCCCGCGTTGCGTCCCTGGGCGAGCATGTAGATCGCCATCGTCGACGTGCCGGTCGTGCCCGCGACGTACGGGCCCCAGATGATGTAGACGAGGTCGAACAACTGCAGTGAGCCGATGATCGACAGGAAGGCCCAGATGCGGATCGTCGGCCCCAGCAGCGGCAGCGTGATGCGGCGTTGGATCTGCCAGTAGGTGGCACCGTCGATCTGCGCGGCCTCGAAGATCTCCTCGGGGATCGACTGGAGGCCGGCGAGCATCAGGATCACCGCGAAGCCGATGTACTTCCAGGTGATGATGGCGACCAGGGTCCAGATGGCCAGGTCCGGATCGGCGATCCAGTCGGCTGCCAGGGAGCCGAGACCGATCCTTTCCAGCAGGCCGTTGGCGGCTCCGTCGCTCTGCAGTATCAAGCCCCAGCCGATGCCGACGATGATCTCGGACACGATGTAGGGCACGAAGATCAGCACGCGGATCGCCGAGCGGCCGCGGATCTTCTGGTTGAGCAGCAGGGCGAGGGCGATCGCTATCGGGCCCTGGACGACCAGTGACAGCACGAGGAGCAGACCGTTGTGCCACAGGACGTCGTGGAACGCGGGGTCGGTCAGGATCAGCTTGTAGTTGCTCAGGCCGACCCAGTCGGTGGGATCTCCGTAGCCCTTCCACCGGTAGAACCCGTAGTACGCGGCGAGCACGATCGGGAAGATCACGAAGGCCAGGAACATGATGATCGCCGGCGCGGACAGGGCCGCGATCTCCAGTCGCATCCTGGCACGGCCTCGGCGGTGGGCAGCCGCTCGCGGCGGAGCCGGGGTTGCGGACTTCGCCGCACCCCTGGCCCCTTGCATGCCCTGCGACTGGCGGCCACGGGCCGGTTCAGCGCCCAGGGTGTCGCTCATGTCTGCTTACTCAGCCCTTCTCGGCGGCGGCTTTGACGTCCTTCACGATGTCGTCGGCACTGCCCTTGCCGGCCATCAGGTTCACGACGGCGATGTTCATGGCGTTGCCGACGTTCTGGCCGTACACGGTGTCGAGGAACTGCATCGAGTACGCCGCCTTGTTGAACGCCTGCAGCGCCGAGATGTTGTACGTCTCGGTGACGACCCCCTGGGCGGCCTTGTTCACCGGAATGGTGTCGAACGCCTTCCCGTACGCTTCCTGCTGCTCCTTGGTCACGACGAACCGGAGGAAGTCCGCTGCCTCCTTCGGCGCGTTCTTGGCGAGGGAGTAGCCCCCGGCACCGCCCATGATGGCGGTCGGGTCGCCCTTGCCACCGGGCACCGAGGGGAAGGGGAACCATCCCAGGTCGGGCAGCTGCTTCTTGTCGGGCGTCAGGTCGGCGATCACACCGGGGTCCCAGTTGCCCATGAGCTCCATGGCCGCCTTGCGGTTGGCGAGCATGCCGGCGGACGATCCGGCTCCCTGCTGTGACGTCGCCGTCAGGAAGCCCTTCTGGAAGGGCTCGTGCCCCAGCAGACCTGCCAGGTCCTCGCCGGCCCTGTTCCAGCACGGGTCGTCGAACGTGAGCGACTTGGCGGCCTCCTGCATGGTCTCCTGGCTGCACTCACGCAGAACGAAGTTGTAGTACCAGTGCGCGGCCGGCCAGGCGTCCTTGGCGCCGACGGCGATCGGCGCGACCTTGACCGTCTTCAGCTTGGCAACGGCGTCCGTGAGCTCGTCCATCGTCGTGGGCGGCGCGGTGATGCCGGCCTTCTCGAAGAGGTCCTTGCTGTAGTAGATGCCTTCGGGCTGCGTGTCGAGCGGCATCGCGTAGACCTTGCCGTCGATCGAAACACCTTGCAGGGCCGCCTCGCCCACGTTCGCCCGGTCGGTGTCCGTCAGGTCCAGTGCCCGGATCTGCCCGGCGTCGACCATGGCCTGCATCTTGCCGCCGCCGCGCTGGAGGAAGATGCTCGGCGCGGAGTTCGAGTTGAGCGCGTTCTGCAGCTTGCCGTCGAGGTCCTCGTTCTGGACCGACTGGATCTTGACCGTGACGTCCTTGTGCAGGGCCTGGTACGCCTTCGCGGCGTCCTTCCAGTACTTGGCCCCCCGGCCCTCCATGGCATTCGTCCAGACGGTCACCGTGGCGTGCCCGTCGGACGTACCGCTGCCGTCGTCGCCGCCGCCCGCGCAGCCGGCAGCGGCGAGTGCGACGCACAAGCCGATGGCGGCACCGGTCGTGCTGCGGATTCTCCTCGTCATCGTGGGAACTCCTGATCTGTTGCCGGTGGTCCAACTGCCGGATTTTTTGCGCAAATTAATGAGCCATCCGTGAGGTAGGTGCAAGGTCTACCGCCTGAAATGAACGCCGAGCAACCATTAGTTTTCGCAAGTTGCGGGATCGTTATCGATCGTTTCGAAAGCTGGGGGAGCGGGTCGCGAAGGGGCCACCGAAGATCACCGGACGGCCCGTCCGACGTCTTGACACCGCTTTCCCGATCTCCCTACGGTGCGCAGCACATTGAGCGAGCGCCGGCCTTCCGCCCGCCCGTCCAGGCGCGCCTCGCGCCGCACCGCAGCAGAGGAACCCCACCATGCGGATCGTCGTCCCCCGACAGCCGACAGCCCGACTCTCCGATGCCTGGCGTCATTGCGTCGGCACCGGCCGCCTCGATCTCGCGCTCCGGCGCGACTACCAGGAATCGCTTGCCCTCATTCAGCGTGACATCGGCTTCCGGTACATCCGGGGGCACGGCCTCCTCAGCGACGGGATGGGTATCCACCACTCCTACCACCACGCAGGCGAGCGCCGCGTACGTCACGCTTTCACGTACGTCGACCAAGTGGTCGACGCCTACCTGGAGATGGGCATCGCACCCTTCCTCGAACTCGGGTTCATGCCCTCGGGGCTGGCCTCCGGCGACGACACCGTGTTCTGGTGGAAGGGCAACATCACTCCTCCGCGTGACGAGAGGGAGTGGGCGGACCTCGTCCGGGCCGTCATGCGGCACCTGATCGACCGCTACGGCGCCGACCAGGTGCGCCAGTGGCCGGTCGAGGTGTGGAACGAGCCGAACCTGGCTCCGTTCTGGGCCTCCGACCAGGACGGCTATCACCGCCTGTACGAGGTGACCGCACTGGCCCTCAAGGAGGTCGACGCCGAACTCCAGGTCGGCGGCCCGTCGCTGGCGCCGGGTTACCAGGACGAGTGGATCCAGCGCTTCGCGGAGTTCGTGGTGGCTCGCGACCTCCCCATCGATTTCGTCAGCCGTCACGCCTACTCGTCCGGCCCCGTCCAGCCCGTACCGTTCGGCGCTCACCAGACCCTCATGCCGGCGTCGGCGCTGCTGGAGCAGTTCGACGCCCCGCGGCGGCAGCTGGCAGGCACAGGACTCGCCGATCTCCCCTTGCACATCACGGAGTTCAACTCCTCGTACCGGCCGGACAATCCGATCCACGACACCGCGTTCCACGCGGCGTACCTGGCGCCGGTACTCGTGAACGGAGGGGACCTCGCGGACTCCTTCTCGTACTGGACCTTCAGTGATGTCTTCGAAGAGGTGGGCATACCGACGGCGCCGTTCCACGGCGGCTTCGGCCTTCTGACGCACCGCCAGATCAAGAAGCCCACCTACCACTTGTACGCGTTCATGGCGGAGATGGGGGAGCAGATCCTCGCCCGGGGCCAGGACCACCTGGTGACACGGCACGACGACGGTCGGATCACCGTGCTTGCCTGGGCACCGGCCGACCCGGCGGGCGGCGATCCAGTGAACGGGCACTCGCTCCGGCTGTCCCTGCCCGTCGGAGCCCCGGACGCGCGGGGCTCCGCCTATCTGCGTCGCCGCGCCGTGAGTGAGGAGGCGGGCAACCCCTGGGCCGCCTGGTGCGACATGGGCCGGCCGCTCGCGCCCGGCCACCGTCAGCTCGACGCCCTGCGCGAGGCGGCCGAACCGGCCCACTCGCACGGGAACATCCCCGTCGTCGGCGGGCGTGCCGATGTGCACCTCGTCCTGAGCCGGCACGAGGTGACGCTCGTGGAGCTCACGCCGGTCGCCGACGAGACGCCCGAGTGGTGGAGCGAGGACCGCCTGTTCGGACTCGGTGGTGAAGGGATCGACGCCGCCGCGAGCCAGGACTGAGCACTCCACCCCACCGCATGAGAGGAGCACACCCGTGCCGAAGGCGACCGTCTCCCTGCGGGATCGCCTCCACACGGCGGGCCTGACCGATGTCATCGCGGTCGAGCCGACCACTGGAGGCTTTGCCGCGTGGCCCGCCGCGCCGACGGCACGTCGGTCTTCGTCAAGGCATTCGCCGAGTCACCGTCGGACGACGTCTTCGCCGCGGAGGCCGAAGGGCTGACCGTGTTGCGCGAGGTGGGAGGCGTCACCACACCCGAGGTCGTTCTCGCCGACCGCGACGTACTCGTGCTGTCCGCGCTGGACCCCCGGCCGGAGACCGAGTCGTTCTGGGAGCAGCTCGCGCACGTGCTGGCCCACCTGCACACCGCCACGCGGCACACCCGGTTCGGGTGGCACCAGGACAACTGGCTGGGACGCCGTCGTCAGGTCAACACCTGGGCCGACGACGGATTCGAGTTCTTCGCCAGGAACCGTCTGCTGCGCCGGCTCGGCGAGCGACGCGTCGAGCAAGCACTCGACGCCGCGGACCGGGCGGCGCTGGAGCGGCTGTGCAACCGACTGCCGGATCTGCTGCCGGTCGCGCCGGCGTGCCTGACGCATGGCGACCTGTGGACGATGAACGTCATGGCCACCCCCCAAGTGCAACCTGCGCTGATCGACCCGGCCGTGTCCTACACATGGGCGGAGGTCGACCTCGCCCACCTGTGGACGACGTCGCCACCTCCGGAATCGCACGTGTTCTTCGAGGTGTACGCGGAGCTGACCGGCCTCGACCGGGACTGGCGCGCACGCATGCCGGTCCTCCAGTTGCGCCAGCACCTGGCCGTCATCGCCCAGTTCGACGCCGACTGGGGAGCCGCAGACCTCGTGCGTGCCACGCTCGCTCCGTTCCGGCGGTGCTGAGTTCCGGGATGGGGCACCGCCGTGCCCGGTGCCCGAGCGTGGGGGGCAGCGGCTGAACGCGGCCGGCGGTGCGACAACCAGAGCCCGACCCTGACCTCCTGAAACAGATGCACATCGCTGGCCTCCTCCGTCTCAGAGGGAGGGGGCCGGCCTGCCGCTCGGATCAGTCGCCGTGCAGTGCCCCGTGCAGGAAGTCCACAGCGAGCTTGCGGGCCACGTTGGCGGCGCGGGTGTCGCGCAGGCTGTCCAGGAGCAGGAAGTCGTGGACCATGCCCGCCACCCGGACGGAGGTCACGTCCACACCGGCCTCGCGCAGCCTGTTGGCGTACTGCTCGCCCTCGTCGCGCAGGACGTCGGCCTCATCGGTGATGACGAGCGTCCTGGGCAGGCCCTTGAGCTGGTCCAGGGAGGCCCGGAGCGGCGAGGCGTGGTGCTCGGCGCGCTGGGCGGGGTCGGTGGTGTAGGCGTCCCAGAACCACTTCATGCCGTCGAGGGTGAGGTAGTAGCCCTCGGCGAACTGGTGGTACGAGGGGGTGTCGAAGCCCGCGTCGGTCACCGGGTAGAGCAGCGCCTGGGCCTTGAGGTCGATCCCGCCGCGCTCCTTGTTCATCAATGCGAACACCGTGGACATGCAGCCGCCGACCGACTCGCCGGTGACGGCGATCCGCGAAGTGTCCAGGCCGTGGTCCGCGCCGTGCTCCAGGACCCACCGCCCCACGGCGTAGTTCTGCTCGACCTGGGTCGGATACCGCGCCTCGGGCGCGCGGTCGTAGACCGGGAAGACCCCGGCCGCCCCGGCGCCGACCGTGAGCTCGCGGAAGAGGCGGTCGTGGGTCTTCTCGTCCCCGAAGACCCACCCGGCGCCGTGGATGTAGAACACCACCGGCAGCGGCCCCGTGGACCCGGCGGGCCGGATGATGCGGGTACGTACCGTGCCCCACTTACCGGCGTCCACGTCGACCCATTCCTCGTCCACGTCGGGACGGGCAACGGACGCGTCGCTCTGCAGCCCGAGCAGGATGTCCCGGCCCTTCGCAGGCGGGACCTCGTAGATCCGAGGATGCGGATCCGTCGCCTCGCACAGCTCCTTCGCGGCCGGTTCCAGGTAGGGGGTGATCGGAGGAGGAAGATCAGTCATGTCCGCTCCATGTCATGACGCACGAGCGCCCTGTCCACGCGCCCTCGCGTCTCGGGAATCGGGCCCGACTCCATCGTTCGCGCTGGTTCCGCCCTTCGCAACGTGGGGGAGAGGGGGGCAGCGCGGTCCTACGTGGGAGGGCGTGGGCTCGTGGCTTTACGGGGCCGCCGGTCCAGTGGTGAAGAACGCCGTCATCTGCCGCAGATGCCACGATCCATGACCGCCATCCCCGAACGGTGCGGCGACCACGGCCACGACGAGCGTCCATTCCCCCCGTCGGGTCCCGGAACCGCATCGGGTCGAAGAACAACTCCAGCCACAAGGCATGCCGCTCGCCGCCCTCGGGCCCGGAAACCGGAGGCAGGGGCACCGCTCATCGAAATCGACATAACGGAATTATGTGCACCCGCACATGTCTCTCTGTGGCGCTTTGCGTGAGGGGTGTCGTTGGCTTCTGGGAAGTAGCCGGGTCACTGCTTGGGCGGAGCGACGGATTCCTGGCCCATGGCGGCCGATTTCCCCAGGCGCGGCCCGCTGGGCCATGTTACGTGCGACGCGGTGCTGGTCATAGCCACCCACCACATCGTCAGCGACTACACCTCGCACCACCTGATCCTGCGCGAGCTCCTCATCCTGCATCGGGAGTTCGCCGACAGTTCCGTCCCGGGTCCCGCACCCGCGAGCGGCGGCCCGGACATCCACGCCGAGCAGGTGGCGGCCGAACGGCGGTTCCTCTCCTCGGCCCGAGGCGTTCGGGCCGAGACGTACTGGCACCAGGTGCGTGCCGGTGCGCTCCCCGCTGAGCTTCCGACCGACCGGCCGCGCCCGGCCACCCAGCGGTTCTGCGGGGCCACCCATGAACTGCCCCTGCCCATAAGCACGGTCGAGCGGCTGACGAAGGCCGCGCGGTCGCTCGACGTCACACCGTTCGCCTTTCTCCTCGGTGTTTTCCAGGCCGCCCTGTACCGCCACTCGGGACAGCCGGAGGCCCTGGTCGGCTGCCCGATGTCCACCCGGGGCACCCTCGGAGCGGGACGCCGGACGGAGGCCGCGGTGGGCTACTTCGTCAACACCATTCCGGTACGCGGGAGCTTCCGGCCAGGCGACCGTATGAGCGACGCGATCCTGGCCGCGCAGCGGCAGCTCGTCCGGGGCCTGGCCAACGCCGGACATCCGGGCGCCCTGTCGGCCACCTCATCGGGCCGGCGCACCCCGCCGTTCCGTACCGCCGTGACCCTGATCGCCACGGACCGCACGGAACCGCGGCTCGGCCCTGTACACGCCGACGGTGAAGGGGAGCCCAGGCCGTACCAAGGGCTGCACGTCGCACGGATCGGAGTCCCGCGGCAGGAGGGGCAGTTCGACCTCATGCTGCGGATCGAGCAGAGCGGAGACACGCTCGACGCGATCTTCAGCTATGAACCTCACTCCCGGCGCACGCCCGGTGCCGGGGCCAGCGGGTCGTGGAATCGGGCCTGCGCCGTGTCCAGGGCCAGCCGGACCGCACCGAGCACGACCGCCCGGTCGCTCAAGGGGGAGAAAGCCAGCTTCGGAGGGGCCTTGGTCAGCCGGGCGACCATGTCTTCGAGCGGGGACAGCAGCACGTCACCGGCGTCGGCCACCGCGCCGCTGATCACGACGAGTTCCGGGTCGAGGAGGAGCGAGACGGTCGCGATCGCGCGCGCGGCCGGGCCCAGCACGTAATCCAGGACCTCCGGCGCCGAGGTGTCGCCCGCACGCAGGGCGTCGAAGACCAACGGGGCGTTCACACGCGCCGCGTCGCCCGCTGCCAGGGCGTGCAACACCGCCCCGGGGGTGTCGTGGGGGAGGTGCCGTGTATGCCGCGTGGCCAGGGCCGCAACACGACGCCGTCCCTCCGACCGGGCGCGGGATGCCAGCCCTTCGGCCGCGGTCAAGCCGTCCATCATGTCCAGGAAGCCGAGCTCACCCGCGCCCCCGCAGTAGCCGCGCACCAGGCCGCCGCGCACAACGATGCCGGCTCCGAGCCGCTCACCCGCCAGCATGCAGACCACGTTTTCGGAGCACGAGGCGACCCCGCGCCAGCGCTCGGCGACGACGGCCAGATTGCAGTCGTTCTCCGCGATGACGACGCAGTCGAAGGCTTCGCCGAGCGCGTCGGGCAGGTTGACGCCCACGAAGCCGGGGATGCCGGAGCGGACCCGCACCGTACCGTCCGCCGCGACCGTTCCACTGGATCCGGCACACACGGCGAGGAGCCGTTCCCCGGGGACGCCGGCAGCAGCCAGAGCGCCGGTGGCCGTCCGGATCACCGCTGCCAGCCGTTCACCGGAGGCCATGCCCGGATCGCTGAAGAGGTGCTCGTCCTCGGTGACGAGACGGCCGGCCAGGTCGGCCACCGCGACTCTGACCGTGCGTGCGCCGATGTCCATGCCCAGCACGTACCCGGCGTCCCGGCGGAAGGCGAATGCCCGGGAAGGACGGCCGCGCCCGGCGGCGGCCCGGCTCACGGAGCCGGTGACCCAGCCGAGCTCCACCAGACGGCCGGCCGCGGCCAGGACGGTGGGCCGGGACATGCCCGTCTCCTCGACCAAGTCGTTGGAGGACCAGGGGGCGTCGGGCGCTGCCCGCAGCACCGCCAGCAACCGCGAGGCGTTGAGCTGCCTCACCATCGCGGAGTCCACTCCGCCCCTTGACACGTCCTTCATGGCCTGCGAGCCTACCGCAGCCCGTTTTATTAAAATGGTCTAATTAAATGTGTGGGGTGGCCGCAGATGCCCATTCACCTGACCGCCGCAGGCGTCAGCCTGGTCGCCGACGAGACGGACGGGCGCGTCCTGCACTGGGGGAGAGGGCTCTCCGAGGGCACCGCCCGGAGCCTGGGTGACGCGGGCGCCGGGACCTCGCTCCTCCCGCTGAACGCCCAGGTCCACCAGGGCCGCCCCGGCCTCATCGGCCACCGGGCGGGCACGGCCTGGTCGCCCTGGTTCACCCACGGCCGCACCGTTCACGCCGACGGTGCCCGGCTCACGGTGCACGCCGAGGACCCGCACAGTCGGCTGGCGTGGCGGGCGGAGTTGGAGCTGACGGCTTCCGGGCTGCTGCGGATGCGGCACGGGCTGCGCAACACCGGGAGTGACGCGTACCAGTTGGACGAGCTGACACCGATGCTGCCGATTCCCTCGCGGGCGGTGGAGGCCATGGACTTCAGCGGCCGGTGGGCCAAGGAGCGCCAGCCCCAGCGTCATCCGCTCAGCCACGGCACGCATCTGCGGGAGAGCCGCCGGGGCCGTCCCGGTCACGACAGCCCGTATCTGGTGTCCGCCGGCACGCCCGGATTCGGCTGGGACGACGGCGAGGTCTGGTCGGTGCACCTCGCGTGGAGCGGAAACCAGCGCTCCTACGTGGAGCGCATGCCGTCCAACGGCTGCGTGATCGGCACCGGCGAACTGCTCCTGCCCGGCGAGTGCGCCCTCGCACCCGGGGAGGAATACGTGACGCCCTGGCTCTGTGCCGCGTACTCCGCGACCGGACTCAACGGCATCACGCCCCGGTTCCACGACTGGTTGCGGGCCCGCGCCCACCACCCCGACCCCGGGGCTCGGCCCCGCCCCGTCGTCCTCAACAACTGGGAGGCCACCTACTTCGACCACGATCCGCGGCGCCTCATGCCGCTGGTCGAGCGTGCGGCGGAGGTGGGCGTCGAGCGCTTCGTCCTGGACGACGGCTGGTTCCTCGGCCGACGCGACGACACCGCGGGTCTGGGGGACTGGTACGTCGACCCGGACGTCTGGCCGGACGGGCTCGACCCGCTGATCCGTCATGTCCGGGCGCACGGCATGGAGTTCGGGCTCTGGTGCGAGCCGGAGATGGTGAACCCCGACTCCCGGCTCCTGCGGGAGCACCCCGACTGGGCGCTGCACGCCGCCGACCGGCTCCCGCCGGACTGGCGCAACCAGCAGGTGCTCGACCTGTGCCGGCCGGAGGCGTACGCCTATCTGCTGGAGCGGTTCGACGCGCTGCTCTCCACCTACGACATCGCCTACCTCAAATGGGACCACAACCGCGACCTGGTCGAGCCGGGCCACGAGGGCCGCGCCGCCGTCCGGGCCCAGACCGGCGCCGCGTACCGGCTCCTGGCCGAGTTGCGCGGGCGCCACCCCGGTGTGGAGATCGAGAGCTGCGCGTCGGGCGGCGGCCGCGTGGACCTGGGCATCCTGGAACACACCGACCGGGTGTGGACCTCCGACTGCAACGACGCCCTGGAACGGCAGGAGATCCAGCGGGGCACCAACCTGCTGCTGCCCCTGGAACTGACCGGCGCCCACGTCGGACCGACCACCTGCCACAGCACCGGCCGTACGCACACCCTCGCCTTCCGCGCCGCGACCGCACTGTTCGGGCACTTCGGTATCGAGTGGGACATCACCACCGCCACCGACGCCGAGCGCGCCGAACTCGCCGCCTGGGTAGGGGAGTACAAGCGCCACCGCACCCTGCTGCACACCGGACGCCTCTACCGCCACGAGAGCCCCGACGACGATGCCGCCGCGCTCACCGCCGTCGTCGCCCCCGACGGCAGCGAGGCCCTGCTCGCGTATGCCCAACTCACCGCGACCCGCGCGGAGATCCCGGCCCGCGCCCGCTTCACCGGCCTCGACCCGGACGGTCTCTACCGCCTCACCCCGGTCGGCCCCCCGGCCTCTGCGGACGGGCCGCGCCCGGCTCCTCGCCCGTCCCCGGAACAGACCGAGGTCACGGGTGAGTTCCTGGCCGAAATCGGCCTCCAACTGCCGCGCCCGCACCCGGAGTCGGCGTTGGTTCTGCACGCCGTCCAGATCAGTTGACGGTACGTCAGCACAGCAGTGCCGTGCGCAGGTCCAGGCGGTTGTCCAGGCGGGACAGATCGCGGCCGGTGAGGAGTTCGATGCGCTGGACGCGGTAGTGGACCGTGTTGACGTGGACGTGCAGGGCCTCCGCGGTGCGGGCCCAGGAGCAGTCGTGGTCCAGGAACGCCTGCAAGGTCTCCAGGAGCATGGGGCCCGACTTCGGGCCGGCGGCCACGAGCGGGCCCAGGACCGTCTCGCGGTACACCTTCCGTACGTCGGCGGGAACCCCGGCCAACAGCACCGCCAGGCCGCCGAGTTCGCCCTGCACGACGACCGGCCGAGTGTCCGGCGCCGGGGAGCGGGCCGCCGCGAGGGCGTACCGGGCCTGCATCAGCGCCGTGTTCAGCCCGGCGGCGGTGGCGACCGGTGCGCTGACTCCGGCCCGCCAGGCGCTCTGCGGCCGGCAGTCCCGGATCAGGGGCCCGATCTCGCGCAGCCGCTCCCCGATCCCGGCCGCCGCGTCCCCCGTGTGCGCGACCACCGCCGTCGCCTCGTCGCCGGCGCCCCGGGCCACGGCGAACGTCACCGACCGCAGATGGGCCAGCGCCTCACCGAGGGCAGCGGTGCCGTCGTCCCCGGGTTCCAGCGCCGCCGTCACCACGGTGTACGAGGACATCCCGGCCAGGTCGCACGCCTCCAGCGCGCCCCGCAGGCCGTCCGGATCGGGGCGCAGGGCGCCGACGGCGGCCACGAGCCGGGCGGCGGCGGTGTCGCGCGCCGCCCGGTGCTGGTCGCGGCGGCGCCGGAACCTGCCGAGCAGCCCGGATATCTCCTCCAGCACGCGGGGCGGCACCTGCTCGCCCTCGGGGAGGTGCAGGTACCAGGTGTCGAAGGCCGTGCTCTCCGACTCGACGCGCACCGTCGTGCCCCGCCCGCCGCGCAGGGCCTCCGCGGCCCGGGGCGCGGGCAGGCGCGGCGCGCCGCCGGTCCGGGCGACGGTCCGGCCGCTGCTGGTGAGCAGATGGCAGGCGGGCGCCCCGAGGTGGGCGAACGCGCGGTCGAGCAGCTCCCCGGCCTCCGCCCCGCCCTCCAGTGCGTGGTCCAGGTCCCGGCGCACGTTCTCCGGCAGGGCGTGATGGTCGCCGGGGCGGCCGCTGAGGTCGCCCCACTGGCGCAGATAGACGGCTTCGGTCACGGCCCGGAAGCTGGTCTGCGGGGGTACGGCGATGAGCGCCACGCGGAACTTCCGGCAGGCGTCCACGAGCTGGCGCGGCACCTCCCCGTGGGTCTCCTCACCGGCCAGCAGCGCCACGGCGCCCGCCTCCCGCAGCGCCGACACGAAGCGGTCCGTCCGCCCCGGCCCGCCCTCCGGGGTCCACCACACGAGACCGCTCAGCACCACCTCGCCCCGCTGGAGGAAGCGGGCCGGGTCCTCCAGATCCGTCGCGGTGACTCCGGCGATCTCCTGGCCGAGCAGGGTCTCGTCGCCCCAGACGAGGGACAGATCCAGACGGTCCATCCGGAGGAGGTGGTCGACGTGCATACGGACTCCTTGCGCGGTCACGGGGCGAGCCCGCACTCGCATTCACGAGGCGAATGCGAGTAATCGCATCGTAGATGCAAAGCCGCAGGCGGAAAACGGCTCTTGTTTGATCCTCCAGGCGCAGGGGGTCGGAGGTGGACGTTTTCCGGGTTCGCGTCCAGTCGTGTCCGGACATTCCGGGGGCTTCACTGGCTCGAAGACATCGGTCGGAGGGCTGGGGCGGCATGGATCTGAACACGATCACCGACGTGCGGGACGCGCGGCTGCGCGAGCCGTGGCGGGCCGGAGACGCCTGGCTGGGAGGAGGGACCTATCTGTTCTCGGAGCCGCAGCCGCACCTGCGCCGGCTGGTCGACCTGAGCCGGATGGGCTGGGAGCCCCTGACGCGCCACCCGGACGGTTCGCTGGAGATCTCCGCGACCTGCACGATCGCCCAGCTGTCCCGCTACGGGCGGCGCTCGCTGCACGCGCCCGCCGCCCCGCTCTTCGAGCAGTGCTGCCGCGCCTTCCTCGCCTCGTTCAAGATCTGGAACATGGCGACCGTCGGCGGGAACCTGTGCAACGGCCTGCCGGCCGGGCCGATGATCTCGCTGACGGCCGCGCTCGACGGCAGCTGCCTGCTCCGGGCGCAGGACGGCTCCGTCCGCGAGGTGAAGGTGGCCGAATTCATCCGGGGCGCGGGCCGCAAGGACCTCGCCGAGGGCGAACTGCTGCGCTCGGTCACGCTGCCCGGCCGGGCACTGGAGTGCCGCACGGCCTTCCGGCAGGCGTCGCTGTACGGGCTCGGCCGCTCCGGCGCACTCGTCATCGGCACGCTCGATCCGGTGGACGGCTCCCTCGCCGTCACCGTCACCGCCGCGACCACCAGGCCCTTCCGGTTCTGGTTCCCGCTGCCGCCGACGGCCGGGCGGCTGCGGTCCGCGATTGACTCGGCGGTGTCCGGCACCGAGTGGTTCGACGACATCCACGGACTGCCCGAGTGGCGCCGCCACATGGGGCTGCGCCTCGCCGAAGAGGTCCGCCGCGAGCTGACCGAAGCGCCCGGGAGGGACGACCGATGAGCTACGAACTCCACGTCAACGGACGGACGTCCGAGGAGGAGCCCCGCGCAGGCCAGTGCCTGCGGACCTATCTGCGCGAACGCGGCTGGTTCGGGGTGAAGAAGGGCTGCGACGCGGGTGACTGCGGCGCCTGCACCGTCCACGTCGACGGCGAGCCCGTGCACAGCTGCCTCTACCCGGCGGCACGCGCCGCAGGCCGTACGGTGACGACCGTCGAGGGCCTGGCCACGCCGGACGGCGAACTCCACCCCGTCCAGCGCAAGTTCCTCGACGCGCAGGGCTACCAGTGCGGGTTCTGCACCGCCGGGTTCCTGATGACCACGGCCGCCCTGGAGGCGGAACGCGGCACCGAGCACGACGACGGCAAACTGGACGACCTGCCGCGCGCGTTCAAGGGCAACCTGTGCCGCTGCACCGGATACCGGGCGATCGAGGACGCGGTACAAGGGGTGCGGCACACCGAACGCCCGTGCGCCGGGCAGGCGGTGGGGCGGAACGTCGGCGCACCGGCCGGGCCGCAGATCGTCACCGGCACCGCCCGCTACACCTTCGACACCGAGGTCCCCGGCCTGCTCCACATGAAGCTGCTGCGCTCACCGCACCCGCACGCCCGGATCCTCGCCATCGACACGGCCGCCGCGCTGCGCGTGCCCGGGGTCGTCGCCGTACTCACCCACGAGGACGCCCCGGACACGCTGTACTCGTCGGCCCGCCACGAGCACCCCACCGAGGACCCCGACGACACCCGGGTCCTGGACGACGTCGTCCGGTACGTGGGCCAGCGCGTCGCGGCCGTCGTCGCGGACGGCGAGCAGGCAGCCGAGGAGGGGTGCCGCCGGATCGAGGTGACGTACGAGGTGCTGCCCCATGTCACCGACCCGGAGGAGGCGATGCGCCCCGGCGCGCCCGTCATCCACGCCGGGAAGGGCCCCGAGGTGCGCATCGCCCGGGTCGCGGACAACGTGGCGGGCGAGGTGCACGGCGAGACCGGCTCCGTCGAGGACGGGTTCGCCGAGGCGGACATCGTCCACGAGGAGACGTTCCGGACCCAGCGGGTGCAGCACGCCAGCCTGGAGACCCACGGCTGCGTCGCGTACTTCGAGCCGAAGGAGGACGGCACGGGGGAGCGGCTGACCGTACGCTCCTCGACCCAGACCCCGTTCCTGACCCGCCGGGCGCTCTGCGCGCTGTACGGACTGCCCGAGGACGAGGTACGGGTGGTCGCGGGGCGGGTCGGCGGCGGCTTCGGCGGCAAGCAGGAGATGCTCACCGAGGACATCGTCGCTCTCGCCGCGCTCAGGCTCCGGCGGCCGGTGAAGCTGGAGTACACCCGCGCCGAGCAGTTCTACGGTGCCACCACCCGCCATCCGTTCCTCATCGGCGTCAAGGCCGGGGTCCGCAGGGACGGCACGCTCACCGCCCTGCAGATGCGGGTGGTGTCGAACACGGGCGCCTACGGCAACCACGGTCCGGCGGTGATGTTCCACAGCGTCGGTGAGTCGTTCGCGGTGTACCGGGCCCCGCACAAGAAGGTCGACGCGTACTCCGTGTACACCAACGTCGTCCCGGCCGGTGCCTTCCGGGGCTACGGCCTCGGCCAGGTCACCTTCGCCGTGGAGTCGGTCATGGACGAACTCGCGCGGCGCCTCGGCATGGACCCGCTGGTGTTCCGCGAGAAGAACATCATCGGCCCCGGCGAGGCCATGATCAGCCCGATCGGCGAGGAGGAGGACCTCCACATCGCCTCGTACGGGCTCGACCAGTGCCTGTCCGTCGTACGCCGGGCCATCGCCGAGGACCGCAGCGCCGACGACGTCCCCGAGGGGTGGCTGACCGGCCAGGGCACCGGCATGGCGATGATCGCCACCGGTCCGCCCGGCGGCCACTACGCCGACGCCCGGGTCTCGCTCCTGGCCGACGGGACGTACGACATCGCCGTCGGCACCGCGGAGTTCGGCAGCGGCACCACCACCGTGCACAAACAGCTCACCGCGGGGGCCCTCAACACCACCGAGGACCGCATCGCGATCCGCCAGTCCGACACGGACGTCGTCCGCCACGACACCGGCGCCTTCGGCTCGGCCGGAACCGTCGTCGCGGGCAAGGCGGTGCTCCTCGCCGCGACCTCCCTCGAACAGCGCCTGCGGACCCTGGCCGCCCGCCACACCGGAGTCGCCCGGCACCTGTGCGTGCTCGGCGCGGAGTCCGTCGACTGCGCCGGGCGGCTCGTCACGCTCAAGGAACTGTACGAGGCGGGGCACGCCCTCGGCGCGGCGGACGAGCTCGCGGCCGACGGGCACTGGGGCGGCTCGCCGCGCTCGGTCGCCTTCAACGCCCAGTGGTTCCGGATCGCCGTCGACCCCGGCACCGGCGAGATCCGCATCCTGCGCAGCGTCCACGCCGCCGACGCCGGGAAGGTCATGAACCCGATGCAGTGCCGCGGCCAGGTCGAGGGCGGAGTGGCCCAGGCGCTGGGCGCGACGCTCTTCGAGACCGTCCGGGTCGACGACCGGGGCGAGGTCACCACGGCCGCGTTCCGCCGCTACCGGCTGCCCCAGTACGCCGACGTCCCCCGGACCGAGGTGCACTTCACGGAGACCTCCGACTCGATCGGCCCGCTCGGCGCCAAGTCCATGAGCGAGAGCCCCTTCAACCCGGTCGCGCCCGCGTTCGCCAACGCCCTGCGGGACGCCACGGGCATCCGCTTCACCGAGCTGCCGGTGACCCGCGACCGGGTGTGGCTGGCGCTGAACCTGCGGGCGGAGGGGGTCGGCCGATAGACCCGGGTCATGCCAGGCCCGTACTCGTACATAGCTCAGAAATGCGAGCCGAAGAGGCGACCTGGCATGGCAATCGCGGTTCACCGCTCCGGCGGTCGGGTATCACTGCGCGCAGCCGCCTCACCGACCGCCGCGAGGGGACCGACGATGAACCGACCGAGTACCGCCCCGCGCCCCACGCCCACGGGCACCTTCGCGCTCTGGGGCGACCTGGCCGATCCGGTCACCCTGTCCGTCGCCCGGCTGCGGCGGGACTGGGAGCAGCACCGGGCCGAGGTCGTCTTCGACTGCGCGACCTCCGGCCCGCAGCGCCACACCTTCGCCGGACCGCTGCTGCGCGAGGTGGTGGCCGCCACCCTGCCCGGTTTCGCCCCGCTCCGCCGCAAGGAGCGCTCGCGCTTCCTGCTCGCGGTGAGCGGCGGCGACGGCCACCACACCGTCCTGTCCTGGGCGGAGATCGACGCGGACTTCGGCAACGCGCCGGTCCTGCTCGCCACCCGCATGGACGGCCACGACCTGGACGAGGCCGGTACGCAGCTCGTCGTCCCGTCCGACCGGTGCGGCGCGCGCTACGTCAGCGCCGTCACCGGCATCTGGCTCGGCTGCCACCACCGCGAGGAGGCCGTCCCCGCGGTGGTGTGACCGTGCCTCAGGCGCCCCAGCGCAGGGCGATCGTGTCGCCGACACCGATGGACCGGTTGCGCGCGGCCGTGGTGAAGGCCGATCCGTCGACGCTCGCCTTCCAGGTGCTGGAACCGCTGTTGGCCTTGCCGTTGAGCGAGGTGAGCTGCCCGGTCCCGGAGGACGGGGTGACGCCGCTGACGCAGCCGGACGGGGTGGCCGCACTCGTGGCCGCGTCGAGAACCGCTCCGAGCGTGGTCGTGGACCCGGTCGGGGTGAGGGCGACGGAGCACACCTTCAGGCTGCCCGTGCCGTCGTCCACGGTCAGCGCGAAGGACGTCGCGGTGCCCGAGGTCAGGGCGGCCTGGCCCACCCACTGGGGTGCGCCCGAGGTGACCGGAGTCGGCGGGGTCGCCGTGAAGCCGCCGCCCGCCACCGCGCGCAGCCCGTCGATCGACGCGTACGCCTGCGGGGTGGTGTCGGTGGGCAGGTACTTGAACCCGCCACCGGGGTTGAATTGCTGGCCGATCAGGAAGTCGACCGGGGTCTTGCCCTTGCTGGTGAGGAAGTCGCCGGTCTGGGGGTTGATCCCGCAGGCGTTGAGACCGGAGACCGCCCAGCCGTTGGAGTCCGTGTTGACGCCGAACATGGCGTCGAACGCACCGGTGTTGGCGATCAGCTTGCCCTTGAGGAACGTCTTCGCCTGGACGATGTCCGGGTCGGTGTTCGCGACGCCCGACACGCAGAGCGCGGCCATCGCGGCGCCGGTCATGTCGATGTCGCTGTCGGCCGCCAGCGCGCCCGGATCGCCCTCGGCCTTGCTGTAGTTCCAGCCGCCGTCGTCGTGCTGGTTGGCCCGGATGCGGCTGATCACCGCGTCGCGCAGGGACTGCGGGACGCGTATCTGGCCGGCGGTGGTTCTGGCGCCGTTCAGCGCGAGCGCCGCGAACACCGTGCCGTTGAAGTTCGCGGACGGGCCGAAGTAGCCGGGCTCGGCGGTCTGCCAGTACCGGTACATGTCCGCGACGAGGTTGCGTGCCGCCGAGACGCGTGCGGGGTCGATGCCCGCCGCGTAGGCGTTGAGGGCGGCCCGCTCGTAGTCGGTGACGACGGGGGACGCGGAGGGCCAGGCGCTGGTGGCCAGGAGGTTTCTGTACACCGTCCGCGCGTTCTTGGTCGCGTCGCCCCCGGGGGTGACGTCCACTGCGGCGGTGCCCGCCGCCGCGAGCGCGCTGAAGGCCCACTCGTTGGACAGGCCGGTGCCCGCGTACGAACCGTCGGGCTGCTGAAGGGACTTGAGGTACGTCACACCGTTCGTCTTGGACGTGGCGATCTGCGCGGGCGTGGCGGTCGCCGCGGCCGGCAGGGTGGTGAGCGCGAACGCGCCCAGTGCGGCGACCGCGGTGAGGGCGGTGCGGTGGACAAGGGCGGGACGGGGCATGGCGTGCTCCAGGGTGAAGGGACGCCGACCCGCCCGGCGGCCGGCCCTTTCGAGCGCACGCAGCGGACTTGGCCGCCGTCCGCGAACGCGTGGACCGACTTCCAGATAGCCATCACCGCTTGGGCATTCGGGCTCGGAGGCGGTCGTCGCCCCCACACCGCTGCGCGTCAGCCCCGGATTCCCACCGGGTTCCCCCACTCGGCAGTGCGGGACAGTACCCGACGCCGGGCAGGGTCCGCCACAGGGCCCGGTGTGCCCGGGCGTCACGTCAGGGGCGGCCTTGACGGACCGTACGAACGCATGCTCCACTCGCTCCGATACGCAAGCTGTTCCAGGGGAAGCCGGTCGAATTCCGGCGCTGACCCGCAACCGTAGACCCGGCCTGGCCGGGTGAGCCGGAGTACCTGGGGCTTGTTCCACAGCAACAGACGCCGTCGCGGACTACGGCGTGGTGCGACCCGTAACGACGCGCGGTTCCCTGCGGAATCCGGGCGGCGTACTGCTGCCACGTCTTCGTACCCCCGCATCGGCCACACCCGAGGGGGGCCCGGTGGGGACCATGCAGCGCCCGGACACAGGCGCACGAAGACGGCAGGGCATTTTCACGGCCGCGCTCTGCGCACTCGGCCTCCTGGCCGCGGTCTGCTTCGCCTTCCTGCCCGGCGCCCAGCGCGCCGCGGCGGCCCCGGTCGGCGACTGCACCGCCACCAAGGGCGCGATCGTCGCCGTCGACTTCGGACCCTTCGGCGGCACCGTCGAGCGGGGCTGCGACACGACCCCCACCACCGGATACGAGCTGCTGCACGAAGGCGGATTCAGCACCGCCGGCACCCAGCACGACGGACCGGCCTTCATCTGCCGCATCGGGTACGGCGCCTTCAACTCCGGTACCCAGTACCCGACTCCGGACAAGGAAGCCTGCGTCCTCACCCCGCAGGCCACCGCGTACTGGTCCTACTGGGTCGCCGCCCCCGGACAGGACGACTGGTCCTACAGCCAGTACGGGGCCATGGGCCGCAAGCTCAAGGACGGCGACGTCGACGCCTGGGTCTACGGCGGCACCGACATCGGCGGCACCACCGGCAGGCCCACCTTCAGCCCCGACGACGTACGCGCCGGAGGCGGTTCGACCCCCGACCCGGGCGGCGAACCGACCGGGGCACCGGGCCGGGTGGACGTCGCCTCGGCCGCGGCCTGGCTGAAGAGGGGCCTCACCGACGATGAACGCATCGTGGACGAGGGCGCCGAGGATCCCAACTACCTGCTGACCACGGAGACCGCGTACGCGCTGGCCGCCGCCGACGGCAGGAGCGACACCCTCGACAAGGTCACCTCGTTCCTCGCCGCCCACGTCGACGACTACGTCGCACCCAACGGCAAGGACCAGCCCCCCGCGACCGGCGCCGCCGCCCGGCTCGCGCTGCTCGCGGAGTCCACCGAGGGCGACGCGCACTCCTTCGGCGGCCGGGACCTGATCGCCGACCTCACCGGCAACGTGTGCACGGAACGCGCCCCCGGCGAAGGCTGCACCGCCCCGGGCGACATCCGGAACATCACCTACGCCGACGAGCAGGCCCGCGCGGTCCTCGCCCTCCTGCGTGCCGGTGAGAAGCCGGACCCGGCTTCGGTCGAGCGGCTGACCCAGGTCCAGTGCAAGGACGGCGGCATCACCAGCATCCTCATCCAGCCGGGCGAGCGCTGCGAGGGCGACGCGGGCTCCACCGGGCTGATCGCCCTCGTCCTGCACACGGCGGGCGGCCACGACGACGCCGTCACCAAGGCCCGCGACTACCTCGCGAAGCAACAGCTCGACACCGGGGCCTTCCCGGGCTACGCCGGGTCCACCACCGGTGACGTGATCGCCACCGCCTACGCCGCCCAGACGCTGCGCGCGGTCGGCGACACGAAGCGGGCCGACGCCGCCGAGGGCTGGCTCTCCCGCGTTCAGCTCAAGGGCGGCGGCTTCGGGTTCGACCAGGACGCCGTCGACCCCACCCTGTACGCGACCCCCGTCGCCGTACTCACGGGAGCACGTACCGACATCGCGACGCTCACCACCGAGAAGGCCGAGCCCACCACCCCGCCGACCACCACCCCTCCCACCACGGAGGCTCCGACTCCCGGCAAGGGCCCCGACCTGAAGAAGGGCGTCGCCTACCTCACGGGTGCGGCGCAGCTCAAGCAGGGCCGGTACTACCCGGTCGGCCCCGGGTCCGGGCGCGCCGACTTCGGTCTGACCATCGACGGCGCCTACGCGCTCGCCGCCACCGGCCTCGACAACGCGAAGCTGCGCGGCATCGTGGACTTCCTGGACGACGAGGGCAAGGACGGCGAAGGACGGACGGTCAACGACTGGACGGGCGCCGGCACCCAGTACGCCGCCGGCGGATCGCTCGGCAAGACCGCGCTGCTGGCCGAGGCCGTCGGACGCGACCCGCGCGACTTCGCCGGACACGACCTGATCGCCGCTCTGGACAAGGCGGTGTGCCCCGCCGCGAGCACCGCCCCGGACCGCTCCTGCGCGGCCGAGGGCGCCTACACCTACGCGCCCTCCGTCTTCTCGCAGGCCCTCGCCGTGATGGCCCAGCTGCGCGCGGGGGACGAGGACCACGCGAAGGCCCCGGTCGCCTACCTGGAGAGCCTGCAGAACGACGGCAGCGGCGCCTGGCCGAGCCTGATCCCGCCGACCGGTGACTCCGACGTCGACTCCACCGCCATCGCCGCGATGGCCCTCGACCTCGCCGGTGGGAAGACGGCGGACGCCGCGGTCGGCAAGGCCCTGAAGTGGATCGCCGCCCAGCAGCTTCCCGACGGCGGATTCCCGGGCGCGGCGGGCAACTCCGTCAACTCCGCGGCCCTCGCCGTGCAGGGGCTGTCCCTCGACAAGGACACGTACAAGAAGGAGATCGACGCGGCGCTGAAGTTCCTCGCCGGGCAGCAGAACGCCGACGGCGGCTTCAAGGTCGCCAAGGAGGGCCAGCCGGGCTCCGACCTCCGCGCGTCGACCCAGGCCGTGGGCGGCGCCACCGGCATCTCCTTCGGGAAGCTGGACCGCAGCCTCGACGGCACCTCCGCCCAGCCCACCCCCAGCGACGACACCGACGGCACCCCGCAGATCATCACCCCGGGGGATGACGACTCCGGTTCGGGCGGCGGCATCGTCGACGCGGACAGCGGTGACGGAGGCGGCGCCCTGGCCTCCACGGGCGTCCAGGTCACCGCGCTGGCGGCCTTCGCCGTGCTGCTCACTGCCCTCGGTTGGTGGGCCGTCGTCGCCGCCAGGCGCCGCGTCGCCGGGGAGGCCGGGCGATGAGGCCGGTCCTGCCCACGCTCGCGCGCCTCGTGGCCGCGCTCGGCCTCGCGCTCGCGGGCCTGGGCGCGACCGCGTCCCCCGTCGCGGCCGACCCGCAGCCCATGGGCCGGTGCACGACCACGTCGGGCGCGGTCCTCGCCGTCGACTTCAGCCACTGGGGCGGGCCCATCTACCGGGCCTGCGGGACGACTCCGACGACCGGCTACGAGCTGCTGAACCAGGCCGGCTGGCGCACGGTGGGGACCGGGCACGACGGACCCGCGTTCATCTGCCGGATCGGCTTCAGCGGCTACAAGAGCGGCAAACAGTTCCCGCCCACGTCGGAGGAGGACTGCGTTTTGACGCCCCCGGCGTCCGCCTACTGGTCGTACTGGCACGCGGACCCCGGTGCGAACGACTGGGAGTACAGCCAGCTCGGCGCCATGCTCTACCGGCCGAAGCCGGGCAGCGTCGACCTGTGGATCTTCGGCGGCACCGACATCGGGGGGACCAAGGGCCGCCCCAAGGTCACCCCCGACCAGCTGCGGGCCCACAACACCAAGCCCACCGGGGCCGGTTCGCCCGCCTCCACCGAGAAGGCGCCCGACCTGCCGCCGGACGTCGACACGGGTCCCGCCCCGGAGCAGGGCGCCACCCAGGAGGACACCCCGCCTCCGACGCACTCGAAGAAGCCGAAGGCCTCCAAGAAGCCCGAGAAGAGCGAGTCGCCCTCACCCTCCCCGTCGCCGACTCCGTCGGACACCCCCACCCCCTCGGACTCCCCGAGCGCCGACGCGGCGGCCGCGAAGGGCAAGACGCCCGTGCTCGACGCCGAACCCACCGCCGACGCCCCGCACGACTCCGGTTCGGTGCTGCCCGTCGTCGCGGGCGCGGCCCTCGTGGTGCTCATCGGGGGCGCCGCGTTCTACGCCGCCCGCCGCAGGCGGCACGAGTGAGCGCGGTCGCCCGCACCGCCGCGCAGCCGCCGGCCGCCCCGCCCGGTCCCGGACCGGACCGGGGCGGCCGGCGGCTGCCGCGCGGCCTGCACCCGCTCGCCTGGTGGATCTGGGCCCTCGCCCTCGCCACCGCGGTCAGCCGCACCGCCAACCCGCTGCTGCTCTTCCTGGTGCTCGCGGTCCTCGGCTACGTCGTCACGGCACGCCGCACGACGGCGCCCTGGGCCCGGGGCTTCAAGTACTACCTCTATCTGGCGCTGACCGTCGTGGCGATCCGCGTCATCTTCCGCGCGGTCTTCGCCACCGGCATCACCCCGCACGACCACTTCCTCTTCGCCCTGCCGCACATCCCCACCCCCGACTGGTACGCCGGCATCCAGCTCGGCGGCCCCGTCTCACTGGAGGCGGTCCTCTCCTCCGCCACGGACGGGCTCCGCCTCGCGTGCATGCTGTGCTGCATCGGCGCCGCCAACACCCTCGCCAACCCGAAGCGGGCCCTGCGGGTCCTGCCCGGTGCGCTGTACGAGCTCGGCGTCGCCGTGACCGTCGCGATCAGCGTCGCCCCGCAGCTGGTGCAGAGCGTCCAACGGGTGTCCCGGGCGCGGAAGTTGAGAGCAGGCCGGACCCGGGGCCTGGGCGCCCTGCGCGGCATCGTCGTGCCCGTACTGGAAGACGCCCTGGAGCGGTCGCTGCGCCTGGCCGCCGCCATGGACTCACGGGGTTACGGCCGGGCCGGCACCGCGACCCGCACCTCCCGGCGCATCACCGGTGCCCTCATGCTCCTCGGCATGTGCGGACTGTGCGCGGGGGCGTACGGGCTCCTCGACGCCACCGCCCCCGCCTTCCTCGGCCTTCCCGCGATGAGCGTCGGCGCGGCGCTGTGCGTCGCCGGGCTCCGCCTCGGCGGCCGTCGCGTCACCCGCACCACCTACCGGCCCGACCCCTGGCGCGCCGCCGAGTGGCTGGTCGCGGGCAGCGGTGTGCTCTCGGCGGTCCTGCTCTTCGCGAACCTCGGCTACGACCCCGCCCAGCTCAACCCCACGTTCTACCCGCTGACGTGGCCGGAGCTCCCGCTCGTCCCGACCTCGGCGATCCTGCTGGCCGGGGCGGCCGGATTCCTCGCCCCGCCGCCCGCCGCGACCCACCGCACCGACCCGAAAGCCGGCACCGCGTGATCACCTTCGACCAGGTCACCATCGAGTACGACGACGCGGCGGGCCCCGCGCTCCGCGACGTCGACCTGACGGTCGAGGAGGGCGAGTTGTGCCTCGTCGTCGGCCACACCGGTGTCGGCAAGTCCACCCTCCTCGGCGCGGTCAACGGCCTCGTCCCGCACTTCACCGGCGGCACCCTGTACGGCAGGGTCACGGTCGACGGCCGGGACACCGCCCATCATCCGCCGCGCGAACTCGCGGATGTGGTGGGCGTGGTGGGCCAGGACCCCCTCGACGGATTCGTCACCGACACCGTGGAGGAGGAACTCGCGTACGCCATGGAGCAGCTGGCCGTCCCGCCCTCCACCATGCGCAAGCGCGTCGAGGAGACCCTGGACCTGCTGGGGCTCGCCGACCTCCGCCACCGAGCCCTGCACGAGCTCTCCGGCGGCCAGCAGCAACGCGTCGCCATCGGCTCGGTCCTGACGAGCCACCCCCGCGTCCTCGTCCTGGACGAACCGACGTCCGCCCTCGACCCCACCGCGGCCGAGGAGGTCCTGGCCGCCGTCACCCGGCTCGTCCACGACCTCGGCGTCACCGTCCTCATGGCGGAGCACCGCCTCGAACGCGTCGTCCAGTACGCCGACCGCGTACTCCACCTGCCCGGCGACGGCCACGTCCGCATCGGCGCCCCCGCCGACGTCCTGCGTACCTCCGCCATCGCACCCCCCATCGTGGAGCTCGGCCGCGCAGCCGGATGGGACCCGCTCCCGCTGTCCATCCGGGACGCCCGGCGCACCGCCCGCGAGCTGCGCACCCGGCTCACCGGCCGCACCCCGGCCCCCGTCCGCCGGGCACCCGGCCCCGACCGGCCCGACCTGCTCACCGCCCGCAAGGTGACCGTCGCCTACAAGGGCGTCCCCGCCGTCCGCGAGGTGGACCTGACCCTGCGCGCGGGCGAGGTCACCGCGCTGATGGGACGCAACGGATCCGGCAAGTCCTCGCTGCTGTGGGCCCTCCAGGGCACCGGGGCCCGGCACTCCGGCACCGTATCCGTGGCCGACGGCACACCCCGGGGCGCCGACCCGCACACCCTGCCCGCCGCGCGGGCCCGGCAACTGGTCGGCCTCGTCCCGCAGACCCCCGCCGACCTCCTTTACCTGGAAAGCGTCGAGCAGGAACTCGCCCAGGCGGACACCGAATCCGCGAACGGCCGGAACGCGCGGGAGATCCTGGACCGGCTCGCACCCGGCATCCACGGCTCCACCCACCCGCGGGACCTCTCCGAAGGGCAGAAACTGGCCCTCGTCCTCGCCATCCAGCTCACCGCGGCCCCCGACGTCCTGCTCCTGGACGAACCGACCCGGGGCCTCGACTACCGGGCCAAGAACCGGCTCGTGGAGACGGTCGACGCGCTGGCCGCCGAAGGGCGCGCGATCGTCGTCTCCACCCACGACGTCGAGTTCGCCGCCCGCGCCGCCGACCGGGTCGTCGTCATGGCCGAGGGTGAGATCGTCGCCGACGGGCCCACCACGGACGTCATCGTCGCCTCCCCGGTCTTCGCACCGCAGACGGCGAAGATCCTGGCACCGCTGCCCTTCCTCACCGTCGACCAGGTCACCGCGGCACTGGCCGCACCCCGACCGGAGGGCGATCAGCCGTGACGACGCCGAACACACCGACCGTGCCCGCGATCCAGCTCAACCTGCGCGTCACCCTCGTCATCGCCATGGCGGCGCTTCTCGGGATCGTCGCCTTCTTCTGGCCGTTCGTCGTGGCGCCGGGCACCTTCGGGTCGAACTACGCACCGCCCCTGATCTTCGGCGTGCTGCTCGTCCTGATCCTGTGCGTCGTGCTCTCCGAGATCGCCGAGGGCGGCATCGACTCCAAGGCCCTCGCCATGCTGGGGGTGCTGTCCGCCGTCAACGCCGCGCTGCGCCCCCTCGGCGCGGGCACGGCGGGCATCGAGACCGTCTTCTTCGTCCTCGTTCTCGCAGGCCGGGTCTTCGGCCCGGGCTTCGGCTTCACCCTCGGCTGCACCTCGCTGTTCACCTCCGCGCTCATCACCGGCGGCGTCGGCCCCTGGATGCCGTACCAGATGTTCGGCTGCGCCTTCGTCGGCATGCTCGCCGGGTTCCTCCCGCGTGCCACCGGCCGCCGCGAAGTACTCCTGCTCGCCGTCTACGGCTCCCTGTCGGGATACCTCTTCGGATTCCTCCTCAACCTCTCCTTCTGGCCGTTCTCCCTCGACCCGAACAGCTCCATCGCCTACCTGCCCGGCCTGCCCTTCACCGAGCAGTGGCACCGGTACGTCGCCTTCGACCTGGCCACCTCCCTCGGCTGGGACACCGGCCGCGCCGTGACGAACTTCGTGTGCGTCATGCTCGCCGGCCCCGCCGTGCTCACGACCTTCCGCCGTGCCTCCCGCCGGGCCCGCTTCCGCGCCCCGGCCCGCTTCACCGCACCTCAGCCGGTGGACCGCCCCGGGGGTCATGAGACGATGACCGCCGAATCGGGCGACGGGAGCTGAGGAAGCCGGTGTGAATCCGGCGCGGTCCCGCCACTGTGACCGGGCACGACCCGGGAGCCAGACACTCACACCGTCGCCACCTCCACGATGTCCGGGGCGGACCTCCCCGGTGAGAGGCGGACGGCCGCATGCCGGAAACAACTGGCCCTGCCGCAACGGCTTCCGCGCCCAGCAGGGTGACGGTGTGCCGGGACTGCTGCTGCGGCACGGTCAAGGTGCCGGGCGACCACGCGGCCCAGACCGCGCGCCTGCGCTCGGCCGTCCCGGTGCGCGTCTCCGCGTGCCTGGACGTGTGCGAACAGGCCAATGTCGTCGTCGTCCAGCCGTCGGCCGAGGCCCGTCGCGCCGGGGCCCGGCCGGTGTGGCTCGGCCTGGTCAACGACCCCGACGCCACCGAGGACGTCATAGCCTGGGTGAACGCCGGAGGCCCGGGCACGGCCCCGATGCCCGAGATCCTCGACCTGTACGCGTTCGACCCGGGCGCGCCCGGCCGGGGGCCGGGACGCGAGTGACGTCCCGGCCCCCGGCAACCCCGTTCAGGAGGAAGGCAGTTCCGCCCGGACGGTACGGGCGGCGGCGACCAGGTTCTCCAGGGAGGCCCGGGTCTCGGGCCAGCCACGGGTCTTGAGGCCGCAGTCGGGGTTCACCCAGAGCCGTTCGGCGGGGATCGCCTTCAGCCCCGTACGCAGCAGCTCTGCGGCCTCCTCGGCGCTCGGGACGCGGGGCGAGTGGATGTCGTAGACCCCCGGTCCCGCCTCACGCGGATAGCCGTGGGCGGCCAGCTCGCTGGCCACCTGCATGTGGGAGCGGGCGGCCTCCAGGCTGATGACGTCGGCGTCCAGGTCGTCGATGGCCTGGACGATGTCGCCGAACTCCGCGTAGCACATGTGGGTGTGGATCTGGGTGTCCGGCCGCACCCCGCCGGTCGTGAGCCGGAACGCCTCCGTGGCCCAGGCCAGGTAGTCCGCCCGGTCGGCCGCCCGCAGCGGCAGCGTCTCGCGCAGGGCGGGCTCGTCCACCTGGATCACCGAAGTACCGCTCACCTCCAGGTCGTTGACCTCGTCGCGCAGGGCGAGAGCCACCTGCCGGGCGGTCTCCCCGAGCGGCAGGTCGTCGCGGACGAACGACCAGGCGAGCATGGTGACCGGACCCGTGAGCATGCCCTTGACCGGGCGGTCGCTCAGCGACTGGGCGTACGAGGTCCAGCGCACCGTCATCGGCTCGGGGCGCGAGATGTCCCCGGCGAGGACCGGCGGACGCACGTACCGGGTGCCGTACGACTGCACCCAGCCGTGCTGGGTGGCGAGGTACCCGGTCAGCTGCTCGGCGAAGTACTGCACCATGTCGTTGCGTTCGGGCTCGCCATGCACCAGGACGTCGATGCCCGTCTTCTCCTGGAAGGAGATGACCTCCTGGATCTCCGTCCGGATGCGCTCCTCGTAACCCGCCGTGTCGATGCGTCCGGCGCGCAGGTCGGCGCGGGCCGTCCGCAGCTCGCCGGTCTGCGGGAACGAACCGATGGTCGTCGTCGGCAGCAACGGCAGTCCCAGGTGCGCCCGTTGGGCCGCGGCCCGCTCGGCGTACGGCTGGGAGCGGCGGCCGTCCGCGTCCGTCACGGCCTCCGCCCGGGCGCGTACGGCCGGGTCCCGGGTGATCGGGGAGTCCGCCCGGGAGGCCAGCGCGGCCTTGTTGGCGGAGAGCTCGCCGGAGATGGCGTCGGTGCCCTGCGCGAGAGCCTTCGCCAGGGTGACGATCTCGGCGGTCTTCTGCCGGGCGAAGGCCAGCCAGCGCACGATCTGCGGATCGATGTCCCGTTCGGCGGCGGCGTCCAGCGGCACGTGCAGCAGCGAGCAGGAGGCGGCCACGTCGACGCGGTCGGCCAGCCCGAGGAGGGTGCCGAGCGTGGACAGCGACTTCTGGAGGTCGTTGATCCAGATGTTGCGGCCGTTGACGACACCGGCGACCAGGCGCTTGCCGGGGAGTCCGCCGACGGCCGCGAGGGCGTCCAGGTTGGCGGCGGCGGAGTCGGTGAAGTCCAGCGCCAGGCCCTCGACGGGGGCCTTGGCCAGGACCGGAAGCGCCTCGCCCAGCCGGTGGAAATAGGAGGCGACGAGCAGCTTCGGGCGGTCGGTGAGCGCGCCGAGGTCGCGGTAGGTGCGCTCGGCCGCGTTGAGCTCGGCCGGGGTGCGGTCCTGGACGAGCGCCGGCTCGTCCAGCTGCACCCACTCGGCACCCGCCGCGCGCAGATCCGCCAGGACCTCCGCGTACACCGGCAGCAGCCGGTCCAGCAGGGTCAGCGGCTCGAAGTCGGCGGGCACGCCGGGAGCGGGCTTGGCCAGCAGGAGATAGGTGACGGGGCCGACCAGCACCGGCCGCGCGGCAAGGCCCTGGGCCAGGGCCTCCTTGAGCTCCGCGACCTGCTTGGCGGAGTCCGCGGTGAAGACGGTGCCGGGGCCGAGCTCGGGGACCAGGTAGTGGTAGTTCGTATCGAACCACTTGGTCATCTCCAGCGGCGCCACGTCCTGGGTGCCCCGGGCCATGGCGAAGTAGCCGTCCACCGCGTCGGCCGCGACGGCCTCGCGGTGGCGCTCGGGGATGGCACCGACCATGACGGTGGTGTCCAGGACGTGGTCATAGAACGAGAAGTCACCGGTGGGGACTTCCTGGATGCCGGCGTCGGCGAGCTGCTGCCGGTTGTCGCGCCGGAGCTGCGCGGCGGTCTGCCGGAGGGCGTCCGCGCTGACGCGGCCCTTCCAGTAGCCCTCGACGGCCTTCTTCAGCTCCCGGTCCTGGCCCTGGCGGGGGTAGCCGTACACGGTGGCGCGTGCTGCCGCGGCTGCGGACTTGGATGTCACGGAGATCTCCTTCGCGAGATGAATCCCTGAGATCCCGGAGACGGGACGGGGGCGCGAAGGTGACGACGACCCGACGGACACGGTCTGCGCGCGGCGCGGCGCGGCTGTTCCGTCTGGTGTGTACGCCGACCCGCCCACGAGGTCACCGGGATGTCCGCGTACGGAATGGTCCGTGCGCGGGCAGTTGGCAGGTCTTCGGACTCGCGGGCACACCCTCCGTACCGGAGGACACCTACTGGCCGTCGCTTCCCAGACCCGTCCCGGGTCCAGTGCGTATGACGGCGGTCGTTCCCGCTCACCGCTGCGGGGCAGTCCCGGATTCCCACCGGGTTCCCTCTTACGACACCCCGCCTGGCGGACGGGGCGAACCAGCTGCTGCGGCCACCTTACGCGGTGCCGCCGGGGGGAGGGGCACCCGTCTCACGCCGGGCTCCGCCGGTCCTCGGCCGGTCCTCAGCCCTGCCAGGGCGGGCCGGGTCCCGTCGGCAGCCCGGGGGCGAAGCCGGACCACGCCCCGGGCGAGCCCACGGGCCGGTGTCCCTGGAAGACTGGCCGCATGAGCACGGAACAGCGCGCGATCCTCGTCATCGGCATCGGGGCGGGCGACCCCGATCAGCTGACCCTCCAGGCCGTGAAGGCGATCCGGCGCACCGATGTCTTCTTCATCGTCGGCAAGGGCCCCCACAAGGCATCCCTCACCGACCTGCGCCACCACATGATCGAGGACCACGCGCAGGGCCCGTACCGGGTGGTCGAGGTCGAGGACCCCAGCCGCGACCGGCGCCCGATGGGTCGCTCCGACTACACGGCGGCCGTCCAGGACTGGCGCGAACGGCGCGGCGAGGTCTTCGAGGAGGCGATGCGCGAGGAGATGGCGGCCGGGGAGACGGGCGCCTTCCTCGTCTGGGGCGACCCCTCCCTGTACGACAGCACGCTGGGCATCCTCGGGGACATCGAGGACCGCGGTGCGCTCTCGGTGAGCGTCGAGGTGATCCCCGGCATCACGAGCGTCGCCTCCCTGACCGCCCGTCACCGGATCCCGCTCAACCAGGTGGGCCGGCCGGTGCACATCACCCCGGCCCGCCGCCTCGCCGACGTCGGCCAGAACGACGACGGCGACATCGTCGTCATGCTCGACGCCCACGAGTCGTTCACCCGGATCGCGGGCGACGACGTGTGGATCTACTGGGGCGCCTACCTCGGCACGCCGGACGAACTCCTCGTCGCCGGACCGGTCCAGGAGGTCTCCGACCGCATCCGGCGGCTGCGCGCCGAGGCCCGCGAGCGGCACGGCTGGATCATGGACACCTATCTGCTGCGCTTCACCCCGCCGACGGACGCCCCGTAAATCAGGGGGCCAGCCCCAGATTCCTGTAGATCTCCGTCGTCACGGTGGAGAAGTTCATGGTCATGAAGTGCAGTCCCGGCGCGTCCTCGGCGATGAGCCGACGGCACATTTCGGTGGCGTGGTCGATTCCGATCGCACGCACGGCGGCCGGGTCGCTCTCCGCGGCCAGCATACGGCCGGCGAGCTCGTCCGGGAATGCGGCCGTGGAAAGCTCCGGAATTCTCCGCAGCGAGCGCAGTGTGGTGACCGGCATGATCTCGGGAATGATGGGTGTGTCGCATCCCGCGGCGGAGACGAGGTCGCGAAACCTCAGGTAGGCGTCCACATCGAAGAACATCTGCGTGATGGCGTAGTCGGCACCGGCCCGGCACTTGTCGATGAAGTGCCGTAGGTCACTGGCGGAATCGGACGATCGCGGATGCATTTCGGGAAATGCCGCGACCCCGACGCAGAAGTTGCCCGACTTCTTGATCAGGGCGACCAGTTCCGCCGCGTGGCAGACGCCCTCGGGGTGTCGCGTCCAGGTGCCCAGGGGATCACCGGGCGGGTCGCCGCGCAGGGCCAGAATATTGCGGACTCCCTGGTCGGCGTAGTGACCGAGGATGTTGCGCAGTTCGGCCACGCTGTGGTCGACGGCCGTCAGATGGGCGACGGGGGTGAGGGTCGTCTCCTGCGCGATACGCCCTGTGACATTGATGGTGCGGCCCCGCGTGGAGCCGCCCGCGCCATAGGTCACCGAAACGAAAGTGGGCGAAAGGGATTCCAGTTTGCGGATGGCTTTCCAGAGGCCTGCCTCGGCCTCCGGGGTGCGCGGGGGCATGAACTCGAACGAATAGGAGCGGTCCCCCTCGGAGAGGAGATCGCGAATCGACTGAGCACTGTCCGACCGTGTGCTTGGGGTACCGAGAGCCATGGCGGAACCTTAGCGACAAGGTGAACTCCGCAGGATCGCAGTCCACTTTTTGATACGGTCTCCGGAAGTCGTTCATGCTTTTCCGGATCCCCCTGTACAGCGTGAATGCGGATGGGACATGCTTTCCCCATGAATGCGCACCCCCGTCCTTCTTCCGCGGCGCTGTCCTGGGACCGCTGCGGTGTCATGGGAATCGTGAATGTGACACCGGACTCGTTCTCCGACGGCGGCCTCTGGCTCGACCCGGGACGGGCCGTCGCGCACGGCCTCGAACTCGTCGCCGAAGGCGCGGACCTGATCGATGTCGGAGGGGAGTCCACGCGTCCCGGCGCCTCGCGGATCACCGGCGAGGAGGAGCTGAGGCGCGTGCTGCCCGTGGTGCGCGGTCTGGTCGCGGGCGGGGCCGCGGTGAGCGTCGACACCATGCGGGCTTCGGTGGCGCGGGCGGCGGTCGAGGCGGGAGCCTGTCTGATCAACGATGTGAGCGGCGGCCTCGCGGACCCCGGCATGGCCGCGGCCGCCGCCCGCAGCGGCGTCCCGTTCGTGGTCATGCACTGGCGCGGCCCTTCCGACGCCATGGACGGACTGGCCGGTTACGCGGACGTGCGCGCGGACGTCGTCCGCGAGCTGGACCGGCAGGTCGACGCGGTCGTGTCCGCCGGAGTCGACCCCGGCCGGATCATCGTCGACCCCGGGCTGGGATTCGCCAAGGACCGCGACGGCGACTGGGAACTGCTCGGCGGCATGGACGAACTGACCCGGCTGGGCTTCCCCGTCCTGGTGGGGGCCTCCCGCAAACGGTTCCTCGGCACACTGCTCGCCGACCCGGTGACCGGTGCGCCCCGTCCCGCCCGTGACCGCGACGCCGCCACCGCCGCGGTCTCCGCGCTGGCCGCCGCACGAGGCGCATGGGCCGTGCGGGTGCACGACGTGGCCGCGTCGGCGGACGCCGTACGCGTCGGATCGGCCCTGCGCCGGGTGGAGACGCGGGGCGGCCGGCACCCGCGTACGGCCGCGATGTCGGGTTCCTGAGGCGCGCCCGGAGGCCGCCGTCACCTGCGAGACCTCGCCCGCGTCGGTCATGGAGTCCTCCCTCGAGAGACGTATCCCTGGGATCCCGAGGACTCGCGTGCGCGAAGGAAGCGACAGAAGCGGAGGTACGACCAAGGCGCGGCAAAGGCGCGGTCGTCCGCCGGATATGTACGCCGACCCACCCACGAGGCCACCGGAATGTCCGCGCACGCGTCGTACGCGCACGGGCAGTTGGCAGGTCTTCGGACTCGCGGGCACACCCTCCGTACCGGAGGACACCTAATGGCCGTCGCTTCCCGGACCCGTCCCGGGTCCAGTGCGTATGACGGCGGTCGTTCCCGCTCACCGCTGCGGGGCAGTCCCGGATTCCCACCGGGTTCCCTCTTGCGACGCGTCCCGCCTGGCGGACGGGGCGTACCAGCTGCGGGGCCCACCCTACGACATGCCGGGGCGCACCTCTGGATTTACTAGGACGTCCAACTATATAGTCGCGAGTACAAGGCCCGCGGTGCAGGGAAGCCGGTGCGAATCCGGCACGGTCCCGCCACTGTGACCGGGGAGTACGCCGTCGAGCGTTACGCCACTGACGAGTTGGACGTCGGGAAGGCGGACGGCGCGCGCTGATCCGGGAGTCAGGATACCGGCCGCGGGATGTTCTGTGTTGTCCACGAGGATGGAGCTGACACGCATGGCACCGGTATGTATCCACGACCCAGGTGAGCCCGCCGTCTGACGGGGCCTCCGGCCATTCGCGATCTCGCGCCCACCGCACCCGTACGCCTCCGGCGCGGGTGCGCGCCCCGGCGCGCCATCCCCGGATCCCTCCTGACGGGAGCAGGCAGTCATGGTCCGCGAGCACGAACGCGCCTCCGTGCGCGAGTTGACCCACTTCGTCGGCGGAAAGAGCGTCCCGGGAACGTCGGGGGCGTACGGCGAGGTGTACGACCCCAACACCGGCGAGGTCCAGGCCCTGGTGCCCCTCGCCGACCGCACCGAGACGGAGGCGGTCATCGCCGATGCCGTCGAGGCGCAGCGCGGATGGGGCGAGTGGAACCCGCAGCGGCGCGCGCGGGTCTTCATGAAGTTCCTCCAACTGGTGGAGGGGGAGAAGGACGCGCTGGCCCGGCTGCTGTCGGCCGAGCACGGCAAGACGGTCGCCGACGCGCACGGCGACATCCAACGGGGCCTGGAAGTCGTGGAGTTCGCGGCCGGCATCCCGCACCTGCTCAAGGGGGAGTTCACCGACAACGCCGGTACCGGCATCGACGTCCACTCGCTGCGCTCCCCGCTCGGCGTCGTCGCCGGGATCACCCCGTTCAACTTCCCCGCGATGATTCCCCTGTGGAAGGCCGCGCCCGCCCTCGCCTGCGGCAACGCCTTCATCCTCAAGCCCTCGGAGCGCGACCCCTCCGTCCCCCTGCGGCTCGCCGAACTGTTCGTGGAGGCAGGGCTGCCGCCCGGCGTCCTGAACGTCGTCAACGGCGGTCGCGAGACCGTCGACACCCTCCTCGAAGACCCACGGGTCGCCGCCCTCGGCTTCGTCGGCTCCACTCCGGTCGCCGCACACGTCTACGCCACGGCCGCCGCGCACGGCAAGCGCGCCCAGTGCTTCGGCGGGGCCAAGAACCACATGATCGTGATGCCGGACGCCGATCTCGACCAGGCCGTCGACGCCCTGATCGGTGCGGGCTACGGCTCGGCGGGGGAGCGCTGCATGGCGATCTCCGTCGCCGTCCCGGTCGGTGAGGAGACCGCTGACGCGCTGGTGACCCGGCTGAAGGAGCGCATCGGCACGCTCCGGATCGGCCGCAGCGACGACCCCGACGCCGACTTCGGCCCGCTGGTCGGCCCGGAGGCCGTCGAACGGGTCCGCTCCTACGTCGGCCTCGGGATCGAGGAGGGCGCCGAACTCGTCGTGGACGGGCGGGACTTCGTTCTGGACGGGCACGAGGGCGGCTTCTTCGCGGGGGCCTCCCTGTTCGACCGGGTGACGCCGTCCATGCGCATCTACCAGGAGGAGATCTTCGGCCCGGTGCTGTGCGTCGTACGCGCCGCCGACTACGAGGAGGCCCTGCGTCTGCCCAGTGAGCACCTGTACGGCAACGGGGTCGCGATCTTCACCCGTGACGGGGACACCGCCCGCGACTTCACCCGCCGCGTCGACACCGGGATGGTCGGCGTCAACGTGCCCATCCCGGTGCCGGTGGCGTACCACACCTTCGGGGGCTGGAAGCGGTCCGGCTTCGGCGACCTCAACCAGCACGGCCCCGACGCCATCCGCTTCTACACCCGCACGAAGACGGTCACCTCGCGCTGGCCCGCCGGCCTGCGCGAGGGTGCCAGCTTCACGATCCCCACGATGGGCTGAGCGGCCATGACCAGCACCCTGCTCACCGAGGACCAGCAGGCCCTCACGGAGACCACCCTCGACTTCGCCCAGGACCACCTGGCCCCGCACGCCCTCGACTGGGACCGCGACAAGCACTTCCCCGTCGACGTCCTGCGCAAGGCCGCGGGGCTCGGACTCGGCGGCGTCTACGTCCGGGAGGAGTCCGGCGGCTCGGGGCTCAGCCGCGCCGACGGCGTCCTCGTCTTCGAGACCCTCGCCTCCGGCTGCCCGTCCATCGCGGGCTACCTCTCCATCCACAACATGGTCGCCTGGATGATCGACCGCTACGGCGACGACGCTCAGCGCGAACGCCATCTGCCCCGGCTGTGCGCCATGGAGGATCTCGCCAGCTACTGCCTGACCGAACCCGGCGCGGGCTCGGACGCCGCCGCCCTCACCACCCGCGCGCAGCGGGACGGGGACGGCTGGCTGCTCACCGGCGTCAAGCAGTTCATCTCCGGGGCCGGAGCCACACAGCTGTACCTCGTCATGGCCCGGACCGGCGGCCAGGGCGCGGACGGCATCTCCGCCTTCCTCGTGGACAAGGACGACCCGGGCCTCTCCTTCGGGCCCAACGAGCGGAAGATGGGCTGGAACGCCCAGCCGACCCGACAGGTGATCCTGGACGGCGTACGCCTCCCCGCCGACCGGCTCATCGGCCGCGAGGGCGAGGGCTTCCGCATCGCCATGAACGGCCTGAACGGCGGCCGCCTCGGCATCGCCGCCTGCTCGCTCGGCGGCGCCCGCAGCGCCCTGGACCGCAGCCTCGCCCACCTCGCCGACCGGGAGGCGTTCGGGCAGCGGCTCCTCGACGCCCAGGCGCTGCGCTTCCGCCTCGCCGACATGGCCACCGAACTCGCCGCCGCCCGCGCCCTGGTGCAGCAGGCCGCCCAGGCCCTGGACCGGGACGATCCGCAGGCCCCGTACCTCTGCGCGATGGCCAAGCGGTTCGCCACCGACACCGGATACGCGGTCGCGGACCGCGCGCTCCAGCTGCACGGCGGCTACGGATACCTCAACGAGTACGGCATCGAGAAGATCGTCCGCGACCTTCGTGTCCACCAGATCCTGGAAGGCACCAACGAGATCATGCGCGTCATCGTCGCCCGGGGACTGACGGAGGCGTTCGGATGAACGACGTCCTCTTCCGTACCACCGGCCACGCCGCCCACATCACCCTCAACCGCCCCAAGGCCCTGAACGCACTCACCCACGAGATGGTGCTCCGCATCGACCGGGCGCTCACCGAGTGGGAGCACGACCCCGCCGTCGAGACCGTCGTCCTCACCGGCGCGGGAGAGCGCGGCCTGTGCGCCGGAGGCGACATCCGGGCCATCCACGACGACGCCCGCCACGGGGACGGCACGGCCGCTGCCGCCTTCTGGCGCGACGAGTACCGCCTCAACGCCCGGATCGCCCGCTACCCCAAGCCGTACGTCGCCGTCATGGACGGCATCGTCATGGGCGGAGGCGTGGGCGTCTCCGCGCACGGAAGCGTGCGGATCGTCACCGAACGGTCCAGGGTCGCCATGCCGGAGACCGGTATCGGCTTCGTCCCCGACGTCGGCGGCACCTACCTGCTCGGCCTCGCCCCCGGCGAACTCGGCACCTTCCTGGCCCTGACCGGCGCACCGATCGGAGCGGCGGACGCCCTGCTCTGCGGGCTCGCCGACCACTTCCTGCCCTCGGCCGCCGTCCCGTCCTTCGTGGCCGATCTCGCCGGGCTGCCGGTACGCGACGCCCTCGCGCGCCATGTGCAGGACCCGCCACCGGGGCAGCTGGCGGCCGGGCGGGCGTGGATCGACGACTGCTTCTCGGCCGGGACCGTCGAGGAGATCGCCAAACGGCTGCTCGCCCAGGACGTGCCGGCCGCCGACGAGACGGGTGTCACCCTGCTCGCCAAGTCCCCGACCGCGCTCAAGGTCACCCTGGCCTCGCTGCGCCGGGCCTGTCGGCTCGGCGCCCTGGAGCGGGTGCTCGACCAGGAGTACCGCGTCTCCCGCGCCTGCCTGCGCAGCCCGGACCTGGTGGAGGGCATCCGGGCCCAGGTCATCGACAAGGACCGCCGGCCGCAGTGGTCGCCCCCGGCGCTCGCCGACGTCACCGAGGCGGACGTCGAGCGGTTCTTCGCCCCGCTGGGCGCGCACGAACTCGGGCTCGCCGCAGCAACCGACACGACCGAGGAGGTGGTCTGGTGAGCAGGACCGTCGCGTTCATCGGGCTCGGACACATGGGCGGCCCGATGGCCGCCAACCTGGCCGAGGCCGGTCACCGGGTGCTCGGCCACGACCTGGTCCCCGTGCTCTTGGAGGCCGCCGCCGGCACCGGCGTGGAGCCGGCCGCCTCCGCCGCCGACGCGGTCGCCCCCGCCGACGTGGTCATCAGCATGCTCCCCGCCGGGCGCCAGGTGCTCGGCCTGTACGACGACATCCTCACCGCGGCCCGGCCGGGCACCCTCTTCGTGGACTGCTCCACGATCGACGTCAGCGACGCGCGGACCGCCCAGGAACGCGCGGCGGCCGCCGGGATGCGGGCCCTGGACGCACCGGTCTCCGGCGGGGTGGTCGGCGCCGAGGCGGGCACCCTCACCTTCATGGCGGGCGGGGGAGAGGCGGAGTTCGCCGAGGCGCTTCCCCTGCTGGAGGTCATGGGCAAGAAGGCCGTGCACTGCGGCGGCGCGGGCGCCGGCCAGGCGGCGAAGGTCTGCAACAACATGATCCTCGGCGTCTCCATGATCGCGGTCAGCGAGGCGTTCGTCCTCGGCGAGAGCCTCGGCCTGACCCACCAGGCGCTGTACGACGTCGCCTCCACGGCCTCCGGGCAGTGCTGGGCGCTCAGCGTCAACTGCCCGGTCCCCGGACCGGTGCCGGCCAGCCCGGCCAACCGCGACTACCGGCCCGGGTTCGCCGCCGCGCTGATGGCCAAGGACCTCGGACTGGCCGCGAACGCACTGCGCGAGGGCGGCATCCACGCGGAACTGGGACTGCGCGCGGCCGAGTTGTACGCCGCCTACGCCGAACAGGTCGGTGACACGGAGGACTTCTCCGGCATCGTACGTACCATCAGGGACCGGACCGGAGACGCCGCATGACCACCGAGTACGAGACCGTCCTGGTCGAACGCAAGGGCCGCACGGCCCTCCTCACCCTCAACCGGCCGAAGGCCCTCAACGCCCTGAACCTCCAGGTCATGAACGACGTCGTGGCCGCGACCGAGGCCCTGGACCGGGACCCCGGCTGCGGCTGCATCGTGATCACCGGATCGGCGAAGGCGTTCGCGGCCGGCGCCGACATCAAGGAGATGCAGCCGCAGGGCTACCTGGACATGTACCTCGCCGACTGGTTCGCGGCCTGGGACCGGCTCGGGCAACTGCGTACCCCGACCGTCGCGGCCGTCGCCGGATACGCCCTGGGCGGCGGCTGCGAGCTGGCCATGCTGTGCGACATCCTGCTCGCCGCCGACACCGCGGTCTTCGGCCAGCCGGAGATCAGGCTCGGGGTGATCCCCGGCATCGGCGGCTCCCAGCGGCTCACCCGGGCGGTGGGCAAGGCCAAGGCCATGGAGCTGTGCCTGACCGGGCGCACGATGGACGCGGAGGAGGCCGAACGGGCGGGGCTGGTCTCGCGGGTTGTGCCCGCCGGTGAACTGCTCGGGGAGGCCCTGGCGGTCGCGGAGACCGTCGCTGGCATGTCGCTGCCGGTGGCGATGATGGCCAAGGAGGCCGTCGGCCGGGCCTTCGAGACGACGCTCACGGAAGGCGTGCGCTTCGAACGCCGCCTGTTCCACGCGGTGTTCGCGACCGCCGACCAGAAGGAGGGCATGGCCGCCTTCACCGACAAGCGGCCACCCGTCTTCGGGCACCGCTGATCCCGTGGCGGGGTGCGTGGCCCCGGAACCCCTCCGGGGCCACGCACGTTCCAGCTCACACGGCCAGGAGAACGGGGACTCGCATGAGCAGGCGTCCACAGCCCTTACGTATCGTCCTGGAAGGGGTGGAGTCGGTCGCCCTCTCGGTCGAGGAGTACGAACAACTCCTCGCGAGCCGGAGACAGGTGGGCGGCCAGAGCGCCCGCCTGCGGGCCCTGGGCGAGAGGATACGGAGAACCGACCAGCTGCTGAGCGACCTCCGGAGACTGGTGGAGGACCCGGGGCCGGAGACCGCCGACGCGGAAGCCCTCCGCAAGGCCGTGGCCGAACTGCTGGACGGCCGGGGCAAGCCCGCCTGAGAACCGCGCCGTCAGAGCACCGTGCTCTCCACCGGATACGGCACATAGGTGCGCCGGTCCGGATCGATGGCGAGCCGCCCGCCGGCCGGCGGACGGGCCCGCTGCGCACAGTCGCGGCGCTCGCAGATCCGGCAGCCCAGGCCGATCGGAGTCGCCGCACGGGGGTCGTCCAGGGCGACGCCCTCGGCATACACGAGCCGGTGGGCGTGGCGCAGTTCGCAGCCCAGCGCGACGGCGAACTCCGCACGCGGCGCCCGGTGCCCGAAGCCACCGCGCGCAACGGTCCGCGCGACCCAGAAGTACCGCTTGCCGTCCGGCATCTCCGCGACCTGGGTCAGGATTCTGCCGGGCGCCGAGAACGCCTCGTACACCGTCCACAGCGGGCAGGTGCCGCCGAGCCGGGAGAAGTGGAAGTCGGAGGCGGACTGGCGCTTGGAGATGTTGCCCGCCCGGTCCACCCGCAGGAAGGAGAACGGCACTCCGCGGCGCCCGGTGCGCTGCAGCGTGCTGAGGCGGTGGCAGACCGTCTCGAACCCGACGCCGAAGCGGGCCGACAGCAGCTCGATGTCGTAGCCCAGCTCCTCGGCGGCGGTGTGGAACGCCGTGTACGGCATCAGCAGGGCGCCCGCGAAGTAGTTGGCCAGGCCGATGCGGGCCAGCGCGGTGGACTGCGGTGAGGTCAGCTCCGCGGCGCTGTCCGCCAGCAGGCCGAGCAGCGGCCCGTGCTCCAGCAGGGCCAGTTGGGTGGCCAGCTGGAAGGCGCGCCGGCCGTCGCTCAGCCAGGGGGAGAGGAACAGCAGCCCGGACTCGGGGACGAAGCGCCGGGCGTCGCCGGTCCGGCCCGGAGCGGCCTGCACGACACGGACGCCGTGGCGCTCGGCGAGCAGCGCCACGAGAGGGTCCGCCGTCCGGCCCGGGCGCAGGTCCAGCGCCTGTGCGGTCCGCTCGGCCTCCTGGTCCAGGGGCTCGAAGTGATTGTGGTGGGCGTAGAAGAAGTCCCGTACCTCGTCGTGCGGCTCCGTGGGAGGCAGCAGCCCGTCGGCCGGTCCCGGCGACCCGGGCGCTCCGAGCGCGGCGGCCTGCTCGACCGTGTCGCGGTAGCGACGGTGCAGCGCGACCAGGGCACGCGCCAGATCGGGCTGGTCGCGGGCCGCCTCGGTGATCTCCTCGGGAGCGAGCGGCGGCAGCCCGCACGCCTCGTCGGCGACCGCCGCCCGCAGATCGGCGGCGAGCCGGTCCTCGTCGGCGTCCGAGAAGAACTCCGCGTCGACCCCGAAGACCTCCGCGATCCGCAGCAGCACGGCGGCGGTCAGCGGGCGCTGACTCTGTTCGAGCTGGTTGGCGTAGCTCGTGGAGATGCCGAGCGCGCGGGCCATCTCCACCTGGTTCATACCGCGCTCCCGGCGGAGCCGGCGCAGCTTCGCATGGGCGTAGACCTTGCGGTCGGTCGCTCCTCGCGCCATCGCGCACCTCCCCGTCACAGGCCGGTGGACACCTCGCGCACCGGCGCCCGCAGATTGCGAATTTAGCATCCGCCTTCTTCGCAGATTCCGCAGATTCGCAGCTCCGGGATGTACATGATCCGCAGATTGGAGAGGTGTCCGGGCCACCCCGGACCGGGCAAGGTCGTCAGCACCGGCAACGATCGTCCACACCCCCGAGGAGTCCCGTGAACGAGCACCACGTCCGTGTCCACCCGAGCGCCGACCGGCTGCCGCGCGAGGAACAGCTCGCCTGGAAGCTGGCCGCCGTGGCCACCGGCACCGAAGCCCCCGAGGCGGACAGCGCCGCCATGGCCGTCAACCGGGTGATCGACAACGCCTCGGTGGCCGTCGCCTCCCTGCTGCGCCGCCCGGTCGCCGTGGCCCGCGCCCAGGCCACCGCCCACGGCCCGGCCGCGCCCGGCGCCTCCGTCTTCGGCAGCACGGCCCGGGTCTCCCCGGAATGGGCCGCCTGGGCCAACGGCACCGCCGTACGCGAGCTGGACTTCCACGACACCTACCTGGCCGCCGACTACTCCCACCCCGGCGACAACATCCCGCCGCTGCTCGCGGTCGCCCAGCACACCGGCCGCTCCGGCGCCGACCTGCTGCGCGGCATCGTCGCCGCGTACGAGCTCCACGTCGCCCTGGTCAAGGGCATCTGCCTGCACGAGCACCGCATCGACCACGTGGCACACCTCAGCGCCGCGACCGCGGGCGGGCTCGGGGCGCTGCTGCGGCTGCCCACCGGGACCGTGTACCAGGCGATCCAGCAGGCCGTGCACACCACCACGGCCACCCGGCAGTCCCGCAAGGGCGAGATCTCCAGCTGGAAGGCGTACGCCCCCGCCTTCGCCGGAAAGGCGGCCATCGAGGCCGTCGACCGGGCGATGCGCGGCGGGACCTCGCCGTCCCCCGTCTACGAGGGCGAGGACGGCTTCCTGGCCTGGATGCTGAACGGCCCGGACTCCGACTACACGGTCCACCTCCCGGAGGCGGGCGAGCCGCGCCGCGCGATCCTCGACACGTACACCAAGGAGCACTCCGCCGAATACCAGGCCCAGGCGATCATCGACCTGGCGCGGCGGCTGCGCGAGAAGGCGGGCCCCCTGGACCGGGTGCGCTCCGTCGTCCTGCACACCAGCCACCACACCCACCACGTCATCGGCTCGGGTGCGAACGACCCGCAGAAGTACGACCCGGCCGCCAGCCGGGAGACCCTGGACCACTCGGTGCCGTACATCTTCGCCGTCGCCCTGGAGGACGGGACCTGGCACCACGAGCGCTCCTACGCCCCCGAGCGGGCCCGGCGCCCGGAGACCGTGGAGCTGTGGCGGAGGATCAGCACCGTCGAGGACCCGGCGTGGACCCGCCGCTACCACGACCCCGACCCGGAGCGCCGGGCCTTCGGCGGCCGTGCCGTGCTCACCCTGGACGACGGCGCCGTGATCGAGGACGAACTCGCCCTCGCCGACGCCCACCCGGCCGGGGCCCGGCCCTTCGACCGCCCGGCGTACGCGGCCAAGTTCCGCACCCTCGCCGAGGGCACGGTCGAGGAGGCCGCGCAGGAGGCGTTCCTGGACACCGCCGCCCGACTCGCGGAGCTCCCGGCGGCCGGTCTGGACGGGCTGTTCCCCGCCGTCGGCCCCGACGCCGTCGCCGCGTACGACGCGCACCTTCCGAAGGGACTGTTCTGATGGTGCTGCACACCCGCACCACCCCCGCCGAGCGCCGTCGCGCGTTCCGCGAGCAGCTGGCCTCGGGCCGTCTGCTGCGCGTCCCCGGCGCGGTCAACCCGTTGTCGGCCCGGCTCATCCAGGACACCGGCTTCGACGCCGTCTACCTGTCGGGGGCCGTGCTCGCCGCCGACCTGGGCCTCCCCGACATCGGCCTGACCACCTCGGCCGAGGTCGCCGCCCGCGCCCAGCAGACGGCCCGCGTCACCGACCTGCCCGTCCTGGTCGACGCCGACACCGGATTCGGTGAACCCCTGAACGCCGCCCGCACCGTCCAGCTCCTGGAGGACGCCGGAGTCGCCGGACTCCACCTGGAGGACCAGGTCAACCCCAAGCGCTGCGGCCACCTCGACGGCAAGACCCTCGCCCCGCGCGAGGAGATGGCCCGCCGCGTCCGGGCCGCCGTCGACGCCCGCCGGGACCCGGACTTCCTGCTGATGGCCCGTACGGACGCACGCTCGGTCGAGGGCCTGGACGCCGCGATCGACCGGGCCAAGGCGTACGTCGACGCGGGGGCGGACGCGATCTTCCCGGAGGCTCTGGCGGACGCCGCCGAGTACGAGGCGTTCCGCGCGGCGCTGGACGTACCGCTCCTCGCGAACCTCACCGAGTTCGGCAAGACCCCGCTGCTCGACACCGCCACCCTGGAAGACCTCGGCTACAACATCGCGCTCTACCCGGTCACCCTGCTGCGCCTCGCCATGGGCGCGGTGGAGGACGGGCTGCGCACCATCGCCGCGGAAGGCACCCAGGCATCGCTGCTGCCGCGCATGCAGACCCGCTCCCGCCTGTACGAACTCCTCGGCTACGAGGACTACGCGGCCTTCGACTCGGCCGTCTTCGACTTCACCCTCCCGCCCGGCACCTGATCCACGAAGGCAGGCACCCCATGACCACCACCACGCCCGAGATCCGCCGCGGCCTCGCCGGTGTCGTCATCGACACCACCGGGATCTCCACCGTCATCCAGGAGACCAACTCCCTCACGTACCGCGGCTATCCGGTCCAGGAGCTGGCCGCTCGTCGCTCCTTCGAGGAGACCGCCCACCTCCTGTGGTACGGCGAACTCCCCGACGCCGCCCAGCTCCAGGACTTCACGGCCCGCGAGCGCGCCCTGCGCCCCTTGGACCGCACCACGCTGGAACTGCTCACCCGGCTGCCGGAGACCTGCCACCCGATGGACGTGCTGCGCACCGCCGTCAGCTTCTTCGGCGCCGAGGACCCCACCGAGGACGACGGCTCGCCCGCCGCCAACCGGGCCAAGTCCCTGACCCTGTTCGCCAAGCTGCCCACCGTGGTCGCGGCGGACCAGCGGCGGCGGCGCGGGCTGGCACCCATCCCGCCCGACCCCTCGCTGGGCTACGCCGAGAACTTCTTCCACATGTGCTTCGGCCACGTGCCCGCCCCCGAGGTGGTCCGCTGCTTCGAGATCTCCCTGACGCTGTACGCCGAGCACAGCTTCAACGCCTCCACCTTCACCGCCCGGGTCGTCACCTCCACGCTCTCCGACCTCTACAGTGCGGTGACGGCGGCGATCGGCGCCCTCAAGGGCCCGCTGCACGGCGGCGCCAACGAAGCGGTGATGCACATGCTGCTGGAGATCGGTGACCCCCGGCGCGCCGAGGAATGGCTGGACGAGGCACTGGCGGCCGAGCGGAAGATCATGGGCTTCGGACACCGCGTCTACAAGAACGGCGACTCCCGCGTCCCGATCATGCAGGAGGCGTTGGACCGGCTCGTGGCCCGGGCGGGCGACCCGGAGGTCACCCGGCTGGCCACACTGCACGCGGCCCTGAGGCACGCGATGATCACCCGCAAGGGCATCCACCCGAACCTGGACTACCCCGCCGGGCTCGCCTACCACCTGATGGGCTTCGACATCGCGGCCTTCACGCCCCTCTTCGTGATGAGCAGGATCACCGGCTGGACGGCGCACATCACCGAACAGTTGGCGCACAACGCGCTGATCCGCCCCCTGGCCTCGTACGACGGCCCGGGCCAGCGAGTCGTGCCGGGCGCCGCCTAGCCACACCGAGGAAGGGGCCGGGACGCGAAACGCGTCCCGGCCCCTTCCTCTTCCCGGCCGGGTGGCCCCGGTCAGGAGACGGGCCCCTCAGCCCTGGTCATAGGTGTGGAACCCCCGGCCGGTCTTCCGGCCCAGCAGCCCTGCCTCCACCATCCGTTGGAGCAGCGGCGGCGGCGCGTAGAGCGGTTCCCTGAACTCGGCGTAGAGCGATTCGGCGATCGAGGCCACGGTGTCCAGCCCGATCAGGTCCGCGAGCTTCAGCGGCCCCATGGGGTGGGCGCAGCCCAGCTCCATCCCGGCGTCGATGTCGCCGGCCGTGGCGAAGCCGGACTCCGCCATCCGGATCGCGGACAGGAGATACGGCACGAGCAGGGCGTTGACGACGAAGCCCGCCCGGTCCTGACTGCGGATCACGGTCTTCCCCAGCACCCGGCTCGCGAAGTCCTCCACGGCGGAGACGGTCGCGGCCGAGGTGTGCAGGGAGGTCACGACCTCGACCAGCGGCAGCACGGGCACCGGATTGAAGAAGTGGAGCCCCACGACCCGGTCGGCGCGGCTCGTGGCCATGCCGAGCCGCATGACGGGCAGGGACGAGGTGTTGGTGGCCAGGACGGCCGCCGGATCCTCGATGATCTTGTCGAGGGCGGCGAAGACCTCGGTCTTGGCGTCGGGGTTCTCGATGATGGCCTCGATGACGAGCTGCCGGTCGGCCAGATCGTCCAGGCTGCCGGTGAACACGGTCCGGGCGAGCGCGTCCCGTGCCGCCACCCGGTCCAGCTTGCCGCGCCGCACCGCCCGGTCCAGCGAGGCGGCCACCCGTTCGCGGGCCGTACGCGCCGCCACCGCGTTCACCTCGCAGACCACGGTGTCCAGCCCGGCCCGCGCGCACACCTCCGCGATGCCCGCCCCCATCTGCCCGCCGCCGACCACGCCGACGCGTGTGATGCCCGTGCTCATGCCCGCACCTCCGGCCGGCGGACCAGGTGACGGGTGTAGGCGGCCGGAGTGAAGAACTGCGGCAACTCGCCCTGCATGGCGGTCTGTTCGAAGAGTTCGCGGATGCCGTCGACGGGCGCCCACGGGTATTCCGCGCCGAGAGCGGCGATCTCGTCGTCGAGCAACGCCGTCACGGTCTCCCGGTCGATCACCCGGTGCCGCAGCCACTGCCAGATCTGCACCCGGGCGATCTCGGCGGTGGCCGCGTCCTCCATCAGCCCGTCGATCGCCACCGCGCCCTGGCCGCGCAGCCATGCCGCGTAGTACCGCAGGGCGACGGCGATGTTGGTCCGGACACCCTCGGGGGTGGGCGGGCCGCTGATCCGGCGGACGGACAGCAGCTCGGCCGGGGCGACCTCGACGTCGTCGCCGGTACGGTCCAGTTGGTGCGGCCGTTCGCCGAGGACACTGTCGAACACCTCGCGGCAGACGGGCACCAGTGCCGGGTGGGCCACCCAGGACCCGTCGAAGCCGTCCTCCGCCTCCCGCTCCTTGTCGAGCCGGACCTTGGCGAACGCGGCCTCATTGGCGGCAGGGTCCTTCCCGGGGACCTGCGCGGCCATGCCGCCGATGGCATGGGCGCCGCGCCGGTGGCAGGTGCGCACCAGGAGTTCCGTGTACGCCCGCATGAACGGCGCGGTCATCGTCACCTTGGCGCGGTCGGGCAGCAGGAAGTCGGAGCGGTGGCCGAAGGTCTTGATGATGCTGAAGAGGTAGTCCCAGCGGCCGGCGTTGAGCCCGGCGCTGTGTTCGCGCAGCTCGTAGAGGATCTCCTCCATCTCGAAGGCCGCGGTGACCGTCTCGATGAGGACGGTGGCCCGGACCGTGCCGCGGGGGATCCCGAGGAGTTCCTGCGCGAGGACGAAGACGTCGTTCCAGACCTGGGCCTCGTAGCGGTTCTCCAGCTTCGGCAGGTAGAAGTACGGGCCGTACCCGGCGTCGATCTGCCGCTGCGCGCAGTGGAAGAAGTACAGCCCGAAGTCTACGAGCGCGGCGGGCACCGGGCGGCCGTCGTACTCCAGGTGCTCCTCGTCCAGATGCCAGCCGCGCGGGCGGACCATGAGGGTGGCCGGCCGGTCGCCGAGGCGGTATTCCCTGCCCTCCGGCGTGGTGAAGTCGATACGGCGCTCGACGGCGTCCAGCAGGGTGAGCTGGCCGTCGATGACGTTGTCCCACAGGGGCGCGGTCGCGTCCTCGAAGTCGGCCATCCACACCTGCGCGCCCGAGTTGAGCGCGTTGACGGCCATGCGGCGGTCGGGCGGCCCGGTGATCTCCACCCGGCGGTCGGCCAGTCCCGGCGCGGGAGGCGGCACCCGCCAGGTGGGGTCGTCGCGCACCGAGGCGGTGATCAGGGGGAAGTCGAGGGGCGATCCCGAGGCCAGTCGCAGTGCCTGGCGGCGGCGTTCCTTCAGCAGCCACTGGCGGCGCGGCTCGAATGCCTCGGCGAGGCGGCCCAGGAAGTCCAGGGCGGCGGGGGTGAGGATCTCGTCGTGCCGTCGCCCGGGCGCGGCGAGGACACGGACCTGCTGGGTGAGTGCGGTGGTGGTCATCGGGCTCTCCTGAGGTGTGGAGGCTGAGGGGGACGGGGACGGTCGTCCCCCTCAGCGGCCTAGTGGAACTGCTCTTCCTCCGTGGAACCGGACAGGGCGGTCGTGGAGGAGGCCGGGTTGACGGCGGTGGAGACCAGGTCGAAGTAGCCGGTGCCGACCTCGCGCTGGTGCTTGACGGCGGTGAAGCCCTGCGCCTGCGCGGCGAATTCCTTCTCCTGGAGATCGACGTACGCGGTCATGCCGTGGTCGGCGTAGCCGCGTGCGAGGTCGAACATCCCGTGGTTGAGGGAGTGGAATCCGGCCAGCGTGATGAACTGGAACTTGTAGCCCATCGCGCCCAGTTCGCGCTGGAACTTGGCGATCTGGTCGTCGTCCAGCGCCGCCTTCCAGTTGAAGGACGGCGAGCAGTTGTACGCGAGCATCTGGTCCGGGTACCGCGCGTGGATCGCCTCGGCGAACTCGCGGGCCTGCGCCAGGTCCGGGGTGCCGGTCTCGACCCAGATCAGATCGGCGTACGGCGCGTAGGCGAGACCGCGGGCGATCACCGGGGCCATCCCGTTGCGGACCTGGTAGAAGCCCTCCGCCGTACGCTCACCGGTGACGAATTCCGCGTCCCGCTCGTCCACGTCCGAGGTCAGCAGGTTGGCGGCCAGTGCGTCCGTACGGGCGATGATCACGGTCGGGGTGCCCGCGATGTCCGCGGCGAGGCGGGCCGCGTTCAGCGTACGGATGTGCTGCGAGGTCGGCACCAGGACCTTGCCGCCGAGGTGGCCGCACTTCTTCTCGGACGCCAGCTGGTCCTCGTAGTGGATGCCGGCCGCACCCGCCGCGATCATCGCCTTGGTCAGCTCGAAGGCGTTGAGCGGACCACCGAACCCGGCCTCCGCGTCCGCGACGATCGGCGCGAGCCAGTCGGTGGTGTCCCCGGCGTCCTCGGCGGTGGCGATCTGGTCGGCGCGCAGCAGGGCGTTGTTGATGCGCCGGACGACCTGGGGGACCGAGTTGACGGGGTAGAGGCTCTGGTCGGGGTAGGTGTGCCCGGCCTGGTTCGCGTCGGCGGCCACCTGCCATCCGGAGAGGTAGATCGCCTGAAGCCCCGCCCTCACCTGCTGGACGGCCTGACCACCCGTCAGCGCGCCGAGCGCGTGGACGTAATCGAGGTCGTGGAGCTGCCGCCACAGCCGCTCGGCGCCGCGCCGGGCCAAGGTGTGCTCCTCGCGGACGCTGCCGGAGAGCCGCACCACGTCCTCGGCGCCGTAGGTGCGCTCGATGCCCTTCCAGCGCGGGTCGGTCGCCCACTGCCGCGCCAGGTCCTCGATCGCCCGCTTCGTCTCTGCCATGGCTCTCTCCGTCTCCTCGGTTTGTGCTGGCTGCCAACATCGCGGCCCGGATGGACTGGAGGTGGCACCAAGTGTCTTTCGATGAAGGGTGCGGCCCGCCGGCGCCGGGCGATGGAGCTGAGCAATGTTGCCGGGCAGGGGGTGTCACCTCGGCCGGGATCTCCGGCGTCAGGGAATGAACCGGGCCCCGGTGCGGGCTGTTGTCCCTGCCGGTACCGGCGGGCCGCACCACGACTCTGGCACTGGCACGGAGTGCCATCAAGCAGGGATGTGTGCCAACCTTTGCGAATCTTCCCGGGCGTTTTTGCCAAGGTTGCAAAGGGTAGGGGGCGTGTTCCGTCCCGTACGCTGAGCCGGAAGACCCCGGCTTCGAGGAGCGGACTGGTGAGCAAGACATACGCGGGTGCGCGGCTGCGCCAACTGCGCACGGAGCGCCGGATGAGCCAGGCGGACCTCGCGCGGGTGCTCGGCATCTCGCCGAGCTACCTCAACCAGATGGAGCACGACTCGCGCCCGCTCACCGTGCCCGTCCTGCTCCGGCTGACCGAGGCGTTCGGTGTGGACCCGGGGTTCTTCTCGGAGCGCGATACGGCCCGCCTGCTGGCGGACCTGCGCGAGGCGCTCGCCGGGGAGATCACCGAATCCCAGGTGTCCGCCGCCGATCTCGGCGACCTGGCCACCCGGCTGCCCGCGGTCGCGAAGGTCCTCGTGGAACTCGGCCGCCGCAACCAGGAGTTGTCCGAGCGCCTGGCCGGGGTGGCGGACGGCCGGGTCCCCGGCCGCGCCACCACCACGCCGCACGAGGAGATCCGCGACTTCTTCTACCGCCGCCAGAATTACCTGCACGAAACCGACCTGGCGGCCGAGCGCCTCGCCGCTGAGATCGGCATACGGCCCGGAGAGGTGATCGGGGCCCTCAGCACGCGACTCACCGAGGCTCACGGCGTCCGCCTGGCCGCGAAGCCGGGCGAACGGCTGCACCATTACGACGACAGAAGCCGCACACTGCACCTCTCGTCGCGGCTGCGCCCCGGCCAGCGCGCCTTCCGCATGGCGACCCAGCTCGCCCTGCTGGAACACGGCGAAGAGCTCGGCCGACTGGCCACCGAGGACTTCGCGCCCGCGTCGGCCGCCCACGGCCTCGCCCGGATCGGTGTCGCCAACTACTTCGCGGCCGCCCTGATCCTGCCCTATGCCGCCTTCCACACGGCAGCCGAGGACGCCCGCTACGACATCGAGCGCCTGACCGACGACTTCGGCCTCGGCTACGAGACCATCTGCCACCGGCTGAGCACCCTGCAACGGCCGAGACTCCGCGGGGTGCCCTTCTCCTTCGTACGCGTCGACCGGGCCGGCAACCTGTCCAAACGCCAGTCCGCCACCGGCTTCCACTTCTCGCGCGCCGGTGGTACCTGCCCCCTGTGGAACGTGTACGAAGCCTTCTCCGCCCCCGGCCGCATCCACGTCCAGGTCGCCGAGATGCCCGACGGGCAGCGCCACCTGTGGACCGCGCGCGCCGTCACCCGGCACCGCGGCGGCTGGGGAGAACCCGGCAAGACGTACGCCATCGGCCTGGGCTGCGAGATCCGCCACGCCCACCGGCTCGTCTACTCCGACGGCCTCGACCTCACCAACGCCTCCATCGCCACCCCCATCGGCATGGGCTGCCGCGCCTGCGAACGCCTCGACTGCTCCCAGCGCGCCGCCCCACCCCTGGGCCGCCCCCTGCTCATCGACCAGAACAGCAGCACCTTCGTGCCGTACCCGGTCCGGGGCGACCAGAGCGCCGATTGACTGTGTCCGTGCCCGGCACGTCCCTTCGGCCACGCGTCATCGTCCGAGGGGAGGGGGGAGTCGTCAGCGGGCGTCGACGGCCGTGGGCAGGGCCGCGAGTGCGTCGGTGACGGCGTCGGGCCCGAGACCGCCGCCCTGGGCGACCTCGGCCGAGCCGCCGCCTCGGCCGCCGAGGAGTTGCTTGACCAACTGCGCGGCGTTCAGGCCCGCTTCCCGTGCCCGGGCGTTGAGGGCGAGGACGAGTGCGCCGTCCTGGGTGCCGACCGCGACCGCGCCCTGCGCGTCGGCGGGCAGACGGTCGCGTACGGCCAGGGCAAGGGCGCGGGCGTCCTGGGCGTTGCCGCCCACCGTGGTGGTGACGACCCGTACGCCGTGCGTCTCGGCCGCCGCGTCGGCGAGTTCCCCGGCGCGGGCGAGGGTGGCCTGCTGCTTGAGGCGTGCGTTCTCCCGGTCGGCGGTCTTGATCCGGTCCAGGAGACCGGCGATCCGGTCGGGCAGTTCGGCGCGCGGAGCACCGAGCTGTTCGGCGATCCGCGCCACCAGGTCCCGTTCGCGGGCGAGGTAGCCGAAGCCCTCGATGCCCACGGCCGCTTCGAGGCGGCGCATGCCCGCGCCGACGGAGCCCTCCGAGGTGAGCGCGACGGTGCCGATCTGCGCTGCGTGCTCGACGTGGGTGCCGCCGCACAGTTCCCGGGACCAGGCACCGCCGATCTCGACGACGCGTACCTGTTCCCCGTACGTCTCGTCGAAGAGGGCGAGCGCGCCGAGTTCCTTCGCCTCGGGCAGCGTCATCCACCGGACCCCGACGGGCAGGTCGCGGCGCAGGGCACGGTTGGCGGCCTCCTCGATCTCGCTGCGGACGGTCGTGGACAGGGCACCGCGCCAGGGGAAGTCGAGGCGCAGGTAGCCGGGGCGGTTGTAGGAGCCGGCCTGGAGGGCGTTGGGGCCAAGGATCTCGCGGAGGGCGGCGTGCAGGACGTGGGTGCCGGAGTGGGCCTGCCGGGCGCCGAGCCGCCACTCCGCGTCGACGGCGGCGTGGACGGTGTCGTGGAGGGCGAGTTCGCCCGCGGTGACGCGGACCTGGTGGACGACGAGGCCGGGCAGCGGGCGCTGTACGTCGATGACCTCGGCCTCGGCCGAGGCGGCGGACAGGAGCCCGGCGTCGCTGTCCTGGCCGCCGGACTCCGCGTAGAACGGGGTGCGGTCCAGGACGACGCCGACGATGTCGCCGGTGCGGGCCACCCGTACCGGGCCGGCCGGGCCGAGCAGCGCGAGCACGCGGGATTCGGTTTCCAGGGCTTCCCAGGCCCGCCAGTCGGTGGGGCCGTGCGTGTCGAGGACCGTGCGCAGGGCGGTGGTGTCCACGACTCCGCCGGCCTTGCGGGCGCGGGCGTCCGCGCGGGCCCGCTCGCGCTGTTCGTTCATCAGCGCGGTGAAGCCCTCGCGGTCGACCTCGACGCCCTGCTCGGCGGCCATCTCCAGGGTGAGGTCGATGGGGAAGCCGTAGGTGTCGTGCAGGAGGAACGCCTGCGCGCCGGGCAGCGACCGGCCGCCTTCGGCCTTGACCCGGGCGACGGCGGTGTCGAGGACGGTGGTGCCCTGCTTGAGGGAGGAGCGGAAGGCGTCCTCCTCGGCCCCGGCCTGGTCGGCGATACGGGGAAAGGCGTCGGCGACCTCCGGGTAGCTCGGCGCCATGCAGTCGCGTGCCACCGGCAGCAGCTCGGTCAGCGCCAGGTCCTCGTAGCCGAGCAGCCGCATGGAGCGGACGGCGCGGCGCAGGATGCGGCGCAGGACGTAGCCTCGGCCCTCGTTGCCCGGCGCGGTGCCGTCCGCGAGGAGCATCAGGGCGGTCCGCACATGGTCGGCGACGACCCGCAGCCGTACGTCGTTCTCCGGATCGGCGCCGTAACGCACCCCGGCCAGGTCCGCGGCCCGCTGGAGGACCGGGCGGGTCTCGTCGATCTCGTAGAGGTTGTCCACCCCCTGGAGAAGGGTCGCCATGCGCTCCAGGCCCATGCCCGTGTCGATGTTGCGGCGGGGCAGCTCGCCGAGGATCGGGTATCCGGACTTGCCGGGGCCCGCGCCGCGCTCGTACTGCATGAAGACGAGGTTCCAGAACTCCATGTACCGGTCCTCGTCCACCGCCGGGCCGCCGTCGCGGCCGAAGGCCGGACCCCGGTCGTAGTACAGCTCGGAACAGGGGCCGCACGGTCCCGGGACGCCCATGGACCAGAAGTTGTCCTCGTCCCCCCGCTCCACGATCCGCTCGTCGGGCAGGCCCGAGACCCGGCGCCAGATACCGCGCGATTCGGTGTCGGAGTGGTGGACGGTCACCCAGATCCTGGCCGGGTCCAGCCCGTAACCTCCCTCGCCCTGCAGGCTCGTGGAGAGGTCCCAGGCGTAGGCGATGGCCTCTTCCTTGAAGTAGTCGCCGAAGGAGAAGTTGCCGTTCATCTGGAAGAACGAGCCGTGCCGGGTAGTACGTCCTACTTCCTCGATGTCCAGGGTCCGTACGCACTTCTGCACGCTGGTGGCTCGCTCCCACAGCGGGGCCGCCTCACCGGTGAAGTACGGCTTGAACGGCACCATGCCCGCGTTGACGAACAGCAGCGTCGGGTCCGGGGTCGGCAGGGGTGCGCTCGGGACGATGGTGTGGCCCCGGGCAGCGAAGAAGTCGAGGAAGCGGCTGCGGATGTCAGCGGTACGCACAAGAAGTCCTTCGGTCGGTCACAGGGGGAGGGGGACGGCGGTCCGGCCCGGATGCCGGGGGCCGAGGAAGACCGCGATGCCGGTGTCCTCGCACGCGGGGTGCGTGGCCTGGGCCCAGCCCAACCGTCGGTAGAAGCTCATCGCGTCGCGGGCCCGTACGGAGGTCAACAGCCGGCACCGGCCACCCGGAGCGTCCACGGTGACCCGCTCCAGGAGACCCGCGCCCACTCCTTGGCCCCGTGCGTCGGCGGACACCGCGAGCTCGCCGACCTCACGGCTTCCGCAGAGCCACTGCGCCGTACGGTCGGGCCCCAGGGCAGACGCCGCCTGGGGATAGCAGCGGCTGGAGGGAAAGGGCGCAGTGCCACGGCGCTCACGCGGCTCTCACAGGTGCGGCGGCCGGATTGAGGGAGGCGTACTCCAGGGGAGCCGACGGGTCGATGGACACGTTCAGCTGCGCCGGGTCGGCGCCCGCCCGCACCAGCAGGTCGCCGACGGCGGCGATCATCGCCCCGTTGTCGGTGCACAGCGTCAGCGGCGGTACGCGCAGCTCGACACCGGCCGCCGCGCACCGCTCCTCGGCCAGGGCCCGGACCCGGGAGTTCGCCGCGACACCGCCGACGACGACGAGGGTACGGACGTCGTACTGGCGGCAGGCGGCCAGCGCCTTGCGCGTGAGGACGTCGGCGACGGCTTCCTGGAGCGAGGCGGCGCCGTCGGCCAGCGGGATGTCCTCGCCGCGCAGGCGGTGCTGCTCGGCCCAGCGGGCGGCGGCGGTCTTCAGGCCGGAGAAGGAGAAGGCGTATGGGTCGTCCTTCGATCCCAGCAGCGGCCGGGGGAAGGCGACGGCGCACGGGTTGCCGTCCCGGGCGGCCCGGTCGATGGCAGGTCCACCCGGATACGGGAGCCCGAAGACGCGGGCGACCTTGTCGAAGCACTCGCCCGCCGCGTCGTCCACGGTGTCGCCCAGGTGCAGGATCGGATCGCGCACCAGATCGCGTACCAGCAGCAGCGAGGTGTGGCCGCCGGAGACGATGAGGACCATGCAGGGGTCGGGCAGCGGGCCGTGTTCCAGGGTGTCGGCGGCCACGTGCCCGGCCAGGTGGTGCACACCGTACAGCGGCACCCCCGCCGCATAGGCCAGGGTCTTCGCCCCGGCCAGGCCGACCTGGAGGGCGCCGGACAGACCGGGGCCGGTCGTCACCGCGACGGCGTCGATCTGGTCCACGCGGAGCCCCGCCTGGCCGAGTGCTTCCTCCACCACAGGGTTGAACGCCTGGAGGTGGGCACGGGCCGCGATCTCAGGCACGACCCCGCCGAACCGGGCGTGCTCGTCCATGCTCGACGCCACCACGTGCGCCAGCAGCCGGCCACCGGAGACGATCCCCGCCCCGGTCTCGTCACACGACGACTCGATGCCCAGCACCACCGGAGTCCGCACGGCACCCTCTTCTCGCACATAGTTCGTTACTGCAATCTATGTGCAATAAGGTACTCGCTCGCGAAGAGGCCGGCCGATCCCCATGGGGTCGGCGAGTGTGGGGCACGGGTCCTGGAACGCTTGAGGAGGGCTGCCGGGAACAAGCGACTCGCTGTACGCTGGGCAGCCAGCCCTTGACCTGTAAGAACGCAGGCAGGGAGCCGTCCTCCAGGAGCCCCGCATGCTGCGCACCATGTTTAAGTCCAAGATCCACCGCGCCACCGTCACCCAGGCCGACCTGCACTACGTGGGTTCCGTCACGGTCGACGCCGAGCTCATGGAGGCGGCGGATCTGCTGCCCGGGGAGCTGGTGCACATCGTGGACATCGACAACGGTGCGCGGCTGGAGACGTACGTCATCGAGGGGGAGCGCGGTTCCGGGGTGATCGGGATCAACGGGGCCGCCGCTCATCTGGTGCACCCGGGTGATCTGGTCATCCTGATCAGCTACGCCCAGGTCGAGGATGCCGAGGCGCGTGCCCTGGTCCCGCGTATCGTGCACGTCGACGCGGACAACCGCATCGTCGCACTCGGTGCCGACGCCTCCGCGCCCGTGCCGGGCAGTGACACCGAGCGCAGCCCGCACGCGGTGCCCGCGGCGCGCTGAGGCGGCTCTCCGAACGAGGGGCACAGCGCCATGGCAGAGCAGACCGGGCCCGGGATCCGTGACGACCGGGCGGCCGGCAAGCTGTCCGCGTACGAGGACGGCGAGGCCGTCGGCGTGATCGCGTACTTCGTGATGGACGGTGAGCCCGCCGGGCTCGTCGCCGTCCACACGGTCGTCGGGTCCGGGCACGAGGGCAAGGGCATCGGCGGCTCCCTGGTCAGGGAGTTCTACGCCATGGCGGGGCGCGAGGGCGTCCCGGTCGTGCCGCTGTGCCCGTACGCCGCCAAGTGGGCCTCGCGCCATCCCGACGAGGCCCCCGAGGCGCCCGAAGGGCTGGTCGAGCGCGCGAAGACGCAGCTGGCCTCGCACCCCGAGCTGTACTGAACCGGAAGGAGCGGCCCGGCCATGACGCTCGCGCTGCTGCACACCTCACCCGTCCACGTCCCGGTCTTCGACGCCCTGCGCGACGCCGACCACCCGGGAACCGCCCTGCGCCACGTCGTACGGGAGGAGCTGCTGACCACGGCGGCCGCGCTGGGGCCCGAGGCGGTGGCCGACGAGGTGGAGGCGGTCGTCGCGGACCTGGTGGCCGAAGGCGCGGACGCCGTGCTCTGCACCTGCTCGACCATCGGGGCCGTGGCGGAGGCCGCGGGGGTCGCGGTCGGCGTCCCGGTCCTGCGTGTCGACCGGCCCATGGCGGCGGCGGCCGTCCGGGCCGGCCGGGTCACCGTCCTCGCCGCCCTCACCTCCACCCTGGAGCCGACCCGCGCGCTGCTCACGGAGGAGGCGGCCGGTGCCGGGCTGCCGGGGGCGGACGTGCGTACCGTGCTGGTGGAAGGCGCCTGGGACCGCTTCACGGCGGGGGACAACGACGGCTTCCTCGACCTGGTGGCGGCCTCGGCCGACGAGGTGCGCGACGCGGACGTCATCGTGCTCGCCCAGGGCTCCATGGCCGGCGCGGCCGAGCGTACGACCACCGCGATCCCGGTCCTGTCCAGCCCCCGCCCCGGCCTGGCGGCCGCCGTGGCGGCCGCGGGGCGGTGACCGGGCGGGGGCGCCCGTGTCATCCGTACGCGGCACTCTTCCGCGTTCGGACGTATGGCCTCGCCGGGCGCGGGCAGCCGCTCCGGGAGACGGTGGAAGAGGTCCACCCCCGATCGTTCGGAGGCCCGAGATGACTCATCCGTTCCCCGACCCCGTCCCTCCGGCGCCGACCCCGGGTCCGCTGCCGGAGCCGACGCCGCCCGCGCCGACCCCGCCCGTGCCCACGCCGCCGGGCCCGACGCCCACTCCGCCGGGGCCCGCGCCCGATCCGATCCCGCAGCCGCCGTCGCCGAACCCCGACCCGGTGCCGCCGCCCGAGCCCGAGCCGTCACCGGTCTGACCGGACGGACCGGCGGCCCAGTAGCGCGGCAGGCCCTCAGCCCGCGGCCAGCATCGCGTCGGCCCGGGCGGTGACCTCGGTCAGCACCCGGCCCGCCGCGGCCAGGTCCCCGGCCGGGAGGTCCCCGTAGAGCCGGGCCGCGAGGTCGGCCACGCCCGCCTTGTACGACTGGATCAGCGCGTCGCCCGCAGGGGTGAGCGCGAGCAGGTCACCGGGCCGCTCCTCCACCAGACCGGCGGACGTCAACTCGGCGACAGTGGCCTCTGCCGCCGGGACGCCGAGCTTCACGGCGCCGGTGAGGCGCTCGACCAGCGCATGGCGCCCGACCGTGCCGCCCGCGGCCTCGGCGGCGCCGAGCGCCAGGGCCTGGTGGAAGGTGGTGCCCCGGGGCAGCAGCCGTTCGGCGAGCGCGCGGGTGGCGTAGTGGGCCATGCCGATGACCTGGCCGTTCACGGTGGGTGGGGTGGTCATGATGACTCCTCGCGGGAAGCGGTGACTGGGGGGACCGGCACGTCGAGCAGGGCCGTCAGTGCCTCGGTGAACGCCTCGGTGCCCTGGCCGCCGAGACCGCCGAGGGGTGCGAGCAGCCCGTTGACGAGCTCCCGCACCACCGCGACCGCGCGCTCCGTCGTCGCGCGGCCCTCCTCGGTCAGCGAGAGCCGGACGGCCCTGCTGTCCGCGGGGTCGGTGGTCCGTTCGACCAGGCCCGCCGCCTCCAGGGCGCGGGCCAGCTTCGAGACGTAGAGCGCTTCGAGTCCGGTGTGGTCCGCCAGCGCCCGCTGACTCGGCCGCAGCCCCGCGTGCTCCATGCCCTGCAGGGATGCGACCAGCGAGTACTGCGCGTGTGTCAGGCCGAGTGGTGTCAGCGCCCGGTCGATGGCCACCCGCCACTTCATGGACAGGCGCCAGACCAGGAACCCCGGGGTCGCGCCCTCGATCGCGTTGCTCATGACGAATAACGTACATGGCTACTATGTCCATGGCTACTAAAATCTGCCAGGCCACCGCGGCGCGCACACCCGCCCGCTCAGTTCCGCAGATTCAGCAGCGCGTCGGCGTGCGCCAGGCCGCTCTCGGCGGAGACCGAGTCCAGCGACTGGGCGTCGCGGACCGGAGCGAACCGCACCACCGGATCCTCGCGGCCGCTCGTGCCGGCGAGGTCGAATCCGTACACCGCCGGGCGCGGCAGGCTGTTGTACGACCACGGGGTGGAGAAGTAGTACGCCCCCGTGTCGTACAGCACCACGAAGTCGCCCGACCGCAGCTCGGGCAGCTCCCGGGCGTGCGCGACGACGTCCCCGGCGAAACAGCACGGCCCCGCGATGTCCTGGACCACCATGGGCCCGTCCTTGGGGCGTCCTTCGGCGTCGAAGGTGCCGACCCGCAGGGGCCAGGCGTCCGGCATGAAGACGGTACGGGTGGCGGTCTGCGCCCCCGCGTGGGTCAGCGCGATGCGGCGGCCGCCCGCGTCCTTCGTGTACTCGACCAGCGCGCCGATGAAGCCGTTCTTCGCGAGCAGGGACCGCCCGAACTCGGTGACCAGCTCGTACCGCCCGTCGAAGAGCCCCGGCACCGCCGCCCGCAGCGCCGCCGCGTACGCCGCGAAGGTGGGGCGCACCTCGTCGTCGGCGAAGTTGACCGGCAGGCCGCCGCCGATGTCGAGCCCGGTGACCTGGCGGCGGCCCAGCGTCTCGTTGATCTCCTCGGCCAGCCGGTACGTCTCGGCGATCCCGGCCGCGATCAGCTCCAACGAGCAGCCCTGCGAACCGACATGGGCGTGCAGCCGGGTCAGCCACGGGTGCGCGGCGAACGCCTTCACGACCTGCTCGCGCGCGCCGGGGTCGCGCAGCGCCACGCCGAACTTCGAGGTCGCCGTGGCCGTGCTCATCGCGCCGATCGAGCCGCCGCCGACCTGCGGGTTGACCCGGAGGCCGATGGCGGACACCGCGTCAGCCGGGCGCAGCGAGGCGATCCGGGCCACCTCGTCCAGGTTGTCCGCGTTGATCGCCACGCCCACGGCCAGGGCGCGCCGGATCTCGTCCCGGGTCTTGGCGGGGGAGTCCAGCACGATCCGGGACGGCGCGAACCCGGCGTCCAGCGCCAGCCGCAGCTCACCCGGGCTCGCGACCTCGCAGCCCATCCCGCACCGGGCGAGCAGCCGCAACACGGGGACCAGCGAGGACGCCTTCGCGGCGAAGGTGTGCAGCACGGCGGGCACCCCGGGGAACGCCTCGTGCAGAGCGGCGACCGAGGCGCGCACGCCGTCCGTGTCGATGAAACCGGCGACCGGGCTCGCCTCGCCGAGCAGACCGGCGGCCACGGCGTGGCGGACGACCGCCGCGACACGCGCGGAGCCCGCCGGGATCGAGGGGGAGAGGGCGGAGGAGGGCGAAGAAGGGCTCATGGAGCCAGAGTCGGCGATGAGTGCCCCCAGGTCTCTGTCCGGGCGGCCAAGAATGGTGCGCTTCCTTGTCCGGTCGGCCAACAGCGCAGGGCGTGAGAAGCCGCAGCCGTACGGACAGACCGCAACCTACCCGCTGAGCCGGACGGCGAGCGTGACCAGCAGCCGGGTGTCGGGGTCGTCCAGATCCACCCCGAACCGCTCCCGGGCGCGCCGCAGCCGGTAGCGCAGCGTGTTCGGATGGACGACTAGGCGCTCCGCGGCCCGCGCCACGTCGCCCGACGCGTCGAGATAGGCCGTCAGCGACCGGACCAGCTCGCCCCCGGCCGCCAGATCCGTCCGGACCAGTTCGTGCACCGGCCCCCGCCCCGCCTCCCAGACCGGCCGCGCGGCGTCCAGGACCCGGGCGACGTCCAGCGAGGGGCCCACAACCGCCGCGTCCGCCGACCGTCGGGCGTCCCCCGCCGCCGCCCGCTCGCGCAGCACCCGTACGACGAGCAGGGCCTCCTCGCACGACTCCCGCACCCCGGCCGCCCCCGCCGCCACCGGACCGGCCCCCGCCAGCACCCCGGCGTCCTGCGCCTGGCCCGCCAGCTCCCGGGCCAGCGCCGCAGCACCCCGGTCCGGCCCGGCGTCCACGGGCAGCAGCACCAGCAACCGGTCGCCGTCGCGCAGCACGCGTACGGACGGGCGGTACGTCGCCGCCTGGAGCGCGGCCACGTCGAGGGTACGGTCGCCCGGGGCGGGCGCGGCGGCCAGCGGCTCGGCGACCACGACCGCGCAGGCGGCGTCGGGTGAGAGGCCGAGCGACCAGGCGTGCGTCCGGGCGTCGCCGTCCCCGTACAGCAGTCCGCGCAGGGCGAGTTCGCTGCGGCGGGCGGCGCCGCTCTCGCGCAGCCGGTGCCGCACCAGCAGGGGAGCGGCGACCTCGGCGGCCCGGCGCAGCGCGTCCGGCGCGTCCGGGCGCAGCGGCCGTCCGTCGCCTGCCACCCAGATCGAGCCCAGGACCTCAGGACCGCTGCGGACCGCGATGATCAGGCGCTCCGGTCCCTCGGCGTCGGCCGCGCGGTGGATCACGTCCCGGGACGTCCACAGCGTCCGCAGCAGCCCGCTGCGCCGCAGCTCCGCGACCCGCCACTCCGGGACCCGGCCGCCCAGGATGGTGGACCGGCGCAGCACATCGGCGTCGGGGCCGGTGGCGGAGTGGGCCAGCACCCGCAGGCGGGTGTCCTCGATGGTGATCGATCCGCCGGTGTACTCGGCGACGGCCGCCGCGAGCGCGCTCAGGCTCTCCGGCCCCCCGGGTGCCAGTCGGCCGGTGGCCCCGTCGTCCGCGCCCGCCCGGGCGCAGGCCAGCGCGGAACGCAGCAGCGCGGCGGCGTCCGTCCAGTCGGCCCACTCCGCGCGGGTGAGCAGGGCCACCCCCGCCTCCTCGGCGGCGGCGAGCACCTGCGGCGCGACGGCCACCCCCTCCACGGCGCGCAGCACCACGCCGGACGCGCCCCGGCGCGCGGCCTCGCGGACCGGGGCGGCGGCTTCAGGGGACGAGGCGGGCGCCCCGGTGACCAGGACCAGGCAGCCATCCAGCGACCGGGCCGGGCCCTCGTCGCCCACGGCCACCCCGCGCACCCCGACGTCACGGCCGGACGGGGCGAGCAGCAGTCGCAGGCTTCCCCCGTCGTCGAAGGCGAGGACCTCGCGCAGCGCGACGGACGGCTCCGGCGGGAGGGCGGCACGGCTCGTCATGGCAGCCGAGCATACGAGGAGCCCGCTGCTCGGGATGGGGGCTCACTCGTCGTTGAGGTCGTTCCGGCTGCACGCCAGGACCCCGGCCGTGCCCGCGAGCCGTGCCGTCAGCGCGTCGGGGTCGCCCCGCCCCTGCACGCTCAGCGCGATCTCCACGGTCCCCTCGGCGTCCGGCTGCGCGCGCCGCCGCCGGTATCTGCCGGACCCGGAGAGCGTGGTCAGCTCGGACACCGCGAACCCGGTTTCCGTGCAGTGGTTGACCAGCTCGCGCAGAGCCCCGACGCCCTCGGTGTACGTGATGCGGTAGCCGATCGACGCGTTGCGCAGGGTGGGGAGCCGGTGGGCGAGGGGGCGTACCCCGTACGACACCAGGAAGTACGCGAGCGTGGCCAGCGTCGCGAGCACGGGCAGCCCGGCGCCGGCCGCGCAGCCCACGGCGGCGGTGAGCCAGATGGAGGCCGCCGTGGTGAGGCCCCGCACCGATCCGCGGTGGACGAAGATGACGCCGCCGCCGATGAAGCCGAGCCCGGACACGATCTGGGCCGCGACCCGCGAGGGGTCCAGCTCCACCTGACCGGTCACCACGACGTCGGAGAAGCCGAATTTGCTGACCAGAGTGAAGAGCGCGGCCCCGAGCCCGACGATCGTGTAGGTGCGCAGCCCGGCCGCCTTCTGGCGGATCTCACGCTCGATCCCGATCGCGCACGACAGGACGAACGCGATGCCGAACTGCGCCGCGTGCGTCCAGTTCTGACCGAACGGTTCGTTGATGTCGAGTGCCACGCAGCCTCCGTACCCGTCCGGCGGAACATGATCGGACAGAGTCCACCGTACCCGCCGATTCGGGGCCCGGCGGCAGGAGGCGGGGCGGTCACGGGTCAAGGCCGCGGCAAGAAGGCGGCGGCTCCCTGGTCGTCCGGGAACCGCCGCCGTCCGCGTCAGGGGTTACGGGCTGACGCAGCCGATCGAGCCGACGGGGAAGTCATTGCCCGTCGAGGTGGCCGTGAAGCCGAACGTGACGCTGCCGTCCGGCGGGATCGACCGGTTGTAGTCGGCGTTCTTCACCGTCAGCGTGCCGTCGGACCCGGTGCTCAGCACCCCGCTCCACACGCTGCTGACCGTGGTGCCGGTGCCGGGCTTCCACTGCACGGCCCAGCCGTCGAGCGCCGTCGTGTTGTGGTTCATGACCTCGACGGAGCCCTGGAAGCCGCCGCTCCAGGAGTTGGTCACGTTGTAGACCGCCATGCACCCGGTGTGCGGGTCGGTCGGGTCCGTGGGGTCCGTCGGGTCCGGGGTCGGGTCGGTGGGGTCCGGGTCGGGGGTGCTGCCCGAGCCTCGGATGCCGGTGACCTCGCCGTTTCCGCCGTCGAAGACGATGTCGGAGCAGGAGAAGAAGTTCTCCTGGCTGTCCGAGCGCACCCACTGGATGAACATGACCGCGTCACCCGAGCGGCCCGAGGGCAGGGTCAGGTCCCAGTAGTAGTGACCGCCGTCGGTGCCCGGCGAACCCACCTGGGGCGGGTTGGAGACCGTCTGGATCAGGTCGAGGTCGTCCCAGCCCAGCTCGGTCGTGGGGGAGTACCCGGGCTTGGACATGTACACCCTGAACTCGCCCGGGTGAGCGGCCCAGTTGCTGTGGTCCACCTCGATCTTGGCGCCCGAGGTGAGGTGCGTACGCGGCCAGTCGCCGCGCGCCGCGTTGTAGCCGGTGAAGTTGTACGGAGAACGGTCACCGGCGCTGCACAGCGTGCCGTCCGGGACGTAACCCGCGCCCCGGCCGCCCGCGTTGGAGTCCAGCACGGCGAACCAGTTGTACAGGGAACTCGCGCCGCTCTCCGCGAGCGCGGCCTTGCACGCGGGGTTGGTCGGGTCCAGCGAGCCGGTGCTCGTCTTGGCGTCCAGCCAGCAGAGGTAGGTGCGTGAGCCCGGTGACATGGTGACACCGTGGGCCTGCGCGCTGCCCTGGCCCAGCAGGGTGAAGGCGATACCGCCGAGCAGTGTCGCCAGCACCGCCGCCAGGGAGGCGAGTTGTGTTCTGCGTCGTGCCATGGTGTCTCCTTCTGCGGGTGCGGGTGCGGGTGCGGGTGCGGGTGCGGGTGCGGGTGCGAAGGGAATACGCGGGTGCGAGATGTGGGAGCGCTCCCATGCTTTCGTTGGTAGGGGACTGTAAGGCAGTAGTCGTGTCCCTGACAACCCTGCGAACGGCATCGACTGAAACGGGCCGCGATTGGCGCGCGCATCCACCTTCGGCCGTCAACGACCCAGTGGATCAACCGGATTGACGCACCATCAGTCGCGTACGAAGAATCACGTGGTGCCACGCGACCTTCGGCCGGCTCATCTCCTCCAGCAGCAGCCGCACCATCGCCCGGCCGATCTCCTCCATCGGCTGCTGGACCGTCGTGAGCGGCGGGTCGGTCTGCTCGGCGAGCTCGAAGTCGTCGAAGCCGACCACCGCCACGTCCTCCGGCACCCGCCGCCCCGCCGCGCGCAGCGCGGCCAGCGCCCCGGCCGCCATGCTGTCCGACGCGGCGAACACCGCGTCGACCTCCGGGTGCCGCTCGATCAGGCGGGCCATCGCGCGCCGCCCGCTGGCCTCGGTGAAGTCGCCCTGGGCCACCAGGGACGGCGGCTCGGCGCAGCCCGCCTCGCGCAGGGCCTCCCGGTAGCCGCGCAGCCGGCACTGGGCGACGTACATCTCGGGCGGACCGGCGATCGCGGCGATGGTCCTGCGCCCGCCGCGCACCAGATGGCCGACCGCGTCCCGCGCCCCGCCAACGTTGTCGGCGTCCACATAGGTGACCCGTTCGTCGCCCGAGCGGCGGCCGAGGAGCACGGTGGGCACCCCGGCGTCCGCGAGCATGTCGGGCAGCCGGTCCTCGGCGCTCACCGACATGAGCAGCACCCCGTCGACCCGGCCGCCGCGCACGTACTCCAGGAGCCGTTGCCGTTCGCTGTCCGTGCGGACGAGGGTGAGCAGCAGTTGCACGCCCTGCTCGTCCAGGGCGTCCCCGACCGCGCGCACGATCTCCGAGAAGAACGGCTCCCCGAACAGCCGCCAGTCCGTCTTGGTCATCACCAGGGCGACGGCGCCCGCGCGTTGTCCGGCCAGCGAGCGGGCGGCCAGGTTGGGCACGTAACCCAGTTCGTCGATGGCGCGCTGCACGGCGCGGCGGGTGGACTCCCGGACGCCCGCCGCGTTGTTGATCACTCGGGAGACGGTGCCCCGGCCCACCCCGGCGAGCGCCGCCACCTCTTCCAGCGTCGGCGTGCCGGAACCCCTGTTCAGCATGGACCACCCCCAAGAGGCACCGATCCTACGGCCAGGAGGGTGAACGGCCGGTGGAGTCGGATCAATTGACGGCGTGATCGGGCCGTTCGTCTGGGAGCGCTCCCAAATTAATTTGTGCATGACAGCGTCGAATGGCTATGCGCGGAGACCCGCGGCGTGTACGGTCCAGGGCCGATGGGTTCTGGGAGCGCTCCCATCCAGTTGTTCCTCAGTTGGTCCCCCTACGAACGAGGAGAAATGCTGTGAAACGCTTCTTGGCTCTACTGGCGGCCGGTGCCACGGCCACGGGCCTGACGGTCCTGGCCGGCCCTCCCGCGGCGGCCGCCACCGGCTGCAAGGTGGAGTACACGGTCACCAGTCAGTGGGAGGGCGGCTTCCAGGGCGGGGTGAAGGTCACCAACCTGGGTGACGCTGTCAGCGGATGGCAGCTCAAGTTCACCCTGCCCGACTCGGGCCAGAAGGTGGTCCAGGGCTGGAACGCCACCTGGTCGCAGTCCGGCTCCGCGGTCACCGCGGCCGGCGTCGACTGGAACGGCTCCCTGGCCACCGGCGGCACGGCGGACCTGGGCTTCGTCGGCTCCTTCTCGGGCGCCAACCCGGCGCCCACGGGCTTCACGCTCAACGGCGTCGCCTGCACGGGGACCGTCGGCGGCGGGGGCGACGACGACGATCCGCCACCGGCCACGGGGGGCGGCACCCCGGTGGAGACCAACGGCCAGCTCCACGTGTGCGGCACGAACCTGTGCAACCAGTACAACCGCCCGATCCAGCTACGCGGCATGAGCACGCACGGCCTCCAGTGGTTCAGCCAGTGCTACAACAACGCGTCGCTGGACGCGCTGGCGAACGACTGGAAGGCGGACCTGCTGCGCACCGCCATGTACGTGCAGGAGGACGGCTACGAGACAGACCCGGCGGGCTTCACCAACAAGGTCAACAGCCTGGTCGACATGGCCGAGGCCCGTGGCATGTACGCCCTGATCGACTTCCACACCCTCACGCCGGGCGACCCGAACTACAACCTGGAGCGCGCCAAGACCTTCTTCGCGTCCGTCGCCGCCCGTAACGCCTCGAAGAAGAACGTCATCTACGAGATCGCCAACGAGCCCAACGGCGTGAGCTGGGCGGGCATCAAGAACTACGCCGAGCAGGTCATCCCGGTCATCCGGGCCGCCGACCCGGACGCGGTCGTCATCGTCGGCACGCGCGGCTGGTCGTCGCTCGGTGTCTCGGACGGCTCCAACGAGAGCGAGGTCGTCAACAGCCCCGTCAACGCCACCAACATCATGTACGCGTTCCACTTCTACGCCGCCAGCCACAAGGACAACTATCGCGCGACGGTGAGCCGTGCCGCCTCGCAACTCCCGCTCTTCGTGACGGAGTTCGGCACGGTGAGCGCCACCGGCGGCGGCGCGCTGGACCAGGCGAGCACGACCGCCTGGCTGGATCTGCTCGACCAGCTGAAGATCAGCTACGCGAACTGGACCTACTCGGACGCCAATGAGAGCAGTGCCGCCTTCAAGCCCGGCACCTGCGACGGCGGCGACTACAGCAGCAGCGGTGTCCTCACCGAGTCGGGCGCGCTGCTCAAGTCCCGGATCAGCACCCCGGACAACTTCCCCACCAGCTGATCCGTGAGATGCGGGGCCCCGGCGCGGCCGGGGCCCCGCATCCGTGTGTCCACGGGCCGAACCTTGACACTCCGTCGATAGCGGCGAGACACTGTGAGCGCTTTGGGAGAGCGCTCTCCCGGGCGATCCCGGCCACCGTGTCGACCCACTCCCCGCTGTCGGCGCGGTACGGAAGCCCGCGGCGGTCACGGCCATCCGTGACCACCGCGGGCTTCTGTGTATATTCGGCGGAGCGCAAAGCTAAGGGGTCTAGGAAACACGTCGGCAGGGGTGGACATGGTGCGCGCGGGGCTCACGACCGAACGGGTCGTGGCGGCTGCGGCCGATCTGGCGGACACGGCCGGCTTCGACAAGGTCACCATCTCCGCACTGGCCCGGGGCTTCGGCGTCAAGGACGCGAGCCTCTACTCCCACGTCAAGAGCCTGGGCGACCTGCGCACACGCGTCGCGCTGCTGGCCGCCGAGGAGTTCATCGACCGCATCGAGGCGGCGGTGGCCGGCCGGGCCGGGAAGGACGCGCTGGTCGCCTTTGCCGACGCCTACCGCACCTTCGCGCTGGAGCACCCCGGCCGGTACGCGGCCACGCAGTACCGCGTCAACCCCGAGATCGTCGCCGAGGCCCCCGCGTACCACCGCACCCTCCGCACCACCTCCGCGATGCTCCGCGCGTACGGCCTGACCGAACCCGACCTCACGGACGCGGTACGCCTGCTGCGCAGCACCTTCCACGGCTTCACCGCCCTGGAGGGCGACGGCGGCTTCGAGGCGCCGCGGCCCGTGCAGAAGTCATGGGAGCGTGCGGTGGAGGGGCTGCACTTCCTGCTGTCGAACTGGGCGCGCGCGACCGGGGCAGTGCAAGGCCGCTGATTGCCTCCTGCTCACCACGGTGCACATCTCGATCGGTCTGCTCTGGTCCGCCGTCCTCATCGGTTTCGCCCGCGCCCTGCGTGGGTGGCTCCGCAAGCCCCGGGCACGCCGGCTGCTCGACCGGGTCACCGGTACCGTCATCGGCGTCTTCGGAATCAGGCTGGCACTGAGCGACTGACGATCTCAGTGCCGGGTCGCACAGGGGCGTCCGGCATCACCGACAGCCTGGGTCCCGGCCTCCCGCCCGAGGACGTGGTGGTCGAAGAAGTTCAGCACCGTCTCGTACATGAGGCGGATGTGGTTCGGTGCCTCGATCCTGTGGCCCTCGTCCGGGAAGTGCAGGAAGCCGGCGGGCGTCCCGAGTCGTTGCAGGTCGCTGTGCAGGCTCAGCGCCTGGCCCATCGGGACGCGGTGGTCCTTGCCACCGTGCGCGATCAGCATCGGCGTCGTCAGCTCGGACGCATGGAAGTGCGGCGAGTTGGCTTCGTACCGTTCGCGCCGCGTCCGTGGGTCGCCGAAGATCTTCCGGAAGTACGCGTGCATGTCGGTGCCGCTCTGGAACGCCTCAAGGTTCCACATCCCGGCGTGGGTGACGATGGCCCGGAAGCGGTCGGTCAGGGTCGCGGCCCGGTTGGCCAGGTAGCCGCCGAAGGACCAGCCGGCGAGGCCGGTCCTGGTCGCGTCGAGGTCGTCGCGTGCCAGTGCCGCGTCCGTCAGCGCGATGAGGTCACGGTAGGGCTGACCGCCGTACTGGCCCCGGCCTCGTTCCTGCATGTGTTGCCCGTAGCCCGTGGACAGCGCCGGATCCGGCAGCAGCACCGCGTAACCGCGGGCCGCGAACGGCCATGGGTTCCACAACCACGTCCAGGCGCTCCAGGACGTCTGCGGTCCGCCGTGCGGGGCGATGATCAGCGGCGCCGGGCGCTCGGCCGAAGCATCCTCGGGCAGCGCGAGCCAGGCGTGCAACGGGAAACCGTCGTCCGCCTCGACGCGCACCTCGGTGAGCGTGCCGGGAAGCCGGTCGAGGCTGCCGGGCGCCCTGAGGAAGACGGGTTCTTGACCGGCTGTGACGGCGTCCAGCCGGACCACGCGAGGCGGGCCGTCGATCGTGCTGCGCAGCGCGTAGAGGGTGGCCCCATCGGGCGACACACAGAGCGAGGCGTACGCGCCGGAGGCCGTCAGACGGGTGATCGTGCCGTCCGCCTCACGGCGGAAGACCGGGCAGTGGCCCTGCTCGTCACCGGTGAACCACAGCGTTGCATCCCCACGGACCGGGGAGAGGACCGCCCGTCCCGGCCACGGCCAGTTGTCGAACTCCGGCAGGAGATCGGTCTCTTCACCCGAGGCCAGATCGAACGCGACCAGCGTGACTCGCCACTCCGTGTCGTACGTTTCCTCTCGCTGGCGCTGGCAGACCAGCGCCGAACCATCGGCCGTGAACGTCGGGTGGTAGTACCGCTGACCGGTGCGCGAGAACGCGTGGTGCTCGACACCGGTGGCCGCGTCGGCAACCACCACGACGTTCATGTCGGCAGCGAGGCCCCTCGCGTCACGCGTGTAGGCCACCAGCGATCCGTCCGGCGAGAGCGCCATGTCTCCTGCGCCCGCCGGGCCCTGGCCGCCGGCGTTCACCGGAGCCCTGTCGGCGTGCAGGACGAAGGTGTGGGGTTCGTCAGGGCCGAGTCCCGCGTCAACGGCCGACGTCATGGCCGCGTCGTACAGAACCGCGTCGACCAAGGCGCTCCGGCGCTCACGGAGAAGTACGGCGGATCCCTCGGAATCCACCGCGCCGGGCGGCAGATCAGCGGTGTAGGCGACCGTGCGGGCGTCCCCGGCGACGGCGAAGGCGGATATGCCTCCCGGGTGGTGGGCGATCTGCCTGGGCTCGCCGCGGTGCGGCAGTGCCCACAGCCCCACGCCCTGGCTGTCGCTCTCGCCCTTCGCGGCGGCGGAACCGGCGTTCTCGCGGCCGGAGAGAAACAGAAGTGTGCCGTCGGCGGCAAAGGCGGGAGCGAAGTCGCCCTGCGCGGACCGGGCCACGAGACGGCTCCCGCGTTCCCCTGAGGGGTCCACCTCCCACAGCCTCGAAACGTACCTGTTTTCCTGGTCGTTGATGGTCTGCACGGACGCGATCAGCCGCGTTCCGTCGGGAGACAGGACCAGGTCGGTGAGGCGGGGATGCGTGGCGAACAGTGCGTGGAACGAGGTGCCGTCACCCAAGGCACGGATCATGCCCATCATCCCCTACGGCAGAGAACGCGCGAGCCACACCAGCTCGCCGCGGTCGTCGGACGAGACGTGGTCGCGCTGGAACCCCAGCTTTTCGAGGACGCGGAACGATGGCGCGTTCCAGGGACGCACCGTCGACCAGAGCCGACTCCGCCCCGTCGCGATCGCCGCGTCGAGCACCGCGGACGCCGCCTCGGTGGCATAGCCCTGCCCGTGCACGTGCCGGAACAGCTCAAAGGCGATCTCCGGTTCGTCGATGGAAGCCCGGCCGACGGTGAGCCCGCAGTATCCGATGAAGTCACCCCCATCCCGGCGGATCACAGGCAGCAGAGCAATCCCTGTCAGCGACGAAGCGGTCCGCTGATCCTCGATCATCCGCCGATTGTCCTCGACCGACGGCATGCCACCACCCCGTTCGGCGACGAGCACGCGATGGGCATCGATGTCGGACTCGGTCCACTGGCGCAACGCCAGCCGGACGGTGTCGAGTTGGAGCGGCATCGGCGAATACGGCATGGCGCCACCCTACCGACGCCGCTCCCCGGGAGAGTCCGCCGGTCGCCGCTTCCCGCAGCGCGAAACCCCCGGCGGCGGCGGTGGTCCGTCGCGGCCGGGGGCTGCCGGTATGCCTGGTGGGGCGTCAGGCGGCCTTGCGGGAACGGGGTGTTGTCGCTTCGCGGATCAGCTCGGCGTAGCGGCGGCCGCTGGTCTTGACCGTGCGGCGCTGGGTCGCGTAGTCGACGTGGACCAGGCCGAACCGCTTGTCGTAGCCGTACGCCCACTCGAAGTTGTCGAGGAGCGACCAGGCGAAGTACCCGGCCAGCGGGGCGCCCTTGCGGACGGCGCGGGCGCAGGCCGCGAGGTGTTCCTCCAGGTACTGCGTGCGCTCGGGGTCGTGCACGGACCCGTCGGGGAGCACGACGTCCTGGTAGGCCGAGCCGTTCTCCGTGACGTAGATGCGCTCGACGCCGTACTCCTCGGTGAGGCGCAGGAGCAGCTGCTCCAGGCCCTGGGCGTGCACCTCCCAGTCCATGTGGGTGTGGCGGGACCCGGGCAGGTACACCTGCTTGGCGTGCGGGACCGGGCCGGACGGGTCGGCGGTGACGACCTGGCGGAAGTAGTAGTTGACGCCCAGCCAGTCCAGCGGCGCGGAGATGATCTCCATGTCGCCGTCCTGGACGGGGAGTTCGACTCCGTACAGGTCCACCATGTCCTGCGGGTAGCCGCGTCCGAGGATCGGGTCGAGCCACCAGCGGTTGATGTGCCCGTCACCGCGCACCGCCGCTGCCCGGTCCGCCTCGCGGTCGGTGGCCGCCTCGACGGGGCTGAGGTTGTTGACGATGCCGACCCGGGCGTCGGGGGAGATGCTCCGGATCGCCCGCACCGCGAGGCCGTGGCCCAGGTGCAGGTGGTACGAGGCGCGGACGGCGGCGGTCAGGTCGGTGAGACCCGGTGCCATCGTGCCCTCCAGGTGGCCGATCCACGCCGAGCACAGGGGCTCGTTGAGGGTCGCCCAGTCCTTGACCCGGTCCCCGAGGCGTTCCACGACGACCGAGGTGTACGCGGCGAAGTGCTCCGCGGTCTCCCGTACGGTCCAGCCGCCCCGGTCCTGGAGCGCCTGCGGCAGGTCCCAGTGGTAGAGCGTGGCGAACGGGGTGATCCCGGCCTCCAGCAGCCCGTCCACCAGCCGGTCGTAGAAGTCGAGGCCGGCCGCGTTGACCGGTCCGTCGCCGCCGGGCACGATGCGCGGCCAGGCGAGCGAGAAGCGGTACGCGTTCGCCCCCACCTCCTTGATCAGGCCGATGTCCTCCGGGACCCGGTGGTAGTGGTCGCAGGCCACGTCGCCGGTGTCGCCGCTGGCCACCTTGCCCGGGGTGTGCGAGAAGGTGTCCCAGATGGAGGGGGCGCGGCCGTCCTCGGCCACGGCTCCCTCGATCTGGTACGCGGCGGTGGCGACGCCCCAGGTGAAACCGGCCGGCAGGGCGCTGAGGTCGTTCACGGACTTCCTTTCCGGGGCGGTCACTTGACGGCTCCCGCGGTCAGGCCGGCCACCAGGTAGCGCTGGAGGAGCAGGAAGCCGGCGACGATCGGCACGCTGACGACGAGCGAGGCGGCCATGACCTGGTTCCAGTACACGTCGTTCTGGGTGGCGTAACCCTGGAGGCCGACGGCCAGCGTGCGGGTGGCGTCGTTGGTCATGACGGAGGCGAAGAGGACCTCGCCCCAGGCCGTCATGAACGCGTACACCGCGACGGCCACGATGCCCGGCACGGCGGCCGGAACCACGACCTGGAACAGGGCGCGGATCGGCCCGCAGCCGTCGACGAGCGCCGCCTCGTCCAGATCCCGGGGGATCGAGTCGAAGTAGCCGATGAGCATCCAGATGGAGAACGGCAGCGAGAACGTCAGATACGTGAGGATCAGACCGCCGCGCGAGCCGTACAGGGCGACGCCCGTGCTGTTGCCGATGTTCACGAAGATCAGGAACAGCGGCAGCAGGAAGAGGATGCCCGGGAACATCTGGGTGGAGAGGACCGTCACGGTGAAGACGCGCTTGCCGCGGAACTTGTAGCGGCTCACCGCGTACGCGGAGAAGATCGCGATGATCACGGAGAGGACCGTCGCCGCGCCCGCCACGATCAGTGAGTTGACGAAGTACCGGGCGAGCGGAACGGTGTCCCAGATGTCGATGTAGGGCTTGATGGTCAGCCCGGACGGGATCCAGTGGAACTTCCCCGACACGTCCTGGAGCGGCTTCAGCGAGCTGCTGATCATCACATAGACGGGCAGCAGGACGAATCCGGTCAGGAGCGTCAGGATGATCCGGCGGGTCCAGAGGAAGGACTGCGGCGCGGCCATCGGGGAACGGGGGCGGGAGCGCCCCGTCGTCTTCGCCGGCAGCACGGACGGCTGGGCAGGGCTGCTAGGCATCGGCACCCTTCCTTCCGCGTGAGGTGATGAACAGGTAGACGGCCGTCACGACCAGCAGGAACAGCAGCAGCAGCACGGACATCGCGGAGCCGGTGCCGAAGTTCCAGGTGACGAACGAGGACTGGTAGATGTGGATCGAGATCAGGTCCGCGTTCTCCGGGGCGGCCTTCCCGAACAGCACGTACGGCGTGTTGAAGTCGTTGAACGTCCACAGGAAGAGGACGAGCACCAGGACCTGGTTGACCGGGCGCAGCGAGGGCAGCGTGATCTTGCGGATCTGCTGCCAGATGCCGGCGCCGTCGATCGAGGCGGCCTCGTACAGCTCGCGCGGGATGTTCTGGAGCCCGGCCATCACGATCAGGAAGGCGAAGGGCCAGCCCTTCCAGACCGAGACGATGATCAGCGCGTAGATGCTGTTGTCGCCGATCAGCCAGAACGACGGCTGGTCGGTGATCCCGAGCTGGTCGTGGAGCACGTGGTTCACCAGGCCGTTGTCCCGCTGGAACATGAAGGCCCAGGTGATCACGGCCGCGTAGACCGGCAGGGCGTACGGGACGAGGAAGATCGCCCGCAGGAAGCCCCTGCCGCGGAAGTTCTCCTGCAGCATGATCGCCGCCGCGACCCCGAACAGCCACGCCAGGCCGACGGCGAAGAACGTGAAGACGCAGGTGACGAAGAACGAGTGGAGCAGTGCCTCGCCGATCGGGGCGTTGACGTCGACGGCGATCTTGTAGTTGTCGAAGCCACTCCAGGGCGCCCCGCCCCAGTTGTTGATGTAGAACTGCGTGAACTGGCGGAAGCTCATCACGATTCCGATGATCATCGGAATCACATGGACGAGGAGTTCGAGCAGGACGGCCGGCAGGAGCAGGAGATAGGGCAGTCCGCCCTGGCGGATCCGGTCGGGGATGCGCGGCAGTCTCCTGCGCGCACCCCCGCTGCCCCGGCTCGTCACCCTGTCCGACTTTTCCGTCAGGCTGTCGGTGGTCACGGTGGCGGTCATGAAGGGAGCCTTACTGCTGCATCGTCTGCTGGGCCTTTTCCAGGCGCGCCTTGACGGATTCGGTGGTCACGGGGCGTCCGGCGGCCGCGTCGGCCCACAGCTCCTTGACCGCGGTGCCGACGGCGGTCTCGAACTGCGACTCGTTGGGGACCTGCGGCAGCGGGGCCGCGCTCTTGGCCAGCGTGTCGCGCAGGACCGCGAGGTCGGGCGCCGAGAACGCCTCGTCGGCCTGGGCGGTCTTGACCGGCGGGATCGACCCGTAGGTCTTGTTGAGCAGCTTCTGCTCGTCGTCGCTCGTCATGAACTTCACGAACTTCTTGGCGCCGTCGATGTTCTTGGTGTTCTTGAACACCGCCATGTTGATGCCGGCGACCATGGAGTTGGTGTTCTTGCCCTGGCCGGGGGTGCCGGAGGCGACCGGGACGGGGGCGGCGCCCCAGTCCTCGGGCTTCATGCCCTGCGAGGCGAAGGTCGAGGCGGCGGCCTGCCACAGCACCATCGCGGTCTTGCCCTTGGCGAAGTCCGTCAGGGACTGGTTCTGGGCGTACTCCGCGTTGCCCGGGGCGATGATCTTGTCCTTGGCCATGAAGTCGATGTACTGCTTCACGGCCGCGACCGCGCCGTCCGAGGTGAAGGTCGGCTTGCCGTCGGCGTCGAAGAAGTCGGCGCCGTGCTGCTGGCCCAGGACGAACGTCTGGTGGATGTTGTTGGAGAGGTTCGAGCCCTCGGCGCCCAGCCCCCACTTGCCGTCCTTGGAGAGCTTCTTGCCGTCCGCGACCAGCTCGTCCCAGGTGGCCGGGGGCTTCTCGATGCCGGCGTCGGCGAAGCTCTTCTTGTTGTAGTAGAGGGCGTACGCGAGTGAGTACAGCGGGACGGCGGCGGGGTCCTGGCCCTCCGCACCGGCCGAGGCGACCGCCGAGTCGACGAACCGGTCACGGCCGCCGATCGCGTCGAAGTTCTCCTTGCTCCAGGGGAGCAGCGCGCCGGTGGCCTGGAGCGAGGCCGACCAGGTGTTGCCGATGTTCAGCACGTCCGGGCCCTGACCGGAGGTGGTGGCGGCGAGGATCCGGTTGAGCAGGTCGGCCCACGGCACGACCTCCAGCTTGACCTTGATGCCGGTCTGCTTCTCGAACTTCTTCAGCTCGGGCGTCAGGATCTTCTTGTCGGCCTCGATGCTGGGTCCCTGGTTGGAGGCCCAGTACGTGAGGGTCTTCGGCGAATCGTTGCTGCCGCCGCCCGAGGACGTACCGCCTCCGCAGCCGGTGACACCGGCGGCTATGGAGATCGCGAGGGTGACGGCTGCCGCGGCTCTGATGGTGCGCATACGGGATGGCCCCTTTCCGGGGAGGAAGGCTGTGTTCGAGAACCGAACGACCTTCAGGACTTAATTTATGACGTGATTTAAGAGGTGAGAGAAGGTCGCGTCAAGTCCCGGGGTCGCGGTATGTTTCCGCCAGGGAAGGAGCCACATGGCTGAGCGCAACAGACGGACCGTGCGTGACCTGCGACGCGGCAACCGGTCGCGGGTATTGCAACGGTTGTATTTCGACGGCCCGCTGAGCCGCCAGGAGCTCGGTCCGGCGACCGGGCTGAGTTCGGGTTCCATCAGCAACGTCGTCGCGGAGCTCTCCGCGGAGAACCTCCTGGAGGAGGCCGGGGTCGTGGACTCCGACGGCGGCCGCCCCCGCACCCTGCTGCGCGTCGCCCCCGGCGGCGGCCTCCTCATCGGCATCGACATCGGTGAGACTCGGATCAGGGTGGAGCTCTTCGACCTCTCCCTGACCGAACTCGCCCGCACCGAGCGGCTGCTCGCCCAGCACGGCTACGACGTGGACCGCATCGTCGGCCATGTCCGCAGCGGCGTCGCCGACGTGCTGCGGGACGCCGGCGCCGACCCGCACCGGCTGCTCGGCATCGGGATCGGCGTCCCCGGCATCATCGAGCGCCACGCGCCTGACGGCTCCGTCGGCGACGTGGGCTCCGTCGTGCACGGCCAGACCATCGACTGGAGCGCCGTCCCCTTCGAGCGGCTGCTCCGGGACGCCGTGCGGGTGCCGCCCGAGGTCCCGTTCTTCATCGACAACGGCGCCAAGACGCTCGGCCAGGCCGAGATGTGGTTCGGCGGCGGGCGGGGCGCGGGGGCCTCCGCGATAGCGCTCATCGGTTCCGGCGTCGGCGCCTGCGTCAACCACGGCGGACTCCTGGACGAGGACCGCAGCAGCCAGGCCCTGGAGTGGGGCCACAGCACCGTGCAGCTGCGCGGCCGGAGGTGCCGCTGCGGCTCGATCGGCTGCCTGGAGGCCTACGCGGGTGCCGAGGCGATGCGCGAGCGCTGGCACGAGGCGGGCGGCCCGCTGCCCGCCGACGCCGACGACGAGACCGCGCTCGCCGCGCTCCTCGGCGCCGCCTACCCGCCCCCCGGGGTCGAGCCGGACCCGGTCGCGGTCGCGCTCCTGGACGAGACCGCCGAGTGCCTGGGCGCCGCGCTGGGCGACCTGATCAACCTCTTCCTGCCCGAGCGCATCCTGCTCGGCGGCTGGGCGGGCCTCCTCATCGGCCCGCACCTGCTGCCCGACATCCGGCGGTACGCCCAGGAGTACGCGCTGAAGCACGCCGCGGCCCGGACCACCATCGAGATGGGCCGCCTCGGCCCGGACGCGGTCACGGTCGGCGCGGCGACCCTGCCCCTGGCCGACTTCCTGGCGCGCGGCGGCAGCCGCCCCGCACCGGCGACCCGGCCCGGCCCCACGTCACCGGCGGCGCTCCGGACCCCGGCGGACGCCGTACGCAGCAGGGAACGGCCCCGGACGGGGTGAGCGGGGCTCTCCGGCCGGGCAGGCCCTACGCCGAGTCCCGCACCACCAGCGACGGTTCGAAGATCACGGACGTCGCTGCGCCCTCCGGCTTGCCCAGCCGCTCGATCAGCAGCCGGGCCATCTCGGCGGCCATCGCCTCCACCGGCTGGCGGATCGTGGTCAGCGGCGGGCGGCAGGCCAGGGCCGCGCTGCTGTCGTCGAAGCCGATCACCGCGACGTCCTCCGGGACCCGCTTGCCGCGCTCACGCAGGACGTGGCAGGCGCCCGTGGCCATCAGGTCGTTGGCCGCGAACACCCCGTCCAGGTCCGGATGTTCGACGAGCAGCCGCTCCATCGCGGTCTCGCCGCTCTCCTGGGTGAACCGCCCCTCGGCGATCGCGATGTAGGGGTGCCCGTTCTGCGTCATCGCGTCCCGGAAGCCGGCCAGCCGCTCCTGCACCGCGGGCACGTCGAGGGGGCCGGTGATGGTCGCGATCCGGCGGCAGCCCCGGGCCAGCAGATGCTCGGCGGCCAGCCGCGCGCCGTCCTGATGGGCGACGTCGACGTAGCTGATCCGGGCCGCCCGCGCCGGGCGCGCGTACAGCACGGCGGGCAGCCCCGCGTCCGTCAGCATGCCCGGCAGCGGGTCCTCCGCGTGCGTCGAGACGACCAGCGCGCCGTCCGCGCTGCCCTGGCGCAGGAACGCCACCACGTCCTCCCGCGCCCGCGACGTCTCGGCGAACATCAGCACCGGGTGCATCCCGCGCGGCCGCAGATAGTTGACGACTCCGGTTACCACCCGCCCGAAGAACGGGTCGGCGAAGACCTGCCCGGTGAACGAGGCCCCCTCGCCCCCGTCCGCCTCGTCCACCGGCGCGTCCTCCTCCGTCTGCGTCTCCGGCTCGACGCCCGCGCCGGACACCACCAGCGCGATGGCGTCGGTGCGCCGGGTCACGAGCGAGCGCGCCGCGCGGTTGGGCGCGTAGCCGGTGGAGGCGACCGCGCGGCGCACCGCCTCCTGGATCACCGGGTCGACATTCCGTACGCCGTTGATCACCCGGGAGACGGTGGCGCGGGAGACACCGGCCGCCCTCGCCACGTCCTCAAGGGTGGGTGTTCCGGCCGGTCGCAGATCATCCGTCATGAGCGCATTTATAGCATCAGCGGAGAGCGCTCTCCATCGTGCTCCGAACCGTTACCGGATCCTTTCCCGGCCGAGTCCGCACCCGGCCCGGCCACGATCAGCGCGGTGAGCGGCAGATCGCCCGCCGAACGGCCCCCGAGCAGCGTGAACGCACCCGCCTCCGTCTCCCAGCCGCGCCCCCCGGGCGACCAGTGCGCCAGCGCCCGCCCGTCCACCCGGACCACCGCGACCGCGCTCTGCCCGGGCTCCGCCACGACCGCCGCGTAACCGATGAGCTTGCGCACCGGCCGCTCCACTGCGGACCCGCTCCGCGCCAGGTACACCTGCACCACCTCGCGGCCGCGCCGCCGCCCGGTGTTCCGCACCCGCACCCGTACGTCGAAGGGCTCCCCGGCCGGCACCTCCGCCGGGGCCGTCAGCTCCTCGTACGCCCAGCCGGTGTAGCCGAGCCCGTGGCCGAACCAGTACGCCGGAGCGGCCCCCGACCGCAGCCAGGCCCGGTAGCCGATGTGCGGGCCCTCCGCGTAGTGCAGCCGCCCGTCGCCGTCGGGCGCGGTCCCGAGCACCGGTACGTCGGCCTGGGCGGCGGCCCAGGTGGTCGGCAGCCGGCCGCCGGGCTCGGCGTGCCCGAACAGCACGTCGGCCAGCCCGTCCCCGGCCTCCTGGCCCGGGAACCAGGTGAGCAGCAGCGCGGGCACCCGGGTGTGCCAGGGCAGGGCGATCGGGCCGCCCGCGTTGACCACGACGACGGTGCGCGGGTTGGCCCGCACCACCGCCCGCACCAGCGCGTCCTGGCCCTCCGGCAGGTCCAGGTTCTCCCGGTCGTGGCCCTCGGACTCGCTCTGTTCCGTCGTGCCCACGACCACCACCGCCACGTCGGCGGCGCGTGCGGCGGCGACCGCTTCGGCGAGCGCGGTCTCCGCGTCACCGGCGGGCGGGGCGGCGGCGAGGATCGTCGCGACCCCCGATCCCGGGGCGAGCGAGCGGAGCGCGACGACCTCCACCTCGCGGCCCGCCGTCAGTTCCACGCGGGCGGTGCGGAGCGGTGGGGCGACGTGCACCCGGGTCGGGTCGTCGCTGTCCAGCGGGAAGGTGCCGGACAGCACCTCGTGCCCGTCGACGGAGAGCGAGATGTCGCCCCAGCCGCCCACCGCCCAGGTCCAGGTGCCGCCCTCGGCCGGCCGGTAGAGCGCCCGGATCTCGACGAACGCCGCGTCCCCCGCGGGCGCCGAAGGCTCCACGATCCGCCCGGACAGCCGGTGCTCCGCGTGGAGTTCGGCCCCGTCCGCGTCGAGCAGCCGCACGAGCACCCCGGGTTCGCCGTCGCGCGGATCGCGGGCCCGGTCGCGGCCGAGCGGTTCGGGCCGTCCGGACGGGGGAAGACCCGGCCGGTACGTCACCGCCGCCACCCCGTCGAGCTCCCGCTCGATCCCGGCCAGCGGAGTCACCACGTGTGCGGGGAACACCTCCGCGCTGCCGCCGCCCTGGATGCGTACGGCGGTGGCGTGCGGCCCGATCACGGCCACGGACTTCAGCGCCGACGCGTCGAGCGGCAGCAGCCCGTCCTCGTTGCGCAGCAGCACCGCACCGGCGGACACGGCACGGCGCAGCAGGGCGCGCCCGGCCTCCGGAGCCGTCGCGGGCCTGCGCGCCGGGCGGTCCGGGCCGAGCGCGTCCACCCGGCGGGCCAGCCGCAGCAGCCTGCGTACCTTGTCGTCCACGGCGTCGGCGGGGACCAGGCCCGCTTCGAGCGCCGCGAGGAGACCGGCCGCCCAGGGGCTGTCCGGGCCGGGCATCGCCAGGTCCTGTCCGGAGCGCGCGGCGTCGAGGAGGGTCCGTACGCCGCCCCAGTCGGAGACCACGAGACCGTCGAAGCCCCAGTCGTCCTTGAGCGGGTGCTCCAGGAGCGGTGAGGCGGACATGGTGACGCCGTCGACCTTGTTGTACGCGGACATCACGGCCCAGACCCCGGCCGCGACGGCTTCCTCGAACGGGGCGAGATACACCTCGCGCAGGGTGCGTTCATCGATCCGGACGTCGACGGTCAGCCGGTCCGTCTCGGCGTCGTTGCCGACGAAGTGCTTCGCGGTGGCGGCCACTCCGCCCGACTGGATGCCCCGGATCAGCGCCACGCCGGTGCGGCCGGTGAGCAGCGGGTCCTCTGAGAAGCACTCGAAGTGCCGCCCGCCCAGCGGGGAACGGTGCAGGTTGAGGGTGGGGGCCAGGAGGACATCGACGCTCTTGCGCCTCGCCTCGGAGGCGAGCAGCGCACCGAGGTCCGTCAGCAGTCGCTCGTCCCAGGAGGCGGCGAGCGCGGTGGGGGAGGGGAGGACGAGTGAGGTCTCGCGCTCGTCCCAGGTCTCGCCCCGGACACCGGCCGGGCCGTCGGAGAGGGTGAGCGCGCGCAGCCCGGCGGCCGGTTCGGCATACGTGCGCCAGGTGCTGGCGCCGGTGAGCAGACGAACCTTCTGTGCCGCGTCCAGCTTGTCGAGCAGCGGTTCGGTCTCTTCGTCCGTCATGGCGGCCATGCTCCTTCGTGCACCGCGCTCCCACGGATATCGGAGAGCGCTCTCCCAGCAGTCGCGCCCAGCGTCCCCGCTCGCCGCCGACCGTGTCAATGGGGGCCCGGGGCAGGCCTGTTCGGGCTCCCGGCCCAGGGACGGGGCTTACGATGCCCCCGGTCCTTGTTCTGGGGGGAAACATGAGAGCCATACGCGTCACGGGCGTCCTCGCCCTCGTCGTACTTCTGGCCGGGTGCGGCGGCAGCGGTCCCGGTCCGGAGCCGAGCCCGTCCGCCTCGCCGCCCGTGGGCGTCCGGCTGGAGACCATCGGCACGCCGGGGGACACCCGCCTCGGCCTGGCGATGCACCTCGACAACGAGGGGCCCACCCGCCCCGGAGTCCGCGTACGGGTCCACATCGGAGCCGCCCGGGCCGGCGATCCCCTTCCGGAGCTGGAGGAGAGGTCCGACGCGGGGTGGAAGGTCATCGCGCTCACCGCCGACCGGGACAAGCGCGGCTGGACCGGCACGTTCCGGACGAGCATGCCGAAGGGTGGCCTGCTCGGCTTCCTGGACGTCACCCCGCACGCCGGCCCCCGGGTCGAGGGCGATGAACTCCCGGTGGACGTCACCCTGTCCGACGGTTCCAGGACCCTCGCGCGCGGGCACGCGTCGGTGCGCCCGGCCACCCTGTCGCTCGACCACGCCGCCGTGGACGAGCCCGCCGCGCTGGGACACGGGCGCTGGACCGAGGTGACGTACACCGTCGTCAACCACTCCCACAGCGGCTACCCGCAGGCCCAGGTTCAGGCCGAATTCGGCGCCTGTGAGGCGGGGCCGGACAATCCGCTCGAAGGGGTCGGCTGCTCCGGCTCGCGGCGCCATGCCGTGACCACCCGCCTGCGCACCCAGTGGTACGACGACGGCCGCTGGCAGGACGTCTCCGCGCCGGACGACGGCACCCTGCTCGCCGAGACGTTCACCCTGCCGCTGGGGGAACTGCCCGCGGACTCCAAGCGGAAGGTCCGGCTCAGGTTCGCCGGAACCGGGGACCTCGACGGGAAGGACCGTCTGCTCACGATCACGTCGCGGGTCAACGGTCAGGCCGTCGGCGCGTCGGAACGCTCCCTGGGCACCGGGTGGCCGCTGACCTTCGCCCTCCGCTGACCGCCCCGCACCCGTGCGGCGCGACGATGGCCGAAACGTACCGTGGTCTTGTCATCACCCGCTGTCTGCCCATAAGTTGACCGCTTGCGACATGTCCTACAGCCAGTGGGGGAGCCAAGTCATGGCCGCGAACGGACGGCACCGCAGATACCAGCCGAGCCGCATCAACCGGGCTTCGCTCACCGTCACGGCAGGAGGCGCCGGCCTCGCCCTCCCGCTCCTCACCGCCGCCTCGGCGGGCGCCGCTTCGACGGACGTCTGGGAGAAGGTCGCCGCCTGCGAGTCCACCGGCAACTGGCACATCAACAGCGGCAACGGCTACTTCGGCGGCCTCCAGTTCACCCGCTCGACCTGGGCGGCGTACGGCGGCACGGTCTACGCGGCGCGCGCCGACCTCGCCACCAGGGACCAGCAGATCGCCATCGCGGAGAAGGTCCTGGAGGGCCAGGGCCCCGGCGCCTGGCCGGTCTGCTCCGGAAAGGCGGGCCTGACCCGGGGCGGTGCCACGCCCGACGTCAGCCCGCAGAGCGAGCGCAGGGCGAGCGTCCCGACGCCGAAGAAGCAGGACAACGCGTCGTTATCGTCCCGCCCCGTGCGGACCAAGCAGTCCACACCCCCGGCCACGCCGACCACGGTCCCGGGCAAGCGCGAGTCGTACACCGTGACGCCGGGCGACTCGCTCTCCGGAATCGCGGACGACCAGCACCTCCAGGGCGGCTGGCAGCGGCTCTACGCGGCGAACCGCGCGGTCGTCGGCGACGACCCGGACCTCATCTTCCCCGGCCAGCGCCTGACCCTGACGGGAACGCCCAGGACGGCCACGAAGGCCACGCCGAAGACGGCCACGAAGGCCGAACCGAGGACGGCATCCAAGGCGGCGCCGAAGACCGCGCCGAAGACCGCGCCGAAGCCCGTCCAGACGCCCAAGCCGCAGCAGAAGCAGCAGCCGAAGCCGCAGCCGAAGAAGACCCAGCCGCACAAGACCGAGACCCGGAAGACCCAGACCCACAAGACCCAGACGCACAGCGGGCTCACCGCCCCCGTCGTGGCCCGCACCGGCACCCCGTACCACCAGGCCGGTTCCTGGTCCAGCGGCTACCACACGGGTGTCGACTTCCCCGTCCCCACCGGCACCTCCGTCAAGGCGATGGCGGCGGGCACCGTCGTATCGGCGGGCTGGGCGGGCCCGTACGGCTACCAGGTCGTCATCCGGCACGGGGACGGCAAGTACAGCCAGTACGCGCATCTGTCGTCGCTGCTCGTGCGCGGCGGTCAGCACGTCGGCGGTGGCCAGCGGATCGCCCGCTCCGGCGCCACCGGCAACGTCACGGGGCCGCACCTGCACTTCGAGGTCCGTACCGGCCCCGAGTACGGCTCCGACATCGACCCGCTGGCCTACCTCCGGGCCGGCGGCGTCAAGGTCTGAACGCCCCGGTCACCGGCCTCCCCGGCGGCGGCCCGGCGCGCGGCGCCCGGGGGAGGGCCGAACTCCACCCGCCCGGCCAGGCCGTCCAGCGGCATCCGCACGGGCAGCGCCGGGCGCGGCATCCGAGGACCCGCTCCGGGACCGGCCGCGGCGGCCGGAACCGGCTCCACCGTGCGAGACAGGGTGCCCGTCGAGGCCGGCGGCCCGGCGGGCGCGGCGAAATCCGCGGGTTCCGCCGCGTCCTCCGCGGCCGCGGCCTCCGGCTCCGGCCCCTCGGCGGTCAGCCGTTCCGCGGTCATCCGTTCCGTGGTCAGCATGATCAGCCCGCCTGCCGCGACCGCCCCGCACACCAGGGCCAGCACCGTGCCCGTGACCCCGTGCCGGAACTGCTCGCCGAACAGCGTGATCCCCACCGCCGCGGCCACCACCGGATTCACCACGGTCACCGTCGCCAGCGGGGCCGTCAGACCCGCGCCCCGGTAGGCGGCCTGGGAGAGCAGCAGACCGGCGCCCGCCAGCGCCGCGATGACCAGCAGCGGCAGCAGCCCGGACTTCACGGCACCGGCCGTCCACTCCATGGCCACGGTCTTCGTGTACACCGACGCGATGCCGAACGCGACACCCGCTGCCCCGGCCAGCACCACACTCCGCATCACCGGCCGGCGCATCGCCCGCGAGAGCAGCATCAGCGCGGCCACCGCGCCGAAGGTCACCATCGCCAGCATCAGCTGCTGCGGCGCCCCCAGGCTGTGCGCGTCGGAGCTGCCCGTCAGCGCGAGCAGCCCGGCCAGACCCACCGTCGCCATGACCGCGCCGCGCCAGGCCGTGGCCCCGGCCCTGCGGCGTACGAACAGCGCGGCCATCGGCAGCGCGAAGACGATCGTGAGCGCCCCCAGCGGCTGGACGAGGCTCAGCGGGCCGTACGCCAGCGCCACGACGTGCAGGACGGCGCCCAGCCCGTTGAGCGTGACGGCCGCCCACCAGACGCGGTTGCGCAGCGGCGCGAGCGAGCGGCCGTCGGAGGCCGTGGCCACGCGCTCCTGGACGATCGCCCCGGCCGCGTAGGCGACCGCGGAGACCAGTGACAGGAGCACGGACAGCGCAAGGGAACTCATGTACACCACGATCCCCTTTTCCAGCCGCCGCGTCGTCGTCCCTGAGGCGGCGATCCGGCGTACTGCTTTGGTAGTACGGCAGTGGTCCGGGTGTCCTCCTCCTGACGGTAGTCCTCCGCGCGCCGGACGTCAGAAGGATCTTGCCGAGGGCGGCCTTCACGGGACCGACACGGATGGTGTCCGTCCGACCCCTTGACGCGGTCACAGCGGAATCCAAGAATGATCGCGCTCTGACAACGTTGTCCTAAGGAGTCTCACCATGCATCGGACCCCACGGCCGGGACTGCGCGGCCCGGCGGCCGTACTCGCCGCCGCCGCGCTCCTGGGCGGTGTCCTCCTCCCCGGGGCCACGGCCGAGGCCGCCCCCCGGAGCGACGGCCGGCTGACCGATCTGGTCAACCCGTTCATCGGCACCCAGAACGAGGGCAACACCTACCCCGGCGCCTCCGTGCCCTTCGGCATGGTGCAGCTCTCGCCGGACACCGGGCACAACACCGGTTACGACTACGGCGAGAACCACATCCGCGGCTTCTCCTCCGTCCACCTCTCCGGCGTCGGCTGCGGCCTCGGCGGCGACCTGCCGACGCTGCCCACCACCGGCGACGTCACGGAGACCGACTACGCGAAGTACGCCGCGGAGTTCAGCCACGACGACGAGAAGGCGAGCCCCGGCTACTACCAGGTCGGGCTCAAGACCGGCATCGAGGCCGAGCTGACCGCCACGCAGCGCACCGGCGTGCAGCGCTACACCTTCCCGGCCACCGACAAGGCCAACGTCCTGCTCAACGCGGGCCAGTCGCTGCACCGGACGCTCTCGTCCGACGTGGAGATCCTGGACAACCGCACCGTGCGGACCGCCATCACCGGCAGCGGCTTCTGCCAGGACACCAAGCCGTACACGGTCTACACGATCACCCGCTTCGACCGCCCCTTCACCACCTCCGGCACCTGGAACGGCGACTCGGTCACCGGTGCGAAGAAGTCCACGGCCACCGACGCCCGCAACGGTGCCTGGCTGCGGTTCGACACCACCAAGGACCGCACCGTCGAGGCCACCACGGCCCTCAGCTACGTCGACGCCAAGGGCGCCGCGCTCAACCTCCGCGCCGAGGGCGGCCACAGCTTCGACCACGTCCTGCGCTCCGCCGAACGCACCTGGGAGGACCGCCTCGAAGGCGTGAAGGCCCAGGGCGGCAGCGACGAACTGCGCCGGACCTTCTACTCATCCCTCTACCGGTCCTTCCTCGCGCCCAACGTGGGCAGCGACGTGGACGGCCGCTACACCGGCTGGGACCAGAAGAAGCACCGCGCCGTCGACGCGCACGGGACTTTCACGTACTACCAGAACTGGTCGCTCTGGGACACCTACCGCACCCAGGCCCAGCTGCTTTCCCTGCTCGCCCCGCGCGAATCCCGCGACATGGCGATATCCGTCCTGCGTATCGACGCGGAGAGCGGCTGGCTGCCCAAGTGGGGCTACGGCACGGTCGAGACCAACATCATGACCGGCGACCCGGTCACCCCCTTCCTCACCAACGCCTACCAGCAGGGCCTGCTGAAGGGGTACGAGGAGGAGGCGTACCGCGCGCTGAAGAAGAACGCGGACGGGGTGCCGCCCACCGACTCCGCGCCCGTGGGCCGCGAGGCCAACGTCCAGTACCTGAAGGACGGCTTCGCCCCGTACATCAAGGACCGGCCGCACGCGAAGCCCGGTGACTCGGACTTCGACCACGGCGCCTCCGCGACCCTGGAGTACGCCCTCTCCGACGGCATGCTCGCCGAGATGGCCCGCGACCTCGGCCACAAGGCCGACGCGGCCCGCTACGACGCCCGCGCGCAGAACTACCGGAAGATCTTCGACCCCTCGACCGGCTTCTTCCGCGCCCGCGACGCCGCCGGTGCCTTCACCGGTCCCGCCGACCCGGCCGAGAGCGAGGGCTTCCACGAGGGCACGTCCTGGCAGTACCAGTGGCTGGTCCCGCAGGACATCCCCGGCATGGTCGACCTCATCGGCGGGAAGGACGCCGCCAACCAGCGGCTCGACTCGTTCTTCGCGTACGACAAGCTCCTCGCCGACCCGGCGAAGACCGCCCGCGAGGTGTGGGTGAACGGCCCGTACGCGTACTACAACGCGGACAAGTACAACCCGCAGAACGAGCCCGACCTGATCGCCCCGTACACCTACCTCTCCACCGGCCAGCCGTGGAAGACGACCGACGTGGTCCACGCGGCCCTGACGCTCTTCACCAACGGCCCGACCGGCATGACCGGCAACGACGACCTCGGCACGATGTCCGCCTGGATGGTGCTCTCGTCCATCGGCGTCTTCCCGGTCCAGCCGGGCACCGACACCTGGGGCCTGTCCACGCCCGCGTTCGAACGCGTCGACATCAAGCTCGACCGCCGCTACTACCCGCGCGGCGCGCTGACCGTCAGGGCCCCCGGCACCTCGGACGCCGACCGCTACATCCAGTCCGCCCGGCTCGACGGCGCGACGCAGTCGCGTACCTACCTGACGACGGACGACATCCGCTCGGCCCGCTCGCTCTCCTTCACGGTGGGCGACGAGCCGTCGGCGTGGGGCACCTCGCCCGAGGACGCTCCGCCCGCCCTGGACTGACCGGGCGGCCGCACGGCCGAGCGCCCTTCTCCCCGTCGGCGGGGAGAAGGGCGCTCGGTGTTTGCCTCTTCGCTACGCGGGAAGCGGCGGGTCGATCGCCTCGGCGACGCTCGGGAAGACCGGGACGGCGCTGTCCAGGCCCAGAACGGAAATCAGCCGTTCCATGAAGACGGAGGGTGCGGCGAGCCGCAGCCGTGGGCCGAGGGCCGTCTGTCCCTGCAGCAGCACGTTCACCGTCGTGGAGTCGGCGAAACTCACGTCCGAGAGGTCCACGACGACCGGCCCGGCACCCTCACGCGACGCGTTCTCCAGCGCGGTGCCGAGGGGCGCCACGTTGTCGATGTCGAGGTCACCGGTTACAGCGAGCACCAACGCCCCACGTTCATGCCGTGGGACGATCTGCATGGCTCTGCCGGCGCTGGGCGGTGGAAGCACGTTCACCTCGTGTTGCACTGGGCGGCGGGGGTAACGCCGCGATCGGACGGGCAGTCCGATTCTGCTCCGTCCCTGCTCGCGGCGGGAATGCTCAACGATAAAAGTAACAGTTGCCATTTGACAACATTCTTCGTGGGGCAACAATCTGTACCGAACGATCAACGTGAGCGCCCGTCCGAGCGGCGCCTTCGGAACGCGGAAGCAGGGGCGTGCATGAAGCTAGGCGCTGTCCGCGACATCGTCGCGAAGCCGGGCGGCGGTACTCCGCTCACCGGTGAGCCGCTGCGATGCCGCCGAGCGGAAGGCGGCGAGCCCCACGGCCAGAGCCGCGACCTCGGAGGGTTGCATCCGCTCCAGCACTGCGGTCAGCTCCCGCGTGCGGATCGCCCGGTACTCCTCCAGCAGCTCCCGGCCCTGAAGGGTCAGCCGGAGCTCGACCTCCCGGCGGCTCGTCGGGCTCGGATCGCGCTGGACCAGGCCCATGGCCTCCATCCGGTCGCACAGCCGGCTCACCGACGGGGCCCGCGAGCCGAGCGCCTCCCCGAGCGAGCGCAGATTGCTCCCCTCCTGCTGCTCGATGACGAGGAGCGCGCGAAGCTGGGAGGGGGAGACAACTCCCCGGGCGGCGGCCTCCTGGCCACGCCCCCACAACACCTCCAGAAGTTCGGACGCGGCACAGACGTCCTCGGACACCTGTTCAGGGCGGTGAGGGAGTCCGGTGCGGTGGGGCATTCTTCCACTCTGTCACCCGTAGCGTGCTCCTGTCAGCCTGGCTCCGCTCCCGTTGGCCACCGAAGAATGGGCGAAACAGCGTGAATGCCCCCACGGATATCGAACGAGCGCTCCGCGCGGCGCCGCCGTATGCCCTGGTGAAGACGGTGCGCGAGATCCTCGCGAAATCGTACGGAGCCCTCTCGGTGCAGCTTCTGCTGGCGGATTACGGAATGACCGTGCTCAACCCGGTCGACGCCGGCGACGGACCCGGGCAGCCGCTCTCCCTGAACAACAGCCCGCAGGGCCGCGCCTTCGGCAGCCAGCGCCCGCACCAGGGCCGCACCGGCTCCGACGACGCGGCCGACCACCACTTCCCGGTCACCGTCCGGGGCGAACGCCTCGGCATCCTCACCGTCCGGCTGCCGTCCGCGCGGGCCACCCCGCAGATCACGGACGACCTCACCCATGTCGCGGACCTCCTCGGCCACGAGATCGTCGTGGCCGAGCGGGACACCGACCACTACCAGCGGGCCCGCCGCACCACGCGCCTCACCCTCGCCGCCGAGATGCAGTGGCAGCTGCTCCCGGCCAGGTCCTTCGTCGCCGCCGAGTACGCCATAGGAGCCCAGCTCGAACCCGCCTACGCCATCCACGGCGACAACTTCGACTGGGCGGCCGAGGGCGACCAGCTGAGCGTGGCCGTGACCAACGGCCTGGGGGAGGGCATCCGCGCCTCCCTCCTCACCAACCTCGCCGTCAACGCGCTGCGCAACGCCAGAAGGGCCGGGATCGGCATCGCGGACCAGGCGGCCCTGGCCGACCAGGCCATCTACGAGCAGCACCGCGGCGCCGCCCACGTCTCCACCCTGCTGCTCCGCTTCGACCTGCCCACGGGGTCCGTAGAGGCGGTGGACGCGGGCTCCCCGCAGCTGTGGCGGCTGCGGGGCCGCACGGTCACCCGGGTCGCGCTGGACGCCCAGCTCCCGCTGGGGATGTTCGAGGAGTCTCAGTACGTCGTCCAGCACCTCCAGGCCCGCCCGGGTGACCGGCTGCTGCTCGTCAGCGACGGGGTCTACGACGCGATCACGCCCGCCGGCGAGACGTTCGCGGAACGCGGCCTGCCCAGGGCCGTCCTCGCCACCCGGCTGCTGCCGGCGGCCGCCGTGCCCGGCGCGGTCCTGCGTGAACTGGCGGAACACCGGGTGTCCGACACCCTGGACGACGCCCTGGTCATGTGCATCGACTGGTTCGGCCGGCCCGAGGCCAGGGGCTGAGCCCGAGGCGATCGCTTGTCGCTCGAGCCCGGGCCGGGACACCGCCCGCCCGGCTCAGCTGCTGAGCGTGAACTCGGCCCGGATGCGCTTGCCGACCGGCACCCGCTCGGCCGTGACACGGTCGCAGAGAGCCACCACGATCTCCATGCCGTGGCCGCCCAGGCGGCTCGGGTCGGGGGCGTAGAAGACGGGCAGCGCGCTGCTGCTGTCGTACACCGTGATGCTGATCCGCTCCGCCGTGCCCTCCAGCTCCAGCAGATACGGGCCGTGGCTGTAGCGCTCGGCGTTGGTGACCAGCTCGCTCACGGCCAGCATCAGGTCGTTACGGGTGTGCGTGCCGAGCACGGCCATCCACTCGGACACCAGTCGGCCGAGAAAGCGGTCCGCCAGTGCCCGCGCCTGGGAAATGCACCCCGGCTCACCGTCGAACACCTCGGCGCTGTGCAATGCCTCCGTGGGCGGACAGCTCCGGGGGGAGTCGTCCGGCGGGGAGATCGCCTGTTCGTTCATGTGCTCCAGCCAGGGCGCAGCGGGGAGGTCGCAGACCTCTTTCTTGTGATCGTGTACCCGCGTCGGGAGATCCCACTCCCATGCGTCGTCAGCGAATATTACGCGCGGCCGGGAAGCCGCACCACGGTGACGAAGAAGTCGTCGATCTGCCGGACGGCCGCGATGAACTGGTCCAAATCGACCGGCTTGGTCACATAGGCGTTGGCGTGCAGTTTGTAGCTGCGCAGGATGTCCTCCTCGGCGGAGGACGTCGTGAGCACGACGACGGGGATCAGCGCGAGCTCCGGGTCCTGCTTGATCTGCTCCAGCACCTGGCGTCCGTCGTACTTCGGCAGGTTCAGGTCGAGCAGGATGAGATCGGGCCGGGGCGCGTCGGCGTGGGCACCCCGGCGGTACAGGAAGTCGAGCGCCTCCTCGCCGTCGCGGGCCACATGGAGCGTGTTGCGGATCTTGTTGTCCTCGAACGCCTCACGGGTCATCAGCTCGTCGCCCGGGTCGTCCTCGACCAGAAGGACCTCGATGGGCTCTACAGGGGTGTTCACGTGGTCGCTCCGGAGATCTCCGCAGGGGCTGCGGCGTCGTTGGTTTCCGCGGGTTCGGGTTCGGGCTCGGGGTCGGCGGGCAGCGAGAAGTGGACCCGCGCCCCCTGACGGGAATCGGGATCGAGCCAGATCCTGCCCCCGTGGAACTCGATGATCTTGCGGCACAGGGCGAGGCCGATGCCCGTCCCGTCGTACTCGTCACGGGCGTGCAGGCGCTGGAAGATGACGAAGACCTTCTCCGCGAACTCCGGCGCGATGCCGATCCCGTTGTCCGCCACCGTGAAGTGCCAGTCGTCGCCCTCCCGCTCGCAGCCGACCGTGATCACGCACGGCTCGTCGGCGCGGCGGAACTTCACGGCGTTCCCGATCAGGTTCTGCCAGATCATCGCGAGCGTCGTGGGGTCGCCGGTGACCGAGGGGAGCGGGTCCTCGCGGACGACCGTGGTCCCCGACTCCTCGATCACCATCCCCAGGTTGGCCAGCGCCCGGTCCAGGGACCGGTCCAGCTCCACGGGCGTCCAGCTGTCGTGGACCCGGCCGACCCGGGAGAACGTCAGCAGGTCGTTGATGAGCACCTGCATGCGCTTGGCGCCGTCGACCGCGAAGTCGATGTACTGCTTGCCGCGGCCGTCGAGCTCGTTCCCGTACCGCTTGTCCAGCAGCTGGCAGAACGAGGCGACCTTCCGCAGCGGCTCCTGGAGGTCGTGCGAGGCGACGTACGCGAACTGCTCCAGCTCCGAGTTGGACCTGCGCAGCTCCACGGTCTGCTGCGCCAGCACGTCCTCCCGCTCCTGCACGGCGTCGAGCTCGGCCACCAGCCTGCCCCGCATGTCCTCGACCGCGGCGGCCACCGCCCGTACGTCGGCGGGCCCGCGCACCTCGATCCGCTGGCGGCGGAAGCTGCTGGAGCGGACCCGCCGGGACGCCTCGGCCAGAGCGTTCAGCGGCCGCCCCACGGTGCGCTGGAGCAGCATGCTGAGGGCGATCACGCAGAGCGCGAACACGACCAGCAGGGCGGTGAGCACCCGGTCGCGGGTGTGGCGGGCGTCGTCCAGCTCACCGCGCACCCGGTCCCGGGCGTCGTCGAGATGCGCCTGCTGGGTGCCGTACAGCTGCCGCAGCTTGTCGAACGCGGCCTTGCTCTCGGCCGTCCCGGCGGCCGAACGCGCCCCGGGCCCGTCGCGCCGGACATCGGCGATCAGCGGGTCGGCGTGCACCCGGCGCCACTCCGCGGCGGCGGCGGCGATCCGGTCCAGGTCGCGGCTGTACGGCTGCTCACCGCCCATCGCGGAGCGCACCCGGGCCAGCCGGTCCGTCTCCTCCTTCTTGCCGGCGGCGAACGGCTCCAGGAACGAGTCGTCACCGGTCAGCACATAGCCCCGGACCCCCGTCTCCTGGTTCAGCAGCGCGTTCTGGAGCTGGAAGGAGGCGGAGCGGGCGGGCTGGATGCGGTCCACCAGCTCGGTGGTCCGGTCCGAGATGCCGGCCAGGACCAGGCCGCCCGCGACCACGCAGCCGCAGACGACGAGGACGAAGGCGCCCAGGATCAGATGGACCCAGTTCTGTACGGACAGCCGCGCCCACCTGCCGGCGGGCTGTACGACGGGGTCCGGTATCTCACTGCTCATGCGGGGTGCTTCTCCAGCCGAGGTGCAGGACGGCGACGTCGTCGGCGAGACCCCCGTGCGGGGCCGCGGCCTCCGAGGCGCCGGCGACCAGTGCGTCGATGAACGGGCGGGCGCCGAGCGGCGCCAGCTCCCGGGCCATGTCGAGCAGCCCCTCCTCGCCCAGCCGGCTGTGCGGTCCGGTGCGCCCCTCGAAGAGGCCGTCGGTGAACAGGACGAGGGCGGCGCCGGGCGCGAGTTCCACATCGGTGACCGACCACTGGCCGTGCCCGGGCAGCAGCCCGAGCGCCATTCCGCCCTCGGGCTCCACCCAGTCGACCTCCGAGCCGTGCCGGAGCAGCAGCCCGGGGTGGCCGGCCCGCATGACGCGGACGCGGTCGCGGCCGGGCGGGAAGGCCAGCGAGGTGACCGTCGCGAAGACATGGGGGTCGGAGCGCTCGGCCACCAGGATCGACTCCAGGAGCCCGAGCTGTTCCAGCGGGTCGGTTCCGCACAGGACGGCGGTGCGCCAGGCGACCCGTAGGCACACCCCGAGCGCCGCCTCCGCCGCACCGTGCCCCGACACATCGCCGATGACCGCCCACACCGTGCCGTCCGGCGTCTGGACCACGTCGTAGAAGTCACCGCTGAGCAGCCCGTGGGCCCGGCCCGGCTCGTAGCGGGCGACGGCCTGGAAGCTGTCGTCGTTCAGCAGGGGCACGGGCAGCAGACCGCGTTCCAGGCGCGCGTTCTCCTGCGCCATCAGCTGGTTGGCGCGCAGCGCGGAGGCGGCCCGCTCGACCTGCTTGCGCTGGAGGGCGTACCGGATGGCGCGCGCGAGGGCCTGCGGATCGAGCAGCCCCTTCATGAGGTAGTCCTGTGCGCCGGTCGCCACGGCGGCGAGCCCCGCGTCGGACTCGGCCAGGCCGGTGAGCACCACGATCGCGGCGTCGGGGGACGTCTCCACGATCTGGGTGACGGCCCTCAGCCCGTGCACGTCGGGCAGATGCAGATCGAGCAGTACGCAGACGGGAGCGTGGTGCGACCGCAGGAAGGCCAGGGCCTCGGACAGGGTCTTGCACCAGGTCAGCGTCGGGTCCAGCTCACCGTCGGCGAGCATCTCCTCGACGAGCAGGGCGTCACCCGCGTCGTCCTCGACCAGCAGAATGGTGCCGCCGACGTCCCACACTGAGTCGCGGTCGTCCGCCTCGGATGCCGCCTGGACCGGGAAGGCCCCTGGGACGGGAGGTCGGGCCGGGGCGCCCAGGCGCATCTCAGCCACGTTTCACTCTCTCCTTGTACCGAGCGGGCCGCCCGCCGGTGTTGCGCAGCATATGTGAACGACGCCCGGCGATCTGCCGCCGGGCGTCGTTCACATCGTCTTCGGCCACACTCCGTCGGTGTGTGACCGGATTGGAGAGGGTCAGGCCTCCACGGACATCCCCGCCCGCAGCCGCTTGACGATACGGGCGAGCAGCCGGGACACGTGCATCTGCGAGACCCCGAGCTCCGCGCCGATCTGGGCCTGCGTCATCTCCTCGCCGAACCGCATCTGGACGATCCGGCGCTCGCGCTCGTCCAGCTGCTCCAGCAGGGGCGCCAGCGTGTGCAGGTTCTCGACGGTCTCCATGCCGGGGTCGGCCTCACCGATCACATCGGCCAGCGACCGCTGCTCGTTGCCGGAGTCCGTCTCGGCGGTGGGGGTGTCGATCGAACCCGCCGAGTACCCGTTGGCCGCGACCAGGCCCTCGATGATCTCCTCCTCGGAGAGATCGAGGTGGGCGGCCAGCTCGGCGACCGTCGGATCGCGGTCCAGCCGCGCCGACAGCGCCTCCTTCGCCTTCGCCAGATCGACCCGCAGCTCCTGGAGACGGCGCGGCACGTGCACCGCCCAGGTGGTGTCGCGGAAGAAGCGCTTGATCTCGCCGACGATATAGGGGACGGCGAATGTGGCGAACTCCACCTCGCGCGAGAGGTCGAAGCGGTCGATGGCCTTGATCAGGCCGATGGTGCCGACCTGGATGATGTCCTCGGTGTCGTCACCGCCGCGGTTGCGGAACCGCGAGGCGGCGTACCGCACCAGCGAGAGATTCATCTCGATGAGGGTGTTGCGCGCGTACTGGTACTCGTGCGTGCCCTCCTCCAGCGTCTGCAGCTGGTCCAGGAACATCTTCGAGAGGGCCCGGGCGTCCTTGGGGGCGACCTTCCCGGTGTCCTCGATCCACGGCAGCTCCGCAGTCCCCGCACCGAGGGGTGCGCCGTCCTGTACGGGGAGCGTGCACGCGTCGCCGAGAACTCCGTCGGTCTGCTCCGTCGTGGTCGCCATGATGTGTGGCCCCTCCTGCTCGCCAAGTGCTTCGCACACCGCCTGCCCCGGATCCGTGAGGCCATGCACAACTGATGCGAAACTTTTTTGCGCGCCTTCCGCCGGGCCCCGTGCTCACCCGATCGGAGCAGCGCGTGGATCATGGCAAACTTGACCGAGCCCCACGTCCCCGGTGAGGCCGGCGGCACGAGCACAGAGGAACGGCGATGACGGTGACAGAGGACGGCCCCGAGATCGTGGCCGGGACCGAGACCTTCGGCCCGGGTATCGACCCCGAGCGGCTGGCCGTCTGCCTGAGCGTGCTCGACGAGCTCGACACCATCGAGGTCGACCACCCGGACGCCATCGCGGTGCGCCGGGCCACCGCCGGGATCTACCGGACCGTGAAGCAGCGCCGGCGCCAGGAGCGCCGGGCCGCCAAGACCGCGCACGACAAGGCGGTGACCGAGGCCACCGCCACCGGCTCGGCCGAGCGCATCGACGACGAGACCCAGGGGGTCCTGCCGTCCTCGTCCGCCCGGAGCGAGATCGCCGGCATCCTCCAGCGGCCCCGGTCCTGCTACGTGTGCAAGACGCGGTACGTCGAGGTCGACGCGTTCTACCACCAGCTCTGCCAGGACTGCGCCCGGGAGAACCGCGCCCGCCGCGACGCGCGCACCGACCTGACGGGCCGCCGGGCGCTGCTCACCGGCGGCCGCGCCAAGATCGGCATGTACATCGCGCTGCGGCTGCTCCGCGACGGGGCGCACACCACGATCACCACGCGCTTCCCCAACGACGCGATCCGCCGCTTCAAGGCGATGGAGGACAGCGACGAGTGGATCCACCGCCTGAAGATCGTCGGCATCGACCTGCGCGACCCGGCCCAGGTCGTCGCGCTCGCCGACTCCGTGGCGGCCGAGGGCCCGCTCGACATCCTGATCAACAACGCGGCGCAGACGGTCCGCCGCTCCCCGCAGGCGTACAGCGAGCTGCTGTCCGCCGAGTCCGCCCCGCTGCCCGCCGGTGAGCTGCCCGCCGCCGAGGTCATCGGCACCTTCGGCAGCGGCAGTGTCGACCGGGTCGCCGCGCTGCCCGCCGCGCGCAAGGAGTCCCTGAGCGCCCAGGAGGTCACGGACCTGGCCCTGGTCTCCGGTTCCGCGTCGCTGGACCGGATCGCCGCCGGTACCGCGATCGACGCGGGCGGTCTCGTCCCGGACCTGCACGACACCAACAGCTGGATCCAGACAGTCGACGAGGTCGAGCCGATCGAGCTGCTGGAAGTCCAGCTCTGCAACTCGACCGCGCCGTTCATCCTGATCAGCCGGCTCCGTCCGGCCATGGCGGCCACCGCCGCCCAGCACGCGTACGTGGTCAACGTCTCCGCGATGGAGGGCGTGTTCGGCCGGGGCTACAAGGGCGCGGGCCACCCGCACACCAACATGGCCAAGGCCGCGCTGAACATGCTGACCCGCACCAGCGCCCAGGAGATGTTCGAGAAGGACGGCATCCTGATGACCGCCGTCGACACCGGCTGGATCACCGACGAGCGCCCGCACCCGGACAAGATGCGGCTGGCCGAGGAGGGCTTCCACGCCCCGCTCGACCTGGTCGACGGCGCCGCCCGGGTCTACGACCCCATCGTGCGCGGCGAGGCCGGCGAGGCGCTGTACGGCTGCTTCCTGAAGGATTACGCCCCCGCCAACTGGTAGGGGAGCGGGGGCGGTCGCCCCGGAATGCGGAGACCCGGCAGGGATGATTTCCTGGCCGGGTCTTTTCCGTACGCGGTGGCTGAAAGTGACCCATGGCACACGTTCCATCGAGCGCGGACGCGCTCATTTGGTTACTCTGATGTGAACGGACGTCATCGAGGAGTCCACGAACCTTCCTCGACCGTCCTGGGACAGGCTTGTCAACCAAGTCGCCGTCCCGCCCCGTACCCGGCGCCACCGCGACCGAACTGTTCCTGCCCCTGCCCCGCATGGGCGGCTGATTCCCGGCAATGAGAACCGGAGCGTCGGCGACGCCCGGGGCTACGCGACACGAAGGAGTGCGCGGTGACGACACCGGAATTGACGAAGCAAGAGAAGCGTCCGGCCGAACGGCACGCAAAGCCGGGGCGCGGCAGCGACAAGCTCCAGAACATCGAGGTCTGGGCCAGATCCGCGCCGATCCGCCTGGCCGGTTACGAGGAGGACCTCGCCGAGCCGCACATCCTGCCCGGCATCGACTGACCCCTCGGACACGCACTGTGGCCCGCCCCCCACCGGGGCGGGCCACAGTGCGTTCCGCCGCCCCTCAGAACACCGCGCGCGCCACGGCGGCCCCGGCGAAGGAGAGCCCCAGCCCGGTGGCGACGGTGAGCAGCAGATAGGCCGCCGCCAGGCCCAGCCGGCGGGCCGAGTTGAGGGTGAGCAGTTCGTACGAGAACGTCGACCAGGTCGACAGGGCCCCGCAGAAGCCGATGGCCAGCAGCAGATTCAGCCGGGTGCCCAGATCGCCGTCGGTGGCCGCCTCCGCGACGAAGCCGAGGAACATCGCCGCACCCGTGTTGGCCGCGAAGGTGCCCCAGGGGAAGACGCTGTGCAGGCGGAACTTCGCGTCCACGCCGAGCAGATAGCGCACCGGCGCGCCCACCAGGCCGCCGGCCAGCACGAGCAGCCAGTCGGTCACGACGCCTCGCCCCGCTCGCCGTAGGACCGGCCGAAGGCGAAGTGCGCCGCGAACGCCCCGGCCGTCACGGCGGCCAGCGCCGCCGCCACGGTCAGCACCAGGCAGCCGATCGCGTAACCGGGCTGATGGTTCTCGAAGAGCTGCCGCACATTGTCCATGTAGTGCGAGAACGAGGTGAAGCCGCCGAGCACCCCGGTGCCGAGCAGCGGACTGATCAGCCGGGGAGCCCCGGGGAACCGCAGCTTCAGGGTGACCATCAGGACCCCCATCAGGAAACAGCCCACCGTGTTGACCAGCAGGACCGTCCAGGGGAAGGCGAAGGTCCCGGTCGGCCACAGGCGTTCGGCCGCGTACCGGGCGCAGGCCCCCGCGGCCCCGCCGACCGCGACGGCCATCACGACCGGGAACTGCACGCCGGGATGGTGATCGGGGTGGCTCTGCTGGTGCAACCGCATCTTCTGGGCCATCCCGCGAACGCTACGGACGACGGCCGGGCACCCGTGGCCGGGACGGCGGCGCGCCTCCCGCGGTGTACCCGAGTGGGCTACCCGGATCACTCCCAGCGCGAAGAAGCCAACTTTGTATGACTTCATGGCATATGACGGATGTCCTCGTGCATCCGTCGCGCCCCGACCCCATGTGACGACGAGCCGCTGGAGCCTGCCTTGTCCCTCGCCGAGCCGGATCTCGTCCGGAGGCTGGAGAGCCGCCAGCCGTCCGCGTACCTCCTGGCGTCACTGCGAGGCGTCGGGCAGGTCGACTTCCAGGCCAGCCTGTACACCGGCGCCGCGATCCTCGCCGGTCTCTGGGCGGCGGGCTGGCAGACCGGTCTGTTCGCGACGATCGGGACACTGGTCGCCACCGCCACCGCCTACGCGCTGGCCGTCGACCGGGGGAGCATCGCGCTCGGCATGCAAGGGTTCGCGGGCTGCCTGACCGGCATCGCCCTCGTCTCCTCGCTGGGCCACCACCCGGCCACCTATGTGCTGACCGTCGTGGGCGCCGTCCTCTGCGTCATCCTCATGGCGACCCTGGCCACGTTCCTCACGCCGTACAACCTCACGCCCATGACCGCGCCCTTCTGCCTGGTCTCCGGCGTGATGGTGGTCGGCGCCCCGTCCTTCGACCGCGTCTGGCACGGCGCCCCCGCGGCCGTCTCCAGCACGACGAGCGGCGACACCGGGATCACCTGGAACGACCTCTGGCACGCCTTCTTCAACAACGTCTCGCAGATCTTCCTGGTCGAGAGCTGGTACGTCGGACTGATCATGCTCGTCGGACTGGCCTTCGCCGGCCTGCGCGTCGTGCTCTACGCGGCCGTCGGCAGCATCGCCGGAATCGTCGCCGCCTGGCTGCTCGGCGCGCCCACCGACCTGATCGCCAACGGCATCTACGGCTACAACGCGGTGCTCGTCGCCATCGGCCTCGGAGCCGTCTTCATGGCCAACACCACCTGGACCGCGGCCTACGCGATCTTCGGCGCGATGGTCAGCACCGGCCTCACCGCCACCCTGACCTCCTTCTTCAAACCGTTCGGCGGCCACACCTTCACCTGGCCGTTCATCCTCACCACCTGGACGCTGCTGGCGGCCGTCCCCCTGCTGCCACGCCTGCGCCGCAGCTGACCCACCGCACATCCCGAGGAAGGCACCCACGATGAACCTCGCCCCCCGCGAGATCGACAAACTGCTCGTGTACGTCGTGGCCGACCTGGCCCGCAAGCGCCGGGACCGCGGCCTCAAGCTCAACTACAGCGAGTCGGTCGCGCTGATCACCGAGGCGATCCTCGAAGCGGCCCGCGACGGAAAGAGCGTCGCGGACTGCATGGAGCTGGGCCGCCACATCGTGGGCGAGGACGCCACCATGCCCGGCGTACGGGAGATGCTCGGCCTCCTCCAGGTCGAGGCGTCCTTCGTGGACGGCACCAAGCTGGTCTCCGTCCACGACCCCATCGGCGGCTGACCATGGCCCAGGACGCGGCCGTCATCGCCGTCTGCGGCCACGAAGCCGCGTACGGCCGGGCGCTGGAAGGACGGCTCGGCCCGGACGTGGACGTCGTCCCCAACGGGCGCGCCCTCTTCCGGGCCGCGGCCGCCCGTCTGCGCCGGGGCGAGCGCGTCGTCGTCGTCCCGATGACCCTCGGCCGTGAACCCGGGCTCGTCGCGGACACCGCCCGCACCCTGCGCGCCGTCCCCGACGCCGACCGGGGCGCCGTGCTGCTCGCCGAGCCGTTCGGCACCGCCCAGCACCTCGTCGCCTGGCTGCGCGCCGCCGCCGGCCGGGTGCCCGCCGACTCCGCGCTCCTCGTCGCCGCGCCCTCCGGCGACCCCTTCGAGGACGCCGAACTCCACCGCGTCGCCGCGCTCGTACGCCGCTACGGGCGCCACGAGCTGGTCGAGGTCGCCTTCGACGGCGGCGACCCCGACCCGGCCGGAGGCGTCCGGCGCTGCGCGCTGCTCGGCGCGGAGCGCGTGGCGCTGCTGCCCGCCTCGTTCGCGGCCGTGGACCCGGGCGGCGCGGGGCCCGTGCCGGTGGCGGACGCGGGCCCCCTCGTGCCGGACCCGGCGCTGCGCCGGGTGCTGGACGAGCGCGTGGCCGACGCGCACCGGCGCTGGGACGAGCACGGCGACGACGGCATCACGACCGGCCTGGCAGCGGCCGACCACCACGGCCACGCGCACACCCACCCTCCGGGCGAGGGCCACGGACACAGCCACGGCCACGAGCACGGCCCCGCGCACGAGCACGGCCCCGGGACCGGGCACCGGCATCACCACCACCCGTCCGCCGCTGGGGCGGACCTTGGCATCAGGAGCATCGCATGACGTTCCGTCAGCAGTACCTGTACGGGGACGACCCCATCGAACTCAACGCGGGCCGCCGCACGGTCAAGGTCACCGTGAGCAACACCGGCGACCGGGCCGTGCAGGTCGGCTCGCACTACCACTTCTTCGAGGTGAACTCGGCGCTCTCCTTCGACCGCGAGGCGACCCTCGGCACGCACCTCAACATCGCCGCCGGCACCTCCGTACGGTTCGAGCCCGGCGGGACGCGCGAGGTCGAGCTCTGCGCGTACGCCGGAACCGGCCGGCTCACCGGCTTCAGCGGGCTGCTCAACGGCAGCCTCGCCTCCCACCCCGCCCGCGTCGAAGCCGTCCGCAAGGCCATCGAACGCGGCTTCCAGGGTGCGCGGAACATGCCCGCCGGGACCGGCTCCAAGACGGGGTCCAAGGCCTCCGGCAAGGACGGGGCCAAGGGTTCCAAGGCCGCCAAGGACAAGAAGAAGGGTTCGCTCTGATGCCCATCCTGCCCCGCAAGCAGTACACCGACATGTTCGGTCCGACGGTCGGTGACCGCTTCCACCTCGCCGACACCAACCTCGTCGTGGAGGTCGAGAAGGACTACAGCGAGGGCCTGTACGGCGACGAGGTCGTCTACGGCGGCGGCAAGACCATGCGCGACGGCATGGCGTCCGACCCGCAGGCCACCGCCGCTCAGGGCGCGCTCGACACCGTCATCACCAACGTGGTCGTCATCGACCCGATGGTGGGCGTCGTCAAGTGCGACATCGGCATCAAGGACGGCTTCATCGTCGGCATCGGCAAGTCCGGCAACCCGCAGACCCAGAACAATGTCGATCCGGACCTGGTCATCGGCCCCGGCACGGAGGCCATCGCGGGCGAGCACCTGATCGCCACCGCGGGCGCCATCGACAGCCACGTCCACCTGATCGCCCCGCAGCAGGCCGAACAGGCGCTGACCAACGGCATCACCACCCTCATCGGCGGCGGCACCGGCCCCACGGACGGCTCCAACGGCACCACCTGCACCCCGGGCCCGTACAACATCGGCCTGCTCCTCCAGGCGGCCGAGACGCTGCCGGTCAACCTCGGGATCATGGGCAAGGGCAACGGCAGCCTCCCGGGCGCCCTGGAGGAGCAGGTCACCGCCGGTGCCTGCGCGCTCAAGGTGCACGAGGACTGGGGCTCCACCCCGGCCGTGATCGACAACGCGCTGAACGTCGCGGACGAGCACGACGTCCAGGTGGCCATCCACACCGACAGCCTGAACGAGGGCGGGTTCTTCGAGGACACCCGCTCCGCCATCGACGGCCGTGCCATCCACACCTTCCACAGCGAGGGCGCGGGCGGCGGCCACGCCCCCGACATCCTGCGCGTCACCGGCGAGCCCAACGTCATGCCGTCCTCCACCAACCCGACGCTGCCGTACACCAAGAACTCGGTGGACGAGCTCCTCGACATGGTGATGGTCTGCCACCACCTGAGCCGCGAGATCCCCGAGGACGTCTCCTTCGCGGACAGCCGGGTCCGGGCCGAGACGATCGCCGCCGAGACGGTGCTGCACGACCTCGGTGTGATCAGCATGTTCTCCTCCGACTCCCAGGCGATGGGCCGCATCGGCGAGTCCGTGACCCGGGCCTTCCAGACCGCGCACCACTGCAAGGACAAGCTCGGTGTGCTGGAGGGCGACTCGGAGCGCAACGACAACCAGCGGGTGCTGCGCTACCTCGCGAAGATCACCATCAACCCGGCCATCGCCACGGGCATCTCCGACTACGTGGGCTCGATCGAGAAGGGCAAACTCGCCGACATCGTGCTCTGGCCCATCCACTCCTTCGCCGCCAAACCGAAGATGGTCATCAAGGGCGGTCTGGTCTCCTGGGCCCAGATGGGCGACCCCAACGCCTCGCTGCCCACCCCGCAACCGGTCACCTACCGGCCGATGTTCGGGCAGTACGGCAAGGCGCTCCAGGCCACGCACGCCACGTTCATGTCGCAGGCGGGCATCGCCGCCGGGGTGCCGGAGCGGCTCGGCCTGGACCGCAAGATCCTGCCCGTGCGCCGCACCCGCACCGTCGGCAAGCACAACATGGTCCGCAACGACGTCCTGCCGGACGTGCAGGTCGACCCGGAGACGTTCAAGGTCACGCTCAACGGCAAGGTCGCCACCATCGACCCGGCCGAGAAGCTGCCCCTGAACCACCTCTACTTCCTGGTCTAGGGCCGATGTACCGCAAGGAGGGCGACATCGCGGGCGACCCGGGCCCGGCGGGTACCGCGGCGGCCACCGGCCTCGGACCGCTGCTGGTCAGCCTCCAGCTGACCGACTCGGCGTTCCCCAGCGGCTTCTACACCCTCTCGCACAGTCTGGAGGGCTTCGCGCAGGCGGGTGCCGTGGACGCGGAGAGCCTGCCGCGGCTGCTGGCGGACCTGCTGCTGCACGGCGTCGGTCCCGCCGACGCCACCGCGCTCGCCCTCGCCCACCGGGCGACCGCGGCGGGCGACCCGGAGGCCGTCGTCCGGATCGACGAGCACCTGTTCGCCACGAAGCTGGGCCGAGAGATGCGCCAGGCCGCCACCCGGACCGGGCGCCAGCTCCTGGACCTGGGCCACGAGGTGTTCGGCCGCCCGGAGATCGGCGACTACTACGACCGGGTCGTGCGCCGCGAGGCCCCCGGCACCCAGGCGGTGGCGGCCGGGGTCGTCTACGCGGCGACCGGCGTCCCGGTCCGCCAGGCGGTCGCCGCCGACCTGTTCGCGTTCTGCGTCAGCTTCGCGGGCGCCGCCCTGCGGCTGAGGCTGACCGATCACCGTACGGCGCAGACCCTGCTCCGAGGCGCCGCGCCCGTCATCGAGACCACCGTCGACGCGGCGCTGCGCAGGGAGTTGGACGACGTCGGCGCCACCGTCTTCGCCTCGGACGTCATGTCGGGCCGTCATGAACGCGCCGAGGCCCGCCTCTTCGCCAGCTGAGCACCCACCACGACACCCCTAGGAGCACCATGGACGACAACGTACTGCGGGTCGGCATCGGCGGACCCGTCGGCTCCGGCAAGACCGCGCTCATCGAGGCGCTGGTCCCGGTCCTGATCGCACGCGGTCACCGCCCCGCCGTCATCACCAACGACATCTACACCCAGGAGGACGCCCAGCACGTCCGCCGCACCCTGGCCGGCGTCCTCGAACCCGAGCGCGTCGTCGGCGTCGAGACGGGCGCCTGCCCGCACACAGCCGTGCGCGACGACCCGACGATGAACCTCGCGGCCGGCGCCGAGATGCTGGAGCGCTTCCCGGACACCGACACGCTCCTGTACGAGTCGGGCGGCGACAACCTCACCCTGACGTTCAGCCCCGCGCTGGTCGACCTCTTCCTCTTCGTGCTCGACACGGCGGAGGGCGAGAAGATGCCCCGCAAGCGCGGACCCGGCATCACCGACTCCGACCTCCTGGTCATCAACAAGATCGACATCGCGCAATACGTGCGGACGGACATCAACGTCATGGAGTCCGACGCCCACCGGGTCCGGGGCGACCGCCCGGTCGTCCTCACCGACTGCCTGACCGGGGTGGGCGTGGAGGAGATCGCCGGCTACCTCGAATCGCGCCGCAAGGTGCTGATCTGACATGCCGCTCGCCCCGCAACGGCCGAAGGACCGGCTCACCGAGGAGTACTACACGCCCGTCCGCCTCCCCCCGGACGTGGCGGCCCTGGCCTCCGTGCCGGACACCCTGGCGCCCGGCTCCCCGGCCAAGGTCGGCATCCTCGACCTCGCCTTCGCCGTACGGGGCGGGCGCACCGAACTCGTCGGGCGCTACCAGAAGACCCCGCTCCAGATCATGCGCCCGCTGTGGATCGACCCCGCGCAGCCCGGCATGAGTTACGTGTACCTGATGGCGACCGGCGGCGGCATCGCCCAGGCCGACCGCTACCGGATGGACTTCCACTGCGGCCCCGGTACGCAGGTCCACCTGACGACCCAGGCCGCGACCAAGGTCTTCCGGATGGAGCACGACTACGCGAGCCAGCGCGTGCACCTGACGGCGGAGGCCGACAGCTACGTCGAATACCTCCCCGACCCGCTCATCCCGTTCCGCGACGCGCGGTTCTACCAGCGCACCGAGGTCACCGTCGCGCCCGGCGCCACCGTGCTCGTCGGCGACACCCTCACCGCCGGCCGGCTCGCCCGGGGCGAGCGCCACGCGTACCGGATGCTGGCCACCGACCTCCGCGTCAGCCGGCCCGACGGCACCCTCCTCGCCATCGACACCCTGCGCCTGGCGCCGGGGGCCGGAGTCCTCGGGCCCGGGGTGTTCGCCGGGCACGACCACGTCGCCTCGCTCTTCGTGGTGACCGACCGCGTTCCCGCCGCCGGGCTCGCCGACACCCTGCACGAGGCGCTGGCCGGGCTCGGCGTCCTGTACGGGGTGAGCGTGCTGCCCCGGGACTGCGGGGCGTGGGTGCGGCTGCTCGACGACAGCCCGGTCCGGGTCGCCGAGGCGCAACGGGCCGTCTGGCACGCCGTACGCCGTCTGCTGACCGGCCACCCGCCGCCCGACCTGCGCAAGCCGTAGCGCTTCCCGCCCCGCCCGCTCCCTACCCGAGGTACCGCCGATGATTACCGCTCCCGCGCCCATGCCGGCCGCGTACGACTCCGGGGACACCGCCTGGCTGCTCGCCGCCACCGCCATGGTCCTGCTGATGACGCCAGGACTCGCGTTCTTCTACGGCGGCATGGTGCGCACCCGGCACGTGCTCATGATGATCAAGATGAGCTTCGCCGCGCTGGCCTTCGGCACGCTCGTCTGGTGGGTCATCGGCTACACCCTGGCGTTCGGGCCGGATGTCGGCGGTGCCGGGGTCATCGGGAACCTCGACCACGTGTTCATGAAGGGCATCGAGCTCAACACGCTGACCGGGGCCATCCCCACGTACATCTACAGCACCTTCCAGATGGGCTTCGCCGTCATCACCGTGGCGCTGATCAGCGGCTCCATCGCGGACCGCGCCACGATGCGGGGCTGGCTCGTCTTCGTCGTGCTGTGGCTGCTGATCGTCTACATCCCCCTTGCGCACTGGGTGTTCGACAAGGACGGCTGGATCGTCAAGCACCTCGGCGCCCTCGACTTCGCGGGCGGGCTGCCGGTGGAGCTCAACTCCGGGGTCGCCGGGCTCGCCGTCGCGCTCGTGCTGCGCGCGCCCCGCGACTTCGCCCGCCGCGAGGAGCGCCCGAACAACATCCCGCTCGTGGTCGTCGGCGTCGGGCTGCTGTGGTTCGGCTGGTTCGGCTTCAACTCCGGCTCCGCGCTCACCGACCAGGGCACGGCCGCGGCCGCCTTCATCAACACGCAGCTCGGCGCGGCGGGCGCCATGGTGACCTGGCCACTGGTCGAGAAGTGGCGCACGGGCCGGGTCACCACCATGGGCGTCGTCTCCTCCGCCGTCGCGGGTATGGTCGCCATCACCCCGGCGTGCGGCGAGATCAACACCCTGGGCGCGGTGATCACCGGCCTGGTCGTGGGCGCGGTGAGCGCGTACGCGGTCACCCTCAAGTTCCGCTTCAACGTGGACGACACGCTCGACGTGGTCGGGGTGCACGGGGTCGGTGGCTTCATCGGCCTGGTCATGGTCGGCCTCTTCGCCACGGCTCGCATCAGCGGCAAGGAGGGCCTGTTCTACGGGGGTGGCTGGGGCCTGCTCGGCAAGCAGTTGGTGGCGATCGTGTCCGTGATCGCGTTCTCGTTCATCCTCACCTGGCTCATCGCCAAGGCCGTCGACCTGACCGTCGGCTTCCGGGCGAAGGAGGAGTACTCCAACGTCCCGGGCGAGGAGGCCGAGCGGGCGTACGACTTCCAGACCGCCGAGCGGCTCGGCGCGCTGGTCTCCGGGCGGCGGGTGGCGAGCGACGACGAACTGGTCCAGCAGATCAAACGGTTGCTGAGGGCCCGCGAGAGCGAGAAGTAGCAGCTCACGCCCGGGTCGGGCGCAGGAAGTCGCGTACGAAGGTGCGGTGCCACCAGCAGCCGGTGGCCCGCAGCTCGCGCCAGGTCGTGAACCGGTAGCGGTAGACCCGGGCCCGCACCTGGGCGGGCGGGGCATCCGGGAACGGGTTGTGCCGCAGCAGCCGCAGCGTGTCCCGGTGGTTCTCCAGCAGCCGCTCCACGAACGGCCCGAACCAGGATCTGGCGTACGCGGGGGACAGGGCCGCGAACCACATCATCCAGTCGAGCCGCAGATGGTACGGGGCGAACTGGCGCGGCAGCCGGCGCGGATCACCCGGCTTGCCCTTGAAGCCGTACTCCTTCCACACCGTGCCCGGATGCACCACCGCGTCGTCCGTCCCCTCCACCACCACCTCCAGGCGGACCCGGCTGATGCTGCCGAAGGCGCCGTACGTGTTGACCAGGTGCAGCGGGTCGAAGGACCGGTTCATCACCTGGCGGCGGGAGACCAGATTGCGGGCCGGACGGTAGCTGAGGACCAGGACCAGCGCGGTGACCGCGATGACCACCACCTCGTACCAGACGGGTGCGCCCCGCTGGGCGGGCGGTTCGGTCAGCGGCGACCAGTCGACGGCCGGCAGCGCGAGGGTGATGGTCAGCCAGTTCAGCCAGGCGAAGTTCCCCGAGAGCACCAGCCACAACTGCGTGACGATCATCAGCCCGGCCGCCGCGCTCGCCACCGGCTGCGGGGTGAACAACAGCACCGGAACGAGCAGCTGCGTCACATGGTTGGCCGCCACCTCGACGCGGTGCACGGGCCGGGGGAGACGGTGGAAGAACCAGCTCAGCGGGCCCGGCATCGGCTGCGTCTCGTGGTGGAAGTCCAGACACGTCAGCTTCCGCCAGCAGGCGTCCCCGCGCCACTTGATGAGCCCGGCGCCGAACTCCACCCGGAACAGCAGCCACCGCAGCAGCCAGAGCACCAGCACCGGTGGCGCCGTGCCCGCGTTCCCCAGGAAGACGGCGAGAAAACCGGTCTCGAGGAGCAGCGATTCCCAGCCGAACCCGTACCAGACACCGCCCACCTGCACGATCGACAGATACAACAGCCACGGCACCGCCCACAGCGCCATCGCCGCCCCCAGCGGCACCTGGTTGTCCGCCCCGGCGAGCAGCGCGACCGAGACGGCGCACCCGGCCCAGGCGACCACGGCGAACAAGCGGTCGGAGTAGCGGAGCCGGAAGAGCCCGGGGGCGGTGCGCCAGGAGGTACGTCGCAGCTCCCCGGTCGCGGGCAGCATGCCGCGCTCCCCGATCAGTGCCCGGAACTGAAGCGCCGCGGTGAGGAAGGCGGTCAGGTAGACGACGGCGAGGGCCTTCTGGAAGACCAGCCGGCCGAGCCAGTACCCGTCAGCGGTGAACCACTCCATCGCTACCAGTATGGCCCGGTCCCGCCCCCGGGCTCATCGGCCGGGCGCCTCGCGCCGCTCGCGCTCCTCCGTGACGATCCGGCGCAGCGTACGGCCGAGCCGGCGCGCGTACCACCGCTGGAGCGGCGGCACCAGCGGACCGCCGAGCCGCGAGTACCAGCGGGCGGGCCGGCTGAACGCCATCACCCTGAACCAGACCGTGCCGTCCTCGGCGAGTTCGGCCGTGAAGCACTCCTCGCCGCACTCGGGGTGGCCGGTCTCCGTCCCGTATCCGAACCCGATCCGCTCCGGACCGTACTCGGCCCAGATCACCCGGCAGGGGACGGCGAGCCGCAGCGGGCCGGCCTGCACCGCCACCCGAACGGCCGTCCCCGCGTCGGCGCGTGGCGTGGACGCCGCCACACGCGCCCCCGACGCGCGGTGCATCCGGAACTCGGTGATCGCCGCCCCGGCCGCCTCGAAGTCGGCGCGGCCGCGCCCGACCCGGGTGCGGTGGTGCAGGTGGTGGTAGCCGTCGGGGAGCGGGCCGAGGCGGGTGACCCCCGCCTCCGGGTAGTTGAGGCTGCTCATCGGATGCTTCCTTCGCCGTCGTGGACAAGGCGCGGGCGCCGCCAGGCGAGCACCGAGCAGAGTGCGAACCCCAGCGCGTTGCCCACGCCGTGGGTGGCGGCCATCCAGAGAAGGCCGGGGTGCGGCAGCCCCGTCGCCTCGCCCAGCGCCCAGATCAGTGCGAGGACCATGGTCACCGCGAGCACGGCGGCCGAGACGGCGAGCAGCAGCCGGGTGGCGCGGTCGCGGTGGGCGGGCCGGACCGTGCGCCAGGTCAGCAGCGCCACGGTCCACATCCCGGCCGTCAGGACCACCGCCCCGGCGAGTTCGGCCCAGTCGCCGATGAAGTAGCCGGCCAGCACGGACAGGGTGCCCAAGGGCACGCTGAGCGCCGCGAACCGGCCCGCGGGACCGTCGGCCACCCGGCTCACCAGACCCGCGACCAGTGCGGCGGCGAACCCGGCGAAGTGGAAGTGCGGCACGGTCAGCGCCAGGATGCCGGGACCGAAGCCGAACAGCGGGTGTCCGGCGCGTTCGGCGACCAGCGCGGTGGCGGCGACGGCCGGGGTCACCAGTGCGGTGAGCAGGGCGATCTCGGCCGGCGCCGTGGTCGGGGAACGCAGGGGACCGTCGCGGCGGGCGGCACGGGGCACGGCGTGCAGCGCGAGAAGCGCGGCCCCGATTCCGTAGCAGAGGGCCAGGACCGCGGCGGCCGTACTGCGCGGCAGCCAGAGCGACACCGCGCCGGGGGCGGCGAAGACCGGCCAGAACCGTCTGATCCGGTCCAGTTCCGGTGCGTCGGCGAGCCGCAGCCCGGCCGGCACGATCACCAGCATCCCCAGCATCACGATCAGGCCGACAAGGACCGACATGACTCACCCACCCCCGAGTTGAACGCGTTCAAATCGTTGTCGACGCAGACTCTACGCTGCTTTGAACGCGTTCAAGAAGGCGGGGGCGTACACCTCCGGGGAAGCGGTTGGCTTGCGGCGGCGGGGGAAGTGCGGCAGACATGGAGGAGCGACCGGGAGACCGGTGACCAGGCAGGAGAACCGCCCGTGCCCCCACGCATACGCATGCGCCGCACCGCCCCCGCCCTGCTCTGCGCCGGCCTCCTCCTCACCGCGGGCTGCGCCCGGGACACCTCCGGCGGCGTCCCGGCCACGCGAACGGGCGCCGCCACCGGCCCCGTCCTCCAGCCCGCGTCCGACCCCGGCACCGCCCCCTTCACGGCCTCCACGGCGGGCGGCCCGGCACTTCCCCCTCACGCCGCACGCACCGGGGCACCCCGCTCCCCGTCGGCGCCCGGACAGGCGCTCAAGCGCACCGGATCGACGCCCGGCCTGTACGCCGGAACACGCGCCGTTCCCTCCTGCGACGTCGAGGCGCAGATCCGGATGCTTGCCGTGGACCCGGCGCGGGAAGAGGCGTTCGCGCACACCGTGTCCGTCGCACGCGACAAGGTCGCCGGCTTCCTGCGCGGCCTGACGCCCGTCCTGCTGCGCGCCGACACCCTGGTCACCGGGCACGGCCTCCGGGACGGCTCCGTCACCACCTACCAGTCCGTGTTGCAGGCGGGCACCGCGGTCATGGTCGACGCACGCGGGCTGCCCCGGGTCCGCTGCGTCTGCGGCAACCCGCTGGACCCGCCCACCGGCCGGGGCGACGCGGCCGCCGGGACGGGGAAGCGGTGGGAGGGGTTCGACCCGGCGCGGACCGTCGTGGTCGAGCCCGCAGCGCGGCCCGTGGCGGAGCTGGTGATCGCCGACCTGGCCCACCACAGCTGGATCGCCCGCCCGGCGGGCGACGCGGGGACCGGCGACCGCGTTCCCGCGAAGCCCCCGCCCTACACGCCCGACACCGACATCACCGGCCCGCTCCCCGACGTCACACCGCCCGGTACGAAGCGGCCGGAGTCCCCGACGGAGTCCGCGCGGCCGGAGGAGCCGACGCCGTCCCTGTCTCCGGAGGACTGCCCGACGCCCGACGTGCCCGCGCCGGAGACGCCGACACCGCCCGGTCAGCCGGCGGCGGCCCGCGGCGTACCCGCCCGGGCGCCGGGGGAGACGCACTGCCCGGCGCCGACCGGTGAGCCGACGGACGAGCCCACCGGGGAGCCGTCGATACCGGAGCGGACGCCCGCGTCCGACGAGCCGCCGACGTCCATCCGGCTGCCCCGGGGCGCCGACGACGGCCCGGCCGTGCGGTGGTGACCGGCAGCGGGTCCCCGCTCCCCGGCGGTCCTCACTCCTCGGTGGGCAGCCAGTTGCCGTGGAGGCCCAGGGGGACGCGGACCGGGATGCGGACCCGGGCGACCGGGCCCGATGCCGGGTCCTCGGACGGGATGACGAGCAGCCAGCTGGTCCCGTCGGTGCGGTCGGTGGCGTACGTCATCCAGTAACCGCCCTCGCCCGGCCCGGTGCCGGGGACGGGCGCGAAGACCGGCTCACCCACCGACAGGTCCCCGGCCCGCCACGCCACATGCGGACCGGCGGGGTCGTTGCCGTCGTACCAGCGCAGGGTGTCGTACTCGCCCGGCAGCAGGTCCAGGCTGCCGGAGTCCGAGGCCACGGCCAGCTGGTGGTGGCGCCTGCCGATCAGCCGGTCGTCGGTGCGGGGGAGTTCCATCCGGACGTCGTCCAGCACGGTCCGGCGCATCGTGCCCGCGTCGGGATCGATGACCGCGCGCACCAGTCCCGCGTGGTTCGGCCCCGCCCCCTCGGCGGGCGCGCCGAGCGACAGGCGGGTCCACTGCACGTAGTCCAGCACCACATCGCCGCCGCCGGGCTCGGTGTCGAACGCGTTGACCGTGTGCCACAGCCAGAAGGCGTCGTCCGAGGCCCAGCGCACCGGGCTGCCGTCGCGCGGGATCAGGGCCAGGCGGGTGCCGCGTTCGGGGCGCCAGTCGAGCATGGAGCCGCCGTTCATGGCCGCCGCGATGTCGAAGAACACCGGTGCCAGCACGATCACCAGGAAGCGCGGGGTGATCGCCATGTCATGGATCATCATCGGCTCGTCGGCCCCGTCCACGGGGGTGGGGCCCCGGAGCACGTCGCCCTGCGGGCCGATCGCGGACCAGGTGAGGTAGGGCGGCTCCAGGCCGTAGCAGAACACCAGCATCTCGCCCGTGACCGGGTCGGTCTTCGGATGCGCGGTGATGCCCGCAGGCAGCGCCCCGCCGAACGTCTCCTTGCCGACGGTCGCCAGGTCGGGCGTCATGAGGAACGGGCAGTCGGACTCCGCGAGCGCCAGCAGCCGTCCCGCGTGGCGCACCACGTTGATGTCGGGCATGTCGCGGAAGGTGCCGGCCAGCTCAGGGCCGACGTCCGGCTCCTGCGGCAGGATCATCGACTCGATGCCGCCCCACAGGGCCCGCCCGGCCCGCTCCTCGGCGACCACGGCGGGTGTCCGGACGAACCGGTTGCGGTAGCGGGCCCGGCCTTCGGAGATCCACACGCCGTGCAGCATGCCGTCGCCGTCGATCGGGTAGAGGTACGAACCGATCGGCGTGAAGCGGGGGTTGGGCCCGTTGCGCAGGAACACCCCGTCCAGCTCGCCGGGCAGTGCGCCCGTCACTTCAAGGTCCGCCTCGTCGACCTCTTCGGTCACGGGGGCGAAGCGCCCCGAGAGGTGGACGACCCGGCTCGGGTCGAAGGCGTGTGCGGCATGTGCGGCCATGGCGGCCTCCCTTGCCGGGACGTGGGGGCGCGCCCGGATGCGGGCCGGGCTGACTCCTCATTCAATCCCCGGGCCAGGACCGCCGCAACGCGGGTCGCTGCGTGCGAAGGGCCGTCCCCGGGCCCACCATGGAAGACGCGGCAGATCGCCGCGCCGGGCCACACCTTCGGAGGTGTCCGGTGTCCGAAGCCGAAACCCGCTCCGGGCGGCGGACGGGGAACCTGTTCTTCGCGTTCGCGCCCTGGATCATCTTCATCGTCGTCGCCTCTCCCAGCACCTGGGAGTACGCCGCCCTGGCCGGCCTGGTGGTCGCCGTGGTGCTCAACCTGCCGGACATGCGCCGGGGTTCCTTCAAGATCCTGGAGGTCACCGGCATCGTCTTCTTCGCGCTGCTGAGCGTCCTGGCCCTCTTCCTGGACCGTCAGGACCTGGACTGGGTCGAGAGGTACGCCCAGGTGCTGTCCAGTGGCGTGATCGCGGTGGTGGCGCTCGGTTCGCTGGCGTTCGTCCCGTTCACCGAGCAGTACGCGCGTGAGTCGACGCCCCGGGAGGTGTGGGGGACGCCGGTGTTCCGCCACGTCAACCGGGTGCTGACGCTGCTGTGGGGCGCGGTCTTCGCGGCCACCGCACTGCTGGGTCTCCTCGCGCTGCACACCTCGTCGGGGCGCGACTGGTTCAACTGGATCATCCCGATCGTGCTGCTGGTGTTCGCCGTCCGCTTCACCGAGCGCTATCCGGACCGGGTGCGCGAGCGGTCGCGTCAGGCGCACGCCTCCCCGTAGAGCACACCGGCCCCACTTTGGTCCAGACCTATTGACGGAAGGTCTGGACCACTTTACGTTGGGCGGCGTTCACGATTCCGCTGCGTGTTGTCAGGGGCATGCCACTTCAGGAAGAGGTCCCGCCATGTTCGGTCGCACATCACGTCTGCTGGGGGTTGGCCTGGCGGCGGCGTGCATCGTGCAGATGCTCGTCGGCGCGACGCCGAGCTCCGCGCAGGAGGACACCTGTGCGGTCAAGTCGAAGCCCGCGGGCAAGGTGCTCCAGGGCTACTGGGAGAACTGGGACGGCGCGTCCAACGGTGTGCACCCGCCGCTGGGCTGGATCCCCGTCACCGACAGCCGCATTCCGCAGCACGGCTACAACGTGATCAACGCGGCCTTCCCGGTCATCCTCTCGGACGGCACCGTCCTGTGGGAGGACGGGATGGACTCGACCGTCAAGGTGCCGACCCCCGCCGAGATGTGCCAGGCGAAGGCGTCCGGGCTCACCACCCTGATGTCGATCGGCGGCGCCACCGCCGGCATCGACCTCAGCTCCACCGCCGTCGCGGACCGCTTCGTGGACACGGTCGTGCCGATCCTGAAGAAGTACAACTTCGACGGCATCGACATCGACATCGAGACCGGCCTGACCGGCACCGGCAACATCAGCCAGCTGTCCGCCTCGCAGTCCAACCTGATCCGCATCATCGACGGCGTGCTCGCGAAGATGCCGTCGAACTTCGGCCTGACGATGGCCCCCGAGACGGCCTACGTCACCGGCGGAAGCGTCGTCTACGGCTCGATCTGGGGCGCGTACCTCCCGGTCATCAAGAAGTACGCGGACAACGGCCGGCTCTGGTGGCTGAACATGCAGTACTACAACGGCAGCATGTACGGCTGCTCCGGCGACTCGTACTCCGCCGGAACCGTGGAGGGCTTCACCGCGCAGACCGACTGCCTCGACAAGGGCCTCACCATCCAGGGCACCACGATCCGGGTGCCCTACGACAAGCAGGTCCCCGGTCTGCCCGCCCAGCCCGGAGCGGGCGGCGGCTACATGTCGACCGGCCTCGTCTCCCAGGCGTGGAACCACTACGGCAACAGCCTCAAGGGCCTCATGACCTGGTCGCTGAACTGGGACGGCTCGAAGAACTGGACCTTCGGCGACAACGTGAAGGCGCTCCAGGGGCGCTGACCCCGCAGACCCCCCTCAGGGCGACAGCCCCGCACCCCGCTTCGGGGAGGTGCGGGGCCGTCGCCGTGCGTGGTGTCAGTGGCCGGTCTCCGAGGCGTCCAGCATGGCCTCGCGCTCCACGACCTTGACGCGCTCGCGGTCCTGCTCGGCACCGAGGGCGCGCTCGTGCGCGTCGAGGCGGTACCAGCCCTCGCGGGTGGTGTAGCGGACGCCGCGCTCCTCCAGGAACGCGGTGACGGCCTCCGGCTCGGGCCGCGCCGGGGCGGGCAGCCGCCCGGCGGCGTGGTCCTCCAGCAGGCAGGCGACCGTCTCGTTGGCGTCGCCCTTGGTGTGGCCGATCAGGCCGACCGGGCCCCGCTTGATCCAACCGGTGACGTACACCGACTCCATCGGCTCGTCGCCTTCGAGGACCCGGCCCGCGGCGTGCGGGACCGTGCCGGACGCGACGTCGAACGGCAGCTTCGGCAGCTCGCGCGAGTAGTAGCCCACCGCGCGGTAGACGCTCTGGACGTCCCAGTCGTGGAAGGTGCCGGTGCCGCGCACGTTGCCGGTGCCGTCCAGCTCGGTGCGCTCGGTGCGCAGACCGGTGACCCGGCCGTCCTCGCCGGTGATCTCGACGGGGGACTCGAAGAAGTGCAGGAAGAGCTTGTGCGGCCGGTCGCCGATGTCGCGGATCGCCCAGTTCTCCAGCGTGGAGGCGACCATGTTGGCCTGCTTGTTTCCGCGCCGGGTCTCGATCGAACCCTCGTCGTAGTCGATGTCCTCGGGGTTGACGATGACCTCGATGTTGGGCGAGTGGTCCAGCTCGCGGAGCTCCATCGGGCTGAACTTCGCCTGGGCCGGGCCGCGCCGTCCGAAGACGTGCACCTCCAGCGCCTTGTTCGCCTTCAGGCCTTCGTAGACGTTGGCGGGGATCTCCGTCGGCAGCAGCTCGTCGGCGGTCTTCGCGAGGATGCGGGCCACGTCCAGGGCGACGTTCCCCACGCCCAGCACGGCGACCTTCTCGGCCTCCAGCGGCCAGGTGCGCGGGACGTCCGGGTGGCCGTCGTACCAGGAGACGAAGTCGGCGGCCCCGTACGAGCCGTCCAGGTCGTGGCCGGGGATGTCGAGCGCGCGGTCCGCGTCGGCGCCGGTCGAGAAGATCACCGCGTCGTAGAACGTGCGCAGCTCGTCGAGGTCCAGGTCGTTCGGGTAGTCGACGTTGCCGAACAGGCGCAGCTGCGGCTTGTCCAGCACCTGGTGCAGCGCCTGCACGATGCCCTTGATGCGCGGGTGGTCGGGCGCCACGCCGTAGCGGATCAGGCCGAAGGGGGCCGGCATCCGCTCGAAGAGGTCGATGGAGACGCCCGGATCGGCGGCCGCGTCGGATTTGAGCAGCGCGTCCGCCGCGTAAATGCCGGCGGGACCGGCTCCGACGATGGCGACGCGGACGGGGCGTGTCATGGCGAGCTGTTCCTTCGAACGGGCGAGCAGAAGCGGGGCCGGTTGGTAAGGCAAGGCTTAGTCGACCCCTCGCACACGTTAGCCGCTGCTCGGACCCGCTTTCGGGGCGGGGCGGCGTTACCGGGCGGTATTCGGGCCTCCCGTCCGCACCGGGATGCCGGGAATCCTTGTGACGCGGGCCTCCGGCACATTCCGTGAATGTGTCCTATCGCACGTTCACCAAATGGACGGTTCAGTCGAAGAATCGGACAAATGGTGGCAGAGTGACGCACATGGATGATCGGGTAGCGGGTGCCCTGTCACTCCCGGACGACTGGCCCGCCCACCCGGATCTCAGCCTCGCCCTGAACCGAATGGGCAGCTTCGACTGGGATCTCGACAGCGGCCTCATGCACTTGGACCGGCCCGCCCTCGAGGTGTTCGACCTGAGGGCCGACGAATACGACAACCGGCCCGAGACGCTCGGGCTGCGCGTGCCGCCCGACGAGGGCGTCCGGCTGGACGCCATGGTTTCGGAGGCGCTGAAGAGCGGCCGCAGCAACTACGGGGCGTACTTCCGCCTCCAGTCGCGCGACGGCACCCTGCGCTGGGCGCACACCCAGGGCTTCGTGCGCCGCGACGACGACGGCCGCCCCCGCCGGATCATCGGCATCGTCAGGGAGGCCGGCCCCGAGCTCGCCGAGTCCGCCGCCCGCCGCGAGTTGGACGAGGAACTGCGCCGCCGCACCAGCCTGGTCGACTCCACCACGGCGGCCCTGGCCCACGCCCGTACCGTCAAGGACGTCATCGAGGTCCTGAAGAACTCCGAGGGCCTGGCCCTGCTCGGCGCGACCAGCCTGGTCATGGGGCTCATCGAGGCCGGGCGCATCCACCTGGTGGCCGACGGGCCCGAGGGGTCGTTCGTGCCCGGCACCCGGTACACCCGGACGGACGAGCAGTACCCGATGAGCGAGGTCGTCCGCACACTGGGCCCTCGCTTCATCGAGTCGGCCGAGGACTTCGCCACCTCCTACCCCGTCCTGTGGCCGCACATCAGCCACCTCGGCATCACCTCCGCCGCCTACCTCCCGCTGATCGCCCAGGCCCGCCCCATCGGCGCGCTCGGCCTCCTCTACAGCGGCAAGGACGGCTTCACCGCCGACGAGCGGAACCTGCTCCTCGCCCTCGGCAGCTCCATCGCCCAGAGCCTCCAGCGCGCCATGCTCTACGAACAGGAGCACGACCTCGCCGAAGGGCTCCAGCAGGCCATGCTGCCGCGCCGGATCCCCGACGTGCCCGGCGCCCAGATCGCCGTGCGCTACCGCTCGGCCCGGCTCGGCCGGGACATCGGCGGCGACTGGTACGACGTCATCCCGCTGCCCGGCGGCCGGGTCGGTGCCGTCATCGGGGACGTCCAGGGCCACGACACCCACGCCGCCGCCGTGATGGGCCAGCTCCGCATCGTGCTGCGCGCGTACGCCGCCGAGGGGCACAGCCCCGCCACGGTCATGGCACGGGCCTCCGTCTTCCTGCACGAACTCGACACCGACCGCTTCGCGACCTGCACCTATGCCGAGGCCGACCTGACCACCGGCGTGGTCCAGCTGGTCCGCGCCGGACACGTCGACCCGCTCGTCCGCGACGCCGACGGCGGCTGCCGCAGGGTGCCGTCCGAGGGCGGGCTGCCGCTCGGGCTCTCCGCCGAGTTCGGCCGGCTCGAATACCCGGTCGGCACGGTCGAGCTGGACCCCGGCCAGACCATGGTGCTGTTCACCGACGGGCTGGTGGAACTCCCGGGCGCCGATCTGGACGAGGGCACCCAGCGGCTCACCGCCCTCATCACCAACGGCCCGCAGGACCTCGACCAGCTCGCCGACCGCCTCTGCGCCTCCGTGGACGAGCGCGGCGGCGAGGACGACGTGGCCCTGCTGCTCCTGCGCCGCAAGGCCGCCCAGGCCCCGCAGCCGGGCGGCCGGCTCCAGCAGCACGTCGGCCAGAACGACCCCGAGGCGCTCAGCTCGGCCCGCCACATGATCCGCGCGGCGGTCCGGGCCTGGGGCGCCAAGGACCGGGCCGACGAGGTCGAGCTGGCCGCCGACGAGCTGGTCACCAACGCCCTGATGCACACCGACGGCGGCGCGATCGTCACGATCCGGGTCCTCACCGGTCCCGAGCGGCGCCTCCGGGTCGACGTCGAGGACCGGTCGAGCGCACTGCCGCGCCGCCGGGAAGCCGGCGAGGCCGGGGTCTCCGGACGCGGCCTGCTGCTGGTCGACCAGCTCGCGGACGCCTGGGGCGTCGAATCCCGGGGCACCGGCAAGTGTGTCTGGAGCGAATTCGTCGTTCCGCCACGTGAATGACCCGCCGACCGGTTCTCGCCCGTCCGGCCGGGAAGTTGCACGCAATGGGAATGTAACTGAACGTAACGTGTCTGTACTTGACCGTGATGGACCACCGGAGATTGACTGCGACCTGGTCGGTCTCCCGTCTTCTACGACATGAGGACCCGTTGGGCACTGAGCTACTGGCACCCCTCGATCTCGCCTTCTGGCACCTCGAGTCCGCTGCCCACCCCATGCACCTCGGCGCGCTCGCCGTCTTCGCACCGCCTCCCGGCGCCGCCCCCGGCCCCGACGCGCTCCTCGGTCTCCTCGGCGCCCGCGCCGCCGCGATTCCCCGGCTCCGCATGCGGGTACGCGACGTGCTGCTGCCCGTCGGCGGCGCCGCCTGGTCCACCGACCCGGAGTTCGACGTGCACCGCCACGTCCGGCGCGTACGGCTGCCCGCCGAGGCGACGGAGCCCGGCGGCGCGGGCTTCATGCCGGCCGCGACCCGGCTCGCCGGAGAGCTGATGGAGCGGCCGCTCCGCCGGGGCCTGCCGCCCTGGGAGATGTACCTCATCGACGGACCGGACGGCGGCCCGTTCGCCGTGCTCGTCAAGCTCCACCACGCGCTCGCCGACGGGATGCGCGCGGTCACCATCGGGGCCGGGATCTTCGACGAGATCGCCTCCGCGACGACCCGCCCCCGCCCCTCCGCCCGGCCGCGTCCGGTCCCGCCCCGGTCCTGGATGCCGGGCCCGCGTCAGGTCGCCGGGTTCGCCCTGGGCCGCATCGAGGACCTGGGCCGCGCCTTCGGGGTCGGCGCCTCGCTGGTCCGGGCCGGCCGCCTCGACCCGCGCGGCGCACCGGTGCTCCGGGCCGGCTCCAGCGGGACCCGGCGGCTCGCCACGGCCGACCTCGACCTCGACGCCGTGCGGCGCGTCCGCCGCGTGACCGGGGGCACCGGCAACGATGTGCTGCTCGCCGTCGTGGCGGGTGCGCTGCGGCGCTGGATGCTGGAGCGCGGCGAGACCCCGCCGCGCGACGACCCGCGCGCCCTGGTCCCGGTCTCCCGCCGCCGTCCGGGCGGCGCGGCCGTGGCCACCGGCAACCGGCTCTCCGCCTACCTCCTGGACCTCCCCGTCTCGGAGCCGGACCCCCGGGAGCGGCTGCGCGCGGTACGTGAGGCGATGGACCGGAACAAGTCGGCGGGCCCGCTGAGGGGCGCCGGGGCGGTCGCGGTGCTGGCCGATCAGCTGCCGTCGCTGGCCCACCGTTTCGGCGCCCCGCTCGCCGGGAACGCGGCCCGGATGCTCTTCGACGTGCTGGTCACCAGCGTGCCCCTGCCGCGCTCGCGCCTCTCGCTGGCCGGCTGCCCGCTGAGCGCTCTGTACCCGATGGCGCCGCTGGCCCGGGGCCAGTCGATGGCCGTCGCGCTGACGACGTACGGCTCACGCGTCCACATCGGGATCGTGGGCGACGGCAAGGCGCTGCCCGGACTGGCCGGTCTCGCGCGGTGCGCCGACGAGGAGCTGGAGGCGCTCCTCGCAGAGGTGATCACGGCATAGATCGGACAAGTCGCTGCCAGATCGCCGTAATTGGCGGTTGCACGCGGGTTGACGCGCCCAAGTGATCCGATGAATATTCGCTGTGTGGCAGCGATCATCGGGGAGGGCGACGACAGGATGCGGCGCGGCAGGCTGGGTGGCAGCGCGGTCGAGATCACCGAACTCTCCTTCGGTGCGGCCGCCATCGGCAACCTCTTCAGCGAAGTGGAACCGGAACGGGCGGCGGCCGCCGTCGACGCCGCCTGGGACGCGGGCATCCGCTACTTCGACACCGCGCCGCACTACGGACTCGGCCTCTCCGAACGCCGCCTCGGGGAGGCCCTGCGCCACCGCCCCCGTGAGGCGTACACGCTCTCCACCAAGGTCGGCCGCGTCCTCGATCCGCTGCCCCCCGAGGAGACCGCCGCGTCCGACGGGCTCTCCGAGGGCTTCGCCGTACGCGCCACGCACCGCCGACGCTGGGACTTCAGTGCGGCCGGAGTCCGACGCAGCATCGAGGACAGCCTCGACCGCCTGGGCCTCGACCGCATCGACGTCGCCTACCTCCACGACCCCGACGACCACGCGGAACCCGCCTTCCGCGAGGCGTATCCGGAACTCGAGAAACTGCGCGCCGAAGGGGTCGTCGGGGCGATCGGCGCCGGGATGAACCAGACCGCGATGCTCACGCGCTTCGTCCGCGACACCGATGTGGACGTGGTCCTGTGCGCCGGCCGCTTCACCCTCCTCGACCAGTCGGCCCTCACCGACCTGCTGCCGGCCGCAGCCGCGCGCGGCCGGAGCGTCGTCGTCGGCGGAGTCTTCAACTCCGGCCTCCTCGCCGACCCGCGCCCCGGGGCCACCTACGACTACGCCACCGCCCCGGCCGGTCTGCTGGACCGCGCCCTCCGGCTGAAGGGCGTCACCGAGGCCCACGGCGTACCGCTGCGGGCCGCCGCCCTGCACTACCCGCTCACTCACCCCGCCGTCGCCGGGGTCCTCGTCGGCACCCGCTCCCCGGACGAGGTGCGCGACGCCGCCGCACAGCTCGGCCGGGAGATCCCCGGCGCCCTGTGGGACGACCTGCGCGACCAGGGCCTGCTGCCCGGGAACGGACACTGACATGCGCATCGCCCTGCACACCAAGGTCCGCGCCGACCGCGTCGCCGAGTACGAGGCCGCGCACCGCGAGGTCCCGCCGGAGCTGACCCGGGCGATCCGGGCGGCCGGCGCCGGTTCCTGGACGATCTGGCGCAGCGGCACCGACCTCTTCCACCTCATCGAGTGCGACGACTACGCGCGCCTCCTCGCCGAGCTGGAGCAGTTGCCCGTCAACGTCGCCTGGCAGGCCCGGATGGACGGCCTCCTGGACGTCGTCCACGATTACTCCGCCGAGGGCGCCGAGGCCGGGCTCCCCGTCGTCTGGGAGCTGTGAGATGACGGCCGGGCCCCGCGTCGTGGACGCCCACCACCATGTGTGGGACCTCGCGGTCCGCGACCAGGACTGGATCACCGGCGAGGCGCTGGCCCCCCTGCGCCGCGACTTCACCCTCGAAGACCTGGAGCCCGAGGCGCGCGCGGCCGGGGTGAGCGCCACCGTCCTCGTCCAGACCGTCACCGTGGCCGGGGAGACGCCCGAGTTCCTGGCGCTCGCCGACCGCAGCGAGCTGGTCGCCGGGGTCGTCGGCTGGACCGACCTCACCGCACCGGACATCGCCGACACCCTGGCCGCCCTGCGCGAACTGCCCGGGGGCGACCGGCTCGTCGGGCTGCGCCACCAGGTCCAGAGCGAACCGGACCCCGAGTGGCTGCTCCGGCCCGACGTGCTGCGCGGTCTGGCCGCTGTGGCCGCCGCCGGGCTCGTCCACGACCTGGTGATCCTCCCGCACCAGATGCCCGCCGCGACCCGGGCCGCCGCCGCGCTCCCGGGGCTCGTCCTCGTACTCGACCACGCGGGGAAGCCGCCCGTCGCCACCGGGCGCACCCGGCCCTGGGCCGACGACCTGCGGGCCTTCGCCGCCCTCCCCAACACCGTCTGCAAGCTCTCCGGACTCGTCACCGAAGCGGACTGGGGCGCCTGGACCCCCGAGGATCTGCGCCCGTACGCGGAGACCGTCATCGACGCCTTCGGGCCCGGGCGGCTCATGTTCGGCTCCGACTGGCCGGTGTGCCGCCTCGCCGCCACGTACACCGAGGTCCTGGACACCGCCCGCGCCCTGATCCAGGAACTCAGCGAGGACGAGCGGGCCGCCGTGCTCGCCACCACCGCCGAACGCGTGTACGGCCTTCGGTAGGCGTCCCGGGCGCGGCTGCGGCAGGCTGGGACCATGCCCGAACTGCCGGAAGTCGAAGCCCTGCGGCTCTTCCTGGACGACCATCTCGTCGGCAAGGAGATCGACCGCGTCCTGCCGCTCGCGATCAGCGTCCTCAAGACGTACGACCCGCCGCTCACCGCCCTGCACGGGGGCACGGTCACCGACGTGCGGCGGCACGGCAAGTTCCTCGACATCGGCGTCGGCCCGCTCCACCTCGTCACCCACCTCGCCCGGGCCGGGTGGCTCCGCTGGAACGACGCCTTCCCGGCGGCCCCGCCGCGCCCCGGCAAGGGCCCGCTGGCGCTGCGTACCGTCCTCACCGGCGGCGACGGCTTCGACCTCACCGAGGCCGGCACCACGAAGCGCCTCGCCGTCCACCTCGTGCACGACCCGGCCGAGGTCCCCGGGATCGCCCGCCTCGGACCCGATCCGCTCGGCCCGGAATTCGACCGGGACGCGTTCGCCGCACTGCTCGACGGGGAACGCCGCCAGATCAAGGGAGCCCTGCGCGACCAGTCGCTCATCGCGGGCATCGGCAACGCGTACAGCGACGAGATCCTGCACGTCGCGAAGATGTCGCCGTTCAAGCTCACCGCGAACCTCACCGACGACGAGATCACCCGGCTCCACGAGGCGATGCGCACCACCCTGGAGGACGCCGTCGCCCGGTCCGGCGGCGTCGAGGCCGGACGCCTCAAGGCCGAGAAGAAGAGCGCGATGCGCGTCCACGGACGCACCGGCCAGGCGTGCCCGGTCTGCGGGGACACCATCCGCGAGGTCTCCTTCAGCGACTCCTCGCTCCAGTACTGCCCGACCTGCCAGACGGGCGGCAAACCGCTCGCGGACCGCCGCCTGTCCCGGCTGCTCAAGTAGGGGCGCGATGCGCGGGGCACGCCCTACACTCCGGCCTCATGCTCCGCGTACTCGCCGTCGACGACGAAGAACCCGCCCTGGAGGAACTGCTCTACCTCCTGCGCGCCGACCCCCGCATCCGCAGCGCGGAGGGCGCCACCGGGGCCACCGAGGCACTGCGCCGCATCGGGAGCGCCGTCGACGCGGGGCCCGACGACCCGACCGCCATCGACGTGGTCTTCCTCGACATCCACATGGCCGGTCTCACCGGGCTCGACGTCGCCCAGCTCCTCGCGGGGTTCGCCGCCCCGCCGCTCATCGTCTTCGTCACCGCCCACGAGGGCTTCGCCGTGCACGCCTTCGACCTCAAGGCCGTCGACTACGTCCTCAAACCGGTCCGCCGCGAGCGCCTCGCCGAGGCCGTACGACGCGTCGCCGAGCAGGTCCAGGACCGTTCCGCCCCCGCCGTCCACGACACCGCGCAGGACCAGATAGCCGTCGAACTGGGCGGCGTCATCCGCTTCGTCCCGATCGGCGACATCACCTACGCCGAGGCCCAGGGCGACTACGCCCGGCTGCACACCGCCCACGGCAGCCACCTGGTCCGCGTCCCCCTCACCACCCTGGAGGAGCGCTGGCGCACCCGCGGCTTCGTCCGCATCCACCGCCGCCACCTCGTGGCCCTCGGCCGGATCGACGAACTGCGCCTGGACGCCGGCAGCATGAGCGTCCGCATCGGCACCGCGGAACTCGCCGTCAGCCGCCGCCACAGCCGCGCCCTGCGCGATCTGCTGATGCGGCGGACCGGCCGCTGACCAGCGGCTACCGGGCTCCGAACCCCTTCCCAGCGGGGCCGGGTGCCGCCTACACTCCGGCCCCATGTCCGCAGAGCCCACACCCCGGCGCGAAGTGGTGACGGGGGAGCCCCGGCGGGTGCGCCCGCTGCCCCGCTACCGCACCCAGTCGGAGATCGAAGAGCAGACCGCGCTCGGCGGCGCCTACGTCCGCTCGCTGATGCGGGGACAGCTGCGGGCCGGACTCACCGCCTTCGCCGTCCTCGCCGCCGTCGTGGGCACCCTGCCCCTCGTCTTCGAGGCCCTGCACAGCTCCGCCGTCGTCTGGGCGGTCCTCGGCTTCGCCGCCTACCCGCCGCTCACCCTGCTCGCCTGGTGGTACGTGCGCCGTGCCGAGCGCAACGAGAGCGACTTCGCCCGGCTCGTGGAAGGCCGCTCCGCCCCGTGAGCCGTACGTACGCGGTGACGGCCGTCGCCGTCGTCGTGCTGGCCACCGTCCTCGTCGGCGGCTTCGGGCTGCGGATCTCCCGCACCACCTCCGACTTCTACGTGGCCTCGCGCACCGTGCGTCCCCGGCTCAACGCGGCCGCCATCAGCGGCGAATACCTCTCCGCCGCCTCCTTCCTCGGCATCGCGGGCCTGGTCCTCGTCCATGGGCCCGACATGCTCTGGTACCCGGTCGGCTACACCGCCGGCTATCTCGTCCTGCTGGTCTTCGTCGCCGCTCCGCTGCGCCGCTCGGGGGCGTACACCCTGCCCGACTTCGCCGAAGGGCGGCTGGAGTCCCGGCAGGTACGCAGACTCGTCAGCGTCCTCGTCGTCGGCGCCGGCTGGCTCTACCTGGTGCCCCAGCTCCAGGGCGCCGGACTCACCCTCAAGATCCTCACCGGGGCGCCCGGCTGGCTCGGCGACGTGCTCGTCGCCTCCGTCGTCGTGCTCGCCGTCGCCGCCGGGGGCATGCGCTCGATCACCTTCGTCCAGGTCTTCCAGTACTGGCTGAAGCTGACCGCGCTCCTCGTCCCCGCGATCTTCCTGGTACTGGCCTGGCAGGGCGACGGACAGCCCCGCATCACCTTCGACGAACACCTCTCCGCGTTCCGCGCCGACCACCCGCTGTACGCGACCTACGGCCTCATCGTCGCCACCTTCCTCGGCACCATGGGCCTGCCGCACGTCGTCGTCCGCTTCTACACCAGCCCCAACGGCCGCGACGCCCGCCGCACCACCGTCGCCGTCCTCGCCCTCATCGGCGTCTTCTACCTCCTGCCACCCGTCTACGGCGCGCTGGGCCGCCTGTACGCCCCCGAGCTGATCCACGGCGGTGACGCGGACGCCGCCGTGCTCCTGCTGCCCGGCCGGGTCATCGGCGGACTCGGCGGCGATCTGCTCGGTGCGCTCGTCGCCGGCGGCGCGTTCGCCGCGTTCCTCTCCACCGCCTCCGGGCTCACCATGGCCGTCGCCGGGGTCATCACCCAGGACGTGCTGCCCTCGCGCGGGGTGCGGCACTTCCGGCTCGCCACCGTCCTCGCCATCTCCGTGCCCCTGGCCGGTTCACTGATGGTCAGCCGAGTCCCCGTCGCCGACTCCGTGGGCATGGCCTTCGCCGTCTCCGCGTCCTCCTTCTGCCCGCTGCTCGTCCTCGGCATCTGGTGGCGCCGACTCACCCCGCCCGGGGCGGTGGCCGGTCTCCTGCTCGGCGGCGGCTCCGCGCTGGTCTCCGTCGCCATCACGGTCAGCGGCGCGGTCCGCCCGCCCGGCTGGCCGCACGCCCTGCTCGCCTGGCCCGCCGTCTGGTCCGTGCCCGTCGGCTTCCTCGCCATGATCCTGGTCTCGCTCGCCACGCCGAGCCGGATACCGCCCGGCACCAACGCCGCCATGACCCGCTTCCACCTGCCCGAAGCGCTCACCACCGGGAGGCACCGGTGACCGGGGCCGGATACGCCGTCATCGTCGTGCTCGCCCTCCTGCTGTTCGGCGGGGGCCTCCTGCTCGGCCGCCGCACCGCCCGGCCGCTGCGCACCAGCGACGTCGGCACGCCCGTCGAGCACGCCACCTTCGAGACCCTGCACACCGCGTCCCTGGCCGCGCCCCCGCTCCGCGCCGGGCTCACCGAGGACAGCGCCCGCCGGTCGGCGCGCCGACTGCGCTCGCTGCTCGGCACCGACGCGCTGTGCCTCACCGACCGCGACGGGGTCCTCGTCTGGGACGGCGAGGGCGACCACCACGACCGGGACGTCATGGAGCAGGTCGCGGGCGTCCTGGAGACCGGCCGCGACACCGCCTTCCACAGCGACTGCGACGACCTGGACTGCCCGCTGAAGTGGGCCGTCGCCGTGCCGCTGACCGTCGACCACCGCGTCCTCGGCACCCTCGTCGCCTACGCCCCGCGCGAATCGGCCGTCCTGGCCCGGGCCGCGGGCGAGGTCGCCCGCTGGGTCTGCGTCCAGCTGGAACTGGCCGAACTCGACCGCTCCCGCACCCAGCTCATCGAGGCCGAGATCAGGGCCCTGCGCGCCCAGATCTCCCCGCACTTCATCTTCAACTCCCTGGCGGCCATCGCGTCCTTCGTCCGCACCGACCCGGAGCAGGCCCGCGAACTGCTCCTGGAGTTCGCGGACTTCACGCGCTACTCGTTCCGCAGCCACGGCGACTTCACGACCCTCGCGGACGAGCTGCACTCCATCGACCAGTACCTCGCCCTGGTCCGGGCCCGCTTCGGCGAACGGCTCTCCGTCACCCTCCAGGTCGCCCCCGAGGTCCTGCCCGTCGCCCTGCCCTTCCTCTGCCTCCAGCCGCTCGTGGAGAACGCCGTCAAACACGGCCTCGAAGGCGCCGTCACCTCCAGCCGCATCACCATCAGCGCCCTGGACGCCGGTTCCGAGGCCGAGGTCGTCATCGAGGACGACGGCACCGGCATGGACCCCCAGCGGCTGCGCCACATCCTGCGCGGCGAGGGCGGAAGATCGACCGGCATCGGCCTGCTCAACGTGGACGAACGGCTCCGCCAGGTGTACGGGGACGAGTACGGGCTCGTCATCGAGACGGGCATCGGGGCCGGGATGCGGATCACCGTACGGTTGCCGAAGTACCGCGCCGGGGTGCACGGGTCCTGAGCGGCGCCCCGTCGTGCGGGAACCCCGCCCTAGTACAGGTGCACCGCGAGGTGCCCCAGCGGCAGGCCCAGCTGCCAGGCCGGGGTCCACACCTGCGCCTCCTCCTCCGGGGCCTGTGCCGCGCCCTCCACCGGCTCCCAGGGCGGCAGCGGGCCGATGGCCTCCAGATCGGCGGCCAGCAGCTCGGTCTCCTCCAGCCACCGCCAGGCCGACCGGGCCAGCGCCAGATCCGCTTCGGTGCCGCCCGCCACCGGGGCGGCCAGCCGGGTGCGCACCCAGTGGCGCCACGGAGTCCCGGACGCGGTGAGCAGCCGCAGCTCGTCCACCCGCGCGGCCGGCAGCGCCCCGGCCACCGCACCGTCCAGCAGGAAGATGGTCAGCGCCAGCGCGTCCCGCCCCGCCCGGAACTCCAGCGTCGCCGGCTCCATCAGGTCGCCGGTGCGCAGCAGTTCGTCGGCCAGGTACTCCGCGTACATCCAGGCCATCGGGACCGGCAGCTCGCCCGCGCCGGACCCCTCGTGATGTTCCGGAGGCATCCCGTATCGCCCCATTCCCTCGGTCTCGGGCCCGTACGGCCGGCGGGCCGCCCGGCCGGTCGCCCACGCAGCATTGAACCGGGGGAGCGCGCCCCGCGTGGCCGGAAATGCAGGATCCGCCGCACCGGATCCGTCACAGGCACGAGCTGCCGACGACCGTCCGTCCCTGCGAAGGGCGGCGCGTGTAGCCCGGGAGGTTACGGGAGAGCAGCCGCAGCGCGTAGTGCGAACGCGACTTGACCGTGCCCGCCGGTATCCCGAGCACCTCGGCCGTCTCGCCCACGCTCAGCCCGCGGAAGTAGATCTGCACCAGCACCGACCGGTGCTCCGGGCTCAGGGCGCGGACCGCCTCGCGCACATCCAGCGCCGCGACCGCGGACTCCGCCGTGTCGGCCCCCGCCGGTGCGCACTCCAGACCGGCGTCACTGACCTCCGCCGGCCGGGCCAGCCGGGAACGCCGGGCGTCGATCGCCAGTCGGCGGGCCACCGTGAACAGCCAGGGCCGCATCGACTCGTACGGCCCGTCGAACGCCTCCGGGTGCTGCCAGGCCCGCACCAGCGTCTCCTGGAGCAGGTCCTCGGCCCGCTGCCGGTCACCGAAGGTCAGACCGAGCAGGAAGTGGAACAGGGCGGGGCCGTGGTCACGCTGGAGCTCCGCGAGCGCCCGCTCATCGGTCTTCGTCGTGGTCATGGTGAACGCCCTTCCCGCCAAGGTCCGCCTCGTTGCCGACCTGGCGTATACGAACGCATTCAGGCCACGGGGAACAGGACAAACACCGCCCCGTGCGACGAGCGGTCGCTCAGAGCGGCGAATGGTGCGGTGAACGGTCGGGCGGCACCCCGGGCGGGCTCACGGCACGACGGACGGGCAGGACTACGGCACCACGGTGACCGGCCAGCGGCCCGCCTTGACCAGGCGTACGGCCACCGAACCGATGAAGCGGTGCCCCGCCGACTCCGAGGCCCCCACCACCACGGCATCCGCCTTGAGTTCGTCGGCGGCGGTCACCAGACCGTTGTACGGGTCGCCCCGGAAGGTGTGGAACTCCCAGCGGACATCCCATATGTCCTTCATCCGGGCCGTCGACTGCCGGATCTCCTCCACCAGCCCCTCGGCCACCTCGGCGGTCGCGTCGCCGACCGGAGCCCCGAGCGCCGCGCCCGCCGCCAGCACCGGCTGGACGTACACCAGCGCCAGCATGGCCCGCTGCCGGCGCGCGAGCCCGGCCGCGTAGGCCGCCGCGCGCATGGACGACTCGGAACCGTCGAGGCCCGCGACGATCACCTTCGGTCCGTCTGTGCCACGTTCGAACTGGTGGGAGTGCTGATCTGTCACGGCAGTGAGGCTATCGGCTCGCCCCGGGGCTTCCGGCCCGGCCTCCCGGCGGCCGCGCCCCGCTCACCTCGGCCGTCGGGGCTTTCCCGCCATCCGGGTGCAAAACCCCCGGCGGCCGGTGTCGCTCAGGCGGGCGGCGGGACAGGCGTGCGAGCAGTGGGGGATGAAGAGTGAGCACAGGCTGCCCTCGCGGAGAACGGTCCTGCGACTGGCCGCCGGCCTGGGAACAGCCACCGCCGTGGGGCTCGTCGCCACGGACCCCGTCACCTCCCCGCCCCGGTCGGCGGCCCCCGTCACGGGGGCGGCGGGGGCCCCGGCCGTCGCCTTCCGCAGCGGGCCGCTCGCCTACCGGCTGCGGCCCATGACCGGACAGGCACCGCCCCGCTACCGCCCCGCCGCACCCCCGGTCCGCACCCGGCCGTTCGAGCACCTGCCCGACATCGGGAACGCCATGGTGCTGTCCTTCGACGACGGACCCGACCCGCTCTACACCCCGCCCATCCTGGACACGCTGCGCGCGCACGACGTACGGGCGATGTTCTTCCTGTGCGGGGAGATGGCGAACGACAACCGCGACCTGGTCCGCCGGATCTCCGACGAGGGGCACACCGTGGGCAACCACTCGTGGACGCACCCCCTGGTCACCAAGCTCTCCCGGGCCGGGGTCACCGACGAGCTGGGGCGTACCAGCGAGGTCATCGAGAAGATCACCGGCGAGGCGCCGCTCTGGTACCGGGCGCCCTATGGCGCCTGGAACCGCGACTCCTTCGAGATCGGCGCCGCGATGGGCATGGAACCGATGGCCTGGACCGTGGACACCCTGGACTGGACCGTGCCGGCACCGGCACCATCGTCCGCCGGGTCAGACAGGGCGCCGGTGCCGGGGTCGTGGTGCTCTCGCACGACGCGGGCGGCAACCGCTCGCAGAGCGTGGCGGCGCTGCGCCGGTATCTGCCGGAGCTGCTGGACGACGGATACCGGCTCACGGTGCCGCAACGACGCTGACGGGCGAGGGTCAGCGGGTCTCCACCAGGCGGGCGAAGACCACCACGTTCCCGTCGTAGCCGTTCGCCTTGGTGTAGCCGCCGCCGCAGGTGATGACCCGCAGCTCCGGCTGCCCGGTGTCGCCGTACACCCGGGCGCCGGGGAAGTCGTTCTTGGCGAAGACCTCGACGCCGTACACCTCGAAGACCGCCACCCGGTCGTCGCTGCGGTCGATCTCGATGTGGTCCCCCTTCTTCAGCGAGCCGAGCCCGTAGAAGACGGCGGGCCCCGCCTTGTTGTCGACGTGGCCGACGACGACGGAGGTGCCGGCCTGACCGGGGGAGACGCCGTTCTGGTACCAGCCCGCCAGGTTGGGGTCCTCCGGCGGCGGGGTCTCGATCCAGCCGTCCGGGTCGAGATTCACGTCGATGACCGGTGCGTCGACCTGGATGTCGGGGATCGCCACGCGGGTGACCGGGGCGTACGGGAGCGGCTTGACGACCGGGCCCGCGGCGGGTGCGGCGGGGGCGTTGTTCTGGTGGCCCACGGAGGCGGCCGCGACCGGCTGCGGGGGGCCGGGGGAGAGGTCGGCCCCGTTGCGCATGAGTGCCAGACCGGAGAGCATCGCCAGGGCGAGCGCGCCCCACGGCGAGTGTCGGATCCGTTCCGGTCGCCAGTTGTCCCGGCCCATGGTTCTCCCTTCGTCGCGACGAGCAGAACGCTAGGCGCGGCGCCACCGGGCGGCGATCAGAGAAGGGCGAACGGGTGGCGGCCCGCCACCCGGATGCTTATCGGAGTAGCGCGCGGATAAAACTTCTGACGGCCCGTGACCTGGGCATCCGTCAGCTTCCGGGCTCTCCGCACGGCGTGTCGGATCACCGGTCCGGAGCAGCGCCGAAATGCGGGCGATCAAGGTTCTGGTGAGGGTTCGTCATGGGAGGCGTTCTCGTCGATCCATCCCGGTGCACAGAGCCCCGGGGCGCTTCCCGGTGGAGGTTGGAACGATGCGTGCTACACGCGCTCTGGTGGTCGCGGCGGCCGCCGTCGCCGCCCTCGGGGCCGGCGCCCCGATGGCGACCGCCGGCGGAGATGTCGGGAACAACCAGAACAACAATCAGAACAACGGCAACAACCAGAACGACTGGAACGACCCGGGCGGCTGGAACAATGGCAACGGGAACAACAACGGCAACGGGAACAACAACGGGAACGGCAACGGGCGCAACAACGGCCCGAACAACGTGACCGTCGACCCCGAGCGCGTGCACCAGGGCGCCGCCATGCAGGTCAGCGCCGAGGGCTGCGGCCGGGGCGGCAGCGTCTCGTCCAACGCCTTCCGCACCACCCGGCTCTCGGCCGGCCGGGTCGGCCACGCCCGGGTCCGCATCTTCGACGACGCGACCCCCGGCACGTACAACCTGACGGTCCGGTGCGACGGCACCGACCGGACGGCGGGTCACCGCTTCACCGTGCTCGACAGCCGGGGCGCCCAGGGCGGGCTCGGCGGCTCGATGGCGGCGACCCCGGCGGAGATGGGTGTCGGCGCCGGTCTCGTCGCCTCGGCGGCCCTCGGTGGAGGCGTGTACATCATGCGCCGCCGGAGGACGGGCGATGCGACGGCCTGACCGTCAGGACGCCGCCGCCGGACCGATAACGAAGTCGCCCCGAGTCCTGAGTCAGGACCCGGGGCGACTCTCGTTTCCCATCCGCTCGAACCGGTCAGTGCGAGCGGCTCTCCCTGCGGCGGCGTACGAAGAACACGACACCGGCACCGGCGGCCACGGCGAGCGCGGTGCCCGCCACGATCTCACCGGAGTTCACGCTGTCGATGCTGCCGCCCAGACCGCCCTGCACACCGGCCGGCGAGGCCGTGGCCGCCGCCGTGCTGGTCGAGCTCGTGGTGGGCGTGCCCGTGGCCGCGCTGACGGTGAGATTCACCTTGGCCGTGGAGCTGGGCGAGGTGTTGCAGATGAACGTCACCTCGTAGGCGGCGCCCGGTTTGGCATCCCAGTCCACGGTGGCCTGGGCGCTGCCGTTCACCGGGATGGTGACGGTGTCGAACACCCCCGAGGACGCCGTGGCCGTCGTGGAGCAACCCCGGGCCGCCAAGGTGACCTTGCCCCCGGGCGCGACCACCGACGGCGTCACGGTGTACCCGTTCCCGCCGCCCGACGGACCGCCCGCGGTCGCCGCGTACGCGGTCACGGCCGGGCCGGTCAGGGCGAGTGCGGCGGCGCCGAGCAGAGCGACGGGGGCGACACGTATTGCGCGCATGGTGAATCCTCCGGGTCCCCGAGGAGCAGCTGCGGAACGGATTTCCACAAAGTGTCAGAAATGCACCTCGAATGCCGCCCACGCTAGAAGTGGTGCATTTCGCCCGCGATCGGGGTCCGGCGAATGGGGCACCGCTGTCCCCCGGGCGGCGCACCGGCCCCGGCTACCCGTCCGCCGCTCCCGGGAAGAGGTCGAGGAAGGGGGCGGCGGTGGCCGAGAAGCCCCGTCCGAACGGTGCGTCGAAGTCCCAGATCAGGAAGAGGAGGAAGGCGATCAGCACACTGAAGAGCCCCGCGAGCAGGAGTTCCCGGAAGGTGCGGCGGATCTGCAGGGTGAAGATCAGCCCCACGGTCACCAGGGCGCCGATGACCAGCCCGAACCACACCACCCCCGGCATGGTCGCGCCGGCACTCTGTCCCCGTGCGCTCCGGGCGTCGTCGGCGGCGGCCACCTGGTCGACCAGCGGCTGATACGCCTGCCCCTCGTGGTCCGTCTTCGGCCGGTAGTCCGTGACGTCGTCGCGCACCCGGTCCAGCAGTTCGGCCCCGCGGTCGCTGAGCGTCCCGTGCTCGGTCATGGTCCGCCACTCGTCGTGCACCACGTAGCTCACGTACGCGTCGACGTCGGCCCGGATGCGGGTGCGCACCTCCTGCGGATAGACGGCGGAGCGTGCGCTCACCTCGTGCAGGGCCTGGGCCTCCTGGCGTACGTACTCCTGCGCGGCGCCCCGGCCCTCCCAGACGCCCGCGATGGCGAGGCCCAGCACGATCGCGTAGATCACTCCGATCATCATCGTCATGTACTCGATGACGTCGGGGGTTTCGGACGGGTCGTCGTCCTCCGGGAGTCTGCGGTTGCTGAGGACGGCGATGGTCAGGACGACGGCGGTGGCCGCGACCATGGCGAGTGTGAGGACGAGCCATTCCGACATGGGCGTCTCCGGGATTCATCGGGAACGGGGGCGCAGCACGGCGACGGCGAACACCGCGGGGGCCGTGACCATCAAGCTGAGCGTGACCAGGGAGGTGTGACGCTGCGGCGGCTTCCGCACCGGTTTGCGGTAGGCGGGGAGGGCGACGTGGACGGAAGGCGAGGGTCGTACGGACGGCGAAGGGCTCGGCTTGGGCTTGGGCTTCGGCTCGGGCTTCGGGGCCGGCGGCGGAGGGGGCGGTGGCGGAGGCGGCGGTGCCGGTACGGGCTCGGGCGCCGGGGGCGGCGGAGGGGGAGGTGGTGGTGGTGCCGGCTTCGGGGGTGGCGGGGGCGGCTTCGGTTTCGGCGGCGGCGTCGGTGTGGGCTCCGGCAGCGGGCCGGCGAAACAGCTGCCGTCGCCGCTGACGGCCACGGCCATGCCGCCGTCGCCGTCCCCGATGGACGCGTACGCGCAGCTGTCGGCGGCCGCTGGGGTGGGGGCGGTCAGCAGCCAGGTGAGCGCGAGCGCCGCGGCCAGCCGCCAGAAGAGTGATCCGTACACGACCGGGAGCATGTTCCGGGCCGTGCGGCGGCACGCCGGACCCCCTGCGGATTCGCCTGATGGAGGGGACCTGGGGCGCGCGGGGTTTGGCGCCGGTGAAATGGAACAGGGGCCTGCCGGACCCCGGTCTCCGGAAATGGCCGATTGTCGACCCTCTCCGCGGGAATGCCGCCAAAGGCCGTGTCACCGGCCCGGGGTATTCCCGGGCTTGGGGCCGCGACGGGGAGGCGCGCGCCGGGCCGCCGGTCCCCGGGCGTCCCCCTCGCGCTCCGAGCGCTTCCGGCCCCCGAACGCCAACGTCCAAGGCACTCACGGGACATGGTGCCCGGCCTTCGCCGACTCCGACTTCACTGACGTGCCAAAGTAGTCCGGGAGTGAACTATTTGATACCTCTCGTTCGGCGAATGTGACGGGCAGCGACGAGTCGGTTGCACATGCCATGAGAGTGTGACCAATAACGGACGGCTAATTTCCGTTTCCGCTCGCTCTCTTGGCGGTCGATCAGTAGCCTCTGGTCCACACTGACCATGGACATGGCCGGATCGCCGTGGCGACTTGTTGGAGACATCGATGGAGCGTCCCGCCTGGGCACCGCAAGGCATAGACATTTCGGTGCCGAGCGTGTCCCGAATGTATGACTTCTATCTGGGCGGCTCGCACAATTTCGAGGTGGACCGGGAAGCGGCCCGGAAGGCCATGGAGTTCATGCCGGGACTTCCCAAGGCGATGCAGGCGAACCGGGCGTTTATGCGGCGGGCGGTGCGCTTCGCGCTGAGCGAGGGCGTCACCCAGTTCCTCGACATCGGTTCCGGGATACCCACCTTCGGCAATGTCCACGAGGTCGCCCAGGCGGTCGATCCGGCCGCCAGGGTCGCCTACGTCGACCACGACCCGGTCGCCGTCGCGCACAGCCAGGCCGTCCTCGACGGCAACGCCGGCGCCACGATCTCCTCGGCCGACCTGCGCCGGCCCCAGGAGATCCGGGACAGCCCCGAGGTCGCCAAGCTCCTGGACTTCGACCGCCCCGTGGCGCTGCTGCTCGTGGCCGTCCTCCACTTCATCGAGGACGCCGACGACCCGCGGACCGCCGTCGCCGCGCTCCGCGACATGCTGGCGCCCGGCAGCCTCCTGGTCGTCACCCACGCCGCGTACGAGGGCATTCCACTGCCCCGCGAGGAGGCGGGCGGCACGGTCGGCGTGTACCGGAACATCCGCAACCCGCTGGTCATGCGCACCCGCGAGGAGGTCGCCCGGTTCTTCGACGGCTTCGAGCTGGTCGAGCCCGGCCTCGTCGCGATGCCGGAATGGCGCCCCGAGAACGCCGCGGCCCCCGAGAACGAGGACCCATACGCCTTCTCGGGCATCGCGGGAGTGGGACGCAAGGCGTGAGCATTCCCGCCCAGCCGTCCGGATCCCCGGAGGCGGCACCCGACGGCCCCGAGGACCGGCTCCGGAGGTTCGCCACCATCTGGAGCCGGGCCATCTTCCCGTCGACGGCCACCTCCCTGACCCGGCCCGAGTTCGAGCAGCACCTGCTGCCGCTGGCCCGTGCGCTCAGCGAGACCCTGCACGCCCGCCCGTTCGACCCGGCCGCGGCCACCGGGGTGGGCGGCGCGCTCGTCGCCGCCCACTGCACCGACCCCGACGCGCTCAGCTCCACGCTCGGCGTCGTGGACTCGTACCTGGTGCTCTACTGCGGCAGCAACGGACCGGTGGACCTCACCACCGAGGACAGCCGGTCCCGCTGCGCCCGCATCCAGCACGCGGTGGCCGCCGGCTTCACCCAGGCCCTGCGCGAACGGACGCTGGCCGAGCAGGAGGCCATCGCCCGCTCGGCGCTCGCCGCCCGCTCCCACGCCGAACAGGCCCTGCACGCCACCGAGGCACGCTTCCGCGCCGTCTTCAAGGACGCGGCCATCGGCATCGGGATCGCCGACCTCGACGGCAACGTGCTGGAGGTCAACGACACCCTCACCCGGATGTTCGGCGGCCTGGAGAACCACGTCCTGAGCCACCGGGTCAACGAGTGGGTCCACCCCGAGGACTCCCCGCAGGTCTGGAAGTACTACAACGAGCTGGTACGCGGCGAACGCGAGCACTACCGGGTCGAGAAGCCGTACTACCGCAACGACGGCACCGTCCTGTGGACCAACCTGACGGTGTCGCTGCTCCGCGACTCCGAGGGCCGGCCCGAATACCAGCTGGCGTTGCTGGAGGACACCACCGAGCGCCGCCTGCTCAACCTCCGCCTCCGCTACGAGGCGACGCACGACGCGCTCACCGGCCTGCCCAACCGCACGCTCTTCTTCGAGCGCTTGGAGAAAGCGCTCTCAGCGGGCGACGGCAGCCGTTTCGGCCTCTGCTACCTGGACCTGGACGGCTTCAAGGCGATCAACGACAGCCTGGGCCACGCCGCGGGGGACCGGCTGCTCGTGGAGGTCGCGGACCGCCTCCAGAGCTGTGCGACCGCCTCCGGCGAGATGGTCGCCCGGCTCGGCGGCGACGAGTTCGTGGCGCTCACGACGAGCTTCGACAGCCCCGCCGAGGTGGACGAACTCGCCTGCCGCATCCTCGGCGTCCTCGGCACGCCCATCCGGCTGGACGGACGCGAGCTGACGGTGCGCGGCTCGATCGGGGTCGTGGAGGGCCCCGCCGGGGAACGCAGCGCCGCCGAGGTGCTGCGCAGCGCCGACATCACCATGTACCGGGCCAAGTCCGCGGGCGGCAACCGCTTCGAGCTGGCCGACGCGGAGGCGGACGCCCGGGCCATCACCCGGCACGGCCTGACCACCGCCCTGCCGGCCGCCCTGGAACGCGGCGAGTTCTTCATCGAGTACCAGCCGCTGGTGCACCTCGGCGACGGTACGGTGCACGGCGCCGAGGCGCTGGTGCGCTGGTGCCATCCGCAGCACGGGGTGCTGGGGCCCGACCGCTTCATCGCGCTGGCCGAGCACACCGGGCTCATCGTGCCGCTCGGCCGCTGGGTCCTTGAAGAATCGGTCCGGCAGGCCAACTTCTGGCAGGAGCGGCACACCGACGGCGGTCCGCTGCGGATCAACGTCAACCTCTCGCCGGCCCAGCTGCACCACCCGCAGCTGGTCGCGGAGACCGTCGAGGTCCTGGAGCGCTCCGGGCTCGAAGCGGGCGCGCTCTGCCTGGAGGTCACCGAGTCGGCGCTCATCGGGGCCGACGAGGACGTGCTGAAGCCGCTGCGCCAGCTCGCCGAAATGGGCGTCGACATCGCGCTGGACGACTTCGGCACCGGCTACTCCAACCTCGCGAACCTGCGCAGGCTCCCGGTGAGCGTGCTGAAGCTCGACCGGTCCTTCACCCAGGGAATGCAGCACCATCCGGCGGACCCGGTCGACCTGAAGATCGTGGAGGGGATCGTGTCGCTCGCGCACAGCCTCGACCTGGCGGTCACCGTGGAGGGCGTGGAGACGGGCGCCCAGGCCGAGCAGCTGAGGCAGCTGGGCTGCGACACGGCCCAGGGCTGGTACTACGCCCGCCCCGGCGCCCCGGACCGCATCCACTCGCTGCTGCTGGCCGACGCGGTGTGAGGCGGGCGGGCGCGGGGGCCCCTCCGGGCGTACGACGGGACTTCCCGGATACGCCTCAGGGGCTCGCTGTGCCCGCCCGCCCCCTGGGCCTGTCTGACCGTTCCCGTCTGCCGGGCGACGCCATGCACGCACTCTCGCCGCACCGGCCCCAGACCCCAGTACATCCAGTACAGGGGTCTGGGGCCGGCACGCCGAGAGCACGCACCTGACGCCGCCCGGCCCGCCCTCCGGGCGGACGACGGGAACGGTCAGACAGGCCCCAGCAGGACCCGCTGGAGCTCGCGGGCCGCGCGCGGCGGGGCCACGTCGCTGCGGTGCGCCAGCGCGATGGTGCGGCGCAGCCCGGGCCGGGCCAGCGGGGTCGCCCGCAGGTCGGCCCCGGAGCGGGCGGCGACCATGTGCGGGACGACCGCGATGCCCAGGCCCGCCCGGACGAAGCCGAGCACCGCGTCCATCTCGCCGCCCTCCACCGTGAACGACGGCTCGAAGCCCTCCGCCCGGCAGGCGGCCACCGTCAGCTCCCGCAGGTCGTAGCCGTGCCGGAACATCACCAGCGGCTCGCCCTCCAGATCCGCGATCCGGACCCGCCCGCCCCGGCCCGGCCGGGGACGCTGCGCCGACGAGACGACCACCAGGTCCTCCTGAAGCAGCTCCACCGTGGTCAGCGCCGGTGAGGCGGCCGGCAGCGGCAGCACCACCAGGGCCAGATCCAGCGCCCCGCGCGCCAGCTCCCGTACGAGATCGTGCGAACCGCCCTCCTCCAGCAGCAGCTGGATGCCCGGATGCAGGTCGTGGAAGGCGCGCAGCACCTCCGGCAGCAGGCCCGTGCACACGCTGGGCGTCGCCCCCAGCCGCACCCGGCCCCGGCGCAGCTGCGCCAGCTCCTGCACCTCGTGGCGCGCGGTGTCGGCGTCGGCCAGGATGCGCCGGGCGAGCGGGAGCAGCGCCTCGCCGGCGTCCGTCAGCGTGATGTTGCCGCGTGCCCGGCTGAACAGCTCGGCGCCCAGCTCGTTCTCCAGGGCCCGGATCTGCTGGGAGAGCGAGGGCTGCGAGACGTGCACCTCCTCGGCGGCGCGGGTGAAGTGCCGGGCCTCGGCGACGGCCACGAAATAGGTGAGCTGCTGGAACTGCATCACCCCACGCTACCCCGCTTCATAGGCAGGGGCTATGGAGATCAGCTGCTCGATGACTTGGACTGATCGCAGATCCGGCCCTAGCGTCGTGTCCATGGCATTGGCAACCCGGACGGACCGACGGCCGTCCATGACGCGTACGCTCTGGGGCTCGACCGTCGGCAAGAAGGCGATCATGGCCGCCAGTGGACTGGTCATGCTCCTCTACTTGGTCGTCCACATGATCGGAAACCTGAAGATCTTCTTCGGGTCCGGTGAGTTCAACGGCTACGCGCACTGGCTGCGCGTGATGGGCGAGCCGTTCCTGCACTACGAGTGGGCGCTGTGGATCGTACGCGTGGTGCTCGTCGCCGCCGTGGTGCTGCACGCGGTCTCCGCGTACCAGCTCAGCCGTCGTGACCTGCGGGCCCGGCCCAGCAAGTACGTACACAAGCGCGCGCGTGCCAGCTATGCCACCCGCACCATGCGCTACGGCGGGGTGATCCTCGGGCTGTTCATCGTCTGGCACATCCTGGACCTGACGACCGGCACCGTGCACTCCGGCGGCTTCCAGTCCGGCCATCCGTACCAGAACGTCATCGACACCTTCTCGACCTGGTACGGCAATGTCATCTACATCGTCGCGATGCTCGCCCTGGGGCTCCACGTCCAGCACGGGTTCTGGAGCGCCGCGCAGACCCTCGGCGCCGGCCGCGCGAGCCGCGACCGCGTCCTGAAGACCCTCGCCAACGTCCTCGCGCTGGTGCTGACGGTGGGCTTCATCTCCGTACCCGTCGCCGTCATGACCGGAGTCGTGAGCTGACATGAACGACTACACGCACTACACGACCGGCGAACCCGTCGCCGACACCAAGGCTCCCACCGGCCCCGTCGCCGAGCGCTGGGACACCCGCCGCTTCGAGGCCAAGCTGGTCAACCCCGCCAACCGGCGCAAGCACACCGTCATCGTCGTCGGCACCGGCCTGGCCGGCGGCTCTGCCGGTGCGACCCTGGCCGAACAGGGCTACCACGTCGTCCAGTTCTGCTTCCAGGACTCGCCCCGCCGGGCCCACTCCGTCGCCGCGCAGGGCGGCATCAACGCCGCCAAGAACTACCGCAACGACGGCGACTCGGTGCACCGCCTCTTCTACGACACCGTCAAGGGCGGCGACTTCCGCGCCCGCGAGTCCAACGTGCACCGGCTCGCCCAGATCTCCGTCGAGATCATCGACCAGTGCGTCGCGCAGGGCGTCCCCTTCGCCCGCGAGTACGGCGGCCTCCTCGACAACCGCTCCTTCGGCGGCGTCCAGGTATCCCGCACCTTCTACGCCCGCGGCCAGACCGGACAGCAACTGCTCCTCGGCGCCTACCAGGCGCTGTCCCGGCAGATCGCCGCGGGCAACGTCGAGCTGCACCCCCGTACCGAGATGCTCGACCTGATCGTCGTGGACGGACGGGCCCGCGGCATCGTCGCCCGCGACCTCGTCACGGGGAAGATCGACACCTACTTCGCCGACGCCGTCGTGCTCGCCAGCGGTGGTTACGGGAACGTCTTCTACCTGTCGACCAACGCGATGAACTCCAACGCCACCGCCATCTGGCGGGCCCACCGGCGCGGCGCCTACTTCGCGAACCCCTGCTTCACCCAGATCCACCCCACCTGCATCCCGCGCACCGGCGACCACCAGTCCAAGCTGACGCTGATGAGCGAGTCGCTGCGCAACGACGGCCGCATCTGGGTGCCGAAGGCCAAGGGCGACACCCGCCCGGCGAACGAGATCCCCGAGGACGAGCGCGACTACTACCTGGAGCGCCAGTACCCCTCCTTCGGGAACCTGGTGCCCCGCGACATCGCCTCGCGCGCCGCGAAGAACGTCTGCGACGAGGGGCGCGGCGTCGGGCCCGGAGGCCAGGGCGTCTATCTGGACTTCGCCGAGGCCATCGGGCGGATGGGCCGCGCCAAGGTCGAGGAGAAGTACGGCAACCTCTTCGACATGTACGCCCGGATCACCGCCGAGGACCCGTACGCGACCCCGATGCGGATCTACCCGGCCGTGCACTACACGATGGGCGGGCTCTGGGTCGACTACGACCTCCAGACCACCATCCCGGGCCTCTTCGCGATCGGCGAGGCCAACTTCTCCGACCACGGCGCCAACCGGCTCGGCGCTTCCGCGCTGATGCAGGGACTCGCCGACGGCTACTTCGTGCTGCCGTCCACCATCAACGACTACCTCGCCCGAAACCCCCACCACGACGACGTCGACGCCTCGCACCCCGAGGTCGCGGAAGCCGTCGCCGAGACCGAGGACCGGCTCCATCTGCTGCTGGCCGTCGACGGCGACCGCACCCCCGACTCCTTCCACCGCGAGATCGGCGAACTCATGTGGGAGTACTGCGGGATGGCCCGCAACGAGGAGGGGCTGCGCACCGCGCTCGCCCGGATCCCCCTGATCCGCGAGGAGTTCTGGCGCCGCATCAAGGTCCCCGGCACCGGCGAGGAGTTCAACCAGTCGCTGGAGAAGGCCAATCGCATCGTGGACTACCTGGAGCTCGCCGAGCTCATGTGCCTCGACGCCCTGCACCGCGCCGAGTCCTGCGGCGGCCACTTCCGCGAGGAATCCCAGACCCCGGACGGCGAGGCCGCCCGGCGCGACGAGGAGTTCTCCTACGGCGCCGCCTGGGAGTTCACCGACACCGGAGAGGCCCCGGTCCTGCACAAGGAAGACCTCGTCTTCGAGTACGTCCACCCCACTCAGCGGAGCTACGCATGAAGCTCACCCTGCGCGTCTGGCGCCAGAAGAACACCGACGCCCCCGGCGCCATGTCCACGTACGAGGTGGACGGCATCTCGCAGGACATGTCGTTCCTGGAAATGCTCGACACCCTCAACGAGGAGCTGATCCTCGCCGGTGACGATCCCGTCGCCTTCGACCACGACTGCCGCGAGGGCATCTGCGGGGCGTGCAGCCTCGTCATCAACGGCGACGCGCACGGTCCGGAGCGGACCACCACCTGCCAGCTCCACATGCGGTCCTTCGACGACGGCGACACCATCGACATCGAACCCTGGCGCGCCTCGGCCTTCCCGGTCGTCAAGGACCTGGTCGTGGACCGCTCGGCCTTCGACCGGATCATCCAGGCCGGCGGCTACATCTCCGCCCCGACCGGTACAGCCCCCGACGCGCATGCCACACCGGTGCCGAAGCCGGACGCCGACTTCGCCTTCGAGCACGCCGAGTGCATCGGCTGCGGCGCCTGTGTCGCGGCCTGCCCCAACGGTTCGGCGATGCTCTTCACCTCGGCGAAGGTCAACCACCTCAACGTGCTCCCGCAGGGTGGTCCCGAGCGGGAGACCCGGGTGCTCGACATGGTGGAGCAGATGGACAGCGAGGGCTTCGGCGGCTGCACCCTCACCGGTGAGTGCGCCACCGCCTGCCCCAAGGGCATCCCGCTGCCGTCGATCTCGGCCATGAACAAGGAGTGGCTGCGGGCGACCCGCAAGGCCCGCCGCTGAGCCGCCGCACGTCCTGATCCGAACGCAAGGCCCCGAGGGCCCCGGAGGCCGCCCGCCTCCGGGGCCCTCAGCGGTCAGGACTGGGTGACGGAGAGGTCGTCCCCGTACACCGTGCCCTGGCCGTACCAGCCGTGCAGGTAGACCGTGACCGAGCCGCTGGAACCGGTGGTGAAGGTCACCGACTGCTTGGTGTAGCCGTTGAAGAGGCCCCAGGTGCTCGCGGTCGCGCCGCCCCGGACGCCGAGGTAGGCGTAGTTCCCCTGGACGTAACCCTGCAGGGTGTACTTGGTGTTGGGGGAGAGGGTCAGCGTCTGCGCGCACTCGCCGGTCTGCGAGGAGGTGGCCGCGACGGACAGCGCGTGCGTGCCGCCGTGCACCGGCGAGGAGACGACCGCGCCGCCCGACTCGCAGGTCCACGGACCCAGCGCGCCGGTCTCGAAGTCACCGTTCACCAGGGCCCCCGTCCCGCCGCCGGGACCGGGCACCGTCAGGGTGAACGAGGCCGCGTGGCTGAGGGTGCCGGAGGTGCCGGTCACGGTGACGGTGTACGTGCCGGGGGCCGCCGACGCCGAGGCGTTGAGCGTCAGCGTGGCGGAGCCGCCCGCCGTCACCGAGGTCGGGCTGAGCGCGGCGGTCACCCCGGCCGGGGCACCGCTCGTGGTCAGCGCGACGGTCTTGGCGGCGCCGGAGGTCACCGCAGTCTTCACGGTGGCGGTCGTGGACTTGCCCGGCTCGACGGTGGCCGACGAGGGGGTCACCGCCACCGAGTAGTCGTCGGTCACCGGGCCGCTGCCGCCGCCCGTGAACGGGGCGAAGGTGTGCGTGAAGTACCAGGTGTCCTGCGCGATGCCGGAGCAGGTGTCGCTGCCGCCGGTGCCGGGGCAGCCGCCGTTGTCGCGCTGGAGCGCCCAGAACGACAGGGTGCCGACGCCCTTGGAGACGGCCCAGTCGTACACCACGGGCGCGTTGGCCGTGGTGAAGGTCTCGGCCGGTCCGTAGTCGTCGATGCCGGGCATCTCGATGATGCCGGTCATGCCCCACAGTTGGGCCTCGGTCTTCGACGGGTAGAGCTTCGCCAGCTGGCCCTTCAGACCGGTGATCGAGGTCTGGGTGTCCTTGGCCATGTCGTGCGCGGCGCCGTCGTAGTAGTCGAACGTCATGAGGTTGACGACGTCGACCTGCGTGCCGTTGGACACCGCGTTCTTGAGCACCGCGAGACCGCTGCTCGCCAGACCGCTGGTCGTGGTGGGCAGGGTGTACGAGATCTGGAGCGGGCGCCCACTGGCGGCGGCCCAGTCCTGGACCTTCTTGAGCGCCTTGTTGCGGCGGTCGATGCCGGCGCTGTTGTCGAGGGAGTTGTCCTCGATGTCCATGTCGAGGCGGGACACGTCGTAGGTCGTGATGACCTTCTCGTACGCGGCGGCGATCGAGTCGACGTCGGTGCAGCTGTCGGCGATCTCGGTGCCGGTGTTGTCCGCGGTGAAGCCGCCGAACGACGGGATGACGTCACCGCCGCGCGACCGCATCGTGGTGAAGTCGGCGCCGAACTCGGACTGGGCGATCGGCATGCCCGAATCGCCGTTCCAGTACGGGGTGCAGGAACCCTTGGTCGCGGCCTGGATGAAGGCCATCGTCAGGTACTTGGCACCGGACGCCTGGGCGAGCGCGGCCGGGCTGTCGCCGTTCCACGCCTCGAAGTACGGGGCGAAGACGTGCGCGGGCATGGGGGTGGCGGCGGTGGTGGCGGCCTGTGCGCCGGCGCCTGATCCGAGGACCAGACCTGCGGACGCGACGGCGGTGGCCAAGGCGCTCAGGACGGCGCCGACTGTTCTTGGACGTCTCATGGGGCAGCTCCCAGCGGGGTGGGACAACGGGCGGATGCACGGCTCGGCCGCGCCCGGGGAGGGGCGCGGCCCGTTCCTGTGATTCCCGGCCGGGGGTCACATGCCGCACGGCGGTGTACGACCGTGTGGCATGCCCATGATTGGTATGGACCAGATAACTGTCAACATTCTTTACTGTTTCATATCCCTTCCCCGCACCGGCCGCCAACCTGCCTGGCATCCGCCGGAGTTGAGCAGCCCCAACCGCTCAGGCAAGCCCCAGAGCCGCTTGCAGATACCCCGCCGTACGGCTCTTCGGTGCCTGCGCCACCTCCACCGGAGGCCCCTCGGCCACGATGCGGCCGCCCCGGTCGCCGCCGCCCGGACCGAGGTCGATCACCCAGTCCGCGCCCGCCACCACGGCCATGTCGTGCTCCACGACCACCACCGTGGACCCGGCCTCCACCAGCCCGTGCAACTGCCGCATCAGCACCTCGACATCGGCCGGATGCAGCCCTGTCGTCGGCTCGTCCAGGAGGTACAGCGTGTGGCCCCGCCGGGCCCGCTGGAGCTCCGCCGCCAGCTTGATCCGCTGCGCCTCGCCGCCCGACAGCTCCGTCGCGGGCTGCCCGAGCCGCAGATAGCCGAGCCCCACGTCCAGCAGTGTCCCCAGGCTGCGCGCGGCCGCCGGGGTCCGGGCGAAGAACCCGGCCGCCGATTCCACCGTCAGGTCCAGCACCTGGGCGATGTTCAGCCCGCGCAGCGTCACCTCCAGCGTCTCCGGGTTGTACCGCGCCCCGTGACAGTCCGGGCAGGGCGCGTAGGTGCTCGGCAGGAACAGCAGCTCCACCGAGACGAACCCCTCGCCCTGGCACGTCTCGCACCGCCCGCCGGTCACGTTGAACGAGAACCGGCCCGCCCGGTACCCCCGCTCCCGGGCCAGGGGAGTGGCAGCGAAGAGCTTGCGCACCACGTCGAAGAGACCGGTGTACGTGGCCAGGTTGGAGCGCGGCGTACGCCCGATGGGCCGCTGGTCCACCTGCACCAGCCGGTCCACCGCGTCCAGCCCCTCGGCCCGCGTGTACCCGGCGACCGGCCGCTCCTCGCCCGGGTCCTCGTCCGCCCCGCGCCGGTCCGCAAGGGCTCCCGCCAGCACCTGCCCCACCAGCGTCGACTTGCCGGAACCGGAGACCCCGGTCACCGCCGTGAACACCCCCAGCGGGAACGCCGCGTCCACCCCGTGCACGTTGTGCCGCTCCACGCCGTACAGCCGCAGCCACCCCGAGGGCGTACGCACCTCGCGCGACGGGGGCGGCGCGTCCGGGAACAGGAAGCGCCGGGTGGCCGACTCCGCGACCCCGGCGAGCCCGGCGGGCGGCCCGCTGTGCAGCACCCGGCCGCCGTGCTCACCGGCCAGCGGCCCCACGTCCACAAGCCAGTCCGCCCGCCGCACCACGTCCATCTGGTGCTCCACCACGAAGACCGTGTTCCCGGCCTCCTTCAGCCGCCCCAGCACCGCGAGCAGCGCCTCGGTGTCCGCCGGATGCAGACCGGCGGACGGCTCGTCCAGGACGTACACCACGCCGAAGAGCCCCGCCCGCAGCTGGGTCGCCAGCCGCAGCCGCTGGAGCTCACCGGAGGAGAGCGTGGGCGCCGTGCGGTCCAGGCTCAGGTAGCCGAGGCCCAGTTCGGTGACGGTCCCGATGCGGGCGAGGAGGTCCGCCGTCAGCACCCGGGCGGTCCCGTCGCCGCCCGCGGCCGCGAGCACACCGGCGAGCTCGGTGAGCGCCAGGCCCGCGAGCTCCGCGATGGTGCGCCCCGCGAACGTGACGGCCATGGCCTCCGGTCGCAGCCTGCTGCCCCCGCACACCGGGCAGGGCTCGCTGCTCAGGAAGCGCTCGGCCTTCGCCCGCAGGGTGGCGCTCTTCGAGTCGGCGAAGGTGTGCATCACATAGCGCCGCGCGCTCATGTACGTGCCCTGGTAGGGCCGTTGGATGCGCCCCGCCTCGCGCACCGGATGGACCGTCACCACCGGCTGCTCGTCGGTGAACAGGATCCACTCCCGGTCGGCCGGATCGAGCTCCCGCCACGGCCGGTCCACGTCGTAGCCGAGGGCGTCGAGCACGTCGCGCAGGTTCTTGCCCTGCCAGGCCCCGGGCCAGGCGGCGATCGCGCCCTCCCGGATCGACAGCTCGGGATCCGGGACCAGCAGTTCCTCGCTGGTGCGGTGGACCCGGCCGAGGCCGTGGCAGCGCGGGCACGCCCCGACGGCGGTGTTCGGCGAGAAGGCGTCCGAGTCCAGCCGCTCCGCCCCCGCCGGATAGTCCCCGGCCCGCGAGAACAGCATCCGCAGCGAGTTGGACAGCGTCGTCACCGTGCCCACGGACGACCGGGCGCCCGGCGCCGATCTGCGCTGCTCCAGCGAGACGGCCGGCGGCAGCCCGGTGACCTCGCCGACGGCGGGCGCGCCGACCTGGTGGATGAGCCGCCGGGCGTACGGGGCGACGGACTCGAAGTAGCGGCGCTGCGCCTCCGCGTAGAGGGTGCCGAAGGCCAGCGAGGACTTGCCGGACCCGGAGACGCCGGTGAAGACGGTGAGGGTGTCGCGGGGGATGTCGACGTCGGCGTTCCGCAGATTGTGCTCGCGGGCGCCTCGGACCCGGACGTACGGATCGTGGGGCGAGGTCATGGGGGAGAGGTCTCCGTGCTCGGTGCGGTGTGCCGGGGCCCGGCCGGTGGTCGCGCCGGTTGGCCGGACGGGGTGGCCGCTTGGTTTGCTGGCCGCATGGGAAACGACGTCCGGCCGGTGGCCGTGTTCGATCTTGACGGTACGCTCGCCGACACCACGCACCGCCAGCACTTCTTGGAGGGCCGCCGGAACTGGGCCGCCTTCTTCGCCGCCGCCGTGGACGACCCGCCGCTGGACGAGGGCGTACGGCTGGCGCTGAGCAGTGCTGAGGAGTGCGAGATCGTCTACCTCACCGGGCGGCCGGAGCGGTGCCGCAAGGACACCGTGGCCTGGCTGGACCGGCAGGGGCTGCCCGAGGGGCGGCTGCACATGCGGCGCAACGACGACCGCAGGCCGGCGCGTCGGACCAAGCTGGAGACCCTGGAACGGCTCGGCCGCGACCGTACGGTGCGGATGCTCGTGGACGACGACGAGCTGGTCTGCGACGCCGCCGAGCGGGCCGGATTCACCGTGGTGCGGGCCCGCTGGACCCCGGCTTCGCCCGCGCTGAAGGACGCGCAGGAACGCGAGGGACGCACCTGAACCGGATGTGCCGCACGCGCGGTCGCGTCACTGCGGGTCGTCGAGCCGGAAGCCCACTTTCAGGCCGACCTGGTAGTGCGCGATTCGGCCATCCTCGATCTGCCCGCGCACCTGGGTGATCTCGAACCAGTCGAGATTGTGCAACGTTTCCGAGGCCCTGGCGACACCGTTGCGGATCGCCTCGTCCACGCCCTCCTGGGAGGTTCCTACGATTTCAGTGACGCGATACGTGTGATTTGACACGGTTTGTCTCCTCTCGTTCCTACCAAGGTGCCCCACCTCGGCCCGGTTCGCGAGGGATCGCGGACATCGCGCATGTCCGTGACGGAGCTTGACCAAAGTATTGGTCCATACCAAAATCCAGCCACGCCCGTGCGAGCGCAGCCCGCAGTCCCCCACACCGGGTCCGCAATTTCGTCCTGCCGTTCCGCAGAAGGTGAATCGTGAAAAACCGCATGCTCGTCGGAGCTGTCGCCCTTATTTCCACTGTTGCGCTGGGTGGCTGCGGCGTGATCCCCGGAACCGGCGGCTCCGGCGGCAAGAAGGTGACGATCTGGCTGATGAAGGACAGCGTTACCGCCGACTTCCTGGACCGTTTCAAGAAGTCGTACGAAGACGAGCACTCCTCGGTCGAACTGGAGTTCAAGATCCAGGAATGGGGCGGCATCGGCCCCAAGGTCCTGGAAGCGCTCGCCGGCAAGGACACCCCCGACGTCATCGAGGTCGGCAACACCCAGGTCGCCCAGTACGCCGAGAGCGGCAACCTGCGCGACCTCACCCTCGAATCCATGCGTGACCTGGGCAGAGAGGACTGGCTGCCCGGTCTCGCCGAGCCGGGGAGCATCGGCGGTGTCCAGTACGGCATCCCGTGGTACGCGGCCAACCGCGTGGTGATCTACAACAAGGACATCTTCCGGGACGCGGGCATCAAGAACCCCCCGAAGACGCGCGCGCAGTGGATCGCCGACACCGAGAAACTGAACCACGACGGAATCCAGGGCATGTATCTGCCGGGGCAGAACTGGTACGTCCTCGCCGGGTTCATCTGGGACGAGGGCGGCCAACTCGCCAGCGACGGCGAAGGCGACTGGGAGGGCACTCTCGACACGCCCGCCGCGCTCAGGGGCATGGACTTCTATTCCGAGCTCCAGGCCCTGGGCGACGGGCCCAAGGACGCCGACGAGGAAAAGCCCCCGCAGGCCAATGTGTTCGCCGAGGGGAATGTCGCCCAGATCATCTCCACCCCCAGCACGGCGACCCTGATCGAGAAGAAGAACCCCGAACTCAAGGGCAAGCTCGGCTACTTCCCGATTCCCGGCAAGACCGCCAAGGCGCCCGGCTCGGTGTTCACCGGCGGCTCCGACCTGATCGTGCCGCAGAAGTCCGACCAGCGCGCCGCCGCCTACGAGGTCATCAAGGCGCTGGCCGGGGCCAAGTGGCAGGAGGACCTGGCCAAGACGATGAGCTACGTCCCCAACAAGCCCGAGCTCGCCCACGTCATCGAGGGCGAGGAGAGCACCGCCGCGATGGCCGAGGGCGCGGCGCAGGGCCACGCGACGCCCAACTCCCCGCAGTGGGCCGCGGTCGAGGCCGACAACCCCATCAAGACCTACATGACGGCGGTCCTCCAGGGCGGCGACCCGGCGACCGAGGCGAAGACCGCCTCCGAGAAGATCACCGCAGTGCTCGCCGGCAGCTGACCCCCGGCGCGGGTACGGGACCGGACACCGCCGGTCCCGTACCCGTACCGCACGCGGTCAGTCCACCGTGGACAGGGACAGCGCGAACCTGTCCTCGGAGTCCGTCCACCAGTGGGCCAGCCGGAGTCCCGCCGCGGCCAGTTCGCCGCGCACCCCGTCCTCGCGGAACTTCGCGGACACCTCGGTGCGCAGCTCCTCACCCGCCTCGAACGGCACCACCAGGTCCAGCTCCGGAATCTTCACCGTCAGCGACCGGCGGGCCCGCAGCCGCATCTCGATCCACTCCTCGCGCGGATTCCACCGCGCCACGTGCGCGAAGTCCTCCGGTACGAAGTCCGCGCCCAGCTCCCGGTCCACGACCGAGAGGACGTTACGGTTGAACGCCGCCGTCACCCCGGCCGCGTCGTCGTACGCCGCGACCAGCACCCCCTCGTCCTTCACGAGGTCCGTGCCCAGCAGCAGCGTGTCCCCGGGCGCCAGCAGATCGCGTACCGACTTCAGGAACACCGACCGCTCACCCGGCAGGAGATTGCCGAGGGTGCCGCCGAGGAACGCCACCAGCCGGGGCCCGGGCGTCTCCGGCAGCGAGAGCCCGGCCGTGAAGTCGGCGATCAGCGCGTGCACCGACAGCCCCGGCCGCTCCGTCAGCAGCGCCTCCGCCGCCCCGCGCAGCGCGCTCTCGCTGACGTCGACCGGCACGTAACTGTGCAGGTCCGTCAGCGCGTCCAGCAGATGACGGGTCTTCTCCGAGGAGCCGGAACCCAGCTCCACCAGCGTGCGGGCGCCGGACGCGGCGGCGATCTCGCCCGCCCGGTCGATCAGGATCTCCCGCTCGGCGCGCGTCGGGTAGTACTCGGGGAGCCGGGTGATCTCCTCGAACAGTTCGCTGCCCCGGGCGTCGTAGAACCACTTGGGCGGCAGGGTCTTCGGGCGCCGGGACAGGCCGTGCAGCACATCGGCGCGCAGCGCCGCGTCCGTCGCGTCCTCGGGCAGGGTGCGGGTCAGCAGGAAGGGACTCAACGGCGGGGCTCCTTCAGCGGGGTCAGCAGGACGTCGCCGGCGGTCGCGGTCAGCAGGGTGCGGTCGGGCACCTCGGACCAGCGGGGATCGTCGTCGTACGGCTCCGAGGCGACGACCGTGCGCCGCCCGGACTCGGTGAGATGCCACAGGGTGTCGCCCCAGGCGGTGGCCACGAGGGTGCGGCCGTCGGTGAGCAGCAGGTTGAGCCGGGAGCCCGGCGCCGCCTCCGCCACCTCGGGCACGGTGTCCGCCACGGCCTGCGCGAGCGCGTCGCCCGTCGCGAGCCGGTGCCGCACCAGCGCCCACACCAGGGCGGAGTCGCTGCGCGCGGCGAGCCGCAGCAGTTCGGCCGGGGGCAGGGTCGCCGCGAGGGAGGCCATCGAACCGGGCCACCCCTGCACCGCCCCGTTGTGGCTGAACAGCACCCGGTCCGCGGCGAACGGCGCAGCGGCCGCCTCGCCGTCCGGATCCGCGACGGTCGCGTCCCGGACCGCGGCGAGCAGGGCGTGGCTGCGCACCACCCGGGCCAGGTCGGCGAAGGTCTGGTCGCCCCAGATGGGGCCCTGGCGGCGGTAGCGCCCCGGGACCGGGTCGCCCTCCGCGTACCAGCCGACCCCGAAACCGTCGGCGTTGACCGTGCCGTGGCGCTGGCGGCGGGGCTCCCAGGACTGCCGCACCAGGGAGTGCGCCGGGCGCGACAGCAGCTCGCCCAGGGCGACCGGCGGCCCCAGGTAGGCGAGGTGCCGGCACATCAGAGGTCCCTCGCGGTGCGGAACCCCGCGAAGATCTGCCGCCGGACCGGCAGGTCCCAGTTGCGGAACGTCCCCCGGCACGCCACCTGGTCCACCGCGAACGAGCCGCCCCTCAGCACCTTGTGCTCCGGGCCGAAGAACACCTCCGAGTACTCGCGGTACGGGAACGGCGCGAACCCCGGGTACGGCAGGAAATCGCTCGCCGTCCACTCCCACACGTCACCGATCAGCTGACCCGCCCCGCACGGCGCCCGCCCGGCCGGGTACGCCCCGGCGGGCGCGGGCCGCAGATGGCGCTGCCCCAGATTGGCCCGCTCCGGCGTCGGGTCCTCGTCGCCCCACGGATAGCGGCGCGAGCGCCCGGAGACGGGATCGTGGCGGGCCGCCTTCTCCCACTCCGCCTCGGTCGGCAGCCTGCGCCCGGCCCAGCGCGCGTACGCGTCGGCCTCGTACCAGCTGACGTGCAGCACCGGCTCGTCGTCCGGCACCGGCTCGGTCACCCCGAAACGCCGCCGCAGCCACTGCCCGGCGTCCCGGTGCCAGAACAGCGGGGCGCGCAGTTCGTGCTCCCGGACCATCGCCCAGCCCTCGGGCGCCCACCAGCGCCGGTCACCGTAACCGCCGTCCTCGACGAACGCCCGGTACGCCCCGCACGTCACCGGAGCCGTGTCGATGACGAACCCGGGAACGTCCCGCCGGTGCGCGGGGCGTTCGTTGTCCAGGGCCCACGGCTCGGCCGACGTGCCCATGGTGAACGGGCCGCCGGGCACCAGCACCTCGACGGGCAGCGCGGGCGTGTCGGCCGCCGCGCGCGGCGGCTCCGGGGCCGTCAGCGCGACCGGACCCGAGCGCAGCTGATGCGTGATCAGCATCGTCTCGTCGTGCTGCTGCTCGTGCTGCGCGATCATCCCGAAGGCGAAACCGGACCTGACCAGCGCGGGCCCGTCACCGAGCGGAGCGGATTCCAGCACGTCCAGAGCCCGGCCGCGCACCTCGGAGGCGTACGAGCGGGCCTCCTCGGGCGCCAGCAGCGGCAAGGAGGGCCGGGTGGCGCGCGGATGCTCGAAGGCGTCGTACAGCCCGTCGATCTCCGGGCGCATCGCCTCCCGTCCCGCCACCCCGCGCAGCAGCCACAGCTCCTCCTGGTTGCCGATGTGCGCCAGGTCCCAGACCAGCGGCGACATCAGCGGCGAGTGCTGGGCGGTCAGCTCGTGGTCGTCCACGCTGTCGGTGAGGAGCGCGGTACGCCTGCGCGCGGTGAGCAGCGCGGCGAGCGCGTGTTCGCGCAGCGCCTCGGCGTCCCCGGCGTGCGGGGGCGCGGGGGATTCGGTCATGACAGGGTCCCCTTCGGATGGGCCGGGCGGCGCGCCCCGCCCGTGGTGAGCAGGTCCCGCAGGTCGTCGGCCGGGCATCTGCCCCGGGCGACGTAGCGGTCGTGGAACCCGGCGACGGCGTCCCGTACCGCCCCGCTCGCGCCCAGCCGGGGCAGCGCCTCCACGGCGAGCCGGAAGCAGAGGTCCGCCGCCTGGCGCAGCTCCGGATCGGCCAGGCCGTCGCGGGCGGCCGCGGTCCACAGCGGATTGCGCGGTGCCGAGCCCGTCCCGGCCGTCTCGGCGAGCGGCTTCACGGTCCGGTACACCGTCTCCGCGGCCTCCGGGTCGTCGAACAGGGCCGTCGTGACGGCGAGGGGCACGATCCAGCCGTCGTCACCGGGCTGCGCGTCGATCATGCGCAGCTCCAGGTGCCCGCGCGGCCGGGCCGGCGGGAACAGCGTGGTGACGTGGTAGTCGAGGTCGCTCCGGTCCGGGCGCCGGGGCACCCCGGACCGGATCCAGTCGCGGAACGTGAGCCCGTCCGGCACATGCCACGGCCCCTCGCCCCGTACGCACAGCACGGACGTGTCCAGGACGTGCGCGGCCCAGGCGTGCCGGGGCGGCAGCAGCCCGTCGGGGGCCAGCGTCCGCTTCGGGTCCAGGTCCGCCCACAGCGCCTGCCGCGTGGACCTCCAGGGCGTCGGCGCGCCCGTCCGGAACGGCGAGTTGGCGAACGCCGCCACCAGGACGGCGCCCAGCAGATGGGCGAGCTGCCAGCGTCGCGCGTAGCCGAGCGGACCGGGCTCCTCCTCCCCGGCGTCCAGGCAGACCTGGACCGAGGCGGTGGTGCACATCATGGCGCGGCCGGCCGGGCCCCACCGGTCGAGGGCCCTCTCCATGGCCTCGTACCGGGGCTCGTGCAGCAGCCGGCGCGGTGTCTGCCAGGGATCGACGCCCAGCCCGGCCGGGGCGAGGCCCAGCGCGCCGAGAGCGGCGCGTACGGCGGTGAGATCGGCGGCGGTGTCCTCGACACACGCCATCAGGGAAGCGGCGGGGCGCGAGCTGAGTTCCAGCTGGCCGCCGGGTTCGAAGGTGAGCGCCGCGCTCAGGGGCAGCGCCCGGACGGCCGTTGCGGCCGCCTCCAGCAGGTGGGGCGGGACGGTGCGATGCGGTTGGTCACGGTCGTGCAGGAGCCATTCCAGCTCGACGCCCACCGTGCTCGGCGGCCCCGTCTTGAAGCAGATGCCGCGCAGTAAATCCTCCGCCTCGCCCTCACCGAGGGGCGGGGCCTGACCGGGTGGCGGACCATGGCCGCCGGGTGTCTCGGATGACATGCCGGGCCTCCTTGTTCCGGTGCGTCCGTCCTACCCAAACCGCTGCCGAGGCATCGCACAAGAGTGCCTTCTTCGCCCGAAATTCGATTGCGTGGCCGGGAGAAGAACGCCAATCATGCCCCGTATGCACCATAAGGGGGAGGGCCCGTGAGCGCCCGGCTGCGCGGAATCGCGCGCGAAACGGAGGCCATCGTCCGGGCGGGTACCTACCGCGCGGGAAACGGCCGGGAGATCAGCATCGAGAAGGGTGTGGCGGCCGCCCTCGCGGGTACGCGGCTGTACGGCCCCGAGTCGGTGCCCGTGGCCGCCGACCGGGACCGGACCCCGGTCATCGAGGTCACCGGCGAGAGCAGTCTCCAGGCCGCCGCCCGGATGACCCGCGAGCGCCCCGTCGAGGTCGCCGTCCTGAACTACGCCTCCGCCCGCAACCCCGGCGGCGGCTACCTGAACGGCGCCCAGGCGCAGGAGGAAGCCCTGTGCCGGGGCTCCGCGCTGTACGCCACGCTGCTGCGGGCGCCCGGCTTCTACGCCCACCACCGCGCGGAACGCAGCGCGTTCTACACCGACCGGGTCATCCACTCACCCGGCGTGCCGGTCTTCCGCGACGACCGGGGCCGACTGCTCGACGCCCCGTACGCGGCGGGATTCCTCACCTCGCCGGCCCCCAACGCCTGGGTCATCCGCGCCCGGACCCCGCAGGAGGCCCACCTCATCCCGGCCGCGCTGGCCGCCCGGGCCGAACGGGTGCTGGAGGTCGCGGCGGTGAACGGCTACCGCCGGCTGGTCCTGGGCGCCTGGGGCTGCGGCGTGTTCCAGAACGACCCGGCGGTGGTGGCCGGGGCCTTCCGCGCGCTGCTCACCGGAGAGGGCCGGTTCGCGGGTCACTTCGAGGAGGTCGTCTTCGGCATCCTCGGCCGCGACGACGATTCGCCCACCCGGGTGGCCTTCGACCGGGTGTTCGCCGACCGGGGGTGACCCTCACCCTGAGGTCGAGGGTGAGGGCCGGGTCCGCCGAGCGCCTTCACGCCCAGCCGTAACGCTCCCTCAGCCGCTCGACGACCAGGTCGAACCTGGCCCGGTCCAGGGCGCACGCCTCGCGCCGCATCCCGTCCTCATGGACCCGCAGGACCCGGTCCAGGTCCACCCACGACGGACGGCCCGAGCTGTCCCAGGGGCCCGCGCCCAGCGACACCCACTCCCGGTCCATGTCGTGCTGCTTGCTGGACAACTGCACGGCCAGCAGCGTGCCCTTCGCCTCCCGCGCCACGACCAGGACCGGCCGGTCCTTGCCGCGCCCGTCGTTCTCCTCGAACGGCACCCACGTCCAGACGATCTCCCCGGGGTCGGGCGCGCCGTCCCGGTCGGGGGCGTACGAGGTGCGGACCGGGCCCACCTCGCGCGGATCGGCCTCGGCGGTGGCTGCGGAACCGGTCCGGCCCGGGAAGGCGGCCGGCTCGTCGTAACTGTCACGGTGCTGGATCGTCATCGCAACACCCTAGGCGGTCCGCGTGTACAGCCTGCGCGCCGGTGTGTCGCGGCGGTCTGGAAGACTGCGCGGAGCCATGAGCCAGTTACCCGATCAGCCCACCGAAGGCCCCGTCCCGACCAGCGCCGATGTCGCGCGGCTCGCCGGTGTCTCCCGGGCCACCGTGTCCTACGTCCTCAACAACAACGCGCAGGTGCGGATCAGCGATCAGACCCGCCGCCGGGTACGGGAAGCCGCCGACGAACTCGGCTACGTACCCCACGCCGCCGCCCGCACCCTGCGCGCCGGTCACTCGCGGATGGTGCTGCTGCCCACCGGCAACCTGCCGACCGGCCCCCTGCACCTGCGCTTCCTGCGCGACCTGGAGGCGGGGCTGCGGCGCCTCGACTACACGGTCGTCCAGTACGGCTCGCTCGGCCTCGGCGCCGACGACGCCGCCCGCGCCTGGGCTGAACTCCGCCCCGCCGCCGTCATCGTGCCCGGCTCCGTCCCCCTCGCCCCGCGCGGCACGGCCGTGCTCCGGCGCTCCGGCGCCAAGGCCGTCATCACCCTGGGCCCCGACCCGGTGGAGGGCGCCCACGCCCTGATCATGGATCAGCGGGAGGTCGGCGGCTGCGCGGTGCGCCATCTGCTGGAACGCGGCAGGCGCCGCATCGGCGTGGTGATGCCCGAGGACCCCGCCACCGCGCTCTTCGCCGCCCCGCGCCTGGCCGGCGCCCGCGAGGCCGCGCTGAACGGCGGCGCCCACGTCGAGGTGCTGCCGCTGCGCTACGAGGAAGAGTCGGCCGCGTCCCTGGCCGCCCGCTGGCCCGCGCTCGGCCTGGACGCCGTCTTCGCGTACGACGACACCTACGCGATGCTCCTGATGCGGGCCCTCCAGGACGCCGGGATCCGGATACCCGCCGAGGCCGCCGTGGTGGGCGCCGACGACTCGATGCTCGGGCGGCTGCTGCGGCCGAGGCTCAGCAGCGTACGGATGGAGCTGGCGACCGCCCAGCCGCTGGCCGACCTGGTGGACCGGCTCGTCCGGCACCCGAGGACCCCGCCCGAACGGCACGACCTGCTGCGCGCCCGCACCGTACGACGGGAATCCAGCTGAACCGGCCCGGCGACGTGCGCGGCGCCCCGCCCGTGCCTAGCGTCGTGACCATGAGCGTTCCACAGAGCTACGAAATTCTCATCGTCCCCGAGTTCACCGACGACAAGGCCCCCGCGGCCGGAGAAAGCGCGACGGGGGCCAGTGTCAGGGGGGTGGCGGCCAAGGGTTCCGACGGCAGCGGACCGGGCGCCGCCATCCGGGCGGCCGTGGTCACCGCCACGGGGGAGACGGGCGAGACCGGCTACCCGCGGTATGCGGGCGACGGCATGGTGGCCGACATCGACCCCAGGACCAAGACCGTCGAGGGCCTGCTCGTGGACGGCTCGGAACTCGCGTACGGGCTCTCGGCCCGCGTCGCGGAGCGCGGCACGGACACCTGAGCGCGCCTGCCCGGGAAGGGAGGGGCGGCGGCTCTACTGCTGCCCCTCCGCCTTGCCCTTCTGCTCGGCCTCGACGGCCTTGCGGACCTCGTCCATGTCCAGGTTCCTGGCCTGGCCGATGACGTCCTCCAAGGCCGCCTCCGGCAGCGCGCCGGGCTGCGCGAAGACCGCCACGTTGTCCCGGACGATCATCAGCGTGGGGATCGACCGGATGTCGAAGGCCGCCGCCAGCTCCTGCTGCGCCTCCGTGTCGACCTTGGCGAAGACCAGGTCCGCGTGGCGCTCGGACGCCGCGTCGTACACCGGGGCGAACTGCCGGCACGGGCCGCACCAGGAAGCCCAGAAGTCGATCAGGACGAACTCGTTGTCGCTGACGACCTGGTCGAAGTTTTCCTTGGTGAGCTCTACGGTGCTCATGCGTTGCTACCTCTTCCTGTGCCCGTATGAGACGTGTCCGGGTCAACGGTGCCCGATCTCGTGCTATTCCGTGCCTGCCCATGTGGCCGACGCCCACACCCCCCGCCAGAATGGGCCGCATGACACATGGAGCGGAGCCTGTCGCGTACGACGTCGTGGTCATTGGAGCGGGTCCGGTGGGTGAGAACGTGGCGGACCGGGCCCGGGCCGCCGGGCTGACCACCGCCGTGGTCGAGTCGGAACTGATCGGCGGCGAGTGCTCCTACTGGGCCTGCATGCCGAGCAAGGCGCTCCTGCGCCCCGTCGTCGCCCGCGCCGACGCCCGCCGCGTCCCCGGCCTGAGCGGCGCCGTCCAGGGCCCGCTGGACGCCGCCGCCGTCCTCGCCCACCGGGACGAGTACGCCTCGCACTGGAAGGACGACGGCCAGGCCGCCTGGCTCGACGGGATCGGGGCCGACGTCTTCCGCGGCCACGGCCGGCTGACCGGCCCCAAGCAGGTCACCGTCACCGCGCCCGACGGCACGGAACACCGCCTCACCGCCCGGCACGCCGTCGCCGTCTGCACCGGCAGCAGGGCCGTGGTCCCCGGCCTCCCCGGCATCGAGGACGCCCGCCCGTGGACGAGCCGCGAGGCAACGAGCGCCAAGGAGGTCCCCGGCCGGCTCGTCGTGGTCGGCGGGGGAGTCGTCGGTGTGGAGATGGCCACCGTCTGGAACGCGCTCGGCGCGAAGGTCACCATGCTGGTACGCGGCGAGGGCCTGCTGCCCCGGATGGAGCCGTTCGCCGGTGAGCTGGTCGCCGAGGCGCTGACGGAGGCCGGAGCGGAGATCCGTACGGGCGTCTCGGCCACCGCCGTACGCCGCCCGGGTGGCGAAGGCCCGGTCACCGTGGAACTCGACAACGGCGAGAGCGTCGAGGCCGACGAGGTCCTCTTCGCCACCGGCCGCGCCCCGAGCACCGGCGATCTGGGCCTGGAGACGGTCGGCCTGGAACCGGGCACCTGGCTCACCGTGGACGACACCTGCCGGGTCGAGGGCACGGACTGGCTCTACGCGGCGGGCGACGTCAACCACCGCGCGCTCCTGACCCACCAGGGCAAGTACCAGGCACGCATCACGGGCGACGCGATCGGCGCCCGCGCCCAGGGCAAGCCGCTGGATACCGCCCGCTGGGGCGCCCACGCGGCGACCGCCGACCACGCGGCTGTCCCGCAGGTCGTCTTCACCGACCCGGAGGCCGCGTCGGTGGGCCTCTCCCTGGCCGAGGCGGAACAGGCCGGCCACCGCGTCCGCGCCGTCGACTACGACCTCGCCTCCGTGGCGGGGTCCGGGCTGTACGCCGACGGCTATCGGGGCCGCGCCCGCATGGTGGTGGACCTCGACCGCGAAGTTCTGCTGGGCGTCACCTTCGTCGGACCCGGCATCGGCGAACTGCTCCATTCGGCGACGATGGCCGTCGCGGGCGAGATCCCCGTCGACCGGCTGTGGCACGTGGTCCCGTCGTACCCGACGATCAGCGAGGTGTGGCTGAGGCTGCTGGAGACGTACCGGGGATAGCCGCCACCCGTCCGCGTGTGCGGCTCGCGAGGTGTGCCTCGACTGCGTCGAGATCGCTCCACGTCCACGGGGCGGCCGGGGTGCCGTCGGTCTCCCGACCGTACGGCGACCCCTGGCGCGGTTCTACGGGATCCGGGGCGGCGGCCACCGGTGGCGGCACCGCGGATTCCAGGCGATCGGCGGCCTCGGTCTCGCCCGCGGCGCGCAGGGAGGACAGAAGTCCCGTGCGCCGCACCGCGTACGAGACGTCGCGGTGTGCGGCGGCCCGCTCGATCAAGGCATCGGCGTGTGCCGTCAGACCGTGTTCACGGAGCGTCCGGAGGAGAGTGACGAATCCGTGCCCGTAGGGTCCCACCGCCAGGACCGCGCGCTGGGCCAGCCGGTCGAGTGCCTCCGGCAGTCCCTCCCGGTCCAGCGTCTGCGCCAGAAACCGGAGCCTGGCCACCTCGGACGGTGGCACCTCGTCGGCGGCGCGCAGCGCGAACCGCCGCACGGTCTGAGGTCTGCCCACGCGCGCGAGTTCATCGAGGTAGGAGGCGGTGCACTCCGCGTCGTCGAGTTCGACGTACCGCACGCTGTCCCGCAGAAGACGCCGGACCAGGTCGTCCCGTTCGAGGCCCTGCAGGGCCCACAGGAGCAGTACCACCTTCTTGACCGATCCCACATCGATCTCCGCCAAGGGGTCACGCCCCAGCAACTCGGCGACCAAGTCGTTGAAGCCGCAGTACCGCAACTCGTCCAGAAGCCAGCCGACGGCTTCCGGCTTTTCCAACTCGGCTACGGGAACGGCCTGTTCCGCCAGCCTGCGGGAGGCTGCGGTCATGCCGAGTTCCCGTAGCTCGTACAGGGAGGAGGCCACGAAATCGGTGTCCCGCAGGTCGATGGCATCGGCCAGCCTGAGGGCGAGGAGGTGCGCGGCTTCCGTGTGTTCCTTCTTCAGTTCCTCCACCAGGCTCAGCAGCGGTTCGATGTCGCCGGACAGGTCGACGGAGGCGGCTGCGGAGAACAGGGCCTTTCCGTCCTCGCACCAGGGCGGGCAGACACGGTGCGCCACGACGAGCTTCAGCATCGTGGGGGGATGCTCCAGAGCGGAGCGGTCGGCGAGAATCCTCCCGGCGAGGCGCGCCGCAGGAGCGGGGTAGCCGTAGTCGAGGAGCTGTCCGAGGACGTCGGACACGCAGCTCACGTCCGACAGGCGCATGAGCCCCGCCGGATCACGGTCGATGAGCAGGGACTCGTGTCCCAGTTCGCGCAGGGCCCGAAGCAGGTGCGTGACCTCCTCGGCGTCGGAGACGTCGACCTCCTCGACGGCCCTCGCCGCGAGACGGAGGCGTGCGTCGGCGCCCTCGCCCACGAGTTCCAGCAGTCGTGCCCGCATGTCCCAGGCCGACTCCCACCGGATGTGGTGCGCCATCCAGAGCGCCATCTCCTCGCGCTCACGTGCCTCGACGGGCGTGGCCAGCAGGAGGCTGATCCACTCCGTGGGACAGCCCGCCACCGTCGCGCGGCGCAGCAGCACCCCGGCCTGTTTGATGAACCCTTGCTCCCGTGCCCGGTAGGACAGATGCATGAGCACAGCCGGGTCCGTGGTGAACGCGGTCATGGCGTCCCACAAGGCGGGCCCGGGAACGGCGGCGGCAGCGGCCACGGCGGCGTTCTGCTGGAGGTAGTCGGCCGGTCCGTACGTGGTCAGGCCGCCCGCGGTGTCCCGATGGGGGACCAGCGCGGTCAGGGACTTCCTGATGTCGGTGCGGCGGCCGTCGGCCCGCGCACCCGTGACCAGTGCGGTCAACGCCTCGCGGGCCCAGCCCGGTTCGGCGGGCCTGAGGCGCGGCGGAAGGGCGGCGTCGGCGATGTGCGCCAGCAGCTCCTCGGTCAGCGGCGCCCAGTGGCCGGTGTGCCGCACCGCGATCGCGGCGGTGATCAGCGCGTGCTCCGCCGGGGTGAAGTGCGCGCCGGGTCCCATGCGGTACGCGGCCAGGAGCTCGGGCCCACCGCTGAGGTGCTGGACCACCCGCCCGTCGGCCGCTCCGGCCCGTCCGGCCTGCCCCATGCGCGGGTCCCCGCTGGAGCGGGCGAGGCTCTGCCACTCCGCGTGCTGGGCCTCGCTCAGCTCGGCCGGAACCGCGATCCGGTGGGTGACCGGCGCCTCCAGGAGGGCGCGGACGTGGCTGGGCGCGCCCACCGACTCCGGAGGGCGGACGAACTCCTCCCAGTACGGGATCGTCCAGAGCGTGCCGACCACCACCACACCGGGCCGGGTCAGCAGCAGTTCGCGCAGGGCGGCGGCGGCCTCCTCGGCGCGGTCTCCCTGGAGGAAGCGCTGCGCCTCGTTGAGCCAGAGCACGTCCCCCGGTGCCACCAGTGCGTCCCCGAGCAGATTCGCCAGAGCGGCGGCATGCGTGGGCCGCCACAGACGGCGGTGCGGGGCCAGCCGGAGGAGCACTTCGAACAGGGCGCGGGTCTTGCCCGTGGAGGAGTCACCGGTGAGCAGGACGAAGCAGGACGTCCTTCCGTCCAGCGCCGGGGCAATCAGACGTTCCAGGTCGATGTCGTGCGGGCGGGCGTAGTAGGGGGTGAGGAAGGCGGTGACTGTCCCTGCCGTCAGGAACGGGGCCTGCTGGACCTGGAGCAGTGCCGGTCCGGCCAGTCGGACGCTGCCCGGACCGGCGGACACGTCCGTGCAGGGGGCTGGAGCAGCGACGTCCGGTCCGGGCCGGGACCGGTGCCAGAGGTCCCGGAGTTGCCGGTACGTCTCCGGATCGGCTTCCGCGGCCTGCGCGATGCCCGTCACGGTGCGCAGAGACGGTGCCGGGTGACGGTCGTTCAGGGCCTGGCTGATCGTGGTGGCCGACAAGGGGATCCGCGAGGCGCCGCTGCGCCGGACGATGTCCTTCCGGGTGTACCCCCGGCTGCCGAGCACTTCGCGCAGCCGTTCACGTAACGCGGCCAGAGCCTCGGCCCGGGCCGTGGCGTCGTCACCGGCCTGCATGCACCCTCCCTGCGGCGGCCCGGTCGGGCGCGCGACCACCGGTCGGGGACCCGTGGGCCGAGCGGTTCGGCTCTGTTCATTGTTGTCCGCCCGAACCCTGCCGTACGGCCGATCGGCCAATCTCGGCCTGTCCGCACACCATTCCGTGAGGAGACGCAAAGGTGCCGCTCGAAGCCGTCGTCGTACTGACCGTGACCGTCGTCGCTCTCGTGCTGCTGATCGCAGTACTGAGCGCTGTCACGGCCGTGTTGCTCGCCCGCCGGTCCGGAACGTCGACCGCCGCCGCTCTCCTGCGGGGAGGTACGGCCTTCGGCGCGGCGCTCTCCCTGCTCGCACTCCTCGCGTCCACGATCGCGGGGCTGCTCCGCTGAGCGTCCGCAGGCGGCGGAGGTCCCGCCGGGCACGCGCCCGACGGGACGGCCGCGATCAGGCCGGAGGCGCGCTGTCGCTCGTGGTGACGCGAACGTGGTCGACCACGAGTTCGCTGGGGAAGGCGGTGTTGCCGTCGGGGTCGCCGGGCCAGTAGCCGCCGACCGCGAGGTTGAGGATCAGGAAGAACGGCTTGTTGAACGCCCAGGCGTTCCCGTTCGTGTCGGCCGGGGTGCGGTGCTGGTAGACGTTTCCGTCGACCGACCAGGTGACGGAGTCGGGCGCCCAGTCGACGGCGAAGGTGTGGAAGTCGTCGGCGAAGGCTTGGCCGTCGGGCAGGGTGTAGCCCGCGCCGATGCCGCCGGATCCGGAGTAGCCGGGCCCGTGCAGGGTGCCGTGCACGGTGGAGGGCTCGAAGCCGACGTTCTCCATGACGTCGATCTCACCGGAGTTGGGCCAGCCGACCTGCCCGATGTCGTCACCGAGCATCCAGAAGGCCGGCCACATGCCCTGGCCGCGCGGGATCTTCATGCGCGCCTCGACGTGGCCATAGGTCTGCGTGAACTTGCCGGAGGTGTTCAGCCTGGCGGAGGTGTACTCGCAGGTGCCGTACCAGCACTGGTAGTTGGAGGGGTTCTCCTTGCGGGCGGTGATGACCAGATGGCCCTGGCCGTCGAGCGCGGCGTTGTTGTTGCCGGAGGTGTAGTACTGCCGTTCGTGGTTGTCGACGTTGTCGCCGGTCTCGATCTGCCACTTGCTGCCGTCCACGGCCGAACCGGCCGGGCCGTCGAACTCGTCGGAGAACGACGTCGCGGCGGCGGAGACCGTTTCCGGCTGCCTGGGGGCGCCCGACGCCAGGCCGGACGTGGTGGCGACCAGGGCGAGTACGGAGAGAGCGGGGACCAGGAGACGCCTGGCCCGGTGGGGGGAGTTCATGAACGTTCCTTCCCGTGCGGGACGGGGACATGTGATGCGTCATGCATATGACAAGTGGGGGCATGACCATCACGTGGGGGGATGATGGTGCTTTAGTTCACTACGTGATTTAAGAAGTGAACCATCGGGGTGTCAAGGCTCCGGTACGGACAACAGTTCTTGCACCATCCGGCTCAGGACACACCCCGCTCCGCCTCCCCGCCGCCCTGGCGGTCCACGAGCGGGCGCCCGACGCGGAGGTTCCAGCGCCCCGAGCGCCCGCTCAGTTCCGTCAGTGTGAGCGGGGCGACGTCGAGGCGCCAGAACGCCTGCGGCGGCAGCGCCAGCGCGTGGACCACGGCCGCGCGCACCAGGGACGGTTCGGCGACGGCCAGCACCCGGCCCTCACCGGTCAGCGAGTCGAGCCAGGCCCCGGCCCTGGCGCACAGACCGAGCAGCGACTCGCCGCCGTGCGGGGCGGCCGACGGGTCGCCCAGCCAGGCCGCGACCCCTTCCGGCTCCCGCGCGCCCACCTCGTCCAGCCGGGCACCCGACCAGCGCCCCAACTCCCAGTCCCGCACGGCGTTTTCGGCCACCGAGCGCAGCCCCAGCGCCTCCGCCGTCCGGGCGCACCGCTCGGACGGCCCGTGCACCAGCCGGTCCGCGTCCGGCACGTGGGGCGCGGCCAGCCGGGCCGCCCGCACGCCGGACGCGTCGAGCGCGGCGTCACCGGCGAACCGGGCCTCGCGCAGCGCCGCGTTCATCGCCGGTGAGATCAACATCACCCGTACCGTCACGACCACCCTCAACTCCCCGAACATGGGCCCCACGGCCAAGCACACCATGGCATCCGGGCCCCGCGGACCGCTTGTAAGGGGCATGGCGGTGCCCGGTGTCCAGGGGGTATGGTCGCGGCGACATGACGAGGGTGTGAAGGAAGTCCGGTGAGAATCCGGCACGGTCGCGCCACTGTGTACCCGCGCACGCGGGAAGTCAGACCCAGCACCTTCGTCTCAGGCACCACGATCGGGACGCGTGTTCCCACAGGAGGTTCTGCCATGGCGCAGACTGCTGCCCCCGCCACCGGCGCATCCGCCATCACCCCCATCTCCCTGAAGGCCATTGCCCCTTGGGCGGTCTTCTTCGGCATCCTCATGCTGGTCCTGCTCTACTTCGTCGGCGCCGAGCAGGGCGCCACGGCCGTCATCTCGGGCGAAGGCGTCCACGAGTGGGTCCACGACGGCCGCCACCTCCTCGGCTTCCCCTGCCACTGACCGACCGACCGGCTGATCCAGGGGAACCCCTCATGAACTCCATATCTGTCAGAGCCCTGCTCGTCCGCGGCATGCTGGCCGGACTGGTCGCGGGCGCGCTCGCGCTGCTCGTCGCCTACTTCCTCGGCGAGTCCCGGGTCGACGCGGCCATCGCGCTCGAAGAGGCCGCGCACAGTGCTCACGGCCACGACCACGGCGCCGGCGAGGAACTCGTCAGCCGCAGCATGCAGTCCACCGCGGGCCTGGCCACCGGTGTGCTCGTCTTCGGCGTCGCGGTCGGCGGTATCGCCGCGCTCGTCTTCTGTTACGCGCTGGGGCGGATGGGCCGGTTCGGCCCGCGCGCCACGGCCGCGCTGATCGCGGGCGCCGCGCTGGTGAGCGTGTACCTCGTGCCGTTCCTGAAGTACCCGGCCAACCCGCCGGCCGTCGGCAACCCCGACACCATCGGCAAACGCACCACGCTGTTCTTCCTGATGGTCGCCCTCAGCGTGCTGCTCGCGGTCGCCGCCGTCATCGCCGGCAAGCGGCTGGCGCCCCGTCTGGGCAACTGGAACGCGACGGTCGTGGCAGCCGCCGGTTACCTGCTGCTGATCGCCCTCGCCTATGTCTTCCTGCCCTCGTTCAACGAGGTCGGCAAGGACTTCCCGGCCACCCTGCTGTGGCAGTTCCGGCTGGCCACGCTCGCGGTGCAGGCCACGCTGTGGACCACCTTCGGCCTGCTCTTCGGCCACCTCACCGAACGCCTGCTGGTGCCGAGGGCCGACGCGCTCGCGGACGGCCGGGCGAACCGGACCGCCGCCGCGGTCGGCTGACGACAGCGGACGCGCCGCAACGGGCGGAGCCCGCCGGGTGGTCACCGGCGGGCTCCGCCCGTTCTACGCCGTCCACTCGGCCAGGTAGTACTTCAGCGACGCGTCCTCGTCCACCAGGCGCATCCCGGCCGCCGTCATCACGCGCTGCGAGGCGATGTTGCCGGTGTCGGCGTCCCCGCGCACCCGGACGACGCCCTGTTCCCGGGCGAACCGCAGCAGCGCCCGAAGCGCCTCGGAGGCGTAACCCTGTCCGCGCGCCGACTCCACCAATCCGTAGCCGATCGTGACGCTGCGCCGCTCGTCCGGTGCGGCGTGGAAGCCGATGCCGCCGATGACCACACCGTCGGCGCGGAGCCGTATCTCGTACGAACCGAAGGGGCTGGGATCACCGGTGGCCAGGCAGGTCGCGAGGTGGCGCGCGGCGGCTCCCCGCTCACCGGGGGAGGGGTAGCCGGGAGCCCAGCGTGCCCCGGCCGGCGGCGAACCGGCGGCGACGCGCTCGGCTTCGGCGGGGGTCATCGGGTGCAGGACCAAGCGCGGCGTTTCAAGGTCGGTCATGGTCCTGTGAAGTATCACGAGGCCGCCGGTACGGGCACCCGAAATACGACGGGTGCCCGTACGCGGTTACGCGGACCCGAGGTCACCGGACAGCGCGGCGGCCAGCCGCAGCTGCGTGTCCGCCTCGGTCTGCCGCCCCTGGCGCTCCAGGGTCCGGCCGAGCATCAGGCGGGCGTAGTGCTCCACCGGGTCGCGCTCCAGAACCGCACGAAGCTCCGTCTCGGCCCGCCCGAGGCTCGCCGAGTGGTAGTAGGCGCGGGCCAGCAGCAGTCGGGGCGCGACCTGCTCCGGGACCTCCGCGACGAGTCCGTCCAGGATGCGGGCCGCGGTCGTGTACTCCTTCGCGTCGAAGAAGAACCCCGCGCGCTCCCAGCGCTCGGCTGCGGTGCCGAACTCGTAGTAGCTGTCGCTCATGTCATCTCCTCGGTCGGGCGGGCGTCCGATCCGCACAACACCGACAAGTGGTTTAACATTCCACTAATTGTCCGGCGTGGGCGCCACCCGCCCTCACCCCGCAGCGGAATAGGTTGAGCGCCATGAGCAATCTCGATCGCCAGGCCGTCCCCACCGTCTGCGGAGGCCGCGGTTTCGTCGTCGCGGAGCCCGTACGTGAACTGCTCGCCCCGCGCAAGGTGCGGCTCGGCGAGTCCACCGAGGTCCGCAGACTGCTGCCCAACCTGGGCCGCCGGATGGTCGGCGCCTGGGCCTTCGTGGACCACTACGGCCCCGACGACATCGCCGACGAACCCGGCATGCAGGTGCCGCCGCACCCGCACATGGGCCTCCAGACCGTCAGCTGGCTGCACGAGGGTGAGGTCCTGCACCGCGACAGCCTCGGCAGCCTCCAGACGGTCCGCCCGCGCGAACTGGGCCTGATGACCTCCGGCCGCGCGATCAGTCACTCCGAGGAGAGCCCCAAGCAGCACGCCGCGCTGCTCCACGGTGCCCAGCTCTGGGTGGCCCTCCCGGACGCGCACCGCTTCACCGAGCCCCACTTCCAGCACCACAGCGACCTGCCCACGGTCACCGCGCCCGGCCTCACGGCCACGGTGATCCTGGGCGACCTCGACGGCGCCACCTCGCCCGGCACCGCGTACACCCCGATCGTGGGCGCCGACCTCACCCTGACCCGAGGCGCGCGGGCCCGGCTCCCCCTGGACCCCGACTTCGAGTACGCCGTGCTCTCGATGTCCGGCGAGGCCGAGGTCGACGGCGTCCCGGTCCTCCCCGGCTCCATGCTCTACCTCGGCTGCGGCCGCACGGAACTCCCGCTCCGCGCGGAGTCCGACGCGGGCCTGATGCTCCTGGGCGGCGAGCCGTTCGAGGAGGAGCTGATCATGTGGTGGAACTTCGTGGGCAGGACCCAGGACGAGATCGCCCGGGCCCGCGAGGACTGGATGTCCGGCGACCGATTCGGCACCGTACATGGCTACGACGGCCCGCCGATCCCTGCACCCGCGCTGCCGGACGTGGCGTTGAAGCCGCGGGGGCGGGTGCGGTGAGCTGGGCTTTTCACGTCTGAGGGAGCGTTGGGTCCCCGTCTGGGCCGGTGGGGTGTGTGGACGGGTACTCAGGCGCGAACAGGCTTAGTCAAGTTGACGTCGCCGTCCTCGCGATGGCCGGCGACGCGGGCGTAGCCCTGGCGCCGGTAGAAGGAGAGGTTGCGGTGGCTGGCGGCGCCGGTGGACAGGACGATCCGGGTGCAGCCCTCGTGAGCCGACTCGGCTTCGCGTAGCAGCCAGCGGCCTATACCGAGCCCGCGCAGATCGGGAGCGACGGCGAGCCGCCCGATGTGCAGGTCGCTTCCGTCGCGTCGGGTGCGGACCACGCCCAGGAGCCGGCCATCGCGCCACAGGCCCATCGTGTGCCATTCGGCCAGCCATGCGCGGATGTCGGCGGGGGACTCGTGGAGTGCGGGGATGGCCAGCGTCTCGTTGGCGAGCGCCTCCTCCGTCCAGCAGCAACGCTGCAGCACGGTGACTTCGGGGGCGTCGTGCGGGCTGAGCCGACGTGCGTACGAGCCGGGGAGGGGTCCCTGGACGGATGCCGGGTGCTCGCGCTCACGCATCGGGGCCAACGCGTGAGCGAGGCGGACGAGTTCCGCCAGCAGACCCTGCGCCGCGTCCGCGTGGTGGGGAGCGGGCTCCAGACCGTCGCCGCCCGTCATCTCCGCTATCCGCAGGGCGACGGTGGCTCCCAGAGGTACCAGTCGCAAGGTGCTCACCACCTGCTTGGCGTGCTGGACCGCGCGGGTGCCGGCCGAGGTGTGGCCGTAGCTGACGAAGCCGACCGGCTTCCAGGCCCATTCGGGGCCCAGGTAGTCCAGGGCGTTCTTCAGCGTCGCCGGCATGCCGTAGTTGTACTCGGGCGTCACGACGACGAAGCCGTCGGCTTCGTCAGCGATCCGGCTCCAGCGGCGGGAGTGCTCGTGGTGATGGATGCCGCTGGAGGGGTGCTCCTCCTCGTCCAGAAATGGCAGGTCGAGGTCGCCGATCGATAGGGGGACGAGCTCCACCCCGAGCGCCTCGGAGTCCGGCGCGAGTGTCTGCGTCAGCCAGCGCCCGACGGCGGGGCCGAGCGCGTTGGGGCGAGTGCTGCAGACCAGGACGAGGACACGCAGAGTTTTCGTTGTCATGTAAACGAAAGTAGCCAGTAGATTGATTACATGTCAACGAAGAAGGAAAGCGCCCCCGACGGCAAGTGGCTCACGCCCGACGAGGAACGTGACTGGCGGGCGTACCTGCGCATGGTCACCGCCGTCCAGGCCCGCACCGCGCACGACCTCGCCGCCCTCGGGCTCTCCGAACCGGACTACGAAGTGCTCAGCACCCTGTCCGAACGAACGGACGGCACCAGCACACTGCACGAACAGGCCACCAAAATGGGCTGGTCGCGCAGTCGCCTGTCCCGGCACGCCTCCCGCATGGAGGCCCGCGACCTCATTCGCCGCGCACCCGATCCGGCCGACGGCCGAGGCTGCCTGCTCGCCCTCACCCCCACTGGCCGACAGACACTCCGGGAAGCTGCCCCCCACCACGTCGCCTCCGTGCGCCGGCACTTCGTCGACCGCCTCACACCCGAAGAGCTCACCGCCCTCGGCCACATCGCGCGCAAGCTGTCGAAGGACCAGTAGGGCGAAGATCTCACCACCGATACGCCGGCGCGCGACCTGCTCCTCGATGCCCGGGAGCGCACAGGCGGCTACGAGCTCAAGCGCTGCGGGCATCGCTGCAATCACTCGTTCTGAAGCGGTGTCCCGTACGTGGCATCAAGCACCAGGGCGAGCAGCCGGTCGGGCTGTTGCGCGTCGTGGCTGCGAGCCGTGGACAGCGCGATCCCGACGACGAGTTGGATCAGGTCGTCGGCGGTCAGGTCGGCGCGTGCCGTGCCCCGCCGCTGAGCCTGGGCAAGAAGACCGGCTGCGGCGTCCAGGATCAGCTTATGGCAGTCGAGCCCCGGCGCGACCGGCTCCTCGACCATCAACGCGCCAGCCAGGCCTTGGTTGAGCCTGGCGTGAACGAGAAACGCGCGCAGCCATTGCGTCAGCGCGTCGTCGGCGGGTTCCGACGAGGACAGCGTCGCGGCGAGCTCGCACAACGTCTCGATCCGGCCTTTGAGGACCGCGGTCAGCAGGGCGGAGCGGTTCGGGAAGTGACGGTACAGGGTGCCCGGGCCGACGCCTGCTCGGCGGGCGACCTCGTTGAGCGACGCCTCCGGTCCGGATTCGGCAAATACTTCCTGCGCTGTGGCGATGAGACGTTCCCGGTTGAGTCGGGCATCGGTACGCCGCGGTCGTCGCGCGGAGCCGTGCCCGTCTGTGGTCGCCATCGTCCCGTCTTTCGGTCGAGTTCGGAGCAGTTAAGCGGAGTGCCTCTCCGTATAGTAGCGTCCGTCAAACGGAGAGGTTCTCCGGAAAACGTGACCTGAGGAGTGCGGATGACGGACAGCGGGCAGGCCGAACTGGGGCGCGTCGGGATCTGGACCTTCGCCTACGAGGGGCAGCCTGCTGGGCGGGTACGGGAATCGGCCGCGGAGATCGAGGAGTTGGGCTACGGGGCCATCTGGTACGGGGAGGCGTTCGGCCGCGACACAGTGGGCCAGGCGTGGCTGCTGTTGTCGGCGACACAGCGCATCGTCGTCGCCTCCGGGATCGCCAACATCGCGTTCCGGGAGCCCATCGCCACCGCTACCGCGACACGTGCGCTGGGCGAGGCCTTCCCCGGACGGTACGTACTCGGCCTGGGCGGTCACCGCGTCGACGACACCGTCCGCGAACTGGACGGCTACCCCGTACCGGCCCGCGGCAGAGCGGTGACCACCATGCGCGCCTACCTGCAGGCCATGGACGCGGTACCCGCCCACGGCCCCGTAGCGGACCCGGCTCCGCGCCGCGTACTCGCCGCCCTCGGCCCGAAGATGCTTCAACTGGCCGCCGAACACACCTGGGGCGCGCACCCCTACTTCGTGTCCACCGAGCACACCGAGCAGGCGCGCCGGATCATGGGGCCGAGCGCCTTTCTCGCTGTGGAGCAGGCAGTGGTGCTCGACACCAACCTGAGCCGCGCCCGCCAAGTGGCCACGTCACACGTAGCCGGCTACCTCTCGGCACCGCATCAGGAGGCGAACATTCGGCGACTCGGCTTCAACGACGACGACATAGTCGGTGGGCCGAGCCGTCGACTAGTGGATGCGATCGTTGTGTATGGGGGAGCGGAAGCCATTCGCCGACGTGTTCAGGAGCACCTCGACGCAGGAGCTGACCACGTCTGCCTGCAAGTACTCACCGCCGACACCAGCTCCCTGCCCGAGCGCGAGTGGCGCGAACTTGCCTCTGCTCTCCTGCCCCACCCCACAGCATGAGTGACGCCTCACCCCTGTGCGCCACGGCCCCGGAGTCCTCGTACGTTCATGTGGACGCCGGTCATCGACGGGCGGAGCAGAGTGCGCGGTCGACGAGAGCCGTCACGGCCTGCGTCTGCCGAGTGGCGGTGCTTTCGTCGCCCGGTCGGCTGTGCAAGGAGACCGTGACGATGGTCCGGCCGTCCGGAGTTGTGGCAGGCCACAACAGGTATCCGAATCCGTCGCCGCTGTGCCCCCAGTACCCGCTGCCGCAGGGCAGCGGTGTCCAGAACAGGCCGAGCCCGTCACGCGTGCCCGGTGGAAAGCCGCGGTCTGCGGGGACTTCGACGGTGCGCTGCATCTCAGCCAGCTGGGCGGGGGCCAGAAGCCTGCCTTGCACCAGCGCCGTATAGAACCTGTTGGTGTCCGCGGCTGTGCTGATCATCGACCCGTCGGCATCGGCGTCGAAGGGCAGGTAGGCGACCGTGGTGTCGGTCATGGCACCACCCGGCTCGAACTGCTGGTAGTTCCGGGCATGGGAGCCGGGCAGGAACGGCCAGTTACCGGGTGTGAGGGTGCGGGTGAGCCGCAGCGGACGAAGAATCCTGGCCCGCACCTCGTGCTCCCATGAATGGCCCGTGACCGCCTTGATGACCATGCCGGCGAGAACATAGTTGGTGTTGGAGTACTCCCAGCCGCGACCGGGTGCGAAGGACGGCGGGTGCTTCATCGCGAGGGCCACACGCTGCCGGGAGGTGTAGGTGGTCCAGCGGTTCACGCGATACCCGGCCGCGCTGAGATCAGGAACGACGTCGCCGATGTAGTCGGGCAGCCCGCTGGTGTGCTGGAGCAGGTGGCGCAGAGTGACCCGATGCCCGTCATTGCCGTGGCCACGGACCAGGCCGGGCAGCCACGTGTCCACCGTATCGTCCAGCGACAGGCGGCCTTCGCCGGCGAGTTGGAGCAGTACGGTCGCGACGAACGTCTTCGTGGTGCTGCCGATCCTCAGGTAGCCGTTCTTGGCCACAGGTTGCCCGGTACGGAGATCACCGACCCCGCTGCGGACGGTCCGCACTCTGTGGGGCGTCTCCAGTCTCACCGATACGCCTGTGACACCGTCGTCCCGCAAGTCGTCGGCATCGCGCTGAAGTTGGGACAGGCGACCGGGGGCCGCCGCTCCGGATTCTGCCGGAAGGAGTAGCGCCGGAAGGACAACAGCGAGCACGGTCACCGTCCGACGACTGATCCGACTCCGCATGATCGACATGAGGCAACGCTAGGAACGACGCGTCTCGCGAACCATCCGGCCAACCGGAGGTCCATGGTCGGGTTCTCCCCAGTGTGCTAGGTGTATTGATCCGTAGCGTTGTTGACGATGCGGGCAGACCTTGTTCGCACAGCCCCAGGGGGACGTTTACCGATGACCACACCACCATCGCCGTCCGGAGCGGAGCACGCAGAGGGATCGTCCGTCCGTGTGGGCGTGCTCGTCCCTTTGACGCGGCCGGGCTGGGCCGAGGCGGGGCGACACCTGCTCGCGGGGTTCGAGCTGGCCGTTGACAAGGTCAACGACGCAGGCGGGATTGACGGCAGACCACTGGAGCTGGTGGTTCGGGACACCGCGGCCGATCCGGAGCGGGCCGTGGCGGCCGTGGACGAACTGGCCGCCCTGGGCGTGGCTGTTGTGGCGGGCGAGTATCACAGCGTCGTCGCCCGCGCCGCCGCCGGCCGTGCCGATGCCCTGGGCGTGCCGTACCTCTGCTCGTCCGCAGTGCTTGACGAGCTCACCGAGGAGCCGACGAAGTGGATCGCGCGCCTTGCCCCGGCGCAGTCCCGTGGCTGGCGGATCTACGCGGACTTCCTCCTCGGTGAGGGACGACGCCGGATCGCCGTGGCGACCCAGCCGAGCGTCTACTGGGCATCCGGGACCCGCGTCCTGCGGGAGCACCTGGCTCCACACGGCGCTACCGTCGTAGAACTCGACGCGAGCGCACTCACCCCCGAAGCCCTCTGCGATGCGCTCGTGGACCACGGCGCGACGGCGCTGCTCCTGCTGGTCGGCCACCCGGAGCCGGCGGTGCCGATCGTCAGGGCCGTACGGGATGACATACGACTCGCGGAGATCCTGATCGGCGCTCCGGCCGGACAACCGGAGTTTGCCGAATGGGCCGCGCTTCTGGGCGAGGACGGCGCCGAGATCCCGTTTCTGCGTTACCTGCCTGAAGCCCTCGGCCCGCTCGGCGAACACGTCGAGAAGGAACTCCGGGACCGTCTGGGCGAAGCGCCTTCCTTCGTCGCCTTCGAGGGCTGGGACACCGTCACTGTCCTCGCCGAGGTGTTGCGTTCCCACGGCACGGACCGGGCAGCCATCGCCGAGTCATGGCCGCGCGTGGTGGTCGATGGCACCCGCGGGCCGATCCGGTTCTCCCGCACCACGGGCATCAGCGTCTGGCAATGGGCTTGGGCACCGATCCAAGTCGTCGACCGGGACCCCGCGGAGCCCGATCGCTTTCGGGTCCTGCGCGCCGGCTGAGAGGGCGCGGAGGCCCGACTGCCCAAGAGGCCATACGGATCGCACTCGACCCCATGGCGCTCGTGATAGTCCGCCGGGTCGAAGTACGGTGGCCGGCTGGCGGGCCAGGCCATGGTGCGTTCGCTCGTCCACCGGTGCCGCCCCAGCCGCTGCGAGGTCCGGCGCCTCCGGCACCACCCGCCGGAACAGCTCCCACGTCCACATGCTCGGATGAACCTTTGCGGACACCGCCCAAAGTGTCCTGGAAGGCTCACAACGCGAGCCGCTCACCGGCGTCGCGCCAATAGTCGGTGAGCATCTCGCCTGGCCAGGCCGGCTCACGCACGGCTCCGCGCGGTGCCATCTCCTCGAAGTACGGGGCCAGATCCAGGACCGGCGTTCCGTCGACGGCGTCGAGATCCGTCACGAGGAGATCTCGGCCCTCCACGCTGAGCAACCTGGGATAGCTGACGGCCAGTTGATTGGGCCTTCTGTGATTTCGGTGGACGAATGTACCGGTCGCCGGCCACTGCGGGTTGCCTCGCGGGCTGCGTGCATGGAGCTGGACATCGCCCGGCTTGGCCAGGTGGAAGGTCCAAGTCACCGTCAAGTGAGAGAATTCGTCGATGCCTTGCAGGGTTTCGAGAGGAAAGCTCTCGTTGAGTCTGATGATCGCTTGGACACCGCCCTGGTAGTCGTCCAGGACTTGAGTATGGCCGCCGACGACCGTAGCGATCGGTGCGACTTCATATGTTTCCATCGGCGCTCTTTCTATCCGCTGGGGTGACGTGGTGCTGCGGCGCAGCACCGCAGCGACGGTGCCGCATCGCGGTCAGCCTATGGCGCGCAGCATCTCGGCCGCGCAGCAGTCGAGTTCGGCGACGCGACGCACCCCGCTTGCGAACGGGGGAGAGGTCGCTTGGCATTTCGAGGAGTGGCTACGCTGCGCTTGAAATGGACCTCGGTGCGAGCAGCGGTAACCCCGGATGGGACCGCGGCGGGGCATGGGCTGTCCGGTCTTGTGGCGCAGGTGCCTTGACTGGGCGATGTGCGTCTGGTGCACTCGCATTCCGGCGATGGAACCCGCCTGGGCCGCTCTCTGGCCCGAACCGCCCTCCGGAGGCTGATGTCTCCTGACTCACTGTCAGGACGCATGCCCGGAGGAGGTGCACAGATGGAGCGGTCTCGCCATCCTGTTGTGTTCCCTGCGTGCGTCGATCCCGATTCCCGGCCCGGCCCGTACCGAGCGGTGAGTCGTCACGTGCCGCATGTGCCAGAAGAAGGGGCTCAACGATGAATTGCTACGACTGCCACACCGGCGACGTCAGTACCCCTGCGCTCGCCGTCTGCCGTCGCTGCGGAGCGGGGATCTGCGGTGCCCACTCCTCCGCCGTGCCCCACACACTTCACCGGATCAACGGGGTGGGCGTCGCAACCCTGCCGCGCGTCGCCCGACGGCTCGTGTGCCCGACGTGTTGCGCGGCCGAGCAGAGCGCCTGAGGGGTGTCTCCGTGCCGAGCCCGTCAGGCGATGTGCAACGACACACCGATCCAGGTCACGGCGATACCACCCACACCCATGGCCGCAGCCCACAGGCCCATCCGGCCGGCCAGTACCTTCCCGAGTGTCGCGCCGAGACCGGCGAGAGAGCCGATGGCCAGCACCACCACAGCCCACGAAAGATGAGGGAGGGCGGCCCCGGCGAGGAGCGGGAGCGCGGCACCGGCGAAACTCGCGGCACAGGCCACCACCATGCCCGTAGCGACCGGAACAGAGCCAGGTGCCCCAGCCTCGTTGTCGCCAGGTGCCCCCGTGAGTGGAGATTGAGCTCACGCGAAGCCCGGACGAGTTGCCCTCGGCGTTCCGCGTAGTCCGATACGAAGACCGAGAACGCGGCGGTGACCAGGGCCACGACCGCCACGCGTGCGGCCAGCGAATAGGTGATGGGCGACCCTCTGCCGACCAGTGAGGCACCCGCCAGGGTGAGCGCGTTCAGCAGCCCGTCCGTCAGCCCCAGAACCAGTGGCAGGCGGGTCTGGGCCAGTACGCGACCCAAGCGCCCCCTCATCGTCGGCGGGGCCTGCCCTCGACCATGTACGCGCCGGCAACCACCTGGTCGGTGCTGTGCACCACGGCTCCGGTGTGCTCGATGGTGCGGACAAGCGCCTCGACGTCGATGTCCTCCCCTTCGACGGTGACGTCCGTACCCACCGTTTCGAGATCGATCTCCGTGACGACGATGTTCACCGCCTGGACGCCGGCCGAGCCTTCGATCGCTCGGGCCAGCTGGACCAGGTCCGGTTCCTGAATGGTCTTGTCGACGTCGAGGACCAGCCGTCGGATTGGCATCGCTCTCCTTCTCGGGGGACCGGACACGAGGGAATGCGCCGGTCTCAATACGTACGACCAGATGCCCAGTCGCTGACCGTACCCACATTCAGGGCGGAGGCGCGTAAGGCACAGGAAATAGTCCGTCAGCCACCCTGCGAATATGCCCCGTTCGGGCTCCTGCGCTTGACGGGAAGCGGAAATCGAACCATAGGATTCCCACTGCCGTTCCATTCGGGCCGGCGCCCTTGGCTCGGAGTGAGCATCCAGATGCTTGCCGATGGAATGCGTACGTGGAAGGCGGTGAGCCCGGTAACCGCGCAGGACGACCATGTCGCATCCCTCAGGAATGAGCTGGAGCGGTCCGACGCCCGATTGCATCTGCTCGCCGATGTGAGTGCGGCTCTGGCCAGCATTCTCGACGCACGCGAAGCGCTCGGCCGGCTCGCGCGGCTCATGGTCCCGCAAGTGGCCGACGCGTGCGTGGTGGACCTGGTCGAAGACGGCGCCGTACACCGCGTCGCGGCAGTCCACCGGGATTCCGCCCGGACGCCGACGGCCCCTTCAGCCGGACCACTGCCCGGGCCGGACGCATCGACTGCCCCGCTGGCACAGGTGCTCCGCGGAGCAGGCCCGGTGACGCTCACCGATTTCGGGGCGCCCGGTGAGGCCGGGTCGCTTCAAGAGGCTCAACTCCGCCTCTACCGTGAGCTGGACGCCGCAGAGGTGCTGATCGTTCCCCTGCAGGTGCGCAGGCAGGTCTTCGGTGCGCTCAGCCTTGTACGGTCCGCTGCGGCGGCACCGTTCGACAGCCAGGTCACCTCCCTGGCCGTCGACCTGGGCCACCGTGCCGGACTGGCCGTCGAGAACGCTCGCCTGTACGCACTTCAGCAGAGCACGGCTGAGCAGCTGCAGCGGTCATTGCTCCCCGACCTTTCGGGGCTGCGCCATCTCGAACTGGCGGCACGCTACGTACCGGCTCGGGAGGGGGCCGAGGTGGGTGGCGACTGGTTCGATGCCTTCCCGCTGCCCGACGGGTCCACCGTGCTGGTCATCGGCGACGTCATGGGGCATGACCTCAAGGCGGCCGTGCGCATGGGGCAACTGCGGAACATGTTGCGGGCGCTCGCCTACGACAGCGGGGACTCGCCCGCGGGTGTGATGCGCCGCCTGGACGGAGTAATGCAGGGACTGAGCACCACGGAGCTCGTGACCGCGGTCATCGCCCGGATCTACACTCCGGCATCAGGCCCATGGCTCGGGCACTGGACCAACGCAGGACATCCCCCGCCCCTGCTGACCACACCAACCGGGGACACCCGCCTGCTGGAGGACGGGCTCGCGCCGGTCCTCGGTGTGGACCCCGCTCTCGCCCGGGACGACGCACTGCTGGTGCTGCCGCCGGGGGCCACGCTGCTGCTTTACACCGACGGACTCATCGAACGCCCGGGCGAGGACATCGGCCGTGGCTTCACCCGCCTCCGTCAGCATGCGGCCAGCCTCGCCACGCGGCCCCTGCAAGAGTTCTGCGACGAACTGCTTGCCAAGTCGAAGGACGGCCAGCACGACGATGTCGCCGTCCTCGGGTTGCGCGTTCCCAGCCATTCCACGCCTTTGACACCCTCTGCCGACTGATCATGAACGGTGACGGGTCGCGTCCGTATGCGTTCCTCAGGCATGGCTTGCCCTCCATTTGGGTTCGGTGGACCATGGATGGCGAACGGCGATGAGGCCCGCCATAACCGCGGAATTCCCCGCTGACGGTCTCTGTTTCTTGTGCGCCGCTCCTGAGGAGTGGCCCCGGAGGACAGAGGATTCGCATGCCGCCGACTGATCAAGCACAGCAGATGGAAACCCGCTGCTCCGTGGCCGTCTTTCGAGACGAACACGTGCTCGTGGTCCGCAGTGTCGAGAACGGGTCGCCCGTATGGAAGCTACCGGGCGGACACGTCCACCCTGATGAAGGGCTGGTCGCCTGCGCCCGCCGGGAACTGCGCGAAGAAACGGGGCTCGTTCTCGACGCCCTGCATTGCGCCTTCGTCCTGGACGTCCACGACCGGCTGACGGGGCGCTACATGGTGGAGATCATCCTCATTCCCGACGAAGAGGTCGCAGGCGAGCCGGTCGAGTGCGAGCGCGGCCGTGAACCGCAATTCGTGCGGGTCGAGGACCTGGCGGGGATGAATCTGAACCCGCCGATCCAGACCGTGCTGCACAGCCTTCGCTCCCTGCACGAGGAGAAGAGCACCGAGGGCGTGCCTCCCGACCCGGAGTCGTACATGGCGGGGATCGGGCAGCTCCACCTCGCGCCGCGCGGAACGACGGCATCCGTGGCGGATGCGGATGCGGACGACTGATGCGGATGCCGTGCGCCACTGGCGTGGCTCGCGTTGTGTTTCCTCCAGTGCAGTGCTGGAGTGGGAGGAGCACACTGGGAGTGTGTTCAATGCGTACCGGTGATGGGGCTCACCGAAACCGCGGCCGATGGCCGCTGACGGTCCCTGGTTGTTTGACCGCGACCAGGAGGAAGTATGTCCGCACCCATCGCAGCCGCCCCACCGGCAGGCCCGCACCACGGCGCCCGTGACGTTCTGACCCGGGCAGCCCACCTGCAAGGACACGTGCTGTGACCCGCGCGCTGCGCACCGGCGCCGCCAGGTCCCCGCGTCAGTGGGGTGTGCGTCTGCCGTGGTCCGCCCGGCCGGACCACGGCAGGGCGGCGGAACGCGAAGACCATGCGCGGGGCGAGGCGCTGCGGCTGGTGCGCGACGGATTGTGTGCCGTGTGCCGTGAACGCGATGTCGCGGCGACACGCTGGCTGTCGTACTTCGTCATGGAGAGCCACGCGCAGGAAGGGACCCGAGCCCGGGTTCACGCCGCCGCGGGGCTGTGCCCGGGCCATACCCGGTGCCTTCTCGCCGACGCGTCGGCGCCGTGGCTGATGCCCCAGTTCCTCGACCTCGCGGTAGGCGGAGGGACGCGTCTCCTGGGCGAGCCCGGGACCGGCCCGGCGCGGTGCCCGTGCTGCGTGGCGGGGGACGACGCCGCAGAGCGCGCGCTGGAGACGCTGCTGCGCGCCTTCGACCACGCGCCCGTCCGGGACGCGGTGCGGGACGGCGCGGTCTGTCTGCCCCACGCCGCCGCACTCGCCGCTCGGGTCCCGGCCCCGTACGCGCTCGAACTCGCCGGCGCGGCGTCGGCCGCCCTCGCGCAGGAGCCGTGCGAAACGGCGTGGCTGGCCGGCGCCGACGAGGATGCGGACGCCCGCGCCGAGCTGCACCTGCGGATGGACCCGCTCCTCCTGGACGAAGAACAAGGGCGTTCCCGTTCGGTGACGGACCGGTGGAACGCCGACGTGGGCCGGGGCTGCTGCCCCCTGTGCCTGGCCGAACACCGTGCCACGTGGCGCCTGCTGCGGTGGGCTGCCGCCGCCACCGGACCCGGGCGGCCCGCGCGCGAGGAATGTGCGCTGTGCGCGCCCCATCTGTACGACCTCGCGGCAATCGGGGGACCGAACGTCGACGCGGTTCTCGCCGAGAACCGAAGCCAGTGGGACGCACGCCTCAGCCGATTCGGCAGAGCCCTCTCCGAGAGCCGGAAAGCGCAGACACAACTCGGCACCCACCTGCTGTCCGCCCCACGCTGCCGCGCATGCGACGCGGGCGACGAAGCGGCCCAACGGCAGGCCTCTCTGCTGGTCGCTCAGCTCCACGACCCCGTACAGGCCGAGCGTTACGGGCACGAGCACGGCATCTGCCTGCGCCATGACCTCAATTGGCAGGGACGGCCGCCCGCCGTGGTCCGGGAGGTTTCGACGGCCCGGCTCGCGCTGCTGCGCTGGGAGATCGACGAGACGCTGCGTGAACAGGACTGGCACACACGGCACGAGATCAAGGGCTCCGCGGCGCGTGTGAGCGCCCGCGCACCCACCTTGCTCGACGGCCGGATCTACGCGGGGCTGCCGGCCCCGGACGAAAGCCGACATCCAAGCAACAGGGAGCGGTAATGGAATCGTTGGTGCTGCTGCGCCACGGACAGAGCCTCAGCAACGCCGAGGCACGCTTCACCGGCTGGACCGATGTCCCCCTCACCGCTCCCGGCGAGAAGCAGGCGGTCCAGGCGGCGGCGCTGCTGGCGCGAGAAGGGCTCGCACCCGATGTCGTACACACGTCGGTGCTGCGGCGGTCGATCCGGACCGCGGACATCCTCCTCGCGGAAATGGACCGTTCGTGGATCCCCGTCCACCGCACATGGCGGCTGAACGAGCGGCAGTACGGGGCTCTCACCGGTCGCGCCAAGAGGGAGGTGCGCCTGGAGACGGGCACGGAGCGGTACCAGAAGTGGCGCCGCTCGCTCACCGCGGCACCCGGCCCGCTGGCAGCGGACGAACTCGCCCGGCTACGGGCGGAGGCACGGTACGCGGCGCTGGGCGACGGGCTGCCCGCAGTGGAAAGCCTGGCCGACATCATCGCCCGCGTCCTGCCGTACTGGACCGACGTCATCGCCCAGCAGCTCTGCACGGGCCGCACGGTGCTCGTGGTGGCGCACGGCAATGCGCTGCGCGCACTGGTCACCGTCCTGGACCGCCTCACCGAACACGAGGTGGAAGGGCTGAACATCCCGACGGGCGCTCCGTTGTGCTACCGGTTCGACGCCGCGTTCCGTCCCGTGGCACGGGGCGGGCGCTATCTGGACCCGGCCGCCGCGTCCGCCGCGGCCGACGCCGTGGCCGCCGAGGGCCACGACTGAGAACACCTCGCCCATCCGCACTACTGCCGGCCGAACAGACAGGAAACCGGTCATGTCATTGCGTATCTCCGAACTGCGCGCGGTGGAGATTCTCGACTCCCGGGCACGTCCGACTCTCGACATCACTCTGACCACCGACACCGGTACGCGCCTGCGCGCCGGGGTCCCCTCCGGTGCGTCCACGGGCACACGTGAGGCCGTGGAACTGCGCGACGGCGACCCGGCACGGTTCGCCGGTCAAGGAGTCCTCCAGGCCGTCGACCACGTCAACGGCGAGATCGCGCAAGCCCTGGTGGGCCGCGACTTCGCGTCGGCGGCCGACGTGGATGCCGCACTCATCGCTCTGGACGGCACGGAAACCAAGTCGCGGCTCGGTGCCAACGCGATCGTCGGAGTCTCGCTCGCGGCCGCCCGGGCCGACGCCGTGGCAAGCGGGAAGGAGCTCTGGCGGTACCTCGCCGACACGGCCGGCAGGACCCCGCGCCTTCCGGTCCCGCACTTCAACGTCGTCAACGGTGGTGCGCACGCCGCCAACAACCTGGACTTCCAGGAATTCATGCTCGCGCCGCTCGGAGCCCCGAGCCTTCCGGAGGCGGTACGCGCCGGTGCGGAGGTGTACGCCCGGCTCAAGGCGCGTCTGGCGGCGGGCGGGCACCCGACCGGGCTGGGTGACGAAGGCGGGTTCGCGCCCGACATCGACCGTCCCGAAGACGTGCTCGCCCTGCTCGTGCAGGCGATCACGGACGCCGGTTACACGCCCGGCCGGGAAGGGATCGCTCTCGCACTCGACCCGGCCGCCAGCGAGTTCTTCGCCGACGGCCGCTACCGGGTAGCCGGCGAGGACCTGAGGGCGGAGCAACTCGTCGACCGCTACGAGGAGATGATCGAGCGGTTCCCGGTGTGGAGCATCGAGGACGGGCTCGCCGAGGACGACTGGGAAGGCTGGGTCCGGCTCACCGAACGGCTCGGGGACCGCGTCCAGCTCATGGGCGACGACATCTTCGTCACCAACCCGGCCATCATCACCCGGGCCGTCGCCCGCAAGGTGGGCAACTCCGCCCTGATCAAGGTCAACCAGATCGGAACCGTCACCGAGACCCTCGAAGCCATGTCCGTCTGCGACCGGGCCGGATACACGCAGATGATCTCGCACCGGTCGGGCGAAACCCCGGACACCTTCATCGCCGATCTCGCCGTCGGGACCGGCTGCGGGCAGATCAAGTCCGGCGCCCCCGCCCGCGGGGAACGCGTCGCCAAGTACAACCGCTTCCTCGAACTCGCGGCAGATCACGGCGACCTGCCGTTCGGGCTGGACAGCGCGGCCTGACCAGGCCCATCGAAACCGGCCCCATCGACGAACCGACTGCACGGCCGGGCTACCGGTCCTGGCCGCGCGCCTCGTATCTGACCGCTCACGCGGCGGCCGCGCCGCATGTGAAGAGGTCGTGACCCGGAAGGAACGCCGCGTGCGGCGTCCGGTAAGGCGGCGGTGTCAGCGTGGTTGTCATGACCGTCCTCGCCACCTCGGCCTCCGCGCCCACCTCCTGCCGCGACGTTGCGTGGACGAGCGCGCGCGAACGCGCTCACGCGGCGCCCACCCCGTTGCCCGCCACGCGGGTCCCCCTCGCCGACGCGGCGGGATTCACCTTGGCCGGGGCGCTGCGCAGCCCACAGCCGATGCCGGGGTTCGACACGGCCGCCATGGACGGTTACGCGGTCGGCCCGGGCGGCGGCCCCTGGCGGGTACGGGGCGTGGTGCGGGCCGGTGGCGTCTGGACGGGCGGGGCGCTGCACGCCGGAGAGGCGGTCGGGATCTCGACCGGAGCGCCGGTCCCGGCGGGGGCGCACGCGGTGGTTCCCCTGGAACGGGCCACCCGGTCCGGGGACCTCGTGCACGGGCCGTCCACGGCCGAGGGACGGCACATCCGCCGGGCCGGCGAGGACGCCCCGGCCGGATCGGTGCTGGCTCCCGCCGGGACCCGTATCGGCCCCGCCCTGCTCGGCCTGGCCGCGGCGTGCGGAGAAGACACCCTCCCCGTACGCCCCCGCCCACGCGTCCGGGTCCTCGTCACCGGCGACGAGCTCACCCGCGCGGGGCGGCCCGCGACGGGCCGGGTACGCGACGCGCTCGGACCGCTCCTGCCGCCCCTCATCGACGCGAGCGGAGGCGAGACCGCGGACGTCCGGCACGTGCCGGACCGCCCGGTCGGCTCGCTGCGCGCGTGCGTCGGCGCCGGGTCGTACGACGGCGTGGACGTCACCGTGGTCACCGGTTCCACCTCGGTCGGCGTCACCGATCAGTTGCGGCTGCTGCTCGCGGAGGCGGACGCGCACTGGGTGGTCGACTCGGTGGCCTGCCGCCCCGGACACCCCCAGCTCCTGGCCCGGCTGCCCGGGCACTGGGTGGTGGGCCTGCCCGGAAACCCGTACGGCGCCCTGGTCGCCGCGCACACCCTGCTGGCGCCGCTGCTGTCCGGACTCCTCGGCCGTCCGCTGTCCGCCCTGCCCCGTATCCCGCTCGCCGGCGACATCCGGCCCGTCCCCGGCCGCACCCGCCTGGTGCCGGTGGTCTGGGACGGCACCACCGCGCGCCCCGTCGGCGGTGACCGCCCCGCCTTCCTGCACGGAGCGGCCCTCGCCGACGCCCTCGCCGCCGTGGCGCCGGACTGGCGGCCCGGGCAGCCCGCGCCCCTGATCCTCCACCACTGAGACGGAGCGGCTTCGGGCCCGCGGCACGCGGACATTCCGGACAGGCGGCGGGGGTGGCTGGAATCAGTTGCCGCCGAGCGCCGATATGATCCCTCCGACCGTCCCGCGAGAAGAGCGCCAGGATCACCGCTGATGCCTGCTGCGACATCTCCGAGATTCCGCGGTGACAGGTCGGTCGTGTGGTGTGAGTGCCGCGTCCTGGGCATCGCGCCTTCTGACGTTGCCCGGGAAGAAGCGAGGTAGGGCAGTGATCTGCGTCGGCGGCATGATCGGGATCGGCAAGACCAGTGTGGCCGAACTGATCGCCAAGGAGCTGGGGAGCAAGGTCTTCTACGAGAGCGTGGAGGACAACCCGATCCTGCCGCTCTTCTACACCGCCGCCCCCGAGGAGATAGAGGCGAAGCGCTACCCGTTCCTCCTCCAGCTCTACTTCCTGCAGACGCGGTTCGCCGCGATCAAGGAGGCGTACCGGCAGGACGACAACGTCCTCGACCGGTCGATCTACGAGGACTGGTACTTCGCCAAGGTCAACCACGACCTCGGCAGGATCAGCTCCCTGGAGATGCGGGTGTACGAGGGGCTGCTCGCGGAGATGATGCGCGAGATCGACGGCCTGCCGTACCGCAAGGCGCCGGACCTCATGGTGTACCTCCGGGCCGACTTCGAGACCGTGCTGCACCGCATCGGACTGCGGGGGCGCGACTTCGAGCAGGACGAGGGGCTCGTGGAGTACTACCGGATGCTGTGGTCCGGCTACGACGACTGGGTACGCGAGCACTACTCCGCCAGCGACGTCCTGGTGATCGACATGAACCGGACCGATGTCGTGAACAACCCCGAGGACGCCGAGCGGGTCGTCCGGGAGGTCGTGGACGCCCTGGCCCTCGCGAGGGCTCGGCGTCTCTGATCCGGGCCGGGTCCTCGGACGAGAGGCGGGTGGCATGGTGGCCGGTGGCCGTGGTGCGGCGGACGACGTGACGACGGACGAGATCGAAGCGGCTCTGCGCGACGTCGCGCGGCTGGGTGGCTTCTTCGCCCTCGATACCGTCCGTGGGCCCGCGCCCGGCGAGGGGCGCCTCACACCGGAGGGGTTCGAGGCGCTGGCCAGGACCGTCAACGAACGTTACGGGACCGCCGAAGCCCGTATCGGCGTGTCCGTCGCCCACCTCGGACTCGCGGCGCGCCTGTGGTCGCCGGTCCTCGCCTGCGCCCTCGTCCACGGGGTGGTGCCGGTGATGGACACCGTGGAGTGGGCCGGTGACGGCTCGGCGCTCCGGCTGGCCGGGCCGCGTGGCCGCCGCGTGGCCCGGCCCATTGCGGCGTCGGCGGATGCGGTGGCCGAGCAGGCCGACGGCGTCCTCCAGCGCGTGGAGAGCCGGCTGCCGGCGAAGGTGGCGCCGCGGCTGCTCGCGGGGAACTCCGCTTCCGCGCTGGTCGGATCGGCTGCGCAGCTCCTGAGGTCCCGGCCCGGGCTGCGGGGGCCGCTCACCGAGCTGACGGGGGCGCTCCTGGAGACGGGACGGCTGCGCGGGACCGGCCGGATCACCGGCCCCGGGCTCACCTTCCGCCGCCGCAGCTGCTGCCTGTACTACCGGGTGCCGGGCGGTTCGACGTGCGGGGACTGCTGCCTGATCCGGTGACCGGCCTCTGCCCGCCGCCGCTTCGGCGGTGACAGGGACAGTTCCGGATGAGCGTAACCACCCCTTCTTGCTCCTTGGATCGATCATTCGATCAATGAGCGGTTGTATTGAGCGAATCTCTTGACCTGATCAATCGTGACCTCTACTTTCGGGCCACCCACCCCAGGAGGTTCTCGCATGAGCATCAGAGCCAGTCGTGTGCTCTTCGCCGCGTCCGTCGCCCTCGTCGGCACCGCCGTCCTGCCCAACCAGGCGGCGACGGCGGCCGGTTCCACCACCTACGTCGACTGCTCGCGCTCCACCGCGGGGAACGGCACCCAGGCCAGCCCCTTCAACAGCATCGCCCAGGCCAACGGCAAGACCTACGGAGCGGGTGACACGCTCGCCTTCGCCTCCGGCACTACCTGCAAGGGCGCGCTCGCCCCCAAGGGCAGCGGCACCGCGAGCCTGCCCATCACCCTGACCCGTTACGGTTCGGGCGCCCTGCCGGTCCTGAACGGCGACGGGGCCGCGGACGCCGTCTCGCTGACGGACCAGGACCACTGGACGATCAGCTACCTCAAGATCACCAACCCGGCCGACTCCCTCGCCCGGCGCACCGGCCTGCGTATCTCCGCCACGGACGGCAAGGCCCACACCGGGTTCGACATCGGCAACCTCGTCATCGACCGCGTGGCCGGCCAGACCAACAAGACCGGTTCGGTCACCGAGGACTACGTGCAGTCGGGAAGCGTCGTCACCGGTGCCACCGGGGCGAACTCCACGCTCAACGACGTACACGTGCACCACAACACCGTGAGCAACACGGGCGGCGGCGGCCTGAAGATCCGTACCGGTTCCATGGCCACCAAGGGCAACGGCGTCCTCGTGGAGTACAACACCGTCAAGGACGTCGGTGGTGACGGCATCATCGTCAGCTACGCCAACGCGCCGATGATCCAGTACAACGACGCGTCCGGCGTCGGCAACGGCGTATACCCGTTCTCCGGAGGCAACTTCGCGGGGATCTGGGTCCTCGGCGACCACAACCCGACCATCCAGAAGAACGCGGTGTACGACACCACCAGGATGTCCGTCGCCGACAGCCAGGCGTTCGACTGCGACTGGGGGAACACCGGCTACTGCACGATCCAGTACAACTACAGCCGCGACAACATCGGCGGCTTCTTCCTCGACTGCGACGGCTGCGGCACGATCGGCGGGGCCAAGCAGGTCATCCGCTACAACATCTCCGAGAACGACTGCCGCATGAGCAGCAACAGTTCGGGCCGGTCGGCACTGCACCTGTACAACAACGTCCTCTACTGCACGGACAAGAAGTTCAACGTCACACTCCCCGGCGACAGCGTGGTCGAGAACAACATCTTCGTCGGTACGGCCGACTCCCAACTGCCCGCCACGTCCGGGATCCAGTGGTACTGGAACGTCTTCCAGGGCGTGCCCCGGCCCACGGCCAACGGCATCGCAGGCGACCCGCAGTTCGTCGCTCCCGGCACCGGCGGCAGTTCGATCCACGAGGTCGACGGCTACCGGCTCAAGTCCACCTCGCCCGCTCTCGGCAACGGAGCCGTCATCACCGACAACGGGGGCCGCGACTACTGGGGCAACGCCGTACCGTCGACCACCAAGCCCAACCGGGGCGCCTATCAGGGCCCGGGTCTGTAGCCAACGGCCGTACCGACGTCAAGGAGTGTCATGCGCAAGCCAAATCGACGTGACTTCATCGCCCTCAGCGCGGCGACGGCGGCCGCAGCGGCCGGGGTGAGCGGGCCCCAGGCGGTCCGCGCGTCCGCCGCCGAGCCCCGGAAAGCCCCGGCCGGGGCGACGGCCGCGACCGGGACGCTGAAGGACGCGAAGCACATCGTGATCCTCATGCAGGAGAACCGCAGCTTCGACCACTACTTCGGGATGCTCAAGGGCGTCCGGGGCTTCTCCGACCGCAGCACCGTCGAACTCGCGGGCGGCCAAGGCGTCTTCGACCAGCCGAACGGCACCGGACGCCACTACCCCTGGCAGCTCAGCGCGACCGAGGCGGCCGGAGGCGCCGACCCCGAGCGCCTGGCCCAGTGCAGCGGGGACCTCGCCCACGACTGGGCCAGCCAGCACACCGCGTGGAACCACGGGAAGATGGACTCCTGGGTCGCGGCCAAGGGGCTGCGCTCCCTGGGCCACCTGACCCGCGAGGACATCCCCTTCCACTACGCCCTGGCCGACACCTGGACGGTCTGCGACGCCTACCACGCCTCCGGGATGAGCGCGACCGGCCCCAACCGCACCTACCTGTGGAGCGGGAAGATCAGCGAGTCGTCCAAGGACGGCGGCAGCGAGTCCGGGCTGACCTGGGAGACGTACGCGGAGGCGCTGGAGAAGGCCGCCGTCAGCTGGAAGGTCTACCAGTCGACGGACAACTACGGTGACAACGGCCTCGCGTACTTCGCGCAGTTCACCTCGGCCCCGGCCAGCAGCCCTCTGCGCAGCAAGGGCATGTCGACGGTCCCCCGGGGCACCACCGAGCCCGGCGACGTGGCCGCCGACATCTGCGACGCGATCGCCGCCGACGTACGCGCGGGCACCCTGCCGCAGGTGTCGTGGATCGTCCCCGACCAGAACTACTCCGAGCACCCCATGGCCACCCCGGCCAACGGCGCCCACTTCGTCCACAAGGTCATCGACGCCCTCAACGCCGACCCGGACGTCTTCAACTCCACGATCCTCTTCCTCAACTACGACGAGAACGACGGCTACTTCGACCACGTCCCGCCGCCCACCCCGCCGACCGGGACGGCCGACGAGTTCATCGGAGGGACGAGCATCGGCCTCGGCTTCCGCGTCCCGCTGATCGCGATCTCCCCCTGGAGCCGCGGCGGTTACGTCAACTCCCAGACCAGCGACCACACCTCGGTACTGCGGTTCCTGGAGAAGTGGACGGCCGCGATCGGCAAGCCGGCCACCTGCTCCAACATCAGCGCCTGGAGACGCGCGGTGTGCGGCGACCTCACCAGCATGTTCGACTTCACCAGCCCGGTCTACGGCCTGCCCGCCCTGCCGGCCACCGGGACCACCGTGGACATGAGCCAGTGCTCCGGCCTGCCCAATCCCGCACCGGTCGACAACAAACTGCCCACTCAGGAAGCGGGCACCCGCAAGGCACGGGCCCTGCCCTACCAGCCGACGGCCGATCTGGTCGCCTTCACCACCTCCGGCAGCTCCGTCCAGGCCAACATCAAGGTGGCCAACGGGGGCACGGCCGCCTGCCACTTCGCCGTGTACACCAACGGCACACAGCGCTCGGGAGGCCCCTGGCCGTACACGGTCGCAGCGGGCGGCACCGCCACCGACTTCTACAACTGCGGCCCCGGCTACGGAGACGGCCTCTACGACCTCACCGTCCTCGGCCCCAACCGGTTCATGCGCCGCTTCAAGGGAAACTCCACCCGCACCGGCAAGGACCTCCTCGTGGCCGCCTCCGCCGTCACCGTCTCCGGGGCCGTCAAGCTCCGTTTCACCCTGACCAACAACAGCGCGGCCGCCGTGACGTTCACCATCAAGGCGAACGCGTACCGCACCGGCGGGCCCTGGACGTACACCGTGCCGGCGGGCAAGACCGTCACGGACGACTTCTCGGTGCTCACCTACGGCTCCGGCTGGTACGACCACACCGTCACCGCCTCCGCGGACCCCACCTGGTCACAGCGGTACGTCGGCCACCTGGAGAACGGCCTGCCCAGCGTCAGCGGCTGAACCTCCCGGAAGGACGGCCAGGAGTCCCGATGGCGCTAGATTAGGCATACCTCACAAGCCGTGGGAGGACGGGAGAGACAGTGCCGAAGAAGCCGCGGGACGGGAGGCGCCCGCACGGCGAGCTCGTCGCGGATGTCCTGGCCGTGCTCTGGGAAGCGGGCGAGCCGATGACCGCGCAGCAGGTGAATGCCGCGCTGGACAAGGGGCTGGCCAGGACGACGATGGCGACCATCCTGGGACGCCTGTACGAGAAGGGCACGCTGCGCCGTGTCCCGGTGACGCGCGGCTTCGCGTACGAGCCGGTGCAGGACGAGGCCGGGATGGCCGCCGGGCGGATGCGCCGCGAGCTGGACGGCGACCCCCGCCGTGACCTGGTGCTGCAGCGTTTCGTGTCCTCCCTGTCCGAGGACGACGAGGAGACCCTGCGCCGCCTGCTCCTGGAGGCCGAAGGCGGACCCGAGTGACGTACGTACTGGTCGTGGTCGTGCTGACGCTCGCGTTCCCCTGGGGCGGCGCAGCCCTCGCGGGGCGTCTCGCGGACCGGCTGCCGCCCCGCTGGGCGTGCTGGACGCTCGTCGGTGCGGCCGTTCTCCTGGCGGGCGGGACACTGTCCGCGCTGATCGGCCTGTTCCACGTACCGTTCCTCGCCTCGCTGGAGCGGTTGCCGCTGAACCACGTGCTGAAGCTGTGGCCCGCGGCCGTGCCCCTCGCCTGCGCGGCCGGGGCCGTGATGCTGACGCAGCTGGTGCTGCTGGCCCGGCGCTGGACCCGGCACCGTTCGCTGCTCGGGGCGGCATGGCTGTCGGTCGGGGCGGGCACGGGGGACGGGGACGTGCTGGTGGTCCCGGGCACCGATGTGGACGCCTTCGCGCTGCCCGGGTACCGGGGGCGGCAGGGCAGGGTGGTCGTGACGTCCGGCATGATGCGGTCGCTGAAGCCGGGCGAGCGCGAGGTCCTGCTGGCCCATGAGCGGGCGCACCTCGCCGGGCGCCATCATCTGCTGTCGGCGGTGACCGACCTCGTCGCGGTCGTCCACCCGGCGATACGGCGCCTGCGGGAAGCGCTCGCCTTCCACCTGGAGCGGTGGGCGGACGAGGAGGCCGCCGCCGCCGTCGGGGACCGGCGCTTGGCCGCCGCGGCGATCGCGCGTGCGGCCCTGGCCGGGTCCGCGCGCGGCCGCGTCGCCGGGTATCCGCTGCTGTCGGCCACGAGGGGGCCCGTGCCGCGACGCGTCGAGGCGCTGCTGCTGCCCGAGCCCGTCCCGCCGCGCGGCGGCGTCCGGCGCGTCGGCGTCGCCGCTCTCGCCGCGTCGGTGGTGGCGGCAGCCGTGGCGGCGCTCGCCGTGGCGTTCGGACTGCACGAGTACGTCGAGTTCGCGGCGCGGCGGCTGATCTGCGGCGAGGTCTCCTGACGGCCGGTCAGTCCGCCTGCCGCGCCGGGGCCGTGCGGGCGTACCGGTGCTCCGGCCGCCCGGCGTCCCCGTAGCGCAGCGAGAGCTGGAGCGAGCCCTTCTCCTGGAGGTGGCGCAGGTAGCGCTGGGCCGTCGAGCGGCTGATGCCCGCGCGGGTCGCCACGTCCTGGGCCGACAGGGGGTGTTCGGCCCCGTCGATGACCTGCCGGATCAGGTCCGCGGTGGGCCTCGACCAGCCCTTCGCCGACGGTGTGGACGCGCTCGCCGGACCCCGTACCGTTCCGAAGATGCGGTCGATCTGCTGCTGGCCCGGGCTCGGCACGGTGCCGGCGTCCCGCAGACTGCGCCGCAACTCGGTGTAGCTGTCCAGCCGCGAACGCAGGCCGTCCAGCGTGAACGGTTTGACGAGGTAGTGCAGCACGCCGTAGCGGAGCGCGGCCTCGACCACCTCGACGTCCTGTGCGGCGGTCACCATGATGACGTCGCTGCGCAGGCCCCTCTGCCGCATCAGGCGTACGAGGTCCAGACCGTTGCGGTCGGGCAGGTAGTGGTCGAGCAACAGCAGGTCGACATGGCGGTTCTCCAGCATGTGCATGGCCTGCAGCGCGGTGTGGGCGGTGCCCACCACACGGAAGCCGGCCGTCTTGCCGACGTAGGCGGCGTTGATCTCCGCGACATGGAAGTCGTCGTCGACCACCAGGACGTCAATCACGGTGTTCTCCTGCCAGAGCGGGCTGCGTGCGGGCTGCTGATCCGGTGACGATGGCGGGGAACGTGACGGTGAACACGGCACCGCCGCCGGCCCGGGCGGCGATGCGGGCGGTGCCGCCGTAACGCTCGGCGAGGCTGCGCACCATGGCCAGGCCGAGCCCGCGGCCGCGGTGGTGCGGGGACTCCTTGGTGCTCCACCCCTCTTCGAAGATCGTCTCGCGCAGCTCCACGGGCACCCCCGGACCGTTGTCGCTGACGCGCGTCACGACCGTGTCGGCCTCCACGAAGACCTCGACCTCCACCGAGGGCCGCGTGGTGCGGCCGCCGACGACATCGAGCGCGTTGTCGATCAGATTGCCCAGCACCGTCACGATGTCCCGGGCCTCGACCAGCCGGCTGGGCAGCTGACTGCGGTCGGACAGGCGCAGGCTCACGCCCCGCTCGGCGGCGATGGCCGCCTTTCCGACCAGGAGCGCCGAGACCATCGGGTTCCGGACGCGTTCCGCGAAGCTGTCCGCCGACGCGCGGCGGGCATGGGTGAGCCCGGCGACGTAATCACGGGCCCGTTCGGGCATGTCCAGGTCGAGGTAGCCCAGGACGGTGTGCAACCGGTTGGCGTGCTCGTGGTCCTGGGCGCGCAACGCGTCCAGGAGGCCCTTGATGGAGTCGAGCTCGCGGCCCAGCAGTTCGACCTCGGTGCGGTCCCGCAGGGTGACGACCGCGCCGCCGTCGGGGGTGGGCATCCGGTTCGCGATGAGGACCCGGCTCTCCCGGACGGTCAGCAGGTCCCGTCCGGTGACCTGGCCGGTCAGGACGTCGCGGGAGCGCCCGGGCGGCAGCACCTCGCCGAGTTGCCGGCCCTCGGCGTCCGTCTTCAGCGCGAGCAGACGGGAGGCCTCGTCGTTCACCAGCCGGACGCGTTCGTGCCGGTCGAGGGCGATGACCCCCTCCCGTACGGCGTGCAGCATCGCCTCCCGCTCCGACAGCAGCGCGGCGATGTCCGCGACGGACACCCCGTGCGTGCGTTTGCGCAGGACCCGGGCCACCAGAAACGCGGCGCCCGCGCCGACCGCGAGCGCCGCGCCCGCGTAACGCAGCAGTCCGGGCAGCGCCGCCATGAGGCGCTCCTGTACGCCGGAGTAGGCGATGCCGACCGAGACGGCCCCGATGACCCGGTCCGTGCCGTCGCGGAGCGGGACCTTCGCCCGCGCCGAGGTGCCGAGGGTGCCGCGGTCCACTTCCAGGATGACGTGACCGTGCAGGGGAGTGGACGGGCTCGTCGACACCGGGCGGCCCACCTCGCGCACGTCCGTGTGGGACCAGCGAATCCCGCGCCGGTCCATCACCACGACATAGAGGGCGCCCGTCGCCTTCCGGGTGCGTTCGGCCTGCTGCTGCACGGGCCCCGCCGGATCGGGGGTGCTCGACAGGAGACCCGTGGCGATCTCCGGATCGGCCGCCGTCGTCTGGGCGATGGCCAGGGCCTCGTGCTCGGCCTGGCTGTCGAGCTGGGTGCGGAGCGGCTGGAGGAACAGACCGGTGAGAAGCAGCAGCACCCCGGTGGTGATCAGCAACTGCGCGATCAGCACCTGGGCGAACACCTGCCTCGGCCAGCCGACGCGCAAGCGGGCCACCTGTGACACCTGCCTTCGGGAAACAGCCCGCGCGACCAGTCGTTTCGCCGGGGTGAGCGCACCGTAACCGTCGCCGTCGCGGCCGGGGAAGAGCCCGGACAGCAGCGGGCCCGGATGCGGTCGGCACAATGAGCAGAATCGCCTTTACGGGAAATGGCAGCGGTTGCAGGCCAAAACTTCCCGGCCCGGCCGCCGGTTCCTAACGTCCCCGGCATGACAAGCCCATCGAGCCCGGCCATCGAACTGCGCGGTGTCCACAAGGCGTTCCGCACCCCGTCCGGCACCCTCCACACCGCTGTCCACGATCTCGACCTCACCATTCAGCAGGGCGAGTTCGTCGCCGTCGTCGGCCCCACCGGCTGCGGCAAATCCACCACACTCACCCTCGTCAGCGGGCTGGAGGAGCCGACCGAGGGCGAGGTGATGCTGTCGGGCACCCCGGTGCGCGGCATCGAGGACAGGGTCGGCTTCGTCTTCCAGCAGGACGCGACGTTTCCCTGGCGGACCGTGCTGTCCAACGTGATGGCCGGACCCCGCTTCCGCGGTGTGCCCAAGGCCGAGGCCAGGGAGCGGGCCCGGGAGTGGCTGGCCCGCGTTGGGCTGAGCGCCTTCGAGGACCGCTACCCGCACCAGCTGTCGGGCGGCCAGCGCAAGCGCGTCGCGCTGGCCGCCACGTTCGTCAACGACCCGTCGATCCTGCTCATGGACGAGCCGTTCTCCGCGCTCGACGTCCAGACCCGTGCCCTCATGTCGGACGAGCTGATGGAGCTGTGGGCCGGCACCGGCTCCTCCGTCGTCTTCGTCACCCATGACCTGGAGGAGTCCATCGCGCTGGCCGACAAGGTCGTCGTCATGACGGCGGGCCCGGCCACGGTCAAGGAGGTCTTCACGATCGACCTGCCGCGCCCGCGCCGCGTCGAGTCGGTCCGCCTGGAGCCGCGCTTCGTCGAGATCTACCGCGAGATCTGGTCGTCGCTGGGCGAGGAAGTCCGCATCACGCGCGAGAGGGGTGCCCTGAATGTCGCCTGACCTCACCACCGGACCGGCCCTGACCAAGTCCGCCACGCCCCACGCGGACGGCGCCACGCCATCCGTGCGCACCGAGGAGCGTGCCCGTGCCGCGCGCCGACGCCGGGGCATCGTCCTGCTGGCCCGCGCCGCCGTCCTGGTGTTCGTCCTCGGCGTCTGGGAGTGGTTCTCGCGCGCGGGGATCATCGATCCGTTCAACTTCTCGATGCCGTCGAAGATCTGGGACCAGATCCAGCAGTGGGCGCTGCACGGCACCCCGCAGGGCTCCCTGCTCGAACAGATCTGGTACACGCTCTACGAGGCGCTGCTCGGCTGGGTCGTCGGCGTCATCGCGGGCGTGGTCCTCGGCATCGCGCTCGGCCGCGTCCGGTTCCTGGCCGATGTGCTGGGCCCGTACATCAAGATCCTCAACGCGCTGCCGCGTATCGTCCTGGCCCCGATCTTCCTCATCTGGTTCGGCCTCGGCCCGGCGTCGAAGGTCGCCTCCGCCGTCGTCCTCGTCTTCTTCCCGGTCTTCTTCAACGCCTTCCAGGGCGCCCGCGAAGTGGACCGTCACCTCATCGACAACGCCCGCATCCTCGGCGCCCGCGACCGCCAGGTCACCTTCCAGGTCGTCATTCCCGCCGCCACCTCATGGATCTTCACCAGCCTCCATGTCAGCTTCGGCTTCGCCCTGATCGGCGCCATCGTCGGCGAGTACATCGGCGCCACCAAGGGCATCGGCCTGCTCGTCTCCGCCTCGCAGGGCACCTTCAACTCCGCGGGTGTGTACGCCGCGATGGTCATCCTCGCCGTCGTCGCGCTGCTCGCCGAGGGCCTGCTCACCTTCCTCGAACGCAAGCTCTTCCGCTGGAAGCCCGCCGCTGATGAAGCCCGCTAGATCCGCTCGCCGCCGCCCGTACCGCATTCAGGAGCCGCACATGTTCCGTCGCACCCCGGCCACCACCCTCACCACCGCCGCCGTGGCCCTCGCCGCGCTGGCCGCTCTCAGCGGCTGCGCCGACCAGGTCTCCTCCCACGCCGCCGACGGCGGGTCCTCGGGAGGGAAGGGCCCCAAGGTCAAGATCATGGTGGGCGGCATCGACAAGGTCATCTACCTGCCCGCGATGCTCTCCCAGCGCCTCGGCTACTTCAAGGACGAGGGCGTCAACGTCGAGCTGCTGAGCGAGCCCGCCGGCATCGACGCCACCACGTCCCTGGTCGCCGGGAACGTCCAGGGCGTCGTCGGCTTCTACGACCACACCCTGGACCTCCAGACCAAGGGCAAGCAGGTCGAGTCCGTGGTCCAGCTCGCCCAGACCCCGGGCGAGGTCGAGATCGTGTCGAACAAGGCGGCGGGCGAACTGAAGTCGCCGAAGGACTTCGCGGGCAAGAAGCTCGGCGTGACGGGTCTCGGCTCCTCCACCGACTTCCTCACCAAGTACCTCGGCGTCCATGACGGGGTGTCCACGGACAAGTTCAGCAATGTCGCGGTCGGAGCGGGGCAGACCTTCATCTCCGCACTGCAGCAGGGCTCCATCGACGGCGGCATGACCACCGATCCGACCGTCGCGCACATCCTCGACAAGAAGCTCGGCAAGGTGCTCGTGGACATGCGCACCCCCGAAGGCTCCCAGCAGGCGCTCGGCGGCCTGTACCCGTCGTCGAGTCTCTACATGAACACCGACTGGGTGAACTCCCACAAGGACACCGTCCAGAAACTCGCCAACGCCTTCGTGCGCACGCTGAAGTGGATGTCCACCCACAGCGCGAAGGAGATCGCCGCGCGCATGCCCAGCGACTACGCGCAGGGCGGCGACGGCCTCTACGCCAAGGCGATCGAGAGCACCCTGCCCATGTTCACCGAGGACGGAATGATGCCGGCCGACGGACCCGCGACGGTGCAGCGGGTCCTGAAGTCCTTCAACCCGAACCTGAAGAACGCCACGATCGACCTGCGCAAGACGTATACGAGCGAGTTCACGCGGAAGGCGGGCTGACCGGGGTGTCGGGGGCGTCGCGTCGCACGAGCCGGTACCCCATGGCCGGCGAGGCACGCCCCGGCTTCGGCGGCCGGCGGGACGGCGGTACACGGCTTCCGGCCCCGCGTGAGCGTCCGTGTCGCGCGGCGTCCACCAGGGCCACCAGCACGGGCGAGGCCCGCCACAGCTGACGGAGTCCGGAGCCGGTGATCCCGGCGGTGTCCGCGGCCGAGGACCAGGAAGCGCCCCCGCTCATGGCCAGGATCACGACGCGGATCATCGCCGGAGTCCTCCGTCGGCCCGGTTCCGTGCCGTGGGCCGAGGCCAGGGCGGAGGCCGCCCGCACGGCCGAGGCGAACGCCGCGTCATGCGCGAGCCACTGGTCCAGGAGGGCTTCGGGTATCCCGGCCCATACCGCGGCCGCCCGTGGCCCGAGCCCCTGTGCCGTCGCCTGCAGGACATCGCCCATACGTGCCAGGCGGTCGTCCCGTTCGGTGGGCAGTTCGCCCAGCGCCTCACGGAAGGGCTCGACGGCCTCGTCACGGGACCCCAGCCAGGCCACGGCGCGTTCGGCCCGCGGCGCCGCCTCCTGGACCGCATCGGCCTCGGGCCGGTGGCTCGCACCCATCAGCGCCCTCTCCGGGCCGCGCCGGGGCCCGGTGTCGTGATGCGGCGTCGTGCGACCAGTTCGAGGGTGACGCTGACGGCTATGGCCTGCACGGCCATGAGGGCGATGAGCACGAAGAGCTGCACGGCTCCGGCGGTCAGCGTGTCCGCCCCGCCCAGGAGCATGCCGACGAACGCCCCGGGCAGGGTGACCAGGCCGACGGTGCGGGTCTGGTCGAGTCCCGGAACCAGCGCCTCGGAGGCGGCGGGGCGGGCGATCTCGATCCGGGCGGCGCGTTCGGTCAGGCCGAGCGCGAGACCGGCTTCGACCTCACCGTGCCGCTGCTCAAGGGCCCCCGTGCACTGGCGGCCCGCCAGGACGGTCGCGGTGAGGGCACCGCCGATGAGGATGCCGGTCACCGGGACGAGGGCGATGCCGTGCGGCGGGAGCAGACCGGTGGCCAGCAGGAGGCCGATGGCCGGCAGCACACCGGCCGCGATGGGCAGGGCGGCCCACCACCAGGTGTTGTCACGGGTGATGCGGCGTCCGGCGGTGCGCGCCGCGACGGCGTACATCAGGAGCAGGAAGCCCAGCAGGGCCGCGCCGTGCCGGACCACCCAGCCGATCACGGCAGAGACGGCGGCCAGTTGGACCGCCGCACGGACTCCGGCGGTCAGCACCTCGCGGGCGCGGCTGAAGCTCTGTTCGGGGGAGAGCCGGGCCCAGGCGGTGACCGCGGTGGCCGCGGCGAGGAGCACGGCCAGGACCCAGCCGAGCACGGCGTTGACCGGCAGCAGCGTGGCCGAGGCGGAGTTCACGGGCGATTACCGCGACCTGAGGGAAGCCGCGACCTCTTCGGACATGCGGGTGCCTCGATTCGCGCGGGTGAGCCGGTGGCGCGGGCGCTGCTGCCCGGCCTCAGGTGAGTCTACGTAAATGTAGACGGTGAGGAAAGCCTGTCCTGCCTCTGCGGAGGCATCCCTTCCGCCTCATCGTCTACAGTGATGTAGACCGACTACATGCCAGTAGACGCGAGAGTCTGTGTGCGCGTCCCTGACAACGGTCGTCATCCGTCTCCGATTCACCCGACAGCCCATGATCGAAGGGGCCCAGCGCCGATGACGCACGCGCACCAAGCCGCACCCCCCTCCAGGCTGCGCTCCAGGCGCACGCACGGCACCGGCGTGGGTGAGGCCTGATGCACGGGACCGCGACGATCGCTGCCTCGGGCTACGACGGATCGGGCATCGACGGGAAGCTGTACACGACCGTCGTCCGTACCGCGGACGGCGCACCGACCTGGCTGGACAGCGCCGTCTCCGCGTTCTCCACCTACGGTCTCGTCCTCTTCGCCGTCCTGATGCTGATCGGATGGTGGCAGGCCCGCACCAGGGACGCGGGACACGCGGTGAAGGCGCTGGCCGCCCCGCTCGTCACCCTCGTCGCCTTCGCCGTCAGCACGGTGGTGAAGCAGGCGGTGCACGAGAGCCGGCCCTGCCAGTCCCTGCACATCATCACCCTCGAAGCCTGCCCGGGGCCCGGGGACTGGTCGTTCCCCAGCAACCACGCCACGCTGGCCGCCGCCGCGGCCGTCGCCCTGTGGTTCGTCGCGGCCCGCCTGGGCGTCCTCGCCACCGTCATCGCCCTGGCGATGGCGGCGTCCCGGGTGTGGGTCGGGGCCCACTATCCGCATGACGTTCTCGCCGGTCTCGCCGTCGGAGCCCTGGTCGCCCTGCCCCTCGCGCTTCTGATGGCGCGGTACGCCCCGACGCTGGTGCCCCTGTTCCATCGCACCCGTATGCGTCCGCTGATCGAGTCGTGACCCGCCGGGGTGCGGGCGACCGCACCCCGGTCAGGCGTGCCGCAGGCAGAGGCTGCCCCACTGGAAGCCCGCGCCGATGGCGGACAGCACATAGACGTCCCCCGGACGCAGGGCGCCCTCGGCCACCGTGGTGTGCAGAGCGGTGAAGACGCCCGCCGAACCGGTGTTGCCCAGCCGGTCGATGGTGACGGCGGCGCGCTCACGGGGGACGTCGAGGGCGCTCAGGGTCTCATTGAGGATGTTCAGGTTGGCCTGGTGCAGGAAGAAGTGCCGCACCTGGTCGACCGGCACACCGGCCCGGTGCGCGGCGCTGCGGATGCTCTCGGGGAGCCGCGTCGTCGCGGTGTTCCACACGGCGCGCCCGTCCATCCGCAGGTAGTGCTCCCCGGCGGCGACGGTGTCGCCGCTCGCGGGCAGCCGGGAGCCCCCGGCGGGGATCTGGACGTCGTACGAGAGCCGGGAGCCCAGGTCGTACGAGAGCAGACCGGCCCCGGACGTCTCGCTGCGGGTGAGCACGACGGCCGCCGCCGCGTCCCCGAAGAAGACACGCGTCGTGCGGTCGGCCGGGTCGGTGATCCTGGACGCGCAGTCGGCCGCGAGGACCAGGATCGTGCCGATGGAGGGGTTCTGGAGGAGGTGCGCGGCGATCAGCATGGCCTGGATGCCCGAGGCGCAGGCGGCCTGGGTGACGTCCAGCGACAGCGCGCGGTGGGCGCCGAGGGCGTCCTTGACGATCAGCGCGGTCGACACGAGCGGCTGGTCGCCCGTGTAGCTGGCGACGACGACCGCGTCCAGCCCGGCAGCATCCACCCCGGCCGCCTCCAGCGCCGGACGCGCGGCGGCGACGCACATGTCGGAGGTCGCCGAGTCCGGGGCCAGGCAGCGGCGTTCGCGGATGCCGGTGCGGCTGGTGATCCACGCGTCGGTCGTGTCCAGGGTGCGGGTCAGGTCCTGGTTGGTGACGACCGCCGGCGGGAGGTGCATCCCGGTCCCGGCGACGGCGAACGGCACGGACAGCCCGGCACCCGTCTGGTGGGACAGGGGCTGGTCGACCGACTGCTCGGACAGGGGCTGACCGGGCACGAGAACTCCCATATTCGGTACCTTTCGAAAGCGGTTCGAGAAAGGCCCCGTCGCATTCCGAAGCCGCCGTATCGTCTCACGGAAAATCAGCGCGAAAAGTGTGCGGTAATCCGTGAGCGTGAGGAATTGTGCGGCAGCTTGACTTCGAAATGGCGGGAATTAATCCCTGACGGTCACGGCGTCTTTTCCCCGCCCGGGGCCGTACGCAGAGTCGGTACGGAGTCGAGCAGCGCCCGGGTGTACGGATGGGCCGGTGCCCGCAGGAGTGTCCCGGTCGGCGCGGTCTCCACGATCCGGCCGTGCCGCATGACCGCCACCGCGTCGGAGACATGGCAGACCGCCGGCAGATTGTGGCCGATGAACAGCATGGACAGACCGAGCTCCCGCTGAAGCCGGCGGACCGTGTTCAGGACGGACGCCTGCACCGAGACGTCCAGCGCCGAGGTGATCTCGTCGGCGATCAGCAGACCCGGCCCGACGGCCAGTGCCCGGGCCAGCGCGACCCGCTGACGCTGCCCCCCGGACAACTGCCGGGGCAGCCGGTCGGCGAGCCGGACGTCCAGTCCGACCAGATCCAGCAGCTCGGCGACCCGCTCCGCGCGCCCCGCCCGGTCGAGCCGCCGGAACACCGTGGCCGCCTCGGCCAGCGCCTGATGGACGGTCATACGGGGATCGAGCGCGGTGTCCGGGTCCTGGAGAACCACCTGCACCCGGCGGCCCAGCCGTCGCCGGTCCCGGACGGTACGGGTGCGGACCTCCTCGCCGTCGACCAGGATCCGGCCGGCCCGCATCGGCACCAGGCCCACGATCGCGCCCGCCAGCGTGGACTTCCCGGAGCCCGACTCCCCGACCAGCCCCAGCGTCGTGCCCGGCGCGATCTCAAGCGAGACCCCGTCCACGGCGGCGAAGGAACCGCGGGGGCCGGTGCGCCGGACGGTGAGACCGTCCACCCGGAGGGCCGTCATGACGCGGTCACCTTCTCTGGGGCCGCCGTCACCGGCAGCGGGTACCAGCAGGCGACCCGGTGGCCGGAGCCCAGGTCGTCCAGCGGCGGAGCCTCCTCGGCGCAGCGGTCCCGGCGGCTCGGGCACCGGGCCTCGAACGCACAGCCGGGGGAGGGCGCGAGCGGATCGGGCGGCGCGCCCTCGACCGTCGGCAGCGGGTGGTCGCGGTCGGCGGTGAGGTCCGGGACCGACGCGACGAGCGCCCGGGTGTAGGGGTGCCGGGCGCCCGCCGCGAGCCGGCCGACGGGCAGGGCCTCGACCACCGTGCCCGCGTACATGACCAGCACCCGCTCGCAGAACTCGGCGACCAGCGCGACATCGTGACTGATGAACAGGATCGCGGCGGAGGTGTCCCGCCGGATGTCCACGAGCAGCCGGGTGATCTGTCGCTGCACGGTCACGTCGAGCGCGGTCGTCGGCTCGTCCGCGATGATCAGCCCCGGCCGCACCATCAGCCCGGCGGCGATCATCACCCGCTGGCGCTGGCCGCCGGAGAGCTCGTACGGGCGCGAGCGCAGCAACGACGGGGACAGGCCGACGCGTTGCAGCGCCTCGGCGGCCTGCGCGGTGGCCTCGGCGCGGCTCGCCCCGCGATGGGCCCGGACCGCCTCGATGAGCTGGGTGCCGATCCGCAGGGACGGGTTGAGCGCCGACGCCGGGTTCTGGAAGATCACCGACAGGCCCGTCGCGAGGTGCCGGTCCCGCTCCTTGCGCGTCAGCGCGCCGAGGTCGGCCCCGAGCAGCCGCAGCGTACGCCGGGACACCCGGGCGCCGTACGGGAGCAGGTCGGCGATGGCGAGCGCCGTCAGCGACTTGCCCGACCCCGACTCGCCGACGAGCCCCACGATCTCGCCCCGCCCGAGCGACAGGCTCACCCTGCGCACCGGGCGCACCGGCCCTGCCGGGGTCGGCAGTTCGACGCTGAGGCCGTCGACCTGGAGGACCTGCCCCTCCTCGGCGGGGCCGCTCGACGTGGACCGCTGCGCCGGGATGCGCGCCACCGGGCCGCGCCGGGCGGCGCCCCCGGCCAGCACCTCGCCCAGCAGCTGGAACGTCAGCGCCGCGTACAGCAGCGCCAGGCCCGGGGCGAGCGCGGGCAGCGGCTCGGCGTAGATCCGGTCGAGCCCCTGGCTGAGCAGCTGCCCCCAGTCGTAGCCCGGCGGCTGGACGCCGAGCCCGAGGAAGCTCAGCCCGGAGAGCGCGACCAGGGCGGTGCCCGCCGCCGTCGTGACGCTCAGGAGCAGCGGCTCGGCGATGTTCGGCAGGACATGGCGCCACAGCAGCCGCAGGCGACCGAGACCGAGGACCCGCGCGGCGGCCAGGTGGTCGGTGCCCGCCACACCGGCCGCGAGGGTCTGGGCCAGCCGCGCGAACCCGGGCACACTCGCGGCGGCCAGGGCCAGCACCGCGCCGGTCGTGCCCGCGCCGAACACCACCGCGAGGAACATCGCGACCAGCAGCGCCGGGAACGCGAGCAGCAGGCTGATCAGCCCGGCGGCCAGCCGTCGGGCGCGCCGGCCGACGACAGCGGTGCAGGCCCCGAGGAGCACCCCCGCGGTCGCACCGAGCAGGACCGACGCGAGCGCGAGCAGCAGCGAGGGCCGGGCGGCCGTCAGGATGCGGGCCAGCAGGTCCCGGCCGAGTCCGTCCGTGCCGACCGGGTGCGCCGCCGAGGGCCCCTGGAGCACGGCCGAGGGGTCCGGGCGGTCGGCCGCCGCGCCCCAGAACAGCGGGCCCGCCACGGCGAGCACGACGAGCGCCGCCAGCATGAGCCCGGTGACCCAGGCCATGGGGGAGCGCCGGAGACCGGCGGGAAGACTCATGATCACATCTCCCGGATCGCCGAGCGGGGATCGAGCAGGGCGAGCAGCACATCGACCAGGAGACCGGCGAGCAGCACGGTGGTGCCGAGCACCAGCACCATGGCCTGGACCACCGGATAGTCCTGCGCGACCACGGACTGGGCCATCGCGGACCCGATGCCCGGCCAGGCGAACACCTTCTCGACCAGGACGGTGCCCGCGATCAGGGCGGGCAGCAGGCTTCCGGCGACGGTGAGCGCGGCGGACGCCATGTTCGGTGCGGCATGCCGCAGATGGCGGCGCGCGGCGGACAGCCGCTTGCTCCGTGCGGTACGCAGATAGTCCTCGTCGAGCACCTTCAGCGCCTCCACCCTGACGATGCGCAGGAGTACGGCGGTGGGGGTGAGGGAGAGCGCGAGGACGGGGAGGACGAGGGAGGCGACGCCCGCCGCACCGGCCACCGGGAACAGCTGGAGGCCGACGGCGAGCAGGGCGGTGAGCCCGGCGGCCAGCACGAAGTCCGGCACCCCGGTCAGACCGGCGGTGACCGTGGTGAACGCCAGCTCGGTGCGCGGGTGGCGGCCGTCGCGGGTGCGGACGGCGGCGAGCAGCCCGCCGGGCAGGGCGACGGCGAGCGCGGTGAGGAAGGCGAGGCCGGCGATCTCCAGGGTGGCCGGCAGCCGGGTGCGGACCAGCTCCGCGACCGGCGCCCCGGTGACCAGCGAGGTCCCGAGGTCGCCGTGCAGCAGGCCGCCGAGGTACTGCCGGTACTGGGCCAGGAACGGCATGTCGAGCCCGAGCGCGTGTCGCCGGGCGGCGACGAGGTCGGGGGCGGCGTCCACACCGAGCGCGGCCCGCACCGGGTCGCCGGGGATGAGGCGGATCATCGCGAACGACGCGGTGAGGACGATGCCGAGCGAGACGAGGAGCCGGAGGCCGCGGCGGCCCAGGAACACCGTCCAGGGGTGCCGCAGCAGGGCGGGAACGGTCATGGCGGGTCCCGGGATCACTGGTGGAGGCGGATGCTCGTGGGGACGAGCTGACCGCCGAACGTGGTGGTGAAGGTGGTGCGATGGCCGTACACGCCGCTGCGGCCCTCGGCGATGGGCAGCGCGTCGGCCGAGCGGAAGAGCGCGGCGGCGGCCCTGTTCCAGGTGGCGCATCCCGTCGTGTCCGGCTCCCGGAGGGCCCGGGCGACCAGGGCTTCGTACTCCGGATTGACCACCCCGGCGAAGTTCAGGCCACCGGCGGGGGCGGGGCCGGAGAAGAAGGGGATGAAGCCCGCCGGGAGGGCGAAGCCCGGCGTACTGCCGACCACCACGTCGAAGTCGGCGGTCGTGTACATCGCGTTGACCAGGGCCGGAAGGCTCTCGGTGACCAGCTCGACCTTCGCGCCGAGCGCCGTCCACTGCCGGGCCATCAGCTCGGCGACGGATGCCAGGGTCGGGCCGAGATCGGGGCTGGTGATCAGGCGGAGCCGGAGCGCCCGGCCGTCCTTGGCGAGCGGACCGCCGGGCGATCGGGTCCAGCCCGCGTCCCGCAGGGCCTCGGCGGTGTCCCGGTCGGGCAGGTTGGCGTCGGCGAGGTCTCCGTGGCAGACGGATCCCTCGGCGCCGAAGTCCCGGGCGGGGGTGCCGGTGCCGCCCACGGCGACGTTGGCGAGGCCCCGGCGGTCGAGGGCGGAGACCAGGGCCCGGCGCACCGCCCGGTCGGCGAGGACCCGGCCGGGGCGCTGGTTGAAGAAGGTCATCCCGATGACGGTGGCGACCTCGGTGGTGGCCAGGCCGTGACCGGTGAGCCGGGCGCGGTCGGGTCCGCTCACCGACGCGATGTCGACGCCCCCGGTCAGCAGGAGGTTCGCCGCCGTGGACGTCTGGGGCACCACCGAGAGCTCGATGCGCTCGGGGAGGCCGCGCTCGGCGGTCGTCGCCCCGGCGGGCCCCCAGGTGTAGCCCTGCCGGACGGTGAACTCGTACGGTCCGCCGGGGGTGTAGCGGGTCAGCACGTAGGGGCCGGTGCCCTGCGTGGCGCGGGCGAGCGAGCCGGGCCGGTCCAGCCCGGCCGGGCAGACGACCGGCAGCAGCCCGACCGTCCGGATCAGGAAGGGGTACGGGGTGGCGGCGGACACCGAGACCGTGCGCCTCCGGTCGTCGGCGCGGGCGGTGAGCGGGACGTTCGGCAGGACCGTACGGGCTCCGGCGAGCTGGTTGTCCGGGTCGGCCGCGTAGGTCAGCGACCGGGCGACCGCCGAGGCGGTGAGGGGGGTGCCGTCGGAGCAGGTGACGCCCGCGCGGAGCGTGAACACCGCCTCGGTCGCCGTGGCCCGCCAGTCCGTGGCGAGGCCGGTGACCAGGCCGCCGTCGGGGGCGGGGTTCACCAGGGAGTCGTAGGCGTAACGGGCCTGGGAGGCGCCGAAGGTGGAGTACGGGTCGAAGCTCGGCGTCTCGCCCGCCTCGGCGATCCGGACGGTGCCGCGGTCCACCAGGGGGGTGGTCGTCGAGGAACGGGCGACGCCGCCGCAGCCGCTCAGCGCGAGGGCCGAGGCGGTGAGCGCGGCCGTCAGGGCGGCCGGCGGGGTGCGTCGGAGCATGGCGTCATGGTGCCACCGGGGAGCGGGCTCGATGATCCAACTTCCTTACGCGGAAAGCCTGTTCGAGCGCCGGAAAGTGCCTGGCCGTCGGGGCGGGCGCGGCCGGGGGCGGCCGGGGAGGCCGATCTTGATTCACCCGTACGAGTCGGGGCGGCGGTGTCGGGGGAGGGGCCGTGCGGCACGCTTCGAAAGGGTTAGTCGGATAATCGCTCCGGAATGATTCGGGGCTGCGCTCAATTCCGGACACGAGAAATGGCCACGGACACTCACACGAGTGAACCCGGAGGAATCCATTTGGCCCAGGCGGGTGTGGTTGAACTACCGTGATCAAGGGATCGGACGGCGTGATCCCGCGTCCGGGAATTCGATTTCCCGGCTCGGTACCGGATTTTCCGGGCCCGTACCGGATGTCGAAACGGAATACCTATTTCCGCCCGGCCGTGCGCCGCTCCCATTTCTCGTGCCCGGGTTCCCTGTCATACGTATGCGTGGAGAGGATGGAGCGTCATGCCGCCTGTAGTACCGCCGTTTCTCGTCGGACTCATCGTCGCGCCGCTGGCTAAGCGCCTGCTGAAGCCACTGGTGGGTGGAGTCGTCAAAGCGTCCGTCGGAATCGCGATGGAGGTGAAGAAGGCGGCCCACGAGGCCGGGGAGAACATCCATGACCTCGCGGCCGAGGTAGCCGCCGACGTGGTCGCCGCCCAGATGGCCGCCGCCGACACCGAGGGCCACTCCGTGCCCGGTCAGCACACGACCGGGGCCGGTGCCAAGGGGGACCGGAGGGCCCCGAAGATCCGCGCGACCGCCGAGAGCGCCGCCGGAAAGACGCACTGACGGCCTGTGTGACCCGCGGCCGCCACCGGGCGCGCCCGCCGACCGATTGCGGCGGAACGCGCCAGGGTGGCGGCCGTTCGCGGGCCGGTCCGCCCGCGCACCCCCTCCGGGCCCGCCCCGCATCTCATTTCCCGCTCCGTCGCCCCGATCCGTCGACTCCGTCACGGCCTTCCGCGACCTCCGCAAACAGGTGAACGTACACATGCCATCGCTACTGGGAGCCGCATCCGGATTCCGCTCCGTGGAACCGGCCGCGAGCCCTCGCTCGGTCACACCGGGCCGCCAGCGCTGGGACGTCGGGCTCGTCGTCGGACGCCCCCGGACGGCCGAGATCCTCGCCGCCGCGCTGCGCCACATCCCCGGAATCACCGAGGCCCAGGCCAGCCCGGTCACCGGCGGGGTGCTCGTCCGGCACGACGGGCGGCTGCGCGCCGCGGACGTCGGCCGGATCATCGGCCGCACCGTCGCCCGGCTCTCCCGGGAAGCGACCGGCACGGGGCGCGCGGCGACGGACCCGGCCGCGGAGTCCCCCAGGGTGGACCCGGGCCTCGTCGTACGGCCGGTGCTCGCCGTCGGCGGCGGGGTCGCGGCCGGTGCGGCGCTGGTCAAGGGGTCGGCCCTGACCCGGCAGTTGGTGGCCGTCGGCGGAGTGGCCGCCGCGACCGCGGTCGTCCTGCGGAAGGCATGGAGCAGAACGGCCGAGGCGGCCGGGCCCGAGGGAGAGGGCCACCCGCTGCTGGAGATCGTCGGACCGCACCGCCCCCGCCTCTACCGAGCCGCCGCCCTGTCCGTCGCCTGCCAGGCCGCGGAGATCGCGCTCGGCACCTTCCTCGGCTGGACCGGCCTGGTCCTCATCAAGGGCGAGGCGGCCCCGCTCGCCGGGCTCGGCCTGACCACGGCGTCCGCCCAACTCCTGGGCCTGGCAGGCCTGGTGGCCGCAGCCTGCGCAGCCGTCGCCGGACTCTCGTACGCCTCGAACGTCCAATGGCGACGGCTCGGCCAGGACATCGAGCACGATTGGCGGGGCCGCGCCTACCGGCACGTCCAGCACCTCGAACTGGGCCAGTTGGAGGGCGAGCGGACCAGCAGGGTCGCCGGCACCCTCACCAACGACGTCGGCCAGCTCGGCGCCTTCTTCGCCGGTCCGGCCAACGACGTCCTGCAACTCGGCACCAGCCTGGCCCTGCTCGTACCGGCGTTCCTCCTGCTGGCCCCCCAGATCGCCTGGATCGCCTTCCTCCCGATCCCGGTCATCGCCTGGCTGTCGTTGCGCCACCAGGAGAGGGCCGCCACGGACTACGCCGCCACCGGTGAACACCGCGCCAGGCTCGGCAGCCAGGTGATCAACTCGCTCGAAGCCGGTGCGACCGTGAAGAGCTTCTGCACCGAGGCGTACGAGGCCGAGCGCGTCGACCGGTTGAGCGAAGCGGTTCAGGAGAGCAGCCACCGCACCGACCGCAGCACCCTCCGCCACGGCGAGACCGTCCGGGCCTGCACCACCGCGTCGATGGCCGGCACCCTGCTCGTCGGTGGCCGCGCGGTCCTCGACGGCACCCTCCGCTTCGAGGTCTTCAGCCCCCTGATCGGCCTCCCGCAGATGCTGCTCATGCGGATGAGCCGGCTCGGCGGAATCGCCGACCAGTACCAGCGCACCCTCGCCTCCTACGACCGGGTCCAGCGCCTGCGCGAACTGCCCGTCGAGGCCGACAGCGGGGAAGGGACGCTCGAACTCCCCTCCGTGCGCGGCGAGATCGCCCTCGAAGAGGTCACCTTCGGCTACCCCGGCCGCCCGGCGACCCTGGACAACCTGTCCCTGACCATCCCGGCCGGACGGGTCACCGCCCTGGTCGGGGCCACCGGTTCCGGCAAGACGACGATCGCCAAACTGCTCATGCGCTTCCAGGACGCGGAGTCCGGCCGCGTCCTGCTCGACGGCCGGGACGTCCGCGACCTGCGCCGCCACGAACTGCGCCACGCCATCGGCTTCGTCTCCCAGGACCCGTTCCTCTTCGACGGCAGCATCGCCGACAACATCCGCTACGGCAGCTTCGGCGCCTCCGACGAGGCCGTCGTCCGGGCCGCCGCCATGGCCGAGGCGCACACCTTCATCACGACCCTGCCGAACGGCTACGACACCCTCATCGGTGAACGCGGCGCCGCGCTCTCCGGCGGCCAGCGGCAGCGCATCGCCCTGGCCCGCGCGATCCTCAAGGACTCGCCCGTCGTCATCCTGGACGAGGCCACCTCCGCCGTGGACAACGAGACGGAGGCCGCCATCCAGCGCACGCTGCACAGCTTCGCGGCCGACCGCACCATGGTCGTCATCGCCCACCGCCTCTCCACGGTCCGCCACGCCGACCGCATCTTCGTCCTGGACAAGGGCGGCATCGTCGCCGAGCAAGGCACCCACGACGAACTCCTCGCCCAGCACGGGCTCTACGCATCCCTCTGGCAGCTCCAGGCCGGCGAACTCGCCGCCTGACCGCAGGAACCCGCCCCACCGCCCGGCCGCGTGACGCCACCGCGGCCGGTGCGCCCTGCGCGCATGCCCTCTCATACCTCTGGAGGTACCCCCATGTCCCGACGCGACGGCGACGTCCTTCCCCTGACCGCGGCCCAACGGGAGATCTGGCTCGCCGAGCAGAGCTCGCCTACACCGATCCCCGGCTACCGCGTCGGTGAGTTCCTGGAGATCCACGGGCCGGTCGACCCGGAGCTGTTCGAAACCGCCCTGCGCCGGGTGGTGGACGAAGTCGATGCCCTCCACGTCACCTTCACCGACGAGGGCGAAGGCCCGCGCCAGACCCTCCGCGCGGCCTGGGACTGGGCACCGGTGCACCTCGACCTCGAGGCGGAGCCGGACCCCCGGGCGGCGGCCCGCGCATGGATGGAGCACGACCTCGCCCGCCCGCTCGACCTCTCCCGCGATCCGCTGTTCGGCCACGCGCTGATCCGGCTGTCGCCCACGGAACACCTCTGGTACCTGAACTACCACCACCTGGTCCTGGACGCGATCAGCGCCTCGATGGTCAGGCAGCGGGTCGGCGAGGTGTACTCGGCGCTGGCCGACGGCGCCGCCGTCCCGCCCACCCCGTTCGGCACGCTGCGGGACCTGATCGACAGCGACGCCGCGTACCGCGCCTCCGACGCCTTCACGGCGGACCGCGCCTACTGGAACGAGCGCTTCACCGACCTGCCCGCCCCCACCCGGCTCACCGACACCTCCACGGCCGACCCGCACCAGGTCCTGCGGGTGGCCGAGGAGCGGGAGCTGCGTGACGCGGAGGCGCTGCGGGCGGCGGCGGCCAAGGCCGGGGTCAGGTGGTCCCGGGTCGTGATCGCGGCGACCGCGCTCTACGCCCACCGGCTGAGCGGCGCCCGCGACGTGGTCCTCGCCCTGCCCGTCACCGCCCGCCGGGGCTCCGGCCGCGACCTGATGTCCGTGCCCGGGACGATGTCCAACGTGGTGCCGCTGCGGCTGACCGTGCGGCCGGACATGCCCTGGGGCGAACTCGTGGCCCAGGTGGCGCGCGAGGTCGAGGCCGCCGTCGCACACGAGCGGTACCGCAGCGAGGACCTGCTGCGCGACCTCGGCACACCCGGCGGCATCGGCACGGCGTTCCCGCTGATCGTCAACATCATGGCCTTCAACGCCAGGCCCGCCTTCGCCGGACACCCCGCGTCCGTGCACCACTTCGTGTCCGGCTCGACCACCGACCTGGCCGTCTGGCTGTTCGACTACCGGGACGGCAACCCCCCGCTGCTCAGGCTGCACGGCGCGCCGGACGCGTACGGCGACGACGACCTCGCCGCGCACCAGCAGCGGCTGCTCACCCTGCTCGACGCCGTCGCGGACCTCGACCCGGACGAGCCGGTGGGCGGGGTCGACCTGCTCACGGCGGATGAGCACCGCGAGAGCGAGGCGCTGGGGACCGGGCCGGTGGTCCCGGGCGGCACCGAGACGCTGCCGGAACTGTTCCGGGAGCAGGCGCGCAGCGCTCCGGACGCCACGGCCCTCGTGTGCGGCGATGTCTCTTTGTCGTACGCGGAGTTGGACGCGCGCACGAATCGGCTGGCGCGTGCGCTGGTGGCGCGGGGTGCGGGTCCGGAGCGGCTGGTCGCGGTGGCGTTGCCGAGGTCGGCCGACCTGGTGGTGGCGATTCTCGCGGTGCTGAAGTCCGGCGCGGCGTATGTGCCGGTGGACCCCGAGTATCCGGCCGCTCGGATCGCGTACCTCCTGGACGACGCCCGGCCCGTGCTGACGGTGACCGATACGCGTACCGGGCAGAGGCTGCCGGGCGACACGGGCGACCGGCTGGTGCTGGACGATCCGGAGACGGCGGCGGAGGTCGCATGCCGCCCCGCCACCGATCCGATGGTGGAGGTCGAGGCCGGCAGCCCCGCCTACGTCATCTACACCTCGGGATCCACCGGCCGTCCCAAGGGCGTCGTCGCCACCCACGGCAGCCTGGCGGACCTGCTCACCGACCACCAACATCGCCTTTTCGCACCGCTGTTGAAGGATCGGCAGCGGCTGCGCGTGGCGCTCACCACCTCGGTGTCCTTCGACGCCTCCTGGAACCAGCTGATGGCCCCCTTCGCGGGCCACGAGCTGCACGTCCTGGATTACGCGACCTGGACCGACCCGGAGGCATGCGTCGCCTACGCGGCGGACCGTGGGCTGGACTACGTCGAGGCCACCCCTTCGTACCTCCAAGACCTCGTATCGCACGGCCTGTTGAGCGATGAGCGACACAGCCCCACGCTGGTCGGCGCCGGTGGCGAGGCCGTCCCGCAGCACCTGTGGGAGCGGTTGCGGGCGGCCGACGGCACGCGCTGCGTCAACCTGTACGGACCCTCCGAGTGCACGGTCAACTCGGTGACCGCTGTCGTGGCGTCGAGCCCGCGCCCGGTCATCGGCCGGCCTGTCAGCAACGCCCGGCTGTATGTACTCGACGGCGCGCTCCGGCCGGTCCCTGGTGGTCTGGCGGGCGAGCTGTACATCGCGGGTACGGGGTTGGCGCGCGGCTACCTGAACCGGCCGGGTCTCACGGCCGGGCGGTTCGTGGCGGACCCGTACGGCCCCGAAGGCACACGCATGTACCGCACGGGTGACCGGGTCCGCCGGAACGCCGAAGGCGACCTCGAGTTCCTGGGGCGTACGGACGACCAGGTGAAGGTGCGCGGCTTCCGCATCGAACCCGGAGAGATCGAGGCCGTCCTCGCGGACCACGAGGACATCGCGCGCACGGCCGTCACCGTGCGCACCGACGACGAGCCCCGCCTCGTCGCCTACGTCGTGCCCGCCGCCGGACGGGACATCCAGCCGGACGCACTGCGCACCCGGCTCCGCGACCGGCTGCCCGCCTACATGGTGCCGTCGGCGGTCGTGGTCCTGGACGCCCTGCCGCTGACCCCGAACGGCAAGCTGGACCGGAGCGCCCTCCCGGCCCCCGGGCACCGGCCCACCGCGCCGGGCCGCGCCCCGCGCAGCGCGGTCGAACACCTGCTCGTCGGGCTGTTCGCCGAGGTGCTGGGCGCCCCCGAAGTCGGCCTGGACGAGAGCTTCTTCGACCTCGGCGGGCACTCCCTGCTCGGCACCCGCCTCATCGCCCGCGCCCGGTCCGTACTCGGCGTGGAGATGCGGCTCAGCGACCTCTTCGACGCGCCGACGGTGGCCCGGCTGGCGGCCAGGGTGGACGCGGCGGGCCAGGCCCGCCCGGCGCTGGTCCGGCGCGAGCGGCCCGAGACCGTGCCGCTGTCCTTCGCGCAGCGCCGACTCTGGTTCCTGCACCGCATGGAGGGCCCGAGTGCCACGTACAACATCCCACTCGCCCTGCGGCTGACCGGGAACCTGGACGAGCGCGCCCTCGAAACGGCCCTGGCGGACGTGGTCGAACGCCACGAGAGCCTGCGCACCGTCTTCCCGGCCGTCGCCGGTGTGCCGTGCCAGCGGGTCCTGGACGCCGACGCGGCACGGCCCCGGCTGCGCGTGACGGAGACCGCCGAACGCGAACTGCCCGACCTGCTGGCCGAGGCGGCACGGCAGGGCTTCGAGCTCTCCGGCGAACCGCCCCTGCGCGCCGAGCTGTTCCGGCTCACCGAGGAGGAACACGTACTCCTGCTCGTCGTCCACCACATCGCCGGTGACGGCTGGTCGACGGGGCCGCTCGCACAGGACCTGGCGACCGCCTACGCGGCCCGGAGCGAGGACGCGAAGCCGCAGTGGTCGCCGCTGCCGGTCCAGTACGCGGACTACGCCCTGTGGCAGCGCGAACTGCTGGGCAACGGCGGCGACCCGGACAGCCTGCTGGGCGGTCAGCTCGCCCACTGGCGCGAACGGCTCGCGGGCCTGCCCGACCAGATCGAGCTGCCCTTCGACCGGCCCCGGCCCGAGGCGATGTCCTACCGGGGCGCCCAGCTGCCGGTGCGCGTCGACGCGGAGCTGCACGAGGGCCTGCGCGCCCTCGCCCGCGACGGTGGCGCCAGCCTCTTCATGGTCCTCCAGGCCGGACTGGCCGCGCTGCTCGGCAAGCTGGGCGCGGGCACCGACGTCCCGATCGGCACGCCCGTCGCGGGGCGCACCGACGAGGCCCTGGACGACCTGGTGGGCTTCTTCGTCAACACCCTGGTGCTGCGCACCGACCTGTCCGGCGACCCGACGTTCACTGAACTCCTCACCCGGGTGCGCTCCGAGGCGCTGGCCGCCTACGCCCACCAGGACGTGCCGTTCGAGCACCTGGTCGAGGCGCTGAACCCGGCGCGGACCCTCGCACACCACCCCCTGTTCCAGACGATGCTCACCCTGCAGAACGCGCCGTCCGGCACCTTCGACCTGCCGCGCCTGCGCGTCACCTCCGACCTGGTCCCCACCGGCACCGCCAAGTGCGACCTGACCTTCGTGCTCGCCGAACAGCCCGGCGGGGGAGGCCTGTCGGGCGTGGTGGAGTACAGCACGGACCTGTTCGACGCGGCCACCGTCACCTCCGTCGTCGAGCGCTGGCTGCGGCTGCTGCGCGCCGTCGCCGCCGACCCCGGACGGCGCATCGGCCAGGTGGACGTGCTGTCGGACGACGAACTGCGGGCCCTGCTGCCGGCCGGGGAGGCCGTGGAACCGCCGCAGCACAGCCTGCCCGTGCTGTTCGAGCGGCAGGTGCGGGCCGATCCGGACGCCCTCGCCGTCACGGACGGCGCGACCACACTCACGTACGGCGGTCTGAACGCCCGGGCCAACCGGCTGGCGCACGCCCTGATCGAACGGGGCGTTGGGCCGGAGCAGCTGGTGGCGCTGGCGCTCCCGCGCTCGGCGGACCTGGTCGTGGCGGTGCTCGCGGTGCTCAAGGCGGGTGCCGCGTATGTGCCGGTGGACCCGGAGTACCCGGCCGCCCGGATCAGCTACCTGCTCCAGGACACCCGGCCCTCCCTGATCCTGACCACCAGTCAGGTCGACCTGGAAGGCGCGGACCGGCTGCTGCTGGACACCGCCGACCTGGACGGGCTGCCCGACACCGACCCGGGCGTCGCCGTCGATCCGGCCCACGCCGCCTACGTCATCCACACCTCCGGCTCCACCGGCAACCCCAAGGGCGTCGTCATTCCGCACCGCAACGTGGTGCGCCTCTTCGACACCACGCGCGAGCGGTTCGCCTTCGGCGCCGACGACGTGTGGACGCTCTTCCACTCCTACGCCTTCGACTTCTCGGTCTGGGAGCTGTGGGGACCCCTGCTGCACGGCGGCCGCCTGGTCGTCGTGGACCACGAGACCAGCCGCTCGCCCGGCCGCTTCCTCGACCTGCTCGCCCGCGAACGGGTGACGGTGCTCAACCAGACGCCGTCCGCCTTCCACCAGCTGATGCAGGCCGACGCGGAGGACCCGGACACCGGCGGCCGGCTCGCCCTGCGCACGGTGGTCTTCGGCGGCGAGGCACTGGAGCACGCCCGGCTGGCCAGCTGGTACGAGCGCCACCCGGAGGACGCGCCGCGCCTGGTCAACATGTACGGCATCACCGAGACCACGGTGCACGTCACCCACGCGGAGCTCGGCCGGACCGCCACCACCCCCGGTGACATCGGCACCGCCCTCCCCGACCTCCGCGCGTACGTCCTCGACGCGGGCCTGCGCCCGGTCGCCCCGGGCGTCCCCGGCGAGCTGTACGTCGCGGGTCCCGGCCTGGCACGCGGCTACCTGAACCGGCCCGGCCTCACCGCAGGGCGCTTCGTGGCCGACCCGTACGGACCTGCGGGCTCACGCATGTACCGCAGCGGTGACGTGGTGCGCCGCGCCGCGGACGGCACCCTGCGCTACGTCGGCCGCGCCGACCAGCAGGTGAAGGTGCGCGGCTTCCGCATCGAGCTCGGCGAGATCGAAGCGGCCCTGGCTACCCACCCGGACATCGCACAGGTCGCCGTCCTCGCTCGGCAGGACCGGGCCGACGACACCCGGCTCGCCGCCTACCTCGTACCGGCCGCCGGTACCGCCCCGCAGCCCGCCGCCCTGCGCGCGTACCTGCGCGAGCGCCTGCCGGAGCACATGGTGCCCTCCGCGTTCGTCACGCTGGACGCCCTGCCCCTGACCGTCAACGGCAAGCTCGACCACCGCGCCCTGCCCGCCCCCGGCCCCGCCCCGGCGACCGCATCCCGCGCACCGCGCACCGCCCGGGAGCAGATCCTCTGCGAGCTGTTCGCGGAGGTGCTGGGCGCCCCGGCGGCCGGTGTGGACGACGGCTTCTTCGACCTCGGCGGGCACTCCCTGCTCGCCACCCGCCTCGCCGCCCGGATCCGCGCGACGCTCGGCGTGGAGATGCCGCTGCGCACGCTGTTCGAGGCGCCGACCCCGGCCGCCCTGGCCGCGGCCCTGGGCGCCGCAGGCCCGGCGCAGACCGCCCTGGCGCGCCGCGAGCGCCCCGCGACGATCCCGCTGTCGTTCGCGCAACGCCGGCTGTGGTTCCTGCACCAGCTGGAGGGTGCGGGTGCGAACTACCACATCTCCCTCGCCTGGCGGCTCTCCGGCGACCTGGACCGGCGGGCCCTGGAGGCCGCCGTCGCGGACGTGGTCGAACGCCACGAAAGCCTGCGCACCGTGTTCCCCGCGGTGGACGGCGTCCCCCACCAACGGGTGCTGGACATGGACGAGGTCCGCCCCGGCCTGCCCGTGCACGAGACCACCGAGGCCGGGCTGCCCGCCCTGATGGCGGCGGCCCGGGACCGGCGCTTCGACCTGGCCACCGACCTGCCGCTGCGCGCCGAGCTGTTCGCCGTCGCACCGGACGACCACGTCCTCCACCTGGTCCTCCACCACATCGCGGGCGACGGCTGGTCGCTGAGCCCCCTCGCGCAGGGCCTGACCGAGGCCTACGCGGCACGCGTCCGGGGCGAGGCCCCGCAGTGGGCGCCGCTTCCCGTCCAGTACGCCGACTACACCCTGTGGCAGCACGAACTGCTCGGCGACTCCGCCGACCGGGACAGCCTGCTCGCCGCCCAGGCCGACTACTGGACCCGGCAGCTCACCGGGCTCCCGGAGCTGATCGAGTTGCCCGCCGACCGCCCCCGCCCGGCGGTCGCCTCCCACCGGGGCGGCTCCGTGCGCGCCGGTCTCGACCCCGAGCTGCACCGGGGGCTCAGCGAGCTCGCCCGCGCCCACGGGACGAGCCTCTTCATGGTGCTCCAGGCCGGGCTCGCCGCCTTGCTGACCAAGCTGGGGGCGGGCGACGACATCCCCGTAGGCAGCCCGGTCGCCGGCCGGACCGACCAGGCGCAGGACGAGCTGGTCGGCTACTTCGTCAACACCCTGGTCTTCCGCACCGACACCTCGGGCGACCCGACGTTCGCCGAACTGCTGGACCGGGTCCGGGACACCTCGCTCGCCGGGTACGCCCACCAGGATGTGCCGTTCGAATACCTGGTCGAGGTCCTGAACCCGTCCCGGTCCCTCGCGCACCACCCCCTGTTCCAGGTCATGCTGGTCCTCCAGAACGCGCCCCGGGCCGACTTCGCACCGCCCGGGCTGCGCGTCGAGGACGTGGCGTCCGCGTCGGGCACGGCCAAGCTGGACCTGATCTTCACGATGGCCGAGCGGCACACGGAGGACGGCACCCCGGACGGGCTCCACGGGACCGTCGAATACGCCGTCGACCTCTACGACCCGGCCACCGTCGAGACGATGCTCGCCCGCTGGGAGCGCCTGCTCCGCATCGCGGTCGCCGACCCCGGGCAGCGGCTCAGCGGGCTCGACCTGCTGACGGCCCGGGAGCACGACGCGCTCACGGCGCTGGGCACCGGGCCGGTGGTCCCGGGCGGCACCGAAACCCTGCCGGAGCTGTTCCGCGAGCAGGTGCGGAAGGTCCCGGACCTGACCGCCCTCGTGTGCGGTGAGGTGTCGTTGTCGTACGCGGAGCTGGACGCGCGGGCGAACCGGTTGGCCCATGAGCTGAGGGCGCGGGGTGCGGGTCCGGAGCGGTTGGTCGCGGTGGCCTTGCCGAGGTCGGCCGACCTGGTGGTGGCGATTCTCGCGGTGCTGAAGTCCGGCGCGGCGTATGTGCCGGTCGATCCGGAGTATCCGGCCGCTCGGATCGCGTACCTCCTGGACGACGCCCGACCCGTGCTCACGGTGACCGATACGCGTACCGGGCAGAACCTTCCGGGAGACACGGGCGGCCGACTGGTCCTCGACGACCCGGAGACCTCCGCACGGATCGACAGGTGCCCCGCCACCGATCCGGTGGTGCCGATCGACCCGGCCCAGCCGGTCTACGTCATCTACACCTCCGGGTCCACCGGCCGTCCCAAGGGCGCCGTCGTGACGCACACCGGCCTGGTCAACCTGTACGCCCACCAGGGCTCGCTGGTGTCTCCGGCGGGGGAGCGGCTGCGCGTCGGACTCACCACGTCCGTGTCGTTCGACGCCTCCTTGGACCAGCTGTTCGCCGTGTTCGCCGGGCATGAGCTGCACGTCCTGGACGACGCGACGTGGACCGACCCGCGTGCCTTCCTCGACTACGCGGCGCGCTGCGGCCTGGACTACGTGGAGGCGACGCCTTCCTACCTCGCAGTGCTGGTCGAGCAAGGTCTGCTGGACGGTTCCGGGCCTCGTCCGTCGCTGGTCGCGGCCGGGGGTGAGCCCGTCCCGCAGCAGCTCTGGGAACGGATGCGGGCCGCCGAGGGGACGGTGTGCCTCAACCTGTACGGGCCCTCCGAGTGCACGGTCAACTCGGCTACGGCAGAAGTGACGTCGAGCCCCCGCCCGATCATCGGCGGGCCTGTCGGCAACGCCCGGCTGCATGTACTGGACGGCGCGTTGCGCCCGGTCCCGAGCGGCGTGACGGGCGAGCTGTACATCGCCGGTACGGGGTTGGCGCGCGGCTACCTCAACCGGCCGGGCCTCACGGCCGGGCGTTTCGTCGCCGATCCGTACGGCCCCGGAGGTACGCGCATGTACCGCACGGGTGACCTGGTGCGCTGGAACACCGAGGGCAGCCTCGAATTCCTGGGCCGCACGGACGACCAGGTGAAGGTACGCGGCTTCCGCATCGAGCCCGGAGAGATCGAGGCCGTCCTCGCGGAGCGCCAGGACATCGCACGTACCGCCGTGGTCGTCAGGCAGGGCGGCACACAGGGCCCCAGGCTCGTGGCGTACGTGCAACCCACCGCCGGGACCGCGCCGCAGACCGAGGAGCTGCGGGCGCACCTGCGCGAGCGGCTGCCGGAGTACATGGTGCCGTCCGCGTTCGTGCTGCTCGACGCGCTGCCGCTGACGCCCAACGGCAAGCTGGACCGGCGCGCCCTGCCCGAGCCCGACGCCGCCACGACGGGCGGGCGGGCGCCGCGTACACCCGAGGAACACGTGCTGGCCGGGTTGTTCGCCGAGGTGCTCGGCGTGCCCCGGGTCGGGGCCGACGACGACTTCTTCGCCCTCGGCGGGCACTCCTTGCTCGCCACCCGGCTCGTCGCCCGCGTCCGTACGACGCTGGGCGTGGAGCTGGCCCTGCCCGCCCTCTTCCGCACACCGACCGTGGCCGGACTGGCCGCAGGCCTGAGCACCGCGGGCCGGGCCAGGCCCGCCCTCGTACGGGCGGAGCGGCCCGAGCGGGTGCCGCTGTCCTCCGCGCAGCGCCGCCTGTGGTTCCTGCGCCAGTTGGAGGGCGCCGCATCCGTCTACAACATGCCCCTCGCCTGGCGGCTCACCGGTCCGCTGGACCCCGCCGCCCTCGAAGCGGCGCTCGGCGACCTCGTCGACCGGCACGAAACCCTGCGTACCGTCTTCCCGGCGCAGGACGGGGTGCCGTACCAGCACGTCGTGGCCACCGGAGAGGCACACCCGGACCTGGTGGTGACCCCGGCAGATGAGCGCAACCTGACGGAACTGCTGACGGCCGCTGCCGCGCGAGGCTTCGACCTCGCCGCCGAACCGCCGCTGCGCGCCGAGGTGTTCGAGGTCGCCGAGGACGAACACGTACTGCTCCTGGTGATGCACCACATCGCCGGAGACGGCTGGTCGCTCGGACCGCTGGCCGCCGACCTGGCGACCGCGTACGCGGCACGCCTCCGTGGCGAGGCTCCGGAGTGGTTGCCGCTTCCGGTCCAGTACGCCGACTACACGCTCTGGCAGCACACACTGCTGGGCGACCCGTCCGACGCGGACAGCCTGCTCGCCCGGCAGACCGACTACTGGACGCGGACGCTCGCGGGCCTGCCCGAGCAGATCCGGCTCCCCGCCGACCGCCCCCGCCCCGCAGCCCCTTCCAGCTCCGGCGGCCGGCTCGCGATCGAGCTGGACGCGGAACTCCACGCCGGACTGGTCCGGCTCGGCCGCGAGCACGGCGCCAGCGTGTACATGGTGCTCCAGGCCGCCCTGGCCTCCCTGCTCGACAAACTGGGGGCGGGCCAGGACATCCCGGTCGGCAGCCTCATCGCCGGCCGCACCGACCAGGCCCTCGACGACCTCATCGGGTTCTTCGTCAACACGCTGGTCCTCCGCACCGACACCTCGGGCGACCCCACCTTCGCCGAACTCCTGGGCCGTGTCCGGGAGAACGCGCTCGGCGCGTACGCCCACCAGGACCTGCCGTTCGAGCAGGTCGTGGAGGCGCTGAACCCGTCCCGGTCGCTCACCCGGCAGCCGCTGTTCCAGGTGCTGCTGGCCCTCCAGAACGTGCCGCGCACCGATTTCGCCCTGGGGGGTCTCGCCACCGAACCCGTCCTGGTGGGGACGCCGACGACCATGTTCGACCTCGGCTTCCACCTGCTGGAGCGCGGCGGCCCCGGTGCGTCCGAGGGCATCGTCGGGCGCGTCGAGTACAGCACCGACCTGTTCGACCCCGCCACCGTGGAGACGCTGGTCGCCCGCTGGCTGCGGCTTCTCGCGGCGGTCGTCGCTGCGCCGGGGCTGCCGCTGAGCCGGATCGACGTCCTCACCGCCGACGAACGCCACGAGCTGCTGACCACCCGCAACGACACGGCCCGCCCCGCCGCCGACACCACCCTGCCCGCCCTCTTCGAGGAGCGGGTCCGGGCCACCCCGGACGCCCCAGCCGTGGTCTTCGAGGACACCGTGCTGTCGTACGCGGAACTGAACCGCCGCGCCAACCTCCTCGCCCATGCCCTGATCGCCCGTGGAGTGGGCCCCGAGCAGGTCGTCGCCCTCCGGCTGCCGCGCTCCGCCGAGCTGGTCGTCGCGATCCTCGCGGTGCTCAAGACCGGCGCGGCGTACCTGCCGGTGGACCCGGACTACCCGGCTGCCCGCATCGCGTACATGGTGGAGGACGCCCGCCCGGCCGTGGTGCTCGACGACCTCGCCTCCGTGACGCCGTCCGGCACGCTGCCGGAGCACGACCCCGGCGTGCGCGCGGACCCCCGCCACCCCGCCTACGTCATCTACACCTCCGGCTCCACCGGCCGCCCCAAGGCCGTGGTCATGCCCGCCGCCGCACTGCTCAACCTGCTGGCCTGGCACCATCGGGCCGTCGGCGGCGAACCCGGCACGCGCACCGCGCAGTTCACCGCGATCGGCTTCGACGTCTCCGTGCAGGAGATGCTGTCCGCGCTGCTGTACGGCAAGACCCTGGTGGTCCCCACCGAGGAGCAACGGCGCAGCGCCGAACTGTTCGCCCACTGGCTGGACCGCCACCGGGTCGAGGAACTGTTCGCGCCGAACCTGGTGGTCGAGGCGCTGGCCGAGGCCGCCGAGGAGGCCGGTCTCGACCTGCCGCACCTGCGCCTCGTCGCCCAGGCCGGAGAGGCGATGCGCCTGGGCGGTGCCGTACGCCGCTTCGCCGCCCGGCCCGGCCGGGTGCTGCACAACCACTACGGCCCCGCCGAGACCCACGTCATCACCGCCTACGCGCTCCCGGCCGACCCCGCCGACTGCCCGCAGCCCGTTCCGATCGGCCGCCCCGTCGACAACTGCCGGGTGTACGTTCTGGACGAGGCCCTGCGACCGGTCGCCCCCGGTGTCCTGGGCGAGCTGTACCTCGCCGGCACCGGGCTCGCCCGGGGCTACCTCGGCCGACCGGGGCTGACTGCCGGACGCTTCGTCGCCGACCCCCATGGCCCGGCCGGCGCGCGCATGTACCGCACCGGCGACCTGGTGCGCTGGGGAGCCCACGGCGAACTGGAATTCGCCGGCCGGGTCGACCACCAGGTCAAGGTGCGCGGCTTCCGCATCGAGCCCGGCGAGATCGAGGCCGAGCTCACCGCGCACCCGGGCGTCTCCCAGGTCGCGGTGCTCGCCCGGGAGGACCGGATCGTCGCCTACGTGGTCCCGTCGGCCCCGGCCGCGGCGACCCCGGCCGCGCTCGCCGCGTACCTGGGCGAGCGGGTGCCGGACTACCTGGTGCCGTCCGCGTTCGTGCTGCTCGACGCGTTGCCGCTGACGCCGAACGGGAAGCTGGACCGGGGCGCGCTGCCCGCGCCCGACGCCGTGTCCACGGGGGGCGGCCGGGCGCCGCGCACCCCGCAGGAGCAGATCCTGTGCGAGCTGTTCGCCGACGTCCTGGGCCTCGCCCGGGTCGGGGCCGACGACGACTTCTTCGCTCTCGGCGGGCACTCCCTGCTCGCCACCCGCCTCGTCTCGCGGGTCCGGGCGGCCCTTGGGATCGAACTGGAGCTGCGCGCCCTGTTCCGGACCCCGACCCCGGCCGGCCTGGCGGCAGGGCTGCGGGACGCCGGCGCCGCGCGCCGCGCACTCGTGCCCCGGCCCCGGCGCGAGATGCTGCCGCTGTCGTTCGCCCAGCGCCGCCTCTGGTTCCTCCAGCAGTTCGGGGCGCCGAGCGCCACCTATCACATGCCGCTGGCCCTGCGGCTCTCCGGAGACCTGGACCGGGACGCGCTCGGCGCCGCCCTGGCCGACGTGATGACCCGGCACGAGACCCTGCGCACGGTGTTCCCGCACACGGGCGGCATCCCGCACCAGCGCGTACTGGACACCGCCGAAGCGGGCGTCCCGCTCACCGTGCGCCCGGCCGGTGAGTCCGAGGTGCCCGCACTGCTGAGGGACGCGGCCGTGCGCGGCTTCGACCTGACCACCGAAATCCCGCTGCGCGCCGAGCTGTTCACGGTCGCGCCGGACGAGCACGTGCTGCTCCTCGTCATGCACCACATCGTCGGCGACGGCTGGTCGATGGGCCCGCTCGCCCGCGACCTGGCCACCGCCTACACCACCCGGCGGGGCGGCGGGGCACCCGAGTGGCCGCCGCTGCCGGTGACGTACGCCGACTACACCCTGTGGCAGCACGAGATCCTCGGCGACGAGAACGACGCCGACAGCCTCTTCTCGCGCCAAGTCGCCTACTGGCAGCGGACACTGGAGGGCCTGCCGGAACAGCTGCAACTCCCCGCCGACCGGCCGCGCCCGGCCGTCATGTCGTACGCCGGTGATCTGCTGGAACTCCGCATCGGCGCCGAACTGCACGCCAAGCTGGCGGAGTTGGCGCGCCGGTCCGGAGCGACCCTCTTCATGGTGTTGCAGGCGGGTCTGGCGGCGTTGTACACGCGGTTGGGTGCGGGGACGGATATCGCGATCGGGAGTCCGATCGCGGGGCGTACGGATGAGGCGCTGGACGATCTCGTCGGGTTCTTCGTGAACACGTTGGTGTTGCGGACGGACACGAGTGGTGATCCGAGCTTCGGTGAGCTGCTGGGCCGGGTGCGGGAGACCGCGCTGTCGGCGTATGCCCATCAGGATGTGCCGTTCGAGCATCTGGTGGAGGCGCTGAACCCGTCCCGGTCCCTGTCCCACCACCCCCTCTTCCAGACCGGTCTGGTCGTGCAGAACGCGCCGGGCAACACCTTCGACCTGCCGGGCCTTCAGGTCTCCGCACTGCCCGTGCTCACCGGCACCGCGCGGCTCGACCTGACCTTCGGGTTCGCGGAGGAGTACGGCCCCGACGGCGAGCCGGCCGGCCTCAGCGGTGCCGTCGAGTACAGCACCGACCTGTTCGACCGCGCGACGGTCGAGGCGCTGGCCGCCAGGTGGACCAGGCTGCTGGCCGAGGCCGTGGAAGCGCCGGAGTGCCCGATCGGCGCCATCGATCTGCTGTCCGCCGAGGAGCGCGTCGAGCTGATGCCCGCCGTGGCGGACGAGGTGGCCGGAGCGAGCCTGCCGGAGCTGTTCGCGGCGCGGGTGACGGCGACGCCGGACGCGGTCGCGCTCGTCTGCGGTGGCGAGAGGCTGACGTATCGTCAACTCCGTTGCCGTGCGAACCGGTTCGCTCATGCGTTGATCGCGCGTGGGCTGGGTCCGGAGCGGGTGGTGGCGGTGGCTCTGCCGAGGTCGGTGGAGTCGGTGGTTGCCGTGCTGGGTGTGTTGAAGGCGGGTGCGGCGTATCTGCCGGTGGACTCGGCGTACCCCGAGGCCCGGATCGCGTACATGCTCGATGACGCCGGTCCGGCGTTGGTGGTCGATGACCCGGCGATGGTGTCGGAGGGCGACTGGCCGGAGACGGACCCGCAGGTCGCGCTCGACGTGCGGCACCCGGCGTACGTCATCTACACCTCCGGCTCGACCGGCCGCCCCAAGGGCGTTGTCGTGAGCCATGCCGGTGTGTCGCGCCTGGCGGCGGTGCAGGCCGACCGGCTCGGCGTGGCGGCGGGGAGCCGAGTGCTTCAGTTCGCCTCGCCCAGCTTCGACGCGTCCTTCTGGGACCTGTGCAGTGCGCTGCTGACGGGCGCCGCGCTCGTCCTCGCCCCCGCAGACACCCCACTGGACGCCCTGACGGACCCCGGGCTCGCCGTCACCCATGTGACGCTGCCGCCCTCCGCCCTCGCGGCCCTGGGCGACGCCGAACTCACGGCCTCCACCCTGGTGGTGGCGGGGGAGGCGTGCTCGCCGGAGCTGGTCGAGCGGTGGGCGCCCGGACGCCGGATGATCAACGCGTACGGTCCGACCGAGACCACCGTCTGCGCGACCATGAGCGACCCGCTGGCCCCCGGGACCGGTGTGCCGCCGATCGGCCGCCCGGTCGCAGGCTTCCGCATTTACGTACTGGACGAGCGGCTGCGCGCCGTCCCGCCGGGCGTGACCGGTGAGTTGTACGTTGCCGGGCCCGGCCTGGCGCGCGGCTACCTGGGCCGCCCGGGCCTGACGGCGGGACGCTTCACGGCCTGCCCGTTCGGTCCGGCGGGCGCGCGGATGTACCGCACCGGAGACCTGGTCCGGCGCCGCGCCGACGGCGAGCTGGAGTACGTCGGCCGCGCCGACCAGCAGGTGAAGGTGCGCGGCTTCCGCATCGAGCCGGGCGAGGTCGAGGCCGCGCTCGCCGCGCACCCCGGTGTCGCCCAGGCCGCCGTCGTGGCCCGGGAGGACCGGCTCGTCGGCTACGTGGTGCCGCGTCCCGCTGCGGCCGTACGCCCCGCGGAGCTGGCCGCCCACCTGCGTGAACGGCTGCCGGACTACCTGGTGCCGTCCGCGTTCGTGCTGCTCGACGGGCTCCCGCTGACGCCGAACGGGAAGCTGGACCGGGGCGCGCTGCCCGCGCCCGAGGCCGCCTCCACCGAGGGCGGCCGGGCGCCGCGTACCCCGCAGGAGCAGATCCTCGCCGAACTGTTCGCCGAGGTCCTCGACGTCCCACGGGTCTCCGTGGACGACGACTTCTTCGACCTGGGCGGGCACTCCCTGCTCGCCACCAGGCTGGTCGCCCGGGTGCGCACGGTGCTCGGGGCGGAGCTCGGGCTGCGCGCCCTCTTCCGGACGCCCACCGTGGCCGGTCTGGCCGGGGCCCTCGCGGCGGCCGGCGGAGTGCGCCCGGCGCTCACCGCGTACGAGCGGCCCGACGCGGTGCCGCTGTCCTTCGCCCAGCGCCGCCTGTGGTTCCTGCACCGCATGGACGCCACCGCCGCCACGTACCACATCCCGCTGGCGCTGCAGCTGACCGGAACGCTCGACCGGGACGCGCTGGACCAGGCGCTGGCCGATGTGGTGGCCCGGCACGAGAGTCTGCGGACGGTGTTCCAGGAGGTCGACGGCGTACCCTGCCAGCGCCTGCTGGAACCGGCCGCCGTCCGGCTCCGGGCGCGCCCGGCCGACGTCCCGGCGGACGAGCTGCCGCACCTGCTCGCCGAGTCCGCCCGGCAGCCCTTCGACCTGTCGGCCGAACCGCCGCTGCGGGCCAATCTGTTCGCGGTCGCGCCCGACGAGCACGTGCTGCTCCTCGTCATGCACCACATCGCCGCCGACGGCTGGTCCACCGGGCCGCTGGCCCGCGACCTCGCCGAGGCGTACGCGGCACGCTGCGAAGGCCGGACGGCGGAGCGGCCGGAACTGCCGGTCCAGTACGCCGACTACACCCTCTGGCAGCGCGACCTGCTCGGCGACGCGGCCGACCCGGAGAGCCGCTTCGCCGAACAACTCGACTACTGGAAGCGGCAACTGGCCGATCTGCCGGAACTGCTCCCGCTGCCCACCGACCGACCCCGCCCGGCCGTCGCCGGCTGGCAGGGTGACCACATCGGCCTGGAACTCGACGCCGAACTGCACCAAGCCCTGGCCCAGTTGGCCCGGCAGACCGGGACCAGCCTGTTCATGGTGTTGCAGGCGGGTCTGGCGGCGTTGTACACGCGGTTGGGTGCGGGGACGGATATCGCGATCGGGAGTCCGATCGCGGGGCGTACGGATGAGGCGCTGGACGATCTGGTCGGGTTCTTCGTGAACACGTTGGTGTTGCGGACGGACACGAGTGGCGATCCCGGTTTCGGTGAGCTGCTGGGGCGGGTGCGGGAGACCGCGCTGTCGGCCTACGCCCATCAGGATGTGCCGTTCGAGCATCTGGTGGAGGCGCTGAACCCGTCCCGGTCCCTGTCCCACCACCCCCTCTTCCAGACCATCCTGGCCGTGCAGAACGCCCCGACCGGCCGGTTCTCGCTGCCCGGCCTGGACGTCACCACCTACGCGGTCGCGACCGGCACCGCGAAGTTCGACCTCGGCGTCAGCATGGTCGAGCAGTTCGGCCCGGACGGCACCCCGGCCGGGATCGTCGGCGCCGTCGAGTACGCCACCGACCTCTTCGACCGCACGACGGTCGAGGCGCTGGTCCGCCGCTGGACGCTCCTGCTGAAGGCCGTCACCGCCGACCCGGAACAGCCGATCGGCGGAATCGATCTCCTCGACGCCGACGAATGGCACCGGCTGCTGGAACGGGACAACGCGACCGCCCGTGACGTCGGCGCGGTCCCGCTGCCCAGGGCCTTCGCGGCCCAGGTGGCGAAGACGCCGGACGCGGTCGCGCTCGTGTGTGGCGACGACAAACTGACGTATCGACAACTCGACATCCGTGCGAACCGGTTCGCTCATGCGTTGATCGCGCGTGGGGTGGGTCCGGAGCGGGTGGTGGCGGTGGCTCTGCCGAGGTCGGTGGAGTCGGTGGTCGCGGTGCTGGGTGTGCTGAAGGCCGGTGCGGCCTATCTGCCGGTCGACCCGGCCTACCCCGAGGCCCGGATCGCGTACATGCTCGATGACGCCGGTCCGGCGTTGGTGGTCGATGACCCGGCGATGGTGTCGGAGGGCGGCTGGCCGGAGACGGACCCGCAGGTCGCGCTCGATGTGCGGCATCCGGCGTATGTCATCTACACCTCCGGCTCGACCGGCCGCCCCAAGGGTGTCATCGTCGGACACGGAGGCGTGGCGAGTCTGGTCGCCGGGCAGATTGAGCGCTTCGCGGTCGCACCCGACAGCCGGGTCCTTCAGTTCGCCTCGCCCAGTTTCGACGCCTCGGTGTCGGAGATCTGCACCGCCCTGCTCAGCGGCGCCGCCCTCGTGCTGCCCCCGGCCGCCGGGCCCGTCGCCGCACTCACCGACCCGGGCCTCGGCATCACCCATGTCACGGTGCCGCCGTCCGTCCTCGCCGCAGTGCCGGACGGGGCCGTGACCGCGTCGACGCTGGTCGTGGCAGGCGAGGCATGCCCGCCCGAGCTGGTGGCGCGGTGGGCGCCCGGACGCCGGATGATCAACGCGTACGGCCCGACCGAGACCACGGTGTGCGCGACCATGAGCGACCCGCTGGCCCCCGGGACCGGTGTGCCGCCGATCGGCCGGCCCATCGCCAATGCCCGGGTGTACGTGCTGGACGGCCGGCTGCGGCCGGTGCCGCCCGGCGTCACCGGCGAGCTGTACGTGGCCGGCGCGGGCCTCGCCCGGGGATACCTCAACCGGCCCGGGCTGACGGCGGGCAGGTTCGTCGCCTGCCCGTACGCGCCCGGGGAGCGCATGTACCGCACCGGTGACCTGGTCCGGCGGCTGGGCGACGGACAGTTGGAGTACGTCGGCCGCGCCGACCAGCAGGTGAAGGTGCGCGGCTTCCGCGTCGAGCCCGGCGAGATCGAGGCCGCGCTCGCCGGGCACCCCGCCGTCGCGCAATCCGCCGTCCTCGCCCAGGACGACCGGCTCGTCGGCTACGTCGTCCCGCAGCAGGACACGGCCCGGGACAGCGGCCTCGAAGCGGACCAGGTGGGGGAGTGGCAGGACATCTACGACGCCCTGCCCATCACCCCCGGCTCCGCGCCCTTCGGTGACAACTTCGTCGGCTGGAACAGCAGTTACGACGCGCAACCCATCCCCGAGGAGCAGATGCGGGAATGGCGGGACGCCACCGTGGCCCGCATCCTCGGCCTCGAACCCCGCCGGGTGCTCGAAGTCGGCGTCGGCACGGGCCTGTTGCTCTCCCAGGTCGCACCCCACTGCGCGTCCTACTGGGCGACCGACTTCTCCGCCACCGCCATCGACGCGCTGACCGCCCAGGTCGCCCGCGAGAAGCGGCTCACCGGGCGGGTGGTGCTCCAGACCCGTCCGGCGCACGACACCGACGGGCTGCCGGGCGGCGCGTTCGACACCATCGTCATCAACTCGGTGGTGCAGTACTTCCCGTCCGCCGACTACCTCGCCGACGTCATCGCCAAGCTCATGGGGCTGCTCGCCCCCGGTGGCGCGCTGTTCATCGGAGACGTACGCAATCTGCGCCTGCTGCGCCCGTTCGCGACCGCCGTCCAGCTGCACCGCACGGCCGAGGACGCCGACCCCGCCGCCGTACGCCGTGCGGTGGAGCAGGCGGTCAGGGTGGAGAAGGAACTCCTGGTCGACCCGGACTTCTTCACCGCCCTGCGGGAGCACGGCGCGGACATCGGCGCGGTGGCCGTCGAGATCAAGCGCGGCCGCCACCACAACGAGCTGAGCCGCTACCGCTACGACGTCACCCTGCACAAGGCACCGGTGGCCCCGGAGTGCGCGACCCCGGCCGCCGACCTGGTCTGGGGACGGGACATCGCAGGGCCGGACGCCCTGCGCCACCTGCTCGCCGAGCCGCCGACCGGCGCACTGCGGATCACCGGAGTCCCCAACGGCCGCGTCGTCCGGGAATCCGCCCTCGCCCGGGCCCTGCACGAGGAGGACGGCGCTCTCGCGGAGCTGCTGGAACGCCTGCACGCCCCGGAGCAGGAGCACCGCCTCCCCGACCCGGAGGACTTCCACGCCCTCGGCCGGGAGCACGGTCGCACGGTGTCCGTCACCTGGTCGGCCACCTCGGACGACGCCCTGGACGTGGTGTTCGGCGACCCGCGTACGCCCCACGGCTCCCCGGTCGAGTACCGCCCGGCCGGGCCCGCCGGCCGGGCGCTGTCCTCGCTGACCAACCGCCCCACCGGCAGCCGGAGCACCGGCGCCCTCCTCGGCGAACTCCGCGACTGGCTGCGCGAACGGCTCCCCGACTACCTGGTCCCGTCGGCGTTCGTGGCGCTGGACGCCCTGCCGCTGACCGCCAGCGGGAAGCTGGACCGGCGCGCCCTGCCCGCGCCCGACCTCGGCCCCGCCGCGGGCGGACGGGCACCCCGCACCCCGCAGGAGCAGCTGCTGACGGAGCTGTACGCCGAGGTGCTGGGACTCGCCCAGGTCGGCGTGGACGACAGCTTCTTCGACCTCGGCGGGCACTCGCTGCTCGCGACCCGACTGGCCTCCCGGGTCCGGGCGACCCTCGGCGCGGAGCTGGAGGTCCGCACCCTCTTCGAGACCCCGACCCCGGCCGGTCTGGCGGCCCGCCTCGACGGGTCCGGAGCGGCTCGCCCCGCGCTGACCGCCCGACCGCGCCCGGAGCGCGTGGAGCTGTCCTTCGCCCAGCGCCGCCTGTGGTTCCTGCACCGGATGGACGGGCCGAGCGCCACGTACAACATGCCGCTCGCGCTCAGCCTCGACGGCAGCCTCGACCGGCACGCGCTGCACGCCGCGCTGGGGGACGTCATCGCCCGGCACGAGAGCCTGCGCACGGTGTTCCGCGAAACCGACGGCACCCCGCACCAGGTCGTACTGCCCCCGGCCGAGGCGCGCCCCGCGCTGCGCGTGGTGGACCTGGACGAGAGCGCGTTGCCCGGACGCCTGGCAGAGGCGGCCCAGCGCGGCTTCGACCTGGCGGCGGAGCCCCCGGTCCGGGCCGAGCTGTTCGCGCTCGCCCCCGACCGGCACGTGCTGCTCGTCGTGGTGCACCACATCGCCGCCGACGGCTGGTCCATGGGCCCGCTCTCCGCCGACCTCGCGACCGCGTACGGCGCCCGGTGCCGCGCCGAGGAACCGGCCTGGTCCCCGCTGCCCGTGCAGTACGCCGACTACACCCGCTGGCAGCGCGACCTGCTCGGCGACGCGGGCGACCCGGACAGCCTGTTCGCCCGGCAGCTCGCCTACTGGCGGGACGAGCTCGCGGGCATCCCGCAGCAGCTCCAGCTCCCCTCCGACCGGCCCCGGCCGCCCGTCGCCTCGCAGCGCGGGGACCGGGTCGTCGTCCGGCTCGACCCCGAGCTGCACCAGGCCCTGCGCGACCTCGCCACCGAACGCGGCGCCAGCATGTTCATGGTGCTCCAGGCCGGACTCGCCGCCCTGCTCACCCGGCTCGGCGCCGGTACGGACATCCCCATCGGCAGCCCGATCGCCGGCCGCACCGATCAGGCGCTGGACGAACTCGTCGGCTTCTTCGTCAACACGCTCGTCCTGCGCACCGACACCGGCGGCGACCCCGGATTCGCCGAACTCCTCGGCCGCGTCCGGCAGAAGGCCCTCACCGCCTACGACCACCAGGACGTGCCGTTCGAATACCTGGTGGAGGTGGCCAACCCGGTGCGGTCCCTGGCCCACCACCCGCTCTTCCAGGTCATGCTGGCCCTCCAGAACGCCCCGCTGGGCGACTTCGCACTGCCCGGCCTGGAAACGGGCCACCTGGAGGCACCGACCGGGACCTCCCGCGTCGACCTCACCTTCAGCCTCGCCGAGCAGTTCCGCCCGGACGGCGGCGCCGACGGACTCGTCGGCGCGGTGGAGTACGCCACCGACCTGTTCGACGCCGCCACCGTGGAGCTGCTGTTCGAGCGCTGGGCCCGGCTGCTGTGGGCGGCCGTCGCCGAACCGGACCGGCCGGTCAGCCGGATCGACCTCATGTCCGCCGACGAACGCCACCGGCTGCTCCACGCGTTCAACGACACCGCTGCGGAACTGCCCCCGGACGCGCTGCCCGCGCTGTTCGCCCGCCAGGTGCGCGCCACCCCGGACGCCGTCGCCGTCGTGGCGGACGGCACCGAGCTGACGTACGCGGAACTCGACCGGCGCGCCGATACCCTGGCCCGGGCCCTGATCCGCCAGGGCGTCCGGCCCGAGACACCGGTCGCGGTCATGCTGGACCGCTCGGCCGAGCTGGTCGTGGCGCTCCTGGCCGTCATCAAGGCGGGCGGCGCCTACGTCCCGCTCGACCCGCGCTTCCCGGCCTCCCGCATCGACCTGATCCTGCGGGAGAGCGGCGCCGCCCTCGTCCTCACCCGGGAGGTCCTGGCCGCGCTGGAGGGATCCGGGCGCCATGAACCGGACGCCATCGAAGTCCCGTGCGAACCAGGGCAGTTGGCGTACATCATGTACACCTCCGGCTCGACCGGGCGGCCGAAGGGTGTGGCCGTCACCCACCGGGACGTGGTGGGCCTCGCGCTCAGCCCGGAGTGGCGCGGCGGCGGACACGAACGGGTGCTGATGCACTCCCCGACCGCTTTCGACCTCTCCACGTACGAACTCTGGGTGCCGCTGCTCAGCGGCGGCCGGATCGTCGTCGCACCGCCCGGACAGCTCGACCTCGACCTGCTCCAGCACACCGTTGCCACGCACGGCGTGACCGGACTCTGGCTGACCGCCGGTCTTTTCCGGCTCGTCGCCGAGGAACGCCCCCGGCTCCTCGCCGGAGTGCGCGAGGTGTGGACCGGCGGCGACGTGGTCTCCCCGGCCGCCGTCGCCCGGGTGCTCGCCGCCTGCCCCGGCATCGAGGTCGTCAACGGCTACGGACCCACCGAGGCCACCACCCTCGCCACCCGCCACCAGGTGCGCGGCCTCCCCGAGAACGCGGCGACCGTGCCGATCGGCGGACCCATGGCCAACATGCGCGCCTACGTGCTGGACGACCGCCTCCGCCCGCTGCCCGCCGGCCTCGTCGGCGAGCTCTACCTCGCCGGTACGGGGGTGGCGCGCGGCTACCTCGGACGGCCCGGCCTCACCGCGGAACGCTTCACCGCCGACCCGTACGGGCCCGCCGGGAGCCGCATGTACCGCACCGGCGACCTCGCGGCGTGGCGCCCCGACGGCACGCTGGACTTCGCCGGGCGCGTCGACCACCAGGTCAAGCTGCGCGGCCAGCGCATCGAGCCCGGCGAGGTCGAAGCCGTCCTCGCGGGCTGCCCCGGCGTCGCCCAGGCGGCCGTCGTCGCCCGCGAGGACCGGCCCGGGGACAAGCGCCTCGTCGCCTACCTCGTGCCCGCGCCCGACGCCGTGCCGGAGACCGCCGAGCTGTCCGGCCGGCTGCGCCGCGAGCTGCCCGACTTCATGGTCCCGGCCGCCTACGTCACCGTGGACGCGCTGCCGCTGACCGCCAACGGCAAGCTGGACCGGGCCGCCCTGCCCGCCCCGGACTACGGCGTGTCGGGGGTGGGGCGCGGGCCCCGGACCCCGCAGGAGCAGCTGCTGTGCGGGCTCTTCGCCGAAGTGCTGGGACGCGAGCAGGTGGGCATCGACGACGGCTTCTTCGACCTCGGCGGACACTCGCTGCTGGCCGCCCGGCTCGCCGCACGCGTCCGCGAGACCCTGGGCCTCGACCTGGGACTGCGGATGCTGTTCGAGGCGCCGACCGTCGCCGGGCTCACGGAACGCCTCGCCATGAACAACCCGGACGACGCGCTGGACGTACTCCTCCCACTGCGTTCCACCGGGACGGAGACCCCGCTGTTCTGCGTCCACCCCGGCGGCGGCATCAGCTGGTCGTACAGCGGCCTGCTCAACCACATCGGCCCGCAGCACCCGGTCTACGCCCTCCAGGCACGCGGCCTCGGACGCCCCGAGCCGCTGCCGGAGTCGTACGAGGAGATGGCGGCCGACTACGCCGACCACATCCAGAAGATCCAGCCGCAGGGACCGTACCTGCTGCTCGGCTGGTCCGCGGGCGGACTGATCGCCCACGCACTCGCCTGCGAGCTGCGGGCGCGCGGCGAACGGACCGCCCTCCTGGCCGTCCTCGACGCCTACCCGGTGAAGGACGTCCGGTTCGAGGACGAACCCGTGCCCACCGTGCGGGATGTGCTCGTCGGCGTGCTCGACGTCGACCCGGCCGAACTCGGCGACCGCGACATCACCTACGCGGAGGTCGCCGAGGTGCTGAACCGGCGCGGCAGCGCCCTCGCCGGGCTCAACGAACGGCAGGTCGAGGTCATCGTTGACATCATGATCAACAACGCGAAGCTGGCGGTGGACTTCGTCCCCGCCAGCCACGACGGCGACCTGCTGCTGTTCAACTCCACGATCGACCGGGCCCAGGACGACGCCGGACCGGACGTCTGGCGCCCGTACCTCACGGGCCGGATCGAATCCCACGAGATCACCACCCGGCACGACCAGATGACCCGGGCCGGTTCGCTGGCCCAGATCGGACCGGTCCTGGCCGCCAGGATCGCCGAGGTCACCGGTGACGCCGGTGACATCAATCTCACCCCTCAGGAGGACTGACCCATGACCAACCCCTTCGACGACCAGGACGGCACCTTCCTCGTCCTCGTCAACGACGAGAACCAGCACTCGCTCTGGCCGCAGTTCGCCGACGTCCCCGCGGGCTGGACCGTCGCCCACGGCCCGGACACGCACGCCGCCTGCCTGGACCACATCGAGCGGACCTGGACCGACATGCGGCCCAAGAGCCTCGCCGACGCCATGGACGCCCAGCGGTAACGCGGCCGACATGACCTCCACCCCCACCCCGGCCGGGGTCCGCGACCTCGCGGGCCCCGCCCCGGTCCGCGACCTCGGCGCCGCCCTGCTCACCCCCGAGGCCCGGCGCGACCCCTACCCGCTCTACGCCCGGATGCGGCGCGAGGACCCGGTCCACCGCAGCCCCCAGGGCGTCTGGTACCTCACCCGGTACGCCGACGTCGAGGCGGCGCTCGGCGACCTGCGGCTCTCCAACGACCGGGACAGGATGACCCGGGCCTACACCGCGCTCGGCGGCGACCTCAAGGAGTTCAGCCGGCTCACCGACCGGCTCGGCCGGGTGATGAGCAACACCGACCCGCCGGACCACGCCCGGCTCCGCAAGCTCGCCAACCGGGCGTTCACCGCCCGCCGCGTCGAGGCGCTGCGCGACCGCGTCCAGCACCTCGTGGACCGGCTCATCGACGCGGCGGTCGCAGCCGGGCCGGAGATGGAGCTGATCGAGGCGGTCGCCTCCCCGCTGCCCATGTCCGTCGTCTGCGAGCTCTTCGGCATCCCCGAGGCGGACCGGCCCCGGGTCAAGGACTGGTTCCGCCGCTTCGGCCGGCTCAGCGAGGACCTGGCCAAGTCCGAGACCGCGATCGACCAGTACGAGGACTACCTGTCCGGGCTCATCCGGCAGCGCCGACGCGAACCGGGCGACGACCTGATCAGCGCCCTGGTCGCCACCCAGACGCACGACGACCGGCTCACCGACTCCGAACTGCTCTCCACCTGCTTCGTCCTCATCACCGCGGGCGACGAGACCACCACCCACCTCATCACCAACGCCGTGCACGCCCTGCTGCGCCACCCGGACCAGCTGGCCCGGCTGCGCGAGGACCCCGGGCTCATGCGCGGCGCCGTCGAGGAGCTGACCCGCTACGACACCGTGACCCAGGCGATCGTCAGGGTCGTCGCGCAGGACCTGGAGATCGGCGGACGGATCCTCTGCGAGGGCGAGTTGGTGTACCTCTTCCTCGGCGCCACCAACCGCGACCCGGAACGCTTCGAGGACCCCGACCGGCTCGACCTGACCCGCCCCGGCAACCGGCACCTCGGCTTCGGGCACGGGCCCCACTTCTGCCTCGGCGGCCCGCTCGCCCGGCTCCAGACGGAGGTGGCCGTCGGCACGCTGGTGCGCCGGCTGCCGGGGCTGCGGCCGGCCGACGGGGCGGAGTTGTCCTGGCGGCCCAACCCGCTGCAACGACGGCTCAACGCCCTCCCGCTCACCTACTGACCATGAACGACGACGAAGGAGCAGCACCGACCATGGCCCGGGAATTCCGAGTCCGCAGGCAGCAGGACCTGCCCGTCGCACCCCAGCAGGTCTGGGACGCGGTCGCCACCGCCGCCGGAAACCTCGGCTGGCTCTACCCGATGGAGATCGAACCACGCGTCGGCGGCAAGGCCACCCGGGGCGACGCCACCGTTCTGACCTGGGAACCACCGCACCACCTCGCGCTGCGGGCCACACAGGACGGCGGGTTCTCCAACACCCTCAGCTATCGCGTCGAGCCGGCCGACGGCGGCACGAGCCACCTGCGCATGGGCATCCACTGGGTGCACACCGGTGTCGTGGACGACGCCTGGAACTGGGACGGCAAGACGGACGCGGCCGAGAAGTACGTCGACTTCCACCAGCACGCCCTCACGGAATACCTCCGCCACTTCGCCGGGCGCCCCGCCGTGTACGTACAGGCCCACCGACCCGAACCGACCGCCGACCCGGCCGACTTCGCCGCGCTGCGCCGCCGCCTCGGCCTCGCCGACGACGCGGTCGTCGGCGACCGGTTCACCCTTCTGGCCCCCGAGCCGGTGGAGGTGACCGTCGACTGGCTCAGCGCCGACTTCGTCGGACTGCGCGGCCAGGACGCCCTGTACCGGTTCTTCAACGGCAGCACCTGGAACGTACCGATCCGGCTCGGCCACCACCTGTTCGCCGAGGACGCCGACGAACAGCGGGCCACCGGGACGTGGTCCGCCTGGCTCAACGAACCCGCCCGGGAGCGCTGATGGAAACCTCCACCCGAACCCTGCTGTTCGCCGCCGAACTCATCGAGGAGAACGGCACGTACACCCTCGTCGTGGAGGACGTGGACAAGGGCACCGTCCAGTCCACACCGGTCCCCAAGGCGATGGTCGACAAACTCCCGGTCTTCCTCGCGGCCCTCACCGCCCGCCTCGGCCCGGTGCAACCGCGCCGCGGCTGGTGACCCCGGCCGTACCGCCCCCGACACGCGCGACCGGGCCCCGGCAGGTGCGCCGGGGCCCGGTGTCAGGGGAAGCGGTCAGCTGATCGTCAGGTGCTGGGCGATGACGTTCCCGTTGTAGGCGTTCACACCGAACCGGCCGCTGCCGTAGGTGGCGTCGGTGGTGTCGATGACGGGTGTGGCGCCGTCGCCGAGCCACACCCGTATCCGGTCACCCTCGGCGCGCACCTTCACGTGGTAGGTCCGGCCCTCGGTGATGGCGGTGTCGTGGGTGGCCAGGTCCTTGCCGGGGCGCCACAGCTTCACCTGGCCCTTGGTGTCCAGGGTCGCGGTGTAGCCCTCGCCCTTGTCATTGGCCCGGAAGGTCAGACCGGTCGCGGTGCCGTTGGTGACGGAGAGGTCGCCCTCGTAGGTGAAGTCCTCACCCGTCCGCTCGCTCAGATAGAAGCCGTCCCCCGAGGAACTGCCGTGCAGACCGTCGGCGGCCGTGGTCCAGTTCCCGCCCGTGGTGGCCCACTTGGCGGTGGGGAAGGCGTCGAGGCCCGCGCCGCCCGTGTTGAGGTTCTGGAGCGTAGCGGTGCCGTTGAAGACGTTGGCTCCGTATCGGCCGCCGGTGTAGGCGTCGTCGGTGGCATCGATGACGGGGTCGGTGCCGTTGTCGAGGAAGACCCGGATGCGGCTGCCCTCGGTGGTCACCTTGAGGTGGTGGGTACTGTCCGCCGTGACGGGGGTGTTGTACGTGGCGATGTCCCGGCCGGGACGCCACAGCTTGACCTTGCCCTCCTTGTCGATGTTGGCGGTGTACCCCTCGCCCTTGTCGTTGGCGCGGAAGGTGAGACCGGCCGCCTGGGCGGTGCCCAGGGACACGTCGCCCTGGTAGACGCCGTCGGCCGCCGTACGCGTACTGAGGTAGAAGCCGTTCCCGGAGCCCCGGCCCTGCTTGCCGCCCGACACATCGGTCCAGTTGCCGCTGACGGCGTTCCACCGGTCGCCCAGATCGGTGTCGAGCGTCGACTGACCCGTGCCCCAGCTGGAGTCGAGCCGGCGGAAGACGGCACTGTCCAGCTTGGCCGTGCCGCCCTCGGCGTACAGCCGGATGCCCTGGCTGTCGGCGCCGGAGTCGAAGTTGACGTTGTCCGAGAGGGAGTACGTGCCGCCGTCGGCGAAGACCTCCAGCTGGCCGCGGTCCACCAGCAGGCGCAGCTTCAGCTTGCCGTTCTCCAGGCCGACCGGGTGGCCGTCCAGGGTGCCCGCCGCCTTGTCGTAGACCACCGTGCGGTCGGCGGTGTCGTCGCTGCGGACGTGCAGGCCGAACGCGATCTTCCGCGCCGTGGACTTGCTCACGTCGACCGTGGCGCTGAGCTCGTACGTGTCGGCCCGGACGCCCTTGAAGGGGTTGGCGCCACCCTCCTTGACGTTCTGCTTCTTCCACGTCTTGCCGCCGGAGGCGAGGGACGACAGCTCGTCCACCGGTGTACGGGTGATCCGGAGGCCCTCAGGCGTGCTGATCAGGCCGAGCTGGGCGGGGAAGGTGGCGTTTCCGGTCCAGGTGGTGCCGACGTTGCCGCCCTGCCAGGCCATCTGGACGACGCGCCCGTCCGGGGCGTTCTGGAAGGTCTCGGCCGCATAGAACGTGCCGCCCGCGTAGGCGGTGCCGAAGTCCATCGGCTGGGGGGTGGGGTTGTCCGCGTGGAACCCGGTGCCGTCGAAGTCACCCACCACGTACTTGCCGGACGCGGTGGTGAGCACCCACTTCTTGCGGTTCGGGTCGCCGTCGACCGGGACCTGGAACAGGTCGGGGCACTCGAACAGCCACTCCGCGGAATAGCGGCTGGAGTGCGTCCAGTCGAGCAGGTTGGGCGAGGTGTAGATCTCGACGCCGTTGCCGTGGTTGTCGGCGTCGTTCTCCGACCACACCACCATGACCCACTGCTTGTGCGCGGCGTCCCAGGCCACCTTGGGATCGCGGCTCTGGACCGGGATGGTGATGCGCTTGCGGCCCTTGTCGTACGCCTGGAACGTCCTGCCGTTGTCGTTGCTGTAGTAGACGCTGACGCCGTCGGTGTTCGCGAAGACCACGATGGGGTCGTCGGCACCCGTCTTCAGACCCGAGGTGTTGTCCTTGTCGACCACACCGCCGCCGGAGAACAGCGTGCCCGGGTGCACGTCGGGCTCCAGGGCGATCGGCTTCTGCGTCCAGTGGACCAGGTCCTTGCTGGTGGCGTGGCCCCAGTGCATGGTGTCCCAGGCCAGCCCGTGCGGGTTGTGCTGGTAGAAGAAGTGGTACTCGCCGTTGGCGTACACCAGGCCGTTCGGGTCGTTCATCCAGCCCTGCTGGGAGCTGAAGTGGAACTGCCCGCGATACGCCTCGGTGTACGTCGTGGGCTGGTACGGGAACTCGGGGTAGTTCCACACCTCGCCCGCGGACGCCGGCGAGGCCGACAGCAGGGGGGTCAGGCCGAGCGCCATGGCGATCACCAACGCCTGGGCTCTGCGGCGTACACGCATGTCTCTCGCTCCGGTTCTGCCGCGACACGAGTGTCGAAGCGGCTGTGGTGGGGCGGCCAGCGGAGATGTCAACGCTGACACGGTGAATCGCGAACGATGATGTGCGGCCGGTATCCGGGGGTCAACACGCCGGACATGAACCGGAATTAATCCGGTCCTCCGCCGTGGGTGGCCGGATGATGCGGGATGCGCCGATCGCGAGATTTTCCGGGGCGCACTTGCTGCGGTTGGGGCCGTTTTGGGTGCCTGCCCTGCCGGGTGCGGAGCGGGCACCGCACCCATGGGAGGGGGGTCTTGCCGGAATTATCGGCGGCTTCTCCATTGACGGCGGGCGTCCCGCCGTCCAACATCCTCGGTACGAGCCGCTGTCAGCGTTGACATTCCGTCCGCCGGGGCGGCTCGGCCCGAGGCCGCACTGGCCCACGTACTCCGTCATCCCTTCGCACGAGGAGCCGACATGCCCAGAAGAATGCTTTTTGCCGCCGCCACCACTGTCACCGTGTGTGCTCTCACGCTCACCGGGTGTGGGTCCGGCTCCGGTTCCTCGGGCAAGGACGGCGGCAAGGTGAAGGTCGGGCTGATCACCAAGACCGACACCAACCCCTTCTTCGTCAAGATGCGTGAGGGTGCCCAGAAGGAGGCCAAGAAGAAGGGCGTGGAGCTCACCACGGCCGCCGGCAAGTACGACGGTGACAACGCCGGACAGGTCACCGCGCTGGAGAACATGGTCTCCGCCGGAGTCAAGGGCATCCTGATCACCCCCAACGACTCCAAGGCCATCGTCCCCGCACTGGCGAAGGCCCGTGCCAAGGGCGTCCTGGTGATCGCCCTGGACACCCCGCCCGAGCCCCAGTCCGCCGCCGACGCGCTGTTCGCCACCGACAACGTCAAGGCGGGCAAGCTCATCGGCGCCTACGCCAAGGCCGCCATGCAGGGCAAGGAGGCCAAGATCGCCACCATGGACCTGTCGCCCGGCGTCTCCGTCGGCGTCCAGCGCCACCAGGGGTTCATGGAGGGGTACGGCATCACCGACAAGGACTCCGCCCTGGTGTGTTCCCAGGACACCGGCGGTGATCGCGCCAAGGGCCAGACCGCGATGGAGAACTGCCTCCAGAAGGCCCCCGACATCAACCTCGTCTACGCCATCAACGAGCCGGCCGCCCTCGGCGCGTACACCGCCATCAAGGCCAAGGGCCGCGAGAAGGACGTCATGATCGTCACCATCGACGGCGGCTGCGAGGGCGTCGCCGCGGTCAAGGACGGCAGGATCGCCGCCACCTCGCAGCAGTACCCCCTCAAGATGGCCGCCGACGGCGTGTCCGCGATCGTGGACTACGCCAAGACCGGCAAGAAGGCCAGCGGCTACACCGACACGGGCGTCCAGCTGATCGCGGACAAGGCACAGCCGGGCGTCGACTCCAAGGACGCCGGCTTCGGCATCGACAACTGCTGGGGGAAGTAACCCCGATGACCACCTCCACCGCCTCGGCGCTGTACTCCGGCGCCAAGGAACCCACCACGCTCCGCCGCATCCTGATGGCGCCCGCGGCAGGCCCCCTGGGCGCCCTGATCCTCGCCTCGGTCGTCTTCGCGCTCAGCAGCGACGAATTCCTGACCGGCGGCAACTTCTCGCTGATCCTGCAACAGGTGATGGTCGTCGGCACGCTGGCGATCGGCCAGACCCTGATCATCCTCACCGCCGGCATCGACCTGTCGGTCGGCGCCGTGATGGCCTTCGGCGGGATCGTGATGGCCAAGCTGGCCGTCAGCAGCCCGCTGCCCGCACCGCTCGCGATCCTGGCCGGCGTCCTCGTCTGCGGGGCCTTCGGACTGGCCAACGGCCTGCTCGTACGGCTCGTCCCGCTCCCGCCGTTCATCGTCACCCTGGGCATGCTCAACGTCGCCTTCGCGCTGACGCACATCTTCTCCGAGGAGCAGACCGTCACCGGCCTGCCCAGCTCGCTCACGGCGCTCGGGGAGACCTTCCCGCTGGGCACCACCGACGTCACCTACGGCTCCCTGCTCACCGTCTTCCTCTTCCTGGGCTTCGCCTACGCCCTCGGCAACACCGCCTGGGGGCAGCACGTCTACGCCCTGGGCAACAGCGCCGAGAGCGCCCGCCTCAACGGCATCCGCGTCTCCCGGCTCACCATCTCCCTCTACACGGTGGCCGGTCTCGTCTACGGGATCGCGGCCCTGCTGCTGGTCTCCCGCACCGGCGTGGGCGACCCGCAGGCCGGCCAGACGGAGAACCTGGACAGCATCACGGCCGTGGTGCTCGGCGGCACCAGCCTGTTCGGCGGGCGCGGCACGGTCCTCGGCACGTTCGTGGGCGTCCTGATCGTCGGCGTATTCCGCAACGGCCTCCAACTGCTCGGGGTCTCCTCCGTCTACCAGACCCTGGTCACCGGCGTGCTGGTGATCCTGGCCGTGACGATCGACCAGTTCTCCCGGAAGAAGGGCCGATGAATACCCTCGACAAGAGCGCCGCCCCGGTGACCCCGGTGCTCAGCGCCCGCAACCTGGTCAAGCGCTACGGCCACGTCACCGCCATCGACGGCGCCGACTTCGACCTGATGCCGGGCGAGGTCCTGGCCGTCATCGGGGACAACGGAGCCGGCAAGTCCAGCCTGATCAAGGCCCTGACCGGCGCGGTGGTCCCGGACTCCGGGGAGATCCGCCTGAACGGCGAGCCCATCCGCTTCAACGGCCCCCAGGACGCCCACGAACACGGCATCGAGACCGTCTACCAGGACCTCGCCGTCGCCCCGTCCATGGACATCGCGTCCAACATGTTCCTGGGCCGCGAGCTGCGCCGCAAGGACATCCTGGGGCGGGCGCTGCGGATGCTCGACAAGAAGGCGATGCGGGCCCGGGCCGCCGAGCACATGGCGGAGCTGAAGATCGGCCTCGGCTCGCTGACCCAGCCCGTCGAGACGCTCTCCGGAGGCCAGCGCCAGGCCGTCGCGGTGGCCCGGGCGGCCGCCTGGGCCAGGAGCGTCGTCGTCATGGACGAACCCACCGCCGCGCTGGGCGTCAAGGAGTCGGCCCAGGTCCTCGACCTCATCCGCCGGGTACGCGACAAGGGCATCCCGGTCATCCTGATCAGCCACAACATGCCGCACGTCTTCGAGATCGCCGACCGCGTCCACGTGCACCGGCTGGGCCGCCGGGCGGCGGTGATCAAGCCGTCGGACCACTCCATGGCGGAGGTCGTGGCGATCATGACCGGCGCCCTGCGGGTGGAGGCCGACGGGGCGACGACGGTGGCCGACCACCGGGCTGTCGACGCCGTCGGGGTCGGGCACGACGACGGCTGAATCGGCCGTCGCACCCGCACCGTATTCTGTCGACCTGTCCTCGGTCGGCCGGGTCGATCACCCTCCCGGCCGAAGAGCCTCAACATGGAGAAGCCTGGCCATGGTCTCACCCCGCCGCCCGACTCTTGCCGATGTCGCCCAGGAGGTGGGCGTGAGCGCCAAGACCGTCTCCCGGGTGCTCAACGGGAACGGCCCCACCTCGGAGTCGACCCGGGAGCGTGTCCTCGAAGCGGTGGGCAGGCTCGGCTTCCAGCTCAACCCGATGGCGCAGAGCATCCGCAGCGGCGGACCGGACACCACCGTCGGGCTCGTCATCCCCGACCTGGCCAACCCCTTCTTCGGCTCGGTCGCCAGTGGGATCGAGGCCACCGTCCGCGATCACGGGCTGACCCTCGTCATGGGCTCGTCCGGGGACGACCCGGAGCGGGAGACGGACCTGACCCGGTCCTTCCTCGCCCGCCGGGTGAGCGCGCTGATGGTCGTGCCCTCCGTGGGCGCCGACCACAGCCACCTCAAGCAGCACCTGGCCCAGGGACTCCCGGTCGTGTTCATCGACCGCCCGGGCCACGGCCTGCCCACCGATACGGTCGTCAGCTCCAACCGCAAGGGCGCCCGCGAGGGCACCGCGCACCTGATCGCCCACGGCCACCGCCGCATCGGGTTCATCGGCGACCTCCCCCGGGGCCTGTACACGCGCCGCGAACGCCAGGCGGGATACCGGGCGGCCCTGGCCGAGGCCGGCATCCCGTACGACCGGGCCCTGGTCGGCGAGGCGCACGACGAACACGGCGCGGCAAAGGCCCTGGCCCGGCTGCTGGCCCTGCAGAGCCCGCCCACCGCCGTGGTCAGCGGGAACAACGTCATGACGCTCGGCGCCATGGCGGAGCTCGGACGGAGCGGCGCGCCCGTGGCCGTGGTCGCCATCGACGACGTGCCCATGGCGGAGCTGCTCACGCCCGCCCTCACCGTCGTCGCCCAGGACCCGGTCACCATCGGGCGCGAGGCGGGAGCCACCGCGCTGCGGCGGCTGGCGGGGGACCGGTCGCGCCCGCGCACCGTCGTCGTACAGAACAGGCTGATCCAGCGCGGCTCGGGCGAGCGCCGGTTCGCCGCCGACCAGGAGCTGCCCGCCTGAGCAGCCGGGCGGCCGCGCGGCCGCCCCGTCACCGCGGGCATTCCGCCCGCGCACCCACCACCGGCACCCGGGGGGCGGTTCGGCATGCCGTCCCTCCCACCGGCACGCACAGACAAGGAAGGCCGAGCGTGATCGTAGTAGGCGGAGAAGCACTGATGGACCTGGTACCGGCGCCCGACCAGGGCCGCGCGGACGGCGGGCTTCCCCTGATGCTTCCCAGACGGGGCGGCGGCCCGTACAACACCGCCGTCGCGCTGGGACGGCTCGGAGCGCCGGTCGCGTTCTGCTCCCGCGTCTCGACCGACGCCTACGGAGCCGCGCTGGTCGAGGGCCTTCAGAAGGCGGGCGTCGACACCGCACTCGTCCAGCGCGGACCCGAACCCACCATGCTCGCCGTGACGGCCATCAGCGAGGAGGGCTCGGCCGCCTATACCTTCTACCACCAGGGCACCGCCGACCGTCTCTTCACGGCCCCCGGCTCCCTGCCGCCCCTGGCCCGGGCCCTCGCCCTGGGCACGTGCTCCCTCGCCCTGGAGCCCACGGCGAGCGCGTACGAGCACATGCTTTTGCGTGAGTCCGGAAGGGGCCTCTTCATCGCACTCGACCCCAACATCCGGCCGAACGTCATCCCCGACCCGGACGCCTACCGGGCCCGCTTCCGGAGCTGGCTGCCCCATCTCTCGCTGCTCAAGGTGTCGTTCGAGGACACGGCGTGGCTGTCCGGCTGCGCGCCCGGCGAGGAGTCGGTGCTCGACGCCGCCCGCGCCTGGGCGCGTAACGGACCGTCCGCGGTCGTCCTCACCGGCGGCGGCGCCGGACTCTGGGCGGTCACCGCCACCGGCGACACCGTGCACGTACCGGCCGCCGCGTGCGAGGTGGCCGACACCATCGGCGCGGGAGACACGGTCTACGCGGCGCTGCTCGACGGTCTCCACCGCGGGGACGCGCTGCGCCCGGACGCCCGGCTCGCCCACGACGAGTGGCGCGAACTGCTGGCCTTCGCCGCCCGGGCCGCGGCCGTCACCTGCTCCCGGCGGGGAGCGGACTCGCCCCACCGGGCCGAACTGCTCGACTGACAGGAGCGCACCGACGTGACCGCCTCCCGAAGGACGTGCTGACCGGATGCCGGACCCCGAGAGCTCACCGGCGCACCTGCGCAGGAAGCCCAGCAGCAAGGAGATGGTCCTGCGGCTGGTGTCGCACCACGGCTCGGTGACCCGGGCCCAGCTGATGGACCTGAGCGGGCTGCCGCGGACCACCGTGTACGACGCCGTGGCCGCCCTGGTCGACAGCGGCGCGATCACCACCGCGCTCCAGGAGGAGGACGGCCGGGGCCGCGGCCGCCCCGTCGAGCGGCTCCGGCTCAACCCCGGACGCGGCCAGTTCATCGGCATCGAGTTCACCCGGCGGAGCACCCGGGTCGCCCTCGCCAACGACGCGTGCCAGCTGATCGGTGTCCGCAGCGCCGAGGAGCCGAGCACGGCCGGCCGGCGCGAGCGCGTCCTGACGGCGCACCGCCTCGCCACCGCGCTGGCGGGAGGCTCCCTCGTACCCGGGGCGGTCAAGGGCGTGGGGGTCGGCATCGGTGGCCCGGACCCCGGCGTCGAAGTGGCCCAGCTGGTGCGCGAGCGCTTCGCGGCTCCGGTCCGGGTGGAGCGCGGCCACCGCCTCGCCGCCCTGGGCGAAGCCACGTGGGGCGCGGCGGCGGGCGAGCCGGACCTGCTGTCCGTCTTCCTGTCCCGCGAGGTCGGGGGCGGGCTGATCCAGTCGGGAGCCCTGGTGCGCGGGCCCTACGCGACCGCGGGCGAACTCGGCCATGTCAACGTCGAGCGCGAGGGCGGGCGACCGTGCCACTGCGGCGGACGCGGATGTCTCGACACCGTCGCCTCCAGCCGGGCGGTCCTCGACCGGTACCACGCCTGCGGCGGACTGGCGGCCGGCATCGCCGACCTGGCCGTGGCGGCCCGCGACGCCGACGAGGCGGCCTGCCGGGTCCTGGCCGAGACGGGGCGCGCCGTGGGCGGTGTCCTGGCCGCCCTCGCGAACACCTTCGCCCCCGCCGTCATCGTCGTCGGCGGCGAGCTGACCCGCACCGGGGCGGCCCTGATGGACCCGCTGAAGCAGGAGCTGAACGAGCTGGTCGTCCCGGCCGTACGCACCCACATCAGTCTGCGGGCGGCCACCCTGGGCACGACCGCGACCGCCTGCGGAGCCGTCGCCCTGGTGGCCGGCGCGACGGGCGCGCGCACGCCCTCGCGATCCGTGGACGCGCCCGCCCCCGACGATCTAGCGTCGGGGGCGATCGCAACGGCGCAGCACCGGAGTACGGGGAGATCATGACCAACGGCAACAACACGCCCACCAGCGGCACCGAATCGCCCGTCACCTTCATCACCGGCGGGTCCAGCGGAATCGGCGCGGAGACCGTACGCAGGCTCCTCGGCCTGGGACACCGGGTCGCCGCGACCGGGCGCAGCGCCAAGAAGCTGGCCGTGCTGGCCGAGGAGATGGACGCGGGGGAGCGGCTGCTGACGTTCGAGGGGGACGCGGGGGACTGGGAGCACGTGTCGGCGGCGGTCGAGGAGACCGTACGCGCCTTCGGCCGGCTCGACCACGCCATCGCCAACGCCGGGTACTCGGCCGACGCCCATGTCGAGACCGGCGACCCCGAGAAGTGGCGCGGCATGGTCCTGACGAACGTGCTGGGTCCCGCGCTGCTCGTCAAGGCGGCGCTCCCCGCGCTCAAGGAGTCGCAGGGCCGGATCGTGCTCATCGGCAGCGTGGCCGGGTACAAGAACACGCCGGGCAACCTCTACTCGATGACCAAGTGGGCGGTGACCGGCCTCGCGGAGAACGTCCGCATGCTCACCACCGGGTACGGCGTCGGCACGACGCTGATCGCACCGGGCCGGGTGCTCACCCCGTTCTGGGACGAGCGCCCCGGCGGAGCGGCGGCGGCCGGTCCGATGATCACCGCCGAGCAGCTGGTGGACACGCTCGTCTGGGCGATCTCGCAGCCGCGCGGCGTCGACGTGAACACGCTGGTGGTCCGGCCGATCGGCCAGTCGAACTGACGCGGATTCATTCCAACGGCAGATGCGGAGGTGCGCCCCCGGCCCGCTGCGGCAGGATCGACCGGAGACCGACTCACGAAGGAGGTCACGCGATGATGCCGGAGCCCACTCCGCGATTCGCCCGGATCGCCCTGGTGTCCGCGCACACGGGGCCGCTTCCGCAAACGGACGGCCCCGACCTCGACGGGCAGAGCGTGTACGTGGCCCAGCTCGCCGCGTGCCTGGCGGGGCGGGGACACGACGTCACCCTCTACACCCGCCGTGACCGGCCCGACCGCCCGACCCTGGTCCGCACCGCGTCGGGCGTGAAGGTCGTCCACGTACCGGCGGGCCCGCCCGTTCCGGTGCCGAAGGACGAACTGCTCACGTGGATGCCGGAGTTCGGCGCGTATCTGGCCAGGATCTGGCGGCTGAACCGGCCCGACGTCGTTCACGCGCACTTCTGGACGTCCGGCGCGGCCGCCCTGACCGGGGCGCGGGGCGCGGGTATCCCCGTCGTCCAGACCTTCCACACGCTCGGCACGACGGAACGGCGTCACCGGGGCGGCGAGGACGCCGGGCCGCCCGAGCGCGCCGACCTCGAGACCCGGATCGCCCGTGAGGTCCACCGCACCCTCGCGACCAGCGCGGACGAGATGAACGAGCTGCTGGCGCTCGGCGTGCCCCGGGCCCGGATCACTGTCGTGCCCTGCGGTGTCGACACCGGGCACTACGCCCCCGTGCCGCTCGCCGCCCGGCCGACCGGTGCCGCCTTCCGGCTGCTGTCCGTCGGCCGGCTCGACCCCCGGCAGGGGTTCGACCGGGCCGTCGAGGCGCTGTCCGGCATCCCCGGCGCGGAACTGCTCATCGCCGGCGGACCGGACGCACAGCTCCTGTTCGCGGACCCGGAGGCCGAGCGCCTGCGCAAGGCCGCCGTCCGGTACGGGGTCGCCGAGCGGGTACGGCTCCTCGGCCATGTGCCGCGGGCCCTGATGCCGCACCTCATGTCCAGCGCGGACCTGCTCGTGTCCCTGCCCCGCCACGCGCCGTCCGCCCTCGTCTCCATCGAGGCGATGGCCTGCGGCACCCCGGTCGTGGCCACGGCCGTCGGCGGTCAGACGGACGCGGTGGTCGACGGGGTCACCGGCACGCTCGTGCCGCCGGCCGACGACGAGACGCACGACCTCGCCGCGACGATCCGGGGCCTGCTCGGCGACCCCGCCCGGCTGGCTCGCTACGGGGCCGCCGCCCGCACCCATGCGCTCGCCCGGTTCGCCTGGGACGAGGTGACGGACGCCGTCTGCCGGGTCTACGCGGACCTCGCCCGTACCCCCCGGGTCCGGAAGACGGGCCCGCTGAGCCCGGCCTGATCCGGGCACGGGAAGGGGCCTACCTCCTGGCGCGGGAAGGGCTTACGCCGCCTGACCGGCCTCCTGGAGCGCCTGCCTGCGCACCTCCTCGCAGCACCGGGCGATCAGCCGGGAGACGTGCATCTGCGAGAGGCCGAGCGTCTCGGCGATCCGGTCCTGTGTCATGTCGCGGAAGAACCGCAGGTAGAGGATGGTGCGCTCACGCTCCGGCAGGCTGCGCAGCCCCGGCTTCACGGCCTCGCGGTCGACCGCGACATCCAGCGCGTGATCGCACAGCCCCAGGGTGTCGGCGAGGCAGGACCCGTCCTTGGCCCCTGGCATCTCGGCGTCCAGCGACAGCGTGCGGTAGCTGTCCAGGGCCTCCAGACCGGCTCGGACGTCCTCGGCGCGGAGCCCCGTGGCGGCCGTGATCTCCGCCTCGGTCGGCAGCCGCCCGCCCAGCGTCTGGGCGAGGTCGCGGCGGGCCACGCGTACCTGATTGCGCAGGTCCTGGACCCGGCGCGGCACATGGACGTCCCAGGTGTGGTCGCGGAAGTGGCGCTTCAGCTCGCCGACCACGGTGGGGATGGCGTACGTCTCGAACGCCTTGCCGCGCGCCGGGTCGTACCGGTCCACCGCCTTGACGAGGCCGATCGCCGCCACCTGGCGCAGATCGTCCAGCGGCTCACCGCGGTCGCGGAAGCGCGAGGCCAGCCGATGGGCCATGGGGAGCCAGGCGCAGACGGTCGCGCGGCGCAGTTCGTCCTTCTCGGGGCCGTCGGGCAGGGCCCGCAGGCGGTGGAAGGCCGCCGTCCCCGTAGGCCGGTCCTGGTCTGGTGCGGGGGCAGTCTGTCGGGCACCGGCCATGGTGTTCACTCCTCGGCGTCGCCTGTCAGGACCGCCGTGGGAGCCTCCGCCGGACAGGCGGCACCCGGAGCAAAGCTCCCACGGGCGCGCCTCTTGTCCGAAGCACCCCTGGCCCATTCCCGTACGGGCCCGTCTCAAACACGACCCGGTTCCTGTCAGCGGTCCGAGACCGTGAAGAGCGCGCCCTCCGGATCGCGGAGCACGAACGCGGTCCCCGGCACCCCCTCCACCGGCGTCGCCTCGCCCCCGGCGGCCACCGCGGCCTCCGCCGTCCGCTCGCTGTCGGGCACCAGGAAGTCCACGATCCAGCGCGCCCGCACCCGGGCGTCCGTGGCGTTCTCCACCCCGCCGCCACGCAGCGTCACCACGGTGTGCCCGCCCGCTCGTACGAGGACGCGGTCCTCCGCGTAATCGACGGCGCACCTGCTCTGCGGCTTCGCCCAGCCGAAGACCTCCGCGTAGAAGATGGCCGCCTCGAAGGCGTGCCGCGACTGGAGATCCACCCGGGCCGGGGCGCGCGGCCCGTCGGCCCAGACGGGCGCCGGGCCCTCCCAGAAGCCGAAGACGGCCCCCTCCCGGTCGGCGGCGATTGCCGCCCGCCCCTCGCCCAGTGGCAGCGGACCCACGGCGAGCGTCGCCCCGCGCTCCCGGATGCGGTCGGCCGTGACGTCGGCGCCCGGCACGGCGAAGTACGGGATCCAGGCCGGAGGCGGGCCGCCGGGCGGGCAGGCCCCGATGCCGGCGACCGCCCTGCCGTGCGCCAGGGCCAGCGCGAAGTCCTCGCCGAGGCTGCTGTCGTGGAACTCCCAGCCCATCACCTGGCCGTAGAAGGCTCTCGCGGCCCGCAGATCGTGGGTCGCGAGACTCACCCAGCAGGGCGCGCCCGCCACGGGTGTCTTCCAGTCCAGACTCGGCATACGGCGCTCCTTCGCCGGGGGCCCTCTAGAACGATGCGCCCGTGCCCCGGCCCACGCACGCGCTCACCCGGCCGTCCACACCCGATTCCACGCCGGGCGGGACCGTGGGTCAGCCCTGGCGCCCCTGGTCCTCCTCCTCGTCCGTGGTGTGGACGGCGGCCTCCTCGGCCGAGGCCGCGCCGCCGTCGATGCCCACGTCGTTCGCGTAGACGTCGGTGCGGCGGCCCGGCACGTCGTCCGCCGGGCTCAGCCGCCCCGAGCGGGTCTCGCCCTCCTCCGGCTCCAGCGGTTCGCCCTCGCCGTCGTCCAGGTCCCCGATGCCGTCGCCGTCCGGCGGCTCGACGTCCTCGACCTCCTGGGCCAGGCGCTGGTCGAGGGATTCGCCGCGGCGCTCCTCCTCGCCCGTCGTGCCGTACTTGTCGACGCCCAGGGGGCGCTCGGGCGGCGAGTAGCCCTCGTCCAGCTGGTCGTCCAGGCCACGCTCGCCGAGCGCGTTCTCCAGGTCGAGATCGTCGTTGGGCGGGTCCTGGCCGACGTCCTGCGGCTGGTAGACGTCGTCGCCACGTGCCTCTGTCGGCATGATTCGTCCTTCCGTCGGAGGCGTCAGGGATGCCGGGGCGGCCGCGGGCGGCCGCCCTTCGCACCCTGCGGGTGCCCTGCCGGGCACGGGGAAAACACGCCTTTCGTCACCCTATGGGCGCGACCGTTCCGCGTCCTCCCGGGCCGGCCGCACGGGCCGGCCCGGGACACTGTCAGAGCGCGGGCGTGAAGCGGTCCCAGGCGCGGTGACCTGCGAGGAGTTCGGTGACGCCGTCCAGCACCGTGGACGCGGCCCCGCCCGCCACGACGCCCGGGGCGTCCGCGGCCACACCGGCCTTCTCCAGCACCGTCGCCCCCTCGCCGCAGGCCCCGACGGCCTTGCCGTGCCGGAACGCCTCGGTGACCAGCAGCAGCACGCGCGGGTCCACCCCGGTGGACCGGGCCCCGTCGTCGGTCTTGGCGTCACGGGCCCCGTACGCGTCCGGGGCCGGGGCGGGCGCCCCCACCAGCACGATCGCGTCGAACTCGATCGACCGGGCCGTGGCGAAGGTCCGCTGCACGGTGACCGCGTCGTCCCCGGAGCCCAGCTTTCCGCCCGTGGGCGCGATCACCAGGGGGACCATCCCGGCACCGAGGACGGCGCCGCGTACCTCGCGTACGGCGTCCAGACCGGCCTCCCCGGCGGTGACGATGCCGACGACCCGGCCGTCGACTGGCCAGGTCCGCCCCAGCTGGGACAGGGCGGGACTGGGCTCGGGCGAGGCCAGGGGCTCGGTCGCCTCGGGCGCGGGCAGGCCCAGCCCCTCGGCGACGCGGGCGCACAGCTCCGGGTCGATGTTGGCGAGCACCCGGAGGCCGCGCTCCTTGATCGCCTGGTCCCAGCACTTGCCGAGCTCGAAGGCGTACGCGGAGGTGATGTGCTCCCGCTCCGTGGGCGTCATGCTCAGCCAGAACAGCCGGGCCTGGCTGAAGTGGTCGTCGAACGAGGCCGCCGCGTCCCGCACCTTCCGGGCCGCCGGGACCTCGACGGGCACCTCGATGTAGGCGCCCGTGTCCGCACCTGCGGTGAACGGGCAGCCGCCGTCCAGGGAGTTGGGCCGGTACGGTGCCACGCCCCGGTGCACCGCCGTCTGGTGCATGCCGTCGCGCAGCATGTCGTTGACGGGCGCGTGCGTGCGGTTGATCGGCAGCTGGGCGAAGTTGGGCCCGCCGAGCCGGGTGATCTGGGTGTCGACGTACGAGAAGAGGCGCCCCTGCATCAGCGCGTCGTTGGTGACGTCGATGCCCGGCACCAGATGGCCGACGTGGAAGGCGACCTGCTCCGTCTCGGCGAAGTAGTTCGACGGGTTGGCGTTCAGCGTCATCAGCCCGATCGGGCGGACCGGCGCCAGCTCCTCCGGCACGATCTTCGTCGGGTCGAGCAGGTCGATGCCCTCGAACATCTGGTCCTCGGTGTCCGGGAACGTCTGCACCCCCAGCTCCCACTGGGGGAAGGCGCCCGCCTCGATCGCGTCGGCCAGGTCCCGGCGGTGGAAGTCCGGGTCCATGCCGCAGGCGATCTGGGCCTCCTCCCACACCTGCGAGTGCACGCCCAGCTTCGGCTTCCAGTGGAACTTCACCAGCGTGGTCGCGCCCTCGGCGTTGACCAGCCGGAAGGTGTGGACGCCGAAGCCCTCCATCATCCGGTACGAACGCGGGATGCCCCGGTCCGACATGTTCCACAGGGTGTGGTGGGTCGCCTCGGTGTGCAGGGTGACGAAGTCCCAGAACGTGTCGTGGGCGCTCTGCGCCTGCGGGATCTCCCGGTCCGGATGCGGCTTGCCCGCGTGGATGACGTCGGGGAACTTGATCGCGTCCTGGATGAAGAAGACCGGGATGTTGTTGCCGACCAGGTCGAAGACGCCCTCGTCGGTGTAGAACTTCGTCGCGAAGCCCCGGGTGTCGCGCACCGTGTCGGCGGAACCGCGCGAGCCGAGCACGGTGGAGAAGCGCACGAAGACCGGCGTCTCGGCGCCCTCGGCGAGGAACGCGGCCTTTGTGATGCCCGCGGCCGCTCCGTACGCGCGGAAGACACCGTGGGCGGCGGCACCGCGGGCGTGCACCACCCGCTCCGGGATGCGCTCGTGGTCGAAGTGGGTGATCTTCTCCCGCAGGTGGTGGTCCTGGAGCAGCACCGGGCCGCGGGGCCCGGCCTTCAGCGAGTGGTCGGTGTCGTACAGCCGGGCACCCTGCGCGGTGGTGAGGTAGGCCCCGCCCTGAGCCACCTTGTCCTGGTCGGCGCCGGTCGGCTGCCCGGTCGGGCTCACGGTCTCGGGACCGCGCTGGTCGTGCTTGGGCGGCAGCGGGCCGCGCGGCTTCGTGGGCTCTTCGACCGGGGCGGTCTCGGGACCGGGAGCGCCGGGGATCTCGTTGTCGCTCACTGGATTCCAATCTGGTGGGGGGAGGAAACGGTGCCGCGCGGAGTGGTCGGCACGCGCGGGGGACGGCACCGCCTGACCACGCGTACCCCCCGCCCTCCGGCCGGACACATCGGTTGCGCCATCCGCCTCTACGTCCCGTTCCTACGGGCGACCCATCGCCGTGCGGCCCTGAACTGGCCGGTCGGTAGGCTGGCTTCGTCCACGCGGGCGACGAGGGGGACGTGGTGAGCGGAAGACCTGCCGACGGTCCGGCGATTGCATCGGTGGCCGGGCGGCCCTGGTGGGCGGCCAACGAACTGCTCGCGTTCCTCGTGGAACTCGCGGCGCTGGCCTGCCTCTTTTGGTGGGGCTTCGCCCTGGCGGACAACCTGGCCGTCCAACTGCTCACCGGCACCGCCGTCCTCGCCGCGGCCGTCGTGCTGTGGGGTCTGTTCGCCGCCCCGCGCGCCCGGTTCCGCCCGCCGCTCGCAGGGGTCCTGGCGGTGAAGGCCCTGGTGCTCGGCGGGGGAGCCCTCGCGCTGTACGGGGTCGGGCACCCGGTCGCCGCGGCGGTGCTGGGTGCCGTCGTCGTGGTCAATACGGCCCTGGCGGAAACCTTCCGGCGCCGCATCGCGCCCGCCGCCTGACCGAGGGCTCGGCACGCGGGCCGGTTTCCCGCGGGCGCGACCGGGCAGCCGACCCGTGAAGTCGGTAGCGTGGAACATGACGACGACGACCGGGCGCCCCAGGGACCGAGGCCCGCGGAAGCACCACCGGCGCGTCCGCGCAGGCCCGTGCCCGCCGCCCGGGAAGGGACGGCCGCACATGTGCCGATGGCTGGCCTATTCCGGCACGAGTGTCGTGCTCAGCGATCTCCTCTACAAGCCGGAGCACTCGCTGATCGATCAGAGCCTGCACTCCACCATGGGCGTGGAGACGACCAACGGGGACGGATTCGGGGTCGGTTGGTACGGGCCCGAGCAGGAGACGCCCGCGATCATCCGCGACACCGGACCCGCCTGGAACAACCGCAATCTGCGGGAGATCGCGGGCCACATCCGCTCGCCGCTGTTCTTCGCCCATGTGCGGGCGTCCACGGGGACGGCCATCCAGGAGACCAACTGCCACCCCTTCCGGCACGGCCGCTGGATGTGGATGCACAACGGCGCGATCGCGGACTTCCACCGGCTGCGGCGCGATCTCTCCCTGGCGCTCGACCCGGCCCTGTTCTCGGCCCTGGAGGGGTCCACGGACTCCGAGGTGATGTTCTACCTCGCGCTGACGTTCGGGCTCGACCAGGACGTGCCGGGCGCCGTGGCCCGGATGGCCGGGCTGATCGAACGCGTGGGCCGCGACGAAGGGGTGGAGAATCCGCTCCAGATGACCATCGCGGTGTCCGACGGCGAGCGGCTGTGGTCGTTCCGCTATTCGAGTCTCGGCAGGTCGCGCTCGCTGTTCTACAGCAGCAGGGCCGAGACCGTGCGTGCCCTCCACCCGGACTCCGACTTCCTGCGGGGCGTGTCCGACAGCACCCGCCTGGTGGTGTCGGAACCCCTGGGCGGTCTGCCCGGCGTGTGGAAAGAGGTGCCGGAGAGCAGCTACGGGGTCGTGCAGCCGGGCGAGGACGAGTTCCGGCCCTTCGCGCCCGAACCCGTGTGAAGGCCGCCCGGACGGATCACCGGGCGGCCTTCGTACGAAGGTGCCTCAGCCGGCGAGCGCGGCGTCGATCTCCTTGAGGAACGGGTCCAAGTCGCCCGGGTCGCGCGAGGTGATGAGCTTCCAGCCGCCGGACTCGTCGGTCACGACCGGCTCGTCCACCCAGTCACCGCCCGCATTGCGTACGTCGGTCCGCAACGAGGCGTACGAGGTGAGCCGCTTGCCCTTGACGTTGTCGGTCTCCACCAGCATCCACGGTCCGTGGCAGATGGCCGCGACGGGGCGCCCGGACGTGGTGAACGAGCGCACGATGTCACAGGCCGGACCCTGGAGCCGCAGCGTGTCGGCGTTCAGCGTGCCGCCCGGTACGAGCAGCAGGTCGTAGCCGGCCGGGTCGACGTCGTCCAGCGTGAGCTCGGGGCTTACGGATGTACCGGGGTCCTTGTCGCCGACCAGCGTCTCGATGTCGTCCTTCTTCAGGGCGGCCACATCGACCCGCACGCCGCGTTCGCGCAGATGGCCGAGCGGCACGAGGAGTTCGTCCTGCTCCACGCCGTAGTTGGTGACGATGGCCAGCACCTTGCCCTTGCCGCCGTTCTCGCTCATCTTCTGCCGTCCTTCCGTCCTACGGGGAACACGCCCGGTGACGTGGCTTCCGGGTCGCAGCCTCTGGGTTCCCCGCCCGGGCGCGCTCATTCATGTAGCGGCATCGGCGGTGCGCCCACATGGTGGGAGAGCGGCGCCGAGCCAGACGCACGAGGAGTGAGACCATGACCGGTCGGACGGGCGGACCCGGGCTTCCGCAGGCCCGCGGCGCGCTCTCGGCGGCGGTCGTCGCCCATCTCCGGGGGAGCGGCCCCCTGCCCGCCCCGTCCCTGGCGGACGCGGCCGAGCCCTATGGCGACGACCTCCAGCTCGCCCTGTACGTCTGCTACGAGCTCCACTACCGGGGCTTCGAGGGCGTGGACCCGGCCCGGGAATGGGACCCCGCGCTGCTGGCGGTCCGGGCGGCCCTGGAACGCCGCTTCGAGTCCGCGCTGCGCCGGGACGTCCCGCCCGGGGCCGGTCTGGACGACACCCTGGACGCGCTGCTCGTGGAGCCGGTCGACGGCACGGGCGTATCGCACTTCCTCCAGGAACACGCCACACCGGACCGGCTGCGGGCCTATGCCGCCCAGCGCTCCCTGTACCACCTGAAGGAGGCCGACCCGCACGCCTGGGTGCTGCCCCGGCTCAGCGGGCGCGCCAAGGCGGGGATGGCCGCGATCGAGTACGACGAGTTCGGCGCCGGCCGCGCCGACCGCGTCCACGCCCGGCTCTTCGCCGACCTCATGACGGACCTGGGCCTGGAGACGGCGTACGGCCACTACCTGGACGAGGGCCACGCCGAGATGCTGGCGCTCGTCAACCTCATGTCCCTGTTCGGCCTGCACCGGCGGCTGCGGGGCGCCCTGGTCGGCCACTTCGCCGCCGTCGAGATCACCTCCTCGCCCGCCTCGCACCGCCTCGCCCTCGCCATGAAGCGGGCGGGCGCCGGGCCCGCGGCCGAGTTCTTCTACACCGAACACGTGGCGGCGGACGCGGTCCACGAACAGGTGGTGCGGCACGACGTCGTACGGGGGCTGCTGGACGACGAACCCGGCCTGGAGGCGGACGTCGTCTTCGGCATCGACACCACCGGCTTCCTGGAGGACCGCCTGGCCGCCCGGCTCCTGACGGACTGGGGCGCCGCTGCCTAGAATGGCGACCCGGCTGGGTGGGGCACTGAAAAGGACACATGTGAACAGGGTGGGGTGGGCTGCCGTCGTCGCGGCAGTGTTGATCGGCGTGACCGGCTGCGGGGGCGGCGGCAACGACGGGGATGCGAACGGGGCGGCTGCCCCGGGCGGGCCGGGACCGGAAGACTCCGGTCCGATCACCAAGGCCAAGATGCGTCTGGTACTCGACGGTGTCACCAAGGACACGGGGGCGCTGCCGAACGACCCGGAACGGGCGGCCTTTCCTGCCGACTCGTCCAGTCCGCTGGCCGGGTGCTCCGCCACCTACAAGTCGTACGACAAAGCCGCCTCCACACTGGACCTGCACCAGACCAACGCTCTGGCGGCCGCGCTGACCGGCCGAGGATGGACAGAGACCAAGAAGCGCGACGTGCGAAAGGCACGGGACGGCACAGCCCGCGAGGTGCAAGCGGTGTTCAAGAAGCGTGGCTGGACCATAGTCATGGACCACTACCTGGGCATCGGTGACCAGATGCTCAGTCTGATCGCCTTTGAAGACGCCTGCGTCAAAAAGGCCGGAGGAGCCGAATACGTCACGCCCTCCAGCTGACGGGAACCGGCCGGACACGTCCTTTCAGGCTTCGTCCGCCCGCACCTCGTCCAGCAAGCGGCGCAGTTCACGCGTGCTGCCCCGGCCCTTCGCCCCTACGATCTGCGCCGCCACGGCGCTCAGCTTGCGGTTTGTACGCTGCGACAGCACGCGCAGTACGTCGAACGCCCGGCCCGGTTCGCAGTCCAGCAGATGCGTCACGATGCCGATGGCCTGGTCGATCACAGCCCGTGACACCATCGCCGTCCGCAACTGCTCCGCCTCCGCCTCGGCTCCGGTACGGGCATGCTCGTGCAGAAGTCCGCAGACCGTCTCCTCGGCCAGCACCGCGATCGCCTCCCGGGCCGGCGCCGTCAGCCGCCAGGGCCGGAACGCGTACAGGGTGACCGTCGCCGTGGCGCCCGCCGCCAGGACCGGCACCGCAGTGCACGCGCGCAGACCCCGTTCCAGCGCCGCCACCCGGAAGCGCGGCCACCGCGCCTCGGCGACCAGATCGACGGCCGCGACCGTCCGCAGCGAGCGGGCAGCCTCGACGCACGGCCCCTCGCCGGTGTCCTCCTGGAGCGCGGCCAGGACCGCGAGATCCGGGTGGGTCGCGGCGCCGAGTTCTTCCCCGCCGGGGCACCGCAGAAACGCCGTCGCGCCCCGGCATCCCGCCGAGCAGCGCATCGCACGCCGTCCGAGCCGGACGAGCGACGGCGCCACGGCCGCGTCATCGGTCACCGCATCCATCGGCCGCGTCACCCTCAGCCTCCCTCGGACTCCGTCGAACCGGACCGGGACCCCGCCGCGCCGCTCGGCGCCGACGCACCGGTGATCGGTTAGCTTCGTCGTATGAACGGGCCATCGGAGGGCGAGAGCGGTCTTCCGGCCCTCGTCGCCCGCGCCCGGGAACTGCGCGCGGCCCGGAACCATCCTCCCGCCGAATACCCGGTCCTGCTCGACGCGGCCCTCGCGGAGCTGGACCACGCCATCGAGGCCCTGCGCCAGGCGGAGGACCCACCAGGACCGCCCCGTACACCGGGCGCGAAGGCGGCGCCGTTCAAGGCCATGTTCGACCACCTGCCCTGGCCCGTCGTCCTGACCGACGGGCACACCGTGGTGCGCCGCCTCAACCGCGCCGCCGCCGCACTGACGGGGCTCCCTCCGGGGTACGCCGCAGGCCGCCCGCTCGCCGCGCTCCTGCGCCCCGCCGACCGGGCCGCCCTCCGCGCCCACACGGCGGCCGTGGCCGGCGGCGAAGGAGGCCGCAGCCTCCCGGTCCGCCTCCCCGGGCTGCCGGACGGCCCGCTGTACGCCACGCTCACTGGCATCGCCGCGCCGGGGGAGCGGGGGCAGGACGTACTCGTGGTGCTCGCCCCGGGTCCCTTCGCCTCTGGCCGTCCCGCTGACCGGGCCGAGCCCTCGGCGGTCGTACGCCAGGCCGAGCTGACCGCGCTCCTGGACCGGACGGCCCGGGCGCTTCTGGACGGCGAGCCCTCCGCAGCGGTCCTCGGGACCGTCGCGGGGCTCCTGCGCGACGGCCTCGCGGACTGGGCGCTGCTCGACCTGGGGCCCGTGGACGAGCCGGTCCGGAGCGCGGTCCACGGCCCTCCGGCGCCGGAGGACGCGGGGCTGGAGAAGGCGTTCCTGCGGCAGGACCCGCGCGCCTGCCCCGTGGCCGTCGAGGTCATGGCCTCCGGCGCGGCGGCGGTGGAACAGCTGACGGAGGACCTGGACCGGCTGGGCGCGGACGAGGACGGGGCGCCGCTCATGGCCCGCGCCGATGTCACCGCGCTGGTCTCCCTGCCGCTGACCGCGCCCGACGGCACGACGGTGCTGGGGGCGCTGACGCTGCTCCGGGCCGGGCCGCCGTTCTCGTTGCTGGAGGCCGGTGCCGCGGAGATCGCGGCGGGGCACATGGCCGTCGTCGCGCGGCGGGGCGGCGTGGGCGGGCCCGGCGCGCGCTGAGCGGCGGGCGGGGCGGACCGGGCGCGGAGAAATTCCGGCCGGTCAGGGGTGCCCGCGCCATGAGGTGGCATACGGCGAAGTGGGGCAGGGTGGAAAGCGTCTCGGCGCGAGCGGGCCCGCCCCTGGCCGACCGAGCATGGAGGACATGATGGTGCGGACTGTGGGTGTCGAGGAGGAGCTGCTGCTCGTGGATGAGCAGAGCGGCGACCCCAGGGCCCTGTCGACGGCTGTCCTGGCTTTGGCCGAACGGCGCGCCGAGGGTGACTCGGCCTTCGAGCAGGAGCTGCACCGCCAGCAGTTGGAGTTCGCCACCGAGCCGCGCGCGGACATGCGGGAACTCGCGGACGAGATCCTGCGCTGGCGGGCGGAGGCGGCCCGCAGCGCCGCCGAGGCCGGGGGAGCGGTCGCCGCGCTCGCCACGTCCCCGCTGCCCGTCAGTCCGTCCATCGGCGAGGGCGAACGGTACCGCTGGCTCGCCGACAAGTTCGGGCTGACCACGCAGGAGCAGCTGACCTGCGGATGCCATGTGCACGTCTCCGTGGAGTCGGACGAGGAGGGCGTCGCGGTCCTGGACCGCATCCGCCCCTGGCTCGCGGTGGTGCTCGCGCTGAGCTCCAACTCGCCCTTCTGGCAGGGCCAGGACACCGCGTACAGCAGCTACCGCAGCCAGGTCTGGGGCCGCTGGCCGTCGGCCGGGCCGATGGAACTGTTCGGCTCCGCGCGCCGTTACCACGACGAGGTCGAAGCCCTCGTCGGCACGGGCGTCCTGCGCGACAAGGGCATGATCTATTTCGACGCCCGGCTCTCGCACCGCTATCCCACCGTCGAGGTCAGGGTCGCCGACGTCTGCCTCGACCCCGCCGACGCCGTGCTGCTCGCCACGCTGGTGCGCGGTCTGGTCGAGACGGCGGCCCGGGCCTGGCGGGCGGGCGATCCGCCGGAGCCGTACGGGATGGGCCTGCTGCGCATGGCCGCCTGGCAGGCCGGCCGCTCGGGCCTGGAGGGCGAGCTGCTGCACCCCGCCACCATGCGCCCCGCCCCCGCGCCGACCGTGGTGCACGCCCTGCTCACCCATGTGCGCGACGCGCTGGAGGACACCGGGGACCTGGCCGCGGCGCGGGAGGGGATCGACCGGCTCCTGAAGAGCGGCACGGGCGCGCGGATCCAGCGCGACGCGCTCGCCCGCACGGGCAGCCTCCACGACGCGGTCACGGAGTGCGTCAGCCGCACCCGTGGCTGAGACGCGCGACGACGCCCTCCCGCGCCGGGCGCTCAGTAGCCCGCGCAGACCCGTACGCTGCGCAGCTCGGTGTCGGCCGGGTCCGGCAGGCTCATCCCCGCCTCCAAACCGGTCAGGAGGTAGCGCAGCACCGGCTCCGTCAGCCGCTCGCCGGGCAGCACCACCGGGATCCCCGGGGGATACGGCGTGATCATCTCGGCGGCGACGCGCCCCACGGCCTCCTCCACCGGGACATCCTCCGTTCCGTGGAAGTAGGCGTCGCGCGGCAGCCTCGCCTGCTCCATCCGCAGCTCCGCCGGCGCCGGGACCGCCACCTCGGGCCCCCGGGGCAGCGAGGGGGCGTGCCGGGCGAAGTCGCGCAGCGCCGTCAGCAGCCGCTCCGTCGTCTCGGCATCGTCGGCGTGGGTGAGCTGGGCGCTGACGCGCCGGTGGTCCATCAGATGCGCGTCCACGTGGTGGTGCTCGCGCAGCCAGTCCGCCGCCCGATAGCCGGAGACCCCGAGCTCCGTGAGGTCGATGACCACCGGCAGCGGGTCGAACTCGGAGCCTGCACCCGGGCCGCAGAAGTCGTCGGCGTCGTTGACGTGCATCCCGTCGACCGACTCGATCTCCTCGCGCACGGACGCGGCGAGGGCGAGGGCGCGCGACATCAGCGTGTGCCCCTCCAGCACCATCTGGCGCCGCTAGCCGTCCATGCCCGCGTACAGCAGGACGGAAGGGCTCGTCGTACCCAGCAGATCGGCCCGGGACGCCAGCGTGTCGTGGTCGATCAGGTCGCCCCGCAGATGGAACACCGACCCCTGTTCCAGACCGCTTCCCATCTTGTGGATGCTCGTGACGCAGACATCGGCACCGGCGTCCATCGCCCAGGTCGGCAGGTCCGGATGGAACGGCAGATGCGCGCCCCACGCCTCGTCCACGACGAGTGGGCGGGAGCGCCGGTGACACACCTCGGCGATGGCCCGGAGATCCGCTGCCACCCCGTACGGCGTGGGGCTGGTGACCAGGGCGCCCTGCGCGTCCGGGTGCTCCTCGAAGGCCCGCTCGTACGCCTCCGGGGACGGCGGGTGCGCGAGGTGGCGTTCGATGTCCCACTGCGGTTCGACCCACACCGGCCGGATGCCCGAGAGGATGAGCCCGGAGATCACCGCCTTGTGGGCGTCCCGCCCCACCAGGAGCTTCTGGCCGTGCGCGGCGACGCTCAGCATCGCCGCCTTGACCGACAGCGAGCTGCCGCACGTCGAGAAGAACGCGTGCTCCGCGTGCACCGCGTCGGCCATCAGGTCCTCCGCGCGCTGCAGCACCCGGGACTTCATCCGCCGGTCGTCGAGCCCGCCGCTGGCCAGGAGGTCGCCGAGGAACACGGCGTCGCCCAGCACGGCCCTGACCTCCGGCGCGGCGCCCCGGGCCTGCTTGTGTCCCGGGGTGTGAAGCCCAGCTCGCCCCGCTGCCGGTAGGCGGCCAGGGCGTCGAGAACGGGTGCTTCCGCATGATTCTTCGGCATGTCCGCCGCCTTCCCGTGATCGCCCCGTCGATCCTGGGCGCCGCAGGACCGGCGCGCGAGTCGGAGTCCGCCGGGCGGCGCTGCGGCTGTGGTCCCAACCGGCAGCGCCTGCTCCCGCGTACGCCGGGAGCCTGGCGAGGCGGGTACCCGCACCGCCCGGCGACATGCGAACCGGCCGGGACGTTTTCGTACGATCTGACTGATATGCCCAGCTCTGCCCAGGTTCGAATCGGGCATTCCGGTTGAACCTGGATTTCTTGGGAACCCGTCGCACGGAACCGCTGTGCGGGTCCGCCCGCAGCACGACCCGGGAGGAACCGAGGAGATATGGGACGGCATGCCGAAATCGCTCGCGCCCTGGCCATGAGGGCGAAGGCGGCGAAGCTCAAGTCGGACGGCGCCGCGCTGGGCGACGAGAGCCTGAAGGCGGAGGGGCGCAGGCGTGAGACCGCCGGGCGGATCGCCCAGGCGGAGGCCAGGGCGGCACGCCGCACGGACCGCCACTGACCCCGACAGCGAGGAGACCACTCATGCGTGCACTGACCTGGCAAGGAAAGCGTGACGTCCGCGTCGAGACCGTTCCCGACCCGGTCATCCAGGACCCGACCGACATCATCATCCGGGTCACCTCGACGGGCATCTGCGGATCGGACCTCCACCTGTACGAAGTGCTCGGCCCGTACCTCGACCCCGGCGACATCCTGGGCCACGAGCCGATGGGTGTCGTGGAGGTGACAGGGCCCGAGGTGACCGCCGTGTCGCGCGGCGACCGGGTCGTCGTCCCGTTCAACGTCTCCTGCGGCACCTGCTTCATGTGCGGCGAGGGCCTGCACTCGCAGTGCGAGACGACGCAGGTCAGGGAGTACGGCACTGGCGCCTCGCTCTTCGGTTACACCAAGCTCTACGGCCAGGTGCCCGGCGGGCAGGCCGAACTGCTGCGGGTCCCCTTCGGCAACACGCTGCCCATCAAGGTCCCCGAGGGACCGCCGGACGACCGGTTCGTCTACCTGTCCGACGTGCTGCCCACCGCCTGGCAGGCCGTCGAGTACGCGGCGATCCCGCCCGGCGGCAGCGTCACCGTCCTCGGCCTGGGCCCGATCGGCGACATGGCCGCCCGCATCGCCCTGCACCGGGGCGCCGGCCTGGTCATCGGCGTCGACCTGGTCCCCGAACGCCTCGCCCGCGCCGCCGCGCGCGGCGTCCAGACCCTCGACCTGAGCCGCTACGGCAAGGACCTGCCGGACGCGGTCCGGGACCTCACCTGCGGCCGGGGCACCGACGCGGTCATCGACACCGTCGGCATGGAGGCCCACGCCACCGGGGCGCCGATCGGCAGGGCCGGTCAGTGGGCCACCGGGCTGCTGCCGGACGCGGCCGCCCGCAAGCTCATGGAACGCGCCGGCATCGACCGCCTCACCGCCCTGCTCACCGCCATCGACGCGGTACGCCGGGGCGGCACCGTCTCCATCTCCGGCGTCTACGGGGGCGCCGCCGACCCGCTGCCCCTGCTCACCATGTTCGACAAGCAGATCCAGCTCCGGATGGGCCAGGCGAACGTCAAGCACTGGGTGCCCGACATCCTGCCGCTGCTCGTGGACGAGGACCCGCTGGGCGTGGACGGCTTCGCCACGCACCACCTGCCGCTGGAGGACGGCCCGAAGGCGTACGAGACCTTCCAGGCGAAGGCCGACGGCATGGTCAAGACGCTGCTGCGGCCCTGACACCGCTACGCGAGGAGTCACCGTGAACGCATCGCAAGGGCTGCGCGTCGTCGTCACGGGCGCCACCGGCAACGTCGGCACGAGCCTCGTACGAACCCTGGCGCGGGACCCGGACGTCGGATCGGTCCTCGGCCTGGCCCGGCGGCTGCCCGACCTGGCCCTGCCCGGCGTCGAGTGGGGGAGGGTGGACCTCTCCCGCCCGGACAGCGCCCAGCGGCTCGGCTCGCTGTTGACGGGCGCGGACACCGTCGTCCATCTGGCCTGGCGCTTCCAGCCCACCCACGACCCCGTCGTCACGTGGCGCAGCAACGTCGAGGGCTCCCTTCGCGTCTTCGACGCGGTGCGCACGGCGGGCGTCCCGGCGCTGGTCCACGCCTCGTCCGTCGGCGCCTACGCGCCCGGGCCGAAACGGGAGCCCGGAGTGGACGAACAGTGGCCCACCCATGGCTGGCCGGACGCCGCCTACTGCCGGGAGAAGGCGTACCTGGAACGGGTCCTGGACACCTTCGAGCTGCGCCACCCGCAGATCCGGGTGGTACGGATGCGGCCCGGTTTCCTCTTCAAGGAGACGGCCGCCCCCGAGCAGCGGCGCATCTTCGGCGGGAAACACCTTCCCGGGGTACTCCTCCGCCCCGACCTGCTGCCCTTCGTACCCGACCTGGAAGGGCTGAGGTTCCAGGTGCTGCACACGGACGACGCGGCCGAGGCGTACCGGCTCGCCGTGCTCGGCGACGTACGCGGCCCCTTCAACCTGGCCGCCGACACCGTCACCGACGCCCGGTCCCTCGGCGCCCTCCTCGACGCGCGGGTGGTACGCGCGCCCGTGCCGCTCGTACGCGGAGCGCTGGCGACCGCCTGGCACGCACGGGCAGTCCCCGCGTCGCCCCACCTCCTCGACGCCGTGCTGCGCCTCCCCGTCATGGACTGCGCCCGCGCCCACGAGGAACTGGACTGGCGGCCCCGCTACTCGGCGTCCGAGGCACTGACGGCGTTCCTCCGCGGCGTCGTACGCGGCACGGGCGAGGAGACGGCCCCACTGGCGGGCAGTCGGTGGAGCTGAGGGGCGCCGGGCGGAGCCCGAAGCGACGGTTCGCCGCAAAAGCCCACGGATGCCACCATGACACCCATGTCCCGCAAGGCGCTGATCGTCATCGACATGATCAATCCGTACGACCACGAGGACGCCGACCAACTCCTTCCCTCGGCCGAGCGGGCCATGCCCGTCATCGCGGACCTGCTGAAGGCCGCCCGGGGCAGCGGTTCACTCGTGATCTACGCCAACGACAACTTCGGCGACTGGCGCTCCCACCACGGGGAGATCGTGGACGCGGCCATGGCGGGCGCCCGCCCCGACCTCGTGGAACCCCTGAAGCCCGACGCGAACGCGCTCTTCGTCGTCAAGGCCCGGCACTCGATCTTCTACGAGACGCCCCTGCCGTACCTGCTCCACCAGCTGGACGTCGGACACCTCGTCCTGACCGGCCAGGTGACGGAGCAGTGCATCCTCTACTCCGCGCTCGACGCGCACATCCGCCACATGGACCTGACCATCCCCCGTGACGGGGTGGCCCACATCCACGCCGACCTGGCCGACGCCGCGCTGCGGATGACCGAACGGAACATGGGCGCCCTGGTGTGCGCCGCCGAAGAGATCGCCCTCTGACACCGGCGAGCCATGCCGGTACGAAAGGACTCCCATGACGCGCGCCGCGCTGTTCGACGTGGACGGCACCCTGGTCGACACCAACTACCTGCACGTCACGGCGTGGTGGGAGGCGTTCCACCAGGCCGGGCACACGGTGCCGATGCCCGCGATCCACCGTGCGATCGGTCTCGGCTCCGGTGACCTCGTCGCCCATCTGCTGGGCCCCGACCGGGACCGGGAACAGGACTCCGGCATCAGCGCCACGCACTCCGCGCTGTACGCCACCTACTTCGAACGCCTGCCCCCGCTGGACGGTGCGGCGGACCTGCTGCGCGCCCTCGCAGGCCAGGGCTGGACGATCGTCCTCGCGACCTCCGCCTCCGGGCACGAGCTGAAGGCCCTGCGGCGCGCGCTCGACGCCGACGACGTCATCTCCGGCACCGCCAGCTCCGACGACGTGGACGAGGGGAAGCCCGCCCCGGACCCGATCCGCCACGCACTGGACATCGCGGGGGCGACCGGCGACGAGGCCGTGTACATCGGCGACTCCGTCTGGGACATGGCGGCGGCGACCAGGGTCTCGGTTTCCGCCGTGGGCCTGCTGTCGGGCGGCATCCCCCGGGCGGACCTGGAGGCGGCCGGGGCCGTGGAGATCCACGATTCCCCGGCCGCGCTCCTGGACCGCCTCGACTCCGGCGTCATCGGCCGGATGAGCGCCTGAGGCCGTGCGTCCTCAGGTCCCGCCGTTGCACAGGCAGAACGGGTGCCCCGCCGGGTCCGCGAAGACCCGGAAGCCGCGCTTGCCGCCGTCGTCGTCCACGTCGAGCGGCGTGGCCCCCAGGGCCAGCACCTCGCGCTGGGCGGCCTCCATGTCGGTCACCTCGAAGTCCAGGTGCTCCTGCTGGGAGTTCCGGTCGGCGCGCGGCCACTCCGGCGGGCGATGGTCGGGGGCCAGCTGGAAGGCCAGGCGCGCTCCGCCGGGGACGCGGAGGTCGTACCAGCGGTCGTTGTCGTGCGTCACCTCCCCGCCCAGCACCTTCTGGTAGAAACCGGCCAGCGCCGCCGGGTCCGGGCAGTCGATGGCAACCAGGTAGTAGGTCGCGACAGCCATGTCGTCCCTCTTTTTCGGTGTACGCGGTATGCGGACGTCCCCCTCACGGGTTCCGCGACCGGCTCCGGCGGAAACATGATCCGGGGACCGCACGTTTCGACCGCCGGGGATCGGTAACCCATCCCATATGGTGCAATTCGGATACACGATGATGACCGAGCAGTCCGGACCGCGGGCCCTCGTCGAGGACGTGGTGGCGGCCGAGCAGGCCGGCTTCGACTTCTCCGTGACCTCCGACCACTACTTCCCCTGGCTGAAGTCCCAGGGCCACGCCCCGTACGCCTGGAGCGTGCTGGGTGCCGCCGCGCAGGCCACCACCCGCATCCCGCTGATGACGTACGTGACCTGCCCGACCACCCGCTACCACCCGGCCGTCGTGGCGCAGAAGGCCGCGACGCTGCAACTGCTCTCCGAGGGGCGGTTCCGGCTCGGGCTCGGCTCCGGCGAGAACCTGAACGAACACGTGGTGGGCGGCGGCTGGCCGGACGCCCGGGTGCGGCTGGACAAGCTCGAAGAGGCGGTGGAGATCATCAAGGCGCTCCTCGCCGGCGGCTACGTCAACCACCACGGCGCCCACTTCGACGTGGAGAACGCCAAGCTGTGGGACGTGCCCGACGTGGCCGTGCCCCTCGGCGTCGCCGTCTCGGGCGACCGGTCGTGCGAGATCGCGGGCCGCCTCGCGGACCTCGTGATCGCCACCGAGCCCAAGGAGGACCTGCTCGTCGACTTCGACCGGCACGGCGGCGGCGGAAAGCCCCGGGTCGGCCAGCTGCCCGTCTGCTACGACCCCGACCGCGACGCGGCGGTGAAGCGGGCGCACGAGCAGTTCCGCTGGTCCGTCGGCGGCTGGAAGGTCAACTCGGAGCTGCCGGGCCCCTCCGCCTTCGACCAGGCCACGCAGTACGTCCGGCCCGACGACATCGCCGGGGCGGTGCCCTGCGGCGACGACGTCGGGCAGTTCGTGGAAGCGGTGCGCCCTTACGTCGAAGCGGGGTTCACCGAGGTCGCCCTCGTACAGATCGGCGGAGACCACCAGAAGCCGTTCATCGACTGGGCCCAGGAGAAGCTGCTCCCCGCGTTGCGCGCCATGTGACGTGCGTACGAGGTCACTCGTCGCTGCCGGAGCCGTCGCGTCCGTTGGGGGAGCGCGCCATCGCCCAGGCCGGGAAGACGAACCAGCAGATGAACGACCACAGGGCCATCCCGCCCACCAGCCACAGGGCGAGCGTGTTGTGCAGCGCCACGCGCATGATGAGCAGCAGCGCCGAACACATCGTGCAGAACAGCAGCACGAGCCCGAGCAGGGTGAGCCGCGACGCCCACACCACCGTCTCCGGCTTCAGATGGCGGCCGGTCAGCAGCCGGTGGTAGCTGACCGGTCCGATCAGCGCGGCCGCCGTGGCGGAACCGAGGAGCACGGTGACGACGTAGATCGTCCTGTCGGTCTCCGCGAGGGTGGTGAAGCGCGGCTGGAAGACCACCGCGAGCAGGAAGCCGAAGAGGATCTGCACCCCGGTCTGCGCCACCCGCAGCTCCTGGAGCAGCTCCGTCCAGCGGCGGTCCGCCCGCTCCTCGGTCGTCTCGTCACGCCCCCGGCGGGCGTTCTCGCGGTCGTCCTCGTCCACTCGTCCGTTGTCCATGTGCGGTGTCCCTCCCTCGTGCCGAAACCTTTGTGCGCGGGCCGCCCGGCCCGCGCACAAAGGTTTCGGCCACACCCCGCTGATTCAGCGGCTGACGGCCTTCAGCAGCTGCTCCTTGTTCATCGTGGAGCGGCCCTCGATGTTCTTCTTCTTCGCCTCTTCGTACAGCTGGTCCTTCGTGCGGCCCTGCGCCCCCTTGTGCGAGCGCTCACCGCCGCGCTGGGAGGCGGACTTGGGGTCGCGCGTGGAGGTCCTGCTCGCCGTCCGCGACTCGCCGGAGCGGGCGCGCTCCTTGTTCACGGTGCGGGCGGCGATCTCCTTGGCACGCTTCTCGGACGTGCCGCGCTTCTCCGCGCTCTCCTTCACGTGCTCGTACTGACGCTCGCGCTTGGGGCTGGATCCTGCCGGCATGGCGCTGTCCTCCTCGTTCTCGCCTCGGCCCCTCGGGCCCGGTCCGGGGTCACCCACCCGGGTTGCCGGGGGGCCACGTCCGAAACATGGCACCGCCCCGCCGGGTACGCCCACCGGGCCGCGCGCTCGGGTGACACCACGCTCCGCCCTCAGGTGAACCGGCCGACTTCGGGTACCGGGTTCCTGCGAGGCCGGGCGCACATTCCGGATGAAAAGGAGGTGCGGCAGATGCCCGTTCGGAAGATCCCGGAGATCAGCCGCCCGGACAAGGTCCTCTTCCCGGACGACGGCCTCACGAAGGCCGATCTCGCTGGCTACTACCGCACGGTGGCCCGCCGCATGCTGCCCCACCTGCGGGACCGGCCCCTCGTGCTGGAACGCTTCCCCGACGGGATCGGCGGACAGGGCTTCATGCAGAAGGACGTGCCCGGCTACTTCCCCGACTGGATCCACCGCGTCGAACTCCCCAAGGAGGACGGCACCGTCACCTACCCGATCGCCGACGACACCGCCACCCTCGTCTACCTCGCGGGGCAGGCGAGCATCACCCCGCACCGCTTCCTCTCCCGCGCCGACCGGCCCCACCACCCGGACCGGCTGGTCTTCGACCTCGACCCGCCCGGCGACGACTTCGCCCCGGTCCGCGAGGCGGCCCTCGGCCTGCACGGGCTCCTGGACGAGCTGGAACTGCCGTCCCTCGTCATGACCACGGGCTCACGCGGACTCCACGTCGTGGTGGCGCTCGACCGCCGGGATGACTTCGACGCCGTACGGGAATTCGCCCGCGCGGTCGCCGACGCGCTCGTCACCCGTCACCCCGACCGCTTCACCACCGAGGCCCGCAAGAAGGCGCGCGGCGGCCGCCTCTACCTCGACGTCCAGCGCAACGCCTACGCCCAGACCGCCGTCACGCCCTACGCGGTCCGGGCCCGCCCCGGAGCCCCCGTCGCCGCGCCCCTGGACTGGGGGGACGTCGACGACCCGGCGCTCGACGCCCGCCGCTGGACCCTGCGCGACGCCGACGCGCTCGCGGACCGGAACCCCTGGCACCAGCCCCCACGGCCCCGCTCCCTCGGCCGGGCCCGCACCCTGCTCGACGCGCTGAACACGTAGCACCGAACGGAGAACCACCATGTCCAGAGCCACGACCGTGCGGAACCTGCTGGACGAGCACGGGCGGACCTACGCCGAGGAAGCCGGGATCCGGCTCCGCGACACGCCCATGCCGCTGTACCAGCTGCTGACCCTGTGCGTCCTGTTCTCGGTCCCCATCAAGGCCGACGTGGCGGTGGCCGCCGCCCGGGAACTCTTCGCCGCCGAGCTGCGCACCCCGCGCGCCATGGTGGACGCGTCCTGGCAGGACAGGGTCGACGCGCTGGTCCGCGCCCACTACCGCCGCTACGACGAGAGCACCGCCACCGCCCTCGGCGAGGGCGCCCAGCTCGCCCTCGACCGGTACCACGGGGACCTGCGCAGACTTCGCGAGGAAGCCGGCGGGGACGCGGGGAAACTGCGCGAACTGCTGAAGGAGTTCCCCCGGATCGGCCCCACGGGCGCCGACATCTTCAGCCGCGAGGCGCAGGGGCTGTGGCCCGAGCTGCGCCCCGCCTTCGACCGGCGCGCCCAGGACGCCGCCGAAGGGCTCGGGCTGCCGCGCGCACCGGAGAAGCTGGCCGGTCTCGTCGCCGACGAGGACCTGCCCCGGCTCGCCGCCGCGCTCGTCCGGGTCGGGCTGGGGTGACCGGCTCCGCCGTCACCACCCCGTCCAGAGCAGATGGTTGACGGCGAGGGCCACCACCGCCTGCGCGGCGAGCCAGCCACGGCGCCCCCGGTCGGGCAGCAGCGCTGCCGCAGGGAGCAGCCACACCATGAACGGCTGCCAGATCCGCTCGGTCTCCGCCTTGCTCATGCCCGACAGATCGGCCGCCAGCAGCAGGAACAGCGCCACGAGCACCAACGGCACCAGCCGCTCCGGCGTGCTCGCCTCCCCGCCGCGCAGCGCCCGTACGGCACCCGGCGCACCCGCGAAGACGCGGCGCAGCCCGGCGACTGTCACCGGGCCCACCGCGATCACGGTGCACGCCAGATTCGCCCACACCCAGTACCCGAACGGCCGGAACCCGCCCGCACCCTGGTGGTAGCGCTCCACGAGCAGGTGGTACGCCTCCCACCAGTTGAAGCCCGCCGCCGTGAAGGCGACCGGCGCCACCAGGGCCCCGAGCAGCGCGAGTGGCAGCGGCCGTGCGGTGCGGGCGAGCACGAGGACGGCCAGGAGCAGGAGCGCGATCAGCGGCAGCCCGTAACTCAGGTAGCAGAGCCAGCCGTAGAGGAGGCCCGCGCCCAGCGCCGCGGCCCCCGGGCTCCGCACCGTGCGCGTCGCCGCCAGGGTCAGCAGCGCGACGGACCAGGCGGCCACCGCCGCGAAGTAGGCGTCCGCCGAGGTCCCGGCCCAGACCGCGACCGGGGCCAGGACGAGGAACGGTGCCGCGCGCCGGGCGATGTCCTCACCGGCCAGGGCCCGCACCGTGACCAGCACGGCGAGCAGGGCGGACGCGCCGGTCAGGATGCACCAGACGCCGGCCCAGGCGCCGCCGCCGAGACCGGCCCGGTCCAGGAACACGAAGGTGAGCGTGGCGCCCGGCGGATGACCGGCGACATGGGTGGGCCAGTTCCCCGGCGGGCCGATCAGGATGTGCGTGTCGAACGTGCGCAGCGCGGCGCCGATGTCATCGAAGCGGCCGATGACCCGCAGATACTCGTGCTTGGTGGTCAGCCGCTCGGCGATGCCCCGGCCCCAGCCGTCGATCAGCGCGAGCGAGAAGATCCACGCCAGCGAGGAGGCGTAGACAGCCAGCAGCAGGGACTGCCAGCGCAGCCGCCGGGCGAGCAGCGGCCCGTACGCGATCACGGCGACGGCCACGAGCGGAGCGGCCACCGTCCCGGGGCCCGTGTGCGGGTACCAGGACGCCAGCAGCGGGGGCCAGTGCACGTAAAGCGTCCGCGCGTAGTCCTCGATGGCCCGCCCGCCCAGTGCGGCGACGGCGACGAGCGCGACACCCGCCCCTGCGGCCACCAGATCCCAGCGCTGTCCGGAGCTCCGGGCGGTGGCGCGTTCGGTACGGGGCTCGGTGCGGTCCTCGGTCTTCACGCAGGCACCGTACGCACCGGGAGGCCGCGACGACGGGTACCGGCGGGGCGCGTCACACAACCGTCAGATTCATGACCCCGGCCGTACGTTCGCCAGGGTGACGTCATCGTTTCGTCAGGAGTCGCGCCCACCGAACGCGCAGGCCACGGGCATAGCGTCGGGCCCATGGGCGACAGCCGTCGGAAGACTCCGACATCCTCCTTGGTTTCCTCCCGGCCCCGCGCCGCCGCGCTCCTCCAGCGGCTGCCGTCGGCGCCCGGCTTCTGGCGCAGCCCCGTGCGCGGCGTGCCGTTCACCGCCGTGCTCGGGCTCGTCCTGCTCGCCGGGATCACGCTGCTCTTCGTGACCGGCCTGCTGTCGTACGCCGCGTACAACCCGGATCTCGCCCCGGTCAACGACAAGACGCCGGACAAGGGGCTGCTCGGCTTCTACCTCTTCCCCTGGCCCACCTCGCCGCACTGGCTCTACCGGCTGACGCAGGGACTCCACGTCACCCTCGGGATCGTCCTCGTTCCCGTCCTGCTGGCCAAGCTCTGGTCCGTGGTGCCCCGGCTCTTCACCCTTCCCCCGGCCCGGTCCCTCGCCCACGCGCTGGAACGGATCTCGCTGCTCCTGCTGGTGGGCGGGGCGCTCTTCGAGTTCGTGACCGGACTGCTCAACATCCAGCTGGAGTACCTGTTCCCCGGCTCCTTCTACCCGCTGCACTTCTACGGGGCATGGGTGTTCTTCGCCGCCTTCCTCGCCCACGCCGGACTGCGCACCCCGCAGGCCGTACGGGTCCTGCGGTCGGGCGGGCTCAACGGGCCGGTCGCCGGCGACGTGCTGGAGTCGCCCGCCCCTGCCTCGCCGACCCTGTCCCGGCGCGGCGCCCTCGCCATGGTCGGCGCGGGCTCCCTGCTCCTGCTGGTCACCTCGGTGGGCCGGAGCTTCGACGGGCCCCTGCGCCGCCTCGCCGTGCTCACCCCGCGCGGCGCGGCCGAACCGGGATCCGGCCCCAACGGCTTCCAGATCAACAAGACCGCCGCCGCCGTCGGGATCACCACCGCCGACACCGGCGAGGGCTGGTGGCTCACCGTCAGCGGCCCGGCGGGCGACCTGCGGTTCAGCCGGGAACAGCTGCTGGCCATGGAACAGCACAGCGCGGCCCTGCCCATCGCCTGCGTGGAGGGCTGGTCCACCTCGGACCAGTGGTGGCGCGGCGTACGGCTGAGCGACCTGGCGGCCCTCGCCGGGTACCCGGACCGGCCGCCCGGGGTGCTGGTGGAGTCCCTTCAGCGCAGCGGCCCCTTCCGCCGGGCGGCGCTCCGGGACAACCAGGTGCGCGACCCGCGCTCACTGCTGGCGCTGCAGGTCAACGGCGAAGACCTGTCGCCCGACCACGGATACCCGGCCCGGATCATCGTCCCCGCCGCCCCCGGGGTGCTCAACACCAAATGGGTGGCCCGGCTGACCTTCGGAGAACTTTGAATCCTCCCCCCGCTGAAGCTGGGGGATTCCTGGCTCACGCCGCCTGCGGGTCAGCGATCCGACAGGTCTTCCACGATCGTCACCAGCCGGGACGGAACCTGCCCGGTTTGGTAGAGCACAACTTGGAGGTGCATGTGCCGTCTTGGTTCTCGATCAGCACGCGTACGGAGCTTGGTTCTCGCACCGCACGTCAGGCGGCCTACCCGGTCATTCGGGCTGTCCTCCGCCCTGAGGGCGAAACTCCGTCCCCCGCCTTGCTCCGCAGGAGTTCGATTCCTCCCCGCCCCGAAGGCCAAAGCATGCTCGGAGGCCTTCGGTGAACACCACCGGCCCCCGTGCCTTCCTGCGCCGCCGCTACGGAGCGGGGCCCCTGCACCTTGTACTCCTGGCCGCCTCCTTCGCGCTCGCCGGATACGCGGGCGTACGCCTGCTCGCCGGCGACTGGCTCGGCGTCACCCTGTGGTTCGTGGGCGCGGCCCTGATCCACGACCTGGTACTCGTACCCCTGTACGCGGCCGTGGACCTGGCGCTGCGCCGGGGCCTCGGACGGCGAAGGCCGGCCTCCGTCAATTACGTACGGGTGCCGGCCTTCCTGTCCGGGCTGCTGCTGCTCATGTGGTTCCCGCTGATCGCCCGGCCCAGGCGCTACGAGCCCGCGAGCGGGCTGTCCCCCGATGTGTTCCTGGGGAACTGGCTGCTGACCACGGCCGCGCTGTTCCTGCTGTCGGCGCTCTGGTGGGCGGTCCGGACGCTGCGGCTCCGCCGCAGGGCGACGAAGGCGCGGCCGTCCGCCTCCCACTGACCGTCGGACCGCAGCCCGTGCGGGCGGGCGTACCCGAGCAGGGCGGAGGAGCCGAGCCGCGCCCACGGGAAGAGCCCGTCCGCCGCGCTTCCCTCCGGGGCGCGTCCGTCGTCCAGCCGCACCCGGACCCGCTCGTCCAGGTCGTGCGGCACGGTCTCGGCGATGAGGAGGCCGCCGGGCGCGAGGAGTTCCGCCGCCCGGCGCAGCAGCCTTTCCGGGTCGCCGCCGATCCCGATGTTGCCGTCGGCGAGCAGCACGGTGCCCCAGCGGCCCTCGCCGGGCAGCGGGTCGAACACGGACCGGCGCAGGGCGTACCCGCCGAGCCGGACCGTCCGGGCGACCGCCGCCTCGCTGACGTCGATGCCGAGGGCGCGGTGGCCGCGCGACGCCAGTGCGGCGACCAGGCGGCCGGGCCCGCACCCGACGTCCAGGACCGGTCCCTCGCAGCGGCGCAGCGCCGACAGGTCCGCCGCGTCGGCCCCGGCGCACCAGCGCTCGACGTCGAGCGGCAGCAGCCAGCCGTCCGTACGGCGCAGGAACAGCGGCCCATGCCCGTTGCGCAGGGCGTTGGCGTACGGGTCGGTGCCCCACGCGTCGGCGTCCGGACGGCCGACCAGCACGTTCGGCCCCCGGTCGGCGCGGCTCATCGGACGGCCGTCCGGCGCGTCCGGCCGAGCTCGGCGGCGAACCGCCCGTCCGGCGCGAGCGCGGCGACCTCCGCCGCGTCGGCCGCCGTGTCGACGTCCCGCAGCCGGGGCAGGTCCCGCACGGTCAGCCCGGCGTCGACCAGTCGGCGCCGCTGCACCGCACCCGTCTCCGGCACGGACATCGGCACCCCGAGCAGCAGCCCGGGGTCCGGCTCCGCCAGGCCCAGCGCCCAGAATCCGCCGTCCTCCGCCGGGCCGAACCAGGCATCGCACCCCTCCCAGGCCCCGGGGGCCAGCGCGGGGGCCAGATCGGCCGCCGTGATCTGGGGGGTGTCCATCCCGATCAGCAGGGTCGGTCCGGTGCACGCCCCGAACGCAGCGGCCAGCCGCTCGTCCAGCCCGCCCGTCCCCTGCTCCACGACCTCGATGCCCGGTGGCAGCCACGGTCCCGGCGCCCCCGCCAGGACGACGGCGCGCCGGGCGGCCGGCAGGGCCAGGACGGTGTGCAGGGTGTCGGCGAGCGCCGCCTCCGCGAGGCGCGCGGCCTCGGCGGGGGAGAAGGGCGGGGTGAGCCGGGTCTTGACCCGCCCGGGCAGCGGCTCCTTGGCGATGACCAGCAAGGTCGTCGCACCGGCCGGCCCGGGGCCGGGCGTTCCCGCGCTCACTGGGGCACCCCCGCCGGGACCGGCGGCTCGGCCAGTACGGCGCGCATGTCGCGGACCGCGTGCCAGGTGCCCAGCCAGGTACCGGTCACCTTCGACTTCCCGGTACGCGCGAGGTACGGCACGTCCGTCTCGGCCACCCGCAGCCCCGCGTCGGCCGCCCGCACCACCATCTGCAACGGATAGCCGCTGCGCCGGTCCGTGAGCCCGAGCGCCAGCAGATCCGCGCGGCGTCCGGCGCGCATGGGGCCCAGATCGCGCAGCCGCAGCCCGGTCCGGCGTTGCAGCATCCGGGACAGCGCGGCGTTGCCCGCCCGCGCGTGCGCCGGCCAGGCGCCGCGCTCCTGGGGGCGCCGCCGCCCGAGCAGCAGATCGCACTCGCCGTCGGCCACCCGGCGGACGAAGCCTGCGAGGAGGGCGGGGTCCAGCGAGCCGTCGCAGTCGCAGAAGCAGACGAACTCCGCCTCACTGGCGAGCAGCCCGGCATGGCAGGCCGAGCCGAAACCGCGTCGGGGCTCGTGCACCACGGTCGCGCCCAGCGCACGGGCCACATCGGCGGAGCCGTCGGTCGAGCCGTTGTCCACCACGATCGCCCGCCAGCCCCGGGGCACCCGGGCCAGCACGCCGGGCAGGGCCGCGGCCTCGTCAAGACAGGGGAGGACGATGTCGGCGCGGGGGCCTGAGTCATCGGAAGGAAGGATCACCCGGCTCACCCTACGGAGCGAAAACCGGCATTTCGGGCTTTGGATTCTTACGAAACATGGACGTCGCCCGTCACCGGCCCGCCCGCGTTTCCGGCTGCGCCGCCCCGGGTGCCAGGGTGGTTCCATGCAGACGACCCCGGACACCCCGCCACCCGACCCCGCGGGCGAGGCGCCCTCCGCAGCCCCGGCGCGCGGCCACGTCCTCGTCGTGGACGACGACCCGACCGTCGCCGAAGTCGTCGCGGGATACCTGACCGGGGCGGGCTACGACGTCGCCCGGGCGGCGGACGGACCGGCCGCTCTCGCGCTGTACGCGGCCCGCCGGCCGGACCTGGCCGTCCTCGACCTCATGCTGCCCGGCATGGACGGCTTCGAGGTCTGCCGCCGGATGCGGGCCGGGGGGCCGGTACCCGTCATCATGCTCACCGCGCGCGGCGACGAGGACGACCGCATCCTCGGCCTCGAAACCGGCGCGGACGACTACGTCACCAAGCCGTTCAGCCCGCGCGAGCTCGTCCTGCGGGTCGACTCCGTGCTGCGGCGCGCCAGGGCGGCGGCGGTCCCCGCCGGACAGCCCCGGCTGCTGGAGGGCGCGGGTCTCGTGCTCGACCCGGCGGCCCGGAGCGCGACCTGCCGGGGCGGGCGGCTGTCCCTCACGCTCCGCGAGTTCGACCTGCTCGCCTTCCTCCTGCGCCACCCGGGCCGGGTCTTCACCCGGGAGGAGCTGATGCGCGAGGTCTGGGGCTGGGACTTCGGGGACCTGTCCACCGTCACCGTGCATGTGCGGCGGCTGCGCGGGAAGGTCGAGGCCGACCCGGCCCACCCGGAGCTGATCCGTACGGTCTGGGGCGTCGGCTACCGCCTCGACCTGCCCGCCGGAGACGCCCCCGCCCCGGACGCCGGAGCCGCGTCATGACCGACACGCTCCTCATCGCCCTCTTCGCCTTCCTCGGCGCAGCCGCCGCGGGGCTGCTCGGGGCGTTCGCGCTGCGGCTCACGCGGCACCGCTCGCTCGTCGTCTCCCTGAGCATCGTGGCCACCGTGGCCGTCACCGCGATGCTCGCCGGGACCCTGGCCGTCGCCTGGGCGATGTTCCTGTCACCGCACGACCTGACCGTGGTGACGACCGTCGTCGCCATGGCCGCCGTCGTCTCCCTCGTCACGGCGATGCTGCTCGGCCGCTGGGTCGCCGCCCGCAGCCGCGAACTGACCCTCGCCGCCCGCTCCTTCGGCGACGGCGGCACCTTTGCCGCGCCCGAGGCCCCGGCCACCGCCGAACTCGCCGCCCTCACCCGCGAACTCGCCGCCACCAGCGCCAAGCTGGACAGCTCGCGGATGCGGGAACGCGCCCTGGAGACCTCGCGGCGCGAACTCGTCGCCTGGATCTCGCACGACCTGCGCACCCCCCTCGCCGGACTGCGCGCCATGTCCGAGGCGCTGGAGGACGGCATGGCCGTCGACTCGCCGCGCTACCTGCGCCAGATCCGGACCGAGGTCGAGCGGATGAACGACATGGTCGGCGACCTCTTCGAGCTCTCCCGCATCCACGCGGGCTCCCTCGCGCTGACCCCCACCCGCGTCTCCGTCTACGACCTGGTGGGCGACGCCCTCGCCGGAGCGGACCCGCTCGCCCGCGAGCACGGGGTGCGGCTGGTCGGCGGACGGATCGAGGAGGTGCCCGTGGAGGTGGACGGCAAGGAGATGAGCCGCGTCCTCGGCAACCTCCTGATCAACGCGATCCGCCGGACGCCCGCCGACGGCACCGTCGCCGTCGCGGCCCACCGCGCGCCGGACGGGGTCGTCCTCTCGGTGACCGACGGCTGCGGCGGCATCCCGGAGGAGGACCTGCCGAGGGTCTTCGACACCGGCTGGCGCGGCAGCCATGCCCGTACACCACCGGCAGGGGCGGGCCTCGGGCTCGCCATCGTGCGGGGCATCGTCGAGGCCCACGCCGGACGGGCCGAGGTCCGCAACGTCACCGGCGGCTGCTGCTTCGAGGTGACCCTGCCCCCGGCGTGAGCACGAGGGCCTCCCGCAGCGGCGCCGCCGCGAAGTCGGCCATGCCCTCGGCGAACCCCACCCGCGGCCGCCAGCCCAGCTCCTCGCGCAGCCGCCGCGAGTCCGCCGTCACATGGCGTACGTCCCCGAGCCGGAACTCGCCGGTCACCACCGGCGCCGGACCTCCGTGGGCCGCCGCGAGCGCCCCGGCCATCTCGCCGATCGTGTGCGGCTCGCCGCTGCCGGTGTTGTACGCCGCGAAGCTCCCGGGACCGCGGGCACCGACGGCCTCCAGCGCCACCGTGTTCGCGGCGGCCACATCGCGTACATGGACGAAGTCGCGCCGCTGTCCGCCGTCCTCGAAGACGCGCGGCGCCTCGCCCCGGGCCAGCGCCGACCGGAAGAACGACGCGACCCCCGCGTACGGCGTGTCCCGGGGCATCCCGGGCCCGTACACATTGTGGTACCGCAGCGCGACCGCGCGCCCGCCCGTCGCCCGCGCCCAGGACGAGGCCAGGTGCTCCTGCGCGAGCTTGGTCGCCGCGTATACATTGCGCGGGTCCGCCGGCGCGTCCTCCCCGACGAGCCCGGGAACCAGCGCCTCCCCGCAGTCCGGGCAGCGCGGCTCGAACAGGCCCGCCGCCAGGTCGGCCGGGTCCCGGGGGCCCGGACGGACGGTGCCGTGACGCGGACACGCGTAACGGCCCTCCCCGTACACGACCATCGACCCGGCGAGCACCAGGCTCCGCACCCCGGCCTCCGCCATCGCGGCGAGCAGGACGGCGGTGCCCAGGTCGTTGCACCCCACGTACTCCGGGGCGTCCGCGAAGTCCTTGCCCAGGCCGACCATCGCCGCCTGGTGGCACACCGCGTCGACGCCGTGCAGCGCACGGTCCACCACCGTGCGGTCCCGTACGTCCCCGACGATCAGCCGCCCGTCGTCACCCCCGGCCGGCCGGTGTACGGAGGGGCCGTGCGCCGAGGCGAGCAGTGCGTCGAGCACCACCGCCTCGTGCCCGGCCGAGGTGAGACCGCGGACGATCTCCGAACCGATGAACCCGGCGCCGCCGGTGACAAGTACGCGCATGCGGGCCACGCTAGGACGCGCACGGCCCCGTCACGTGCTTTGGAAGCGGCACGTCACGGGACCGTAAGCCTTCGGCCGTGGGCTAGCGGAGTTCCTGGATGCGGACGAGGTTGCCCGCCGGGTCGCGGAACGCGCAGTCGCGGATGCCGTACGGCTGCTCCGTCGGCTCCTGGACCACCTCCGCGTCACCGGCCTGCACCTTCTCGAAGGTGGCGTCCAGGTCGTGGGTGGCGAGCAGGATCCAGCCGTACGTGCCCTTGGCCATCATCTCCGTGATGGTGCGGCGCTCGTCGTCGGTGATGCCGGGGTCCGCGGCCGGGGGCGCCAGCAGGATCGACGTGCTCGGCTGGTCCTTCGGGCCGACGGTGATCCAGCGCATCTTGCCCTGGCCGACGTCATTGCGGACCTCGAAGCCGAGCGTGTCGCGGTAGAAGGCGACGGACTCCTCCGGGTCGTCGTGCGGGAGGAAGCTGGTGTGAATGGTGATGTCCATGAAGATCATGCTAGGCAGCGGGCCACCGCCGCGCTTCTCGAATCCTGACCGGTTCCCCGACTCCGGCCCGGCGGCCTTCCGGACCGCCCCGCTGCCCGAAGAGGCACCCCGCCGTGCCCCGCACCGGACAGGGCCGGGCTGGACGGGGCAGCGGAGCCGCCCCCAGGGTGGAGGACCGGCAGGAGCGGGCGGTCCGCCGCGGCCGCCCCCGATGCGGTCAGGGGAGATGACGGTGAACGCACAGGACCACGACCACGAGCACGAGCACCATGTGAAGCCCCCGGAGACCGGGGAGGACCACGAGCGGTTGTCGGTCGACGTCCCGCACGACGCGCCCGCCGAGGCCCCTGCCACCTCCGACGCGCACCACCTCTTCCGGGCCGCCGCCACCGGCCGGACCGACGTCGTGGGCACCTCCGGCATGGGCGTCCTCCAGCGCACCGTCGGCAACGCCGCGCTCGGCCCCGTGATCCAGCGTGCCCGGGCAGCGGCCCCGGAGCAGGCCGAGGAGGCGGAGCCGCGCTCGCCCGTGCACGACGTCATCTCCTCCGGCGGCGGCACCCCCCTCGACACCGACACCCGGGCCGACCTGGAGCACCGGATGGGCGCCGACTTCTCCGACGTACGGATCCACAACGACTCGGCCGCGCACGAGTCGGCGAAAGGCGTCGGCGCGCACGCGTACACCGTCGGCAACAACGTCGTCTTCCAGCGCGACGCCTACGATCCCTCCTCGCCCCAGGGCCGTACGACGCTGGCGCACGAGCTGACCCACGTCATCCAGCAGCGCAGCGGGCCCGTCGAAGGCACCGAGGCGCCCGGCGGCATCCGGGTCAGCGACCCCTCCGACCGCTTCGAGCGCGAGGCCGTCGCCAACGCCGACCGGGTGCTCTCCGACCCGGCCCCGGCGCCCCAGGCGGCGCCCGGTGCCGCACCGTCTGCCGCAGCGCCCGCCGTCCAGCGGGCGGCCACGGAGGACGAGGACGAGCAACCGGCCGACGTCCAGGGCTCGTTCGTCCAGCGTGCGGAGGAGCAGGGCCCGGAGGAGGAAGAGGAGGCCCCGCCGGCCTGACGTGCCGCCGAAGGAGCTTGGCGCCTCGTCAGCCGCCGTCGGCGTCCCGCATGGTGCCGCCCAGGAACATCGACTCGGCGCACCGCGCCGGCGCCTGCGCACCCACCGGCTTGCCCACCTTGCGGCAGTCGATCGTCATGGTGACCTTGCCCCCCGCCGGGACCACGATCGGCGTCACGAAGTGGTAGTCGGAGTCCCGGAAGTTCTCCAGACCCAGGCTCAGCACCCGGGTCTCCCGGCCCGCCGAGACGACCAGCGTCCCGGCGTCGCCCTGCGGGTTCTGGACCACGATGTCGGTCAGCTGGAACGCCTTCCCGGCCGGCACGGTGAGCGCCGTCCCCGTGTTCGTCCCGCCGCCCAGCGCGTCCTGCACCCTGACCTGCGCACTCGTCGGTGTCGCCGCTCCCGCGTCGGCCGCCGCCGACGGGCTCGGGCTCGGCGTGGGCTTCGACTCTCCGCCCCCGCCCGATCCGCTCCCGGCGGAGTCGCCCCCGCCCGCTCCGGAACCGCCCGAGCCGCCCTGCTCCGGCGCCTTGCTCTTGTCGGCCGCGGCGGCGGACCGCACCGCCTCCGGGGTGACCGCCTCCCGCGCCGCCGACTTCACGGCCGGGCGCAGCAGCGCGTACCAGAGGCCGACCAGCGCGAGCACCAGGACCGCCGCGGTGATCAGGGCGCGGGGCAGCCAGCGGGGGAGCAGCGGCTCCTGCTCGTAACTGCCGTCCACGAGGACCGGCTCCACCGGGTCCTGCCCCTCGGCCACCTGGGTCGCGGCGAACACCTGGAAGGGGTGCGTGACCGGTGTGCCGCGCCACATCCGCTTGACGGGACGCACCCGCAGCTTCGCGAACTCCGCCTTTCCGGGAGCCACTTGGAGCTCCGGTGCGGCGAACACGACCCGGGCCCGCTCGGTACCGGGCTGGGCGCCGAGGCGCACCGTGACCGGGGTGTTGCCCCGGTTGTCGACCGCCAGCTGATGGCGTCCGGCGAGCGCGCCGTGCGAACCGCGCGGGACCAGCTCGGCCGTCGTCTCGGTGAACGGCAGCACGGTCACCCGGCCCTCGGGCACCACCGTCTCGCCCTGCTCGCCGGTCGGCACCACCCGGACCCCGAACGGCGTCTCGCCCGCCGGTACCGTCGCGTCGCGGGGCGGCCGCAGCATGAGCGATACGGTGCCCGAGTCGCCCGGGTAGAGCGACAGCACGGCCGGCTCCACCGCCGCCCAGGCGGCGCACGCGCCGACCACCTCGAAGCGGTACTCCTCGACGGTCCGACCGGAGTTGCGGACCTGAAGGGGGACAGCCGTCTCGGCGCCCGGTGCGGCGCTGACGGTGGACGCGTCGAGGCTTGCCGTGAGACTCATACGGCGGACCGTAAGGTCGCCGCCCAGGTCGCACATCGGCCGCGAAGGAACACTTTCGGGCACATTCGGTGCCCCGCCCAAGCAAATTGGTTTCCTCCTCAATGAACGAGGGCATCTTCTGTCCGCCTCCTCACCAATGAGGCGCACGAACACGGCTGCGAGGCGTGTGCCAGATGTGCTTCCGGCCGTCACACAGGGGGAGCACACATGGAGCGCACCACTGTCGCGTTACGGGCCCAGGATCCGATCTCGCAAGCCGGAGTGGCCAGCCAGTTGAGGGCGCGGCCCGAAGTGAACGTCGTGGACTGGAGTGAGGAGGGGCCCTGGCCCGATGTCGTCGTCATGGTCGTGGACGCCGTGGAAGAGGACGTGCTGACGACTCTGCGCCACATCCAGCGGACCACCGACTGCCACGCCGTGCTCGTCACCACGGACATCGACGAACAGAAGCTGGTGAGCGCCGCGGAATGCGGGGTCGTCGGGGTCATCAGGCGGGCCGAGTCCACCCCCGAGCACCTGGTGCACGTCATCGAGACGGTCGCCCGGGGTGAGGGGCACCTCCCGTCCGACCTGCTCGGCCGACTCCTCGCGGAGGTCGGCCGGCTCCAGGGACAGGTCCTCGCACCACGCGGTCTGCACTTCACCGGGCTCGCTGCCCGCGAGGTGGACGTCCTCCGCCTCGTCGCCGAGGGCTACGACACCGCCGACATCGCCACGAAGCTCGCCTACTCCGAACGCACCATCAAGAACGTCCTGCACTCCGTCATGACCCGGCTGCAACTGCGCAACCGGTCCCACGCCGTGGCGTACGCGATGCGCCAGGGCCTGATCTGACGCGGCCCGGCGCCACACGGCCCGGGCGGCTGCCCCAAAGGGCAGCGGACGCTACCCGCCGAAAAGCCTGACTTCCCGCTGTGCGCGCGGCGTGCGCGGGGGACCGTGTGGGCGCTGTTCTTCGGTGGGAGGTCCGGGTGCGGGGGAGAGAAGCTGTGCGGTGGATTCGGCCGGCTGGACGCCCACCCGGACCGGCCGGCGCGCGCCGTTCGGCGGCGCTCGCCCTGCTCCTGCTGGCCACCGCGTTCGTCCCGGGGCCGGGCCCGGCCGGTGCCGCGCCCGCCGTGCCCGTCCCCCCGGACCCGTGGGTCACCCCGGCGACCGTGCACGAGGCGCTCGACCCGGGCGGCTCGACCAGTGTCGACAAGTCGGTGCGTACGCCGGCGATCCCGCCGAAGCCCGAGGTCGTCCTGCTGGTGGACGGTACGGGGAGCATGGAGAAGCCCATCGCGGACGTGCAGCAGAACCTGCCGGCCATCACCGAGAAGGTCCTTGCCGCGCAGCCCGAGTCGCGCTTCGCCGTCGCCACCTTCGGGGACCAGCAATTCGACCCCACGGGAGGGGAGTTCGAGGTCCTGCAGGGACTGACGAATGATCTCGGCAAGGTGCAGGACGGCGTCGACGCGCTGACGACGGACCGGGGCGCCTACAGCATGGGCCCCTCCGAGGACTGGATCAACGGACTCTGGCAGATCGCCAACGGAGCCGGTGGCGAGACGGTCTTCCGCGAGGGCTCCAACCCGGTGATCGTGCTGGTCAGCGACGCGTCCAGCCACTCACCGAGCGCAGGCCACACCATCGACGACACGATCTTCGCCCTCCAGGACAAGGGCGTACGGGTCGTCGGCGTCGATGTGGACAGCGCTCTCGGCGACGGGCTCAACGGAACCGGCAACGCGCACAACCCCGACTACCCCGACCAGGTCGAGAACCCGCCGACCGACCCGGACCAGGCCACCCGCATCATCGAAGCCACCCAGGGCCGGCTCCTGGAGGGCATCCAGGGTGACCAGGTGGCCCAGGCCATCGTCGACGGCATGGACAACCTCCCCACGTCCGTCGGCTACCAGCTCAGCGGCTGCAGTCCCTACCTCACCGTCGCGCTCGACCCGCCCACCCGCCGGGTGACCAGCGGCGAGACCGCCCACTTCGCCGAGACCATCGACGTCGCGGCCGACGCCCCGCAGGGCGCCCGGCTCACCTGCACCGTCCAGTTCCTGCTCGGCCCGCAGATCCCGGGCACGGACCGACTCGCCCCCACGGCCGCGCCCGACCCCGACTTCCAGCAGAAGATCACCATCGACGTGAACGACGTCGACGCCCCGATCGTCACCGTGGACGACCGCATCGCCCGGGCGGACGACGCGGACGGTACGAGGATCAGCTACTGGGCGACCGCCAAGGACGCCCACGACGGCCGCCTCCCCGTCACCTGCACCCCCGCGTCCGGCTCCCTCTTCCCGATCGGCTTCACCACGGTCACCTGCACCGCCACCGACTCGGCGGGCAACACCGCCACCGACACCGCCGAGTTCCAGGTGCTGCCCGCGCCCCCGGCGCCGCTGCCCCCGCCACCCGCGACGGACATCGCCGTCACGACCGACCTCAGCCCCGCCCGTACCTACATCGGCCGACAGACCCACGCCCGGTTCACCGTGACCAACGCGGGCCCCGACACCGCCAGGGACGTCGTCCTCGCCACGAGCTGGCCGAAGCCCGGCAGCACGAAGGGCCGCACGCTGACCTCCCTCGGCCGCTGCACGGCCGCCGCCCCCTGCACCATCCCGCCCGGCGGCCGGATCGAGGTGACGCAGACCGGCACCTACCGTGAACCGATCACCGGGGACGTGCGCGCCACCGTGAGCGGCAATCTGGGCGAACTGCACCCCGTCAACAACCAGGACACGGAACGGCTGCGCGTCCTCAAGCCCTCCCTCACCGTCACCCCGCAGGTCGCCAAACCCGGCCAGCCCGTCGTGGCGCGCGGCAAGGACTACCCGCCGGGCGAGACCGTACGCCTGACCTGGAACACCGGCATCACCGCGGACCGCACCGGCGTACGCGTGGGCCGCGACGGCACCTTCGAGGTCCAGGTGCTGGTGCTGCGCAAGGACACCCTCGGCCCCCGCGTCCTGCGCGCGGACATCACCGGGCTTCCCCGGCTCCAGAAACCCGTCCTGGTCGTCCAGCGCAACCTTCAGCCACCGGACTTCAAGGGCCGTACGTGAGAGGGGCGGGCACCAGGTGATCCACGAGGTGGACGACGTACTCCGGTCCCTGATCCGGGCGGAGGTGCTCGGCGGCGGCCAGATCACGGTCGTCTTCGACGCCCCCACCCGGGAGTGGGCCGCCAAGGTCAACGCCCCCATGGTCAACCTCTATCTGTACGACATCCGCGAGGACATGCGGCGCCGCGAGCGCGGCCTGCACAACGAGTACGACGAACGCGGCGCCGTCGTGGCACGCCGCCGCCCGCCGCGCTACTTCAAGCTCTCGTACCTGATCACGGCGTGGACCAAGCGCCCGGAGGACGAACACCGGCTGCTCTCCTCCCTGCTCGCCTGCCTGCTCGGATACGAGGCCCTGCCCCCGGAGCGCCTGGCCGGTTCCCTCGCCGGGATCGGGGCCGCCGTCCCGATGTCGATCGCCCTGCCCCCGCCGGAGGACCGCTCCTTCGCCGATGTGTGGAGCGCGCTCGGCGGCGAACTGAAGCCGTCGCTCGACCTGGTGGTGAGCGTGCCCGTGACCGCCTCGCCGACGTACCCGGCGGGACCACCGGTCGGCGACGAGGGCCTGCACGCACGGTTCGGCGACATGCCGGAATCCCCGGAGCCGGAGTGGGGCGCTCCGCGCGGTCTGCCGGTGTACGGAAGCCGTCCCGGCCGTCCGGTACGGGAGGAGCCCGTAGCCTCCGCGGCGCGGCGGGGACTGGGGCTGCGGATCACCGAGACGCGCGCGGCCACTGACGCGACGACGGAGGACCCCACCGCATGACGTCCCCGGGCCGCCCCGACGACGACCTGAACCTGCGCCACCTCCTCGCCCGGGCGACCGCCGTCGAGCAACGCGTCCGCCGCGCGGTGGAGGCCCGGCAGCGCACGGATCCGGACCCCGAGGACGCGTTCCGGGGCCTGTATCTGACGGACGAGAACATCGCCCGGCTGCTGGACGAGGAGGGGGCGCGGGGGTTTCCGGACCCGGTCGGGGAGGAGGGCGGGGCCGCTGGGCCCTCCCGGCTCACCGCTCTGGAATCGGACTTCGAGCTCACCCCGCTCGACACCGAGATCCTGCTCATCGCGCTCGTACCCGACCTGGACGACCGCTTCGAGGCGTTCTACGGGTACCTCAACGACGACGTGACCCGGCGGCGCCCGTCCATCGGCCTGGCGCTCGGCCTGTGCGGGGTGTCCCCGGCCGACGCCGTCGCCCGCGGCCGGCTGGCGGCGGCCGCCCCGCTCCGGGACGCCGGGCTGCTGCTCGCCGAGGACTTGGACCGCCCCTTCCTCAGCCGGGCGCTGCGCGTGCCGGACCGGGTCACGGCGCATCTGCTCGGCGACGACACGAGGGATCCGCGTCTCGCGGACGTCGTGGCGCCCTGGGCGGCGGTCTCGGGCGTCGGCGACCCGGCGGCCCTGGCCCGGGTCCTGGCCGGTGGCGTCCCGCTGGTCTACCTGGGCGAGGACCAGGGCGGCGCGGGCACGGCCCTGGCCGCGTCGGCACTGGAGCGGGCGGGCCGGAGGGTCCTCGGCGTCGACCTCGCCCGCCTGGCGGCGGACCCGGCTCCCGCCGACGCCGTACGCGCCCTGGTCCGCGAGGCGCGGCTGACCGGGGCGGGCCTGGTCTGCGCTCCGCTGGACGCGGTGTCCCGCGAACACCCCGCTCTGTTACGCCTCCTGACGGCCACCTCGGTACCGACGGTGTTGGTGGGCCGGGTGCCGTGGGACGCCTCTTGGTCCACGGTGCCGCCGCTGCTGGTGCACGCCCCGAGGGTGGAGCCGTCGGCGCGCGGGGCGCTGTGGAGCGAGGCGTACCGGCGTACGGGGTCGGGCGCTGTGCCTGCCGGGGTCGACCCGGACCACCTCCTGGCGCCGTTCCTTCTGACGCCGGAGCAGGTCCGGGGGGCGGCCCTGAGCGCCGCGCAGACGGCCCGGCTCGACGGCGGGGCCCTCACCCCGGACCATGTGCGCCAGGGGGCCCGCGCCCAGAACGCGGCCGGTCTTGACCGCCTGGCCCGCCGCATCGAACCCACGGTGACCTGGGACGACCTGGTCCTCCCACCCGACGCCCACGCCCAGCTCCGCGAACTGACCGCCCGCGCCCGGCACCGTGACCGGGTGCTGGGGGAGTGGGCGATGCGGCCGGGCGGGGGCCGGGGGCGCGGGGTCTCGGCGCTCTTCGCGGGGGACTCCGGCACCGGCAAGACCATGTCGGCGGAGGTGATCGCGGCGGACCTCGGTCTCGACCTCTACACGGTGGACCTGGCGACGGTGATCGACAAGTACGTGGGCGAGACCGAGAAGAACCTGGAACGCATCTTCACGGAGGCGGCGGGGGTCAACGGGGTCCTGCTCTTCGACGAGGCGGACGCGATTTTCGGGAAGCGCTCGGATGTGAAGGACGCGCACGACCGCTACGCGAACGTGGAGAGCGCGTACCTCCTCCAGCGCATGGAGTCCTTCGACGGCCTGGCGATCCTCGCCACCAACCTCCGCGCCAACCTGGACGACGCCTTCACCCGCCGCCTGGACCTGGTCGTGGACTTCCCGGTCCCGGACCCGGAACAACGCCTGACGCTCTGGGACCGCTGCCTGGGCCCGACGCTCCCCCGCGCCGCGGACCTGGACCTCCCCTTCTGCGCCGAGAACTTCGAGCTGGCGGGCGGCAACATCCGCTCGATCGCGGTGACGGCGGCGTACTTGGCGGCGGACACGGGCGGCGAGGTGACGATGGCGACGCTGATCCACGCGGTCCAGCGCGAGTACCAAAAACTGGGCCGCCTGACGCTGGCTTCGGAATTCGGGCCGTATCTGGACTTGGCCCAAGGGTGAGGCCGCCCCGGTTCAGTGCGCCGGGTTGCCGAGTTCGCGGGTCGCGGCCCAGTCAAGCCGATGCGGGTTGAACGTGGGCTCCGTGAAGGCGCGGGTTGCCACGGGCGTGCCGGGGTCGCTGAGTTCGGCACCCTGCACGTGGGTCCACTGAACCGGTGGCGCCGGCTTGAGGATTTCGGCGGCGTATTGTGCGATGATTTTGGGCTTTCCGCCGACGTCCTGAGTGAACAACTGGAGTTCGTACGCTCCCGTGATGGTGGGGCCTGCCCCCGAGACGTATCCGCAGAACATGGTGTCCCGCTCCTTGTGTTTGAACTCCACGACCATGAAAAGTATGCGGCGGGCCACTTGGTCAAGGGTCTGCGCGTACTCCTCCAATTCGGCATCGGTGTATCCGGGGCGGCGTCCGATGACGGAGAACATGGGGGATTCGGGAGTGGACAGGAAGTGGTTTTCACTGACCCTTCGACGCTCGCTCAGGATTTCGTCACCTTCGCTTCGTAAGGCTGTCGCTTCGGCGTACTCAGCGTCCAGATAGGAGTTGATGAATTCCGTGGCCTGGTCAAGATCCATTGCTCGTCACCTCACGTTTGAGGAAGAGGAAATCATCGGGTCCTATGGTTGTCTTCCGGGGTCCGGAAGGTGCACCCATGGGGCCGGAAATCTTCCACTCGTATTCGGTCTCCATCACCCTTCGGGCTGGTTCTTTGAACATGGATTTGATCATGTCGCTCAGCTCCTTCTCGGCTGCGGCGTCGCCGCTCTGGAAGTCGGGAAGGGAACGAATCTTGTTTTCGAAGTAATCCTTGAGGAGTTCGCCGAACGTGATCGTCACGGTGAGGTCGAGGGAAACCTCGCCGACCCGTGCCGGATCTCCCGCGAACACGGCTACTTCCGTCTCGATCCGGCGTTCGGCCGCGCGCATGGTCACCTGGTTGTATGTGTCACTGGTGGTGACGATGTTGAGACCATCCCGGTATCCGGAGCCGCCGAAGATGTCTGCGACAGCGTGCGACCGGTTGAAGTCCTCCCCTCCTATGTAGCCGGGGGAGTTCTGTGTGACGCCGCGAGGGTCGCCTTCGGGCTTCAGTTGGAGGTCGAAACCCTCCACTTTGAGCTGGGTATCGCGACTTGGATCGGTCTCGGTGATCCTGAACTGCTTCCCGGCGCGAGTGGTGTACGTCGTGATCCGCCGCTCGCTGTTTCCATCCAGATGGATGCGCTCCGGGTAGTAGTTGGTGTGCTCGGACTTGCCCGCGGAAGGGAGGTCGAGGCGGCCGTAGGGTCCTATGTCCTGCTGATACGAGTGGGACCCGAGCTCGTTGAGTTGCTCGACCAGGCCGGCGTTGTTCGTACCGCCGGGGTCGACCTGCCGAACCTTCGTCAGCCCCTTGTTCTTCAGTTCCTCGGGCACGGGGGGCCCGAGTTTTTCCAGGAACTTCTTCTTCGCAGGGCTTCCGATCCTTCGGAACGTGTACCAGTGGAAGTTCCCGGACTTCTTGAACTCATTCGATGTGAAGTAGGGCGTCAGTGCTTTCTGGAAGTCTGTGGTTTCAGTGAGCTGGTAAGCACCCTGTGTGGTGCTGTCGATGTCATTTCTGGCCCACAGCGGGGAGGATTCACCGCCACTCGTCTGCACCTTCACCTTGGTTATGTAGAGCCTCCACCACTCGTCGTGCGCCGACTTGGCGTACTTCTCGGCTGCATCCGGGAGGCTTTCCTGGACCTTCTTGAGGGCTTCTTCCTCGGTCACGGGGCGGGGGGCGCGAGTTCCGCGTGTGCTTGTCGGATTGACCTTTCCGCGTACGGACCAGCGCTCCCCGTCTTCGACGGGTTCGAGCGACTTCATGCCGTAGCGTGCGCGGATGCCCGCCAGAACGGGTGTGAGGGCACGGCGTCCGACTGGCCGGTCGCTGAACCTGTTGAGTGCGGCGACAGCGGCGTCCAGGCCCTTGTCCAGGCGCTTCTGCTTGCCCTGCGGACTGTCGTCCCGGCCCGGCGCTTTGCCCTTGAGCTTGTTCCAGAGCGCCTTGCCCTTTTTGGCGATGAAGTTGACGATCTTGTCGATCGCTCGGTTCACCGGGCGGGATACCGCGTGGAAGACGGACTTGACCTTTGCGGCGAGGCTGCCGATTCCCAGGAGGGAGGCGAGGAAGCCGATCAGGAGGGGGACGCTGGCGGCGAGGGCGGATTCGACCATCTTGGGGACGCCGGCCTTGCCGCCGTTGGCTATGGCCACCACCGCGTCCAGGACCGAGTTGACGAACTCCACGATCTGGGAGCCCTGGTTCACCACGAACGTGACGATGTCGATGATTCCCTTGACCGCGCGGACGAATGCGGAGGCGGGGTTCAGGAGGGAGAGGATCCAGGTGATGCCGGCGATGATGACCGTGGGGATCAGGTAGCTCGTCAGCTTTTCCAGGATCGTGGACTTGAGGTCGCCCGCCTCCTCCTGGATCTCTTTGACCGCGCCGGCCGGGCCCTCCCGGGCGATGTTCTGGGCGACCGGGACCGAGGACTCGACCGCCGTCATCGCCTGGTCGGGGACGCCCTTGCGGGTCACCCGGGCCCGGATGTTGGCCCAGGTCAGGCCCAGGAGCGAGCCGATCAGTTGGATGATGCCCTTCATGTCGAACTTCTGGGGGAGTTCGAGGCCCGCCTTCACCGCCGTGCCGAGCAGCCACGACACGACCCCGGTCTTCAGGTGGCCGGCGATGTTCGTCAGGAAGAGATTCAGACCCGCGCCGACGGCCGACACCAGGTTGCCCAGGAAGCCGATGGGGTCCTTGATGATCTTCATGATCGCGCCGGCGGCCTTGGCAAGGATGTCCAGGAGGAGGTTTTTCAGCTCGTTGATGGTTTTTATCGCGCCGACAATCGCGTCCTTCGCCTTGTCGATCAGACCCTTATTGGCCTCCTGGAGTTTCTTGATCTCCTCGTCGACCTTGTTGAGCGCCGCCGTATATTTCTGGGCCAGGTCCTGGACCAGCTGTTCTGATTTCTCGTTGACCGACGCTTCCAGGTCGTCGAATTTCCCCGCGAAGTCCTTCGCGGCCTCCTCGCCGAACTGCTTCAGGTCGGCGGGGAGTTTGTCGACCTCCGCCTTCAGCTCGCCCCGGCCCTTCGCGATCCGGGCCTTCGCCCTGCCCAGTTCGGTGCCGATGATGTCGGCGACCGATGAGATCACCGTCTGCATCTGGGAGACGTACAGCTTGCGGGCCTCCTGGTAGAGGTTGTTCGCCTCCTCAGGCAGGCCCGCGAACTTGTCCTTCACCCAGCGGGCCTTGCCGGTCCAGCCGGAGTACCGCTTGTCCTTGTACTGCTTCATCCGGCGCTTGTGGTCCGCCGTGAACGCGTCCCGGGCCGCCTTCTCCCCGGAGGTGAACGCCGCGTCGACCTTCTTGTCCAGGCCGGACAGCGTCGCCTCGACGTCCTTCTTCGTGCCGTCGTAGACCCTCTGGAGCTTCGCCGTGACCTCGGCGCGCTTCTTCTCGTCCTTCGACTTGGTCTCGCCCTTGCCGCCGTCCACCTTCTGCCCGGCCTGCGCACGGGTCGCGGTCAGCGTGCTCATCGCGGCGGCGCCCGAGGCCGCGGCGCCCGCCTTTGCGGCGGACAACTGGCGGCTCTCGGCCGACCTGCCCTTCGCCGGGGCCTTCGCGGAGTCCGCCTCGGCGGTCTTCTTGGCGCTGAGAGCCTCGTTGAACTCCGGTTCGTTGCCCTTGGCGAGCTGGTCCTCGGTGACCTCGGCGTCCGCCATCGCCTTGTCGTTCTGCGCGGGCCCCTCGGAGAAGTCGGTGACCGATGCCGGCTGCTTCTCGGGGATCGCGGCCGCTGCGGACGGCGCCCCGGGGTTGCCGGGCGGCTGGTCCGGGGTGAGCGGGGTGACGGGCTTGTCCTTGGCGGCCGACGTGTCCGGCGGGGCCTTCGTCGCGGTGTCGATGTCCTTGGACGACGCCTCCTTGCCGTCCGAGACCTTGCCGTCGACCTCAGCCTTGACCCGCTCCGCCTTGCCGGACTTGGAGAACTTGTCGGCGTCGTCGAGGTTCTTCGGCGCCTGCGCGTCGATCGCCTTGTTCACCGCGTCGATGAACGCCTTCTTGTCGAACTCGCCCGGCTTCGCGGCGTTCATCTTCTCCGCGTTGGCCGCCTTGCCCTGCGCCTCCTTGTCATCCGGAGGCGCGACGGCGGCATCCTGCGACGCCTTCGACTCCGTCGTGGCCGGCCGGTGCTGGGCCAGCCGCTGCTTCTTCGCCGCGATGTCCGCCTTGACGCCCCGGAACCCCGGCGCCTGGGCGGGCGATGGCTTGACGGGGGCCGTGTAGCGCTGGGCGACCAGGCGCGAGACGGCCGCGTTGCCGGCCGCGCGTTGCAGCCGCTGGAGACTGCGGCGGTCCGGTGTCGCCGCAGGGCCGGGCGTGGGGGCCAAAGTCGCTTCCGTACGAGCGGGAGCCGTTTCCGTACGAGGCGAGCCGGTGCGGGACGCGGCGGCGGTCGACTTCTCGGGAACCCCCTTCATACGTCCCCTCCCGCCAGCACAGCTCCGCCCGCACACGGTGGCTAGCCAGGCTGCCGGGCGCCCGAGGGGCGCAGGGAGCACCGGTGGGACGGGGGAGGGGCAGGCCCGTGCGGTGCGCGCGGCGCGGCCCGTTTGCCTCATCGGGCAGCTGCCCATGCACGCCGGGGCGGCCGACTATCCGTTCCCGGTGATCGCCGAAGTGGCGAGAATCGCCGGTGTTCCCCGGTCGGGCAGCGGTCACGCGACGGGGTGGGAAGCACGTCGAGGAGCACGTCAAGGAGAGGCCCATATGCCGTCGTACCTGTCCCCGGGCGTCTACGTCGAAGAGGTCGAGTCCGGTTCCCGGCCGATCGAAGGGGTGGGCACGTCGGTCGCCGCCTTCGTCGGGTTCGCCCAGCGCGGCCCCTTCGACGAGCCGACGCTGATCACGAACTGGAGCCAGTTCGTCAGCACCTTCGGCGACTTCGTGGACGGCACGTACCTCGCAGCCGGCGTGTACGGCTTCTTCGCCAACGGCGGCGGCATCTGCTACGTCGTCCGCATCGGCGACGGCTCGGACACCGTGGCCGGGGGAGCGGAGGGCGAACTCGCGGCCGGCTCCGAGGTCCAGGTCGGGCCGTACGCCGTCAAGCCGAAGCCGGGCGTGGCCGGAGAGATCAGCGTGGAGGTCGCGGAGGCCGAGGGCGACGATCCGCCGTCCGACGTGTTCCAGCTGATCGTGAAGCGCGACGGCCAGGTCGCGGAGACGTATCCGTCCGTGACGACCAAGCGGAGCAAGGAGAACGTCGCCACCCGGGTCAACGCCAAGTCGGAGCTGATCGAGATACGGGAGTCGGGGCGCGGCGCCGCCCCCGCCCGGCCGACGCCGCAGACGGTCACCCTCGCCCCCGCCGCACCACCCGCCGGAAGCGCCGGTGCGCTCGCCCCCGAGGTGTACGTCGGCGACGCCGACCGCCGCACCGGCCTGGGCGGCCTCGAAGCGGTGGACGACGTCACGATGATCGCCGTACCCGACCTCATGGGAGCGTACGAACGCGGACTGCTCGACCTGGAATCGGTCATCGCCGTGCAGCAAGGGCTCATCAGACACTGTGAGTTGATGGGCGACCGGATCGCCATCCTCGACCCGCCGCCCGGCCTGACGCCGCAGCAGATCCGGTCCTGGCGCACCGACCGGGCGAACTTCGACTCCAAGTACGCCACGCTCTACTACCCGTGGATCAGCGTCGCCGACCCGGCATCCGGCCGCGCGACCCTCGTACCGCCGAGTGGTCACATCGCCGGGATCTGGGCCCGCAACGACGACTCGCGCGGTGTGCACAAGGCACCGGCCAACGAAGTCGTGCGCGGGGCCGTCGCGTTGCAGACGCAGCTGACCAAGGGCGAGCACGACCTGCTGAACCCGATCGGGCTGAACTGCATCCGTGCCTTCCCCGGACGCGGCATCCGGGTCTGGGGCGCCCGCACCCTGGCCTCCGACCCGGCCTGGCGCTACCTGAACGTGCGGCGGCTCTTCAACTACCTGGAGGAGTCGATCCTCGCCGGGACCCAGTGGGTGGTCTTCGAGCCGAACGACGACGCCTTGTGGGCCCGTATCAGGCGCACCGTCTCCGCGTTCCTGGTGAACGAGTGGCGCAAGGGCTCGCTCTTCGGGCTCACCCCGGACGAGGCGTTCTACGTGAAGTGCGACCGGGAGACGAACCCGCCGGAGAGCGTCGACGCGGGGCAGGTCGTGTGCGAGATCGGCGTCGCGCCCGTCAAACCGGCCGAGTTCGTCGTGTTCCGGCTCTCCCAGCTGACCGGCGGGACCGGAGGCGTGGACGAGTGACCGGCGCGCGCCGCCCTTCAGTGACCGGCCCGTTCCCGAACCTGGCGTAAGGAGCCTGTGGTGCCACTTCCCGATCTCGACAGTTCCGTCGGGCACTCCTTCGGTCTCGAATTCGACAGCGTCGTCATCAAGCAGATCACCGAGGTCAGTGGTCTGAAGATGGAGCAGGACGTCATCGAGCTCAAGCAGAACACCGCCGACGGCAAGTACGCCATCAAGAAGCTGCCCGGCCGTCCCAAGGCCGGCGAGGTCACCGTCACGCGCGGCCTGACCGAGGACAACAGCTTCGAGCGCTGGATCAAGGACTCCCGCTTCGGCCGCATGACGAACGCCCGCCGCAACGGCGCCGTCATCGTGTACGACTACGAGGGGCTGCCCATCAAGCGGTACAAGCTCATCAACGCCTGGCCCAAGTCGCTGGAGATCGGCACGCTCAAGGCCGGGGACACCTCGGTGCTCACGGAGAAGCTGGCGATCACGTACGAGAGCATGGAGCTCGACTGATGCGGCGTTCGGTCCAGTTCCAGGCGCCTCCGGAACGGGACGCGGGCCCGGGCCGCTCCGAACCGTTGCGGACCGAGTTCACCTTCGAGCTGCCGCGCGGCTACGTGGACGAGTCGGGCACCGTGCACCGCAGCGGGGTGATGCGGCTGGCGACCGCCCGGGACGAGTTGGTGCCCCTGCGCGACGACCGGGTCCGGGAGAACTCCGCGTACCTCTCGGTCGTGCTGATCTCCCGGGTGGTGACCCGGATCGGGACGGTCGAGGACATCCATCCGGGCGTCATCGAGGACCTGTTCGCGTCGGATCTCGCGTTCCTGCAGGACTTCTACCGCCGGATCAACGCTGAGGGGCACACCCGCGCGGCCGTCACCTGTCCGTCCTGCGACGAGGAGTTCGCGGTGGATCTCGCCGGCGGTCGCCTGGGGGAATCGTGACGTACGCGGCCGACCTGCTCTACGAGGAGGTCGCGTACCTCGCCTACCACTTCCACTGGCCGCTGGACGACCTGCTGGACCTGGAGCACCCGGAACGCCTGAAGTTCGTCGCGCAGGTCGCCCGCCTCAACGGGCAGTAGCCAGGAGCACGGAGGAGGACGAGGACCATGGGGCTGATGTCCTGGCTGCGCGGGGGCCGTTCCGCCGATGCCGCCCCGTCCCGGGAGCGCCCTGGACCGGATCGGTCCGACCGGGTGGACGTGAGCCGACTGGCACCCGTCCAGCGGTCCGTCACGGGCCAGGATCTGGTGATCAACCCAGCTGGTTTCGAGGCAGAATTGACGACACGTCAGAATGCCTCGATGGGGACGCCTCTGGGGCATCTGGTCAGCCCGGAGGCTCCCGCCGGTCTGGTACGCGGTGTGGTCGACGCCGCTCCGGGAAGCCCGCCCCCACCGGTCCAGCGGGCCGTCGAGATGCCGATGTCCGCGCGGCGTGGAGCGTGGACGGTGGCCGTACAGCGGGCGTATGGGGACAGCCTGCCGAGCCTGACGTCGGCCGGACCCGCCGCCGTATTGGCAGCGGGCCTTCCGGTACGCCAACTGGTCGGTGAGCAGCCCCTCGTGCCCCCTGATGAGCACATTGAGGGTCCGCTGCCTCAGAGGGGCGCCGTCGAGCCCGACCCCCCGGCGCGGGGTGCTCCGCCCGTGCAGCGCACCTCCGACGACGCACCACCCCTGCCCGCGCCTCGGCGCACCGGCGGCCTCGGCGCACCGCTCCCCGGCCTGCCGCCCACGGCCCAGCGCAAGGCGGTCCCGCCGTCGCCGCCCCAGGTGCAGGGCGGCAGCGCCCGGCCGCCGGACCCCGTCCACGCGGTCGACCCGGTGCCCACCCCGGGCGAGACCACCACCCCGGACGCCTTCACCGGGACGGAGACCGTGGCACCGCTCCTGGGCGACGCCCCGCTGAAGGCGGAGGACGGCGCGCACGTGCCCGAGTCGGCGCCGGACCGCCAGGAGCCCGCCGTGCCAGTGCAGCGGACGACTGCCCCGCCGCCCGTGTCCCCCGACCGCCCCACCGCGCCCCTGCTCGGGGACCGGCCCCTGACTCTCCGTACGGCCGACGCGCCCGGCGCCCCCCGGGCCGTCCAGCGTGCGGCGGAAGTAGCCGACGACGCGGGCAGCGCATCCGCGCCGTCCCCCTTCGTCCCCGCGCCCCCGGATCCGCCGCCCGCCGTGGCCGTCCGCTGGACCGCGACCGACCCGGGCGCGGGCATCGGGCTGAAAGCGCCGAGAGCACCGGAAGCGCCGAGAGCCACCGGAGCGATGGCCGCCCCGGCGGCCCCGTTGCAGCGCGCGGTCACCCCCGTACAGCGGCAGACCGCCTCGCCGCCCGCACCCGGCCGGGGCCCGCGCGTGCCCGCATCCGTGCGGAACGCCGGGGCGGTCGCCGTGGCGGCCGGGGTGGCACAGCGCATGGCGGACGGGAGCTTCGTCTTCCCGTCCGCACCCCGCGACGGCACCTCGCGGCCGGTCGTCCAGCGGGACTCCGAGACCACCGAGGAGCCCCCGCCGCCGCCCCTGCCGGAACCCGGTCCGGAGCCGGAGCCGGAACCCGATCCGGAGCCCGGACCCGGCCCCGAGCCGCCCACCGCGGAACATCCGGCGGCGACGACCACCTCCACGAGCCCCGACGGGAGTCCGCAGACGCCACCCGTCACCGACGAACTCGTCCGGGCGCTCTACACGCCCCTCAGCAGGCTGCTGAAGGCCGACCTGCGGCTCGAACGCGAGCGCTCCGGCTCCCTCATCAACACCCGTCACTGATCGAGAGGCACGCGCATGGCCAACGCCCCGGACGACGACCCCGCAGTCAGCGTCTGCTTCGTCGTGACGATCGATGACATCGAGCTCGGGTCGTTCAACACCTGTGACGGGCTGGGCTGCGAGGTCGTCCTGGAGACCCGCGAGGAGGGCGGCAACAACGGGCATGTGTGGCAGCTGCCGACCCGGCTGAAGTACTCCAACGTGAAGCTGTCGCGTCCGCTCACCCGGGAGACGGAGAAGGTGGCGCGCTGGTTCGCCACCATGACGACCGGGTTCAGCCGCAAGACCGCGCACATCGAGGCGCGGACCGGCGACGGCCGCAAGGTCGCCCAGTGGGGGCTGCTCGAAGTCGTGCCGGTGCGCTGGACCGGGCCGTCGTTCACCCCGGAGTCGCCCAAGGTCGCGATGGAGACCATCGAGATCGCCCACCACGGCTATGTGATGGAGGGCTGAGCGGCGTGAGCGCGGGACCCATCGCCTTCAGCGCCGCCGGGACGTCCGGGGTGGCGTCCGCCGCGAAGGGCGGCTCCGCCAGGCCCAAGCTGGAGCACGCCTACTTGGAGCTGCGCACCCCGCCGACCGGGGGCGGGCTGACCCCGGGCGGGCCGTGCGGGCGGATCGACTTCCAGTTCAACCCCAAGGAGCTGAGCCTGACGAAGGCCGCCTCCTGGAAGCGCACCCCGGCCAAGGGCGCGAAGAGCTCCGGGCCGCCGGAATACCAGGGTTCGCAGCCCAGCAAGCTGACCGTCGAGATGTTCTTCGACGCGGGCGACACCCAGGACACCCGGGTCGTGACGGCGGTGGAGCAGCTGTTCGCGTGCTGCGTACCGACCAACGAGACCCGGCAGCAGCAGCGTTCCTCGCCGCCCTGGGTGGTGTTCCACTGGGGCGGACTGACCGGCTTCCCCGGTTACGTGAGCCAAGTCGCCGCCAAATACACGCTGTTCACCACTTCGGGCGTGCCGATCCGGGCCGTGTGCCAGGTGACGATGGAGGAGATCAGCGGGGAGACGCCGGGCCAGAACCCCACCTCCGGGGCGCTGGCCGCCCGGCGGGTGCACCGGGTCGCCTCGGGGGACTCGCTGCCGTCGCTGGCCCACCGGGAGTACGGCGACGCGGGCGCCTGGCGGGTCATCGCCGAGGCCAACGGCATCGACGACCCGATCAGGCTCGCCCCGGGCACCCAGTTGCTGCTGCCCGCGCTGGACGAGCTGAGCCGCCTGGACGACAACGGTGGCCGGGGGGCGGGGCGATGACCCGCCCCGGGGTCTCGAGCGCGCTGGTGGTGGAGTTCGACGGCCGCCCGCTGCCCGCGAAGTTCCTCAACACCCTGGTCGAGGGCTATGTGGACGACAGCCGTACGCTCCCCGATCTCTTCCTGCTCCGGTTCCGCGACCCGGACCGCGTCCTGCTCGAACAGACGGGCCTGAAGATCGGCAGCGAGGCCCGGCTCCTCGCCCGGGCCGGTGGCGGAACCGCCCCGAAACCGCTCCTCGAAGGCGCGGTCACCGCCCTGGAGATCGAGCTGGACGAGACCGGCACCTTCACCGTGGTCCGGGGGCTCGACGCCTCGCACCGGCTGCTGCGGGGCCGCCGCGTCGCCAGCTACCAGAACATGACCCTGTCCGACATCTGCGGCCAGGTCGCCCAGCGCGCCGGACTCAAACCCGGCACCGTGGACATCGCCGGACCGGTCATCGAGCACATCGCCCAGCCCAACGTCACGGACTGGGAGTTCGTACGCGGCCTCGCCGAGGAGGCGGGCGCCCAGGCATACGTACGCGACGGGCAGCTGCACATCACCCGGCCCGCCGAGGCGAGCGGGGCACCGGACAGCTCCGCGCGCGCCGACCGGGACCCGCTCGTCCTCGAGCTCGGCAGCAACCTGCTGCGCTGCCGCGCCGGGGTCTCGGCCGCCGAACAGGTCTCCGAGGTGGAGGTGCGCGGCTGGGACATCGGCGCCAAGGAACCGCTGGTCGGCCGGTCGCCCGCCGGGAAGTCGGCCACGCTGGACCTCGGCGTCACGGCGGCCGAGGTCACCGCGCCCTTCGGCGAGGCCCGGTTCGTCGTCACCGACGCGGCGTACGGCACCCAGGCACAGGTGGACCAGGCGGCGAAGGCGCTGGCCGAGCGCATCGCGGGCTCCTTCGCGGAGCTGGAAGCGGTGATCCGGGGCAACCCCGAGGTCACCGCGGGCAGCGCGGTCGCGCTCAACGCGGTCGGCGCGCCCTTCGAGGGCCGCTACACCGTCACCTCCTCGCGCCACGTCTTCGACGCCGTACGCGGATACGAGACCTGGATCACCGTGTCCGGTCAGCAGGAACGCTCGCTGTTCGGACTCACCGGAGCCTCCGGCGCCTCCGGGAGCGGCCCGCGCTGGGCGGGCCTGGTCAGCGGGACGGTCACGGACACCCAGGACCCGGAGGGCTCGGGCCGGGTGAAGGTGCGCTTCCCGTGGCTGTCGGAGGAGTACGCGAGCGACTGGGCGCGCACCGCGCAGTCCGGCGGAACGGGCGGCGGCGAGGCCTTCATCCCGGAGGTCGGCGACGAGGTGCTGGTCGGCTTCGAGCAGGGGCACCTGGACCGGCCGTACGTGCTGGCCGGTCTGTACAACGGCAAGGACCGGCCCGGCGGGGGAGGAGGGGGCGGCGGAACCTCGGGCGCGTCCGGCGCTCCGGGCACCCCCGGCGCCTCCGACGCGGGCGGCGGCGACCTGGTCGACCCCACCACCGGCGCCGTGAACCGCCGCGCCTTCGCGTCCAAGAGCGGTAACCAGTTGGAACTCCTGGACGCCGCCAACGGCCCGCAAGGCGTACGGCTGCGCACCGGCGACGGGAAGCTGACCATCGACCTGGACCGCCGGGGCACCGCCGTTGTCATCAACAGCGACGGCAGCGTCACCATCGAGGCCAGGGAACAGGTCTCCGTCAGGGCCGCCAAGGGGGTGTCCCTGGACGCCGGACGCGGGGAACTGACCCTCACCGGCGAGAGCGTCACCCTCACCTCCCGCAACGGAGTCGCCCTGAACGGCGGCACCGGCAAGGTGGCCCTCTCCACGGACGGCGCGGTGGAGGTGCACGGCGGACAGGTCACGGTCGACGGCAGCAGGCGCACGGACCTGAAGAGCGGCGGCTCGGTCTCCGTCAACGCACCGATGATCCAGCTCAACTGACGTACCACCACATTCACGGCGAACAGGAGCGCACCGCATGCCGTCAGCAGCAGCCGCCCGGGTCGGCGACCCCACGGGTCACCCCGGCACGGTCGGACCGCCCGGGGTGGTCACGGTGCTGATCGGCGGCAGACCCGCGGCCACGGTCGGCACCCTCCACCAGTGCGCCTCGCCGTTCGGCCACCCGCCGTCCCCGATCGCGCCCCCGGGCAGCCGGAGCGTGTTCATCGGCGGCAGACCGGCCGCCCGCGTCGGTGACCTGAGCGGATGCGGGGCGCCGATCCTCTCGGGCTGCGCCACGGTGCTGATCGGAGGCTGAACGGACATGGGAGAACAGTTCATCGGGGCCGGGTGGGCCTTTCCGCCGCGTACGGACGCCACCGGGTCCATCGCGCTGGTGCGCGGCGAACGCGAACTGGAGGAGTCCATCCGGCTGATCCTGGCGACCTCGCCCGGCGAACGCCCGATGCGGCCCGAATTCGGCTGCGCCGTCAACGACTACGTGTTCGCCCCCGCCGACGCGGGAACGGCCGGGCAGCTCGCGTACGAGGTGCGCCTCGCCCTGGAACGCTGGGAACCGCGCATCGAGGTCGCCGACGTCACCGTCCGGTTCGACGCGGCGGACAGCGGGGTGCTGTACATCGACATCGGCTACACCGTGCGCGGCTCCAACGACCCGCGCAACCTCGTCTTCCCGTTCTACGTGATCCCCCAGCACGGACCGGAGACGAACCCCGACGACGAGGAGGCCGGCGCGTGACGCTGCCCAGTCCCCATCTGGACGACCGCCGCTTCCAGGGCCTGGTGGACGAGGCCAAACGCCTGGTCCAGCAGCGCTGCCCGGAGTGGACCGACCACAACGTGTCGGACCCGGGAGTCACGCTCATCGAGGCCTTCGCGACGATGGTCGACCAGCTCGTCTACCGGGTGAACCGGGTGCCGGAGAAGAGCTACCTCACCTTCCTCGACCTGATCGGCGTACGGCTCCACCCGCCGACGGCCGCGCGCACCGACGTGACCTTCCGGCTGTCCGCGCCCCGCCCCGACCCCGTCGTGGTGCGCGCCGGGACCGAGGTCGCCACCGTCCGCACGGAGACGGAGGAGGCGGTCGTCTTCACGACCTCGTCCGAACTGACCGTCGTGCCCTGCTCGTTCGCCCACCTCGCGACCTGGCCGGCCGCCGAGGAGGTGACCGACCGCACCGAACAGCTCGCCATCGGGCGCGACGTGGCCTGCTTCGGCGCGACGCCCGCCCCCGGGGACTGCCTCTACGTGGGACTGTCGGCCGCCGTGCCCGCCGGGGTCGTCGTCCTGCGGCTCGACTGCCGCGTCGAGGGCGTCGGCGTGGACCCGCTGCACCCGCCCCTGGTCTGGGAGGCCTGGGACGGCACCACCTGGGCGGCCTGCGAGGTCGAGAAGGACGACACCGGCGGCTTCAACCGGTCCGGCGAACTCATCCTGCACCTGCCGAGAACCCACACCCCGGCCGCCGTCGTCCGGCGCACCGGTGGCTGGCTGCGCTGCCGGCTGATCGAGGCCGAGCCCGGCCGCCCGACCTACCTCGCGCCGCCCGTGGTCCGGTCGGTCACCGCCTTCACCATCGGCGCCACCGTCGCGGCCGAGCACGCCGAGACGATCACCGACGAGGTGCTCGGCGCGGCGGAGGGCGTACCCGGCCAGGCGTTCACCCTGGCCCGCTCGCCCGTCGTGCCGGGGGACTTCGTGGTCGAGGTCGCGGACCCGGCGAGCGGCCCCGAGCCGGAGTACACCCGCTGGACCAGGGTGGACGACTTCGCGCACTCCGGCCCCGAGGACCGGCACATCACCCTCGACCCGAACTCCGGCCGCGTCGAGTTCGGCCCCGCCGTGCGCGAACGGGACGGCTCCATCCGCTACTACGGGGCCGTCCCCGCCAAGGGCGCCACGGTGCGCGTGCGCGCGTACCGCACCGGCGGCGGGCTGCGCGGCAACGTCGCCCGGTCCACCCTGAGGATCCTCCGCAGCGCCATCCCGTACGTGGCCCGCGTGGAGAACCGCAAACCCGCGCTCGGCGGGGTCGACGGGGAGAGCGTCGACAGCGCCCGGGTGCGCGGCCCGATGACCCTGCGCACCCTGCACCGGGCCGTCGTCCCGCACGACTACGAACTCCTCGCCCGCGAGGTCGCCCCGGACGCCGCCCGCGTCCACTGCATCAGGGCCGGGGCCGACGGCGACGAGAGCGACGCCACCGCGCAGGGCGTACGGCTCCTCGTCGTCCCGGCCGGGCGCAGCGACGACCAGGGCCGCATCGAGTTCGACGAGCTGATCCCGCCCGCCCAGACCCTGCGCCTCATCGCCGGGCACCTGGACGAGCGCCGCCCGATCGGCGCCCGCCTCGTCGTGGAACCGCCGTTCTACCAGGGCGTCACCGTCGTCGCCTCGGTCCAGGCCGAGCCCGGCGCGGACCGCGACCGCGTACGGGACGCGGCACTCGCCGCGCTGTACGGGTACTTCAACGCCCTGACCGGAGGACCGGCCGGACAGGGCTGGCCGTTCGGGCGCCCGGTCCAGTCCGGGGAGGCGTTCGCGGTGCTCCAGCGGGTGCCGGGCGTGGACCTGGTGGAGGACGTACGCCTCTTCCGCGCCGACCCGGTGACCGGCGAGCGCACCGACGCCACCGCCAAGATCCCGCTCGACCGGCACGCGCTGGTCTTCAGCTACGAGCACCAGCTCCGCGTGAGGGGAGCCTGACCCATGCGCACCGGCGTCCCCGGACTCCCCACCCCGCACCCCCTCACCGACCAGCTCCCCGCCGTCTACCTGGAGCAGGACTTCCTCCGCCGCTTCCTCACCGCACTGGACGACGTCCTCGCCCCGGTCCTGCTCACCATCGACAACCTTCCCGCCCACCTGGACCCGCGCAGCGCACCCGACGACTTCCTGGCCTGGCTGGCGCAGTGGGTGGCGGCGGAGTCCCCCGAGGACGGGCCGGTCGAGCGGCGCCGGGAGACGGTACGCGGCGCGGTGGCCCGGCACGCCCGGCGCGGGACGGCGGGCGGCCTCGCCGAGGCGGTGCGCCTGGCGACCGGCGCGGAGCCGGAGGTCACGGAGAGCGGCGGCACCGCCTGGTCCACCGGACCCGGCACCAGGCTTCCGGGCGCGCCGCGCCCCTGGGTGACGATCCGGGTCCGGGAGGGCCGCGAACGGCCCGTCGACCGGGCCCGGCTGGAAGAACTCATCGGCACGGAGGTGCCGGCCCACGTGGGCTTCACGCTGGAGATCCTGCCCTCGGACGGGGGCGCGGGGGGTGCGACGCGGTGATCTGCGAGTCGTGCGGGACGAGGAACGAACCGGGGCGCGAGTTCTGCGTGTCGTGCGAGGCGTTTCTGGCGTGGGAGGAGGGGGACGGGCCCGCGCCCGGCCCACCGGTGACGACCCCGCCGGTGCCCGTCCCGCCACCGCCCGTGACCCCGGAGCCGCGCCAGGGCACCGCGCCCCCGGCCCCCGAGCCCCCCGTTCCGGCGCCCCAGACCCCCGTAACCCCGCCCCCACCCCGCGCGGTGAACCCCCTCCCCGCCATCCCGCCGCAACGCCCGCCGAACCCCGCGTTCCGCGCACAGGACCCGGACCGCCCGGGCCCGTCACCCCGTACGCCGTCCGGCGCCGCACCCCGCCGCCCCGGCGACCGGCCGGACGTGCCGCCCGGCCCCGCGGCCTGGACGCCCGACGCGTCCGCGCCCGAGCCGCCCGCCGCACCGGTCGGGGCACCCGTCCGGTGCCCCGGCTGCGGCACCGAGAACGCACCCGACCGCACCCTGTGCGTCCGGTGTGCCCTGGTCCTGGACCCCGGACCCGCACCCGAGGCACGCCCGCCCTGGTGGCGCCGCCTCTTCCGCCGGGGTCCGGCGCGGGGCCACGAGGCCGGGGCGCGTCCGCGACGCCGCCGACGGGGGCCGAGGCTCGGGATTCCCCTCGCGCTGCTCCTCGTCCTGGCCGGGGTCTGGTTCGCGCTGCCGCACCTGTCCGGGCTGCTGGGCCTCGCCAAGGAGGAGACCGGCGCGCCGGAGTCGATGCCGCCCTCCGCGTGCCACGCGTCGAGCGCGGCGCCCGGGCATGCCGCGGCCGCCGCCGTGGACGGCTTCAACAACCGGTACTGGGCGCCCAAGGCCACCGGCGCCGGGGCGGGGGAGTTCCTGGAGTGCACCTTCGACGCGCCGGTCCGGCTGCGGAAGATGGTGGTGTTCCCCGGCACCTCGACGCGCACGGACGAGTATCTGACGCAGGCCCGGCCGTCCAGGCTCATCGCCGAACTGACCGCGGAGGACGGCACCAAGAGCACGAAGACGATCCGGCTCGCCGATCAGGCGGGCCAGCAGACGTTCGACGTACGGGGCTCGCAGACCGTCCGGATCCGGCTCACGGTCGACTCCGCGTACGGCACCGGCAAGGGGCGCCGGGTGGCGGTCGCCGAGGTCGAGTTCTTCGGCCACCGCTCCTGACACCACCGCGCACCACGCGCGCCCGGCTTGCGACGGAGGGAGGGGGACGGCAGGGTTCGGTGCTGTGCCCACTCTCCTGATCGTGCATCACACGCCCTCGCCGAACTGCCAGGCCCTCTTCGAGGCAGTCGTCTCCGGAGCGACGACGGACGGGATCGAGGGCGTACGCGTCGTACGGCGCGCCGCGCTCGCCGCGACGGCGTCCGACGTCCTCGAAGCGGACGGGCTGCTCCTCGGCACCCCGGCGAACCTCGGCTACATGTCCGGGGCGCTCAAGCACTTCTTCGACCAGATCTACTACCCGTGCCTCGACACCACGCAGGGCCGCCCCTTCGGCTACTACGTGCACGGCGGCAACGACGTCACGGGCGCCGTGCGCGGCATCGAGACGATCACCACCGGCCTCGGCTGGCGACGGGCGGCGGAGGCCGTGAAGGTGACGGGCGAGCCGGGCAGGGCCGACACCGAGGCGTGCTGGGAGCTGGGTGCCGTACTGGCGGCGGGCCTGACCGAATAAGGGCTGCGCGACCCGCCTGCGGAAGCTACGCTGTGCCGCGATGACGACTCACTCTCTCCAAAGATTGGGGGCCCCGTCCGCGCAAGGTGAGTGCTGATGACCACTCACCGGCCCGACGAGGATCCCTTCCTGTCCTTCTGGCTGCGCGTGCGCGAGTTCGCCGTGCCGCCCTCCATGATCGAAACCGCCACCGCCCGGCGTCGTACCGGCGACTGGGCCGGTGCGTGCGCCGCCGCCGGAATCGACGTCGACTTCACGCCCCGGGCCCTGGCCCGCACGTACGGGCGGGAACTCGCCGCCCGCGTACGCGCCGACCTGCGCCACCTGGCACCGGACCTGCTGCGCTGGCACATGCCGAGGATCGCCCCGCGCGGCCTGCTGCGCCCCGGGCTGACGATCGCGCTCGCGCGGTACGACTCCGAGCCGCGTCCCGGAACCGCGCGTGCCCCGGCCACCGTGCACCTGGTGGCCAGGACACCCCCGGCGTGGGCGGATGCCGGGCAGCGGATCAGCCTCGGCCTGTGGGACGGCACGGGCTCCGGGACCGTACGCCTGCATCCGCACCCCTACCCCAGCCGACGGTTCCGGCTCGATCTGCACCGCCATCTGTGGGACGCGCGCAGCGCCGGTGACCTGCACATACGTTCCGGAGGCTCCGAAGGCGACGACGACTCGGGCCTTCGGCTTCCGCCGGGGCGACGCTGTGCCGTGGGCCGCTGGGCGGCGGAGGCCGCGCTGCTGCTCGACGCCGAGGGCCGTACCTCGGGCTCCGTCACCGTGCGGCTGGGCGGGCGGCACCGACTGCTGCTGCACGCGACCGCGGAAGGCCGTCTGCGGCTCGCGGACGCCCGGACGGCCGCCGCCCGCAGCCCGCTGGTGCTGCCCGACGCGGCCACCTGGGCGCTGCCCGACCTCGAACTCCTGCGCTCCGGCGCGATCGAGGCCGACCGGCTGCACCCGCTCGTCGCCGCCGCGCTCGCCCCCGGGCACGCACCGGCCGGTCCGCCACCGGCCCCGTCAGGCGCCGGGCACCCGCGCGTCGTGGACTGCCGGGGCGCCCCGCACCGGATCGGCCTGGTCGACGGGGTGCTGTCCGCCCTGGACCACGACCCGGCCGAGATCCGGCGCGAGGAGCTGCTGGTCGCCCTGACCGGGGCCCCGCTGCCGTGCCTCAGGGCCATCGATGAGGCCCACCGCCGTCCGGACTGCCTCGCCGGGGTACGGGAACGGCTGGACCACGGCGACATCGCGGGCGCGCTCGCCGTCGTGGAAGGTCTCCTCGGCCCCGGCGCACAACTCCGGGACGGCCCGCTCCGCGACGAACTGGAGACGGCGGCGCTCCGCCGGATCACCTACGGGCTGTACCGGGCCGACCTCATCGAACCCGGCCCGAGCACCTGCCACCCCGTTACCCCGCCCGCCCCCGCACGCCGCACGCGCCCGCGCCGGGCGGGGGCGCGCTGACGGGTGCGCCCGCACCCCCCCATCCCGCATCCCGCACCGGTCCACCACGACTCACAAGGTGATGACACATGCCCGTAAGCACTCTTTCCGCCCTGCCCACGGCCTCCCAGCTCGACATCGCCGGGGCGCTGACCACCCTGCTGCGCGACACGACGACCGAGGCGCGCCCGGACACCCAGCTGGAGGCCCTGACGCTGGCCGTCGCCGCCGACCTACCCGTGCTTCTGTGGGGCGAGCCGGGCATCGGCAAGACCGCCGCCCTCACCCAGCTCGCCGACGACCTCGGGCTGCCCCTCACCACGGTCATCGCCAGCGTGCACGAGCCGTCCGACTTCTCCGGGCTGCCCGTCGTCGGTGACGACCCGGCGGAACAGGGTGTCCCCATGGCGCCGCCGGACTGGGCCGTGCGCCTGGTCCGGGCCGGGCACGGACTGCTCTTCCTGGACGAACTGTCCACGGCCCCGCCCGCCGTGCAGGCCGCCCTCCTCCGCCTCGTACTCGAACGGCGTGTCGGTGCGCTCCAACTGCCGCCCGGTGTACGGATCGTGGCCGCCGCCAACCCGCGTTCGTCGGCGGCCGACGGCTGGGAGCTGAGCCCGCCGCTCGCCAACCGGTTCGTCCATCTCCAGTGGACCCACGACCAGGACGTCGTCGTGCGCGGTCTCGGCGGGACCTGGCCCCGGGCGACCCTGCCCCGGCTCAGGCCCGAACGCCTTGGCGAGGCCGTCGACTTCGCCCGTCGCGCGGTGTGCGGACTGCTCGCGGCCCGGCCCGCGCTCGTCCACCGGCTGCCCAGCGGCGAGACCCGCAGGGGCGGCCCCTGGCCGTCGCCCCGGAGCTGGGACATGACCCTCACCCTGATCGCCTTCGCCACCGCCGCCGGAGTCTCCCGCGAGGTGCTCTCCCTGCTCGTCAGGGGCACGGTCGGAGACGGTCCGGGACTCGAACTCCTCGCGGCCGTCGACCGCTTGGACCTCCCGGACCCGGAAACGCTCCTGGCCGACCCGGCGGCCGCCGTGCTGCCCGAGCGGGGGGACCTGCGGCAGGCCGTGCTCGACGGGGTGGTCGCCGCGGTGCGCAATCGCCTCGACCGGTCGCGCTGGGACGCCGCCTGGACGCTGCTGGTGCGCGCGGTCGAGACCGGGGCGCCGGATCTGGTCGTCGTCCCGGCGACGACCCTCGCCGCGCTCAGGCGGGAGGAGTGGGACGTGCCCCCGTCGATCGAGGCGCTGGCGGGAGTCGTGTCGGTGTCACGCCGCGCCGAGGACGCGGCGGCCCGGGCCGCCGTGGCGACGAAGGGCGGCCGGTGACCGGGGGCGAGCTGGACCGCGACAAGCTCTTCGCGGCCCGGTTGCAGGCCGTCAGGGCCCGCCCGTTCCTGGCGACGGCGCTGTTCGCGCTCCATGTGGTCGAGTCGCGGCGCGTCCCGACGATGGCCGTCGACCGCTACTGGCGGTGCTACGTGTCGCCGTGGTTCGTGGACCGCACACCGGTGGAGGAGCTCGCCGGGGTGTGGGTGCACGAGGTGTCGCACCTGCTGCGCGACCACCACGGGCGCGGCGACCGGTTCGCGCGCCAGGAGGGGCTGACCGGGCCCGGGGAGCGGTTGCGGATGAACATCGCGGCCGACTGCGAGATCAACGACGACGTGTACGGGGACGGGTTGGTGGCTCCCGAGGGAGCCGTGTGGCCCGGGACGCTGGGGCTCCCCGAGGGAAAGCTGATGGAGGAGTACCTGCGCCTGTTCCGGCTCGGGTCCCGTACGCAGGACTTCGCCTGGCTGGACTGCGGCAGCGGCTCCGACGGGCTCGACCGGGAGTGGGACCTCGGACCCGACGGCGCGCACGGGCTCAGCGAGCAGGAGCGCGACGCGGTGCGCTTCCGGGTCGCCCAGGGCATCACCGGCCGCCCGGGCCATGCGCCGAAAGCGTGGAAACGGTGGGCGGAGGAGGCGTTCCACCCGCCCCAGGCCTGGCGCGACCTGCTGGGAGCCGCCGTCCGGTCGGCCGTGTCCGGCCACGGCGCGGGCGACGACTACTCGTACGGGCGTCCCTCGCGGCGCTCGGCCGGGCTGCCCGGGGTGGTCCTGCCGAGCCTGCGCCGCAGACCACCGCGCGTGTCCGTGGTCATCGACACCTCGGGGTCGGTCAGCGACGCCGAGCTGGGCAGCGCGCTCCTGGAGGTGTCCGCGATCACCCGTGCCGTGGGCGGCCGCCGGGACCTGGTCCAGGTCCTGTCCTGCGACGCGGCCGCCCGGGTCGTGCACCCGCTGTGCCGCGCGGAGGGCATCCCGCTCGTGGGCGGCGGCGGAACCGATCTGCGCACGGGCTTCGCCAAGGCACTGCGCACGCACCCCCGGCCCGACGTCGTCGTGGCCCTGACCGACGGCCAGACCCCGTGGCCCTCGGACCGGCCCGCGTGCCGGACGGTGGTGGGCCTCTTCGACCGGCCGGACCGTGGCTCCTGGGACGAGGACGACCCCGACTACGTACCGGACTCGCCGCCCCCGTGGGCGCGCGTCGTCAACATCGGCTAGTCGGCGGGCCGTTGATCCGGGTGACGGGTCATGCGTTCGACACTCGGCGCCCCCGCCCGCAGCCCGTCCGCCACCAGGTCGAAGAGGCGGGCGGCGCGGGGCTGCCAGTCGCTGTGCGGATCCAGTTGCCACAGGCCCGCTATGGCGAGCAGGAAGTCGTCCGGGGTCACCCCGGGGCGCAGCGTGCCCGCCGCCTCGTTCGCCGCCAGCAGGAGCGCGATCGCCTCGGTCACCGGACCGTGGCCGACCTGCGCCAGGCTGCCGTGCCCGCTGGTCGCCGCGCGCAGGGCGTCCGCCAGGCCCGCCTTCGCCATGGCGTACCGGGCGAGGCGGTCCAGCCACTCGCGCAGGGCGCGGTCGGCCGGGCGGTCGGCGAGCAGCTGGGCCGCCGCGTCGGCGACCTGCCGCATCTCGTACCGGTACACCTCAAGCACCAGCGCCTCGCGGTGCGGGAAGTTCCGGTAGAACGTGCCCTGGCCGACCCCGGCCTTCCGCGCGATCACGCTCACCGGGGTGTCCGCGGCCCGGGTCAGCTCGGCGAGCGCGACCGCCAGGATGCGTTCGCGGTTGCGCTGCGCGTCCGGGCGCGTGGGCGTGCTCCTCGCGTCCCGCACCCTTCCCCCCTCCCGAGCCGCGGCCGGGGACGGCCTTGCTCGCCGGACAGCCGTCCGTTAGGTTCGACAACCAAGCGGACAGCTGTCCGCTTGTCTCCACCGCAGCGCCGGATCAGGCCACTTGACCGACCGGCTTCCGTCGGCCCCCCCACCCGCACGCCGCGCTCTCCGCCTCCCGCACCGGCCGCTCGCCGCCGGGCGCGGAGCGCTCGAAGCACCTGCGAAAGAAGGCTGATCATGGCCCCATCGACGTCCAGCACCGTCACCCTGCGCGTCAACGGCGAAAAATACACGCTGACCGTCGACCACCGCACCACCCTCCTCGACGCGTTGCGCGAACGGCTCGACCTGACCGGCACCAAGAAGGGGTGCGACCAGGGCCAGTGCGGCGCCTGTACGGTGCTGCTCGACGGCCGCAGGGCCGTGGCCTGCCTCCAACTCGCGGTGGCGGCCGAGGGGCGCGAGATCACCACCATCGAGGGCGTCGCGGACGGCGACCGCCTGCACCCCGTGCAGCAGGCGTTCCTGGACCTCGACGGATACCAGTGCGGCTACTGCACCCCGGGCCAGATCTGCTCCGCCCTCGCGGTCATCGAGGAGCACGCCGCCGGATGGCCCAGCGCCGTCACCGAGGACGTGCGGGCCGGGGCGCCCGCGCTCACCGCCGACGAGATCCGTGAGCGCATGAGCGGCAACCTCTGCCGCTGCGGGGCGTACGCACAGATCGTGCAGGCGGTCGCCCGCGCCGCCGACCAGGCCAAGGAGACCGTCGCATGAGGGAGTTCGGCTACGAACGGGTCCATGACGTCGCCGGAGCGGTGGCCCTCCTCGGCGCCGACCCCGGCGCCCGGCTCCTCGGCGGCGGCACCAACCTGGTCGACCTGATGAAGGCGGGCGTGGAGCGCCCCAGCCTCCTCATCGACGTACGGGAACTCCCCCTGGACGAGGTCCGGTTCAGCCCCGAGGGCGGCCTGCGCATCGGTGCCACCGTCACCAACAGCGACCTGGCGGCCCACCCCGACGTGCGGCGCCACTATCCGGCCCTCTCCCAGGCGCTGCTCGCCGGAGCGTCCGGGCAGCTCCGCAACATGGCCACCGTCGGCGGCAACCTCCTCCAGCGCACCCGCTGCGGCTACTTCGCCGACCTCGCCAAACCCTGCAACAAACGCGCCCCCGGCACCGGCTGCCCCGCCCGCGCGGGCGACCACCGCAACCACGCCATCCTCGGCGCTTCGGACCACTGCGTCGCCACGCACCCCTCCGACATGGCGGTCGCGCTCGCGGCGTTCGAGGCGGTCGTCTCGTACGAAACGGCCGACGGACCGGGCGAGTTGCCGGTCGAGGAGTTCTACCTTCCGGTGGGCGACACCCCGCACATCGAGACCGCGCTGCCCGCCGGAGCCGTGATCACCGGCGTCACGCTGCCGCCCGCCCCGGCCGCCGCGCACTCCCGCTACCGCAAGGTGCGCGAGCGTGCCTCGTACGCCTTCGCGATCGGCTCGCTCGCCGCCGCCCTCGATGTACGCGACGGCGTCGTGCGCGACGTCCGCCTCGCGTTCGGGGCCGTCGCCTCCCGGCCGTGGCGGGCCCGCACCGCCGAACGGGCACTGACCGGCGGCCCGGCCGACGAGACCGCGTTCGCCGCGGCGGCCGACGCCGAACTGGCCGCTGCCCGGCCGCTGCCCGAGAACGGCTACAAGGTGACGCTGATGCGCAACCTCGTCGTCGCCGAGCTCACCCGACTCGCCGAGGAGGCCGTCCGATGACCACGACGACCGGCACCACCACCGCCACCGGGGCCGCGGGCTCGGGCCGCGCCCGGGTGGAGGGCCGCGACAAGGTCACCGGCGCCGCCCGGTACGCGGGCGAGATCCCCTTCGCCCGGCTCGCCCACGGCTGGCTGGTCCTCTCCACGATCGCCCGGGGCCGGATCACCGCCGTGGCGGACGAGCCCGTCCTCGCCCTGCCGGGCGTGCTCACCGTCCTCCACCACGGGAACGCCCCGCGCGTCGACACCGGCTACGTGGGCATGCTGGGCCGCCCCAACCCGGTCGTCGGGCTCTTCCAGAACGACCGGGTGCCGTTCGCGGGCTGGCCGGTGGCCCTCGTGGTGGCCGAGACCCCCGAACAGGCCCGGGAGGCCGCCGAGGCGCTGGTCGTCGGCTACGAGGAGGAACCGCACGACGTGGCGTTCCGCGCCGGGCGCGCCGACGCCTACCGGCCCGAGGACTCCCCGATGGTGCGGGCCGACACGGAGAAGGGGGACCTCCGGGCGCGGATCGACGGGGCCGCCTTCGTCGTGGACGCGGAGTACACGACGCCGGAGGAACACCACTGCTCGATGGAGCCGCACGCCGCGACCGCCCGCTGGGACGACGGCCGGCTCGACGTCACGGACTCCAACCAGGGCAGCTCCTGGGTGGCCGGAGAACTCGCCCAGCTCTTCTCGCTCGACCCGTCCTCGGTGCGGGTGCGCTCCGAACACATCGGCGGCGCCTTCGGATCGAAGGGCCTGAGTGTCCATCAGGTCGCCGCCGTCATGGCGACCACGACCCTCCAGCGGCCCGTACGCGTCGTCATGACCCGGCGTCAGATGTTCTCGCTCGTCGGTTACCGCAGCCCCACCGCCCAGCGTGTCAGGGTCGCGGCCGACTCCGACGGCCGACTGTGCGCCTTCGACCACGAGGCGCTGAACCTCACGTCCAGCGTGCATGAGTTCATCGAGACGAGCGCCGTGCTCGGCCGGGTGCTGTACGACGCCGACGCGCACCGCACCCGGCACCGGGTCCTGCGGCTCGACGTGCCCACGCCGACCTGGATGCGCGCCCCCGGCGAGGCACCCGGCTCCTTCGCCATCGAGTCGGCCCTCGACGAACTCGCCGAGAAGTGCGGCGTGGACCCCATCGCCCTGCGGGCGCGTAACGAACCCGTCACCGGCCCGGTCTCGGGTCTGCCCTTCAGCAGCCGCAACCTGCTCGCCTGCTTCGAGGAGGGTGCCCGCCGGTTCGGCTGGGCGGACCGCGATCCGCGCCCCGGCCTGCGCCGCGAAGGCCGCTGGCTGATCGGGACCGGGACGGCCGCGGCCTCCTACCCCTCGGGCGTCGGCCGCTCCACCGCCGCCGTCACCGCCGAGGCCGACGGCACCTTCACCGTACGGGTCAACGCGTCGGACATCGGCACCGGAGCCCGCACCGCCATGACGCTCGTCGCCGCCGAAGCGCTCCGGGCGGACCCGGACCGGGTGCAGGTGCGCATCGGCGACAGCGACCTGGGCCACGCGATGATCGCGGGCGGCTCCACCGGCACCCGCTCCTGGGGCTGGGCGGTGCGCCTCGCGGCGGCCGACCTCCGCGAACGGCTGGCACTGGGCGGCGGCATCCCGCCCGAGGGGATCACCGCCCGCGCGGACACCGCCGACGCCATCGCCGCCCTGCCGCAGCAGGAACGGCACTCGTTCGGCGCCCAGTTCGCCGAGGTCGCCGTCGACGTCACCACCGGCGAGGTACGGGCCCGCCGCCTGCTGGGCATCTTCGCGGCGGGCACCATCGTCAACCCCCTCACCGCCCGCAGTCAGCTCATCGGCGGCATGACCTGGGGCCTGTCCATGGCGCTCCACGAGGAGGCGGTCCGCGACGCGGCGACCGGCGGCCACGTCAACGCCGACCTCGCCGGATACCACGTCGCCTCGCACGCCGATGTGCCGCTCATCGAGGCGGACTGGGTGGAGGACCCGGTGCCCGGCGACCCCGTCGGCATCAAGGGCATCGGCGAGATCGGCATCGTGGGCGTCGCCGCCGCCCTCGCCAACGCGGTGTGGCACGCGACGGGCGTACGCCACCGCGACCTGCCGATCCGCCCGGACCGCGTCCTGCGAGCGGCGGCCGGACACCCCTAGAGCGTTTCCCGAAACGCTCTAGTCGCCCAGCCGCACCTCGCGCCCCCGCCAACGACGCCGCAGCCAGCGGTCGTGGCTGGCGACCACGACCGCGCCCGGCCCGGGCCCCAGCGCCTCCTCCAGCTCGTCGCACAGCGCGGGGGAGAGGTGGTTGGTCGGTTCGTCGAGCAGCAGCAGCTCCGGCGGGCGGGCCATCAGTAGCGCGAGCGCGAGCCTGCGCCGCTGGCCCGCCGACAGCTGCCGCACCTCCTTGCCCAGGTCCGCCTCGCGCAGCAGCCCGAGCGAGACCAACGGCACCAGCTCCGCCCGGTCGGCGCCCAGCACCCGTACATAGGTGTCGGCGACGGTCCGGTCCGGCCGGGCGAACACGCTGTCCTGCGCGAGCACCCCGACGGTGAGACCCGGCCGCCGGACCACCTCGCCGAACGCCACCGGCCGGCCCGCGAGCACCGCGATCAGCGTCGACTTCCCCGTGCCGTTGCCGCCCGTGACCAGCAGCCGGTCGGACGCCTCGACGTCGAGCTCGTCGATGGCCAGCCGGCCGGGGAACCGCACCCCGCGCAGGGACACCAGCGTGCCCGGCTCGGACGGCCGGGCCCGCTCGGGGTACCGGAACCGCAGCGGACTGGGCGGTTCGGCGACCTGGCCGCGCTCCGCCTCGTCCAGGCGGCGGGTCGCGTTGCGGACCCGGCGCGCGATCTGGCTCTGCACCCGGCCCGCCCGCACCCCATACCCCATCTTCTCGTTGTCGCGGGGCCCCCGGTCGGGCGCGACCTGGCGCGCGGTCACCGCCGCCGACCGGCGCAGCTCCCCGATCTCCTCCTGCTCCTCGGCGTACCGGCGCTCCCACCGGGCCCGCTCCGCCCGCTTCTCCGCCAGGTACGCGCTGTACCCGCCGCCGTACCGTACGGGCCCGTCGACCGCCGGATCCAGGTCGATGAGGTCCGTGCAGACGGCGTCCAGGAACGCCCGGTCGTGGCCGGCGACCACCACGGGCCCCGGCATCGTGCGCAGCTGCTCCTCCACGAACGCGGCGGCCTCGTCGTCCAGATGATTGGTCGGTTCGTCGAGGAGCAGGGCGGCCGGCCGCCGCACCAGCAGCGCGGCGAGCGCCAGCCGGCCGCGCTGCCCGCCCGAGAGCGAGCGGATCGTCCGGCCGTGCGGCAGGGAGCCGAGCCCGAGACCGTCGAGCACGACGGCCGCGCGCCGGTCGGCGTCCCAAGCCTCCCGCTCCTCCGCCTGTTCGAGCCGTCCGCCGTACGTCTCCAGGAGCTCCGCGTACTCCGGAGCGTCCTCCGGCGTACGGGAGAGCAGACCGGAGAGCCGGTCCAGTTCGGCGAGATCGGCCCGCGCCTCGCGCAGCGCGTCGTCCAGGACGCCCGCGAGGGTGGAGCCCGCGTCGAACGGCATCTCCTGGTGCAGGAATCCCACATCGGCGGGGCGGGTGACCTGTCCGGCGTCGGGTTCGTCCACCCCGGCGAGCAGCCGCAGGAGTGTCGACTTGCCGACACCGTTCTCTCCGATGAGGCCGATGCGGTCGCCGGGCGACGCGGTGAGCGAGACCCCGTCCAGGACACGCTTCGTACCGAGGACGCGGACCAGGTCGTGGGCGTGGAGGGCGCTGCTCATGCTTCCGGTGCCCCCGTCTCCCGCAGCTCCCCGTCCGCCAGCCGCAACCACCTGCTCACTCCGATCCGTTCCAGGAACCGTTCGTCGTGGCTGACCACCACGAAGGCGCCCCGATAGGAGGCGAGCGCGCTCTCCAGCTGGCCGGCGCTCACCAGGTCCAGGTTGTTCGTCGGCTCGTCCAGGAGCAGCAGCTGCGGGGCCGGTTCCGCGCACAGGACGCAGGCCAGGGTGGCCCGCAGCCGCTCGCCGCCGGACAGCACGCCGACCGGCAGATGGGCGCGGTCGCCGCGGAAGAGGAAGCGCGCGAGCAGGTTCATCCGCTCGGCCTCGTCCCGGTGCGGGGCGTACGCGGCGAAGTTCTCGGCCACCGTGCGTCCGAGGTCGAGCAGGTCGAGGCGTTGCGAGAGGTAGGCGATCCGCCCGTCGGCCCGCCGGATCGACCCGCCGTCCGGCTCCAGGTCCCCGTTGACCAGCCGCAGCAAGGTGCTCTTGCCCGCGCCGTTGGGCCCGGTCAGCGCGATGCGCTCGGGGCCCCGGATCGTCAGGCCGACGCCCTCGCCGGAGAACTGCTCCCGGCCGCCGAGGCGCACCCGCAGCTCCTCGGCGAGCAGCACGGTGCGACCGGCGGGCACATCGGTGTCCGGCAGATCGAGCGTGATGCGCTGCTCGTCGCGTACCGCACGCCCCGCCTCGTCCAGGCGGGCCTGTGCCTCGCCGACCCGGGCGGCGTGCGTCTGGCCGGACTTGCCGGCGGCCTCCTGGGCGCCGCGCTTCATGTTCCCGGCGAAGATGCGGGGCAGGCCCGCGTTCTTGAGGTTGCGGGCCGCGTTGCTCGCGCGCCGGTCGGCCCGCTCGCGGGCCTGCTGCATCTCGCGCTTCTCCCGCTTCAACTCCTGTTCGGCGTTGCGGACGTTCTTCTCCGCCACCTCCTGCTCGGCTCGCACGGCTTCCTCGTACGCCGTGAAGTTGCCGCCGTACAGCCGCAGTTCCGACGGACCGAGTTCGGCGATGCGGTCCATGCGGTCCAGGAGCGCGCGGTCGTGGCTGACGAGCAGCAGCGTCCCGTTCCACGACTCCAGCGTGTCGTAGAGGCGGAGCCGCGCGTCGAGATCGAGGTTGTTCGTCGGCTCGTCGAGCAGCAGCACGTCCGGCCGCTTGAGCAGCTGGGCCGCGAGGCCGAGCGAGACGACCTGCCCTCCGCTGAGCGTGCCGATGCTGCGGTCCAGGGCGATGCCGTCCAGGCCGAGCCGGTCGAGCTGGGCGCGCGTGCGCTCCTCGATGTCCCAGTCGTCGCCGATGACCGCGAAGTGTTTCTCGTCCACGTCACCGGACTCCACGGCGTCCAGCGCGCGGATCACCGCTTCGACGCCCAGAACCTCGGAGACCGACAGGTCACCGGTCAGGGGGAGGCTCTGCGGGAGGTAGCCGAGGGTGCCGTCGACGGTGACGGAACCGGCGCCCGGCCGCAGCTCACCGGCGAGCAGCTTGAGCAGGGTGCTCTTCCCGGAGCCGTTGGGGGCGACGAGACCGGTGCGGCCGCTGCCCACGCTGAAGGACAGGCCGGAGAAGACGGGGGTGTCGTCCGGCCAGGAGAAGGAGAGGTTCGAGCAGATGAGGGATGCGTCGGACATACGGGGACCTCGCGTGTGAATCCGGGAACGGCAGACACCACGGCCCCGGAGAAATGGTCTGAGGGAACAACGACATGGCCACTGCGGCGGCGCCCTGGGCGCCCGCTGCGGCTATGGAGCTCCGGGATCACCCGGAGATGTCGTCGTCGCCTGCCATGTCTGGTCTCCTCGTACACGCTGAACGGCCCGTCGAGCTTAGCAGCCGTCCCCGTTCACGGCCTTCCGATTCAGGTGCGCGCCCGTCGGCGCAGGTCGGCGATGCCCTGGTCCAGGGCCGCCTCCAGGTGTCCCAGGCCGCCGGTGGACAGCAGGATCACCACACCGCCCTGGATCCCGGCCAGCAGGGCCGCCGCCGAGCGGTCCGCGTCCCGGTCGGCGTCGATCTCGCCGATCGACTGCATGTGCCGGATTCCGGCGGCCAGCGCGTCCTGCCAGCGTCGCAGCAGTTCGGTGGCGACGGCCTGCGCGCCCGACGAGGCCGGCCCGATCCGCGAGACGGCGATGTCGAGCGGACACTCCCGGCCCTGCTCGCGGTAGCGGGCGACGACCTTGTCGCGCCAGCTCAGCCAGGCCGGCCACGAGGTGAGGGCGCTCAGCTCCGGCTGCTGGTCGTCGATCACCCGGTCCGCCTCGTGGTGGGCGACGGCCAGCATCAACTCGTCCTTCCCGCCGGGGAAGTAGTGGAACAGCTGGCTCTTGCTGGTCGACGTGAGCGCCAGGACGTCATCGAGCGTCAGCGTGAACACACCGTGCCGCCGGATCGCAGTGGCGGCGCCTTCGACGATGCGCTGTTTGGTCGCGGCGCCCTTGGCGGTCAGCGGCACGATGTCTCTCCTTCTCCGCGGTCATGAACGGGTCCGTGCGTGCGCTCAGGGAATCAGCAGCAGCTTCCCGGTGGTCCGGCGGGACTCCAGATCGCTGTGGGCCCGCGCCGCGTCCGAGAGCGCGTACCGCCCGCCGATGCGCGGGGACACCTTCCCCGCCCGCACCATCGCGAAGACCTCCCCGGTCCGGGCGACCAGCGCCTCCCGGGTGGGGACGTGGTCCTGCACGGTCGGGTACGACAGCAGGATGCTGCTCGGCAGATCGGTCACCGAGAGCGACGGTACGCCCATAAAGGGGCCGTAGTAGGCGTGCACCCCGTGCAGACGCAGGGCCAGCTGCGAGGACCGGAACGTCGAGGTTCCGCCCCCGTCGTACACGACATGGGCACCCTCGCCGTCCGTCAGCTCGCGCACCCGGTCCTCGAAACCGGCGCCGGACGACACCAGGACGTGGTCCGCACCGGCCTCCTCGGCGATGGCCGCCTTCTCCGGGCGGGACACCAGGCCGATGACCCGGCCGCCGCGCGCCTTGATCATCTGGGTCAGCATGAGCCCCACACCACCGGCGGCGGCGTGCACCACGGCGGTGTCGCCGGGGCCGACGGCGTACGTCTCGGTGGTGAAGTGGTTCGCCGTGAGCCCCTGCATCATCACCGCGGCCGCCGTCTCGTCCGGCACCTCGTCGGGCACCTTGACCAACCGGTCCGCCGGGACGGCCAGGAGCTCCGCGTAGCTGCCCGGGTGGTAGAACCAGGCCACCCGGTCGCCGACGGCCAGATCCTCCACGCCCTCGCCGAGCGCGGTCACGTACCCCATGCCCTCGGCGCCGAGCACGGTCGGCGCGGCCCAGCCCGGGCCGCCCACCTTGCGGGCGCCCACGTCCATGAAGTTCACCCCGGCGGCGCCGAGGCGGACCAGGGCCTCGCCGGGGGCGGGGACGGGGTCCGGGAGTTCGGTCCAGGCCATGACCTCGGGGCCGCCGTGCTCGGTGATGCGGATCGCGTGCATCGGGTGTGCCTCTCCGTGAGCCGTCACCGCGACCCGTGTGCCGCGGTGAGTCAGGCCACCGTAGGAAGGCAAAAATGGACCGGCAAGTCCAGTCCAGGGGCGGGCGCGACATCCCGCCCGCCCCGCGATGTCACCCGCGCGGGCTGTGGCCGAACCGGACCCCCTCCCATGGCGTTCCGGCCGGGAAGGACTCCGCGCGGCGCTGCCCCGACGGGCGTGCCGAGGCCCGTACGACGGAGGCCTTCGCGCCCTCGATCCGTACCAGCCAGTCCAGGAGTTCCCGGCGCAGTTCGTCGGCGACCGCGCGGTGCGAGTCGAGGCAGACGAGATTGTCCAGCTCGTACGGGTCGGCCGCCAGGTCGTACAGCTCCGTCTCCGTGTAGTGGTCCGCACCCGGGTCGTTCCAGGCGTCCGCGTCCGGCGCCTCCACGGCGTACTTCCAGCGTGAGGTGCGCACCGCGCGCCCCACCCGGTCCTCGCTGATCTGGACGAACACGGAAGCGGGCCGTTCCGGATCGCGGCCCCCACCGGTCAGCGGCAGCAGGGAGCGCCCCTGTACGCCCGGCGGGACCGGGAGGCCCGCCGCCGCGAGCAGGGTCGGCATCAGGTCCACCGTGGAGACCGGCCGGCGGACGAGCCCGCCGCCGCTGAAGCCGGGTCCGGTGGCCGCCAGCGGCACCCGGACCGATGCCTCGTGGGCCGAGCGCTTGTACTCGCTGTTGCGGGTACGGAAGTGGGAGCCGTGGTCCGCCGTCCAGGCCAGGACCGTGTTCTCCTCGGTGCCCAGGCTCCGCAGGGCGTCGCGCAGCCGGCCCACCCCCTCGTCGACCCGTTTGATCTGGCCCAGGTACCCGGCGAGGTGGCGGTGCGCCCCGCCCTGCTCGGCCCCCGGTGAGAGTGCGGCCAGGTCGGGCGGCAGCCAGGCACCCTCGTAACGCTCCCGGTAGCCCGCCGGGGCCGGGTAGTCGTCGGTGGGGTTCTGGTGGTGCGGCTCCAGCAGCGACAGGAAGAGGAGGTACGGCCGGTCGTGGTGGTCGGCGACGAACCGGATCGCCGCGTCGATCAGCGCGTCCGAGCGGTAGCCGGGCAGCCGCACCGGCGCGCCGTCCTCGTCGTGCACCACCGTGCGGTACGCGTCCGAGGTGAATTCCAGCCGGTCGGACGCCAGCCACGTGCCGTAACCGCCCCGGCGGCCGGCCGGCACCGGCCCGTCGGGGTTCGCTTCGCCCGCCAGGTGCCATTTCCCGATGTAGCCGGTGGCGTATCCGGCGGCCGCGAACTCACCGGCGAGCGTGGGGATGTCCCCGGGGAGCGGCAGACCGTTGCGGAAGACACCGGTGGCCGTGGGGTAGCGGCCGGTCTGGAGCGACGAACGGGCGGGCGCGCAGACCGGGTTGGGGGTGACCGCCTGCTCGAAGAGGGTGCCCTCGCGCGCGATGCGGTCGAACTCCGGTGTCACACCGGCCCGGTTGCCGTGCACCCCGGCGGTGTCCCAGCGCTGCTGGTCGGTGAGGACCACGATCACCTGCGGGCGTGCCCCGGAGGGCGGCGCCGGGACGCCGCCCTCCGGGGCCGTGGAGTGCTCGCTCACGCAGCGGTCGCCTCGGTGGTGGAGGCGCCGGACGGGATGCCGAAGGACGGGTCCGGCACGGCCTCGGGGGTGATGAGGGTGGAGGAGCGGCCGTCGACGCCGACCGGGACGTCACCGTCGATGGTGACGCGGCGGAGCTTGCGCTCGTGGGTGTCGGAGTCGTCCACGCCGTAGTGCTGGGTGGCGCGGTTGTCCCAGATCGCCACGTCGCCGACCTGCCAGTCCCAGCGCACGGTGTTCTCCGGGCGCTCGATGTGCGACTGGAACAGCTCGACCAGGGCCCGCGAGTCGCGCCCGTTCAGCCCGCTGATCCGCTGCACGAAGTTGCCCAGCAGCAGGACGCGTTCGCCGGTCTCGGGGTGCACGCGGACCACCGGGTGCTCGGTGAGGAACTTGGTCGACGTGAACACCTCGCGGTACTGCTGAAGCGCCTCCGGCAGGGCGTTGGGCCGCACCGCCGCGTAGTCGTAGTCGTTGGAGTGGACGGCCCGCAGCCCGTCCGCCAGGGTGCGCAGCTGCTCGGGCAGCTCCGCGTAGGCGGCGGCCGTGTTGGACCACAGGGTGTTGCCGCCGTACGGGGGGATCACGACGGCCCGCAGGATGGAGAAGGCCGGGTAGGCGGGGACGAAGGTGACGTCGGTGTGCCACTGGTTGGCCCGGCCGCCGTGGTCGGAGTCGATGCCCAGCGAATACCGCCCGTCGGCGGACGGCACGGTCGGGTGGGCGACCGGCGTGCCGAGCAGCCGGCCGAACGCCTCGTGGCTGTCCTCGTCCAGGTGGTCCTGCTCCCGGAAGAAGACGACCTTGTGGGCGAGGAGCGCGGCCCGGACGGCGGCGACCGTCTCCGGGTCGAGGTCGCCGCCGAGCCGTACACCGGAGATGACCGCGCCGATGCGGCCGCCGAGCTGCTGGATGGTGACGGCGGGGGCGGTGGTCGTGGAGGACATGGGATTTCCCTTCGAGGAGGTGCCCGTCACGGCCGGGCGCAGGGCGCGGCCGGTGGCGAGCCAATTACTTGTGGAGCGGAATTAATTGGGGCGGGAGGTGCCCACGGGCGGAGCGGTGCACTGCCCGGAGCGAGAACGCGCAGGGTGACCGGCTCGGGAGAGGGAGTGGTGGTGCGGTGGTACGCCGGTGAGGTCAGGCGGCGGTACAGCGGCCCGGACACACGGGCTGAGGGGCGGGGCGGCCGGCGCGGGCGGGCCGCGCATCGGTGAGTGCCGTCGCGAACATGTCCCGGAGACTCGCAGCGCCCCGCCGGGTACGTCAAGCGCCCGCCGCCGCCCCGCGGGGCGTACGGCAGTGGTTCAATCGGCGCCTGCACCGGGCCGCCGGGCATCCCCGACGGGCGCCGAAAAACCCTTGCTGGCCTGCGAGTTCACCCGACCTCCCGGGCAGTGCGCGGGCGCCGCCCCCGGACCCGGTCACCGGCCCCGTGCGAATTCACGCCGCCGTAACGTTGCGAGCGCCCCACCGGCGCAGGACCGAAGGAAGGCCCCCATGACCGCCGCCCCCCGCCTCTTCCGCGCGACCGGTGACGGAAGGCGCGAGACCAACGCCGCCACCGTGCTGCGCACCGTCCTCGACCACGGACCCGTCGCCCGCCGGACGATCGCCGACCGCTCCGGGCTGAGCCAGGCCGCCGTGTCGCGCCAGTGCACCGATCTCGTACGGCTCGGCCTGGTCCGGGAGTTGCCCGAGCTGAGCGCCGGAAACGGGGTGGGCCGGCCGCAGATCCCGGTCGACCTGCACACCGGTGAGAGCGGCGGGCCCCTGGTCGCCGGGGTGCACATCGGGGTGCCCGCGTCGACGTTCGGCGTGCTGGACCTGCGCGGCCGGCTGCTCGACCGGCGCACCTTCCCGCACGACGGCATCGCCGCCGGGGACCTGCCGCCGAGGATCGCGCGCGGGCTGCGCGCCTTCCTGGACGACGTCCGGCGCGACCGGCCGCTGCTGGGGGTGGGCGCGGCCCTCGGCGGCTGGGTCGAGCCGGGCTCGGGCACGGCCGTGCGGCACGCCTCGCTCGGCTGGGCCGGCCGTCCGCTCGCCGCCGAACTCGCCCGTGGGCTGGGCGGTCCGGAGGTGCGCGTCGACAACCACGCCCGGGCCGTCGCGCAGTCCGAGATCCTGTTCGGCCGGCCCGAGGCGCGGCGCAGCCTGGTCCACCTGTTCATCGGCAACGTGGTCGACGCGGCGCTCGGCATCACCGGTGTGGTGCACCAGGGGCCCGGGTCCGGTGCCGGGGACGTGGCCCACCTGCCGGTGCCGGACTCCACGGTGGTCTGCCCCTGCGGGCGCTCGGGATGCCTGGAGGCGACCGCCTCGAACACCGCGATGGCACGGACCGCCGTGCGGCGCGGCATCGTGCCCTGGGCCGACGCCTTTCTGGTGGTGGACGCGGCGGCGGCCGGTGACCGACGCGCCGACCGGCTGCTGCGCGAGCGGGCCCGCGCGGTGGGCCGGGCGACGGCCCTGCTGCTCGACGTCCTCAACCCCGACCTCGTGGTCGTCACCGAGCACGCCAGCCTGACCAACCCGGAGTACCTGGAGGAGATCAAGGGCGCCGCGGTCGATCACTCGCACGTCTGCCGGGACCCCGAACGCATCGTCAGTCCGCATGCCGGGACGGCCGTCCTTCCGGTCGCGGCCGGTGCCGTCGTCCTGAACCCCCTGTTCAGAAGCCCTCTGGCGGCGTCGGTGCGGTAGCCGGCCACCGGAGGGCGGAAAGCGCTTCGTACCAGGATGCGGACATGGCAGGTTGACCGTCCGGCGAGGCCGCTGTCATATTGCTCCCGTGAACCCGGACAAGCGCCTCGTCTCCCGCAGGCACGTCGACCTCTGTCGACAGGCCAGCGCGGTCTGTGCCGTCCGCCGCTGACCCGGACCGCGGCGCGTGGCCGAATGGCCCCCACCCCGCTGACTTCTCACGGGTGACCACCACCCGCTGAGACCCGGGAATCGCCCCTCCCTTCCGGCTTCCCCGCTCCCGTGCGTCGCGGGAGCCCCTGACGCCTACCCGCGCCGATTCCGTACGGCCGCCGCAGCGGCCCCGGTCCGGTGCGCCTTCGTGCAGCGCATCCCCCTCGCTCCATTCCTCCCGCAGCGGAACGAATACGCGGACGTGCTGCGCCGCGCGCTCCCACCTTTCCTTTTCCCACCGTCACAGGCAGGCATCGATGACCGAGCTGTACCCCCTCACGCCCTCCGGACCGTCCCGGCGCTCCACGCTGCGCGCCGCGGGTGGCGGCGCCCTGCTCCTCGGACTGGGCCTCGCGGGATGCCGCTCGGCCGTGTCGGAGACCTCCTCCGCCCCGCAGGGCGCGAGCGCCGCACCACGGCGCGGCGGGGTGCTGAACGTCGCCGTGAACGCCGACTTCACGCCCGCCCTGCTGTTCTCGCAGAGCGGCCAGTCCCTTCAGCAACGCCTCATCTACAACACCCTCACCCGCTACGACGACCGCCTCCACCCGAAACCCGAACTCGCCACCTCCTGGACGTACGCCAAGGACGGACGCAGCATCACGCTGCGGCTGCGCGACGACGTCACCTTCCACAACGGCCGCAAGTTCACCGCCGACGACGTGATCTTCGCCGTGAAGAACCTTCAGAACCCGGTGCGCGCGGCGCAGTTGAGGAGCACGGCCGCCACGATCACCGGGTTCGAGAAGCGCGGTGACCACGAGCTGGTGCTCGCGCTGGCGCACCCGGTCAACAACCTCTTCGACCTGTTCGAGTTCATGATCATCGCGGACTCGGAGAGTGTCGAGGACGCCGTCGCCGGGAAGCAGCTCATCGGGACCGGCCCGTTCAAGCTGAAGAAGTGGAGCCCCGGCTCCGGTCTGAGCCTCACCCGCAACGACACGTACTGGCAGCCCGGCCGCCCCTACCTGGACGGCGTCGAACTGCGGGTCATAGCCCAGGCCGACGCGCTGATCTCGTCCCTGCGCTCCGGCCAGTCCCAGCTCTCCTTCGACGTGCCCGGCAAGAGCCTCGGCGTCGTCAAGACCGACAGCAAACTCGCCATCAGCGACTACGACACCGGCGCCGGAGCCGTCTACCTGGGCGTCAACACCACGGTCACCCCGCTGAACGACCGCACCGTCCGCCAGGCGCTCGCCTGGGCCGTCGACCGGGACCGGCTCGTCGCCCAGACCCTCGGCGGCTACGGTCTCGCCTCCGCCGCGCCCTGGCCCAAGTCCTCACCCGCCTTCAGCGAGGCCAACCGCACCCACTACACCCACGACCCCGCCAAGGCCCGGGAACTCCTGAAGTCCGCGGGGCACACCAGGCTCGACCTGCCCATGCTGCACATCGCGCTGCCCGGCGAGACGGCCATCGCCGAGTCCATCCAGTACGACCTCAAGCAGGTCGGCGTCCACGTCACGCTCCAGCCCACCGACGGCGCCACCGCGCAGAAGAAGCTGATCTCGCAGGGCATGCCGGCCCTGTGGTCCCTGGGCCACGGATTCGCCCAGGTGCAACCCTCCACCCTCGCCGTCAGCGCGTACCCCTTCAACGAGGCGAAGAACACCTCCAAGTACCGCTCGGCCGCCTACACCAAGGTCGTCCAGGAGGCGTGGACCGAGCCGGAGACCGACACGGCCGCCGCCAACGCCCTGCACCAGAAGATCTCCTCCATCCTGCTGGACGAGGCGTTCCTCATCGACCTCGTCGTACGCGGACAACTCCAGGTCTCCGCCGCCCGGCTGCACGGCGTCACGCTCAACAAGTTCTCCTACCTCAACCTCGACAACGCCTACCTGGTGTGACATGCGCAGCTACCTGATCCGGCGGCTGCCGTCCGCCCTCCTCGTCCTGGTCGCCGCCTCCTTCCTCATCTTCACCATCCTCAGGCTGGTGCCCGGCGACCCCGCCACCGCGCTCGCCGGACCCGACGCGGACGCGTCGACCGTCGCGGCGATCCGCGAACGGCTCGGCCTCGACGCACCCCTGCTCTCCCAGTACGCCCACTGGATCGGCTCGCTCCTGAAGGGCGACCTCGGACCCTCGTACGCGATCGGCGGACAGACCGCCGACCTCATCGGCGACGGACTCGGCGCCACCACCGAACTCACCGTCGCCGCCCTGGTGTTCGTGATCGTGCTCGGTACGGCCTTCGGCGTCGTCGGGGCCACCTCGCGCAACCGGTGGCTGACCGCGGCCGTCCGCGTGATCACCACCGCCGCGCTGGCCGTACCGCCGTTCGTCAGCGGCGTGCTGCTCGTCCTGGTCTTCGCCGTGGCGCTCCCCGTACTGCCGCCCGGCGGCCGGGTCGCCTTCCTGACGGCCCCGGACCTCGCCGCCCAGTACCTCGTGCTGCCGGCGCTCTGCCTGGCGCTGCCCAGCGCCGCCGTGCTCGGCCGCTACCTCAAGGACGGCATCGAACGCGGCCTCGCCGAGGACTACATCCGCACCGCCACCGCCGCCGGGATCGCCCCGCGCCGCCTGCTCTGGCGCCACACCCTGCCCAACGCCCTGCCGCCCGTCGTCACCCTGCTCGGCATGCAGGTCGGGAACCTGCTCGGCGGGACCGTCCTGGTCGAGGCGATCTTCGCCTGGCCCGGCCTCGGACAACTCGCCGAACAGGGCCTCCAGCGCCGCGACTACCCGGTCGTCCAGGACCTCCTGCTGCTCCTGGTCGGCGTCTTCGTCCTCGTCCAACTGCTCACCGACCTCGTGTACGCCTGGCTCGACCCCCGGATCAGGTGGGAGTAACCCTGATGACCCAGACGACCGACCTCCTCGCCGTGGCGCCGCCCCCGGCCGCCCGCAAGCCGCGCGCCACGGCCCGCCCCCGCCACCCGTACCGCACCGCCCTGTCCACCGCCCGCGCCCGCACCGGACTCGTCCTCGTCGGCGTGGTCGTCCTCGCCGGGCTCCTCGCACCGCTGCTCGCCGGACACGGGCCCACCGACCAGAGCGGCCAGAGCCTCGCGGGGCCCGGCACGCCGGGACACCTCCTGGGCACCGACGACCTCGGGCGCGACCTGCTCAGCCGGGTGCTGTACGGCATCCGCACCGACCTCACCATCATCACGATCGCCGTGCCCGTCGGGGCCGTACTCGGCTGCCTGCTCGCCCTGGCCGCAGCCGCCCACCCGGTCGCCGACACCGTCGTCCAGCGCGTCTTCGACCTGCTCCTCGCGTTCCCCGGGCTGATCCTGGCGCTCGCCGTCACCGCGATCCTCGGCCCCGGACGCGTCCCCGTCGTGCTCGTCATCGCCCTCGCCGAGGTCCCGGTCTTCGGCCGGCTGCTGCGGAGCGGCGTCCTCGTCCAGCGGGAACGGGAGTACGTCACCGCCGCCCGGGTCGGCGGCGGTTCGAGCAGCCGGGTGCTGGTCCGGCACATCCTGCCCAACGCGGCCGATCCGCTCGTGGTGCAGATCGCCGTCTCGCTGACCGTCGCCGTCTTCATCGAGGGCGCGATGAGCTTCCTCGGCGTCGGCGTCCGGCCGCCCGAACCCACCCTCGGCGCGGTGCTCAGCCAGTCCATGCCCTATCTCGCCCAGTCCCCGCACTTCGCCGCGGGCCCCCTGATCACCGTGACCGCGCTCGTCCTCGGACTCTCGCTCATCGCCGAGGCGCTCAACCGGGAGATACGCCGATGACCGCCCCCGAGCTGCTGGAAGTCCGCGACCTCGGCGTCGAGTTCACCGCCCCCGACGGTTCACCGCTGCGCGCCGTGCGCGGGGTCTCCTTCACCCTGCGCCGGGGCGAGACCCTGGCCGTCGTCGGCGAGTCCGGGTCCGGCAAGTCCACCACCGCGCTCGCCCTGAACCGCATGCTGCCCGGCACCGGCCGCATCACCACCGGCACGGTCCGCCTGGACGGCCGCGACCTGGCCGCCGCGGACGAGGCCGAGCTGCGCGCGGTGCGCGGCGCCCGCATCGGCATGGTCTTCCAGGACCCGATGACCGCCCTCAACCCCGTCCTCACCGCCGGCCGCCACATCGAGGAGGCCCTGCGCGCCCACGGCAACCACGACAAGGCCGCCCGCCGCGCCCGTGCCGTCGAACTCCTGGACCGGGTCGGCATCCCCGACCCGCACCGCCGCGCCGACGACCACCCGCACCAGTTCTCCGGCGGCCAGCGCCAGCGCATCCTCATCGCCATGGCCCTCGCCGGTGAACCCGACGTCCTCCTCGCCGACGAGCCGACCACCGCACTCGACGCCACCGTCCAGGACCAGATCCTCACCCTGCTCGGCGACCTCAACCGTGAGACCGGCACCGCCCTCGTCCTCATCACCCACAACATGGGCGTCGTCGCCCGCGCCTGCGAACGGGTCCTCGTCATGTACGGCGGCACCGTGGTCGAGGACGGGCCCACCGCCGAAGTGCTCACCCGCCCCCGCCACCCGTACACCGCCGGGCTCCTGGCCGCCGTCCCGCGCCTCGCCACCCCGTCCGGGACCCGGCTCACCGGCATCCCCGGCAGCCCGCCCGACCTCACGCTCCTCGGGGACGGCTGCGCCTTCGCCGACCGCTGCACCATGGCCGAGGACCGCTGCCGCACCGCGACCCCGCCGCTCGCACGGGTGGCCGGTGACGTCCGGGTGGCCTGCCTCCCCGCCGCCGGGCGCACCGAGCCCCTGCCCGCCCCGGCCCCGCCCGTCCGCATCGACCGCCCCGCACCCGGAGCGGTCGTGCTGGAGGCGGACGGGCTCACCAAGACGTACGGGGGACGCGGCGCGCGGCGACGCGGGGTGCCCGCGCTCGACGGGGTGTCGCTGACGCTCAGGGAGGGCGAGACGCTGGGCATCGTCGGCGAGTCCGGCTCCGGCAAGTCCACCCTCGCCCGGGTCCTCGCCCACGCCCACACCGCCGACGGCGGCACCCTGCGGCTGCGCGGTGAGGACGTCACCCGGCCCTCGCGCCGGGCGCTGCACGCGGTGCGCCGCCAGGTCCAGATGGTGTTCCAGGACCCCTACGCCTCGCTCAACCCGCGCATGACGGTGGGCGAGATCGTCGCCGAACCCCTCGTCGCGTTCGGCATCGGGGACCGGGAGACGCGCCGGGAGCGGGTGGCGGAGCTCCTGGAGCTGGCGGGCCTGGACCCCGCCGTGGCCGGACGCCACCCGCGCTCCTTCTCCGGCGGCCAGCGCCAGCGCATCGGCATCGCCCGCGCGCTCGCCCCGGCGCCGACCGTCCTCATCTGCGACGAACCCGTCTCCGCGCTCGACGTCTCCGTCCAGGCCCAGATCACCGGCCTGCTCACCGACCTCCAGCGTGACCTGGGCCTGTCCCTCGTCTTCATCGCCCATGACCTCGCGGTCGTCCGGCAGATCAGCCATCGCATCGCCGTCATGCACCGAGGCCGGGTCGTGGAGACCGGCACCGCCGACGAGGTGTGCGAGCACCCCCGCGACCCGTACACCCGCGCCCTGCTCGCCGCCGCGCCCGAACCCGTACCCCCGGCGTTCCGGACCGAGCACGCCGAGAAGACGGGAGCCCTCGCATGACCGACCGCACCCCCGAGCCGCCCACCCCGACCCGTGACGGAGCCACCCGCCGATGACCACCAGCACCCGCCGCGACCCCTACGACGGCTTCCCCGGCCGCATCGGCCGCACCTTCGCCGCCTCCGAGCCCGCCTGGCCGGCGCCCCGGACACCGGGGGAGAAGGCCCCGAACATCGTCGTCGTGCTCGTGGACGACATGGGCTACAGCGACATCGGACCCTTCGGCTCCGAGATCCCCACCCCCGTGCTCGACACCCTCGCCGAGGACGGCGTACGGCTCAGCAATTACCACACCATGCCGCTGTGCTCACCGGCCCGCGCCGCCCTGCTCACCGGCCTCAACCCGCACCGCGTCGGCTACGCCATGGTCGCCAACTCCGACCCGGGCTTCCCCGGTTACGGCATGGAGATCGCCGACGACATCCCCACCCTCGCCGAACTCCTCCACGACTCCGGCTACGCCACCTACGCCGTCGGCAAATGGCACCTCGTCCGCGACTCCGCCTCCAACGCCGCCGACGACCGCGACAACTGGCCGCTGCGCAAGGGCTTCGACCAGTACTACGGGGTCCTGGAAGGGCTCACCAGCCTCTTCCACCCGCACCAACTCGTCCGCGACAACAGCCCGCTGGACATCGACGAGTTCCCGGACGACTACTACTACACGGACGACATCACCGACCAGGCGATCTCCATGGTGAAGTCGCTGCGCGCCCACGACCCGGACAAACCCTTCTTCCTCTACCTCGCGCACAACGCCGTCCACGGCCCGCTCCAGGCCAAGGAGGAGGACATCGCCCGCCACCGGGGCCGCTACGACGAGGGCTGGGACGCGCTGCGCGACCGCCGCTTCGCCGCCCAGATCGCCGACGGCCTCTTCCCGCCCGGCACCGAACTGCCGGAACGCAACAGCGAGGCCGGGCAGGACGTGCCCGCCTGGGACAGCCTCACCGAGGAGCAACAGCGCCTGTACGCGCGCTACATGGAGGTGTACGCGGCACTGGTCGACAACATCGACCAGAACCTCGGCCGGCTCACCGCCACCCTCGAAGCGCTCGGTGAGCTCGACAACACCATCATCGTCTTCACCTCCGACAACGGAGGCACCGGCGAGGGCGGCGCCGAAGGCACCCGTTCCTACTTCAGCCGCTTCGTCCACCACCCGGCCCTGCCCGAGGACTGGACCCCCGACGTCGACCGGGACCCCGGGCTGATCGGCGGCCCGCGGAGCCTGGTGCACTATCCGCGCGGCTGGGGCATGGCCTCCAACACCCCGTTCCGGCTCTACAAGGGCCACACGTACGCGGGCGGGGTGCGCGTCCCGTTCGTCCTGTCCTGGCCGAGGGGCGCCCGCGAAGGGCGGCTCACCCCGGGCACCCGCCCGCAGTACCAGTACGTCACCGACATCGCCCCGACCCTCCTCGAACTCGCCGGTCTGGAACGGCCGGAGCGCCGGCGCGGGGTCCCGCTCCAGGAACCGGACGGCGTCACCTTCGCCCCCGTACTCGCCGACCCGGAACACCTCTCCACCCACCCCGAGCAGTACTGCGAGATGACCGGCAACCGCAGCTACTACCGCGACGGCCGCAAACTCGTCACCCTGCACCGCCCCGGCGCCCCCTACGACGACTCCGAGTGGGCCCTCTACGACATCAGGACCGACCCGACCGAGATCCACGACCTGGCCGCCGAACACCCCGGCCTGGTCAAGGAACTCTCGGCGGCCTGGGAGAAGGCCGCCTGGCGCAACGGCGTCTTCCCGCTCCCCGACGGCAGCGGCGCCCTGGCCCGCCGCAACCCCGCCGAACAGCGGCTGTCGCGCCCCCTCACCCTGCTGCCCGGCACCCCCGAACTGGAGCGCTACCGCTCCTCCCGGCTGGTCTCGTTCCGTTCCTTCGAGGTCACCGTCGCGATCGAGGAGACGGGCGAGGGCGTCCTCGTCTCGCACGGCGACCAGGGCGGCGGTTACAGCCTGTACGTGGAGGGCGGCCGTCTGCACTTCGCGTACAACGAGTACGGCGTGCTCCACGAGACGGACGCGGGCCCGCTCGCACCGGGCGGGCACACGGTCCGGCTCGTGGCCACCGCCGAGCGCGGCCTGCGCTGGAGCTTCCGGATCGAGGCCGACGGCGAGACCCGGGCCACCCCGCCCAGCGTCCACCAGCTCATCGGCATGGCCCCCTTCCAGGGCATCAGCATCGGCGTGGACCGCAAGTCGCCCATCTCCTGGCCCCTCTTCGAACGCCACCGCTCCTTCCCGTACGAAGGCCGCCTGCGCGCGGTGACCTACACCCCGGGAGACCCGGGCCCGGACTCCCCGGAGGCGGTGGCCCAGGCCCTGAAGGAGGCAGCAGCGGCGTTCGAGTAGAGATCGATTGGCGACGACCCTCACGCAGGTCTAACGTCGGGGGAGTGAACGACCACGTTCACTCCCCGCACAACAGCGGCACCGAACCAATGACCGGCTCCCACGCGACACCCGCGCAGGCCACCGCACCCCCTCGGAGGGACCGCGGCGGCACGATAGCCCTGCTGGTCATCTGCTCGTGCCAGCTGATGGTGGTCCTCGACATCACCATCGTGAACATCGCTCTGCCGCACATCCAGACATCCCTCGGTTTCTCCACCGAGAACCTGTCCTGGGTGATCAACGCCTACACCCTCACCTTCGGCGGCCTGCTGCTGCTCGGCGGGCGGATCGGCGACATCCTCGGGCGACGCCGGGTCTTCATGACCGGCGTCGCCCTCTTCGTTATCGCCTCCCTGCTCGGCGGACTCGCCCAGGAATCCTGGCAGTTGCTCGCCGCCCGCTCGCTCCAGGGCGTCGGCGGCGCCATCGCGTCGCCGACCGCGCTCGCCCTCATCACGACGACGTTCCACGAAGGCCCCGCGCGCAACAGGGCGTTCGGCGTGTTCGCGGCCGTCTCGGCAGGCGGCAGCGCCATCGGACTGCTCGCGGGAGGCGTGCTGGTCGAATGGCTGGACTGGCGGTGGATCTTCTTCGTCAACGTGCCCATCGGCGCACTGATCGTGCTCGCGACCCGCCGCTACATCCAGGAGTCCGAGCGCCACCCGGGCCACTTCGACATACTCGGCGCCCTCACGGCGACGCTCGGCATGGTCAGCCTCGTCTACGGGTTCATCCGCGCCTCCGAGGAGGGCTGGAGCGACACCCTGACCCTGGCCGCGTTCATCGCGGCGGTCGTGCTGCTCGGGCTGTTCATCGTCAACGAGAGCCGGTCCCGGCAGCCGATCACCCCGCTGTGGATGTTCCGCGACCGCAACCGCGCCGGCACCTACGGGATCATGCTGTGCCTCGCGGCGGCGATGTTCGGGATGTTCTTCTTCCTGACCCTGTTCGTGCAGAACATCCTCGGCTTCAGCCCGCTGCGTACGGGCCTCGCCTTTCTGCCGGTCAGCGTCATCATCGCGATCGGCGCGGGATTCACCTCGAAGCTGCTGCCGAAGTTCGGGCCCAAGCCCTTCATGGTGACGGGCGCGGTCCTCGCGGCGATCGGGCTCGGCTGGCTCACGCAGACCGACGTCCACAGCTCGTACCTGGGCAGTCTGCTGGGCCCGGTGCTGGTGTTCGGGCTCGGGATGGGCCTGCAGTTCGTCTCGCTGACCCTGATGGCACTCTCCGGCGTCGCGCCGCACGAGTCGGGCGCGGCCTCCGGAATCCTCAACACGACGCAGCAGGTGGGCGGATCGCTCGGCCTGTCCATCCTGGTCACCGTCTTCGGTACGGCCAGCCGCAACGAGGCGACCGACCAGGTGCCCAAGTTCATGTCCGAGGCGACACCGGCGCAGCTCGCCCAGTTCCGTAGGACCGGACAGCTCCCCAGCCCCTGGGGCGATCAGGTTCTGGCATCGGGTGTCTCCACCTCGTTCCTGGCCGCGGCGGCCTTCGCCGTCGCCGCCGCGCTGATCGCGCTCTTCGTCATCCAGGTCCGCCCCTCGGACCTGGAACGGCTGCGCGGAAGCGGAAGCGGGAGCGGTCAGCCGGGCGCCTGAACACCCGGCCGACCGCTCCCCGCCGACCACCCCCGCCCGACGGCTCAGCCCTTGACGGTGAAGCCCGCCCGCAGCAGGTCGTCGTCGCGCGACGACGGACCGACCAGCAGCTCGAAGGCCCCCGGCTCCACGACCCGCCGGCCCTCGGCGTCCACCAGCGCGCAATCGGTCACCGGCAGCTCGATCGTCACCTCACGCGACTCGCCCGGGGCCAGCCGGATCTGCCGGTAGGTCTTCAGCTCCTTCTCCGCCCACGTCACGGACGTCACCAGGTCACTCACGTACGCCTGCACGGTCTCCAGCGCGGGGCGCCCGCCGGTGTTGCTCACGGTGACGCGCGCCCGCAGCGTGTCGCCCGCGCCCAGGACGTCGGTCAGCACCTCCAGGTCCGTGTAGGCGACGGTGGTGTAGCTCAGGCCCTCACCGAAGGCGTACGCGGGCCGCTGCGTCAGGTCCGCGTACCGCGAACCGTGCTGGCCGCGCAGCTGGTTGTAGTACGTGGGCTGCTGCCCGGCGTGGCGCGCGAAGGACACGGGCAGCCGGCCGGACGGCTCCACGAGGCCGAGAGCCAGCTCGGCCACCGCGCGGCCGCCCTGCATGCCCGGGTTGAAGGCGTACACGATGGCGGAGGCGCGGTCGGCGGACGGCGGCAGCACCAGCGGCTTGGAGGCGATGACGACCACGGTGAACGGCTTGCCCGTCGCGGCGAGCGCGTCCAGCAGCGCGATCTGGCCGCCGATCAGTTCCAGGGTCGCCGTCGAGCGCCCCTCACCGATCAGCTCGATGCGGTCGCCCACCACGGCGACGACATGGTCGGCGGCCTCGGCGGCGGCGACCGCCTCCGCGATCAGGTCCTCGGACGGCTCGCACGGGACCACGATCTCGGGGCGCGGCTGCCCGTCCGGGAAGAACGCGCCCTCCGGGTCCGGGCCCACCGTCAGGATGTCGGCGCCGCGCGCGTGGGTGACGGTCCAGCCGGCGGGCACATGCTCCCGGAAGCCGTCGAGGACGGTACGGATCATGGCGCGCGGATGACCGTCCGGCAGCCAGTCCGCCTGGCCGGAGGAGCCCGCCCAGTCGCCGAGCTGGGTCTGCGCGTCATCGGCGTTGGGGCCGATCACGGCGACCGTACGCGGCGCCGCCCCGGCGTCCGCGACCGCCCGGCCGTCCGCCCCGGCCGCGAAGCCGCCGTCCAGGGGCAGGACGCCGTCGTTGGCCAGCAGGACCAGCGAGCGACGGGCTACCTCGAGGTTCAGCTCGGCGTGCCCGGAGCTGCCGATGACCGCCTGCTGCCGGTCCCGGTCGGGGTGGCGCGGGTTCTCGAAGAGGCCCAGCTCGAACTTGAGCGTGAGGATGCGCGCGACCGCCGCGTCGATGTCCGTCTCGGCGAGCCGCCCGGTCGCCACGGCCTGCTGCGCGCCCTCGAAGAAGTCGGGCGTGGTCATCACCATGTCGTTGCCCGCCCGGACCGCCGCGGCCGCAGCCTGGGTGTGGTCGGCGTACACCTTCTGCTCCCACACCATGCGCCCGACGTTGTCCCAGTCGGTCACCAGCGTGCCGGTGTAGCCCCACTCGCCGCGCAGCACCTCGTTGAGCAGCCAGTTGTTGACGGTGACGGGGACGCCGTCCATCGACTGGTAGCCCAGCATGAACGTCCGGCAGCCCTCCTTGGCGACCCGCTCGAACGGCGGCAGGAACCAGGAACGCAGCTTGCGGCGCGAGATGTCGGCCTCGCTCGCGTCCCGGCCGCCCTGCGTCTCGGAGTAGCCCGCGAAGTGCTTGGCGCACGCCAGGATCGCCGTCGGGTCGTCCAGCCCCTCGCCCTGGTAGCCGCGCACCATCGCCGACGCCAGCTCGCCGATGAGGTGCGGGTCCTCGCCGAACGTCTCGCTGACCCGTCCCCAGCGCAGGTCCCGGGTGATGCACAGCACCGGCGAGAACGTCCAGTGGACGCCGGTCGCGGCCACCTCGACGGCGGTCGCCCGCGCCACGCGCTCCAGCAGCTCCGCGTCCCAGCTCGCGGCCATGCCCAGCTGCGTCGGGAAGATGGTGGCGCCCTCCCAGAAGGAGTGCCCGTGGATGCAGTCCTCGGCGACCAGGAGGGGGATGCCCAGCCGGGTGCGCCGGGTCAGCTCGGCGGCCTCCAGGACGCGTTCGGGCGAGGCGTGCAGGATCGAGCCCGCGTGCATGTCCTCGATGTGCTGCCGCACCCCGTCCTTGCCGTTCAGCTGGAGCATCTGGCCGACCTTCTCGGGCAGCGTCATCCGGCCCAGCAGGTCGGAGACGCGCTCCGGAATGGACAGGCGGGGGTCGAGATAGGGCAGGGAGGAGCCCACGGGAGGTCCTTTCGCGACGTCGGCGACGTTCTGTCATGCGGAGGCTGTGCGCTCCGGGCACCACCGTACGCCGAATACCGACCTAGTGGTAAGTAAGTAGGATGCGAACATACGCAGTGGTGCCTGCCGAGACGACCGGGGAGCGTGGAGAGTGACCGGCGAAGAGCGGCGTGGATACGCCAAGGGCCGGGCCAAACGCGGGGAAATCCTCGACCAGGCCATGGCCATGTTCGGTGAGGCGGGGTACCGGGGCGCGTCGCTGCGGGTGATCGCCACCCGTTGCGGCATCTCACATCCCGGACTGCTGCACCACTTCCCGACCAAGGAATCGCTGCTGCTCGCCGTCCTGGAACACCGCGACGCCGTGGACGACCAGTGGCTGGAGGCGGGCCGCCCCACCGGCGTCGACCGGCTGCGGCGGCTGGTCGGGCTCGCGGCGCTCAACGCCGAGCGGCGCGGCATAGTCGAGCTGTTCTGCGTGCTGTCCGCCGAGGCCACCTCCGCCGACCACCCGGCCCACGCCTACTTCGTGGAGCGGTACCGCTGCTCCGTCCGGTCCACGGCCGTGTCGTACACCGAGGCGCGCGACAAGGGTGTGCTGCGCGAGGACATCGACCCGCGGGAGGCGGCGCAGCAGCTCATCGCGCTGATGGACGGGCTGCAGATCCAATGGCTGCTCGGCAACGGTGAGACCGACATGGCCGGGGTGCTGCACGCGCATGTGCAGGCGCAGTTGACGGTGCCGCTCTGAGTGGAGGCGGCGGGCGGCGGGCGTCGCGAGACGGGTGCCCCGCACCTCTTTACGGGCTTGTCATGTGCCGGTAACTTCCGTGCTGCAAGAGATTGCAGCAACATTCCGGCTTGATTTACAAGCTCGCTCGGACCTTGAGGCGCGTCAGGGTCTCCGGCGGGACGGCACGGGCCCCACCTCCCGTGCCTCGGACGCCACTGCTTCGCCGCCGCCGTGGCCCTTCCCTGGAGACACCATGAAACGCAACGCCCACCGGGTGCTGAGACGCACCCTGGCGTCCGCCGCTGCCGCCGCCGCGGTGTGCGGGCTGCTCACCGCACTGCCGGACACCGGCATCGACGCCCGGCCCGTCGCGGCCTCCGACGCGACGACCACCGTCTTCTACTTCACCAAGACGAAGAACTGGGCCGCCTACAACCTGCATTACGCCCCCGACGGCGGTTCGTGGACCACCGTGCCCGGGGTCGCCATGGAGGCCGCCTGCACCGACTGGGTCAAGAAGACCGTCCCGCTCTCCGGTGCCGAGGGCATCCAGGCGACCTTCAACAACGGATCGGGCGTCTGGGACAACAACGGGGGCGCGAACTACGACCTGGGCAGCGGGAACATCACGGTCAAGGACGGGGTCGTCGCCCACAGCGACCCGTGCGCGGACAGCGGTGACCCCGACCCGAGCCCCACGCCGTCCGACGCGGCGCACACCGCCTCGGTGTACTACTCCACCGCCACCGTCGGCTGGACGACCACCAACCTCCACTACCAGCCCGCGGGCGGCTCGTGGACCACCGTGCCCGGTGTCGGTATGGAACCGGCCTGCACCGGCTGGGTGAAGAAGACGGTCGACCTCGGAACCGCGACCTCGATGAAGGCCGCGTTCAACAACGGCAACGGCGTCTGGGACAACAACAACGGCGCCGACTACACCATCCCGGCCGGCCTCAGCACCGTGAAGGACCGCGCGGTCGCCAAGGACGCCCAGGACCCGTGCGCCGCCGAACCCGCCGACACCGAGGCGCCCACCGTGCCGTCGGCGGTCACCGCGAAGGCCGACGGCGTCGCGGTCGTCCTGAGCTGGGAACCCTCCACGGACAACACGAAGGTGACCAAGTATCAGGTCACCCGCACGGGCGGTACCAAGGGCAGCGTCGTCACCGATGTGACCTCCACCGTGCTCTCCGAATCGGGCCTGGAGGAGCACACCGCCTACACCTACACCGTCAAGGCGATCGACGCGGCGGGCAACACCTCCGCCGCCTCCGCGCCCGCCACGGCGACCACCGGTGACAAACCCCCGGCGGCCGCCCAGGGCACACCGCTCGGCACCGACCCCCGCAAGGACCCGATCTACTTCGTCCTCACGGCCCGCTTCAACGACGGCGACGCGAGCAACAACCGGGGCGGCAGCCAGGACGTCAAGTCCGGCAACGCGGCCAACAACGACCCCATGTTCCGGGGGGACTTCAAGGGCCTGGTCAACAAGCTGGACTACATCAAGGGGCTCGGCTTCTCCGCCATCTGGATCACCCCGGTCGTCCTGAACCGGTCCGACTACGACTACCACGGCTACCACGGATACGACTTCTACAAGGTCGACCCCCGCCTGGAGTCCGCCGGAGCCTCCTACCAGGACCTCATCAACGCCGCCCACGCCAAGGGCATCAAGATCTACCAGGACGTCGTCTACAACCACTCCTCGCGCTGGGGCGCCAAGGGCCTGTTCACGCCCACCGTCTACGGCGTCCGCGACACCCAGTGGAGCTGGTACTACGACGAGAAGAACGAGGGCTTCGAGTACGACGGGCTCACCGTCGAATCCAAGAGCGGCAAGTCCTACTACAACGGCGACATGTGGTCCACCGCCGAGCCCGCCGGCAACACCTGCCTCAACTGGGGCAAGCCCACCGGCGGCAAGTCCGCCGAGGGCTACACCCTCTACAACTGCCAGTGGCCCAACCCCACATCGGGGATGTTCCCGAAGGAGTACTACCACACCTGCTGGCTCGGCAACTGGGAGGGCGAGGACTCCCGCTCCTGCTGGCTGCACGAGGACCTGGCCGACTTCAACACCGAGTCCGCGCCGGTGCAGAACTACCTGATCGGCGCCTACGACAAGTACATCGACATGGGCGTGGACGGCTTCCGCATCGACACCGCGGTGCACATCCCGCGCACCACCTGGAACCGCCGCTTCCTGCCCGCGATCCAGGAGCGCGTCACCCAGAAGTTCGGCGCCGAGGCCGCGAAGAACTTCCTCGTCTTCGGCGAGGTCGGCGCCTTCGTCAACGACAAGTGGAACCGCGGCTCGGTCAACCACTCGGCGCAGTTCTTCACCTGGAAGGAACGCAAGGAGTACGACGCCGACGACGCCAAGGCAGCGCTGGAGATGTACGACTACGAGGAGCAGCTCGGCACCGGCAACCAGCCGACCTCCGCCAACGCGTTCCTGGACGGCAACAGCTACCACACCCCGGACCACAGCCAGTTCTCCGGCATGAACATCATCGACATGCGCATGCACATGAACTTCGGTGACGCCACCAACGCGTTCAACAACGGCAAGGACTCCGACGACTCCACCAACGACGCCACCTACAACGTCGTCTACGTCGACAGCCACGACTACGGGCCCAACAAGAGCAGCGAACGCTACGCGGGCGGCACCGACGCCTGGGCCGAGAACATGTCCCTGATGTGGACCTTCCGCGGCATCCCGACCCTCTACTACGGATCGGAGATCGAATTCCAGGCCGGCAAGAAGATCGACTGCGGCCCCACCTGCCCCCTGGCCACCACCGGCCGCGCCTACTACGGCGACCATCTCGCGGGCAACGTCACCGCCTCGGAGTTCTCGCAGGTCGACTCCGCCTCCGGCGAGGTCGCGAACACCCTCGCCCAGCCCCTGGTCAAGCACCTCCAGCGGCTCAACCAGATCCGCCGCGCCGTCCCCGCCCTGCAAATGGGCCAGTACTCCACGGACGGCATCACCGGCCAGATGGCGTACAAGCGCCGCTACACCAGTGGGACGACCGACAGCTTCGCCCTGGTCACCGTCACGGGCGGCGCCTCGTACACCGGCATCCCCAATGGCACCTACAAGGACGCCGTCACCGGTGACACCCGGGTTGTCACCGATGGAAAGCTCACCGTCGACGCCCCCGGCAAGGGCAACATGCGCGTGTACGTGCTGAACGGCCCCGGAAAGATCGGCACCGCGGGCCCCTACCTGAAGTGACCCGTCCGTGTGGGTGCCCCGGCCGTCCGGGGCACCCACACGTCGTCACGCGCCCAGCAGCTCCGCCCGGCCGATCATGGCCGTCGAGCCCGGAGCCGTACACGCGAAGGCGCCCGCCACCGCGCCCAGCCGGGCGCACTCGGCAGGCTCACGCCCGTCGAGCCTGCCGTACAGGAAGCCGGTGACGAACGCGTCGCCCGCCCCGTTGGAGTCGACCACCGGCGCCGGCGGCACCACCGCCGGAACACGCACCGGCTCGTCGCCGCCGTCGCGCGTGAGGAGGTACGCACCCTCCGCGCCCGCCGTCGCCACCACAGCCCCGGCCCGGCCCTCGCGCAGGATCTCCCGCATCAGCGCGGGCGCGCGCTCCCCGGTCGTCGCCGCGCTGAAGAACACCAGATCGGACCGGAGCGCGAACTCCCGCTGATGCGCGTTCAGCCCGTCCCAGTCGTGCAGGTCCGTGGAGACCGGCACCCCCAGCGCCTCGATGTCGTCGTACAGGAACCGGGCGAAGTGCGTGATCGACAGATGGACATGGCGGGCCCGCCGCAGGTGGGGCAGATAGAACTCCCGGGGCATCCGCAGATCCTCCGGGTCCCGGGCGTCGTAGAACGACATCCGCCGGCCCGTGGCGTCCACCAGATTCACCGCACGCCGGGTCCCCGCCGGCGAGATCACCGCGTGGAACTCCACATCACCCTTCGCCAGGCGCTCGCGCACCTGGTTGCCGGTCCAGTCGTCACCGATGCAGTCCAGGAACGCCACATCGAGCCCCAGCGCGCGGGCGCCGAGCGCCACATTGCCGCCGGTCTGGCCGGGCCACTCCTGGATCGGGCCGACCATCACCGCGTCCGCCAGCGGGACCGGCAGGGCGTCGACGCGGACGATCGTGTCCACCCCGCTGCCGCCGACCACCACGACGTCGTACTCCGCTTGTCGTTGGACCACTGAGCCCCCTCTCGTGTTCCCGCCGCGCCCAGTATCGCCCACCTGACCGGCCGCTCGACGCGCGCCCGGGACACCCGCTGGCTAGGCTCGACCGGGGGCCGACGACCTTGTTCCATGGAGGCTCACGCCATGATGCTGTTGCCCGAACCGCGCGACATCCCGCCGCGCCTCGCCACCGGCGCTTTCATCCTCAACTCCGGCCTCGGCAAGCTCAAGGCCGACGAGGCGACCGCCCAGGGGCTGCACGGGATGGCCAGCAACGCCTATCCGTTCCTCGGCAAGCTGGAACCCGCCCGGTTCACCCGGTTGCTCGCCTGGTCCGAGATCGCCGTCGGTGCCGCGCTGCTGACCCCGGTCGTGCCGACCCGGCTCGCCGGACTCGCCCTCACCGGGTTCTCCGGCGGCCTCTTCGGCCTCTACCTGCGGACCCCCGGCATGCGGGAGCCCGGCAGCCTGCGGCCGACGCAGGACGGGATCGCGCTCGCCAAGGACTCCTGGATGCTGGGCATCGGCCTCGGCTTCCTCGGCGCCGGCGGCTCCTGCGCACGCGCCGCCTCGAAGTGCCGCACCCGGCGCCGGTGCTCGCGCTGAACCGACGCCGTCACGCGTGGACCCGGGCCATCAGCAGCGCCACGTCGTCGTGGCCGTCCGGGTCCCGCAGCTCGCGCAGCAGCCGGTCGCACGTTGCGTCGAGCGACGCGTCCGGGGTGCGCAACAGCCCCAGCAGCGTCGCCAGGCGGCTGTCGATGTCGTCCTCCCGGGTCTCGACCAGGCCGTCCGTGTAGAGGACCAGCCGGTCGCCCGGGCCGAGCGGGACCGTGACATCGCTGAACGGCACCCCGCCCACGCCCAGCGGCGCCCCGGCCGGCAGATCGAGCAGCACCGGCTCACCGCCCTCCGGGATCAGTACCGGCGGCAGATGCCCGGCCGTGGACACCCGGCACCGCCCGGCGGCCGGGTCGTACGCCGCGTAGACACAGGTGGCGAACCACGGGTCGAGGCCGGCGGTGATCTCGTCCAGGTGCCCCAGCACCTCGGCGGGCTCCAGGGAGAGCCGGGACAGGGTCTGGGTGGCGGTGCGCAGCCGGCCCATCGTGGTCGCCGCGTTGATCCCGCTGCCCATCACATCGCCCACCACCAGGGCGGTCCCGCCGCCGCGCAGCCCGATCACGTCGAACCAGTCGCCGCCGACCTCGTAGCGCGAGGCGGCGGGCCGGTAGCGGGACACCACGTCCAGGCCCACCGGGTCGTGATGGTTGCGCGGCAGCATGCTGCGCTGAAGGGTGAGCGCGGTCTCCTGCTGCTGGCGGTAGAGCCGGGCGTTGTCGATGCCGACCGCGGCCCGGGCCGCCAGCTCGGCGGCCAGCGCCTCGTCCTCCGCCGTGAACGGCAGCGGGTTGTCCGTCCGGATCAGGTCGATCGCCCCGAGCACCTCGCCCCGTGCGATCAGCGGCACCGCCAGATACGAATGCGCACCGGCCTCCGCGAGCAGGGCGGCCGACCGCTCGTCCCGGGCCACCCGCGCCAGCTTCTCCGCGTCGAGGTGCGGCACCCGCACCGGCCGGGCCGTCCGCACACACTGGGTGACCAGGCGGTCGGCGCCGTAGCGGGCGGCCCGGCCCGGAGGGTCCGCCGCCTCCACCACGGGCGTCGGCCGGGCCGCGACCACGGCGAGGGCCTGGATGAGGAGCGGGCCGTCCACCGGTCCGGGGCGCCCTTTCAGGACGCTGTCCAGCACGTCCACCGCCGCGACGTCGGCGAGCTGCGGCACGGTGACCTCGGCCAGTTCCAGGGCCGTCTGCTCCAGGTCGAGCGTGGTGCCGATGCGCACCGAGGCGTCGGCGATCAGCGCGAGGTGCTGCCGGGCCCGCTCCGCCTCGGCCGCCGCGCGGTACCGGTCGGTGACGTCGATCAGGGACACGGCGATGCCCAGCACCCGTCCCGCGGAGTCGTCCAGCCGGTACAGCGACACCGACCAGGCGCGGTCGGCGTCCGGTGCGGCGGGGGAGCGGCCGGCCACCTGGCGCGACACCTGCGGCACACCGCTGTCCAGCACCTCCCGCGCGGCCGCCTCCAGGCCCTCCGGGTCCAGGAACGACAGGGCCTCGCCCACCGGCCGCCCCAGATGCTCGGCGGCGCTCAGGCCGTCCATCCGTTCCAGCGCGGCGTTCGCGGACATGAAGCGCAGATCCGGGCCCAGCACCGCGAGGCCGATCGGCGACTGGTCGACCAGGCCCACCGACAGCGCCAGATCCCGCTCCAGGCGGCGCAGCACGTCTCCGTCGGCCGCCAGCCCCAGCGCGTAGAAGTCACCCCGGTCGTCCTGCAACCGCATGTTGCGGAACTCCAGCAGCCGCGTGGTGCCGTCCTTGTGCCGTACGGGGAAGACCCCGGCCCAGGCCTCGCCGCTGCGCATCACCTCGCCGAACAGGCGCAGCACCAGCTCGAAGTGCTCCTCGTCGACCAGCACCCGGGCGGCGAACTCGCCCAGCGCCTCCTCGGCGGAGTACCCCAGCAGCCGTTCCGCCTGCGGGCTCCACAGGACGATCCGGCCCTGGGTGTCCAGGACGAGCGCGGCGACCCCGAGGACGTCGAGCAGACCGCTCTCGGACGACTGGCGCGCGCCCGCCCGGCGGGCCTCGCCCCAGCCGATCCGCATGTCATCACTGCCGCCCACGGACGATCCTTCCCAGCCGCCACCGTGCCCGACGCAGGCCCGCCGTCTCCCATGATCGCCCCTGAGCCGCCGCCCCCGCAGCTTCGCGGGAAGTGAAGAGGACGCGAAGGAAGCGTCAGCGGGGTTTCGGGGGCGAAATGCCGGTCACCCGCAGCGTACCGAGGCAAACGCGACGCAACGACCGTCAGGAGTGAGAGTCCATGGAGAACTGGCGCATGCACGCGGCCTGCCGCGACGAGGACCCGGACCTGTTCTTCCCCATCGGAAGCACCGGCCCGGCGCTCGGCCAGGTCGAAGAGGCCAAGGCGGTGTGCCGACGCTGCCCCGTACAGGAGGAATGCCTGCGGTGGGCCCTGGAGAACAACCAGGACGCCGGGGTGTGGGGCGGACTGGGGGAGAACGAGCGGCGCGCCCTGAAGCGTCGTACCCGGCAACGGTCGCACCGCTCCGGATAAGGCAGGATGAAGCATGGACACCAAGGCTTGGATCATCGTCGGCGTGGCACTCGCGCTGCTCATGCTGGCCGCCGTCGGCGTCCTCCTGGTGCGGGTCCTGAAGGCCAGGAAACTGCTGGTGGACGCCGGTGTCCCGCTGCACAACAAGGCGCTGGTCTGGGCGGCGGTGCTGTACACCGTGTCGCCGGTCGACCTGCTGCCCGACCCGGTCTATCTCGATGACATCGGGTTCCTCCTGCTGGCCCTGCGCTCGCTGCACGCCGCGGCGCGGGCGGCGGGGGTCGGCGGTGGCGGCCGCGCGGAGCACCCCGTCGAGGCCGGGCCGAAACTCGTTCCGTAGCCCTTCGCGCACATTCCGGTGAACCCGGCGCGTCCTGATCGTTGACAGCTGGACGAGTACACGTCACTCTCCTGGGAGAGCGCTCTCCCAACCCGCCGCGGGATCCCCGTCCCGCACTCTTCCGCCAGGAGAGAATGTGCACAGAGCCGGTTCAGCCCTGCCCGCGAGACCCCGCGCGGGCACGCTGCTGATCACCCTTCTCGCCCTCGTCGCCTCGTCGCTGGTCATGCTGACCGCGCCCGGCGCCCGGGCCGCGGAATCCCTGCTCTCGCAGGGGAAGACCGCCACCGCGTCCTCGTCCGAGGGCGCCGGCTACGCGGCCTCGGCCGCCGTGGACGGCAACCTCACCGGCACGCGCTGGGCCAGCGAGTGGAGCGACCCCCAGTGGCTCCAGGTGGACCTGGGCGCCAAGGCCGACCTCAGCAGGGTCGTCCTCACCTGGGAGTCCGCCTTCGGCAAGGCGTACGAGATCCAGGCGTCCGACAACGGTTCCGACTGGCGCACCCTGAAGACCGTCACCAACGGCGACGGCGGCACCGACGACCTCGCGGTCAGCGGTTCCGGCCGCTACGTCAGGATGAACGGCACCGCCCGCGCCGGCGGCTACGGCTACTCCCTGTGGGAGTTCCAGGTGTACGGCACCACCGGCTCCACGAACCCGGACCCCGGCACCGGCGGGGCCGTCCGGGTCACCGGTTCGCAGGGCAACTGGCAGCTCACCGTCGACGGCAAGCCGTACCAGGTCAAGGGACTGACCTGGGGCCCGTCCGTCAACGACGCGGCGCGCTACATGCCCGACCTGAAGTCCATGGGCGTCAACACCATCCGGACCTGGGGCACCGACGGCACCTCCAAGCCACTGCTCGACGCGGCGGCGGCCAACGGCATCCGTGTGGTCAGCGGCTTCTGGCTGCAGCCCGGCGGCGGCCCCGGCAGCGGCGGCTGCGTCAACTACCTGACCGACGACGCGTACAAGTCCTCGTCGCTCACCGAGTTCGCCAAGTGGGTGGACACGTACAAGAGCCACCCCGGTGTGCTCATGTGGAACGTCGGCAACGAGTCGGTGCTCGGCCTGCAGAACTGCTACAGCGGTGACGAGCTGGAGAAGCAGCGCAACGCCTACACCACCTTCGTCAACGACGTCGCGAAGAAGATCCACACCATCGACCCGGACCACCCGGTGACGTCCACCGACGCCTGGACCGGTGCCTGGCCCTACTACAAGCGCAACGCCCCCGACCTGGACCTCTACTCGGTCAACTCGTACGGCGACATCTGCGCCGTACGCAACACCTGGGAGACCGGCGGCTACACCAAGCCCTACATCATCACCGAGGGCGGCCCGGCCGGTGAGTGGGAGGTCCCGGACGACGCCAACGGGGTCCCGGACGAGCCCACCGACGTACAGAAGGCCGAGGGGTACACCAAGGCGTGGAACTGCGTCACCGCCCACCAGGGTGTCGCGCTGGGCGCCACCTTCTTCCACTACGGCACCGAGCACGACTTCGGCGGTGTCTGGTTCAACGTGGTGCCGGACGGCAAGAAGCGGCTCTCGTACTACGCGCTGAAGAAGGCGTACACCGGTTCCACCGCCGGTGACAACACCCCGCCCGTCATCAGCAACATGACGGTGCAGAACGCCGGCGGCGCCCCCGCGGGCAAGGAGTTCACCGTCCGCGCCGACGTCCGCGACCCGGACAACGACCCGGTCACCTACAAGATCTACCTGAGCGGCAACTACGCCACCGGCGACAAGGGCCTGGTGGAGGCCACCTGGCGGTCCACCGGCAACGGCACCTTCGCGGTGACCGCACCCGCGCGGCTCGGGGTGTGGAAGGTGTACATCCAGGCGGAGGACGGGCACGGCAACGCCGGCATCGAGACCAAGTCGGTGAAGGTCGTGGTGCCCCCGGTCAGCGGCACCAACATCGCGCTCGGCCGCCCGGCCACCGCCTCCTCCGCCCAGGCGGGAAGCAGCGGCTGCCCCTGCACCGCGGCGATGGCGGTCGATGGACGCCTCGACACCCGGTGGGCCAGTGACTGGAGCGACCCGCAGT
>NZ_LISW01000001.1:1548410-1910567 GCF_001905735.1 Streptomyces sp. CB01249
CCCGCCGGTGCCCGCCCCCGTGCGTGTCGGTGGCCGTGCGGGGGAAGGGGAACGGCCATGGTTGAACGCATGAACGTCACCGACATCCTGACCGATGGGTACTCCCGCATCCAGGAGACCGTGCACGCGGCCGTCGAGGGCCTGGACCCCGACGCCCTCCACGCCCGGCTCGACGACGACGCCAACTCGATCGCCTGGCTCGTCTGGCATCTCACCCGCGTCCAGGACGACCACATCGCGGACGCGGCCGGCACCGAACAGCTCTGGACCGCCCAGGACTGGGCCGGCCGCTTCGACCTCCCCCTCCCCGCCGACGCCACCGGCTACGGGCAGAGCAGCAAGGAGGTCGCCGCCGTCCGCGTGGGCTCCGCCGATCTGCTCCTCGGCTACTACGACGCCGTCCACGAGAACACGCTCGCCTACCTCCGCGGCCTGGACGGACACGCGCTGGCCCGTGTCGTGGACGAGGCGTGGGACCCGCCCGTCACGCTGGGGGTGCGGCTGGTCAGCGTCCTGTCGGACGACCTGCAGCACGCGGGTCAGGCCGCTTTCGTACGCGGAGTGCTCGAACGCCGCGCATAGTGGCCCGGGCCCGTTCCCACGATCCGCTTGAAGTGGCGGGTCAGGTGCGACTGGTCGTAGAAACCCGCCGACGCGGCGACGGCCGACGCCGGGACCCCGCTGAGCAGCAGCCGCCGCGCCAGATCGACCCGCCTGCCCGTGACGTACTGGTGCGGTGCCATCCCGAACTCGCGGCTGAACGCCCGTACCAGATGGGCGTGATGGGCGTGCAGCCGCGCACCGGCCTCCTGGAGCGTGATGCCCTCGACATACGTCGCGTCGAGCAGCTCGCGCAGCCGGTGCGCGATCCTGCCGTCGTGGACGTACGGGGCCGAGCCGACCCGGTCGCCCAGGTGCTGTGCGAGCCGTTCCGCGACGAGGGCGAGCCGGCTGGCCGCCTCCAGCTCGTCACCCGGGTGCGCGAGCGTGCGGTGGAGGCTGTCGATTCGGCCGCGCAGCGCCGGGTCGTGCAGCACCGGCCGGTCCACCGCCCGGCCGATCAGCCGCTCGTCCACCTGGCCGGTGTCCAGATACAGCACGCGTTTGCGGAAGCCCTCGGGGGTGGCCGCCGCGCCGTTGTGCGGGACGTGCGGCGGCAGCAGCGTCACCGTGTGGGTGAGCACACCGTGCTCGTGGTGGTCCAGGTCGTAGCGCACCATGCCCTCGTCCACGACCAGCAGCGTCCAGGCGTCGTGCGTGTGCATGGGGTAGGCGTGGTCGGTGAAACGCGCGTGGAAGACCTCGGCGATCCCCTCCACGGGCGGCGACCACGCGGTGATCTCGGGACGTGCTGCGGCCATACGCCGATCGTACGCCGGGTGGTCGCCGCGCCCCGACGTGCAAAGTTCGTACAAGACCGGGCCCCGGCCGCCCCGGCAGGCTCGGGGCATGACAGCCGATACCGCCGCAACCGCCCCCGTCCGCTTCGACACCAAGATCGCCGTGCTGCTCCGCAACGACCTGGAGACCTGGCAGCGGCTGAACGTCACCGCCTTCCTGGTCAGCGGTCTCGGTACGGCCGCCCCGGAGCTGATCGGCGAGCCCTACACGGACGCGGACGACACCCCGTACCTGCCGATGTTCCGCCAGCCCGTCATGGTCTTCGAGGGCACGAAGGAGATGCTGACCACCGCCCACACCCGTGCTGTGGGCCGGGGCGTCGCGCTGTCCGTGTTCACCTCGGACCTCTTCGCGACGGGCAACGACCGCGACAACCGCGCCGCCGTGCGCGCGGTGCACCGCGACTCGCTGGACCTGGTCGGGATCGCGGTGCACGGCCCCCGCAACGCGGTGGACAAGATCCTCAAGGGTGCGTCGATGCACCGGTGACGACGGCCGCGCCGCCCGCCGGAACGAGGGGCGGCGCGGTGGCGTCACAGGGCGCGGTCCACGACGTACGGGAACAGCGTGAGCATCTCCTCCAGGGCGTCGGGCGCCGACGCGACGCTCTCCAGGCAGGCCCGCGCCCGCTCCAGGTGGCCGTGCGCCTCCGCCGTGGCGGCGGCCCTCCCGCCGGCCTCCTCCACCAGCCCGGCGGCCCGCCGCACCGATGCCTCGTCGAGCGGGCCGCCGCGCAGCAGCGCCGCCAGCTCCGTCGCGGCCGGGCCGCCCGCGGCGAGCGCGGCGAGCACCGGGTAGGTCTTCTTGCCGCGCCCGAGGTCGCCGTGCACCGGCTTGCCCGTGACCGCGGGATCGCCCCAGATCCCCAGCACATCGTCCGCCGCCTGGAACGCCACGCCCAGGTGGCGTCCCGCCGCGGCCAGCGCGTCGGCCTCCGTGCGCCCGGCGCCCCCGAGCAGGGCGCCCAGACCGGCGGCGCAGCCCAGCAGCGCACCGGTCTTCCGCTCGGCCATCTGCCGGTACTCGTGCGCCCGCACGGCGTCGGGACCGGTCCAGGGCCGCGACTCGAAGAGCAGGTCGTCGGCCTGGCCGTGCACCAGGTCGGTGAGGGTCCCGGCGAGCAGCCGCAGCGCCGGGGCGCACTGCCTGCCCGGCGCGTCGGTGAGGGTCCGCACCGCCTGGGCGAACAGCGCGTCCCCCGCGAGGACCGCCGGACCGGTTCCGTAGGCCTTCCAGGCGGTGGCGCGCCGCCTGCGCGTCTCGTCGCCGTCCATGATGTCGTCGTGGAGCAGGGAGAAGGTGTGGATCAGCTCGACGGCGACCGCTCCGGGGACCGCGTCCCGGGCCTCCGCCCCGACGGCCTCCGCGCCGAGCACGGCCAGCGCCTGACGTAGGCCCTTGCCCTGGGCGCCCGGCACGTCGTCGCCGTCCACGCCGTCCCACCCGAGCGAGAACGCGGTGATCTCGGCGTGCCACGGATGCAGTTGGCGCACGGCCCGGGACAGGGCGGGGCGGACCAGGGCGCGGCAGCGGGCCAGGATGCGCGGTGCGGTCACCGGGGAGGCCGTCGGGGACGTCATCGCCCACCGCCCGCGTCCGCGGCCGTGTCCCCGGCCCGCTCCACGCCGAGCTCCGCGTACGCCCGGTCGACCATGTCCCGGGCGTTGAGCAGCCCGATCCGGTCGAGCGTGGCCCGCAGCGCGTCCAGGTCGGCGGCCGTCTCCCCGGCGTCCCGCCCGAGCCGGGCGAGCGACTTCACCAGGCCGAGCCGCGCCAGCGCCTCGCCCCGGGGCTCCGCCATCGCCCGGAACTCCTCCAGCGCCCCCGCGTAGCCCTGCCGGGCCTCCTCGTGGCGTCCGGCGCGGTAGAGCACGTTGGCGCGCATCTTGTGGTTGTACGCCAGGGCGCTCGACAACTTCATCTCGCGGCAGGTGACCTCGGCCTCCGCCAGCAGTTCCAGGGCGCGGTCCGGGTCGTGGTCGCGTACGGAGATGATGTCGGCCATGCCGCGCAGCGCCCAGGCCCGGCCCCGCCGGTCGTCGGCGTCACCGGCCAGCTGGGCCGCCTCCTCGAACATCGCCAGGGCGGTGTCGAAGGAGCCGGTGTTGCGGTGGATCTGCGCGATGCCCTCCAGGGCCCAGACGGTGTGGCGCGCCTCGCCGCGTGCCCGGGCCTCGGCGAGCAGTTGCTCGTGCAGCGCGGCGACGGTCCGGTAGTCGCCCTGGATGCGCCCGGTCTCCGCAAGGCCGGCGAGCGAGTAGCCCCGGGCGACGACGTCCCCGCCCCTCTTGCCCATGTCGGCCGCCAGGCCCAGGAGCCGGAACGCGAGCCGGAGCCGGCCGCGCTGGCGGGCCAGCGTGCCGCCGCTCCACAGGGCCCAGGCCATCGCCCCGGCGTCGTCCGCCGAGCGCGCGGCGCGGTAACTCGCCTTCCACGCGGAGTCGGCGTCCCGGACCTGGCCGAGCCTGCGGTGCGCCTCGGCCACGGCGAGACCCGCACGGGCCACTTCCCGGGCGGAGCCGGAGCGTTCGGCCTCTGCCAAGTGGCGTACGCCCTCGGCGAGTACGTCCGTGAGGGAGGCGTTCACGGACATCTTGGTGAGGGCGCCCTGGTATTCGGGCGCCAGTGCCTTGCTGTGCATGGAAGCCTTTCGCGCGGGCACGGGCGGCCTCGGCCATGACTATACGCTGCATGTATACGCGCAGCGTATAGTAGGCCGGTTCTCCGGTCCGTGCTCAGGGGGGAGGGGCGAGAGTGGTCGTGTGTGCGGCGTGCCGCCTTGCTGTGGATCAAGACCACGGATCGGCGCCCGGGGTTGCCTCGTCCCGGGAATTGTCGTCGCAACGGTGGACCGGGCGTGCTCGTCGCCCCGTCAGGCGGCCCCGTCGGCCAGGTGTCCGGCGAACCAGTCGCGGGCCCGCTCGGCGACGTCGTCCAGCGTGCCCGGCTCCTCGAAGAGGTGCGTCGCGCCCGGGACGACGTCGAGCCGGTTCTCGCAGCGCAACTGCGCCTGCGCCCGGCGGTTCAGGTCCAGCACCTCGGTGTCCCGGCTCCCCACGAGCAGCAGTGTGGGGGAGCGGACCTCGCCCAGGCGGGCGCCCGCCAGATCCGGCCGCCCGCCCCGCGAGACGACCGCGCCGATGCCCGTCTCCCGGTCCGCACCCAGCACGGCCGCCGCCTGGAGTGCGGCGGCCGCGCCCGTGCTGGCGCCGAACACGCCGAGGGGCCCGGGCGCATGGGCCCGTACCCAGGCCGCGGCGTCCACCAGGCGCCCGGCGAGGGCCGAGATGTCGAAGACATGGCCGCCCTCCGCCTCCTCGTCCGCGGTGAGCAGGTCGAAGAGCAGAGTGCCGAGACCGGCCCGGTTCAGCGCCGCGGCGACCGACCGGTTGCGCGGGCTGTGCCGGCTGCTCCCGGAACCGTGGGCGAACACCACGAGCGCCCCGGAGTCACCGGCCGGGGTGAGGGTGCCCGGCAGGTCGACCCCGCCGGCCTCCACCAGGACGTCGCTGGTCAGCCGGGGCCCGGTCTGCCGCGCGGCCCGGGCCAGGAGCGCGACCACCTCCTCGTCCGGGGTCTGGCCGAAGTCCCGGTACCACTCGCCCACCGCCGAGAACGCGGCCGGTGACGACAGGCAGACCAGTTCGTCCGCCTCCTTCCGCAGCCGGGCCGCCGCGGACGGCGGTGCGACCGGCACGGCCAGCACCACATGCGCGGCGCCCTGCGCCCGGGCTACCGCGCAGGCGGCGAGGGCGGTCGCGCCGGTGGCGATCCCGTCGTCCACGACGACCACGGTGCGCCCGTCGAGCGGGACGCGCGGCCGGTCGCCGCGGAACTCGCGGGCCCGGCGGCGCAGTTCGGATTCCTCCGCCTCCTGGACGGCCGCGATGTCGGAGTCCGACACCCCGGCCCGGCGCACGATGTCGTCGCTGATGATTCGGACGCCGCCCTCCCCGATGGCCCCGAAGCCCAGTTCCGGGTGGCTCGGGACGCCCAGTTTCCGGACCACGATGACGTCGAGCGGGGCGCCGAGCTCCTGAGCGACGCGGAAGGCGACCGGCACACCGCCGCGCGGGAGTCCCAGCACGACGGGATCGCTCTGCGCGAGGGGCCGGAGGGCTTCGGCGAGCCGACGGCCCGCGTCGGGACGGTCGGCGAACAGCACAGGACTCACCCCACATCGAGGTCCACGCACGGCGCCCGCCCGTCTGTCGCCGGGTGACGCACGTACCTCATTCCAATCAACCGCGCTCGCCGGACCCGCGCAAATCGGCGGAAACGCACGGGATTCCGACAGCTAGATGACAATGAAAACGATTGTCGTTAACGTATGCGGGGTCGGGCGCGCAGCCTGCCGGCCGTCTGCCGGCGTGTGCCCGGAATTCCGCAACCGTGCGTCCAAGAGGGGGAGTTGTGGCTCATCTGCTGATGGTCGAGAGCTGGGTCGGGTCGATGAGCAGACTCTTGCCCAGAGCGATCCGGGAGGGCGGGCACGAGTTCACCTTCCTCACCCGCGATCTGCACCACTACCTGCGCTCGGCACCCGAGGGCACCCGGCACCCGCTGCTCTCGGCCCGGAACGTGCTGACGGCCCCCACCAACGACCCGGAGCAACTGCTGCCGTTCGCCGAACGGGCCCACCAGGCCCTGGGTTTCGACGCCGTGGTCTCCTCCTGCGACTACTACCTGCCGCTGGCCGCCCGGATTGCGGCCCGCCTGGGCCTGCCGGGACCCGCCCCGGAGGCGATGGAGAACGCCTGCCGCAAGGACGCCACCCGGGACGTCCTCGCCCGTGCCGGAGTGCCCGGGCCGCGCTACGCGGTCTGCGCCGACTGGGCCGGAACCGCCGAGGCGGCGGCCCGGATCGGGCTGCCGCTGGTCGTGAAGCCGGTGGACCTGTGCGCGGGGATGCTGGTGCGCCGCGTGGACGACGAGACCCAGCTCGCCGACGCCCACCGCGCCCTCGCCGACTTCCCGGTCAACGCACGGGGACAGCGGCGTTCCCCCGTCATCCTGCTGGAAGAGCTGCTGCACGGTCCCGAGGTCAGCGTCGAGACCGTCACGCACCGGGGGAGGACCCGGGTGATCGGAGTGACCGACAAGAGCGTCGGCGGCGCCCCGGCCTTCGTGGAGACCGGGCACATGTTCCCGGCCGCCCTCACCGGACAGGACGCCCGCGCGGCCCGGGACACCGCGGTCCGGGCGATCGAGGCGCTGGGCCTGGACGGCGTCGTCGCGCACACCGAGATCAAGCTGACGCCCGCCGGACCCCGTGTGGTGGAGGTCAACCCCCGCCCGGCGGGCAACCGCATCACCGAACTCGTCCGGCACGTGACCGGCATCGACCTCGCCGCCGCCTGTGTGAGCGTGGCCCTCGGCGAGGAGCCGGATCTGCGGCCGCACGACACCGGCCTGCGCAGCGCCGCCATCGGCTTCCTGGTGCCCGCCACCGGGGGAGTGCTGGACGGCATCGACGGCGGCGACACGGCCGGCGAGGCCGACGACGTGCTGGAGCTGAGCCTCGCCGCGCCCGGCACCCGGGTCACCGCCGAGGGCAGCAACAACGGATACCTCGGGCATGTGATGGCGGGCGACACCGACGGGCCGGGCGCCCGTGCCCGCGTGGAAGCGCTGCTGGCGGGCCTCCGCCCCCGGGTGGTGTCCCGATGACCGCGCCCACCGCCCCGGCCCCCGGCTCGTGCGACGAGCTCGTCTCCCGCGTCCTGTCCGGCGCGTACGGGCACGACCCGAAGGCCCTCCGTGTCAGCACCGCCTTCACCACCCGCCAGTCCGTCAGGCATACGGGACGGGCCGGCGGCTACCGCAACGAGGTCCTGAGCCTGCGCCTCGGTGCCGCCGTCGGCTCCTGCGCGGTCGAACCGGGCGAGCTGCCGGACGGCGCCGCCGACGACTGCGTCGGCACCGACGCCGCCACGCTGCTCGCCCACCCGCTGCGGCCGGTACGGATTGCCGCGCTCGACGCCTTCCTCATGCACGTCCTGCCGCATGGCCCCGCCTCGGGGGCCCGGCCGTTGCCGCTGCCCGCCGGGGGCTCCCTGGAGAAGTCGCGGGCCCGGGCGCACGCCGTCGTCGGCCTGCTCGACCTCCCGCCCGGCCGCTCGGTGCTCGTCGTCGGCGTCGTCAACTCGCTTCTGGAGGCGTTGCGCGAGCGCGGACTGCGGTACGTGCCCTGCGATCTGAAGGGCGGCACCACGGAGTGGGACGAGCCGGTACGGGGCGACGCCTCGGACCACCTCAGCCGCTGCGACGCCGTCCTCGCCTCGGGGATGACCCTCGGCAACGGCACCTTCGAACAGCTCAGGACCCACGCCCTGCGCCACGGCAAGCCCCTCGTGATGTTCGCCCAGACGGGCAGCGCGGTCCTGCCCCGGCTCATCGGTTCGGGGGTCACCGCCGTCTCCGCGGAGCCGTACCCCTTCTTCTGGCTCGACGGCGGCCCCGGCACCATCCACCAGTACGGAGGCACCCGGTGACCACGGCACTCCTGCGCCCCGCCGGCAACCGCGAACTGCTCGGCCTGGTCGGGCGCACCCCGCTCGCCCGGATCACCGCGCCCCTGCCCTGTCCGCACCCCGGTTTCTGGGCCAAGCTCGAAGGCTTCGGGGTGGGCGGCATGAAGGCACGCGCCGCCGTCTCGATGCTCCAAGGGGCCGAGGAACGCGGCGAACTCCGGCCCGGAGCCCCGGTCGTGGAGTCGACGTCCGGCACACTCGGCATCGGCCTCGCCTTCGCGGGCCAGGCACTCGGGCACCCCGTGATCCTGGTGGGCGACACCGAACTCGAACCGTCCATGCGGCAGCTGCTGCGCGCCCACGGGGCCCGGCTCGAACTGGTCGACCGCCCGGCCGAGGAGGGCGGCTGGCAGGCGGCCCGGCTCGCCCGGCTCCACGAGCTGCTGGCCACCCTGCCGGACGCCTACTGGCCCGACCAGTACAACAACCCCGACAACACCGCCGGTTACGCCTCGCTCGCCGCCGAGATCGCCGGCCGGCTCGACCGGGTGGACGTGCTGGTGTGCAGCGTCGGCACCGGCGGACACAGCGCCGGGACCGCCGCCCCGCTGCGCGCACACTGGCCCGCCCTGCGGCTGATCGGCGTCGACGCCACCGGCTCGGCCATCTTCGGCCAGCCCGCCCGCCCCCGGCTCATGCGCGGCCTCGGCAGCAGCATCCATCCCCGCAACGTCGCCCACGACCGCTTCGACGAGGTCCACTGGGTCGGCCCGGCCGAGGCCGCCGACAGCTGCCGCAGGCTCGCCAGGGGCAACTTCGTCAGCGGCGGCTGGAGCACCGGGGCCGTCGCCCTCGTCGCCGCCTGGGCCGCCCGCGTGCACCCGGGCGCGGTCGTGGCCACCATCTTCCCCGACGGACCGCACCGGTACCTCGGCAGCGTCTTCGACGACGGCTTCAACGCCCTCCACGGCCTCCGTACGGGTACCCCCGCGACCCGCCCCGTCGAGATCTCCCACCCCGGCGCGGCGGAGGCCACCGGCTGGACCCGCTGCACCACGGTCACGGACCCCCGGGAGCACCGATGAAGTGCACCCTCGGCACCGTGGAACTCCGGCTCGCCGAGCCGCTGCGGATCTCCCGGTCCACCACGACCGCCCGGCACGCCGTCCAACTGTCCGTCGAGCACCAGGGACTCCACGGCCACGGCGAGGCCGTCACCAGCGTGTACTACGGGCTGGACACCGGCGCCCTGCACCAGTGGCTGCACCGGTCCTCGCGCGCACTCGCCCGCTTCCCCGACCCCGAGACCGCCCTCGCCGCACTCCCCGAGGACGCCACCTCCACGCCCCCGGCGGTCACGGCCGCCGTCGAGTCCGCGCTGCTCGACCTCGCCGGCAAGCGCGCCGGGAAGCCCGTGCACCGGCTGCTCGGCACCTCCACCGCGCCCACCGCCGCCACCGCCCGGACCCTCGGCATCACCACGCCCTCCCGGGCCGCATCCTTCGCCACCCGCCTCGCGGACCGGGGATTCACGGTCCTCAAGGTCAAGGCCGGATCGGCGGACCCGGAGGACGACATCGCCCGGGTCCGCGCGGTCCGCGCCGCCGCCCCCGGCGTACGCCTGCTGCTCGACCCGAACGGCGGCTGGAGCGGGTCCGCCGCGCCCCGGCTGCTGGGGCGGTTCGCCGAACTGGGCGTCGAGGCCGTCGAACAGCCCGTGGCGCCGGGCGACCCCGAAGGGCTGGCCCGGCTCGCCGCACGGTCACCGCTGCCGGTGATCGCGGACGAGGACGCGGTCTCCTTCGAGGACGCCCGCCGCCTCGCGGGCCGCGTCCACGGCATCAACGTCAAGCTCGCCAAGTGCGGCGGACCGGGCGCCGCCCTGCGCATCGCCGCCCTCATCGCCGGAAGCGGAACGGATCTCATGCTCGGCTGTCTCACCGCCAGTTCGCTCGGTATCGCCCCCGCCGTCCACCTCGCCGACCGCGCCCGGTGGACCGACCTGGACGGCCACCTCCTGCTCGCTCACGACCCCTGGACCGGCATCGGCGGCGACGACGGCACCGTACGCGCGAGCACGCGACCGGGGCTCGGCGTCCATCCGAGCCCGGCGCCCGCCCCGGCGGAGGTGCGACCGTGACGACCTGGCGCGAGATCCGAAGCTTCAGCCCGGCCGTCCGGCTCCTGCTGGTCAACCAACTCGGCGTCAACACCGGCTTCTACCTCCTCATCCCCTACCTCGCCGTCCATCTGAGCCGCGACCTCGGCATGTCCGCCGCCGCCGTCGGCACCGTGCTCGGCGTGCGCAACCTCAGCCAGCAGGGGCTCTTCATCCTGGGCGGCTCGGCGGCGGACCGGCTGGGCGCCCGGGGCGTGATCATCACTGGCTGCGCGCTGCGGACCGCGGGCTTCGGCCTGTTCGCCCTCGGCGACGGAACGGCGGTGCTGCTGGCGGCCTCCGTGCTCAGCGGGCTGGCCGGCGCCCTGTTCAACCCGGCCGTCCGCGCCTACCTCGCCCAGGAGGCGGGGGAGCGCAGGGCCGAGGCGTTCGCCCTGTTCAACGTGTTCGCGACGACCGGCGCCCTCGTCGGCCCCCTCCTCGGCAGCGCGCTCCTTCTGGTCGACTTCCGGGCCGCAGCCCTGACGGCGGCGGGACTCTTCGCGCTCCTGACCGTCGCCCAGGCGCTGATGCTGCCCGCCGGACAGGTCGCCCCGGCCAAGGAGAGCGTGCTCGCCGACTGGCGCGAAGTGGTGGGGAACCGCGCGTTCATGGCGTTCGCCCTGGCCATGGTGGCCATGATCGCGCTGGAGAGCCAGCTCTATCTGCTGCTCCCCGAGGGCGCCCGCCGGGCCACCGGCTGGGACGGTGCGGCCGGACCGGTCCTCGTCGTGGCGACGCTCGCCGGGCTCGGGCTCCAGCTGCCTATCACCCGGGCGCTGCAACGCCGTGGCAGCCGGGCGGGCTGGATCAGCTGCGGCCTCGCGCTCATGGCAGCGGCCTTCGTACCGCCCCTGCTCGTGACCTCCGGACCGGGCACGGACCCGGGAGACCTGCCCGGCACCGCGCTGCGCATGGTCCCGGTCCTGGCGGGTGCCCTGCTCCTCCAGACCGGCCTCATGGTCGCCCAGCCCTTCGTGATGGAACTCGTGCCCGCCTTCGGCCGGTCCCGGCTCACCGGCACCTACTTCGGCGTCTTCTACGTGGTCTCCGGCATCGCGGCCGCCTTGGGCAACGCCGCCGTCGGCTGGGCGATGGACACCGGGGCGCGCATGGGCGCCGGGTGGCTGCCGTGGGCGTGCTGTACCGGACTCGGGCTCGCCTCGGCGGCCGCCGTCGCCCGGCTGCACCGCACCGGGGCCCTGCCCGTCGCGTCGGCGCCCCTGCCGGTCCGGGCGTGAGGGGGCCGCGATGAACGACAGGAACCTGCTCACCGACAGCCCCGCCCTGTACGAGACGCGCTTCCCCGACGCCGAACGGCTCGCCGGACGCTGGACCGAGGAGTGCCTGCGCGCCCACGGGTCCGGCGACCGCGTCCTGGACATCGGCTGCGGCACCGGCCGCGACGCCGCCCACCTGCAGGAGGCCGGCCGCACGGTGACGGGCGCGGACCTCTCCGACGCCATGCTCCGGTACGCCGCCCGGCACCACCCTGGCCCCCGCTACCTCCGGGCGGACCTGCGCCGCTTCGACCTGGGGGCGGGGAGCTTCGACGCCGTGGTCTGCCTGGACAGCGCGCTGCTCTACTGCCGGACCGACGCGGAACTCGCCGGATGCCTCGCCTCCTGCCACCGGACGCTCGCCCCGGGCGGCCTGCTCGTCGCGGAGATGCGCAACGGCGCCTACTTCCTGGGCCGCGCCCACCGCGACGGCGCCCCCGCCGCCCACGCGTTCACCCACGAGGGCGTCACCTACCGCTCCGTCACCCGGCTCCGCGTGGATGCCGCCGGACGCCTCCTGCACCGCTCCCGCACCTGGACCACGGACGACGGCTCGCCCCCGGTCGAACAGCGCTCCGCCTGGCGGCTGCTGCTGCCCGACGAGCTGCACCGCACCGTGACCGGGGCCGGATTCGAGGTGCTGGCCCTGCACGACGGGCCGGGACCGCGCACCGAACCCGCCTGGCGCGAGGGCGCCTTCCCCGCGGGCACCACGACCGGTGACCGCCTCCACCTCATCGCCCGTCGCCGGGCCCCGATACCCACCGCACAGCAAGGACGACCGTGATGCACGACGACCACTTCCCCGGCCTGCACCGCCGAGGCTTCCTGATCGCCTCGGGAGCCGCCGGAGCCGCCGGAGCCCTCGCCCTCTCGGGATGCGCGGGCACCCCCGCCCCCGCCAACTCCGACGCCAAGCAGGAAGCAGGCACCCCGAAACGCGGCGGACGCCTGAGGGCCGCCTTCGCCGGAGGAGGGGCGAGCGAGACCCTCGACCCGCACCTCAGCAACCTGTTCGCCGACGCGGCCCGCGCCAAGGCCTTGTACGACAAGCTCGCCGACTACGGCGCCGACCTCTCCGCACAGCCCCGCCTCGCCGCCTCCTGGGAACCGGACACCACTCTGAAGCGGTGGAAGGTCTCCCTGCGCTCCGCCGTCTTCCACGACGGGAAGCCCGTGACCGCCGCCGACGTCCTGCACAGCTACCGGCGGATCGCCGACCCGAAGCGCGCCTTCCGGGCCAGGGCCTCGCTCGAACCGATCGACCTGGCGGCCAGCCGGGCCCTGGACGAGCGGACCGTGGAGTTCGTCCTCAAGCGCCCGACCGCCGAATTCCCCAACGTCATGGCCGCGTTCGGCGCCTACATCATCCCGGCGTCGGCGCGCGAGGGCGACTTCGACCACGCACCCGTCGGCAGCGGACCCTTCCGCCTCGTCTCCTTCGCACCGGGGCGCTCCACCCTCCTGCGCCGCAACGACGCCTACTGGGAGGGCGCGCCGCATCTGGACGAACTGGAGTTCGTCGTCGCCGACGAGGAGTCCGCGCGCGTCAACGCCCTGCTCGGCGGTCAGGTGGAGTACGCCCACGAGCTGAACCCCGCCACCGCCCGCGCCCACGAGCACGGCGGGCGCGTGACCATCGTGCGGCTCCGCAACAGCGCCATGCAGTCCTTCGCCATGAAGTCCGACCGGCCGCCCTTCGACGACCGCCGCGTCCGCCAGGCGCTGTTCCTCGTCGCCGACCGCGCGGAGCTCGTACGCAGCGCCCTCTCCGGAGCCGGTGAGACCGGCAACGACCTCTTCGGCAAGGGGTACGAGTACTACGCGGACGGCCTCCCGCAGCGCGAGCAGGACCTCGGCCGCGCCCGGCGGCTGCTGAAGGAGGCGGGCGCCGACGATCTGCGGATCACCCTCGACACCTCACCGGTCGCCACCGGCTTCACCGAGGCCGCCGCCGTCTTCCGCGACCAGGCCGCGAAGGCGGGCATCACCGTCCGCGTACAGACCGGCAGCAAGGACACGTACTGGAAGGACATCCTCGACGCCGGCACCCTGTGCTGCTACCGCTCCGGGGCGATGCCCATCGAGTCGCACCTGTCGCAGCGCCTGCTCACCGACTCGACCACCAACGCCACCCACTGGCGCCACCAGGACTTCGACGCCCTGTACCGGCAGGCCCAGTCCACGAAGGACCCGAAGCAGCGCGCCGACGTCTACGCCCGCATGCAGCGCCGCCTGTACACCGAGGGGCCGTTCCTCATCTGGGGCTTCGCCGACTGGATACTCGGCACCGCCCGCAACGTCCGGGGCATCGAGCACCAGGCCCCCGCCAACACCCTGGACTGGGCCCGCTTCGACAAGGTGTGGCTGGCGTGAGCGCGACCGGACACCGGGTGGCGCGACGGCTGCTGCTCGGCGGCGCGCAGACCGCCGCCGTGGTCCTGCTCGTCTTCGCCGCCACCGAGGCCCTGCCCGGCGACGCCGCCGTCGCCCTCGCAGGCGACCAGCCCGACCCCGAACGCATCGAAGCCGTCCGTACGGCGATGCGGCTGGACCGGCCCGCCCACGAACGCCTCCTCGACTGGACGGCCGGGCTGCTCCACGGCGACCTCGGCACCTCGCTGACCTCCGGGCGGCCGGTCGCCGCCGCGCTCGCCGACGGCATCGGCCCCACCCTGCTGCTCGCCGTACCGACGGTCCTGCTGCTGGTCCCGGCCGGAATCGGCCTCGGGGTGCTGGCGGCCCGGCGCGAGGGAGGCGCGGTGGACCGGACCATCAGCGCGGTGCTGCTCGCCCTCTACGCCGTCCCCGAATTCGCCCTGGGAGCCCTGCTGGTCACCGTCTTCGCCCTGCGGCTCGGCTGGTTCCCGCCGACCGCGGTGGGGTACGGCACCGAGCTCTCCTCCCACCCCGCCGCGCTCGTCCTGCCCGTCCTGGTCCTGCTCGCGCGCCCGGTCTGCTCGCTCGCCCGGCTCGTCCGCGCGGGCATGCTCGACGCGCTGGCCTCCCCGTACGTGGCGCAGGCCCGCCGCTGCGGCCTCTCCCGCGCCCGGGTCCGCTATGCGCACGCCCTCCCCAACGCGCTCACCCCGGCCGCCCAGCAACTCGCCCGCACGGTCGACTGGCTGCTGTGCGGGGTGGTTGTCGTGGAGGCCCTGTTCGTGGTCCCCGGGCTCGGCACCGTCCTCATGAACGCGGTCGCGGAGCGCGACCTGCCCACGGTGCAGGGGCTCGCGGTGGTGTTCGGCCTCGTCACCGTCCTGCTCAACCTGGGCGCCGACCTGGTCACCCACCGCCTCGCGCCCCGGACGGAGGTCGCCGCATGATGGCCGTCGCGGTGGCCCGCTCCCGGCGCGGGCTGAAACGCATCGTCGTCGGCCGTCCGTACCCACGCACCCCGGGCGCAGCACGGCTCGTCCCCGGTCTCCTCGTCCTCGGAGTGCCGCTCCTGATCGCCCTGGCCGGGCCGCTGTTCGCCGGTGAGGCGGGACCGCGCGGCACCTCGCTGACCACCGGGGCCGGCCACCCGCTCGGCACCGACTTCACCGGCCGCGACGTGCTGCGGGAGATCCTGCTCGGCGGCCGGTCCGTCGTCCTCGTCGCCGTCGCCGCGACGGCCCTGACCTACGCGGTGGCGCTGCCCGTCGGTTTCGTCTGCGCCCTCACCCGGCGGGCCTGGCTGGAGGAGGTGCTGATGCGCCCCCTGGACGTCCTGCTCTCCGTGCCGTCCCTCCTCGCCGTCCTGCTGGTGGCCGCCGTCGTGCGGCCGGGCCCGGCCGGGCTCGCGGCCGTCGTCGCATTCGTCGGCATCCCGGACTCGGCACGGATCGTCCGGGCCGCCGGAGCGGAGGCCGCCGCGCGCCCCGCCGTCGAGGCGCTGCGTATGCAGGGCGAGAGCTGGGCGCGCCTGGCCCTCGGCTACGTAGGGCGGGCCATCGGCCGCACCCTCGCCGCGGACGTCGGCGTCCGCCTCACCGGCGCGGTCTACCTCGTGGCCACCGCCGCCTTCCTCGGCGTGGGCGTGGCCCCGGACGCGGCCGACTGGGCCGTCATGGTGGACCGCAACCGCACCGGCCTGTCCGTGCAGCCGTGGGCGACGGTGGTGCCCGCCCTGCTGATCGTCGCCCTCACCATGGGCGGCAACCTGCTCGCCGACGCCGCGCTCACCCGCCCGCACCGCACGGGGAAGAACCGATGACACCTGTACGCACCGCCGCGCGCGAGCCGGTCGCCGTGATCCAGGGGCTGCGGGTGGAGGTCGGCGGGCGCGCCGTGCTCGACGGGGTGGATCTCCGCCTGCGGCCCGGCCGGATCACCGCGCTGACCGGCGGGTCGGGCAGCGGCAAGACGACCACCGGGCTCGCCCTGCTCGGCGAGTACCCGCCCGGAGCACGGGTGACCGGCAGCGTACGGGTCCCGCAGGGCCTCATCGGCTACGTACCGCAGCACCCGGCCGCCGTGCTCAACCCGGCGCGCCGCATCGGCGCGTTGCTCATGGACATCGCCCGCGACCGGGTCCGGCACCTGCCCCGGCCGGGGCGCCGGGCGGCGGCGCGGGAACGCGTGCTCAACGCCCTCGCCCGCGTCCGGCTGCCCGCCGACGGACGTTTGCTGCGCCGCTTCCCGCACCAGCTCTCCGGCGGCCAGCAGCAGCGCGTCGTGCTTGCCCAGGTGCTGCTGCTCGGCGCGCGGGCCGTCGTCGCGGACGAGCCGACCACCGGTCAGGACCCACTGACGAAGCGCGGGATCGTCGACCTCCTCGCCGATGTGGCCCGGCAGGGGATCGCCGTACTCCTGCTCAGTCATGACATGGACGTCGTCCGGGCGCTGGCCGACGAGGTGGTGGTCCTGCACGACGGACGGGTACGGGACGCGGCTCCGGCGGACGCGCCCGCCCGGGCCCCGCTGGGCGGTGCGGAGCGGGAGGGCGTGGTGCTCGACGTGCGCTCCCTCGTCGCGCGTCACGGCCGGACGCCCGTGCTCGACCGCGTGTCGCTGACTGTCCGTGCCGGTGAATGCCTCGCCGTCGTGGGCCGGTCCGGAAGCGGCAAGACCACCCTGGCCCGCTGCCTGAGCGGCCTGCACCCCCGCCTCGGCGGGGACGTGCTCCTCGACGGCCGGTCCTTGCCGGCCGGGCTGCGCGAGCGTTCCCGGAGTCAGGTGGCCGGTGTGCAGTACGTGTTCCAGGACGCCAAGGCGGCCTTCGACGCGTACCGCCCCGTGCTCGACCAGGTCGCGCGGACGGCGGTACGCCTGCGAGGTGCGGTCCCGGCCGGGGCGAGGCGCGAGGCGCTGGCGCTGCTGGGCGACCTCGGGCTCCCGGAGGCGAAGGCGGCGCGCCTGCCCGCCCACCTCTCCGGCGGCGAACTCCAGCGCGCGGCACTGGCCCGCGCCGTCCTCGCCCGCCCCCGGGTCCTGGTGTGCGACGAGATCACCTCCGGCCTCGATCCGCTGACCCGGGACGCGGTGCTCGGCCTGCTCGGCGGGCTGCTGCGCTCGGGGCACACCGACGCGCTGGTCCTGATCACCCACGACCTGGCGACCGCCGCCCGGGCGGACCGGATCGCGGTGATGGACGACGGCCGGGTCGTGGAGGCGGGGGCGGCGGAGCGGGTGCTGGGCGCGCCGGAGCACGCGTGCACCAGGGAACTCGTGGCGGCGGACCGGTCGTTCGCGGCGGCGGGCTGAGGAGCGACCGGGGTGCGCCTTTCAGCCGTCCCCGTCCTTCAGCGCCTCGATCAGGAGCAGCGCGATGTCGTCGCTGCCCGGCGTGACGTCCTTCGCGTACCGGACGAGGCTGTCGGCCACGGCCTCCATCGGGCGGCCGGTGCTCCGGCTGAACTGGTCGGCGAGCGCCGCCGTCGACCGGTCGGGATCGGTGCCCGGCACCTCCACGAGCCCGTCCGTGTACAGCGCGAGCGCGGCACCCGGCGGCAGCGGGATCTCGGTCGTCGGGTAACGGGCCTCCCGGTCGACGCCGAGCAGCAGACCGGGCGGCAGCCGCAGCACCTCCGTGTCTCCGCCGGGATGGCGCAGCAGCGGCGGCGGGTGGCCCGCCGTGGCCAGCAGGGCGCGGTGGCCCGCCAGGTCCAGATGGACGTAGAGGCAGCTGGTGAACAGGTCGGCGTCGAGGTCGGAGAGCAGCCGGTTGGTGCGCGCCAGGACCTCGGCGGGCGGCGCCCCGGCCGAGGCGTGCACCGCCGTGCGTACCTGCCCCATCAGGGCGGCGGCCGTCACGTTGTGGCCCTGTACGTCGCCGATGGCCGCGGCCGCGGTGGTGGCGTCGAGCGGGATGACGTCGTAGAAGTCGCCGCCGATGCCCATGCCCCGGGTGGCGGGCAGATAGCGTGCGGCCACGTCGAGCCCGTCGATCCGGGGCAGCGTGTGGGGGAGCAGATGGGCCTGGAGGCTGTGGGCCAGTCGCTCCTTCGTGTCGTACAGGCGGGCCCGGTCCAGGGCCTGGGCGATGAGCCCGGCGATCGAGGTGAGCAGGGCCCGTTCCTCCGGCTCGAAGGAGCGCGTGCGGTCGTATCCGAACACCATCGTGCCGACTGGGCGCCCGGACGCGAAGAGCGGCAGGAAGGCCCACGCGGCCAGGCCCTCCTGGAGCGAAGCGGGCTCGAAGGCGCGCCGGAACTCGTCGAAGGTCCGGTAGAAGGCGGGCACACCGGTGCTCAGCACCCGCGCGACAGGGGCGCCGGAGGTCAGCGGCGCGCCCTCGAAGCACTCCATCAGCTCGTCACCGAAGCCCCGGTGCCCCTCGATGCGCAGCCGCCCCTCCGCCACGGTCAGCACGGCGAGCGCCTGGATGCGGAAGGCGGGCACCAGTTGCTCGGCGATCAGCTCCACCACGTCCTGGATGCCCACGGCCTCCGTGAGCGTCGCGGCCAGGTGCATCAGGTGGTAGAGCGCGACGGCGCGTCCCGGGGCGCTCGGCGAAGAGGCGGCGCCTGTGGCGGTGGGGAGCGCCGAGGCGTGCGGATCGGTGACCGGGGTGATGTACACGCTGATCCCGGACGCGTCCGGGTAGAGGCGGAACGACAGCCACTGGTCCGGTGGCCGCAGGGCCACGAAGGACATGGGCTCCCGGCTGATCATCGCGCCCCGGTACTGGTCCTCGAACACCGGATCGGCCATCCAGCGCAGTGACTCCCACGGCAGCGTCCCCACCAGGTCCTCGACGCGTCCCCCGACCAGTTCGGCGCCGGTCTCCGTGAGAAAGGTGATCCTCCCGTGCATGTCGAGGGTGCAGCAGCCGCCCGGCAGGCGGCCCACGAAGTCCGCCGCGGCGACCGCCTCGGTGTGCGCGGGCGGCGGAGCGGTGACCGGGGGCAGCACCCGTGGTCCCCGGCCCGCGCTCACCGGGTGGCCCCGCTCCCGCGCTTCGTGCAGCACCCGCGCGGCCTCGCCGCAGCAGTCGTGGACCGCCGCGCGCTCCTGCGGCGTCAGCTGCGCCGGGTGCGAGCCGGGCCACAGCAGCACGAGACCGCCCAGCGCCTCCGTTCCGCCGACCAGGGGCGCGGCGGCGAGCGCGAAGCGGTACGGCAGGACGAGCGCGGGGCGCGGATAGCGCCGGGCCAGCTCCTCCTGGCTGCCGAGCCACACCAGGTGCCGGTCCTTCACCGCGTCGGACACCGGTATGGGCGCGGACAACGGCACCCGCAGCCAGGGATCGGCGATCTCCGCCGGAATCCCGGCGAGCACGGCGAGCCGGAGCGTGGATTCACCGGGCGGCAGCAGATAGAGCATGGCCACGGCGGCGCCCGTCTCGCGCACGGCACAGGCCACCGTCGCGTCCAGCCGCTCCTCCGCCGAGTCCACGACGGATCCCACATTGCCCATAAACGGACAATACGCCCACGTCTCGCGGTGGACACCGCGATGGCGCCCACCGTGACGCGCTTCCCGGTGCCCGCCCGGACGAGTCGGTGCGTGCGCGGCCGGTCAGCCCGCCGCCGCCTCCCGGCTGATCTGCTCGAACCGCGCCCCCATCTCCGCGGCCAGCGCCTGTGCGGCCGACAGGGGGCGGACCATCACCATGAGGTCGTCGATCAGGCCTTCCTCGTTCAGGTGCAGGAAGTCGCAGCCGGTGATCTCCCGGTCGCCGACCTTCGCGGTGAAGACGAGCGCGTGGTCGCGCCCGTCCGGGCTCGCCATCTCCCGTACGTAGCGGAAGTCCCCGAACACCTCCGAGACGGCCCGCAGGATCGCAGCCGTGACCGGCTTCCCCGGGTAGGGCTTGAACGCCACCGGGCTGGTGAAGACGACGTCCTCGGCCAGCGCGGCCTCCACCGCCGCCAGATCGTGCGCCTCGACCGCCTTGCGGAACGCGAGCATCCAGGTCTCCATAGTCAATTTGTTGAATAGGTGCGATCGACATTAATCACATGGGTGCTAGCGTGTCCAGATGTCCCTCAAGTACGCGGTCCTGGCAGCCCTGCTCGAAGGCGAGGCGTCCGGGTACGACCTGGCGAAGGTCTTCGACGTCTCGGTGGCGAACTTCTGGTCGGCCACCCCGCAACAGCTCTACCGGGAACTGGACCGGCTCGCCGAGGACGGCCTGATCGAGGCGCGTGTGGTCGAGCAGGTGCGCCGGCCCAACAAGCGGCTCTTCACACTGACACCGGCCGGCCGCGACGCGCTCGGCGCGTTCACCGCCGAGGCGCCCCGGCCCACGGCCATCCGGGACGAACTGCTCGTGATGATCCAGGCCGTGGACATCGGCGACGCCGGGACGGTACGCGCTTCGGTCGAGGAGCGCATGGAGTGGGCGCGCGCCAAGCTCGCCCGCTACGAACGCCTGCGCCTGCGCCTGCTCGACGGCCGCGACGAGGCGGCGTTCCTCGCGGACACCGACCGCGTGGGCCCCTATCTGACGCTGATGCGCGGCCGGTCCTTCGAGGAGGAGAACCTGCGCTGGGGCGGGCGGGTCCTGGAGATCCTGGAACTCCGTTCCGCAGCAGGGGCGATGGGCGGCGCGGACGCGGGCTGACGGCGTTGTCGTACCCCTCCGCTAGGGTCCCCGGCATGACTGATTTCGTACTGGTGGCAGGCGCCTGGCTGGACGGGACGGCGTGGGACGAGGTGGTGCCGGGGCTGCGCGCGGCCGGACACGGCGTCCACCCGCTGACCCTGTCCGGGCTCGGCGGGAGGCGGGATCGGCCGGTCGGCCGGCAGACCCATGTGGCCGACATCCTCGGGGAGGCGGACCGGCTGGGCCTGCGCGACGTCGTCCTGGTCGGCCACAGCTACGCGGGCATCCCCGTGGGCCAGGCCGCCGAGCGCCTGGGCGACCGCCTGGCCCGTGTCGTCTTCGTGGACGCCTGCGTCCCGGCCGACGGCGAGTCGTTCGTCTCCGCGTGGTGGCAGGGGCCCGCCGCGCTCCAGGAGCAGCTGGACGCGAACGGCGGCCTCTGGGCCGTACCGGAGGCCGATGAGTTCGGGGGCCAGGAGCTGACCGGCGAGCAGATCGCACGGTTCCGGAAGGGCGCGACGCCCCACCCCGGAGCCGCCCTCGCCGACCCGGCCGTCCTGGACCGCCCGCTCGGTGAGCTCCCGGCGACCTACATCAAGTGCCTCCTCGACGGACCGGAACCGGGCGAGGACGTGGCCCGGCTGCTGACGAGCGAGCGGTGGGAGCTGGTCACCATGGACACCGGCCACTGGCCGATGTTCTCCCGCCCGGACGAACTGGCCGCCATCCTCGACAAGGCCGCCTCCGCTTCCTGAGCCCGGCGGCCCGGTGGCCCGATCGGACGACCCGGACGCGCGCGCCCGGGCCGTGCGGGCTGCAATGGACGGGTGACCGCGCCCCCCGACGACTGCCTCGCGCGCAACGAGTGGGTCTGCGGCGCCTACCTCAGCAGCCGCCGCCACATCCTCTGGGAAGCCGCGCTGCAACACGTCCAGCTGACCGCGGTCGCCGTGCTCATCGGCCTCGCCCTCGCCCTGCCGCTCGCCCTCGCCGCACGGCGTTGGCGCTGGGCCGCCGGTCCCGTCCTCGGCGTGACGACGATCCTGTACACCATCCCGTCGCTCGCCATGTTCTCGCTGCTGCTGCCGGTGTACGGGCTCTCCGCCTCGCTCGTCGTCGCGGGACTCGTCCTGTACTCGCTGACCCTGCTCGTACGCAACATCCTCGCCGGGCTGCGCGCCGTACCCGAGGACACCAGGCAGGCCGCTCGGGGCATGGGCTACGGCCCCGTGCGGCTGCTGGTCGCGGTGGAGCTGCCGCTCGCCCTGCCCGCCGCGATGGCCGGGCTGCGCATCGCCACCGTCTCCGCGGTCTCCCTGGTCACCATCGGCGCGATCGTCGGCTACGGAGGACTCGGCAACCTCATCTACGCCGGGATGAACACCTACTTCAAGGCCCAGGTGCTCACCGCGTCCGTCCTGTGCGTCGTCATCGCCGTCGCCGCAGACCTGCTCCTCCTGCTGCTGCAACGCCTGCTCACCCCCTGGACGAGGAGCCGGTCGTGAACACCCTGACGGACGCCTGGTCCTGGCTCACCACCTCCGCCCACTGGCACGGCCAGGACGGCATCTGGGCCCGCCTCGGCCAGCACCTCTACCTCACCGTCGTCTGCCTGCTGATCAGCTGCCTCATCGCGCTGCCCGTCGCCCTGCTCCTCGGCCACCTCGGCCGGGGCGGCGCGCTCGCCGTCAACATCTCCAACGTCGGGCGCGCCGTACCCACCTTCGCCGTCCTGGTGCTGCTCCTGCTCACCCCGGTCGGCCGCTGGGGCGAGGGCCCGACGGTCGTCGCGCTCGTCCTGTTCGCCGTGCCCCCGCTCCTCACCAACGCGTACGTCGGGATGCGCGAGGTCGACCGGGACGTCGTCCGGGCCGCCCGGGGCATGGGCATGACGGGCCGCCAGCTGCTCCTCCAGGTCGAGGTGCCGCTCGCCCTGCCCCTCATCCTCACCGGGGTGCGCATCGCCGCCGTCCAGCTCGTCGCCACGGCCACCATCGCGGCCCTCGCGGGCGGCGGAGGGCTCGGCCGCATCATCACCGCGGGCTTCAACCTCGCCTCCACCCCGCAGGTGGTCGCCGGAGCGGTCCTGGTCGCCGCGTTCGCCCTGGTCGTGGAGGGTGTCTTCGAGGCGGCCCAGCGGTTCGCGCCGCGCCGGTTCGGGCTGCGCGTGGCGGAGGCGACCGCGTGAGGGCCGGACCCCGAGTCCGGGCCGTCCGCCCGCTCGCCGCGCTCCTGCTGCTGGCGGCCACCGCCTGCACCGGCGGACCCACGCTGGAGAACCAGGGCGCCGTCACCGCCCCGCCCGGCGACAGCAAGCACCTGACCATCGGCTCCGCCGGGTTCACCGAGAGCGACCTCCTCGCCCAGATGTACGCCCTGCTGCTGGACCGCGCCGGATACTCCACCAAGATCATTTCCGTCACCAACCGGGAGATCTACGAACCCGCCCTGGAGAACGGCCAGATCGACGTCGTCCCCGAATACGCGGCCACCTTCGCCGACTGGCTCAACGCCAAGGAGCACGGCGCCGACGCCGCCCCCGTCGGCTCACCCGACCTCGACGCGACGATGAAGGCCCTGCGCGCCCTCGCCGCACCGCGCGGGCTCACCGTCCTCGACCCCGGCAAGGCCGTCGACCAGAACGCGTTCGCCGTCACCGCCGCCTACGCCCGGAAGCACCACCTCAAGACGCTCAGCGACCTCGGCCGCTCCGGCCTCCCGGTCCGCCTCGCGGCCGGCGACGAGTGCGTCCAGCGCCCGTACTGCGCTCCCGGGCTGAAGAAGACGTACGGCATCGACATCACCGCCGTCGACCCCAAGGGCGTCGGCACCACGCAGGCCAAGCAGGCCGTGCAGAGCGGCCGCGACCAGATGGTGCTGACCACCACCACCGACGCCACCCTGGACGACTTCGGGCTCGTCCTGCTCGCCGACGACAAGCACCTCCAGAACGCCGACTACCTCGTCCCCGTCGTCAACCGGGCCCGCGCGGGCGGCCCGGGGGTGCGCAAGGCCCTGGGCAAGCTGAACACCGTACTGACCACCGCGGACCTGGCCCGGCTCAACGAACAGGTCGACAGCTGGCGACGACTCCCCGAGGACGTGGCCCGCGCCTATCTGCGCTCCGAACACCTCATTCCCGGCGCGAAGGGGTGAGCGCGCGTGAAGGAGCCGCGCGCAGGCCGATGAGTCCGCGCCGCCGCACCAGTCAGTCTTTCGGAACACCCCCGGACAAGGCGGAGCGATGAGCACCCTGCGCGAAGTGATCGAGAAGCACGTCCACGACGGATCAATCCCGGGCGCCGTGGCCCTGGTGGCGCGCGACGGGCGCGTCGAGGCGGTGGCCGTGGGCAGCGCCGGTACGGACGACGGCGCCCCGATGGCCCGGGACTCGGTCTTCAGGATCGCCTCCCTCACCAAACCGGTCGTCGCCGCCGCGGCCATGCTGCTGATCGAGGACGGACGGATCGCGCCGGACGACCTGGTCGCGCGCTGGCTGCCCGAGCTGGCGGCGCCCGTCGTGGTCCGCACCCCGGACGGCCCGGTGGACGACGTGGTCCCGGCGTCCCGCCCCCTCACCCTGCTCGACCTCATGACCTCGCGCGCGGGCTACGGATTCCCGTCCGACTTCTCGCTGCCCGCCGCCCGCCTCCTGTTCAGCGACCTGAAGCAGGGCTCGCCGCTGCCGCGCGACGTCGTCCCCCCGGACGCCTGGATGGACACGCTCTCGCGCATCCCGCTGCTGGCCCAGCCGGGCAGCGCGTGGCTGTACAACACCTGCTCCGACATCCTGGGCGTGCTCATCGCCCGGGTCGCCGGGCAGCCGCTGCCGGAGTTCCTCGCCGAGCGGATCTTCGCCCCGCTCGGCATGAGCGACACCGGCTTCACGGTCCCGGCGGAGAAGCAGGGCCGCTTCACCACTCTGTACCGGCCGGGCGCGGACGGCGGGCTGGTGCTGGTCGACACCCCGGACGGGCAGTGGAGCGGCATGCCGGACTTCGCGTCCGGGGCCGGCGGACTGGTCTCCACCGTGGACGACCTGTACGTCTTCGCCCGCATGCTGCTCGGCGAGGGCACCGTGGACGGCCGGCGCCTCCTGACGGCCGCGTCCGTACGGCAGATGACGACGGACCACCTGACCCCCGCACAGCGCGAGGCCAGCGGGCTGTTCACCGAGGGGCAGGGCTGGGGCTACGGCGGCTCGGTCGACGTCGACAGAAGCGCCCCGTGGAACGTGCCGGGGCGCTACGGCTGGGTCGGCGGCACCGGCACCACGGCGCACATCGTCCCCGCCACCGGCACGGCCGCGATCATGCTCAGCCAGGTGGAGATGACCGGCCCCACCCCGCCGCGGCTGATGCGCGACTTCTGGCAGTACGCGGCGGACGCCTGACCGCCCACCGGAGCGCGCCCCCTCAGGCGTCCGCCACCGAGTCGAACCGCACCTCGTCGCGCCCCACGCCCTGCGCGTCCGCGTCCACCGAACGCCGCAGGGCCTCATGGAGCTTCGCCGGGGTCAGCACACCGAGGAACCGCGCCCCGTCCAGCACCGCGATCCACCCCGCGTCCCGCTGAAGCATCTCGCTGAACGCCCGCTTCAGCGGCGCGCCCACCGGCACCCACGCGTCCATCCGGCGGGCCAGCTCACCCACCGTGCCCTGGTCCCCGGCGATCCGCAGCGCGTCCGCCGACACCCAGCCGTGCAGCTCGCCCGCCTCGTTCAGCACGACCGCCCAACGCGCGCCCGCCGCGCCGAGCCGGGCAGCCGCCGCCCCCGCCGGCTCGTCCAGCCGGGCCAGCGGCGGCTGTTCCAGGTCGTCCGGCTCGATCGCGGTGACCGACAACCGCTTCAGCCCCCGGTCCGCGCCGACGAACTCCGCCACATACGGGGTCGCGGGCGAGCCGAGCACCGCGCCCGGCGTGTCGAACTGCTCGATGCGCCCCTCCCCGTACACCGCGATCCGGTCACCCATCCGCACCGCCTCCTCGATGTCGTGGGTGACCATCAGAACCGTCTTCCTCACCCTCGACTGGAGCTTGAGGAATTCGTTCTGCAGCCGCTCGCGCACCACCGGGTCCACCGCCCCGAACGGCTCGTCCATCAGGAGCACCGGCGGGTCGGCCGCGAGGGCCCGCGCCACGCCGACGCGCTGGCGCTGGCCGCCGGAGAGCTGCGCGGGGTAGCGGGAGCCGTACACCGACGGGTCCAGGCCCACCAGATCGAGCAGTTCGGCCGCCCGCTCCCGCGCCCTGGACCGCTTCCAGCCCACCAGGGCCGGCACGGTCGCCGTGTTGTCGAGGACCGTGCGGTGCGGGAAGAGCCCCACCTGCTGGATGACGTAACCGATGCCGCGGCGCAGCTTCACCGGGTCGGTCCTCGCGATGTCCCGGCCGTCCACCAGGATGCGGCCCGAGGTGGGCTCGATCAGCCGGTTCACCATCATCATCGTGGTCGTCTTGCCGCAGCCCGAAGGGCCCACCAGGGTGACCAGTTCTCCCTCGGCGACCTCGAAGGACAGCGCGTCGACCGCGGTCGTGCCGTCCGGATAGACCTTGCCGACCTGTTCGAACCGGATCATGAGAGCACGGTAGGAGCCCGGCGCCCCGGCCGCACACGGGCCGCGACCGTCCGGGGCACACCCGTGTGCTGAACTGTCCGGGAACCGTCCGATCCAGGAGCACCCTTGAACAGCTACCGGCAGCCCGGCCTCGTCCTCACCGACCACCGCTTCACCGTCCCGCTCGACCACGCCGACCCCGGCGGTGAGCAGATCGAGGTCTTCGGCCGGGAGATCGTGGCCGCCTCAAAGGCCGGCCAGGAGCTGCCCTGGCTGCTGTATCTGGAGGGCGGTCCCGGCTTCGGCGCCCGGCGCTTCACCGGCGCGGAGGCCTGGCTCGGGCGGGCCGTGCGCGAATTCCGGGTGCTCCTGCTCGACCAGCGCGGCACCGGGCTGTCCACCCCGGCCAACCGGCAGACCCTCCCGCTGCGGGGCGGGCCGCGCGAGCAGGCCGACTACCTCGCGCACTTCCGGGCGGACACCATCGTCCGCGACTGCGAGTTCATCCGCCCGCAGCTGACGGGCGGCGCGCCCTGGACCGTACTCGGCCAGTCCTTCGGCGGCTTCTGCGCCGTCCGCTACCTCTCCGCCGCCCCCGAGGGACTGAGCACCGTCCTGATCACCGGCGGTCTGCCCTCCCTCGACGCCCACGCGGACGACGTCTACCGGGCCGCGTACCCCCGCATCGAGCGCAAGGTCGCCGCGCACTACGCCCGCTACCCGCAGGACGTCGAACGGGCCCGGGAGATCACCGCTCACCTCGCGGAGCACCGCCCCGAGAGCGCCGGGCACCGGCTGACGCCCGAGGGCTTCCAGTCCCTCGGCATCATGCTCGGCGGCGGCAGCGGCAGCCACCAGCTGCACTACCTCCTGGAGAACGCCTTCGTCCGCACCCCGCACGGCACCGAGCTCTCCGACACCTTCCAGGAGGCGATGCGCGCCGCGACCTCCTTCGCGGGACACCCCCTGTACGCCCTCATGCACGAGGCCATCTACGGTCAGGGCGGGCGCCCCACGGACTGGGCCGCCGAGCGGGTGCGCGCCGAGTTCCCGCAGTTCGACGCCGCGACGGCCCTCGCGGGCGACGGACCGGTCCTGTTCACGGGCGAGTCCATCCACCCCTGGCACTTCGAGGTGGACCCCGCGCTGCGCCCGCTGCGCGAGACGGCCGAGCTCCTCGCCGCCCGCACCGACTGGGAGCCGCTGTACGACCCCGAGCGCCTGGCCGCCAACGAGGTCCCGGTGGCCGCCGCCGTCTACCACGACGACATGTACGTGGACACCGCCCACGCGCTGCGCACCGCCGCCGCGATCCGGGGGCTGCGCACCTGGGTGACCGACGAGTTCGAGCACGACGGGCTGCGCGCCGGCGGGCCCCGTGTGCTGGACCGGCTGCTCGCGCTGGTCCGCGACGAGGTCTGACGTACAGCGCGGGGCCGGTCGTACGGGACCGGCCCCGCGAGGTCTCAGCCCTGGAGGGCGTCCAGCGTCGCGTTCAGGCTCGGCGCCGAGCGCGGCGCGCGGTTGTGCGGAAGCTTCGACAGGACCGCCGCCATCCCGCAGGTGTCGGTGACGGCGGAGAAGACGAGACCGGAGCCGACACCGGCGGACAGCCAGCGCGCGGCCGGATACCGGATCCCCGCCAGCAGCCCGGCCACCACGAGCGAGCCGGCCGCCAGCCGGACCTGGCGCTCCATCGGCCAGGTGGCCCGCGCGCCCTCCGGGCGCTCCAGGCCGTGGCCCTCGCTCTCCCAGGCGGAGGTGCCGCCGGTGAGCGTCGCCGCCTCGATGTCGGCCGCCGACAGGAGGTCGCAGGCGCGCGTCGAGCGGTTGCCCGAGGCGCAGACCATGAGCAGCGCGCCGCGGGCGGACGCGGACTTGAGCGCGGGCAGCGCCTCGTCGAGCCGGTCGAGCGGTATGTTCACCGCCCCCGGCACATGCCCCGCCGCGTACTCGCCGGGTGCGCGTACGTCGATCACGGTGAACTCCGTGAGGCGGGCGGCCGCCTGGGCGGGGGAGAGGGATACGAGGCTGGTCACGAGCTGTGTTCCTTTCGTTCACCGGGGTACGGGACAGGTCTCGCTCTCCTGCCCCGGACGGCCCAGGATACCCCCCTGGGTATCAAGGCCGTTCGTGTCACGGGTCTCACCCCCCGCCTTGCCGGTTAGCCTGCGGATATGACCGAGCAGCTGAAGCCCATGCCCGAGGACTGGCGGCGCGCGCTCGCCGTGGTCGCACACCCCGACGACCTGGAGTACGGCTGCGCGGCAGCGGTGGCCGGCTGGACCGACGCCGGACGCGAGGTCACGTATCTGCTCGCGACCAGGGGCGAGGCCGGGATCGACACCCTCGAACCGGAGGAGTGCGGGCCGCTGCGCGAGCGGGAGCAGCGGGCGAGCGCGGCGGCCGTCGGTGTCTCCCGCGTCGAGTTCCTGGACCACCGTGACGGGGTGATCGAGTACGGCGTCCCGCTCCGCCGGGACATCGCGGCCGCCATCCGCCGGTACCGCCCCGAGCTGGTGATCACGCTCAACCACCGTGACACCTGGGGCGGGGTCGCGTGGAACACGCCGGACCACCGCGCCGTCGGCCGCGCCACGCTCGACGCGGCGGGCGACGCGGGCAACCGCTGGATCTTCCCGGAGCTGGGGGAGCAGGGCCTCGAACCGTGGGACGGCGTGCGCTGGGTGGCCGTGGCGGGCTCGTCCACTCCCACCCACGCGGTGGACGCGACCGCCGGTCTGGAACGGTCGGTGCAGTCCCTCCTGGCCCACCGCACGTACATCGAAGTCCTCACGGACGAGGACCCCGAGACCTACTGCCGCTCCTTCCTCACCGGCAACGCCGAGGCCGCCGCCGACCGCTTCGGCGGGCGTCCGGCCGTCCCGTTCGAGCTCTTCGCCCGGTAGCCGCACAGGGGGCGGGTGGCCGTAAAACCGCAGGTCGGCGCGTTGATGTTGTCCAGACCATTGACATGTAAGCGCCAGGATGTTGCATTCGGTGACGTTGTGTTGCGCGATTTTGGTGTCCTGAGTGACCAATGGAGGATCTGTGACGCCTCGCCCACCCCGCATCACCGCTCTCACCGCCGCCGCGGCCCTGCTCGTAGGCGGCATGCTGGCCGCCGGACCATCCGCCCGGGCGGCCGGAACCCCGCCCGCACCAGCCACGGCCCGGGACACGCCCTCGATCACCCCGACCCCGCAGTCCGCCGAGCCCCGCCCCGACCGGGTGACCGTCACCCCCACCGTCACCCTGGTCGCGGGCGAGACCGCCGACGGGTCCACGCTCGACGTGGTGGAGACGGTCCTGCGCGAGGCGGGCGCCCAGCACGTCGTCCGCGCGGAGCACCCCGTCCCCGGCAGGCTCACGGTGTACGCCGGTGACGCCGCCGCCCTCGCCCCGCAGAAGCTCGACGGGCCCGCCGGACTGCCCGCCGAGGGCTACGTCCTCGGGATCGGCGCCGGCCGGATCGTCCTCGCCGGCAAGGACACCACCGGCACCTACTACGCCGCGCAGACTCTGCGCCAGGTCCTGCCGCACCGGGGCCACCCGGGCGGCAAGGTCGCGGGACTCGCCGTGCGCGACTGGCCCGGCACCGCGCTGCGTGGGGTCATCGAGGGTTTCTACGGCACCCCGTGGTCGCACGAGGCCCGCCTCGACCAGCTCGACTACTACGGCGAGCACAAGATGAACATCTACGTGTACTCGCCCAAGGACGACGACTACCTCCGGGCCAAGTGGCGCGACCCCTACCCCGCCGACCGGCTGGCGCAGATCAAGGACCTCGCCGACCGGGCGGCCGTGCGGCACGTCGAGTTCACCTACGCCCTCTCGCCCGGTCTCTCGGTCTGCTACAGCTCCGACGCGGACGTGCAGGCGCTCATCGACAAGTTCCAGACGATGTGGGACATCGGCGTCCGCACCTTCGCGGTCCCGCTGGACGACATCAGCTACACCGACTGGAACTGCGACGCCGACAAGGCGAAGTGGGGGACCGGCGGCGGCGCGGCGGGCGCCGCCCAGGCCCATCTGCTCAACCGGGTCAACCAGGAGTTCATCGCCACCCACCCCGGTGCCCAGCCGCTCCAGATGGTCCCCACCGAGTACTACAACGTCAGCTCGTCGGCGTACAAGACGGCTCTGTCCGAACAGCTCGACCCCGATGTGCTGGTCGAATGGACCGGAGTCGGGGTCGTCGCCCCCACCATGACGGTGGCTCAGGCGGACGCCGCCCGTAAGGTGTTCGGCCACCCGATCCTGACCTGGGACAACTACCCGGTCAACGACTACGCGACCAACCGGCTTCTGCTCGGCCCGTTCAACGGCCGCGAGAAGGGGCTGCCCGGGCGGCTCGCCGGCATCACCGCGAACCCGATGATCCAGTCGTACGCGTCGAAGCTCTCGCTGTACACCGTCGCCGACTACGCCTGGAACGACGCCGCCTACGACCCGCGCGCGTCCTGGGGCAAGGGCATCGAGGAGTACGCGGGCGGCGACGCCCGGACCGCGAAGGCGCTGCGGGCCTTCGCGGACGTCAACTACAGCTCCGCGCTCAACACCGCGAAGGCGCCCGAGCTGTCCGCCGCCTTCGCCCGCTATTGGGAGACCGGGGACGCGAGGCGGCTCGACTCCGTCCTCGCCTCGCTGGGCGCGGCCCCCGCCCGGCTGCGCGCGGCCCTGCCCGACCGGGGCTTTCTCGCGGACTCCGGCCCCTGGCTGGACGCCACCGAGTCCTGGGCGACCGCCGCGCGCACGGCCCTTCGCATGGTCGAGGCCGCCCGCGCCGGGGCGGGCGCCAGGGCATGGGAGCTCCGGCAGCAGCTGCCCGCGCAGGTGGAGCGCGCCGCCTCGTTCACGTACACCGGGCTCGACGGGCGCAAGGTACCGGTGCTGGTCGGTGACGGACAGCTGGACGGGTTCACCGACGCCGCCACCGCCGCGTACGACCGCCTGCTCGGTGTGAGCGGCAGGCCGACGGCCTCGACGAGCCTGGGCACGTACCAGGACAACACCGTCGGCCGGATGCTCGACGGCGACGACTCCACGTACTTCTGGAGCGACGGGGCGCCCGCCGCCGGGGACCAGCTGACCGTGGACCTCGGCGCGTCCCGGGCCATCGGCTCCGTCACGCTCGCCATGGCCAAGCCGGGCAGCGCCGATGACTACCTCCACGAGGGCGTCCTCGAATACTCGGAGGACGGCAAGAGCTGGCAGAAGCTCGCGGACTTCTCCGGGAAGCCCGACGTCACGGCGGCCCCGCCGGCCGGGACGAAGGCGCGCTATGTGCGGGCCCGGGCCACCGCCGGGCAGAGCAGCTGGGTCGTCGTCCGCGCGTTCCAGGTCGCGACCACGGACGGCACGGTCGCCGGGAACCCGACCGCCGCCACCGGCTCCTCGCTGCGCGCGGCGGCCGACGGCGACCCGGGCACCGTGTACAAGGGCGCGCGGGCGGCCGTGAAGGGTGACGCGCTGGAGGTGGACCTCGGCGCCGCGCGGCCGGTCGGCTCGGTGACGGTGCTGCGGCCGTCCGGCGCCGAGGGCACCGCCGACGTCCAGCTGCGTACGGCGGACGGCACCTGGCACACGGTGGGCGCGCTGCACGGCGCCTACACCGCCATCGACGCCGCCGGACGCACCGCCGACGCCGTGCGGCTGGCCTGGCGGGCCGGACCGGCCGCGCCCCAGGTCGCCGAGGTGGTCGTGGGCGAGTAGCCCTCGCGTACGGTCGTGCGCCCGGCGCTCCGCGTTCCGCGTGGAGGGCCGGGCGCACGGGCGTGTCCGGGACCGTTGTTCCGAAGGTTGTCCCGCAGGTTGTTCCCACGGAGGCAAGCGACCGCTTAGTATGCGCCGGAGCAGTGGTAATGCCGACAGTGTTGTGGAGGCCCCTCATGCAGGCATGGCGAGTGCACCGGAACGGCGAGCCGAGCGAGGTGATGCGGCTGGAGGAGACGGACCGGCCGGTGCCCGGCGACGGGCAGGTGCTGGTCGAGGTGCTCGCGGCGAACATCAACTTCCCCGACGCGCTGCTCTGCCGCGGCCAGTACCAGGTGCGGCCCCCGCTGCCGTTCACCCCGGGCGTCGAGATCTGCGGCCGCACCGAGGACGGGCGCCGGGTGCTCGCCACCCCCGCCCTGCCGCACGGCGGCCTCGCCGAGTACGTCGTCGCCGACGAGGCGGCCCTGCTGGACGCCCCGGAATCCCTGGACGACGCGGAGGCCGCGGCCCTGCACATCGGCTACCAGACCGGCTGGTTCGGGCTGCACCGGCGCGCCCACCTGAAGGCGGGGGAGACCCTGCTCGTGCACGCCGCCGCCGGCGGGGTCGGGAGCGCCGCCGTCCAGCTCGGCAAGGCCGCCGGTGCCACCGTCATCGGCGTCGTCGGCGGACCGGAGAAGGCGAAGGCCGCCGCCGCGCTCGGCTGCGACCTGGTCATCGACCGGCGCACCGAGGACATCGTCGCTGCGGTCAAGGAGTTCACCGGCGGCCGGGGCGCCGACGTCGTCTACGACCCGGTCGGCGGGGACGCGTACGCCAAGTCCGTGAAGTGCATCGCCTTCGAGGGCCGCATCGTCGTCGTCGGCTTCGCCTCCGGCACGATCCCCACCCCCGCGCTCAACCACGCCCTCGTCAAGAACTACTCGGTCCTCGGCCTCCACTGGGGCCTCTACAACACCAAGGACCCGCAGGCCGTACGCGACTGCCACCGGGAGCTGACGCGGCTCGCCGCCGAAGGCGTCATCAAGCCGCTGATCAGCGAGCGGGTCGCGATGGGCGAGGCGGCCGCCGCCGTCCAGCGCGTCGCCGACGGCACCAGCACCGGCCGCATCGTCGTCCTCCCGTCAGGAGCCGCCCGATGACCGCACCCGACGCCGCCGAACTGCGCCGCCGCACGCGCGAACTGCTCGCCGCCCACCCCCCGGCGACCACCGGGCGCACCGACTTCCTCAAGGCGCGCTTCGACGCCGGACTCGCCTGGGTGCACTACCCGGCCGGGCTCGGCGGACTGGACGCACCGCGCTCCCTCCAGCCCGTGGTCGACGCCGAACTCGCCGCCGCGCACGCCCCCGACAACGACCCGCGCCGCATCGGCATCGGCCTCGGCATGGCAGCCCCGACCATCCTCGGCTTCGGCACCGACGAGCAGAAGCAGCGGTTCCTGCGACCCCTGTGGGTGGGGGAGGAGGTCTGGTGCCAGCTCTTCAGCGAACCCGGCGCCGGTTCCGACCTCGCCGCCCTCGGTACGCGCGCGGTGCGCGACGGCGAGGACTGGGTGGTCGACGGACAGAAGGTGTGGACCTCCAGCGCCCACCTGGCGCGCTGGGCGATCCTCATCGCCCGCACCGACCCCGACCTGCCCAAGCACCGCGGCATCAGCTACTTCATCTGCGACATGACCGACCCCGGCGTCGAGGTCCGTCCGCTCCGTCAGATCACCGGTGAGGCCGAGTTCAACGAGGTCTTCCTCACCGGAGTGCGCATCCCCGACAGCCACCGGCTCGGGCCCGTCGGCGAGGGCTGGAAGGTCGCCCAGACCACCCTCATGAACGAGCGCGTCTCCATCGGCGGCTCCCGCATCCCCCGCGAGGGCGGCATGATCGGCCCGGTCGCCAGGACCTGGCGCGAACGGCCCGAACTGCGCACCCACGACCTGCATCAGCGCCTGCTCACCCTGTGGGTCGAGGCGGAGGTCGCCCGGCTCACCGGTGAGCGCCTGCGCCAGCAGCTCGTCGCCGGGCAGCCCGGCCCCGAGGGCTCCGGCATGAAGCTCGCCTTCGCCCGGCTCAACCAGGAGATCAGCGGCCTCGAAGTGGAACTCCTCGGCGACGAGGGCCTGCTGTACAGCGACTGGACGATGCGGCGGCCCGAACTGGTCGACTTCACCGGCCGCGACGCCGGCTACCGCTACCTCCGCTCCAAGGGCAACTCCATCGAGGGCGGTACGAGCGAGGTACTGCTCAACATCGTCGCCGAGCGCGTACTCGGTCTGCCCTCCGAGCCCCGCAACGACAAGGACGTCGCCTGGAAGGACCTCTCCCGATGACCGCACGGACCGAAGCAGGCCAGGCGCCCGACCTCCTCTACTCCGAGACCGAGGAGGACCTGCGCGCCGCCGTCCGCTCCCTGCTGGCGGACCGGGCCGACGCGCCGTCGGTGATCGCGCGCACCGAGTCCGACACGCCGTACGACCCGCAGCTGTGGAAGGCCCTCGCCACCGGCATCGGCGCCGCCGGACTCCTGGTGCCCGAGGAGCTGGGCGGCCAGAGCGCCACCCACCGCGAGGCCGCCGTCGTGCTGGAGGAGCTGGGCCGCAGCGTCGCGCCCGCGCCGTTCCTGACCAGCTCCGTCGTCGCCACCGAGACGCTGCTGGCGCTCGGCGCGCAGGACGGGCCGGCCGCGGAACTCCTCGCCGGACTCGCCGAGGGACGCCAGGTCGCGGTGGTGGCCGTGCCGTTCGCGGCCACTTCGGCGGACGTGCGCGCCTCGGTGGCGAGCGGCGCCCTGGACGGCACGCTCGGCCCGGTCGCCGACGCGGCCGCCGCCGATGTGCTCCTGGTGCCCACCGCGGACGGCCTGTACGCCGTGGCCACGGACGCGCCCGGCGTCCGCGTCGAACCGCTCGTCGCGCTCGACCTCACCCGCCCGCTCGCCACCGTCACGCTCGACGGCGCCGCCGGAACCCGCCTCGCGGACGCCGGAGCCGGATCGCGCGCCGTGGACCGGGGGCTGCTGGCCGGGGCCGGACTGCTCGCCTCCGAACAGCTGGGACTCGCCGAGTGGTGCCTCACCGAGACGGTGCGACACACCCGGGAGCGCCACCAGTTCAACCGGCCCATCGGCTCCTTCCAGGCGCTCAAACACCGCATGGCGCAGCTCTGGCTGGAGGTCGTCTCGGCCCGGGCCGCCGCGCGAAACGCCGCCGACGCCCTCGCCACCGGCAGCCCCGACACGCCGTTGGCCGTGGCCGTCGCGCAGGCGTACTGCTCGAAGGTCGCGGTCCACGCCGCCGAGGAGTGCGTGCAGTTGCACGGGGGGATCGGGATGACCTGGGAGCACCCCGCGCACCTCTACCTGAAGCGGGCCAAGGCCGACGCCACCGCGTACGGCACGGCGGGACGCCACCGGGACACCGTGGCCGCGCTCATGGAGTTGCCGGCGCCCTGAGGTTTCGCCGCAGGGGGCGCGGGAACACCCCCGCGCCCCCTGCGGCGATCGATGCCTCTTCCCCGGTTCGGTGGCCACGACTCAAGCGCTACCCGTTTGGCGGACACGCCGGTGCGCCGGACGGCCCGCGGGCTGCGCCACACTGACGCCGAATGCCGCAAATCAGGCGCGGCGGAGGAGGCTGGCCATGGCAATTTCGATCTCAGTGGTGCTGCTTCTGCTGATTCTCGCGGTGGTCTTCCTCCGCAACGGCGGAATGAAACTCTCGCACGCGCTGGTGTGCGGCATGCTCGGATTTCTTCTCGCGGGCACCAGCATGGCCCCCACGATCCAGGACGGCATCACTGCCACCGCCGACGTGGTCAGCGGCATCAGGCCCTGACCGTTCGCGCGGCACATTTCGGCGGCCGGTCCCGTATCCGTACGGGACCGGTCATTCCGAGCCCGCCGCCTGCTCGGGGCCCGGCTGAAGCACCGGAACCGTCGCCGCCGAGCCCTGCCGGACCGCCTCCACGGCGGCCGCGTGCAGTGCGCGGCTCGCTTCCTCCGACGGACAGGGCACGGGGCTGCCCGCCATGGTGAACCAGTCGGCCGCATCGGTGTACTGCACGGTGATCTGTGCCGTGCCCTCGGCCCAAGTGGTGTGGATGGTCAGGTCACCGGACAGCGGCCCGACCTCATCGGTGAGCACGCCGCCGTGCCCCGAATACACTCCGCGTGTTGTCCAGGACGCCCAGGTCATGCTTTCAGGCTCGCACCAAAGCGGCCGGATCGCGACCCGCGTGACCAGGGAATTCGGACGGTCGTCGCATCTTCGCCCGCCGTGCACGAAATCCCCCCGAACCCCGGCGACACGCGGGACCGGGACGGGATGGCGATCGATCGGGTGACACTGCCGGGTCATCCCACATGCCGGGGCCGCGCGGCGGTTAAGCATGCGGGCATGACATGTGACTCCCCCTCCAAGAACACCGGATTCCTCCGTGCCCACCGCGTGCGCGCCGCCGGCGTCGCCTGCGTCGTGGTCACCGCCGCCCTGCTGACCGGCTGCGGTCAGGACAGCGGCAGCACCTCCGCGAGCACGAAGACCTCGGAGGCGGCCCGCGCCGTGCCCGAGGCCACGACGAGTCCGTCCCCCACCGGGAGCGAGAGCGCCTCGCCGGGCCAGATGACGGATGACCAGCAGGAACGCAAGGACCTGATCTCCGCCACCAAGGTCACCTACGACAAGGCCATCACCACGGCCGAGGGCGAGGTCAAGGGCGGCAAGCTCGTCGATCTCGAACTCATGACCGCCAAGGACGCGGCCGACGAGGACGAGAGCCCCAGCCCCTCCCCGACGGGCAGCCCCTCGCCCACCGGCAGCCCCTCGCCGACGGGCAGCGCCGCGGCCGGTGCCCCGCAGTGGGTCGCCACCGTCGCCGCCAAGACCGGCACCAAGCACAAGGTCCACATCGACGCCGTCTCCGGCAAGGTCGTCAGCTCCTCCGAGGACACCGACCAGAGCACCTCGGACAAGGCCAAGACGGCCAAGCGGATCACCCAGGCCAAGCAGACCCCGCAGCAGGCGGCGAAGGCCGCCCTCGCGAAGCAGCAGGGCACGGTGACCGCCCTCGACCTGGACGACAACGACCAGGGCACGCTCGTCTGGAAGACCGACGTCGTGACGAAGGACTGGAAGAAGACGACCTTCGACATCGACGCCTCCAACGGCTCGGTCACCCACCAGGAGACCGACAACGACTGAGCACCCCACGCTCCGAGCGCCCCCGGTCCGCACGGACCGGGGGCGCTCGCGTCAGGCGGACCCCACGGGCTCCTGCTCCTCGCCCGCCGCGTCCCCCGAGGCGAACTGCGTCCGGTACAGCTCCTCGTACCGGCCCCCCGCCGCCAGCAGAGCGGTGTGCGTACCCCGCTCCACCACCCGGCCCTCCTCCACGACCAGGATCAGATCGGCGGCCCGCACCGTCGAGAGCCGGTGCGCGATCACCACGGCGGTGCGGCCCTCCAGCGCCTCGGCCAGGGCCTCCTGCACGACCGCCTCGGACGTGGAGTCGAGGTGCGCGGTCGCCTCGTCCAGGATGACCACCCGCTGCCGGGCCAGCAGCAGCCGGGCGATCGTCAGCCGCTGGCGCTCGCCGCCGGAGAGCCGGTATCCGCGCTCGCCGACGACCGTGTCGAGCCCGTCGGGCAGCGACGCCACCAGACCGTCGAGCCGGGAGCGCCGCAGAGCGGCCCAGACCTCGTCCTCGGTGGCACCGGGCCTGGCCAGCAGGAGGTTGGCGCGCACCGAATCGTGGAAGAGATGCCCGTCCTGGGTGACCATGCCGAGCGTTTCCCGGATCGACTCGGCGGAGAGATCGCGTACGTCGACGCCGTTCAGCCGTACCGCTCCCTCGTCGGTGTCGTACAGCCGGGGCAGCAACTGGGCGATGGTCGACTTGCCGGCGCCCGACGAGCCGACCAGGGCGACCATCTGGCCGGGCTCGGCCCGGAACGAGACCTCGTGCAGCACCCGCGTGCCGCCTCGCGAGTCCAGCGTCGCGACCTCCTCCAGCGAGGCCAGCGACACCTTGTCGGCCGACGGGTAGCCGAAGGAGACCCCGTCGAACTCCACGGACACGGGTCCCTCGGGCACCGTACGGGCGTCCGGCTTCTGGGTGATCAGGGGCTTCAGGTCCAGGATCTCGAAGACCCGCTCGAAGCTCACCAGCGCGCTCATCACCTCGACCCGGGCGCCCGCCAGCGCCGTCAACGGGGCGTAGAGCCGGGTGAGGAGCAGCGCCAGCGTCACGACCGCGCCCGGCTCCAGGCTGCCGTGCAGCGCGTAGTAGCCGCCGAGTCCGTAGACGAGGGCCAGGGCCAGCGCGGACACCAGGGTGAGTGCCGTGATGAACGTGGACTGGGCCATCGCCGTACGGATGCCGATGTCCCGTACCCGCCCCGCACGCGCCGCGAACTCGGCGGACTCGTCGGCGGGCCGGCCGAAGAGCTTCACCAGGGTCGCGCCCGGCGCCGAGAACCGCTCGGTCATCTGCGTGCTCATCGCCGCATTGTGCGCGGCCGCCTCACGCTGCATGCATGCCATCCGCGAGCCCATCCGCCGGGCCGGAACGACGAACACCGGCAGCAGCACGAGCGCGAGCAGCGTGATCTGCCAGGAGATCGTCAGCATCACGGCGAGGGTCAGCACCAGCGTCACCACATTGGAGACGACGCCGGACAGGGTGTTGCTGAACGCCCGCTGGGCGCCGATGACGTCGTTGTTGAGGCGGCTCACCAGCGCCCCGGTCCGGGTCCGGGTGAAGAACGCCACCGGCATCCGCTGCACATGGTCGAAGACCGCCGACCGCAGGTCCAGGATCAGCCCCTCACCGAGCGTGGCCGACAGCAGCCGGGTGAGCAGCCCGAGCCCGGCCTCCGCCACGGCGATCACCGCGATCAGCAGGGCGATACGCACGACCATGCCGCTCTCCTTCCCCTGCACGATCGCGTCGACCACCCGGCCCGCCAGCATCGGCGTCGCCACGGCCAGCAGCGCGCTGACCACGCTGAGCAGCAGGAACCGGTACAGCTGTCGGCGGCGCGGCCGGGCGAACGAGGCGATCCGGCGCACCGTGGCCCGCGAGAAGGGGCGGCGGTCCGCTTGCGCGTTGATCGTGCTGTGCAGCGACGTCCACGCGGTCACTTCCATGCTCATACGGGTGCCTCCGGGGCAGAACGGATCGGAACGGCCCCGGCGGCCGGTGCGGACCGGGGGTGTGAGAAGAACGCTAGAAGCTCAAGCGAACTTGAGGTCAAACGTGCGGTGCCCCGTGCGGACCCGGCACCGGACCTGCGTAGAATCGGCCCCTGTTTCCGGCCGGACCACGGCAGACACGACCGATTGAGGCAGTTCGACGTGAGTTTCACAGACAGTTCCGACGCACCCATCTACGCCGGTCTCGTGGAGGAGCACGGGGATGTGATGGCCGAGGTGCGCCGGGTGGCTGAAGAGACCATGCGGGAGGCCGACCGGGCCATCGACTTCAGCGATATCCGCAGGTCACCGGCGTACCGCTAGCCCACGAACCGTCCTGGCCAGGGCTGACGTCCGAGCGCTTCCCGACCCGCCGGTCACCCCGGCCGGCCCGCGCGGACGGCCCGACCGTCCTACCCGCCCGGCACATTCCGGGGGCGGTGGGGCGATGTCTCGCACTGCGGACCCGGCTCTCCCGTCGGAGCATGGAACGAACAGTCGCCGACGGCATCGGGACGAAGGGAAGCCGGATGGGTGGTGAACGGCATGAGCCACCGACCGACGCGTTCGAGGCGGAGCTGGACCAGATCGAGGCGCTGAACCGGATGCAGGCGCCGGGCCCCGATCCGGCGCTCCCCCCGGGACCCGACAGCGGGACCCGCGCCGCGGGCACGCCGGAAGAGGCCAGGCGCCGCGACTCGCTGCTGCTCTCGGCCGGACACGCGGTCGCCGCCGCCGACACCCTCGACGAGGCCCTCAGACTCGCCGCCGGCCTGTACGCCCCCGATTTCCCGCTGGACGGCCAGTGCGTCTTCGGCGTCGCCGAGGGCAACCTCACCGCGCTCGGGCAGTACGGATTCCGGCCCGGCGGCGCGGGACGCGGCTTCCGGATGCCGATGAACACCGGCTACCCGGCCGCCGAGGTCGCCAGGACCGGGCGCGCCGTCTACCTCGCCTCCCCGGAGGAGTACCGCCGCCGCTTCCCGGCGACCTGGCACATGTCCGCGCGCAAGGGCCGCGAGGCGTGGGCCTTCCTGCCCCTGGTGACCGCCGGCCGGGTCGTCGGGGTCTGGCTGGCCGCCTTCCGCACCACCCTGGACTTCACCGCAAGCGAGCGCGCCCTGCTCACCGTCACCGGACGCATGATCGCCCAGGTCCTCGAACGGGCCCGGGCCAGCCGCGCCGAACTGGAGCTCTCCCGGGGCCTGCGCCGCAGCATGCACACGGCCGGGGCGGCCCTGACCGGCCTCAGCGTCGCCACCCGCTACGTGCCGACCGGCGGCGGCCTCATGGTCGGCGGGGACTGGTACGACAGCATCGACCTGCCGAACGGACGGATGGCCGTCGTCATCGGCGACGTCCAGGGGCACGACGTGCACGCCGCGGGGCTCATGGCCCAGCTGCGTACCGCCGTGCACGCGTACGCCGCCGAGGGGCACGGTCCCGACGCCGTCCTGGCCCGCGCCTCCCGCTTCCTGACCACCCTGGACGAGGACCGCTTCGCGACCTGCCTCTACATCGAGGCCGACCCGTCCACCGGCGACCTGCACATCGCCCGCGCGGGCCACCCCCACCCCGTGCTGCGTATGCCGGACGGCACATGTGTCCTCAAACACGTCAGCGGCGGGCTGCCGCTCGGACTGATGCCCGGCGAGGAGGACTACCCGATCGACACCGTGCGCCTGCACGAGGGCGAGATCCTCATGCTGTGCACCGACGGGTTCATCGAGAACGGCGGCCACGACATGTACACCGGCTGGGTGCGGGTGCGCGACGCGTTCTCGCCCGGCCCCACCGACGACCTGGAGGGCATGGCCGACCGGCTCATGGCGGCCGTCCTCGACCCCGGTCCCGGCGCCCGGGAGGAAGCCGTCGCCCGCGACGGCGACGACATCGCCCTCCTGCTGCTGCGCCGCGACGCCATCCACGCCCGCGCCGAGATCAGCCAGCGCCGCCTGATGCTCACCGTCGGCCAGGACCAGGGTGAGGGGCTGGCCGAGGCCCGCGCGGAACTCAAGGCGCTGCTGCACGACTGGGCGCGCCCGGACCAGGTGGACACCGCCGTGCTCCTGGCGACCGAACTCCTCGGCAACGTCCTCGTGCACACCGACCAGGACGGCGCCCTCAACGCCACCGTCTCCGGCGAGACCGGCACCCGCCGGCTGCTGGTCGAGGTCATGGACCGCGGCGACGAACTGCCCCACCAGCGCACCCCGGGCGAGCTCGCCTCCTCGGGCCGCGGACTGCTCCTGCTGGACATCCTCGCCGACCAGTGGGGCGTACGGCCCGAGCCGGAGGGGAAGACCGCCTGGTTCGCACTCAACGAGGCAGCCCCGGCCGACGGTGTGGACGCGCCGAGCATCTGAGAGCGGTCAGGCGCTGTCGTCCGGCCGCTGCGCCAGGACCGCGCCCAGGAGCAGCCCGGTGCCGATCGCGGTCACCAGGGTGATCAGCTCCGTGAGGTCCCGGAAGCCCTCGATCGCGTACCCGCCCGCCAGGGCCGTCAGCCCCCGCATCCCGAGCGAGCCCACCGTCAGCGTGAAGAAGCCCGGCAGCACCAGGACCAGGCGGGGCGGGCGGCCCGGCCGGCGCGCCAGCCAGGTCGTGGCCGCGCCGAGCACGACCGCCGCAGCGAACGTGCCGCCCACGTCGCCGAGCAGCTTGGTGAACCCCGTCTGCACGCCCACCGTCAGATACACGAGCACCAGGAGCATGCCCAGCAGCCGGGCGGGTACGGCGAAGGCGAGCAGGGCGCCCACGGTGAAGACGGTCCAGCTGGCGAACAGCACCCAGCGCGGCAGGTCCGCCGCGGCCGCCACGTCGAACAGGTCCTGACGCGGCCGGCCCGTGATGACCAGGCCCAGGACCACGCCCACATAGAGCTGCACCAGGAGGGCCACCGCGTACACCAGGCGCACCGCGCCGGTCGTGAGGTACCCGGCGGCGAGCTCGGCCGCCGCCGCGCTGAGGTAGTCACCGGGGACGAAGAAGAACAGCGCCGGAAGCATCAGCAGCACGGGTCCGCCGTGCTCGGGGGAGCGGGCGAACAGCTCCAGGGCCAGCAGCGAGACGGTCACCGCAGCGACCAGCGGCAGCACCTTCGCCAGCCGGGGCAGCCGGTCGGCCGCGACGGCGAGGCACGCCGCGACCGTGCCGAGGACCGCCGTGCTCCCGACCTCGTACCAGGTCGGCTGCATCAGCGGCGCGAAGCCCACCGAGAACAGCACCACGCCCAGCAGCTTCGCCCACCAGGGGTACGGGGGAGCGGCGCGGGTGATCGCGGCGAGCCGGTCGCTCGCCCTGCGGGCGTCCAGCCGTCCCGCCGCCACCTCGTCCAGGAGCGGCTTGAGCGCCACCACCCGGTCCATCCGGAAGACCTCGGGGAAGGCGCGCACCACGAGGGCCGAGCGGCGGCCGTGCGAGGTCACGGCGACCGTGGCGGCGTCGGGCAGCACCGCCACCGACGCGGTGCCGCCGAGCCCGCGGGCCGCCGAGGTGACGGAGCGTTCGACCTGCTCCGCGCCCTCGCCGCTGGTCCCGAGCAGGAGCCGGGTCAGCCCGTCGAGGAAGCCGACGAGGGCGTCGTGCTCCGCGTCGCGGTCGGTTCCCCGCACCGCGTTCAGCGCGGCGCGCGGGCGAAGGCGTGCAGGAAGAGGGCCTCCACCTGGGCCATGTGCTCGATCTCCGTCGGGTCGACGCTCTCGTTGGGCGCGTGGATGAGGCACCGCGGCTCTTCGACGCCCATCAGAATGATCTCGGCCGACGGGCAGACCTCCGCGAGGACGTTGCAGAGCGGGATGGACCCGCCCTGGCCGAGGTACGTCATAGGTTTGCCGTACACCGTCCGCATCGCCTCGCCGAGCGCCCGGTACGCCGGACCGTCCGTGGCCGCGCGGAACGGCGCACCGGCCTGTTCCGGCTCCACCTGGATCCGAACACCCCAGGGGGCGGCCCCGGTCAGATGGTCCGTCAGCGCGCGCTGGGCGGCCTCCGCGCCGGTGCCCGGCGGGATGCGCAGGCTCACCCGGGCCCGTGCGGTGGCGGGGACCGACGCGGAGGAGCCCACCACGGGAGGGCAGTCGATGCCGAGGACGGTGACGGCCGGGCGGGCCCACAGCAGGTCGGACACCGAGCCCGTGCCGGTGAGGGGCACACCGTCGAGGACGCCCGCGTCCTTGCGGAACTGCTCCTCCTCGTAGCGTGCCCCCTCCCAGGTGCCCGAGGCGTCCAGCCCTTGTACGCGGGTGGCCCCGGTTTCGGGGTCGCGCAGGGTGGAAAGCAGCTGGATCAGCGCGGCCAGCGCATCGGGGGCCGGGCCGCCGAACATCCCGGAGTGCACCTCGCCGGCCAGGGTGTCGACGGTCACCACGACGTTGACCACGCCGCGCAGGGAGGTGGTGGCGGTGCCGACGCCGACGGCCGCGTTCCCCGTGTCGCAGATCAGCAGGGCGTCGGCGGCGAACTGTTCGGGGTGCGCGGCCGCGTACGCCTCGAGGCCGCCGGTGCCCTGCTCCTCGGAGCCCTCGGCCACGAACCTCAGCCCGACGGGGATGTCGTCGCCGAGCGCGCGCAGGGCGGTGAGGTGCATGACGATGTTGCCCTTGCAGTCGGCCGTGCCCCGCCCGTACCAGCGGCCGTCGCGCTCGGTCAGCGTGAAGGGCGGTGTGGTCCAGGCGTCGTCGTCCAGCGGGGGCTGTACGTCGTAGTGGCAGTAGAGCAGCACGGTCGGGGCGCCGGGCGGGGGCGGGCGGTGCCCGATCACCGCGTTGCTGCCGTCCGGGGTCTCCACGAGGCGTACGCCGTGCAGACCCGCCTCGGTGAAGGCGTCGGCCACCCACTGGGCGGCCCGTACGCACTCCTCGGGCGGGTACTGCCGGGGGTCGGCCACCGAGGGGATGGAGACCAGTTCGGTCAGGTCCGCCTGTGCGCGGGACATCAGGCCGGAGATGCGGCCGGCGAGTTCGTCGGTGGCCATCAGCGCCTCACTGTGTTCTCGGTCTTGAGGTCGGCGATCTTGTCCTCGATCTTGTCCAGCTTGTCCGGACAGTAGATCTCCAGGATCTTCGCCTCCGCCCGGATCGCCTCGGTGTCCCCGATCACGGGGCGCATGCCGGGGCCGGTGGCGCCGTTGGAGATGCTGATCTTCCACAGCGCGGACTTGAGCGAGGAGCCGGGCTTCTCGCAGACCTGGCCGCCGTCGTCGCCCAGGGTGCGCTTGATGGTGCCTACGTCGGGCCGGGGGTAGCCGGCCGCCACGGCGGCGTCGGCCAGCTGCTCCGCTTTCTCCGTCGCCTTGTTGTTGGTCTTGACGTTCTCGTACCGGATGATGCCGACGACCACGAGCGCCACCAGGAGGACGATCGCGCCGATGTAGAGCCAGCGGTGCTCGGAGGCGAAGCGGGTCGGGCTCATGACGCGGCCTCCTCATCGGCCGCCGCCGTGCGCCAGCCGGGTTTGCGCAGTTTCAGGAACAGCCAGGGGATCAGCAGCCCGAGGATGACCAGTCCGCCGCCGACGATGGCCACGTACACCCCAACGCTGCCGCCGCCGAACTGGGAGGGCGGTACGAAGCCGATGGCCAGGGCGGCGATCGACGCCAGCAGACCGACCGTGCACAGCAGCCCGAGCGCCGGGACGCGGTAGCCGCGCGGGTGGTCCGGCTGGGTCTTCCGCAGCCGGACGGCCGCCACGAACATCAGCAGGTAGACGATGAGGTACACCTGCGTCGTGATGGTGGAGAAGATCCAGTAGACGCTGGACACGTTCGGGATCAGCGCGTACAGCAGCGCGATGACGGTGGTGACGATGCCCTGCGTGACCAGGATGTTCTGCTGGATGCCGTTCTTGTTGAGCCGCTGGAGATAGGGCGGCAGGTAGCCCTCGCTGCGGGAGATCTCCAGCAGGCCCTTGGACGGCCCGGCCAGCCACGTCAGCATCCCGCCGAGCGCCGCAGAGATCAGCATCACCGCGGCGATCGGCGTCATCCAGCCGACGTGGAAGTGGGAGAAGAACGCGTCGAACGCCTGCATCACACCGGCCGTCAGGCTCAGCTGGCTGGAGGGCACCACCCAGCTGATCGCGAGCGCCGGCAGGATGAAGATCAGCAGCACCAGACCCATCGCCAGGAACATCGACTTCGGGTACTCCTTCGCCGGATCGCGCAGCGAGGAGACGTGCACGGCGTTCATCTCCATGCCGGAGTACGACAGGAAGTTGTTCACGATGAGCACCAGGCTGGCGAGCCCCGTCCACTGGGGGAGCAGATGTGACGAGGTCATCGGCGCGGCGGAGGCGTTCCCCTGTCCGAGGAAGACCATGCCGAGCACGACCAGCACCGCGCCGGGGATCAGCGTGCCGATGACGAGCCCCCAGGAGGACAGGCCCGCCAGCGCCTTGGTGCCCCGGGACGAGACCCAGACACCGGTCCAGTAGAGCACCATGATCACGATCGCGGTGTACAGGCCGTTGGACGCGAGCGAGGGATCGATGACGTACGCGATCGTGGACGCCACGAAGGCCAGGAGGCTCGGGTAGTAGAAGATCGTCATCGCGAACTGGCACCACACGGCGAGGAATCCGAGCGGCTTGGACAGCCCTTCGCTCACCCAGCGGTAGACGCCGCCGGGCCAGCCCGAGGCCAGTTCGGCCGAGACCAGCGCGGTCGGCAGCAGGAACACGACGGCCGGCAGGAGATAGAGGAAGACACAGGCGAGTCCGTAGACCGCCATCGTCGGCGCGGCCCGCAGACTCGCCACCGACGCCGTCGTCATCAGGGCGAGCGTCAGCCAGCTGATCCTGGGCGCTGCCGGCCGCTCCCTGGCGGCGGTGCGTGCCGAATCCTTCGGCAGATCCGCCGGCATGTCCATCGCGCTCATCTGTACCTCCGGTCGCGACGCCACGGGTGCGTTCAGAACGCCAGCCTTGGCCGCTTCACGCCCGTTCGCGCGCGGGGTCACCCGAACGGGTGGCCTATGCGGTGTTTACGGGTGGCCGTCGCGCTGAAGAGGGCGTGCCGCAACCGTTGACAGCTCTCCCGGGAACTGGCTTCATGAGCAACGCCCTTGGGAGCGCTCCCACGCTCCGAGGGGCCCGCACGCACCCCCGCACACACCCGGCACCCCCACCGACGTGACGAAGGGAAAGTCCGTTGCGCTCGCTCCCCCTCCCCGCCCTGCGAAGGCGCTCCCGAAGACCAGGCCGCCCGCTCGGAGCCGTAGCCCTGGCGCTCGCCGTCGGCGCGGGCCTGCTGCTCCCGCTGTCCCTGCCGGCCGGCGCGGCGGCCGCCCCCGCCTTCGACTACGGCGAGGCGCTGCAGAAGTCCGTCCTCTTCTACGAGGCCCAGCAGTCCGGAAAGCTGCCCGACACCAACCGCGTCTCCTGGCGCGGGGACTCCGCGCTGGACGACGGCAAGGACGCCGGCCTGGATCTGACGGGCGGCTGGTACGACGCAGGGGACCATGTGAAGTTCGGCCTCCCCATGGCCTACTCCGCCACCATGCTCGCCTGGGGCGGCACGGAGCAGCGGGCGGCCTACGAGGCGTCGGGCCAGCTGCCCCACCTGCGGAACAACCTGCGCTTCGTGGACGACTACCTCCTGAAGGCCCACCCCTCGCCCAACGTGCTGTACGGCCAGGTCGGCAACGGCGGCGACGACCACAAGTGGTGGGGCCCCGCCGAGGTGATGCCGATGAAGCGCCCGGCGTACAAGATCGACGCCTCCTGCCCCGGAAGCGACCTGGCGGGCCAGACGGCCGCGGCCCTGGCCTCCTCCTCGATGGTGTTCTCCGACCGCGACCCGGCGTACGCGGCGAAGCTGATCACCCACGCGAAGCAGCTGTACACCTTCGCCGACACCTACCGGGGCAAGTACAGCGACTGCATCACCGACGCGCAGAGCTACTACAACTCCTGGAGCGGGTACAACGACGAACTCGTCTGGGGCGCCATCTGGCTGTACAAGGCGACCGGCGACACCGCGTACCTCGCCAAGGCCGAGTCGTACTACGACAACCTCTCCACCGAGCCGCAGACCACCACCCGGTCCTACCGCTGGACGCTCTCCTGGGACGACACCTCCTACGGGGCCTATGTGCTGCTCGCCCAGCTGACGGGCAAGCAGAAGTACATCGACGACGCGAACCGCTGGCTGGACTGGTGGACGGTCGGCGTCAACGGGCAGCGGGTGCCCTACTCACCCGGCGGCCAGGCCGTGCTGGACAGCTGGGGCTCCCTCAGGTACGCCGCGAACACCGCCTTTGCCGCGCTGAGCTATTCCGACTGGCTGACCGGTGACGCCACCCGCAAGGCCCGCTACCACGACTTCGCCGTCCGCCAGATCGACTACGCGCTCGGCGACAACCCGCGCGGGTCCAGCTATGTCGTCGGCTTCGGCGAGAATCCGCCGACCAAACCGCATCACCGCACGGCCCACGGCTCGTGGACCGACCAGATGACCAACCCGGTCGAGACCCGGCACACGCTGTACGGGGCACTGGTGGGCGGTCCGAGCGCACCCGACGACACGTACACCGACGACCGCGGCAACTACGTCAACAACGAGGTCGCCACCGACTACAACGCCGCCTTCACCGGGGCGCTGGCCCGGCTCTACGCGGAGTACGGCGGGAGCCCGCTCGCGGACTTCCCGCAGCCGGAGGAGCCGGACGGGCCGGAGATGTCCGTCCAGGCGTCGGTGAACGCGGCCGGAGCGAACTTCACCGAGGTCAAGGCGTATCTGATCAACCGTTCCGCGTGGCCCGCCCGCGCGCTCACCGACGCCTCGGTGCGCTACTACTTCACGCTGGAACCGGGCGTCGCACCCGGCGACATCAGCTTCACCACCAACTACAACCAGTGCGGCGAGGTGACGGGCCCGACGCATCTGACGGGCGACGTCTACTACGCGACGGTGGACTGCTCGGATACGGACATCGCTCCGGCCGGCCAGTCCGCGTACCGCAAGGAGGTGCAGTTCCGGATCAGCTCGGCCGGTGCCTGGGACCCGTCGAACGACTGGTCGTACCCGTCGACGGCGACGACCCCGGGCGGCACGCCGGTCGACGCCCCGCACATGGTGCTCCTGGAGGGCTCGGCGCCCCAGTGGGGGACCGCACCGGACGGCACGGACCCCGGGCCGGACCCCGACCCGACGACCACCCCCGACCCGACGACGACCCCCGAGCCGTCCCCGACGCCCGACCCGACGGACACGCCCGACCCCGAACCGGGGGCCTGTGACGTCACCTACCGGGTCAGCCAGGCGTGGGGCACGGGTTTCACCGCCGATGTGACGGTGAAGAACACCGGGTCGGCTCCGCTCGACGGCTGGCAGCTGGCCTTCGACTTCCAGGGCGCCGAGAGCGTCAGCAACGCCTGGAACGCGACCGCCACGCAGAGCGGCACCCGGGTCACCGTCAAGAACGCCGGCCACAACGGCTCCGTTCCGGCGGGCGGCAGCGCCTCGTTCGGCTTCCAGGCGAACGGCGCGCCGGGCGCCGACCCGCACTCCTTCACGCTCAACGGGAAGGAGTGCGGCTGAGACCGCTGGCTCAGCGCGGGCAGTTCCAGTGCCCCTTCACCCAGTGGGTGTCCCAGTGGCCGGGGACGTATGCCTTGGTCCAGTGGCCCTTGACCCACTGGGGGTGATGGGTCCAGTGGCCGGGCTTCCAGTGCCCGTGCCGGTCGTAGTGTCCGGGGTGCCAGACCTTCTGGTCGGCGTAGTGCCCCTTGACCCACTGCTTCGCCCAGTGGCCCTTGACCCACTGTTTCTGCCAGTGGCCCTGCTGCCAGGTGCAGTGGCCGTGGTGGTGGGTCGCGGCGGACACGGCGGCCGGTGCGGGGGCCGGTGCGGCCTGCGCCGCCCCGGCGGTTCCCAGGGCGGCCCCGCCGGCGAGCAGTCCGGTCGCGGCGGCGCCGGCCAGCAGGCGGCGGACTCGGGTGGAAGCGGTCATCGGACGCACCTTCCTCCTGTTGGAACGGATCCCCGAGCCCAGTGAAGGGAAAAGCCACGAAGACATAAATATAGCCCGAATGGGGGAATATGGCCGCTCTACCGGGGTGCGGCCGTCACGCCTCGGACGGCGTCCTCAGCGCCGCGTACGTCCCCGCCACCGCCGCCAGCAGCATCACGCAGCCCGTGAAGACCAGCCCGGCATCGCGCAGCCCCACCGCGGTCGCCAGCGCGCCCACGCCGACCACCGGCAGGGAGATCCCCGTGTAGGCGACGACGAAGAACGCCGAGATGGTGCCGCCCCGGTGCTCGGCGGGGGCCGCCTCGCTCACGAGCGTCAGCGCGGCCCGGAAGGCGAGCCCCTGCCCGATGCCCCCGCAGACGGCACCCAGGACGAGCAGCACCAGTGACTTCGCCAGCAACGAGGAGGCGACCAGCAGAAGCCCCACGATCAGCACACCGCACCCCAGCGGCAGCGCCCGGCGCGCCCCGATGCGCGGGGCCAGCGACTGCCCGATCGTCGAGGCGCAGAACACCGAGAAGACCACCGCGCCCGTCACCGCCAGGTTGTGCACGTCCAGCGTCTCGGCCGCGAAGCTGGGCGCGACCGCCGTGAACAGGCCGAGCAGCGCGAAACCGGCGAAGGCGGCCAGCGAGGCCGGGACGAACACGCCCTTCACCTCGGCGGGCACCCTGACACCCTGCGGCTGGAGCCGGGGCCACCGCCGCGGCTCGGCCACCGTCTCCGCCAGCCGCCACGTGATGAGGCACGCCACGGCGACCAGACCCAGGTGCACCCAGAACGGCAGGGACAGCGGCCAGGGCGTGTACTCGGCCAGCACCCCGGAGAGCAGCGGGCCGCAGCCCAGACCGCCCATGTTCGCGGCCGTCGCGGCGAACCCGGCGCGCGCCTTCTGCCCCGGGGCCGCGAGCTCGATGACCGCCGCCGTCGCCGCGCCGCTCAGCAGCCCCGCCGCGCCGCCGGACAGCACCCGGCCGGCGAAGAGCAGGGGCAGCCCGCTCTCCAGCAGGAAGCACCCCGCACTCGCGGCGGACAGGGCCATGGCGGCCAGCAGCACCGGCTTGCGGCCCACCTTGTCCGAGTAGTTGCCCGCCACCAGGAGCACGGAGATGACCGCGACCGCGTACACGGCGAAGACCACGGTCACCATCAGCTCGGAGAACCCGATCTCCTTCTGGTAGAGCCCGTACAGCGGCGTCGGCAGCGTGGTGCCGGCCATGCCGATGGCGAAGACCACCGCCGCCGCCAGGTAGCCCGCGCGGCGCCCGCCCGTCCGTCCCGTATCCTCACGCACCATCACGCACGCCACTCTATGCAGCGGGCGGCCCCCGGTCGGAGCGACGGGCGGCAGCCCGTCGCAGCCCGAAAGAGAGCCACCATGAGGATCGCCGACGCGCAGGTCGTCGTCACCAGCCCCGGCCGCAACTTCGTGACGCTGAAACTGACGACGGACGACGGTGTCACCGGTCTCGGCGACGCCACGCTGAACGGCCGCGAGCTCGCCGTGGTCAGCTACCTCACGGACCATGTGGTGCCTCTGCTCACCGGCCTGGACCCGCACCGGATCGAGGACACCTGGCAGTACCTCTACCGGGGCGCCTACTGGCGGCGCGGCCCGGTCACCATGGCCGCCATCGCCGCCGTCGACGTCGCCCTGTGGGACATCAAGGCGAAGGCCGCCGGACTGCCCCTCTACCAGCTGCTCGGCGGCGCCTCCCGTGACCGCCTCGCCACCTACGGCCACGCCAACGGCCGAGACATCCCCGAACTCCTCGACTCCGTGCGGCAGCGGCTGGACGAGGGCTACCCCGCCGTCCGCATCCAGACGGGCATCCCCGGTCTCAAGGCCGTCTACGGGGTGCACACCACCGACGAGCAGGGCGAGCGCGTCCTCCACCAGCAGACCCGGCCCCTGGTCGAGGACTGGGACACGGACGCCTACCTGCGCCACACCCCCGCCGTGTTCGAGGCGGTACGCGCGGAGTTCGGCGCCGGGATACCGCTCCTCCACGACGCCCACCACCGCCTCACACCCATTCAGGCGGCCCGGCTCGGCAAGGACCTGGAGCCTTACCGCCCGTTCTGGCTGGAGGACTGCACCCCCACCGAGAACCAGGAGGCGCTGCGGCTGGTGCGCAGGCACACCACCACGCCCCTCGCGACCGGCGAGGTCTTCAACACGGTGTACGACTACCAGACGCTGATCACCGAGCAGCTGATCGACTACGTGCGCAGCGCGGTCACCCACTTCGGCGGGGTCACCCCGCTGCGCAAGCTCTTCGACTTCGCCGCCCAGTACCAGATCAAGAGCGCGATCCACGGACCCGAGGACATCTCCCCGGTCGGGATGGCCGCCGCCATCCACCTCGGCTACGCCGTGCACAACTTCGGCATCCAGGAGTACTCCGGCCACAACGCCCTCACCGAGGAGGTGTTCCGGCACGCGTACACCTTCACCGACGGCTTCCTGCACCCCGGCGAGGCGCCCGGAATCGGTGTGGAGCTGGACGAGGAGCTCGCGGCGGCCCACCCGTACGAGCAGACCTATCTGCCCGTGAACCGGCTCCTGGACGGCACCGTCCACGACTGGTGAACGAGGGGCCCGGGAGCGCCCGGGCCCCTCCGCCGCTAGGGGAACGCCGGCTGAAGGCCCGCGTACACCCCGTGGCGGCCCAGCAGTTCCTCGTGCGTGCCGACCTCCACGACCCGGCCGCCCTCCATCACCACGATGCGGTCGGCGCCCTGGATCGTGGAGAGGCGGTGCGCGACGACGAAGACGGTCCGGCCGTGCACCAGCCGGGACAGCGCCTCCTGCACCAGCGCCTCGGAGCGGTTGTCCAGCGCCGAGGTGGCCTCGTCGAGCACCAGGACCCTCGGATCGCGGATCAGCGCCCGGGCGATCGCCAGCCGCTGCTTCTGGCCGCCCGAGAGCCGGGCCCCACGCTCACCGACCACCGTGTCCAGGCCCTGGGGCAGGCGGCGGACGAACTCCATGGCGTTGGCGTCCTCCAGGGCGCTGAGCAGCGTCGCGTCGTCGGTGTGCCCGAGGCCGTACGTGACGTTGTCGCGGATGCTGCCCTCGAACAGGATCGACTCCTGCGGCACCACCGAGAGGAACCGCCGATAGCTGCGCAGGTCGAGCCCGGCCATGTCGGTGCCGTCCAGCAGGATGCGCCCCGCGGTGGGCCGGATGAACCCGATGAGCAGGTTGAGCACCGTCGACTTGCCCGCCCCCGACGCGCCGACCAGGGCGATCGTCTCGCCGGGCCGCGCGGAGAGCGTGAACCCGTCGACGGCCGGCCGCTCGTCCTCGTACGCGAAGGAGACGTCCTCGAAGTCGATGCGCCCGGTGACCTGCTCCACCTGCGCCTTGCCCGCGTTGTGCTCCAGGTCCGGTGCCTGGAGCACCTCACCCGCCGAACGCACCGATTCGAGGCCCTTGGTGAGGATCGGGGCGAGCCCGAGCAGCGTGGTCACCGAACCGGTCAGGACGGTGAAGAAGGCGCTCAGCATGACGACGTCACCGGCGGTGACGGCCAGCCAGCCGTGGTACGCCACCAGCGCGGACCCGGTCAGGCAGAGCACACCCAGGGTGTTGAGCAGGACCCAGGCCAGCGAGCCGAAGCGGCCGTTGAGCATGTCCAGGCGCAGACCGGCGACGAACACCTGCCGCAGGGAGCCGTCCACGCGCCCCAGAGCGGTCCGCTCCAGGCCGTGGGCGCGTGTGATGGGGATGAGGGTGGTCATCTCGCCGACCCGGGACGACAGCTGCTCCACCTCCCGCCGGAAGGACTCGTTGTGGCTGCGCAGCCTGCCCCGGAGCTTCATCACGAGGAACCCGGCGGCGGGGACGACGACCAGGAAGACGGGCAGGAACGAGGGGACCCGGACACCGATGACGACGAGCCCGCCGACCAGCGTCACGACGGCCCCGAGCCCCATGTCGGCGCTCTGCTGCACCATCTGCTCGACGGCTTCGACATCGCGGACCACTTTGGCCTGGAGCACGCTGGAGCTGACCCGGGCGTGGTACCCGACGGACAGCTGCTGCATGCGGCGGCAGAGCGCGGAGCGCAGCGTGATGCCCATGCGGCGGATGCTGCCGCCGAGGCACCGTACGTACCACTGATGGAGCGGGTAGTTGAGGACGAGGATGAACAGCAGGAGGCCGGTGGCCTGCCAGAGCTCGGACTCCGCACCGTGCTGGACCACCACGTCCAGCACGGTGGCGGTGATCAGGGGGAGCAGCCATATGGGGCTGTGCTTCACGGTGAAGAGGACGACGGCGAGGGCGAGTCGCCCCCGGTCCGGGCGGAGGAGGAGTGCGAGGGTGCGGACCGGGTGTTCGCCGCGGTAGCGGTGGTCCAGGTGGTCGAAGGGTGCCAGGGATTCGGCGGAGGGTGGGGATACCGCTTTCTGCATGACACCATCCCAACCCGCGACCGATGCCCGGGGCAACTGTGTTCCACGTATGGGACAGGGGACCTTCGGCGGTACGGAAGCGGTCAGCGCACGGGGACCCCGGCCGGCCGCGGCTCCGGTGCCGGTTCCTCGCGGCGCGGGCGGCCCACCGTGGCGATCGCGCTGGTGACGAGGCCGGCCAGCAGCCCCCAGAACGCCGAGCCGATGCCCAGCAGCGTCACGCCCGAAGCGGTGGCCAGGAAGGTGACGACGGCCGCCTCGCGCGACGCCCTGTCGGCGAGAGCGGTGGCCAGCGAGGACTCGATGGTCGCGAGCAGCCCGATCCCCGCGACGGCCAGGACGAGTTCGTGCGGCATCGCCGTCAGCAGCGAGGCGACGGTCGCGCCGAGAAGCCCCACGCACAGGTAGAAGAACCCCGCCCACACCGCCGCCAGATAGCGCTTGTCGCGGTCCGGGTGCGCCTCGTCCCCCGTGCAGATCGCGGCCGTGATGGCGGCGAGGTTGAGCCCGAAGGCCCCGAAGGGCGCCAGCACGGCGTTGGCCGCGCCGGTCCACGTCATCAGGGGGGACACCGGCACGTCGTAGCCGGAACCGCGCAGTACTGCGACTCCGGGCAGGTTCTGCGAGGCCATGGTCACGACGAACAGCGGTGCGCCGACGCTGATCAGCACCTTCCAGTCGAACTCGGGCGCGGTGAAGACCGGGGTGGCCAGGGAGAGCCGTACCTCGCCGGTCCGCCAGCCCCCGGTGAACAGGGTGGCCACCACGCCCGAGGCCAGCGCCAGCAGCACCGCGTAACGCGGCAGCAGACGACGGCCCAGCAGGTAGACCACGAACATCGGGAACGCGACCGCGAAGCTGTGGTGCATGGTGCTGAACAGGCCCGTACCGAACCTCAGCAGCACCCCGGCGAGCAGTGCGGCGGCCAGCGGGACGGGGATGCGGTTCATGGCCCGGGCGAACCATCCGGTGACACCGCTCACCACGATGAGCAGCGCCGAGAAGATGAACGCGCCGACGGCCTGGGCCATGGACACCCCGCTCAGACCCGTCGTCAGCAGGGCCGCGCCGGGCGTCGACCAGGCGGTCACGACCGGTGCCCGGTGACGCAGCGACAGACCGGCGCAGGTGCAGGCCAGTCCGACGCCGAGCGCCAGCATCCAGGAGGAGATCTCCCGCGCGTCCGCCCCCGCCGCCTTCGCCGCGGTGAAGACCAGTGCGGCGGAGCTGGTGACCCCGACCATGACGGCGATCAGCCCGGCCGCCACGGCGGAGGGAGGTGCGGCCGAACGTATGCGGGTCAACGCGGACATGAGTGTGCCACTTCCGGGAAGCTGCCGGGCGTTCCGTATATGGAACGTTCTGTTTGTGGAACACTAGGGACGCGGGCCGGTGCCCGTCAACCGGATGGGCGAGCGAGCGGACGGCGATGGGGCTGAACGAGGACGTGGGGCGCAGGCTGCGGGCCCTGCGGCACGGCATGGACGTGTCGCTCTCCGAGCTCTCCCGGCGCTCCGGGGTCGGCAAGGGCACGCTCTCGGAGCTGGAGAGCGGCCGGCGCAACCCCACGCTGGAGACCCTGTACGCCCTGACCACCGCCCTCGGCCGCCCCCTCAGCGCGGTACTGAGCGACCCCTTGCCGGACGGCGCCCCCTCCAAGCAGCGGGCGGGCGTGTCGGGCAGCGCCGTCACCGCCGTGCTGATCGAGCGGTACGAGGACGGGGAAGCGGTCACCGACGTGTTCCGGGTGACGATTCGCGCCGGGGCGGTCCAGGAGTCGGAGGCCCATGTGCCGGGTACGTCCGAGAGCCTGATGGTGCTCGCCGGCACGGCCGTCGTCGGGCGGCCGGACGACCTCAGCGCCGTGGGGCCCGGGGCCTCCGCCCGGTGGCGGGCCGACGTGCCCCACGTCTACAGCGCGCCCGACGGCGACGTGCAGGGAATCCTCTTCGTGCGCTGCCCGGTCAGCCCGCGCCGAGAAGGTTGACCAGGCGGATGTAGCGGACCCAGTCCCAGTTCGGGCCGGGGTCGGTGTGGTCGGTGCCCGGGACCTCGACGTGTCCGAGGATGTGGGCCCGGTCCTTGGGGATGTTGTAACGGTCGCAGATATTGGCCGTGAGCAGCGCCGACTGCTCGTACATGGAGTCGGTGAAGTACTCGGGCTGGTCCACCCAGCCCTCGTGCTCGATGCCGATGCTGCGGGTGTTGTAGTCCCAGTTCCCCGCGTGCCAGGCGACGTCCTTCTCCCGCACCATCTGGTTGACGTACCCGTCGCCCGAGCGCACCACATAGTGCGCCGACACCTGCTTCGCCGGGTTCTGGAAGATGGACACCGTGTTGGAGAACGTCTCCTGGGTGACATGGATGATGACGTACTGGACGGGGTACGCCGAAGGGCGCGAAGAGACCGTGTAGTTGGACGTCGAAGCGGGAACCCAGTGCCCCGCCGGGTAGTCCGTGGCACCGGTCGTCGCGGCTGCGGCGCGGACGGAGGGGGGAAGCAGCGCTCCCACCGCCGCCACCGCGGCGCCCTGAAGGATTCTTCTGCGTTCCATGCGAACTCCTGTGGGGGGTGAGACGGGCAGGGATACGGAAGGCGCGGCGCCGAGTGCGGCCCCACGGTACGGGCGCCGCGCAGGTCGCGGAAGACGGCAGGAACCCCAAATCCTGTTCATGCAAGGGGTGTTCAGGCGGAGCCGACCCGTCGTCAGACGCCTTGCGCCTCCGCCCAGGCGGCCGCCGGGTCGTCGTCGGACGGCCCCGCCGGGAACCACTGACCGTTCTCCTTCCGGTACGGATACCAGCGCCCGTCCGGTCCGTAGCGGAGTTGGAGGCCGCCGTCCGCCGACGTCCAGCGGCTGCGCTCGGCCCGCAGCCGGGGCGCCTCGTCCTCCTCCCACGCCTCGGCCAGCCGGGTCCTGGCCCGGGCCAGCGCCTCGCCGTCCAGGGGCCGGTCCTCGTCGAGCACGGCGAGCGCGGTCGCCCCACCGTACCGCCAGGCCGCGGCCGCGGCGGGGAGCCCGGCGCGCGTCCTTCCCGCGCCGCTCGCCAGCCGGTGGACGATCCACGGCTCCGGGCGCGCGTCCGCCGCCAGTCTGACCGCGTCCTGGCGCACCGTCAGCGACTCGGGCACCGGGCGGCCTTCATGACCGGGCGTCAGGGCGTCGGCGAGCATCCGGTGCGCCCGGGCCGCCGCGTCCCGCGCCAGCATCTCCAGCGCCGTCGGGTCCACCCCCGCCTCGGGGTCCGTCTCCGTGTCCAGCGAGGGGGCGGCGCCGGGCTCCCCGGGAAGCTCAGGAGGCGCCGGCAGCGCGGGCAGGATGGAGCCGGCTGCGTACGCCTGCTCCGCCGGTACGCCGGACACGCCCGGGTCCGGCACCGGCTCCTCGGCCTCGGCCGCGACGTCCGGGGCACCGGCCGTCGCCGCGATCCGCTCCTGGAGCCCGTCGAGCAGCATCCGTTCGCCGCGCCCCCGCATCAGCAGCAGCACGAACGGGTCCTGGTCCAGAAGCCGCGCCACCTGATAGCAGAGCGCGGCGGTGTGCGGGCAGTGGTCCCACGCCTCGCACGTGCACCGCGGTTCCAGGTCACCGATCCCCGGGAGCAGATCCATCCCGGCCGCTGCGGCGTCCTCGACCAGGTGCGGCGGCATCTCGCGGTCGAGCAGCGCCGCGATGTGCCCCGTCCGCTCGGTCGCCATGCCGAGGAAACGGTCCCACTCCTGCTCGTCCAGCTCCTGAAGCAGCACATCGCTGCGATACGTACTGCCGTCCCGCTCACGCACCACCGCCGTGATCCGGCCCGGCCGTACGGACACGGCACCGACCCCGCCCTCCCGTGCCACACGGCGCCCCGCCTTCAGCTGCCGCAGGTCCAGAGCGGTGTCCTCCAGCGCCTTGAGCCACGCCTTTCCCCACCAGGAAGCGGCGAAACCGCGGCCGGGCGCCGGAGGCAGGGCGGCGAAGGTGCGCTCCTGCGCGGCCAGCCCGTCCTCCCGTCCGTCGCCACCGTCGGTGAACTCCTCGGCCTCGTATCCGTCGCTCATCGCGTCCCCCCTCGAAGCTCCACCAGATCGGCCAGTTCCGCGTCGCTGAGTTCCGTCAGGGCGCTCTCCCCGGACCCCAGCACCGCGTCGGCAAGACCCTGCTTGCGGGCGAGCATGTCCGCGATCCGGTCTTCGATCGTCCCCTCGGCGATCAGCCGGTGGACCTGCACCGGCTGGGTCTGCCCGATCCGGTACGCGCGGTCGGTGGCCTGCGCCTCGACCGCCGGGTTCCACCAGCGGTCGAAGTGCACCACATGACCGGCCCTCGTCAGGTTGAGGCCCGTGCCCGCGGCCTTCAGCGACAACAGGAACACCGGCGCCTCGCCCGCCTGGAATCGGTTCACCATCTCCTCCCGCGCGGCGACCGGAGTGCCGCCGTGCAGGAACTGCGTGCCGATGCCGCGTGCCGCCAGATGCCGTTCGAGGAGCCGGGCCATGCCGACGTACTGCGTGAACACCAGCACCCCGGCGCCCTCCGCCACGATGGTGTCCAGGAGTTCGTCCAGCAGTTCCAGCTTCCCCGAGCGGCCGGCGATGCGCGGCTCGTCCTCCTTGAGGTACTGCGCCGGGTGGTTGCAGATCTGCTTGAGCGAGGTCAGCAGCTTCACCACGAGACCGCGCCTGGACATGCCGTCGGCCTCCGCGATCGCCGCCAGCGTCTCCCGCACCACCGCCTCGTACAGCCCCGCCTGTTCGGGCGTCAGCGACACCGCCCGGTCCGTCTCCGTCTTGGGCGGCAGCTCCGGCGCGATGCCGGGATCCGACTTGCGCCGACGCAGCAGAAACGGCCGTACCAGCGCGCCAAGCCGCTCGGCCGCCGCCGGGTCCCCGCCCTCCACCGCCCGCGCGTACCGGGTGCGGAACGTGCCGAGCCGCCCCAGCAGCCCCGGTGTCGTCCAGTCGAGGATCGCCCACAGCTCGGAGAGGTTGTTCTCCACCGGGGTGCCGGTCAGCGCCACCCGCGCCCCGGCGCCGATGGTGCGCAGGGCGCGGGCCGTCGCCGAGTACGGGTTCTTCACATGCTGCGCCTCGTCCGCGACGACCATGCCCCACCGCGCCGAGGCGAGCCTCGGCGCGTCCAGCCGCATCGTCCCGTACGTGGTGAGCACGAACCCGTTCTCCGGCAGATCGTCCAGAGTGCGGGACGCGCCGTGGAAGCGGCGGACCGGGGTGCCGGGGGCGAACTTCTCGATCTCGCGCTGCCAGTTGCCCATCAGCGAGGTCGGGCAGACCACGAGCGTGGGCCCGGCGCCCCCTTCAAGGGTCTGGCGGTGCAGGTGCAGCGCGATCAGGGTGATGGTCTTGCCGAGCCCCATGTCGTCGGCGAGGCAGCCGCCCAGCCCGAGCGAGGTCATGGTGTGCAGCCAGTTCAGACCCCGGAGCTGATAGTCCCGCAGCGTCGCGGTGAGCGCGGCCGGCTGACCGACCGCCGGCTCCCCGTCCTGCCGGGCCGGGTCCGCGACGCGCTCGCGCAGCCGCTCCAGCCAGCCGGTGGCCCGGACCTCGACCCGGCGGCCGTCCACCTCGGCGGAACCGGTCAGCGCCGCGCCCAGCGCGTCGATCGGGGTGACCTTGCGGTCCTGCGTCTCCCGGGCCCGCCGCGCCTCGTCGGGGTCGATGAGCACCCACTGGTCGCGCAGCCGCACCAGCGGCCGCCCCGCCTCGGCCAGCCGGTCCAGCTCCGCACGGCTCAGCTGCTGGTCGCCGAGGGCGAACCACCAGTTGAAGGTCAGCAGGGCGTCGGACGACAACAGCGGCGCGGCGTCCGACGCGGTCCGCGCGAGACCCCGGGGCGCGCCGCCGTCCGCCTCGTCGCCGTCCGGTCCGATCACCGCGCGCGCCGTGAGCCTGCGGGCGGTCAGCTCCCTGGGCCAGTGGACCTGGACGCCCGTCGCGGCGAGCGCCCGCGCGGCGGGTCCGAGGAGTTCGGTGATCTCCTCGTCGGCCGGCTCCACCGCGTCCGGCACGGCCGCCGAGAGCAGCGGGGTGAGCGTCGGCCAGGCGCGGGCGGCCCGGCGCAGCATCAGCAGGGTGTCCATCCGGGCGCGCGGCCCGAATGCCTCCGCGGCCGGGCCACCGCCCGCCCACACCTCGGCGGCATCGGCGACCACGGCCGGATCGCTGACGCTGTGGATCTGCGGCACCACGCGGAACGAAGGCCCGGTTCCCGGTCCGTCGCCCCGGTCGAGCCCCGCCACCTCCACGCGCAGCGACAGCCGGACGCCCGCGTCGTGCCCGGCCGCCACATCGGCCGCCCATGCCCGGTGACCGGGCAGACGCTGCGGCTCCCACGCGGTGAACGCCGGACCGCCCGCGGCGAGCGGTGCGGCGGGGGTCCGGGGCAGGGAGTCGGCGACCGCGTCGAGGAACGCCCGTACCAGGCGCTCCGGTTCGGGCAGCAGGAGCGGCCGGGCAGCCGCGTCGACGGGCACGGCGTGGGCGGTGGGCGGCATGGAGGCGGCCAGGGTGCGGACGCGCATCAGGTCGTCGGCGGTCAGCGGCCCGGACCGCCAGCTGTCGTGGTCCGTCCCGCTCAGCCCCGGAAGGAGCAGGCCCCGGGCGGCGAACTGCAGGGCGAGCAGCCCCGCCGCGCCCCAGAAGGCCACGGCCGCTGAGGCATGCGCCGCCGACCGCGCGCGCGTGAGGACGGGGAGCCCGTCGGCGACGGAGAGGAGGCGCGCCGGCACCTCGTACGGCAGGGCGTCGGGGCCCGCGACCGTCAGCGTGCCGGTCTCGCCGGGGCCTTCGGGCGGGCTGCTGCCGTCGGGGTGCCAGAAGGCGAGGTGGCCGGTGCGGGAGGGATCCGAGGGCAGGAAGACCACGGAACAGCCGGCGAGCGCGGAGATTTCGGAGAGGGAAGCGGAGGAGGGGCGGTGCACAGCGATGTCAGAGTCCTCAAATTTGACTAGCCGACCGAGTCGCCGAGGGTACCCCAACTTCCGTGCCCCGGGGCCGTCGATGCGTGTGAGGTGCGCCACGCGGTGGTGCGGGCACGGCTCCCCGGTGCAGTCGGCCCCCCACCCAGGGAGGGTGCTGGCACCACCATGCCCCGGGTGGTGGCGCCATGGCTCCGAGGACCCCGCGAACCGTACGTTTCCTGAGGTCGGAGCGGATTCGAGACCGGAGACACCATGCCCCAGGCCACCCTTGCCGCAGCGGAACACACGCGTGACGGCGCCCGAAGCCCAGGAAGCGACTTCGCGCCCCTGCTGCGCGACGTCAAGGCGCAAGGACTCCTCGAACGGCGCACCGGCTGGTACGCCGCAGGCATCACCGTCAACCTCCTCGCCCTGGCCGCCGTGGTCACCGGCATCGTCCTCCTGGGCAACACCTGGTGGGTGCTGCCGCTCGCCCTGCCCCTGGCGCTCCTCTGGGCCCGTACCTCATTCGTGGGGCACGACGCGGGGCACGCCCAGATAACCGGAAACCGGAAGGTGAGCCGTGTGATCGGCCTCTTCCACGGCAACCTGCTGCTCGGCATGAACGAGGCGTGGTGGAACGACAAGCACGTACGCCACCACGCCAATCCGAACCACATCGACAAGGACCCCGACGTCGGCGTGGGCGCCCTGGTGTGGACGCAGAAGCAGGCCGCCCAGCGTGAGGGCTTCGCCCGCTGGCTCACCCGCAACCAGGCCCGGCTGTTCTTCCCGATGCTGCTTCTCGAAGGCATCGCCCTCAAGGTCTCCGGCTTCCAGTACCTGAAGCAACAGTCCCCGCGCGAGCGCGCCCTGTCCGGATTCCTGCTCCTCTCGCACCTCGGCCTCTACGCCACCCTGCTCCTCACCGTCATGTCCCCGGGGAAGGCGGTCGTCTTCGCGCTCGTGCACCACGCGCTCTTCGGACTCCACCTCGGCATGGCCTTCGCCCCGAACCACAAGGGCATGGAGATGCCCGACCCCGACGGGGACCGCTGGGACCACCTGCGGCGCCAGGTCCTCACCTCGCGCAACGTACGCGGAGCGGCCCTCACCGACTGGTTCCTCGGCGGCCTCAACTACCAGATCGAGCACCACCTCTTCCCGAGCATGCCCCGGCCGCACCTGCGCCTGGCCCAGCCCATGGTCAAGGCCCACTGCGAGGCCGTCGGCCTGCCGTACGCGGAGACCGGACTGATCGAGTCCTACCGGCAGGCGCTCACCCATATGCACGAGGTCGGTGCGCCGCTACGGTGACCGGCCGCTCCGCGTACGAGGGAGCGGGAATCAGGAACCGATGAGGGCGCGCGGACGTTCTCACCATCAGAGGCGGCCACGGGCCGCGGAGGAGGTACGGACGATGTCGAACAGCGCCAAGGTTGCCATCGGGGGAGTCGTCGTCGCGGTCGTCCTGATGCCCTTCATCGGGTTCTGGCTGTCCCTGCTCGTGCTCGTCGGAGTGCCCACGCTCGCGTATCTCGCCCTGGACCCCTCCCAGCGCCGACGGCTCCGTAGGATCACACGCAAGGAGATCGGCCGCTGAGGGCCGGTCGCTGAGAGGGGTATCCGCTGTGAGTGGCACCGTGACCGCCGTCAGCAGGAACGAGACCTACAGCTTCACCAAGCCGAACCGCGACAGCGTCACCCTGCTCGCCGGCCTCGGCGTGGAGGGCGATGTGCACGCGGGGGTCACGGTCAAGCACCGCTCCCGGATCGCCCAGGACCCCACCCAGCCGAACCTGCGCCAGGTCCACCTCATCCATGAGGAGCTGTTCGAGGAGGTCCGTGCGCTGGGCTTCGAGGTGGCGCCCGGCGACATCGGGGAGAACATCACGACCCGGGGGATCGATCTGCTGTCCCTGCCCGTCGGCACCCTGCTGCACCTCGGTGAGGAAGCCGTTGTCGAGGTGACCGGGCTGCGCAATCCGTGCATGCAGATCGAAGACTTTCAGGGCGGCCTCCTCAAGCAGGTCGTCGGCCGCGACGAGGCGGGCAACATCGTCCGCAAGGCCGGCATCATGAGCGTCGTCACGGCCGGTGGTGTGGTCAGGCCGGGAGACCCGGTCAGGATCGAGCTCCCCGCCGAGCCGCACCGGCCGCTCGAACGCGTCTGACCCCCGTCCGGCCGCGTCGGCGGTCGTCCTCGCCGGTGGTCAGGACGGGCGTACGGCTATGGCGTCCAGGGCCTTGAGGAGACCGGGCAGCTCGGGCCCGCGCCGGACGGGCAGGATCTCGCCCGGGACCTCGTCCAGGAGCATGAAGGCGATGTCGTCGGTCCTGGCCACCATCGACCAGCCGGGGCCGTCGGCCCGGATCATCCGGGCGTCCCCGGGGGCGAACGAGGACCGGACGCGGCCCGGGGGCGGCGGATCGTCCAGATAGCCGCGTGCCTCGGCCAGCGCCAGCCGGATACCGGGGTGCGGGCCGGCGACGGCGACGGGTGACTGCGGCGCGTCGTCGTCCGGGGCGGAGCCCGTTGCTCCGTCGTTCGGGGCGGCGCCCGTCCCGTCGTCCATCTGCGCGCGCCAGTCGGCCCACTGCGAGGCGATGGCGTCCGCGCCCAGGCGGCGTTGGGCGGGCCCCCACACCTCGGTGTCGGGCGGCGACAGGGGGGCCGGGGCCTCCCCGTCCGCCTCCGGGTCGGGCTCCGGGTCGTGCGGGGCGGGAACCCCGGGCGCGGCGACGGCCACGGCGAGCGGCCAGCCGGGCAGCGCGCAGACCACCGAGCCGTCGTCCGGCGACAGGTCGTACTCCATGCCGCAGTCCCATGAGGCGATCGCCACCGCGACCAGGGACACGTCGTCCACGACGACGGTCCACCGGGCGCCGTCGGAGTCCTGGCCCAGGACCAGCCCGTACCCCTCGGCGTACGGTTCGAGGCCCAGTGCCGCGCACGCCGCCGGATAGTCGTCGCCGAGCACGCTGGGGAACTGCGCGGGCGTCAGCAGGATCGCGGTCAGCACATACAGCGCGTCGTCGTCGGCGACCGCGTCGTCCGTCCCGGTCACTGCGTTCTCCTCGTCCGTCATGGATTCCGTCGGCGCACCCTAACCAGTGGGTAACCCCGCCGTCGAGGCCCTGACAAGGACGGATGTCCCACGAGCGCGTTCCCCGCGCCCACCCGGATCAGGCGTCGGACAGGCCGAGCAGTTCCCGCGCCACCACCTGCGGCGATTCGTTCCGTTCACGGGCCAGCGCGATCACTGCCCGGCAGGCCAGCTCGCTGACGCCGAAGGAGAGCTGCTCCGGCGACACCCAGCCGCTCGCTTCGTCCATCCGCTCCTCGTCGTCCTCGGCCGACGCCGCGACGTAGACGGCCGCCGCATCGAACAGGTTGTGCTGCCTGCGTCCGGCCGCCGCGGGGACCGTCGCCGGGCGGCCGGCCTTGCGGCCCGTGGTCACGGCTCTGCGCAGGACACCGAATATCGCGGCCATGGGAAACCCCGCCTTTCATCCATACGTCAACACGTCAACGCGCGTGCGTCGCGCGTACTCACCGTCTTGCCCCCGGACGTAGGCTGGGACACTCGACCTGGACAAGGGGGACGGTGCGGTGAAGCGTTACGACCGGCTGAAGGAGATCCAACGCCTCGATCCCGAGCGGGACTTCCTGGAGATCTACCGGACCACCGTCACCCTCGAGTTCCCCTGGGACATCACCCGCGCCCTCGAACTCGCCCTCTACCGCACCTATGCCGTCCCCAGCATCGGGCGTCTCCTCGCTGAGACAGCGGAACTGACGGACCGTACGCAGAAGCGGTACGACGACACCGCGCTCCTCCTGGACACCGTCGTGGAGCACGGCTTCGACAGCGATCCGGGGCGCACCGCCCTCCGCCGGATCAACCGGATGCACGCCGCCTACGACATCAGCAACGACGACATGCGCTACGTCCTGTGCACCTTCGTCGTCACCCCGAAGCGGTGGCTCGACGCGTACGGCTGGCGCCGGCTCTGCGACCACGAGCTGCGCGCGTTCGCCGCGTACTACAGGATGCTCGGCGCCCACATGGGCATCAAGGACCTGCCGCAGACGTACGAGGACTTCGAGCGCACCCTCGACACCTACGAGGACGCGCACTTCGGCTGGGACGAGGGCGCGCGCTCGGTCTCCGACGCCACGCTGGACCTGATGGCCTCCTGGTACCCCCGCCCCCTCGCACCGCTCGTACGCGGCGCGAGCCTCGCACTCCTGGACGACTCGCTGCTGCGCGCCTTCCGCTACGAGCGCCCGGCGCCCCTGGCCCGCGGCCTCACCCGGGGCGCGCTGCGGCTGCGCGCCCGCGCCGTACGCCTGCTGCCCCCGCGCACCACACCGCACTACGCGCGGCAGAACCCCGAGATCAAGGGCTACCCGGACGGATACGAGGTGGCGACCCTGGGCACGTTCCCCACCCCCGGGGTGCGCGGCTGCCCGGTCCGTGACCTCGCGCCCTAAGCCCCTGGATCGGCGCGGCGCAGCTGCGCCAGCTCCTCGTTCATCGCCTGCAGGAAGCGGATCACGACACGGAGCTCGTCGTCGGCGAACTGCCTGCGCGCCGCTTCCGTGCCCGCCGCCAGCGGCTTGAAGAAGTCACGGGCCACATGTTTCGCGGCGGCCGCGTAGTGAAGATGCACCACACGTCGGTCGCCGCTGTCCCGTACCCGCCGGATGTGTCCCGCGCGTTCCAGCCGGTCCAGACACGCGGTCACGGCCCCCGAGGTGAGATCCAGCTGTTCACGCAGGCGCCCCGGTGTCATGGCGCGGCCGTCCTCGCCCCGGTCCGCGTCGAGGATGGCGACGAGGGCCTGCATATCCGTCGGGTGCAGCCCCTGGGCATGGGCGAAGTCATGTGCGATGCGGTTGAACTCGCCGTTCATGCGGCGCAGCAGCACAGCGAACGACTGGAGGCTCGTGGGCCCGTCGTCCGTGCCTCTGTCCGGGCTCTCGTCTGTGGTGCGCATGGCTCTACAGTAATATCTCTTGATCATTGAGATAATGAATGACCGAGAGACTTCGGGTCATGTGTGTCATGTGTCGATCCCTGAGGAAGCAATGAAGCCCCCATCGAGGCACCGTGTCGTCCGCTGGCTCGTCCCCGTAGCGCTGCTTGTCGTCTGGCTCGGAATCGGTGGGACGCTCGGCCCGTACGCCGGAAAGCTCGGCGAGGTGGCCACCAACGACCGGGCGGCGTTCCTGCCGCGCAGCGCCGAGTCGACCCAGGTCGCGGACGAGCAGAAGGCGTTCCAGCGGGCTGGGACCGTGCCCGCGATCGTCGTCTGGACCGGCGACGAAGGCGGACTCCCGGACGGCGCCCGCGCGTCCGCGACCCGCGCGCTGGCCTCCCTGGCCGGGAAGCCCGGCGTGGTCGGCACACCGTCACCCGCGCTGCCGTCCGAGGACGGCGAGGCCCTGTCGGGCGTCGTGCAACTGCGCTCCGACCTCGGCGACGAGCTCCCGGACACCCTGGACCGGGTGCGCGACGCAGCCGGTTCGGTGGCGGGCACGAGCCCCGAGATCGCCGGACCAGCGGCCACCCAGGCCGACCTCAAGGACGCGTTCGCCGGGATCGACGGACTCCTGCTGGGGGTGGCGCTGGCCGCCGTCCTCGTGATCCTGCTGCTCGTCTACCGCAGTGTGCTGCTGCCCTTCCTGATCATCATCAGCGCCGTCTTCGCCCTCGCGCTGGCCTGCGCCATCGTCTACGTCCTCGCGGACCACGACGTCGTCCTCGTGGACGGCCAGGTCCAGGGCATCCTGTCGATCCTGGTGATCGGCGCGGCCACCGACTACGCGCTCCTGCTGACCGCGCGCTTCCGGGAGGAGCTGGCGGTCCACGGAGACCGGACGACAGCCGCCCGCGCGGCTCTCCGCCGCTCCTTCGGCGCCATCGTCGCGAGCGCCGCCACGGTGGCGCTCGGGCTGCTCGCGCTGCTGCTCAGCGACCTGACGAACAACCGGGCGCTGGGGCCCGTCGGCGCGATCGGCATCGTCTGCGCGGTGCTCAGCACGATGACCTTCCTGCCCGCCGTGCTGGTGCTGTGCGGGCGGGCGGCGTACTGGCCGGCCAAGCCGCGCCCCGTGGACGAGGCGACCGGCGGGCACGGGATCTGGCGCCGGGTCGCCGCGCGCGTCGACGGGTCCCCGCGCAAGGTGTGGCTCTCCTGCGCGGTCCTGCTGGTCGCCTGCGCCGCGTTCGCCCCCACCCTGAAGTCCCACGGCGTCCCGCTGGACGAGATCTTCGTGAACGACGCCCCCTCCGTCTCCGCCCAGGCCACGCTGAGCAAGCACTTCCCGGGAGGCTCCGGAAACCCGGCGGTCGTCATCGCCGAAGCGGACAGCGCCGACGAGGTGACCGAGGCCGCCGAGGCGACACCGGGCGTGGCCTCGGCCGCCCCCGTCACGGCCTCGGGCCGGCCCGGCGGCGGCAAGCCGCTCGTGGTCGACGGCCGGGTGCGCGTCGACGTCACCCTGAAGGACGCGGCGGACAGCGACGCGGCGACGGAGACCGTCAAGCGGCTGCGTACCGCCGTCCATGCCGTACCCGGCGCGGACGCGCTCGTCGGCGGCTACACGGCACAGCAGTACGACACCCAGCGCACGGCCGAGCGCGACCGGAACATCATCGTTCCGGTGGTGCTCGTCATCATCCTGCTGATCCTGATGGGTCTGCTGCGGTCGGTCCTGGTGCCGGTGCTTCTGGTGGCCACCGTCGGACTCAACTTCCTGGCGACCCTCGGCGTCTCGGCCCTGGTCTTCAAGCACGCCTTCGGCTTCAGCGGTACGGACGCCTCGGTGCCCCTGTACGGATTCGTGTTCCTGGTGGCCCTCGGCGTCGACTACAACATCTTCCTGATGTCACGGGTCCGCGAGGAGGCGCTGGAACACGGCGCGCGTCAGGGCATGCTGAGGGGCCTGGTGAGCACCGGCGGCGTCATCACCTCGGCGGGCGTGGTGCTGGCGGCCACCTTCGCCGCACTGATCGTGATCCCGCTCGCCTTCCTCGCGCAGATCGCGTTCATCGTGGCCTTCGGCGTCCTGCTGGACACGCTGGTGGTGCGGTCGCTGCTGGCCCCCGCGCTGGTCGTGGACATCGGGCCCAGGGCGTGGTGGCCGAGTGCCATCAGCCGTACCGCGCGCGAAGGGGAGCCGTCGCACTCGGGCTGAGGGCCGCCCGGACGGAGCCGGCCCGGCCACCGCTGACGCGGAGCCGGGCCGGTGGGGCGGTCGCCCTCAGACGTTCACGCCGAAGTCCTTCGCGATACCCGCCAGGCCGGAGGCGTACCCCTGGCCGACCGCACGGAACTTCCACTCGCCGCCGTGTCGGTACAGCTCGCCGAACACCATCGCGGTCTCCGTCGAAGCGTCCTCGCTGAGGTCGTACCGGGCGAGCTCGACACCGTTGGCCTGGTTCACGACGCGGATGAACGCGTTGCGCACCTGGCCGAAACTCTGCCCCCGGCTCTGCGCGTCATGGATGGAGACCGGGAAGACTATCTTCGCGACGTCGGCGGGGACCGCCGAGAGGTTCACGTTGATGGACTCGTCGTCGCCCTCGCCCTCACCCGTCAGGTTGTCCCCGGTGTGCTGGACGGAACCGTCCGGGCTGTTGAGGTTGTTGTAGAAGACGAAGTGCAGGTCGGAGACCACCTTTCCGTGATCCGCGCACAGCAGCGCACTGGCGTCGAGGTCGTAGTCGGCCCCCGTCGTCGTGCGTACGTCCCAGCCCAGGCCGACCGTCACCGCGGTCAGGCCGGGCGCCTCCTTCGACAAGGAGACGTTGCCGCCCTTGGCCAGGGTCACACCCATGAACTTCCTCCAATGATCCCGTGGTTCACCGACCGCGTCCCGCACGTTCCAGCGGGCCGCGGTCCGGCCGTCGCCCGGAACGGACGGCGGCTGTCCCTCACTCTTCAGGAAACGCGAGGATTTGCCCAGGGCGCGGGTGGCGTCCCGCCCGATTCATCGCGGAGCGGGCGGGGAAGACGCCCTTCGACCCACCGGCCTCCGGCGTCTTCCGGTCAATGTTTCCTGTGACCCTGTGGGGAGAGGGGTTCGGACTGACGATGGTCAGGTCCGGGGCGCACGAAGGCATCGCACGTCACGACCAGAAAACCGCACAACTGCACGACCGCACGGGAGTCGCCGGGAGGCGACCCCGCGCGGCAGCCGTACGAACGGGGTGGCCCATGGCAAGCAGGAACAGAGCGACAGGGACGGGGAGGAGGGGGAGCCGACTGCGGCGGACGGCCGTGTCCGCGCTGTCCTTCCTCGTCCTGCTGGTCGCCGGGATCGGCTGGGGATATCTGAAACTCACCGGCAGCATCGACACGTTCAGCGCCGACGGCATCTCCGGCGACCGGCCGCCCGGTTCCTCCGGCGGACAGAACGTCCTCGTCATCGGGTCGGACACCCGCTCGGGCAAGAACAAGGGGCTGGGCGGCGCCACCGGCGAGGTCGGCCGCTCGGACACCGTGCTCCTGCTGCATGTTTACGCCGATCGTCAACATGCCGTGGCCGTATCCGTACCCCGTGACGCCATGGTCGACATCCCGGCCTGCCGCAAGCCCGACGGCAGTTGGACCGCCCCGCGCCGGCACAGTCAGTTCAACGGGGCGTTCTCGGTGGGGGAGACCGTCGAGGGCAACCCGGCCTGTACCCAGAACACCGTCGAGCAGTTGACCGGACTGCGCGTCGACCACACCGTCGTCATCGACTTCGCGGGGTTCTCCGCGCTGACCTCGGCCGTCGGCGGAGTGCCGGTGTGCCTGCCGAACGACATCTATCAGCGCGACCTGAACCCCAAGCGCACGACCCGGGGCACCCTGGTCTTCGAGAAGGGTCCGCAGAAGGTCTCGGGCCAACGCGCCCTGGACTACGTACGGCTGCGCCATGGAATCGGTGACGGCTCCGACATAGGGCGGATCAAGCGGCAGCAGGCATTCGTCGCCTCCCTGGTCAAGAAGGTCAAGTCGCGCGGCATGAACCCCACGACCCTCCTGCCGCTGGCCGACGCCGCCACCGACGCGATGACCGTCGACCCCGGACTCGGCTCGGCCGACAAGCTGCTCTCCTTCGCCCTCTCGATGAAGAACATCGACCTGCACAACACCAAGTTCGTCACCGTTCCGTGGCGCTACGAGGGCGAGCGCGTCGCCGTCGTGGAGCCGGACGCCGACGCGCTGTGGGCCGCGCTGAAGGCCGACCGCCCCCTGGACGCCAAGGCGAGCAGCACCGCGTCCCCCAAGGCTTCACGGTCCCCCGTCTCGGGCAAGGGCATCCAGGTCGCCGTCTACAACGGCACCACGGTGCCCGGGCTCGCGGCCAAGGCGGCCGGGCTCCTGCGCGCGCACGACTTCACCGTCACGAATACGGCCACCGCGCAGGACCAGACCCGCTCCGCGACGGTCGTCGCGTACGGCCCCGGCCTGCGGGACGAGGCCCGCCGCACGGCCGGGCTCTTCCCCGGCGCACGGGTCACCGAGTCCGCCGACGCGGGAAGCGGCATCCAGGTCACCGTCGGACGGGACTACGCGGACAACCCCTCGGCCGCACCCGACGGTGCGTCCGCCACGCCGGAGGTGCCGGCGGCGATCGCCGACGAGGCCCGGTCGGCGGACGACGACCTGTGCGAGAACCTCTCCTACGGCTGAGCGGAGGTGGCCGCTTCCCGACCTGTGGCGGGAGCGGGGTGCTTGCCCGTACGTGACCCGTGCGCAAGGCTGGCCCACGAGCGAGGCACGGGGAACGCGTGAACGGGGAGGAAACAGAATGGCGATGGACAGGGGACTCGACTGGCTCCTGGACGACCTCACCAAGCGGGTGGCGCACATACGCCACGCCCTGGTGTTGTCGAACGACGGTCTGGTCACCGGTGCGAGCTCCGGGCTCGCCCGTGAGGACGCCGAGCACCTGGCGGCCGTCTCGTCGGGGCTGCACAGCCTGGCCCGCGGTTCGGGCCGGCACTTCCGTGCCGGAAAGGCCCGGCAGACCATGGTGGAGTTCGACGAGGCATTGCTGTTCGTCACGGCGGCGGGGGAAGGCAGTTGTCTGTGCGTGCTGAGTGAGGCGGAGTCGGACGTCGGTCAGGTGGCGTACGAGATGACGCTGCTCGTCAACCGGGTGGGCCAGCACCTCGGCGTGGACTCGCGGCAGGACGGGACCGGGGGAGTCAACCGGCTCTGACAGTCCCGACGCACTCCGGCCGCCGCCGGGTCCGTGGAGTTATCCACAGGCCCGGCGGCGGTTGACTTTCCCGGACTACTCTGGTTGCAGAGAGTAATTGCGAAGCGCGGGGGAGTGACGTCATGACTACGGCGAAACAGCTGAAGAACACGGACTTCGGGGTCGATCAGGACTCTGGAGGGGAGCCGGCGCCCAGCACCGTGCGTGAGGAAGGCGGGTGCACATTCGGTGCGGCCCGCGCCGCTACGGAACTTGGTCTCAAGCGGAACGAGTTCGACCTCGCTGTGTACCTGGGAGCGGTCCGGGTGAGGACCGGACCGGACGGCCGGCCCAGGACCGACCGCGAGGAGCTCGAGCGCCTGCGGGCCCAGGACGGATTTCCCGAAGCGCTGCGCGAACGGGTGCGCACGGTCGGGACCGCCGAGGGGGCCCAGCTGCTCGGGATCAGCCCGGTCCGGTTCGCCCGGCTCGCCCGGGCGGGATGCCTCACACCTGTCGCCTTCTACCTCAACCGGTACCGGGCGGTGGTGTGGGTCTATCTCGCCCAGGAGCTCGAAGCGTTGGCTTCCCGGTCGCCGGAGCTCCTGGTGGGCAACAGCCCGGCCTGGATGCGCGGCAGGCTGGATGCCGGGGCCGACTTGCGGCCGCGCAACTGGCGCTCCCGGCGGATCGAGCGCCTGCTCGCCCTCACCGACGACCCATGGGTGCGCGCGGCGATCGTCGCTCAGGGCCTGGATCCGGTTCAGCTGGCCGAGGTGGTGGACGACCCCTACGAGCGGGCCCACTTCGCCCGGGTCAGGCCGGAGGCGGTCTTCGGGCGACGAGGGTCGACCGCCGGTCGAGAGGCGATGGAGCGGCTGATGCCCGCCGACGATCCGGACGAGATCCTGTGGCGCCGGATCAGCCTGATCGCGGAGCTGGACGCCGCCCGGGAGGCGCGTCCGGCGCCACGACCGGGGGAGGGGCCGGTGGATGCGGTGCTCGCCGGGCCGGCTGCCTCGGTGTCGCCGCCCTCTGTGCCCGACGGGGCGGGCGCGCCCGGTGAGCCTGCCGTGCCCGGGCCGGAGGCCGCCGTGCCCGGGCCGGGGCTTGCCGGGTCCGGACTGGAGCCCGGCAAGTCGGGACCGGAGGCTCCAGGGCCGGGGGTCCGCCCCGTCGGGCATGCCCGCCCCGGGAGCCAGCCCGGGTTGCTGGCCCGGCTGCGGGGGCGCGCGGCCCGGGGGTTGGGGCTCCGTCGCCCCCGGCACGGCGGGCTGCCGCGTGCAGCGCGGCCCGGCGGGCGCCGGAGGGCCGGGGGCCGGGCCGGTGCGTACGCGGGGCGGGGCGGCGGGCCCGGCTCGGGTGGCCGCCCGGGGCGGGACGGGGCGGGGTGCTCCGGATAACCCCTGGTGATCGCGGCGCTGACCAGGCATTCTGTGCCCCATGCTGATCAGGGAAGCCACCCCCGAGGACTGGCCCGCCATCTGGCCGTTCTTCCACGAAATCGTCGCAGCCGGCGAGACCTTCACCTACCCCCTCGACCTCCAGGAGGCAGACGCCGCCGACTGGTGGCTCCTCAAGCCACCCAACCGGACCGTGGTCGCGGTCGCCGACGACGGCACCGTGCTCGGCACGGCGAAGATGAACAAGAACCACATGGGCAACGGCTCCCACATCGGCAGCGCCAGCTACATGGTCGACCCCCGGCACTCCGGGCGCGGTGTCGGACGCGCCCTGTGTGAGTACAGCATCGACTGGGCGCGCACGGCCGGGTACCGGGCCATGCAGTTCAACGCGGTGGTGGAGACCAACACCGCCGCGGTGAAGCTGTACCGCTCACTCGGCTTCGACATCCTGGGCACCCTGCCCGAAGGATTCCACCACCCGGTCGAGGGCTTCGTGGGGCTCCACATCATGCACCGCCGGCTCTGAACGCGCGGCGGAGAACCGGGACAGCCGGGGCGGTCCGGCCCGTGTCCGGCATGTCCCAACCGGCGACGGTGTGGGGGCGGTTGTGACGCAGAAACGGCTGTGGGGCGGGTGCACACCGTGGGGAAGGGGGCAGTACTGTGCGCTGCACCGCCCATACGGGCGCGAAACATCTGCGGAGGAAATTTCCATGACCATACCCAGGAGATCGTGGCGCGCAGCGGGAACTCTCGTCGCCGCCGCGGTGGTCGGTCTCTCCGGCGCGGTCCTCACCGCCGGTCCGGCCGCAGCTCACACCCCCACCTGGGACGTGACCTGTGACGCAGTGAGCCTGCACCTCACTCAGTACAACGCCAATGTCACCAACGAGGTGACCGTCAGCGTCGACGGCAACGACCTGCTGCCGACGGAGACGTTCGGCAAGGACTTCGAGAAGAAGCTCGAGCTGCCCGAGCACGACCAGCCGCTGACGGTGCGCCTCGTCGTCAAGGCAGGGGACGGCGACCAGTACTCGAAGGACGAGACCAAGCAGGCGCCGGTGTGCGAAGGCACCCCGCCGTCGACGCCGACGCCGAGCCCGACCGAGTCGAAGCCGTCCGAGACGCCCACCACGGCGTCCCCCAGCCCGAGCGTCAAGCCGAGCGAGTCCGCCTCGTCGTCCGCGCCCGCCGCGGCGACGCCGAGCCCCAGCTCGCCGGACCTGGCCGAGACCGGTTCCTCGTCCGCCACGCCGGTCATCGGTGGCGCGGCGGTGGCCGTGCTGCTGGCCGGCGGCGGCATCATGTGGTCGGTGCGCAAGCGCCGCACCGCACAGCACTGACGTAATCCCCGCCGCCCCGTCGCGCACAGCGAAGGGGCGGCGGGGCCGAGGGGCGTACCGTCACGCGCGACGTGGCGGTGCGCCCCTCACCGTTGCGCGCCCCCGCCTCCCGGGCCGTCCCCTGGCGGTTCGGCGGCGTGCCGGTGCACCGGCGGTGTGGTGGGCGGCGCGCTCGGCCCGATCTCGCACCAGACCGCCTTGCCCTCGCCCCGGGGTTCGATGCCCCAGCGCGTGGAGACGGCGTCGAGCAGCAGCAGCCCCCGGCCCGACGTCGCGGTCTCGCCCGGTGACCGGCGGCGGGGCCACGCGCTGGACCGGTCCTGCACCGACAGCCGCACCCGGCGGACCGGTTCGGGCAGCACCTCCAGGGTCAGGACGGCCCCGCCCTCCGTGTGGAGCAGCACGTTCACCAGCAGCTCACCGGTCACCAGCTCGGCGTCGTCGGCCAGTTCGGCCATGTCCCAGTCGGTCAGGGCCTGGCGCACGATGGTCCGCGCCTCGGACAGCCCCTCCGGGTCGGCCTGGTGGATGTACTGGTGGAGCCTCGGTGCCCGGGGCGACCCCGGGTCCGGGCTGCGGCGCAGCACCAGCAGGGCGACGTCGTCACCCGAGCCCCACCGCTCCCACAGCCGGTCCGACAGATGGTCGGCCAGCGCCTCCGCGCCCGCCGGACCCGCGCTGACCTCGGTGATCAGCGTGCGCACCCCCGCGTCGATGTCGGCGCCCGGCTCCTCCACCAGCCCGTCGGTGTACAGCACCAGCGTCTCGCCCGGCACCAGGTCGAGCCGGGTCTCCGGATACTCCTCGTCCCCGAAGTCGGTCGAGATGCCCAGCGGCATGCCGCCACGCACCCGGGGGCTGCCGACCCGGCCGTCCATGTGCCGGATCAGCGGTCCGAAATGACCGGCCCGCACGACCCGCACGGTCCCGGTCTCCAGGTCGACCTGGGCATAGGCGCACGTCGCGAACCGGTCCGTGTCCAGCTCGGCGAGGAACCGCGAGGCGCGGGCCAGCACCGTCGAGGGAGGGTGCCCCTCGGCGGCGTACGCGCGCAACGCGATCCGGAGCTGTCCCATGATCGCCGCAGCATGCGTGTCGTGCCCCTGGACGTCACCCACCACGATCCCGAACCGCCCCTTGGGCAGGGCGATCACGTCGTACCAGTCACCGCCGACCTGGCGGCCGCTCCACGCCGCGTGGTAGCGGACCGCGATCTCGCCGCCCTCGATGTCATGGATGCGGCGCGGCAGCATCGCGGACTGCAGCCCGGTCGCGAACTCGCGCTCCTCGTCGAACAGCTTGGCCCGCTGAAGGGACTGGGCGACGATCGCGGCGAGTCCGAGGCACAGGTTGCGCTCGTCGGCCGTGAAGGCGGTGCGCTGCCGGTAGAAGAGGGCCAGGCCGCCGAGCGTCCGTGCCTGGGCGACGAGCGGCAGATAGGCCGCCGCCTGAAACCTCAGCCGTCCCACGTACGGCTCCAGCACCGGGTAGCGCCGCGTCAGCGCCGCCAGCGAGCCGACGAAGCGGGGGCGCCCGCTGAGTACCGTGTCGGCCAGGGGAAGCGTCGGGTCGAGCCGGCCCGAACCCAGGTCGTCCAGGACCTCCAGGGACTCACCGCTCAGCGCGATGACGTTCAGCGCCGCGTTGTCCAGCAGCCCGAGGGCCAGCCCGTCGGCGCCCAGCCTCGCGAGCCCGCCGGGACCGGTCAGGGCGGCGGTCACATCGTCCACCGTCACCGCACGCGACAAGGCACTCGTCGTACGTTCAACTATGTCGGTCTGTCGGCGTCGGCGTTTTTCCAGCTCCAGCACGAAGTCCGAATGGGTGACCTCGGCTGTCGCGTCCCGCACCAGACCGATCACCCGGCGCGCCTTCCCGCCCTCGCCGCGCAGGATGCGTCCCTGGACATGCGTCCACTGATCCCGGCCGTCGGCGAGCGGAATCCGGAAGTGGACGTTGTACGAGCTGCCCGCTCCGTTCAGCGCCTCGTCCGTCGCCACGCCCAGACGGGTCCGCTCCTCCGGGTCCAGCACCTCCGCCAGGGACTCCGGGCGCGCGTCGAACGCGGCCGGGTCCAGACCGAAGACCAGCAGCCCCGCCTCGTCCATGTCCATGGTCCAGGCTTCGAGATCCCAGTCGAAGCTGCCCGTACGGTTCATGGCGAGCCGTTCCGCCGTACCGGTCTCGCCGACCGGCGTCGTGCCCTCCGGCCGGCCGGGCGGTCCGGGGACGACCGGCGGCCGGTTCTGATCGGTCATTCCAGCTCCGAGGATCGTCCGGCGGGTCCGCCGTACGGCGTGCCTCAATTGTCCGGCCGGTCCGGCACGCCTGCCACAGCGGAAACCACCCCGCACCGACCGCCCCCAGGGGGCCCGCGCACAATGGCAGCGGAGGACCGTCCCCCGACCGGCGGACGGCACGGCACCCGGGCTGAGCGGAGCGCGCGCATGAACCACGAGGACCCCGTCCTGCTGCACACCGAAGGACGCGTCCGCCACCTCACGCTCAACCGGCCCCGCGCCCTGAACGCGCTCAACCACGCCATGGTGCGGCTCATGGCCGACGCGCTCGACGCAGCCGAGAGCGACGAGGCCGTCGTCGCCGTGCTGCTCACCGGCGCGGGGGAGCGCGGCCTGTGCGCGGGCGGCGACATCCGTGCCGTCCGCGACGACGCCCTGGCCGGGGGCGCCACCTCGTTGGACTTCTGGCGGGACGAGTACCGGCTCAACGCGCGGATCGCCCGCTTCCCCAAGCCGTACGTCGCCCTGATGGACGGCATCGTGATGGGCGGCGGCGTCGGAGTCTCCGCCCACGGCTCCGTCCGGATCGTCACGGAGCGCTCCCGCATCGCGATGCCGGAGACCGGCATCGGGTTCGTCCCGGACGTCGGCGGAACGCACCTGCTGGGCGCCGCGCCCGGCGAACTCGGTACGCATCTCGCGCTCACCGGCGAGGCGGTCGGCGCGGCCGACGCGCTGCTCTGCGGACTCGCCGACCACTTCGTCCCCGCCGAAGGGCTCGCCGCGCTCGTCGCCGCCCTGGCCGAGTGCGCGACCCCCGAGGCCGTCACCGCGACCGTCGCGGACCACGCCCGCCCCGCGCCCGGCGGCGAGCTCGCCGCGCACCGCGCCTGGATCGACTCCTGCTACGCGGCGGACACCGTCGAGGAGATCGTGGACCGCCTCGCCGGCCACGGGGACCCGGCCGCCAAGCAGGCCGCGGCGACCATCCTGGCCAAGGCGCCCACCTCGCTCAAGGTGACGCTCGAAGCCGTGCGCCGGGCGCGCCGCCTCGGCGGGCTCGAAGCGGTCCTCGACCAGGAATTCCGCGTCTCGACCGCCGCCTTCGCGGGACCCGACCTGGTGGAGGGCGTCCGCGCCCAGATCGTGGACAAGGACCGCAACCCCCGCTGGCACCCCGCCGAGCTCGCCCAGGTCACGGACGAGGACGTGGCCCGCCACTTCGCGCCCCTCGGCGACCGTGAACTCGGCCTCGCACCACTGCCCGAGGCCGGCTGAGGCCCCAGCGGCGGGACCGCTCCGGCGCCCTCCTCAGTGGCCGCTGCCCGTCAGGCTCGGCCGGAGCGACCCGACCAGTTCGAAGAACCGCGTCTCGTTGCCCGCGAACCCCGCCCGCCGGAGCGCCCCGTCCGCCTCCTCCATCGGTGACGTGAGCAACGGCAGGTACACCGGGGCGTCGTCCGGGTCGGAGAGGGCCGCCCGGGTGGCCTCCAGTAAACGGACATACGCCTGCGCCGCCGCGAGTTCGTCCTTGCGCATCTCAGCATCTCCAGGGTCAGAGGTGTCGGACCCCACCAGCATCCCCCATGGGTCTGACAACGGCGGCGGGCCAGCGGCACGGCACGGCGACTATCGGCCGTCCGGCCGACCCGCCGGCGGCTCGACCTCCAGGAACCGGCGACCGCGCGGGCCCCGGTACAGCAGCGCGGTCCAGCCCGACTCCCGCAGCGCACCGGCGCACCGGTTCAGCTCGCCGTCCTCCTCGTACGCCGCCCCGCTCCCGGCCGGCCCCAGCCACTCCACCCGCACGGTGCCCGGCGATGCCCCCGCCGTCACGCGGTAACCCTTCCCCGTACGCGTCCCTGACGGCCCGACGGCCGAGGCGGGCAGCCCCGCGGCTTCCAGGGCCAGGGCCACGGCCCGTACCGGACGGTGCAGTTCCCAGGGCGCGGGCACCGACTCCGGATCGGCCCGGCCGCTGTTCGTCAGCCGCCTGATCTGCACCAGCCCCGCCCACGCCGACCGCACCGAAGCGGCGCGCGCCACCGCATCGCCGGGAGCCGGAGGGCCGTCCCCGGTCGCCGGTTCGAACCCGCTCTCCTCCTCGCCGCCCATCCGCGACCCCCTCCGTCCCATCCCCGCAACGCACTCCTGCCAGTGTGCGCCGCACCACCGACAACGGCCGACCGGAGGCGAAGCCGATAGGCTCCGGTGCTGCTCACGAACACCGGCCCGAAGGATCCACCCACCGTGCCCGACACCGACCGACCCTCCGGCACCGACCGCCAGGACGGAGACGGCCGAGACGCTCTGCGCGCCGACTGCGGCAACTGCTTCGCCCTGTGCTGCGTCGCGCTGACGCTCACGCGCTCCGCCGACTTCGCCGTCGACAAGGCGGCGGGCACGCCCTGCCGCAACCTCCGGGACGACTTCCGCTGCGGCATCCACGCGCGGCTGCGCACCGAGGGATTCCCCGGCTGCACCGTCTACGACTGCTTCGGAGCCGGTCAGAAGGTGTCGGTGGAGATCTTCGGCGGCCGGGACTGGCGCGGCGCACCGGAGACCGCGCAGCAGATGTTCGAGGTCTTCCCGGTCGTCCGGCAACTCCACGAACTGCTCTGGTACCTGACGGAGGCGGCCGGCCTCGCCCCCGCCCGCCCCCTGCGCGGCGAGATCCGGCGCACCCTCGAAGCGACCGAAGCCCTGACCCGCCTCGACGCCACCGCCCTGGCGGAGCTCGACGTGGCCGCCCACCGGGGCGAGGTCGCCGTACTCCTCGGACGCGTGAGCGAACTCGTGCGCGCCACGGCCCCCCGCCCCACGACCGGCCGCAAGAAGCGCAGCCACCGGGGCGGCGACCTCATGGGCGCCCGGCTCAGGAAGGCGGACCTGCGGGGCGCCGATCTGCGCGGCGCCTACCTCATCGCGGCGGACCTCGGCGGCGCCGACCTGCGCCTCGCGGACCTCATCGGCGCGGACTTCCGGGACGCGGACCTGACGGGCGCCGACCTGACCGGGGCGTTGTTCCTGACGCAGGCGCAGGTGAACGCCGCCCGGGGGAGCGCCACCACCCGGCTTCCGTCGTCGCTGCACCGTCCCGCGCACTGGGCGGCGTGACCCTCAGGCGTCCGAGGACTCCAGCGCGGCCTTGAGGCGGTCGAGCGTGGTGCGGATGTTCCGGCGCTGGAACACGGCGAAGGTGTGCCCCCGGGTCGCCACCCGGTCGAAGGCGTTGGCCACGAAGTCCGGCCAGGCGCGGCGGTCGTCCGTCCAGGTCTCCGTCACCCGGGTCCCGCCCTCCACCGCCTCGAAGCGGTACTCCCACGTGGCGATCGGCCCCCGCAGCAACGGCCGCCGCGCGCCGATCGCGTGGACCCGGAACGCGAACCGCTGCCCCGGGTCGGCCGCCGTCACCGTGCACCGCGTCGTCCAGCTCACCGGCCCCCGCTTGTTGCGGCCGTCGAAGACCATGCCGACGTACGCCTCCCGGCGCTCCCCCCGCACCCGCGCGCCCAGGTTCTCCGGGCTCCAGCGGCCCATCGCCGTGGGGTCGCTCAGCCGGGCGTAGACCTCCAGCGGCCCGGTGCGCACGACGACGCTGTCCGACACGGACATGGTGCGGGGCATGGGGCACTTCCGTTCCGCGGCCGGCTGCGGTCACCACCGGGCGTCGGACCGGCCGCACGGCCGACGGGCTCCCGCCCCCACACCTTACTGACCGGTCACATAGGATCGGGAGGCGGGGAGTGACGCATCCGGCAGCCGGGAAGAGAACGCCCCGCGGCCGCGGTTCGTTGCACAGACGTCGCATCCGGAACACGCCGACGACCGACCGAGGAGCCCGCACATGCCCAGCCGCACCGATCCCAGCCGCACCGAGCCCGGCAGCGCAGACCGCACCCGGCTCGTCGAACGGCTGATGGAGCAGTTCCCGCACGTGCCGCGTGAGGCCGTCATCAAGGAGGACCTGCTCCGCGGCGGCGTCGCCTTCGACGAGTCCGCGCTCAGCGACAACGAGGGCGGCGACGTCAAGCCGAAGTCGTACTTCATCTTCTCCTTCGACCACGGCACCCTGCCGGAGCTGGGTGCGGCCGCCCTGCGCCGCCCGCCGGAGGAGATCGTCCTCACCGGCGGCCCGTACGACCTGCGGCGCACCGTCGTCTCCGTGCGCGTCAACCCCGCGTCCCCGTACCGCGTCGCGGCGGACGCGGACGGGATGCTCGGGCTCTACCTCGACGGCAGGCGCATCTCCGACGTCGGCCTGCCCCCGATGCCCGACTACTACCGGCACACGCTCGCCAACGGGAAGTCCGTGATGGAGGTCGCCCCGACCATCCAGTGGGGCTACCTCGTCTACCTGACCGTCTTCCGCGTCTGCCAGTACTTCGGCGCGAAGGAGGAGTGCCAGTACTGCGACATCAACCACAACTGGCGCCAGCACAAGGCGGCGGGCCGCCCGTACACCGGGGTGAAGCCCGTCGAGGAGGTGCTGGAGGCGCTGGAGATCATCGACCGGTACGACACGGCGAAGACCTCCACCGCGTACACCCTCACCGGCGGCGCCATCACCTCGCACATCGGCGGCCGGGACGAGGCGGACTTCTACGGCCAGTACGCCAAGGCCATCGAGGAGCGTTTCCCGGGCCGCTGGATCGGGAAGGTCGTCGCCCAGGCGCTGCCCAAGGCGGACGTCCAGCGGTTCCACGACTACGGGGTGCAGATCTACCACCCCAACTACGAGGTGTGGGACCGCCGCCTGTTCGAGCTGTACTGCCCGGGCAAGGAGCGCTACGTCGGCCGTGACGAGTGGCACCGCCGCATCCTCGACTCCGCGGATGTGTTCGGCGCGCGCAACGTCATCCCGAACTTCGTGGCCGGAGTGGAGATGGCGGAGCCGTTCGGTTTCGCCACGGTGAAGGAAGCCATCGACTCGACCACGGAGGGCCTGCGCTTCTTCATGTCGCACGGCATCACCCCGCGCTTCACCACCTGGTGCCCGGAGCCGACGACCCCGCTCGGCAAGACCAACCCGGACGGGGCGCCGCTGGAGTACCACATCCGGCTCCTGGAGTCGTACCGCGCGACGATGGAGGAGTTCGGGCTCAGCTCTCCTCCCGGCTACGGCCCGCCCGGAGCGGGGAACGCGGTGTTCTCCGTCAGCTCCTTCATGGACAGCCTGCCGGCCGCTCCCGAGGCTGCCTCCGAAGCGGGGTGAGTGGTTACGCTCCCGCGGCGAGTTCGCGCACCACACGGGCGAAGCCCCGTACCAGCGCCGTGTCCGCGCCGTCCGCCCAGGCCAGGACCACGCGCAGCGGCTCGACATCGGTCAGGGGCACCCAGGACAGGTCGGGGCGCGCGTAGTAGCGGGCCATGCTCTCGGGGGCGAAGCAGATCGCGGACCCCTGCGCCACCTGCTCCAGCATCTCCTCGACGTTGTCGTTGGTCGGCCCCCAGACCGGGGCCGACCCGTCGGGGCGCGGGTTGACGGCCCACCAGTCCACCCACTGCCGGGGCGCCCGCCGCGTCCACAGCAGCGGCTCGTCCTTGACCTCCAGGACGGAGACGCCGGAGCGGGACGCCAGCGGGTGCCCGGTGGGCAGGCCGACGACGCGGGGCTCGGTGTGCACCGGCTCGTACGTCAGCCCGGTCAGGTCGTTGGGCAGCCAGACGAACGCCACGTCCGTGAGGCCGTCCCGCAGCGCGTCGGCCTCCTGCCCCCAGTCGTAGCGCTTGGGCGCCACCCGCACCCCGGGATGGAGGCGGGCGAACTCCGCCCGCGCCCGGGTGGTCAGTTCGCCCGCCCCGCTCGCCTCGAAACCCACCCGCAGCACCCCGGTCTCGCCCCGTGTGTGCCGCTCGGCGGCCGCAGTCACCCGCTCGGCCTGGCGTACGGTCAGCAACGCCTCGGCGATCACATCGCGCCCCGCCGACGTGGCCGAGACGCCACCCGCGTGACGGTCGAAGAGCTTGACGCCGAGCTCCGCCTCCAGACTCTTGAGCGCGTACGAGAGCGCCGGCTGGCTGACGAAGAGCCTGCGGGCGGCCCGGCCCAGGTTCTCCTCCTCGGCTATCACCGTGAGGTAGTGCAGCTGGCGCAGTTCCATGGCGCGATCATAAGCCGTCTTTATCGCTCCGGAGGATTCATGTCTTGGACCGTTCCCGGGCGCGGGTGACATAAAGGGATCACCGCAACGCGCCGACGAAAAAACGGAGTTGGACATGAACACCGCACCCGCCACCCCTGCCCGCGACCACGCTTCGGGCCGCGTCTGGCTGATCACCGGCGCCTCCTCGGGCTTCGGCCGGTCCATCGCCGAGGCCGCCCTCGCCGCCGGGGACACGGTCGTCGCCACGGCGCGCCGGCCCGAGGCGCTCGACGCCCTCGTCGCCGCACACCCCGACCGCGCGGTCGCCGTCCAGCTCGACGTCACCGACACCGCCCGCATCGCCGACGTCGTCGCGGACACCGTCCTCTGGTACGGGCGGATCGACGTGCTCGTGAACAACGCGGGCATGGGGCTCGTCGGCGCGGTCGAGGAGACCAGCGACCGCGAGCTGCGCGACCTCATGGACCTCCACTTCTTCGGCCCCGCGGCCCTGGTCCGGGCCGTGCTGCCGCACATGCGCCGCAACGGTACGGGTGCCGTCGTCCAGATGAGCAGCATGGGCGGCCGGTTCACGTTCCCCGGCGTCGGCGCCTACTCCGCGACGAAGTTCGCCCTGGAGGGCCTGTCCGAAGCGCTGGCCGCCGAGGTGGCCCCGCACGGCGTCAAGGTCCTGATCGTGGAACCCGGCTCCTTCCGCACCGGGTTCGCCGGTGGCGGCGCCCTGCGCCAGTCCGCGCCCCTGGACGCCTACGCGGACTCCGTCGGCCCGGTCCGCAGCAGCCTGCCCGACTCGGACGGCAAGCAGGAGGGCGACCCCGCCAAGGCCGCCGCGGCCATCCTGACCGCGCTGGACGCCGAGGACACCCCGCTGCGGCTGCCGCTGGGCAACGACGCGACGGACGCCGTACTCGGCGCGCTCGACGCCTCCCGCGCCGAAACGCTCGCCTGGGAGAAGGTCAGCCGCTCCACCGGATTCGACGCCTGATGCATAGCGGGCGCGCGCCCGCCCGCGCGTGTGTGCCGGAGCGTGCGCCCCGGCACACACGCGCATTCGTGCTTCAAGTGAGGGTGGGGAACGGACGATCAGGGAAAGTAAGCGGAAGAGAGCACCCCGATTGTAAAGGCGGCGCCCATGCTGCACGGTGTCGATGTCAGCGCCTATCAGTCCTCGTTCGACACGGACGGACTGGACTTCGTCTTCATCAAGGCCACCGAGGGCCGTTCGTACGTCAATCCACGTCTGTCCGACCAGACGAAACGGGCCCGCGACGCCGAATGCGTCGTCGGCTTCTACCACTTCCTGTGGCCCGGAAACATCGCGGCGCAGGCCGAGTACTTCCTGAGCAAGGCGCCCGAGAAGGCGGGCGACCTGCTCGCCGTCGACTGGGAGCAGAACGGCGAGGGCACCCGGCCGAGCAACGCCGAGAAGGACCGCTTCATCCGCGAGGTCAAGCGCCTGCGGCCGCACCACCGCGTCCTGCTCTACTGCAACCGCTACTTCTGGCTGAACCACGACACCACGTCGTACGCCGGGGACGGGCTCTGGATCGCCGACTACGTCAAGGCGGGCCACCCGCGCATCAAGGCGTCCTGGCGCATCCACCAGTACACCGACCGGCCGCTCGACAAGGACGTCGCGGACTTCTCCTCCCGCTCCGCCATGCGCGCCTGGGCCAAGAAGTGACGCCGGAGGGCACCGGTCAGTAGGACTGGAGCTCCACGAGATGCCCCTCGGGGTCGCGCACATGGGCGGTGCGCAGCCCCGGCCCCCACTCCGGGCGGTCGCACGCGGGCGCGGTCAACTCGGCGCCGTGGCCGAGGCAGAGGGCCAGCCCCGCGTCGACGTCCGCCACACGGAGGACGAACATCGACCGGTCCTGCGCCGGGGGAGGGTCCGCGGGCAGGTGCTTCGTGCCGGTGACCGCCGCCATCGCGCTCCGGTCGAACAGCACCAGCACGCCCTGGTCCTCGACGTCCCAGTGCGCGTACGGCCCCGACGCGCTGCCACTGGCGCGTACGGCACCGATCAACTCCGGCAGCACGGCGTCGTAGAAGCGGAAGCAGTCGGCGAACCGGTCGACCAGCAGGCGGGGATGCAGCGCGTCCATGGAGGCTCCTTCAGTAGGTGCACACCCATCATGGGTTTGGCCCTACGATATACCTGATGAACGAAACCCCTCCCAGTCTCCTGGGTATGACGACCTATCTCATGTCCAAGACCGGCAAGGCGGCGCGCGGCCGGCTCGCCGACCGGCTGGCCGAACGCGGGCTGAGGCTCTGGCACATGGCGGTGCTCGCCGCGCTCGCCGACTTCGGCCCCCATGTGCAGCGCGAACTCGCCGCACGGCTCTCGATCGACCGCAGCGACGTCGTGAAGATCGTGGACGGGCTCGGCGCGTCCGGCTTGGTGGACCGGGCCCGCGACACCGCCGACCGGCGACGCGTCACGGTCACCGTCACACCGGCCGGCCGCGATCTGCTGGAAAGCCTCAAGTCCGAGGCGCTGGCCGTACAGGACGACGTCCTGGCGCCCCTGACGTCCGGCGAACGCGCCCAGCTGACCGCCCTGTTGCTCCGCGTCCACGACGGGGCGCGGGAGAACACACCGGCACGGCCAGGTCGCTGAACCATTCGGGGCACCCGGTGCGGCAGAATTCCCCGGTGACCACACCCGCGGCCCAGCCGCCTCGTGACCGTGCGCTCGGGCGCGGCATCACCACCCTCATTCCGCAGGCCGCGCCCGCCACACCGGCCGAACAGGCGGCGGCCGTCCTGACGGCCATGCGGTCCGTTCCGGTGCGCGTCGGTGTCCTCCAGGCAGCAGTGGTGCTGCTGGAGGAGCGGGTGCGCGCCACGCAGGACGAGGCGGAACGGGCCGCGGCGGCGACCACCGTGGCCATGCTCCGCAGCGCCATCGGACATTCCGGCTGACCGACCCCTTGATCACCTCCGTCGAATTCCCGTCGCGCCGGTGCCGGAAGTGAGCCATCCTGATCACCGCTCTCAGCAGGGGAGCGGTGAGCGAAGGGCAGCGGGGACGCGTTGACCAAGAGCGGTGTGTACGAGACGGCAAGCGGTCGGGTACGCGGACGCGCACCGCGCAACGATGTCGTCGCCGTCCTCGGAATCCCCTACGCCGAGCCGCCGTTCGGCGAGAACCGCCTCCGTGCCCCGCGCCCGCGCACCCCGTGGCCCGGGGTCCGCGACTGCACGGAGTTCGGCCCCGTCCCGCCCCAGTCCGCCGAACTGCCGGGCGCTCCCTCCTGGTCGCCCGGCGACGAGGACGTCCTGAGCCTCAACATCTGGGCCCCCACGAGCGCGCCGGGCCCGCTGCCTGTGCTGGTCTGGATCCACGGCGGCGCCTACACCTTCGGATCGAGCGCCCAGCCGGATTTCGACGGTACGGCCCTGGCCCGCACCGGCCTCGTCGTCGTCACCCTCAACTACCGCGTCGGCTTCGAGGGATTCGGCCACGTCCCGGACGACGCCTGCCCGCCCAACCGGGGACTGCTCGACCAGATCGCCGCCCTCGCATGGGTCCGCGACAACATCGCCGCGTTCGGGGGAGACCCGGACAACGTCACCCTGGCAGGACAGTCGGCCGGAGCCACCTCCGCGGTCTGCCTGATGGTGATGGACCGCGCGCACGGGCTCTTCCGCCGGGTGATCGCCCACAGCGCGGTCGGCCCCGTCTTCGCCCCGGAGCTGGCCGAGCAGGTCGCCGCCCGCGTCACCGCCGCCACGGGGAAACCCTTGACCGGAGCCTCCCCGCAGGACCTGCTGAAGGCTTCGGACCAGGTCGTCGGGGACTACCGCGCGGACCCCGGCTCCGGGGCGCTGCACTGGGACCCGGTCATCTACGGACCGGTCGCCGACGGGGAGGTGCTGCGCGACGACCCGCTCGCCCTCGTCGCCGCAGGGGCGTCCCGGGACGTCGACCTGCTCGTCTGCCACACGACCGAGGAGTACTGGCTGATGGATGCCGTGGGCAGCGCCTGCGCGGTCCCCACGGACGAACGGCTGAAGAGCTTCGCCGCCGACTTCGGCCTGCCGTCCGGGCTCATCGACGGGTACCGCGCGCTCATGCCCGGCGCCGGACCGTACGACCTCCACCTCGCCGTCTACGGGGACCTGATGTTCGGCGTGTACAGCAGCAGGCTCGCCGAGGCCCACACGGCGGCGGGCGGCCGCGGCTTCCTGTCCCGGTTCGACCGCAAGGGCGGGGGAGCGCGGGCCTGGCACTGCGCCGACGTGCCCTTCGCCTTCGGCAACGTGGACGACGAGGCCATCCGGTTCCTCATCGGCGGCGCCGCGCCGACGCCCGGGGACCGGGCCCTCGCGGACCGGATGACCGCTGCCTGGGCCGGGTTCGCGGCCACCGGCGACCCGGGCTGGGAGCCGGGCGCCGGCCACGTCAGGGTGTGGGGGACACCTGACCGTGCGGCGGCCTCCGGGCACTGGCGGGACGGCGACGCGCTCCGTGCCCTGTGGGCTCCGTACACCTACCGCCCCGCCCGCTCCTGACGCACCGGTTCACATCGGGGGCAGTCGCAGCGGTCCCCGGCCCTCGCGGACCTTGCCGATCTCCCGCAGCTCGCCCAGCAGCCGCCCGTCCAGGTCGGTGGTCGCCAGCACGGCCCGGTCGCCCAGGCAGGTCTTGTCCCCGTCGGGCTCCTCGCAGTACAGGACGTACCCGGTGAGCCGGTCGACGGTCCCGGGCTCCAGGCGCCAGATCCACTCGTAGTCGCTCACCTGCACGCGGGGGTGGGCCGCCCGGAGCCGGTCCTTGACGGCGCTGTGGACGGCGGCGGCGAACTTCTGGCGCTCGGCGAAGGGGCGGACGATGCGGGCGCTGCCCGACGCCGGGTCGACCCGCCCGTCCTTCGCGGAGTAGCCGGCGCTGTAGTACGCGTGCGAGCCGAGGGCCGCGAGCAGCGAGGTCGCGCTCAGGCGCATGGCCGTCGGTTGCGACGTCTTGCCCGTGGGCCGCTTCCCGGCGACGGCCGGGGAGACCAGGTTGACCGACGCGCCCTTCACCTTGGTCCTGCCCTTCCACTCCCGCGCGCACGCTCCGATGTCCTTGAGCAGGCCGGAGACCGTCGCGTTGGTGGGGGAGGCGGCGATCCAGGGCGCCCCGGTCTGCGGGTCGACGGCGATCACCTCGTGGCCGCAGCGCCGGAACGCGCCGACGAGCACCCGCAGCGCCGCCGCCTCGCGCCGCCCGCGCTCCACCGCGTCGTCCATCACGCCCCGGCAGTCATGGGTGTTGCAGGTGCCGGCGTCGGCGTCCACCCGCATCCGGACCACCGCGTCCGGGTCGTCGTTCATCGCGAAGGTGATCTCCGAACCGCTGGAGTGCGGGATCAGGGTGTGCGCCTCGATGACGCGGAGAATGCCCGGGTAGTACTTCTCGGCCAGCTTCTCGGCGTACGCGCGGTCCTCCTTCGTGGTGGTCACCAGCCCGCACCCCGTGAGCGCGGCCGCGAGGCCGAACACCAGTGCCCCGGCCACCCCGGCCGCCGTTCCGCGCCGTCTCGGCGATCCGCCCATCTTCGCCCGCCCCCTGCTCGCGTTCCGGCCCGCCCAACGGCCGGACCTGCTCCTTCATCTGATGTGACGGTAGGACGGGGCCGCGCGCGGGGGATGAGTACGGCTACTCAGCCGGCAGCTCGTACGGTCACCCATGTCATTGGCATGGACCTGCTAACGGCTTCTCCGCTACAGTCCGGAACGGCACACTCTGAGAGCGCTCTCAACGAGGCGCCTCGGACGCCTGCTGTTCCTCCCCCACCCAGCCGGAACAACAGAAGGGCCAAGACCTTGAGACGCTCCACAGCCTTGAGAACCGCACTCTCCGCCGTACTCCTCCTCGGAGCCTGGGCGGGCGCGGGCTTCCCCTCGGCCTCCGCCGCCGACGCTCCTACCGCCGCCCCCGCACCCGCGTCCGACGGCCTGCTCACCGCCATGCAGCGGGACCTCGGCCTGACGGCAACTCAGGCCAAGGCGCGGATCGCCCAGGAGAAGACCGCCACCGCGCTCCAGCCGAAGGCCCGGCACGCCGCCGGTGCGGCGTACGGCGGCTCCTGGTTCGACCCGGCGACCGGTGGCCTGACCGTCGCCGTCACCGACGCCGGACAGGCCGACGCCGTACGGGCCACGGGCGCCGCGGTGCGCATGGTGACCCACACCGAGAAACGCCTCGACTCGGTCAAGGCGAAGCTCGACAAGCTGGACGCGCCGCAGGGCGTCAGCAGCTGGCACGTCGACCCCCGCACCAACTCGGTCGTCGTGGACGTGGTCGCGTCCCAGCGTTCTGACAACGATGTCCAGGCATTCGTGCGCAAGGCCCGGGCGACCGGTCCTGTCACCGTCGAGCAGACCACCGAGGCGCCCCGGACCTTCTCGGCCGGGACCGTCGGCGGTGACCCGTACTACACGGGCAACGTACGGTGCTCCATCGGCTTCTCCGTCTACGGCGGCTTCGTCACGGCCGGCCACTGCGGCCAGGCGGGTGCCGGGGTCAGCGGCTGGGACGGCTCCTTCATCGGCAACTTCCAGGGCTCGTCGTTCCCCGGCGACGACTACGCGTGGGTCAGCGTGGGCAACGGCTGGTGGACGGTCCCCGTCGTCCTCGGCTGGGGCACCGTCTCCGACCAGCTCGTCCGGGGCTCCAACGTGGCCCCGATCGGCGCCTCGATCTGCCGCTCCGGCTCCACCTCGCACTGGCACTGCGGCAATGTCCTCGCGACCAACGACACGGTCAACTACTCCCAGGGCGCGGTCTACCAGATGACCAAGACCAGCGTCTGCGCGGAGGGCGGTGACTCCGGTGGTTCGTTCATCAGCGGTGACCAGGCGCAGGGTGTCACCTCGGGTGGCTGGGGCAACTGCAGCTCCGGCGGCGAGACCTGGCACCAGCCGATCAACGAGATCCTGAACCGGTACGGGCTGACGCTCCACACCGCCTGACCGCGTTCCGCGCGACCCGGGGCCCGCCGAGCGCAACGGCGGGCCCCGGTGGGTGTGTGTGCGGCCGTCAGGCGAGCCGGAGGTCGATGAACGGCACGGTGTCGCCCGGCAGGACGTACCGCTCGGTCTCCACGAAACCGTTCCGCAATGCGAACCGCAGGCCCTCGGGGTTCGACTCCAGGACACACGTCTCGATGGCCTCGGCGCCGAGCCCGCGGGCCAGCTCCAGCCCGTGCGCGTACAGCTGCCCGCCGAACCCCTGGCCCCGGTGCTCGGGCAGGATGCGGGCGATCACGGTCCCCACCGGGTTGTCCGCGCCGGGCGGGCGCACCGTCGAGCATCCCACCAGCACGTCCCCCGCATACGCGACGCACAGCCGGTTGCGCCCCGCGCGCTCCGTCACTTCCGCGAACGACAGGGGGGCCGTGGGGATGATGGCGTTGTGGACGAACTGCCAGTCCAGGAGCGAGGCGCCGCCGTCCACCTGTTCGATACGAAGATCGTTCATCGCGCCAGGAAACCGGCCGCCGTGGCGCGCGTCAACCGTCGGCCCTGTCACACCCCGGGCTCCCCGCGCACCTTCCTGGGGCGGGAGATATCCGAGGAGGCCCCCGTGACCACAGTGACCGGACCCGGTTCCGTGCAGACCGGTGTCGTGCCGGCGCCCATCAGGCGGGTTCGCGAAGTGCCTGTTTTCCGCAACCGCTTCGGCACGTTGTACAACGACGACGTCGTCGCCCCGTCCGGGGCCACCGGGCACTACCTGCGCTGGCAGGCGCGCAAGGAAGGCGCCGTCGTCGTACCCGTCGGACCGGCCGGGTACGCCTTCGTGTCGAACTATCGTTACCCGATCCAGGCCGCCTCCCTGGAGTTCCCCCGGGGGTCGGGCGACGACGGGGAAGGGCTCGCGGCGGCCGCCGCCCGCGAACTGCGCGAGGAGACGGGGCTCGTCTGCGCGTCGCTGCGGTCCCTCGGGGTCATCCACGCCGACACCGGCATCCTCGCCGATCCCATCCAGGTGTACGTCGCCGAGGTGGACGCGGCGACCGCGGTGCCGGCGGAGCCCGAGGCGATGGAATCGCTCACCGAACCCGTGTGGGTCACGCCCGAGGAGCTGCCGGGGTGGCTGGCCGAGGGGCGGATCACCTGTGGCATCACCCTCGCGGCGCTCGCGCTCCTCCACGCGCACGGCCCGGTCGGGAGGTGCTGAGCGGGCTTCACCCGAGACACCCGGCCGCTCAGGCGGCCCAGGTCCCGCGCAGCGCGGCCGTGGCGAAGCCCGGCCCGTACGCGACGGTGATCCCGTCGGCGCCGGGCGGCGGCGGTTCGGCGTGGGTGCGTTCGAGGATGCGGAGCACGGAGACACCGCCGAGGTTGCCCTCGTCGGCCAGGGTGGCGGTGGAGTGCCGGGTGTCGTGGGCGTCGAGGCCGAGGGCCCTCGCGGTGTCGCTGATGATGCGCGCGCTGCCGGGGTGGATGACCCCGAACTCGACGGAGGGCCGGCCGAGCCAGTCCAGCAGACTCGGCAGCACATCGTCCGCCGCGCTCAGCGCCTCCTTCGTACTGTCGAAGTGGAACCCGGCCGGATCGACGCGCCCGGCGTACCGGGTGAGGCTGTCCGGCAGGACGTGCTCGTAGGTGTCGGCCGGGGAACCCACACGGAAACCGGGGCCGAGCGGGGCGTCGGTGACGAGGGTCGCCGCCGCGCTGTCCCCGAACAGCACCTTGTAGATCATGTGCTCGACGGCGTCGTCCTGATGGTTGTACACGGCGGAGATGACCTCGGCAGCGACCACCAGGACGGTCGCCCCGGGTCTCGCGGCCAGCAGCTCGACGGCCCGGATCAGCGCCTGGGTGCCGCCCGCGCAGGCCAGCGTCGTCAGGGCGATCCGGCGGACGTCCGGCCGGAGCCCCAGCCGGTCGATGAGGTGGATGTCCATGTTGGGGACGGACCAGCCGGTCGAGTGCGTCGTGATGATCGCGTCCACATCGCCCGGCCCCAGCCCGTACGCCCCGAGCACACCCCGTGCCGCCTGCTCCGCCATGTCCAGCGCGTCCGCGAACGCCGCCTCGCTCCGGGCCGTGACACCGGCGTCCCCCGACACCGTCGGAGCCGTCAGCGGCCGGGTGAAGTACCTGCTGCGCACCCCGGTGTTGGCCACGATGCGGAGGATCGCGGCGAGTCGCGGGTGGTCCGGGTGATGGGCGCGGATGTCGTCCGCGATCTCACCGGTGGTCACTTTGTGGGCGGGGAACACGGTGGTGGGGCGGGCTATGTAGGCGGGCACGACATCCTCCGGCGGGCACGGTGCGGCGGCGATGTGGGGGTGGGCACAACCTAAGCCACAAATGGCCGTGCCGCCCTGATCACAACACCGCGGAACCCGGGAGGGAAGCCTTTACCGGGCGCGCAGGACCGGAACGCGGCTGTGCGCGCGCCGCGCGCCCGCGTGGAAGACGAGAACGATCATGCGCGCGCCCGGGGCGGCCATGGGCTGCGCGGCACACATCGTCACCCACCCCGGGCCGTCGACGGCGTGCCGGATGGGCCGTTCGTCGCCGTCGGGGTGGATGTGCGCGCCGCCCGACTCCCAGATCGGCGCACACCCCGGGTCGGCCAGCACGTCCTTCTCCAGCCGGCGGAGCACCTCGTCGTCGGGCCGGCTGGCGAGCGCCGCCCGCAGCTGCGGCACGACCAGCGGCGCCCAGGCGGTGTCCCAGTCGATGAGCATGTCGCGGCCCTGCGGTTCGAGGAGCATCCACCGCATGGTGTTCTCGGGCACGTTCCCGCCGGGGAAGAGCCGCGCGAACTCGTCGTTGTGCGCGATGAGCTCCCAGGACGCGTCGGTGATGTACGCGGGGTGGGTCATCCCGTCGATGGCCTCCTGCCACACACCCGGCACCTCCTTGCCCGAGCGGGCGGTGAGCGGGCCGGGCGGGTCGCCTATTCCCGCGTACCGGCACAGCGACACCCACTCCTGCTCGTTGAGGGCGAAGAGCATCGCCACATCACGGAGGAAGCCGGTGTCCGGCCTCGGCCAGGCGCCGGACTCCAGCCGGCGGTAGGTACCGGGGGTGCGGTGCAGCAACTGGTCCACCTGGTGCTGGGACAGTCCGGGTGCGCGGCGCCCCTGGCGGGACGAACGGTGGAAACCGTGTCCGGTGGGGTCGATCAGTGCACGTCGGACTCTGAGCAGTGTCCGAAGTGCCGTCTTGTCCGTGTTGGTCATGCGATCAAATCCCCCGCGTATGGGCCCGGTTGCGCGGGCGAGAGCCTAATTGGCGCGACGTGGCTTAGCGCTAAAAACTGGACGTAGAAAACAGTCTGTTTACCTTCCATGCTGGAGCCCGTGAGGCAGCGGACCGCGGCTCTTCGGGGCGGTGGACCCGCGCCTGACGTGCGGTCTTCCTGCTGTCCTCTCCTGGCAATGTTCGCAGCTGGAATTCCGCACCCGTTCAGAACGGTGGCGGGAAGGGCTTGACCAGCAGACCGTATTTCGTCCCCCGGTGGGGGCGGACTGCGCACCACGGTCCGCTGATCTGGCTCTTTCCGTCACCCACCTCGGTCTCCCGGGCCGAGGCGGGGCGGTACTCGGTGCGGTCGGCAGCCCCCCTGCCGGCCGCACCATTCTCATCCCGGCGGGCACTGCTCCATCCGGAGCCGGGCCGACCGCCTCCGGTGCTCCGGTCCGGTGACGCGGTCGCGGACGTCCGGAACGCCACCACCCCCTGATTCCCGGTGAGTACGGCCCCATCAGCACCTTTCCCGGGCATCCGGCGCGACGCGAAGTCGTTGCTCTCTGGTGGAGAGGGGTTTCGCCATGTAGCGTCATCGCCGGAAGTCGTGGTTCGCCGAAACCGCCCGTGCTCCGGCGCGGGCGCCTTGCTGTGCAGGGGCGGACCGGGACACCACTGGGACCGCGTGGTGCGGCTCCCGATATCGACTGAGAGGCACCGGCATGGCCAGCGGAACCGTCAAGTGGTTCAACGCCGAAAAGGGTTTCGGCTTCATCCAGCAGGACGGCGGCGGGCCGGACGTCTTCGCTCACTACTCGAACATCAACGCCTCCGGCTTCCGTGAGCTCCAGGAGGGCCAGGCGGTGACCTTCGACATCACGCAGGGCCAGAAGGGCCCGCAGGCGGAGAACATCACGGCCGCCTGACGCCGTAGTACCACCGTCCGGCCCCCGGGGAGCACGCTCCCCGGGGGCCGGACGCGTGAGACGGCCCTGTGCCGCTCAGCCGGCCGCCCGGGCCGTCCCGCCCTCGGCCGGGACCGGTTCGGTCGCGGTGTACATGGCCGTGCCTTTCTGGATGCCCTTGCCGACGACACCCCGCTTCACCAGGGTCTCCAGGGTGTTGCGCACCACCTGCACCGAGGTGCCGCGCTCCGGGTGCGCCTCGGTCAGATCCGCGTGCACCTCGCGCACCAGGCGCGGTTCGCCCAGGGGCATCAGGGTGCGGATGAGCTGGTGCAGCGGAGCGGTCGCCGCGGCCGCCGCCTTCTTGCCGCTCGTCCTCGCCCGGGACGGCCTCGCCTTCGCGCGCCCGGCGGGCCGGGGGGCCGGGACGGGGGTGCCGGCCGGGGCCTCACCCTCCGCCGGCTTCTCCCCGGTACGCGGCGCGCGGCGCGGCCGAGGGGGTGCCGTCTCTCCCGGCAGCGCGGCCTGCATCCCGGCCAGCCAGGTCTCGTCCGCCCTGAGCCGTTCCAGGCGGGCCCGCAGCCGCTCGATCTGCGCGGTGAGCTCCTTCTGCTCCGCACGGTTGTCGGTGAGATCGGTGGCGAACCGCTCGGCATACATCGTTTGTACGCTCTGCGACGCACTGTCCGCGTTGTTCATGATGGTCCACGCTCCTCGGGCCGGGGGTTTGCTGTCGCACGCCCCCATTCACCACCCGGAAGGACGCGAAAGGTGTAATTTGTGCCCAAGATCCAGCCGAAGGGATGAATGCCCGGCCGGGTCCGGGGCGATCTCATCGGACGGGCGGCATAAGCGCGTCGGATTTCTCAACTCCGTTTGTGTGTACAGGTCTTGCATTGACGCATGCGTGTGCTGTTCATAACATCGCAACACCTGAAGCCGCGATTGACCGGATCTCGCCGGTGGCGAGACCGTTCGGCCGCCGCGGTATTCCCGTACCGCCGCGCCGCTCCGCCCCCCACACGCTCCACACGTCCCCATTGACCTGAAGCAAGCGCACACCACGCCGCTCGGCGTGCGCGCCGAGGGAGTCGGATGAGTACCCAGGCCGTCCAGTCGCACCTGACGCATGGCCAGAAACGTCTGTGGTTCCTGCACCAGATGGACCCCGACGACGCCTCGTACAACATTCCGCTCGTCCTGCGCCTCTCCGGCGAGCTGTCCGAGCCCGCCCTGCGCGCGGCCTTCGACGCGGTGACCGCCCGGCACGCGGCGCTGCGCAGCAGCTTCCCCGCCGAGGAGGGCGAACCGTCCGCGCTGGTGGCCGCACCGGGCCCGGCCGACGTGGAATGCCTCGACCTGCGCGACCGGGGCGACCGGCTCGAACCGCTGATCGCCGAGCGCACGAACCGCGCCTTCGACCTCGCCCGGGGCCCGTTGCTGCGCGTCGCCCTCTTCCGTACGGGAGACACCGAGCACGTCCTGTGCGTGGTCCTGCACCACATCGTCGCCGACGGCTGGTCCCTCAACATCCTGCGCGAGGAGCTGGCGGCGCACTACACCGCACACCTCCGGGGCGGTACCGCCGACCTGCCCGCCCCGCCCGCGCACCCGCACGGGCAGGAGCGGGACGCGGACGAGGAGGAGGCGCGCGAAGCCCTTGCCTACTGGCGGGAACGCCTGGACGGCGCACCCGCCCTGGAACTGCCCCTCGACCGCCCCCGCCCCGAACACCCTTCGCCCGAGGGCGCCTTCCACACCCGGATCCTCACCGGCGCGGGGCCCCTGATCGACGCCCTGGCCAGGGCCCGGCGCTGCACCCCGTTCATGGTGCTGCTCGCCGCCTACCAGGCGACCCTGCACCGCTGCACCGGGCAACGCGACTTCTGCGTCGGCGTTCCCACCGCGGGCCGCTCGGGACCCGACGCCGAACAGGCCATCGGCTACTTCTCGCGGACCCTGGTCCTGCGCTCCGACCTGACCGGGACGCCCACCTTCGCCGACCTGCTCCGCCGCGCCCGCACCACGGTGCTCGGCGCCTTCGCCCACCACCGCGTCCCCTTCGAGGAACTGGCCGAAGCCCTGCGCCTGGACCGGGACCCGGGGCGCACCCCGCTGTTCCAGACGATGCTGACCGTCCACACCCAGGACGCCGGTCTGCTGCGCGACGCGTCCTTCGCCGGTCTCGGCTGCACCGAGCTGGACCCCGCCATGCGGGCCTGCAAGTTCGACCTCACCCTCGACGTGCGCCGGGACGGCGAGGACGTGGTCGCCGTCTTCGGCCACCGCACGGACCTGCTGGACGGCGACCGGGTCGCCCGCCTCGCGCGCTGGTTCGAGACGCTGCTGCGCGGAGCGGTGGACGGCCCGGACACCCCGGTCCACCTCCTGCCGCTGCTGGACGGACCCGAGCGCGCCGCCCTGCGCGCGGCAGGCCGGGGACCCGCCCTGCCCGACGGCCCGCCCACCGTGCACGACGCCATCGCCCGCACCGTCCGCGAACGCCCGGGCGCCGAGGCCCTGCGCGGGCGCGGCTCCTCGCTCTCGTACGCCGAGCTGTGGCAGCGCGCGGGCGGCCTCGCCGCACGGCTGACCGCCGAGGGGGTGCGGCGCGGGGACACCGTCGGCGTGCTGCTGCCGCGCGGACCGCACGCCGTCGTGGCGATGCTCGCCGCCTGGCGCGCCGGTGCCGCCTACCTCCCCCTGGACCCCGACTACCCGCCCGCCCGGATCGCGTACATGGCCGCCGACAGCGGCGCCCGCACCGTCCTGACCACCCGCGACACCTCACGGCCCGAGCTGCCCGGGAGTGTTCGGACGCTGTACGTGGAGGACGCGGCGGACACCGGACCGGCGGGGGAGGGGCCCACCGACCGCACCGCGCCCCTCCCCGACGACCCCGCGTACCTCGTCTACACCTCCGGCTCGACCGGCAGGCCCAAGGGTGTCCTCGTCCCGCACCGGGCGCTGGCCGAGCGGGTGCGCTGGATGCGCGAGGGGTACGGAATCACCGCCGAGGACCGCGTCCTGCACTGCGCCTCACTCAGCTTCGACACCTGCGCCGAGGAGCTGTTCCCCGCGCTGGCCGCCGGGGCCGCCCTCGTCGTGGCTGACCCCGGAGCCACGCTGCCCGACCAGCTCACCGAGGACTTCACCGCCGACGTCACGGTCATGGACCTGCCCACCCCGTACTGGCAGCACCTCGTCGGCGACCCGGACGTCGTCGCCTGGCCGGACGAGCTGCGGCTGCTGATCCTGGGCGCCGACCAGGTCCAGGCCGGCGCCGTCCGGGCCTGGCGCGAGCGAATCGGGGACCGGGTCCGCCTCGTCAACTCGTACGGCCCCACCGAGACCACCGTCATCGCCACGACCGCCGACCTCGACGACGCGGACACCCGCACCCGCCCGCCCATCGGCACCCCGATCGGCGGCGTCACCGCCACCGTGTGCGACGAGCACGGCGGCCCGGTCCCGCCCGGCACCCCCGGCGAACTCCTCCTCGGCGGCACGGGGGTGACCTACGGCTACACCGGACGGCCGGGCGCCACCGCGCGCGCCTTCGTCCCGGACCCGTACGGCCCGCCGGGCTCCCGCCGCTACCGGACCGGCGACCTGGTGCGCCGCCGGGCCGACGGCGCCCTGGAATTCCTGGGCAGGCTGGACGGCCAGCTCAAGGTGCGCGGCTACCGCGTGGAGCCCGGCGAGACCGAGAATGCGCTGCTCGCCCAGCCCGGGATCGCCGAGGCAGTGGTCGTCGCCCACCGCGACACCCTGGTCGCCTACGTGGTCCCGGCCGCCACGGGCCTCGATCCCGTCGCCGCGCGGAGCGCCGTGGGAGCGCTCCTACCGGCCCACCTCGTGCCCGCCGCCGTCCTCGTGCTGGACCGGCTGCCGCTCACCCCGAACGGCAAGCTGGACCGCGCGGCCCTGCCCGCTCCCGAGCAGCGCCCGGAGCTCCGCGCGAGCTATCTGGCCCCGCGCACCGAGGCAGAGGAGCTGGTCGCCGACATCTGGCGTGAGGTGCTGGACGTCGAACGGGTCGGCGCCCTGGACGACTTCTTCGACCTGGGCGGGCACTCCCTGCTCGCCACCCGGGTCATCGCCCGCGTCCGGGCCACCGCCGAGCTCACCGTCCCCCTGCGCACCCTCTTCACCCACCGCACGGTCGCGGCCTTCGCCGAGGCCGTGGAGGCCGCCCTGACGGCCGAGATCGACGCCCTGTCCGAGGAGGAGGCGGCCGCCCTCCTCGCCTCGGACAGCGGCACCCTGGAAGGAACCGGTACGCCGTCATGAGCGACACCACCACAACCCCCGCCGGGCTCTCCGACGCCAAGCGCGCTCTGCTCAGCCGCAGGCTCACGGCAGGCCGCGCCGCCCCCTCCCGCCCCGTCGTCCCCCGGAGACCTGAGGGCGTCGTTCCGCCGCTCTCCTTCGCGCAGGAACGCCTGTGGTTCATGGAGCAGTTCGCGCCCGGCACCGCCGCGTACAACATCCCCGTCGCACGCAGGCTGCGCGGTGCACTGGACCGGGAGGCACTGGCCCACGCCCTGGACACCGTCACCGCCCGGCACGAGACGCTGCGCTCCCGCTACCCGGTGACCGATGACGGCCGCCCCGTGCTGGAGATCGCGGAGCCCGCGCCCGCGCCGCTCCCCGTCGTGGAGGCTCAGGACGAGGAGCACGCCGCGCGGCTGGTGGACGAGGCGGGGGCCGAACCCTTCGACCTGGCCGCCGGTCCTCTGCTGCGTACCCTGCTCGTACGCGTGGCCGACCGCGACCACATCCTGCTGCTGGTCGTCCACCACAGCGTCAGCGACGGCTGGTCCAGCGAGATCCTGATCTCCGAGATCCTGCGCTGCTACGCGGCCCACGTCGCGGGGGAGGGCGACCCCCTGCCCGAACTGCCCCTCCAGTACGGCGACTTCGCCCAGTGGCAGCGCGACCGGCTGAACGGGGACGCGCTCACCACCGAAGTCGCCTACTGGGCGGACGAGCTCGCCGGAGTGGAACCGCTCGTCCTGCCCACCGCCCGGCCCCGCCCGGCGCGGCAGACGTTCGACGGGGCCGGCTACGGATTCCAGGTGGAGCGCGCACTCCTCGACCGGCTCGCCGCCCTCGGCAAGGCACACGGGGCGACGATCCACATGGTGCTGCTCGCCGCCTTCCAGGAACTCCTGGCCCGGTTCAGCGGCCAGCGCGACTTCGCCGTCGGATCACCCGTCGCGGGCCGCCCCGAACCGGAACTGGAGGGCCTGGTCGGCATGTTCGTCAACGTCCTGGCCCTGCGCGCCAGGCTCGACGGTGACCCCACCTTCGCCGAGTTGCTGGACCGCACCCGCGAGACCTGCCTGGAGGCCTACGCCCACCAGGAGTTGCCGTTCGCCCAGCTGGTCACCGAGCTGAACGTGGAACGCGATGTCTCCCGCTCGCCGGTCTTCCAGGCGGTGCTCGCCGTCCAGAACTACGCCACCGGACGCCAGGCCACCACCGGTCCGGGCCTGGACGCCGAGACCTACGGACTGCGCGCCTCGGGCACCCGGTTCGACGTCGAACTGTTCCTCATGGAGTGGCCGGACGGGCTGCGCGGCGCCTTCAACTACAACACCGACCTCTTCGCCGAGGCGGACATCGCCCGGCTCGCCGCCCACCTCGACCGGTTGCTGCACGCCGTGGCCGACCGGCCGGACGTGCCGCTGTCCGACATCGACCTGCTGTCGGACGACGAACGCGCCCTGGAGACCGAGGACTTCAACCGTACGGAGGCGCCGGTCCCGGCCGATGCCACCCTGGTCTCCCTCATCGCCGAGCAGATCGCCCGTACTCCCGACGCCACCGCCGTGACGGCCGACGACGGCAGCCTCACCTACGCCGGGCTGGACGCCGCCGCCGACCGCATCGCCGCCCGGCTCTTCGCGGCGGGCACCGGCCCCGGGGACGTCGTCGCCGTCGGCGCGGAACGCTCCCTCGAACTGGTCGCCGCCCTCCTCGCCGTCCTGCGGGCCGGAGCCTGCTACACCCCGCTCGACGTCGAATATCCGCCCGAACGGCTCGCGTTCATGCTGGAGGACAGCGGGGCGCGGGTGCTCCTGACCCAGCGGGACATCCCCGTCCCCGAGGGCTGCAAGGCCACCGTCCTCCACCTCGAAGACGACGGCGACCTGTCTCGCGGGAGCGCTCCCACGATGTCGGTGCCGACACCGGACGATCCCGCCTACCTCATCTACACCTCCGGCTCCACCGGCCGCCCCAAGGGTGTGCCGAACACCCACCGCGCCATCGTCAACCGGCTGTTGTGGATGCAGCGGAGCTACCCCATCGGTCCCGAGGACTCTGTGCTCCAGAAGACGCCGGCCGGGTTCGACGTCTCCGTCTGGGAGTTCTTCTGGCCGCTGATGACCGGCGCGCGTCTCGTGCTGGCCCGTCCCGGGGGCCAGAAGGACGCCGCCTACCTCAGCGAGCTCATCCGCTCCGCACCCGTGACCGTCGCCCACTTCGTCCCCTCGGTGCTGCCGCTCTTCCTCGCCGAGGAGGGCGCGGGGCGGTGCACGGCCCTGCGCCGCGTCGTGTGCAGCGGCGAGGCGCTGCCGCCCGACACGGCGCGCGCCTTCCGCGAGGCGCTGCCCGGCTGCGCCCTGGCCAACCTGTACGGGCCCACCGAAGCGGCGGTGGACGTGTCGGCCTGGGAGTGCGAAGGGCCGCTGGACATGGTCCCCATCGGCTTCCCGGTCGACAACATCCGCCTCTACGTCCTGGACCGGGCACTGCGGCCGGTGCCCCCGGGCGCACCCGGTGAGATCCACATCGCCGGGACCGGGGTCGCCCTCGGCTACCACCGGCGACCGGGGCTCACCGCCTCCCGGTTCGTCCCCGACCCGTACGGTCCGCCGGGATCGCGGCTCTACCGCACCGGCGACCTGGGCAGGCGCCGCCCGGACGGGGCCCTGGAACACCTGGGCCGCATCGACCAGCAGGTCAAGCTGCGCGGCCTGCGCATCGAACCCGGCGAAATCGAGGCGGCCCTGCGCGCCCTGCCCCCGGTGAGCGAGGCGGCCGTCGTCGTACGCGAGGACACCCCGGGCGACAAGCGGCTCGCCGCCTACCTCGTCACCGCCGACGAGGAGCCCGCGCCCGACCCGCAGGACCTGCGCACCGCGCTCAAGCAGGTGCTGCCGGACTACATGGTGCCCGCCTCCTTCACGGCTCTCCCGGCCCTCCCGCTCACGCCCAACGGCAAGCTGGACCGCCGGGGGCTGCCCGCTCCGCAGATCCACCGGACGACCGGCGCGGCCAGTGCCCCCGGGACTCCGGCGGAACGGGTGCTCGCCGAGGTGTGGGCCGATGTGCTCGGGCTGGACGAAGTCGGTGTGGACGAGGACTTCTTCGACCTCGGCGGCCACTCGCTGCTCGCCACCCAGGTCGTCGCCCGCGCCCGGAGACTGCTCCCGGAGGCAGGCGCCCGGCCGGTCAGCGTGATGGACCTGTTCACCTGCCGGACCGTCAGGGACCTTGCCGCGCTGGCGGACATCCCCGAGGACGCCCGGGGTCCCCGCAGGCTGCTGCACCGCCTCACCCCGCAGGCCCCGGCCGGACGCCTGCGCGCCACTCTGGTCTGTGTTCCGTACGGCGGTGGCAGCGCGGTCGTGTACCAGCCCGTCGCGGATCTCCTGCCCGAGGGCTACGCGTTGTGGTCTGTCGCCATTCCGGGCCATGACGTCGGTGTGACGGAGGAACATCTGCCGTTCGGGGAACTCGCGGAGAGCCTGGCCGCCGAGATACGCGAACGGGTCACGGGCCCGCTCATCGTGTACGGGCACTGCGGTGTCGGCACCGCGCTGGCCGTGGCGACCGCGCGCCTGCTCGAAGCGTCGGGCCGCGAGCTCGAAGCGGTGTACGCGGGCGCGCAGTTCCCCTTCGCCAAGCCGCGCGGACGGGTGCTCGGCGCACTGTCCAAGGTGGCCTCGCTCGAGTCGCTGCTCGGCAACCGGGTGTACGTCAACTGGCTCACCGGCATGGGTGTCGACACCTCCCAGCTCGACCGGGAGCAGACCGAGTTCATCGTGGGCAACATGCGCCGCGACAGCCAGGCCGCCGAGGAGTACTTCACCGGGGCCATCGCGGACGTCGAGGCGGGCGCCCCGAGGCTGCGGGCCCCGCTGGTGTCGCTCGTCGGCGACCGCGACCCGGCCGCCGACTTCTATCAGGAGCGTTACCGGGAGTGGCTGCTCCTCGCGGAGCGGTCGGCGGTCGCGGTCATCGACCAGGGCGGCCACTTCTTCGTGAAGTACCGGGCCGCCGAGGTCGCCGAGGCGGTGACGAGCGTCCACGAGGCGATCCGCGTGGGGACCACCGCGACCCTGCCCGCGCGCTCCCCGGACACGGCCTGGTGGTTCCACGCGGAGACCGGGCCGCCGGGCGACGCCGAGGCGGACCCGGCGGACGGTGACGACGCGAAGGGTTCGGGTGTCCCGGCCCCGGGCACCAAGCGCTTCCTCGCCGTCGTGCTCGGGCAGTTGGGGTCGATCGTGGGTTCCGCGCTCACGGAGTTCGCCCTGCCGATCTGGATTCTGCTGGAGACGGGCTCCCTGGCACGGTTCGCGCTGTACTCCGTGGTGGCCATGCTGCCGGGCATCCTCGTCGGCCCGCTGGCCGGTGCCGTCGTGGACCGGTTCGACCGGCGCAAGGTGATGCTCGCGGGCGACCTCACGGCGGGGCTCAGCCAGGTGGCCATGCTGTGCCTGCTGCTCGGCGGTGTACTGGACACCTGGTATCTGTACGTGCTGCTCGGCAGCCTCTCGGTGGCGCTGACCTTCCAGCGCCTCGCGTACAGCTCCGCGATCCCGCAGCTGGTCCCCAAGCGCTATCTCGGCCATGCCAACGGGGTCGTCCAACTCGCCTTCGGTGCGGCTCAGTTCGTGGTGCCGCTCGTCGCGGTGGCGCTGATGGCGGGCATCGGTCTGCGCGGCATCCTGATTCTCGACATCGCGAGTTACGTGGTAGCGGTCGCCGTACTCCTCTGCGTCAGGTTCCCCCGCACCCTGCCCTGGACCCGCCGGGAACCGGTCATCGAGGAGATCAAACAGGGTTTCGCCTACACCTGGCGGCACAAGGGCTTCCGCTCGATGCTCCTGTGGTTCGCCGCGCTCAACCTCTTCCTGTCGCCGCTGTTCCTGCTGGTGACGCCCCTGGTGCTGTCCTTCGACACCCTGGACGGGGCGGCGGCGGTGGCCACGGCGGGCGGGGCCGGGGCCGTCGCGGGCGGGCTGATCATGGGGGTGTGGGGCGGGCCCCGCAGGCACCGGGTGCGCGGCATGCTGGCGCTGGCCGGGGTGTTCGCCCTGGCCGGGGCGGTGACCGGGCTGCGGGCCGACCTCTGGGTGATCGGTGCCGGTGCCTTCGGGATGTCCTGCGCCATCGCCCTGGTCAACGGGGTGTACTCGACCATCGTCCAGGTGAAGGTCCCGCAGCGGTTCCACGGCCGCGTCTTCGCCCTGAACACCATGGTCGCCTGGTCCACCCTCCCCATCGGGCACGGACTCGTCGCACCCCTGGGCGCCCGGCTGTTCGACCCGTTGCTCGCCGACGACGGTGTGCTGGCCGACAGCGTCGGACGGGTGCTGGGCACGGGGCCGGGGCGTGGGATCGGGCTGATGTACCTGCTGTGCTGCCTGGTGATGCTGGCGCTGGTGGCCCTGGCCCTGCGGCTGCCGGTCCTCGCCCGCTTCGACCGCGACGTGCCGGATGCCGAACCCGACGACCTGATCGGACTCCGTGAACGCGCGGCCGCGCTCGCCGCTGCGGGGGATGACCGGTGAGCCCCGCCGCGCCCCCGCGCTCCCTGATCGAGCTACTGGTCCACCGCGCCGACCTCCACCCGGACCGCGTCGCCCTCCGCAACGGCCCGCGCGCCCTGGACTTCGGCACCTGGCGCGACCGGGCCGCCGCCCTCGCGCACGGCCTGCTCGCCCGTGGCCTGCGCCCCGGCGCTCCGGTCGGGCTGCGCTACGGAAGTACGGAGTGGACCGATTACGCGGTCGCCTACTGCGGGGTGCAGTGGGCGGGCGGCATCGCCGTACCCCTGTCCGACCGGCTGGCCCCGGCCGCCGCCGCGCACATCGTCGGGGACAGCCGGTGCGCGGGCGTCCTGCACGGCGAGGGCGGGCCACCGCCCCGGCTGCCCGCAGGGGTGTGGCGGGCGGCCGGCGACGACTTCGAGACCGGGGCCGGGGACGGGCTGCCGTTCCCCGACCCGTCCGCACCCGCCCAGTACCTCTACACCTCCGGCACCACCGGCCTCCCCAAGGGCGTCCGGGCCACCCACGCCAACCTCGCCCACGGTTGCACCCTGGACGAACGCCGCAGACCCCTGCGCCACTCGCGCACCTTCCTGCACAGCTTCCCGATCGGCACCAACGCCGGACAGACGATGCTCGTGAACTGCCTGGACACCGCCGCCACCGGTGTCGCCGCCCCGCAGTTCACCCCGCTGCGGTTCGCCCGGCTCATCGAGGAGCACGCGGTCGGCAGCGTCTTTCTGGTGCCCGCGACCGCCATCGAACTCCTCGCGTCCACCGCCCTCACCCGCCGCGACCTCAGCACGGTCAAGCTGGTCGGCTCGACGGCTGCGGCACTCCCGCAACCCGTGGCGCTACGGCTGGCGCAGGCGTTCCCCGGAGCGCAGATCGTCAACTACTACACCTCGACCGAGGCCGCGCCCGCCCAGATCACCCTGCTGTTCGACCCCGACCACCCCGACTCACCCGGCCGCCCCGCCTCACTCGACCACCTGCGCATCACCGACGCCGAAGGGCGCCCGGCGGCCACCGGCGAACCCGGCGAAATCTGGCTGCGCTCACCCACCGCTCCCCGCGCCTACCTGGGCGCCCCCGACGCGGACGCCGAGGTCTTCCGGGGCCGCTGGGTGCGCATGGGCGACATCGGGCGGCTCGACGCGGACGGCTACCTCCACCTGCTCGACCGGGAGCGCGACGTCATCAAGTCCGGCGCCCACAAGGTGTCCACCATCCAGGTCGAGAACGCGCTGCACGCCCACCCGGACATCGCCGACGCCGCCGCGTTCGGCATCCCGCACCCCGTGCTGGGGAGCGTCGTCGCCGCCGTCGTCGTGCCCCGGCAGGGCGAGCCGGACACCACCCGGCTGCGGGCCTTCCTGCTCGACCGGCTCGCCGCGCACGAACTGCCGGCCCGGATCCTCTTCCGCGCCACCCTGCCCCGCAACGAGGGCGGCAAGGTCCTCAAACGTGAACTCCACCGGCTCCTGGACGACGAGGCGACCCCATGACCCCCATCTTCGACACACCGGCCCCGCTCGACCCGGCCCAGCACGGGCTCTGGGTCACCGAGCAGACCCTCGACACCGAATCGGCGTACCACCTCAGCCTCGCCCTGCACATCCAAGGGCCCCTGGACCCCGCAGCCCTGGCGACGGCCTGGGGCGACTACGTACGGGCCACCCCCGTGCTCGCCTCCCGCACCGATCCCGCAGGGCCGGGCCTGCTCCCGGGCGAGGCACCGCCCCTGCGCCTGGTCACGGCCACGCCCGGCGACCTCGGCAAGCTCCGCGAGGAGGAGACCGCCGCCCGCTTCTCACCGGGTGAGGCCCTGGCACGCGCCACGCTGTTCACCACCGCCCCGGACCGGCATCTGCTGCTCGTGGTCGCCCACCACCTCGTCTTCGACGGCGAGTCCAAGGACCTTCTGGTCACCGGAGTGGCCCGGGCGTACCGGGCGGTCACGGGGGAGACCGGGCAGCTCCCGGCCGCCGAGGCACCGGCACCCGCGCCGCCCGTCTCCGAGGCGGATGTCCAGGACGCGACCCGCTTCTGGGCGGGCCGCCGGCACGACACCCAGGCTCCCGCCTTCCCCGGTCTCACCGCCCACCAGGCGGACCCCATCGCCCCGGCCCCCGGCAGCGCCTGCGGTTTCCGGCGCGACGGGGCGTGGCACGCCCGCCTGGTCACCGCCGCCGCGACGCTCGGCGTCACCCGCTTCGAACTCCTCACGGCGGCCTGGCACGCCCTGCTGCTCCGGTACGGCAACACCGCCCCCGCCACCGCGATCGAACTCTCCACCCGCGTGCCCGGCGCGCCTCGGCAGGTCGGCCTGCACGTCAACGAACTGCCCCTCTTCACCGACCCGCGCCCCGAGCCCACCTTCGCGGACTTCGTCCAGGAGGTCCGGGCCGAGCTGCGCGCTCTCTACGCCCACCGCACCGTCCCCCTCAGCCGTGCGGTGCGCGGACTCACCCCGCGCACCGCGCTGTGCCCGGTCTCCCTCAGCTACCGGCGGCGCGACACCTCCCGGCCCGCCGACTTCGGCCCCGGCCTCGACGTGCGCGCCGAGTGGACCGGCTTCGCGCGCACCGCCCGCAACCTCGCCCACCTCCAACTGGTCGACGCGCCCGACAGCCTGGAGGGCAGCCTCCAGTACCGCACCGCCGCCTTCGAGAGCGAGGCGCCCGCCCGCGTCCTGGACCACTTCCTCACCCTGCTCGAAGGGGCCCTGGCCGCCCCGGACACCGCCCTCGGCCTGCTGCCGGTCCTGCCGCCCCGGGAACGTGCGACGCTGCTCGCCGACACCACCCGCGCCCCGGGCAACGCCCCCGCCACCCTGCCCGCGCTGTTCGCCGCCCAGGCCGCCGCGACCCCGGACGCCGTCGCCGTCATCGAGGGCGACACCACCCTCACGTACGCCGAACTCGACGCCGCCGTCCGCCGCCGCGCCCACCGGTTGCGCGCCCAGGGGGCCGGTCCCGGCGCCCTCGTCGGCATCGCCCTGCCCCGCTCGGCCGCCCAGCTCGTCGCCGCGCTCGGCACGCTCACCGCCGGTGCCGCCTACCTGCCGCTGGACCCCGACCACCCGGCGGAGCGGCTGGCGTTCCTCCGCGCCGACTCCGGGATCAGCGTGGAGACCGCCACCGATCCGGGGCCGGAGGACCTGGACCGGCTGCCCGACGCCCCGCCCGCGCCCGCGCCGCCCGCCCTCGCGGACCCCGCTTATGTGCTCTACACCTCCGGCTCCACCGGTGTGCCCAAGGGCGTCGAGGTGTCGCACGGGGCCCTCGCCAACCTCCTCGCGGCGCTGCGGGACACCACCGGCACCGGTCCCGGCAGCCGTTGGCTCGGGCTCACCTCGCTCTCCTTCGACATCTCCACCGTCGAACTCTTCCTCCCCCTCGTCACGGGCGGCACCGTCGTCCTCGTCCCGGAGGGCCGCCACCGCGACGGCACGGCACTCGCCGAGCTCGTCGACCGGCACCGGCTTACCCACGTACAGGCCACCCCCAGCGGCTGGCGCACCATGCTCGCCGCCGGGCTCCACGCGCCGGACCTGGTGGCCCTGACCGGGGGAGAGGCCCTGCCCGACGCCCTCGCCCGCGAACTGCGCACGGCCGTGGGCCGGTTGGTCAACGTGTACGGGCCGACCGAGACGACGGTGTGGTCCACGGCCGCCGAGCTCGGATCCGACGACCCCGTGACCATCGGCCGCCCGCTCGCCAACACCCGCACCTACGTCCTGGACGCCCTCCTCCAGCCGCTGCCGCAGGGGCTGACCGGCGAGCTGTACATCGGCGGTGACGGTGTCGCCCACGGCTACCGGGGCCGCCCCGGGCTCACCGCCTGCCGCTTCGTCCCGGACCCGTTCGGCCCGCCCGGAGCCCGCCTCTACCGCACGGGCGACCTCGTCCGGCGCACCGCCGACGGCCGCCTCGCCTTCGCGGGCCGGTCCGACACCCAGGTGAAGGTGCGCGGCCACCGCATCGAACTCGGCGAGATCGACACCGCCCTCGGCAGCCACCCGCAGGTCGCCCAGGCGGTGACGGTGCTGCGGGAGACCCCGGACGGCGAGTCCGGGAGGCTCGTGGCCTACGTGGTGGCCGCGCCCGACCACGTACCACCCACGCCCCAGGCACTGCGCGACCACCTCGCCCGCTCGCTGCCCGCGGCGGCCCTGCCCGACGCCTACGTGGCGCTCGACGCGATGCCGCTCACCCCCAACGGCAAACTCGACCGGGCCGCCCTGCCCGAACCACCGCGTGAACGAGTGACCGGCGAAAGCCCTGTTGTGGGCGCGGGCGACGAGGGCGTCACCGCCACCGTCCTCGCCATCTGGCGCGAGGTGCTGGACCTCGACGACCTCGGCCCCGACGAGGATCTGTTCGACCTCGGCGGCCACTCCCTCACCATCACCGCCATCGCGGGCCGCATCCGCAAGGAGTACGGCGTCGCCGTGCCCTTCGACGTCTTCTTCGACAGCCCTACCGTCCACGGCATCGCCGCGTGCGTCGCCGCACTCATCGAGGAGAACCAGTGAACACACCCGCCCTGCGCTACCTGGTGGCGGTCAACGACGAGGAACAGCACGCCCTCTGGCCTGCCGAAACCCCCTTGCCCGCCGGGTGGCGGCCCGAGGGGTTCAGCGGTACGGAGGAGGAGTGCGTGGCCCACGTCGACCAGGTGTGGCCCGACATCAGGCCCCTGAGCCTGCGCCGCCGCCTCGCCGCCGGGGAGGACAGGTGAGCACCGCCCAGGACCCGGCCACCGGTCCACGCGCACGGCTCGCCGGGCTGATCAGCGCCGCCATGGACGGGCAGCTCGCCACGGCCGAGATCCTCACCGCCCGGGGCACTCTCACCGAACTGGGCGTCAACTCCCTCGCGTTGCTCCGGCTCGCCGACACCCTGGAGGACGAGTACGGCGTAGAAATCGACCTCGCCGACCCGGCGTTCTACCAGGAGAGCATCGACAGCCTGGCGGCCCGGCTGGTGACCGGATGAACGACCTCGCCACCGCCCGCACCCTGCACATCCCCTTCGCCGGGGACAGGGCGGGCACGGCACCCCTCACCTGGGGCCAGCGGGCGATCTGGAACGCGATCCTGCGCACCGCGCCCAACGACGTCTACTTCAACATCGGGCGCCTCCTCCCGCTGGGAGAGCGCGGACGCGTCACGGACCTGGCCCGGTTCGCCACGGCTCTCACCGCCCTGATGGAACGTCACGAGGCTTTGCGCACACGGCTGTACGACGATGAGGGCGGCGAACCCCGCCAGTCGCTCACCGACTGCGGCGCCCTGCCGGTCACCCTGGTGGACGAGCCCGACCCGGAACGGACCGAGGCCACCGCCCGCACCCTGCTGGACGAACTGACCGCCGCCCGCTTCGACTACGCGCGGGAATGGCCGCTGCGCGTCGGCGCCGTCTGCCACCGGGGCCGGGTCACGCATGCGGCGCTGGTCCTCTGCCACCTCGCGGCCGACGGCCACGCCGCCGAACAGGTGGTACGCGACCTGCGGCTGCTGGTGCGCCGGGGCTCGGCCGGGCGGGCTCCGCGCACCAACCCCCTCGACCTCGCCCGGGACCAGCACGGACCGGCCGGTGTCCGCCGCAGCGAACGGGCCCTCGCCCAGTGGGAGAGCTTCTACCGGACCATGCCGCCGACCATGTTCCCCCGGCAGGCCGCCGCTCCCCGCACCCCCCGCTTCTGGAGCGGCCGTCTGGTGTCCGAGGCGCTGATGAGGGCGACGGACACGCTCGCGGCCGCCCACCGGATCAGTGGGTCGACGGTCCTGATGACCGCCCTGGCCGCCCTGGTCGCCGCCGAGGGCGGCCACCCCACGGCGGCCATGATGCCCATCTCCGCCAACCGGGCCGCCGAGGACCGGCGGGACCTGGTGGCGATGCTCTCCCAGGACGCGCCGTTCCTGCTCGACACGGCCGGATCCGAACGGTTCACGGACCTCCTGCCGGTGGCGTGGCGCGCGGCCCTGGCGGGATACCGGGCCGCGTCCTACGACCCGGTCGCCTGGGAGGCCCTGCGCGAGCGCGTCGGCCGGGAACGCGGCACCCCCGTACACCCGTACTGCTGCTACAACGACCAGCGGTTCTTCGTACGCCCGCCGGGCGAGGGGCCGCCGCCGGGTGCGGCGGAGCTGCGTGCGGCACGGGCCCGTACGGAGTTCGGCTTCCCGGCCACCGAGGACAAGCTCGGCTGCCGGTACTGCGTCCACGTCACCGAGGAGGAGGGCGTCCTCGCCGTCATGCTCACCGCCGACACGGCCTACCTCCCGCCGCCCAGGATCAGGGCGCACCTGTGGGCACTGGAGGAGCTGGTCGTCGCCTCGGCCTGCGGCGAGGCCCCTCTCCTCGCCGGTCTCCCGGCTCTCCTGGCGCGTGCGGAGGCGGCCGCCTGACATGCGAGCCACTGCCTACGGCTGCCGAGGGCGGCGCCCCCACGCGGAGATCATCGGCGCCGTCGCGAGGTCGAGGCCGCCGGTCTCGACGTTCGTCAGATGACGGTCGATCTCCTCGTCGGTGGCCAGCCCCGCCGCCACCAGCCGGCCCCGGATCTGGCGCACCGTCGCCGCCTCCAGGACCGTGCACGCCGGGGAGGTGATCGGGAAGTACGCGTCGGCCCGGACGTCTTCGAGACCCGACTCGCGCAGCAGCCGGGGCAGCGTCCTGCCGTACTCCAGATCCGCCCCGCGCCCCGCCATCAGCGACCGGAAGCCCGAGCGCAGCCGGTTGGCGAGCCGCTGCTCCGGCCCCGACTCGTCCGGGCACAGCAGCGGCTGCAACCCCGGATCGGCGTCCTCCAACAGCAGCACGCCGCCGGGCCGCAGCGCCCCGACCATCCGGCGCAGCGCCTCCGCGCGGTCGGTGACATGCACCAGGACCAGCCGGGCGTGCACCAGATCGAAACCGCCCTCCGGCGGCGGGTCGGCGGCCACGTCGTGCTCCAGCACCTCGATCACCCCGCCGGCGATCCCCCCGGTCCAGGACACATCGATGTCGGTGGCGACCACCGCCCCGTCCGGACCGACCCGCTCGGCCAGACCGAGCGGCACGGACGGCCCGCCCGCACCGACCTCCCAGCACCGCATGCCGGGCCCGATGCCCAGCTGGTCGACATGGCGGAACGTCACCGGGTCGAAGAGTTCGGAGAGCGCGCCGAAGCGGACGCCCGCCTCCGACTGCTGGTTGTCCAGGAGATAGCCGTGATCGGGTGTGTGCTGAGCCATGGCGCAATTCTGACAGCCTGGCCGGAAACGGCCGGACGGCCCGCCCCGGCGCGGAAATCGGCTCGACAGGCGGGCGCGCGGCACCGTGTGATGGTCCGGACCGCCCGCCGCACGCAGTGGGCCGAGGACAGGGAAACGCCGTTGGCAGCCACGAGCGACCGCCCCACGATCGACACCCCGCTGGTCAGGCGGCTGGTCGACAGCCAGTTCCCGCAATGGGCCGGACTGCCGCTGGAACGGCTCACCCAGGCCGGTGCCGACCATGTGATCCACCGGCTCGGCGGCGAGCTCTCCGTAAGGCTGCCGCGCTACGCCGGTGCGATCGGGCAGGCCCGCAAGGAGCTCACCTGGCTGCCCCGGCTCGCCCCGCACCTCCCGCTCGCCGTCCCCGAGCCCGTCGCGGTGGGGGAGCCGGGCCTCGGATACCCGTGGCCGTGGGCGGTGACCCGCTGGCTGGACGGCGAGCCCGCCACCGTCGAGGCCCTGGGCGACTCGCACGGGACCGCCGTGGCGCTCGCCGGATTCCTGACGGCCCTGCGACGCCTCGAGCCCGTTCCGCTCACCCCCGACCTCGACCGCACCGCGGACTCGCTGCACGGCCGGGACCCGGCCACGCGCGCGGCGATCGCCGCACTGGACGGTGTGTTCGACGCCGGGGCCATGACGAAGGTGTGGGACGCGGCACTGGACGCGCCTGCCTGGGACCGGCCCCCGGTCTGGGTGCACGGCGACTTCCACACCGGCAACCTGCTCACCCGCGACGGCCGCCTCAGCGCCGTCATCGACTTCGGCGGGCTCGGCCTCGGCGACCCGGCCTGCGACATGATGATCGCCTACACCCTGCTGTCGGCGGACAGCCGGGCCGCCTTCCGCGCGGCGCTCGGCCCGGACGACGCGACCTGGACACGAGGGCGCGGCTGGGCGCTGGCCACGGGGCTCAACGCCTACACCTTCCACGCCGCCACCGACCCGCGCGTGGCCGCGCAGACGACCCGCCAGATCAACGCGGCTCTCGCCGGCTGAACACCCGGGCCCCGTCGACCGCACGGAACACCGGCAGGCAGACTGGGTGCCGTGACGACACTGAGCAAGGGCGCCAACATGCCGGTGGCCCCGTCCGCCGTCCGGGCCGTGCTGAGCTGGACGGCCGGGCCCGGTGTGCCCGACGTCGACGCCTCCGCGCTGGTGCTGGGCGCGGACGGGCGGGTCCGCTCGGACGGCGACTTCGTCTTCTACAACCAGCCCCGGCACGCCTCCGGGGCCGTCCGCCACCTCGGCAAGCAACCCGGCTCCGACACCCTGGAGGCCGACCTCGCCGCGCTGGGCCCCGAGGTGGAACGGATCGCCCTCTGCGCCTCGGCCGACGGCGGTACGTTCGGGCAGGTGCCGGGTCTCCATCTGCGGCTGCTGGACGCTGGGTCCGGAGCGGAGCTGGCCCGCTTCGACATGGCGGCCGGCCCGGAGACCGCCTATGTGTGCGGGGAGCTCTACCGGCGGGCCGGCGGATGGAAGTTCCGCGCCGTGGGCCAGGGGTACGCGAGCGGGCTCGCCGGCCTGGCGACGGACTTCGGTATCAGCGTGGACGAACCCCGTACGGCACCGGCCCCCGCCGCCCCCGCTCCGCCGCGCCCCGGCAAGGGCGAGGAGCACCTGCCGGTCGACATGCGCAAGCGCCTCTCGCTGCGCAAGCAGCAGGTGGCCGTCAGCCTGAGCAAGCACGGCCTGGACCGGTTGACCGCTCGCGTGATCCTCGTCCTCGACGCCTCCGGATCGATGAGCGCCCTCTACTCGCGCGGCACCGTCGCCGGGGTCACCGAGCGCATGGCGGCCGTCGCGGCTCAGCTGGACGACGACGGCGATATGCAGGCGTGGACCTTCGCCTCGAACCCGGCCCGGCTCCCCGATCTGACCATCGGTGAACTGCCCGAGTGGCTGCGGCTGCACGTGCGGGTCGGCCAGGTCAGCCTGTTCGGGCGGAAGAAGCCCCAAAAGGGACTGGCCCCCGGCCAGGTCGACATGCGGGCGGTCGGCATCCAGAACGAGGAGCAGAAGGTCATCGCCGAGGTCCGCGCGTATGTACGCGCCAACCCGGTGCCCGCGCCGACGCTCGTCCTCTTCTTCTCCGACGGCGGTGTGTACCGCAACGACGAGATCGAGCGCGAACTGCGCGCGGCGGTCGAGGAACCCGTCTTCTGGCAGTTCATCGGCCTCGGACGGGGGCAGTACGGAGTCCTGGAGCGGTTCGACACCATGCCCGGACGCCGGGTGGACAACGTCGGCTTCTTCGCCGTGGACGACATCGAGCAGCTCTCCGACCAGGAGCTGTACGACCGGCTGCTCTCGGAGTTCCCGTCCTGGCTGCGGGCGGCCCGGCAGGCCGGCATCCTGCGCTGAGCCGTACGGGTCATGAGCCGCCGGACGGCCGGGTTACGGCACCTATGGCCGGGAACCCCGGGCTTACGGTGGCGGCCGGCCACCCCCGGCTCACGGAAGGCTCGTCCATGAAGATCACGGTCATCGGCGGTACCGGACTGATCGGCTCCCGGCTCGTGTCGAAGCTGCGCGAGGCCGGGCACACGGCGGAACCCGCCTCCCTGTCGACCGGCGTCGACCTGCTCACCGGCCAGGGCCTCGGCGAGGCGCTCAGCGGCGCGGAGACGGTCGTCAACGTCACCAACTCGCCCACCTTCGACGCCGCGTCCCCCGACTTCTTCCGTACGACCATGGGAAACCTGCTGACGGCCGGTGAGCAGGCCGGTGTACGCCACCAGGTCGTGCTGTCCATCGTCGGGGTCGACCGGGTACCCCAACTGGACTACTACCGGGCCAAGACGCTCCAGGAGGAGCTGCTGCGCAACGGGCACACCGCGTACTCCATCGTGCGCGCCACGCAGTTCTTCGAGTTCATGGACGCCGTCATGTCGTGGACCTCCGACGAGGACACGGTCCGGCTCCCCGCCACCCGCCTCCAGCCCATCGCCGCGGCCGACGTGGTCGCCGCCCTCGCGGACACCGCCACCGGCGCGCCGCTCAACGGGACGGTCGACGTGGCCGGGCCCGACGTCTACCCGCTCGACAAGCTCGGGCGCCTCACCCTGGCCGCCCGGGGCGACCACCGCACCGTCGTCACGGACGACCGGGCGGGCATGTTCGCGGCCGTGAAGGGCGACCCGCTGATCGCGGGCCCCGGGGCGCGCATCGCCACGACCTCGTACGACGAATGGCTCGCCGGGACCCGCTGAGACGGGAGGGCGGCCACACGGTGCGAGCCGGAGCCCGTACCGTGTGGCCGCCCTCTGTCCAGCCGGTGTCTCAGGTGTTGTTGGCCAGAGCCAGCAGCCGGGTGGCGTCACCGTTGAACCGGTCGCGGTCCACGGCTCCCGAAATGCCGCCCACCGAACCGGAGTCGGTGTACTGCCAGAACGTCCAGTACGGGAAGCCCTTCGGGATGGTGGGGCTCGCCGCGCTCGTCCAGTGCGCGGTGAACAGCGGGCTGCGCGCCGACATGCCGCTCCAGCCGCCCGTGCACGAGTTCCACCAGCTCGCACTGGTGTAGATGACGACGTCGCGGCCCGTCTTGGCCTTGTACGTGTTGTAGAAGTCGAGGATCCACGACTGCATGGCGGAAGCCGACTTGCCGTAGCAGCCGCCCTCCAGGTCGAGCATCCCCGGAAGTGTCAGGTTGTCCCGCGACCACGCGCCGCCGTGGCCTGCGAAGTAGGTGGCCTGGGCCGCTCCGCTGGACAGGTTGGGACGCGCGAAGTGGTACGCGCCCCGGATCACCTTCGCGTTGTAGGCGTTGAGGTAGTTGGCGTTGAAGTTGGGGTCCTTGTACGTGGTGGACTCGGTGGCCTTGATATAGGCGAACTTGATGCCCGCCGACTTCACCGACGACCAGTTGATCGAGCCCTGGTAGTGCGAGACGTCGATGCCGGGGAGCGTCGTCGCCTGGATGGAGGCGCTGCTCTCCGGAGTGAGGTCCACGTGCCGGTTGTCCGGGGCGAACGTGTCGCCGTCGGCGAGGTAGCCGGCGCCCATGTACCCGTCGCCGAGCGGGATGGCCCCACTGGACGACGCGGGCGGCTGGGGCGACGCCGAGGCCGGCACGGCGGTGACGGTGGGCACCGCCACCATGCCGAGACCGACGGCTCCGAGGGCCACCAGCTTGCGGAGTGCGGGTCTGCGGCTGCGGATCGATAACACGGGAGCCTCCTGGGGTGAGCGGCGCGAAGGGGGGTCTACTCGCGTAGCATGTGGAGCGGTTCCGAGCGTAGCGGCGGGTCCGGGAGATGGCCTGTCACGGAGTGCGGGAGAGCCGCATTCTTGACGAGGGCACGCCACGAGTGACGCATGAACACCACTGCGTCGTAAAGGGTTTCGGATTGGTCTCTGTGGTCCAGTCCAGTGAAGAATCCGCCGAGCTGGGGCGACACCGCCAACCGGGTGAGAAGTTTCACTCCGCTGAAACCCCGGCGTGCGCCCGGCGGTCCGGCAGGCGGACACCACGGTCCCTCGCCGCGAGCAGCGCGACCGCGATGTAGACCGCCTGCTCGGGGATCCGGAACCACAGCGGTGTCGCCGGATCATCGCCGAGCGGGACGTCCGCCACGGCGGCGTACACATTGGCGGGCAGCATCAGCACCAGGAGCACCGCGAGACCCAGCCCGGCCACGGGCCGTGTCGCCGTCCGTACGAGCCCGGCGGCACCGAGGAGTTCCAGCACCCCGGTCCCGTACACCACCGCATGGGGGAGCGGGACGAACGGGGGCACCATAGCCGTCAGGTCGTCGTGGCTGGGCATCACACCGCCGCCGTCCGGCACGAAATGCGCCGCCCCGCTCGCCAGGAACAGCACCGCCAGGCCGTGGACGACGGCGGCCCGCCAGCTCGCGAACCGGTGAACGCCCAGCGCACCCAGAAGCCGGAACACCAGCGTCGGTCCGGCGAGAAGCATGAGGGATTCGAACATCAGGTCCTCCGAGAACGGCGATCGGCACGAGCACGACCGCCATGCTTCCCGGCCCGCCCCGGTCCGGGCCCCAACTGGGCCCGCGGAGACGGCATTCGACACCGGCCTACACTGCCCGGATGGAATCGGTCACGCTGGACGCACTCGACCTGCGACTCCTGCACGCCCTCCAACTCGACGGCCGCGCCCCCTTCAGCAGGATCGCCGAAGTGCTCGACGTCTCCGACCGCACCGTCGCCCGGCGCTTCGGCAAACTCCGGGCCGCCGGCATCGCCCGCATCGCCGGAGTGACCAACAGCCACCGCCTCGGCCACGCCGAATGGCTCGTCCGGCTGCGCGTCCCGCCCGCCCGGAGCACCGCACTCGCCCGCGCGCTGGCCCACCGCCCCGACACCGCCTGGGTGGCCGTGCTGTCGAGCGGCACCGAGATCGGCTGCGTCTTCCGCGTCGCCGGGGAGGGCCCCGCGCCGCTGGCCGCGCTGAGCCGCCTGCCGTACGTCGGCCACGTCGAGGCACACCGCGTGCTGCGCCCGGTCATGGAACGCCGATGGTCCGGCCGGAACCTGGCGCTGACCGACGACCAGATCACCGCGCTCACGCCCGAGCCGGCCGCCGACCCCACACCCGTGGAGCTGACCGACCTCGACCGCCGGCTGCTGCCCGCCCTGGCCGCCGACGGCCGCGCCGCCTACCCGGACCTGGCCCGGCGGATCGGCTGGTCGGAATCCGCCGTACGCCGACGGCTGCACGAACTGCGCCGCATGGGAGTGCTCCAGCTCGACGTCGAGATCGACTCGGGCCTCTTCGGCTTCTCGGTGCAGTGCATGCTGCGGCTGTCCATCGCGCCCGGCAGCCTCGCCCAGACGGCCCGGGCCCTGGCGGAGGACGCCGAAGCGGCCTTCGTCGGCACCATGACGGGCTCCCACAACCTGGTGGCCGTCGCCGTCTGCCGGGACGCCGCGGCCCTCGACACGTATCTCACCGAGCGCGTCGGCACGCTCGGGGGCGTCGAACGCGTGGAATCCGCGCTGGTCACCGCCTACTTCAAGCGGGCCGCCCCGGAGGGCTGAGAGCCGCTCCTCAGCGTTCCGGGGCCGTGCCTGTCAGTTCGGGCTCAAGACCCTCCGTCATCTCGCTGCGCCCCAGCCCGGATTCGGCGCGCCACGCCTCGAAGGCCCAGGCGGTCCACGCCACCACGGCGAGCCCCAGCAGCCAGCCGCCGACCACATCGCTGAACCAGTGGACACCCAGCGCGACCCTGGTGAAGCCGACACCGAGCACCGACAGCCCCGCCACCGCCCAGCACACCACCCGGCCGCGCCGGGGCACCAACGGCAGCAGGACGAGCAGCAGCACCGCGAACGTCGTCGTGGCGGTCATCGCGTGCCCCGACGGGAACGAGAAGCCCGGCGCCCGCGCCACCGGATCCTCCAACGACGGCCGGGCCCGCTCGACCACGACCTTGACCAGGAGGCCCGTCAGCCCCCCGGCCACCGCCGTGACGGCGGACCAGGCCGCCAGCCGCCAGGCCCGCCGGTACAGCAGCCAGCCGGTCAGCAGCCCGACCGCGCAGCGCAGCGTCAGCGGGTCCCAGACCCAGTCCGACAGGAAGCGCAGCGCACTCGTCCAGGCCGGGTGGTCGAGCGCCGTGCGGTGCAGCCGGCCGGCCGCGCCCGAGTCCAGCGCCCGCAACGGCCGCCAGTGCCCCTCCACCAGGACCAGCACCAGCGCGAACGGCACCGCGGACACCGCCGCGACGGCGGCCGCCCCGAGCAGGCGCACCCCGAACGCGCGGTCCGCCGCCCGGCGTCGGTGCTCCCGCAGCAGGCGTGTGGTGGCTCGTACAACCATTCATGCTCCCGGATCATCTTGAATCGGCCCGGGCCGGCGGGCGCGGGCAGCCTCCAGCTGCGCCGCGAAGGACAGCCCGAGGAACAGGGCTATGGAGGTCAGATACGCCCACAGCAGCAGCGACATGAAGGCGCTCAGCGGGCCGTAGACCGTGTCGAAGGAGCCGCTGAGGGAGAGGTACTGGCTCAGCAGATAGGTGAGCGCCGTCCACAGCACCAGGTAGAGGGCCGCGCCGAACGCCAGCCAGGTGTACCCGGGCTGGTTGCGGCGCGGGGAGCGGCGGAAGATCGCGCTCGCGGACATGAGGGCCAGCAGCAGACCGATCGGCCAGCGCAGCAGGTCCCAGGTGAACCGGGCCGTGTCACTGAGGTGGTACACCGTCGCGGCGGCCGTGACGAGGTCGCCGCCGACGACCATCAGGATGAACCCGAGCCCCAGCGGGATGCCCGCCGTCAGCGACATCACCAGGCCCCGGAAGTACTTCTGGTGGAACGGGCGGTCGCGCTCGACCCCGTAGATGCGATTGGCCCCGCGCTCTATCTGGCACATCGCCGTCGTCACGTTGACCAGCGAGAACAGCAGGCCGAACCAGAGCGTGAGCTGAGAGCCCTCACCGGCCCGCCGACGGCTGCGGTCGAGCGCGTCGTCCACCACGTCGGCGCTCGGCCCCGCCGCGATCCGATGGATCGTCAACTCCGCCAGCCGGCCCACGTCCTCGGTGTGCAGCGTGGCCGAGAGCCCGACGAACGCGATCACCAGCGGTATGACCGCCAGCACCGTCTGCAGCGCCAGCGCCCGCGAGTGGCTGAACCCGTCCGCGTAACGGAAACGTACGAACGAGTCACGCACCAGCGGCCAGCGTCCGTAGCGGCGCAGCGAGGCCAGGGCCTCGTCCGCGGTCAGCTCCTCGCCCGCCATGTCACGGGTCTGCGGGACCCGGGTCGCCGTACCCATCACTCGCCCCCCGACGGCAGGAGGACGGTGAGCGCTCCCGGGCGCACCTCGGCCACGAGAAGGCGGCCCCGGTCCACCGGGTCGCCGTCCAGCTCCCTCGACTGCGGTGACGCGAAACGGAGTTCGGCGCGGCGGAAGGTGAAGTACTCCACGGGTGTGTCCGTGGAGCCGCCCGGCTTCGGACGCCCGCGCAGCACCGCGCCGACGGCACGCACCCAGCCACCCGGGCCGTGCGGATCGAACACCGCCAGATCCAGGAGCCCGTCATCGGGCTCGGCGGACGGGACGAGCGTGGCCCCGCCCTGTACGTCCCCGATGTTGGCGACCAGCACCATCCGTGCCGTACGGCGCAGCACCGGCCCGTCGTCCAGCCGGATGGACACCGACATGCGCGGTGCCCGCAGACTGCGCAGCCCGGCGACCACGTACGCGGGCCAGCCGATCGCGGCCTTCGCCGCACTGTCGGTGTTCTCCAGCATGGCGGCGTCCAGGCCCGCCCCGGACATCGCGGTGAAGTGGGTGGCGGGCAGGCCGTCGCCCTCGATCCGGCCGAGGTCGATCCGGCGCTCGGTGCCGGTCAGCGCGGCGGCCAGCGCATCGGCGGGCGCCACCGGCAGGCCCAGGTTCCGGGCGAGCAGATTGCCGGTGCCGCATGGGACCACAGCCAGCGGGACGCCCGTCCCGGCCAGCCGGTCGGCCGCCGCCCGGATCGTCCCGTCGCCGCCGCACACCACGACGAGCGACGCGCCCTCGCGCACCGCTGCCGCCGCCTGCCCGCCGCCCGGGTCATCGGCGGTCGTCTCCACGAACTCCGCGGCGTGCCGCCCGTGCTGCTCCAGGACGAGCCGCAACGTCTCGCGCTGCTCCTCGTCGGTCACCGTCGGGTTGACCACGACCACCGTCCGGCCCGCGATCCGCTCCGCACGCTCGGCGGCCGCCTCCTGGGCGATCTCCATGGCGTTCGAGGGGACCGGCGCCGGGCTGGTGCCCTCGGCCAGCAGGGCGCGGCCTGCCACCAGCAGGGACAGGGCGCCGTTCAGCATGCCGCCGAGCACGTCGGTGGGGTGGTGCATTCCCCGGTAGAGCCGGGCGAGCCCCACGAGCAGCGGGATGAGCAGCAGCAGCCCGGCGAGCACCTTGCGGCGCCGGCTCCGGCCGCCGGGGAGGAGGGCCAGCACGGCGAGACCCGCGTAGAGGGCCGTCGCCGCTCCGGTGTGCCCGGAGGTGTAGCTCGCGGTCGGCGGGGACGCGTCGAGCCGGTCCACATCGGGCCGGTCGCGGTCCACGCATATGGTGATGACCAGGAACACCAGGGACTGGAGCGAGACGCCGACGGCGAGGAAGACGGCCTGCCGCCACCTCGGGAGCCGGGGCAGCACCACCAGGCCCAGGCAGACCAGGACCGTGATCACGATGATCGTGAGGGTGTTTCCGGCCTCCGACGCGACGAACGACATGTCGGTCAGCGGGCCGGTCCGCAGATGCTCGAACCCCTCATTGACCTTGTCCTCGACGCTCAGCGGCCAGATCGAGTGCGCGGGCCCCGTGATCAGGAGCCCGAGTCCCACCATCAGAGCGGCCTGGCAGACGGTGAGCGCGGCGAGGCGCAGCCCTGCCGTGCGGACGCCGGTCGTCAGGGCGGGGGAGCGGCCCGGACCGGCGGGGACCTGTGCCCCCGTCGGCGGCACAGGTCTCTCCGGCTGGGTGGCAGACATGGTTCCCCCTCTTCGGTGGTGGGGAAGGCTTCGGCCTTCCGGTGCACCGCCGTCTGCCCCGTAATCCGCCGGTCAGGCATGGAGCGGGCGCGAGCCACGCAACCACCGGTGACCGGGTGTGACCGGGGAAGGCGGGGGTACGTGGAGCGGCGTCCGGAGAACGAGCAGCCGCGAACAGGAGGACGGTCATGGCGGTGCCGAAAACGGGTCTGCTGGTGCTGGACTGCGCCGAACCGCAGGAGCTGGCGGACTTCTACGCCGTCCTGCTGGGCGCCGAGGTACGTCCCGGTGACGACCTCGACGTCATCGAGGTGGTGGGCGCGGCCGGAATCCACCTCGCCATCCGTATGGACCACGGCTACGCACCGCCGAGCTGGCCGAGGCCCGACGATTCGCAACAGGCCCATCTGCGCATCCTGGTCGCCCGCGAGGACATGGACGAGGCGGAACGGGAAGCGATCGGCCTCGGCGCACGTCCCCTGGACACGAAGGACAACGGCGGCGCACGCGACACCCGCGTGTACTCCGACCCCGCCGGACACCCGTTCACCCTGGCCACGCGCTCCTAGCGCGTGTCCGCCAGTACTGATCGCACCAACCTACGACTAGGAGTCCCCATGTCTTCCTCGATTGTCGAGACCGTCGATATCAAGGCCCCGGTCGCCGTGAGCTGGGCGCTGTGGAGCGATGTCGCCCGCTGGCCCGCCTTTCTGAGCCACGTCCAGCGCGTCGACCCGCTGGACGCGCGCCGGTTCGCCTGGCAGCTCTCCCTCCCCGGTGCCGAGAAGGAGTTCGTCGCCGAACTCACCGAGGTGATTCCGGAGAACCGGATCGCCTGGAGGACCATCGAAGGCGTGCACCACGCCGGGGTCGTCACCTTCCACCGGCTGGACGACGAGTCGAGCCGGGTGGCCCTGCAGATCGAGTACGAGCCCCAGGGTTTCGTGGAATATCTGGGCGCCCTCACCAACCTGGACTCGGTGCTGGCCAATTACGACCTGGGCGAGTTCCAGAAGCTGGCCGAGCGGACGGCGCGGGGCGACTTCTGACAGCCCGGCGCTCAGTCCACGGGGTGGCCCGGCGGGATGTCGATGGCAGCGTTGACCGACAGGAACGGGAAGCCCCCGTCCGCCGGGTGATGCACCTCTTCCGGGGCGAGCAGATGCCCGATGTGGTCCCCGCCGCCGATGCGCCGCTCGACGCGGCCGGTGAACCACGCGGGGGCCTCGTCCAACACCGGCACCCCGCCCGGCCCGGGGTGCCAGGCGACCCGCGCGAACTTGTCCGTGCGGTCGCCGGTCTCGCCGCCGAAGAGCCTGGCCAGGGCGGTCTGGTCGCGGCGGAGCAGGTGGACGGCCAGCCGGTCGGTGCGGGCGGCGATCCGGCAGGTCCGGTTCAGCTCCGACAGCCACACCATGAACCGGGGCGGCCGCATCGAGCACTGCGATCCGAAGCCGACCAGACAGCCGGCCCGCTCACCGTCCGCCTCGGCGGTCACGACATACATCGGATAGTCCAGCGCGTCGGTGAACCGGTCGAATGCGTGCACGGCGGGTCGCTCCTTGCCGGGGCCTCGGGTCTCTGACGGCACCACCCCGCCGGTTCGCGAACCGGCGGGGTGGTGCGAGGCGTCACACGTTACCCAGGACGTGGACGGCGGCTCAGGCCATCTCGGGCTGCGGCTCCAGCTTCGGCACGGCCGCCGCCTTCGGCTCCCAGCGCCGGTCGATCCGTACGTACGCGTAGATCACCGAGCACATGGCCACGAGGACCAGCGGTCCGAACACCCACGGGTAATGGGCCATCTCCAGCGACAGATAGCGGTACGACACCAGCAGCGCGGCGAAGATCGCGGTGCCGTAGGCGACCAGGCCGACGGCCGGGCGGTCCCAGCCGCGGTTCAGCGCGCGCATGCCCGTCTCGATCGTCAGCGTGAACACCACACCGGCGACGAGGTCCGCGCCGTAGTGGTAGCCGAAGCCCAGGGTCGCGGCGAGTGTGGCGACGAGCCAGAAGGTACCGGCGTACCGGAGGAACTTCGGGCCCTTGCGGGAGTGGATGAAGATCGCGGTGGCCCACGCGGTGTGCAGGCTGGGCATGCAGTTGCGCGGGGTGATCTCGTCGAACGGCATGTGGTGCGGGGTGCCGACCGGCACGGCGGTGTCGGGCCACATGTTGGCCACGGCCCAGTGGCCGCCGTCGGCGCCGAACGCGAAGACCGGGCCGACCACCGGGAAGATCATGTAGATGGCCGGGCCGAGCAGGCCGATCACCAGGAAGGTGCGCACCAGGTGGTGGGCGGGGAAGCGGCGGTCCCTCGCCACGTTGCGCAGCTGGTACACCGCGACACAGACCGCGGCGACCGCCAGCTGCGCGTAGACGGCGTTGAGGAAGTGGGTGCCGGCCGAGCCGGTCGCCTCGATGAGCCGCCCCACCACCCAGGACGGGTTGCCGAGCGCGTGGTCGGCGTTGGCCATGTACTGGTCGAGCACCTCGGGGCGGGTCTTCGAGGTGATGACCAGCCAGGTGTCACCGGTCTTCCGCCCGGCCACCAGCAGCAGACCCAGACCGACCCCCTTCAGGAGCAGCATGCGCTCCTGGCCCGTGCGGCGGGTGAGGGCGATGACCGTGACACCGATGATCACCCACAGCGCACCGTTTCCGAAGGGGTGGCCCTCCTTGACCGGGGCGTCGGCCACCCACCTGATCAAGGCGATGACGACGTCGATCCCCGCTGCCACACCGAGCGCGATGAACCGCTGCCTCCAGGTGAGGACCACCATCATCAGCCCCATGCTGGCGTACAGCAGGAAGCCCGATTTCGGGGCGATCACGACTTCTTGGACCTGAGTGGTGACCGGCCCCGGCAGGCCGTAGTGGCGTGCGGCGATCTCCAGTGCGACGAGGAACGCGAGTGTCACCACCGCCGCCGCAGTCCATAGGATCACTTGTGGCCGGCGCCCTGCGGCGAAGGGTATTCGGCGGTTTATTCGCGATATCAATTCTCTGGCCGATGTCCTGGGTTTTGGTCAAATAGGTCGCTTTTCATGCCACATGGCATGGTGTGCGGGCGATGAGGGTGGTCGCCGGGGTGGGATCATGCTAGCCGAGGGGTTTCGACGGGTATTTCGGTGGTCGTGTCCGCGTTCGAAATCGGTGTCCCGAATGCGGTGTAGCCCGCCACGACGGGCGGGCTACGGCGCTCCCTTCCGGAGCGGGTCGTGCGGAGGGGCCGGTCAGGACAGCGTGCAGCTCACGGTCGGGACGGCTCCGGCGGCCGGTGTGCCCTGGAAACCGAAGCCGGTGTGTGCTCCCGCCGCGAGCCCGCCGTTGTAGTCGGTGCTCGTGACGGTGACGGAAGCGCCGCTCTGCGTATAGGACGCGTTCCACATGTTCGTGATCTTCTGGCTGCCGCCGTAGGTCCAGGTCAGCTTCCACGAGGTGGCGGGTGCCGTACCCGTGTTGGTCACGGTGATGTCCACCCCGAAGCCGCTGCCCCAGTCCCCGTTCACCGTGTAGACCGCCTTGCAGCCGGTATTGCCGCCGGAGCCCGTGGTGGTGGCGGTGACGGAAGCCGAGGGTGCGGAGGTGTTGCCCGCCGCGTCGCGGGCCCGGACGGTGTACGTGTACGAGGTGCCGGACGTCACACCGGTGTCGGTGAACGTGGTGCCGGTGGCGGTGCCGGCCTTGGTGGAGCCCCGGTAGACGTCGTAGCCGGTGACCCCGGTGTCATCGGACGCGGCCTTCCACGACAGGGAGACGGAGGTGCCGGTGGTCCCGGTGACGGCCAGGCCGGTCGGGGCCGTGGGCGCCTGGGTGTCGTCATCGCCGCCGCTGCCGCCACCGTTGCCGAAGTCGGGCGCCTTGATGCTCGCGAGGTAGCCGTCCTTCACGGTGTCGACCGAGGTCCAGTCGTCCTTGAGGATGCCACCGGTGTCGCCGGAGTTCGGGTTCCAGGACCAGAAGGTCCAGGAGAAGCTGTCGGCCCCGTACTGGCTGGTGGGCCGCAGATAATCGGCCAGGGCCTTCAGCCACTTCTGGTCGGTGGTGGACTGGAGCGTCGTACCGAACTCGCCGACCCACACCGGGGCGATGTTCTGCTTGAAGATGTAGCCCCAGTACTTGTCCCAGACGCCGGGCATGTTGTCCGGGAACGAGGAGTCGGTGAACCAGGGCTGCTGGGCGACGCTGGTGGCGTAGTCGTGCGCCGAGTACACCACCTTGTGCGGCACGCTCAGCTCCACCGGGTACTGCCCGACGCCCATGAGGTTGCCGCCCCACCAGCCGGACACCCCGTCGACGGTCTGCACACCCTCCACGAAGATCAGCAGGTCCGGGTTGGCGGACAGCACGGCGTTCCCGCCGCGCTGCGCCGCGAGCCGCCAGTCCTTCGTGGTGTCGCCGCAGCCCCAGCAGGCGGGGTCGTGCGGCTCGTTGTGGAGGTCGATGCCGACCACCGCGTCGTTGCCCGCGTACCGGGCGGCCAGCGACTTGAGGTGGGCGAGCCAGGTGGACTCGGGGACGGCGGAGGTGTACCAGAGTGCCGACTGGCCCGCCGAGTCGGGGCGGTGCCGGTCCAGGATGACCTTCATGCCGACGCTGCCCGCGTGGTCCACGATGCGGTCCATCACCTGGAGCGAGTTCAGGCCCGCCAGGTCGGTGTTCATCCCGGCCGAATAGTTGATGCTCGCCGGCTCGGTCCCGGCGAAGATGTCGTCGCTGTAGGGCAGCCGGATGGTGTTGTAACCCAGCGACCGCATCTGGTCGATCATGCTCTTGTAGTCGCGGGACCAGAGTCCGTGGGGCACGTAGTTGGCGGTCTCGAAGCCGAACCAGTTGATGCCGGCGATGCGGACCGGCTGGTTGGCCGCGTCCAGGATCTGCCGCCCGCTGGTGTGCCAGTAGCCGGACCCGGCGGCGGCCGCGCGGGCCGCGTCGGCCGATGCCGGGTGGGCACCGGCGAGGGGCAGGAGCAGGGCCGCCGTGGCGACGGCGACGGTTCGGGCGGCTCTTCGGAAGGTGCGGAGAGGGTGAAGCACGGTGCTGGTTCCTCTCTCGGAGGCGCGGTGCGGGGCGCGAGCGCAGAGTGGGAGCGCTCCCATGTCGCCGCAATAAAAGCGATAGAGCAATGAGCATGTCAATGGACGCGCGGCGTTCATATGTTGAACGCGGTCCGGCGGCTCAGCAGTTGCAGCCGGTGGCGTAGAAGGCGAGGAAGAGGGTCACGCCGGAGGTGAGCGCGAAAAAGCCCGTTGTGAAGGCGGCGACGCCTCGTCGGGGGGTGTCCTTCGGGTCCGTCGGCCGGTCGCGAAGTGTCAGCCAGGCGCCATGGGCGAGGGCGACGCAGGCGAGTGCCGTGCCCGCCACGGTCAGGCGGGGGTTGGCCGCCCAGCTCAGGTAGGCCACGAAGGCGAGGCCGCCGAGCAGTAGGCAGGCGAGGAAGCCGAGCAGCAGTTCGCCGACGGCCTCCATGACGAACTCCCCCAGGTGCTTCGCGACGCTCTTCGCGACCCTTCGCGCTCCCATGGTGGCCCCCTCCTGCGCGTTCTCCGGCTCGCAGGGGAGGACTCGTGGAGGGGTGCGGGGGTTGCCCTGTCGCGAAAAGAGGTGGACGTGCGACTCTCCGCACTGCAAGAATATGCCACATGACGCATGATCATGCATTGCAAGCGGACGGCCGGCCGACCTGGCCCATCGGCTTTCGCGGGTACACCGGCCACGGCGGATTGCGCGACCAGGGGGACGACATCTCGATCGTCGCCTCGGACCGGCCGGCGACCAGTGCCGCCGTGTTCACGCAGAGCCTCTTCGCCGGTCCGGCCGTGCTGCTCAGCCGACGGCACGCGGCGGGGCGCAACCTCCGCGCCGTGACCACCCTGGCGCAGAACGCCAACGTCGCGACCGGGCGCCGGGGCGAGGAGAACGCCGCCGAGGTCGTCCGGCGCGTGGCCGGAATCCTCGGTGTCCCCGAAGGAGAAGTGCTCATCGGCTCCACGGGTGTCATCGGACGCCCCCTGCCGATGTCCACCATCCTCCCGCACTTCGACCGGACCGCCGAGCAGGGCCTCGCCGCGTTCACGGCCGCCCCCCAGGACGTGGCCCGCGCCATGATGACCACCGACACCCGCCCCAAGACCGCTTCCCGCACCGTCGGGCGGGCGCGCATCGTGGCCGTGGCCAAGGGCGTCGGCATGCTGGAGCCCGACATGGCCACGATGCTGGCCTACGTGTTCACCGACGCCGCGGTGTCACCGGCCGACCTCGACGCCGCGCTGCGCGGAGCCGTGGACCGTACGTTCAACTGTCTGAGCGTCGACACCGACACCTCAACCTCCGACACCGTGGCCGTCATCGCCAACGGGGCCGCCGGACCGGTCGACCCCGCGCTGTTCGCCGAGGCGCTGGCCGATCTCTGTCTGGATCTCACCCTGCAACTGGCGAGCGACGGCGAGGGCGCCACCAAGCTCCTGCGCGTCACCGTGGGCGGCGCCCGCGACCGCGCCCAGGCCAAGCGCGTCGCCAAGAGCGTGGTGAACTCGCCCCTGGTCAAGACCGCCGTCCACGGCGCGGACCCCAACTGGGGGCGCGTGCTCATGGCCATCGGCAAGAACACCGGCGAGACCGACATCGCCCCGGACCGTGTGACCGTGCGGTTCGGTGACACCGAGGTGTATCCCGACGAGCCCGAGGCGGACACCCTGGGCAGACTCGTGGAGCTCATGCGCCGGGACGAGGTCGACATCGCCATCACCCTCGGCATCGGCGAGGGAGAAGCAACCGTCTACGGCTGCGACTTGTCCGCCGACTACATCCGCGTCAACGCCGACTACACCAGCTGACCGGCGGGTCCGTCGCCGTGGTGTACGCGCGCACCGCGGCGACGGGCCGGATCACACCCGTACGAAGCAGCCCACCAGCACCGCCAGTGAAACCACCAGCATGCCCAGGCAGTTCACCCAGAACGTCAGGTTCAACGCCCGGGCGCGGATGTGTGCGGCGGCGGCCGCGAGGAAGTAGACCACGATCGCCGCGGTCGTCGTCATGGCCACACCGGGCACCCACAAGCCGACGACGAGACCCGCGACCGAGGCGGTCTTGGCGGTGGTCAGCACCCACCACCACTCGCGGGGCAGCAGGACGCCCTCCAGGCAGTCCACGATGAACTTCGGCGGGCGCAGCATCATCGCCGCGTCACCGGCCTGGATGACCAGCAGAACCACCACCGGCCAAACGGGGGAGGGGAGTTCGAGGATCGACATGGGTCAGTGCCCTTCCTGCGCGGTGACGAAGGCGGCGATGGTCCTGAGCCTCGCCGCCGTCTGCTGGGGTTCGGTCGTTCCGGCGGCGAGCAGCATCAGTTCGCCGAGATAGCCGGCGAACATCACCTGCGCCCCGAGCCGGGCGCGCGCCTCGTCCATCCCGTCGTTCACCATCGCGGCCCTCAGGTTGTCCTCGGAGAGCGCGCGGAGTGCGCCCAGGGCGGCGTTCTCCGGCCTGCCCCGGGCCAGCGTCCGGAAGTACGCGCGGGCCAGGTCGTCGTTCTCGGCGAACAGGGCCAGGAACGGGTCGAAATAGTGCGCCAGGTAGTCGGCGGCGGGCGGTGCGGCCCCCGTCTCCGCCGGTGCGGGAGGGGCCGGGATCCGGTCCGCGATGGCCTGGTCGTACACCAGGCTCAGCAGCGACTCCTTGTCCCCGACCGCCATCACCGCGCCCACCGAAACCCCGGCCTCCGCAGCGATCTGACGCACCGTCGTGCTCTGGAAACCCCGCTCACGAAAGAGCGCGGCGGCGGCCCGGACGATGCGGGCGGCGGTCCGCCGCTTCTGCTCCGCCCGGGTTGAGTGAACGTGTTCACCGAACATGTTCATAATGTACGAGGGCGGCTCCGCCCATGCAAGAGCCCCGGCCCGCAGGCTCGCGGACCGGGGCTCGGGCGCCCTCGGTTACAGCTCGTCGCCGAACGCGTCCGCCAGCTCGCGGTACTCGGCCAGTGGCAGCCCCGTCCTGCCGCCCTCCGTCGTGACCACCTGGAGCGCCACGTGGTCCGCGCCCGCGTCCACGTACTCGCGCGTCCGCGCCTTCACCCGCTCGGCGTCGCCCAGGGCGAAGAGGGCGTCCAGCAGACGCGCGCTGCCCCCGCCGTCGAAGTCGCCCTCCGTGAAGCCGAGGCGCAGCAGGTTCCCGGTGTAGTTGGGCAGCTTGAGGTACATCGCCAGCATCCCGCGCGCCGTGTCGCGGGCCCGGTCGAGATCGGTGTCGAGCACCACGGACAGCTCGGGCGCCAGCAGCGCGTCCGGGCCGAGCGCCTGCCGCGCCTCCGCCGTGTGCGCGGCGGAGACGAGGTAGGGGTGCGCGCCCAGCGCCCGGTCGGACGCCAGCTTCAGCATCTTCGGGCCGAGCGCCGCCAGCACCCGGTGCCGGGGGCCCACGGACGGGTCGGCGGCGTCCAGCGCGTCCAGGTAGGCCACCATCGCGCTGTACGGCTTCGCGTACTGCGGGGCCAGCGCGTCGTGGCTCACCCCCAGGCCGAGGACGAAGCGGCCCCGGGCGCTCGCGTCGATCGAGGCGATGCGGGCGGCCACCTCCTCGGCGGTGTGGTCCCAGATGCTCAGGATGCCCGTCGCGACGGTGACGGTCCGGGTGGCGGCGACGATCTCGGCGGCGTCGTCGGGCGAGGGGCTGCCGCCGAGCCACAGCGTCCCGTAACCCAGCGCCTCGATCTCGGCGGCCGCCTCCGCGATCGCCTTCCTGCCGTCGGCGTCCACCCGCGAGGAGTGCAGGGCTCCGTTCCAGATGCCGATCCGGCCGAACGTCTCACGCTTCTCAGAAGTCATGCCGGGGACAACAGCGCCCGGCGCGCACTATTCCCGCGCCTCCCGCGAATGGGTGGCGCGTCTCCCGACACGCCGTCAGCGGGCTGTGCGCGGGGCCCATGTGGCTCAGTCGCCGCGTGTGCGGCGGCGGCGCCGGGGCAACTGGCGGATATTGGGTGCTCTGCGGCTCCGCAGGACGCACCCGCCCGGACGAGGAGGTAGCTGCCGTGACGACCCCCGCCGCATCGGAGGGACCTGGAGACAGGGCGCATCGCCCACGTGGGGGAGGGGACGGAGGGCGCGACCGGCGCGACGAGGCGGCGGCGCCCGGCGACTCCGGACTCGGCACCGTCACCACCGCCGTACCGGCCAGACTCGACCGGCTGCCGTGGTCGCGCTGGCACTGGATGATCGTCATCGGCCTCGGCACCGTATGGATTCTCGACGGCCTCGAAGTCACGACGGTCGGCAACATCGCGAGCCGGCTCTCCGAGGACGGGTCGGGTCTCGACATCACGTCCGCCCAGGTCACCGGACTCGCCGCGGCCCTCTATGTGGCGGGTGCCTGTACGGGTGCGCTGTTCTTCGGCTGGCTCACCGACCGCTACGGCCGCAAGAAGCTGTTCATGGTGACGCTCGCGGTCTATCTCGCCGCCACCGCCATGACCGCGCTGTCCTTCAGCGCCTGGTGGTTCTTCCTCTTCCGCTTCCTCACCGGCTTCGGCATCGGCGGCGAGTACGCGGCGATCAACTCGGCCATCGACGAGCTCATCCCCTCGAAGTACCGGGGCCGGGTCGACCTCATCATCAACGGCAGCTACTGGCTGGGCGCGGTCGGCGGTGCGCTGCTGTCCATCGTCATGCTGGACACGAGCATCTTCCCCAAGGACCTCGGCTGGCGCCTCACCTTCGCGCTCGGCGTCGTCCTGGGCCTGGTGATCCTCCTCGTACGCCGGCACGTCCCGGAGAGTCCGCGATGGCAGTTCATCCACGGGCACGGCGAGGAGGCCGACGAACTGGTCGACTCCGTCGAGCGGGAGGTGGAGGCGGAGAAGCACGAGAAGCTGCCGCCGCCGGCCGGAGAGATCACGATCCACCAGCGCAAGAGCATCGGCTTCGGGCTCATTGCCAAGACCGTCTTCCAGAGCTACCCGAAGCGCGCGGTGCTCGGCCTCTCCCTCTTCATCGGGCAGGCCTTCCTCTACAACGCGATCACCTTCGGGTTCGGCGCGATCCTCACCACGTTCTACGACGTGGAGAGCGGGCACACCGGCTACTACTTTGCGGTGATCGCGGCGGGCAACTTCATCGGCCCGCTCGTCCTGGGCAAGCTGTTCGACACCATCGGCCGGCGCATCATGATCGCCGGTACGTACATCCTGCCGGGCATCCTGCTCTTCATCACGGCCTGGCTGTTCGACCGGGGCTCGCTGACCGCCAACACCCTCACCGCGTGCTGGTGCGTGGTGCTGTTCTTCGCGTCGGCCGGCGCCAGCAGCGCGTATCTCACGGTCTCCGAGGTCTTCCCCATGGAGACCCGCGCGATGGCCATCGCCTTCTTCTACGCGATCGGCACCGCGGCCGGCGGGATCAGCGGCCCCCTGATCTTCGCCGACCTCACCGAGTCGGGCGTCCCCGGCGACACCGCCCTCGCGTTCTCGATCGGCGCGGGTCTGATGTGCGCGGCGGGCCTGGTCGCCGCCTTCCTCGCGGTCGACGCGGAGCAGCGCTCCCTGGAGGACATCGCCAAGCCCCTGTCCCAGACCTCGTAACGCCCTGGGGCGTGTCCGCAAAGTCCCGTCTGGCCCGCGACGCCTGGCACGCACTCTCGCCGCACCGGCCGAAATCCCAAGTACGTCCAGTACGAGGGATGTCGGCCGGCACGCCGAGAAGTGGGGTCTCCCCTGTTCGAGCGAAGCCGAGAACTTGGGGATGCACCAGACGCCGCGGGCCACGCCCTCCGGGCGTACGACGGGACTTTGCGGACACGCCCCAGCGGCATCCCTCAGGCCGGACCCGGCGTCGCGGACGCGGGTCCGGCCAGTCCGTGCAGCAGCAGCCGGGTCAGCGTGTCGATGATCTCCTCGTCGGAGACCTCCGGCCGCCCGGGCCCCGCCGTCGTCACCGCGAACGCGAGCTGCGAGACCATCGCGCCCATGGCGGCGGCCACCACGGCCGGATCGCCCGGAAGGCGGTGCCCCCGGTCGCGCAGCCAGGCCAGGTGCTCGCGGAAGATGCCCGTGTCCCCGGCCAGGCTCGCCCAGGCACGCCCCGCGCTCGGCGGCCCCGCGAAGGTGGTCTGCATCATCGCCACGATCACCGGGAGATGGTCGCGGATGACCCGCCAGGTGACCGCCAGGTGCGCACGCAGCTGCGCCGGGTCGGTCAGGTCGTGGTCGGCCGGGTGCTTCTGCGCGCCCATCTCCGCGTGCAACTGCGCGTTCAGATCGCCCACCAACGCCTTGAGCAGGTCTTCCTTGTCCGCGAAGTGCGCGTAGAAGGAGCCGGTGGCGCGCCCGGCCTCACGCGTGATGTCGGTGATCTTCGTATCGAGGTAGCCCCGCTCGGCGAACAGCCGGCGCGCCGCCTCCTTCAGCGCCGCCCCGGTCTCGGCGGCCTTCTCCTTGCGAACGCCCATCGGACGGTGGCTCCTTGTCGCGCTTGACGTGCCGTCGGGTGCCCATCATAGTGAACCCGAGTTCGATGAATTGAGATTCAGTGAATATGAATTCAGGGGGCTGATGTGAACGTCATCGTCGTCGGCGGGGGAGTGGCCGGAATGGCGAGCGCCATCGCGTTACGGCGGCTCGGCGCGGAGGTCACGGTCTACGAGGCGTACGCCGAACCGGCGGGCCGGGTCGGCTCGTTCCTCAGCCTCGCGTCCAACGGGCTACGGGTGCTGCGCGCCCTCGGCGTCCTGGAACAGGTGCGGCGCGCGGGCTTCGACGTGCCGCGCCAGCGCATGTGGGCCGGGTCCGGCAAGCTGCTCGGGGACGTACCGAGGGGGCGGCTCGGCGGCGACGGCCTGCACGGCGTCACGCTGATGCGCGGTGCCCTGGTCGAGACGCTGCGCACCGAGGCCCTGACCGCCGGGGCACACCTCGTCACCGGTGAACGCCTGGTGGACGCCGCCGCGACGGGCACCGGTGTACGCGCGGTGTTCGCGAGCGGCCGCACGGCCGAGGCGTCCCTGCTCGTCGGCGCGGACGGCATCCACTCGGTGACCCGCACCCTGCTCGACCCGGACGCGCCCGTCCCCGCGTACGCCGGTCTGTACAGCATCTCCGGCGTTTCCGAAGGCGTGCCCGTCGAACCCGGCGTCTTCCACATGACGTTCGCACGCAACGGCGCCTTCCTCCACCTCGCGGCCCCGGACGGCAGGGTCTGGTGGTCGGCCCAGGTCGCGAGCCCCGGGGAGCCGGATCTCGACCGCGGTGACGAGGCATGGCTCACCCACCTCGCCGGTCTCCACCGGCACGAGCGGGTGCCGTCCGCCGTCCTCGCCGCCACCGTGACACTGCACCGCCCCACTCCGACGTACACCCTGGACCCGGTGACGGCCCGTCACAACGACCGCATGGTGCTGATCGGCGACGCCGACCACCCCGTGGGTGCCGGTCAGGGCGCGTCGATGGCGCTGGAGGACGCCCTTGTGCTCGCGCGCTCGCTCGGCACGGAGACCTCCGTACCGGCGGCCCTCGCGGCGTACGACGCGGCGCGCTCGGACCGGATCGCGCGGATGGCCCGGGCGGCGGCGGGCAACCGCGACTCCAAGACGGCGGGCCCACTGGGACGTTGGGTGCGGGACCTGATGATGCCGGTCGGGATCCGCTTCTTCTACGAGAAGGCCATGGCCTGGCTCTACACGTACGACTGCGGCGAACTCCCCGCCGCACCGGCGGGCGTGCTGCGGGACTGACGTACGGAACACAGCCCCGGCGCCCCGGAAAGCGGATGCGGTCCGGCCGGGCGGTGGTGTGGGATCGGGGGCATGACGATCGCACTCGGCACACCGGACACCGAGGGACTGGGCGCGGCGGCGGACGCGCTGCGGGAGTGGCAGGCCGAGGGTGCCCCGATGCAGCTGCACCCGGGCGACCTCGGCTGGTACGGGCGGACCGGCCCACGGACCACCGCGGAAGCGGTCAGGACGTGGAGGCGGGCCGGGCGGATCCTCGCCGTCGGGCTGCTCGACGGACCCGGCCTGATCCGGCTGACGACCGCGCCGGACGCCCGCCGGGACGAGGAGCTCGCGCGACGGGTGGCCGACGACATCGCCCTCCCGGCACACGGGGTGCTGCCGCAGGGCCGGGCGGCCGTCGAGGCACCGCAGGACGCGCTGGTCCGGGAGGTGCTGGGGGAGCGGGGCTGGGGCACCGACGAGCCGTGGACGCCGCTGCGCCGCGACCTGACCGGGCCGGTGCCCGCACCGGACCTGGCCATCGAGGTCGCCGGTCCCGGCCTGGCCCACCAGGTGGCGGCCGTCCACCGCTCGGCGTTCCAGGGCTCGCGGTTCACGGACGCCGGGTGGCGCGCGATGGCCGCGGGGCCGCTGTTCACCGACGCCCGCTGCCTGCTCGGGCGCGACGAGCGGGGCGACGCGGTGGCGACGGTGACGGTGTGGTCCGCCGGGCCGGGGCGGCCGGGGCTCCTCGAACCGATGGGCGTGCACCGGGACCACCGCCGCCGGGGCCACGGCAGGGCGATCACCCTGGCCGCGGCCGCCGCGCTCCGGGAACTCGGCGCGTCGAGCGCCCTCGTGTGCACCCCGAGCTCCAACACCGGGGGCGTGGCCGCGTACCTGTCGGCGGGCTTCGAGCGGCGCCCCGAGATCCACGACCGGTTCCGGCCGGCCTGAGGCCGGGCGCCGCTCGCTGATCATGGACGGCGCTGTTCGGGGCACATGGCGGGCGATGACATTCGCGACCCGCTAAGGAGACGCCGGTGCCGATACGCAGAACGAGAGGCGTCACACCCCGCCCCGGCGCCACGGACGCCGTGCGGAGCCCCTTGCTCATCCTCGCCCTCGCCGCGGCCCTGATCGGTGCGGCGATCCTGCTGTTCCTCCGCTTCGCGCACTGGGCCGGTGCCCATCCGGTCACCGCCGTGCTGCTGGCGCTCCTCGCCCTGCCCGTGCTCTACGTCCTGTTCCGGGCCATGCCCCGCGCCCGTGAGCTGCGCCGGGCGGCCCGCGCGGGCATGATCCCGCCGCCCGGGGAGGAGCCCGTCCCCGAACCGGTCCCCGCCGCGCAGGTCCCGCATGCCGCCACCGAAGCCCGCGACGGGCTCACCGTCGTACTGCCGCCGCCCGTCCCGGAGTACACCACCCCCGACTTCGCCGCCCTCGACCCGGACGGCTTCGAGGAGGCGGTGGCCGCGCTGTGCGAGCGGGACGGCTGCCGGGAGGTCGAAGTGGTCGGCGGAGCGGGTGACTTGGGCGCCGACGTCCTCGCGACCGCTCCCGACGGCCGCCGCGTCGTCGTGCAGTGCAAGCAGTACGGCCCCGAGCACAAGGTCGGCTCCCAGGACCTCCAGCGCTTCGGCGGCACCTGCTGGACGGTCCATGGCGCACAACTCGCAGCCGTGGTGACGACCAGTGAGTTCACCGCACCCGCCCTGGAGTACGCGGAGGCGTGCGGCATCCGCTGCGTGGACGGCACCGCGCTCGCGGCCTGGGCGGAGGGTTCGGGGGCGGCCCCCTGGGGCCCGGCGATGCTGGACACGGCCTGAGAGGCCGCCGTAGGCGGAAGGTGCGTGAGTCGGCCCCAGAAGTGAGGAGTCGTCAATTGCCCTTTACCAGTGCTTAGTTGTCTGGGGTGGCGGGCTGATCTTTGATCACGGGGACAAGGCCCTCCGTGACCCCGGGAGTACACAGCCATGCACAGTGGAGTCGAGGCGACCGCCTACCTCGTCAACGAGTCCCGGGCCCGGAGGCCCGACCTCTCCCAGGACCCGTTCGCGGGGGCCTGGATACCCGACCAGGAGCGGCCCGCCGTGCGCGGGCTGTGGAACAAGTACGCCGAGGTGACCTACGAACACGACGACCTGGTCGTCTCCCTGCGCGGCAGATACATCGCCGACACCCTGGCCGCCCAGCTGCGCAAGGACCCCGACACCGTCCTCGTGAGCTGTGGCGCCGGATTCTCCTCGTATCCTTGGCTCCTCCCCTTCGCGGCGGCGCTGGAGGCCGACCTTCCCGGCATGGCCGAGGCCAAGCGGGAGCGTGCGGCGGAGCTGACGGCTGCGGGCGTGCTGCCGGAGCGCGATGTGCGGCATCTGCCGGTCGACCTCAACGACGCGGCGGCACGCGCGGAGCTCTCCTCGCTGGTACGTGAGTGGGCCGACGGGCGGCCCGTGGCCTATGTGGCCGAGGGGGTGGTCTTCTATCTGCCCGCGCGCACCGCGTGTGCGGTGACCACCCTCGGTGCGACGTTCGGCACGTGCGCCGTCAGCGCGGTCAGCTACTGGCCCGCGGCGTCCGCGGGCAGCCAGGTGCTGGCCGATCAGCGCGACTGGTTCCGCAGCCGGTCGGTCCCCGAGGAGGCGTCCTTCCTGACCCACGACGAGCTGGTCACGCTGTTCGGCACGGAGATCGAGGACCGAGGTCCCGAGGACCTGCAACGTCGCTACCTCGACCGCGTGATCGTGTCCGAAGCCGGGCTGATCCCGGAGTACGTGGCCGTCGCCTGGACCTAAGCCGGATCTCCGTCCTGGCCCTCGTTCCGGTCCCCGTCCTGTTCGCCCACGCTGATCAGCCCCGTCTCGTACGCGACGATGACCGCCTGCACCCGGTCGCGCAGGCCCAGCTTGGCGAGGATGCGGGCGACGTGCGTCTTCACGGTCGTCTCGGCCAGATGGAGGCGCGCCGCGAGTTCCGCGTTGCTCAGGCCCCGGGCGAGCAGGCCCAGGACCTCCAGTTCGCGCGGGGTGAGCGCGGCGAGGTCGCGGTGCAAGGCGGCCGTGTCGCCGCCGCGCCGGGTGAACCGCTCAACGAGGCGGCGGGTGATGGCGGGGGCCAGGAGGGCGTCACCGGTACGCACGGTGCGCACCGCCGCCGTCAGCTGCTCGGGCGTCACGTCCTTGAGCAGGAAGCCGCTGGCCCCGGCCGACAGGGCCGCGTACACATAGCGGTCCAGGTCGAAGGTGGTCAGGATGATGACGCGGGGCTGGCCGGCGGCCCCGGTGAGGATGCGCCGGGTGGCCTCCAGGCCGTCCATCTCGGGCATCCGGACATCCATCAGCACCACGTCCGGCCGGGTGCGGCGCACCGCGTCGACCGCCTCCGCCCCGTTCACGGCCTCGCCGACGACCTCGATGCCGTCCGCGCCGAGGATCAGCCGGAAGCCGGTGCGTACCAGGGTCTGGTCGTCGGCGATGAGTACACGCGGCGGCTCGGTCACGGCGTCTCCAGGGGGATCAGGGCCTCCACACGGTAACCGCCGCCCGGCAGCGGCCCGGTGCTCAGGGTGCCGTCGTGCACGGCCAGACGTTCACGCAGTCCGATCAGGCCCCGGCCGCTCCCGGCCCCCTCGCCCGGGCGCCCGCCGGTGTCGGTGACCTCCACCCGCAGCCTGCGGGGCCCGTATGCCACGGACACGGCCGCCGACGCGCCGGACGCGTGCTTCACCGTGTTTGTTAGGGCCTCCTGGACGACCCGGTACGCGGCGAGTTCGATCCCGGGCGGCAGCGGACGGGCCCGCCCCGTCACCGTCAGGCCGACCGGCAGGCCCGCGTCCCGGACCCGCCCCACCAGCACCTCCAGCTGGTCGAGTCCCGGCTGCGGCGGAGGGACCACCGCACCGGAATCCGCCTCCCCGTCCTCGGCGGTCGCCGTCAGCAGGCCCACCACATGGCGGAGTTCGGTCATCGCCGCCCGGCCGCCCGCCTCCACGGCGAGCAGCGCCTCACCGGCCAGCTCGGGCGAGGACTTCATGATCGTGCGGGCGGCACCGGCCTGGATGATCATCACGCTGACGTTGTGCGTGACGACGTCGTGCAACTCGCGGGCGATCCTGGCCCGTTCCTGCTCCACGGCGCGGCGCAGCGTCTCCTCCTGCTCGCGCTCCAGGACGGACAGCCGCGCCCGCCCCTCGTCGGACCGCAGCTTCCAGGTCCGCAGACCCACGGCGGCCACGGCCATCGGAATCAGGATCAGCAGCGCGATGTACTCGTTGGGGACGATCGGCGTCACCGAGTTCCCGGAGGTCCCGACCAGCACCACCGACACCGGCAGCGCCACGAGCGCCGCCACCCGGTGCGGGCTGTACACGGCCGCGCTGTACACCGCGATCACGAACGCGTAGAAGGTCAGGCGCATCACGCTCTGCGGGGTCGCCAGCGTCGCGGCCGTCACCACGCACAGCACGGCCAGCGGGAAGCGGCGGCGCAGCACCAGGGCGCCCGAGGCCACGGCCGCGAGCGTCACCATGAAGGCCATCCCACCGGTCCCGGACGGGCGCTCCAGGGCATAGGCCGTGCCGCCGACGACCCGCACCACCACGTTGTTCGCGTTGTCCACGCCGTAGTACACGGTGGCGACGCCCAGGACCAGCGCCACCAGCACGTCGAACCGCCGGGCACGCGCGGTGGGCCGGGGCGGTGGGCCCCCCGCCCGGACCGCGACCTCCCACAACCGGCCCAGCTTCGTACGTACATCCGTCACCGCTTCATTGTCCCGGCGGCCCGGACCCCGGGGAGTCCGCCCCCGTACCCATTCCGGCGACGGCGCGTACACCGCCCGCCTACATCGCAAGGACGACGGGCACGCCGCTCATCCCGGCGCCGGACGGCGAAGGGGCCGGGCGGCGGACGCGCGCGGAGCCGGTCCGCTCCTAGCGTTCACGCCACCTGACCGCACATCACCCAGGAGCCCGCCATGAGCACCACCCCGCTGATCGAGCTGCGTGAGGTGAGCCGCCGCTACGACGACGGACCGCCCGCCCTGCACGAGGCGTCGCTGACCGTGCTGCCGGGGGAGGCCGTCGCGATCCTCGGCCCCTCCGGCAGCGGCAAGTCGACGCTCCTCAACCTCCTCGCCGGTCTCGACCGCCCCGACGCCGGGTCGGTCACCGTCGACGGTGTGCGCGTCGATCAGCTGGGCGAGGCCGCGTCGGCGCTGTACCGACGTGCCCGGATCGGCATGGTCTTCCAGTTCTTCAACCTGCTGGACGACCTGACCGTCACCGACAACGTCGCCCTGCCCGCCCGCCTCGCGGGCCTGTCCCGGGGCGAGGCGGCCCGCCGGGCGGACGGACTCCTCCAACGGCTCGGCATCGACCGGCACGCCCGCTCCTACCCCGGCCGTCTCTCCGGCGGCCAGCGCCAGCGCGTCGCCGTGGCCCGGGCCCTGATGAACCGCCCGGCGCTGCTCCTGGCCGACGAGCCGACCGGAGCCCTGGACACCGCCGCCGGACAGGACGTCAGCCGGCTGCTCACCGAGCTCAACGCCGAGGGCCAGACCGTCGTCCTCGTCACCCACGACCTGGCGCTCGCCCGTGCCTGCACCCACCGCACCATCCGCATCGCCGACGGCCGGATCACCCACGACCTCCCGTCGCAGGCCGTCGCCCCGGAGGCCGTCCGATGAGCGGCCTCGGCCGAGTGGTGCGCTCCGGAGTGGCGCGTCGCCGCGTGCAGACGCTGGTCATCGGACTCGCCGCGATGATGGCCGTGGCCGCGTCCGTACTCGCCGGATCGCTGCTCGTGGTCTCCGGCGCCCCCTTCGACGACGCGTTCGCCCGGCAGCACGGCGCCCACCTGTCCGTGCGGTTCGACGCGGAGGAGGTGGACGCCGCGCGGCTGGCGGAGACCGCGCACACCGAAGGCGTACGCGCGGCGGTGGGCCCCTTCCGCACGGCGACGGTCACCCCGCGCGCCGACGCGTACGGCCCCGGCTGGCCCCTCACCGTGACGGGCCGGGCGGACCCGGGCAGCGGTGTGGACCGGGTGGCCCTGACCGAAGGCCGCTGGGCTGCGCGCCCCGGCGAGATCGTCCTCTCCGCCGGCTCCTCCCTCTTCCCCGTCCTGGGCAAGGAGATCCGCTTCACCGGACTGACCGGCGATCCCGCCCTGACCGTCGTCGGTGTCGCCCGCTCGGTCACCGGCACCTCCGACGCCTGGGTGGTCCCCGCCCAGATGACGGCCCTGACCCCGCAAGGCGCCGGTGGCTTCCAGATGCTCTACCGCTTCACCGAGGCGGACACCGCCGCGCGGATCTCCGCAGGCGCCAGGAGCGTGAAGGCGTCCCTGCCCGCCGGGGCCGCCACCGGCGAGCAGTCCTGGCTGACCGTCAGGAGGAACGCCGAGCAGGACACCGCCCTGTACGTCCCCTTCCTCTTCGCGTTCGGCGCCCTGGGCCTGGTCATGTCGGTCCTCACCGTCGGCAACGTCGTCGCCTCCGCCGTCGGTACGGGGACACGCCGCATCGGCATCCTCAAGGCCGTCGGCTTCACCCCCGCCCAGGTCGTCCGGGCGTACGTGGGCCAGGCGCTGATCCCCGCGACCGCCGGGACCGTCCTCGGCATCGTCGCGGGACACCTGCTCGCCGTCCCCGTGATGGCCGAGACCGAAGAGGCGTACGGCGCCTCGTCCCTGGCCGTCGCGCCCTGGGTCGACGCTGCGGTGGTTGCCGGGGCGCTGGGCCTCGTGTCGGCGACCGCGTGGGCCGCCGCCTGGCGGGCGGGACGGCTGCGCACCGTCGACGCGCTCGCCGTGGGCCGCACCGCGTCGGGCGCGCGCGGGCGGAGGGCGGCCCGCATCGCCGGACGCCTGCCGCTGCCGCAGCCCGTCGCGCTCGGCCTGGTCCGGCCGTTCGCCCGGCCCGCCCGCGCGCTGGCCATGGGCACCGCGGTCCTGTTCGGCACCGTCGCCGTCACGTTCACCGTGGGGATGGCCGCCTCGCTCGGCGAGGTGATGAAGGCCAAGGCGCACGACGCCGCCGACGTCGTCGTGCCCGCGCCGCTGCCGGACTTCGGGCCCCCGGGCGCCGAACGCCCCGCGCAGCGCACCGAGGCGGACCCGGCGGCCGTCGCGGCGGCCGTCAAGGCGGCCCGGGGCACCGGGAAGTACTACAGCGCCTCCACGGTCCGCGCCACGGTGGACGGGCTCCCCGGCACCACCGACGTCGTCGCCTTCACCGGCGACGCCTCCTGGGGCGGCTACACCATGGTCGCCGGCCGCTGGATCGCCCGGCCCGGCGAGGCCGCCGTCCCGTCCCCGTTCCTCACCGCCACCGGCACCCGCATCGGCGACACCCTCACCCTGGGCGGCCTGGGTGCGCCCGTCACCCTACGGATCGTCGGCGAGGTCCTGGACCCGCGCAACGACGGCATGCAGGTCTTCACCGATGCCGCGACGCTCAGGGCGGCCCACCCGGACCTGACGGAGACCAGCCACCACATCGCGGTCGCCCGGGGCACCGACGTCCACACCTACGTCGACGCGCTCAACAAGGCCCTGGAGCCGCTGGGCGCCACGGCCAGGGCGGGCGGGCTCGGCGCGGGCGGCGACATGGTCGCCACGCTCAACGCCCTCTCCGCGATCCTCACCCTGATGCTCGTCGCCGTCGCCGGGCTCGGCGTGCTCAACGGGGTGCTGCTGGACACCCGCGAGCGCGTCCGGGAGATCGGCATCCACAAGGCCCTCGGCATGACGCCCCGCCAGACCGTCGCCATGGTCCTCACCTCAGTCGCCGTCACGGGCCTTGCGGCGGGCGCTCTCGGCGTACCGCTCGGCGTGGCCCTGCACCACCGCGTTCTCCCCGCGATGGGCGGGAGCGTGGGACTGCGCCTCCCCGAATCCGTCCTCGCGGTCTACCCCTCGGCCGGGCTGCTCCCGCTCGTCCTCGGCGGCCTCGTGATCGCCACCCTGGGCGCCCTGCTGCCCGCGGGCTGGGCCGCCAGGGCCCGTACGGCGGTGGCTCTGCGGACGGAGTAGACGGCACGCCCGGCCGTACGGGAGCCTCCGGGGGTGATCGAGCGGGAAGAGGCGGTGCGCCTCGTCGAGGAGCAGTTGGAGCGCGAGCACCGCGAGTGGCTGGCCAAGGGCGTGGAACAGCCGGCCGTGGCCGTGGCGGACGTCGAGGAACACGAGCTGGTGTGGATCGTGCACTGGCAGTCCGTGGAATACCTGCGGACCGAATCCTTCAGGGACATGCTGCTGGGCAACGGGCCGTATCTGGTCGACCGCGTCGACGGGGGCCTGCACCGGATCGGCGTCGTCTCGGCGGTGTCCGGCGCGTGGCAGGACGACTATCGCGGCCGGATCCGTGGCCTGCCCGTACGGACGGCGGTGGACGACCTCCACGACGTCGTACGGGCGGCCGCCGCCGAGCACGGACGGCTGCACGCGATGCGGATGCTGCGCCGGAAGCTGCCGGGCATGTCGCCCTCGGCAGCCGCGAATTACGCGCGCACCCTGCTGGACGGCGAGCCGCCCGCGCACTTCGTGGCCGCCGCGACGGCGGAGCTGGTGGAACCCATCAACCCGGTCGAGATGGTGGAGACCGTCCGCCCGGGCCGCGCGCCTCAGTAGGCGCGCTCCCGCTGCCGGTCCAGGCGCCGGATCACCGGGGTCGCCGTGGCGCCGTGCAGGAGCACGGAGACGAGAACCGTGAACGCCGTGACCGCCCACAGCTCGTCGGCGTACCGCGTGAACGGGCCTTCGCCGAGCGCGTACGCCAGGTAGAAGAGCGAGCCGATGCCCCGGATGCCGAACAGGGCCGTGACCGCCCGCTCGCGCGGCCCGGCCGGGAAGCCCAGCTGGGCGGCGGCGCCGGCGGCCGGGCGGATCACCAGGATCAGGGCGAGACCGAGGAGCGCCCCTTGCCACGGGAGGTCCGCCAGCCCGTCGGCGACCAGATAGCCGCCCAGCAGGAACAGCAGCACGGCGGTCAGCAGACGCTCGATCTGTTCGCTGAACCCGTGCAACACCTGGTGGTAGCCGTGGCTGCGCTCGGCGGCCCGTATCGTGCACGCCGCGACGAACACCGCGAGGAACCCGTATCCATGGAGCAATTCGGTCAGTCCGTACGCGGTGAACGTGGCGCCGAGCGCGGTGAAGCCCTCCATCTGCTGCGAGAGGCGCAGGTGCCGGGAGCGGAAGAACAGCCGGCCCAGCAGTCGTCCCACGGCCACCCCGGCGGCCAGTCCGACCGCCGCCCGCACCAGCACATCGGCCAGCAGCCAGTGGCCGATCCACCCCGCCGACCAGCCGCCGCCCGCCGTCGCCGCCAGCGCCACGGAGGCCAGCACGAACGGCATCGCGAGCCCGTCGTTGAGACCGGCCTCCGAGGTCAGCGTGAACCGCACCTCCTCCTCGTCCTCCGCGTCGTCCCCGCTCGTCGGCTCCCCGACCCGCACCTCCGCCGCCAGCACCGGATCGGTCGGCGCCAGCGCACCGGCCAGCAGCAGGGCCACCGACGGAGGCCAGCCCATGAGCCACACGCCGAGCAGCGCCACACCGCCGACGGTGAGCGGCAGGGCGAGCCCCAGGAAGCGCCAGGCCCCCGCCCAGCTACGCCATCCGAAGGGCCGGTCGATGGCGAGACCGGCCCCCATCAGCGAGACGATCACGCAGACTTCCGTCACATGCTCGACCCACACCCGGTCCCGCACGGGGTCCACGACGGGCACGCCGAGCGGCAGCAGGGCGATCGCCGCACCCGCCACCAGGAACACCATGGGCATGGAGAACGGACGCCTGCGGACCAGCGGGGGGAGGACGGCGGCCATCAGGATGCCGATCCCCGCAGCCGCGTATATGCCGTGCACCAACGTCATCCGGTACCGCGTCCTCCATCGGGTCGGCCGCGGCAGACCACGCTGGCCTCGTATGCGGCGGGAGGAACCCCGGGTACCCGGCGGCCCGGCTCCCATACCCCGGAAGCATGGGCGGAGGCACCGGGGCAACGTGAGGGACATGACGCGGACCACACCCCTCCGGTGTGGCCGCAACTCCCGGGGGCCTGACGCTCCAGACGGCGCCGGCCGTCACACCGGCCGCCGGCGCCCCGGATCTCCGGGACGCCGGCGGCCGGCCACTCGCGCGGGGCGCGCCTCAGACGGGAACGGCGTCCGAGTGGTCGGGCCGGTCGGCCTCCGCCGCGAGGGCACCGCCGCTCAGCAGGGCGTCAGCCGTGCTCAGGGCCTCGCGCACGTCACTGACGCCCGTCATGACGCACAGGGTGTACGCGGTGTCCTCCCGCTGCCGGATGGTGTCCGGGGTGGAACGGCGCTCGTCCTCGATCACCGCGTCGGCGTATCGGGACAGTGCGGCACGCAGGTCTGCGGGCGTGGGAAGCAGCACAGCCAATCTCTCCTCAACTGAACTGACCCTCCCGAGCCGATGGATGGCCGGGGCAGGGGTGTCGATCACGACGATCATCGGATTCCCCGTCATACGCAGACCATTCCCACCGTTTTCGGCCGAAGAAGAATTCCCGCGCCACCATTGACAGCGGCGCTACGGGGCACACGTTCCCCATGGCCGGGGCGGCCGCCCTGCGGATGTGGACACCCAGCCCCGCACGGCAGGCCCCCCGGTCATCCGTCCTTTCCCGCCCGCACCGGCTCGCACGGCGATCCGGTGCCCGCCGCGCTCCGGTCCTCGTGCGCGAAGCCGAAGCGTGCCAGGCAGTGCCACACCTTCTTGACCGCCTGCGGCTCGAAACGCCCCGTGCGCGCCGCGTCCCCGACGACACGGGGGTCGAGCACACCGTCCACGGCGATGGCCGCGCCCAGGTCCACGTACTCCTGCCCCCGGTAACCGGGATGGCGGCGCAACTCGTCCACCGTCAGGCGGAACCCGGGGTGCCACTCCACCGCACAGCCCAGCAGCCCGGCGGCCGCCTCCACGTCGGTGCCCCGGTAGCAGGGGTCCAGGACCAGCGCCTCCACATGGGCGTCCGGGCGGACCGGCCCGTGCACCTGCGCCTCGATGTAGTCGTCCAGCACGTCCTGCTCATCGGCGCGCGCGAGGGCGATCAGGCCCATGCGCGCGGCGACCCCGAAGTCCGTGGGCTCGAAGAAGCTGTCCGGGTAGCAGAAGGTCGTACGCTCCAACGCCCCGGCGCCCAGCCGGAAATGCGCCGAGCCGAACCTCGGCGCTCCGCCGACCGCGTACCGGCGGAAGTTCAACGCCCCGTAGACCGGCCGCTCCCCGGCCGGGGCGCTGTCATAGGCGCCGCCGAAGATCCTGCTCTCCCAGCGCCACCGGTCGCCGCCCGGACGGGCCGTGAGACCGCCGTTGCTCGTGCCGGTCACGAACTGCGAGGAGTAGACGCCGGTTTCGGCCATCGCCTCCAGCAGGGGCCTGCCGTCCAGCAGACGGTCCGGGTGGAAGTTGAGGGTCACACGCAGAGCCGGGTCCGCCGCCGGGCCCGAGGACAGCGCCGCGACATGGGCGAGAGCACGCAGGGAGTTCATCGGCACAGTGTTCCCGCAGGCGGCCGGTCGCCGCACGGCATTACTCACCGCTCGGCGGGCGGCGCGGTGCCGATATGGTTTCTCCGGCGCGCAACACGACCGACCGGGGGGCCTTCGTGAGTCTGACCGCACAGATACTGCCGCTCGCCGGCGTCGCCCTGGGGGCCGTCACCTCGTTCCTGGTGACCAGCGCCCACGAGCGTACGAGATGGCGCAGGCAGCAGGCCGTGCGGTGGGACGAACGCCGCCTCACCGCCTACGCCGATTACGCGCACGCGGTCAAGGAACTGGCCGCCCGCTACCAGATGCTCGCCGCCGGTCGCGGACTCACGACCGGCCCCATCCCCGTGGAGGCGACGCCCGAGGTCCTGTCCGAGGTCGGACGGCTGGAATCGCTGCGCTCCGCGCTCTCCGAAACGCTCGGCCTGCTCGGCGACACGGAGGCGAACACCGCGTCCAAGTCCGTGGACCACTGCCTGTGGCGCCTTGAGGCCCTGGCCCGGGGCGTCGAGACCTCGGCCGAGCAGGACTGGGACCAGGCGTACCGGCAGTTCCGGCAGGCACGCGACCGCTACGTCGACCGCGCCCGGGCCAGCCTCGGCGTGCCGGGGGCCGCCGCCCGTGCCGTGCCCTGGCCGGACGACTGGCGGCCCACCGCCGGCTGAGCGGCGCGGGGGCGCGGTGCGCTACCTTCCTGGGGTTATGGACGACGAGGCCGAGGCACCCTCCAGCGGTGCATCCTTCACCGGGGCACCCTTCATCGACCCGGAGTCGGACTACCCGTGCTGCTGGTTCTGCCCCGCGCTGCGGCTGCCGCGCTCCGGCTTCCTCGTCGCGGACCGGCCCAGCCGGGACTGGCCGTTCGACGCGGCGGACGGCTTCCGGTACACCGTGGACACCCGGACCCCGGTCTGCGTCCACCCCGGCCGCGTAGGCGTGGCGGCGGAGCTCACCGCACGGACCTACGTGGACCCTCCGCTGCCGGACGCAGAGCGGGACGATCCGGACGGGCGTCCGCGCCGGTGGTGGCAGCTGCGGCGGCCCGGCGTCCGGGCCGTACCGGCGCGTCGGTAGCCTGGGGCGCCATGACGCGTGCCTGGCTCCTGCCGATCCTCTTCCTCGCCTCCGGAGCGCTCATCGCCGCCGGACTGATCGCCCGGGGGAGCACCGGCCAAGGCGTCGTCCTCCTGGTGGGCTTCGCGCTGCTCGCGGGCCTGAACTCGCCCCTGGTCTTCCCGAGGTCGGTCAGCGCGGCGGAGGCCCGGCGCCGCAGCGCGGCCGACGGCCGTCCCATCGTCTTCTGGCGGCCGGGCTGCACGTACTGCCTGCGGCTGCGCTTCCGGCTGCGGCGGCAGGCCCGCAGGCTGCACTGGGTCGACATCTGGCGCGACCCGGAGGCCGCCGCCACGGTGCGGGCGGTCAACGACGGCAATGAGACCGTGCCCACCGTCTTCGTGGCGGGACAGCCCCACACCAACCCGGACCCGGCGTGGGTACGGGAACAGCTGAGCGCCTAATCCTCTACGCGTATCCCCAGCCGGTCCGCCACCGTCCCCAGGGCCGCCCCCAGCGGCAGCCCGATCCGCGCGACGGCCTGAGCATCGCCCCGGGTCGGCTCCCGGTTGACGATGAGCACCGGCTTCCCGGCCTGCGCCGCCTGCCGGACGAACCGGAGCCCGGACATCACCGTCAGCGAGGACCCCAGAACGAGCAGCGAGGACGCCGTACGGACCAGCTCGCGGCAGTGCTCGACCCGCGCCGGGGGCACCGACTCGCCGAAGAACACCACGTCCGGCTTGAGGATGCCGCCGCAGACCTCGCACGGCACCACCCGGAAGTCCCCGACCTGCTCGTCCGTGAGATCGGCGTCGCCGTCCGGATTGACCCCGGCCGCCACCGGCTGGAACCCGGGGTTCGCCTCCTCGAGCCGCCGCGCGACCTCGCCCCGTGCGACGAACGTGCCGCAGTTCAGACAGACGACCCGGTCCAGGCCCCCGTGCAGCTCCACCACGTCCTCGCTGCCGGCGGCCTGATGCAGCCCGTCGACGTTCTGGGTGATCACCCCGGACAGCGCACCGCCGCGCCCGAACGCGGCCACCGCCCGGTGACCGGCGTTCGGAAGGGCCCGCCGGAACGTCTTCCAGCCGAGGTGGCTGCGCGCCCAGTACCGCTGCCGGGGCCGGGGGCCCGACGTGAAGTCCTGGTATGTCATCGGCGTGTGTCGGCTCAGGCTGCCGCCCTCGCCCCGGTAGTCGGGGATGCCGGACTCCGTCGAGATACCCGCCCCGCTCAGCACCAGCACACCACCCCGGCCGAGCGCTTCGACCACGGGGTCCAGGTCGGTGGTGGCCGGGGGCAGCCCAGCGGTGGGGGTCCAGCTCAGAGTGGGGCGCATGCGCATGCGTCCAGGGTACGGAACCGGCCACCCACCGCCCCGCCGTCAGGACAACAGCTCGATGTACCCGTCGGTGCCGTGGACGCGGATGCGCTGCCCGTCCCGGATGCGCCGCGTGGCGTGCTCGACGCCCACGACGGCCGGAAGACCGTACTCCCGGGCGATCACCGCGCCGTGCGTCATCAGCCCGCCCACCTCGGTCACGAGGCCCGCGATCCCGACGAACAGCGGTGACCAGCTGGGGTCCGTGAAGGTGGTGACCAGGATGTCGCCCGCCTCCAGGTCCGCCTCGGCCACATCCAGGATCATCCGGGCCCTTCCCTCGACGGTCCCGGCGGAGACCGGCAGCCCGTTCAGCGCGCCCTCCGGCACGTCGTCGCGCCGGTACGCCCCGTTCACCGCCTCGCCGTCCGAGGTGAGCACCCGGGGCGGGGTGAGCGCGCTGTACGCCCGGAACTCCTCCTTGCGGCGCCGGATCAGCTCCCGGTCCACCACGCCGGAGCGGACGGCGTCACCGAACTCCTCCAGGGTGAGGTGGAAGGCGTCCTCCCGGTCGGCCATCACCCCGGCGTCGATCAGGCGGTCGGCCTCCCGCACGAGAGCCTGCTTGTAAACGAAGTAGCGCTGGATGATCCCGTACTTCGGGTACTCGCGGTAGCCGATGAAGGTGCGGACCCGGTCGATCATCGCCTTGGTCTCGTCGGCCTTCCGGTCCCCGTCCGGAAGTGCCCGCAGCCGTGCGAGCACATCCCGCTCCTTCGCCAGGGCCTTCTGCCGCCCCTCCTCGAAGCGCCGCGCGGCCGCGCCCGGCCCGAAGAGCCGTACGTTGTCCAGGATCACCGGCACGAGCGCGGTGGGACGCTCGCTCCAGCGCGGCCGGGTGATGTCGATCTCGCCGACGCACCGCATGCCGTACCGGTCGAGGTACGCCTCGATGGCCTCGCGCGCCTCCGCGCCGCCCGCGACCTTCCCCAGGCCGTCCAGGAAGCCGTCGTCGTCCCCGACGCCCCGCAGATAGGCCACCGCCTCCGGGTGCGGGCGGATCGCGTCGGCGACGTCGAGGAGCGCGAGGCCCATCTCCGAGGTGACGTTGTCGGGGGCGGAGAGGGTGAGCGTGTCGGCCGCGTTCTTCTCGCCGAGCCAGTCGAGGAGCTTTTCGTTGAGCCACCAGGTGGACTCCATGCCCGCCATGATCGCCTGGATGCTCACGGGGTCGCCGAGCACCCGCTTGTGCTCCTCGAAGGCCGTCGGCAGGAAGTCGAACAGGGCCGACCCCGAGTGCGCCCGGATGTCGCGCGCCAGGGCGGCGACGGACGCCTCGCTGCGGGCGATCAGCCCGGCGACGACGGCCCGGTCGGTCGCGATCGGCTCGGGCGCGCCACCGGTCGGCGGCGCGGCGGGCGCCGGGTCCGGGAGCGTCGGGACGAAGCCGGGGTGGGCGAGGACGGTCTCCAGGGCGTCCCTGACCAGGGGGTCGCCCTTGCCCATCAGGTCCAGGAGCCCGGCCCGGGCGGAGGGCGGGCCGAGGCGCCGGGTGACGTCCACGAACAGCCGCCCGCCGGCCTCCAGCATCGGAGCCATGGCGGTCAGCCGCCACATCGAGAGCCCCAGGGGCTTCATCGCGTCGGTCATCATCTGCTGGTGCCCGACGGAGACGTACACGTGGTTCTCGCCGTCGTCCACCTCCGGGACGGGGAACAGCGTCGTGACCGGCCGGCTCTGGACGATCCGGAAACCGTCGTCGGACAGACACCACTCGATGTCCTGCGGGCGGCCGAAGTGGGCCTCGATCCGCCGCCCGAGCCGTACGAGCCCGAGGACCTGCTCGTCCGTCAGCGCCGGTTCCTCCCGCCGCCGCGCGTCGACCGCCACCTCCCGGGTGCCCCCGCCTTCCAGGGGCTCGACCGCACGTTCCTTGGCGGCGATCGACCTGGTGGTGATCTCGCCGTCGCGCACGGTGAAGACGTCCGGGTTCACCAGACCGGAGACCAGGGCCTCGCCCAGCCCGAAGCCGGCGTCCACCGTGGCGTCCTTACGGTTGCCCGTTACCGGGTCGGCCGTGAAGAGGATGCCCGACGCCCGCGGGAACACCATCCGCTGCACGACGACGGCCATGTGCACGGTGCGGTGGTCGATGCCGCCCCGCCGCCGGTACGTCACGGCCCGCTCGGTGAACAGCGAAGCCCAGCACCGGCCGATGTGCCGGAGCACCGCCGCCGGACCCACGACGTTCAGATACGAGTCCTGCTGGCCCGCGAAGGAGGCCGTCGGCAGATCCTCCGCCGTGGCGCTGGACCGTACGGCGTACGCGGCGTCCTCGCCGTGCCGGGCGAGTGCGCCGGTCACCTCCGCCACCAGGTCGTCCGGCAGGGCCAGGCTCTCGACGGTCCGCCGGAGCTCCGCGCTCAGGGTGCGCACGGCGTCCCGGTCGTCCGCATCCACGCCCGCCAGTCGGCCGAGCTGTTCGGCGACCGCCGGTTCCGAGGCCACGACGCGCCGGAAGGCGTCCGTCGTGACGCAGAACCCGCCCGGCACCCGGACGCCCTCGATCCGCGACAGCGTGGCCAGGTGTGCGCCCTTGCCACCGACGGCCGCGACCGGCGCCCCGTCGGCCTCGTTCAGATCCCACACGTACCGCTCGCGCACGCAGCGTCCTCATTTCCGCAGGTCGGGGTGGTCAGGCCGATGATTCTGCGGCACCCCCCGGCCCTTGCCGCAAGCCCCCCGGTGCGCTATAAGTTGGGTACGGCAGGGAGAGGGTTCTCCCTGCTTCTTGTTTTTGTACGCCGTGCCGGCCGCTCCACCCGCCACCGGCACGCGCCCCCGGCCACCTCGTGCCGGGTCAGGAGCCGGACCTCCCCCTCCGCAGCAGCACCGGTCGCAGCCTGCTGTAGCCGCGCACCGACACCGGACGCAGCGGCCTCAGCGTGTACGCCGCCATCCCCGCCAGCTCCCCGGCGAGCGCGGTGTTGACCAGAACGGACGCGGGGCGGGCCACCGCCGTGAGCCGGGCCGCGACGTTGACCGCCGCCCCGTAGACGTCACCGAAGCGGCCGATCACGGGGCCGTGGGCGAGCCCGGTCCGCACCTGCGGCAGCTTCGGGTCGGCCTGGGCCCGGGCCGACAGTTCGAGGCCGATCCCGGCGGCGTCGGCCGCGGACTCGCAGACGAAGAGCACCTCGTCGCCGATGGTCTTCACCACCTGGCCCCGGCCCTCGGCCACCACATCGCCGGTCACGGTCTCGAACCGGTCGAGCACACCCACCAGTTCGGCGCCGTCCAGGCCACGGGTCATCCGGGTGTAGCCCACCATGTCGGTGAACCCGACCGCGCGCTCCCGGACATGCGCGCCGTCCCCGGCCACGGAGCCGTCCTCCCGCTCCTCGGTCAGCAAGTGCCCGGCGTGCGCGACGAGATGGCGGCGCCAGACGTACCGCTGAAGGCGCTCGATCTCCGGCAGCAGTGCCGCCATGTGTGCCAGGAGGGCTTCCCGGCCGGGCGCGGTGTCCCCGGCCAGTCCCATCCAGTCCCGCAGGGTGTCCACCTGCCAGTCGGCGAGCCGGGAGAGATGGTGGCCGAGGGCCCGGGCCATCAGCGCCTCGCTGTGCTCGGTGATCAGCCCGGCCGCGATGAGGCGTTCCCCCGCGCGCAGGGCCTCCACGTCGGCGTCGGTGAACACCCTGGCGTCGTCGTCCACCGCCGGGAACCCGAGCGCCCGCCACACCCGTACGGCACGCTCGAACTCCACCCCGGCGCGCGCGGCCACGTCCCGCCGCGTCCAGACCCGGCCCCCGCCGAGCAGCACCTCCTCGACGGACTCCGGCTCCCCGCTCACGTGGTGTGCACGATCAGGACGTCGAGGCCGGCCTTCCTGGCGACGTCGGCCGGTACGGAGCCGAGGAGCCGCCCGGCCAGCGACCGCAGCCCCCGGTTGCCGACCACCAGGAGGTCGGCCGAGCACTTCCGGGCCGTCCGCACGAGTGAGGGAACCGGCTCCCCCTCCACGGCGACCGTGCGCACCTGTGACGCGCCCTGGAGGCGCGCGCGGTCTCTCGCGGTTCTCAGGGTCTCCTCGGCGGGCGCCGAGCCCACCACCTGGTACGCCTCGGCGCCCAACTGGTCCTGTGCCGCGGCGAGTTCCGGGCCGCGCATGGGGGCGTACGCGCAGGTGATGACGAGCTCGGCGCCGCACACGGCGGCGAGGCGCGCGGCGGCCTCGACGGCCGCGTACGACGATTCCGATCCGTCGGTGCCGACCAGGAGGGTCTGATAGGCGGTCAACTCAATCTCCTTACTCTGAAGTAAACTTACTTCAGAGTAAGGTACGGGCCGGGGTCAACCCGGGCAAGAGCGCGGCGGGCCCGCCCCGGAGCGATCTCCGGAACGGGCCCGCCGGTGTACGCGTGTGCCGAGATTCAGCCCTTCAGGTCCGGACGCTGGGTCACCCGGACCGAGTTGACCAGCGTCTTGCCGGTGATCGCCTTGAAGGCGACATTGAGCTGACCATCCGTCACCTCGACCGTGAACGTCTTGAACAGAGCGGTGCGGGCACCACCCGATTCCAGCCTCACATCGACGTCCGGCACCTTCTCCGCCCCTTCGGCGAGCACATCGAATACGCGCGCGCCCGGCTTCGTCCCGGCCGCCTCGGCGAAGCCCAGCTCCACCTGGTAGACGCCGGACGGGACGTTGTCGAAGCGGTATTCGGCGACACCCTCACGCCCCGAGCGCAGCAGCTGCTGCGCGGGGGAGTCGCCGGCACCGGCGATGTCCTTGCGCGTGTAGGTCGGCGCGGTGTCCTTTCCGGTGAATCCGAACGTGCCCTTCGCGTAGGCGCGGTCCGCGCCCCACGCGTCGCCGAGCGCGTCCCGCGACGCGAAGTCCGCGCCGACGTCGACGCCCTGCTGATAGGCCGGGACCACCAGCCTCAGCGGCAGCGAGAGCGACGGTGTCCGGGCGCTCTTCGAGGTGATCACCAGCGTGCCGGTGTACACCGCCCCCGGTGTCGCCGCCGTCGTGTCGAAGGTGAGCGTCACCGCCTGCCGGCCGCCCGCCGCGAGCGTGCCCGAGGCCGGGGCGATCTTCAGCCAGGAGGCGCCGGACTTCTCGGCGACGGTGTACGCGGCGGCCGAGCCGTCGTTGGTGAGCGTCAGGGTGCGTTCGCGCTGCTCACCGGCCGGGACGGTCAGCTGCCAGCCGTCCTTGTTGTCGGCCCGCACCGCGCCGGTGGTCAGCGCGGTCTCGGTGCGCAGCGCGGACAGGCTGCCCAGCGCGGCGGTACGGCTCGCGGTGGCGTAGTCCGGCGCCGCGATCGTGACCTTGTGGTCGGCGGTGGCGGTCACCGGGATCTGCGCCAGATAGGCGCCGTCCGCCCGCGTGGTGGCGGTCCCGACGGTCGTGGTGCCACGGGTGACGGTGACGGTCGCACCGGCGACCGGCTCGCCGTCGTTCGCGTCGGTCACCGTGCCGGAGACGACCGCGTGGCCCTCCGGCCGGAACCGGATCGCCATGCCGTCGCGCAGTGACACCTCGTTGTACGAGTACTGCAGCGCGTCGGTGCCGTCGTGGTTCTCGGCGCCGATGGTCGCGCCCTTGCCCTGCTCGAATCCCTTCTCGCTCGGGTCGATGCCCTGGTACTGGAAGGTGTAGGTGCCGTCCTCGCTCAGCACGGCCGCGAAGCCCACGCGCTGCGAGGTGTCCCGGGCGATCATCATGTTCCGCCACTCGACCACGTACTCCCGGTGCGGGGCGGTGCCGCGCACCGACGTGTAGACGCCGGACGAGGCGTCCATGGCGAGGTCGTCCCAGAACGGGGAGAGCGCGCCGTTGGCGGGTGTCGTGGACGGCAGCGGGCCGTTGTCCACGATCGCGAGGTACCCGAAGATCAGCTGCCCGTTGCGGGTGACCGCGCCCTTGTCGTACGTGTGGCCGTACAGGGCGACCGGGAACGGCAGGGTGACATTCGCGTACGACGTCGTCGGGCCCCCGATGTTCAGTTTGCTGTCACCGGTCGGGAACTGCGCCGACACCTGACGGCAGGTGGTGCCGAAGGCGTCGGTGCGCGAGGTGAGGGTCACGTTCTTGGTGACGGAGCCCGTCGCCACGTCCGCGACGATCCCGACGGCGGCCGCACAGTGGTTGAGGGGGGTGAGACTGATGCGGTAACTGCCCACGGGCAGCGTCAGCTTGTACGTGCCGTCGGACGCGGTCGTGGCCCGCACCGGGGTGCCCTGCACCTTGATCGCGACGTCCGCCTCGGTGCCGGAGTCGCTGCGCACCGTGCCGGTCAGGGTGCCGGTGGGGGCGTCGGCGAACGCGGTGTCGTGGACGGTGGAGCCGCCGTCCGTGACGGTGAGCGTGGCGGTGTCGGTGACGTAACCGAACTTCGTCACGGCCACCGTGTAGTCGCCCGACACCAGACGCGGGAACGCGTAGGTGCCGTCCTTCCGCGTGGTGAGGGTGGCGCGCGCGGGGCCCGTCAGCGCGACCTCGGCGTCGGCGACGGGGTCACCGCCCGCCGTGACCGTGCCGGTGAGGGCGCCGACGTGCTCGTGCGGTGCCGCCTCGACGGCCTTGTACGCGTCGAGCCGGCCTTCGCCGTACACGTTGTTGAAGTCCGCGGTGCCGCCGCAGGTGGTGTCGTCCACGTCGGTCGCGGACCCGTTCAGCACCGCCTCGGTGGCGGCGACGTCACCGCGCAGCGCCGGGGCCGCCGACCAGAGGAGGGCGACCGTGGCGGCGGTGTGCGGTGAGGCCATCGACGTACCCGACTTGGCGGCGTAACCCCCACCGGGAGCCGCCGAGCGGATGTTCACACCGGGCGCGGAGATGTTGGGCTTGACCGTCCCGTCGACGCCGGGACCGCGTGAGGAGAAGGACGCGATCTTGCCCGTGCTGTCGAAGGCGCCCGAGGAGTACGTGTTGGTGTAAGCGCCCGGGGAGCCCGCCGTGTCGCAGTACGGGCCGTTGTTGCCGTTGGAGAACGCCGGGAAGATACCGGCGTCCCGCCACGACTGGACCATCGCCTGGTACCAGGTGTCCAGGCTGAACGACCCCCACGAGTTGTTGATGATGTCGGGGGCGAGATCGGGCCGCGGGTTCTCCCCGTCGGCGTCGGTCGGCGCGAGCATCCACTGCCCGGCGTCGAGCAGCGCCCCGCGGGTGCAGTCCACGGTGGTGCATGCCTTGGCGGCGATCCAGCGGGCGCCCGGCGCGACACCGATCGCGTTGCCCGCGCCGTCGTCACCGACCATGGTGCCCATCGTGTGGGTGCCGTGGCCCTGGTCGTCACAGGGCGCCGCCGTGCCACAGGTGTGGGTCGCGTCGAACCAGTCGTAGGAGTGGTCGTACGTGCCATCGGCCTTCATGCCCCGGTACGCGGAGGCGAGGGCCGGGTGCCGGTAGTCGACGCCGGTGTCGATGCTGCCGATGACGACGCCGTCGCCCCGCACCCCGAACTCGTCCCAGACCTTGGGCGCGTTGACGCGGTCGATGTTCCATTCGATGCCGTCGACCTTGGCCTCATTGGTGCCGTTGGCGGCCGGGGGGAGTGGCACCGGATCATCGGCCTCGATCGAGGCGACGTCCGAGCGGGCGGCGATCTTCGCGGCCAGGCTCTTGTCGCCGGTGACCTTGACGGTGTTGCTGATCCAGTACGACTCGTAGGAGGCGCCCGCCCGCTTCAGCAGCTCGATGAGCCCCTTCTGTGAGCTCTTTGCGTACGCGGTCTTCGACTTCAGGACCGCGCGGCCCCGCTCCGCCTTGGTGCCCGCCTTCTTCGCGGCCGCGGTGTCGGCCTGCGAGTCGAGCTGCACCCAGAACGAGACCTTGTCGTGCTGCGTGAGGTCCTGGAGCAGCGCACCGTCCGCCTTGCTCCGCAGGGCTGTCGGGACGGTCGGCTCCGGATCGGCAGCGGTGGCCGGGAGCGTGCCGAGGAAGGTCGCCCCCAGCGCTGTGGCCAGCGCGGTGACGAGCAGCCCCCGCCACCGGGATCTGTCTCTGTTCACGTCTGTCGCTCTCCTCACGTGGTCAGCTGCTCAGGTCGGGTCGCTGGGTGACGCGCACGGCGTTGACGAGCGTCTTCTCCGCGCCGGTCGCGACCAGCCGGACGTTCAGCTGACCGTCGGTGACCCGGACCGTGAAGGACTTGGCCAGCGCTCGGTAACTGCCGCCGGTGGTACGGACGATGTCCAGGTCGGGTACGTACACGGCACCCTCCGCCAGCACATCGGTGAGGCGCTTCCCGGCGGCCGTGCCGCCCAGCTCGGCGAAGTCCAGCTCGATCTGGTACGTGCCGTCGGGCACGTTGTCGAAGCGGTACTCGACGGCGCCCTCCCGGGCCGTGCGGAAGAGCTTGTCGTCGGCGGTGTCCTCGATGGCGTTGGTGGTCTTCACTTTCGTGGACTGGCCGATGAACCCGTACGACCCCGCCGTGTACTTCACGTCCGGCGACCAGACCTCTCCGGCGGAGTCGGTGGTCGCCTTGCCCGCGCCGCTGTCGATCGCCGTCCGGTAGCCGGGCACGGACACGGTCACCGGGATCCTGATCTCGGGGGAGCGGCCGCTGTCGGAGGCGATGACGACGGTGCCCTTCAGGACCGTGCCGGGTGCCGCACCGTGCGCGTCGAAGGTCAGGACGACCGCGCGCTCCCCGCCCTTGGCGATGCGGCCCTCGGCGGGAGCGGCCGAGAACCACGTGGCACCGCCCGCCTCGGAGACCGTGTAGCCGCTGTCGGCGCCGGAGTTGGCCAGGGTTACGGTGCGCTGCCTGCTCTCGTCGGCGGGGACGATGACGGTCGTCGCGGTTGCCGGGGTGACGGAGACCTTGCCCGTCGCGAGGCTCGCCGACAACTGCTCCGTGGAGCCGGTCGCCAGGGAGAGGGTGCGGTGGTGCGCCGTGTAGTGCGGGGCGTCGACCGTGACCTCGTAGTCGGCCTTGTCCTTCGTCACCGGTGTCTGTACCAGATAGGTGCCGTTCGACTGCGTCGTCCCGGTGGCGACGGTCTCGCCGTCCCGGGCGACGGTGACGGTGGCACCGGCGAGCGGCTTGCCGTCGTTGCCGTCGGTGACCGTGCCGGACAGGGCGGCGCTGCGCGTGGGCAGGAACTCCACGGCCAGGCCGTCCTGCACCGACTCCTGGTTGTACGCGTACGTGAGGGCGTCGGTGCCGTCGGCGTTCTCGGCGCCGATGGTGGCCCCGGACCCGTGGGCGTTGGCGCCGTCGGTGAGGTTGGCGTAGTGGAAGGAGTACGTGCCGTCCTCACCGATCACCGCGGAGAAGTCCATCCGCTGGGTGCGGTCGGCGCTGGGTACCATCCTCCGCCACTCCACGACCACCTCACGGTGCGGGGCGGTGCCCCGGGACGACCAGTAGATGCCACCTTGCCCGGTGGCCAACTGGAGGTCGTCCCAGAAGGGGAAGAGCGATCCGTTGGGGAGCCCGGTGTAGGGCAGAGTGCGGTTGGCGCTCACATTGACGGACGTCTCGAAGCTGAGGTAGCCCTCGACGTTCGCGACGGCCTTCGTGTACGTCTTGCCGTACAGGGCCACCGGGAAGGGGAAGTTGACCGCGGCGGAGCCCGAGTAGTCGCTGCTGATGCTCAGCCGGGTCTCGCCCGTCGGGAACGAGGCGTCGTGCTCGGTACGGCAGACAGTGCCGAACCGGTCGCCGCGGTTGGGCATCGTGATGTCCCTGTGGCCCTCGCCGGGCGACACCTGCACGCCGAAGGTGCCGATGGTCGCGCACAGGGACACCGGGGTGACCGTCAGCCGGTAGTCACCGGCCGGCAGCTCCAGGCTGTACGTGCCGTCCGCGGCGGTCTTCGTCGTGGTGCTCGCGGGTGCGCCCGCCACCTCGATCCTTGCCCCGGCCTCAGGGCCGGACAGGGTGCTCACGGTCCCGGACAGGGTGCCCGTGGGTGCGAGATCGAGGCTCAGGTCACGGGTGGTGGTGGCCCCCTCGGTGACCGTGGCGGTGGACTCGGCGGCCGTGTAGCCGTACTTCGTGACGGTCACCCGGTAGTTGCCCACCATCAGCTTCGGCAGGCTGTACGTACCGTCGGCGCGCGTCTCGGCGAGCGCGTTCATCGGCCCGTCGAGCTCCACCGCGGCGCCGGACAGGGGCGCGTCGGCGGACGTGACGGTACCGGTGAGACCACCGAGCGGACCGCGCGGCACGGAGGCCACGGCCTCGTACGCGTCGAGCCGGCCCTCGCCGTAGACGTTGTTTTTCTCCGCGCTGCCGCCACACGTGGTGTCGTCCACATCGTGCGCGGTGCGGTCGAGCAGGCGCTCGGTGGCCGCCACATCGCCGCGGATCGCCGGGGAGGCCGCCCACATGAGCGCCACGGTGGCAGCGGTGTGCGGTGAGGCCATCGACGTACCCGACATGACGGCGAAGCCGCCGCCGGGCGCGGCCGAGTTGATGTCCACACCGGGCGCCGAGATGTCCGGCTTGACCGCGCCGTCCTCGCCGGTGCCCCGGGAGGAGAAGTACGCGATGTCACCGTCGCTGTCGTAGGCGCCGGTGGCATAGGTGTTGGTGTACGCCCCAGGGGAGCCGGCCGTGGCGCAGTTGGGCCCGGCGTTCCCGTTGGAGAACGCGGGGAAGATCCCGGCGTCGCGCCATGCCTGGACCATGTCCTTGTACCAGGTGTCGATGATGTCGGCGCCCCACGAGTTGTTGACGACATCGGGGGCCAGGTCCGGACGGGGGTTGCCGCCGAACCGGTCGGTGGGCGCGAGGATCCACTGGCCCGCGGCCATCAGGTCGTCCTGCTTGCAGCCGATCGGTGTGCACGCCTTCGCGGCGATCCACTTGGCACCGGGTGCGACACCGATGGTGTTGCCGTCCCGGTCGCCGCCCACCATGGTGCCCATGGTGTGGGTGCCGTGCCCGTGGTCGTCGCACGGTGCGTCACCGGTGCAACTGGCCGTAGCGTCATACCAGTTGTAGTCATGGGTATAGGTCCCGTCGGTCTGCAGACCGCGGTACGAGCCCATGAGGGTGGAGTGCTGGTAGTCGACACCGGTGTCGATGTTGGCGATGACCACACCGTCGCCGCGTATGCCCAGCTCGTCCCAGACCTTCGGCGCGTTGATGCTGTCCAGGTTCCACTCGACGCCGTTGACCCGCGGCTGCTTCTCGGCGGGGAACTCGGCGGGCAGGTCGTACAACCGGTCGGGCTCGATCGCGGCGACCTCGGGCCGGGCGGCGATCCTCCGCGCCAGGGCCTTGTCGCCGGTGACCTTCAGCGTGTTGCTGATCCAGTACGAGGTCGCGTGCGCCCCCGCCTTCTTCACCAGGGCCTCGATCCCGGCCTGGGTGCTCGCGGCGTGCTTCTTCTTGGCGGCGACCAGGGCCTTGTCCCGGCCCGTCCGCGTCTTCTGCTTCTTCGCTGCCGAGGTGTCGGCCTGCTCGCCGAGCTGCACCCAGAAGGTGACCCGGTCCTTCGCGTCCAACTGCTCGCGGACCGAGCCCGCCGTCTTCTGCGCGTACAGGCTCGGCTCGGGAGGCTCGGCGGCGGATGCGGGCAGCACCCCGAGCAATGGCAGGCTCATGACACTCGAAAGCAGGGCTGCGACGACGGTGCGCCGTCTTGGGGGGACGTGCCTCAACACGCACTCTCCTTCACACAAACGATCACGAGGTGGTGACCTCAGCAGTATGGGAGCGGCACACCGAGTCACCGGGGGCCGTGCGCTGACGAGTTGGCGACATGGCGCCCACTCGCCAACCCCGGACCACGCGCGCCGGTCAAATCCAGTTGTTGCGCATCGCGTACCAGCCGAGCTGGAGCCGGGAGGTCACCGACGCCAGGTCCATCAGGGCCCGCAGCCTGCGCTGTACCGTCCGGGGAGAGGTGCCGAGCTGCTTCGCCGTCGCCGCGTCCGTCAGGCCGGAGAGCATCAGCTGCAGGATCTGCCGGTCCACCGCGGAGAGTTCGGCGACCTCGCGGAGATACGGCCGCGAGTGCCGCCACGCGGTGGCGAACAACTCCGTGACGAGCGTGGTCAGCGGCGGCCGCATCAGCACCGCCCGCTCCGGGCAGAACTGGACCATCGCGGTCTCACCGTCCGCGACGGCCAGCTTCAGCAGCGGGCTGTCGACCACCCGGACCTGCTCACCGCGCCGCACCCGCTCCTCCAGGGCCGCCACCGCCGCGGGCTCGGCGAGGAAGTCGCGGTCGACCAGCAGTTGGTAGGTGACCTCGGGCGGAGCGCTGGGCCGGGCGCCGTCGGCGTCCGAGGAACCGTCCGCCGGTGGGTCGAGGGTCGCCGGGACCGGAGTCACCCGGTTCACGCCTGTCAGGAACGCCTGGAACGTGCGCCGCGCACCGGTCTCCAGCTCAAGGATCCGCCGCGCCTGGGCGGCCGCGCCGTCCACGGTTTCCACCCGCACCGGCCCCTCGCCCGGCGGTTGCGCGCGGACCAGCTCGGCCACGGCCGCCTCGGCGCGCCGGACGTCCTCCGCCAGCCGGTGGAAGACGGCGCGCACCTGCTCCGGTGAGGCGTCGGCCCCGGCGGTTCTCTTCGGTCGTCCAAGATCGGGCATGGGCCTCAGTCTGTCGACGGCCCGAGGCACCGGCGGTGGCGAAGGTGTGCCATGTCGTGACCTCGCCACTCCCGGACCGGCCTCCGGAATGGCCGGTCCCCACCTGAGAGACCGGCCGTTTCACCGTCAGCTTCTTTACCACCAGGGCTGGTTGACGCCGAACGCCCGGGTCACCGTCTGTGTGACCGTGCTGCCGTCGCTCGCCGTGACTGTCGCGCGCAGCGTGGCGTACGAGGCACGGAGCGGCGCGGTCAGCAGGGCACGCGAAGGCTTCCCGTTCCGGCCGTCGGTGACCTTCACCGTGCGCCAGGTGCCACCGTCGTCCCAGCTGACCTCCAGCTTGACGGGGCCGGTCGTGGCCTCCGCCGCCCCAGGTGCCCGCTGCACCTTCATGTCCACCAGCGTCGGCACGAGAGCCAGGGCGCGCCCCGAGTCGTCCAGGCCGTAAGGGGTGAAGCGGACGCCCATCAGCGGCAGGATCGTCCCTGCACCGTCATCGGTGTCCGAGTCGAACGCCCACTCCGACTGGACGCGGGTGGACAGCGCGGCGTAGTCCTGGTCGCGGGTGATGTCCGCGTTCAGGGTGTAACGACCGGGCCCGGCCGGGACGGTGATCGTCTTCCCGCTGCCGATCGCGTCCCAGCTGCTCACCCGCTGCCCGTCCTTGGCCAGGGTGAGGGTGCCGGTCGCCCCCCAGTCGGAGCCGCCGCGCGTGCCGTCGCCGTCGGCGAACCACGGAGTCCCGGCCCAGACCATGGAGTTGTTCACCCGGTACGCGGGCGCCGCCGGAAGTGCCGGGCCGACCACCGCTGCCGCGAAGTCCAGCCGGTGCACCGAGTGCCCGTCGAACGTCTCCGTCGAGGTCGCCATGGACTGACGGCCGGCGACGTTGGCCCGGTCGAGCCACTCACCGGGCGTCCGGTAGTCCCGTACGACCGAAGGGAAGCGGACCGACTGGTCCACGAAGAGCGGCAGCAGCACGTCGTCGTCCGGAGTGGCCGCCGTCGTGCCCGCCGCGGGAGCCCCCTGCGCGTTGAAGTGCTCGCGCACCTCCGTCAGGTCACCACGCCTCACCGAGAACGACGGCTTCGCCGGGACGCCGTCGTTCCAGGTGCGCGCCACATGGTAGAAGAACGGGCTGGGCGCCTGCGAGGACGCGCCCTCGGCCGCGAACACCGCGAACGTACGGTACGTGGCGTCCTTGTCCGCGAACGGCGTGGCGTACAGGGACTGCCCCGAGCGCTCACCGTTGGTGACGACGCTCAGGGTGTACGACCCGGTGCCCGCGGGCACGGCCAGCGCGGCCTGCACGGCCGTCGCCCGCGCCGCGTCGTCGTGCACATCGGCACCGACCGGTACGGCGGTGCGCGCGTCCAGGTCGACATCGGTGTCCGCGAGCGGGGTCACCGAGGTGACGGCCATGGTGGTGCTGGCGTGGTCCGTCCCGGCGGCGCTCGTGATCGACATCCCGACCCAGTACTGGGCCTCCGGCACCGTCACCGAACCGGTTCCGGAGGTGATGCGGACCGGGTAGCGGTCACCGGTCCAGCGGTTCACCATCAGCGCCGAACCGGTCGCCGGAGTGCCGTCCCGCTGCTCCGCGTGGAGCGTGACCCGGTGGCTGGGCACGACGCTGTCGACCGCGAGGACCGTGCGGGTGACGGGCTGCCCGCCCTTCGAAGCGGTGAGCACCGCGGACCACGGGCCGTGCGGCAGCAGGGCGGCACGGGTGGTGACGGTGGCCGTGGCGCTGCCGTGCGCCGGGACGGTGACCTGGTCGCGGTCCACCGAGAACTGCTCCGCGTTGCCCGGCTGGGCGGTCGGCGACAGCGGCTTCTCGACGGCCAGGTCGAGCGTGGTGGCGCTGTCACCGGAGTTGGTGAAGGTGACGGTGTGCTCGGTGTCCTTGCCCGCCCCGTCCGCCCAGCCCGCGGTGGTCGTCAGGTTCGCCGGTGACGCGAGGACCGTCTGCCGCTCGGCGCGGGCCGCGTCCACCCGGCCGGTGCCCTGCTGGTACGCGGACCGCTTCGCGTTCGGCACCGCGCTGTTCATGAGCGCGGTCTTGATCTGCTCACCGCTCCAGCCGGGGTGCGCCTGGGCGACCAGCGCGGCGGCGCCCGCCACATGCGGGGTCGCCATCGACGTACCGCTCTTGGAGGTGTGTCCGCCGCCCATCTTCGCCGCCACGATGGCGACCCCGGGCGCGGTGAGGTCCGGCTTCACCGCGTTGTCGCTCGGGCGCGGGCCCCGGCTGGAGAACGGGGCGAGCTCGTCCTTTGAGTCGACGGCGCCCACGGCCAGCGCGGCGTTCGCGATGGCGGGTGCGCCGACGGTGCCGGTGCCGTACTCGCCGTCGTTGCCTGCGGCGACGACGAAGAGCGTGCCGGTGCTCGCCGACAGGTCGTTGATGACGGCGATCGCCGGATCCGTCTCGTCGGCCGGTCCGCCCAGGCTGAGGTTGACCACCTTGGCGTGCACGGTGTTGACCGCCCAGTCGATGCCCGCCAGCAGCGCGGACGTCGGGCACAGGCCGGTGCTGTCGCACACCTTGCCCACGGCGAGCGAGGCGTCCGGGGCGACACCCCGGTACGTGCCGTCGACCCCGGCGATCGTGGAGGCCACGTGCGTGCCGTGGCCGTTGTCGTCCTCCGCGCTGTCACCGCCGAGGAAGTTCGCCGAGACGGTGACCCGGCCCGCCAGGTCCGGATGGTCGGAGTCGTAACCGCTGTCGAGGACGGCAACGGTGACGCCCTTGCCGGTGTAGCCGTCGGCCCAGGCCTGCGGGGCGTTGATCTGCGGCACGCTCTTGTCGAGGGCGACGCGCAGCCGCCCATCGAGCCAGAGCTTGGTCACACCGCCCGCCAGCGAGCGCCCGGCACCCTTGGTCAGGCGCTTCCAGGTGGTGGCCGCGTCCGCGCCGTCGTCCGGGCCGAGCGCGGTCAGGCCGAGCCGGGCGATGGCCCGCCCGGGCCGCGCAGCACCGCCGACGGCGTCCCGCGCCCGGCTCGCGGCGGTCGTGCCCCTGCCGTGCTGGACGATCACGCCCAGCGCGCCCCGAGCGGTGGCCCCCTTGACGCCGTACCCCGCGTCCAGCAGGGCGCCGATGTCGAAGAGCCGGGGGTCGAGGCGTCCGGCGGCGAGCAGCGGCTCGGCATCCTCCGGTACGACGCTGAGGTCGCCGTCGCCCACCGAAGCGGTGGTGAAGGAGACCCCCTCGCGTCCGGCGGCCGGGGTGACCGTCGCCGAGCGGAGATCGTCGCCGGCGCGTTCGACGGTCACCGAGTCGCCGGTGGGCAACGGCACGCTGAGCGTGGTGACGGTGGTGGCCGCACGCGGGGCGGCGGACGGGGCGTCCGGCCCCGCCGCGTGTGCGGCACTGACGGGTATGAGCGCCGCCACCAGACCGGCGGCAGCCGCGATGCATCTGACCTGCACGGAGAGAACCCCCAAGGATCACAGAAGCGAGAACGCCCTGATCCTGGCAGCGCATCACCGGTCAACGGCCTCCCCGAGTTGGCGACTTGACGACGCGTCGCAGACCCGCCACGCCGCGCGTCAGCCGTGGAGCGATGCGTCTCCCGGGCTCCCGGCCACGAAGCGCTGCCCCGCGGCGATCTCGTCGGCCACCACCGACCACACCGACTCCTCGTCCCCGAAGGGCAGCGGGTCCACCTCGCTCGTCGTCCGCCGGATGTGCTCCACCTCGCGGTCCAGACGCTCGAAGCCGGCCTCCTCGTCGGCGTCTTCACCGCTGAAGGCGAACTCCTCCAGCAGCCGCTGCAACCGCAGGGTCACGTGGACGAGGGAAGAGACATCCGAGTGCAGCGGTTGGGCGGTGCCCTCATCAGGGTCGAAGGCGTGCACGGCCCCGGAGGCCGGATCGAGTGCGAGGTGCGCGTTGAGCAGCCACCCGATCACCGGCCACTCGCCCGCCTCCTCGTCGGCCTCTGCCACCTCCCGTACGCGGGGGAGGAGGCCCGACTCCGGATCGGGGTCCCGGAGCGAGAGCGTCCCGGTGGGCGCGCCCACGGTGTGCAGGAGGCGGGCGCCCTCGGTGCGGGCGGTTCCGGGCGGAAACGCGGCGGCGGGCAGGGTGGCGATCCGGTCCTCGCCGAAGAGGGCGACCAGTTGGGTACGGGTGACGGTAAACAGCACGGCGGGGCTCCGGAATCGGCGGCAGGCGGGCGAAGGGCAAGCGGAACAGCATCGTTCACGAGGGGAGTCGCAGTGCCCGGGGCTCCCGACGAGCGGTGGAGTACGGTGCCGACCATGGCTGAACCGAGCTTCCTGCCCTGGCCGCCCGCACCGATACACACCGCACGGCTCGTGCTGCGCGAGTCCGAGAGCCGGGATCGTCCGGCCTTCGTGGAGCTGTTCGCCTCACCGGAGGTGCACACTTACCTCGGCGGTGCCCGCCCGCGCGACGAGTGTGAGCGTGCCCTGCCCGAGACGCCGGGGAGGCGCCCCGGGCACTTCGTGATCGAGCTCGACGGGGCGATGATCGGCACCGTCGAGCTCAAACGGCGCGATCTGGAACAGCCGGGCGCGGTCCGCCCGGACGCCGGGCAGGCCGAGCTGGGCTACCTGCTGCTGCCGGAGGCATGGGGCCGGGGGTACGCCGCCGAGGCGTGCGCGGCGGTCCTCGACCGGTTTGCCGAGACGTGCCCCGGCGAACCCGTGGTGCTCTTCACCCAGACCGCCAACGCCCCCTCCATGCGCCTCGCCGAGAAGCTCGGCTTCACCGGGATCCACCGCTTCGAGGCGTGGGGGGCCGAGCAGTGGATGGGCGTACGCCACCCGGCCGCGTAACCCGGTCACACCACCGCTGTCAGGCGTCGAGCACGGCGGCGACCGCCTCGATCTCGACCAGCTGATCCGCGTAACCGAGCACGGTGACGCCCATCAGCGTGCTGGGCACGTCATGGTCGCCGAAGGTGTCCCGGACCACCTGCCAGGCCGCCACCAGGTCCTCCTGGCGGCTCGACGCCACGAGCACCCGGGTGCTGATGACGTCCTGGAGCGACGCGCCGGCGGCACGGAGGGCGACCTCCATGTTCTCGACGGCCTTGAGCGCCTGGCCCGCGTAGTCCCCGACCGCCGCCGTCGAACCGTCTTCGTTCAGCGGGCACGCCCCGGCGAGAAAGATCAGCCGGGACTCGGCGGGCGCCGTGGCCGCGTACGCGTACTCGGCGACGTCGGAGAGGGCGGCCGAGCGGATCAGGGTGACGGCGCGGGGCATGGTGCGGGGTCCAATCGCGTAGGGAGCCGAACCCGGACATCCTGCCAACGATCCATGAGCCCGTCCTCTCCTTTTACGCTGCTACGCGGACGTCCTGCTGAGCCGCCCAGCGCAGCCCGCCCAGCAGATGTGCGCGGAACGCCGGGTCCGTGTACGCGGCCTCCGCGTGTCCGAGGGCCGTGTAGAACGAGCGGCCCGCCCCGGACTCCCGGCACCAGACCAAGGGGTGGTCGGCCCCCATGCCCCCGCCTTCGTAACCGGTCTCGGCGATCGTCGCCAGGACCCGCACCCCGGGCAGGTGGCGCGGGTTGCTCCGGAAGTCGTACCACTCGTCGCTCCGGTCCCAGCGCGGCGGCAGATGGCGCGTCGCCGGATGGTCCGGGTCCTCGATCAGCACGGTGCCGGGCTGGAAGGCGGGGTGCCCGGCGAAGCGCGCACCGAGCAGCTCCCCGTAGTACGGCCAGTCGTACTCGGTGCACGCGGCGGAGTGGACCCCCATGAAGCCGCCGCCGTCGGCGAGCCGGCGCCGGAGCGCGTCCCGCCCGTCCGGGGTGAGCACGTCCCCGCTGGTGGACAGGAAGACCACCGCACTGCGCCCCGCCAGGGACGCGTCGGTGAACACCGAGGGGTCCTCGGAGCACTCCACTCCGAACCCGTGCTCCTCGCCGAGCTCGCGCAGGGCCGCCCGCCCGGCGGGGATCGAGTCATGGCGGTAGGCCGTGGTGCGGGTGAAGACGAGAACGTCCGACAGGCGGCCGGTACGGGGCATGCTGCGACTCCGGGGTCCGGATGGTGCACGAGGGCGACGGTCACCCGCAGTCTGCCCCGGAGGGCGGGCACCCCACGCGTACGTACCGGTTGGGCAACCGTTCGAACCCTCACGGCCTCCCGGCCCGGGCGCGTCCCTAGACTCGCGGCATGAACAACCTCACGTGCACCCACTGCGGAACCGTCGGCCTGGACGACGGCTTCATCGAGGACGCCGGCGAGCACTCGCGCGGGTACGCCCGCTGGATCGAGGGCGCGCTGGAACGCGGGGTCTTCGGCGGCGCCAAGCGCATGGGCCGGCCGCGCCGGCAGATCGAGGCGTTCCGCTGCCCCAAGTGCGGACACCTCGACCTGTTCGCCACCAACCCCGTGTAGGGCCCGCCCGTCCGGCCGACGCCCCCGTTTCGGATACGCCGACGATATGCGGCGGCTCGTAGCATGACCGCATGCGCGTGCTGATCGTCGAGGATGAACCGTATATGGCGGAAGCCATCCGCGATGGTCTGCGCCTGGAGGCCATCGCGGCCGACATCGCGGGCGACGGCGACACCGCGCTCGAACTGCTGGGCATCAACAGCTACGACATCGCGGTCCTCGACCGGGACGTTCCCGGGCCCTCCGGCGACGAGATCGCCCAGCGGATCGTCGCCTCCGGGAGCGGTATGCCGATCCTGATGCTCACCGCCGCCGACCGTCTGGACGACAAGGCGTCCGGCTTCGGGCTCGGTGCCGACGACTACCTGACCAAACCCTTCGCCATGCGGGAGCTGGTGCTCAGGCTCCGGGCGCTCGACCGCAGACGCGCGCACAGCCGGCCGCCCGTGCAGGAGGTGGCGGGCCTGCGCCTGGACCCCTTTCGCCGCGAGACCTACCGCGACGGCCGGTACGTCGCGCTGACCCGTAAACAGTTCGCGGTCCTCGAAGTCCTCGTCGCCGCGGAAGGCGGTGTCGTCAGCGCCGAGGAACTGCTGCAACGGGCGTGGGACGAGAACGCGGACCCGTTCACCAACGCCGTACGCATCACCGTCTCCGCCCTGCGCAAGCGGCTCGGCGAGCCGTGGATCATCGCCACCGTGCCGGGCGTCGGCTACCGCATCGACACCGCTCCGGGCCCGGGCGGCGAGGCGACCGGCCGTGGCTAGACAGCCCGGCATGAGCATCCGCCTCAAGCTCACCCTCAGCTACACCGGGTTCGTCCTGCTGGCGGGCATCCTGATGCTCGTCACCGGATGGCTGTTCCTGACGCGCGTACCGCACATCGGGCTGGTCTTCGTGCCCGACTACCAACTCGCCGTCGCAAGCGACTTCGCCCCGCTGGCCGCCGTGACGCTCTCGTTCCTGCTGGTGTTCGGCCTCGCCGGAGGCTGGTTCCTCGCCGGCCGCATGCTCGCCCCGCTCAACAGCATCACGCAGGCCACCCGCACCGCCGCCACCGGCTCGCTGTCCCACCGCATCCAACTGCCCGGACGCCAGGACGAGTTCCGTGAGCTCGCCGACGCCTTCGACGCAATGCTCGCCCAACTCGAAGCGCACGTGGGCGAACAACAGAGGTTCGCCGCCAACGCCTCGCACGAACTGCGCACCCCGCTCGCCACGACGAAAGCGCTGCTCGACGTCGCCCGGGCCGACCCGGCCCGCGCCACCGACCCGCTCATCGACCGCCTCCACACCGTCAACACCCGGGCCATCGACCTCACCGAGGCGCTGCTCCTGCTCAGCCGGGCGGACCGGCAGACCTTCACGCGCGAGGACGTCGACCTCTCCCTCGTGGCGGAGGAGGCGACCGAAACGCTGCTGCCGCTCGCCGAGAAACAGAAGGTCACCCTGGAGACCGACGGCGACATTGCCCCCACGACCGGCTCGCCCGCCCTCCTGCTCCAGCTGACCACCAACCTCGTGCACAACGGGATCGTCCACAACCGGCCCGGACCCGGCAGCGTACGGGTCACCACCGAGGCCCGCCCGTACACCGTGGTGCTCACCGTCGAGAACACCGGCGAACCCGTGCCCCCGGACCTCGTCCCCCACCTCACCGAACCGTTCCAGCGCGGCACCGAACGCGTGCACACCGACCACCCCGGGGCAGGGCTCGGACTGGCCATCGTCCGGTCCATCACCCACGCCCACCACGGCACACTCACCCTCACCGCGCGCCCCGGCGGCGGACTCCGCGTCACGGTCGAGCTACCAGCCGCCGCCACACCGCGACCCTGACCGCACCTCGGCCGCGCATATCGCCCGCGTATCGAAATGCGCATACGCCCTCGCAACCGCCCCGCGTGTGGAGTGGAGGGCATGGATCAGAACTCCGCACTGCCCACCTCGCCCCGCCGCGTACGAAGAGTCGTCCGCCTGGTCGTGCTCACCGCCCTCGGCGTCGTCGCGGCGGCCTTCGCCCCGTTCGTGCTGCGCATGTTCGTGGTGTCCGTGCCCATGGTCGTGAACGGTGGCTGGTACGGCTGGTTCTGGACGTTCAACGGAGTGATGCTGGACATGGTGGCCGCGCTGCCGCTGTCCGCGCTGATCGTGTGGTTCCTGACGCGCAGGCGCAGGGCGGCGGGCGTCGATCCGGCCCGGGCGCGGCGCACCTCGCTGGCCGAGGTCGGCATGGTGCACGGAACGGTGCCGTGGGTGTGGCTCATCCTGATGCCGGGCGCGAACGCCGGTGAGGTCCCCGGCCGCGTCAGTCTGGTCCCGCTGGTGGACCTGGTCACGATGGGAACGCTCGGGCTGATCGGCAATCTGCTGGTGTTCGCCGCGCTCGGCTTCTTCGCCCCGATGCGGTACGCCGCGCTGGCGTCGCTGCCGCGGGTGCTGGCGCTCGGGGCGGGCCTGTCGGTCCTGCTGGAAACCCTTCAGTACGTGTTCCGGCTCGACAGGGTCTCCTCGGTGGACGACGTCCTGGTCAACGCGACCGGTGCCGCTCTGGCCGCCCTCGCGTCCACCCGGTGGTGGCTGCCGCGCGAGGGGGCCGCGAAGTGACCGGCCGCTCGAATGCGGGACGCGCCCACCGCGCTTCCGCCCGTCGGCGCCCCCGGGCAGCCGTCACGGTGGCGCTGCTGGTCCTCGCCGCGGCCTGCCTCATCGCGGGCCGAGGACTCTTCGGCACGTCCGGCCCGGCCGCCACACCCGCCGTCGTCGCGGGGAAGCCGGAACCCCACCGCACGGACCGCGCCCCCGAGGACCGCACCCCCGAGGCGACCGCCGACGGCTCCACCTCCGTACCGGAGTCCGGACCCGGCACCTTCACCGTCGCGACCGCCCACGCGCAACGCACCGGCACGGGCCGGCCGTACCGGGTGGAGGTCGAGGACGGCATCGGCGTCAACCCGGACGAGGCCGCCGAGCAGACCGCCGCGATCCTCGCCGACGAACGGGGCTGGGCGCACGGGGCCGGTGTCACCTTCCGGCAGGTCGCCGACGACAGCGCCACGCTGGTCATCCGCATCGCCACCCCGGACACGGCCGACGCCATCTGTGCCACCGGCGGTCTGGACACCGAGGGCGAACTCAACTGCCGGGTGGGGCGGACGGTGGCCGTCAACCTCAAGCGCTGGCAGCTGGGTTCACCCGAGTTCGCCGGGCCGCCCGAGGAGTACCGGGCGCTGATCATCAACCACGAGGTCGGCCACTGGCTGGGCTACGACCACCGTGGGTGCCCCGGTCCCGGGCGGCCGGCCCCGGTGATGATGCAGCAGATCAAGGGCCTGCACGGCTGCGTCTCCAACGCCTGGCCGTATGCGGCGGACGGTAGCTTCATCGATGGTCCCAAGGTGCCCTGAGCCGACGGGAGTTCACGCATAGGCGGCCAGGAAGGCGCGGATGCCGCCGTCCGCGTAGCGGTCCAGATCGGCGTCGGTGTGCTGGGCGCCGCCGTGGAACATGGCCTGGTTCACCGGGATCCACAGCAGCAGCCCGGAGAAGTGGTGGGCGGCCAGAAGCGGATCGGGCGTCTTGAGGAGCCCCTGGTCGGTGAGGCGGCGGAAGGTCTCCGCCAGCGTGGCGAGGACCCGCTCGAACCCCTGCTCGTACCAGGCCGCGCCGAGCTCCGGAAAGGTGTCGGCGTTGGCGATGATCAGACGCCGCAACTGGATCACCTGGGGCCGGGTGAGCCCCGTGAGGAACTGCCGGGCGAGCCGGGTCAGGTTCTCGCCGAGGGTGTCCGCGTCGGCGGGGATGTCGGCCACCAGGTTGACCAGGGCGTCGATGCGGTCCGTGGTGGCCAGCACGATCTCGGCGAACAGCTTCTCCTTGTCCGCGAAGTGCTTGTAGACGGTCTGCTTGGAAACCGCGGCCAGCTTCGCGATGTCGTCCATGCTCGTGCCCGCGTATCCCTTGTTCAGGAACACCTCGGTCCCGGCGTCCAGGATCGCCTGGTGCTTCTGCGCTGACCGGCTGTCCATCATCGGCTCCCTCTCCATGTCCGCGTCTGCGTGACAGAAGAGTACTGGACTGACCAGTACTCGTGTGAGTACTGTACCGTCCAGTTCCAGATCGCGCTCGCTGCGGTCCGGAAACCATGTCAACCATGCATCTATGGGGGTATTTCGCATGAGCGGGACTGTGGACAAGGTCGTTTCCGCCGACGGCACGGCCATCGCGTTCGAGAAGCAGGGCAGCGGCCCGGCCGTGGTGCTCGTCGGCGGCGCCTTGATGACCCGGGGCGCCTCCGCCGAACTCGCCGGGCTCCTGGCCGGCGAGTTCACGGTGATCACGTACGACCGCCGGGGCCGGGGCGACAGCGGGGACGGCCCCGCGTACGAGGTGCGGCGCGAGATCGAGGACATCGACGCGCTCATCGAGGGCCTGGGCGGTGGTTCCGCGATGCTCTTCGGGATGTCCTCAGGTGCCGTGCTCGCCCTGGAGGCGACGGCCCGGGGGAGTGCCGTACGGCGTCTCGCGCTCTACGAGCCGCCGTTCATCACGGACGGCAGCCGGGCGCCGCTGCCCGCCGATTACGTGGCGCACCTGACGGAGCTGGTCGGCCGCGAGGAGCACGGGGAGGCCGTCGCGTACTTCATGAAGGCGGCGGTCGGCGTGCCCGGCGAGATGATCGAGGGCATGCGGCAGGCCCCGTTCTGGGCGGACATGGCGGCCGTCGCCCTCACCCTCCCGTACGACGGCCGGGTGATGGGGGACACCATGTCCGGCCGCCCGCTGCCGGTCGAGCGCTGGGCCTCGGTGACCGTGCCCGTTCTCGTCGGCAGCGGAGACATGGGCGATCCGCACATGCTGACCGGTGCCCGTGAACTCGCGGCGACAGGCGACAACTTCACCCTCCGGGTCTTCCCGGGGGAGGAGCACAACATCCCGGCGCAGACCCTGGCCCCGGTCCTCGCCGCCTTCTTCGGCGGCGGCCAGGCGAAGTAGTCAGCACGACCGGCCATCACACCCGCACCAGAAGGAGCCACCGCATGAGCGCACCGGCCAAGGGACCCGCCAGCTACTTCCCCTCCATCGAGAAGAAGTACGGCCGCCCCGTCGAGGAGTGGAAGGACCTGATCCGCACGTCTGACCTGACCAAGCACATGGAGCTCGTCGCTTGGCTCAAGACCGCACACGGTCTGGGCCACGGCCACGCCAACGCCCTGGTCGCCCACACGCTGGCGGAACAGGGCAAGTGAACGCGGGCCGCCCGCTCCGGGATCGACGGAGCGGGCGGCCCGCGGTGGGGGAGGCGTTCACAACGGGTTCGGCGCGCCGTCCCGGGCGGTCTCCTCGGCCGGGGCGGCCGCACGCAGAGCCGCTTCGACGCGGCGGTTGTTCGTCATGGACGCGGTGACCGCCGTCATCGTCAGGAGCAGCGCGGCCGCGGTGTAGAGCGGGGTGCGGATGTCGTACGCGGTCGCCAGCCAGCCGCCGACGAAGGCCCCGACGGGCGCGGCGCACATCGCGAGCATCCGGGAGGTGGACGCGACCCGGCCCATGAGGTGGCCCGGAACGATCGCCTGCCGGAGCGAGGGCCCGAGCACCATCGTGGCACCCATGGCCGCCCCGCACACGGCCAGCGCCAGCCCGGCCACGTACGCGTTCGAGGCGGAGGCCAGACCCAGGATCGCCAGGCCCTCGATGGCGGCCGTGCAGGTCAGGGCGGTGCCGGTGCCGAGGCGTCGGCCCAGTCGCGAGGCGATGGCCGCACCGAGCAGACCGCCGGTCGCCTCCGCGGTGAGCAGCAGACCGAAGCCGTACGTGCCGATGCCGAGGCGGTCGTGGGCGAAGAGGGCGAGGACCGTCTCCACGGCGAGGAAGGCGATGTTCCCGACCGCCGGGCGCAGCGCCAGCCCGAGCAGCAACTGGTTGCGGAAGACGTAGGACGCACCGGCCCGGGCCTGCTTGAGCAGCGACTCGCGGGCCTCCGGCACGGGCCGGGGCATGGCGGGCAGCGTACGCACGAGAAGTGCCGAGAGCGCGAAGGAGACGGCGTCGGCGACGAGCGGAACCGCCCGCCCGAGCGCCAGCAGCGCGCTGCCCGCGGGTGGCCCGGCGAACCCGGACATCGCCGTTTGTGCCCCGCGCAAGCGGGAGTTGGCGAGCTCCAGCTGTGCGGGGTCGCGGCTGAGCAGGTCCGGCAGATAGGCCGTGGCGGCGGTGTCGAAGAAGAGCCCGCCGAGGCCGAGCAGGAACGCGACGGTGGCCAGCAGCGGAATGCTCAGCAGGTCGAGCCCGGCCGCCACCGCCGGTATCGCGAGCAGCACCGCACGCACCGTGTCCGCCACCCACATCGTGCGCCGACGGTCCCAGCGGTCCACCAGCGCGCCTCCGAGAACCCCGAAGAACAGCCATGGCAGCGTCCCCGAGGCCGTGACGACGGCGAGGGCCATCGGGTCCCGCGTCAGCGTCAGCGCGATGAGCGGCAGCGCGGCATGGGTGACCCCGTCACCGAGCGAGGAAACCGTCTGGGCGGTCCACAGTCGTCCGAATCCGGTCGGCAACTTCGTTGTTTGTGACTTCACTTGGTCTCCCCCTCGGACTGCTGGACCGGTGCGGGCTGGAACAGTGCGAACACGAGCGAGGTGTCCGGCAGCGACGGATCGGAGAGCTCCCGGTACTCGTCCGCCAGCGCGTGCAACCGCGCCCCCAGCTCCGCGAACTGCTCGTCGGTGAGCCGCAGATGCGCCATCCGTACATGCCGTTCGCCGCCCGCCGGTGACGCCTCCAGGTCCGCCACCGCGTGCCGCATCAGCACATCCGGCCCCCCGTCCCCGGGGTCGGGCAGCTCGATCGACCGTGCGGCCATCGCGTAATACCGCTCCATGACGCCCCGCACCTTGCGCGTCCGCACCACCTTCACCAGGCCGGCCCGCTCCAGGAGCCGCACGTGGTAGCTGGAACTCCCCTTCGCGAGGCCGACCCGCTCGGCGATCTGTGTGATCGTCGCGGGCTCGAAGCGGAGCACCGCCATGATCCGGTGGCGCGTCAGATTGGAGACCGCGCGCAGCTGCTCGTCGGTGGTGACATGAAACGTCTCGGGGACGTCGTCGGTTGGCATGCCCCCAATGGTCAACGTTTCTTGACCATTGGGCAAGGGGTTTTCGCGAAGTGGCACCAAAAAGGCCCCGGGCGGCGAAGTTCGCACGCTCCGGGGCCTGTTGAAGGGGGCTACTCGCCCGCCGCGTCCTCCGGCTCCCAGCGCAGCAGGTCGCCCGGCTGGCAGTCGAGCACCTCGCAGAGGGCGGCGAGCGTCGTGAAGCGCACCGCCTTGGCGCGGCCGTTCTTGAGCACCGCCAGATTGGCGGGCGTGATCCCCACGCGCTCCGCCAGCTCGCCCACGGACATCTTCCGCCTCGCCAGCATCACGTCGATGTCGACGGTGATCGCCATCAGATCACCTCGCTCAACTCGGCCTGCATCCGCGCGGCCTGGGCGAGCAGCGCCCGCAGGACGAGCACGATGAGCGCGACCCCCAGAATGCCCACGCCCACCCCGGCCATGATGACGGTGACCCCCGGGTCGTCCCGCTGACCCGGAGCGTTCACGCCCGTGACCACGAACCACACGAGGGCGGCCGAGGTGATCGCGCCGATGACGCCGTCCACGTAACGGAAGGCGGCGGGCGAGAACACCGTGCCGCGTCGCGCCATCGCCACGAGTCGCCACACGCAGACGGCGACGACCTGGACCGACACCATCCCCAGGATCGTGAGCACCCGCAACGGCGTCAGCGGCATCGACCCGTCCTCCGGATCGTTCCCGCTGATCAGTGCCCACGCCATGCCCGCCTGTACGAACAGGGTGCCGGCGCACACCACTACGAGCATGGTGCGCAGAGCGCCCACGGTCAGTCGTCCCATGATTCACCTTCCATCGATCAACGATGGAAAGCTATCGAAAAACGATAGGTTGGGCAAGGTGTGGGTGCGCTCCTGCCCAAGGTGTGGATGTGCGCCTGCTCAGCGGAAGGCGTCGGCGTGTTCCGCGGCCCATTGCCGGAACGGCCTGGCCGGTCTGCCGGTGAGGTGCCGGACGGTGTCGCGTACGGCGAGGAGTTCGTCGTTGACGTCGCCGCCCGTGACGTCGAGGACCGCGTCCGCCGCCTCGGCCCCGAAGACCTCGGCCATCCGTGCCCGGGCCTCCTGGCGGCCGATTCCAGCGAAGGGCACCTCGCGCCCGACGGCGGTTCCGATCGCCGCCACCTGCTGCCGGGCCGACACCGGCTCCGGGCCGGTCAGGGCGTAGGTGCGGCCCCGGTGGACGGGCTCGGTGAGCGCCACCCGCGCCACCGACGCGATGTCCCCGGGGTGGATCGTGGGCAGCCCGGTGTCCGCGAACGGTGCGCGGACCGTTTCGCCGGAGCGGATGGACGCCGTCCACATCAGGGCGTTCGACGCGAACTGGGTCGGCCGCAGCACCGTCCAGTCCATGCCGCTGTCCTTGAGCAGCCGCTCGACCGCCTGATTCTCAGCGGCGGGGCCCAGGTGCGGGTGGGTCAGGACGGTGATGGACGACACCAGCACCACATGCTCGACGCCCGCCCGCCGCGCCGCCGCGATGATCTCCGCGTCCGGCCCCACACGGGACGGCAGGAACAGCGACCGCGCCCCGGCCAGGGCGGGCTCCAGGGACTCCGGCACCGTGAGGTCGCCCTCGACGGCCTCGACCCCGGCGGGGAACGCCGCACGCGAGATGTCGCGGGTCAGTGCTCTCAGGGGGCCCGCCCCCTGGGCGTACAACTCCCTCAGTAAGGCGCTTCCGATGTTTCCGGTGGCTCCGGTCACGAGGATCATGGCGTGTGCTCCCGTCGTCAGGCGATGGACTCGGGAACACGCTAGAAACTCAAGCGCGCTTCAGGTCAAGGAGGCGTCGTGCGCCCCCCTGCCGGTCAGCAGGCGGCGGCTTCCTCGACCGTGGCCCGTACGTACAGGACCGCGTCGAGGCCCGTGATCCGCAGCAGGCGCTGGAGGTGGGGCCGGGGCCCTGCCACGCGCAGGGCGGCCGCCCGGTGGGTGAGGATCAGCAGGTTCAGGAGCGACGAATCCGCGAAGGTGATCCCCGACGCGTCCAGAACCACCTTCGGCTGTGTCCAGACTGCCGTGGTCAGCGCCTCTTCGAGTCGCGCGATCGACTGCGCGTCGCAGGAGCCATGAGCCGCGACGACCCGGACGCCGTGCCGCGTGTACTGCGTCACCACAGCCTGCGGCGGGCCCGCCGAGGGTGCAGTGCTTGCGCCGACGCCGCTGATGCGCGCTGCCGGGACGGCTTCGCCGTACGACACCCCGAGCCTCCTGTGACTCTCACCATGTCAATGAATACACGAAAAGTATGTCATGTAGTTGAGGTCGGGCAAGGGCCCGCGCTTAGATGGAGGCATGTCTGGAGTACCCGAATCCCATGCCGGATGGACGTTCATCACCAATCACGCGCGCGTACTGGCGACCATCGCCGAGGACTCGACCGTCCGGATCCGTGACATCGCCGCACGCTGCCGGCTCACGGAGCGTGCGGTCCAGCGGATCATCGCCGACCTCGAACACGACGGATACCTCTCCCATACGCGAGAAGGCCGGGCGAACACGTACCGCATCGAACCGGACAAGGTGCTGCGCCACCCCGCGGAGGCCGGTCTGTCCGTGGCCTCGCTGCTCACCCTGCTCGTGCAGGACGAGACGGAGCGTGGTCGAGAACCCGTGAAGACGGCGTGAATGTCACGTATCGGGGGCGTGCTCGGACCGTAGAGGTGTGACGCTGCGTCACCTTTGCGGGAAGTGAGCCGATTGCCATCGGGGGTGGCCCTGCGTGATAGTTGCCGCAAGGCAATGCTTTTTCGTCCAGTTGGAAGGTGGTGCGGCTCGCCGCAGGTGGGTCCCCCCTCATGGCTCCTCCCCAGGGAACTCCCGTTACGAGAACCGACGAACGCCCGGCACCCGGCGCCTGGTCAACGGCCCCGTACCCGGTGATCGAAAGCGGTGCGAACGGTGTGCTGACCGGGCTGAACCCCGCGGCCTCCCGGCTCCTCCCGGACGCACGTCCGGGGGCCACGATGGCCGACGCGGTCCCGGCCTGGCTCGCCCGGGCCGACCGGGAGCTGCGCGAACCGACGGTGAGCACGTCCGCCGACCCCCACGCGGCGACGCCCCCGCCCGTGTCGGGGCGGATCGGCGTCCGCAGCTACGAGGCACGCGCCGGCCGCGGCTCCAACGGTGACGTGCTGTGGTGGCTCGTGGACGACACCGACCGCCGGGTCGCCGAAGAGGCCCTGGCCACCGAACGCGAACGGACCGCGTTTCTCGCGGAGGCGTCCAACGTCCTACTGGCCTCGCTGAACACCGACCGGTGCGTGTCCGCGACGGCCCGGCTCGCCTCCCAGTACCTCGCCGAGGCGGCGGTCGTCGTCTCTCCCGCGAAGGGGGACAAGCTGCCCCTGGCCCATGCGGTCGCCGGCCGGGGGACCGTGCACGGCCTCGTCGCGGCCGAGCCGTCCGAGGTGCCGGGACTGGACGAAGCGCTCCAGGGCTTCCCGCCCGTGCCCTCGCGCTGGATCGACCCCGTGTCGCTTCCCGCGTGGGTGATCCCCGAGGGGTACACCGGCACGATCACCTCGGTCGTCGTCGTACCCCTACCCGGCCAGGGGGTCCCGGCGGGCGCCCTGGTCCTGCTGCGGAGCGGCGGCCAGTTCACCGAGGACGAGCAGACCGTCGCCCGGCTCTTCGCCGCGCGCGCCGGCGCCGCGCTGTCGGCCGCCCACCTGTACGCCGAGCAGAGCGCCATCACGCGCACCCTGATGCAGGACCTGCTGCCGCCCCGGCTGCACCGCGTCCACGGCGTCGAGTTCGCCGGCGGCTACCGGCCCGCCGCCGCCCGGGAGCGCGTCGGGGGAGACTTCTACGACGTCCACCCGGCCGGTGCCGACGAGGACAGCTCGTCGCTGGTGGTCCTGGGCGACGTGTGCGGCAAGGGGCTGGACGCGGCCGTGCTCACCGGCAAGATCCGCAACACCCTTCAGGCGCTCATCCCCATGGCGGACGACCACCAGAGAGTGCTGCGGCTCCTCAACGACGCACTCCTCAACTCCCACCACACCCGCTTCGCGACCATGGTCCTGGCCTCGGTCCGGCGCACGGACCACCTGGTGCGCCTGCGGCTGACGGCCGCCGGCCATCCCGTACCGCTGGTGGTGCGGGCGGACGGCCGGGTCGAGGAGATCCGGACCCAGGGCACCCTGGTCGGGGCGCTGCCCGACATCGAGTCCGTCACCGCCGAAACCGTTCTGCGGCCCGGCGAGACGTGCCTGCTCTACACCGACGGATTCACCGAGGCCCGGGGCGGCCCGCTCGGCGACGAGATGTTCGGCGAGACCCGGCTGAAGCGGGCGCTGTCGGAATGCGCGGACATGCCCGGCGAGGCCGTGGTCGAGCGCATCCAGATGCTCGCCGCCGAGTGGGTGCGGGGCGGCGGCCACGACGACATGGCCGTCGTCGCGATCACCGCACCCCGGACCATCCACCTCAGCGCGGTGGACGGGCATACTCGGGGCAGGTACACCGCATGACAGCCTGCCTGCCCGAACTGCGCGACCGCCTCCTCATCGCCGCCGCCGTCGAACGTGACGAGTTCGCCGCCGCCGGACTCGTCACCGGCGCCCTCGACCACGGGATGCCCGCCGAGACGGTGCTGCTGGACCTCATCGCGCCCGTACAGGCGAAGGTCGGCACCGAGTGGGCGGCCAACCGCCTCACCGTGGCCCAGGAGCACGCCGCCAGCGCCATCGTGGAGCGCGTGATCACCGCGCTCGCCCACCACCCGGCCGCCCGCACCCCGCCCAGCCACGGCAAGGTCACCGTCGCCTGCGTGGAGCAGGAATGGCACTCCCTGCCCGCCCGCCTGCTGGCCGAGGTCCTCACCCTGCGGGGCTGGGAGGTCGACTTCCTGGGAGCCCAGGTCCCCACCCCCCATCTCGTCGCCCACCTCCACCACACCGGCGCGGACGTCGTCGCCCTCTCGTCGTCCCTCCCCACCCGGCTGCCCGCCGCCCACGCGGCGATCACCGCCTGCCAGTCCGTCGGAGTGCCCGTCCTCGCCGGAGGGGCGGCCTTCGGGCCCGACGGCCGCTTCGCGCGCATGCTCGGCGCGAACGCCTGGGCCCCCGACGCGCGCACCGCCGCCGACCTGCTGGCCGCGGGCCTCGCCCCGCCCGCCCCGGCCGACCTGCGCCAGCAGATCGACGACCTGCCGCACCTGGTCGACCAGGAGTACACCCTCGTCGCGCGCTCGCAGGGACGGCTGGTCAAGCAGGTGCTGACGCGACTGAACGACCTGTTCCCGGCCATGGCCGCGTACACCGATGTGCAGCGCGAGCGCACCGCCGAGGACATCGCGCACATCGTGGAGTTCCTGACCGTGGCCATCTACACCGATGACGACGAACTGTTCACCACCTTCATCACGTGGACCGCGGGCATCCTCACCGCCCGCGACGTCCCCGCCCACTCCCTGCGGCCCGTCCTGGAGATCCTGGCGGCCGCGCTCAAGGACTTCCCCCGAGCCGTCCGGCCGCTGGAGCGGGCGAGATCCGCCCTGGCCGACGCCACCGCAGCACACCCCGGAGCACCCGCATGAGCGTCCCGCCCCTCAGCCTCACCGTCGAAACGGGCGAGGGAACCACCCGGCTGCGTCTCGCAGGCGTACTCGACTACGACACCAGTGACACCTTCGGCGCACGTGCCTCGGCATGCGTCGACGCCGACCCCGCGCCGGCCGAACTGCGCCTGGACTGCGCCGGGCTGCGGCTCTGCGACTCGATGGGGCTCGCCGTCCTGCTGATGATCCACCGCCGCACCGCCGCGCGCGGGATCACCCTCGTCCTGGACGACCCGCCGCCCTCCATGGAGCGGATGCTCCGCATCACCGGGACACGACACCTCTTCGCACGGGGCATCGAGAGCGCGCGGAGCCCGGACGAACTCAGTGAGACGACCGACTGAAAGCCCTCCGGACCCGCCCGCTCACGGCAGTGCGGGCAGCGCCATCACCACCGTGATCCGCTTGCCGTCCGGGTGGACGCCGACGGATACCCGGCTGGCGAGCAGCCGCACCAGCGGCCAGCCGTAGCCACCGATCCTGGGGGCCTCCGCCCGCACCCGCGGCTCCGTCGGGGGCAGTTCCGCCGGGCTCTCGCTGCTGGCGTCGCCCACCGTGATGCGCAGCCCCTCACCCGTGACCTCGGCCTCGAACGCGGTCAGCCGGCCGCCGTGCCGGAACGCGTTCGTGACCAGCTCCGACGTCACCAGCAGCGTGTCGTCCACCACATGGGCCGGCCACGCGTCGAGCGCGGCGCCGAAACGCGCCGCCAGCAGCTCGGTCACGATGCCCCGCGCCGCCGCCGCGTTCTGCGGAACGGCCGAGAGCACCCCTTCCGCCTCCCCGCCCGTCTCTACCACCACGCGTGTACACCCCCGACCCGGCGGACCGACGCCCTCAGCACTGGAGCGCGGATTCGACGTCGTCCGCGAACCGGAACGCACCGGCCGTGCCCGTGACCTCGAAGAGCCTGCGCACACCGGAGTGCATCGGCCCGGCCAGGACGAGCGGCACGCCCGCCTTCACGTGTTCCCGCTGACCGCCCAGCAGGGAGTGGAGCGCCGCGGAGTCGGCGAACGTCACCCCGGACAGGTCGACCACCGTACGCACGGGACCGTCCGCCACCGCGCCGGTCAGCGCCGCCGACAGGTCACCGCTGCCCGACCACCCGTCCAGGCTGCCCCGGACCCTGATCAGCACCACGTTGTCGGCCGTCTTCTCCGAACCGACCGACCGCTCGTCTTCCGCCATGAGCCGTATTTTCCTACGCCACGCCTCCGGACCGGCGCCCGGGGTCGGGAGACGGTTCTCCGGGCGTGCGCCTCCCCGTGCGCCAGGCGGCGCCGGACCCGGTCAGCAGCGACCCCCCACGCTCGCTGGAGCAGGTGATTCCGGCTCGGGCGCGTTCCTCGCTCACGTGACATGGGCAATTTCCGACCAGCGGTCCTCACCGTTGGGAGGGACACCCCACATGACGAGCCACGCGACCGAAGCCGCACTCGAAAGCCTTCTGAACCGAGCACTTCAGGCCACCCGCACCGGTGACTGCTGGACGACCCGGACCGACGAGGCATGGTGCCGCGTCGCCCCCCGTTCGGCGACCCGGCGCGACCAGGGCTGGAAGCTCCACCTCTCGGCAACGGCCGCCTCCGCACCGACCGTCCTCGTCCGAGCCCTGGACGTCCTGCTGCCGGACACCTCGGCGTTCAAGTTCGCCCGGTCCCTCGACCAGGTGAGCACCCTCAACTCCCGCGCCACGCCCCGGGGCAGCTCCGGAAAGTTCCTCACCGTCTACCCGCGCTCGGACGCCGACGCGGTCCGCCTCGCCGGCGCACTGCACGCGGCGACGACCGGACTCGCCGGCCCCCGCATCCTCTCCGACCAGCCCTACGCCCCGTACAGCGTGGTGCATTACCGCTACGGCGCCTTCACCGGGCGGCAACGCCTGTCCGACCAGGGCCTGTTGATCTGGTACATCGAGGACCCCGACGGCAACCCCGTGGAGGACGAGCGCAGCGGTCACTACACACCGCCCCCGTGGGCCGACTGCCCGTTCCCCGCCACCGTGCCGCTTCCGCCCCCGGCGGCGGAGGCGGCCAACGGCCCGGTCCTGCTCGGAGGCCGCTTCGCGGTACGGGAGGCGATCCGGCACACCAACAAGGGCGGCGTCTACCGGGGCACCGACGTCTCCACCGGCGCGCCCGTCGTCATCAAGGAGACCCGGCCCCATGTGGAGGCCGACGCCTCCGGGCGCGACGTCCGTGACTGGCTGCGCGCCGAGGCCCGGATGCTGGAGCGGCTGAAGGACACCGGGCTCGCCCCGGACGCCCTCGCCCTCTTCGAACACGGCCAACACCTGTTCCTGGCCCAGAGCGAAGTACCGGGGGTCAGTCTCCGCACCTGGGTCGCCGAGCGCTTCCGCGACCTCGGAGGCGAGGGGTACCGCCGCGAGGCGCGGGCCCTGGTCGCGCGGCTCGTGGACCTCGTCACGGCCGCCCACGCCCACGGCTGCGTGCTCCGCGACTTCACCCCCGGCAACGTCATGGTCCGCCCCGACGGCGAACTGCGCCTCATCGACCTGGAACTCGCCGCCGACGAGACGGGCTCCTGCCTCCCGACCCGGGTGGGCACCCCCGGCTTCAGCGCCCCTGAGCGCCTGAGGGACGCGCCCGTGTCCGTGACCGCCGACTACTACAGCCTCGGCGCCACCGTGTGCTTCGTCCTGACGGGCAAGGTGCCGAACCTGCTGCCCGAGGAGCCCGCCACCAGGACGGGCGAGGACCGGCTCGCCGCCTGGCTCCGCGCCTGCGGACCCGCCGGGCCCCCGGACGCCATGGCGGAGATGATCACCGGGCTGATGCGGGACGAGCCCGCCGCCCGCTGGGACACCCGCCGGGCGCGCGAAGCCCTCCGCGCACCGGACCCAGCCCGCCCCACGCGTACTGCACCGGCACGGGACGAGGACCTGGACCTCGCCGTCGCCGGACTCGTCAACCACCTGCTCGACACCGTCACCCCCGAGGACGACCGGCGCCTGTGGCCCGTGTCCACCGCGGCCGGCGAGACCAACCCGTGCACCGTGCAACAGGGGGCGGCCGGGCCCCTGGCCGTCCTGACCCGGTACTTCGAACTGACCGGGGACCCCCGGCTGCCCGAAGTCCTCGCGGCGGCCGGCCACTGGATCGCGGACCGCACCCACCTCCGGACCACCCGCCCCGGTCTGCACTTCGGGGACCTCGGCACCGCCTGGGCGCTGTACGACGCCGGCCGGGCCCTCTCTGACCAGGCGCTCATCGACCACGCGCTCTCCCTCGCGCTGACCCAGCAGGAGCCCACGCCCCACCACGACATCACCCACGGCACCGCCGGCAGCGGCATGGCCGCCCTCCGCCTCTGGCAGCGCACCGGTGACCCGCGCTTCGCGGCGCTCGCCGAGGACGCGGCCGACCGGCTGGCGGCCGCCGCGCGGCGCGGTCCGTCGGCGGTGAGCTGGCCGGTTCCCGCCGACGCGGTCTCCGGCGAGGCCGGCAAGCAGTACCTGGGCTTCGCCCACGGCTCCGCCGGCATCGGCTGCTTCCTCCTGCTCAGCGCGGCCGCCTCCGGACGCCAGGACCACCTGCGGCTCGCGGTGGAGACCGGCGAACACCTCCTGCGCAGCGCCGTACGGATCGGCGAGGCGGTCCAGTGGCCCGCCCAGGCCGGGGACGAACCCACCGCCCCGTACTGGTGCCACGGCTCGGCCGGTATCGGCACCTTCCTCGTACGGCTCCGGCAGGTCACCGGCGACGACCGGTTCGGCGACCTCGCCCGCCGCAGTGCCCCGGCCGTCACCGAACGCGCCTCCCGGGCCCCGCTGTCCCAGTGCCACGGCCTCGCGGGCAACGGCGACTTCCTGCTCGACCTGAGCACCGCCACGGGGGAGGCCGCTCACCACGCCATGGCCGACGCGATGGGCCGCCTCGCCGTCACCGAAGGCGCCCGCCGCCGGCGGCACCTGGTCTTCCCCAACGAGTACGGCGACGTCTCGACCAGCTGGAGCGACGGATCGGCCGGAATCCTGGCCTTCCTCCTCCGGCTTCGCCACCCGAGCTCCCGGCACTGGCTCGCCCAGCTGCCGGGCTGAGCGGCAGAGAACCTGCCGCCGAACCACAAGAAGAAGGAGAGAACCATGGAAAACCAGACCCAGGACCTCGAACTCCTCGCCCACCTCCACGCCCTCCCCGAGACCGACCCCGTCGGCGCCGAAGCGGGCTTCTCCGCCACCTGTGAGTGCGTCGGCCTGCTGACGGTCCTCAACACGGTCTGCATCGGCATCAGCTGCGCCTAGGACCGGCCCACGTCCGGCCGGTGGCTGTCCCGGGACAGCCACCGGCCGGACCCCACCGGCGAACCAGAGGTGAGGACCGGACCATGCGCCTTCACACCGGCGGCGAGGAAATCGCCCCCGAGCACACCCCCGCCGCCCTCGGCCCGCCCGAGTGCGCCATCAGCACCCGCGGCCTCGTCAAGAGCTACCCCGGGCCCAAAGGCACCACCACGCACGCCGTGAACGGCCTGGACCTGGAGGTCCACCGCGGCGAGACCTTCGCCTTCCTCGGACCCAACGGCGCCGGGAAGTCCACCACCATCGCCCTGCTCTGCGCCCTGGCCCGCCCCACCGCCGGCCACGCCACGGTGGCGGGCGCCGACGTGCGCACCCAGCCCCACCAGGTGCGGCAGCGCGTCGGCATGCTGTTCCAGCAGAGCGCCCTCGACCCGGACCTGACACCCGAACAGAACCTGCGCATCCATGCCCGCCTCTACGGCCTGCGCCGCGCCGACGTCCGCCGGCGCACCGCCGAAGTGCTGGAGGTGGCCGGACTCACCGACCGGCGCTCCTCACCCGTACGCACCCTGTCGGGAGGCATGCGCCGCCGCCTGGAAATCGCCCGCCAGCTCCTGCACGCACCGGGCATCCTGTTCCTGGACGAGCCCACCACCGGCCTCGACCCCCACGCCCGCGCACAGATCTGGGACCACCTCCACGCCCTGCGGGAGCGGAACGGCAGCACGCTCTTCATCACGACCCACCAGCTGGACGAGGCGGCCAACTGCGACCGCGTCGCCATCATCGACCACGGCCGGCTGGTCGCCCAGGGCGCGCCCGGCGCGCTCAAGGCCGCCATCGGCGACGACCGCGTCGTGCTGCGCACCAGCCAGGACGAGCGAGCCCACCGCGTCGTCCACCGCCTGCTCCCGCGCGGACACGCCGTGACCAGGGACGCCGACGGGATCTGCCTGCGGCTGCCCGACGGCAGCTCCTGGATTCCCCGCCTCTGCGCGACCCTGGAAAGCCACGGCATCTCCGTCCGCGCCGCGTCCGCCACCCCGCCCACCCTGGACGACGTGTTCTTCCACCACACCGGGCGCAGCATCCACAGCACCCAGCCCGGCGGTGGCCGATGACCGCACTTCCGCTCCACCCGACCGGCACCGGGGGCAGCACACCGCCCGCCCGGCTACGGCACGAACTGCGCGCGGTCCACGGCCTGATCCACCGGGACCTCCTCCGCCTGGCAGGCCAGCGCGCCCACACCGCGCTGATGCTGCTCCACCCCGTGCTGTACCTCCTGATCCTGGGCGGCGGACTCGCCAGGCTCATCCCCCACGCCACGCTCGGCGTCGGCTACCAGACCTACCTGTTCCCCGGCATGCTGATGATGACGGTGCAGACCCCGGCCATCCTGGTCGGCATCCGCCTGATCACCGACCGCCAGAGCGGCTATCTGCGCGAACTCCTCATGGCCCCGGTCAGCCGGACGACCCTGCTCCTGGGCAGCTGCGCGGGCGGCACCCTGGTCGCCACGATCCAGGGCGCCGTACTGCTGAGCCTGGCCGGATTCGTCGGCCTGCCCTACGACCCGCTCCTCCTGGCGCTGCTCCTCACCGGCATGGCCCTGATCTCCTTCACGATCACCGCCCTCGCCCTGACCCTGGCCGTGAGCCTGAGCAGACCCGAGACGTTCCACACGCTGCTCGGCGTGCTGATGATGCCCCTGCTGTTCCTCTCCGGCGGCTTCTTCCCCCTCCAGGCGCTCCCGGGCTGGACCCACGCGCCGGCCGCCGTGAACCCGCTCGCCTACGGAGTCGACATGCTGCGCGGCAGCATCGCCCTGCGCGCCCCGGGCGGGGCGGCCGCCGACGGCATCACCTGGGCCGGCCACCCGCTCCCGCTCCCCGTGGAGGCGGCCCTGCTCCTGATCAGCGGCGCGGGGGCGCTGCTCTGGGCCGCCCGCCGGTTCGCACGGCAGGAGTGACCGGACCGCAAGCCCGCCGGTGCTGGGCCGAACGGGTGGGTACGGCACCGGCCATGCGTGTTCTCTCCGTGACACGCGGGCCCGGCGTGAGGATGTCGGCGGAATGGGTGCACCGGTCAATCACGGCTGAGAGCGGGGACGTCACGTGGCGGAGACAACGGGCTCGACGGCGCAGGTCGGCGCATGGGCGGAGATGCGGGACGCGATCACCACCAGAGCCGTGCTCGTCATGGTGGGCGTGCTGCTGCTCCAACTGGGCTTCGCCCTCTCGTACATGGGGGCGTTCCACGCTCCGAAGCCGCACCGCATCCCGATCACCCTGGTCGCCCCGCGCGCTGTGGAGGCCGACCTGGTCGCCCGGCTCAACTCGCTGCCTGGCGACCCGGTGCATGTCACCGCCGTGCAGAACCGCGCGCAGGCCAGGGCCCGGCTGATGGAGCGGAAGACCGACGCCGCGCTGATCGTGGCGGTGACCGGGCGCACCGACACGCTGCTCGTCGCCTCGGCCGGCGGCCCCTCGGCGTCCGACGCCGCCGCGAAGGTCGTGGCGACAGTGGAACGTACGCAGAACCGGGCGCTGACGGTACGCGACATCCACCCGCCCGCCGCGGGGGACAGCCGAGGACTCTCGTCGTTCTACCTGGTGCTCAGCTGGACGATCGGCGGATACCTCGCCGCCTCGGCGTTGAACATGGCGGCCGGATCCAAGCGCCCCACGCTCCGGCGCTCCATCGTGCGGCTCGCGGCGATGGTGCCGTACGCCTTCATCTCCGGAATCGGCGGGGCCATCATCGTCGGCCCCGTGCTGCACTGTCTGCCGGGCGCCTTCTGGGAGCTCGTCGGCATCGGCACCCTGGTCGTCTTCGCCTCCGGAGCCGTGGGCGTGGCGCTTCAGTCGCTGCTCGGCACGATCGGGCTCGGCCTGACCATCCTCATCTTCACGATCCTCGGCAACCCGAGCTCCGGCGGCGTCTACCCGGCCTCCCTGCTGCCGCCCTTCTGGGCCGCGATCGGCCAGGCCCTGCCACCCGGTGCCGGGACGACCGTCGTCCGGAACACGGTCTACTTCGACGGCAACAACACCACGGGCGCCCTGTGGATTCTGGGTGCCTGGGCGTTCGCCGGGATCGCCGTGGCCCTGGTGGCCGCCGCCGTGCGCGGCCGGCGGGCCCGTACGGAAACCCGTTAGGCGACCGCCGGGGCCCCTGCTACATTCGTCCCGGCCGTGCGAAGGAACGAGGAGGTGGTACCCGTGAACGCAGTAACGACATGGGTGCTCCCCTCCGGGGTCACGGTCGGGCGATAGGCAGGTCGTCCGGGAGCGCCGTTCTGTGCACTCCCGAAAGGCACGATCATGCATTTCATTTCCGAGCAGCGCCTGGACGACGGCGTACTCGAACGCTCCTTCACCCTCGATGACATCCCGGGCATCCTCTGGACGCCCGAGTCGGCTTCGGCGTCCGCACCGGTGCCGCTGATCCTCCTCGGTCACCCCACGCTCGGCCTTGAGCGGATGTACCCGCGTCTGGCCGACCGGGCCCGGCAATCCGCGGCGGACGGTTTCGCCACGGCCGCCATCGAACTCCCTGGCTGCGGCGACCGGCCCCGGCTGCCGGCCCTCGACGGGGCCCGCGCCGACATGCGGCGGGCCCTGCAGGCGGGCGAGCCGGTCACCGACGCGATCATCGACGCGGTCGTCCTCCCACTGGTCGACCAGGCGGTCCCGGAGCTGCGGGCCGCCATGGACGCGATCCTCGCGCTCCCCGAGGTCACCGGTCCGGTCGGCTACTCGGGCGGTGTGATCTCCATCGGCGTCCGGCTCGCGGCGGTCGACCCGCGCATCGAGGCCGTCGGCCTCTTCGCCGGCAGCTTCATCCCGCGCACCACGTACGACGAGGCCCGCCGGCTCACCATCCCGGTGCACGTCCTGTTGCAGTGGGACGACGAGGGCAACGACCGGCAGGCGGCGCTCGACCTGTTCGACGCGTTCGGCTCGAAGGAGAAGTCGCTGCAGGCCAACATGGGCGGCCACACCGGCGTCCCGGCGTACGCGGGGGCCGCGGCGGCCCACTTCTTCGCCCGGCACCTGAAGTAGCACGGCGGGGGCACGACCCGTCCCACCTGCCCGAAGGGTTCACAGCTCAGGCGCCTAAGGTGTCTGCTGTACGGGTGTGGCCCCGCACGCGGACGACAACGAAGGAAAGAGGTGACGTGATGCTCCGCAACGGTCTGGAACCGTGGCACCTGCTCATCGTGGCACTGGTGGTCATCATGGTGTTCGGCTCGAAGAAGCTCCCCGACATGGCGCGCTCCCTGGGCAAGTCCGCCCGCATTCTCAAGAGCGAGGCCAAGGCGATGAAGGCCGAGGCGAACGCCGAACCCGCCGCGCCGGGGCACTCGTAACCCCTGCGCCGACGAGGGGCCGGAGCGACGGACGACGAGCCGCCGCCCCGGCCCTTTCGCGCGCCCGCTAGCCGGCGCGCACGACAGCCTCGATGTGGCCGAGGTGGGCCGCGAGGATGTCCTCGAAAGCCGCCTGGTGGTCCGTCTGGAGGGGGCGGAGGTCACGGGCGAAGTGCGCCAGGGCGGGGAAGCGCTCGGGGTCGGCGCCCAGGACCGCCACCCGGAACAGCTCCTGGCCCTGCTCGCGCTCCTCCGGCGTGAGCGTGTCGGCACCGGCCTCCGAGGCGATCAGCGAGGCGATGAGGACGACGATCCGGTGGTAGCGCACCGGGATCTCCTCGTCGGCCAGCCCCGAGGCGCGCAGTGCCTGAAGCACCTCCTCCACGACGAGCCGTGAACCCGCGCCGCTCGACACGTAACGCGCCCAGACCGCGGCGAGCTGCGGCTGCAGGCGGAAGGCGTCCCGCACGCGCAGGGCCAGGGTCATGAGGCGCTGCTTCCAGTCGCCTTCCGGGCGATAGCCCTCCATGGCGGTCAGCAGGACCCGGTCCGCGACCGCGCGCAGCAGTTCCGTCTTACTGCGGAAGTGCCGGTAGAGGCTCGACGAGTCGGTCCCGAGGACCGCCGCCAGTTTTCGCACGCTGAACGACTCCGTCGCGCTCGTACGCAGCAGTTCAGCCGCCGCGTCCAGGATCTCCTCGCTCGTCCAGCGCCTTCGGCCTGCCATGTCGCTCCTCTCGCCGACCTTCAGCCTAGCCCATGCACTTGGTGTTGCACGCGGTGCGTGCATAATGGGGTGCATGAGCTGCCGGGCGGCCCGGCAGGAGGTGGGCCGGCGTGTGCGACCGCCGGTCCCGGGGGTTACGAAGGGACGCACGACGTGAAGAACCCACTGGATTCCGCGGCACTGGACGAGGCCATCGAGAACGTGCACCGCGCGGGTATACCGGGCCTGTTCGCCGAGGTCCGGCACGGCGACCGGGTCTGGCGCGGTGCCGCCGGGGTCGCCGACACCGCCACCGGCCGGCCCGTCGACGCCGGTATGCGCCACCGCGTCGGAAGCGTCACCAAGACGTTCACCGCCGCCGCGGTCCTGCGGCAGGCAGAGCGCGGCCGGATCGAGCTCGACGCGCCGGTCGGCCGTTACCTGCCGGCCCTCGTGCCGGGGGAGCGGGGTGAGGCCATCACCGTACGGATGCTGCTCGACCACACCAGCGGCCTCGCCGAGTACCTTCCGTACGCCTATCCCTCGCTCAAGGCGTTCCCCGTCATCGCCGAGACCGGGCCCGAGAGCCTGGACGACCACCGGTACACGCGGTGGGAGCGGACGGACCTGATCGCCATGGGCGTCGACGCGCCGGCCGCCTGCGCTCCGGGCGGTGAGCCGGGCCTGTACTCCAACACCAACTACCTGCTGCTCGCCGAACTCCTGGCACAGGTGAGCGGCACCACGGCCGAGGAGTGCATCACCCGCGAGGTCATCGAGCCCGCCGGGCTCACGGACACCGCGTTCCCCACCGGACCGGAGATCGACGGACCGCACTCACGGCTCTACGAGGCGTGGTTGGGCAAGATCGACCCGCCGCGCGACTACAGCGTCTACGACATGTCGTTCACGGGCCCCTCGGCCTCCCTGATATCGACCGTCGCCGACCTGAACCTCTTCTACGCCCAGCTCCTGGCCGGAAAGATCGTCACCCGGTCCTCGCTGGACCAGATGCGGCGCACCCACCCGGTCATCTCCCAGGAGGGCCGGATCATCGAGTACGGCCTCGGACTGCACCCGATGGAGACACCGGGCCAGGACACCTTCTGGGGCCACGGCGGCACGGTCTGGGGCGGCGGCACCCTGGCCATGACCCGTGCCGACGGCGAACGGCAGCTGGCCGTGGCGGTGAACCTCCAGCGGTGGAACACCCTGGACGCCTCCGGCAGGCCGCAGCCGCACCCCATCGACGCGGCGCTCGAAGCCCTGTACCGGGTCGCGATGTACGGCTGACGGGTCATTCGCACAGGTGGCGCGGACCGCGTACGCGCAACTCGTCCAGCACCGCGGCCCTTCCGGGCGGCGGCGTGAAGATCCGCAGGCGCTGGTCCGCCGCAGGGGTGGCCAGCACCTCGCAGTCCAGATCGATCCTGCCCAGGTCAGGATGGACGAGCCGGTACGGATGCGACCGCCGTACGGCGACCTCGTGCCGGTCCCACAGCGCGCCGAAATCCGGGCTCGCCGCCCGGCACCGCGCCACCAGCGACCGGGAGGCCGCGTCGTCCCCGCGCCGGGCCGTCGCGGCCCGCAGGTCGGCCACCAACTGCCGTGCCTGCTCCTCGTGTTCCTCGGCCGCGAAGTGGCCGCGCACCACCGGATCGGTGAACCAGCGCAGGACGATGTTGCGGTCCTCCTCCGCGACCGAGCAGACGCAGCCGAACAACGCGAGCGCCAGGTCGTTCTGCGCCAGCAAGTCGCCCAGGTCGCTGACCACTTGGACGGGCACCCCGTCCAGCCGGTCCAGCAGATACCGCAGGCCCGGGCGCAGGTGGCCGCCGGCCCGCGCGCCCTCCGGCGGGCGGTGCCCGGCGAGCACGTACAGATGGTCCCGCTCGTCCTCGGTCAGCCGCAGCGCGCCCGCCAGCGCGGCGAGCACCTGGACCGAGGGCTGCGGCCCACGGGCCTGTTCGAGCCGCATGTAGTAGTCGGCGGACATCCCCGCGAGGACGGCGACCTCCTCGCGGCGCAGCCCCGGCGTCCGCCGCCTCGGCCCCTCGGCCAGCCCGACGTCGCGCGGCGTCAGCCGCCCCCTGGACCGGCGCAGGAAATCGGCCAGCTCTGGACGCTTCGGTGTCATGTCGGGCTCAGGATATCGGGCCCGGGCCGCCGCATCCTGGGACCGCCGGTCCTAGGTGAAACGCTCCGCTCCCGGCCGGAGGAGAGCGGCGGCACGATCGGCACAGGGCCCGTCCGGGGCCTGTCCGGCAAACCGATCGGCGGTCGCACGATGAGGGAATCCACGCTGTCCGTTCCGGGCGCGCGACTGCGCCACACCGTCCGCGGCGAAGGCCCCGTGCTCCTGCTCGTCGCCGGAGGTCACCACGGGATCGACGCCACCGAACCCCTGGCACGCCAGCTCGCCGACCGGTACACCGTCGTCACCTACGACCGGCGCGGCCTCTCCGGGAGCACCATCGACGCCCCCGCGAAGACGCTCGCCACCCACGCCGAGGACGCCTCCCGCCTGCTCCGCAGCCTCACACCGGAGCCCGTACGCGTCTACGGAACCAGCCTCGGCGCCCTCGTCGCCCTGGAACTGACCGCCCGTCACCCGGAGCAGGTCGCGGCGGTCATCGCCCACGAACCGCCTGCCGTGCGACTGCTTCCGGAGCCCGCGCAGGGCATCGGGCGGCTGCTCGCCGTCGAGGAGACCTTCCGGGCGCAGGGCGCGGAGGCGGCCATGCGCCGGTTCGCGGCCGATCTCGACATCGACCCGGCCGACTCCGAGCCGGACCTCCCGCCACGCACTCCCGGGCCTGACCGCCTGCGGAGCATGGAGGTCCTGCTCACCTACGACCTGCCGGCGATCAGGGCCCATGTCCTCGACCCGGCCGCGCTCGCCGGCTCGCCCGTACGCGTCGTGGCCGCCGCCGGCGAGAAGTCGCGCCACCTGTGGACGTACACCTGTGCCGCGCTTCTCGCCGGTGCGCTGGGGACGCGGCCGGAGACGTTCCCCGGCGGCCACAACGGTTACGTGTTCCGCCCGCGTGCCACCGCGGACCGGATCCACGAGGTGCTCGGTGTCACTCGAAGAACTTGAGGCTGTACCCGGTGTCGGTGTTCGGCCCGGGGACGTTGGCGCGGCTGTACGTGGTGTTGCCCCACCAGCAGAAGGAGCCGGTGTACCAGTAACGGTTCTCCCAGCTGTACGGGGTTCCCTTGGGCACCGCGTGGAACATCAGGGGGAAGATGGGCCCGGCCGGGGGACTGGTGGCGATGTCGCCGTCGAGCAGCACGAAGGTGTGGTGGCCGGGGCCGTTCACGTACAGGGTGGGGTCCCAGCCGGCCATCATGGTCGCGCTGTTGGAGCCGAACAGGCAGCCGTTGGACTTGTACCAGTCCCATACGTACGTCGGGTCACCGCCCGCCCGGAGCCGCAGTTCCGCGATGCAGTACTGGTCGCTCCAGCTGCCGTTGGCGGAGTAGGTGATGTGCAGCTGCCCGTTCGGGTCCTTGATCGCTTCGGGACCCTCGTTGATGAAGGGGTTGCCGACGACGCGCTCCCAGCTCTCCCTGGGCTGGGAGATGATGTAGCGGGCGCCCGTGGGGGTGGTCGGGCTGCTCATGCGCGCGATGTACAGGTTCTGCTCGACGTTGGTGGTGCCGGCCCAGCCCGACCAGACGAACCAGCGCTGTCCGTTGAACGTGAACATCGTGCCGTCGATCGCCCACTTGTCGTCGGGCAGGGCGAGCTTCGTCGCGGCGGTGTAGCCGCTGTCGGGGGTGGCGGAGCTGATCACGTACATGCGGTGGGCGGCGCCCCGGCCGCCCGAGAAGTAGATGTAGTAGCGGCCGCCGTCCCGCACGATCTCCGGAGCCCAGATCTCGCCCAGGTTCCCGGTGTCCGACCACACCTGCCGGGCCGCGGCGGAGGCCAGGCCGCCGGTCGAGTACGCCTGCCGGACGCTGATGCCGCCGCCCGTCGACTGCACCGAGATGTACGTTCCGCCCACGCGCAGCACGCTGGGATCGGCGCCACGGATGGCCGTCTGCCCCGCCTCGGCGGGCCCGGCGGACATGAGCGACATCGTGAGGGCCAGCAGCATGGACAGCGCGAAGGCTGCCACACCGGACATCCGGGAGAGTCTCATGGCTTCCCTTTCCCGTACGGGGGTTCGCGGGGACGGACTGACTCCATGACCCTATCCACGGAAAGGCGTGTTCATGTCAAAGTGGGCCCGTCTCAGCCCTCGTAATCCTCGATGAGGCGGCTGATGACAGCGTGCAGGACGTCCGCCCGGCCCCGGTCCTCCCGCTGCTCGCGCAGAGCGCGTTCCACCACCCGGAGCCGCTGCCACGCCTCCGGGTCGCTGTCCATGACCCGGTCCACGAGCGGCGAGGAGACCAGCTCCAGGCACTCCGCCAGCCGCAGTCGGGTGGCGGGCGCCGGCGGGCCGGACGGGGGCTCGGTGAACCCGTCCGTCAGGTACCGCGCGGGATCGCCGAGGCTCCACCCGGCCACCGACCCCTCGTACACCAGGAGGTCCACATCGGGGGCGACCCCGAGCCGCGCGTCCGGCTCCCTGTCGAAAAGGCGGACGTCCACGAGGCAGGTCAGCGCACCGGCCCCGGCGCCGCAGTGGAAGACCGCGGTCTGGGGCATGCCGAACTCCCCGACGTCGTCCGCGCGGAGCCCGGCCGCCCGCGTTCGCGGCCCACGATCCGCAGCTGCGGAGACGCACCGCGCGGGCACGAAGAACGTGAGACTGCGCAGCTCGCGGGTGTCGCGGTCGAAGCGGACGTACTCGTCCTGCGACCACAGCCACCGCATGCTGCCGAACGTCTCCGACAGCTCCCGCTCGCGCCCGGACGGGTCCGTGTACTCCGCCACAATCAACTGGAGATCGCGGAAGTCGAAGCGGGGGGTGTACGCGAGGGGGCTGCCCGTCGTCGTGGCGGCCATGCCGTCGCCGACCGTGACCTTCACCGTGGTCGTCGCCTCACTTGATGCGCCTCGCGGCCGGCAGATAGCCGCCCTTGGTGTCGGGGATCTTCCCGTTCACGATGTCCTCGTGGGTCACCGGCGGCTGCGGATCGTCGGGCGAGCCGCCCAAGGCCTTGGCCCCGGACTCGCCCTTCTTCCCGGAGGGGCCGTAGCCCGTGATGACGTCGCCCGCCCCGGCGCCCGGGCCCTTCGTCACCACGATGTCCTCGCCCTTCCGGAAGATGAGGTTCCCTCGCTGTCCCTGAGAGAGGTACACCGCGTCCGGGGCCTTGAGGATCTCCGCCACGCGTTCGTCGCTGAAGTGGGGGTGGTAGTTGCTGGACTTGCGCACCTTGCCGTCCCCGGCCCGTTCGGTGACGGTCTCGGCGGCCTTCACCGCCTTGGCATCGGGGCACTTGGCACCGGAGAAGAATCCCGCCCAGGCGGACAGGCGGTGGTGCACGGGGGCGGTGGAGCGGAACAGCCCGGCCGGCTCGGTGACTCCGCCGGAGCGGGCCGAGGCGCCCGAGGCCGAGGTGCCGAGCGCGCAGCCGCCGGTGTCGCGCTCCTCACGCACCTTGTCGACCAGCTTCTTGACCTCGGTCTTCGCCAGGGCGTAGGCGTTGATCAGGGTGTCGGCGCGGTACGGGATCCGGTACTCGACGCGCCGGCCGCCACTGGCCCGGGAACGGGCGCGCGCCTCGTTCTTCTTCTGCGCCTCGACCGAGGAGAAGGTCGGCCCGGCGCCCGGGTTGGAGCAGGACAGGCTGCCCGAGACGGACGTTCCGGAGACCGCGAAGGAGCTCTGCGGACTGGTGCACCGGCCGGCGGACTTGCCGTCGATGCTGAAGGAGGCGGTCATCACCGCGGTGACCTTGCCGCTGATCAGGCGGCTTTTGGCGCTGGTGGTGATGTGTCCGGAAAAGCTGTTCTTCGCCGTGCAGCCACTGGAACCGCACTTGACCGTTCCGCCGCTGCTGAGGGTCAGGGCGATGCCGCTGTCGGTGGCGTTCTTCAGCTCCTCCGTCTGCTTCTCCAGCGTGTCGTACATGGGGTCGATGGCGTCCTCGGCGACCGGAGCCAGGTCCAGCCCCGCGGAATCGCTGTCCGCCAGCGGGCCGTCCGTCAACTCGGGGATCTCGGGCGGATCCTCGTCCTCGGAATCCGCCCGCACGATGGCGGCCGCCTGCCGGACGGAGGCCGCTTCGGCCGAGCCGCCCGACGTCCCTCCGGACCGCGAGGGGCCGTACGACTCGAGGCGCAGCACCCGGTGGGGCTTCTGCTTCGTGATGAGCAGCCGGCCCGCGGAGGTGTCTACCGCGAGGGCCGGGGTGCCGTCGACGGCGGGCGGCTGCGCGGACTCGCTGGGGGCCGGTGTGCCCTCCAGCCGGTCGAGCGCCTTCGAGAGCGCGGTCGCCAGGTCGGGCGGCGCGGGCATGTGCCCGACCGTCTCCTGCGTGACGCTGTCGCTCTCGTCGGCGGCCGCCCACGCCCCGGAGACCGAGTCCTTCGCCCGGGTGAAGGTCCGGCCGCCGATGTGCAGGACCTCGCGGGCGAGTCCGGAGCTCCCGACCTCCACGGCGCCGAAGCGGCTGCCGGACGCGGTGACGGTGATGTCCCGCTTCACCGGGTCGTCACCGGAGTCCCGGTACCGCAGACCGGGGGCGTCGGCCAGCGCGGCCACGGCCTGCCGGTACGGCTTGAGGTCGCGCTTGGCCACCGGGTCCTCCGACCCCGGCCCCCCGTGCCAGACCAGCAGCCCGGCCACCAGCCCCGCAGCCAGCACCCCGACCCCGCCGAGCAGCAGCAGCCGCTTGCGCCGGGCGGGCGGCGGCTGCCCCGGGCCGTACTGCGGTGGCTGCCCGGGCCCGTACTGCGGCGGCCCGTACGGGTACGGCGGCGGCGGGCCGTAGGGCGAGCGCGGCGGCGGCACGTCCTGCGGGGGCCCGAAGGCCCCGGGCGGGGTGGCGTACGGGGAGTGCTGGGGCGGGATGTCCGCGGGAGGCGGCGGCCCGAAGACCCCGGCCGGCGGGGTGTACGGAGCGCCCTGCGGCGGGCGGTCCGCCGGGGGCCGGTACGCGTCTTCGTGGTCCGTCATGAACTTCCCCCGTGGATGGTGCGGCCGCTGATCGTTACAGGACCAGTGTGGGGGTGACGCCCCCTCACGTCACCGGTATTCGGCCACCGGACCGGCGTCACGGCAGCCGGTCGACCAGCCCGTCGACGTACTCCGGGGTGAGCGGGCCCATGCCGAACAGGACGCGGCTGTACATCGGGGCCAGGACGTAGTCCAGCACGGTGAGCGCGTCGGGTGCGGGCTCGCCCCGGTCGTGGGCGCGGTCGAGCATGGACTGCAACTGCCGGGTGCGCTCGGTCCGGAGGGCGTCGCGCGCCTGTACGCCCCGCTCGCCCGCGTTCGCCAGGGCGACCGCCAGGTGCAGGACCGCCGGTCCCTCGGGTCCGGTGATCTCCCGGGCCACCTGGGCGGCGTACGTCCGCAGGTCGCCGTTCAGGCTCCCTGTGTCGGGCATGGGGGACCGCGCGTTGAGGCGGGTGAGGGCCACCTCGCAGAGCAGGGCCTCCAGGTCGCCCCACCGGCGGTAGATGCTGCTGTCGGCCACGCCAGCGCGGGCCGCCACCTCGCCGACGGTGAAGTTTCCGTAGCCGCGCTCGCTGATGAGCTCGGTGACGGCCTGATGCACCTGCGCGCCGACCCGCGCGCTGCGCCCACCGGGCCGCCGGGCTCGCTGTTGCTCCTCCATGCGTCCACCTTAACGCAGTAACTACTTGCGTTTGTGGATCGGCTGCGCGTACTGTCGACTAACGCAGTCAACGGCTGCGTTAGGGAGTTGTACGGCGACCCGTGCCGACCACGGCCGGGCGCGTCCCACGGGGGAGAGGGAATCCCATCACCGCATCGCAAGCGACCGCAGGCAGCCGGCGGAACAGCGCCCTGCTGCTCACGGTGACCTGTCTGGGCCAGTTCATGGTCCTGCTCGACAACACGATCGTGGGGGCGGCGCTGCCCGACATGCAGCACCGCCTGCACCTGGAACTCACCGGCCTGCAATGGATCGTTGACGCGTACGTCCTGCTGGTCGCCATGCTGCTGCTGTCCGGCGGAATCTTCGCCGACCGCTTCGGCCGCAAACGCGTGTACCTGACCGGCGTCGCCGTGTTCACCGTCGCCTCGGTGGTGTGCAGCCTCGCGCCCTCGCTCGGCTGGCTGATCGCGGGCCGGGTGCTGCAGGGCATCGGCGGGGCGGCGCTCAGCCCCGCCTCGCTCGCGCTGCTCGCCGCGGCGTATCCCGTGCCACAGGAACGCGTCAAGGCGATCGGGCTGTGGGCCGGACTGAGCGGCGTCGGTCTGGCCGCGGGCCCCGTGGCGGGCGGTGTGCTCACCGACGCCTTCGGCTGGCCCGCCATCTTCCTGGTCAACGTGCCGATCGGCGCGGTCCTTCTCCTGCTCGGCCTGCGCCATCTCGACGAGACCCGCAATCCGGATGCGCCCGCGCTCGACGTCCCCGGGACGGCCCTGTCCGTCCTGGGTGTGGGGGCGCTGGCCTACGGGCTGATCGAGGGCGGGACGCGAGGCTGGTCGTCGCCGCCGATCCTCGGCAGCTTCACCGCCGCGGTGCTCCTCCTCGCCGCCTTCGTGGCCGTCGAAGCGCGCCGCCGCGCACCGATGCTGCCGCTGCGGCTGTTCCGGGAGCGCCTGTTCACCGTCTCCAACACCGCCATGGTCGTGGTCGGTTTCGCGCTCATGGGCTCGACGTTCTTCTTCTCCCAGTTCTTCGTGTACGTCCAGGGCAGCTCGGTCCTGCGCGCCGGGCTGCAGACCCTTCCCGCCACCCTCGCCATGGTGATCGTCAGCCCGTACGCGGGCCGCCTCGCCGCCCGGCACGGCTTCCGCGTCGTGGTCACCGCCGGCCTGGCCCTGGCCGGCCTCGGACTGCTGGCGCTCGGCACGGTCCACGCCGACACGGCTTACGGGAACGTGTGGTGGCGCCTGGCGGTCGTGGGCATCGGCTTCGCCCTGACGATGTCCCCGCTGACCGGCGCCGCCATCCAGGCCGTCAGCCCGCAGGAGGGCGGCCTGGCCTCGGGCATCAGCAGCACCACCCGGCAGATCGGCGCGGTGCTCGGCGTGGCAGTCCTCGGAGCCGTGGTCCGCGCCCGGCAGTCCGGCGGGGCGTCCTTCGAGACCGGCCTCGACAGCGCCTTCCTGACGGCGGGTGCCATCACCCTGGCCACCGCCGTGTTCACGGGCCTGTGGCTGACGAAGTCCAGGCCCGCGGAAGGCGCGGCCGCGCCGGTACGGTCTACCGATACGCCGAAGACCACCACAGCGGACAGCCGTTGAGGGGCCGCGAACACGTCCCGGCCCCGCCACCGAGTACGAACGGAGGAAGCCCTGTGCACGACGCGACCCCGGTATCGATCGAGGAGCACACGGTGTCCGACCCCGAGGCCGGGCCGTACACCCTCGCCACGGGCCCGGACGGCGCCCTGTGGTTCACCCTCGTCCACAGCGGCCGGATCGGCCGTCTCGTCCCCGGCGAGCGGCCGACGGAATACCGCCTCGACCCCGACAGCGGGCCGACCGTCATCGCACCCGGCCCGGACGGCGCGCTGTGGTTCACCGAGTACCGGGCGGACCGGATCGGGCGGATCACCACCGACGGCGCGATCACCGAGTTCGGCGTACCGGGCTCCGGCTCCGGGCCGTTCGGCATCGCGGCGGGCCCGGACGGAGCGCTCTGGTTCACCGAGACCGCCGCCGACCGCATCGGCCGCCTCACCGTCGACGGCGACGTCACCCCGTACCCGCTCCCCGTCAGCGGCGCGTTCCCGTCCGCGATCACCGCCGGGGGCGACGGCGCGATGTGGTTCACCCTCAATCAGGGCAACGCCATCGGGCGCATCGGCATGGACGGCGGGATCGCCCTGCACCCCCTGCCGACGGAGGCGGCGGGCCCGGTCAGTATCGCGGCGGGTCCGGACGGCGCTCTGTGGTTCACCGAGATCGCCGCCGGCCGGATCGGCCGGATCACCCCCGAGGGGCGGATCACCGAGTTCCCGCTGCCCGACCGCGCCGCCCGGCCGCACGCCGTCACCGTCGACGGGGAGGGCGCAGTGTGGTTCACCGAGTGGGGCGCCAACCGTGTCGCCACGATCACTCCGGACGGCTCCGTCACCGGTTACGACCTGCCCACCCCGGACTCGGAACCGCACGGCATCACCGTCGGCCCCGACGGCGCCCTGTGGACCGCGCTGGAGACGGGTTCACTCGCCCGCATCGCGCCGTAGGCCGCCGGCGGGCGCCCCGGCTCCGCGTCAGGCGACCGGCCCCAGGCGCATCGCGCCGGGCCCGCGACCGGGGGTGTTGGTGCAGCGGTGGTCGCCCGCGGGCTGCTGGAGCTGCAGGGTCAGGCAGGTGCCGAGAGCCTGCTGCCCGTAGCTGTTGGGGTGGAGGGACTCCTGCTGCTGGCCCTGGCCGGCGCCGCTGGTCACGAAGCGGATCCACTCGCTCGTGGCGCCGCTCGGCGGGTGGGCCAGGTCGGCCTGCCGGGTGGTGGTGGAGCACACTTCGCGCCCCTCGAAGGAGCGCGACAGGTCGAGGAACTCGGCGCCGGCTTCGCGGGCCGCCCCCGCCAGGGTGGTGCTGATACGGGGCACGAGGTCGTCGTGCGCCCAGGTGAGGTCTTTGTCGAAGAACGGGCAGCCCCCGGAGGTGAGGCGGTCGTACTTCTCGCCGGGGTAGCGCAGGCGGGCGGCGTCGGGCAGCGGGGACGGGTAGGACTGCAGGACGAGACGGTAGGAGCCGGCCGGGTGTCCGGCGCGGGCGAGGGCGGTCTTCACATCGGCCAGTGTGTTGACCGCCGCCTGCCGGACGTCCGGCAGGCGCTCGGCGACCTGCTGGGACGCCGTCGGCGTACAGGGAGAGCCGCCGAAGGGCTTGACGAAGTTGCTCGCGCAGGCGGTGATGATGTCGGAGAAGCCGAGGTCGTTGCCGCCGATCGACACCACCACCGCGCGCACCGGGTGCCCGTTCACCGCCTTTTGGAGCTGCCCCGCCTGGGACGGTTCGCCCTTGAACGGTTTGCCGCCGTGTTCCGGCAGCAGCACCGCCGTGGAAGTCGCTCCGGAGCAGGCGAGGTTGAGGCGGTGCACGTCCAGCGTGAGCGACTGGACCTCGGCCACGTCGGAGCGGTTGCAGCCGCTGTCGTAGGAGGGGCCGTAGACCCGGTGCGGGTCACTGGCTCCGGCATCCGGGTCCCAGGCCCGGTCGGTGCGCGCATAGCCGCTGCCGGACTCGTTGCTGTTGCCGGACCAGCGACCGGCCTCGCCGGAGATGAAGCTGTCGCCCAGGGACACCACCCAGGACGTAGCGGCGGCGCGGGTGCTTGGGGACGGGGATGCGGACACCGTGCCCGCTGCCGCCAGGACACATGCCGAAGCGGCTGCGAGCGCGAGCGTCCTGGAACGTCGTGAAGAGGAGGAAGTCATGCCCGTGGTGTCGGCAGCGGCGCGGCGCATGATGAAGGCCGCGCCCCGTTTACAGCCGATTGGATCAGTGCAAGATCGTTTCGCCCCGACTTCCGGCTCCCGTACGGGTCACTCCGTCCCGCCGTGCCGCAGACGTGCCGCCCGCCCGGCTCACAGCTCGCCGTGTTCGTCGGCCGTGACCCGCCGCACCTCGACCGGCTGCTGCGTGGGCACACCGCCGGGGCCCGGAACGGCGGAGATACGGGCGGCGGATCTCCAACGCCCGCTCCTCCGACGCGACCTCGAAGACGTTACTGGACCAACTCCCCGCTCTCGGGCAACAGTGCGTAGTGGTCGAAGTGGGCCGCGATGTCACCCGGTCGCCATCACGTACTCCCGTTGTCAGTTGTCCGTGGGTTCGGGAAAGGAGAAGTAGAGCGCGTCGGCGTAGAACGACGCGAAGTGCCGCTGCCAGTCAGCCCGTACGGAAGCGAGCCAGGCGTCGTTGCGGCCGGCGATCGCCGCCTCGGCGAGGGCGACGGCCTCGGGGACGTCCTCGGACGCCAGACGCCGTACGCTCTCCGCCGGATCGTCGTCGGTCATCGAGACGATCTCGCCCGTTTCGAGCAGGAAGAACTTCGCCTCCTGCTTCTCCAGATGGGCCGTGGTCCTGGCCACGCACTCCGCGAACTCGGCATCGTCCTCCAGGCCGTGGCCGACCGCGCGCAGGAGGTCGCGGAGCAGCGCCGCCCCGTCGGCGTAATCCGCCGCGATGCAGATCGGGTGGTTCCAGATCATGGACGGGACCACCGTCGTCCCGTGCCCCGCCAGGAGCTTGTGCGCGAGCGGGATGTCCCAGTTGTGCTCGGATATGCAGCGGATGCGCTGCGGGATGTCCGCGTCGCTCGGAACCGAGTCGGCGGAGTAGAGATACGAACGATTCGCCATAGTGGGGAAGCTAGCACCGGGGACTGACAACGCCGCCGGACAACTCCCGCGCAGCCGGGAGAGCCAGGGCATGATGACCGCATGAGCACGCCTTCCGACGTCACCGTCACCCTCGTACGGGGCGACATCACCCGCCAGTCCGTCGACGCCGTCGTCAACGCCGCGAACTCCTCGCTGCTCGGCGGCGGGGGAGTGGACGGAGCGATCCACCGCCGGGGCGGTCCCGCGATCCTCGCCGCCTGCCGGGAACTGCGCGCCTCGCGGTACGGCAAGGGGCTGCGCACGGGCCAGGCCGTCGCCACCACCGCCGGAAAGCTCGACGCCCGCTGGGTCGTGCACACGGTCGGCCCGGTGTGGAGCCGGACCGAGGACCGCTCGGCCCTGCTGGAGTCGTGCTACCGCGAATCCCTCCGCGTCGCCGCGGAACTCGGGGCCCGTACCGTCGCCTTCCCCGCGATCTCCACCGGTGTCTACGGCTGGCCCATGGACGACGGGGCCCGCATCGCCGTCCGCACCGTGCTGGCGGAGGCCGCGGCACCCGTCGAGGAGGTGCGGTTCGTGCTCTTCGACGCGGACGCGTACGGGGAGTTCGAGGAGGCCCTGGCGGCGGCGCGGCCCTGAGGAAGGGCCGGATCCGCGCCGGTGCCGGACGTATGGAGCAGTCGTGAAGGCCCTGTGGAACCGATGTCGGTGGGGCCGCTTATGCTGCTCCGAACGATCAAGCGGGACCAGGGGAGGGCGCGGCATGTTCGGCAAGCTGTTCGGCAGGGCTGAGGAGAGACCGGCGGCCGGCCCGCACGCGCTTCCCGCCCCGCGCAAGCAGAACGGGATGTACACCCTGCGGGCCTTGGGGGACACCCGGGTCCTCGCCCTGGTGGAGGCCGCCCGGGTGGGGGACTGGGAGGCGGTCAAGGCGGCACTGGCGCCCTTCGACCTCGGCCGCGACCACCAGATCCTCAACGAACTCGAAGAGCTCGACGGTGTGCAGGACTGGATCGGCCGGGCGGCCGACGAGGACAAGGAGCACCGGGCGACCGCGCTGCTCATCGCGGGGGCACGCCACATCCAGTGGGGCTGGGAGGCGCGCACCGCCGCCCGGGCGTCCCAGGTGACCGAGGGGCAGTGGCGGGTCTTCCACGAACGGCTCCGCATCGGTGAGGAGCAGCTGCTCGAAGCGGCCGAGCTGCGGCCCGAGTGGGTCACACCGTGGCGCAGGCTTCTCACCTCGGGCCGCGGCATGTCCCTCGGCGCCGACATCACGGAGGCCCGGCTCGACGCGGCCCTGCGCCGCGCTCCGCTGGACCTGGAGACCCACATCGACTGGATCTCCCAGTTGCAGCCCCGCTGGGGCGGTGAGCCGGGCCAGGCCCTGCGGTTCGCCCGCGACGCGTACGCCGACGCGCCGGAAGGCGACCGGATCGGCTGCGTGATACCCATGGCGCACATTGAGGACTGGGTGGAGTCGGACGAGTCGGGCTGCCTGAAGACCGACGAGATACGGACGGAGCTGCGCCGCGCGGCCGAGCGCAGCATCCTCCACCCCGCCTACGAACGGCGCCCGGGCTGGCAGGGCGACTTCAACATCTTCGCGATGGCCCTCTCGCTGGCCGGCGAACGGCAGACCGCGAAGCGGGTCTTCCATACCCTCGATGGAGCCTTCACCAGCTGGCCGTGGGCCTACTTCGGCGAACCCGAGAAGCAGTTCGCCCGCCACCAGCGCCGCGCCTGACCCCGCACAGGCCCCGGGGCCCGCCGTCCGGGCCCGCACCCCCTCACCCGCTCCTCCCTCTCCGGACTGCCTGATGACTTCGCCCGACACCGCCCCGCGCCAGACCGGCGACGACCGCACCTTCCAGGTGGATCTGCGCGGCCTCGTCGACCTCCTCTCCCACCACCTCTACTCCAGCCCGCGCGTCTACCTGCGCGAACTCCTGCAGAACGCCGTGGACGCGCTGACCGCCCGGCACAGCCTCGAACCCGGCGCCGCAGCCGACGCGTTCGGCATCCGTCTGTACGCGGACGGGGACGTCGTGCGCGTCGAGGACGACGGCGTCGGCCTCACCGAGACCGACGTCCACGCCTTCCTCGCCACGATCGGCCGGAGCAGCAAGCGCGCCGAACGGATCGCCGAACAGCGCGGCGACTTCATCGGCCAGTTCGGCATCGGACTCCTCTCCTGCTTCCTCGTCGCCGACGAGATCCACGTCCTCAGCCGCTCCGCCCGCACCCCGGACGCACCCGCCGTGGAGTGGCGGGGCCGCGGCGACGGCAGCTACACCGTCCGCACCCTGCCCGCCTCCGCCCGCCCTGACCCCGGCACCACCGTCACGCTCACCCCGCGCGCCGACGCGGGGGAGTGGACCCGCCCGGCCCAGGTCGCCGCCCTGGCCCGGCACTTCGGCTCCCTGCTGCGCCACCCGGTCACGGTGGACGACGGCAAGGGCGGCCCGGCCGCGCGGATCAACCCGGAGCCCGCGCCCTGGGCCCGTACCCACCCGACCCCGGGAGCCCGCTCCCGCGCCCTGGCCGCCTACGGCAGGGAGGTCTTCGGGTTCGAACCGCTGGACACCCTCGACCTCGACCTGCCCGCCGTAGGACTCAAGGGCATCGCCTGCGTGCTGCCCGAGGCGGTGCCGACCGGCCGCCGCCACGGCCACCGCGTGCACGTCAAGGGCATGCTGCTGTCGGAGCAGGCCGAGGAGATCCTGCCGGACTGGGCGTTCTTCGTCCGCTGCGTGGTCGACGCCGAAAGCCTGCGCCCCACGGCCTCCCGGGAGTCCCTGTACGAGGACGACACCCTCGCCGCCGTTCGCGACGCCCTCGCGGAACGGCTGCGTGGCTGGATCTCCCGCATCGCCGCCAGCGACCCGGAACTGCTCGCCCGCTTCCTCGGCGCGCACCACCTGGCCGTGAAATCGCTCGCGGTGCACGACGACGAGATCCTGCGGATGCTGCTGCCCTGGATCCCGTTCGAGACCACCGACGGCTCCGCCACCCTGGACGAGTTCGCCCGCAAGCACCGCACCGTGCTCGTGACCTCCAGCGTGGAGGAGTTCCGGCAGGTCGCGGCGATCGCCTCGGCCGCCGGGCTCGGCGTCGTCAACGGCGGCTACACGTACGACAGGGAACTGGTCCACCGGCTCCCGGAGGTCCGGCCCGAGGTGAGCGTCGCCGACCTCGACCCGGCGACGCTCACCGCCCACCTGGACCCCGTCGACCGCGAGACGGAGCTCGCCGCGGCGCCCTACCTCGCCTTGGCCCGCGACGCCCTCGCGGTCTTCGACTGCGACGTCGCCCTGCGCACCTTCCAGCCCGCCTCCGCCCCGGCGCTCCTCATCGACAGCCGCGACGCCCGGCACGAGCGCACCCGCTCCCAGCTGGCCCGCGAGCAGCAGGGCGGGGTGTGGGGCGACATTCTCGGCGCCCTGCGCCAGGAGGTCCCGCGCGCCCAGCTGATCCTCAACCAGCTCAACCCGCTGGTCCGCACCGCCGCCGCCATCGCCGAGCCGGAGCTGGCCCGTACCAGCGCCGAAGCCCTGTACGGGCAGGCCGCGATGCTGTCCCGGCGCCCGCTCAGGCCCGCCGAGACGAGCCTGATCAACCGCTCCTTCCTCGATCTCCTCGCCCACGCCCTCCGCAAGGACAGCTGACGATGCCGACCGCACCCCAGAACACCGACGAGCTGTACGACGCGCTCCAGGAGAACCAGCGGCGCCCCTACGGCCGCGCACGCACCGTCGCCGCCGAGGAACTCGCGGAGACAGCCGAGCGGTTCGAGGACCCCCTGGCCCTCGTCCGTACGCTCTTCGAGCTCCAGGAGGCGTACACGTACGGCTCCGAGCCCCGCAAGTCGCCCGTGGTCTTCGCCCGTCTGCTCACCCTCTTCGACGAGCAGCCCGACGTCTTCACCGACCGGCTGCGCCATCTGCTGTTCTGGCGGTTCAAGTGGGTGGCGAACTCCCTGCGCGCCCTGCCCGAGATCCCGCTGACCAGCCTGCGGCAGTGGCTCACCGAGATGCGCGGCCGGTACGAGAAGGCCGGCCTCGGCCTCCAGCCGTACTACGCCCAGACCTACCAGCTCGCCGCCCACCTCGGCGAGGACACCGCCCCCGCCTACGAGCTGTGGGCGGCCCGCACCCGCACCCCGTTCAGCGACTGCGAAGCCTGCGAGATATGCGAACGGGCCCTCCACCACCTGGAGGGCGGCGACGACGCCCGCGCCCTGCGCACCTGGGAGCCCGTCCTCGACGGCAAGGAGAGCTGCCAGGAGGAGCCCGCCCGCTCCCTCTCGTACGCCCTGCTGCCCCTGCTGCGCACCGGCGGCGCCGACCGCGCCCGCGAACTGCACCTCGCCGGCTACCGGGGCTGCCGCCGCAACCCCTCGATGGCCGGGGAGGTCGGCCGCCACCTGGAGTTCTGCGCCCTCACCGGCAACGAGGCCCGCGGGCTCGAACTGCTCGCCGAGAACCGCGTCCTGTTCTCCGAGGTGGACTCGCCCCTCGACCAGTTCGACTTCCTGACCGGCGTCGAGGTCCTTCTCCGGCGCGTCGAATCCCTCGGCCACGGCGAGCTGCCGGCCGCCGGGTACCCGGGCCGCACCTGGACCGTGACCGGACTGTGTGCCGAGGTCCGGGAGCGCGCCGACGACCTCGCCGCCCGCTTCGACGCCCGCAACGGCACCACGGCCCACGCCGACCGGCGCAAGGTCCGCCTCGACCGCGCACCGCTGCTCGACGCGCTGGAACTGACCCTGCGCACCCGCGCCCTCGACGACCTGTCCCCGGCCGCCCCGGCCGCCGCGCCCCCCGCCCACCAGGCGCCCGCCGTCCCGGACACGGTCCCCGAGCTCATCGCCCGGGCCCGCGAACTGGACGAGCAGGGACACCCCGAGGCGCAGCCCTGCTGGGACCGGCTGCGCACGCTGGTCGACGCCCCCGACTACAACCACCCCGAGGACCCGGCCGTGGGCCCGCTCGTCCGGCTGCGCGCGGACCTGCTGTCCGACGAGGCCGCCGGCGCCGCCCACCGGGACGACGACGCGCAGGCCGCCGCCCTCTACGCGGAAGCCGCCGCCCTGTACGAAGCGGCCGAGCTGCCGGGGGACGCGGCGGTCGTCCACGCCGCCGCCGCGCTCGCCAGGAGCGAGGCCGACGGCGAGGCCGCCGACGCCGAGGAGAAGGCCGAGGGGCTGACCGCCGGCCACGCGCACGTGGTCCGGCTGCACGAGGAGACGCCGGGGCTCACGCCGTGCCAGGAAGGCCGCCTGCTGCGCATGCGCGCCAGCGCGCTCTGCCTGCGCGCGCAGCTCACCAGGAGCGAGGAACACCTCGCGGCTGCGGCAGCCGAGGTGGAGCAGCTGCACACGTTCGCCACCCGGCACGAGCTGGCGGTCCAGATATCCGGCGCCGTCCTGTTGCGGGCCGGCACCCACGCCCTCTCCGGCGACCTGCCGACCGCGCTCACCGAGCTCGACGCACACGCCGACCGGCTGCGGCAGCACGGCCCCGCCTGGCATCTTCCGCGCACGCTCGGACTGCGCGGCCGCTTCCGGATGGGCCTGCGGGACGCGCAGGCCGCGTACGCGGAGCTGTCCGAGGCCGTACGCGCGGCGGCCGAGTGGCCGGCCCGGGTCTCCGACACCGCCACTCTCCACGGCGACCTGGCCGAGGTGTGCATGCACCTGGGCCGCCCCGAGGAGGCACTGCGCCACCTGACGCGCTCCGCCGAACTGGACCTCCGCCAGGGCAAGCGGACGGACGCCTTCTGCACCTACAGCAACGCCGCCCAGCTCAGCCTGGACCTGGGACGCGTCGAGGACTCCATCGCCCTCCTCGACTCCGTCCTTGCCGAACCGGACATCGCCGCCGGAGAGCTGGACGACCGGCTCACCGCCCAACTCCGCCTGAACCGGGCCCGCGCCCTGCACGCGGGGGAGGACCTCAAGGCCGCCACCACGGAGTTCGTCGCCCTCGCCGCCGAGTCGGCCGACTGGGACGACGACCCCGGGAGCCACGCCATGATCGCCGCGGAGACGGCCGTACTTCTCGGCGAGGCCGGCGACTTCGACCGAGCCGCCGAAGCCATCGGACAGGCGCTCACCGCGCACGCCCGCGCCCCGCGCTACGAGCAGCTGAGCAACGCCCTGCGCGAACTCGCCCGCCTCCAGGCCGAGCAGCAGGGCACCGACGGACTCCCCGACGCCCTCGCCCGCCTCGCGGACGCCGACCGGGTGGCCGACGAGGCCCGCGCCGCCGGGTACGAGCCCCACGGCCGCTCCCTGGAGACCGCCCTCGCCTACGAACACGGCCGGGTCAACGCCTACGCCGGACAGTACGAGGACTCCCTGACCGCCCTGGAGAAGGCCCTCGGCGGACTCGGTGAGCCGGGACCGGAGAACGCCGGCGAGTGGGCCGAGTGCACCCGGCTCGCGGGCGTCGTGGAGGGCATCTACCTGGAACGCACCGCCGCCGCCCTCACCCGCCTCGACACGGCGATCCCGCGCCTGGCCGCGCTGGGCCACACCGAGGAAACGGAAGCCCTGACCGCCCTGGCGACCCGGCTCCGCGACGAGGAGTGACCCGCCGCGCTCACCGGGCCTCCGCGTACGAAGAGGCCCGGTGAGCCCCCGGGAATTCACTTGCGGCGAGGCCGGGCAGCCCGGTGGGCTGCCCCCATGGACGGTGCCGGGCAACAGGCGGGACGGGCGAGGACGCGAGAGGACCGCAGGACCACACCCCCGCCGCGCCCGTGGCACAGATGGACGGTGCTTGCGGCCCTGATGCTGGCCGCCTTCACCCTCAACACCGCGGAGAACCTGCCGATCGGCCTCCTGGAAGTGATCTCCGCAAGCCTCCGGGTCCCGGTCTCGGCAGTCGGCCTCCTGGTCACCGGCTACGGCCTGACCGTGGCCGTCGCGTCACTCCCGCTCGCCCACGCCACGCGGGCCGTGCCCCGACGCCATGTGCTCACCGGACTGCTGGCCGTGCTGATCGTGTCCAGCCTGTGCGCGGCGGCGGTCGCCTCCTACGGGGTGCTCCTCCTCTCGCGGCTGCTCACCGCCCTCGCTCAAGCCTTGTTCTGGGCCGTGATGGGACCGGTCGCGGTCGGCCTGTTCCCGCCCGGAGTCCGTGGCCGTGTGGTCGGGGCGCTGTCCGTCGCCGGTTCGCTCGCCCTCGTACTCGGTGTTCCCGCCGGAACGTGGCTGGGACGGCAGAGCGCGTGGCAGGTGCCCGTCGCCCTGCTCGCGGCGCTGGGGCTCGCCGCGCTGGTGCCGATCGCCGTGCTGCTGCCGACGTCCCGTCCCGAGGAAGGGAGCGCCGCCCACGGCTCCCGCCCCGATGCCCGTCGGTTCGCCGTCGTGCTGGCGGCCGGGACCCTGTCCGCCACCGGGGCCTTCGCGGGATACACCTACGTCGTCAGGTTCCTGGGCGAGGTGAGCGGGTTCTCCACGAGCGCGGTCGGCGCCCTGCTCGTGGCGTTCGGCCTGGCGTGTCTGGCCGGAGTGACGGTCACCGGGGCCGTGCTGGACCGTTTCCCACGAGCGGCACTGACCGCCGCCGTCGCCACGCAGGCGGTGGGCATGCTCGGTCTGTACGCGGCCGGGACCGAGCCCGTGGCGACGGTGGTGTTCCTGACGCTGATGGGCGCGGCACTCGGACCGGTCTTCATGACCACCCAGAACGCGATGCTGCACTGCGCCCCCGGCCGCACGGACATCGCACTCGCGGCGAACTCCGGCTCCTACAACGCCGGAATCGCGGCGGGCGCCGCACTCGGCGGGCTGGTCCTCTCGCTCGCCGGAGTGCGGGGCACCTTCCTCTGCGGCGGGCTCCTGACCGTCGCGGCCTGCGCTGTGCTGTCGGCCGAACACCTCCTGCGAAGCCCGCAGTGCGCCCCCCGGAACGAGCCGCGTTCACCGTGAAGGCTGCGGTGCGACCTCCACGGAGAGGTCGTTGTCGAGGGTGTAGTACGGGCGCACCGACATCCCGCCCAGCGTGGTCGCCGGGTAGACGAACACCGTCTTCCGGTCCGCGACGTCGTCCAGCAGCCGGGCGACCCGCACCCGCGGAGCGTCGGCGCGCGGGTGGACGTACACGTCCCAGACGGCCGGTGCGCCTCCCACCGCCTCCGCCAGGAGGTCCGCGTAGTCGACCGTGAACGAGAAGTCCTGCTCCTCCCCGGCGCTCAGCGCGCCCCGCACCACGACGGGCTTCCGCCCGCGCCGGACCAGGGCGACCTTCGCGCCCTCGCCCAGCCCGGCACCGTACAGCCGCGCCGTCACCGTCATCGCGCCGGACCCGACGGTGATCCGGCCGGCCTCCGCGTGCGTGGCGCGCCGCCAGGCCCGTATCGCGAGTCGGCCGTCCTTGGTGGCGTACGGGATCCGGACCGCCACGGGCGTGCCCCGTACGGCATCCCCGCCGGACACCAGTCCGCGCAGATCGCGCAGGCCGGGCAGCAACGGCACGCGCTCCTCGCCCGGTCCGGTCACGACATAGGCGTCCCAGCGGCCTTCCTCAAGGGCGGGGTCGGCCTCCAGCACGGCCTGCCACTCGTCCGGCCGTGCGGACTCCAGTACGAGCGAGCGCCCGGTCTCCTCCGGCTGCCCCTTCTTCGGGCGTCGCTGAAGCAGTAGCCGCGGCTGCGCCGAGGCGGACAGGGCCAGTTGGACGCGTACGACCAGACGCCCTCCGTCCCGCACCGTCACCGCGCCACGCGGCCTCTCCACGATTGCGTTTGCGCCGTCGCCGCTCATCGTCGCGCCTTCCGTGCGGCCTTCACGACATGACCGGCCGCCACGAGCATCGTGTCCCTGGCCGCGAAACCGCTGTTCGCCAAGGTGCGGCCGGTCCCGGCCGCCGCCCGTCCCTCACGCCGGGACGCCAATAGCTCCTCGAACAGCCGCTCCGCCTGGGCCACGACGGGCTCGGGGCCGTAACGCCGGGAATTCTCCGCCGCGTTACGCCCCAGGCGGCGGCGGAGCTCGTTATCGCCGACGAGGTCGAGCAGGGCGCCGGCCAGCGCGTCCCGGTCTCCGACGGGCACCAGCCGGCCGTCCTCCCCGTCGGCGATGATCTCGCCGGGGCCGTACGCGCAGTCGGTGCTCACGACGGGCAGGCCGCAGCGCATCGCCTCGACGATGGTCATGCCGAAGGACTCGAAGTCGGAGGTCACCGCCGCGATCGACCCCTTGACCCACTCGGCCTCCATCGGGTTCACCGCACCCATCAGGAAGACGTTGTTGTACAGGCCGAGCCGGTCGATGAGCGCGCGCAGCCGCTCCCGCTCCTCACCCCTGCCGTAGATGCGCAACTGCCACTCGGGATACGCCGCCGCGACCGAGGCGAAGGCATCGATCAACAGGTCGAACCGCTTCACCGGCGCCAGCCGCCCGGCGGCGACCACGATGCGCCCCCGGCTGTCCGCCGGTGCGAGGCCCGGGGTGGGGACACTGTTGGGCAGCGCCTCCACCCGTACACCCGGCAGCCGCATCTTGCGCCGGTAGACGGCCGAGTCGGCCTCCGTGACCGGGGTGATCGCGTCCAGCCGCGGATAGGCCCGGCGCAGCGCTCTGCGCAGGCGCGCGGGATGGTGGTCGTGCGCGAGGTGTTCCTGCCCGACCCGCACCGACCGCGCGGGTCCGTGGAGCGCCAGGTGGACATTGAGCCCGGGCCGTGTCCCCACGACCACATCGGCGTCGAGCGAGGCGAGCGCGGCGCCGATGCGGTCATCGGTGAGCGCGCTGTACTCGCCGTAGCGGTACTCGGAGGAGGGGAAGACCTTCGCCGGGGTGAGGTGTCGCGGGTCGTCCTTCTCGTGCCGCAGATCCACCAGGGGCCGTAATCGCACACGCGGATCGAGTGCGATGCTCGGGCGCTCCCTGTTCCGGAGCACGGAGATGATCTCCACCTCGTGCCGATCGGCCAGTGCGCGAGCCAGGTTGAACGTGGTGGTGATCGTCCCTCCGATCGCGTACGCGCTGTGGATGAGGAATGAGATTCGCATGCAGTACAGGACGACCGGCCTGGACGGAAGGTTGCCCTCCCGTCCGCCGGCAGACGTCCGGAACGGTCACTGGGCCCCGATCGGCTGCGTGAGGTTCACCGGGTTGCCGTCGGGGTCCAGGACGTGGGCGACACGCTGTCCCCACGGCATGTCCTTCGGGCCGCCGCTGACCGATCCGCCCAGCGCCTCCACGCGCCCGAGCGTCGCGTCGACATCGTCCACACCGATGCTGAGCAGCATGCGAGGTGCCCCGCCGTCCTCCGCCCCCTCCTTGGCCACCAACCCGAGGTCGGTGTCGCCGATACGCAGACCGAGGTAGAACACCGGACCCTCGTCCGGCACCCGGAAAATCTCCTCGGCCCCGAAGAGGTCTGTATAGAACCCGGCCAGCACGTCCTGGTGGGCGGTGATGATCACTGGCTGAATGGTGGACATGGCGCTCCTGCCGTGAATGGGTCGGTCAGTGGTTAGACCGCTCGGGGACGGTGGACTCATCGGTCCGGTCGCGGCCGGTTGTCAGACCCGCGCTTTAGGTTGGCCCGATGGTTCGTGACGCGTTCGAGCAACGAGTGGTGGAGGCGGCGGGGCTGGGTTCCGCCGGGCGGGCGGGTCGAGCCGGGGGAAACGCCCCGCGAGGGCGCCCGACGCGAGCTCTTCGAAGAGACCGGGGTGGAGGCGGAACTGCTGCCGGAACCTGCCACGGCGACGGTGCGCTCCTACCACCCCCGATGGCCGGCGACGCTCGGGCTGTCGTATGCCACGATCGTGGACTCCGGTACGCCGCCGCACGCGGAGAGCGGTCAGCCGGCGGTCTGGATCCCGCTGAACGAGGACTGGGACAGCTGCTTCCCCGAGGACCCCTCGCGCATCCGCGCCCACGCGCGATGGCTGCGCGAAGCGTCCGTCAGGTGACGTGCTCGGCCTCCTGGATGGCCGGCGCGGAGACTCGTGGAATTCGTGCGCCCGGCGCGGCTGTGGACGGCCCCTTCAAGGGTCTCGGTGCGCGGTTCAACGGGCGCCGGGCCGGGGCGGGAGGTGGTGTGCCGGTGGGGTTCGCGCAGGGCGGGAGGAGTGCGTTTTGGCTGGTGGGGCGCTTGGGGCGACCTGGTTTTTCGGTGTCGGCGCTCCTAGGGTCGGACGTGTCGAAAGGGGGCCCGGGTGGACCGGACCGTGCGTACCGTTGAAGATGTTCTGGCACTCCTGGACGGGTTGTTCGTCTCCGAATCCGGGAGCGGTCACTTGGCGGCGGGGGACGGCAAGGATTTCTGGGACCGGTTCTACGCCGACAGGTCGCGGCCCGTTCCGTTCTTCCCGGCGAAGCCGGACGAGAGCCTGGCCGGTTACCTCGAACGGGGCCTGATCGCGCCCGGCCGGGCCCTGGATCTGGGGTGCGGGGCGGGCCGCAACGCCCTGTACCTGGCTTCGCTCGGGTTCGAGGTGGACGCCGTGGACCTCTCGCCGGTGGCCATCGCGTGGGCCCGGGAGCGCGCGGCCGGTGCGGGGGCGGAGGCGCGCTTCGTGTGCGGCGACGCGTTCGCCCTGGCGGGCACGGAGCTGAGCGGACCGTACGACCTGGTCGTGGACTCCGGATGCTTCCACCACCTGCCACCGCATCGCAGGGTGAGCTACCTCGCCCTGGTCGATCGCGTCCTGGCCCCCGGCGGCCACCTCGCCCTGACCTGCTTCGCGGCCGGTGAGGAGGGAATGGGCTCCGAGCTCGCGGACGTGGACCTCTACCGCGAGGGCCGCCTGCACGGCGGCCTCGCCTACACCCCCGCATCACTGCGCTGGATCTTCTCCGACCTCGTGGAGGTCGAACTGCGCCGCATGCGGGACGAGCCACCCGGCTCGCCCCATTTCGGCGAAGGCTTCCTGTGGACGGCCCTCTTCCGTACGAGCGAGCCGTCACAACCGCGTTGACCGCCCCCGGCGGGTGGTGCTTGGGTCGGTACGTGGACAGCATTTCCGGCAACAGGCGGTTCTGGAACCAGATCAGCGGCGCCTACCAGCACAAGCACGACGCGCGGATCGGCGCGACGCCCCGCCTGTGGGGCACGTACGCGATCCCCGACGCGCACCTGCGAGCGCTGGGGGACGTCACCGGCAAGCGTGTCCTGGAACTCGGCTGCGGCGCCGGCCAGTGGTCCAGGGCGCTGGCGGCCGAGGGGGCCGCGGTGGTCGGGTTCGACCTGTCCGAGGAACAGCTTGCCGCCGCCGCTCGCACGATGGGACCGGTCCGCTACCCGCTGGTGCAGGGCGCCGCCGAACACCTCCCGTTCGCCGCCGACACCTTCGACCTGGTGTTCTGCGACTACGGCGGGCTCAGCTGGGCACCCCCGCACGTCGCCGTACCCGAGGCCGCACGCGTACTGCGCCGAGGCGGGCGCCTGGTGTTCAACGTCGCCAGCCCCTGGTTCGAAGCCTGCTACGACGAAGCCACCAGCCGCGCGACCACGACGCTGCAACAGGACTACTTCGGCCTGGACACCATCGATGAGGACCAGGGTGCGGTCAGCTACCAGCTCACCTACGGCGACTGGATCAGGGTCCTGCGCGGCGCGGGTCTCGTCATCGACGACCTCATCGAACCGCGCCCCGACCCCGAAGCGGCCAACGGCTACAACAAGACGGACCCACCCGACTGGGCCCACCACTGGCCGGCGGAAGCGCTCTGGGTGACCCACAAACCGTAAGCCCCACTGCACGTCGGTCGCCCCGCCGGGCGGTGCCCGGATTCCTCGGATCACAAAGCGATCGGCCGATACGCCAGGGCCTGATCGACTACTTCTTCGGCCGAGAGCTCCCGCTCCCGAGGCCAGTAGATCAAGTCGCTGACGTGACCGGAGGGACAGACCAGGGCTCTGTCGAGCCTGTCCAGGGATTCGGCCATCTCGTCGTCGGAGGCGTCATCCACGTCCATGATGCGCTGCACGAGCGCGACCGCCTCCGCGCGGCTCATCTCCACTGCACTCACCGGGCCCTTCCGTCAGAAGCACCGTAACGCGGCCGGGGAAGCAGGAGTTCGGGTCTCGGGGTGTCGCTGTGGGGCTACTGGACGGTAATCTTCGGCTTCGTTCGCGACCTGGGGGAGTTGCATGGGCACCGTCACCGAGCACGAGCGGACCCGCGCCGCACTGGCCGGCGCAGGCTCACGGCTGGGCGAGCTGCTGCGTGCCGTGTCCGATCCGGACGCGGCGTCGGGTGTCCCCGAGTGGACGGTCGGGGACGTCGGCACGCACCTGGCGGCCGTCTACCTCGCGTACACCTCACTTGTCTCGGGCGACGGCGCGATGGACTGGGGCGACATCCCGCCACCAGGCGAGGGCACGTTCGCCGAGCGGATCACGGCCATCAACGAGCGGTCCGTGACCGTGTTCGAGCGCGAGCGACGCGCGCAGGTGCCGGAGTTCATCGCCGAGCAGTGCGAGACGTTTCTCCGGGTCACCGAGGGCATGGCCCCGGACACCCCCGTCGCCCCGCCCTGGTACGACGAGGTGCCGTTCACCCTGGCGACGCTGACCGGCCTGATGCTCAGCGAGACCCTTGTGCACGGGCTGGACGTCGCGCGCGGCGCCCGCCTCACCTGGCCGATCGGCGACGAGGAGGCCCGTCTCGTCCTGGGGCAGTCGATGCCGACGATGATGACGGCGGCCCTCGACCCGGTGAAGGCGAAGGGCGTGCGCATCGCCTTCGACCTCGCGATCAAGGACGGCCCGAGCCTCGCGGTCGTCGTGGACGACGGGACGGTGACGGTGACCCGCGACGCCCCGCCGCGCGCCTACGACTGCCGGATCGTCGCGGCCCCGGCCACCTTCCTGCTGGTCTCCTTCCGGCGCACGCCCATCTGGAAGGCGGTCGCGACGGGCCGGATGCGGGCCGGTGGCCGTAAACCGTGGCTGGCCATGCGGCTCGGACAACTCGTCGTCAGCCCCTGATCAGCCATCGACCCCTCATGCGCACCTCCGAGCGGAAGCGGACCGACACCACGATGACCGAGACAACCGGTGACCACATGGACCGGGGCGCGCCCGGTGCTTCGAGCGGTGCGGTGTGGCTCAGAGGGGCCCTGCTGGACATCGCGTCGGCCCTGCGCCCGGACCACGGTCCGGTGGTCGTCCGTGAGTGGAGTGACGCCGTACGGCTCCTCGACCCCGAACCGGTCGGATTCCGCTCCGTTTTCCTCATCGGGCTGGGCTGGGACGGGCGCCCCTCGCCCTCGAAGTTCGGGGAGACCCTGACGGCGTTCACCGACGCCGGCTGGGAGGTGCGCCGGAACGAGACGGAGGACCGGGGCGGGGAGAGCTGGGGGACGGCCCGGCGCGAGGAGCTCGAGGTGAGGGTGTACGAGGGCGGCCGGTCCGGGCTCGTGACGCTCACCGGGTGGACGCCGGTGACGTACCCCGAACTACGCCTCGGACAACCGCCCTTCACGCGCAGCACGGCCGATGGTGTGCTGTGCGACGACTGCCACGGCTGGGGGGTGTGCCTGACCTGCGAGGGCCGCCCGTACGAGCGGCGTTACAACCGCTGCTGGTGCATCGCGAACAACGCCGGTCCCGGCAGGTGCGTGGAGTGTGCGGGAAGGGGACTCCGCCACCCGGCGATCGTGCCGTGGTGGCGACCCCGGCATGTGCTGTACGGGGCGGACGCGGAGGGCGCCATGCCGCCCCCGGTCGCCGAAGCGGGACACGAATCGACCCTGTCCGCGCTCGTGGACCTCGCTCAACGCCCCTGCGCATGCGGGGAGTTCCGCTGTTCCTGGCGCAACGTCCTTCACGAGCAGGGCGACCGCCTGCTCTCCCGGTTCGTGGGCGCGTGCCAGGGATGCGACGCGGAGCGCGCCCATACGTTCGCGCTTCCGCTGCCCTGACCGCGTCCTTGCCGCAGCTAAGGCGGCTACAGGCCGAGTTCCTCGCACAGCTCGACGTACACGTCAAGGTATTCCGGGTTGTGACGGAACCCGGTCAGTCCGATCACCTCGAACTCATCCGTCGAAGCGGTCGCCCGCACACCGAGGGCGGCAAGTGCTTGATTGATGGACGCCCCGTCAGGCGTCAACCGCTCCTCGCCGTGGAACGCGACAGCGCCCTGATCGCCGACCCCACCGAAGTAGTTCGTCTCGATGATGGCGAACCGCGGCCTGCCCGTCCCGGTCACCTCACGGACGAGGTCACGCAACACCGCTTCCGTCGGAAACAGGAGGGACAGGCCGTCCGGCAGATCGAGCAGCGCACTGTTTCCGCGCTTCGCGGCCCAGTACGCGGAGAAGTAGTGGCTGACCGGGAACACGCTGACGCCCTCATGAACGAGCAGGGCCCGAAGGCCCACCGAGTGCGCCCTCTGCGCATCGACCGGCCCGGCTATGACGAGTGCGCAGATCTCATGAGACACGCCCGCATGCTACGGCTTCGATCTCGATGAGCATGTCCGGATCGGACAGGGCGCTGACCTCCGCCAGCAGGCTGGCCGGCCGGCAGCCAGCGGCTGCGAGTCCGTCCAGGAGCACGTCGTAGTGCGCCTTGCACGAAGCGAGGTCGGTGGTCGCGATGCGGATCTGCACCACGTCGCCCATCGTCATCCCCGCCTCCGCGACGGTTTCACCCAACCGTCGCAGCGTCAGTCGCATCTGCCCGGCCATGTCTCCCCGGTGGGCGATGCCGCCGTCGTCGCCGCGGGCCTCGTGCCCGGAGACGAACAGCCAACTGCGCGGGTCGTCCACGCGGACCGCTCGGTTGTACATCAGCCGCTCGCCCATCATGCGTGGGCCGATCTCATGGGTGGTCATGTCGTTCCCTATACCGGGGCGGACGCCGGTTCAATCAGATGGGCAAACGTGACGCGGTCAGTCCTGCGGGACCACGGCGACCGGGGCGGGCGAGTGGTGCAGTACGGCGTGGGCGACGTGCCCGATGCGCGGCTCGTGCGGCCAGTAGCGGTTGGTCCGCCGGCCGACGGCGATCAGAGAGGCATGGGCACCGGCATCGACCAGATGGCGCGCCGGTGATCCGATCTCGCACCGCACACCCACGGCAATCCGGGTATACTTCTGCGACCAGGGCGCGAGCAGGGACCGCACCATCTGCATGCCCTCCTCGGCGATGTCGGTGCGCCACCGCAGGTCTCCGCCGATGCCCTGTACGTAACCGACCGGCGGGTTCCAGCAGTACTGGATCTCCACCCCGGCCGCGCGCACGGCCGCCGCCTCGAACGCGAAGCGCAGCACGCCGTCCGTGGTGGGCCCGAGATCGATCCCGGCGACGACGGGAGCGGCGGCTTGTTCCCCCGCCCCGCCGTCGTCCCCCGCAGGGCCGGGCGCGGCGCCGTCCGGGCGGACGAGGACGACGGGCCGGTGGGCGTGGGCGACAGTGGCCATGGCGACCGAGCCCAGGAAGAAGCCCCTGAGCGCCCCGAGCCCGGCGGTGCCGAGCGCCAGGAGCTCGGCTCCGGCGGCGGCCCGGCAGAGCATCTCGGGTGGTGGCCCGGTGAGTTGGTCGGCCTCGATCACCAGGTGCGGATACCGCTCCGCCAGTCGCGCCGCGGTCTCCCCGGGCAGACGACGCGACCACTGCTCGGGTGTCTCCGTCCCCGTGAGGGGTGCGTGGGAGTAGGGCTGCCACTCCCAGGCACTCACCAGGCGCAGCGGGCGCATCCGCAGGTCCGCCTCCTGGGCGCCCCAGTCGGCGGCCGCGTCGCTCGCCCGTGTTCCGTTCAGTCCGACGGTCACTGGTCGTGTCACGACGCACCTCCGTGAGCCTTCGTACGGCCGGGTACTCCACGATTCCGGGCGAACGGCCGCCGCGCATGAGCCGATGCGTACCCGTCCGGGACCGTTCGGCCCTTCCCGGCCGCCGGTGGTGGTGTGACCGTGGCAGGAGGGGCCCTGCGGTGACGTGAGGAGGCGGGCCCGATGCGGCTGCCCGTGGTGGTGGGTGTCGACGGTTCGGAACCCGGTCTGGAAGCGGTGGACTGGGCGGCCGACGAGTCCGTCCGGCACGGACTCCCGCTGCGCGTCGTGCACGCCTCCCTCTGGGAGCGGTACGAGGGAGTGCTCCCGGCCCGGACCACCGACCGCCCGTTCGACGAGGTCGTCGCGGAGAACATCGTCGCCGTCGCGGCCGAGCGGGCCCGGCGCCGTGCCCCGGACCTGGACATCACCGCGGAGGTGCTGGCCGAGGACCCGGCGGGCGCCCTGCTGCGCGAAGCGACCGAGGCCGCGGCCGTCGTCGTCGGCTCCCGCGGACGCGGCGGATTCGCCAGCCTCCTCCTCGGGTCCGTCGGCCTCATCGTGGCGGCGCGTTCCCGGGGCCCGGTGGTCGTGGTCCGAGGAGACCGGGACGCCCGCGACTCACGGCACGGCCGGATACTGGTCGGGATCGCGGAACACGACGAGGACCCGCCCGCCCTCCGCTTCGCGTTCCGCGAGGCGGCCGCACGGGACGCGGAACTCGACGCCGTCTGCGTCTGGCGCCGGCCCGCCCATGAACCCGCCGCGCACCCGCTCATGTCGGGCGGCGGGGCGGGCCACCACGAGGGACGGGCCGCCGAAGTGCTCGACCGGACGCTTGAGCCCCTGGCCCGTGCGTACCCCGGGGTCCGGCTCCGCAGGAGCACCGTCGAGGGCGTGCCGCACCGGGTACTGACGGAACGGTCGGCGGCGGCCGACCTGCTCGTCGTCGGAGCGCGCCGCAGACATGGACTCGTGGGGCTGGAGCTGGGCCGGGTGGCCCACCGCTCGCTGCACCACGCCTCGTGCCCGGTCGCCGTCGTCCCGCACCGGGGCCCGGCGACCGGCGCGGAAGCGGAAGGAGACTCGTGATGACCGGAACCCGTGACGTGCACGGCGCGGGAGACCTGGGCCGCCGCGCGGCCGCCAGGCGCGCCCAGCTCGGCCTCTCCCTGGAGGAAGTGGCGGACCGGGCGGGCTCCACGCCCAGCTACCTCGCCTATGTGGAGGAGCAGGTACCTGCCCCCGGACCGGCTTTCCTCGTCCGGCTCGCGGACGCGCTGCACACGACCGTGCAGGACCTCGCCGGGTTCAACGCGGACCTGCCGCAGGGCGGGGCCGCCGCAGGCCACCACCCGCGGATGGAAGAACTCGAAGAGGCCGAGTGCTGGAAGCTGCTCGACGGCCACGGAGTCGGCCGCATCGCGATGACGGGAGCGGAAGGCCCCGTGGTCTTCCCCGTGAACTACCAGGTCACCGACGGGCGGATCGTCTTCCTGACCGCCCCCGACGCGGGCCTCGCACGGGCGGCATCGGCCGGGACCGAAGTCGCCTTCGAACTGGACCGGCTGGACGAGGCGTTCAGCCAGGGGTGGAGCGTACTGGCCGTCGGCAGGACCCGTACCCTCCCGGCCGGACCGGAGTCCGAACGCCTGCGAAGCGTCATGGACTCGAAGCCCTGGGCCGGGGACGGGCGAACGACGGTGGTGACGCTCTCCCCGGACCGGCTCACCGGGCGGCGCATCCTGGTCCCCGGCGCGCCCGGCACCGGCGGAGACTGACGCCCGGGCGCACCGCAGCGTCGTTCACGGCAGGGGCACGACCGCGACCGGAGCCGGGCTGTGGTGGATGACGGCCTGGGCGACATGCCCGAGGTGCGGAACCAGCGGCAGCCGCCGGGAGCGACGGCCGACGACGACCAGTTCGGCCTCCCGGGACGCCTCCACCATCTGGAGCGCGGGCGAGCCCACGACCGCCTTGGCGGTGGCCGCCACCTCCGGGTACCGCAGGCGCCACGGCTCCAGCAGGTCCAGCAGCGTACGGGTCAGGTGCTCGCTCTGGTCCACGCCGAGGGCGGGGTCCATGAGCGCGCCATAGCCGTACGAGGCCGGGAGGGTCCAGCTGTGCAGGAACCGGAGATCCAGCCTCCGGCGAGCGGCCTCCGCGAAGGAGAAGGCGAGCAGCGCATCGGACACGCGGTCGATGTCGATGCCCACCAGCATGCCGCCCGCGGGCGCGCTCCGTTCGTCCTGCGCCCGCACCAGTACGACCGGGTTCAGGGCGGTGCCGACGACGGCGAGCGAGACCGAGCCCGCGAGGAACCCGGTCATCCTGCCGAGCCCCCGCGAACCGAGGACCGTGAGGTCCGCCGCATTCGCGGCGACCGTCAGCTCCTCGGCCGCCCGGCCCCTGGTCCGCGCGACGGACACCTCCAGTCCGGCGTGTTCGGCGCGCAGGCGCTCCGCGGTCGTCCGCAGCAGCTCCTCCGCACGCTCGGCCGCCTCGCTGAGCTGCGCCAGCGGGATCTCCGGGTTGGCGGGCAGCTCCTCGACGTTCACCAGGGCGAGCGGCACCTGTCGCACCCGCGCCTCCTCGGCCGCCCATTCCACGGCGGCAAGGCTCTCATCGGAGCCGTCGAGTCCGGCGATGACCTGTGCTGTCATGACGCACCTCCTCGTGCGGGGTCACAGACCCAGCGTGCCTTCCCCTCCGCCCGGCGCAGCAGGGCCGGTCAGCCCCGTGTGAATGAGCCGTCCGGACCCCCGCAGGACCCCGCAGGGTCGCTGTGCCGGGCCGTGGGCCGGTGGAACGGTGGAGGAACGGGGTACGGAACCAGCCGGTCCCGTGCCCGATCCGTGGGCCGGTAGCGCCCGGCCGCGACGAGGGGCAGTGCCATGGGCGAACGCAGGGCAGGACACAGCAAACACTGGCTCGCTCCGGACTTCGACGACTGGTTCGGCAGGGGCTTCCCGGGACTGCCCGGCTGGCGTCCGGGCACGGCGCCCCACTCCATCCCGGTCGAGGTCGCCCAGCGGGACGGCATGTACGTACTGCGCGCCGAGCTGCCGGGGATGGACCCCGAGGACATCCACGTCGGCGTCGAGGACAACCTCATCACCGTGAGCGCGGAGCACGACGAGACGGACCGGCACAGGGAGCACTCGGAGTTCCGCTACGGGTCGTTCCGCCGCACCGTCCGCCTCCCGGAGGCGGTCCCGGCGGACCGCATCGACGCCGCGTACGCGGACGGACTGCTGACCGTACGCGTCCCGGTGCCCGGCAGCGAGCCGAAGGCCGTACAGACCGTACCCGTCCGGCGCGGCGGTACGGAGAACGGACCAGGACCGGCATGACGGCGGGCCCGAGCGGTCCCGCGCCGGGGCCGACCGGCCCATGCGCCGCCCGGGGGCGACGGCCGAATCTGGAAGCGGGGGAACCCGTACGCCACGCAGGAGGAAGGTGGACAGCATGAGGGCCGCTGTCTTTCAGGGACCGGGCGGCATCGCCTGGCAGGACGTACCCGACCCGGACATCGTGGAGCAGGGAGACGTCGTGGTGCGGGTCGATCTCGTCACCATCTGCGGAACCGACCTGCACATACTGAAGGGCGACGTACCGGAGGTCACACCGGGCCGCGTCCTCGGCCACGAAGCGGTCGGCACCGTGGTCGAGGCCGGCCGGGACGTGCGTACGGTACGGCCCGGTGACCGGGTCCTCATCTCGTGCATCACCGCCTGCGGGCGCTGCCGGTACTGCAGGGAGGGCCGCTACGGGCAGTGCCTCGGCGGAGGCGGCTGGATCCTCGGGCACACGATCGACGGGACACAGGCCGAGTACGTCCGGGTCCCGTTCGCCGACCTGTCGGTCCACCCGCTCCCCAGCGCCGTGGACAGCGCGGACGCCGTCCTGCTCGCCGACATCTTCCCCACGTCCTACGAGGTGGGGGTCCGCAACGGCCACGTGCGGCCGGCCGACACGGTCGTCGTGGTGGGTGCCGGGCCGATCGGACTCGCCGCGATCACCACGGCACGCCTGTACAGCCCCGGCCGGATCGTCGCCGTCGACTTCGCCGCCTCGCGGCTGGACGCGGCACGGGCGCTCGGCGCCGACGCCACCGTGGGCGCCGACGAGGAGCCGGAACAACTCGTCGCCGACCTGACGGACGGCCTGGGCGCCGATGTCGTCATGGAGGCGGTGGGCGTGCCCGAGGCGTTCGAGAGCTGCACCCGCATGGTCCGGCCGGGAGGCCACGTCGCCAACATCGGAGTGCACGGCAAGCCCGCCACACTCCATCTCGAAGACCTGTGGATCAAGGACGTCACCCTCACCACCGGCCTCGTGGACACCGCGTCCACCCCCATGCTGCTGAGCATGCTGGCGGCCGGCCGGCTGTCCACGTCGGAGCTGGTCACCCACCGCTTCGAACTCGGGCAGATGGCGGAGGCGTACGACGTGTTCGGCCGCGCGGCCGACACCGGGGCCATCAAGGTCGTGCTCGGCGCCCCGCAGCACACCGCCGTGCAGGTCCCCAGTACTCCGGCCGCCGCGTGAACGACGCCCGACGGCCGTCCCGGACCCGGAAAGTCCGGGGCGAGCAGCCGTGAGCACCGGCTGGAGCTGGGGCTACGACCGCTACGAACCGGAACGCGAGCGGCTGATCGAGTCGCTGTGCGCACTCGGCAACGGCCGGTTCGCCACCCGGGGTTCCGCGCCCGAATGCCCCGCCGGCCCCGTCCACTACCCGGGGACCTACCTCGCCGGCTGCTACGACCGGCGCCGTTCGGCCGTCGCGGGACGCACGGTGACGAACGAGGACATGGTCAACCTGCCCGACTGGACGCCGCTGCACTACCGGTGCCGCCCCGACGGCGGGCCGCCCGGCGACTGGCTGACCCCCGACTCGCCGGAGCTGCGCCACCACCACGTGCGCCTTGACCTGCGCACCGGCACACTCACCCGGCAGCTGTTCTTCCGGGACGCGGAAGGACGCGCGCTGCGCGTCGTCCACACGCGGATCGTGCACATGGGGGACCCGCACCTGGCCGCGCAGCGCAGCACCTTCCGCGCCTACGGGTGGAGCGGCACCGTGGAGGTGGAGTCCGTTCTCGACGGGGCCGTCACCAACGCCGGAGTGGCCCGGTACCGGAATCTGGAGGGCCGCCATCTCACCGGCCACCGCAGCGGTTTCGAACCCGGCGGCACCGCCTGGCTGACCTGCCGCAGCCACGCCCCCGGCACCCGCCTGGCCCTGGCGGTCCGTACGGTCACCACACCCTCGGTGCCCGCCGCGCGGACGGCCACACCGACCGCCCCCGTCCAGACGTACCGCCTGCCCGTCGCCCCGCGCCACGCGGCGAGCGTCGTGAAGACCCTGGCGCTGCGCACCTCGGCCGACCGCCCGCCCGGCGACCCCCGCGCGGAGGCGTGTGCCGAGGCCGCCGGGGCCTCCGCGTTCCCCCGCCTCCTGACCACGCACGAGGCGGCCTGGCGGCGCCTGTGGGAGCAGGGCGAGCTGCACGTACCCGGCGAATCCGGCCGCATCCTGCGCCTGCACGTGTTCCACGTACTCCAGACGCTGTCCCCGCACACCGCCGACCTCGACGCCGGTGTCCCCGCCAGGGGGCTGCACGGCGAGGCGTACCGGGGACACGTCTTCTGGGACGAGCTGTTCGTCCTGCCCTACCTGAACCTGCACTTCCCCGAGGTGGCGAGGGCGCTGCTGATGTACCGCCACCGCCGGCTCCCCGCCGCGCGCGCAGCGGCCCGGGACATCGGGGCCACGGGCGCCGTCTACCCGTGGCAGAGCGCCGGTTCGGGGCGGGAGGAGACCCAGGAGCTCCACCTCAATCCGCGCTCCGGACGATGGCTGCCCGACCACTCACGGCTCCAGCGGCACGTCGGCTCGGCGGTCGCCCACGACGTCTGGCGGTACGCGCAGACCACCGGCGACCGCGCCTTCCTCCACGCGGAGGGGGCCGAAATCCTCCTGGAGGTCGCCCGTTACTGGGCGGGCGCCGCCCGATACGACCCGGACCTGCGCAGATACCGCATGCGGGGCGTGGCCGGCCCCGACGAATACCACGACGCCTACCCCGGAGCGGCCACGCCGGGCATCGACGACAACGCGTACACGAACGCCACCGCGGCCTGGGTCCTCGCCCGGGGTCTCGACCTCCTGGCCGAACTGCCCGCCGCACGATGTGCGGAGCTGGCCCACCAACTGTCCCTCGACGGCGGGGAACTGGCCCGGTGGGAGGACGTCTCGCGCCGCCTGTACATCCCGTTCCACCACGGCGTGATCAGCCAGTTCGAGGGCTACGGAGATCTCGCGGAACTGGACTGGGAGGGCTACCGGGCGCGCTACGGCGACATCCGCCGACTCGACCGGATCCTGGAGGCCGAGGGCGACACCGTCAACCGCTACCAGGCCACCAAACAGGCCGACACGCTCATGCTCGGCTACCTCTTCCGGCCCCGGGAGCTCCACGAGCTGTTCGCCCGCCTCGGCCACCCGCTGGACGACGACACCTGGCCCGCGACGGAGGCGTACCACCTGCGCCGCACCAGCCACGGTTCGACGCTCAGCAGCCTCGTCCACGGCTGGCTGCGCACGCGCACCATGGGTGCGGACGCCTGGCGCTACTGCGAGGAGGCCCTGCTCGGGGACGTGGCCGACCTGCAGGGCGGTACGACCGGCGAGGGCATCCACCTCGGGGCGATGGCGGGGACCGTCGACCTGGTCGAGCGCGGGATCACCGGCCTGGAGGCCGGACCCGAAGGGCTGCGGGTCAAGCCCGTTCCCCTGGCGCAGATCCCCCGGTTCTCGTTCACCATCTGCTTCCAGGGCCACCGGGGGGTCCGGGTCCGTGTCCTGCCCGGGCGGCTCGCCGTCCGCGTACCCGCATCGCCCCGGGGCCCGGTCCCCGTCCTGCTGCCAGACGGGCGGAGGGTCTGTGTCGCGCCGGGGGAGGAGCGCTGGTTCCGGCTGTGAGCGGCGCGCTCGTACGCACACGCCGCTCAGGTGAAGGCGAGGACGTCGGAGACCGGCCGCCGCGGGGTGGCTCGCCCGTGCGGCCCGTATCCCAGGCGCAGCAGCATCTGCACGAAGCCCGACGAGGAACGGGGGTCGCGCGACAGCGCGCGCAGCTCCGGCCACTCCAGCGGCTGGGACATGAGCGACGTGGACAGGCCGTCCGCCGTGGCCTGCAACAGCACCCGGTGCAGGGCCTGCCCCGCGACCAGCCAGTCACGGGGCGTGTCGTCCCGCGTCCCGAGCAGGGCGAACCCGGGACGCCTCTCGAAGCGGGCGGAGGCGCGAGAAGGTCCATGATGCGGAGGCTCGAAATCCCGTACCGGTGAGGTCACGTCGAACTGCCGGGGCCCGAAGGCGTACGCGGGAATCCCCTGCGCCCCTGGGTCCTCGCCCTCCGTACGCGTCCACGCGGCGACCTCGGCGCGGATCAGCGGGTCGGCCGCCTCCAGCCTCGCGGCGTCCCGTACGAGCTCCATGAGGGCATCGGTGAACCAGTCGCCGGGCACATCCAGCCGGCAGCCCTCGCGCGCCGCCGCAGCGCTCAGCCCCGCCATGATCTCGGGCGGAACCGGCTCGTCCGTGAACGGGAAGCGGCTGGTGTGCCGCTCCCGCAGCGCCGGATGGAGCGCGGCGAGCGCCGCCTCTCCGGCGGGGGCGGACAGGCGTACGTCGGCGAGGTGCCAGGGGTCGCCGGGCGAGGGCAGCAGTTCCGCCTCCGCGTTCAGGTCCCGGTGCGCGGCGGCCACCCGCAGACCGAACAGGGCCGCGCCGCACCCCAGATGGAGGGCCCGGCGGACCGGATCCGCGTGCGGCATCTCGCAGGACCGGTCACCGTGCAGCTCGATGGTGTCCGTGGCCGTCCGGTGGAGGAATCGCCAGGGCTGCGCGTTGTGCATGGACGGGGCGCGGATCGCGTCCTCGACCAGCGACGCGACGAGGGTCCGGGAGAGAGCGTTGGCGGTCACGGCTTGTCCTGTCCGCCGGCCACGGTGCCCGGGCCGGCCTGTGCGAGGAGGAGGGCACGTGTGCCCGTATCACCACGGTCCCCGAACCCCGGGGCGGGCGGCGAGGGCCGTACGGGCCACGCCCCGGGCCGGTCGGGCTCGTCCGCCGGGGGCCGTTGGGACGTTTGGTCCCCGTCCCGCCCCTGGGCGGCCCTTCGGGCGCCGCGTCGCCGGGTGCCACGGTGGAGGGAGAGAAGCAGGACGCCCCGCAGCTCCCGGGACAGGAGCGGATCATGAGCAGCACGACCGAACACCGTGAGATCGTCGTCGGCATCGACCCGTCGAGGGACTGGCGCCTCACCGTGGCCTGGGCGGCCGACGAGGCCCACCGGCGCCACCGGGCCCTTCGGCTGGTGGTGGCCATACCCCCGCAGCACGACACCCACCACGTGGACGACACCCCCCGGCACACGGTCCGGGCCCTGGAGGGCAAGGACGCCGTGAGCGCGGCGGCGGAGTGGGCCCGGGAGCGGCGGCCGGGCACCGGGATCGCCACCGCGGTGGTCGACGGCTTCCCGGCGCAGGTCATGGCCCGCCTTGCACAGGACGCGGCCATGGTCGTACTCGGCTCCCGGCATCTCAGCCGGACCGAGGAGTACCTCAGCGCGGGCGCGCTCGTCGTCCCCGTCACCGCGCAGGCCCGCTGCCCGGTCGTGGTGGTGGGCGAGGCCGAGCACAGCACCCAGGAGCCGCCGTATCTCGTCGTGGGCGTCGACGGCAGCGAGTCCTCCCTCGCGGCCCTCGCGTTCGCCGCCCAGGAGGCGGACCTCCGCCGGGCGGAGCTGCGGGCCGTCGCGGTCTGGCAGCCGCCCGTCTTCTCCCTCCGCTCCAGCGACACCATGTTCGAGGCCGAGCGCAGACAGCTCTCGGAGATCACCGCGGGCTGGTCCGAGAAGTACCCCGGTCTCCGGCTGACGCACGAGGTCCGCGTCGGCTCGCCCGTCGAGATCCTGGCGGAGGCGGGCGAGCACGCCCTCGCCCTGGTCGTCGGCCGCCGGGGCCGGGGCGGCTACACCGGCATGCGCGTCGGCTCCGTCGTCCACGGCCTCCTGCACCGCGCCCGCTGCCCGGTCGTCACCGTCCCGGTCCGCTGACCCCCGCCCCGGTGACCCCCGCCCCGGCCCGACAGGAAGGCGCGAGGCATCGGGGCTACGGTGAAACGGGACGGACCGGACCGGCTTGCGCCGAGTCCGACGCAGCCGGAGGTGCCGATGGGTCCGGAGGAGACCCGAAGCGGCGGAGCACGGTCTCCGCGCCTGGGACTCGATGAACTCCTGGGTGAACTCCAGGCACGGCTGGACGAGGTCCGGAGCACCCGGGAAAAGCTCGGCGAACTGCTGAAAGCCGTCATGTCCGTCGGCCAGGACCTCGACCTCTCCCAGGTCCTGCGCACCATCGTGGAGTCCGCCGTGACGCTCGTCGACGCGGAATACGGCGCCCTCGGCGTCATCGGCGACGACCAGCGGCTGTCCCGGTTCCTCACCACCGGCATCGATGACGAACTCCACGAGCGGATCGGCGCGCTGCCCTCCGGCCACGGCATCCTCGGGGAGCTCATCCGGCACCCCGAACCGCTGCGCCTGGACGAGCTGGCCGACCACCCCGCCTCTTACGGCTTTCCGCCCCACCACCCGCCGATGCACTCGTTCCTCGGCGTACCGATCCGGGTGAGGGACGAGGTGTTCGGCAACCTCTACCTGACGGAGAAGCGCGGCCGGGGCAGCTTCGACGACGAGGACGAGGCCGTGGTGACGACGCTGGCCGTCGCCGCCGGCATCGCGATCGACAACGCCCGGCTGTACGAGCAGGGGCGCCTGCGCCAGCTCTGGCTCGCCGCCGGTGCCGACTTCACCAGCGCGCTGCTCTCCGGCTCACGGGAGCGGGAAGTCCTCGACGGCATGCTCGACCGGGCCGTGGACATCGCCGACGCCGACCTGGGCGTGTACTACCTGGTCGGCCCCGACGGTTCGCTGCGCGGGTCGATGGCGAGCGGCGAGGGCGCCGACCGGCACCGGGGGACCGTGCTGCCCAGCATCGAGGGCACCCTGGCGGCCGCGGCACTCGCCGCGGGCGGGCTCGTCCTCCTCGCGGACATCGAACGGGACGAACGGATCACGGTCCAGCCCGAGCGCTGGACGGGCTTCGGCCCGGCGATCGCCGCGACGGTGGGCACGAAGGACCGGCTGAGCGGGGTGCTCATCCTGCTGCGGCGCAGGGGGCGGCCCGCCTTCACCGGCACCGAGACCGCCGCGCTGCCCGCCTTCACCGGCTCCGCGGCCCTGGCCCTGGAACTGGCCGAACGGCGTCGTGACGCCGAGCAGGTGAGCCTGCTGGAGGACCGAGACCGGATCGCCCGGGACCTGCACGACCTCGCGATCCAACGCCTCTTCGCCACCGGCATGACGCTGCAGAGCGCCCGGCGTTTCGTGGAGCATCCGGTGGCCAGGGACCGGGTGACCCGCGCCATCGACGACCTCGACACCACCATCAAGATCATCCGCTCGACCATCTTCGGCCTCCGCGAGCACTCCGAGCCCGGAACGGCTCCCAAGCTCAGGAGCCGTGTCGTCGGTGCGGTCGACGCCGCCGCTCCGACGCTCGGCTTCGCACCCGCGCTGCGCATGGAGGGCCTGCTCGACACCGACGTACCGGCCGGTGTGGGCGACGAGGCGATCGCGGTGGTGACCGAAGCGCTGACCAACGTGGCCCGTCACGCGAGGGCCCGGTCCGCGGAGGTGGCGGTCGTCGCGCACGGCGGCGCCCTGACCGTCACGGTCGGCGACGACGGGGTGGGCATGCGGAACGGCGGCAGACGAAGCGGCCTCCGCAACCTGAGCGAGCGGGCGGAGCGGCTGGGCGGCGGCCTCGACGCGCACACCCGGCAGCCACCCGCGCACGGGACGACGCTCACGTGGCGGGTCCCGCTGGAAGAAACGGAGGACTGACGGCTATCCGGAGTCGGCATCGTTCTCGTGCACATGCGCGGCGATGACCGCGGCCTGGACACGCCGCTCCACGCCCAGCTTCCCCAGAAGCCGGGAGATGTGGTTCTTGACCGTCTTCTCCGAGAGGTACAGCCGCTCTGCGATCTGCCGGTTGGTGAGCCCCTCGCCGATCAGCTCCAGAACGGAGTGCTCCCGCTCCGAGAGACCCGCGAGCCGCTCGTCCTCCGGGGACTTCCGCTCCTCGGGCCCCCGCAGCGAACGCATCAGCCGGGCCGTGGTCGCCGGATCGAGCATCGACTGCCCCGTCGCCACCGTGCGGATCGCCGACACCAGATCGGACCCGTTGATCTGCTTCAGCACGTAGCCCGCCGCCCCCGCCATGATGGCGTCGAGCAGCGCGTCCTCGTCGTCGAACGAGGTGAGCATCAGACAGGCCAGCCCGGGCAGTCCGGAGCGCAGTTCCCGGCACACCCCGATCCCGTTGCCGTCGGGCAGGCGCACATCGAGGACCGCCACATCGGGCCGCAGGGCCAGCCCTCTGGCGAGACCCTGCTCCGCCGTCGCGGCCTCGCCCACCACTTCCATGTCGGGCTCGTCATCGATCAGGTCGCGCAGCCCCCGGCGTACGACTTCATGATCGTCCACGAGGAAGACCCGCGTCAGTGCTCCGGGAACCGGCGGACCGGACATGGTGACCTCTCTGCTCGGCGGACACACAACCGCCCCCACTCGAATTGTCCGCCATCACGCGACTTCCGGACACCGGTGGAGCCTCGACCCGGTTCCACGGCACACGGTCGCGGGGCCGTGTCAGTGGGCCCGGTTACGGTGCACGGCATGACGCATTGGATACACCGCGCGCTCCCGCACCACGAGGAGACCAACGTCGTCTTCTTCCGGGGGTTGTCCCTGGACACGCTCGTGCGAGGACTCCTCGACCAGCAGCGCATGCCACTCGCGTACGCCGGGGGAGCCGACTGGGGACTGGTGATGCACGACATGTCCAGCTGGGAGTGCGGCGAGTACGACCTCGCCGATTACGGACGGCTGTGCCAGGACGGCGGCGAACTCGGTGTCTTCGTGACCGAGCCGTGCTGGGCGAAGGCCCACGGGCCCTCGTTCCAGTACTACCGCGACGGGCGCCTGATCACGGGCTTCAGCTTCGAGACCCCGTACTTCCGCGCGGGTGAGGAGCCCGATCTGCTGTTGCCCGTCCTCACAGCGGCCCGTCCGGCCGGGCCGGCGGATCACGACCGGGAGGACGACGAGGAACGTACGGTGCGGGCCGTCAGCGGCTTCTTCTCCTTTCCCGAACTCGAAATGCCTTGACCGGGGCGCCCGGAGGAAGATCGCTAATCTGAACGAGTGCTTTCATACGACGAGTTGACTTCACCGGAGCGCGAGCTGTGGGACGCGTTCCCCGAGGGACGCCGTGTGGACCTGCGCACGGGTGTGCCCGAGGACGACCGGGTCACCGAAGGGGGCGCGTGGGGTCCCGGGCGGACGGTTCGTGCCGCCGTGATCGCGGCGCTGCTCTCGGGTGGGAACGCCGTGCGGCCCGGCGCCGTCGCCTGCGTGGAACTCGTCGGCGCGCGCATCAGCGGCCGTCTGGACCTCTCGGACGTGGAGATCGGGCAGGCTCTCCGGATCGAGGAGTGCTGGTTCGAGCGGGCACCGAAGCTCGTCGGGGCGTCCGCCCGGACGATCCGCGTCGTGGACAGCCTGCTGCCGGGCCTCGAAGCTGCCCTCGTACGGGTCGAAGGGCACCTCGATCTGTCCCGGTCGCGCGTGGAGGGGTGCCTGGACCTGCTCAACGCCTCGGCGGCGGGCGAGTTGGTGCTGAACGGTACGCGGGTGTGCGTGTCCGAGGGCTGGGGCGTGATCGCGGACGGCCTGCACACGGGCGGCGGCATCTTCTGCATGCACGGGTTCACCGCCCGGGGCGGGATACGCATGCTGGGCGCGCAACTGTCCGGCGGACTGTTCATGCAGGGCGCGCACCTGGAGCGCCCCGTGCCGTTGGGGCGCCCGGGTCCGGGCGGAGTGGCCCTGGCCCTGGACAACGTCGTGGCGCCGACGCTCAACTTCTCCGGCGGTTTCACCTCCGACGGGACCGTGCGGCTGCGGGGCGCCCGGGTCTCGGACCTCCTGACCTTCGAGGGAGCGTTCCTGAGCGCGGCACCCGGCGGCGACGGCAGGGCCCTGGTCGGACGCGCCATGCAGGTGTCCGACCTCGACCTCGCCCTCACCCGACGACCGCTCGGCACCGTGGATCTGCGCGGCGCGCAGGTGGCCTCGCTCCACGACAACGAGCACAGCTGGCCGGACGTGGTGGAGCTGGAGGGCTTCGTCTACGACTCCCTCAGGGCACCCGGGCCGAACGGCCGCCGGGGGTCCGCGCCCGGCCGGGTGGCGTGGATCCGGCGCGGTCCCGGCTACAGCCCGCAGCCGTACGAGCAGTTGGCGAACTGGTACCGGAAGGCGGGCCACGACGACGACGCCCGCCGCGTACTCCTGGCCAAGCAGCGCCACCGGCGCCGTACGCTGTCCCCGGCCGCGCGTGCCTGGGGGTATCTGCTCGACGGGTCCATCGGCTACGGCTACCGCCCCTGGCTGGCCGGTGTCTGGCTCTTCGTGCTGACCCTCCTGGGCACCCTGGCGTTCGCCGCGCACCCTCCCGTCCCGGCCAAGGAGGGCGAGGGCGCCCCGTTCCAGCCCCTCGTCTACACACTCGATCTGCTGATCCCCATCGGCGGCCTGGGGCAGCGCACGGCCTGGTACTGGGCCGACGGCTGGCTCCAGTGGCTGGCCTACCTCCTGATCGCCTTCGGCTGGGTGCTGGCGACCGCCGTCATCGCGGGGGTCACGCGCACCTTGCAGAAGAACTAGCCGGTGCCGGCGCGGCGGCACCGGTCACACCGTGGCGGAGCCGCGCGCCGGGCGGCGGTTTCCCCCTCGGGTACGCGGAAATGCCTTCGACCGGTCACCGCTGGTGCGGCACGCTCTGCGGTATGACCACGCCATCCTTCATTCCCGGACTGGAACTCTCGCGCCGCTTCTACCGCGAAGCCGTGCTGCCGCTGCTGGACGAGACCGTCCCCGGGCTGGCGCACTCCGCCGCCCGGCTCGGCAGCGGTTCGGAAGTCCTCGGGTTCGACACCGCCCGCTCCGCCGACCACGAGTGGGGACCCCGGTTGGAGGTCTTCCTGCACCCGCGGGACGCCGCCCGTCACGCGGCGGACATCACGGCGCTGCTCGCCGAGCGCCTGCCGAAGACGTTCTGCGGCTACCCGACGCACTTCGCCGAGGCGGGCGACGACGGCATCGGGGTCATGCGGGAGACCGGGGGACCGGTGCACCACCGGGTGACGGTCACCGACTCCGGCACCTGGTTCACCGAGCGGCTGGGATTCGACCCGGGCCAGGGCGTCGCACTGGCGGACTGGCTGGCCGCCCCCGCCCAGCGCCTCGCCGAGGTCACGGCTGGTGCGGTTTTTCACGACGGCCTCGGCGACCTCGTACCGGCCCGGACCGCGCTCGGCTGGTACCCCGATGACCTCTGGCGGTACCTCCTCGCCTGCCAGTGGCGGCGTATCTCCCAGGAGGAGGCCTTCGTCGGACGCTGCGGCGAGGTGGGCGACGAACTCGGCTCCGCCGTCGTCGCCGCCCGGCTGGTGCGCGACCTGATGCGGCTCTGCCTGCTCATGGACCGCCGCTACCCGCCGTACGGCAAATGGCTCGGCAGCGCCTTCGCGCTCACCGCCCAGGGGCCCGCCCTGACACCGGTGCTCACCGCCGCCCTGGCCGCGACCGACTGGCACACCCGCGAGCAGCACCTCGCCCGTGCGTACGAGACCGTCGCGGCGGCGCACAACCAGCTGGGCCTCTGCGACCCCGTCGACCCCACGACACGGCCGTACCACAACAGGCCGTTCCAGGTCCTGCACGCCGAACGCTTCGCGGGGGCCCTGACCGCCCGGATCACCGACCCGGCCGTCCTCGTCCTGCCACCGGCCGGCGCCGTGGACCAGTTCATCGACAGCACCGAGATCCTCAGCCGCCCGGACCTCTCCCGCGCGGTCACTCACGCGATTGAACTGCCTTAGCCGGTGCGGGGCTGGAGGAGCTTGAAGACCAGGCGGGCGGCGGTGCGTCGGGTCGCGTGCCGCAGCCGCACCGGGGCCGGCAGGGCCGGAGGCGGCGTCGGGGGAGTGGCGGCCAGGCGAGGGAAGAGCGCTTCGGCGTTGGTGCGGTTGACGGCGGCGAGTGCGCCCCGGTCGAGGTTGCTGTCGAGGCCGCCCACGAAGTACTGCCCGGCGGGGGTGGGGGCGAACGGCCAGTCGCTGCCGAACAGAACGTGCCCGGGGCGGGCGAAGGTGAGCAGGGTGGGCAGGGCGGCGGGGCTGGAGGACAGGGCGGTGTCGAAGTAGAAGGAGCGGAAGTCGTCCAGTACGTCGAGCGGGCTGCGCGCGGTGTCGTTGGCGATGGTCAGCGCCATGCGGTGTGAGGAGTAGGGGACGAAGCCGCCCGCGTGGCTGAGGATGAACCGGATGTCCGGGTAGCGGCGCGGTATGCCGTTGCGGACCAGGAGGTACGCGGCGCGGGTGGTGTCCAGCAGGAAGTCCGCGGCGAAGGCGGGGATGCCGTCGACCGGGGGAGCGGGCAGCTCGGCCGGGTGGACGAAGACCACCGCGCCCCGGTCGTTCAGCGTCCGCCACAACGCGTCCTGGCCCTCCGCGCCGAGATAGGTCCCCCGGTTGTTGGCGAGCAGGGTGACGCCGTCGGCGTGCAGCTCGTCCAGCGCGCGCCCGGCCTCGGCGGCCGAGGCGTCGGTGTCGGGCATGGGCAGGGTGGCGAAGAAGCCGAAGCGGCCGGGGTGGCCGGAGACCAGGGCCGCGGAGTGGTCGTTGAGCCGTCGGGCCAGACCGGCGGCCTCGGCGGGTCCGGTGAGGAAGCCGGTGCCGGGCGTGGAGACGGAGACGATCGACGTGGTGGTGCCGAGCAGGTCCATCAGGCGCAGGGCGGACTCGGCGCTCCAGTCGGGCAGGGCGCGGCCCCCGGCGTCGGCGATGCCGGCCCCGGCGAGCGCGTCGCGGTAGAAGCCGGGCACCACGTGCTGGTGGACGTCGATGCGCTGTGCCGAAGGGGACACGAAGGAGCCTTTCTCACGTTGTCGGTCGTTCGCCGGGCTCACGCCTCGCTCCTCGCCGCCAGGCGTGCCGCCGCCTCGTAGACCAGCTGGGCGTGCAGTTCGAACATCGCCACGAGGTCGACGTCGTCACCGTTGATCTCCCGCTGGACGAACAGCCCGTCGGCGCCCGCGACGGCGTACGTCGTGAGGGCGTGCAGGGACTCCTCGTCGAGGCCCGGGACGAGCTCCCGGGCCGTCTCGGCGATCTTCGCGCGGGCGATGTCGCGGACCTGGAGGAACACGGTCCGGCCGCGGGGTTCGGCTGGGCGCCGTTCCAGCGCGAGCATCAGACCGAGCCGGAGGAAGTCGGGGGCGTCGATCAGCGACTTCGCCACGCCCCCCGCCATGGCGGTGACGCGTTCCAGCGGGGTCCCCGTCCCCTCGCTCGGAAGCTCGACGGCCGCGAGCCACGTCTCGAAGCTGCGCTCGATGACCGCGGCGATCAGATCGTCCTTGTCCTTGAAGTGCCAGTAGATCGAGCTGGCGGGCAGCCCGCACTTGGCGCTGACGGCCGCGATCGACGTGCCCTCGTACCCCCGCTCACCTGCGATTTCCACGGTGGCGTCGAGGATCCGCTGCCGCGACTCCACTCCGTTCGCGCGCTTCTTGCGGGTCGTCTGCGGCTTGGTCATGGGAGGTGCCCCTCTGGGTGTGCGCTCGTTCGCCGGCGGCTTGACCGTATCCGGCAGCGGCCCTACCGTAGCACTCGTTCCAATTGGAGTGAACGCTACAGCAAGAGCCGAGCGGCATGATCGACAGTGAGGTGGCCCGATGAGTGGGACCGAGGCCGGGGCAGAGACCGAGGACAGCGCCTACGACGTGGCGGTGATCGGTTACGGGCCCACGGGCGTGACCGCGGCGAACCTGCTGGGTGCGAGGGGGCTGCGCGTCGTCGTCGTGGAACGGGATGCCGAGATCTTCACGCGCGCACGGGCCATCTCCACCGACGAGGAGGTCGTCCGCATCTGGCAGCGCACCGGCCTGGCCGAGCGCCTCAAGCAGGACATGCTGACCGAGCGGCCGGTGGACTTCGTGGACGCCAGGGGCCGAACGTTCATCAACGCGCACCCCACGTCGCGCGGGCACGGCCACCCGCCGCAGATGTTCATCTACCAGCCCGCGCTGGAACAGGTCCTGCGCGACGGCGTCGACCGCTACCCGAACGTGAAGATCCTCCTGCGCCACGAGTGCCTGCGCCTGCGCCAGGACGCCGACGGGGTGGAGCTGACCGTGGTCGGCACCGCCGACGACGCGGTCCGACGGCTGCGCGCCTCGTACGTGATCGCGGCCGACGGCGGCTCCAGCCTCACCCGCGCCCAGCTGAACATCGGCTACGAGGGGCGCACGTACGAGGACCGCTGGGTCGTCATCGACACCAAGATGCTCAAACCCTGGCCCGACCACGACAAACTGCGCTTCCACTGCGACCCGGCCCGCCCGGCCGTCGACTGCCCGACCCCGCTGGGCCACCACCGCTACGAGTTCCCCCTCCTGCCCGGGGACGACGAGAAGCACCTGGTCACCGAGGACGCCGTGTACCGGCTGATCTCCCGGTACGGGATCGGCCGCGACAGCATCGAGGTCCTGCGCGCCACCGTGTACAGCCACCACGTCCGGTTCGCCTCGCGCTTCCGCGTCGGCCGGGTCTTCCTCGCCGGTGACGCCGCACACGCCATGCCGCCGTGGATCGGCCAGGGGATGGCCGCCGGTGTGCGGGACGCGGCCAACCTCTGCTGGAAGCTCGACTCCGTCCTGCGCGGCGAACTGCCCGAGAGCGTCCTCGACAGCTACGAAACCGAACGCAAGCCGCACGTCAGAGAGGTCACCAAGCGGGCGGTGCTCGTCGGCCGCGTGATCACCGAACGCCGCCGCCCGGTCGCCCGCGTCCGCAACACCGCCCTGCGCGCCCTGGACCGCATCCCGGGCTTCGGCGACCGGATGCAGGACTCGAACTGGATCCCCGTCGCCCACTACGACGCGGGCCTGCAGGCCCGCCCCCGCACCAGGGCGACCGGCCACCAGATCCCCCAGCCCTGGGTGACCGGGCCCGACGGAGAACGCGTACGGCTGGACGACGCCCTCGGCGGCCGCTGGCTGCTGCTGCACGCGGGCCCGCCCACCACGCAGCCCGCGTGGGAGCGCCTGGGCGTCGATTCGCTGACCGTGCTGCCCGCGGGCTCCCGCCCGGCCGAGGGCGCCCTCGTCGACAGCGACGGCGTCCTGCTGCCCTGGCTGACCGGGCGCCGCGTCTCCACCGTGGCGCTGCGCCCCGACGCCTATGTGTACGCCGCCGCCCCGGCCGGGGGCCAACTCCCGCCGCCGCCTGCCGGATTCGCCCCCGCGCCACGGCCTTCCGCGATCACCGCCCAGTGAGGACCACCATGACCACACCCACCGAAGTCCCCGCGATGCGCGAGCGCCTGCTCGACGTCCACGGCAAGAAGATCTTCGTCGCCGAGACGGGCCGGGGAGCGCCCGTCCTGCTGCTGCACGGCGGCGGCCCCGGCGCCTCCGGCCTCTCCAACTACAGCCGCAACATCGCGGAGTTGGCCGAGGAGTTCCGGGTCATCGTGCCCGACCTGCCCGGTTACGGACGCAGCAGCAAGGGCATCGACCCCACCGACCCCTTCGGCGCCCTGGCCGCCGGCATCCGCGGCGTGCTCGACCGACTCGGCCTGGAGAAGGCCCACGTCGTGGGCAACTCCTACGGCGGTTCCTGCGCCCTCCGGCTCGCGCTGGACACCCCGGAGCGGGTCGACCGCATGGTGCTCATGGGCCCCGGCGGCATCGGCACCACCCGGGCGCTTCCCACCCCGGGCCTGAACAGCCTTCTGAACTACTACACAGGAGAAGGGCCCTCGCGGAAGAAACTGGAGACGTTCATCCGCGACTACCTGGTCTTCAACGCCGCCCGCGTGCCCGATTCGGTCATCGACGCGCGCTACCAGGACAGCATCGACCCCGAGGTCGTCGCCGCCCCGCCGCTCAGGCGCCCGAAATCGCTGCGCACGCTGTGGAAGATGGACTTCACCCGCGACAAGCGCCTGAATCGGCTGGCCGTGCCCACCCTGGTGCTGTGGGGCGCCGAGGACAAGGTCAACCGCCCGTCCGGCGGCCGGATGCTGGCCGAGCGCATGCCCCACTGCGACCTGTACGAGGTCGCCAACACGGGCCACTGGGTGCAGTGGGAACGCGCCGAGCTGTTCAACCGGCTCTGCGCCGACTTCCTGGCGGGCCGCCGATGAACACCACACCCTCGGTCTTCGGCTCCGTCCACCTCGGCTACCTCGTCATCGAGTCCAACCGCTTCGATGACTGGCGCCGGTTCGGCACCGACGCCATCGGCATGCACCACGACGACGTCTCCCGCGACGTGATGCGCTTCCGCCTCGACACCCACGCGTGCCGCTTCCTCATCCGGCGCGGCCCCGCCGAGGACGTGGTGGCGATCGGCTGGCACATAGACGACCACACCTCCTTCGAAAACATCGAGGCCCGCATCCGGGCCCACGGCGTCCCCGTCGTACGGGGCTCCGACGAGGAAGCGGCACTGCGCGGCGTGGAACGGCTGCTGCGCTTCCCCGGCCCCAAGGGCATCGTCCAGGAGATCTACACCACCCCGGTCATCTCCCCCGAGCCCCTGCGGATGCTCGCCTCAGGATGGGTCACCGGCGACGCGGGCATGGGCCATGTCGCGATCACCTCTGCCAGGCCCACCCTGATGCGCGGCTACTACAACACCGTCTTCGACGCCCGCTTGACCGACTACATCGACGAGACGATCAGCGGCGTCAAGCTCAAGATCCGCTTTCTGCGCGTCAACGAACGCCACCACTCCATCGCCATCGCCGCGGTCCACGGCCTGCCGATCGACCCGATCCGCACCCGCGTCCAGCACCTCAACATCCAGGCCGACAGCCTGGACGACCTGGCCCGGAGCTACGAGCGCGTCCACGAACTCGGCTTCGACATGGCGCTGTCGGTGGGACAGCACACCAACGACAAGGAACTCTCCTACTACGCCCGCACCCCCTCGGGCTTCGAGTGGGAGGTCGGCTGGAACCCCCTCGTCATCGACGAGCGCACCTGGGAGCCCACCACCCACCAGAGCATCAGCATCTGGGGCCACCGGCCCGTCGGCCGGACGATCATCGACACACTCGACCAGTTCCGGCTCGGCGCCCGGTCCCTCGTCCGGCCGGAGCGCACCGTCCCGGCCCTCAGCGGCACCGGCATCCCCGACGACTGACCCGGCACGGTCAGGTGCCCACCGCCCGCGCCCCCAGCACCGGCAGCAGCCGCAGCTTCTCGTCGTCCGGCGAACCCGGCGTGGCGGTGTACACCAGCAGCGTCTGGTTCTGCTCCGGGTCCAGCAGGACCTGGCACTGAAGGGTGAGGACGCCCAGCTCGGGATGGCGTACCAGCTTGGGGTCCACCCGCGGTACGTCGATCTCGTGCGCGCTCCACAGGGCCGCGAACTCCTCGCTGCGTTCCAGCAGGAGGTCGCGCAGGTGCTCGGCGCGGCCGCCCGCACCCTGCCGCGAGTACGCGTCCCGCAGGCCGGAGGTGAAGAAGCGGCTGTGCAGCGGGTGGTCCTCCTCCGGGTACAGCAACCGGGCGGCGGGATCGGTGAACCAGCGGTAGGTGAGGCTGCGTCCAGGTCCGGTGAACCGCGTCTGGTCGCCGAGGAGCGCGATCGCCGCCGGCGTCTGGGCCAGGGTCTCCGCCACATCGCTGACGACCTGCGCCGGGGTGTCGTCCAGCCGCCCGAGGATGCGCATCAGGCCGGGCGTGATGTGGTCGGAGCGCAGGTTGCCGGGGCGGGAGGGGGTGTTGTGCCCGGCGATCCGGAACAGATGGTCCCGCTCGGCGAGCGAGAGGCGCAGACCGCGGGCGATGGCGGCGAGCATCGGCTCCGACGGCTGCGGCCCGCGCTGCTGCTCCAGGCGGCTGTAGTAGTCGGTCGACATACCGCTCAGCGCCGCCGCCTCCTCCCGGCGCAGACCCTGGGTGCGGCGGCGCGGCCCGCGGGGCAGCCCCACGTCCTCCGGTTGCAGGGCTTCGCGTCGGGTGCGGAGGAAGTCCGCGAGTTGTGCTCGGTCCACGGTTCCAGTCTCCCTCGTGGCCCCGGTGCCTGACATCCGGGGCGCGGTCGTGAAGGTGTGCGGGCCCGGCCGGGCCCGGTCCCTCAGAGCAGCATGCCGCCGGACGCCTCGATGCGCTGTCCCGTGACCCAGGAGGTGCCCTCGGCGAGCAGCGCGGCAGCGGCGGCACCGATGTCGTCGGGCTCACCGGGGCGGCCCATCGCGGTGACACCGCTCAGCATGGAGCGCATGCCCTCGTCGTCGCGGACCCCGCCGCCACCGAAGTCGGTTCCGGTGGCCCCCGGCGCCAGGGCGTTGACCGCGATGCCGCGCGGCCCCAGCTCCTTGGCGAGGTACCGGGTGAGGATTTCCACTGCGCCCTTGGCCGCGGCGTACGCGGCGGTCGGCGCGGCGATGAAGCGGGTCAGGCCGGTGGAGACATTGAGGATGCGGCCGCCGTCCTCGATCAGGGGCAGCAGGGCCTGGGTGAGGAAGAAGACGCCCTTGACGTGGACGTCCATCAGCCCGTCGAACTGCTCCTCGGTCGTCTCCGCGAACGGCGCGTGCACGCCGTGTCCGGCGTTGTTGACGAGGATGTCGAAGTGGTTGCGGCCCCACTCCCGGTCCAGGGCCTCACGCACCTGCGCGGTGAAGGCGGGGAACTCGCCGGTGTCCCCGGTGTCCAGCCGCAGGGCGACCACCGTGCGGCCGAGCTTCCTGGCCGCCTCCACGACGGCCTCCGCCTCCTCGGCGTGCGAGCGGTAGGTGAGGATCAGGTCGGTACCGGCCTCGGCGAGATGCAGGGCGGTGCTGCGGCCGAGGCCCCGGTTGGCGCCGGTGATCAGGGCGATGCGGGTCATGGTGGCTCCGTTCGGATCATGGTGCGGGCGGACCGGCCGGTCCGTCGCCGCCTACTCCTCAACGATCGCGCGGCCAGAAGGTTGGATGAAGGCCGCGGTTATCCAGGGATCACGGATCCCCCTTTCCGGCGGAGTGGGAGGGCGAGGTGCCCGAGGTCATAGGGTGACTGAGCGTGTGAACCGACTTCGAGGAGCCGAAGGTGACCGGAACCGGCGTGCGGTGGCTTGCGGGGGCGCTGGTCATGGCCTGCCTGCTGCTCGCCGGGCCCAGCGCCTCGAACAGCGTCTACACGGCCCAGCCGCTGCCGGCCGGCGCTCCCGAGGAGATCGTGCCGAACCGGGTCATGACCTGGAACATCTGCAACCCCTGCAGGGGGAGCGGGCAGAACGGCGGCCGAGCGGCGGAGATCGCCACGTACGCGCCTCAGGTCATCGGTTTGCAGGAGGCGTGCGTGGGTGATGTCGAGAGGATCCGGGACTATCTGCGGTACAGGTACGGGCTGGTCTACCACGTCGCGTACGGATCGGTGCTGCCGAGTTGGAGCCGGTGCGGGGGACTGCCGTGGAGCCCGGGAGGCTTCGGCCAGGCGATTCTCTCGGCCGCCCCGATGACGGACCGGGTGAACGTGGAGTACCCCGAAGGCGGTTCCGAGGACCGCGGGTACATGGCCGTCACGACCCTCGTGGACGGCCGGCCGGTCCGGGTCTTCAACACGCACCTGGCCGAGCGGCGACAGGCACCGGTCCGCGCGAAGCAGACCCCCGTGCTGGCGAAAGCGATCGCCCGGTATGACCGGACGATCGTTCTCGGCGACTTCAACGCGGTGCCCGACGCCCCCGAACTCACCGCGATGTGGGACGTGGCGCAGGACGCGGACCCCGGGTGCGGCCCCTCCGGGACGGGCGCCTGCGAGCCCACCACCGACTGGCGCAGCAAGTTCGACTACATCTTCCTTCGCGGCTTCGACCCGTTGAAGCAGCAGGTGCACCTCACGCCCTGGTCGGACCACGATCTCGTACAGGCCGACCTGAGCCGGACGTAACCACGACGCCGGCTACCCGCTCCGGGTCAGCAGCCCGGCAGCGATGACCTCGGCGACAACGGCGGCGCCGCGGCTGTTCTGGTGGATGTGGTCCGTCGTGAGCACGAGACCCCGCCGCCGCGAGATCGCGTCGAGGCTGCGGCGCAGCACCGCGTGCTGGACCAGGACGCCGATGGTCGCCGCGGGCGTCGCCTCCTCGTAGGGGACCGGCGGCGGGTCCGCCCGGCGCAGCTCCTCGATCTGGCGTTCGTGGAGCGGCAGGTAGGCCACCTCGCTGTCGGCGGCGACCTCGGAGATCAGACTGCTGTACGCCCGCGAGGCCTGTGCCGCCGGTCCGTCGAGCCGCTGGCCGAGTACCGGGAGCGACAGCAGTCCGATCGTCGCGTCGGTCTCCGCCCGCAGCCGCGCGACAACGGCTCCCAGGCACTCCTGGAACCAGCCGGCCGACGGGCGCGCGGGGAGCCTCTTGCGCTTCATGGCCTGCTCGACCCGGTACCCGGCAAGGCTCGCCCGGGCGTCGTTGGTCCCGATCAGCACGGTGATCACATCGGGCGGGTTCGCGACGACGGCGTCGAGGCGCTGCAAGAGGTTGTACGCGAAGTCGCCGTTGACGCCGAAACGGGCGGGCCGTACCTCACCGGGAGGACCGAGTCGTGCGAGTAGATCCAGGTAGTCGACGCTGAACTGCGCACGGGTGAGGCTGTCGCCGAGGCAGGCGACGCGTGTCGTCACGACGCGTCCTCCGGCCCGGACGTGCCGACGCCTTCGGCCGGGCGGCTACCGGTCCGGGGGCGGTGGTCGGTGCCGAGGGTCGCGGTGACGGCCAGGAGGGACGTCGGCCCCGCCATGTCGACCGTGTGCCACACCCCGGCCGGATTGATGCTGGCCTCGCCCGGCCCGAGCCGAACGTGATCGTGGACCCCGTTCACGTCGCGCGTGATCGTGACGGACCCGCTGAGGCAGACGACCAGCTCGTCGCCCGCCGGGTGGCTCTCCCAGTGCTCGCCGGGCCCGTCGCCGTCGAAGATCATCACCATCCGGCCCTCGGCACCGTCCGCCGCGACCGCGGTGCTGTACGCACGGAGCACCTCCGGGTCCCAGGCGAAGCCCTCGATGGATCGCGCTCTCGATCCCAGCCCGAGGTGGACGGGGGTGGTCCGCAGGTCCACGGCCTTGTGTTCGTGATTGACGAGTCTCATGCCGACGATCGTCCACGCCGGTGATCGGGCGGTCTTGAACAAATGGGAAGAGCGGCCGACGGCTACCCGGCTTCGAGGAGGACTTCGCCGCGACGCCAGGCCGTCGGTGACCGGCCGGTGAACTCGCGCCAGTCCCGTACGAGATGGGCCTGGTCCGCATAACCGGCGACGGCTGCCACGTCGCCCCACGGGAGCGGGTCCCGCGCAGCCGCCAGCTCGTGTGCGTGCTCGAAGCGCAGGACCCGGGCGACGGTCTTCGGTGAGAGGCCCAGCTCACCGCGGAACCGCTCGGTGAGGTACCGGCGGCTCCAGCCGAGCTCCGCGGCGACCGCGCCCACCTGCACGCACCCGCGCGCGGCGACGAGGCGGCGCCACGCCTCGGCCACCTCGGGGCGCACCCGGCGCACGGGCCCGACAGCCCGCAGCAGCAATTCGTCCAGCACGGCGAACCGCGCCGCCCAGGTCCTCGCCGACCGCAGCCGGTCGACCAGCTCGACGGCGAGCGCCCCGAGAAGTTCGTCCAACGGGACCAGCCGGTGGGCGAGCTCGGCGGCAGGCATGCCGTAGACGGCCCGGGCCCCGAGCGGTGTCAGCGCGATCTGGACACCGCGCTGACGTCCGTCGTGGTGAATGGCGACGGACCGGCACATCAGACCACCGGCCACACCGCCGAACCGGTCGAACGGCGACCCGTCGTCAACACCCGCCGCCACCTCCAGAGGATCCGACAGGCTGATCACCGCGGTGAGCGCACGGCCCGGCGGTCCGCAGTGCACTCCTGCGGGGAGGGCGCGGAGGTCGAAGCCGACGTACGAGTCGACGTACTCGCGCAGGGCGGGCGCGGGACGTGCACTGATCCCGGTGGCCGTGGGGTCCTCCATTTTCCCGAGCTTACGAGCCGCCCGGCCGCGTACGGCGACCGGTCAGCGGGTGCGTTCGTAATGACGGCGGGCCTTCTCGCGGTTGCCGCAGACGGCCATCGAGCACCACCGGGCGCGGTTGGCGCGGCTGCGGTCGATCAGGAACAGCCTGCACGCGTCATTGGCGCAGGGGCGCAGCCGGCCGGGCAGTTGCTCCTCGGTGGCCGCCCAGCCGAGAACGGCCTCGACGGCCAGCCGGGCGTGCGGCGGAGTCCTGACCGACCAGCGCAGGCCGTCGGAGCTGATCTCCGGAACCTGGTGGACGCCTTCGAGCAGCGGGCTCAACGCGGACGGCGGGCTGTCCCCGCGTACGACGTCCCGCAGCACGTCGCGGGCCTCGCGCAGCAGTGCCAGCTCCGCGAGGCTGCCGTCGCCGCCGTGCTCCCGCGCCCAGCGTCGGCCTGCCGCCGGGTCGTGGAGGGCGTCCTGTTCCTCGCCGTTGACCAGCGGCCTGCTGTTGAGCAGGTCCAGCAGGGTGTCCATCGGCCACCGCTCTCTCTAACCGGATCGATTCGTTTGACAGGTTAGCGCGCTCGCCGCATGCTTGCACCACGACGCACTAACCAGATCAACGACTTAAAGAGGTTAGGTATGAGCTCCGTACGCCACCGGACCGCCACCGTCGACGGTCACGAGATCTTCTACCGCGAGGCAGGCCCCGCCGACGCCCCGACGATCGTCCTGCTGCACGGCTTCCCGACCAGCTCGTTCATGTTCCGCGAGCTCATCCCGCTCCTGGCCGACCGCTACCACGTCATCGCGCCGGACCACCTCGGCTTCGGCCACTCCGACGCCCCCCTCGCCACGGAGTTCAACTACACCTTCGACGTCCTCGCCGAACTCACCTCCCGACTCCTCGACCAACTGGGCCTGGACCGCTACGCCCTCTACGTCCAGGACTACGGCGCCCCCCTCGGATGGCGCCTCGCGCTCCAGCACCCCGAACGGATCTCCGCCCTCGTCACCCAGAACGGCAACGGCTACGAGGACGGCTTCGTCGAAGCGTTCTGGACCGACGTCTGGGCGTACGGCGCAGACCCCGGCCCCGACACCGAACCCGCGGCCCGCGTCGCGCTGAGCCACGACGCCATCCGCTGGCAGTACGTCCACGGCGTACCCGACCCCAGCCTGGTCAGCCCGGACACGTGGGAGCACGACTTCGCCCTCGTCTCGCGCCCGGGCAACGACGAGATCCAGCTCGCTCTGTTCCGCGACTATCGGAACAACCGCCCGCTCTACCCGCTGCTGCACGAATACCTCCGCACCAGCGGGGTCCCGGTACTCGCCGTGTGGGGCCGCAACGACGAAATCTTCGCCCCGGCCGGTGCGCGAGCCTTCGCCCGCGACGCCAAGGACGCGGAAGTACACCTGATCGACGGCGGCCACTTCCTCCTGGAAAGCCACCTGCACGTCGTCGCGGGATATGTGCGCGGCTTCCTCGGCCGGGTGCTGGGACAACCCGAATCCCGCCCTCAGGACGTGCTGAGGGAGACTCCGTCAACGGTCCAGAACCAGTTGTTGCCGCCGGTGTAGCGGAAGCGGACGCGGGCGCTGGTGGCGCCGGACGGGACCCGGAGCGTGACGGCCTCGGCGCGGGACGGGGTGTCGGCGGTGTAGGTCTTCACCGTGACCGGGGCACCTCCGTCCCAGGACACCGACACCTCGCCCTTCTGTGGTGCTTCCTGGCGGTAGAGGGTGGTGTAGCGCAGGACGGCGGTGGACCCGCCGGTGACCGCCCAGGCGGGGCTGACGAGCGTGGAGTCGAACGTGCCGCTGGAGGACTTGTCGACCCACTCGTCCCCGTCGGCCACGGCGAAGACGTCGCGGGCGCGGATGTTGGACTCCCGCTGCTGGCCGCGCTCGGCGGCGGTCCAGAACTCGTCGGTGGTGAAGGACCAGCCGCGCCACTCCGTCATGCCGCCGGTGCCCATCGCCCCGTTCTCGACGGACCAGCCGACGGGCGGGGTGTGCGTGAAGCCGGTGAGGGTGGCGGGGATGCCCATCTCGTCCACGCGGGCGGTCAGTTGCGGGCGCAGGGTGTCGAACGCGTCGGGCACGGGCGTCTGGAGCGGTCGGCCGTCCAGGCCCCACGAGGCGTCGATCGCGATCCCGAGATGGGCGAGCGCTGAGGCGGCGACGTCCGGCATCTTGATGTCGTACCGAGTGGTGCCGGCCGCGATCGCGCCGCCCCTGGCGATGAGGAAGGTCTGCCGCTCCGGATCGCTGTTGCCGCCGTGGCCACCCGCGTCGGTGTGGCCGTGATCCGCGGTGACCATGATCAGCCAGTCCTCGGAGGCGTACGTGGACCTGCCGGTGACGGCGGCCAGGATCTGGCCCACCTGGCCGTCCGCCGTCTCGATCGCCGCCCGGTACTGGCTGCTCGCCGCGCCGTAACTGTGGCCCGCGTGGTCGATGTTGTCCAGGTGGACGAAGACCGCGTCCCGGTTGCCGTCCCGCAGCTCGGCCACGGCGCGGCTGGTGGTGCCGGTGTCGTACTCGGCGGAGGGCGTGGAGACCCGGGTGTCGACCGCGGGGGAGAGGACCGTGTCGGTGATCGGGGCCCAGGAGGAGACCGCGTACGTCGAAAGGGCGGGCTTCGCCGTCTCGGCACGGGTGAGGAAGTCCGGGTACGTCGCGAAGGCGTGCCCGGTGAACGCGTTGTCCTTGACCAGGTGCTTGTCGGGCCACACACCGGTGAGGACCGTGGCCCAGCCCGGTCCGGACAGGGTGGGGGCCAGAGGGTCCGCGTAGATGCGGCTGGCGGCGGTGACGCCGCCCGCCATCAGGGTGTCGAGGTGGGGCGCGGACGCGTCCTTGATGCGGGCGAGGAGCGCTCCGTCGAGACCGATGACGAGCACCTTGGGGGTACGGGCGGCCGCGTGCGCGGTGACGGCGGTGAGCGGTGCCGCGACGGCGGCGAGGGCGGCGGAGAGGAGCACTGTGCGGCGGGACGGTCCAGCGGACATGGAAGAGCCTCCGTGATCACGTGGGGGTGTCGGACCCGCGCCGGTGCCATGACATCGGCGTGGGTCCAGACCCGTTATCTTTCCGCGACAACGCGTCGCGGGTCCATACCTCTGCGGTGGGACAACTCCCGGCGCTCAGCTGCCGGTTGCCGACTTCCAGGCATCCACGTAGGAGTCGAGCCCGGCACCGATCTCCGCCCAGTCGGGCTCGAAGACGTCGACGCCCCGCATCAGCCGTGCGAGCGCCTCGGCGTTGGCGTCGGTGGCCTTGACATCCGTACGGGGTGAGAATCCGCCGCCGATGGCGCTGACGTTCTTCTGCGCCTCCTCGGAGAGCATGAAGTCGAGCAGCTTCTTGCCGTTCTCCGTGTGCGGCGCCTTGGCGACGAGACCGGCGGCGTACGGGAGGGCGAAGGTGGTCGGCCGGCCGTCGCCCTTCGCAGGGAACCAGATGCCGAGGTTCGGCATGTCCTTGGACTGGGCGTAGTTCATCTGTACGTCGCCGTTGGCGGCGAGCAGTTCGCCCTTGTCCACCTTGGGGGCGAGCTTGCCGGTGGAGGCCGAGGGGCCGACGTTGTTGGCCTGGAGTTTCTTCAGGTACGCCATCGCCGGCTCCTTGCCGCCGAAGTCGTGCATGGCCTTGATGAGCACGGCCGTGCCGTCACCGGCCACGCCCGGGGTGGAGTACTGGACCTTCTCCTTGTACGAGGCGTCCAGCAGGTCCTCCCAGGACTTCGGCGCGGTCTTCAGCTCCTTCTTGTTGTAGATGAAGCCGAAGTAGTTGTTGACGACCGAGGTCCAGGTGGAGTCCCGCGCCTTGTCCGCGCCGTCGACCCGGTCGGAGCCGGCGGGTGCGTACGTCGCCAGCAGCCCCTTGGCGCCGGCCTGCTGGATGAAGGGCGGCAGCGTGACGAGGACATCGGCCTGGGTGTTGGTCCGCTCGCGCTGGGCGCGCTGGACCATTTCGCCCGAGCCGCCCTCGACGTACTTGACCTTGATGCCGGTCTTCTTCTCGAAGTCGGTGAAGACCTTGTCGTACCAGCCGTCGTTGTTCTCGCCCTTGAGGCCGTCCGCGCTGTAGACGGTCACGGTCTTCTGGTCCGAAGCGGAGGAGGAACCGCAGCCGGAGAGCGAGGCGGCGAGGGCCAGACAGCCGGTGACGGCGGCGAGGGGCGTGAGGTGATTGCGCATGGGTGGGTGACTCCTGGTGGGTGGGAACGAGGGTGGGTGCCACGGGTGTTCACCCGCGGGCCGGGTGCGCGGATCAGCGGTAGGAGGCCCTGGTCCGGATACGGGAGACGCCGAGCAGCACCAGCAGCGTCGAGGCCATCAGGACTGTGGCGACGGCCGCGCCAGTGAAGAGCGAGCCGCGGTCGGTCGCGGCGAAGACCTGGACCGGCAGCGGTGTCCAGTCCGGCGGGTAGAGCATCATCGTGGCGCTCAGCTCCCCCATGGACAGGGCGAAGCAGAGCCCCGCGGCAGCCGTGAGCGACGGCAGCAGGAGCGGCAGCCTGATCCGCCACAGCGTGTACGCGGGTCCGGCGCCGAGACTCGCCGCCGCCTGTACGTACACGGGGTCGAGCCGCACGAGGGCCGCCGAGACCGACTGGTGGGCGAACGCCGTGACGAGCACGGTGTGCGCCAGGATGACGATCCACGGCGTCCCGTTCAGCAGCAGCGGCGGCCGGCTGAAGGCGACGAGGACCGCCAGGCCCACGACCACGGACGGCACGGCGACCGGCAGGACGAACAGAGCGTCCATGAACCGTTTGCCCCGTCTGCCGAGGGACGCTCCGGCGAGGGCCGCCCAGGCGCCGACGAGCAGGGCGAGCAGACCGGCGGTGACGGCGGTGACCAGACTGGTGGTCAGCGCCCGCAGCGAATCCCCGCTGGTGGCGGCGGCGTAATGGGCGACCGTGGGACCGGAGGGAAAGGCGCCGGACCAGTGGGTGGCGAAGGACGCGGCCAGGATCACCAGCAGCGGCACCGCGAAGAGCGGGAGGAAGAGCAGGAAGAAGACGAGGCGGATCGCCCACCGGGCGGCCCTGCTATGCACCAGCACGTCGGCTCACCACCCGGTACAGGCCGTACAGGCCCACGGAGATCGCGATGTTGACGACGGCGACGACGCAGGCGGCCGGATAGTCGGATTCCAGGATCGCCTTGCTGTAGACGAGCATCGGGAGGGTGGTGACGCCCTTCGCCCCGGTGAAGAGCACGATGCCGAACTCGTTGAGGCACATCACCAGGACGAGGCTGCCGCCCGCCGCGAGCGCCGGCAGCGCCTCGGGAAGGATCACCCGGCGCACGATGCGGAGCGGTCCGGCACCCAGCGAGGAGGCGACCTCGATCTGCGCGGTGTCCAGCTGCGAGAACGCGGCCAGCAGCGGGCGCATCACGAACGGGGTGAAGTAGGTGATCTCGGCGAGCAGCACCCCCCAGGGCGTGCCCAGGAAGTGGAAGGGCCCTTCGGCCGCCCCCGTCACATCGCTCCAGACGCCGTTCGCCATGCCGGTGTTCCCGTAGACGAAGAGCAGCGCCAGGGTGATGAGGAAGGACGGGAACGAGAGGAAGACGTCGATGAACCTGGCGACGAGACCGCCGCCGGGGAACGGGACGAAGGCGATCACCAGGGCCAGGACGAAGCCGAGGACGAGACAGCCGGCGGCGGAGCCCGCCGAGAGCCAGACCGTGGTGACGAGCGCCGAGCGGAAGGACGCGGAGCCGAAGGCCTCGGCGTACGGCGCGAACGAGAGGCCGCCCCCGTCCGGGCTGACGGACTGCCGGACCACGAGGAACAGCGGATAGAGGAAGACCAGCGCCAGTGCGACGACCGGGGGCAGCGCCCAGAGGAACGCCGGCGCGCGACGCCGCTCACGCGGTCCGGGCCCGGTGGCGGGCAGCGAGGGCCGGGGGCCGGCCGGCACCGTGGCGGACTCCGGTACGCGGGTGGGCGCGGCGCTAGACATCGGAGCCTCCGGACGGCCCGGCCGCCGGGAGCAGCACGGCGTCCTCGGCGGCGAAGTGGAGGGTGAGCTTGTCGCCGGGTGCCGGAGTCTCGCGCAGTTCGCGCACATCGGCCGTGAGGCGGTGCCCCGAGACGTCCACGCGGAGACGGTGGGTGTCCCCGCGCCACTGGACCTCGGCGACGGTGCCGGTCAGGGCGTTGGGGCCGGCCCCGAGCGCGACCCGGTGCGGGCGTACGCAGAGCGTGGCGTACTCGCCGGAGCGGGCCCCGCCGGTGGTGATGGCGAGCGCCTGCCCGGCGAAGTCGACGGTGTCCGCTCCCGGGCCGACGCGCACCGGCAGGAGGTTGGCGCTGCCGACGAAGGACGCGGTGAACTCGGTGCGCGGGCGCCGGTACAGCTCCTGCGGGGTGCCGCAGTCCTGGAGCCTCGCCCGGTCCATGACCGCGATCCGGTCCGCCAGCGTCAGCGCCTCGATCTGGTCGTGGGTGACGTAGAGGATCGACACCTCCGGAAGTTCCCTGTGCAGCCGCGCGAGTTCGGCCAGCATGCCGGAGCGCAGCTGCGCGTCCAGGGCGGACAGCGGCTCGTCCAGGAGCAGCACCGAGGGCCGGATCGCGAGGGCGCGGGCGATGGCGACCCGCTGCTGCTGGCCGCCCGAGAGCTCCCGGGGGTAGCGCTTCGCGTAGGCGCTCATGCCGGTCATCTCCAGCGCCTCGCCGACCCGCACCGGTAGGTCGGCCCTGGGTGTCCTGCGCGTCCTGAGGCCGAAGGCGACGTTCTCCTCGACCCGCATGTGCGGGAAGAGCGCGTACTGCTGGACGACCATGCCGATGCCCCGCTTGTGCGGGGGCAGGTCGGTGACGTCACGGTCACCGAGGCGGACCCGCCCGGACACGGGGCGCACGAATCCGGCGACGGCGCGCAGCGCGGTGGTCTTGCCCGACCCGGAGGGGCCGAGCAGGGCCATGACCTCGCCGGGCTCGACGGTGAGGTCCAGCCGGTCGAGGACCACGTTGCCGTCGTACGCGACGGTGACCTGGTCGAACCGGATCCCAGGTGCGACTGCCCCGGCCGTCATGCCTCGGCCCCCGCGATCAGTCCGGGGAGCTCGGCGACGGACCCGAGGACATGGGTGGCCCCGTGCCGGAGCAGCTGCTCCCGGTCGTGGGCGCCGGTGAGGACGCCCGCGACGATGCCGGCTCCGGCGCGCACCCCGCTGAGCATGTCGTACGCGGTGTCCCCGGCGACCGCGATCCGCCGTACGTCGTCCACGGCTCCGGTGCGCAGCAGCGCGGCGAGCACCATGTCCGGGTAGGGGCGGCCCCGGCCGCCCGCGTCCGCCGGGCAGAGCGTCAGCGTGGCCAGGTCCTGCCAGCCGAGGGCGGCGAGGATGGCGTCCTGGGTCACTCGGGCGAAGCCGGTGGACAGGACGACGGTGCGACCGGCGGCACGGAGTTCCCCGATGGCCTCGCGGGCGCCGGGGACCGCCGCGATCGCCCCGGCGTCGACGAGTTCGCCGTACGCCTCCTCGAAGGCGGCGTTGGCGCGCTGTGCCTTGTCCTCGTCCCCGAAGAGGTGCCGGAAGACGGAGATCTTGGACTCGCCCATGGTGGCGCGGACGTAGTCGAGCTTCTCGGTGTGGTCGGCGGAGCCGGCCTCGACACCGAGGCGTCCGGCGGCGACGGAGAACGCCCGCTCGACGAGGCCGCCGTCGGCGACCGTGGTGCCCGCCATGTCGAGGACGACGAGTCGGTAGGAGTGGTCATGCGTGGTCATCTTCACCAGCCCAGTTCGTCGGCGGTCTGTTCGGCGATGGCGGGGGAGCAGGTCATGCCCCGTCCCCCGGGCCCGGTGACGAGCCAGACCCCGTCGGCCACCTGCTGGCGGTGGACGACGCGGCCGGTGTCGGTGCACTGGGCGTACACCCCGGCCCAGCGGTGCCGGATGCGTGGCAGCGGGCGGCCGAGGAAGGACTCGACGACGCCGGTGAGGTGCTCGTACGGCTCCTCGACGGTGTCGAACGAGAAGGGGTGCTCGTACTCGTGGGTGTCCCCGATGGTCAGTCCGCCATCCAGGCGCTGCACCATCAGCAACTGCATCCGGTGTGCGGACGCGGTCGGGGCCTGCGCCTGCCCGTCGTTGAGGGCGTCGAGCGCCGGGCCGCCGTACGCGGGGTAGTAGCGGAAGCTGTCGGCGTCCGCGACCGAGGTGGTGAGTGTCTCGCCGAGCGGGTCGGTCTGCATCATCTGGAGACGGACCCGCCGCACCGGCAGACCGGGGCCCGCCAGCTCACGGACGAGGCCGCCGAGCCAGGCGCCGGTCGCCAGGACGACGGCGTCACCGGTGTGTACGTCACCGTGGTCGTCGCGCACCGATGCGGTGCCGACCACCTCGCGGACCTCGCGGCCGCCGAGGAAGGTGTACCGGCCGGACGCCAGCAGCGCCTGTTTGAGGACGAGTTGGGCGGTGCGCGGCTCGACGGCCGCGTCCCGCTCGCACCACAGGGCGGAGCCGAACGCGCCGCGCAGGGCGGGGTTGATCGCGCGGGCCTCGTCGGCGGTGACCAGCTTGTAGCCGCGCGCGGCGGCGTCGTCCCGGGCGACGGCCGCCTCGGCGACGGCGACCTCCAGGTCGGTGCGCAGTGGGGTGAGCGAACCGCAGGGGCGGAAGCCCAGACCGGGCACCTCCGCGCCGATGCCCTCCCACAGCTCACGCGCCCGCAGCGCCGTATCCAGCTCCTCGCCACCGGCCCGGCCGCTGACCCATATCTGTCCGAAGTTGCGGAGCGATGCCCCGCGCGCCTCACTCTCGCGCTCGATCTGTACGACCTCGTGGCCGCGGTTCACTGCGTGCCAGGCGTGCATGGTTCCCACCACGCCGGCTCCTACGACGATGACCTTCACGGCGGCAACACTCCTCGGGGCCGGTGACTCTTTTCGGACTGCGGAGCGACGAGACGGTAAACGGACTCGCAAGCTTGGACTAGACCCGTTATCTTTCCGTGACCACGAAATCGGGAGGAAGGCCGCATCGGCTCCCATCCGGCCGGTCAGTGCGGTCGCGCGTGACCCAAGTGCGTACGGAAGGAGAACCGGTCGCCCCGGAAGAGGGTGCGGACCCGTTCCAGCGGACGGCCGTCGGCATCCCGCGACAGGCGGTGCAGCAGTAGCATCGGCAGGGCGGGCGGGGTACCGATGAGCAGCGCCTCGCGAGGCGTCGCCAGCACGGTCTCGATCCGCTCGTCCGCGTCCCCGAAGGAGAGCGAGAGCTTCTCGGTCAGGTACGCGTAGAAGGAGGAATCCGGATCGAACCCGGTGTCCAGGGCGGGCACCCGGGCGACGGTGACATAGGTGCTCTCCAGCCCCACCCGCTCGTCGTCGGCGAGCAGCACCCGCTCCATGTGCCAGACCGGTTCGCCGGTCTCCACCTCGATCTCGGCGGCCAGCGCCGCCGGGCAGGGGAAGCGTTCGAGACCGATGAGATTCCGCCCAGGCCGCCGGCCCTGCCGACGCACGCCCTCGGTGTAACTCGCCAGCGAGAGCGGCTGCTCCAGCTTGGGACCCGCCACCACGGTCCCGCGCCCCTGCCGGCGCAGCCGCCCCTCCAGCAGCAGCTCACGCAGCGCCTGCCGGACCGTCTCCCGCGACACCTCGTGGCGCAGCGCCAGGTCCCGCTCGGTGGGAAGCGTGTCTCCCTCCCTCAGATCATCGATGAGGGAGAGGAGTTGTGCCTTGACCGCGTAGTACTTCGGAATGCGGCCGTGCTCCGGGATGCCGGAGCGCACGGGGGCGCCAGGTGCCTGATCGTTCGGATAGTCCACCCGCCGATGGTGGCACGGGAGCGCTGCCTCCACGCAGGCGGCAGGCCCGCTGGCCCTTCGGCTCGGGAATCGTGTGCTGCGGGCTCTAGGCCAGCCGGAACACCGGGCCGCGCGGGGTGAACGGCAGTGACGCGCCCTGTGGGATCAGGTAGGCGTGCTCGCGCCGGATGCGGAGGACGTCGCACCAGCCGTCGGTGATGATGAGCACCGGCGCGCCCGGCGGGAAGTCGTCCGCCCGCTGCAACAGGTCCACACCGGGCTGGAGTTCGGTGCCGCCGCGGCCGCGTACCCGCACCCGGCCGGCGATCTCGGTAGGCGGCAGGTAACCGGCGTCGTAGGGGGCGGCGTCGCAGAAGACGACGCGTGCCGCGGGTACGTCGCGGGCCTCGGCGTACGAGGCGATGGCGCCGAGGGCCTTGCCGAGCAGGGTGCTGTTCATCGAGCCGGAGGTGTCCAGCACGACGCCGAAGGTGCAGCGGGCCGTCTCCTGGGGCGGGAAGTACCGTCCGGCGCGCGGGATGTCGGGGGTCGATGCCTGCCGCCGCGCCGGGCGCGCGTACGACCGTACGGGCTCCGGCCGGGGAACGTACTCGTCGAACCAGCGGGCCAGCCGCGCGTCCCACGGCACGGGCGGGTGCGCCAGGGCGCGGATCTCCTGGATCAGCCCGGCGGGCAGGAGGCCGCGCTCCCCGTACTGGTGCAGGTCGAAGCCCTGCACCAGCCCCCGCCGGTAGAACTCGTCCAGGTCGGTGTACGGACCGGCACCGGCATGCGGCAGCGGCTCGCCGAGGATGTCCCCGGCGCCCTTGCCCCGCAGCGTCGCGAGCCTGCGACGGCGGCGCAGGTCGTGCGCGATGCGGTCGTACACCTCCTCGGTGGACAGGCCCCGCAACTCCGGGTCGTACAGCAGCCCTTCGGGCATGTCGCCGACGCGCATCTGGACCAGCCAGTCGTTGACGACGTAGTCGGCGGCGACGTTGAAGAGGAACGGGTCGCGGCCCCCTCGGCGTTCGCCGTGCCGCAGCGCGGCGTGCAGCATCTCGTGCGCGAGGACGAAGCGCCATTCCTCGTCGGTGAACGCGCGCAGCGGGTTGATGTAGATCTCGCCCGCGACCGGACTGACCGCGGCGATGGCGATGTCCTGCGTCCGGGCGAGTTCGGCGTCGGCCACGATCTTCAGGCCCGCGGCGAGCCCGCCCAGCAGGGGGTAGGAGGAGACGAACCAGTTCAGGGCACGGTCCCAGGGCCGCTGGGGCGTGAGCGTCCCGGTGACCCGGTCGCGGCGGCCTCCGGCCACGTCCATCGCGGCGGACACACTGCGGGTCAGCGCGTGCGCGAAGGCGGTCTCCCAGTCCGGGACCGCCGAGTTGTTCCAGGTCTTCCAGGTGGTGAGCACCTGGTCCGGGTGCTCACCCGCGGTGCCGCAGTGCTCGTGAACCGCGGGGATGCCGTCGCGGCGCCACCGGGCGGCGAGCAGTTCCTCGTCGCCACCCGGAAACGACTCCGGCAGGGCGAGGGGCGCCCGGCCCATCGGGTGGCTGGCCAGGAAGCGGTTGACGACCACGCAGCGTGCCGCGAGGTCGAAGCGGTCGGGCTGTTCGCGCGGTTCGTCCGCCGAGGCGGGCACATGGCCGAAACCGAGATGCAGCAGACAGTGGGCAAGCGCCCACGCCCACTCCGCCGGATCGGCCCGTTTGGTGGGGTGTACGTGGATGGTGCCGTTCGACGTGACGGCGGCCAGTCCACCGGCCGGGGTCAGCTCGCACGTGGCCTGGCGGCACACGGACGCCTCCACAGCGGCGAACGCCGGGTTGCGCTTGACGAGCGCGAGCCCGGCGGCGAAGGCCTCGGTGGCCGGGTCGACCGTGTTCTTGTTCTTCCCGTCCTTGCCCCCGCCCCCGCGCCCGGCGGCCCCCTTCACCGCCGGGCCTCGACCAGCCGGGGCATGTCCCGCGCGGCGTCCACGAGGAACCACGCGGGCAGCACGGGCAGCCCGTCGGCGTCGTCCGCGATGACGGTCTGCGCGACCTCGACCGAGATCTCGGCCAGCTGGACGAGCAGCGACTTGGCCCGGTAGGCGGTCTGCCGCAGGGACGGCGAGACGTGCTTCTTCTCGCGCGGCAGCTCCTTGACCAGGCGGCCCCGGAACGCGTCGGCCAGGTAGTAGAGCAGGTCGCGGTCCTCCGGCCGCTTCGGCCAGGAGGCGTCGCCCTTGAGAATCGCCTCGATGCCGAAGGCATGACGGACGATCTTCGCGTAGCCGCAGAAGGAGACGGCATGAGCGGGCGTCAGCGTGCCGTGCACCACGACCTTCAGGGTCTCCTCGTCGATCTCCGGCCCGAAGGAGTGCAGGGCGTCCGAGAGCATGTGCCAGGAGCGGGGCGTGGAGAACGGCTCCTCGGTCTTGGGCGGCTGCGACCACAGGTGGTCGGGGCGGTCCACGAGGTAGTCCGTCACCCACGGGTGGACCCCGTTCTCGCCCGCCCACACGAGCCAGTCCGCCGCCGAGGCCCGGAGGTGGACATGGGTGAGCCGGTTGACCAGGGCGGAGGCGATGGGCCGCGCCAGCGCGTTGTCCGTGGCACGGTTGCCTGCCCCGATGACGATCGAACCGGCGGGCAGCTCGTAGGACCCGATACGCCGGTCCAGGATGAGCGAGTAGAACGCCTTCTGCACATCGGGGGTCGCCGCGTTGAGCTCGTCCAGGAACAGGCAGTACGGCTCGTCCCGGGCGATGGACTCCGGCGGGCAGAACACGGACCGGCCGTCGCGGATCTGGGGCACCCCGATGAGGTCCTCCGGCGCGAGCTGGGTCCCGAGCAGGCTGACGCACTCCAGCCCCAGGGACTCCGCGAACTTCCGTACGAGCGACGACTTGCCGATCCCGGGCGCGCCCCACAGAAACACGGGCCGCACGGTGGCGAGGCCCAGCAGCAGTTCGGGGATCTGAGCGGGGGTGACGGTGACGGCAGCCTGCACGCGGGAACGTTCCTTCGGATTCCGGGAGTCGGAGACCGCCAGTATGCGGAGGCGGAATGGCGCGCGCAGCCCAATTTCGAAGCAACCCGGACTAGGGCGTGTTTCGAAAGTCCCGCCTGCCGGGCGGGCGGACGGCGCTACTTTCGAAACACGCCCTAGCACTGGCCCCGGGCATCGATCTGCCGGGAGAGCCCCTGGAAGAACTCCTGAAGACTGGCCGCGGCAAGGTCGAACTGATCGGACCAAGAGGCGGTGGCAGACCTCCAGACGCGTCCCGAGCCCGCCAGCGCGAACAGATGCCCGCCCCCGTCACTGGCGAACACCAGGGCGGGCTCCTCCCCGTCGATCGAGACGGCCCCGTAAGCGCGGAAATGGTCCGCGACCAGCGAGGCAGGGTGGACGAAGCAGCCGTTGTCGACATCGGGCAAGGAGACCTCGTCGATCACCCAGTACATCGTCGTCAGGTCCGACGGGACCGGCGTCAGCTCCACGAGCGCGCCGGTGGCTCGGTGGCTCGCATCCGAAGCGCGCACGACCACGTTGCTGCCCGGATCGAAGCCGAACCGTGCCTGGAACGATGTCATGAGCTCCGCGAGCGCCGCATCCGTCCGCTCACACCAGGCGCGAAGCCACTCGGCATCAAGCCGTTCGTCGGCCACAGCCACCACCTCTCCTTGCCTCGGCCGCGATCTTGCCGGCAGCCGGCCACTGGTCTCACGGTCTACTGACCGGTATACAGGCGGGGTTGGATCCGCTGGGCACCAGCGGCCGGGTGCCGTGCGACGTCCTGTGCACCTTGGTCACCGCTGCCCTTCCGCGGATTGTCGGAACTTTCGGGGAGGGCATCATGACGCAGCGGAATCGTCCGGGCAGGGCCGTATCCAAGCGACGCACCGCCGTCGCGCTGGCCGCGTTGAGCAGCTGCGCGCTCACGGCCGGCTTCACCGGCACGGCCTCGGCCGCGACGGGCGGCGCGCACGGTTCGCCCCGCACCTCCTACGTGGCGCTGGGCGACTCGTACACGTCCGGGCCTCTGATCCCCACGCAGGTCGACGCGAACTGTGCCCGTTCCGACCACAACTATCCGTCGGTCACCGCGCGCGAGCGCCACGTCACCTCGTTCACCGACGTGAGCTGCGGCGGGGCGACGACCGTCGAGATGTGGGAGGCGCAGGGCACCAACGGGCCGCAGTTGGACGCGGTGAAGAAGGACACGGACCTCGTGACCCTTCAGATCGGCGGCAACGACGTCGGCTTCGGCTCCATCATCGGCACCTGCGCCACCCTCAGCGCCAAGGACCTCGCCGGCAACCCCTGCCAGCAGTACTACGGGGCCAAGGGCTACGACCAGTTGACGCTGAAGATCCTCCAGACGGCCCCCAAGGTCGCCCGCGTGCTGCGGGAAGTGCACCACAAGGCCCCCCACGCACGCGTGGTCGTCGTCGGCTACCCGGACCTCCTTCCCGACGACGGCACCGGCTGCTTCCCCCAAGTCCCGTTCGCCGCGAAGGACTTCCCCTACCTGCGGGACACGGAGAAGCGCCTCAACCTGATGCTGCGCGCGGTGGCGTTGCTGAACCGGGCCGACTACGTGGACACGTACGGGCCCACCGTGGGCCACGACATGTGCAAGGCACCCGCCGACCGGTGGATAGAGCCGCTGAGCCCCGCGGCGCCCGCCGCTCCGGCCCACCCCAACGCGAAGGGCGAAGAGGTCATGGCACAGGCCCTCCTGAGGACCCTCGACAGGGGTGCCGGACGCCACTGACTCATTCCGCGGGCACGCGGGAGAAGTGGAAAGCGGCCTGGACCACGAGCACCACGGGCAGGGCGAGGAGCAGGGACCACGGCACCGCACCGACCGCGGCCAGGAGGCAGATGACGGGAAGGGCGAGGAGGGTGGGGATCGTTGAGATCAGCGCGAGGCGCGCACGGATCCGTCGGTTCATCAGCGGACTCCTTGGGGCGGACGAGAACGCGGGGGCAGCCACAGCGGGTGCGGGTCAGGAGGAGCTGTGGCGAGCCCGGTCCAGATACTCGGCCAGTTCTCGCCAGTCGTCGGCCGGAGCATCGGGGTCTCCCGACATGGCGGCCGGATCCTCGTGCCAGGCAGCCCTGACTCCGGCGGAGATACGGGCATCGCCTCCGCTGAACAACGCGCTCAGCTCATCCATCCGGGCCACCAGGAGGCGGACCTTCCGATCCGTGGCGGGAGTGCCGGCCGTACGGAGTCGTTCGGCTCTCCGGTACAACTCGGGCCACTCGGCTTCGAGCAGGTAGTGCATGGCGGGTCCCAAGGCGGCGGCCCGGGTCCGCAGGACCTGCATCTCGTCGGCGTCCAGATGGCGGCGCAGCGTGTGCTCGCCCTCCGGACCGGCGCCGCCGATCGCCCGCAGCGCGTCGAGCAGCGCCGCGGCCGCCGGAGCCTCGTCGGCCGACAGCTCCTCACCGAGCCGTACGAGCCGCTCACGCAGGACACCGAGCGCCTTGATGGACGCCTCCACCCCCGCCAGATGATCCCGGACCAGCCGCAGCGGATCGACACCCGCGTCGAGGCAGACAGCGATGGAATCCAGCGCCAGCCCGAGGCCGCGCAGCGCCAACACCTGATAGAGACGGACGAGGTCGTCCTCGGTGTACTCCCTGTGGCCTCCCGCGGTGCGCCGGGAGGGAGTGAGCAGCCCGATGGTGTCCCAGTGGTGCAGCGTGCGCACGGTCAGACCGCTGGCCTCCGCGAGCCGGCCCACTCTCCAGGTTGCAGAAGTGGTCATGGAGCCACCATGCATCCTCACGCCACGTGAGGTTCAAGCTCTGGCGGCTCCTTTTCGTAGGACGTCCGGTGGCTAGGCCGCCCGCCGCCCCGTCCGCAGCTCCCGGCCGTTGGCCAGGGCCTCCGGGTCCAGCGACAGGGACACGGCGGCCGTCGCGCCGACGTCCGCCAGGCTCTCCGCGTCGGGCAGCAGCTCCACGCCGTCCGCGCCGGGCCGGTGGATGAGCACGGGGACGTACTCGCGGGTGTGGAAGGCGTGCCCGGCTGTCGGGTCGTTGCCGTGATCGCCGGTCACGATGAGGCGGTCGCCCGGTGCGTCGAGGAGGGCGACGAGCGCGGCCAGGCCCGCGTCCGCCTGTTCCAGGAGGCGTCCGTAGCGCTCGGTGTCCTGCTGGTGCCCGGCCAGGTCCGTCTCCTGGATGTTGGACACCACCAGGCCGTCGCCGCAGGCGCGTACCGCTTCGAGGGTGTGCGTGAGGACGTCGGCGGTGTCCACGGCCGGGTGCCGGGCCGCACCCTCGCAGGCCAGGATGTCGGCGGCCTTCCCCACCAGGGTGACCGGGATGCCCGCGCGGGCGGCCAGGTCGGGGAGCTGGCGGGTGTGGTCGATCGGGGCGCCCAGGTGCTGCACTTCGAGACCGCCGTTGCGGTAGAACCCGGTGGCGGGGGTGTCGAGGCCCACCGTGCCCTCCTCACCGGCCCGTACGAAGCGGTCGAGCGGGCCGTCCGCGTGCCCGCCCACCGCGATGACCCGCGCCACGGGAGCGACGGCGCGTACCGTGCGGGCCACGGCGAGGATGCCGCCCGGCCCGTCGAACGGCAGGTCCTCCAGCCGCCCGGAGGCGTTCCAGTTGATGCCCGGGTCGGCCTCCAGGTTGTCGTGGACCAGCACCGCGCCGTCCACGACCAGGAGCGGCCTGCCGTCCAGCCGGCCGACCCGGTGGCCCGCCGCTTCGAGGGCGGCGGTCACCTCGTCCAGGTGGTCGGCGAGCCGCGCCACGGTCACCCGGCTGAAGTCGGCGCCCATCATGGTCTGGTGCCCGGCGAAGGTGTCGGCGCCCGGATAGCCGAGCGCGGCCCGGCCCGCGGCGACGGGCAGATGGGTGCGCCGGGCGAGATCGGGGTGCGGGTGGACCAGGCCGAGGCCGAGCGAACCCAGCACGGGCAGCCGCAGCGGGCGGCCGAAGGCCTCCCGGCAGTGGTCCAGCACATGCCCGCAGGTGTCGGCGGTCAGATCGCCGGGGCGCGTGGTGCCCGCGTCGGGCATGGCGCCGATGCCGAATCCGTCGATCACGACGATGACGGTCTTGGCCATGGGGTGCCTCCTCAGCTCAGGGACCGGCCCTGGGCGTCGTACAGACCGTTGAGACGGGGCGTCCCGGAGGAGAGTCCGGAGACGACGGCGACGGTCGAGCGGGTGACGAAGATCTGGGTGCGGAAGGCGAGCAGCGCGGTGTCGCCGATGCGGACGTCCTGTCCGGGGGCGGGCGCGTCGAGCAGCCGGTAGTAGTCGATGTTCTCGGCGGGCGCGTCCAGCACGTTCAGACGTGCCCCGGTGCGCGGCAGCAGGGCGCTCCTGATGTGGGAGCGGGCGTAGAACCCGCCGCCGAAGACGGCGGGGCGGCCGTCGTCCAGGGTGTGGGCGACCTCGGTGACGTACACGTAGGCGGGGGTCTCGGGCTGCGCCGGGTCGACCGCGTGCAGCGGGGTCGTGCCGGTCAGCGCGTGGCCCGGCTCCCCGTGGGTGGCGCCGAGGTCCGCGAGGAGCGGCAGGGAGGCCATCGAGGTGGCGCTGGGGGCGCTCAGCAGGAGGTCCTTGTGGCCGCGGCCGGTCAGTGTCTCGCGGGCCTTGAGGGCGAGGGCGAAGTTGGGCGTGGCGTACGGGGCACCCGTCGCCGGGTCGCACAGCACGCACGGGAAGGCGGTGACCCCCGCGATCCGGATGCCGGGAAGGCGTTCGGCGGCGTCGGCGAAGGCGTCGAGCCGGTTGAGCGGGACGCCGCCCTCCTGGCCCGGGTAGACGGTCCCCTCGGCGCCTTCGAGACGGATCAGGATGTCCTGGACGAACCCCAGCCGCCTCGCGGTGTCGGAGACCGCGCGGGCGTTGTCCAGGTCGTAGACGGTGACGGTCTCGGGACGCCACGCCAGCATCTCGGGCAGGGCGCGGCGCGGGATCTGGACGAGGTGGCCGAGGTTGCCGGCACGGGCGCCGGAGGCGTGCAGGGTGCGCGCCTCGGGCGGGTCGATGGCGGCGTAGCGGGGGATGTGCCGGGCGACGGCCCGGATCAGTTCCGGGTTGCGGCCGAGCTGTTTGACGACGAACCAGAGTGAGAGGCCCAGCCGTTCGGCCTCGGCGGCCAGCAGCGCGGCGTTGGCCTCGACGGCGTCCAGGTCCATGACATAGGTGTCCGGCGGGATCGCGCCCTCGTCGTGCAGTGCGGCCGCGGCCTCGACGAGCCCGGGATTGCGGGTCAGTACGGTGTCGAGAAACACGGTCAGTCGCCCTTCCGGTCGTTCAGCGCGGCCAGCGACCGGCGCAGGATCTCGATGACGAGGTCCGCGCCCGCCCGCATCGGGTTGATGCGCACGGTCCAGTCGGTCAGTTCGGGCGAGTCGTCCAGGGCGGAGCTGGACATCCGGTAGAAGAGCGGCGTGATCTCGTAGCGGGAGTTGGAACCCACCGGGTACGGGGCCGCGCCGAAGCGGGCGGCGACGGCGGGCAGCTCCCTGGCCACGGGCCGGTCGAGCCGGACGAGCAGGCACCGGTCCTGTGCGTTGGCGAGCCGGACCTCGGCGACCCCGGGCACCTCGCCCGCGGTCAGCCGCTCGGCGACCTCGGCGCCGACCTGGGACTGCACGGACCACATGAGCGGTACGTGGGTGAGCGCACGCAGCGCGTCGAGCGCCTGGTGTCCCTGGACCTGGCCGCCGCCGGAGTAGTTGTCGCGGCGGATGTGCTCGATCAGGTCCCCGGCGCCGACGACGATGCCGACGCCCTCCGGGCCGTGCAGCTTGAACAGCGAGAAGCAGGAGGCGTCGGCGCCCAGTTCGACCCCGGCCGCCGGGGTGCGCATCACGGCGTAGTTGTCGTCGACGACCGTGCGGACGCCGGCGGCCCGGCAGGCGGAGAGGACCGCGCCGGGGTCGTAGGAGTCGGCGAGCCGCTGCCGGGTGTGCTGGACGTAGGCCCAGCGGAACCGGCCGGATTCCAGGGCCCCGCGCAGCTCGTCGGGATCGTTGAAGTCGGCCTGCACGGTCTGGACGCCGAGGCCGCGCAGCGTGACCTCGGTGGTGCGGTAGACGGGCGCCCGGTGGATGAGGAGGGGGTCGCCCGGCCGGACGGCGGCGGTGAGGGCGGCCCGGATCGCGCCGGTGCCCGCGCCCTGGACGAAGGCGGCGCCCTCGGCGCCGAAGAAGTCGGCGAGGACGGACTCGACGCGGGCGGTGGTGGCGGGGCGTCCGAGCCCGGGCACGACCCCGGCGTCGGAGGCGAACAGCTGCGGGCCCTCGAAGTGACGGGCGGTGGCCTCGATGAGCCGGAACTGCCGGGCGACGGCGTCGGCCGGGGCCACGGTCGCCAGCGGGTAGGTCCGGGGGAGTACGGGGTGCATGGTCAGCTCTCTTCCACGTTCACGCCGCTGAGGAAGCGCAGCGGATTGCGGCGGGTCAGCAGGTCGATCAGGTCGTCGTCCACGCCCGCCGCACGGACCTTGGGCAGGAAGCTCCCGAAGAGGTGGCCGTAACCCTGGCCCCCCTCGGAAGTGAGGTAGCCGTGGCGGGAGATGTCGCAGCTGAGCAGGACCCGGTCGGCGTGCCCCGCCTCCAGGAGGGCGAGCAGGAGCCGCAGCCGGGTGTCGTCGCTCTGGTAGCCGTCCTTGCCGACGGTGTCGAAGGCGACGTACGCGCCGCTCGCGGCCAGCTCCCGGTGCACCGCTGGATCGTCCAGCAGGTCCTGATGACCGACCGAGATCCGGTGCGGGGGCAGCCCCTCGGCGGTGAGCAGTTCCAGCTGAGCGAGGCCGCCGCGGCCGAGCTGGGCATGGGTGGCGACGGAGAGCCCGGTGGCGAGGGCGGCCCGCGCCGAAGCACGGAGCACCTTGTTCTCGGGCGGCGTCGGGACGTCCCCGTGGCTGCCGATCTCGCCGAGGACGCCGGGACGGATGCCGGTCGTGCCGATGCCGTCCTCGATTTCGCGGACGAGGGTGGCGGTGAGGTCCCCGACGCTGCCGCTGTCGATCTCGGGGGTGTGGAACGGCTCGTAGTACCAGCCGGTCGCGGCGACGACGGCGACCCGGGCATCCCGGGAGATCCGGGCCAGGGCGCGCACGTCGCGGCCCATGCCGCGGCAGGTCAGCTCGATGACCAGGGCGAGTCCGTACTCCTCGCGGAGTGCGGCCAGTTCGGCGGTGACGGCGGCGGCGTGCCGGCCGGCGGCGAGCACGGCGCCGCCGTCACCCCGGTGGTCGAGGTCGAGGACGAGGTGTTCATGGGCCAGGGCGGGGCCCCGTACCGCGTCGGGGACGATGTCTCCGAGAACGGTACGAAGCACGGGGGCGGGGCTGTTCATCGTGGGGGGTCCTTCTTGGGTCGGCCTGTGTGATCAGGGGCGTGGGGCTATCCCTTGATCGGTGTGAACAGGTCCATCCAGTACAGGAGGTTGAGGAGGATGCCGCCGACGATCACCGCGGCCGGTGCCGCGGCCATCCGGACGACCGGCCGGCCCATCGCCTCGTTCAGCAGGTAGAGCCCGCCGACGACGAGGATGCCCAGGCCGCCGCCCATGGCGTTGGCCGCCATCAGCGAGCCGAAGAGGATCGCCAGCTGGAGCGTCTCGCTGATCGCGCTGCGCAGGTGCTCCGAGGAGTCGCGGACGCTGGGCAGCCGCCCGAGGAGCTTGCCGATGTAGGACAGGGCCAGTACTTCGGCCGCGAAGACCAGGGCGCCGACGATCGCGGCGAGGAACGGGTTCGGCATCAGGTACCCGATGGGGTACACGAGGGTGAAGCCCGCGATGCCGTACGCGCCGGAGGCCAGCGCGGTGGTCGCGATCAGGGGGATGAAACCGAAGACGCGGTAGAAGTCGACCTGCGCCGCCTCCGAGTACTGCCCCTTCGCGATCAGGAAGCTGGTCGCCTCGCCGCCGCCGAATATGTGCATCTGGGCGAGCACACAGACCCCGGCGCCCAGCACCATGAACAGGGGCAGGTACCGGCGCAGCCGGGCCGCGCTGGCGCTGAAGAGGGAGGCCATCGGGTCGTCACCCTCGATGAGGGGTTCGCTCACGCCTGCGGCCCTGTCCGCCTTGCGCTGGGCGAGGTCCTTGGCGACGGCGAGACCGATGAGCATCAGCACACCGACGGCCATCGCCAGCGCGCCGGCGAACATGTTGGGCCACAGCTTCATGGTCATGACGACCAGGGCGAACTCCAGGACCCCCGCGATGCCGCCCCACTTGCGGCCGAACTGCTTGGTGATGGCCAGCACCGGGAACAGCGTGAAGAGGAAGAGGATCGGGGTCGACATCTGCTGCATGGCGGTGATGAAGTCGACCGGCAGGTCATGCGCCACGTTGTTGGCGCCGTTGAGCCCGAAGACGACGACCGCGCCCCAGGCGCCGCCGAGGATGGGGGCGAGCCACTTCTTCGGCGACAGCATGCCGAGGATGTCGGTGGGCAGGAAGAGGAGCCACGGGTTCAGCACACCGGTGGACAGGGCCATCGGGGCGCCGAGCCCGAAGATGAACCCGGCCGAGAGGCCGAACGAGACCGCCGTCGTCGCGCTGCGCGTGGTGCGCCCCTGGATGAAGTCCAGGAGGAACGGGCGTACGCCGTCGTTGAAGACGGCCAGCGCCATGTGGGAGATGTACGCGGTCAGCGCACAGAGGGCTATGACGGTCAGTTGCTGGGCCAGCGAGAAGTCGAGGCTCGTACCGGCTGCGAGTGTCGTACTCACGGGGTCACTCCTTCGTGCCCGGGGTGATCAGAGCGGGGTGGCTGGAGTCAGCCGCGGGCGGCGATGGCGCGCGCCATTAGGGGAGCGATGGTGTCGATCTGGTCCATCGAGAAGCCGAAGACCTTCTTGCCCTCGTCCAGCAGGGCGGTGATCTGCTCCTCGGTGGGGACGGTGCGGCCGAAGGTGTGGCAGACGGCGCTGCCCATCAGGCCGACGAGGACGCCGAGCGAGGCACCGGCGCCCGTGTGACAGGTGCCCAGGTAGTAGTCGGCCTGGGCGACGCGCAGCTTCATCGCGGCGTCCATGTCGCTGGAGGCGGTGACCTCCAGGCCCTCGATGCCGAGCTGCTTGATGGTCTGGGTGACCTCGGTCTTGCCGACGCCGCCGGCGAGGATCTTCGTCATGTCCTGCTTCTTTCCAGAGGGTGGGGACGGGGTGGTTCAGGAGGAGGGGGCGGCGGGCGTCTGCTGCGCCAGCACCGCGAGGTGCATGCCGAGGAAGTTCACCTCGGACTCCGGGAGGGCGGCCCCGAGCTCGTGCCGGGCGCGCTCGGCGACGGCACGGGCGCGATCGACGGCCTGGGGGTGCCCGGCCAGTTCGGCGGCGACCTGGTCGTCGGTGAGGAACTGCTCGATGGCCTCGCCGTTCAGCAGCCGGGTGAGCGCCATCATCAGGTGGCTGGTGAGCATGCCCGCGGTCGCCTCGGTCACGGTGTTGCCCTCCGCCTCCAGGGCGGCGAGCTCGGCCGTGACGAAGTCGGCCACCTCGGGCTTGATCTGTCCGCCTTCGCGGAAGAGCTGAAGCCGCAGGGCCAGCTGGTCGTCCATGGCGATCCTCCTAAAATCGACAGTAACCAGGATTTTGTATTTTGATGAGGCCGAAGGTCCCGTCACGGGCAGGACCTTCGTCCCGATCGGCCCGGGGCTCAGTAGGAGGGCAGGCGTGTGCCCTCCAGCACCTCGCGCTGGAGCGAGGTGATCAGGGGGAGATCCAGGGAGTCCCGGACGGCGGCCAGGGCCTTGGCCCCTTCGGTCCGCCCGATGATCGCCGCGCTCGAGTTGCGCAGCGACAGCTCGCGGGTGACCTCGTCGCCCAGCGGCAGCACGTCGACGCCGAACCCGAGCCGGTCCTGCACCTCGTCCAGGTTCCAGACGGTGGCGTCGACCTCTTTACGGGCGAAGAGGTCGGGCAGCTGCATGTACGAGGCCTCCAGCAGCTGGACGTCCGGGCGCCCGGCGAAGACCCGGTCGACCAGCATGCGCAGGTCCTCCGACGCGTGGTCGACCGCGACCCGCAGGCCCGGGGTGTCCAGGTCCACGCCGTGGCGCAGGAGCATGCCGTGCGCGCCGACGTAGGTGGCCGGCCCCAGGTCCGCCACCAGCTCCACCGGATGCTCGGCGATCAGCTCGTCGGCGGCGAAGCGGGACAGGACGACGAGGTCGACCTTGCCTTCGAGCAGGGCGGCGGTACGGGCCCCGGCGCCCCGCATGAACGTGATCGCGAAGGGTGCGCCCGCCTTCTCGAAGGCGCCGCGCAGTCCGGTGGCCAGGCCCTCGTACCGGCGGGAGTACGGCAGGGGCATCGCGGCCAGCAGCGTCCCGAGCCCGGAGAGCCGCCAGAGTATGGAGCGGTCCGAGTGGGCGAGGAAGGTGCCGAGGTGTCCCCGGGCGGTCGTCCTGATGGCGCCGGACTCCTCCAGCAGCTGAAGGGCCGCCTGGACCGTGCCGTTTCCGCAGCCCAGCTCCTCCGCGTAGTCCCGCACCCGGGGCAGCCGCGTGTCCGGCTCATGGTTGAGCAGCAGGACCGCGAGCTGGCGGGCGGCCAGTCCGTTGCGCGTGAGGAAGCGCTCATCAAAGGCGTTCACGAAGGGAACAGTAAACAGGATTCTGGATATTGACAAGGATCCTCGCCGAAACCACGCCGTGTGCGAGTAGATGGTCCGTAATAGCCTGATTCATGTCTTTTGTTCCCTGTGGGCGCCTCGCCCCGGACAGGCGTACGTATCGAAGCGGAGGAGAACCCCATGAGAGCCGCTGTTGTCCGTAGCTTCACCGAGCCGGTGACCGTCGAGGACCGGCCGGTTCCCTCGCCCGCCGGCCATCAGGTCCTCGTGCGGATGGAGGCCTCCGGGCTGTGCCACACGGACATCCACGCGGCGCACGGCGACTGGCCGGTCAAGCCGTCGCCGCCCTTCGTCCCGGGCCACGAGGGCATCGGCATCGTGGAGGCGACCGGCGACCAGGTCGCCCACCTCGCCGTGGGGGACCGGGTGGCCATTCCGTGGCTCGGCGAGGCGTGCGGACACTGCGACCACTGCGTGTCCGGCTGGGAGACGCTCTGCCTCCAGCAGCAGAACAGCGGCTACTCGGTCGACGGCAGCCACGCCGAGTACGCCCTAGCCCACGGGACCTACGTGGTACCCGTGCCCGACGGCATCGACCCGCTGGACGCGGCACCGCTGACCTGCGCGGGCGTCACGACGTACAAGGCCGTCAAGCTCTCCGGCGCGCGCCCCGGCACCCGGGTGCTCGTCTCCGGCATCGGCGGACTGGGGCATCTGGCCCTGCAGTACGCCCGGATCTTCGGCGCCGAGACCATCGCGGTCGACGTCACCGACGAGAAGCTGGCCCTTGCCGGGGAGCTGGGCGCGGACCACGTCATCGACGCGCGCGTGCAGGACGTGGCCGAGGAGACGCAGCGGCTCGGGGGCGCCGACGCGGCCGTCTCCCTGGCGGTGAGCAACGCGTCGTTCGAGGCCGCGTACGCCTCACTGCGGCGCGGCGGCACGCTGGTGCTCGTGGCCCTGCCCGCGGAGGGCAAGCTGGAGATCCCGGTCTTCGACACCGTGCTCAACGGCACGAAGATCGTCGGATCGATCGTGGGCACCCGGCAGGACCTGGCCGAGGTCTTCCGCCTGCACAGCCTGGGCCGCACCCGCGTGGTGCGCGAGACCCGGGACCTGGCCGACATCAACGCCTCGATCGAGGAGGTGCTGGAGGGCAAGGTGCCCGGCCGCCTCGTCTTCGACATGACCTGAGGGAGCGCCGGACTCGCCCTTGACCTCAATCGGACTTGAGCTTCTACGTTGGCCGTGTTCCGTTGATCACGAGGAGGGGCACATGAGCGCGACGCTCAAGGAGTACTCACAGCAGGAGTTGGCGGCTCAGCCCATCGGGGCGTGGGCCGGCGTGGCGGCCCGGCTGGTGGTCGGGGCCCTGCGGGAGCAGTTGGCGGTGGAGCACCTGACCCAGCCGCACTGGTGGACGCTCAACCACGTGGCCGGGGAACCGGGCAGCTGGAACCGTGCGACGCTGACCGAGCGGCTGACGAAGTGGGACGACCTCGGGACCGACTTCGACGCTGTCTTCGACGACCTCGTCGACCGCGGCTGGCTGACGGAGAACGCGGGACTCATGACGTTGACCGAGGCGGGGGAGGAAGGGCGGCTCCGGGCAAGGGAGCGCAACCTCCGCGTCCATCGACAGGTGCACGAAGGCGTCGACACCGCCGACTTCGCGACCACCATCGACGTTCTGCGCCGCATGGTCGCCAACCTCGGCGGTGAGGGCAACTTGCCCGACTGACGGAGGGCGCTGCTCCCGCAGCCCCCGCACGTCGGCCGTCGCCGTCCCGCCTCCGGCAGGGGCGTACGCGCTGCCGCCCCGATGCCCGCAGCACCGGGGCGGCAGCCCTCGCATCCCGGCGTCAGCCGCGCGTCAGACGCAGCGTCACCAGCTCGAACGGGCGCAGCGACAACCGCACGCCCTCGCCGTCGCTCTCGGGCACCGGGGCATCGGTCAGCGGCCGCTCCAACAGGTCGGTCGCCACGACGCCCGCGGCCCGGAAGCCGGTGGCCAGGTTCACCTTCGCGCGGCCGCCCGTCGACTCGTAGAGCCGCACGACGACGTCGCCGCTCCCGTCGTCCGCCAGCTTGACCGCGCTGACCACGACCGCGTCGTTGTCGACACCCACCAGCGGGGCCACCTCGCGCTCACCGGTGACCCGGCGCTCCGGCAGGTTCACACGGAATCCCTCGCGGACCGCGTCGCCGATCGCCGCTCCGGGCACCAGTGCGTGCCGGAAGCGGTGCACGCCCTGGTCGGTCTCCGGGTCGGGGAAGCGCGGCGCGCGCAGCAGCGAGACCCGCACGGTGGTCGTCGTCCCCGCGTCCGCGTCCCGGACGGTGCGCGTGACGTCGTGGCCGTACGTCGAGTCGTTGACGAGGGCGACGCCCCAGCCCGGCTCCTCCAGGTGCACGAAGCGGTGGTTGCACGCCTCGAACTTGGCCGCCTCCCAGCTGGTGTTCGTGTGGGTGGGCCGGTAGAAGTGCCCGAACTGGGTCTCGGAGGCGTACCGCTCGGCGTGCACGTCCAGCGGGAACGCGGCCTTCAGGAACTTCTCCGTCTCGTGCCAGTCGACCTCCGTGTCGATGTCGAGCCGCTTGGCGCCCGGCTCCAGGGTGAGCAGCTGGGTCACCTTCGATGCCCCGAAGCTGCGGACGATCCGCACGCCGTTCTCCATCGGGGCCAGTTCGTCCACGTCCGTCAGGTCCGTGACGGTGTTGCGGTAGAACGCGTCGACGTCCCACGCGTCCCACATGTTCGGGAAGTCGGGGTGGATCTGAAGCAGGTTCGCGGCCGCGCCCGGCGCCACGGTCTCGCGGTCCGCGGCGATGTCGTACGCCGAGACGACGAGGCCCCGGCCGTCGATCTCCACCCGGAGCAGGCCGTTGTCGAGCACATGGCCGCCGCCCTCGCGCGGGGCGGCAGGGGTGGTCCCGTCCGTCGCGGCGACGGCCGCCGCTCCGGCGGGAACGCCGCCGCGGGAGTGCGGCGCGGCGTTGAACACGAGGGCGCGTCCGCCCGCCGGGTCACCGGCGAGCGCGCGCTGCGCGGCGTCGATGATGCCGCGCAGCTCCTCGGCGACGGCCGCGTACGTCTTCTCGGCCTCGCGGTGCACCCAGGCGATCGAGGAGCCCGGCAGGATGTCGTGGAACTGGTGCAGCAGCACCGTCTTCCAGATCCGGTCCAGCTGCTCGTACGGGTAGGCGAAGCCGGTTCGCACAGCGGCGGTGGCGGCCCACAGTTCGGCCTCGCGGAGCAGGTGCTCACTGCGACGGTTGCCCTGCTTCGTCTTCGCCTGACTGGTGAGCGTGGCGCGGTGCAGCTCGAGGTAGAGCTCGCCGACCCAGACCGGAGGGTTGGTGTACTCGGCCTCGGCCTTGGTGAAGAAGTCCGCGGGGGTCTCCCACGTCACCGTCGCCGAGCCCTCCAGGCTCCGCAGCCGGGCGGCCTTGGCGATCATCTCGCGGGTGGTGCCACCGCCCCCGTCACCCCAGCCGGTCGGCGCCAGCGAGTGCTGCGCGACGCCCTTGTCCTTGAAGTTCGTCGCCGCGTGGGCGATCTCGCTGCCCTTCATCGAGCAGTTGTACGTGTCGACGGGCGGGAAGTGCGTGAAGATCCGGGTGCCGTCGATGCCCTCCCAGTTGAAGGTGTGATGCGGGAACTTGTTGGTCTGGCTCCACGAGATCTTCTGTGTGAGCAGCCACTTCGAGCCCGCGGCCTTGATGATCTGGGGCAGCCCGGCCGCGAATCCGAAGGTGTCGGGCAGCCAGGCCTCGTCGTTCTCGATGCCGAACTCGTCGAGGAAGAACCGCTTGCCGTGCACGAACTGCCGGGCCATCGCCTCGGAGCCCGGCATGTTGGTGTCGGACTCGACCCACATGCCGCCCGACGGCACGAACCGGCCCTCCGCGACGGCGGCCTTGACCTTCGCGTAGACCTCGGGGCGGTGCTCCTTGATCCAGGCGAACTGCTGGGCCTGCGACATCGCGAAGACGAAGTCCGGCTCGTCCTCCAGGAGCGCGGTCATGTTCGACGTCGTACGGGCCACCTTGCGGACCGTCTCGCGCAGCGGCCACAGCCAGGCGGAGTCGATGTGCGCGTGGCCGACCGCGCTGATGCGGTGGGCGGAGGGCGCGGCGGGCGTCGCGAGGACGTCGGCCAGCTCCGCGCGGGCGGCGGCCGCCGTGCCGCCCACGTCCTGGAGGTCGACCGCGTCCAGCGCCCGGCCGACGGCGCGCAGGAGGTCCCAGCGGCGGGCGCCCTCCACGGGCAGCTCCTGCATCAGCTCGCCCAGCACCTCCAGGTCCTGGACCAGATTCCACACGTCCTCGTCGAAGACGGCGAGGTCCATCCGGGCCAGCGTGTACTGCGGCTCGCTGCCGGCGGTCTCCTTGTCACCCAGCTGCGTGGGCAGGAAGGGGTGGTAGTCGAGGATCACCGGGTTGGACGCCGCCTCGACGTGCAGCAGCACCTCCTCGCCGCCCGCCACCGGGGCGCCCACCCGCACCCACTGGTTGCGCGGGTTGAGGCCCTTCACCGGGGTGCCGTCGGGGCGGTAGACCAGGCCCTCGCACTGGAAGCCCGGCATGTTCTCGTCGAAGCCGAGGTCGAGCAGCGCCTCCACGGTCCGGCCCGCCCACGCCTCCGGCACCGTGCCGGAGACCTTGAACCAGGAGGTGCCCCACGGAGCGCCCCACCGGTCGCCGACCGCGATCGGCTCGGTGGGCCCGGCCAGGCCCTCGGCGACGGGGACGGGCTCGCCCGGCGCGTTCCAGACGGCGACGTCCAGCGGGACGGACTCCGGGTATACGGCGGGCCGGATGCGCTCGTCCAGGACGCGCTTGAGACGGGCTTCGACCAGGCTGCGGTCGTCGTGCATGAGGGGGACTCCGTTGTGAGTGGGTGGGTCGGGTGGGGGGTTACCAGCGGTGCGCGGTGGAGGCGCTGCCGGAGGTCGTGTACAGCTCGCCAACTGCCCTGACCTGGAAACGAGCGGCTTTCTCGCCCGGTTCCCGGCGCAGGCCGGGCACGAAGAACGCGGTGGAGGCGGTGGCGCCCAGGAAGCGCCGGGTGCCGTCGGGCAGCACGCGGTGCAGCTCGTAGTGGCGCGGGGTGCCGGGGGAGCGGTGCCAGCGCAGCCGGAGGTCCGTGCCGTCGGCGCCCCGGGACGCTCCGGTGACGCGCAGTGCGGTCGGCGGGGTGGGCGTCTCGGCCCGGTCCCGTACGGCCACGGCGCCGAGCCGCCAGCGCACCGGACCGGCCGCCGTGAGGCGCACCCCCAGCGCGTGCACCGTACCGGCCGTACCGGAGAGGGAGTTCAGCCGCAGCGTGGAGGTGGTCCACCCGCTGCCGCCCGTCCGGACTTCGCCCGCCGGAATGTACGTGTACGCCACCGGATCGCCCGGCCGGTCCGGCTCGTGCAGGGCGACGGCCAGCTCGACGGTGACCGGGCCCGAACCCGCGTCGGTGCGGTGGGTCAGCTCCACGACCGTGCGCCGGGACAGCGGCAGCCGGGTGCGATGGAGGTCTACGGTGACCGGGGCGTCGAACTCCCCGGCGACCAGGAGACTGCTGCCCCCGCGCCAGGCGTCCTCGAAGTCGAAGCCCACGGACGGGCGCGAGCCCTCGGTGCGGACGACCCAGCGGCGACCCGGCAGCCGGTCCTGCACCCCGAGGTGGTTCCACTCGGCGTCCGAGGCGACCCGGCCGTTCTCGTACCAGCGCAGGCCGTGGCCGGTGTTGAAGGTGGTGGCGAACGGCAGCCGGTTCACCGTCGAGCGGTCGGCCACGGCCTGCGCGGGCGCGCGCCAGCTGTCCGTGCCGTCCGGCCGGGCCGGGTCCAGGGACCGCCCGGTCCAGAACCGTTGGTCGGCGGCGTGGAACTGAGCGGGCGTACGGTCCTCCGGCAGGTGGCCGCGGGTCCACTCCGGCCGGTAGAAGCCGTAGCCGACCGTGTGCGGCCGGTCGGCCGGAATGATCGCGTCCCAGTCGACGGGCGCGTCCCAGCCCTTGGACTCCACATCCACGCCGGCCCACAGGGCGTACCGGCTGCGTCCGGCGGCCTCGGCGTTCGCGGCGGAGGAGACGAGCGACGCGGGCGTCCAGCGGAAGTCCACGAACATCGAGTCCGCCTCCCGGAACAGCGCGGTGTTCTCGGAGTTGAGCGCGCCCTGCCAGCCGACCTCGCCCTTCACCGTCATCGCGTCGTACCAGGTGATGCGCAGCCCCGCCGCGTCGCTGCGCGCCCGGAGCTCGGTGACGAAGGCGAGCATCTCGGCGCCGAGCTCGGCGTCCCCGCCCTCGGTCTCGGCGTTGAGGAACCAGCCGTCGAAGCCGTGCGCGACGGCCGCCTCGACCAACTTCGCGGCCAGCGGGAAGCGCCCGGCCGCGTCCCGCTGCACGAGGTCGCGGGTCCACCGGAGGTCGCCGCCGTGGTGAACGGGCGGCAGGAACACGGTCCCGAGGACGGGCACCCCGTGGCGGTGGGCCGCGTCCACGACCGGGGCGTTCGGCGCCAGGATCAGGCCCTCACCCGCCGAGCCGCCCCAGAAGACCAGCTCGTCGATGTACGCCCAGTGGTTCAGGGCGTAGTAGTCGGCGGTGGCCGAGCCCTGCGACGGGTTGCCCGCCGTGTTCCCGAACGCGACCAGCGAGGTGATCCGCGCCTGGTCGGTCCGGGCCGTGGTGTTGGCCGGGACCGGGGTGAAGCGGTCGGCGAGCGGTACGGACGCGGTGTTGAACGGCAGGTCCGGGTCGGTCTCGGGGCGCCAGGCCTTCAGGCTGCGCCAGGTGATGCCGTCGCCGGGCGTGCCGGTGGGCAGCGAGTCGGGGAACCAGTACGAGGCGCAGGGCTGATCTGCGACAGGTGCGGCGGCATGGGCGGTCGTGGCCAGGCCGGGGGTGAGCAGAGCGGCTGCGGTTCCGGCTCCGGCGAGGACCACGGTGCGGCGGCTGGGTGCGGACGGGCGTCGCGGGGACTGGGTCATGGTGTGCTCCGTATCGTGCGGGTTCGATTCCGGTGCGGTGCGGGTGACGCGGGGTCAGCTGACCTCTTCGGGCGTGACGACCTTCGTGATGCCACGGGCGGCCAGGTGGTCCTGGTCGAAGGCCCTGCTCGCGAGGACGGTGGTGGGGCGGACACCGTCGGCGGTGAGCCGGGCGAACGCCTCGAAGACCGCGCCGCCGGGGGCGCAGACGGAGCGGCGGGGCGCGGTCTCGTCGTCCCCGGTGTCGACGACGAGGGCCGTGGTCCGGGGCGCGGGGCGGTGGGTGCGGTCGCGCTGCTCCTGGACGATGCGGGCGATGGTCCGGCCGGCCGGCTTGACCCGGCGGTCGTTGGTCAGCAGCCCGAGGCTGTACTCCAGCTCCGGGAAGTCGGCCAGCGAGCGCGACACGTCGTGGGAGCACCACCAGGTGACACCCCACACGTCTTCGCAGTCCAGGGCGTTGGCCACGGTCGCCTCGGTGAACGCGGCGGCGTGCTCGGCGGGGATCAGCGGGGCGGGCGCGCCGACCTCCTGGAGCCAGACCGGCCGGTGCGGGTCGAGCGCCCACGCCTTGGAGAGTTCGATGAGGTAGGCGGCGTGGTGCTCGGTGGCGGTGCCGGTACGGCCGTGGCGCTGGGCGGTGCCGTTGAAGACCCAGGAGTGCACGGCGGTGACGGCGCCCCTGCGTGCGGCCTGTGCCGGGGTGAAGGCGTGGTCGTCCTGGTACCAGGCGGCGTCGTACTCGGCGTGCAGGTGGAGCTTGCCGGGCGCCCCCTCCTCGCAGGCCGCCAGCATCCGTGTCAGCCAGGCGTCCGCCTGCTCAGGCGTGATGCGGTCGGGGTCGGGGTGCGGGTCGCCGGAGAACTGGTTGATCTCGTTGCCCAGGGTCATCCCGAGGAAATGCGGCCGGTCGGCGAGAGCTGCGGCAAGGGTGCGCAGGTACTCGGCCTGCCCGGCGAGGACGTCCGGGTCGGTGAAGAGGTTGCGCCGGTGCCACGTACCGGTCCAGGCGGGCAGGAAGTCGAAGCTCGACAGGTGGCCCTGGAGCCCGTCCACGTTGACGTCGAGGCCGCGTTCGGCGGCGGCGTCGGCGAGCTGCACGAGCTGCTCGATGGCGCGCGGGCGGATCAGGGTGCGGTTGGGCTGGAAGAGCGGCCAGAGCGGGAAGACCCGGATGTGGTCGAGGCCGAGGCCGGCGATCGAGTCCAGGTCGGCGCGTACGGCGTCGAGGTCGAAGTCCAGCCAGTGGTGGAACCAGCCCTGGCTGGGCGTGTAGTTGGCGCCGAAACGCAAGGGGGAGGTGCTCATACGGAACAGGAGTCCTGGTTCTAGTGGTGCGAGGGGGCGGTCCGGGTCAGCCCTTGACGGCGCCTTCGCCGACGCCCCGGAAGAAGAAGCGCTGCAGCCCCGCGAAGAGGATGATGAGCGGCAGCACGGCGATGATCGTGCCCGCCGCGACGAGCCGTTCGTCGTTGGCGAAGGTGCCGTGCAGGTAGTTCAGACCGATGGTCAGGGTGAAGTTCTCCGGGTCGCTGAGGACGATCAGCGGCCACAGGAAGTCGTCCCACGAGCCCATGAAGGCGAAGATCGCGACGACGGCGAGGGTGCCCTTGACGGAGGGCAGCGCGATCCGAAGGAAGCGCTGCCAGACGTTGGCACCGTCCACGAACGCCGCTTCCTCGATCTCCACGGGGAGGTTCAGGAACGCGTTGCGCATCAGCAGGACGTTCATCGCGCCGACCGACCCCGGCAGCAGCACACCGAGCAGGGTGTTGTTCAGCCCCAGGTCACGCATGGTGGTGAACTGGGCGATGATGATGCCCTCCACGGGTACGAGCATGGCGAGGATGAACGCCAGCGTCGCGGCCCTGCGCCCCCGGTAGCGGAGCCTCGCCAGGGCGTATCCCGCGAGCGCCGAGCCGACGCAGTTGGTGACCACGTTGGCGGAGGCGACCTTGAGCGAGTTCAGCGCGTAGTCCCAGACCGGGATCGTGTCGGCGACCCGGCTGTAGTTGTCCAGGGTCGGATCGCTCGGGAAGAACTTCGGCGGGGAGCTGAAGATGTCCTCGTTCGGGCCCTTCAGCGAGGTCGACAGCTGCCACAGGAACGGCCCGACGGTCAGGGCCAGGACCGCCAGCAGCAGCACGTACCGCAGCACGAGCTGCCAGACGGGGATGCGCCGGCCCTCGGCGTCGGTGGTCTTCAGGAAGCTCACGCGTCCTCCTTGCGGTCGGCGCGGAGCACCAGCAGCATCAGGCCGACGGTGACGACGAAGATGACGACCGAGATGGCGGAGGCGTAACCGACCCGCCCGCTCAGCCCGGTGCCGACCCGCTGGACGAGCATCACCAGGGTGGTGTCCTCGCCGGCAGGTCCGCCGGAGGGGCCGGCCATCAGGTAGACCTCGGAGAACACCTTGAAGGCGGAGACCGAGGAGAGGGCCGCGACCAGCACCATCGTGGACCGGATGGCGGGCACGGTGACCGTGAAGAAGCGGCGTACGACACCGGCACCGTCCACGGACGCGGCCTCGTGCAGCTCCCTCGGTACGTTCGCGAGGGCGGCCAGATAGATGATCATGTAGTAGCCGAGGCCCTTCCAGACCGTGACCGTCATCGCGCTGCCCAGCAGCAGCCACTGGTCGCTGAGGAAGCCGACCTTGCCGATGCCGACGGCCTCCAGGACCGCGTTGATCAGCCCGCGGTCGTCCAGCATCCACACCCAGATCAGGCCGACGACCACGATGGACGCGACGACCGGGGTGTAGAACGCCGACCGGAAGAAGGTGATGCCGGGGATGTGCCGCTGGACGAGCATCGCCAGCAGCAGCGGCAGGATGACGAGCGCGGGGACCACGCCGACGACGTACAGCACGCTGTTGCGCAGGCCGGTCCAGAACATCTCGTCGTGCAGCAGCTCCCGGAAGTTCGCCAGGCCGACGTACGAGCCGGGGACCAGCGTGCGCCGGTCGGTGAAGGAGTTCACCAGCGTGCTGAAGAACGGGTAGAGGCTGAAGGCGCCGACCACGATCAGACCGGGCGCCGCGAACAGCCAGGGGCTGAGGGGCAGATGGCGGCGGATCCGGCCGGTGGGCCGGCCCGCCGCGGCGGTGGGGGAGGGGGATTTCACGGGAGGGCTCAGCTCTGCTGCAACAGCCGGTCACACGCCTTGACAGCGTTGTCAAGCGCTTCCTTGGGGCTCTGCTTCCCTTGCAGCGCCTTGGCGATCTGGTTGCGGAGCTCGGTCTTCATCTGCTCGCTGAACAGCACCGGGGTGTAGTTGACGGCCGTCTTCAGGGACTTCGCGGCGGCGACGCGGACGCGGGTCTCGTCCGTCCCGTCCTCCTTGGTGAAGTACGGGTCGTCGAGCGAGCCGGCGGTGCTCGGGAAGATGGCGACCTGCTTGGCGAACTCCATCTGCCGGGTCGCGTCGGTCACGTAGTGGGCGAAGGCCACGGCGGCGGGCTTGCGCTTGGACTGCGCGTTCACCATGACGCCCATGACGTACATGTTGGCCTTGCCGGTACTGCTGACCTGGTCGGTGATCCCGATGTTCTTGTAGAGGCTCGGAGCCTGCTTCTTGAAGTTGGCCAGGTCCAGCGCGCTGCCCGGGTTCATCGCCACGGACTCGGTGAGGAACTTGTGGCCCGAGGACTCCGGCGTCGCGGTCAGCGCCTGCGGGTCGAGCGCCTTGGCGTCGTACAACTCCTTGTAGTGCGTGAGGAGTTCGACGCCCTTCGCGTCGTTGAAGGCGAAGCCCGTGCCCTCCTTGTTCATCAGCTGACCGCCGTACCGGCCGAAGTCCTCGATGGTGGGGACGTTGGCGAGGGTGGCGACCTTGCCGTGGCTCTTCTCCGCCAGCTTCAGACCGTCCGCGAAGACCTCGTCGTACGTGGTCGGCGGCTTCTGCGGGTCGAGTCCGGCGTCCTTGAACAGCCGCTTGTTGTAGAACATCGGCCCGGTGTTGAGGTACCAGGGGAAGGCGTACGTGCCCTCCGTGCCGGGTATCTGGTGGCTCTTCCAGGCGCCGTCCAGGTACTCCTTGCGGTACTTCGGCGCGGCCTTGTCGAGGTCGAGGGCGAGACCGGCCTTGGCCAGCGGAGCGACCAGGTCCGGCGAGACGTTGACGACGTCGGGCAGGGTGCCTCCGGCCGCGTCCGCGCTGATCTTGTCCGCGTAGCCCTCGCCGGGGCGGTCGACCCACTTGACCTCGGTGCCCGGGTACTTCTTCTCGAAGTCCGCGATCACCCCGTTGAAGTAGTCCTTGAAGTTCGCCTGGAGGTTCCAGGTCTGGAAGGTGATCTTCCCTTCGACCTTGCCCGAGGCGTCGGACGAGTCCGAGCCGGATCCCCCGCCGCAGGCGCTCAGTGGCAGGACGGTGGCGAGGACGGCGGCAGCGGCGACTGCTCTGCGGGAGATGTGCACGGTGAACGGCTCCTTTGCTCGGACCAGGCGCGCGGACGGTGGTCCCGGGGTCCCTGACCCGGCGGGCCGCGTTCGCCCGACAGACCCTGCAATGCGCCTGTGCTCAAAGTCAATACATTCACCGGAACATAATCTCCCGTTGTCGCATCTGTGCAGGTCAAGGGCCTGTGCAGAGCTATTGACAGCTGCTTACTAATGCGCTTTAGCTAGGCACAGCTCAAGCGCTTTAGTCGGTTGGGCGTCCACTCTCGACCAAACGGCCGGGGAAGCTCTACGATGCCCCGGGGGCCAGCGGGCCCGACGGCCCGTCAGTACCCGCGGGCGAGGCAGGAAGTGAGGCACGGGTGGCTCCGAAGCGGCCGACCATGAAGGACATCGCCCAGCGGGCCGGTGTCTCGGAGAGCGCCGTCTCCTTCGCGCTCAACGACCGTCCGGGAGTCTCCGAGGTCACCCGCGCCCGGGTGCGGCGCGTCGCCGAACAGCTGGGCTGGCGCCCGAGCGCCGCGGCCCGCGCCCTGTCCGGCGAGGGATCGGCCACCGTCGGCCTGGTCGTGGCGCGCCCGGCGGCCAATCTCGGCGTGGACTCCTTCTTCCTCCAGCTGATCTCCGGCATCCAGGAGGTGCTGTCCGAGCGTCATCTGGGTCTGCTCTTCCAGGTGGTGGACGACGTGGCGGACGAGTGCGGGGTCTACCGGCGCTGGTGGGCCGAACACCGGGTCGACGGCGTGCTCGTCGTGGACCCGCGCACGGACGACCCCCGCGTCTCCCTCCTCGACGAACTGGGCCTCCCCGGCGTCATCATCGGCGCCCTCCCCGGCACCGACACCGGTCCTCACCCCGGCCTCTCCCAGGTCCGCGCCGACGACGCGGGCGCGATGGCGGCGATCGTGGGCCGCCTGTACGAGCTGGGGCACCGGCGCATCGTGCACATCGCCGGCCTCCCCTCGCTCGCGCACACCGACCGCCGCATCCGCTCGCTCCGCCTGGAGGCGGACCGGCGCGGCCTGACCGGGGTGCACTCGGTGACCACGGACTACTCCGACACCGAGGGCGCTGCCGCCACCCGTCGGGTCCTGAAGCGGACCGACCCGCCGAGCGCGCTGATCTACGACAACGACGTGATGGCGGCGGCCGGGGTGGCCGTGGCGACCGGGCTGGGCGTCCGGGTCCCGGGCGATGTGTCGGTGGTGTCCTGGGAGGACTCCGCGCTGTGCCGGCTGACCGCACCCTGGCTGACGGCGCTCTCCCGCGACCCGGTCGCCTTCGGCCGGCTCGCGGCACGGGAGCTCACCACCCTGCTCGACGGGGGTCCGCCGCGCACCGTGCGGGTGGCCCTGCCCGACCTCATCGAACGCGGCAGCACGGCGCCGGCGCACGAGACCGCCGGGACGCCCTGACTCCGGCGCCTCCCACCGGCCACCGACCGCACGGCCGAGTACGGCGAGGCTAGCGACCCGAACCCGGGCGTCACCGTCGTGATGCCACGAACGCGGCCGCTCCCGGCCCGTCGAGCTCGTCCCGTACGACCTGCCGACCGGAGACGGCCAGCAGCAAGGAAAGGGCGGGCCCCCTGACTTCCGGACCGTCCCCTGCGGACAGGTCGGCGTCCGTCGCCGTGAGCCGGACACGGGCCGTCAGTTCCTTGGCTCCGCCGAAGGAGGCGGGGGTGCGGAGCTGCAGGCGCAGTGACCGGGCGACGGCCTCCGGCGGGTAGGAATGGGCGAGCCCCAACGGCCTGCGGATGTCCTCACCGTGCACGACCTGCTCGACGAGCCGGCTGTCCAGGGGCGCCGGTGGCGTCGACGTCCGCGATGCCACCCGACGAAGTCGCTGCAACGTCTGCTGCGGTGAGGCGCCTCGCTCCCGCTCCACACCGCGTGCGTTCTGACGGTCGAAGTCGAACCGCTCCCTGGCAAGGCCGACCACGAAACCGATCCGTGTCGTCCGGGCGGTGTCGACCAGATGGGCGGCCACGTCACGCACGGTCCATCCCGCACACAGCGAAGGAAGCTCCCACTGCGCGTCATCGAGTCGCGCGAGGTCGTCGATCAGCGCCGCACGTTCCGCATGCACCATCGGCCAGACATCGCTACTCATGGGGTCTCCTTCACCCAGAACTGCCCTATCCGCCCTGTAGGACCCCTGGCCCGGTGAAAACTCATCGCTCAGCACGTGTGACCGGGCGCGGCCGGCAGACCCGGGACCTGCGCGGTCGGTGCCCTCGGTGTGGGTCCCGGCTACGGTGGCGGGGTGCTGTGAGCGATAACACCCCTCCATTCTGCGGGTTGTGGGGGAGGTGGGCTGCGGGGTGATCCGGACGGGGAATTGGCCCGAGCGGTCTTGACTGGGTCACGTCAAGTATCCATAGTGATGCCCGGCCGTACGGCAGGTCGCGCATCCCGCCCATGCCTTCGGGGCGGTTCGCGGTCTCGATTGTTAGCGCTAACAATCGGCAATGCCTCGGAACAGCCCGCCACCAGCAAGGAGTCCACCCTTGACGATGCAGACCTGGCTGCGCCACGCACGGCGCAGCCTCCTCGCCACCGGCACCACCGCCGTACTGACCGTCGCCCTCCTGGTCGGTACCGAAGCCACCTCGCAGGCCGCCTCACAGGGGCCCTGCGACCTCTACGCCTCCGGCGGCACGCCCTGTGTGGCCGCCCACTCGACCACGCGCGCCCTCTACGGCGCGTACAACGGCTCGCTCTACCAGGTCCGGCGGGCGTCCGACAGCGCCACCAAGGACATCGGGGTGCTGAGTGCCGGCGGATACGCCGATGCCGCCGCCCAGGACGGGTTCTGCGCCGGAACCACCTGCGTGATCACCGTCATCTACGACCAGTCCGGCCGGGGCAACAACCTCACCCAGGCCCCCGCAGGCGGCGCCGCTCCCGGCCCCGACAACCTCGCCCCCGCCACCGCCGCGCCGGTCACCGTGGCAGGCCACCGGGCCTATGGCGTATACGTCGCCGCCGGAACCGGCTACCGCAACAACAAGACCAACGGCATCGCCACCGGCGACCAGCCGGAGGGCATGTACGCCGTCCTCGACGGCACGCACTTCGGCGGAGGATGCTGCTTCGACTACGGCAACGCCGAGACGAACAGCCTCGACACCGGCAACGGCCACATGGAGGCCATCTACTTCGGCGACAGCACGATCTGGGGATCGGGCACCGGCAACGGCCCCTGGGTGATGGCGGACCTGGAGAACGGCCTCTTCTCGGGCCCCAACGCCGGCTACAACGCCAATGATCCCAGCGTCAGCCACCGCTTCCTGACCGCGATCGTCAAGGGCGCCCCCAACCTCTGGGCCATCAAGGCCGCCAACGCCCAGTCCGGCGGCCTGTCCACGTACTACAGCGGAGCCCGGCCCAACGTCCAAGGGTACAACCCGATGCACAAGGAGGGCGCGATCATCCTCGGTATCGGCGGCGACAACAGCAAGTCCTCCAGCGGCACGTTCTACGAGGGGGTCATGACCTCCGGCTACCCGACGGACGCCACGGAGAACGCGGTCCAGGCCAACATCACCGCCGCCGGCTACCAGGCGCCCGCACTCACGTCCAGCGCCCTCACACCGGGGGCCCGGGTCTCCTTGAAGGCCACCACCACCTGCTGCAACGCCGACTACCTGCGCCACCAGGCCGACGGCAGCGTGGCCATCTCGCCGGTCACCGCCGCGAGTTCGAGCGCCGACAAGAGCGATGCGACGTGGATCGTACGTCCCGGGCTGGCCGACTCCGCCTGCCTGTCCTTCGAATCCGCCGGCACCCCCGGACAGTATCTGCGTCACGCCGGATTCCAGCTCCGCACCGCGGCCTCCGACGCCACCGCCCTGTTCAACCGGGACGCCACCTTCTGTCTCCGGGCAGGACACAGCGGGCAGGGCTACTCCTTCCAGTCGGTCAACTACCCGAACCGCTTCATACGTCACTACGCCTACACCGGCTACCTCGCGGGGGACGGGGTCGGCGGCAACACGTGGGACAGTGACGCCCTGTGGAGTGAGGACACCTCCTGGCTGACCGCCCAGCCCTGGTCCTGACCTCGTTCCGGTGGCACACCCCGCGCAGGCGGGTGTGCCACCGGTTCAGGAGCGGGCCCCCAGCACTTCGGCGAGGAAATGGGCCTCGTTGCGCCCGAGTCGGGTCGCAATCACGACCTCGCTGCCCGTGATGCGGCCGACGACGGCGACCTTGGCGAGCAGCCGGCCCTCGCCCTGGACGATCGCCAGGGAGTTCGTGGGCTCGGTCCGCCCCGTCACTCTGCCGGTCAGAGTGGTGAACGCCTTGGCGTCCTTCTCCTCGAACGTCACGCGCACCGACCATCCCCCCGGAGCGCCGTCCCCCGTGTCCTCGAACGCCGAGACCTCCCTGAACCTGTTGACCGTCATACCGGGAGCGGTGGAGACGACCACGCACTGCTGCCGGTCGTCCGAGGTGAAGCCGCGCCCCGAGGGCACTCCGGGCTGCGAGGTTCCGAAGGGGGTGGCTTCGGACGTCCCGCTGCCGGGGCACGCCCCCTGCTGCTCGCGCTCCACTTCGAGGAAGCGCACGGGCCGGTCGGGGGCCCCGGCACCGCCCTTGGCATCCCCGTCGCCGGACCCGTCCCAGGGGCTCAGCACCAGCAGCGTCGCGGTCAACGCGCCGACCGCGACCAGCCCGCCGACGGCCAGCCGCACCCGTCGGCCCCGACCGGACGCGGCGGTGGGCGGCGGGCCGGGGAGACGTACGGTCCCGGCGGCCCCGGCCACGGCCTGCGTGGGCTCGTCCGGTCCACCGCGCCCGGGCGGGGAGGCCGGTCCGGTGGCACCGACCTGGCGCAGCGCCGCACGCAAGGCATCGGTGCGCTCGGCACGGTGCCGCTCGATGGCCTCGGTCCACCGGGCATCCAGCACACCCCCGTTGCTGCGGGCCGAAGGCTCCTCACCGAAGTGGGCGGCACAGTGGGCGACCAGCTCGGCAGGGGTGGGCCGCGCTCGCGGATCCAGAGCGAGACAGGGCAGAACGAGGGCGTCCAGAGCGGGCGGGAGGCCGGAGACGTCGGTGTCGCCGGTGGCCGCGCGCATCAGCAGCTCCAGGGCCGAGATCTCCTCGATGTCCCGGTACGGCGGCCTCCCCACCGCCAGGTAGTACAGCGTCGCCCCCAGGGAGAACACGTCGGACGCCTCCGTGGTCGACTCCCCCCGGGCCTGTTCCGGAGAGGCGTACGCCACGGTGCCGAGCGCCGACTGGGTCCGCGTCAGGTCGTGTGCCTGAGAGATGCCGAAGTCGATCACGCGCGGCCCCTCCACGGGCAGCAGCACGTTCGACGGCTTGATGTCCCGGTGCACCAGCCCTGCCGAGTGCAGGGACGCCAGCGCCTCCGCCATCCCCGCGGCCACCCAGTGCAGCGCATCCGTTCCCAGCGTGCCGCAGTCCTCCACCAGTTCCTTCAACGAAGGCGCCGGCACGTACTCCTGAGCCATCCACGGCACCTCCGCCGTGGGATCGGCGTCGACGACGCTCGCCGTGTAGATCCCGCGTACCCGCTGCGCACACGCGACCTCCCGGGCGAACCGGCGCCGATCGTCCGCGTTGTTCGTGATCAGCGTCTTCAGCGCGACCGTACGCCCCGCCGGTGACCGCGCCAGGTACACCCGCCCCATGCCGCCGCTCGCCAGTTCGGCCAGCACGGTGAACCGTCCGACCCGTTGGCCCGGACGTACCGCTTCCGCCCCACCCCACCGCATGCCCCGTCCCCACCCGTCTCCCCGTTGCGGGGAAGCCGCAGCCCAAGCGGTCGCACCGCACGCGACTCGACCGCTCTGCATCGTCACGTACGAACGCGAACGGCGCATGCGTTTCACTGAGTTGGCCCACGATGCGGCGCGAGGCCCCGTCGCGGCGTGCCCCGGCCGGGGGAGCGGTGTAAGGTACCCCACCGGGGTATGTCGACCCCGGACGGGCGCAGACAGGAATGAGAGTGCGGGCATGAGCGGCGGAGCGGCAGACAGGCGGGGCTTGCGCCGACTGGTCGCCGTGTGTGCGCTGCTGCTCGGCCTGTTCCTGATGCACGGCGCTCCGGCCACCGCTGCCGAGGGCTGCCACGGTGCGGTGCCCTCCGTAGCCGCTCATGCGCTGGACGGTCATGCCGCGTCCGCTCCCACGCCGGACGGTCATACCGCGTCGGCGATGGCCCCGGCGCAGATGCGGGCCACCGCGCAGACGCAGGCCATCGCGCACAGTGCCCCGGCCTTCCGGGCCGCGCCCAGTGCGGGAATGAGCGGCGAACGGTGCGTGTCCACCCCGGCCCAGGAGCGCAACCCGCTGCCGGCTCCGGCCCTTCTCGCCGCTGTCGCCGCCTTGTCGGCCGAGTGGTCGTCGGCTGCCTGGCGGGCGGCCATCGGCCGGCTGTGGCGGCGCGGTCCGCCGACCGGCGGGCGAGATCTGCTGACGCTGGTGTGTATCGCGCGGACGTGACAGGTGCCGCCGGCCCCGGCCCCGGCCGCGACCGGCACCGTGTCCTGCCCTTCCCGCGCGCCACCGGTGTGGTGCGCCCACCCCGAAAGACATCGCGATCCCATGTTCTTCTCTTCCCGTCCCACCACGCACCGCCGCGCCCTGGCCGCGGCCGGAACCGCTGTCGCCCTCGCGCTGACGGCGGTCGCCTGCGGCTCCTCCGACGACTCCACGTCCATGCCCGGCATGGACCACGGCGGCGAGTCATCCGCGGCCTCCTCGCCGCGTGCGACAGCCTCGACGGACGACATGCCCGGCATGGAGCACATGGCCACGGACAAGGGCCTGTCCGATGCCCAGGACGGCTACCGACTCACCTCCTCCCAGCGGTCCCTCGCAGCAGGCAAGCAGGCCGACTACCGGTTCACGGTGACCGGCCCGGACGGCAAGCCGGTCACCGGCTTCGCCGTCGACCAGACCAAGCGGATGCACTTCTACGCCATCCGCTCGGACCTGACCGGCTTCCAGCACATCCACCCGGCCATGGCGGCCGACGGCACCTGGACCGCCGGCCTCGCCGCCCTGACCCCGGGGGAGTGGCGCATGTTCGCCTCCTTCACCCCCAACAGCGGGGCCGGTAAGGGCAAGGACTTCGTGCTCAGCCGCTCCGTCACCGCGCCTGGCCGGGCCACCGAGACGCCGCTGCCCGCAGCGGCCGGCAGCACTCGGGTCGACGGATACACCGTGACCGTCAAGGGCGAGCCGATGGCCGGGATGGCGCACCCGCTGACCGTCTCCGTCGCCAAGGACGGCGATCCGGTCACCGATCTGCAGCCCTACCTGGACACCTACGCCCACCTGACCGCCTTCCATGAGGGCGACGCCGCGTTCGCCCACCTCCACCCCACGACGAAGCTCAACGGGAACCACGGCGGGCCGGACCTGTCCTTCCACGCGGAGCTGCCCACCGCGGGCAACTGGCGGCTGTTCCTGCAGTTCCGGACCGGCGGCACGCTGCACACGGCAGCCCTGACGCTGCGCGTCGGCTGAACCCCTGCGGGCGCCCCGGCCGGGGGCGCCCGCACCTCCCGGGACCGGACCGCCCGGCCTGGGTTCGGCCGGTAGCCGCCGATCGAATCGCCGAGCCCCGATGACCGCGGCACATCGGGGTACACGAGTGCGCATGGCACCGAAGAAGACCGAGCGCATCCAGTTCCTGCGGGCCGTGCGGCAGCTGCACCGCGCCCGTTCCTTCTACGCCGTCGGCGCACTGCTGTGGGCGGCGTCCGTCGTCTGGACCGGCTGGCAGGCCCCCGGAAGCCGTCAGATGTGGGTATCGGCCCTCCTCCTGACCGTCTTCACCGGCCTCCTCATCACCGCCGCAGTGTCTCTGCGGCGCCTCGCGGCCCACACCACGTACCGGCCCGCACACCACGGCGTCTCGCACAAGGCATCGCACCCCCGCGGGGCGCACACCTGACACGTGAGGAACTCGGCCTCCCGGGGCGGCGATTCGCCACCTGGACCCACGTATCGGCTGTGAAGACGCGCCGTTTCGGGTCGGGCAGACTACGCACATGCGCCTCCCCGCCGAAGCCGTTGACGGCACCGTACTGATCGAGGTCGTTCGACTCTCCGGCCTGCCCGCCGGGCGGGACGACCCTTATCCCGGCACGGTTGCGGCCCACTGGGCCGGAAGCGATGCCGCCGCCGCACTGTCGCTGATGGCGAGTCTGCCCGGCAGCGAACAGCACCGCTGCGGGTTCTCGCCCGGCTGGAGCGTCCGGGCGTACGACGAACACCTCGGCGCGGCCCTGTTCGAGGCGGCGTTCTGCTTCACGTGCCACGAGGTCCGCATGCGGGGCACGGCCGTGCCGCCCGCCCTGGCCACGCAGTACTTCGATCCGGAGTCGACTCAGGCGCAGAACCTCTTGTCACTCTTCCGCGGGGCGCACGCGTAGCAACGGCGGGCTGTTGTGCCACCGATCCCGGGTGGGCCTTGTCCTTCCCCGGCGGCGAACTCGGCGCGTGGGCGCGCGGTTCAGTCACCCTCCTGGGCCGCCACGGGCGGGCGGAAGCAGGCGATCACCATCTTGCCGTCGTTGCAGGGGCGGGTCTCCCACTCGTCGGCCAGGGCGTCGACGAGGAACATGCCCCGGCCGCCGGGCCGGTCGGAACTCGGCGGGCGTGGTGTGGGCAACGCGGTCGAGGAGTCGTGGACGGCCACGTGCAGACAGCACTCGTCCCAGGTCATGACCAACTGCGCGTTGCTGTCGGCGTGGACATGGGCATTGGTGACGAGCTCCGAGACGGTCAGAAGCACATCGTCGACCACCTCCGAGGCGTCGGCGGCCCACGGCAGCGTCTCCAGGTGCCCACGTGCCCATTCCCGCGCGATCCTGATCTCACTGTGCAGGGGCAGCGACCGGGCCCAACCCACGGCGCGCAGCGATTCCCCCATGGTGTTCCCTTCATCGGTCCGGTACCTACGTTCCGCGTGTACCCCTCGCGGAAGCATTGACGCGGTGCCCCGTCGCCATCGGGGGCGCGGCGCCTACGCCTGCCCGGGGCCGCCGTCGCGCAGGGAACCGATCATGCTCCGCAGGATGCGGAACGCGCCCGTCTGTTCGGCCTCCGTCAAGTCGGACAGCATTCTGACCTCGACAGCCCTGACCGCCGCGCTCGCCTCTTTCAGGCTCTCGCGGCCACGCGGTGTGAGTCGCGCGGGGAGAGCCTTTCCGACGCGCTCCTCCACGGGCCGGGTCACGTAGCCGTCCCGCTCCAGTGTCTGGAGCAGCACGTTCATGGACTGGCGTGTGACGAACGCGCCGCGCGCGAGCTCGGAGTTCGACAGGCCGGGGCGTTGGGCCAGCAGTTCGAGGCAGGAGTAGTGCGTCACGGTCATCCCGAGTGGCCGCAGCACCTCCTCCATGCCTGCCCGCAGCGCGCTCGAAGCCTCCTTCAGCAGGTAGCCCAGTGATTTGTCGAGGTCCACACCGCCACTGTTTTTGCCCATGTCAGGATTCTGACATACGGTGGGTGTGTCAGGAATCTGACATGGGATTCCGGCGTGACGGAAGGAGCATCACCATGCCCGCCATCGGCCCCGACTTTCTCTCGCTCCAAGTGCGCGACCTCGGTGTCTCCCAGGCGTTCTACGAGCAGTACCTCGGCCTGGTGCGCTCGCAGGCCGGGCCTCCGCACGCCGTCGTCTTCGAGACCAACCCGATCGCGTTCGCGCTCCGCGACCTCGTTCCCGGCACCGACCTCGCATCCGTGGCCCAGCCCGGCATCGGCGCTGCCATCTGGCTTCGCGCCACCGATGTCCAGGCCATCCACGACGCCCTCGTCGCCGACGGTCACACCATCGTCTCCGCACCGATCGACGGCCCCTTCGGCCGGACCTTCACCTTCGCCGACCCGGACGGCTACCACATCACCCTCCACGACCGCGCCTGAATGGCGGGCCGGTTCACTCCGCAGGGGGGATCGGGAGGGGCGCGAGCCCGAGCAGCCCCGCAGTCGCCTCGGCGGCGAGTCGCTGCCACTGGCGGGCACCGCGGATCATGGTGTGGCCCCCGTGGGGCATACGAAAGCCGTGGGTCCGCGCCCCGGCGTCCCGGGCACGGGAGAGATACGCCCAGGTGTCCCCGGCCCGGGTGACGCGGTCGCTCTCGTCGTGGAGGGCGACCACGGTGCGACCGCCCAGGTGCGCGGCGGACTCGCCGGGCGGACACCAGGGGGCCAGCGCCACCACACCCTTCACCTGCGGATCGACGGCCGCCCGTAGCGCCGCACGAGCGCCCATGGAATGACCGACGAGCACGACGGGCACCGGGCCGGCGACCTCGTACAGCTCGCTCAGCGCACGGCGGGCGTCGGCGACGGGATGGGCGTGGTGGCCGTTCCAGCCGCGGTGCTGGTAGCGGACGTGACCCACGAAGACGTCCTCCCGGGCCACGGCCCTCTGGATACGCGTGGCGAACGGCTTCATGCGCAGCGCGGGGAGGTTGAGCGCCGCAGGAGGTTCCAGCGCGTCGACGCGCCCGCCGTGGAGCAGGAGAACCGCGGCCCGCGCGCCCCGCACGGGGCGCCGACCGTCGGCGGGTCGCAGAGCGGCGCCTTCGGGGGCACCGTTCGAGCGATCGAGGAAAGGCATCTTCAGGTCCCTACGCGTCAGAGGTGGCGGGGCCACGCCCACCTCCAGCCCGGCGACGAGGCGTGCTCATACGCCCATCATGCCGTGGTGATGAGGGGACCGTGGACGTGCGGCCCGACGGCGGAACCACCACGACCGTACGGCACTCAACGCACAACCCGGCCCGGCCGCGTACCCGCCTCAGCGGCCCGGCGGGGTGAACTCCGGCTGGTCGAGCAGCCGCAGCCAACTCCCGTCCGGCTGGCGCCTGACGACCTGCGCCCGCGCACCGGCCCCGTCCTTCGGCGGGGTCGAGGTGAGGGCGATGTCACCGCTGATCAGCGTGGGCAGCGGCTGTTCCGGCTCGAAACGGGGGCCGTTGGCCAGCACCTTCTCCCACAGCGCACGGATCGCGTCGCGCCCGACCGTCCGTTCGCCGGGCGGGTAGGCCATGACCGCGTCCTCCTCGTACAGCGCGGCGACCCCGGCCGCGTCACCGGCGTTGGACCGCTCGACGAACAGGCGGGTGATGTCCTCGGGCCGCATGGCCTTCTCGTACTCCGGCATGGGTTGCTCCTCACGTGGTGTTCCGGCACTTTCCAGCGTGATCGGCCGCCGGTCAGAAGTCCAACAGATGGTTCTTCTGCAAACTAGAATGTGAAGGCATGGAACTGAGGCAGCTGGAGTACTTCGTCGCCGTCGCCGAAGAGCAGAACTTCACCCGCGCGGCTGAGCGGGTACACATCAGCCAGTCCGGCGTCAGCGCCCAGATCCGGCGGCTCGAGCAGGAGCTTGGTGCCGAGCTGTTCGACCGATCGGCCCGGACCGTCGTCCTCACCGTCGCGGGCAAGGCCGCGCTCGCACACGCCCGCGCCGCCCTCGCCGCGGCCGGAGCGGTCGGTCAGTCGGTGGACGAGGTGACCGAGCTGATACGGGGGCGGCTCACCGTCGGAATGGTCATCGGCTGCACCCTCACCCCGCTCTTCGAAGCCCTCGCCGCATTCCACGAGGCACACCCCGGCGTGGAGATCGCGCTCCTGGAGGACCATTCCGACCGCCTCTCCGAAGGGGTGCAGACCGGAGCCGTCGACCTGGCACTCATCGGGACCGCGACGGCGGCCCCCGACGGGCTGCACGCGCTGACCGTCATCAGCGAACGGCTCGTCGCTGCGGTCCCGGCCGGGCACCCCCTGACGAGGCGGCGGCGGCTCACCTTGCGGGACCTGGCCGCCCACCCCATCGTGTGCATGCCCACCGGCACCGGCCTGCGCGCCGTGTTCGACCAGGCATGCGCCGCGCAGCACCTCCAGCCCTCGATCGCGATGCAGGCCAGCGCCGCGGACGCCATCGCGGACCTCGCCGCCCGCGGCCTCGGCGTGGCCGTCCTCAGCGACTCGATGGCCGCGGCCCACCGCGACCGGCTCACCGCCCGCACCATCGACGACGTCGAGACACCGGCACTGCTCGCCCTGATCTGGAAGAGCACACACAACCCGGCGGTACGCGAACTCCTCACGCACACCCGACGAGCCTTTCACGCGTAGGTCAAATCCGGACGGAATCACCCGATCGGAACGTTCCTTTCGACGGTCGGCATCGTTGGGGAGTCTGGAATCCCGTAAACGATCACGAGCGAACCACGCACCGCCGTCCCCTGTACGGTCCGGTCCCCATCTGCCGAGTCGGCATGGCGGGCGCCGACGGTGGGCGTGGCTACAGGAGGTATGGAATGTGCTCTCTGCTGGAGAGCTTCTTCGACACGATGGATGAGCTGCACGTCGACTTCTGCCGCCGCCTGGAGAACATCGAGCGGGAGGCGCGGACCGTACCGGTGCCGGGCGTCGGCACTGCAAGCGGCGACACTGCGCACGCGGACAAGTTCGAAGAGATCCGGTACCCGCTCGGGCTGCGACCGCTCTGGACCGATGAGTACCTGCCGGCCGAATCCGTGAAGAACAGAGAGGAGAAAGGGTTCCTCGGGCCGGTCACAGCACTCTCCGACCCATCACTCCACGCAGAAACGATCGTCCGCGTGATGAAGCGGCAGGCAGGAACGATTCGCCGCGACTAGACCCGGACCAAGTGGTCAGCATTCCCGTCCGCAATGAGGAATACAGAGACTTTGACGAAGCTCATCGCAACCGTGCTGTTCACCACGGCCTTCGTGCTGGGTACAGCCATGGCAGCCCCCGCGAACCTGACCGACTCCGCCGCCCACCTGGTGAAGGACGCCCCATGAACCCGTGACACGGGGGCGGATACGACCCCGTCCTGCCGAGTCACCCCAACTCGGCAGGACACGCGGTCAGTTCGGACCGGGACCCGCTCCCCCATGCTGCACTTCAGTGCGGGAACGTCCTCGGCGGACGCTGACGGGGCAGCGTGGTGCGGAACTCCTCGATCGCGGAACTCACCTGCCGCATGAGCGAAGTCCGTTCCAGCTGACCGAGGTAGAGATTGCGGCGGGCGAGTCCGGGCAGGTCCACGCAGAAGTACAGCGCCATCAGCGGGTTGATGAACAGCTCGCTGTCCTTGGTCCTTTCCGTGAACCGTACGTTGCCGAAGTCACCGCGCACGGCAGCGGCCACGGATCCCTGCACGATGCTGGGGTGGCTCGCGGTGTGGCGCTGGGCATGTGCCACCGCGTCGAGATACAGCGCGCCCTCCCGCCCCGCCCCGAGCAGCGAGAACGCGCCGAGATAGGAGCCGTCCCGGTCCAGAGCGGCCAGGTTCTCCAGCACGAGCGAGTGGTTCACGCCGTGATACGCGTCCACCCCGAAGCCGAGGCAGGCCACCAGCCGGTGCTCGACCTCGTCGAGCCCGCTCACGGCGGCAAGGCTGGCCATGTCCTCCTCCGGGGTGCCGAGACCGTGCTCGTCGCCGCGCATCAGGATGTCGGTACCGCCGTCCACCAGCACGATCGCGTCCACACCGCCGAGGTGCTCGATCAGCGTCCGGTAGGCCGCCCGAAGCGGCCCGACCCCGATGCTCGGGAAGGCGTACACCGTCGACGGCAGATCCTGCGTCACGAGCCACTGGGCAAGCGTCCGTTCAGGGAAGTAGTCGCCACGCATGGGAGTGTCGGGCCCGATGGCCGCGACGTCCTGGTCCACCCACACATCGAGGTCCAGGCCGTACAAGTCGGCGAAGGACAGATTGGCAAGGTGTACCTCCTTGCCCGCCGACCGCAGCGCGCATGCGAGCGGCAGCCCTGCGTACACGTCGAAACCGCCGCCCGCACCGGCGATGAGCACCCGTCGCGCGTCGCGCAGACGAGTGAAGAATGCGGGTTCCCCCAGAGAAATCACCGCATGACGCTAGCAGGAGTGCGCGTCGGCACCAGACGTCGGCAAGGCTGGTGGTCAGCATGAGCCGCGACGTCGCTGCCGCCTGGGCGTGAGGCCCGGGTACGAGTGGATGACGTGGGCCCCTGCCGACGAGAGCGACCCGCGCATCGAGGCGTGGCGCACCGTCCACCGCTGCTTCGTCTCCGTCCGCCACGGCCTGCCGGCCGGAGCCTTCGACCTCGACCACGTCACCGGCGACGTCGAGATCCGCTACGCCGACGGCAGCGAGACCTTCACCCCGCTCGGCGAACCCGACACCACGACGGACACACGCTCGAAGCCGCCGCCGAGGAACTGCGCAGCCTGCTCTCCCATCACGCCGAAGCGACCACCGTCCACTACCTCAAGGTTTCGAGATCACTTGACCTTGCCCCAGGGGGAAGGGCGACGGTGTCTGCGTAGATCACACGAGCGAGCGGAGTCCGAGTGAAGGCGACCTGCGTCATTCTTGATATCGGTGGCGTGCTGGAGATCACGCCGGAAACGGGGTCGACGCAGCGGTGGGAGGAACGGCTGGAGCTGCCGTTCGGCACCGTGGATGAGCGGATGCGCGACGTGTGGCAAGCGGGGTGCGTCGGGAGTATCGGTGAGCGAGAGGTCCATGAGCAGGTGGCAGCACGCCTGGGGCTCGACGCGCCCCAGGTCGAAGCCTTCATGGCTGATCTCTGGGCGGAGTACCTGGGAACGCCCAACGAGGAACTCATCGCTTATGTGCGGGGGCTGCGGGGGAGCTGCAGGCTCGGCATCCTGAGCAACAGCTTCGTCGGTGCCCGGGAGCGGGAGACGGCGTTGTATCAGTTCGACGAACTGGTCGAGCACATCGCGTACTCGCACGAGATCGGCGTCGAGAAGCCGGACCCGCGTGCCTTCGAAGCCGTATGCACCGGCCTGGAGGTGCGACCGGAGAGCTGTCTGTTCATTGACGACCTCGCGGTCAATGTTGAGGCCGCGCGGGCAGTGGGCATGCAGGCGCATCTGTTCCAGGACAACGCACGGACGATTACGCGCATCGCAGCCCATCTGGCCTGACCGTCCTTCAGTCGTTGCCGGCCGGCTGCCCGGGCGCTTCCACGGACGCAGTCGCACGAGCGGGTAGCCGCCCGTGGCGACGCTCAGGGTCATGTCCATCGCATGCCGATGCCGGAAAGCAGGTTCACGCGCTCGGGGGTCAGTGCAGCGGCTCGGCTGCGTTGGTTGCTGACCCATGCCCCGAGCCGGAGTTCCCGTTCCTCTCGGTTCTCGCTGACGATCCGCTCGACATGCTTCCTCGGTACGTGGAGGTGTCCTTCGCGTTCGTAGTACTGGCGGGCGGCGGCATAGTGCATCGCCCACTTGTCGGCCTGCGTACGGGGAGGGGGCGGCTTCTCGTCCTCGGCCGCCGGGGTGATCCCGAGGATCTGCTCGCACATCCACTGCTGTACGGGCGTCAGGTCGTCCCACCCGTAGCGGACCGAGCGAACCCACCGTCCGAGGTCCTCGCCCTGGTCCCTCACGTCGCCCGGCCGGGTGGGCAGCGGGTGGCCGGCTCTCAGGTGGAGCCGGACGAGGTGGAAGCAGCGTTGCCATTCCACCGGCCAGCGCGGGCACCACGCCGGGTCGATCTCGTCCAGCTGTTCGCGCCGCTCGTCCGACAAGGCCCCGGCCGACGAGTGGACCGGCAGCCCTTCGGCCCGCCGCTGTTCATTCGCGGCCGCCTTGCGGGCCGCGGCCCGTGCGTTCTTCAACCAGATCCCCACCCGGTAGCCCTGGTGGACGGCGTCGGTGGGGGCGAGGAGGTGGCCTGCCTCGGCCGCCCATCCGCGCGCTGCCGAGAGGCCCTCTTCCCAGGCGACGTCGTAGTGCGACCAGACCATGCCCAGCTTCTCCAGCTGCGCGACGCGGTCCTCGTTCATGTCCCCACGGGCGTAGAACCTCCGGGCGTCGGCCGTCCACTGCCCGAGCGGGAACCCGGCGAGCGACGCCGGCCACACCTCGACCTCTTCGCCCTGGCCCTCCTCGGCCTCGCTGCTGTCGGTGGTGGGCACGCGGTAGGTGAACGGCACCTTCAGATCGCCGTGGATCCGGTGGTAGATGCTGGCAGCCTCGATACCGCGTCGCCAGTGCTCGTTCTCCGGGTTGAGGACGCGGAGGTTGATGAACGCGGCCAGCTGCGCCGGATCGCGTGGCACGGAGAACTTCAGCAGCTCCCGCGCCGGCCCCGACGGCCCCGCCACCCCGCCCGCCTCGATCTCGCCCTCCTGCCCCTGTACGGCCTTGTAGGCGCTGGGGGACTGCTGCTCGGCGAGGTGTTCCACGACGCGGGCGTCGTGCGCCCTGAGCGCTTCCAGGAGCTTCGCGAGTCCGCCGTACGCCCGGGAGGTGAGCATGTTGTCGACCGTCTCGCCCGGGCCGAGGAGCACCGGTACGACGAGCGAGGCGATCTTGCCCTCGCCGGGCTGCATCCGCAGCGCCCGGCCCACCGCCTGGACCAGGTCGGGCATCGCCCCGCGTACGTCCGCGAAGTACACGGAGTCGCAGTTCTTGGTGTCGACGCCCTCGCCCAGGACCTTCACCGACCCCAGGAAACCCTTCTCCACGACCGCGCCGTCGGTGGTGATCCCGGCCGCGAACTCGTCCAGCACCCGGCGCCGGTGGAGCGGCTTGTGCTCCCCGCACAGCCAGTCGGCCCAGATCGTGCGCGGGTAGAGCTCGGGTTCGGCGGTGTGCAGCCGTGCGGCGACGTGGGGGAGGCCGGCCGCGAACGCCTCGGCCTCGCGGACCTGGTGGTGGAAGGTCAGCGTGCGCCGGAAGCCTTCCTCCGAGGACGCCTTCACCAGGGCGGTCTGGAGGGCGGCGAGCCGGGCGCCGCGTACCTCGTCCGACCGGCCCTCGACCCCGAGGAGCTGCGCGGCCTGGAGCTGGGTGTCCGTGATGTCGACGCACACGACCTGGTACGGGGCACAGATGCCCCGGTCCACCGCTGCCGAGAGGGTGAGCGTGTACGCCCTGCTGCCGAAGGGGCTCTCGGGGTCGTCCTCCATGCTCGCGACCAACTCGGGCGGTGCTCCGCGGCCGGCGTCCTCGTCCAGCTGCCACATCCGTGGGGTGGCGGTCATGTAGAGGCGGCGCAGCGCGGGGATGCGGGTGTTGTCGTGGACGACGGCCCACGGCTTCCCGATCCGGCCCGATGTCCGGTGGGCTTCGTCCACGACGATCAGGTCCCAGCCCGGAAGGCCTGTGGCGTGCGCGCGCTCCATTGTGCCGAGGCCGAGCGAGGCGTACGTGGCGAACACGGTGACCTTGTCGAACGGCCGCACCCACGCGACCAGCTCCTCCACGTCCGTGGTGTTCGGGAAGCTGGCGTCCTCGCCCCGCAGCGACGAGACCCCGATCATCGGGCCCGTACGGCCGGTCTCCCGCCACGCGGCCTCGGTCTGCGTCAGCAGATCCAGCGAGGGGACGAGCACGAGCACGCGCCCGGCACGAAGCTTCTCCGCGCTACGCGCCGCGACCCGGGTCTTCCCGGACCCGGTCGCCATGACGACCTGAGTCCGCAGCCCTCGCTCCGGTACGAGCGACCGCGCAGGCAATTCGAGAGCACGAACAACCGCCTCGACAGCCTCCCGCTGCGCCGCCTCACGCGGGTCAATGCGGCCCGTACCCGACATATTCGCCTGACCTTTCCTGCTCTGATGCCCGATCGCTATGACCCGCCGGTCGCCACGTATTCAATCGAATCCGGTGGAGCGTGTTGTGGTCGGCCGGAGTCACGTACCGACATCTACCACCCGATGCCGCGGGCCCGGAGCGGGCACGTGCCGCAGTAGAAGGTGAGCCCGAAGGCAGGCTCGTCGTCGACCATGAGCAAGCGGCGCCGCGGTCCGCTGCTTCCCGTATCGAAGGTCAACCGTGCCTCGGAGGCTGGGACGCCGAGACTACAGAGGGCGCCCGTTCTGATCATCACGGGCCGACCGTACGGGACGACGCCCTCTGCCGGCGGAGCCTGATCCCCCAACGAAGGGCAGCCCGTCGTCGGCGGCTCCGCCTGGGCCCCGAAGCCATCACCGTCGAGTCGTCCTCTGGTGCCCGTCATCCCTGAGACGCAGTGGCCGGTTGTGTTTTCGCCCGCCTGGCGGAGGTTGTTCGGTCTGCGGAGCGATCCTGAACGGCCTCGCCCGCTGCGAGTCTCGAAGTGCACGGGCCGGTCCGGCCCGTGGACGTGAGGAGCGCAGATGTTCCAGGCCAGGCCGACCACGACCACTGACGAAGCAACACACACGACTCGCCGCGAGGGCCGCCTGCCTCGGGCGTGGCGTGCGGCGCACGAGCCCGCCGCAGGGGTGCCGCGCTGGGCCCGCCGGGTCGCCTACGCGGTGCCGCTGGTGGTGCTCCCGTCCGGGATCTGGCGCCTGGGCGTGCTGTTCGCCCCGGACAAGCGTGGCGGGGCGATCGAGGACTGGGCGATGAACGGCTACGTCGTCTTCCTCACCCTCATCTCCGAAGCGCTTGCCTTCACGGCCGTTGGACTGGTCGCCCGCTGGGGCGAGGTGTTCCCGCGCTGGATGCCGATATGGGGTGGGCGCCGGGTACCGACGGCCGCCGCGGTCGTCCCGGCCACGATCGGGGCGACGATCCTGACCCTGGTCTTCACGGTCGTCGCGATCGTCACCACGGTCACCCAGACCAAGATCAACGGCGATCCGCTGCCGGCCGACTACCCGAGCAAGGCGGGCGGCTGGGAGACCGTGTACTTCTATGCCTCCTACGCCCCTCTGGTCCTGTGGGGCCCGATGCTCGGTCTCCTGACGTACGCGTACTGGCGCCGACGCAGGTCGGCGACGGCCGGGCCGCACCAGAACCCGGGTCGCCGCACCCGAACGCTCCTCCGTCCGGCAAATCTTGCGTGATTCTGAACGTATTTTGCGCACCCCATGTACTGTGGCGTCATGACAATGAAGGTGGTGCAGGTAGCTGAGTTCGCGGGCGTGAGCCAGCTGACGGTCCGGCGGGTGCTGAACGGCAGCCCGAGTGTCGCCGCCGCGACCAGGGAGCGAGTGCTGCGGGCGCTGGACGTTCTGGGCCTCAAGCGGCCGGCAGGCGCGGCCGCGGAGCGTTCGCCTCTCGTGGGTGTTGTGGTCCCCGACCTCCAGAACCCGGTCTTCCCCTCGTTCGTGGAGGCGTTGGCAGGGCGCTTGAACAAGCGCGGCTATGTGCCGGTTCTTTGCACTCGTACAGCAGATGGGGTCTCCGAAGCCAACTACGTCGAGATGCTGCTGGCGCAGAACATAGGCGGGATCGTGTTCGTCGGGTCCAGCTACGCGGACGTCGGAGCGGAACAGGGGGCCGCGCTGAAGGAGCGGCAGGTGCCGATGGTGATGGTGAACGTCGCCGACGAGAACGCGGACCTGGTCCAGATCGCCGCCGACGACACACAGGCCGTTCAGCAGGCGATGCTTCATCTGGAAGGGATGGGGCACGAGCGCATCGGGCTGCTGGTCGGCCCGAGCGGCCACGTGCCGTCCGTACGGAAGCTGCGCGGGTTCGCGCAGTTCTGGCAGTCCAGGGGAGTGGAGCGGGGGCGGTGGGCGTCCTGGGTGGGCCACAGCCTGTTCGCCCTGGAGGCGGGCGCCCGCACCATCTCTGATCTTCTCGACCAGGGGGTGACCGCAGTTGTTTGCGGAAGCGACACCCTTGCGCTGGGGGCGATCCGGGGGGCCCGAAGGCGCGGGCTCGGGGTGCCGGAAAACCTCTCGGTGGTGGGCTTCGATGACTCCGCGTTCATGAGCGCGGTCGACCCGCCGCTGACCACGTGCCGGCAGCCGGTGGCCGCCATGGCCGAGGCCGCGATCGAGGCTCTCGACGAGCAGATCCGCAGCCGTCAGGCCGTACCGGGCCTGACCCTCTTTCAGGCCGAGCTGATCGTCCGGTCCTCCACCGCGAGGCCGAGTTCCGGCAGGTCACAGCCGAAGTAATCAATGTTTTGCAACATGTCATTGACTTTTTACATGGCTGACTTCTACCTTCTGCGTATCCGCCGGGGCTTCGGTTGACGGGGCGTCGGCGCAGTGCATCCACGGAAGGTAGATCAGTCATGGGCGGAATGCGCAGTCGCCGCAGGTTCATCGGCGCGGGGATAGCCTGCGTGCTTACCGGAGGGCTTGCCGCCTGCGGCGGCTCCCCTTCCTCGGGCAGCGAGGGCGGCGTGGTCACCATCTCGGTGAACGGCATGCCGCCCAAGACCCAGCCGGTGGACCGGAAGTACTTCGAGGAGGACGTCAAGGCCTTCGAGAAGGAGCACCCGAAGATCAGGATCGATGCCCGCGAGGGCCAGATGGACCCCAAGACCTTCTCCGCGAAGCTCGCCGGGGGACAGCTGGAGGACGTCTACTACGTCTACTTCACCGACCCCGCGGGTCTCATTCAGCGTCGCCAGGGCGCGGACATCACGAAGTACACCAAGGACCTGCCGCGGATCAAGGACATCAAGCCCGAGTACCTGAAGGTGTTCAGCGGGCCCGACGGAGGTCTGTACGGCCTGCCGAACGGCCAGTACTCCCTCGGTCTGGTCTACAACCGGGACCTGTTCAAGAAGGCCGGACTCGACCCGGACAAGCCGCCCACGACCTGGGACGAGGTCCGCAAGGCCGCCAAGAAGATCGCCGCGCTGGGTGAGGGAACCGTCGGCTATGCCGACTACAGCAAGAACAACCAGGGCGGCTGGCACTTCACGTCATGGGTCTACTCGATGGGCGGCGACATCGCCGCCCAGGACGGGGACGGGAAGTGGAAGGCGGCTTTCGACAGCAAGGCCGGCCGCGACGCGCTCCGGATGCTGCACGACATGCGCTGGACCGACAACTCCATGGGTACGCGGCAGCTGCTGCAGATCGATGACGTGCAGAAGATGATGGGCTCCGGAAAGCTCGGCATGTACATGGCCGGGCCGGACAACATTCCCACCATCGTCAAGCAGTTCGAGCGCAAGTACAGCGAATTCGGCGTCGCCGCGATGCCCGGCAAGGCCACCCTCGGCGGCGGCAACGGCTTCATGTTCAACCCCAAGGCATCGCCGGAGAAGATCAAGGCCGGCATCGAGTGGGTCCTGTGGAAGTACCTCAACCCGGACCGCACCGAGTTCGAGGACAAGCGCGCCTCCGGCAACGACGTCCCGATCGGCCTCCCGCTGGACCGGCTCCTGAACGGCCTGGCCGAAGACAAGCAGGAACGGGCCCACCAGAAGTACGCCAACGTGCCGCAGAAGAACTACAAGCCGTTCACCGAGCGGAACGACCTCCTCGACCAGAAGGTCGAACCGCCGAACGCCCAGCAGATCTACACGGTGCTGGACGGCGTCATGCAGGCGGTCCTGACCAAGAAGGACGCCGACCTCGACCAGCTGCTCAAGGACGCGTCCAAGAAGGTCGACACCATCCTCGCGACGGTCAAGTGACATGGCGGCTCCGACTCTCACCCGGGAACCCGTATCCCCTCCCGAGCCGCAGAAGGCGAGCATGCACAACCCGAGCAGGCGTCGGCGCCGCCTCAGCGAGCACCTTGTTGCCTACGGCTTCCTCGGCGCGGGCGTGCTCTGCTTCGCACTCTTCTCCTGGTACCCGATCATCCGCGGCTGGCTGCTCGGCTTCCAGCAGGTCACCTTCTCCCAGCCCGCCACATGGGTGGGCTGGGACAACTACCGCCGGCTCTTCGACGACCCGCTCTTCGTGACCGCGTGGAGGAACACCGGATACTTCACCCTCCTCGCCCTCGTCTTCGGATTCGCCGCCCCCTTCCTCACCGCGGTCGTCCTCAACGAGTTCCGCCACGCACGTTCCTACCTGCGGATGACCGTCTACCTCCCGGTCATGCTGCCGCCGATCGTCACCATGCTGCTGTGGCGCTGGTTCTACGACCCGGGCCCGGGTCTCTTCAACAACGTCCTGGAGACCCTTCACCTGCCGGCCCAGCAGTGGCTCGAGTCGGAGAACCTCTCCATGATCTCCCTCGTCCTGGTCTCCACCTGGGCGAACATGGGCACCACCACCCTCATCTACCTCGCCGCACTCGGCTCCATCCCCGGCGAGCTCTACGAGGCAGCCGAACTCGACGGAGCCTCCATCCGACAGCGGCTGTGGCACGTGACGATCCCGCAGATGCGGTTCATCCTGATGATCACCCTCCTGCTCCAGGTCATCGGCACCATGCAGGTCTTCATCGAGCCGTACGTGCTCACCGGCGGCGGACCCGACGACGCCACCGTGACCGTCCTGCTGCTGCTCTACCGCTATGCGTTCGTCTACAACGACTTCGGCATGGCCAGCGCCATGAGCACGGTGCTCTTCATCGTCCTCGGCCTCTTCGCGGCGGTGTACCTCCGGCTGACCCGCAGCAAGGGCTGAAAGGAACGACCATGTCCGACTCCTCCGAACGCACCCTCATCGCCCCCGCGGAGATGAACCGGCGCACCGGCCGCTTCCTCTACTGGTTCGTGCTGTCCTCGACCGTCCTCGGTTTCACCCTCGCCTTCGTCTTCCCCCTTTACTGGATGGCCAGTGGGGCACTGAAATCCTCCTCGGAACTGGCCGACCCGACCCCCACCCTCGTCCCGCACAGCTGGCACCCCGAGTCCTACTCCCAGGCATGGACGAACGTCGGACTGAGCCACTACTTCCTCAACACCCTGATCCTGGCCGCCGGCGCCTGGCTCACCCAGCTCCTCGTCGACGTGTCCGCCGCCTACGCCCTGTCCAAGCTGCGTCCCGCGCTGGGCAACATCGTCCTGGGCATGATGCTGGCCACCCTGATGCTGCCCGTATCCGCCCTGCTGGTACCGACGTACCTGACCGTCACCGACGTACCGCTGTTCGGCACCAACCTGATCAACACCCCCTGGGCGATCTGGCTGCCGGCCTGCGCGAACGCCTTCAACATCTTCATCCTGAAACGCTTCTTCGACCAGATTCCGGCCGAACTGCTCGACTCCGCGCGCATGGACGGAGCGGGACCCCTGCGCGTCCTGGTATCCGTCGTCCTGCCGTTGTCCCGGCCCGTACTGGCCGTGGTCTCCATCTTCGCCGTCGTCGGAGTGTGGAAGGACTTCCTCTGGCCCCTCCTGGTCCTCCCGGACCCGGCACGCCAGCCCATCACCGTCGCGCTCAACCGACTCGCCGAATTCATGCCCGCCAACCAGCTCCTGGCCGGCATGGTCATGGCCTCGATCCCCCTGCTGGTGATCTTCCTGATCTTCCAGCGGCACATCATCGCGGGCCTCACCGCCGGCAGCCTCAAGGGCTGACCCTCGGCCGGTACCACCACGGGCGAGCCCGGCGTACCCAGAGTGCCGCAGCCCATCACCCCCACGACGCCTGCGGCACTTCTCGACAGCGGCCATCACCGCAGCACAGCCCTGCCCCGGCCATCACCTCGGTCACTGCCCGCCGCCACCACGATCGGGCTCCGTTCCTCCCACGTCGAACCCGCACCCAGGCCCCGCAGACCTGCCCGGCCACCCCCGTTCGCCCCAGCCACCGACCTTTCAAGGGCGAGCCCCCTCCCGGAAGGACACACAGCCGTGTCGAAACTCCGCACCGTCAAGTCCCTGAAGCCCACCGCCGCCATATCCGCAGCCCTGCTCCTGGCCCTCACCGGCGCCCTCTCCTACAGCCTGGCCACCCCCGCACCCGCCTACGCCGCCACCTCCACGCTGGAGGCAGAGTCGGCGACGCTGTCGGGTGGGGCGGTCAGCCAGCAGGAGCACGCGGGATACACCGGCAGCGCGTACGTCGGCGGTCTGACCGACGGGAACAAGGGCCGCGCCACGATCGCGACCACCCTCCAGTCCGCCTACGCCGGCGCCGGTACGGTCACCGTCCGCTACGCCAACGGAACCGGATCGTCCAAGACGCTCACCCTGACCGCGGGCGGCGCGGCCCAGCAGATCACTCTGCCCGCCACCAGCGGCTGGGCGAGCTGGTCCACCATCGACGTGCCGGTCACCTTCACGCAGGGCGCCAACACCCTCACCCTCGCCTTCACCAGCAACGACAGCGGCAACGTCAACATCGACAACCTGAAGGCCACCACCCCGGCACAGCCGGACGACCCGACCCCCGTGGACCCCTCCACGCTGGAGGCGGAGTCGGCGACTCTGTCGGGTGGTGCGGTCAGCCAGCAGGAGCACGCGGGTTACACCGGCAGCGGCTACGTCGGCGGACTGACCGACGCCAACAAGGGCCGCGCGTCCCTCACCACCAGCGTGCAGTCCGCCTACGACGGGGCCGGCAGCCTCACCATCCGCTACGCCAACGGCACCGGCTCCAGCAAGACGCTGACCCTGACCGTGGGAAGCAGCACCGCGCAGGTCACCCTGCCCGCCACCAGCGGCTGGGACTCCTGGTCGACCGTCGACGTCCCGGTTTCGTACGCCAAGAGCGCCAACACGGTCAAGCTCGCCTTCACCGACAACGACAGCGGCAACGTCAACATCGACAACCTGAAGGCCACCACCCCCACCACCCCGACCGACCCCGGCGATCCCACCGACCCGGACCCGAGTGGCGCAGGTGCCACCTTGCCGTTCACCACGTACGAGGCCGAAGCCGGCAGCTTCAAGGGGTCGGCCATCGGCCCCGACCGCACCTACCTCACCGTGGCCTCGGAGGCATCCGGTCGGCAGGCCGTCAAGCTGACCCAGACCGGCGACTACGTCGAGGTCAAGCTCACCAAGCCCGCCAACGCCATCAACCTGCGCTACTCACTGCCCGACAGCAGCGACGGCAAGGGCATCGACGCCACCCTCAGCGCCTACGCCGACGGCAAGGCCCTGCCCGACCTCCACCTCACCTCCCGCTACGCCTGGGTCTACGGCGCCTACCCGTACACCAACAACCCGGGCGAGGGGCAGGGCCACCGTTTCTTCGACGAAACCCGCGCCACCTTCGGCCAGACCCTGCCCGCCGGCACCGTCCTGCGCCTGCAGAAGGACACCGGCGACACCGCCGCCTCCTACACCCTCGATCTGATCGAGGCCGAGGAGACCGGATCCGCCGCCACCCTGCCCAGCGGCTACGTCTCGGCCGCGGACCTCGGCGTCACACCGGGCGGCCAGGACGTCACCGCAGCCCTCAACAACGCTCTCAACACGGCCAAGAACCAGGGCAAGGGCCTGTTCCTCCCGGCCGGCACCTACAAGATCTCCGACCACATCAACCTCTCCGGCGTGAAGCTGCGCGGCGCGGGTGTGTGGCACACCGTGCTGCGCGGCACCGGCCTCAAGGGAGGCCTGTTCGGGCAGGGCGGCACCAGCACCATCGAGAACCTCATGATCGATGGTGAGAACACCGTCCGTGACGACGCCGGCGGCCAGGCCGCCATCGAGGGCGACTTCGGCACTGGGTCCGTCATCAAGAATGTCTGGATCCAGCACACCAAGGTCGGCCTCTGGATCTCCAGCCCGACCACCGGCCTCAAGGCCAGTGATCTGCGCATCCGCAACACCTACGCCGACGGCGTCAACCTGCACGGCGCGGTGAAGGACACAGTCGTCTCCAACAGCAGCATCCGCGGCACCGGGGACGACGCCCTGGCCATGTGGTCGGACGGCGCCGCGGTCACCAACAGCGCCTTCCGCAACAACACCGTCCAGTTGCCGTCCCTCGCCAACGGCGCCGCCGTCTACGGCGGAAACGGCAACAGCGTCGAGAACAACCTCATCTCCGACACCGTCGTCGCCGCCGCGGGCATCACCGTCTCCACCCGGTTCGGCGAACCGTTCAGCGGCACCACCACCGTCTCCGGCAACCTCCTGCGCCGCACCGGCAGCATGGAAGTGAACTGGAACACCAAGCTCGGCGCCCTGTGGGTGTACGCCGACCAGCACGACATCACCCAGCCCGTCGTCCTGCAGAACAACACCGTCGAGGACTCCACCTACAGCGGACTGCTCATCTCCTGGGAGAAGCAGGTCTCCGACCTGCGCGTGGACGGGCTGACCATCGACAAGACCGGAGCCAACGGCATCGAGGGCAACGCCGGCGGCAAGGGCACCTTCTCCAACACCAAGATCACCGCAACCGCCGAGGCACCCCTCAACATGACCGGCGGCTTCACCATCCAGCGCGGCAGCGGCAACTCCGGCTGGTAACCCGAACCGACCGCGGGTCCGGGTTGCCTCCCTGACCGGCCCGGCCCGCGGTTTCCCCCTACCCCGAAGACCCGTGGGCCCGGCCCAAGTCCCCGCCGGCCGGGCCCACGCACTGTTCGCACCACATACGAAGGCAGGCACCATGACCCCGCGCACCACCGACTGGTGGCGTCACGCAGCCATCTACCAGGTCTACCCGCGCAGCTTCGCCGACGGCAACGGCGACGGCATCGGCGACCTGGCGGGCGTGCGCTCCAGACTCGACTACCTCCAGCGCCTCGGCATCGAAGCCATCTGGTTCTCTCCCTGGTATCTGACGCCCATGGCGGACGCCGGCTACGACGTCACCGACTTCCGCCGGATCGACCCGCGCTTCGGCACCCTCGCCGAAGCCGAGAAGCTCATCGGCGAAGCCCACGAACGCGACATCCGCATCATCGTCGACGTCGTGCCCAACCACGTCTCCAACGAACACGCCTGGTTCACCGCTGCCCTCGACGCCGAGCCCGGCTCACCCGAACGCGAACTGTTCTGGTTCCGTGAAGGCCGCGGCGGCAACGGCGAACTGCCTCCCAACGCATGGCAGTCCATCTTCGGCGGCTCCGCCTGGACCCGTGTGCCCGACGGCCAGTGGTACCTGCACCTGTTCGCCCCCGAACAGCCCGACCTCAACTGGCGCAACCCTCTCGTGCGCGCCGAGTACGAAGACATCCTCCGCTTCTGGTTCGACCGCGGAGTCGACGGCATCCGCGTCGACTCCGCCGCCATGTGCAGCAAGGACCCGGACCTGCCCGACTACGACCACAGCGTCTTCCCCGACCCCCACCCGTACGTCGATCTCGACGAGAACCACGACATCTACCGCGGCTGGCGCGCCGTCGCCGACTCCTACCCCGAGCCCCGCGCGCTGATCGGGGAGGTCTGGCTCGCCGACCCCGACCGCTTCGCCCGGTACCTGCGCGCCGACGAACTCCACTCGGCCTTCAACTTCGACTTCCTCGGGTGCAGCTGGGACCCCACCGCTCTGCGTACCGTCATCGACCAGACCCTGGCCGCCCACGTCGGCGTCGGGGCCCCCAGCACCTGGGTGCTCTCCAACCACGACGTCACCCGCCACGTCACCCGCTACGGCCGCCCCGACACCAGCACCGCCGCCGGTATCCGCCAGTACAACCCCGTCGTCGACGAAGACCTCGGCCGCCGCCGCGCCCGCGCCGCAGCCCTGCTCACCATGGCGCTGCCCGGCGCCGTCTACATCTACCAGGGCGAGGAACTGGGCCTGCCCGAGGTCGAGGACATCCCCGCCCACCGCCGTGACGACCCCATCTACCACCGTACGAACGGAGAGGATCCCGGCCGCGACGGCTGCCGCGTCCCGCTGCCCTGGAACGGCACCACCGAGCCCTACGGCTTCAGCCCCGACGGCGCCGCATCCCCCTGGCTCCCGCAGCCCGCGACCTGGGCGCGGCTGACCGCGGCCGCTCAGGACGCCGACCCCCATTCCATGCTCACCCTCTACCGCCAGGCCCTCGCCCGCCGCGCGGCCGAGCCCGCCCTGGGGGACGGGCCCATGCAGTGGCTCGACTACGCACCCGACGTCCTCGCCTTCACCCGCGGTGAGAACTTCACCTGCATCGTCAACCTCTCCGCCACCCCCGTACAACTCCCGGACGGCGCCCAGGTACTCGTCTCCTCCCAGCCGCTGGGCCAGGGCGTGCTGCCCGTCGACACCAGCGTCTGGCTGCGTACCTCCTGAATCCGCACACCGGGCTGTGGTGTCGTACCTCGTGACACCACAGCCCGGTCGCGTCTGCGGCGCGGGCGCGGGGGACTGCGGACCGCTCGTCCTGGCGGGCCGGGCCGGGAGGCCGAACGGGCGGGCGCAGGGGCAGGTTTCGGCCGTTTTCCCCTGATCCGGGCCGCAGGGTGTTTGAGCGGGACCCACAGCAATTTGGTCCAGACCATTGACCCGTCGTTCGGTCGCTCTCTAGCATTTGCGGCATCACGGCACCCTCCCGGGGCAGCTGTCCCTCCCTCCTCACGCGTCACCCGCACGGGCCGTGCATGCATACGGTTTCAGCCAGGCGGCCGGACCGCCACGACCCGGCCCCCAGGAGCGTCATGCCCGATTCCAGCCAGCGGCCCTACTCCCCGACGTCCGGGTCGGAGGCCCAGGCCCCCGCCGAGGCCGTCCTCTCCGTCGGGCAGGAACGCCTCTGGTTCCTGGACCAGTTCGAGCCGGGGGACCCGGCGTACAACATTCCGCTCGTGCTCCGGTTCACCGGCGCTCTCTCGGCGGACGCCCTCGGCGCGGCGCTGGACGCCGTGGCGGCCCGGCACGAGGCGCTGCGCAGCCGTTTCCCCGCCGTCGATGGCCGCCCGTACGTCGTGGTGGATCCACCGGCCCCGGTTCCATGGGACAGCCATGATCTGCGGGGGTGCGCGGAGGCTGAAACCGCCGCAAGGACAGGGGAGTTCACCAATCGGCCGTTCGACCTGGCGGACGGGCCGCTGCTGCGTGCCGCACTGCTGCGGACCGGGGAGGACACGTACACTTTCTGTCTGGTCGTGCACCACATCGTCGCCGACGGCTGGTCGCTCGGCCTGCTGCGCTCCGAACTCGCCGCGCTCTACTCGACGTTCCGCGCAGGCGACGGGGCCGCCCTGGAGGATCCGCCCTCCTACCTGGCGCACGCCGCCGCGGAGCGCGCCTGGCTGGACGGCCCGGAGGCCGCCGCGGCCCTCGACCACTGGCGCCGGCTGCTCGACGGTGCCCAGCCCCTGGCGCTCCCCGCCGAGCGCCCCCGGCCTTCCGTTCCGACCAGCCGGGGCGCCTATCGCACCCAAGTCCTGCGCGGTCTGGGCGGGGCGGTGGAGCGCTTCGCCCGTGCCCGCCGGTTCACCCCCTTCATGGTGATCGCCGCGGCCTATCAGGTCCTCCTCCACCGCTGCACGGGCCAGGACGACTTCTGCGTGGGCGTGCCCACCGCCGCGCGCACGACGGTCGACAGCGAGCGGACCGTCGGCTACTTCTCCTCGACCCTCGTCCTGCGCGCCGACTTCTCCGGAACCCGCTCCTTCGATGCCCTGCTGCGGCAGATCCGGGGCGACTGGCTCCGCGCCCTGACGCACGGCCGCGTCCCGTTCGAACGGCTCACCGAGGAATTGCGGCACGACCGGGACACCGGACGCACGCCCGTCTTCCAGACGCTGCTGACCGTACACACCCAGAGCGGCGGCGACCTGGGCGAGCACCGTTTCGCGGACCTCCTCTGCGCCGAGGGCGACGGCGGCCACACCGCCGCCAAGTTCGAACTGAGCCTGGACGTCCGCCCGGACGGTGACGACCTGCACGCGGTCTTCGGCTACCGCACCGATCTCCTGGACGCGCCGGAGGTGGCCCGGTTCGCCGCCCGCTTCGAGATCCTGCTGCGCGCCGCCCTGGAGGAGCCCGACACGCCCGTGCACCTGCTGCCCCTGCTGGACGAGGGGGAGTCGGCGCTGCTACGGGACGAGGCGGCGGGGCCCGCGCTGCCGGAGCACCCCCCGACGGTCCTCGCCGCGATCGACCGGATGGCCCGGGCCGCCGATGCCCCGGCCCTCGTCGGCCCCGGGGAAAGCCTCACGCGCGGACAACTCGCCGACGCCTCCCGCGCCCTGGCCGCCCGGCTCCTGGCCGCCGGGGTCCGCCGCGGCGACCTCGTCGCGTTCTGCCTGCCCCGGGGACCGCGGCCGGTCGTGGTGATGCTCGCCGCCTGGCGCGTCGGCGCGGGCTTCCTCGCACTGGACCCGGAATACCCCGCCGGACGGCTCGACTTCATGCTCCGGGACAGCGGGGCAGCGGTCCTGCTGACCGAGGACGGCGCGCCGGTCCCGGGCCTCATCGCCGATGTCCCCGTCCTGTCCGCCGCCCCCAGCCACCCGTCCGGCCCGCCTCCCGGACCCGGCACCGAGGCCGGCCCGCTTCCCGACCCCGCCACCGGGCCCGGCCCGGACGATCCCGCGTACGTCATCTACACCTCGGGCTCCACCGGCACGCCCAAGGGCGTCCTCGTACCGCACCGCGCGCTCGCCGCTCGGGTCGCCTGGATGCGTCAGGGCTACGGCCTCGGCGAGAGCGACCGGGTCCTGCACAGCGCCTCGCTCTCCTTCGACACCAGCGCCGAGGAGATCTTCCCGGCCCTGGCGTCCGGCGCGGTCCTCGTCACCGCCCGCCCCGGAGCGGCCCTCGGCGACCAGCTGGCCGAGCCGTACGCGGCGGGGGTCACCGTCCTGGACCTGCCCACCCCCTACTGGCACCACCTCGTCGCCGACCTCGACGAAACCCCGTGGCCGGACACGCTGCGCCTGGTGATCCTGGGCGCCGACCAGGTGCGCGCCGAGGCGGTCGCCGCGTGGCGGGCCCGGTTCGGCGACACCGTGCGGCTGGTGAACTCCTACGGCCCGACGGAGACCACGGTCATCGCCACCACGGCGGAGCTCGGCGCGCCGGACGGGCTGCGCAGGCCGCCCATCGGCCGCCCGATCGGCGCGACCACCCTGGCCGTGCTGGACCGCCACGGCACACCCGTCCCGCCCGGCACCCCAGGCGAACTGGTCATCGGCGGGGCCGGGGTCGCCGACGGCTACCTGGGCCGCCCCGGGGCCACCGCCCGCGCTTTTGTGCCCGACCCGGACGGACCGCCGGGGGCCCGTCGCTACCGGACCGGCGACCGGGTCCGGCGCCGGGCCGACGGGCAGCTGGAATTCCTGGGCCGGCTCGACGGCCAGGTGAAGGTGCGCGGCTTTCGGGTCGAGCCCGGCGAGGTCGAGGCCGCGCTCACCGCCCTGCCCGGCGTGTCCGATGCCGTGGTCCAGGCCCGCGGCGACCGGCTCGTCGCCCACGTCGTACCGGCCCCGGACGCGCCTGCGCCGGACCCGGCCCGGCTGCGCGCGGAACTGGCCGCCGTGCTGCCCCCGCACCTGGTCCCCGGCGCCTGGGCCGTGCTCGACCGGCTGCCGCTCACCCCCAACGGCAAAGTAGACCGGGCGGCCTTGCCGGACCCCGGGGCCGCGTCCCTCGTGCGGGCCGCCTTCGTGGAGCCCAGGACCGAGGCGGAGGAACTCGTCGCCGACATCTGGCGCCAGGTGCTGGGCTCGGGTCCGGTCGGCGCCGACGACGACTTCTTCGACCTGGGCGGCCACTCACTCCTCGCGACGCGGGTCATCGCCCGGCTCCGCGCCTCCGTAGACCTCGCCGTCCCTCTGCGCACCCTGTTCACCCACCGCACCTGCGCCGCCTTCGCCGAAGCCGTGGAGGCCGCTCTGATGGCCGAGATCGACGCCTTGTCGGACACGGACGCCGAAGAGCTGTTGGCAGCGCAGGACGCACTGGAAGGAAGCCGGCCCCGCTCATGAGCGCCGACACCGCCCACCCGGCGGAACCAGCCGCCGCCCGCCTCTCGGCCGCGAAGCGGGAACTGCTGCGCCGCCGCCTGTCGGCGCGCCCCGCCGCCCGGGCCACCATCCCGCGCCGGGACCCGGACACGCCCGTGCCGCTCTCGTTCGCGCAGGAACGCCTTTGGTTCATGGAGCAGTTCGCCCCGGGCACCGCCGCGTACAACATCCCGGTGGTCCGGCGGCTGCGCGGCCCGCTGGACGCCGACCAGCTGCGCGCCGCCCTGGACGCGGCGGTCGCCCGGCACGAGACGCTGCGCTCGCGCTACCCGGCCACCGACGACGGCCGCCCGCTGCTGGTCATCGACCCGCCCGGCCCGGCGGCCCTCACCGAGGCCGTGGCCGAGTCACCGGCCGAGGCCGAACGCCTGGTGGACGAAGCGTCCGCCGTCCCCTTCGACCTGGAGCGCGGCCCGCTGCTGCGGGCCCTGCTGATCCGGCTGGCCGCCGACGACCACGTCCTGCTCCTGGTCGTCCACCACAGCGTCAGCGACGGCTGGTCCAGCGAGGTCCTGCTCGGCGATGTGCTGCGCCACTACGCCGCCGGTGTCGCGGGCGAGCCCGATCCGCTGCCCGAACTGGCTGTGCAGTACGGGGACTTCGCGCTGTGGCAGCGCGAGCAGCTGAGCGGTGAACGGCTCGCGGCCGAGGTCGCCCACTGGTCCGGCGAACTCGCCGGGATCGAACCGCTGGAGCTCGCCTTCTCCCGCCCCCGCCCGCCCCGCCAGACCTTCGAGGGCGCCGGGTACGCGTTCTTCGTCGACCGCGCCCTGCTCGACCGGCTCACGGCGCTCGGCCGGCTCCACGACGCGACCGTCCACATGGTGCTCCTGGCCGCCTTCCAGATCCTCCTCGCCCGCTTCAGCGGCCAGCGCGACTTCGCCGTCGGTTCCCCTGTCGCCGGACGCACCGAGCCGGAACTCGAAGACCTGGTCGGCATGTTCGTCAACGTCATCGCGCTGCCGGCCCGGCTGGAGGGCGATCCGTCATTCGCCGAGCTCCTGCGCCGCACCCGCGAAACCTGCCTGGACGCCTACGCGCACCAGGAACTGCCGTTCGCGCAGCTGGTCAGCGAGCTGAAGGTGGCACGCGACGTCTCGCGCCCGCCCGTCTTCCAGGCCGTGCTCGCCGTACAGAACTACGCCACCCAGCGCGACGCGACGGCGGCGGGCGGCCTGAGCGCCGAGCCCTTCGGGGTACGGGCCAGCGGCACCCGCTTCGATCTCGAACTCTTCCTCCAGGAGTGGCCCGACGGGCTGCACGGCTCCTTCAACTTCAACACCGACCTCTTCGACCCCGCCGACATCGGACGCCTCGCCGATCACCTCGGCAGGATCCTGCGCTCCGTGGCGGCCGCCCCCGAGACTCCGCTCTCCGGCCTCGCCGGGCCCACCCCGGAGGAGCACGAGACCGAGACCGAGCGGTACAACGACACCGCTGTGGACCGTCCGCCCACCACCCTCACCGCCCTGGTGGCCGAGCAGATCGCCCGGACCCCCGACGCGGTCGCCGTCGCCGTCGAGGGCCGGCCCGCCCTCACCTACCGGCAGCTCGACGAGCGGGCCGACCGGATCGCCGCCCGGCTGGCCGCCGAGGGCATCGGTCCGGGCGGCCTCGTCGCCATCTGCTCGGAGCGCTCACCCGAACTCGTCGCCGGCCTGCTCGGCATCCTGCGCACGGGCGCGGCCTACGCCCCGCTGGAACCCGGCTACCCCGCCGAACGCCTCGCCTTCCTCCTCGCCGACAGCGACGCGCCCGTCCTGCTCACGCAGCGCGGACTGCCCACCCCGCACGGCTGCACCGCGCAGATCATGCTGCTGGACGACCCCGAGGAACCGCCCCGCTCGCGCCGCGGTCCGGCCGGACCCACCCCCGACGACCCCGCCTACCTCATCTACACCTCCGGCTCCACCGGCCGCCCGAAGGGCGTGCCCAACACCCACCGGGCCATCGCCAACCGCCTCCAGTGGATGCAGGACACCTACCGCCTGGGCCCCGACGACGCCGTCCTGCAGAAGACCCCCGTCGGCTTCGACGTATCGGTGTGGGAGTTCTTCTGGCCCCTGACCACCGGTGCGCGCATCGTCCTCGCCAAGCCCGGCGGGCAGAAGGACGCCGGCTATCTGCTCGACCTCATCGCCACCGCGGGTGTCACCGTCGCGCACTTCGTGCCCGCCATGCTGACCGTCTTCCTCGCCGAGGAGGGCGTCGAACGGTGCACGACGCTGCGCCGCGTGATCAGCAGCGGCGAGGCCCTGCCGCCCGACACGGCCCGCGAACTGACCGGCCGGCTGCCGCACTGCGCCCTCGCCAACCTGTATGGACCGACGGAGGCGGCGGTCGACGTCTCCTCGTGGGAGTGCGCCGGCCCCCTGGAGACGGTGCCGATCGGACGGCCCATCGACAACACCCGGCTGTACGTGCTGGACGCCGCCCTGCGCCCCGTGCCGCCCGGGGCCCCCGGTGAACTGCACATCGGCGGCACCGCCGTGGCCCTCGGCTACCACCGCAGGCCCGGCCGGACCGCGGCCCGGTTCGTGCCCGACCCGTACGGTCCGCCCGGCTCGCGCCTCTACCGCACCGGGGACCTGGCCCGCCGCCTCCCGGACGGCACCCTCCAGCACCTCGGCCGCGTCGACGCGCAGATCAAGCTGCGCGGGCTGCGCATCGAGCCCGGCGAGACCGAGGCCGCGCTGCGCGCCCAGCCCCACGTAGCCGACGCGGCTGTCGTCCTGCGCGAGGACCGGCCCGGCGACCAGCGCCTCGTCGGATACGTCGTGGCCGCCGGCCCGGACGAGCCCGATCCGGTCCGGCTGCGTACGGCGCTCAAGCGGGTGCTCCCCGAACACCAGGTGCCCTCGGTGGTCGCCGTCGTCCCCGCCCTGCCGCTCACCCCCAACGGGAAGCTCGACCGCCGTGCCCTGCCCGCGCCGCAGCTGCGGCGGTCGTCCGGCGCGACCCGGCCCGCCACCGAGGTGGAACGCCTGCTCGCCGGGATCTGGGGCGAGGTGCTCGGGCTGACGGAGGTCGGCACGGACGAGGACTTCTTCGACATCGGCGGCCACTCGCTCCTGGCCACCCAGGTCGTCGCGAGGGCCCGCGCCCGGCTGACCGAGGCGGGCGCCCGGCCCGTCAGCGTCATGGACCTCTTCACCCACCGCACCGTCCGCGACCTGGCCGCCGTCGCCTCCCGGGACGAGAGCGACGACTCCCCGAGGCCGCTGCTGCACCGGCTCACCCCGCCCGTGTCCGCCGCCCACCGCACCCGCACCTTCGTCTGCGTGCCGTACGGCGGCGGCAGCCCCGTCGTCTACCAGCCCGTCGCCGACGCACTGCCCGCCGACACCGAGCTGTGGGCGGTCGCCGTACCGGGCCACGACGTCGGTGTCACCGAGGAGTCCGTGCCGTTCGACGAACTCGCCGAGCGCATCGCGGCAGAGGTACGGGAGCGGACCGAGGGGCCCGTCGTGGTCTACGGGCACTGCGCGGTCGGCACGGCCCTGGCGATTTCCGTCTCCCGGCTGCTGGAAGCCGCCGGGCACCCGCTGGAGGCGGTCTACGCAGGAGCCCAGTTCCCCTTCGCCCGGCCCCGCAGCCGGGTGCTCAACGCACTGAGCCGCGTCGCCTCACTCGAACCGCTGCTCGGCGACCGGGTCTACGCGAACTGGCTCATCGGGCTCGGGGTGAACACCTCCGACCTCGACAAGGAGCAGGCGGCCTTCATCATCGGCAACATGCGCAGGGACACCCAGGCCGCCGAGGACTACTTCACCCGCGCCATCGCCGACGTGGCCGCCGGCGCGCCACGGCTGCGCGCCCCGCTCATCTGCCTGATCGGCGACCAGGACCCGGCGGCCGACTTCTACCAGGAGCGCTACCGCGAGTGGCTGCTGCTGGCCGAGCGCTCCGCCGTCGCCGTGCTCGACCAGGGCGGCCACTTCTTCCTCAAGTACCGGGCCACCGAGGTCGCCGAGGCGGTGACCACCGTGCACCCCGCGGTGTGCGACGGCGTGACCGACGAACTGCCCGCCCGCGATCCGCGGAACTCGTGGTGGTTCCACGGGGACACCGGGCCGGTGACGGCTGCCGAGGAGTCCGGCAGGGAAACCCCCGCCGAGGAAGCGGAGTCCGACGCCGGGCCCGAACCCAGCATGCGACGGTTCCTCGCGGTCGCGAGCGGGCAGCTGGTCTCCATCACCGGTTCGGCGCTGACCGAATTCGCGCTGCCGCTCTGGATCCTGCTGAACACCGGCTCCCTCACCCGGTACGCGCTCTACGCGGTGATCGCCATGGTCCCCGGCATCCTCGTCGGCCCGCTGGCGGGCGCCCTCGTCGACCGGCTGGACCGGCGCACCGTACTCCTCGCGGGCGACCTCACCGCCTGCACCACGCAGGCCGGCCTCCTGGCCCTGCTCCTCACCGGGAACCTGCACTCCTGGGAGGTGTACGTCCTGCTGGGCGTGCTCTCCCTCGCCCTGACCTTCCAACGGCTCGCCTACGCCTCGGCGGTCCCGCAGCTGGTACCCAAGCAGTATCTCGGCCACGCCAACGGCATCGTCCAACTCGCGTTCGGCACCGCCCAGTTCGTCGTGCCGCTGGTGGCCGTCGCGCTGATGGCCGCAATCGGTCTGGGCGGCATCCTCGTCATCGACGTGGCCAGCTACGTCCTGGCCATCGGCGTCCTGCTCGCGGTCAAGTTCCCCCGGACGCTGCCGTGGACCCGGCGCGAGTCCCTCGTCTCCGAGATCCGGCACGGCTTCGCCCATTCCTGGCGCAACCGGGGCTTCCGGGCGATGCTGCTGTGGTTCGCCGGGCTGAACCTCTTCCTCTCCCCGCTCTTCCTGCTCATCACCCCGCTGGTCCTCGCCTTCGACGACCTCCAGGGCGCGGCGCGGGTCGCGATGGCGGGCGGCGCGGGCGCGATCCTGGGCGGGGTCGTCATGGGGTTCTGGGGCGGCCCCCGGCGCCACCGGCTGCGCGGCATGCTCGGCCTCGCCGCACTGCTCGCCCTGGCCGGGGCCCTCACCGGGCTGCACGCCGGTCTCTGGGTGATCGCCGCCGGAGCCTTCGGCATGTCGTTCGCGCTCTCCCTCGTCAACGGCGTCTACTCCACGATCGTCCAGGTCAAGGTCCCGCAGCGCTTCCACGGCCGCGTCTTCGCCCTGAACACCCTCGTCGCCTGGTCCACCCTGCCGCTGGGCCACGGGATCATCGCCCCGCTCGGCTCCTCGGTGCTGGGGCCCCTGATGGAGCCCGGCGGGGCGCTCGCCCCCGTCTTCGGCCCCTTGATCGGCACCGGACCCGGGCGCGGCATCGCCCTGATGTACGTGCTGTTCGGGTGCGCCATGCTCGGCCTGGTCGCGCTCGGCCTGCGCCTTCCGGTGCTGGCGCGCTTCGACCGGGACGTGCCCGAGGCCGAGCCGGACGATCTGGTCGGTCTGCGCGAGCGCGCCCGTATCGCCGCCGCCCGCCGCGCGAAGGAGAGCCGGACATGACACCGGCAGCGGCCACCACACTGCCCGCCCTGCTCGCCCACCGGGCCGCCGCCCATGGCGAGCGCACCGCCCTGGTCACCGGCCGCGAACGGCTCGACTTCGCGTCCTGGCACGCCCGGTCGGGGGCGTACGCCTGCGCGCTGCGCTCCGCCGGGGTGCGGCCCGGGGACCGCGTGGTGCTGCACCACGGCACGGCCCGGTGGACCGAATACGCCGTCGCCTTCCTCGCGGTGCTGCGGGCGGGCGGGGTGGCCGTGCCGCTGTCCGACCGGACGGCGCCCGCCACCACCGCCCATGTGCTCGCGGACACGCGGGCCCGCTTCCTGCTGCACGGGACGGGGGACGCCCCGCCCGCGCTGCCGGAGGGCACCACCGTGCTGACGGAGGCGGATGCCGACGGTCATCCCTCCGGGCCCGACCTGCCCGAGCCCGCCCCCGGTGACCTCGCCCAGATCCTCTACACCTCCGGCACCACCGGCACCCCGAAGGCGGTAGGAGCCCGGCACGCCAACCTGGCGTACGGCTGCACCCTGGACGAGCGCAGGCGGCCGCTGCGTCACTCGTCCGCCTTCCTGCACGCCTTCCCCGTCGGCACGAACGCCGGGCAGACCATGCTGGTCAACGCGCTGAACGCGTACGCCACCTGTGTCACGGCCCCGCAGTTCACCCCGGCCCGCTTCCTGCGCCTGCTCTCGGAGCACGACATCGGCAGCGTGTTCCTCGTACCGGCCATGGCGATCGAACTGCTGGCGTCCGCCGCGCTCACCGACGCGGGGTCGTCGGGTGCGCGCGACGCCGTGCGCCTGGTGGGTTCCACGGCCGCCGCCCTCCCTCAGCCGGTCGCGCTCGGACTCGTCCGGGCCTTCCCGAAGGCGCAGATCGTCAACTACTACACCTCCACCGAAGCCGCCCCCGCCCAGGTCACCCTGCTCTTCGACCCAGCCCGCCCGGACTCGCCCGGCCGCCCCGCCTCCCTGGCCGATCTGCGGGTGACCACACCCGGGGGAGAGCCGCTTCCCACGGGGCGGCCGGGAGAGCTGTGGCTGCGATCGGCGGCGGCTCCGCGGGCGTACGTGGGTGAGGCGGACGACGAGGTCTTCCAGGGGCGCTGGATACGCATGGGCGACCTGGGCCGCGTGGACGAGGAGGGCTTCCTCCACTTGCTCGACCGGGAGCGGGACGTCGTCAAGTCGGGCGCCCACAAGGTTTCCACCCTCCAGGTCGAGAACGCCCTGCACGCCCACCCGCTGGTCCGGGACGCCGCCGCCCTCGGAGTGCCGCACCCGGTCCTGGGAAGCGTCGTCGCCGCCGTGGTCGTCGCCGACGACGGTCTGACCACCACCGCCCTGCGGGCCTTCCTGCTCGACCTGCTGGCCGTCCACGAACTGCCGGCCACCGTGCTGTTCCACGACACCCTGCCGCGCAACGAGGCCGGCAAGGTCCTCAAACGCGAACTGCGCCGCATCCTCGCCCAAGACCACCCCGAGGCCATCCTGTGAACGCGACCCTCAGCTCCGCCCAGCACGGCGTCTGGCTCACCGAACGCACCCTGGACACCGCTTCCGCCTATCACCTGACCCTGGCCGTGCGTCTCGACGGCCCGCTCGACACCAGCCGCCTGGACCGGGCCTGCGCCGCCGTCGCCGCCCAGCACCCGGCCCTCACCACGGTGTTCGCCGCGGACGGCACCCCCCGGCCCGGCCCCGGACCCGGGCACCCGCGCACGGTCGAGTGCACCGACGGCACACTCGACGCGCTGCTCGCCCGGGAACGGGCCCAGCCCTTCGACCTCGCCCACGGCCCGCTGCACCGCTTCGCGCTCCTGCGGCTGTCCCCGGTCCGGCACGTCCTGGTCCTGACCGCCCATCACCTCGTCTTCGACGGCGAGTCCAAGGACCGGCTGGTCGACGACCTGGCCACCGCCTACCGGGGCGGGCCACCGGCTCCGGCCGCCCCGCAGCCGGCCGCCGCACCGTCCCCCGACGCCCTCGCGGACGCCGAGGCGTACTGGGCCACCCGCTGGCGCGACCCGGCCGCTCCCGTGCTGCCGGGGCTCGCGGTCTCCTCGGTGGCTGGGACCGCCCCCGCGCCGGGCGCGGAGATCACGTGGAGCCTCGGCCCCGAGCGGGCCGCGCAGCTGGGCGCCACGGCCGAACGGCTCGGGCTCACCCGCTTCGAACTGCTCACCGCGTCCTGGCACGCGCTGCTCGCCCGCTACGGCGAGGCCGCCCCCGTCACGGCCATCGAGCTGTCGCTCCGTACGCCCGGCACGGCCACGGGCGTGGGGCTGGCCGTCAACGAGCTGCCCCTCTTCACCACCGCCGACCTGGACGCACCCTTCGCGTCCTGGTCCCGGACGGTGCGTGCCGGACTGCGCGCCCTGTACCGGCACCGGGCCGTCCCGCTCGGCCGTTCCGTACGCGGACTGACCCCGCGCACCGCGCTGACCCCGCTCTCCCTCAGCTACCGGCGGCGCCCTGAGCGACCGCGCCCCGACTTCGGTGCCGAGGTCCGCGCCGAGGTCCGCTGGCTCGGCTTCTGCGGCACCGCGCGCAACCTGGCGCACCTCCAGCTCGTCGACTCGGGTACGGAGGTGGAGGCGAGCCTCCAGTTCCGCGCGGCGGCGCTCACCGCCGACGGCGCGCGACGGATCGCGGACCACTGGACGGCCCTCCTCGACGGCGTACTGGCCAGGCCCGACACCCCGGTCGGCGATCTGCCGCTGCTGACACCCGGTGAACGGTCCGCGCAATTGGCAGCGCCGAGTCCGCGGCCCGAACTCACCCGGCGCACGGTGCCCTCGCTGTTCGCCGAGGCGGTGGCCGCCCATCCCCACGCGACCGCCGTCGTCTGCGGCGACGAGACCCTGACCTACCGGGAACTGTCCGCCCTGGTCGCACACGCGGCCGCCGCGCTGGGCAGGCACGGCGCGGGCCCCGGCACCCTCGTCGGCATCGAACTGCCGCGCGGCCGCGACCAGTTGGTGGCCCTCCTCGCCTCGCTGGTCCTCGGCTCCGTCCACCTGCCGCTCGACCCCGACCACCCGGCCGAGCGGCTGGCGTTCCTCAGGGCCGACTCCCGCCTCGCGCTGCGCGTCACCACACGCCCCGAGGGCCCCGGCGACCTCACCCCGGCGGCGCTGGCACCCGTCGGCCCGGACACCCCGGCGCTGCCCCCGGGCCCAACGCCCGCCCACCCCGCGTACGTGCTCTACACCTCCGGCTCGACCGGACGCCCCAAGGGTGTCGAGGTGCCGCACTCGGCGCTCGCCAACGTCCTGGGCGCGCTGCGCGACCACCTGGGCTCCGGCCCCGACGACCGCTGGCTCGGGCTCACCTCGCTGTCCTTCGACATCTCGGCGGTCGAACTCCTGCTGCCCCTCATCAGCGGCGGGCGCGTCGTCCTGGTACCGGAAGGCGGCCACCGCGACGGGCCCGCGCTGCTCGGGCTCATCGATCGCCACCGGGTCACACATGTCCAGGCCACGCCCAGCGGGTGGCGGCTGCTGCTCGACGCGGGGCTCGGCGACGACGCGGCCGGACTCACCGCACTGTCCGGCGGCGAGGCGCTGCCACCCGCGCTGGCCGAGGAGCTGGGCACCGTCGGCAAACGAGTGGTGAACGTCTACGGCCCGACCGAGACCACCATCTGGTCCACCCTCGCGGAACCCGCCGTGGGAGCCGACGGCCAGGTCCTCATCGGCGAACCGCTCGCCAACACCCGCGCCTACATCCTGGACGCCCGGCTGCGCCCGGTCCCGTACGGACTGCCCGGCGAGCTCTACCTCGGCGGCGCCGGTCTGGCGCACGGCTACCGGCACCGCCCCGGCCTGACGGCCACGCGGTTCGTCCCCGACCCGTACGGGCCCGCGGGCGCGCGCCTCTACCGCACCGGAGACCTCGTGCGGCGGCTGCCCGACGGAGGCCTCGTCTGCATCGGCCGCTCGGACAACCAGGTCAAGGTGCGTGGCCACCGGATCGAACTGGGCGAGATCGAAGCCCGGCTGGCTTCGCACCCCTCGGTCGCGCAGGCCGCAGCCGCGGTGCACGGCGCGGACGGCGAGCGCAGGCTGAGCGCCTACGTCATCCCGGCCGGCCCGGCGCCCACGGCCCAGGAGCTGCACGCCCACCTCGCCGCCGCACTCCCCGCCGCCGCCGTCCCCGCCACGTACACGGTGCTGGAGGCGTTCCCGCTCACCCCCAACGGCAAGCTGGACCGGGCCGCGCTTCCCGAGCCGGTCCCCGCGCGCGGACCCGCGGCGGGCGGCGGCGCGGAGACCGGATCCGACCCCACCACCGAAGCGGTGCTCGCGATCTGGCGCGAGGTCCTGGAGCTGGACGATCTCGGCTGCGACGAGGACCTGTTCGACCTCGGCGGCCACTCCCTGACCATCACCGCCATCGCCGCCCGCATCCACCGCACCCTGGGCGTGGACCTCCCGTTCGACGTCTTCTTCGACGCCCCCACCGTGCGCGGCATCGCCGCCGCCGTCACCGCACTGCGCAAGGAGTAGCACCATGACCGAACCCAGCCGCTACCTCGTGGCCGTCAACGACGAGGAGCAGCACGCCCTCTGGCCGGAGGGCGCCGAACTGCCCGCGGGCTGGCGGGCGGAGGGCTTCACCGGCACCGAGGAGGAATGCGTCGCGCACGTCGACCGGGTGTGGCCGGACATCCGCCCCCTGAGCCTGCGCCGCCGCCTCGCCGACGAGGCCGCCCGGTGACCGCGCCCGCCCCCACCCCGGCGAGCGTCGCGCGGCTCGTCGAACGGGCCACCGACGGCCGGCTCGCCGCCGCGGAGCTCATGGACTCCACCGAACCCCTGGCCGCGCTCGGCGTCAGCTCGCTGTCGCTGCTGCGGCTCGCCGACAGCCTGGAGTCGGAGTACGGCGTCCTCATCGACCTCGGCGACCGGGCCCTGTACACCGAAGGTCTCGCGGGCCTGACCGCCCGAGTGCGGGCGCTGGCCGCCGAGGGCACCGAGTGACGGCGGCGACGGTAGCGACGGCGCACACCACCGTGTCCTTCGCCTTCGCGGGCGGCCGGAGCGGCGATGCCCCGCTGACCTGGGGCCAGCGCGCGATCTGGCACGCGATCGGGCGCACCCGGCCCAACGACCACTACTTCAACATCGGCCGCGTCCTGCCGCTCGCCGACCGGGGCACCCCGGTGGACCTGCCCCGGCTGACGGACGCGCTCACGGCGCTCCTCGTCCGCCACGAAGCGCTGCGCACCCGGATCGCGGACGAGGGCGGGGAGCCGCGCCAACACCTGCACGGCGAAGGGCGGGTGGAGATCCGAGTCGTCGAGGCGGACGATCCGCAGGAAGCCGCGACGGCCGCCGACGCCCTGCTGTCGTCGCTGACCGCCCACCGCTTCGACTACGCGGGCGAGTGGCCCGTACGGTTCGGAGCCGTCCGGCACGCGGGGCGGATCACGCACGCCGTGCTGGCGCTGTGCCACCTGGCAGCCGACGGGCACGCCGCCGAAGTCCTGGTCCGCGACCTGCGGCTGCTCGCCCGCCGCGGGTCGGCCGGTCCGGCCTGCGCCGCGAACCCTCTCGACCTGGCGCACCATCAGGCGTCCCCGGCCGGCCGCCGCGCGGGCCGGGCCGCGCTCGCGCACTGGGAGAGGGGGCTGCGGGCGGCGTCCCCGACGATGTTCCCCACGCCGGTCGCCGAGCCGGGCACGCCCCGCTTCTGGACGGGCCGGCTGGTCTCCGCCGCGCTTCCCCGGGCCGTCGAGGCGCTGGCCGCCGCGCACCGGGTCAGCGGCTCGACGGTGCTGCTGACCGCCTCGGCAGCCCTGGTCGCCGCCGGTCAGGGCCACCCGGTGGCGGCGGTCATGCCGATCGCGGGCAACCGCGCGGCTGAGGGCCACCGCACCCTGGTCAGCACGCTGTCCCAGGACGCGCTGTTCATCCTGCGCATGGACGAGGCGGGCCCGGACGCCGACTTCACGGATCTGCTGGCGAGCGCCTGGCCGGCCGCGCTCGCCGGATACCGCGCCGCCTCCTACGACCCCGCCGACTTCGACGCCCTGCTGGACCGGATGTCCGCGGAGCGCGGCACCGAGGTCCATCCGTACTGCTGCTTCAACGACATGCGCCTGGTGGAGCGCCCGGCGGCGCCCCGCCCCGCGCCGCGCCCCGACGAGTCCGCCGCGCTCCGCAGCCGCGGCGTCCTGGACTTCCCCGCGACTCAGGACCGCGTGGCCTGCCGGTACTGCCTGCACGTGAGCGGGGACGACAGCGCGCTCACCGTCACCCTGACCGCCGACACCGCGTATCTGCCGCCGCACACCATCCATGCCCATCTGCGCGCCATCGAGGAGGTCGTCGTGACCGCGTCGGCCGGAAACCCGCCCCTTCTGACGGAGCTGCCCGCACTCCTCGCGAAGACCGAGGAGGCCGCCCGGTGAGCGCCCGCCCGGTCCCGAGACCCCTGGCCCGTGCCGGGACGACGTCCTGCGTGCAGGGCGGGTCCATGCGCTTCGCGGTGACCTCCGGCGAGGGCACCCCGCTCACCGGCCACGTCATCGTCTCCGACGCCGTGACCGGGCGCCCGGTGGCCCGCGCGTCCGTGCACGGCACCGAGTGGACCCTCGACATCCCGCACGACTGGCCCAGTTCGCTCTACGTGGCCCGGTTCCACGACGCCCGTCCGCAGACGCCGGAGCCGGAACGGGACGCCGAACACGAGGTGTGGTTCGTCGTGCGCGCGGCCCGGCCCGGGGCCACCTCGTCCGTACTCGTCTCCATCCCCTTCGCCACCTGGCGCGCCTACCACCGCGCGGGGCAGCCCGGCCGCAGCCTCTACTACGCCGAGGAACCGGGCCGCGCCGCCCGGGTGTCCTTCACCGACCCGGGAGGGGGCCCGCCGCCCGAGCGCTGGGAGGAGCCGTTGCTGCGCTGGCTGCCCGGGGCCGGCTATCCGGTCGAGTTCTGTTCCGGTCTCGATCTGGACGACGGCGGCGAACTCCTCTCCCACTACCGGCTGCTGGTCGTCAACGGACACGACGAGTACTGGTCGGCCGGGATGCGCGACAGCGTCGAGAGCTTCGCCCGCAGGGGCGGCAACCTCGCCTTCTTCGCCGGCAACACGGCCTGGTGGCAGATGCGCCTGGAGGACGGTGGCCGCACGATGGTCTGCCATCGCGACGCCGCGTCCGACCCCGTCCCCGACCCCCGCCTCACGACCGTCGAGTGGTCCAGCTCGCCCGTCGACCGCCCCGAGAACGCGATGACCGGCGTCAGCTTCCGCAACGGCGCCGGCTCCTGGGGCGCGGGCATGGGCCTCATCGGCCGCGAGTCCTACACGGTCCGGTTCGCCGGCCACTGGGTCTTCGAAGGGACCGGCCTCCGCGACGGGGACAGCTTCGCCCGGGGCGCCCTCGGGTACGAGACGGACGCCGCCGAACTCGACTGGTCGGCCGGGGTGCCCCGCGCCACGGGCCGGGACGGCACCCCGCGCTCGTTCGCCGTGCTCGCCACCGCCGACCTGCGCCACTGGCGTACGTACGGGCAGGGCGGCTGGGCCACCATGGGCGTCTTCCGGCTGGGCGCCGGTACGGTCTTCAACGCCGCCACCATCAACTGGGGCCGGGCGCTGACCGATCCGGTGGTGGACCGGATCACCCGCAACGTGCTGGACCGTCTCGGCGGTACGGCTCCGCAGCCCGCCTGGCACACCGTGGGGCAGGCACCGGGGCTGCGCGCGCTCGCCGCCTGCGAAGGCCGGCTCTTCGCCGTCGCCGAGGACGGCGAGACCCTGCTCCACCGTGAGCCGTCCGACCAGAACCTGCCATGGGCCGCCTGCCCTCCGGCCCCGGGGCCCGCACCGCGGATCCGGTGCCTGGCCGCCCCGCGCGAGGCATGCCACCCCATGCCGCTGGCCCTGCTCGCCGTGGACGCCGACGACCGGCTGCTCGTACGCGATCCGGTGCCCGGGCCGGCGCCCTGGACCCCGGTGGGCGAGGTTCCCGCCGGCACGACGGCGCTGGCGATGTGCGACAACACGCTGTTCGCGGTGACCCCGCACGACGACACCCTGTACGGGCGACCCGCGCCGTACCCGGACGCGCCGTGGACGGTGCTGGGACCCGCGAGCGGGGCGGTCGCGCTGACCGTACTCAACGCGCGTCTCCACGCCACCGGCCCGGACGGGTTGCTGACCCGCCCGCCCGTCGTCACAAAAACCCCCTTCGAACCGGCGGGCCCCTTCCCGGCCAGCAGCGCGCTCGCCTCGTACGCGGGACGACTGCTGGCGGCGACGCGGGACGGCCTCCTCGTCAGCCATGGACCGCCGCGCCGCTCATGACCCGGACAGGGCCTAATGCGCGGCGTCCAGTTTCGCCCGCTGGTCCTGTGTGAGGTCGAGGTCCACCGCCGCCAGGCTCTCCTCCAGCTGAGCCACCGAGGACGCGCCCACCAGGGGGATGACCGGGATCTGGCCCCCCATCAGCCAGGCCAGGACGACCTGGTTCCGCGTGGCTCCCGTCTCCGCCGCGACCTCGGCCAGCGCGGTGAGCCGGGCAGCCGTGCCCGCGTTCCGGTAACCGGGGTCCAGGGGCTTGTCCGTACGGCCGTAGCTGCCGTTGAGCAGCGGGGAGTACGCGACCAGGCAGAGGGACGGGTCCTCACGGAGGTAACTGAGGTGGTCGCCGGAGACGACCCCCAGGTCGCCGTCGGGGGAGCGGAGCGTGGGCTCGTCGGTGCGGTGGCGGAGGTAGCTGTGGTGGTACTGCAGCACCTCGTAGCCGGGCAGACCCGCGCCCGTCGCGAGGGCCCGGGCGCGCTCCAGGCGCCAGACACGGTGGTTGCTCGCACCCAGCAGGCCCACCGTGCCGTCGGCGACGACGGCGGCGAAACCCTCCACCGTCTCCTGCAGGGGAACGCGGGGATCCTCGATGTGCGCGTACAGGAGGTCCAGCTTGTCCGTGCCGAGGTTGTCCCGGCTGCGCTCGGCCGACTCGCGGATCGTCTTCGCCGTGAGGCTCTCGACGTCCTTCGTGAAGGTCGAGGTGGGGTGATCGGGGCGGCCGCCGAGCTTGGTGGCGATCGTGATTCCGTCGCCCACGCCCCGGCTGCGCCGCCAGCGCCCCAGAAGCTGCTCGCTCTCACCGCCCTGGGTGCCGTTGACCCAGAACGCGTAGTTGTTGGCGGTGTCGATGAAGGTACCGCCGGCTTCGACGTACCGGTCGAGGATCGCGTACGAGGTCGCCTCGTCGGTGGTGGTGCCGAACCGCATGGCACCGAGGCTCAGAACACTCACCTCGCGGCGGGTGTCCGGATTCTGACCGATGGTGCGGTAGCGCATACGGGTGCCTTCCGAAGAGTGCCTGGGGCTTCGGCGGCGAGTCTGCCTCCTGGAGTGCTCTCGAAGTCAAGGGGCGCCGAGACAGGTTCACCAGGGCCAGCAGGAAGGCCGGACGGTGCGCAGTTCGGTCCTCAGCACGGGCGTGCCGTCGACCGGCGCCGGGTCCTCGGCGGTCGGCTCGATTCCGCCGGCAGCGATCTTGTCGAGCGTCTTCAGGCCGGCCGCGCCGACCGTGCCGAACACCGTGTAGTCCGGGCGCAGTGCGGAGTCACCGTAGACGACGAAGAACTGCGAACCGTTCGTGTTCGGCCCGGCATTGGCCATCGCCAGCAGGCCACGGCCGTAAACGCGACGGGCGCCGGTCGGATCAGTCGGCGCCGGCGGCAGATCGACCGGCAGCTCGTCCTTGTACGCGTACCCCGGCCCACCCTCGCCGGTGCCGGTCGGGTCGCCGCACTGCAGGACCTTCAGCGTCGGATACGCCGTCAGCCGATGGCACACCGTACGGTCGTAGAACCGGTGCCGCGCCAGATGCATGAAGCTCTGGACGGTGCAGGGCGCCTTTGCCCGGTCCAGACGCAGGGGAAGCGGCCCCTGGCTCGTCGGGACAGTCATATCGACCGTTCCGCGACTGGGGGTGTGCCGCGGGTCGGGCGGCAGGGGAACCGGCCGCGCCGCCGGGTCGTCCGGTGTCTGGGAGTACTGGCAAGGCCCGTGCGTGGTCCGCGGCGGGGCTTCGGAAGCGGAGGCGGTGACGCCACCACCGGACACGACCAACGTCAGTGCCGCCAACGCGGTCATGAGACCTCGGTTCATCCTGCACACCCTCCAAAAGACCGTCAGATTTCGGAGCGGTCGCAGTCTAGTCAGTCGGCGCTCCGCTCCGCAGGCGAGCCGAGATTCTGAGTGGCGGCCCAGGAGGCGAGGAGGCGGAGTCCCTCTTCGTGGGGCGAGCCGGGTTCGGCGGTGTAGACGGTGAGGGTGAGCCCGGGTGCGGCGGCCATCTCCAGGCCTTCGTAGGCGAGGGTGAGACCGCCGACAGTGTGGTGGTGGAATCGCTTGGTGCCGGTGCCGTGGTGGCGGACGTTGTGGGCGCCCCAGCGGGTGCGGAAGTCGTCGCTGCGGGTGGACAGCTCGCCGACGAGGTCGTGGAGGTCCTTGTCGTGGGGGTTGCGGCCGGCTTCGGTGCGCAGGATGGCCACGGCGACGTCGGCGGCCTGATCCCAGTCGGGGAAGAAGCGGCGTGAGGCGGGGTCGAGGAACTGGAACCGGGCCAGGTTGGCCTGGTTGTCGGCGGTGGCGTAGACGTCGTCGTAGAAGGCACGGGCGAGCTGGTTGGTGGCCAGCAGGTCCATACGGCCGTTGCGGACGAAGGCCGGGCCGGCCGTGATGGCGTCCAGGACCCACTGCAGGCTGCGGTGCGCCTTCCACTGCGTGGCGCGGCGGCGGGGGCGGGTGAGGGCGTCGGAGCCGTCGGCGGCCTGTGCCAGGTTCAGCAGGTGGGCCCGCTCGGCGTCGTCGAGCCGGAGGGCGCGTGCGACGGCTTCGAGGACGGCCGGGGAGACACCGGCGAGGTTGCCGCGCTCCAGTTTGGCGTAGTACTCCACGCTGACGTCGGCGAGCGCGGCGACCTCGCTGCGACGCAGGCCCGGTACCCGTCGGCGGCTCCCGGCGGGCAGGCCGGCCTGCTCGGGAGTGATCTTGGCTCGCCGCGAGGTCAGGAACTCGCGGACCTCTGCTCGGTTGTCCACGCCTTCGACGGTACGTCCCGCACGCGTCCAAAGGGATGTACTGGCAGTACACCCCTTGATGGTGTCTCGCTCCCCGCGCGAAGAGCGGGTTACCTGGATGACGTGGTGCTTTCCCGGGGCGGCAGACCTCGCTCGGACGACACCGACGGCCACGCAGACGGGGCACACGACCGTCGGCAATCACAACGATCAAGGAGACACCCGACATGGCCGACCATGACTTCGATCAGATCTTCCCGCTCGGGGACACCAATGACGCCTACGCCGAGAACTTCGTGGGGCAGAGCTACCTCGCCCCTCTGACCGGCGGGAGCGTCCCGGTCAGCAACGTGTCCTTCGAGCCGGGCTGCCGCAACAACTGGCACATCCACCACGGCAGCGGTGGCGGAGGGGACCAGATCCTGCTGTGCACGGCCGGCAGCGGCTGGTACCAGGCCGAGGGCCAGGACCCGGTCAGCATGACCCCCGGCACCGTGATCCGCGTCCCGGCGGGCACGAAGCACTGGCACGGCGCGAAGGCCGACGCGTGGTTCTCCCACCTCGCCCTCATCACGCCGGGAGACGACGTCAGCAACGAATGGCTGGAGCCGGTCACCGACGAGGTGTACGGCCGGCTGCCCAAGAACGGAGAGAACGCATGAGCATCCTGAACGAGACCTACACCCTTTCCAACGGCGTCGAAATCCCCAAGCTCGGCCTGGGCACGTGGTTCATCGACGACGACCAGGCAGCCGCCGCCGTCCGCGCCGCAGTCGAGATCGGCTACCGCAACATCGACACCGCACAGGCGTACGGCAACGAACGCGGCGTCGGAGAAGGCATCCGCACCTCCGGCGCGGCGCGCGAGGACCTGTTCGTATCCACGAAGCTGGCCGCCGAGATCAAGGACCACGACACGGCGGCCGCCGCGATCGACGAGTCGCTGGCCAAGCTGGACATCGGCTACATCGACCTGATGCTGATCCACGCACCCCAGCCATGGGACGACTTCCGCGGCGGCGACTACGCCGAGGGCAACCGCCAGGCGTGGCGCGCACTGGAGGACGCCCACAAGGCAGGGAAGATCCGCGCCATCGGAGTGTCGAACTTCCTCCCGTCCGACCTGGAGAACATCCTCGCCCACGGAACGGTGGCACCGCAGGTGGACCAGGTGCTCCTGCACGCCGGGAACACCCCGGACGAGCTGCTGGCCTTCTGCGAGGAGCGCAACATCCTCGTACAGGCGTACTCGCCGATCGCCCACGGCACGCTCCTCGACAGCCGCCGGATCAAGACGATCGCCGAGAAATACGAGGTGAGCGTCCCGCAGCTCTGCATCCGCTACACCCTGCAACTGGGCACCCAGCCGCTGCCGAAGACCGCGAACCCCGAGCACATGCGCTCCAACGCCGACGCCGACTTCGAAATCTCCGAGGACGACATGGCCACCCTGCGCACCCTCGACGAGCGCGACTACGGCGAGCACGCCGCCTTCCCCGTCTACAGCGGCAAGTAGGACCACACCCGGGCCGGGCCGCCACGCACCACGTCCGGGGTGGCGCGGGTCAGCCAGGCCATGGCCGCGAGGGCGGCACCCCGCTTGATGCGCAGCAGCTCCGTGCGGATGTCGGCGCCCAACGACCCGATGCGGGTGCCGTACATCTTCTGCAGGCGCTGGGGGAGCGGGATCCCGGTGAAGCCGAACACCTCACCGGCGGTGCGGGCGGGCCGGTGGGCGCAGGTACGGCGGCAGCGTGGTGACCGGCAGTTCCGGCAGCGCGGCGGTGTCGAAGCCCGACGGGACGTCGGAACGCAGGACGATCACGAGTCCGACCGACGCCCGTCAGCCGGCGGCCCACGACCACGGGCCGGCAGACGGCCGCAGAGCCGCAGGCACCCCCGGGTGAGCGTGAGGGAGGCGAGTTCACGGATACTTCAACGGGCACGGTACGCAACAGAGCTTCCGCCGCCCCGACAGGATGTCCCTCAGGAAGGCTGAACGCGGTGACGACCGTCGCATATCAGGGTGAACCCGGCTCCAACTCGGCGACCGCCGCACGCGCCCTGTACCCGGACGCCTCGGGACACCCGTGCACCGGCTTCGAGCAGGCCCTGGACGCCGTGGCCCTCGGCGACGCCGACCTTGCCGTGATCCCGGTGGACAACTCCGCGGCCGGACGCGTCGCCGACGTGCACCACCTGCTGCCGGAGTCCGGGCTGTTCATCGTCGGCGAGTACTTCCTCGCCATCCGTTTCGACCTGATGGGTGTCCCCGGCGCCACCCTGGACCAGGTCGAGTGCGTCCGCAGCCACGTGCACGCCCTGGGACAGTGCCGCAAGCTGCTGCGGGAGGGCGACTGGCGGACCCTGGTCTGCGACGACACCGCCGGAGCGGCGCGTGAGGTGGCCGAACTGGGCGACCCGCGGCACGCGGCCCTCGCACCGCCCGCCGCGGCCGGACTGCACGGCCTCGACGTCCTGCGCGCCGGCGTCGAGGACGACCCGGAGAACACCACGCGATTCGTGGTCCTCTCCCGCAGTCCCGCTCCCGCCCCGGACCCGGGACAGCCGACCATGACGAGCCTCTTCTTCAGCGTGCGCAACATCCCGAGCGCGCTCTACAAGGCACTCGGCGGGTTCGCCACCGGCGGAGTGAACCTCACCAAGATCGAGAGCTATCAGATCGGCGCGGGGCTCAACGCCAGCCGCTTCTACGTCGAGGCCGAGGGCCACCCCGACGAGCAGCGGGTCGCCCTCGCCCTGGAGGAACTACGGTTCTTCTCCTCCGAGGTGCGCGTCCTGGGCGTCTACCCGGCTCATCCGCACCGGTTGAAGGACTGACGGGGGACGCGCCATCCGCGAAGCGCGCGGGACTCGCCGAGGGGCGCTGCTCACCGGCCTCACCTGAACCCGGAGGGGATCCGGGCCACCGAGGAACTGGAACGCGGCGCGCTCACCCAGATCCAGTGGAACGAGGCGGCCGGCCGACTCCTCGGCATCGAGCCGGAGAACCTGATGGGCCGGATCTTCGCCGATCTGCGCCCGGAGCCCCTGGTGATCGCAGCCGCCGCTGCCGCCGCGCGCCGGGCGGGGGTGAAGGTCGCCATCCCCCCCCCAACGGAGCTGGGCTTCGCTACCGTCCACGCCGTGGACCCCGCCCGCACGGTCGCCGCCGTGGCGGACCTGCTCGGTACTCCGCCGACGGGCAGGGCCCCGGACCGGAACCCCATATGAGGAGACACCCGTGAAACTCGGCCTGGCGCTGCCGACCTTCGGCCCCGACGCCCACCCGGACGGCATCCTGCGGGTGTGCCGCACTGCGGAGGAGATGGGGTACGACTCACTGTGGACGGGCGACCGCGTGCTCGCCCCGCTCGCCCCCGTAGCGCCCTACCCGAGCGGCGACGGGCAGATGCCGCGGGCCTACGAGAACCACATGGACCCGCTGGTCGCCCTGACGTTCGCCGCGTCCCACACGACCCGCGTCCAGCTGGGCACCAGCACGCTCAACGGACTGTGGCAGCCGCCGATCATGCTGGCCCGCTCGCTGACCACCCTCGACCGGCTCAGCCGGGGGCGCCTGGTCGTGGGCCTCGGCCTGGGCTGGATGCCCGACGAGTACACAGCGGTCTCCGTGCCCTGGAAGGGACGCGGTGCCCGGCTCGACGAGACGCTGCAGATCCTCCGGGACTACTGGGCCAACGACGTCTTCTCCCACGAGGGCGAGCTGTTCACGATCCCGGAGACGGTGGTGGGGCTCAAGCCGTCCCAGCAGCCCGCACCGCCCGTGCTGCTCGCGGCGTTCACCCCCAGCGGGCTGCGGCGCATCGGCCGACGGCTCGACGGCTGGCTGCCCGTGGCGATGCCGCTCCCGCAACTCCTCGGCATGTGGGACGTGATCCTGAAGGAGGCGGCAGGGGCGGACCGTGATCCGTCCACCCTGCGGATGGCGCTCCGCGTCAATCCGAAGCTGACCGAAACGACGACCGACGCCGAGCGCATGCCGCGGGCCGGCACGCTCGGCCAGTACATCGACTACGCCCGCTCCGCAGCGGAGGCGGGCGTCCACGAGCTGTTCCTGGACTTCGGCCAGACCTCGGCCACCCTGGACGAACGGGTCGACCTGGCCGGCCGCTTCATCGAGGGCGTCCGCCGGGGCTGACCACTGCGGCGTGAGCGGGGAGACGCGTCGTACGGCTGGCTTCCGTCAGCCCGTTCCGGCCTCCATCGAGTGCTCGGTCAGGCCGCCGGACTCGAAGAAGCTGTCGGCACCCTCGCGGGAGGCGGCGAGGCATCCGATCCTGCTGCCGACGAGCCGCCGGGCGTCGGAGCCGAGCACGGCGTTGGTCGCCCGGTCCAGCCACGGCAGGCCGTCGACGACGATCAGCAGCGGCGTCCGGGCGGCCCGCCGCGTCACGTCGGCCGGGACGCGTGGGCATGACGTACTCCGTCCGCGTACGAACCCTTCTCGGGGGGCGGTACGCGGACGGAGTGCGGGGGACCGGTGTCAGCGGACGGGGCCGCGGGTGGGGGCTCAGAGGTGGTCGGCGTCGACCACGGCCTGGGCGAAGGCGGTTGGCGCCTCCTGCGGCAGGTTGTGGCCGATGTCCGCGATCGTGCGGTGCGCGTAGGGACCGGTGAAGTGGTACCGGTAGAGGGAACCGTCGCCGGGCGGCGGGGTGAAGGGGTCGAGGGCGGCGTCGAGGGTGACCGTGGGCACGTGGATGGACGGCTGAGCGGCGAGCAGCTTCTCGTGGCGCGCGTACCGGTGGTCCGTGTCGACCAGGCCGATGCGCCAGCGGTAGTTGAAGAGCACGATGGCCGCGTAGTCCGGGTTCTTGAACGCCTCCGCCGTGCGGTCGTAAGTGGCGTCGTCGAAGGCCCAGTTGGGGGAGACCAGCGTCCACACGTAGCGGCACAGCGCGAGACGGCTCTTCTCGTCCTCCATGGCCGCCTTGCCCCGGGGAGTGGCGAAGTACCACTGGTACCACCACGTGCGCTCGACGGCCGGGTCGGCGGGCGCAACCTGCATCTTGCAGTCGGTGATGAGGTAGCCGCTGGTGGAGACCAGGGACGTGACCCGCTCCGGCCACAGGGCGGCGATGATGTCGGCGGTGCGCGAGCCCCAGTCGAAGCCGGCCAGCACGGCCTTCTCGATCTTCAGGGCGTCCATCAGGGAGATGACGTCCAGCGCGATGGCGGACTGCTCGGCCGTGCGCGGGGTGTGGTGGGACAGGAAGGTGGTGCTGCCGTGTCCGCGCAGGTACGGGACGATCACGCGGTAGCCCAGGTCGGCGAGGAGCGGGGCGACGTCGACGTAGCTGTGGATGTCGTACGGCCAGCCGTGCAGCAGCATGACCACCGGGCCGTGGGAGGGGCCGGCCTCGGCGTAACCGACGTTCAGGACACCGGCCTTGACCTGCTTGATCTCGCCGAGGGACGTGTGGGTGCCCGGCGTGATGGCCGGGACGGTGGGAGCCTGCGAGCCGCCGCCCGGCCGTGCGTGCGGCGCGGTGGAGGCCGACGCGTCGGTTCCCAGGCCCGACAGCGAGACCGCGGTCGCGCCGGTGCCCAGGCCGACGGCCTTGCTGAAAGTGCGCCTGTTGATCATGTCAGACCTTCCGTCATGGGTTCATACGTGTCCGGCTCATGCCTGCGGCGCCGTTCACACCTGCCGTACGGGAGTACTGGGCCGCGGGGGCACGGTGACCCTCGCACAAGGAGGCGTCACCTGTCCAGCAGGTGACGACGCAGGCGTGGCGAGGTCGATGCCCACTCTGGCCGCGGGGGGCTGCGGACACATCAGCCAGATGACGGCACGAGCGGATGCGGGAGGCGAAGTCGCCGCCGCACGGGCGATCCAAACGAGACGGCCGACGGCATCGGCCAATCCGCGCCCGCGTTCCCGGAGTCCGGCGGGGTGGCGTGATCTGCGGTCATGGATGCGTACGGCAGATACCCCACCACCGTTCGTCACCTGTTTGACAGGTGACGAACGGTGGTGCATGCTGGCATCAGTCGCCTGGGGCGACGACTCAGTACGCGATCCACGACCGAAGAAGTGGGGCAGTGCCGTGAACAAGGAACTCGCCATGGACGCCGACGCGGTGATGAGGCAGATGCGCTTCGGCAAGCTCCCCGAGCGGATCCGCCGCGAGGACATGACGGCGGAGGTGGAAGCCACGCCGGGTGGCGCGGGTGACTCCTACACTCCCGAGAACTCGTGGAAGTTCTACTCGTGCGTCGCCCTCGACCTGGGTCTTTAGCGGCACCGTCCGGTAGCTTCGCCCCGCGCGGCGGCCGCCGCGCGGGCCACAGCCGTCCCCCGGCACATTCCGGGAGACAACACCCCTGATGAACTACCCGTGCCTCTCGTCCCGGCTGATCGGACGGTCGTACGACATGGCGGCCCTGCGGTCCCGTATGACCGGCACCGCCGACGCGGCCCTCCAGTTGTTCGGCGAGGCGGGGGCGGGCAATTCAGCCCTCCTCGACGCGCTGGCGGCGGAACTGGGACGGGAGGGGGTGTGCGTGCTGCGGGCGAGCGGCGCGCAGTTCGAGACGGACATCGGCTACTCCGGCCTCAACCAGCTCCTCTGCCCTTGCTGGACTCCGGCCATCGGGACGCACTGCGCGTCGCGGTGGGGCTGGGCGGCGGCCCGCCGCCCAGTCGGCTCCTCATCTCCACTGCTGTGCTGCTACTGCCCCCGCCACAGCGGCTGCTGGTCCCCTGATGAGACACCCAGTGCTCCGGGCGGCGGCCGTCGCTGTCATCCTGCGGCACGAGCAGGAGACGGAGTACCGGGGCGCTACCGCGAGGACATCGTGACCGTCCTCAGCGCGGGCGACACCTTCGCCCACCGCAGTCACCGGGCCCTGTACTTCTGAGGGACGGGCGGGAGCCGGATGCCCCCTACCCACGCCCGCGACCCGTCAGCTCGCGGTACCCGCCGTCGCGGTCTTCTTGCGGGCCCGGTAGGCGGCGGCCTTGTACTTGTTGCCGCAGGACTCCATGCCGCACCACTGCCGCCGCATGCCCCGGGACCGGTCGATGTAGACCCGTGTGCACTCGGGGTTGCCGCACTCCTTCAGCAGGGGCATATCCGGTCCGCTGAGCAGCTCGACCGTCTGCCGGGCGACGGTGGCCAGGGCCTGGGCGGGCGTCGCGTCGGTGTGCCGGCCCGCCGGGGTGAGCTGGGGCGTCACGGGAAGCTCGCGCGCGGCCCTGTTGAGCACGGCAAGCGCCTCGCGGTCGAACTCCTCGCCGAGGCGGCGGTCGGTGATCAGCCGGTAGGAGGCCTCACGTACGGTGACCGCCGCCCGGACATCGTCCTCGTCGCCGGGAGTGATCGTGTCCACGAGCCCGGACTCCAGGTACCAGGCGTTGAGCCGGTCCGGGGTCACGAACATCTCGAAGCGCGTCGAGCGCCGGGCCCGGAGGGTGGCCGCGAAGTCGAGCGCCGGATGTCCGCAGACGAAGACGTGGTTAAGATTCACGTCACCATTCTGACAGGTGACCTTGCTGAGGTGCAAGAACTCGTCCCCGTCCGGACCGGTTCTCCTGGTCAGGCGTCGCCCGGTCCGCGCGTCCGCGTACGGTACCCCGGCTGTGGGCGACGTACGGCACTCGGATGCGCCCGCGGCGCGTAGCCGGAGCCGGGCCGGCGCTCCGCCCCGTTCCCGGTGACGCCCCGGGCCCGGCTGGATCCCGCGCCCGATCCATCGCCGGTCGCGACCGGCGGCCACGACCCCGCCCGGCCCAGTGGGGCGGCCCGACGGCCACGACGACGGCAGGAGCGGGACCGTGAAGCCGGAGAGTTGTGCCGCTGACCCTGTCGGATGGCCTGACGCGCCCTCATAGGCGCGGCCGGATCAATCAGTCACCCCACTGTCGGGTGACGAACCCTCCAGTGATCGAAGGTGGGAAGAGCGGTTCATTCGACCACGCCTCCTTCCGTCACCGCTCTAACCGGTGATACTGTCCTGATCAGTCTTCACCGCGCGGTGAGCACTCAGCTCCCGCCGCCGGCTCTGTATTCCCGCCGCACACCTGTGCCGACGCGCGGCCCCGTACGCCCCTACTTCCTGGACGGACACCCATGAAACGACGACTTCTGACCGCCATCGCGGCCGGCGTGCCCCTGGCCGCGGCGGTCTACCTGCCGGCCGCATCCGCCGAGACCCGGACGCCCACCTCGGCCACGCCGCTCCACTGCGTCCAGGCGCCGGTCAAGGCCCCCGCCGGCACAGAGGTGGAGTCCGTGACGGCGGTCCGTGACGCGGGCGGAACCATCAAGGGCACCGGCCTCCTCGGTGGCGAGGCCACCGGCGTCCCCGCCTTCTGCAAGGTGACCGTCACCCTCACCCACCCGGGGGAGGGCGACCACGCCACGATCTCGACGTGGCTGCCGGAGAAGGGCTGGAACGGCCGCTTCCAGGCACTGGGCGGCAGTGCCTACCTCGCCGGGGACAACGGCGTCGGCATGGGCAACGCCGTCAAGAGCGGCTACGCGGCGACCACCACGGACGCCGGCGTCGGCGACGCCCTCGACGTGAGCTGGGCGCTGAAGAGCGACGGCACGGTCAACACCACGCCGCTGAAGAACTTCTCCTACCGCTCCCAGCACGAGGCGGCCGTGGTCGGCAAACAGGTCATCGCCTCGGTCTACGCCGAGCGCGCCGCGTACTCCTACTTCACCGGCTGCTCCACCGGCGGCCGCCAGGGCTACGCGGAGGCGCAGCGCTACCCCGACGACTACGACGGCATCCTCGCCGACGCGCCCGCGGTCAACTGGGACGAGTTCGAGGTCGCCACCCTGTGGCCGCAGGTCGTCATGAACAACGAGAAGACCTACCCCACCGGCTGCGAGCTGGACGCCTTCACCGACGCCGCCGTCAAGGCCTGCGACAAGGAGGACGGTGCCAAGGACGGACTGGTCAACGACCCGTCCCGCTGCGACTTCGACCCGCGCCGCCTCATCGGAACCAAGGTCGTGTGCGAGGGCAGGGAGCTGACCATCACCGCCGCCGACGCATCCGTCGTCCGCAGGATCTGGGACGGCCCGCGCACCACCACCGGCAAGAAACTGTGGTCGGGCGTCCCCGTCACGGCCGACCTCAAGGGCCTGGCGGGCATCACTACCACCCCGGACGGCACGGTCGTGGGCGATCCCTTCCAGGTTCCCCAGTTCTGGGTCACCCACTGGCTGAAGAAGGACCCGTCGTACGACGTCTCCCGGATCACCTACAGCGAGTTCACCCGCCTGTTCAAGCAGTCCCAGGCCGAGTACGACAAGGTCATCGGCACGGACGACCCGGACCTGTCCGGCTTCCGCAGGTCCGGCGGCAAGCTGTTGACCTGGCACGGCCAGGACGACCAGTTCATCCCGACCCGGGGCACGGTCCAGTACCGCGAACAGGTCGAGCGGCAACTGGGCGGCTCCGCAGCGGTCGACACCTTCTACCGCGTCTTCCTCGCCCCGGGCACCAGCCACTGCGGCCTCAACGGCCAGGACGGTTCGGCCGACGGCCTTGCCGCGCTGACCACCTGGGTCGAGCACGGCAAGGCCCCGAAGACGCTGCCCGCCACCCTGATCGACGCCGACGGCAAGCCGGTCGAGCGCAACCTGTGCCGCTACCCCGAGGTGCCCCGCCACCAGGGCCACGCCGCCACCGACTTCCGGTGTGCCGTCCCGTCCCGGCACTGACCGGTCCCACGAGCCACCGACCCGAGAAAGGCCGGACCATCATGAGCACGCAGACAGAGGGACGTTCCGCCCTGCTGAGGCTGTACCTGGGCCGCGGCGTCCTCGCCGTGGCATGGGCCCTGGCGTTCGCCCGAGCCCATGACGACGTCGACGCGGTGGCCCTCACCCTGCTCGTCGTCTACCCGCTGATCGACGCGGTGTCCTCCCTGATCGACCACCGCTCCACACCCGAGGGCCCCGAGCGCGGGGTGACCGCGTTCAACGGAGTGCTCAGCACGCTCGCCGCCGCCGCGCTCGGCATCGCCGGGGCCGGCGGAGTACAGCCGGTGCTCCATGTGTTCGGAGCCTGGGCCGTCGTCTCCGGCACCACCCAGGTGATCGTCGGGGTACGGCGGCGCGGCCCCGAACTGGGCAAGCAGTGGCCGACCCTGATCTCGGGTGGACTCTCCTTCGTCGTCGGCATCCTCTACAACATCCAGGCCGCGGGCGCAGACCCCTCGCTGGACGTGCTGTCGGTGTACGCCACCGGCGGCGGGGTGTGGTTCATCCTCCAGGCCCTGCTGCTGGGATGGAAGTCCCGGCAGATGCGCACCCGCACCGCCTGACGGATCCCGCACCCGAGGCACCGCCCTGGCCCGCGCCCGTCCGGCCCGCCCAGTACGTCCCGCGCAGGAACCCGTCCCAGTCGAGTGCGGCCATCTCCCTCTCCACCGGGTCCCTCCGTGGGACGGGTCTACGGTGTCCCACTCTTCGCCCCGGCCGAGCCGCGCGCATCGGTCAGTTGAGTTGACGGTCAACGGACCCGCCTCCCGCAGGCGACCGACGACAACCTGAAGGGCCGTACGGAGGCGCGGGGGAGGGGGCCCTAAGCCAATTGGCTGTCGGCCCCACCCCCGGCAACGGCCCGACTACGGCGCCCACTCCAGCACCCGCGCGGCGCGCGCCGCCTCCAGCCACTGGGGGAACTCCTGCAGAAGCTGGTCGAACAGCTGATCGTCGTCGACGGCCCCCGGCGTGCGGCCCGCGTGAAAGAAGCCGGCGTTGTCGACGACGCGACGGGCCGGAACGGCGAGGGTGTCGAGCTTGCGCAGGAACGCGAACTCGTTGTCCTCGGGATCACCGAACCCGATGAACTGCCAGAACAGCGGCAGCCGGGCCGCTTTGCAGAGATACCGTTCGGCGGCGAACCTGCTGGTCGGCCCGCCGTCGGTCTGGAAGACGACCAGGGCCGGGGCGCTGCTGTCCGAGGCCATGTAGTGGTCTATGACCGCGTCCATCGCCCAGTGGTAGTTCGTACGGCCCATGTGGCCGAGACGCTCGTGCATCGTGCTGACATGCCCGTGGTGCCGGCCCAGCTCCAGATCGGTGGACCCGTCGACGTCCGTGGAGAAGAACACCACCGGGACGACACCGTCGTCGTCGAGGTGCGCCGACAGCGACAACACCTGCTCGGCCAGGCGCTGCATCGTGCCGTCCCGGTAGTAGGGCCGCATCGACCCGGAACGGTCCAGCACCAGGTACACGGCGGCCCGTGTGCCCTCCAGCCCGTGCGCACGCACACTGCTGCCCGCTGCCTCGTAGAGGGGCACCAGATCGGGCGCGTACTCGATCACCTTGGACAGACTGATGGCCGGGGCGGACTTCCGGCTGTTGGATGAACTCACGTCCCCATCTTGAGGCCAGGCCGCCGGATACCACCCCCGTTCGCGATCTCCGCCGACGATCCGCCTGGCCGGCACGCGCGGAATCCGCCAGACAGGGCTGTCGACGTAGTGGTTGTCGTACAGTTCCGCGGACGCTCTTTCTGGCCGGGCCGACCCCGCGCTTGAGCAGACCCGTCGACTCCTGGCGGCCGACCGCGATCGCCGAACTCGACACCCAGTGGGACAGCGACGTCCCGCTGACGGTCTTCTCACCCGAGTCCCGCGACAGCATCCGCGCCGCCCACTACGACGACCAGGTCGGCTGGGAGACCGAAGTCCGCGAACAGGCCGACGTCATCCTCTACTGGATCCCCCGCGACCCTGCCGGGGTTCACCACCAACGTCGAGTTCGGCCTCGACATCGCCCAGCGCAACATCGTCCTCGGCTGTCCACCCGACTGCCCCAACCCCGAACGCAACCGCTACCTCATCTGGGTCGCCCACCGCCACGGCGCGCCCGTGTGTCAGACGGTGCCGGACACCGTCGCGGCTTCTCTCTCCTTCGTCAACTCCCGGTAGTCCTGTATAGATCGGTCGCGGCGTCCGGCGCAGTCGGCACCGGAGGGGGGTGCCCCCATGCGTTTGGTCAAGATCCAAGGCCAGGAGACTCGTGCGGTCAAGGCGGGCCGGGGATGGAGAATGTCCGGTGCCACTGCGGGCCCGACTGCCGTTTCGTCCGGGCGGTTCAGGAAGAGGAACTTCCATGAGGATGCAGACAAGAGGCCGAATATCTGGTGTGGCCAAGTCGGCGCTCGTTTGCGCCGCATTGGCGGTGGCGGGATCCACGGCCGAAGGTAATGTCGGGACGGCAAGCGGGATGACGCCGAAGGCAAGCGCCTACCTGACTTCCGCACTGGATGTGATGGAGAAGCACTCCCTCGTCACAGCAGACGTGGACTGGCCGAAGCTCCGTCGGGACGCCGTTGCTCGTGCCCGGAAAGCACAGACACCTGCCGAGACCTATGGAGCGATCCGGCAGGCGCTGAGAGACCTGGACGACCGGCACAGCACTTTTTTCGACCCCCAGGAAGCGTCCCAAGCCCTGAACGCGCCGGCTGATGACCTCATGCTCCCCGAAGGCCGCCACCTCGCGGGTGCCTTCGGTTATCTGGCGCTCCCGCCGGTCCCGTCCGACCGTGTTGCAGCCCCGTACGTCCGCGCGGGACGTTCGACCGTCAGCAAGATCGATGAACAGGGCACCTGCGGCTGGGTCATCGACATGCGGAGCAACAGCGGCGGGGATATGTGGGGGCCGCTCGCAGCCGTGGGGCCCATCCTCGGCGACGGGACGGTCGGCGAAGCTGTCTACGCGGACGGCAAGAAGGTTCCGTGGACGATCGAGAACGGCACACCGCGCCAGTACGTGGACGAATGGGGTTCCGCTCCGTCTCTCGCACGGCCGATGCCGCCGGTGGCCGTGCTGACCAGCCGGAGGACTGCGAGTGCCGCGGAGGCCGTCACCATCGCGTTCCGAGGCCGGCCCAACACCCGCACGTTCGGGCAGTCGACAGCCGGTGTCCCTACGGCGAACGCTCCGTACCGGCTCTCCGACGGCGCACTGGTCATCCTGACCGTGGCCCGCGAAGCCGACCGGAACGGGCACCTGTACAACGGACCCATCACGCCTGACGTGAGTGTCCCGATCACGCACGGCCACGACCAAGTGTTGACGACGGCTACAGACTGGCTCAGCACTCAAGACGGTTGCCGCAAGGCTCCGTGACTACCGGGTGCCGGGCCGCCTCCCCACCGCCCGAGCACGAGCCGAAGAGCAAGCCAACAACAGTTGACGTCCGACGACTCTGCCTCAACGTTCGCCGCCCGCCCTGGGCGGCGAACTGTCCGTCACGCTGGTGCATTCTCCGACGTCCTGGGTGACTACCTGTTGTCGCCGGAAAGGGTCAAAGTCCGGCGTCAAGTACCTGCAGCCGTCAACAATGTTCGTATGACCATCTCCTCGCAGGCCCGCTCGTTCGACACGGCTGCCGCCGGCTACGCTGCGAACCGTCCTTCATACCCGTCCGAATTGCTCGACGCGGTCGAGGAACTCACCGGCCGCCCATTGGAGGGCGCTCGCGTCGCCGACGTCGGGGCCGGCACCGGACTGGCGACAATGCTTCTCCGCGCCCGCGGTGCGAACGTCATCGCTGTCGAACCCGGCCCCGGGATGGCCTCCCAGTTCCGTCTCACCCTGCCCGACGTCCCCCTTGTGATCGGGGACGGCAACAACCTGCCGCTGGCCTCCGCCTCCGTCGACGTCCTCACCTATGCCCAAGCCTGGCACTGGACCGATCAGCGCAAATCCGTTCCGGAAGCTCTCCGAGTCCTACGCACCGGTGGTGCACTCGCCCTCTGGTGGAACGACTCAGACAGCACCATTCCGTGGATTGCCAACCAGGACGCGCGCTTGCGCCGGCTTTTCGGTGCTGACGACAGCCCTCACGACCCCATGGCCCGGTTCCGCGGACTGCCGTCCGAGCTCGGCTTCGTCCATCGGCACGTGCCGTGGACCCGGAGCGTTCCACTTGACATGCACCTCGCCAACCTCGCCAGCTACTCCGACTTCCTCGTCCTCGGCAAGGAAGCAACGAACACCTTTATCGCCAAGGAGCACGACCTCCTGACTGAGGTCTTCCCGAACCGGATGGTCGAGGAGCACTACGTCGTCAGCTTGGCTGTCACCACCTGCTGACACGGCGCTGCGACACGTTGGCAACCGCCAGCGGACAGAGGCGCGGCTCTGGTCTCGCAGGCTGGCTCAGGATCGAAGGGTGGATTCGGCCCGTCGCTCAGGCGGCGTACGCGTCGGCGAAGGCCGGGAGCTGCCAGTCGCCGCCGCGGTCCTTTCTCGACATGCGGGCGACCACGTCGGGGATGTGCAGGAAGCAGGCCAGCGCGGTGACGCTCTGGAACGCGCTGATGGCGTGCTTACTGAGGGGCATGCCCACGCGCAGGATGCGGGGGTTGACCGCTCCCTGGATCTCGTCGACGAAGGGCCGCAGGACCTGTTCGTAGTTCGCCAGCGCGGCCGGCAGGTCGGCCGGGTTCCGGTTGACCTCCCCGGCCAGAACGTAGGCGCCGACCAGGCCGCCGGAGATACCCATGCCGCTGTAAGGGGAGGCGCAGTGCGCGGCGTCCCCCGCCAGGACCACCCGCCCCTTGGACCAGCGGTCGATGCGGACCTGGGCGATCTCCTGGGAGTAGAAGAACGGGCTGTCCTTCATCCCCGCGACGAACCGCTCGGTCTGCCAGCCGGCGTCCTTGAACCGCTCGGCCCAGAACGCCTGCTGCTGCTCGACGGGAGCGCGATGGATCGCGGACGCTTCCGCCGACTCCTCGCGCATCACGAAGTACACCTGGGTCTCCGTCGCGTTGTGGCTGCGCCGCATGATCTGCCGCCCGCCCGGGACCATGTAGGTGTCGCGAATGTTGGTGTCGGAGGCAATCCGCGGCACAAACCAGTACGCCATGTGGATACCCACGCGCCAGTACGGATCGAAGCCCGGCGGCAGCAGCGCCCTGCGGGTACGCGAGCCCTGCCCGTCTGCGCCGATCAGCAGGTCGTACTCGCCCGACGTCCCGTCAGAGAAGTGCGCGGTGACCCGGTCGGAGTGCTGGTCAAATCCGTCAACGCTCATACCGAAGACATGCTCGGCGTCGTCCCTCGTCGCGTTGTGGAGGATGCGCACCAGGTCACCGCGCATGATCTCGTACTCCGATGTCAGGGTCTGGCGGCCCTTGCCGGAGGTGTTGGCCATGATCGTTGCCCTCGGTTTCCCGCAGGAATCGACGAACGCCACGCCCGCCTCGTCCACCAGCCGACTGCGCACCTCCCGAAGCAGCCCCATGCGCTCCACCGCCTCGATGCCCTGCCCTCGCAGATCCACCTGCGCCCCCGAGGCGCGTAGCGCTGGGGACCGCTCGACGACCGTCACCGCGTGCCCACCGCGCGTGAGCCAGTAGGCCAGCGCCTGCCCCGCAACGCCGCCCCCGGCCACCAGGATCCGCAGGGAACGATTGGCGATCTTGTTCGTCATGATCCGCACTCCAAAATCTATCGGTGATCGGTTCTGTCTTTCCAGATTCTTCTATCACCGATAGATTGTCAACGTGACGAAGATGAACCGTGAGATCGCCGTCTCTGAGGCGCTGGACCTGCTGGACGACGTGGGCCTGGAAAACGTCAGCACCCGGCGACTGGCCAAACGCCTGGGCGTGGAGCAGCCCTCGCTCTACTACCACTTCAAGACCAAGAAGGACCTGCTGGCCGCAATGGCGGAGGCGGCCATGGCCCCGCACGCCCACGCCGCCCTGCCAGAGCCCGGGGACGACTGGCGCCGGTGGTTCCTGGACAACTCGCGCAGCTTTCGCCGCACCCTGCTGCTGCGCCGCGACGGCGCCCGCCTGCACGCCGGCAGCACGCCGACCGGCGATCTGGACCGGATCCGTCGGAAGATGACTTTCCTGATCGCCTCCGGTGTACCCGAGCGGCAGGCACAGATGGCGATGCTGGCCGCCGGCCGCTTCACCGTCGGATGTGTCCTGGAGGAGCAGGCCGACGCCGACGCGCCGGACCCGGAGGACCTGCCGGACAATGTCCCCGCACTCGATCACGAGGCGGCCTTCGAAGCGGGCCTCGCCCTCATCCTCGGAGGCCTCGAGCAGCACACCGCTGCTCCCGACACCGCCCACTGACCTCCGACGGGTGAGCTAAGGACGCCAAGGCCTCGGGGCCCGTCTCATCGCGGGTGAGACGTCCCAGGAGTCGCGCAGCCCCTCAGGGCCGCCGGCCCGATCAGCCACACCGCAGCGCCTGTCGGAAGCCGTCGGCCGAACGCGCCGCACGTCCACCATGAAGCTCGCGCCCAGCAGCCAGTTGTGGTCATCCGGTTGTGATCGACTCGGTCGACGAGCGTGACTGCCCCGCGAGCGGCGAGGTTGCTGAATATCAGCCCGCTGCGGCTGGCAGAGATGCGTAGAAGAAGCCGTCGCAGAGCATCGGGAAGAGAACATCGGCTCGGCGTTGGGCGAGACAGAGCAGGCAGCATCGCTGAAGCGTCTGTGCGGACCGTTCGCGCGCCGGCATCGCCGCACGGCGGCTGGTTGCTCAAACGGTTTGCCCGAAGGGTGGACTTGCAAGAAGTCGAACTCATGTTGCGATCGGGGTTGCTCAACAGGTTGCATGTGGAAAATCCAGCGGGGCCTTCCACTGCAGACCAGGGGCCTTGGGCCAGTCTTTCCTTCTGGCGACACCTCTTCCCCGCAGGGGAAGAGACGATCTCGCCGGGAGAAAGAAGAGCAGGAACGGTGAACCATCGGCATGTCTGATCGAGGCCCAGAGCGTGAAGACCTCCAACAGCATTCCGGCCTCGAGCCAGGGCATCGACGCCGGCAAGAAGATCGTCGGCAGGAAGCGGAGCATCGTCGCGCTCTGGCTGTGGCCCGCACCGAATCCGCACGATGAATGCGAGACCGAAGACGACCCGGTTCTGGCCGCCCGGCGAGAGCACCCGCCGACCGCCCGCCCCGCGCGTCGCCGCGCCCCGCGAGCCAGTTGATCCGGCCCCGATCGGCGGCCGTGTCGTACGGCGCCGGGCGAAGGGTATCGGCGTCGGCGCCATCGCGGCGGCCCTCGATGACGCCCGCTTCGACGCCCGGCAGGGGTCCCGCCACGAGGACCTGGCCGACGACCTTCGCGGCCGGGGGAGCTCGCGAAGTAGGAGAGCCTGGACCAGCTGCTCGCCGCGGCCGCGCCGGGCACGGTCCACGACCCGGACAGCGACGACGCCGCTCAGGCCGAGCTCGCCGCCGCCCGGGAAGTCGAACTGCGCGAAGCACTGCGGATCGCGGACCAGCGCCGACGAGCTCCAAGCGCTGCGCTTCGGCACCCTGGAGCAGACCGAGCCCCGCACCGCGACGAAGCCGTGCGCGACGAACTCACCCGGCGAGTCCCACGGCCTCAAGCAGCCGCCGCCCGAGCGCGGCGGCGAGGAAGGAGTGCACGCACGGCTCGAAACAGAATTCCCGGGCCGATGTCGTCGGCGACCGCGTCGGCGGTGTCGATGTCCCTGGCGTGCCACTCCTGGATGTAGGCGAAGGCGTTGGCGATGTCGGCCGGCTCCATCGGGGCGAGCGGCGTGACGACGGTGTTCTCGGGAATGGGCGGCTCCCTCATCTTCGGGCCGCCCCGCTGAGCGCGGCGGCCTCAAAGACACCCTCGAACCGCAGCCCTGTGGAAGGCCAGGGCGAGCGCCGAGCCGGCGAGCGCGCAGGCACCGGGACCATCAGCGGTAACGCGACCGATCCGGACCGGGAACTTGGTGCGCGGGGGCCGGGTGCGCCGCGTCGGCGCGCTGCCGGGCCGACTGCCCCACGGGCCGCAGGGGCCCGGGGCCGTCGTCCGCTTCCGGGGTCAGGTGCCGTACACCTGGAGCTGCGCGAGCTGGCCCGCCGGCCAGCCCGTGTTGGCGGTGAAGACGAGCCGCAGATGGCGGGTGGTCGTGGAGGCGGGGAGGGTCAGAGTGGCGGTGTTCCCGGTGAGCGGGTCGAAGGAGCAGTCTGTGCTACCGCGCAGCATGGAGAAGGAGGCGCCGTCGGTGCTGCCCTGGACGGTGACGGCCTGCGTGCGCGCGCCCCAGCTGGTGGACGGCGGCAGGGCGAGAACGATGCGACGGACGTCTGTGGCAGTGCCCAGGTCGACCTGGAGCCACTGGGGGAAGGCGTGGTTGGCGCTCTCCCAGTACGTGCCCGGATCGCCGTCCACGGCGTTGCTCGCGCCGTAGGTCTGGGTGTGACTGCTTTCGGAGACCGGCCGGCGCAGCGCCAGGTCGCCGGTGGGGGTGCCGCCGCCGGCCGCCGTGGTGGCGGTGACCCGGGCCGAGGCCGCGGACACGGTGCCTGTGGAGTCGAGCGCCTGGACGTCGAAGGTGTACGAGGTCGACGGGGAGAGGCCGCTCACCGTGTACGTGGTGGTGTTCCCCGGAGCGGTGCCCACGGGGGTGACCGTGTCACCGGTGATCCGGCGCACGCGGTACCCCGTCACACCGGAGTCGTCCGTCGAGGCGGTCCAGGCCAGCGTGACGGTGGTGTCGGTGACGGTGGTGGCGCGCGGATTACCGGGGGCGGTCGGCGGCTGGTTGCCGTTGCCGCCGACGAGCGGTGGGGTCGGCCGGGTGGCGGTGAGGGGGAGCTGGCCCTTGAGCATGCGGCCGCCGTCGCCGGTCAGCCGGAGGTAGTAGTCGGACGAGCAGGCCGTGCCGTCCTCGTCGAGCGCGAGGAAGCCCGACCCGGCCGGTACCCAGTCCCGGGACTCCGCGGTCTTTGCGATCTGGTTGCCCTCGTTGTACTCGTCGAACATGGAGATGTAGACACTGGCCACCTGGGCCCGGCCCATGTTGTAGAACTGCCGCCACATGAAGTCACCATGAGCGCGCTGGCGTTCGGTGACCCCGCCGGGCAGGACGCACGGCTGGTAGTCGATGCCGTGCGCGGCGCACTCGGCGAGGTCGGGCATGGTCGCGGCGTTGTAGAAGTTGTCGGCGTCGCCGGCGTTGCCGATCCGGCCGACCAGCCACGGCGAGAGCATGTCGAAGGCGTGGTAGACGTCGCCGAAGCCCGGCCGGGAGTCCCGGTCGCCCGTTCGCCACCATGTCGGAACCCCTCCGATGACGTAGCAGCCCTGGGCCTTGAACCAGTTCAGCACGTCCAGACAGGCTTCCGGGGTGAACGGCCGCTGGGCGTCGTTGAAGCCGAAGCCCCAGATGCACACCACCGGTTTGCCGTTCTGCCGGGCATAGGCGGAAGAGTCGGTGTGCGCACGCATCTTGGCGGTCCAGTCGGCCTTGATGGCCGTCTGCATGGACGTCCAGTCGGACACGTCGTACATGATGTAGAACTTGACGCCCTCGGCCTCGGCGGCTGCGCGTACCTTGCTCGCCATCGCGTCGCGGGTCGGCCCTTCGCCGCCGGTCGGGTTGAAGCGCTGGAGGGCCGCCGCGTCGATGCCGTACTGCTTCATCCACCGAAAGTGGGTGTCGACGGTGGACTGGTCGTAGGACGAGAACAGCGAGGCCGGCTGCCCGTTGCCGAGGTTGCCGAAGGCGGTCCGGTACGTGGCCGGGTACTCACGGACATCGGGCCAGGCCACGATGGCGTGGTTGGACGCGGAGGGGGTCTCTCCCCAGTTCCGCGCCCAGTGCCACCAGCCGTCGATCGGGGCGCCGTCGCCCTTGCAGGCGAACCAGCCCTGATACCCCACGGTCACCTTGCCCACCACGTCCCCCGGGCCGCTGGCCGCGAACGAGGCGTGCGCGAGTGCGGCCTCCCCGCCCGCGATGACTCCTGTCAGTCCCGCCGCCGTCGCCGCTTGCAAGAACGTGCGCCGCGTGAATCCCACCGAGAATTCCTCCGATCAGTTCTCCACCACGGCGCCCCGGGGGGTCGCGAACGAGCCGCCGATAGCGCTGCAACTTCACGCCGGGAACTGTATTGACGTGGACACGTCCTCGCAAGAGGTCGTCATATAGATGAAAAAACAGAGCTTCTGCGTGTGTGGGGCGGCCGACCGCTCCGGGGACGCCCTTCGCCCCGACTGGGCGCCGCTCCGGCGGCCTGCGCGCGGGTGAGGTAGGACCAGGTGTCGCCGGCCCGGGTGATGCGGTCGCTCTCGTCGTGGAGGGCGATCACCGTGCGACCTCCGGGATGGGAGGCGGACTCGCCCGACGGGCACCGGATGGCCAGTGCGATCACGCCCCTCACCTGCGGATCGGCGGCCGCACGGAGAGCCGCCGGGCTCCCATGGAGTGACCGACGAGCACCACGGGCACGGGGCCCGCGACCTCGGACAGCTCGCTCGGCGTGCGGGCCCCCGTCGCGTTCCGTGATCAGAGGGTGTGGAACTCCCGCCTCAGCTCGGTGAATCCACGCTCCACGCGGCTGGGATGGACGCGGTTGGTGAGCAGGACCGCGTAGCGCCCGGCCGCCGGGTCGAGCCACAGGCTCGTGCCGGTGAATCCCGTGTGACCGTACGAAGCCGGGCCGAAGGTGCCGCCCACCGGGGAACCGGTCGAGTCCTGCCCCTGCCAGGCCAGGGCGCGGCGCAGGTTGAGGTGGTCCGTGCGCGGAGTGGTCATCAGCGTGAGGGTGTCCGGCTCCAGCAGTGGGAGGCCGCCGCCCAGGAGAGCGAGCGCGAGGCGTTCCAGGTCCGCGAGCGTGGAGAAGAGGCCCGCGTGTCCGGCGACGCCGCCGAGTACCACCGCGTTCTCGTCGTGCACCTCGCCGACGACGGTCCGGCCACGCCAGGGGCAGGCTTCCGTGGCCACCGCACGCCCCCGCTGGGCGGGCGTCGGCCGGAAGCAGGTGTCGGTGAGGCCGAGAGGTGCGCACACGAGCTCGCTCATCAGCTCGTCCAGGCCCCGGCCCGTGACCTGTTCGGCGATGAGGCCGAGCAGGATGAACCCCTGGGACGAGTACGTGACCCGGGTGCCGGGCGCAGCGGTGCGCGGCAGTGTGCCGAGCGCCGTCAGCAGGGACTCACGGGTCGGGTGGTCGCGGTAGAGCGGTACCCCGCCCGGCAACCCCGAGGTGTGGTCGAGGAGTTGGGCGATCGTACGGGGGGCGTGCCGGCTGTCCGCGTAGCGGGCCAGATGCTGTCCGACGGTGTCGCCGAGGCCGAGCTCGCCCCGGTCGACCAGTGCCATGACGACCAGGCCCGCCAGCGGTTTGGTCACGGATGCGAGGTCCCAGAGATCGTTGCCGTCCAGCGGGGGTCCCCCCTGCGCGCGGGTGCCCGTCCAGCCGCGGTCCCACGGCCCCTCCGTGCCGCCGAGCGACCAGGCGGCACCGGAGTAGAGACCGCGCGCCCGTCCGTCCTCCAGCAGCCGGCGCCGGGCGGCCGCCCGGGCCTCGGGGGGCGCCGCGCCGCTCGGGCCGGGGGCAGCCCCCCGCGCGCCGGCGGGCGTCGGGCCGTTCGGGCCGGAGGTGGTCCCTCGCGCCCCGGCGGGCGTCGCCGAGTTCCTGTCCGCGCTCACCGGGACTCCTCCGCCCCGCCGCTTCCGGCGGCCCCCGGGCCGGAATCCGTATCGCGGTCGTGGCCCGGCACCAGACCGAGCCGTGCGCCGGGCTGCGCGGCCAGGCCCGCCGAGACCGCGGCGGCGGCCGACCGCACCACCGGCCCGTAAAGCCGCGCCGCCGCCTCGTCGAGCGTGAAGGCGAGACCGGTGAGCACGAGGGCCCCCACCGCGCGGCCGGTCGCATCGCGCACCGGGGCGGCGAGCGCACGGCGGTCGAGCCAGGCGTCGGAGCCGTCGAAGGCGTAGCCGTCCCGGGCCGCCGCGGACAGGACCGCGCGGGTCACCTCGTCGGCGGGCGCACCGTCGGGGCCGGCGGACAGCGGTTCGCGCTCCGCGGCCGGCAGGGCGGCGAGCAGGGCGAGGCCCGCTGCCCCCGAGGTGAGCGGTTCGCGGAAGCCGGGGGTCAGGCCGAGGCCGAAGTCCTGCGCCGGAGCGCGGACGTCCAGATGGATGACGGTGCGGTCGTCGCGGACCACGTACGAAGCGAACAGCCCGGTGCGCACGCGGAGTTCGTCCAGAACCGGCCCGACCCTGCGCAGCGCGGCGTCGTCGGCGAGCACACCCGCGGCCAGGCCGAGGAGCCGGGGTCCCGGCCGGTAGCTGCCCCCCGGGCCCGGCTCGGCGTAGCCCGACGCGGCGAGCGCGCGGAGCAGCCGGTGCACGGTCGGTTTGGCCAGTCCAGTACTCCGGGCGAGGTCCGCGAGGCGATGCGGGGCGCCCGCCTCGGCGAGGGCCGTCAGGACTTCCATCGCCTTGTCCACCGGGCCGGGGGCGGGCGGTGCGATATTCGCTCCGGAGGCGCCGACGGGCAGCGCGGCGGAGGTCTGCTTCTGCGAACGACTGTTGACCGGTTTCCCCATGTGGCCTACCTTACCCGAACTGCATTCCATTCACCGGAACGAGTGTGTTGTCCAATGGAACGAATACGTGAAGGGGGAGGCGGCCCGGGACTCGGGTTCTCCCGCCGTTCGGTGCTGCGCCTGAGTGGCCTCGCGGTGCCCGCTCTCGCCGCTCCCGCCCTGCTGACCGGGTGCGGAGCCCCGTCGGCGGCCTCGGCCGGCAATGTGCTGCGGGTCTCCCAGACCGGGGACCCGAAGACGATGGACCCGCACAAGCAGGGCGACATGACGTCGATGAACGCCCTGATCAACATGTTCGACACGCTCACCACGCGGGGCCGCGACAACTCGCTCCAGCCACGGATCGCCCTGTCCTGGAAGGCCGTTGAGCCCAAGGTGTGGCGGTTCGAGCTGCGCCGGGGCGTCACCTTCCACAACGGGGAGCCGTGCGACGCCGAGGCCGTCCGCTTCAGCATCGAGCGGCTGCTCGACCCCGCGACGAAGTCGCCCATCGTGGAACTGCGTTACGTCGAAGGCGTCAAGGTGGTCGACCCGTACACGGTCGATGTCCGCACCTCGGTGCACGACCCGATCCTTCCCGCGAAGCTGTCCCTGTTCGGCGGCGTCGTCGTACCCCCGCGCTACCTCGCGAAGGTCGGCGACGAGGGCTTCGCCGCACACCCGGTGGGCACCGGCCCGTTCACGTTCCGGCACTGGCAGCGCGACCACGAACTGCGCCTCGCCGCCTACGACCACCACTGGCAGGGCCGCCCGCACGTCGACGAACTCGTCTTCGTACCCGCCCCCAACTCCTCCTCCGCGCTGGCCGCGTTGCAGAGCGGGGGCGTCGACATCGTGGCGGGCATGACCCCCGACGCGGCGCAGCAACTGGCCGGCTACCCGGGCGTGGAGATCGGCCACCACACCGGCATCCGCACCTCGTACCTCTCGCTCGACACCCTCACCGAGGGACCGCTGCGCGACCGGCGCGTACGGCAGGCGCTCAACCACGCCATCGACGTGCCCCTGCTCATCAAGGCCGTGCTCGGCGGGAAGGCCACCGAGGTCCCGGCGATGATCCCGCGCGGTGCCTTCGGTTTCGACGAGTCCGTGAAGCCCTTCGAACGTTCGCTCACCAAGGCCCGCGCACTGCTGGCCGAGGCCGGTCACCCCGACGGCATCAGCACCTCGATCACCGCCTCCAACCTGGACGCCAACGTGGCCGAGGCCATCGCCGGCCTGCTGGCCCGCACCGGTGTCCGGGCCAGGGTGAACCTGCTCGACCCGGGCACGTACTCCCAGCGCCTCACCTCCTCCAACCACGGCGCGCTCGGCCCCATCTATCTCGCCGCGTCCACCGTCTGGACCATGGACGGCGAGAGCATGCTCCAGTCGAACGTGCGCAGCGACCGGCGGCAGAGCCGCTGGCACCACAAGCGCGCCGACCAGCTCGTGGACCGCGAGGAACTGTCCGTCGATCCGGACGTGCGCCGCCGCGCCTTCTCCGAACTCCAGCAACTCATCAAGGACGAGGCGCCGTTCGTTCCCCTCTACCAGATCGACAACATCTACGTGCACAACACCCGGCCGAGCTGGACGCCCGGCGCCGCAGGGGTGCTGGACATGGCGAGCGCGAAGGTGGCCGTGTGATGAGCCAGACCCTGACCGCACCCGGCGTACAGGTCTCCGGGCCCAGTCGCGCCTGGGCCGTCCTGCGGCCCGCCGTCTCCCGCCTCGGCACCGCACTCCTGGTCCTGCTGTGCACCGCCACCGTCGTGTTCTTCCTGGTACGCCTTTCCGGCGACCCGGTGAAGGTGATGCTGCCCCCCGACGCCACCGCCCAGCAGGAGGCCGTGCTGCGGCACAGCCTGGGCCTTGACCGGCCGCTGCTCACGCAGTACCTGGACTACCTGTGGGGCCTGCCGCGCTTCGACTTCGGCAACTCCCTCTTCTACAACCAGCCGGTCCGCACGGTCCTGGCCGACCGCATCCCCGCGACGCTGCTGCTCGCGGCCGGCGCCCTCGTCGTGACGCTGGTGATCGCCCTGCCCGCCGGCACGATCGCCGCGATGCGGCGCGGCAAGGCCGCCGACCGCGGTGTCATCACGGCCGTCCTGATCGGCCAGTCGACCCCCGCCTTCTGGGTGGGCATCCTGCTCATCCTCGTGTTCGCCGTCGGCCTGCACGCGCTGCCCGCCTCCGGATACGGCACCTTCGCCCACCTCGTACTGCCGTCGGTCACCCTGGCCGTCTACTCCGTCGCCGTCGTCGCACGGCTGCTGCGCTCCTCACTGATCGACGTGCTCGGCTCCGACCACATCCGTACGGCACGCGCCCGCGGCCTGGGACCGGTACGCACCGTGCTCCGGCACGGACTGCGCAACGCGTCGCTGCCCGTGGTGACGGTCGTCGGGCTGGAGATCGGCAGCCTGCTCGGCGGCGCGATCCTCACCGAGCAGGTCTTCTCCTGGCCCGGCGTCGGCCAGCTGACTGTCCAAGCCATCGCCAACCGCGACTTCCCCCTGGTCCAGGGCACCGTGCTGCTGTTCGCCGCCACCTTCGTCGTGGTGAACCTGCTCGTGGACCTGTCCTACGGCCTCCTCGACCCGAGGGTGAGGAACTCCCGATGACCACCACCGCCCCCGCCCCCACGGCCCCTTCCACCGCCCCCGCTCCCGTCTCCGCCCAGCCCTCCGTGCTGCGCTCACTGCTCCGCAACCGGCTCGCCGCCGTCGCGCTCGTCTTCCTCCTGCTGATCGTCGTGTGCGCGCTGTTCGCACCCCTGATCGCGCCCGCCGACCCGGCCGCCCAGAACCTCCTCGGCAGGCTCCAGCCGCCCGCCTGGCAGCCCGGGGGCGACAGCGCCCATCTGCTCGGCACCGACCAGCTCGGCCGCGACCTGCTCTCCCGGGTCGTCTACGGCACCCGGGTCTCCCTGCTCGTCGGCGCGGGCGCGGCCCTGCTCGCCGGTGTGATCGGCACCCTCGCCGGCCTCGCCTCCGGGTACCTCGGCGGCTGGACCGACCGGGTCGTGATGCGGTTCGCCGACGTCCAGCTCGCCTTCCCCGCGATCCTGCTGGCGCTCGCCGTCGTCGGATTCGTCGGCTCGGGCCTCGGCTATGTGATCCTCGTGATCGGCGTCACCGGCTGGGTGTCGTACGCCCGCGTCGTGCGCTCCGAAGTCCTGTCGCTGCGCACCCGCGACTTCGTCACCGAGGCCCGCGCGATCGGCGTCGGCGACCTCGCCATCATGCGGCGCCACCTGCTGCCCAACGTCATGGCACCCCTGGCCACCATCGGCACGCTGCACATCGCGTCCGCCATCGTCGCCGAGGCGTCGCTCAGCTACCTGGGCCTCGGCGTCCCCAAGGAGACGGTGACCTGGGGCGGCATGCTCGCCGACGGACAGCTCTACCTCGGCACCTCCTGGTGGATCGCCGTCTTCCCCGGCATCGCCCTCATGCTCACCTCGCTCTCCATCAACATCCTGGGCGACGCGCTGCGCGACGTCGCGGACCCGAAGGCGTACCGCCGATGACCGACTCCGCACAGACCCCGCCCGCCGAGCCCGTCCTCGAATTCCGGGACCTCCGCGTCGACTTCGCACTCGCCTCCTCCACCGTGCACGCCGTACGCGGAGTGAACCTCTCGGTCGCCGCCGGCGAGACGCTGGCCGTCGTCGGCGAGTCCGGCAGCGGCAAGTCCGCCACCGCCCTGTCCGCGATGCGCCTGAACCCGGAACCTCCGTGCGTGTACGCGGGCGGCCAGGTGCTGCTCGACGGCCGGGACGTACTCGCCCTGCGCGAGAAGGAACTCCGCAAGATCCGCGGCTCCCGGATTTCCATGGTCTTCCAGGATCCGATGACCAGCCTCGACCCCCTCCAGCGGGTGGGGGACCAGGTGTCCGAGGTGCTGCGGCTGCACGGCGACCACACCCGCGCCGAGGCCCGCCGGGCCGCGCTGACCGCGCTGGACGAGGTCGGCATCCCCGACCCGGAGCGGCGCTACGGGCAGTACCCGCACGAGCTCTCCGGCGGTCTGCGCCAACGCGTCATGATCGCGTCCGCCCTCGTGGCCCGCCCCCGCGTCCTCATCGCGGACGAGCCCACCACGGCGCTCGACGTGACGGTGCAGCGACAGATCCTGGAGCTACTCGTACGGCTCCAGCGGCGCCACGGCATGGCCGTGCTGCTGATCACCCACGACCTGGGCGTCGTCGCCGAGACCGCCGACCGCGTCGTCGTCATGCGGCACGGCGAGGTCGTTGAGACCGGCGACGTCGAACAGGTCTTCACGCGCCCCGCCGCCCCGTACACACGCGAGCTGCTGGCCGCCACCCCCCGACTGGAGCCCGTCGCATGACCACGACCCCGCTGCTCGAGATCGAAGGACTGCGCAAGGAGTTCCCCGGCCGGCCGCCGAGCGTCGCCGTGGACGATGTCTCGCTCACCGTCCGGGAAGGCGAGACCTACGCCTTGGTCGGCGAGTCCGGCTGCGGCAAGACGACGCTCACCCGGCTGCTGCTGCGGCTGCTCGAACCCACCGCCGGCAGCGTACGGTTCGACGGCACGGACCTCCTCGCCCTGAAGGGGGCGGCGCTGAGGCCACTGCGCCGGCAGATGCAGGTCGTGCTTCAGGACCCGTACTCCAGCATGAACCCGCGACTCCGCATCGCCGACATCGTCGGGGAGCCCCTGGTCACCCACGAGGAATGGGCCCGCGGGCGGCGCGGCCGGGCGAAGGCACGCGACCGGGCCGGGGAACTCCTCGACGCCGTCGGCCTGGACGCGGGCATCCTCGACCGCTATCCGCACGAGTTCTCCGGCGGGCAGCGCCAGCGCATCTCCATCGCACGGGCCCTCGCGCTGGAACCGCGCCTGGTCGTGCTGGACGAACCGACGAGCGCGCTCGACGTGTCCGTGCAGGCCCGCGTACTCGACCTGCTCGCCGATCTCCAGGACCGCCTCGGCCTGACCTACTTCTTCATCTCGCACAACCTGGCCGTGGTGCGGCAGATCGCCGACCGGGTGGCCGTGATGCGACAGGGCCGCATCGTCGAGTCCGGCACCGCGGACCAGGTGTTCACCTCGCCCGAGGACGCCTACACCCGGCGCCTCCTGGACGCCGTACCCGTCCCCGAAGCCGGCCGCCGGATCCTGGGAGGCGTCGGCGCGTGAGGGCGGCCCTAGCTCCCCGACAGCACCAGCCCCGCCGCCCCCAGCAGCGTGCCGGTGTCCGCGGCCTCGCCCAGGACCACGGTGGGCAGCTCGCCGCCGCCGAGCGCGTCGGCGCGCAGCCGCGACTCGACCAGGGCCCGGAACGGCTCGCCGCCGTCCAGGGCCTCGCCGTGCAGCACGAACAGGCCGCACGCGAACAGCTGCTGGACGGTGGCCAGGCCCAGCACCAGGTTCTCCGCGTACCGGTCGACAAGACGGGCGGCGGCCGGTGCGTCGGACGCCACCAGGGCCGCCAGCGTGGCCTCGCCCTGCGAGAAGCCGTGCTCGGCGGCGCGCTCACGCAGCCACCGGGTCGTCGCCACGGTCTTCCAGCAGCCACGCCGTCCGCAGGTACAGAACTCACCGCTCGCGGTGACCGTCATGTGGGCACCGCTGCGGCCGCCGGCCGGGGCGAGCACCTCCCCTTCGTAGAGGATGCCGACGCCGAGGACGTCGCCGGTCGCGACGGAGGCGAACGAGCGCCGGCCGCGCCCCGCACCGAACCAGCGGTCACCGAGCACCTGCACACGCGCCCGGTGCTCGACCCGCACCGGTGCGCCCGACAGGTCCGCGAGCCGGTCGGCCACCGGGTGGCCGCGCAGCGCCGGGGCGTCGTTCACCTCGATGATCCGGCCCGCCACGGGGTCCACCACACCGGCCGCCGCCACGCCCACCCCGAGCAGGGACTGCCCGTCGAAGACCGCAGCGGCCTCGCGCAGCGCCGCGTCCACCAGGGACGGGTCCGAGCCGGCCGGGTCGAAGCGGGCCTCCGTCCGCGCGCGCACGGCTCCGGCGCGGGTGAGCAGCGCGGCACGCACCAGACCGGGCAGCACCTCGACGGCGCCCAGCACACCGCCGTCCCGGCCGGCCGGCTCGTCCGGCCGCAGGTCGGGAACCAACCGCAAAGGAATACGTTCATGCGCCATGCGCCGACTCTGTCATGCCCCCGGACCGGGGAGACAGCGGCATGACCCACCGCAATCTCACCGAGACCACCTGGCGCGAGACACGGGCGGCGGCGCCCGAGGCGATCGCCGTCCTGCCGATCGGCTCCCAGGAGCAGCACGCCGAACACCTGCCGATGGGCACCGACACGATGCTCGCCGACGCCGTGGTCTCCCGCGCCCTGGCCCTGCTCGACGAGCGCGCCGCCACCGGGGAGGCCGTGCCCGCCCTCGTACGCCTGCCGACCCTGCCGTACGGACACAGCCCGCACCATCTGTTCGCGGCGGCGCTCACCCTGTCGGCGCCGGTGCTCGGCATGGTGCTCGACGAGCTCCTCGACTCGCTGGCCGCCTGCGGCTACCGCCGGGTCCTCGTCGTCAACGGTCACGGGGGCAACGACGAGATCATGCGGCTCGCGGTCAAGCGGTTCGCGCTGCGCGCCGACGTGACGGCGGCCGCGTGCTCGTACTGGACGCTCACCGACACCGGTGAGCCCGCCGACGCGGTGGAACCGGACGGCCTGGTACCCGGACACGCCGGCTGGTTCGAGACGTCGCTGATGCTGGCCGCGCAGCCGGAGCTGGTACGGGACGAGCGGGCCGGGCACGCACCGGTCGAGCCCCCGCCCCTCTTCGACAAGCCGCCCTATCCCGGACTCACCGTGGAGCGGCACGGCGAATGGGAGCGGGTGGGCGGCGCCACCGACGACGCCGCCGGTGCCGACGCCGAGCACGGCGAGCGGCTGCTCGACCGGCGTGCCCGCGGCCTGGCCCGGGCCGTGCTCGCCTTCGACGCCGCGTCGCGCCCCCTCGCGTGACCCCCACCACCCCACACAAGGAAGTGCACATGAAGATCACCGAGGTCGACGTCCACGTCGTCAACCTGCCCCTCGTCAACCCGTTCACCAGCTCCTTCGAGACGAAGACCGGGGAGACGCGCACCGTGGTGCGCATCAGGACCGACTCCGGCGTCGAGGGCTGGGGCGAGACCATGTGGGGCCGACCGGTCGCCGCGATCGTCCGCGACCTCGCCGAGGACCTGATCGGTACCAGCCCGTTCGCCCTGGAGGCTTTCCACCGCCGCCACCACATGGTGCCGTTCTTCTACGGCTACCTGGGATACGCGGCACTCGCCGCGATCGACGTCGCCTGCTGGGACGCCATGGGCAAGGCCACCGGGCAGTCGGTCACCGACCTGCTCGGCGGCCCGGTGCGCGACCAGGTGCCGCTGACCGCCCTGATCACACGCGCCGACGCCCCCGGAGCCGGTGCGGAGGACCTGCCGCGCGCCCTTGCCGAGCACACCGAGCGCGTGGTCGCCGAGGGCGGCTTCACGGCCGTGAAGCTCAAGGGCACCAAGGACGTCCAGGGCGACGTCGCGATCCTGCGGGCCGTGCGCGCCGCGCTGCCCGAGATCGACCTGCGCGTCGACCCGAATGCCGCCTGGTCGGTGCCGGACTCGATCCGGGCCGGTATCGCCCTGGAGGAACTGGACCTGGAGTACCTGGAGGACCCCTGCGTCGGGATCGAGGGGATGAGCCAGGTCCGCCAGAAGGTGCGCATCCCGCTGTGCACCAACATGTGCGTGGTCCGGTTCGAGGACTTCGCACCCGCGATGCGGCTGAACGCCGTCGACGTGATCCACGGTGACGTCTACAAGTGGGGCGGCATCTCCGCCACGAAGGCGCTCGCCGCGCACTGCGAGACGTTCGGCCTGGGCATGAACCTGCACAGCGGCGGCGAACTGGGCATCGCCACGGCGGCCCACCTCGCGGTCGTCGCCAGCACCCCGGTGCTGTCGCGCGCCATCGACTCCATGTACTACCTGCACGCGGACGACATCATCGAGCCGCTCACGCTGTCCGGCGGCAGCCTGCGGGTCCCGGACGGACCGGGTCTCGGGGTCACCGTCGACGAGGACAAGCTCCGCCACTACGCGGGGGTCAACGCCGCGGAAGGAGACCTCACCAAGTGACCGCCGACAGCCCCCTCACCCCGCGCCGTGTCGTCACCACGGCCGGAGCACCGGCACCGATCGGCGGCTACAGCCAGGGCATCGCCGCGGGCCCGTACCTGTTCACCTCGGGCTTCGGTCCGCAGGACCCGGCCACCGGCGCACTGGGCGACACCATCGAGGAGCAGACCCGCCAGGTCCTGGCCAACGTGAGTGCCCTGCTCGCCGCCGACGGGCTCACGCTCGACGACGTGGTCAAGGCGACGGTCCACCTCCAGGACGTGCACTGCGACTTCGCCGGCTTCGACCGCGTGTACCGGGAGCACTTCAACGAGCCGAGGCCGGTGCGCACCACGGTCGGCTCCCAGTTGATGGGCATCCTCGTGGAGATCGACGTGGTGGCGCTGCGCCGCGCTTCCTGACCGGGGCCGGGGTTACGCGTCAGGGCCGGCCCGTCCGAGGACGAGCCGGCCCTGGCCCGCAGCGAGGGGCCGACCCGTCCGGCCCGGGACCGCGCCACGCCTCGTAGGATCGGCACATGGTGGCCTTTGTACCGTCGTTCGTCTGCTTCCTCCTGTTCTGTGTCGGTGTGGTGCGAGACCGCCGCCGCATGAGCAACGCGGTTCTGCTGGGCCTGTCCACCGTCCTCGCGGTGATCGGGCTCCTCCTGCATGTGGCTTCCGAGCGAGCCCAGTTGGGCCGTGATCTCGTCGTCGTGCTCCTGACCCTCGCGGGCGTGGGCGTCGTCACGCTTGCGTGGTTCCTCATCGCCAACGGAATCACCATGGTCCGCAAAGAGGGCCGGAGCCCGGCGAACCTGCTGTCCCTGGGGGCCGGCATCGCTCTGGTAGCCCTGCTCGCGCTGCTGATCACCGCGCTGGTGCTGCACACCCACACGCTTCTGGTGGTGGCGGCGACGGCGGTGGCGCTCGCCGGATACATCGCCTTCCTGTTCCTCTGCTTCCTCGTCTACGGGAGCCTGTACGGGCGTCTGCGCATCCGGCGCCGGGCGGACTTCGTGGTGGTCCTGGGCTCGGGTCTGATCGGCGGTACCACCGTGCCCCCGCTGCTGGCCGGCCGCCTCGACCGGGCCCGTAAGGAACACTCCAGGCTGTCGCGGAAGGGCCGGCGCCCGGTCCTGCTCACCTCGGGAGGGCAGGGGCCCGACGAGAAGGTGCCGGAGTCCCACGCGATGGCCGACTACCTGGTCTCCCAGGGCTTCCCCGCCGATCTGATCGAACGCGAGGACCGCTCCACCACCACGGACGAGAATCTGACGTTCAGCAAAACCCTGATGGAGCAGGCGAATCCGGACTACCGGTGCGTGATCGTCACGAACAACTACCACGTCTTCCGCGCCGCGATCATCGCCCGCCGCACCGGCGTCCGGGGTCATGTGATCGGCGCCCCGACGGCCGCGTACTTCTGGCCGAGCGCCATGATCCGTGAGTTCGTGGCCCTCTTGGTCGCCTACCGTCGCACCAACGCCGTTCTCTTCCTGCTCGTCCTGCTCAGCGGCGTCTTCATCTGGTGGCTGGGGTGACCGGAACAGGCGCGCGGTGGCTTGCGGCGGGCGCGCCAGCCCTGCAAGGGCGGCGCGCAGAACGGCGGAGATCGCCACGTACGCGCCCCAGGTCATCGCCTGTTTGGGTGTTCAACACGCACTTGGCCGGCCGGAGGCAGGAACCGGTCCGCGCGGCGCAGACCCGCGTGCTGGCCGAGGCGGTCGCCCGCTACGACCGCACGATCGTCCTCGGTGACTTCAACGCGATGCCGGCCGCCTCCGAACTCACCGTGATGGGGGCCCTTCGCGGCTTCGCGCCGCTGGAACAACGGGTGCATCTCACCCCGTGGTCGGACCACGATCTGGTGCAGGCCGATCTGAGTCATGCCTCGGGCCACACGGGGAAGGAAGGAGGGTCCCAGAACCAGGGAGGCTGTTGTGGAGCGGGATCGAATCGGACTGGCAGAGGTGCTCGCCGCGGCCGAGGCTGCCGCGCCGGTGCGCTCCCTCGACGTCGTGGCGCAGATTCTGCGCGAGCGGTTCGGAGCGCGGCATGTGTCGTTTCTGTTCGTCGACGTCGTGGGCCGGCGACTGCTGCGCGTCCATGAGGAGAGGACGACGGCACGAGAGCACGGCGCCGACCAGGTGCTCTTGGCGGGCAGTGTGTACGACGATGTCCTGCGCACCCAGAAGCCGGTCATGGCGCTCGATGGCGGACAGGGCAGACGGGTGCTCGCCCCGGTCACCAACCGAGGAGACGCCATCGGCGTGCTGGAGCTCTATCTCGCCAACGCCTCGGAGGACGTGCTGGAGCAGGTCGCGGAGGTCGCGCACGCACTGGCGTATGTCATCGTCACCGACCGCCGCTTCACCGATCTCTATCACTGGGGCAACCGCACCGCCTCGGTCACCCTGGCCGCGGAAATCCAACGCCAGCTCCTTCCCTCGGCACCGTCCTGCGAGGCACCCGAGTTCACTCTCGCCGGGGCCCTGGTGCCGGCCTCCGACATCGCCGGTGACACCTACGACTACAGCCTCGATGAGCACACCCTGCACCTGTCGATCACCGACGCCATGGGCCACGACGTCGACGCCTCCCTCATGGCCACCCTGGTGGTCAACGCCTCCCGCGGCGCCCGCCGCGCGGGCCTGGACCTGGCAGGGCAGGCCCGCCAGACGCACCGGGCGGTCCTCGACCACGGCCGCCGTACCTTCGCCACCGGTCAGCTCCTGCGCATCGCGCTGGACGGCACCAGCGCCGAGCTGGTCAACGCCGGACACGTCTGGCCGCTGCGATTGCGCGACGACGGGGTCGAGGAGATCCGCCTGAACATCAATCTCCCCTTCGGTGTCTCTCCGCAGGGCGCTTATCAGGTACAGGACCTCGACCTGCGCCCTGGAGACCGCATCCTCCTCTACACCGACGGCATGCAGGAACGCCAGGCGACAGCCGTCGACCTGCCCCGCCTTCTCCGCGACACCGCCGGCGAGCACCCCCGAGAGGCCGTGCGCGCCATGGTCACCGCGGTCACCGAAGCCTGCGACGGCCATGTCCAGGACGACGCCACCGTCCTGTGCCTGGACTGGTACGGCCCGACCCGCCCGAGATGAAACCCCGGCACACCTAGGGCCTTTTCTTTGGATCATGCGGGGCTCGCGGGCTGTGTCACCGCGCCTCGCCGGTCACGATGAGGCGGCCCGGCGGGTGCGCCGTTCGGCGGCCTCCACGGCGTCCTCGCGAAGCGGGCCTCCTGGAGCAGCACCGCCCCCGCACCGGCCAGGGCAACCCCCCCGGCTGCCGCGCTCCAGCAGCACGGCGCCCAGGCGTCGCTCAAGCCCGCCGATCGCCGGAGAAGGATCGATGACATGACTGAGACGAACACCGAGACCACCCCAAGGTCGCGCTGGTGACCGACGGCAACAAGGGCATCGGGTACGAGATCGCCGCCGGACTTGGCGCGCTCGGCTGGTCGGTCGCCGTCGGCGCGCGGGACGACGAGCGGCGCGAGGCCGCCGTGGCGAAGCTGGGCGTGGGCGGGGCCGACGCGTTCGGCGTACCGCTGGACGTGACCGACGACGCGAGCGTGGCCGCGGCGGCCCTGCTGATCGAGGAGCGCACCGCCTCGACGCGCTCGTCAACAACGCGGGCATCACCGGGGGCGGACCTCAGGAGCCCACGACCGTCGACGTGAATCGGGACGGGCGGCTCCCTCACGCTCCAGACCACCCCGGGCGCCGAGACCGGCCCGATCTCCGTCGCGTACGCGCCGTCCAAGACGTTCCTCAACGCCGTGACCGTGCCGTACGCGAACGAGCTGGCCGGGGGCACAACCCTCAGCAGGGCGCGGCCGCCGCGATCCGACGGGCCACCGTGCCGGCCGACGGGCCGCTGCTTCGACGACCAGGGGGAGGTCCCCTGGCGACACGCTTCCGGTTCGCGCTGCCGGATGGGCGCGTACCCGTTCACCGTTCTTCGGGTGGCCGGCCCGAGACGCCGACGTACCAGTCGTCGGCCTCCGTCATCCCGTCCATGCTCGGCTGGTAGGGCTTGACGATGTTGTCGGCGTCCTTGAAGTACACCGTGACGCACAACGGGTACTCCTTCCCGGTGGGCGCCGTGACCGTCTCCCGGGGGGCCACCCACACGAACTTCCCCGGCTGCTCCCACTTCTGGCGGGCGAAGGTCAAGGTGGGGTCGGCCGTACCCAGCTGCAGCAGCTCCGACCAGCTCATGTGCGTCACGGTCCGAGCCTAGGGCGCCGACTCCGCGACGGGGAAGAGGAGTTGACAGCGCGGGACATCGAGGGATAGAAGGCGCCGGGCCGCCGTCGTCAGGGTGCCGGGAGGGGGGGGGAATCGTGTGGAACCTACGGAATCCGGCGCATTCAGGGGTTTCGGTTTTCGCTCCCCATGGATCGCCGGGGAGGCGCACAGGGCCTCCGGACCGGGGGTGGTGCCGTTCCGTGGCCACGGAACGGCACCACCCCCGTGTTCGTCGGATGCGTCAGCCGATGTTCGGACCGTTGTCGTTCGCCAGGTTCAGGCCGAAGCGGGCCTTGAGCACCGGGGCGCCCAAGTCGACCGGGTTGAAGGCGAACGAGCCCGTGGCGGTCAGGCCCGAGGAAGCGCCCCGTAGCGACCACACGGCACCACCGTCCGCGACAGCGTCGAGGTCCTCGTCGGGTGCACCGGCTGCCAGGTCCGCCTTGCCGTCCTTGTCGATGTCGAGCAGCCGGACCGATCCGCCGAAGTGGTCACCGGCCTCCGCCACGCCCGGCACCCCGGCCGAGTCCTGGTGGAAGGACTGCGAACCGGTACCGCTCAGTCCGCCGGAGCCACCCTTCAGCAGCACCACGGCGCCTGCCCCCTCGGCCGTCTCGATGGCCTCGAAAGGCACACCGGCGGCCAGATCCGCGTAGCCGTCGCCGTTGACGTCACCCGAGCTGAGCCGGGCGCCGAACTGGTCTCCCTTCTCGCCCACCCCGGGCACACCCGCGGTGTCCTGGGTGATCGTCTTCGTACGGGTGGTGCTGAGTCCGGACGCGGAACCGTAGTAGATCTTCACGGTTCCGGGGTCGGTGGCCAGGTCCTCCGTGATGCCGTTCGGAACCACCCGGGTGGCGAGGTCGTCCTTGCCGTCCTTGTCGAAGTCACCGACCGCGGTGGCCGCGGCGCTCGGGAGCGGGGTCGAGGTCTTGGACAGTCCCTTGGAGGTGCCCAGCCACAGCTTGCCGCCCTCGGCGTGGTTCTCGTACGCGAAGAACGTGCACAGGTCGTCGATCCCGTCGCCGTTGAAGTCGCCGGCGGCGGTGTCCGACATGTCGTTGTCCGTGTCGGACATGAAGATTCCCTGCTTGCTGGCGGGCTTCCCGGCCCGGGTGAACGGCCCGTAGAGCACGTCGCGCTGCCACCCGTCGTCGCCGTTCAGCATCATCAGATCCGTCGTCCCGTCGCCGTTGAAGTCGCCGGCGGTGAGGTCGTCTCCAATCTGATAGTCGGGCAAAGTGGGCACACGGACCGCGCCCTGTCCGGTGATGCCGCCGGAGCTGCCCCACAGCAGGATGACGGAGCCGTTGATGGCGTACCCCTCACCCACGAACCGCTCATGGGTGACCAGAGCGAGGTCGGTCAGCCCGTCGTGGTCGAGGTCCTCGGCAACCATCCGGTAGCCGAAGGCCTGGCCGACTCCGGGCGCCCCCGGCACGCCCGCTGTGTTCTGGTCGATGACCGTGGTGTTCGCCGTCGTCAGGCCGTTGGACGACCCGTAGGTGACGGCGATGTAGCCGGCCCGTGCGTGCCCGGCCACCGTGGCGGCGGGGGCGGCGACGGCGAGGTCCTGATAGCCGTCGCCGTTGAAGTCCTCGCGCACGGTGGTAGCCGCGCTTCCCTCGGTTGCACCGCTGGGAGCCGCGACTGCCGCGCCTCCCGACAACGCTGTAACGGCGCAGACGGCTAGGGCCAATGTGGTGCACATGCCCACAAATCTCTCCTTGGTCGCGTACGCGGAGCCACTGGCGTACGAGGTATGAGGGCTCGCATCGGAGACCCCCATGACGGGGAGAAGGTTGCACGACAAACGAAAGATGAACTCGCCCACATCGCAAGGCAGTCGACGTAGGCGGCTGATCCGAGGAGGCCCGCAAGTGGTTTCCGGACCAGCGCCTGACGACCGGACCTGCCAGGGGATCGGTCGTGCAGCTGCTGGGTGCTGACGTGGCGCGTCGGGCCCGCGTCCGCGCCGGTCGGGGCTGCCGCCTCGGGCAGGACCTCCGCAGCCCAAAGATGATGCCGAGCGAGCTGCGCGGCTGACGGCATCGGAGCCCGCCACCCGCAGCCGTTCCCCCGCTCCGGGTGGCTCCCCTGCCCGGCAGGACGGGGCGCCGTCCTGCCGGTGCGCGGGCCGAAGGGCCCGGTCGCTCAGGTTCTGCCGGGTTTGCCCGTCGAGACCAGCAGGAGGACGGACGAGCCCGGTGCCACCGGTTCTGCGCCGCCCCGGGGGTCACTGCTGATCACCTGCCCGGCGGGAGCGTTCCAGTCCGTGTGCCGCATGATCGTGCAGCTCAGTCCGAGTCCGCGCAGCAGGCTTCCGGCCTGTTCGACCGGCATGCCGGCCAGGTCCGGCAGAGCGATGCCCGCTCCCGCGGTCTGCTCCTGTGTCGGAGTCGCATCGGCGCTTCCGCTCTTGGGGGTGCCGGTGGCGAGCGGGGCGCACGCCCCGTTCGCCGGTGAGGACAAGGACGGGGAGGCGCCGGGCGCGGGCGGCACGGGCTTCAGAGCGAAGAACCCCACCGTGGCGCACGCCAGCACGCAGCACGCCGCAGCGGTGCCGAGGAGCGCCCGGCGGGTGCGGCTGCGGCTGACGACTCGCTCGATCGCGGCCGCGTCGACGACCGGCGCCGTCGGCCCGTCGGCGAAGGAGGCCACCGCGGCACGCAGCTCGGCTTCGAGGCCCGGCTCGAACGGGGCGGGTCCGGACGACGTGTTCCTCACTTCGTACCTCCGAAAGCGGCCGACGGGGTGTGCGGCGCCTGGGCGCCCGATACGGAATCGCGCAGCTTGGCCAGGCCGCGGGCGAGCTGGGACCTCACCGCACTCGAAGAGATGTCCAGGACGCCGGCGACCTGCCGGGCGTCCAGATCGTGCAGGTAGTACAGGACCAACACGCTGCGCATGCCCATCGGCAGCCCGAGCAGTGCCTCGATCAGTTCCGCGCGCATATCCACCTGTCCGAACCGGTCCCGGGGGTCGGCCGTCTCGGGCACCCCCGACAGCCCGGGGCGCTCGCCCAGGCGCGACAGCCGCCGCCAGCGGTCGTTGGCCAGGTTGACCAGCACTTTGCGCACGTACGCCTCCGGCGAGTCCGCCACCGCGACCTTCCGCCAGTGTCGGCACGCCCGCTCCAGCGCCTCCTGCACCAGATCCTCGGCCACGTGCACGTCACCGGTCAGCGCATACGCGGTGCGGAACAACGCTCCCGACCGCTGTGCGACGAACTCCGTGAATCCGATGCCCGGACCGCTCCTGCGAAACCTCACCCGCCGACCTCCTCTCCTCGTTCCGTCCCAATCACTGCCCCCATGACGGCGGAACGGGGCCGGGTGCTGCACCGAGCCGTCGGCAGTGACGTGAATCACAGCTGGGACGGAGGGGTGTCCCAGGACCTCGCGCCGCTGCCGCCCGGGGTGGGGGCGGGGCCGGCGCCCCGCGCGGGCGGACGCGACGCCGCTCTCGACCTCGGCGAGTTCGCCCCCGCCGGCCCCGTCCTGCGGGTCATCCCCGGCGGCCGGGAAAACCGGCCCGGGTCGGCAGGGTAACGGCCGGCCGTCGCCTTCGCCGAGGGATTCACCGCAATCTGGCAGCGGGTCGACCGGCTGTGCTGGGTCCAGTCGTCCAGCCGTACTGTCTGGACGCGTCATGGTGACGCCATGCTCTTGTCGGAGTTCCTGCTGCGATCTCTCGGTTTTGTG
>NZ_LISW01000010.1:0-140551 GCF_001905735.1 Streptomyces sp. CB01249
ACAAAACCGAGAGATCGCAGTGGGAGGCATCCCACAAGCTGGCACTTCCCACAACTCGCGTAGGTCGGAGTCCAAGTGGCGGGGTGCTTCACCTGCGGGCCGGGACTTTGGCTGTGCCAGTCGAGCTGGTGCCGCTACAGCCGGGTCTACACATTCCGGGTTAGCGCCCGCTGCCCGACTTCTACTTGCCGCAGTATCGGCAAACCTGGGCAGTGGGGCCTAGATCAACCTTGGTGATACCGAAGTCTCTCCTGGACTCCCTGACGATCCTGTCCTTGGCCATCAGGTCGCCCTCGATGTACCTGTTGATGACCAGGATGAATTCGTTCCGTTGGGCGGGATTGAGCGCGTCGAAACCGAGCAAAAGTTCGGCTACCTTGCTGTCCATTCGGTGCTTTCCTTAACTAATTGTCAGAACTTGCCGCAAACGCCGCAGCCAGAGGGATCCATGGTGGTGGGAACCTGGCTGCAAGCTACGCACGGGCGCTGGTACTGCCGGAGCGCGGCCCGCATACCCCGTCGTCGTTCCTTCTCCGTCACAGCCTTCTCGTTGTCCATGGCTCGCCGGGCATGGTCCTCCACCTCAAGCATGTTGAACTGAGCCTGCATTGCTTGTATGGCAGGAGGGTTTGCAGCGAGTGTGGTAAACCGTCTGGCCAACGATTCGTTGGCGGTGTTCGAAGCCGAGGAGTAGGACAGCTCCCCTGGCCACTGTTTGATCAGGGCCCATAGACTCACGGCCATCTGCGCCACCCCAACCACAGCCGCCACAGCGATGCCGACACTCCAGAGGTCCGCCTGGCCGAATGTTCCCGCCAGCCCGCCGACAAGCACCGGAACTACGAGTCCGACGTAGGACAGTGCATCGTTCTTGCGTTTCAGCGCGACGGCGCGCCTTTGGAAAATGTGGGCAGTCCCGTAAGCGTGCAGGGCCGCTTCCCAGCACTTCTGCTGGAGATCGGTGATGCTCGCCGCCATACGTCACCTCTTCTGCTGATGTCTCGCCCCCAGCAGGAGACGGATATCGAGCAGTCTATGAGCTGCCTCAGCCACCCCATGCCGACGGTCACGAGACCTCAATGGAGGAACCGCACTGGGGCCGCAACAGCGAGGGCCGGCCGATCGCGTGGGTGGGCAGCGCGCCTGACGACTGGTGAGCGGCGGCAGGACCCCGAACACACGGGCGCCCGGGGTCCTTCGCTGTCAGGGGCCAGGGGCACCGAACCCAGGCCCTACACACACTGGGTGCGATGCCCGAAGGTTCTAAGCTGCGACATCACACTGGTGTGCGTGTAAGGCCTGGGATTCTGGACCGCCTGCTGGGTGTAGGGCGGTCAGACGGCGGACGCTATGACTCCCAGCCCTGTGAGCGCGTGGCGGAGATCGTTGTTGAGCCGGTCCATCCGGATGTCTCCATCAGGGGTGAGAATGTGCGGCTGGTGAGCTCCCATGTCGGCCAGCAAGTCTGATGCGAGAGCGCAAGCTACGCCAACAGCTTCCCGTTTGTCGGTGACGAGAGCTGTCAGGTCCGCCGTCACCTCTGCAGGAACTGCGGGGAACGGTAGCGCAGGGGCGCGCTGGAAGTAGCTGTCGGTCACAATCAGCCAGACGAGTTTGTCACTGCCGTCGTAGCGGTGCAGTGCGGCCGACAGCATCAGGTCACCGGCTGCTCCGGTCTCGGCGGCCCAGGCCGCGGCTGCTTGGACCAGCGTCACGACGTCGAGTTCGAAGCTGCGCTGGGACGGCAGCCTCACACACCATAGCCAACAGCACCTAGGAACATCCGTATGGTCGGACCGGCGATCACTCCTCGCCGGTCCGACATCCTCATTCGCCCAGTGTGGCGGCGGGCACCGACAAGCCGGTGAAAAGCGGCAGTAAATCAGGCGTGCCCGGTCGCCTTGGCTGGCCCGAAGAAGTCCCTCCACAGGCCCCTGACCGCCGCGATGATGTCGCGAGCACACCGGTAGGCGGCCTCGGCCTCCTGGGAAGTCCTGAGCGCTCCCCGAACCGTCTTCGTGGTCTTGTCGCCGAACTGGGCCCCACTCTCGAGCAGATTAAGCAGGACACTCCAATTCGAGGCGCGAGCCTTGCCAGCCCTCGTCTGATCGGTGGTACGGCGGGCACGGTTCTGGGCCATGGTCGACTCCTTGTTTTGGGGGTGTAGTGGTCGGCTGCCAGTCATAACTCATGGCGCTGGCGATCGGCCAAGAACCGACAGAAGACCACCCCCACCAGTGAACGGGCGCTCTTCGGGCCTCGGCAGGGCGAGCGGAATCCTGATCATGAGCCGTTGGCCTTGGGAAACGTGGTGAACACCAACCGGCATGCTGACAGGATCGTGAGCATGCTCATCACCCCGAGGCCCGGCGCTCACTCCCAGAACATCCGCGACGCGCTCAGCAGCGCTCACCTCGCAGCAGACAACCTCCGCAGTGCGCACAACACCAGCGCCTACCGCCGGCTCCTGCAGTACCTGGAGTGGGCCACGGATACCTCGGGCACCCTGCGGCACCAGATAAGCGACGGGGACATCAGCCGTCTGATCCTGACCCGGCGGTACGAAGCGCTCCTCGGTAGCTGCGGCACCCTCGCTGGGAGCTCCCAAGAGCGTCTCGTGAACGGTCTGGTGAACCTCGAGCTCGCTGAGCGCGTCGCCGATCTCGGCGCCACCGTACAAGCCTTGGACGACTGGTTGCGCCACTGGTTCGGCCAAGAGGTCTTCGTGGTCGCCGACTCCAGCTTCTACTGCCACAATCCAGAAAAGCTTGAGGACATCGACCTCCACACCATCCTCGACCTGCGTCCCGACAACAACGTCCGGCTGCTGTTCCCCATCGCAGTCGTAGACGAACTCGATGGGCTCAAGGAGACGAGCAAGCAGCATGGCCGCTGGCGGGCCACTCACACGCTCGGCCTTCTGGACGGGCTACTGAACGGTTCAACGTCTGGGGTCTGGCACAGAGCGGCAACGTTCCAGGATGAGAGCGGGCTTCCGAACGTCCGAGGTGACGTGCACGTCGAGATCGTCCTCGACCCGCCCGGGCACGTGCGGCTCCCGATCGCGGACGACGAAATCATCGACCGGGCCGTGCACATTCAGGCGTTGGCGAACCGGAACGTACATCTGCTGACCTGTGACACCGGTCAGCACACTCGCGGCCGGGCCGCCGGCTTGAAAGTCACCAAGGTCCCCACGAAGGACCCGGGACCGGAGCCGGACAGGGAAAGCGCGGGTAGGCCCGCGAACGGTACACGCGCGAAGCGTCGCGAGCGCCAGACCGCCGCAGCCATAGGCGACCGCGAGAGCTGAGCGACACCTATTGTTGGGCTATCGGTGCGGAGGATGTTGGCCAGAACCAAAGCATCGCCTGGGTAGAGCCCGATCCCGGTCGCCATCGAGACGTCTCGCGGAGGTCCACAGACCCTCGATGGGATGCCAACAGCCCTGCGGCCTGTTCGTAGCCGAACCGCTGGTCGGGAACCATCTCGACAACACGCTCCCGGCAGCACACACGTCCAACGCAGGAACGGGTGGTGCGCAGGTCACCCACACGTGCCGGTCGGTCCACTCCCGCGGGCACATCCCACTCGACGTCAGCGTAGACAGACCATAACGGCCAGGACTCTGCGTCCAGGAGCGCCGCGTAAACGACGGCGGCAGAAGCCGATGGGTACGAAGAGGCAGTCAACACAAGGGACGACACCCCCGACAAGGATAGGCCGCGTCTCATCACGATCGTGCCACCAGCTCCAAGGCTTACCCCGGCCACGAGGCTGTCCGGGTTCGGCCTGCTCGCCCATCGGGCACGAATGAGCCCAGGCAGGGGCACTGTGCCATCCTGGCGCGATGGCGCATATCCGTGACGTGGTCGTCGACTGCCGCCACCCTGCCTCGCTCGCCCGGTTCTGGGCCGCCGCGCTGGACGGTTACCAGGTCGCGCCCTACGACGAGCAGGAGCTGGAACGGCTGCGTGGTGAAGGGGTCTTCGATCCCGAGGACGATCCGAGCGTGCTGGTCGAGGCCGGCGCGGGGGTGCGGCCGCGTTTCTTCTTCCAGCTCGTGCCAGAGGCCAAGACCGTGAAGAACCGGCTTCACCTCGGCCTGAGCACGGACGACCGGCCCGCCGAGGTGCGGCGCCTGACTGCGCTCGGCGCCCGGGTCACCGGCGAGCACGAGGGATGGACCACCCTGTCCGACCCCGAGAACAACGAGTTCTGCGTCTTCGGCTGACCACATGCCGGAGCTGGACAGCCGCGACCGATGACCGCACTCCTCCCCGAGGAGGAGTGCGGTGACGAGTGCTCAGCTCCGAGTGCAGGCGTGCAGCCAGCCGTTCGGGTCGTCCGCCACGCCGTGGTGCAGGTCCGTCAGGCCCTTGCGTAGTGCCATGGTGACCTCGCCGGGCGTGCCGTCGCCGATCGTCCAGTCGCCGTCTCGGTCGTGGACCCGGCCGACCGGTGTGACCACGGCGGCGGTGCCGCAGGCGAACACCTCGCTGATGGTGCCGGAGGCGCACTCCGCACGCCACTGCTCCAGTGAGATCCGCTCCTCGCCGGTGCGGTAGCCGAGCCGGCGGGCCAGTGTGAGCATGGTGTCACGGGTGATGCCGGGCAGCAGGGTGCCGGTCAGCTGCGGCGTCACGACCTCGGCGTCCGCGCCCCGGCCGCGGACCAGGAACATGTTCATCCCTCCCATCTCCTCCAGGTAGCGGCCCTCCAGGGCGTCCAGCCAGACCACCTGCTGGCAGCCTGCCGCCTCGGCCTCGCGCTGGGCCAGGAACGACGGTGCGTAGTTGCCGGCGACCTTGACGTTGCCGGTGCCTCCGGGGAAGGCGCGGCTGTACTCGTGGCTGACGAGGACCGAGACCGACTCGACGTCCTCGCCGAAGAAGCCGCCTGCGACGAAGGCCATCAGCAGGAAGCGGTAGGAACGGGATGGCCGCAGCATCAGCGAGGTGTCGGTGCCGAACATCATCGGGCGGATGTAGATGCTGTGCGACGGGTCGGTGGAGAGGCTGCCCTCGTCCGCGTCGATCAGCTGGTCGATCGCCGCGACGAAGGCCTCGGCCGGCAGTTCCGGCATGGCCAGTCGGCGGCAGGAGCGCTGGAATCGCAGTGCGTGGTCGCCGGACCGCCAGACGCCCATCGCGCCGTCGGCACGGCGGTGCGCCTTCAGGCCCTCGAAGGCGACCTGGCCGTAGTGGAGGCCGATCATGCCGGGGTGGATGGAGAGGTTCCGCAGCGGGGTGATCTCCGGTGCGGACCAGCCCTCGCCCTCCGTCCAGTCCATGCTGATCATGTGCTCGGTGAACGCTTCGCCGTGGCCGGGGTCGAGCACAACCCGCGACTCGCGGGCGGCGGTGGTCTCGGCGGGGGCGTCGATGCTTATCGTCATGGTGGGCTCCTTGTGACGGGGTTTCGGTGGGTGGGCTGGGGCCGGATCAGACGAGGGGCGCGAAGAAGTAGGTGTCGCGGTCGGCGAACAGGTCGTCCGGGCGGACGGTGAAGCTGTCGGCGAACCGCAGGTCCACCGGGTCGCCGCTGTGCAGCACTCCGTGGAATTCGCCGAAGACGCCGACGAAGGCGCCGTCCGCCAGCACGTTGGTGAGCGTGTGGTTGCCGGCCCGGATGGTGCGGTCGCGGCCGTAGAAGCCGAGCAGTCCGGCCGGGCCGACCATCGGCGGGTAGCCGGGGCGGCGGTAGAGCGCGTCCGGGGCGAAGAGCGCGGCCACGCCGTCGGCGTCGCCGCTGTCCACCAGGTCGTAGAAGCGGCGCACCAGGCGGACCGCTGCTTCGGCGTCGACCGGGAGGAGTTCGGGGTTCGTGGTCATGGGGACCTCCTAGGGGTGTGGGGTGGGGTTCAGCGCGGCGCCGAGCACCCGCGCGATCCTGGCCAGCGGCTCGGGGCGGGTCATCGCGGCGTGGGCACAGTCGATCTCGTGCAGGTCGAGCCGGCCGCCGAGGTGCGGTAGCCATGCCTGTGGGGCGGGGGTGTCCGGCGTACGGTCGCGAGTGGCCTGGAAGAACAGCAGGTCGCCGTCGAAGCGGCCCGGTTCGAAGCCGGCGAGCAGGTTGAGGTTGGCGGCGAAGGCCCGGGGCAGGGCGGCGAGCAGCTCGGGGTCCAGGCCGGCGAGCGGACCGTCGGCGGCGTCGGCCGCGGCGCGGTACTGCGCCGGGGTCGTCGGGCCCGCCTGGTGGCCGGGCAGGTCGTAGCCGAGGGTGTCGAGCAGGGCGGCCAGGGTTTCGCCGTCCTCCGGATCCCAGTGGCGGGCATGCCCGGCGGCCGGCGGGTAGCCGTCCAGCACCGCCAGCAGCGACACCTGCTCACCGGCGGCCTGCAACTGCGCCGCCATGGTGTGCGCCACCGCTCCGCCGTAGGACCAGCCGAGCAACCGGTACGGACCGTGCGGCTGCACCCGGCGGATTTCGGCCAGGTAGTCCTTCGCCATTTCCTCGACGCTCGCCGGGCCGGATCCGGGCTCGGTGAAACCGCGGGACTGAAGGCCGTACAGCGGCTGCTCCGGGCCGAGGTGGGCCAGCAGGCCCGTATACACCCAGCTGATCCCGGCCGCCGGGTGCACGCAGAACAGCGGGGGTCGGCTGCGGTTGGTGGCGGCGCGCAGCGGCAGCAGCACGGCGAGCGCGTCGGATTCCTCGGGGGTGTCCAGGCGTCGGGCGAGTTCGGCGACCGTGGGCGTCTCGAACAGGGCCCGCAGACCGAGCCGTACGCCGAGCGCGGAGCGGACCCGGCTGACCAGCCTGGTGGCCAGCAGTGAGTGGCCGCCCAGGGCGAAGAAGTCGTGGTCGATGCCGACCGACGGCACGGCCAGCACCTGGGCGAAGATCTCGCAGAGGATCCGTTCGCGGTCGGTGCGCGGTTCCCGGACCGCCGTTTCGGCGCCGGTCCGCTCGGGTGCGGGCAGCGCCGGGCGGTCGAGCTTGCCGTTGGGCGTGAGCGGCAGCGCGTCCAGGGGTACGAAGGCTGCCGGGACCATGTAGTCGGGGAGCCACTCGGCCGCGTGGCGGCGCAGGTCCGCCGGATCGACGGGGCCCGCCGAAGGGACGACGTAGCCGATCAGGTCCTTGCGTTCGCCCGGTCCCTGGTGCACTTGCACAGCGGCCTGGCCCACGCCGGGGTGGCGGGTGAGTACCGCTTCGATCTCGCCGAGCTCGATCCGCAGGCCGCGGATCTTGACCTGGTGGTCGGCCCGGCCACCGTAGACCAGTGCGCCGTCGGGCCGCCGTCGTACCAGGTCGCCGGTGCGGTACATGCGTGCGCCGGGCCCGCCGAAAGGGCAGGCGACGAAGCGTTCGGCGGTCAGGCCCGGCCGGTGCAGGTAGCCGCGGGCCAGGCCGGGGCCTGCCAGATACAGTTCGCCGGTGGCGCCGACGGGCACCGGTGTCAGGTGCTCGTCCAGTACGTAGGCCCGGTTGTTGTCGATGGGCCGGCCGATCTCCGGCAGCGGCGCGCCGGGGGCCGGTTCCGGTGCCACGTCGGCGGATGTCGCGGTGACGGTGAACTCGGTGGGTCCGTACTGGTTGGACATCCGGAACGGGGTGTCACTGTGCGGTCGGCGGCGCAGTGTGTCGCCGCCGCATTGGACCAGCCGCAGTGCGCCGGGTCGGGCCATCAGGTCGTCGAGTGCGGCCTCCAGCCGTGGCGTCGGCATGTAGCAGACGTTGATCCGGGCGTCGGCGATCCAGGCGGCCAGGGCCTCGGCGTCGTCCAGTAGTCCCGGTTCGGGCAGGCAGATGGTGCCACCGGCCGTGAGCACGGACCAGAGTTCCTGCACCGAGCCGTCGAAGCCCGCCGTGGCGAGCTGGCTGGCGCGGTCGGCCGGGGTGAGCCGGTAGTCGCGGCGCAGCCAGCCGATCAGGTTGCGCAGGCCGCCGTGTTCGCAGACCACGCCCTTCGGCCGGCCGGTGGAGCCGGAGGTGTAGATCACGTAGGCCGCGTCGCGCTCGGTCAGGGTGACCGCGGGCGCGGTGGTGGGCCGGGCCGCGACGGCGGCGCGGGCGGTGTCCAGTCGCAGTACGGTGGCGTCGGTCTTCGGTAGCCGGACCGACAGTCGGCTGTCCGTCACCAGGACGGTGAGCCCGGCGTCCTCGGCCATGAAGGCGATGCGCTCGGTCGGATGCGTGGCGTCGAGCGGCAGATAGGCGGCGCCGGTCTTGAGTACGGCGAGCAGGGTGGTGATCTGGTCGGTCCCGCGGTCCAGGCAGACGCCCACCCGGGTGCCCCGGCCGGCGCCGAGGCCGATCAGGTGGTGGGCCAGCCGGTTGGCGCGGGCGTCGAGGTCGGCGTAGCCGAGGGTGGTGCCGCCGGACTCCACCGCGGGGGCGTCCGGGGTGGCGCGGGCCTGGGCGGCGACCGCCTGGTGCACCAGCTGTCCGTCGGCGGAGTCGGTGCCGGCACCGTGCCAGCGGTTGAGCAGCTCCTCGCGTTCGGTGTCGGTGAGCAGCGCCAGGCGGCTGACCGGGTGGCCGGGTTCGGCCAGTGCCGAGTCCAGCAGCCGCAACAGCTGGTCCAGCAGCCGCCGCACCGAGCCGGGGTCCAGCAGGTCGGTGGCGAAGTCGGCGTTGAGCCGCAGTCCGGCCGGTGTGCCGTCGGTCCGGCGCTCGCTGATGGCCAGCGTCAGGTCGAACTTCGCCGCGTCGGTGCCCACCGGCACCGGCACGGCGGCCAGCCCGGGGAACTCCGGGCCGGATCCGTCGCCGGACTGCTGGGTCAGCAGCATGATCTGGAACAGGGGGTGGCGGGAGAGGCTGCGGCTCGGGTTGAGCTCTTCGACCAGCCGCTCGAACGGCACGTCCTGGTTGGCGTACGCGTCCAGGTCCGATTCCCTTACCCGATCGACCAGTTGGCGGAAGGTCGGGTCGCCGGAGACGTCGGTGCGCAGCACCAGGGTGTTGACGAAGAACCCGACCAGGTCCTCCAGCGCCTCCTCGGTCCGGCCTGCGGTGGCGGTGCCGATCGCGATGTCGGTGCCCGCGCCGAGTCGGCTGAGCAGGGCGGCGAAGGCGGCCTGGATCACCATGAAGACGGTGGCCTGCTGCTCGCGGGCGAAGGTGAGCAGCCGGGCGTGCAGCTCGGGGCTGCTGGTTTGGGCGACGGCCGTGCCTTTGTAGGAGGGGGCGGCCGGGCGGGGCCGGTCCAGCGGGAGCGGGATCTCCTCGGGCAGGCCGTCCAAGGTGGTTCGCCAGAAGGCGAGTTGCTGGGCGAGCGGGCTCTGCGGGTCGTCCGCCTCGCCCAGCAGTTCGTGCTGCCAGAGGGTGTAGTCGGTGTACTGGACGGGCAGCGGTTCCCAGTCCGGTGCTGCTCCGGTGCCGGTGCGGGCGGCGTAGGCGGTGGCCAGGTCGCGGACCAGCAGGCCCAGGGACCAGCCGTCGGTGGCGATGTGGTGCATGACCAGCAGCAGCACCTGATCCTGCGGGCCGACCCGGAACAGGTGGGGGCGCAACGGCAGTTCGCTGCCCAGGTCGAAGGTGAGGTTGCAGGCGCCGGCGAGCTCGGCGGTCAGCTCCGCCTCGGCGCACTCGTGCATGGTCCAGACGGGCTGGGCCTCGCCGACGGCGAGCACGTGTTGCAGTGGCTCGCCGTCCACCTCCTGGTAGGTGGTGCGCAGCGCCTCGTGCCGGTCGATCACGTCGGCGAGCGCGTGCCGCAGCGCGGCGGCGTCCAGATCGCCGCGCAGTCGCAGCGCGTAGGGCAGGTTGTAGGCCGAGCTCCGCCCCTCGACCTGCTCGTGGAACCACAGACGGGCCTGGGCGTAGGACAGCGGGATCACGAGCTCTTCTCCTTCGACCGGGCGCGCAGCGCGGGCCGGGCGCGGCCGGCGGTGCCGAGGCGGGTGACCAGGGTGGCGACGGTGGGTGACTCGAAGACGGTCTTGATGGTCAGTTCGGCGCTCATGACCGAGCGCACCCGGCTGATGAGCCGGGTGACCATCAGTGAGTGGCCGCCGAGGTCGAAGAAGTCGTCATCGATGCCGACCGACTCCAGCCCGAGGATCTCGGCGAACAGGCCGCAGAGCTTCTCCTCGCGCTCGTCGCGCGGTGCCCGGCCGGTCTCGCGCGGTGTCGGACCGGGTACGGGCAGGGCGCGGCGGTCGAGCTTGCCGGTCGGCGTGAGCGGCAGCGCGTCGAGGACCACAACCGCGGACGGCACCATGTACTCCGGCAGGCGCTGGGCCACGTGGGCACGTACCGCGGACGCGTCGATCCGGACCCCGGACTCGGCCACCACGTAGCCCACCAGCCGCTTGTCACCCGGCCGGTCCTCACGTACCACCACCGCCGACTGCACCACACCCGGATAACCACCAACGACCGACTGCACCTCGGCAGGCTCGACCCGGAAGCCACGAATCTTCACCTGATCATCGGCCCGGCCCAGGAACTCCAACGTCCCGTCAGCCCGCCAGCGCACCAGATCACCGGTCCGGTACATCCGCTCACCCGGACCACCGAACGGGCAGGCCACAAACCGCTCAGCGGTCAGCCCCGGCTGTGAAACGTAACCATGCGCCAGACCGACACCGGACATGTAGAACTCACCCACCACGCCAGGCGCGACCAGCCCGAGCCTGTCGTCCAGCACCCAGAGCCGCTTGCCGTTCAGCGAGCGGCCGACCGGGATGGAGGGGCGCGAGCCGTCGGCCGGAGTGATCTCGTGCGCGACCGTGAAGATCATCGACTCGGCCGGCGAGTAGCCGTTCACGAGTCGGATTCGGGGGAAGTCCCGCAGCAGTCGCATCACGTGGGCCACCGAGGCGGCCTCACCGCCGGTCATCACCTGGCGCAGACCGGTGAACGCCGCCGGGTACTCGTCCAGCAGGAAGTTCAGCAGGCTGGCCGAGACGTGCATGGTGGTCACCGCGTGCTCGCGAACCAGGGCCGCGATCACTGCCGGTTCGGGGCGCTGGCCGGGTTGCAGCACGCAGGTGCCGCCGGACAGCAGCGGGCCGAAGAGCTCCAGGGCGAAGGCGTCCCAGGAGACCGGGGCGCACTGCAACCACACCTGCGCCTCGTCGAAGTCGGCGAAGTCCTGCCCCAGCAGCGTCCCGACGATCGCCCGGTGCGGCGACACCACCCCCTTCGGCAGTCCTGTGGAACCGGACGTGAACATCACGCACGCCGCGTCATCCGGACCGGCGACCGGGTCCAGACCGTGCGCAGGCCGCGCCGCGATCGCCTCGGCGTCGCGGTCCAGGACCACCTCGGCGACCCCGGGCAGGCGGCCGGACAGGCCGTCGCGGGTGATCAGCAGGCGTGCTCCGGTGTGTCCCAGCACGCTCGCGATGCGCTCGGCCGGGAAGTCCGGATCGAGCATGGTGTAGGCGCCGCCCGCCTTGAGCACGGCGAGCACCGCGACGACCAGGTCGATACCGCGCTCCAGATACACCCCGACCACGTCGCCACGACCGAGACCGGCCTCGGCGAGGTGGTGGCCGAGCCGGTTGGCGCGCTCCTCCAGCTCCGCGTAGGAGACGCGCTGCTCGCCGAAGACCAGCGCGGTCGCGTCGGGCCGTGCCTGCGCCTGCTCCTCGACCAGCCGGTGCACCGGTCGGTCGGCCGGGTGCCGCGCCGGTGCACCACTCCACTGCTCCAGCAGGGTCCGGCGCTCCGCTCCGGTCAGCACGTCGAGTCGGCTCATCGGCGTCTCGGGGGCGGCTGTCGCGCGGTCCAGGAGACGGATCAGACGGTTGGTCAGGTCGAGGACGGTGGACTGTTCGAAGAGGTCGGCGGCGTAGTCGACGGTGAACTGGAGCGCGCCGGTTGCGGGCTGTTCGGTGGCGGCGATGGTCAGGTCGAACTTGACGCTGTCGACGGCCGCGCCGAGCAGTTCGGCCTCCAGGCCGGCCAGGTGAAGCCGGGCGGCGCTGTTGTTCTGCACCACCAGCATGATCTGGAACAGCGGGTGGCGGGAGAGCGTGCGGACCGGGTTGAGCTCCTCGACCAGGCGCTCGAACGGCACGTCCTGGTTGGCGTACGCGTCCAGGTCCGCTTCCCGGACCCGGCCGAGGAGTTCGCGGAAGGTCGGGTCGCCGGACACGTCCGAGCGCAGCACCAGGGTGTTGACGAAGAAGCCCACCAGGTCGTCGGTCGCCTCGTCGGTGCGGCCGGCCACCGGAGTGCCGAGCGGGATGTCGGTGCCGCCGCCGAGCCGGGAGAGCAGCGCCGCCAGGCCGGCCTGGAGCACCATGAACAGCGTGCTCTGGTTCGACCGGGCGAAGGCCAGCAGCCGGTCGTGGAGCTCCGCGGCGACCGGTACGGCGACGGAGCCGCCGCGCTGGGTGGGCGCGGCCGGGCGCGGCCGGTCCGTGGGGATCGCGAGCTCCTCCGGGAGGTCGGCCAGCGCCTCGCGCCAGTGGGCGAGTTGCTGGGAGAGCAGGCTCTGCGGATCGTCCGCCGTGCCCAAGAGGTCCTGCTGCCACAGGGTGTAGTCGGCGTACTGCACCGGCAGCGGCTGCCAGTCGGGGGCCTCGCCGGTGCTGCTGCGGGCGGCGTAGGCGGTGGCCAGGTCGCGGACCAGGGGGTCCAGCGACCATCCGTCGCTCGCGATGTGGTGCATCACCAGGGAGAGCACGTGGTCCTGCTCGCCGAGGCTGAACAGGTGTGCCCGCAGCGGCGGCCGGGCCGAGAGGTCGAAGCCCTGGTTCGCCGCCAGGGCCAGCGCGCCGGCCAGCTCCTCCTCGGTGCAGGCGGCTTCCAGCCAGGGCAGGTCGACCTCGGCGGGTGCCAGGATCCGCTGGTACGGTTCGCCGGCCCATTCCTGGAACACCGTGCGCAGCACCTCGTGCCGGGCGGTGACGTCGGTGACGGCCGACCGCAGCGCCGCGGTGTCCAGTGCTCCGCGCAGCCGCATGGTGACCGGCACGTTGTAGGCCGCGGTCTGCTCCTCCATCTGCCCGAGGAACCAGAGGCGCCGCTGCGCGAAGGAGAGCGGCAGCCGTTCGGGCCGTACCGCCGGGCGCAGCGGCGGGCGGGCGCCGCGGGCCTGCTCGACCAGTGCGCCGAGCCGGGCCACGGTCGGGGCCTGGAACAGGTCGCGGATGCCCATCTCCACGCCGAGCACCGGGCGGATCCGGCTGATGAGCCGGGTGACGAGCAGGGAGTGGCCGCCGAGGTCGAAGAAGTCGTCGTCGATGCCGACCGACTCCAGTCCGAGGACTTCGGCGAACAGGCCGCAGAGCAGTTCCTCCTTGGCGTTGCGCGGCGGGCGGCCGTCTTCGCGCGGCCCGAAGTCCGGTGCGGGCAGGGCGCGGCGGTCGAGCTTGCCGGTCGGCGTGAGTGGCAGTGCGTCCAGGATGACGACGGCGGAGGGCACCATGTACTCGGGCAGGCGCTGGGCCACGTGGGCACGTACCGCGGACGCGTCGATCCGCGCTCCGGACTCGGCCACCACGTAACCGACCAGCCGCTTGTCGCCCGGCCGGTCCTCGCGTACCACCACGGCCGACTGCACCACGCCGGGATAGGCGCCGACGACCGACTGCACCTCGGCGGGCTCGACCCGGAAGCCACGAATCTTGACCTGATCATCGGCCCGGCCCAGGAACTCCAGCGTGCCATCGGCCCGCCAGCGCACCAGGTCACCGGTCCGGTACATCCGCTCACCCGGACCACCGAACGGGCAGGCGACAAACCGCTCGGCGGTCAGGCCGGGCTGTGCAACGTAACCATGTGCCAAGCCGACACCGGACATGTAGAGCTCACCGGCGACTCCGGGGGCGACCAGGCCGAGGCCGTCGTCCAGGACCCAGAGGCGTTTGTTGCCGAGCGGGCGGCCGACCGGGATGGAGGGGTGCGAGCCGTCGGCGGGAGTGATCTCGTGCGAGACGGTGAAGATCATCGACTCTGCGGGGGAATAGCCGTTGATCAGCTTCAGTCCGGGGAACCGCTCGACCAGTCGCATCACGTGGGCCACCGAGGCGGCCTCGCCGCCGGTCATCACCTGGCGCAGACCGGTGAAGGCGGTCGGGTACTCGTCCAGCAGGAAGTTCAGCAGGCTGGCCGAGACGTGAAGCGAGGTGACGTTGCGTTCGGCGACCAGGGCGGCGATGGCGGCGGGTTCGGGGCGCTGGCCGGGTTGCAGTACGCAGGTGCCGCCGGAGAGCAGTGGGCCGAAGAGTTCCAGGGCGAAGGCGTCCCAGGAGACCGGGGCGCACTGCAACCACACCTGCGCCTCGTCGAAGTCGGCGAAGTCCTGGCCTAGCAGCGTCCCGACGATCGCCCGGTGCGGCGAGAGCACGCCCTTCGGCCGACCGGTGGAGCCGGACGTGAACATCACGCACGCGGCGTCATCCGGACCAGCCACCGGGTCCAGGCCGGCTGCGGAGCGCGCCGCGATCAGTGCCGCGTCCGCCGCGATGTCCACCTCGCGGTGGCCGCCCGGCAGCCGTCCGGCGTGCTCGTCAGCGGTGACCACCAGCCGGGCGGAGGTGTGTCCCAGCACGCTCGCGATGCGGTCGGCCGGGAAGTCCGGGTCGAGCATGGTGTAGGTGCCGCCCGCCTTGAGCACGGCGAGCACGGCGACGACCAGGTCGATGCCTCGTTCCAGGTAGACCCCGACCACGTCGCCACGGCCGAGACCGGCCTCGGCGAGGTGGCGGGCGAGCCGGTTGGACCGTGCGTCGACCTCGGCGTAGGTCAGTTCGGTGTCCTGGAACACCAGCGCCGTGGCCTGCGGTGTGCGGGCCGCCTGCTGCTCGAAGAGCTGGTGGATGCAGAGGTCGGCGGGGAAGTCGACGGCGGTGTCGTTCCAGTCGACCAGCAGGGCCTGGCGTTCGGCCGCGGAGAGCACTTCCAGTCTGCTCACCGGGACGTCCGGATCGGCGAGCTGCCCTTCCAGCAGGCGGACCAGGCGGTCCAGGATGACCTCGACCGAGCTGCGGTCGAACAGGTCGGTGGCGAACTCGACCATGGCGGTCAGGCCGGCCGGAGCGCCGTCGGAGCCGAAGGTCTCGGTGAAGCCGAGGGTCAGGTCGAACTTCGCGGTGCCGGTGGTGACCGGGCTGATCTCCGCGTCCAGGCCGGGCAGGTGCAGCTTCGCCTCGGCGTTGTTCTGGACCACCAGCATGATCTGGAACAGCGGGTGGCGGGAGAGCGTGCGGACCGGGTTGAGCTCCTCGACCAGCCGCTCGAACGGCACCTCCTGGTGTGCGTAGGCGTCCAGGTCGGCGTCCCGGACCCGGGCCACCAGTTCGCGGAAGGTCGGGTCGCCGGACACGTCCGAGCGCAGCACCAGGGTGTTGACGAAGAACCCGACCAGGTCCTCCAGCGCGTCGTCGGTACGACCGGCGGTCGGCGTGCCGACGGGGATGTCGGTGCCGGCGCCGAGCCGGTGCAGCAGACCGGCGAGCGCCGCCTGCATCACCATGAACAGGGTGGCCTGGTTGTCGCGGGCGAAGGCCAGCAGCCGCCGGTGCAGGTGCGGGCCGAGCCCGACGGTGGTGACCTGGCCGCGGTAGGACGGGACGGCGGGACGGCTGCGGTCCGACGGGAGCCGCAGCTCCTCCGGGAGGTCGGCCAGCGCTTCGCGCCAGTAGGCCAGTTGCTGGGAGAGCAGGCTCTGCGGATCGTCGGCCGAGCCCAGCAGGTCCTGCTGCCACAGGGTGTAGTCGACGTACTGGACCGGCAGCGGCTCCCACTGCGGCACGGCACCGTCGCAGCGCGCGGTGTAGGCGGTGGCCAGGTCGCGCATCACCGGGCCCAGTGACCAGCCGTCGCTCGCGATGTGGTGCATCACCAGGAGCAGTACGTGCTCCTCGGCGTCGATCGAGAAGATGTGCGCCCGGATCGGCAGCTCCACCTTCAGGTCGAAGGCGTGCCGGGAGGCGGTGTCCAGCTCCAGCGGCAGCTCGGCGACGCCGGTCTCCAGCGTGGTGACCATCGGCCGTGCCACTCCGGGGGGCAGGACCCGCTGGTACGGCTCGCCGTCGATCTCCAGGATCACCGTGCGCAGCGCCTCGTGCCTTCCGACCACGTCGGAGACGGCGCTGTGCAGCGCTGCGACGTCGAGCCGGCCGTGCAGCCGGATCGTGTGCGCCACGTTGTAGGTGCTGTTCGGGCCCTCCATCTTGTTGAGGAACCACAGTCGCCGCTGGGCGTACGACAGCGGGATCTCCTCCGGCCGCTCCATCACGGACGATGCCTTCCTGGCTCGTTGGGCGTTGCGGATGCGGGGAGCGAGGCCCCCCGCGGTGGGTGCTTCGAACAGGTCGCGTACGGACAGCTCGACGCCTGCGGCGGTGCGGGTACGGGCGCTCAGGCGGGCGGCCAGCAGCGAGTGCCCGCCGAGGTCGAAGAAGCTGTCGTCCACACCGACCCGGTCCAGGCCGAGGACTTCGGCGAACAGGCCGCAGAGCAGCTCCTCCTCCGGGTCGCCGGGCGGGCGGTAGGCCGCGCCGGAATCGAGCTCGGGTGCGGGCAGGGCACGGCGGTCGAGCTTGCCGGTCGGGGTCATCGGGAGCGCGTCCAGGGGCACCACGGCGGCGGGCACCAGGTGGTCGGGCAGCCGTTCGGCCAGGAAGGCGCGCACGGCCCTGGGATCGATTCCCGTACCGCCGACCGCGTAGGCGACCAGCCGTTTGTCGCCGGGCCGGTCCTCGCGCACCACCACCGCCGAGCGGACCAGGCCGGGGTAGGCGTCCAGCGCGGCCTGCACCTCGCCGGGCTCGATGCGGAAGCCGCGGATCTTCACCTGGTCGTCCGCCCGGCCCAGGTACTCCAGGGTGCCGTCGGCGCGCCGCCGGGCCAGGTCGCCGGTGCGGTACATGCGGGTGCCCGGTCCGCCGAACGGGCAGGCGAGGAATCGCTCGGCGGTCAGCCCGGGCTGACCGGTATAGCCGTGTGCCAGCCCGGTGCCGGACAGGTACAGCTCTCCGGCGACACCGGGGGGCACCAGGCGCAGCGAGTCGTCCAGCACCCAGGACTGTTCGTTGTTCAGCGGGCGGCCGATCGGGATGGCGGGCCGGTCCCGGTCCGCCTCGGTGATCGGGTGCGTGGCGGCGAAGATCATCGCTTCGGCCGGGCCGTAGCCGTTCACCAGCCGCAGCTTCGGGAACTCCCGTACGAGCCGCAGCACGTGGGGCACCGAGGCCGCCTCGCCGCCGGTGGTGACCTGGGTGAGCGTGCTGAAGACCGCCGGGTACTCGTCGAGCATGAAGTTGAGGAGGCTGGCCGAGAAGAAGACGGAGGTGACGCCCTGCGCGGCGACCAGGGCGGCGATGGTGGCGGGCTCGGGCCGCTGGCCCGGTTGCAGTACGCAGGTGCCGCCGGAGAGCAGCGGGCCGAAGAGCTCCATCGCGAAGGCGTCCCAGGAGACCGGGGCGCACTGCAACCACACATGGCCGGGGCCGAATTCCGCGAAGTCCTGGCCCAGCAGTGTGCCGACGATCGCCCGGTGCGGGGAGACCACCCCCTTCGGCAGTCCCGTGGAGCCGGAGGTGAACATCACGCACGCCGCGTCATCCGGACCGGCGACCGGGTCCAGGCCGTGCGCAGGCCGCGCCGCGATCGCCTCGGCGTCGGCGTCCACGCAGACCACCGTGCGGCCGGGCCAGGCCGGCCGTGCGTCCGCCGTCGCGCGGCTCAGCACCAGCCTCGCGCCGACCCGGTCGACCAGCTGCGCCACACGCTCCGCCGGGAAGTCCGGGTCGAGCACGGTGTAGGCGCCGCCCGCCTTGAGCACGGCGAGCAGGGCCACCACCATCTCGATGCCGCGCTCCAGGTGGACGCCGACCACGTCACCGCGGCGGACCCCTGCCCGCACCAGGTGGTGGCCGAGCCGGTTGGCGCGCTCCTCCAGTTCCGCGTAGTCGACGCGCTGTTCGCCGAGGACCAGGGCGGTCGATGCCGGCGTCCGCCGCGCCTGGCGCTCGAACAACTCGTGCAGCGCCGAGTCGGCCGGGTACTTCTCGGACCGGCCGTTCCAGCTGCCGAGCAGGGCCCGGCGCTCGTCCGCCGAGAGCACTTCCAGGCGCCCCAGCGGGGCCTCGGGCCGGTCCAGGGCAGCGGCCATGAAGGCGAACAGGCGTTCCGTCAGTGCCGCCACCGTCTCCCGGTCCAGCACATCGGTGGCGTACTTCATGGTGACGCCGATGCCGTCCGGCGTGCCGTCCGCTCGGTGGCGCTCGGCGAGCTCCACGATCAGGTCGAACTTGGCGACGTCCAGGTCGATCACCTCGACCTCGGCGTGCAGACCGGGGAAGTCCGGACGGCTCGCCGCGTTGTTCTGCAGCAGCAGGAGGACCTGGAAGAGCGGGTGGCGGGAGAGCGAGCGGTCCGGGTTGAGTTCCTCGACCAGGCGCTCGAACGGCAGGTCCTGGTGTGCGTAGGCGTCCAGGTCGAAGGCCCGGACCCGGCCGAGGAGCTCGCGGAATCCCGGGTCGCCGGAGACGTCGGTGCGCAGCACCAGGGTGTTGACGAAGAAGCCGACCAGGTCGTCCAGCGCCTCGTCGGTGCGGCCGGCCACCGGAGTGCCGAGCGGGATATCGGTGCCGGCGCCGAGGCGGCTGAGCAGCCCGGCCAAGGCAGCCTGCACGACCATGAAGAGGGTCGCGTCGTGGTTCCGGGCGAACTCGGCGAGCCGGTGGTGCAGCTCGGGCTCGATCCGGTGGGTCAGCACCTCGCCGTGGTAGGACGGCGCGGCCGGGCGCGGCCGGTCAAGCGGCAGTTCGAGTTCCTCCGGCAGGCCGGCCAGTGCCTCGCGCCAGAAGTCCAGTTGGCGGGACAGCAGGCTCTGCGGCTGGTCCGCCGAGCCGAGCAGCTCCTGCTGCCAGGCGGCGTAGTCGGCGTACTGCACCGGCAGTGGCTGCCACGTCGGCCGCGCGCCCTCGCACCGCGCCGTGTAGGCGGCGGCCAGGTCGTGCAGCAGCGGGCGCAGCGACCAGCCGTCGGCGGCGATGTGGTGCATCACCAGCAGCAGTGCGTGGTGCTCCGGGCCGACCCGGAACAGCTCCGCGCGCAGGGGCAGTTCGGTCGCCAGGTCGAAGCCGTGGGCCGCGGCGGCGGCCAGCGCCTCGGGCAGCCGCACCTCGGTGACCTCGGTGACCGACCAGGGCACCTCGGCGTCGTGAGGGTCCAGCACCTGCTGCCGGGGACTGTCGTCCAGCTCCGGGTAGACGGTGCGCAGGGCCTCGTGCCGGGCCAGTACGTCTCCGAGCGCGGCGCGCAGGGCGTCGGGGTCGAGCGGGCCGCGCAGTCGGACGGTCAGCGGAACGTTGTAGGTCGGGCTCGGGCCCTCGACCTGGTTGAGGAACCAGAGCCGGGCCTGTGCGAAGGACAGGGGAATCATCGGGCCTCCCGGAGCAAGGGCGTTCGACCGTGCCCGGTCGCCCCCATCGGATGGACTGTCGGTGGTGTCGAGGTCAGTGCTGGGCGGTCTGGGAGATCAGGCCGGCCGGGCGCAGGTCGGTCCAGTGCTGCTCGATGTACGAGAGGCAGGCCGAGCGGGTGTCGCTCTCCTTCACCACGTTCCAGCCGGCCGGCACGTCGATCGCGGCGGGCCAGAGCGAGTGCTGGTTCTCGTGGTTGGTGAGCACCAGGAAGGTGCCGTCCTCGTTGTCGAAGGGGTTGCTCATGGTGACCTCCGTGGGGTGCGTTTCCTCGGGGTGGGATTGCTTGGGGTGGGTTTGCTTGGGGTGGGTTTGCTTGGGGACCGACGTCAGTCCGCCCATGCCTGTTCGATCCGCAGCGCCACCGGCAGCAGCCGGGACGTCTCGGGTGGGCCGAACACCGACACTCCGACCGGCAGCCCCCCGCGGCGGTCGAGCGGCAGCGTGACGTTGGGGTAGCCGGCCAGGGCCGCCGGGGTGGAGCTGCCGGGGGCGCCCGGGTCGCCGAGCTCGTAGTCGATCCGGGGAGCGGGCTCGTTGGTGGCCGCGAGCAGGGCGTCGATCCGGTGTTCGCGCAGTGTGCCGTCGATCAGCGCCCTGGCCTGCCGCTTCGAGCGGCTGCGGGCATGTACGGCGCGCTCGCGCTCCTCCTCGCCGAGCAGCTGGGCCTGCTCGAACAGGTCCTGGCCGAACAGCGAGAGCTCCACCGGATCGGCCCGGTTGCCCTCGATCAGCGCCGCCAGGGTCTGCGGGGCGCCGTCCCGGTCGCGCAGGTACGCCTCCAGGCTGGGACGGAACTCCGCGTACATCGCGAGCAGTCCGTCCTCCAGGGTCTGCCGCTCCACGGCGAAGTCGACCGGCAGGACCGTCGCTCCGGCGGCACGCAGTTCCTCGGCCGCCGACTTGAGTACGGTCTCGGTCTCGCCCGGCATCCGGGGCACCCGCCACAGGCCGAGCCTCAGTCCGTCCGGCGCGTCGTCCTGCGGCAGGGGCCGGCCGGTGAGGACGGCGAGGGTCAGCGCGGCGTCGGACAGCCGGGCGGCGAGCAGGCCGACGGTGTCCTGCACCTGCGAGATCGGCACGATCCCGTCCAGCGGCAGCAGACCGGTCTCGGTCTTCACGCCGACCACTCCGCAGAGCCCGGCCGGTGCGACGACCGAGCCGTCGGTCTCGGTGCCGAGGGCCAGCGGCGCCATCCCGGTGGCGACCGCCACGGCGGATCCCGAGGAGGAGCCGCCGGGGCTGCGGTGGGTGCCGTACGGGTTGCAGGTCTGGCCGCCGACTCCCGACCAGCCCTCGGTGGCCCGGGTGGAGCGGAAGTTGGCCCACTCGGAGAGGTTGGTCTTGCCGAGCATCACGGCACCCGCCGCCCGGAGTCTGCTCACCACCTCGGCGTCGCGCCGCGGCGGGCGCCCGGCCAGCAGCCGCGAGCCGGCGGTGCTGGCCAGCCCGGCGGTGTCGATGTTGTCCTTGACCAGGACCGGGATGCCGTCCAGCGGGCCGAGTCCGGCGCCGGCCGCGTGCCGGCGGTCCGAGGCGGCGGCCTGGTCCAGTGCGGTCTCGTCCACCGCGAGGACGGCCCGCACCAGCGGGTTGACCTCGGTGATCCGGTCCAGACAGCGCCGGGTCAGCGCCACGCTGGTGAGCCGGCCGGTCCTCAGTCCGGCCTGCAGTTCGGGTATGGCGGGGAAGGCCCTGGGGTGTGTGGTGTCAGTCAAGGCGGGCGCTCCTGAGCGGTGTGGTGGTGACGACGACCGCGGTCGCCGCGAGCGCCACGGCCGCGAAGGCGTACATCGCGGCGGCGAAGCCGAGCAGCTGGATCAGCAGGCCGACCAGCACGTTCGCCAGCGGCACGGCGGCGAAGATCATCAGCGACATCACCGACATCACCCGCCCGCGCATCTCCGGATCGGCCCAGCGCTGGATCATCGAGATCAGCACCACGCTGAACTGGCCGGTCACCGCGCCCAGTACGCCGTAGAGGAGCAGGCCGGCCGACAGCGAGCCGATGAGGCCGAAGCAGGCCAGGCAGATCCCGGCGGCCAGGGTGCCGAGGATCAGCGAGAGTCCGGCGCGCCGTTTGGGCGGCCAGGCCATGTTGATCAGCGAGCTGGCCACCGCGCCGACCGTGTACGCGGTGAGCAGCAGGCCCGCGCCGTCGGCGCCGGTGCCGAGCTGCCTGGCGAGCAGCACCAGCCCGATGTTGACGGGCGGCGCGCAGGCCAGCTCGGTCAGTCCGATCACCAGGATGACCGTCCGGACCCGGGAGTCGCGGAGCACGTAGCCGAATCCGCCAAGCAACTGCTTCCGGAAGTTGGGGCGTTCGCCCGTGCCACCGGCCGGGGGCGGTTTGTCCGCCGTGGTGGCCCCGGCCGTCGGCTCGCGCAGGTACCGGACCCGCCAGGAGGCCGCCGCCGAGACCACGTAGCTGACCGCGTTGGCCAGCGCCACCAGGGGCACCCCGCCGGCCACGATCAGCCAGGCGCCGAGCGGCCCACCGGCCGCCTGGCCGCCGCGCAGCCCGAGCACGTACAGCGCGTTGCCGCGGACCAGGTGCTCGTCCTCCAGCAGCAGTGGACGGACCACACCGGACGCCGGGACGAAGAAGGCGCCGAGGAAGGCCAGCAGGGTGGCGGCGACCACCAGGATCGGCACCGGGGCGTCGACCACCAGGGTGAACAGGGCGGCGCCCAGCATCACCGCGCAGCGCAGCAGGTCGGTCAGCACCATGACGCGGCGCGGCCCGTTCCGGTCGGCGATCACGCCGCCTCCGAGCAGCCCCACCAGCCGGGACAGGCTGGACAGGGCGAGCACCGCGCCCGAGGTGGCCGGGCCGGCCTCCCGCACCAGGGTCCAGGTGAGCGCCACGTACCAGGCGGCGTCGCCGAGCTGGGAGAAGCCCATGGCCCCGGTGAAGGAGAGGTAACGCAGGCTCAGGGGGCCCCGGTCGCGGCGGGCTTCGGTCTTCTCGGGAATCAGGGCGTCAACCACGGGCGAGCACCTGCTCGCGGTCGTCGACGGACGGGCCTTCGGCCGTCCGGCCGTTGGCTCCGGGCGTCGGCCAGAGGTCCTCGGTGCCGAGTGCGGCGGGCGCGTACTTGCCGAGCGCGCTGGTGAGCAGCCGCAGTTCCAGTGCGAGGCACTCCACGAGCCGGGTCAGGCCGGCTTCCGGGTCCTCGTCCACGGCGACCAGGGCCGCCCGGCCCAGTCCGACGGCGGTGGCGCCGAGCGCCAGGCTCTTGACCGCCCGGGTGCCCTCCCACATCCGTCCGGAGGCGAGCAGGCACTGTCCTCGGTTGCCGATCCGGGCCAGGCACTCGCCCAGCGGCAGGCCGAGCTGGGCGATCGTGGCGGTCGGCGCCCAGCCGGTGCCGCCCTCCGCGCCGTCCACCGTGACCGCGTCGGCGCCGGCCGCCCAGGCGGTGGCCGCCGCGTGGGCGACGTCCCGGCCGGGGTGCAGCTTGACCCACACCTTGACCCGGGGGAAGTTGTTGCGCATCAGCCGGATCTGCTGGCGCAGGATCTCCTGGGTGAAGGTGCCGGGACTGCCGCTGCGCAGCACCAGGTCGGTGTCGGCGCCGAAGACCGGGTCCAGGGCGAACTGCTCGTCCACCCGGGCGGCGGCGGCGCGGTCCAGCACGGTCATGCCGCCCAGTCCCGGCTTGGCGCCCTGGCCCACTTTGAGCTCGAAGGCGAGCCGGCCGCTCTCCAGCAGCGGCTGCGAGGACGGGTCGCTGTAGACCAGGTTCCAGACCTCGGCGTCGGCGTCCTCGGTGCTCTGCTGCACGGCCACGCCGCCGACCTCGTCCGGCAGTTCGTCCAGGTAGGCGGTGATCCGGCCGAGGACCGAGCGCTGGGTGGTCGCACCGGAGCGGTAGCCGGTCATCGGGACGATGTTCTCGCCGATCACCAGCGGGATGCCCAGCCGGCCGGCCTGCCGGGCGGCCGCGAGGACCTGTTCGGTGCCGGCGGCCCGGGTGGAGCCGAAGGCGGAGAGGTAGACCGGCAGGGTGGAGCGGAGGCCGCCGATCACGGTGTCGAGGGCGACGTCGGTGTGGAGCGGTTCGCGGCCCAGCTCGATCAGCTTCTCCAGCCGTTGCGGCATGAAGATCGGGGGCACCAGTCGCAGTTCGTCCAGCGGGTCGCGGCCGACGGTGCCGGTCTCCGCGCCGAACAGCACGTGGCCGTAGTCCTGGCGGGGTGGGAAGGCGGCCGCCGCACCGAGCCGGGCCCGTTCGCGGACCTGTTCCTCCGGGAAGCCCCTGGTGCTCAGGCCGGTCACGGGGACACCACCCCGGGCAGCTTCGGGAAGGCGTTGGCCTGCCAGGCGCTGTCCAGACCGGCCAGGTAGCGGGTGAAGCGCTCCACACCGATGCCGAACCCGGCGCTGGCCGGGATTCCCTCGCGTACCAGCTGGAGGTACCAGCCGTACTTCGCCGGGTTCTCGCCGGTCTCCCGCATCCGGGTGACGATCCGTGAGTAGTCGAACTCCCGCTCGCTGCCGCTGCACAGCTCGCCGTAGCCGTCGGGGGCGAGCAGATCGAAGTTGCGCAGTACGCCGGGTTCGGTGGCGCTCTCCCGGTCGTAGAAGCCCCGGGAGCCCTTGGGGTAGTCGGTGATGAAGAACGGCTGCGGCGAGCGGCCGGAGAGCAGCGCTTCGCCGGTCCAGTCGATCTCGGCGTCCTCGCTCTGCGGGTGTCCCAGCTCGCGGAGCTCGGCCACCGCCTGGGCGTGGGTGCGGTGACCGAATGCCTGGGTGAGCAGCGCGGTGAAGGCGCTCGTGTCGCGTCCGAGTCGTTCGAACTCGGCCGGCGACTCGGTCACCACCCGCCGCACGATGTGCCGGACCAGCTCCTCCAGCACCTGGGTGATCTGTTCGCGGGAGGCGCCGGCCATCTCCACGTCGATCTGGTGGAACTCGGCCAGGTGACGGCTGGTGCTGGCGGTCTCCAGCGGCTCCAGGCGGACGTTGGGAGCGATGCAGAAGATCTTGTCGAAGGCCAGCAGCGAAGCCTGCTTGTAGAGGATCGCGCTCGTCATCAGCTTGTACTTGTGGCCGTAGTAGTCCACTTCGACCTGCTTGGAGCCGCGGATGCCGGGGTCGGTGACCGGGCCGATGATCGGCGGCAGCATCTCGGCGAACCCGGCCCCGGTGAGGTATTCGCGCGCGGCAGCCAGCATCCGCTGCTGGATCCGCAGCACCGTGGTCGTGGTGGGGGAGGTGAGGTGCAGCCGCGGATCGGCCGGCGGCAGCAGGCCCTGCGTGCCCGGGGTCGGGGGCATGGTGGTGGTCATCGGGTGTACTCCTCTGACGGGTGAATGATCTGCCGGTGAGTCAGTGCGTCCGGGCGGTGATGTACGCGCGGTGCGGTCTCCAGGGCCCTGCGGTCGTAGGTGCGCTCGACGTAGGAGAGCGAGGTCAACAGGTCCGCGGAGGTCATCCGACGGCCGTCGGCGCTCCGGGCTGCGCCCCGGACCGGCATCGCGCCGGTGTCGGACCAGTGCAGGCGTCCGGCGGAGTCCAGGTAGCTGCGGGTGCGGCCGGCGTTGTCGGGGTGCAGGCAGTACGGGACGTCCAGCAGGCCGCGCGCGAAGGCGCTGATCAGGGCCTGCCCGATGTCCGGGTCCAGGTCGAGCACGGTGTCGATCAGGGCCCGCGCCTCGGCGTGGACGCCCGTGTCCTGGACGGGGCCGCCGATCGGGGCGAGCCGTTCGGCGTCGGCCGCGGCCGAGGCCGCCTCCAGCGCGGTGACGTTCTCCGCGATGGTCGGGATCCGGTGCGCCTCGGCGGCGGTCTTGACGATGAGCCGGGCGGCTCCGGTCCGCACCGCCAGCCGGGCGGCCTCGTCCAGGAGCAGTCGTGCGCCGCCGGGTGAGCGCGGATATACGCCCATGTACGTGTAGATGACGATGTGCCAGTCGAGGCCTGCCAGCAGCTCCCCGGCGATCCGGCCGAGCGCGGTGACCGCCTCCTCGTCCTGCCCGGGATGGGTCTGCTGGGCGTAGCTGAGCGAGACGCTGCGCAGTCCGTGCTGCCGGAAGAAGAGCGCCTCCAGCACGCTGATCGCGATCAGCAGCGAGGGCGGGCAGAGCTGTCCCATCATGCAGCCGCCGAAGGTCTCCAGGTGCGGCTCCTCGCCGGACCCGCGCAGCCCGGCCAGCACCTCGCAGCAGCGGCGCCAGTTGGCGACCGACTGCGTCAAGGGGGTGCGGCTGTAGGGCAGGCAGTAGGAGACCGGGCCGCCCTCGGTCGCGGTCAGGCCGACCGCCACCAGGGCCTCGAAGATGTCCTGCGGGGCGGCCGAACCGTGCCGCACCTGCACCGGGAAGCCCGCGCCGGCGATTCCCTCGGTGACCGCGCCGGTGGTGGCGGTGTTGTAGGCGACGATCGGGTAGCCGTTCAGCGCGACCCCGTCGGCCAGTGCCCGGCGGGCCGTCTCATGGGCGCCGACCCGGGTGTAGCTGTCCAGCGTGATGGTGCCGACGGTGGTCGCGGCGGCCTGCCGGGTGGCGAGCAGGCCCTCCCGCATCACCTGCGGATCGCTCATGCCCATCCGGGGCTGCACCACCAGGCGGCCCGAGCTCCGGGCGGCCCCGACGAAACCGCCGAAGCCGTCGCGGGTACGGCTTCGCGTCAGGGCACCGCTCGGGGCGTTCACCGGGGCGCACCGGCGGGCAGCGCGCGGACGAAGTCGCGGAAGCCGACGATCCCGGCGCTCTCCTCGAACACCGCGTCGAACCCGGCCGCCACCAACTCGTCCACGTGCACGTCGTGTTCACCGCCGGTGATGCCGAGCTTGCCGCCGATCACGATGGGCGTGGTGCGCAGCTCGGCGCAGTCACGCAGCCGGCGCACCACGCGCCGCCCGTCGTTGGAGCCGTGGCCGTTGACGGTCGAGATGACGATCAGGTCGGGACGCCGGGTGCGGCACTCGTCGACCATCAGCTGGTCCGGTACGCAGGCGCCGAGGTTGGTCACCCGGTGCCCCGACTCCTCCAGCAGGAGCTGCAGGTAGATCAGGTTCCAGGTGTGCGCGTCGGACGCCACGCTGGTGACCAGCACGTCGAGGCGGGGCGGCGCCTCGGGCGGAGCCTCGGCTGGGGGTGGGCAGGGCGGGGTCGCCAACTCCATGATCGACTCTCACTCGTGGTTTCGGGGCAGGCCGGACCGGCGGATCGCACCGGCGCGGGTGGCTTGGTGGTGTTGCCGGCGCGACGGCCGGAAGGACGGCGTTCGTGTGTCAGCCGGAACGGTGTTCGCGTGTCGGGCGGAACGGCGTTCGCGTGTCGGCCCGAACGGCGGTCGTGTGTCGGCCCAGTGGCGGAGAACCGGACGGAATTCAGGTCGTCATCCGTGTTTCCGCGCTCGCCTGTTCCGGTCCGTCAGTTTCTCCGCGGTGCCCGGCGGCGGCCGGCCGGGCGGTGGGCCCGGCGGTGCGGGGGCGGGCATGGGCCGCTCCCCGGTGGCTGTGGTGCGGGGCTGTCAGCCCCAGCCCAGATCGCCGCTGGGGCTGGGGGTGGCCGTCGGCTGGACGGTGGCGGTGGGGCCGGGAGTGCTGTCGGCGCTGGTCGGGTGCTGACCGGCGAAACCGGCGGAGAAGACGAAACCCAGCACGGCGAATGCGGCGACAATGAATAGGGCGACGGCAACGGACATCCTGCGGTTCATCGTTTCCCCTCGGCTTCTCGGTGGCCGTTCGGCTTGTTCCCGGCACATTTGATTTTTGGCCCGGCCGGAATGCCTGTGAAGGGGAACAGAGGCTCGTGAGTGCGCCATGACGCAGATGCGAGGGCCCCGTAGCACGACAAAACAGACATACTGCTTATTCTTCGTCAACCTGTATAACCGAAGCGTGCGCGATATCATTTGACGCTGCTGCCGCCGCAGCGATTCTCGACGTTGAGTGGGGAGTTATGAAATTCAGCCACGCGGAGTCCGGCGTCACCTCCATACTCCACAAGCTCGGCGCCGAGGCGCTCGAGGTCTTCCAGCACGTGGTGGAACACCAGCAGGTCGACGGCGACGAATTACGCGACCGCTTCGCTCCGGCCGACGGACCGGACGGCGAGGCCGTCGTCGACCGGCTCCTCGAACTCCGACTGCTGAAGCGGTCGGTCACCAGGCCGGGAATGCTGGTCGCCGGCATCCCCGAGGCCGCGTCCGGTGAATTGCTCGCCCCCGTCGTGCGGAAGCTCAACGAGTGCGGCAGCCAGGTGGAGGCGGCCAGGGAACGGCTGGCCGCCTTCCAGCGGATCTACGACCTGGCCCGCCCGGCGGCCGGGGGCTCGGGCGGCGTAAAGGCGCTGAACGACCTCGACGAGGTGCGGGCGGTGATCACCGAACTGGCGGCCGGGGCCAAACACGAGATCCTCACCTCGCAGCCCGGCGGCGCCCGCAAGGACGAGGTGCTGAAGGAGTCGCTGGCCAGGACCGAGAGCGTGCTGGACCGCGGTGTGCGGATGCGCACGCTCTACCAGCACACCGCCCAGTTCAGCACGGTGACGGTCGAGTACGTGGAACACGTCTCGCAGCTCGGCGCCGAGATCCGCACCCTCGGCGACGGCTTCATGCGGATGCTCGCCTTCGACCAGACCGCCGCCGTCATCGCCATGCGCGACAGCGAGGTCGGCGCCCTGCTGCTGACCGACCCCGGCCTGCTGGACTTCGCCATCGGCGCCTTCGAACGCGCCTGGACCAGCGCCACTCCGTTTCCGGAGAGGTACAGCCAGGAACGGGTCCTCGCGATCTCCGACGACATGAAGCTGGCCATCGTCCGCATGCTCATCCAGGGCCTCGAGGACCGTGCCATCGCCCGCCGTATGGGCATCTCGCTGCGCACCTGCCAGCGCCATGTCTCCGACGTCATGGACAAGATCGGCGCCCGCAGCCGCCTCCAGGCCGGCTTCCTTATCAATGAGATGGGGCTGCACCTGGAAGTGCCGTCCGAACAACAATGACGTCCAGTCGCAAGGGATGACCGACCGGGTAATTGATCATTCTCTCCATGGCCTCTACACCCTCTGCCAAAGGAATGCGACGAACCCGCTCTTTCGCCGGTGGAATGGCCGGATGACTCCTGCTCCTTTCCTGGTCGTCCCGCGGAACCAGTTGCTTTCCGGCCATCCGATGGCGGATTCGGCGCGGGGTGAGGGTCGCGGCGAGAATTGCGCAGGCCGGTGAACAGGTCCAACGGCGGCACTTAGCGCGGTTGGCGGCCCTCGCAACAGGGCTGGAACGCGCCGCTGCGGCTCACGCGATGTGACGGTGAGTCAGTTACGTCGCAGGGCTCCCGGACGACGGCGACGCAGCGCCGGACGGGCCGGCAGGAGGACGCCCGCGGCCACGGTCACCACGACGACCAGGACGATGGCCGCCACCTGGACCGGCGGCAGATAGGGCAGCGACCCGGTGACGGACAGGCTGAACGCGGTGAGGGGGATCAGGGCGGCCAGCGCGCCGACCACCAGTCCGGTGACGATCACGATCGCCGCCTCGACCCGCAGCATGCGCCGGACCTGGCCGCGCCCCGCGCCCACCAGCCGGAGCAGGACCAGCTCCTGGCGGCGTCCGATGACGATCAGCACCAGGGTGCTGAGGACGGCGATGACGGTGAACCCGCCGACGACGCCGACGGCCACGGCGGTGAGCACCTGGCTCACGCCCCGGTCCTCGGACCGGAGGTGTTCCAGGCTCGGGTGCGCGGTCACCCGTGCGCCGAGCACGGCACCGGAGAGCGCCTTGTCCACCGCCTCCCGCACGGCCGCCTCGTCGGCGTCCGGGGCGACCCGGGCGAGGATGCGGGTGTCCAGCGGCGTGGACACGTGGGGTGCCAGCGCCTCGCGGGCGAACAGGAAGTCGCCGAGCGCGAGGGACCGTTCGTAGACCGCGACCACCCGCAGGGAGGCGGTGACCCCGTCGCCGTAACGCAGCCGCACCGTCGAGCCGACTCCGGCGTCCAGCGAATCGGCCCGGGCCGCGCCGAGCGCGACGGTGCCCTCGCGCAGGTCCTTCAGGGAGCCGGAGGTGACGTCGGGGTCGAGCGTGGCGGGCAGGGCGCCGGGCGTGACGCCCACCACCGGGAGCCGTTCGAGGACGGGGTCGCCTGCCTCCTTCCTGGCGAGGACGACGGTGCTGTGGAGCGCGCCCGTGGCGGCCTCGACGCCCGGTACGGCGGCCACCCGGCGGGCGGCCCCGGCGGGCAGTCCGGTGTCCTCGGTGGTCACGACGAGGTCCGCGCGCATCGCCTGCCGCGCCTGGGCGCTGCCCTCGTGGTCCATGGTGGCGCCCGCCGCGAGCTGGACGCCCACGAAGGCGACGACCAGGACGACCGGGGTGATGGCCGCCCCCAGCCGTCGCGAGTTCGCGGTGGTGGACGCGGCGGCGAGGTAGCCCCCGGCGCCGCCGAGCTTCCGGGCGGGCGGCGCGAGCAGGCGCATGGCGCCCCGGGCGATCCAGGGGCCGAGGAGCGCGCAGGCGATCACCAGGGCCAGGGCCGCGCTGCCCGCCGCCATCGCCGCCAGCTCGCCCGACTGCAACGCAGCGGTGCCCGCGGAGCTGAGGCCCGCGAAGAGCACGATCAGGCCGGTCACGGTGCGGCCCCGGCCGGGCTGCCCCGGCTCGCTCTGGGCCTCGCCGAGCGCCTGGGCCGGACGGATCTTCGCGATACGACCGCAGGCCAGGGCGGCCGCGACCCGGGCCACGACCAGGGTCAGGACGGCCGTCAGGACCGGGGTCGCGAACATCCAGGGCAGGACCGGGAGGTCGAGCCCGACGGGGACGGCGCCGCGGTCGCGCAGCATCCACAGGAGCATCAGGAACACCGGGACGGCGCCGATCGCGCCCACCACGGCCGCCGTGGTGGCGACGCCGGTCACCTCCCGGCCGACCGTCACCCGCAGCTGCCAGGGGGTCGCGCCGACCGCGCGCAGCAGCGCCAGCTCGCGGGCCCGCTGGTGGACCGCCTGGGTGACCGTGCCGGCCACCACGAGCACGGCGATCATGATGACGGTCGCGCACAGCATGGCCAGCAGGTTGAGCAGGCCGGCCCGGCTCGGCGCCGCGTCCAGGAACTCCGCCTGGCCGCGCCCGTTGCCGGTCAGCACCCGCAGCAGGGAGCTGTCCTGCGGGTCCCGGCTCCCGGCGACGGCGTCCCGGGCCGGTTTCTCACCGGCCAGGGCCTTGCGCAGGGCGGGGTAGAGCTCGTGGACGCTGACGCCGTCGTCGGCGAGCACCCCGATGGCGTCGACGGTGCCGGGGTGGCCGGACAGCCGGGCGGCCTCGCCCTCGGTGAAGAAGACCGCGCCCTGGTGGCCGAGCCCGGTGTCGTCCGCCTCGCCCTTCGGGGCGACGATGCCGGAGACGACGTAATCGGCGGGTGCGCCGAGCATCTGGAGCCGGAGCCGGTCGCCGGGGCGTACGCCCGCGCGTGCGGCCAGATCGCCGTCGACCGCCACCTGGCGGGCCCCCTCGGGCGCCTTGCCGGCGCGCAGGGTGAACGGGGCGAGCGCCGCCGTCGGCCAGCCGTGGCCGTACACGGGCGCGGTCCCGGAGTCGCTGTCCGGTCCGGGCACGCCCCGGCCGCCGGGGCGGGCGAGCGCGACCGGGAAGCTGCTGTCCGGGACGGCGGCGCGCACCCCGGGCACCTCGGCGAGCCGGTCCACGACGGTGGCCGGGACGCGGACGCGTTCGGTGAGCGACTGGGTGACCGTGGTCATCGGGTCGCCCCAGGGCTTGGCCCGGTAGCGGGTGGTCTGGTCGGCGGCGACGACGGCGGTGGTCGCCGCGTACCGCTCGACGTGGGCGTGGCCCACGAACGCCGACAGGGTGGCCAGGGCGAAGCTGCCGAGGAGCAGCGCGGTGAGCACGAGGGCGGCGAAGACGGCGGCCCACGCCTTGCGGTGCAGCCGCATGGAGCGGCGGGCGAGGAAGCGGGCGGTGCGCTGGACGCGCCCGACCGACTCCCCGTGCCGCTTCCGGGACCCGGTGCGGCCGGCGGGCGGCAGGGTGTCGACGGCCACGGTCATCGCTCCCCGAGCCCGGCGAGCCGCCGGGCCACGGTCTCCGGCTCGGGGCGGTCCTCGCGGGCGACGATGTGCCCCGCCTCGATGAAGATCGCCTCGTCGGTCCAGGCGGCGGCCTGCGGGTCGTGGGTCACCATCACCACGGTGTGGCCCGAGCCGTCCACGGCCTCGCGCAGCAGCCGCAGCACCTCGCGGGCGGTGACCGGGTCGAGCGCCCCGGTCGGTTCGTCGGCGAAGATCACGGCGGGGTCGGTGACCAGGGCCCGGGCGATGGCGACGCGCTGCTGCTGGCCGCCCGAAAGACGGAGCGGGGAGTCGTCCGCGCGGTCGCCGAGGCCGACGGCCGCCAGCACCCCGAGGGCGCGCTCGCGCACGGCGGGGTCCTGGGGGTTCATGCCGCGCAGCAGCAGCGGCAGGGCGGTGTTCTCGCCGACGGTGAGCGACGGTACGAGGTTGAGGGACTGGAAGACGAAGCCGATCCGGTCCCTGCGCAGCCGGGTGAGCGCCGCCTCGGAGAGCCGGGAGAGGTCGGTGCCGCCGACCCGTACGGTGCCGGATGTGGGCTGGTCGAGTCCGGCGGCGCACTGCAGGAAGGTGGTCTTGCCGGAGCCGGACCGGCCCATGACGGCCAGGAAACGGCCAGGCGGCACGTCCATGCTCACGTTGTCCAGCGCGTGGAAGTCCCGACCGCCGCGCCGGTAGCGCCGGGTGACGGATTCGAGGGTGAGCGCGCCGGCGCCCGCCGTGGTGCCGGTCGGCGCGGGGGTCCTTCTCCCCATGCGCAGTGCCATTGATCCGCCTTCCGGGGTCGCCTCGCCTCTGTGGCGACGGTAGGTCCACGACCAGGGGCGACACGAGGGAGCGCTCACCCGTGTACGAGTTCAGCCAGCACCACCCGGCCTTGGGCAGTTGGGTCCACCGACCGGGTCCGCGCCGCCAACTACGGTGATTTCATGGCGTATCTCTCCTCCCAGCTCCAGCGGTCCTGGCAGGCGTCCTGCCACCTGTTCTTCGGGCTGCCGGTGGCCATGGCCGCGTTCCTGGGCTGCTTCGCGGTCCCGGCCGGGGTGTTCTTCACGCTGGTCCTGGTGGGCGCGCCGGCCTGGCCGGAGATCGTGCGCATACTGCGCCGGTTCGCCGGATACGAACGGGGGCGGGCCGGCGGGTGGCTGGGCAAGCCGATTCCGGAGCTGTATCTGCCGCTGGACGGCTCGCCGAGCGACCGGGTGCGCCTGGCGCTCACCGATCCCGGCACCTGGCGGGACGCGCTCTGGCTGCCGTACGCGACCCTCAGCATCCTCGGCTTCAGCGCGGTCGTGCTGGTGCTGTGGCCGGTGGCGCTGCTCGTCGACGGGACGGCGACGGCGTTCGGCCACCGGCCCCGCGCGCTGCCCGTGTTCGAGCATCTGGCGGACGCCCAGGCCCGGTGGACGGCCGCGCTGCTGAAGCCGTCGCCATCGGCGAAACTCGGCCAACGTGTGGCGGAGCTCTCCGAGTCCCGGGCCGGGGCCATGGAGTCGCACAGCGCCGAGCTCCGCCGTATCGAGCGGGACCTGCACGACGGGGTGCAGGCCCAGCTCGTGGCGCTGTCCATGCGGGTGGGGCTGGCGCGCCAGCAGGTCAAGAGCGACCCGGACACCGCGACTCGGTGGCTGGACGAGGCGCAGGAGGAGATCGACGCCACGCTCGCGGCGCTGCGGGGCATCGTCCGTACGGTGCATCCCCCGGTGCTCACCGACCGCGGCCTGGCCGGGGCGGTCCGCACGCTCGCGGTCTCCGCGGACATCCCGGTGGAGATGAATCTGGCGGCCGTGGAGATCGGTCACCGGCTGCCGGCGGCTGTGGAGGCCGCTGTCTATTTCGTGATCGCGGAGTGTCTGACGAACATCCGCAAGCACAGTGGGGCGACCCATGCCTCAGTACGCTTCACCAGGGCCGACGGGTCACTTCAGGTAGTCGTCACCGACAACGGGCGCGGCGGCGCCGAGGAACACGGGGGAAGCGGGCTGCTCGGCATACGCCGCCGGGTCGCGGCGCTCGACGGCACGACCGAGATCACCAGCCCTCCCGGGGGGCCGACGAGGATGAAGGTGGAGCTGCCATGCGGATCTTGATCGCGGAGGACAACGCGTTGCTCCGGGAGGGGATGACGCTGCTGCTGACGCACAACGGCCACGAGGTGGTGGCGGCGTGCGTGTCGGGGCCGGAGATCATGCCGATGCTGCGCCGCACCCGGCCGGACACGGCGGTCCTGGACGTGCGGCTGCCGCCGAGCTTCCGCGACGAGGGCCTGCGCGCGGCGGTCGCGGCCCGGCAGGAGTTCCCGGACCTGCCCATTCTCGTACTGTCGCAGTACGTCGAACAGGCTTACGCGGCAGAGCTGCTGGCCCTCGGCGCGCGCGGGATCGGCTATCTGCTCAAGGACCGGGTGGGCCGGGTCGAGCAGTTCCTGGAGGCCCTGGAACGCATCAGCGAGGGCGGCACGGCGCTGGACCCCGAGGTGGTCAACGAGATCATCCAGCAGCGGGCGTCGACGCGGTCGCTGGACGGGCTGACCGCGCGTGAGCAGGAGGTGCTGGAGCTGATGGCCCAGGGGCTGGCCAACGCGGCCATCGCCGAGCGGCTGTTCGTGACGGAGCGGGCAGTCAGCAAACACATCCGGGGGATCTTCGACAAGCTGAACCTGCCGCCGGAGGGCACCAGCGTCCACCGCCGCGTCCTGGCGGTCCTCGCGTATCTGGGCAACGACATCACGGGCGAGCCGTCGCGGTAGACCGCAGACGCCCCTGAGGTGGTGTCAGCCGAAGTCACCGAGGTCGGTGCACGTCTTGCGCAGCGCCTTCAGCCGGCCGCTCTGCTCGGACACGTACTCCGAGACCGACCCGGCCTTCAGGTCCTCGTCGGCGGCGGCGCGCAGTTCCTTCGCGGTCTTCTCCGCCGCGTCGCGCAGTTTGTCGTCGGACGCCTTCCCGGCGATCTCGTCGATCCTGTCGGCCCGGTCCCGTACGTCCTTGCGGGCCTGGTCCACACTCGACGGGTTCGGTTCGAAGAGCGCGACGTCGAGGATGTCGAGGCACAGGTCGCCCCGGTCCAGCGCGTCCTGCGCGGCATCGCAGGCGGTCAGTCCCAGTGCGGCCGGCACGGCGATGATCCCGCCGGCCAGCAGCCCGGTCCACCTCCGGTGCCGTACCGATAAGCGCGTCCGCATGCTCAGCGACGGCTTCATACCGCTTCCCCTCCCTGAGTGATCGTCAGCTCGCGGACCGCTGCCAGCGGACGACCGCCCAGATCACCGCGACCGCGTCGAGGGCGAAGCCCGCGCTCATCACGGCGGTGTAGGCCCCGTCGTCCACGGCGTGCGAGACCACGGAGGTGAGCATGGCGCCCACGAAGAACACCAGCAGCGGCGGCACGTACCATGCCCCCTTGGCCTTCCGGGGAGCGCGGTCCTCGTCGTAGTCGGTCGAACGTGCCATGGAGGACTCCTGTTTCCGGTCCGGTGCTCGTCACGGGGTCCCGTGACGCCTCCTCCATGCTGCCCCGGCCGTGGGGTCCGGGTCAGTGCACCGTGCACCCGAATCGGGGTGGAGCCTGCACCACCAGGCGTCCGCGTGGGCGAGCCTGCGCAGGGCGCTGAACATCGCCTCGCCCAGCACCGTGCCCACGACCACGCGCTCCACCTGCTCCGCGCGCGCCGCCGGCCGCCCGAGGTGGCCGAGATCGGCGCGGGCGACCCGCTCGGCCGCCGCCGCGTAGTCGTCCAGGAGTACGGCGAAGTCCCCGTGGCCCGCCGCGCGCAGGGCGACGAGCACACCGGCCAGCGCCTCGCCCGCCGGCCCGTCCGCGTCCGCCCGCCAGCCCAGGCGCCGTACCAGCCGGGCCACCTCGGCGCGGGCCTCGTCCAGCTCCGGTCCGGACGCGGTCTCCCGGGGCGGGGTCAGGTGGTCCGTGGCGGTGCGGAGCACGTCGGCGGGCGGGCGGTCCGGGTCGTCCACGGCCCGCAGCACGTCACCGATGGCCGCCAGGGAGAGCCCGCCGGCGTCCAGCAGGGCCCGGATCAGGCGCAGCCGGTGCTCGTGGGCGCCGTCGTAACTGGCCCGCGTGGGGCTGGTGAGCCGGCCGGCGGGCAGCAGGCCCAGCCGGATGTAGAACTTGATCGTCGCCACAGGCACTCCGGACCTGCGGCACAGCTCAGCCATGCGCACCAGCGGCTGTCCTTCCTGGGACGGCAGTACGAAGGCGGGCTCTCGCCGGTGCGCAGACGCTAACGAGCGGTCACCCGGCGGCGCCACTCCCAGCGTGCCCTGCACGTTCCCTCGTGCCGCTTGTGCTTCGAGGAGTAGTCGGCCCTGGCGTTACCGACAACGGACACGGCAGCGTGCCGTGTCACGGGTGGTACCGCCACCTGCCTTCGGAGATGACGTCCACCTGATCGTCGCGGACGCGGATGGCTGTCTCGTCGTCGAGAAAGTAGATCGGGAAGTCCGCCTTCGCGACGATGCGATCGGCCCAGGCGTCATCCCGTTCCGGGAAGTGAGGCGAGTACAGATGCGGTTTCAGGTACCAGTCGAAGAGGCCGAAGGGCGGCTCAATGGTTGTCGCGCCAAGCAGATGCAGGTCCGAGGCGTCCCCGATGACATCGGCAGAATGTTCGGTGAGATTCCGGCTGAAGACCATGGATCCGGCGCTCAGTCCCACATAGACGCTGTCTTCCAGAACATCCAGAAAGCCGTCCGCCAAATCATTGCCAACGATGCTGCGGGCGAGATGATACTGGTTGCCACCTCCGGCATAAATGACATCGGCATGACGTAGTCGCTCAAGCACCACCTGCCGCGGCAAGCCATTCAGTTCAAGTACATCGAATTCCTTCCAGCCCAGACTGTGCAGCTGGTTCATGTGCTCAAGGAGCCACCCGTGGTCCCCGGGTACAGCGAGAGATGCCGTGGGGAGGTACACCACGTTGGCAGAGCCCAAAGGCTTTCCCAGCATGTCTCGCAGTGCTTCCAGTATGGACGAATTACACAGACCAGTAGACGTCAACAGAAGATTCATCAGGCAATCCAAGCACGAGTGGGAGATGCGCACAACGCAGGCGCAGTAGTCCTGATCTGATATCGCTTTCGAATCGGGTCAGTTGAGCAACCCGCAAGATGCGACCGGGCCACCCTGGGACCGAAGCTTTGAGTGGACTCTGGACAACAGTCTCCTGGGCATCCGTGGGCCTTGGGGTGAACCGTCCCGAAACCAGGGCCTTGTTGCCCGATGAAGCTGCCGGGCAGCAGTGTGGTGCACCGGGCAAGGGGACCTGTCCCCGAGTGGTGGACGTCTACGATGCGGCACCCAGGACGATCGGTTCCAACCGCCTGAAACGTCACATACGGAGGAGATGACCGCGTGCCTGGCACGAATCTGACCCGCGAAGAGGCACAGGAGCGGGCGCGCCTGCTGACCGTGGACGCGTACGAGATCGATCTCGACCTCTCCGGAGCGCAGGAGGGCGGGACCTACCGGTCCGTCACCGTCGTGCGTTTCGACTCCGCCGAGGCCGGTGCGGAGACCTTCATCGACCTGGTCGCCCCCGCGGTGCACGAGGTCGAGCTGAACGGCAGGGCGCTGGACGTCGCGGCGGTGTTCCGCGACTCGCGTATCACGCTGTCGCACCTGCAGGCCGGGGCCAACGAGCTGAAGGTCGTCGCGGACTGCGCGTACACCAACACCGGTGAGGGCCTGCACCGGTTCGTCGACCCGGTCGACCAGCAGGCGTACCTGTACACCCAGTTCGAGGTGCCGGACGCGCGCCGCGTCTTCGCGAGCTTCGAGCAGCCCGACCTGAAGGCGACGTTCCGGTTCACCGTGAAGGCGCCGTCCGGCTGGACCGTGATCTCCAACTCGCCGACGCCGGAGCCGAAGGACGACGTCTGGTCGTTCGAGCCGACGCCGCGCATCTCCTCGTACATCACCGCGCTGATCGTCGGCCCGTACCACTCGGTGCACAGCAGCTACGAGAAGGACGGCGTGACCGTTCCGCTGGGCATCTACTGCCGGCCCTCGCTCGCCGAGTACCTGGACGCGGACGCGATCTTCGACGTGACCCGGCTGGGCTTCGACTGGTTCCAGGAGAAGTTCGACTACGCGTACCCGTTCGCCAAGTACGACCAGCTCTTCGTGCCGGAGTTCAACGCGGGCGCGATGGAGAACGCGGGCGCGGTCACCATCCGCGACCAGTACGTCTTCCGGTCGAAGGTGACGGACGCGGCGTACGAGGTCCGGGCCGGGACGATCCTGCACGAGCTGGCCCACATGTGGTTCGGCGACCTCGTCACGATGGAGTGGTGGAACGACCTCTGGCTGAACGAGTCGTTCGCCACGTACTGCGCGTTCGCCTGCCAGGCATACGCTCCCGGCTCGAAATGGCCGGGTATCTGGACCGGCTTCGCCAACTTCCTGAAGTCCTGGGCCTACCGCCAGGACCAGCTGCCCTCCACCCACCCGATCATGGCCGACATCCGCGACCTCGACGACGTCATGGTCAACTTCGACGGCATCACGTACGCCAAGGGCGCCTCGGTCCTGAAGCAGCTGGTGGCGTACGTCGGCATGGACGCGTTCTTCAACGGTGTGCAGGCCTATTTCAAGGCCCACGCCTTCGGCAACACCCGCCTGTCCGACCTCCTCAGCGCTCTGGAGGAGACCTCCGGCCGCGACCTGAAGTCCTGGTCGAAGGCGTGGCTGGAGACCGCGGGCATAAACATCCTGCGCCCGCACATCGAGACGGACACCAACGGCACCATCACTTCTTTCGCCGTACGACAGGAGGCCCCCGCGCTGCCCGAGGGCGCCAAGGGCGAGCCGACGTTGAGGCCGCACCGGATCGCGATCGGTCTGTACGATCTTGAGGACGGTGAGCTCGTTCGCACCGCCCGTATCGAACTGGACGTCGACGGTGAACTGACTCCGGTCCCGCATCTGCTGGGCAAGCGCCGCTCGGCCGTCGTCCTGCTCAACGACGACGACCTGTCGTACGCGAAGGTCCGCCTGGACGAGGAGTCGCTGCGGGTCGTCACCGAGCACCTGGGCGACTTCACCGAGTCCCTGCCGCGCGCCCTGTGCTGGGCGTCCGCCTGGGACATGACCCGCGACGGCGAACTGGCCACCCGCGACTACCTCGCGCTGGTCCTGTCGGGCATCGGCAAGGAGTCGGACATCGGCGTCGTGCAGTCGCTGCACCGCCAGGTCAAGACGGCGATCGACCTGTACGCGACGCCGGAATGGCGCGAGGCGGGCCTCACGCGGTGGACGGAAGCCACACTGGAGCAGCTGCGGGCCGCCGAGCCCGGCAGCGACCACCAGCTGGCCTGGGCGCAGGCGTTCGCGGCCACCGCCCGCACCGACGAGCAGCTGGACCTGCTGGGGGCATTGCTCGACGGCAGCCAGACGGTGAAAGGCCTCGCCGTCGACACCGAGCTGCGCTGGGCGTTCGTCGAACGCCTCGCGGCTACCGGGCGGGCCGACGAGAAAGTCATCGAGGCGGAGTACCAGCGGGACAGGACTGCGGCGGGCGAACGGCACGCGGCCACCGCGCGGGCGGCCCGGCCGACCGCTCAGGCCAAGGCGGAGGCCTGGGCCGCGGTCGTCGAGTCCGACACGACGCCGAACGCTGTGCACCAAGCGGTGATCACCGGCTTCGTCCAGTCCGACCAGCGCGAACTGCTCGCCCCGTACACGGAGAAGTACTTCGCGGCGGTCAAGGACATATGGGAGTCCGGGTCCCGTTCGCAGGACATGGTCCAGCAGATCGTGGTCGACCTGTTCCCCTCACTGCAGGTGTCGCGGGCGACCCTGGACGCGACGGATGCGTGGCTGGCCTCCGCAGAACCGAGCGCCGCCCTGCGTCGGCTGGTGTCGGAGTCGCGGTCGGGCGTCGAGCGCGCGCTGAGGGCCCAGGCGGCAGACGCTTCCGCATAAGCGTTGCTTCTGGCCTCCGGCTTTGATGAGGCGCATCGGGTGCTGTCCACGCATCCGTGTCCCGGGCGGTGGCCGCAGGGTGGTGTCCCTCCCGAGCCGGGACCCATTCCGCGGGTTGAGACCGTCCGCGAGGCCTGGCTGGACCAGGTGGTCGGACCGCATCCGGCCTCCTGACGCCGCCATCCGCATACGCTCAGCGTGTGGCATCGCCGCGGGTCTCCTGAGGGTCGGGGACGACGCGATGGCTGACCGGGATGGGGGAGCTCGGGACCCAGGCCGGACACGTCGGGTCGGGCGTCGCCGACAGGAGGACCCCGCGCAGGGGCAGCGAGGCCGGCAGGCCTTCGAACGCCGGCACCGGCCGGTCCTCGTGGTAGGCGATCGACAGTGAGGGCTGCGCCAGCGCCCGCATCCGTACGACGAGCTCCGCTTCGTCCGCAGCGGCCTTGGGCTGCATGGTCTGCATGGGGATCGGGGTGAAGCTGAACCGGGCCTTGAACCCGAAGAGGCCCGGTTGAGCTGTGTGCCCGAGGAGGGAAGGGTCGCTGCCCAGTGAGGCCCAGGTGTAGCCGCGCTCCCGTGCCGCGTCGAAGGCAGCGGTGTACATCAGACGCGAGAGCATGCCATGCCGGGCCGAGTCCGCCGCCGCGGAGAACCTGACGTGAACGAGGGACTGATCGGGCCGCAGCGAGCACAGGCAACCGCCGACGAGGACGCCATCGGCGTGCGCGAACACTCCGAGCAGAGAGGGCAGGTCACGCAGTAGGAGCCGCTCCTGCCGCCTGGCGTAATTGACACCGTGGGGCATCGCGGAGATCTGCCGCTCGTACAATTCGAGGAAGGCCCGCAGGTCCTCCTCCCCCACTTGGTCGAGGACTCCAACCGTAATGCCGCTCGTGACAGCTGCCCGCGCGGCATTGCGGTGGCTCTTGCGCTCGCTGACCGACAGGCGCTGTCGGAACGCGGCCGCCGAATCCGTCAGGGGAGCCAACCAGTTCACCCACGCCGGCTTGACCAGAAAGCCGGCAGCTTCGAGCGCGGAACGCCGATCAAGGTCTGTCAGCCTCACCCTGACGATGTCGACATCGCAGGCTGGGTCGTGCCAGTTCCTCTCCAGGGCTTCTTCCAAGCCCACGTGTGCGATCGTGACCGCTCCCTGCACGTCAACCCGCATGCTCGTCCCTCTGACCCGTCGATTCGTGCCGGTCACGAGCCGGCATGGCGGAAGATGCGTACTGTCCGGGGCAGGCGGACTGCCGCTTGCAGGATGATTTCCGGTCCACGCGCTTACGCGACCCAGGGCGCCATCGGATACCAGATCAGGTCACGGGCCGCGAGAATGCGTACGTCCCAGTAAAGGATCATGAAGATGCCGGCAGCGAGGAACGCCCCCGCCATCAGAGCCGACGCCCGGCCCGGGCGCTTCGTCAGCGCTCGGTGAATCCGGTCCCCGAAGAGACCCGTGACGATCAAGAACACCGTCGCCATGACCGTGATGTTGCCGAGGCTCTGCAGGGCGAACTCCAGCGCTGCGAACAGCGAGTTCCGGCTCTCGGCGGCATCCTGGAACAGCTGCCTGAACAGCGGGAACGGCCGACCGATGAGGAAGGCGCCGATCAGGCCGCCCATGAAGAGCAGGGGAGCACTCGGCAGCACCCGGGACACGTTTGCCAGCGGGTCGCGCACCACGCCCAGCGCGGCCAGCCCGAGGTACGTCATGACCAGGCCGATCAGCCCGAACACCACCATGGCCTGTACGAGTCGCCCGGAAAAGCCACCGCCGCCCTGGCCCTGCTCGAACTGCGGCATCCCCGAGCCCACGAGGCCGACGACCGTGCCGTACAGCGCCGACACGACGACAGCGCCCAGTGCGAGCAGACCGACTGGGCGCAGCGCGGCGGCCATACGACCCCGTCGTGAGGTGGATCCAGCACCGGTCAGTGGCGCCAATGCGCTGAACACGGCGACGTTGCACGCTGTGAACGTTCCTGCGATGCCGGTGGCCAGGGCAAAGGCGAGGCCCGCCAGGGCGCCGGCGATCGGCGTCTCCTTGGCAGGGTGGCCCAAGAGCGTATTCGCCACGTTGTCACCGATGGTCTGGTCGACGAACTTCGCCGACCAGACCACTGTGAGCGCGAAGCCGACCAGCGCGCTGAGGGTCACGATCAGCGCGCGTCGCCGGGGCACGTGGCCGTTGAAGAAGAATGAAGGTGGGCGGGTCGCGGCTTTCGTACCCCGCTGCAGTGTCTGCGTCATGAGGTGTCGCCCTTCCATACAGGGGTGAGAGGGGTGTCGCGCTGGGCAGCGGCTGCTTCGTACACCTCAGCGGCGTATCGAGCACGCGGCAGGAACGTCATGCGTCCGCTTCGAAGGCCGTCCTCACCCCTGCCTGCCAGTACGTGGGCGCACGGCGTCGTCCGGCGCCTCCGCGGTCGTGGGCTCGTACGTGTACTGGACCCCGGACAGTTCCTCGGACAGGGCCCACAACCGTGCCTGCGCTCCCTTGCTTCGGGAAGCCCGGCTGGAGGACGCCGGCCCGGGTTTCCCTCGGTTCCCGAAGAGCCCCGACGGACCGAGATACGCACCGCCCGGCACAGCAGCGTCCGTGGCCGCCCGCAGCGAAGGCAGCGCCGCCTGCTCCGCGGGTTGGGCCAGCCATTGGAGTCCCGCCGCCACCGCTGGGCGTAGCAGCGCAGGCGGGTCTCCGTTCCACAGCTGGGTCGGTGACAGCCCCGGATGCGCAGCGAGGGACGTTGTGGGGGCGCCCACGGTGGTGAGCCGGTGCTGCAACTCCCTCGCGAACAGTAGGTTGGCGAGCTTGGAACGCCCGTACGCGGTCACCGATCTCCGGCCGTCATCGGCCCGGGCGCGGGCGGCATCGTAACCGCCGAAGCCCGCCCGGTGCGCCAGGCTCGCGACCGTGACGATCCGGGAATCAGGCACCGAGATCATCGATTTCAGCAGCAGTCCCGTAAGCGCGAAATGGCCGAGGTGGTTGACTCCGAAGTGGGCCTCGAAGCCGTCCTCGGTGCGCTGGTACGACGGGAACATCACCCCGGCGTTGTTGATCAGCAGGTCCAGCCGATCGTGCCGGTCGAGCACCTCCGCCGCCGCCCGGTGGATGGAGTCCAGGGATGCGAGGTCCAGCAGGACGATCTCCGTGCTGCCGCCGATCCGCGTTGCCGCGGCCCGGCCTCGCTCCAAGCTGCGGCAGGCGAGGATCACATGTGCCCCGCGAGCCGCGAGCGCTCGGGCGGTCTCGAGCCCGATGCCTGCGGACGCGCCGGTCACCAGCGCCGTCCTGCCCTTCTGGCCGGGAGCATGAGCAAGGGACCAGGCCATACACCCTCCTAGAGGCTCACAGGGGCCGAGCGTCAGCGCGCTCCGCTGTATCCACGTACGACGATGACGTCGGCCGCGGCGTCGTAGAACGACGGGTCGGCCGGCAAGGCCGTAGCGAGTCCGCTCACGTAGCGGTTGAACATCGCGAACGCGGCTGCGATCAGTACCGTGTCGTGGATGTGGTCGTCCGTCGCGCCTTCGGCGCGGGCCGCAGCGATCGTTGTGTCGGAGACCGGGGCGGCCTTCGCCTGTACTTCCGCGGCAACCTTCAGCAGTGCCCGGATCAGCGGGGAGATGGGGGCCCGGTCCGCATCCGCGAGTACCGCCGCGACCAACTCGGCGCCGCCTTCCAGCTGTGCTGCCGCGAAGGCGCTGTGCGAGCCCGAGCAGTAGGCCGTGCAGTTCAAATCGCTCACGTACGCGGCGATCAGCTCGCGCTCGCCTCGGCTCAAAGGCGACTCGCCTTCGCGCAGGAGAGTGTCGGCGAGCTGCGACAGAACACCCGCCGTGTCCGGGCGCTGGACGAACAGTCCGCTGATTCCGGGAAGATCATTGGCAATCTCGATGTGGGGCACGGGCGTCCTACTCCTCATCCGGAGTCGATAGCGACGTGCTCATAGTCGGGACACGCGCCCCTGGCAGCAAACTCCCAGAGTGCGGTCCGGCGGCGTCGAGGACGATTGACAGCACCACGCCGTCGTCCTCCGCTGGTGCTCCAGGGGCCGGCGCGAACACGGGTTCGCCCGGACAGGTGCCCGGCGTGTGCCGCGCTGCGGCCTCGAAACATGCCGGACCGTTGCGCAGCAGCGTGCCGCGCGCACGTCACACGGAGCTTCATCGATTCGCTGTCCGGGCGTGGCTCCCTACACCACGTCGGTGGCAGGGGAAGCGCTGCCCGTTGAGGCATCAGTCGCCGCCGTTTGCGCTTCGGTGGTCTCGCCGGACGGCCGGGTGCGCTCTCCCCACCTCGCAATGGCCGGGCCGGTGAGCCCGAGGAGCAGCAGAAAGGCACCGACCCCGATCCAGCCGGTGCTGCCGAGGCTCAGCGCGACTCCGAGCAGCAGGGCGGGTGCCGCAGCCTTCGCAGCTCCGGAGACCGCGCCGGCAACCCCTTGGTACTGGCCCTGCGCGTACGCGGGCGGCATGCCGAACTCGAACGCGAAGGTGCCGCTCACGTAGTAGATCTCGCCGAGTGTCAGCAACACCATGCCGACGACCAGGAGCAGCAGCGCCGCCCATGCGGGCACACCGGCCATCAGGCTCATCGCGGCGCAGCCCAGCAGCAGGGCGAAGCCGGCTCGGCGCAGTGCCGTGCCCCCGTCGGTGATCGACTGAATCTTTGCGCCGATTCTCACCTGGAGCATCACGACAAGTGCTGTATTGAGCACGAAGGCGACGGTGACTGCCCACCCTGGCGCGTCGGTGTAGTTGACGATCCATACAGCGATCATGATTTCCAAGATCATGTTCTGTATCGCCATCGCGCCGCCGACCAGCGAATACGCGAGGAACGCCTTGTCTCTCAGCGCAATCCTCTTCGATGGCGCGCCCTCGGAGCCGTCGGCTTCCTTCTCCGGCCGGGGCAGCGGCTGGTAGTTGGGCAGCCTGAACAGCATCGCGAGGGAAGCGACCTGAGTCAGCGTGAAGGCGAGAGCCAGCACTCGGTAAGAGGTGGCGGTGTCGATCTGAATGCCGACGCCGGCGATCAGGGAACCGAGGGACACTCCCAGGTTCGCCACCACTCTGATCTTGGACCTGATCGTGACCGCTTGGTCGCCGCCGATCCGTCGCAGCATCGCGCCGGAGGCGGGGTAGTTGGCTGCGAGGCTGGCGGCCGAGAGCATCTGGACCGCCAGCAGCATCCAGAAGTTCTGGACGAACAAGTAGGAAACGCCCACCAGGCTATGACCAGCAAAGGTCGCCATCATCACGCGCCGCGGACCGATTCGGTCGGCAAGCGCTCCGGCAGGAACGGAGAGCGGAATCGCCAGCAGCCCGGACACCGTAAAGGCAAGGCCTACTTGTGCCGCCGACAGGCCAACTATTTTGATGAAGTACAGGGTGCTGATGGGCAGGATGATGCCGCCACCGATCGTGGCGACGAATGTCGACACGACAAACGTGCGCTGAACACCTGGCTCGGCGAATGCAGATCCCATCAGGGACAAAAGCTTAAATCTGGACATACCCTGCCTTCTGTGTTCAGCAATGGCTGCACTCGCTGCAACAGCGTAGAGCGCATCTGACGCGGCAGCATCTCTCAGAATGCGATCCATTTCCAGGGATCGCCGGACTCATCGGGTACAGCGACAGGCCAGGGCGCACATCAGCAATCCACGAGTCGTCGGCTTCCCTCTGCAGCGCATACGTTCCCTTCTCGTGCTTGAGCACGAGAAGGGAAGGTAGTTGGCAGATGCCACACATCAAGGGCCCGGTTCGCTACCCGCTCTCCGCCGAGCTGTCCGCGCGCTGCGTCGATCAGCCGGGTGGAGAGGACATGGCGAGGTTCGTCATGCCGCTGGCGTGGCGGATCAAGGGAAGCGTGGACTCAGCTGCCCTGCAGCACGCGTTGGACGACGTGGTGACCAGGCACGAGTCACTGCGCACCACCGTCACCTGCGGCTGCGGGGACGGCGAAGCCGGCTACCAGACAGTGCTGCCGCCCGTGCCAGTGCCGTTGACCGAGCACCGGTTGGCAACCGGTCCGAACCAGTCGCGCGACGATCTCGCCGAGGAGCTCCTCGTCAAGCTTCACTCGGACACCATGTCGATGCACCAGACACCCTTGCTGCGGGCCGCCCTGCATCGGTTCGACGATCAGGATTCCGTGCTCACCATCCTGTTCCACCACATCTCCGGCGACGGGCGGTCAACCCACCTGCTCTGGCGCGATCTGGCCGCCTTCTACCGTGCACGCACAACCGGGACGGAACCGGACCTGCCGCCCATCCGACAGTACGGCGAGTACGCCGAATGGCAGCAGGAGTGGCTGAACAGCCCGAAGACCAAGGAGCTCAAGGAGTTCTGGGGCGGTCAGCTCGCCAACGCGCACATCCTGGCGCCATCGGCAGATCACCCTGACCGGGTCGCCAATGCGCATGACCCTCACTACGGCAGCGTTACCGCGGATGTGACTCCGGACGAGATGGCGGAGGTACGGGCCCGTGCGCGCAGTGGGCGCAGCTCCACCTGGCACGTGCTGATCGCGGCGGGTGCGCTGCTCGCCGCTCAGCTCTCCGGGGAAACCGATGTGGCTCTGATGACCCTCCGGGCTTCGCGTGATCACAAGGATTTCCAGGAGACGATCGGCATGTTCGTCGACACCATGCCGCTGCGGGTCGATCTCAACGGATGCGAGACCTTCCGGGATGTCCTTGTCCGTGCACGCAATACTTGCCTGGAGGCGTATCGCCGCCCGCTGCCGAGCCGCAATATTGCAGAGGAAAGCCCTGATTTCCTACAGCCCTACGTGAGTTCGGAGAACGTACCGGTCCTCTTCACCTACTCGGTGCATGCACGACCGGGCGAGGAAATCAGGATCGCCGACGGAGCCGAGCCGGTGAAACTTCGGCAGGAGGCAGCGCTCAACCGAGGGGGCTTGTGCAACTGGATTATCTGGGACCTCCAGTCGGGCGGCCTGAGGATGCAGCTCGAATATCCCCCCGAGCGGATCGATGAAGGCACCGCAGCGCACTGGACCACACTGTTCCGCGAGCTGATGCTGCGCATCACCAACACTCCCGATCAGAGCTGGAAGGAATTCTAGTGGACGCCACAACCGCCAATGACCTTTCCTCCAAGGTTCTCGCCACGGTGATCACCGCGGTCCAGAGGGTCTATTCCGGGGAAGTCGACGAGAACCTCGACCTGATCGCGGCCGGCTTCGATTCGCTTTCCTCCATGGAGCTGACGACCATCCTGGAGCAGGAACTCGGTGTCGACTGCACGCTCGCGGACATTTTCGACACGACCTCTCTTGTCGAGCTGGCCGACCTTCTGGTCCAGCGCATCAATGAGGCCGGCAACCGGTAGCACCGAGGAATGGTGAGGAGGCAAGGAGCCCGCAGCACCTGATGGAGGCGTCGGATGACTGATGAGAACGAAACCCGCACAGTCGTGGTGTGCAGGTATCAACCGGAGCTGCTCGCGGCGCTCTTGGACCACGATGCCCGGGCTTCCCGAGACATCGACGTCTGTGTCGTGCTGGAACGCGCCGACGTCATGTACAAGTCGACGGACGAACAGCTGCTTGCACGGTGCCGAAAGGTGTACACCGTCGGCAGTTTCGACTCGCTGGCCGAACTGTCGGCTGTAGCTGTCGATCTGCGCCAAGGCTGGCCGCCGGTGAGCCGGGTGTGCAATCAGGACGAGCTGAGCCAGTTCGGCGCGGGCTATCTGAGGTTGCTGCTCCAGGACGCTCAGTCCGAGCCGATCCATCACGTCGCGCTCCGGGACAAGCGTTTGATGAAGCAATTGGTCCGGGACGCAGGTGTGCCCACAGCGGAGTTCCGGTCCCTTCCTGAGCCCGGAGACCGGGCCGCCGCAGCCGCGGCCGCGGGCGAGCTCACTGCTCCGTTGGTCGTGAAGCCGGCCGCCGGCTTCGGCGCCAGCTCCACGGTCAGAGTCGATGACGCCGAGGAACTGGGCCGGGCAGCCGGCGAGGTGACCTTCGATCCGGCGCAGCGCTCCCGGCATCTGATCGTCGAGGAGTTCGTGCCGGGCGATGAGTTGTGCGTCGATGCGCTCTGGTCCGGCGGAGAGGCGCTGACCTTCGTGGTGCACCGTTATCTGCGCCCGCGGATGACAGTCCTGGAGAACGCGCTCGACGGATCGGTGATCCTGCTGCCCGAAGAACATCCTGAGTTGTACCGCCGGCTGCGAGAGATGCATTCCCGGATCAACCCGGCTCTCGGCATCCACGACGGGCCGAGCCACCTCGAGGTCTTCGAGCGTCCGGACGGTGAGCTGGTCTTCTCCGAGGTCGCTTCGCGTGCCGGAGGCGGCTGGGTCCAGGACATGATCAGTGCCTATCACGGCCACTCCACATGGTCACTGGTCGCCGAGACGGTTCTGACCGGTGGCGTTCCAGCCTTCCACCGGGCCTTTCCGCACATTGGCGGGATCAGTATCCGGCCGGCCTCGCCCGGTGTCATCACCGCGGAACCAGCCGACACCGACCTGCGGGCCTTTCCGGGCACGATCGCCTGGCACCGGCGCCGTCGCATCGGTGATCGAGCCCGTCTGATGGGACCGTCGGACTGGTACTTCTTCGTGATCCTCGGTGCGGACACGGCCGAGGGCCTCGTGGAGACCTGCGTCCGAGCTGCCCGGACCTTCACCCTCCGGACAGACGCCGAGGACACATCCGCAGTTGCGTCGAAGCCATCGGACCGCGAGGGGCGTCGGCCGCAGTCGACGAGATGACGGCCTCCACGACGCCCTGGCCCCGAAGAGCTGGTCGACGCCGACCGTCATGCGTGCAATCGAACCACGCAAAAGTGGAGAATGTGGGCTTCTGAAATGAATGCAGATTACTCCGCTGCACCCTGGGCGGACGTGGCATGCAGTCTGTCGAGTCGCCACCCCTGCGGAACCGTTCCGATTCGCGAGTCAATCGCTTATCCGTTCCTGGAACAGGCAACCACACAGCCCCACCGCGAGGCCGTAAGGCATTCTTCCGGAGTATATACGTACGGGCAACTCGCAGAACGAGCACTTTCAGTTGCCGGCGGCCTCCAAGATTTCGGAGTCACACCGGGATCCCGGATCTCCCTGATCGCGAACCGCGACCCCCAGTTGATTGTTTCCGTCATCGCGTGCCTCATGGCAGGTGCAATCATTTCCGTCGTGGATGCATCGTATCCGGTGAGACGCATACATGGAATGGTCACCGCGGCTCGACCCGCCTGCGTACTCGTCGCCGGAACACGCTATCGCCCAGATTCAGGAATCCCCGTCCTCTCCACTGATGAAATAGCCTTCCGTAGCGGAATCGTCGCCGAAAACACCTCCGCCCACGCATATCTTGGACACACATCCGGGACTACCGGACACCCCAAGCTTGTCAATGGAACGCACAGCGCGGTCAGGCACTTCATCCAGTGGTATACACAGAACTTCAAGCTGGACGCCCGTACTCGCTTCGCCATGATCTCCGGCCTGTCACATGACCCGCTGTGGCGGGACATTTTCCTGCCCCTCTCCATCGGCGGCCAGGTCCACATACCTGACGTCCGCACGTGGGCTCACGGAGAAAAGCTCGCAGCCTGGCTGCAGGAAAACGCCATCACTGACCTCAACACCACCCCGACAATGGCGCGAAGATTCCTGACGGGACAAGGGGGCCCTCTGGCCGCATTGCGCCGTGTGGTTCTTGGTGGAGAGCCAACATATTGGGATGACCTTCGCAGCTTCACGAGGAGCGCCCCCGCAGCCACCTTCGTGCCCTCCTACGGTGCAACCGAGACCCCCCAAATTGCCGCCCTGGGAGTGCTTGATCCCGGTGATATCGGGGACCAGTCGGGCATGGTGCCGCTCGGGGCCGCCGCTCCAGGCTTTGAACTGATGCTCGTGGACGAGGCCGGCGTCAGGCTGTCCGGCGAGGGGTTCGGTAAAATAGTTGTCCGCTCTCCGCACATAGCGCACGGATACTTCGATACGGAGAACAGCACTGTCTTCCGCGTATCGGACGGCATTCGCACGTACGCGACCGGCGATATGGCATACCGGACCGCACAAGGAAGTGTGGTATTTCGCGGGCGAGATGACCGGCGCATAAAAATCCGTGGCGTGAGGATCGAGTCGACCGAGATCGAGTCGGCCATCAGGGAACTTCCAGAGGTAGTGGACTCCGTGGTCGTCATGGCACCTCCACAGTTGCCCGGAAAAGGACTGCCGGCCAGCGAGAAGCTATTGGCGTTCGTCGCCACAAGGGAATCGGGCTCCCTTTCCGAAAGGCAGGTCAAGAGCCATCTCGCCAAAGCTCTACCGGCCCCCGCGGTCCCCGAATACGTTTCCGTCACGCGCGAATTCCCCATCGGAACGAACGGAAAAGTCGACCTGCCCGTCATGCTCGATGAATGGAGGAAAGAGGTTCACACCCGAGCCGTTCCTCAAACGATCGGCGCCGCACGCTCGGATCCGCGCTTCCGCACGCCGGCGGATGAATAGAACCACGCCGACCACGTCGTCGGGCCCTCTCCCTGTCGCAGAGAACATCGCTCGGAACGGAGTTTTTCAGTGTCTGACACACCAACGCCGACCGGTACGAAGCGAGTCCTGGTCATAGGCTCCACCGGATATCTCGGCCAGTACGTCGCGCAGTCGTTTGCCGATGCCGGGTACCGTGTCGCCGCCTTGCAGCGCCCCGGTGGCCGACCGGTCGACCCGCGCTTCACCGCAGTACCTGGGGATCTGACGGACCCCGCCTCGTTGCACAGCGCTTCCAAGGGCTTCGACCTGGTCATTCACGCAGGCCGGATTGAGGGCCCCCTGGAGCGCGAGGGTGTCGAGGCGATCCTCGCCTCCGGCACTCGGCTCATCCACACCTCTGGTGGCGACGTGCTCGGCCCTGGCGAAACCTTCGAGGACACGGTTCCCCAGCCACCCGACTGCGTGGCCTGGCGTGGCCCGGTCGAGCACGCGGTGCGCCAGGGCGGCGGCATCCTGGTCCGGCCCGGACTGATCTACGGCAACAATGGCGGCGTCGTCCCGGACCAGCTGCTGCCGGTGACCGTCAAACTGGGTGCGGGACTCTACTTCGAACGGCGTGGCATACGCTGGCCGGCCGTGCACGTTGCCGACCTCGCGGAGCTCTATCTGCTGGTGGCGGAGAAGGCCCAGCCGGGCACCGCGTGGAATGGGGTTGCCGAAACCATCCTGGTCGACGAACTCGCTGCGGCGACGGGTGAGGGAAAGTCGGTGTGCTGGCCGTCGACCGACAATCCCCCGGCGGAGATCGCGGACATCGTCGAGCTGTACGTGATGGACCATACCGTGAGTTCAGAAAGGACTCGGCGTCAGATGGGTTGGGTTCCCAAACACCTGAACGCCATCGAGTATCTTCGCGAGGAGTGCACGAAGGCGCTTCAGGCGCTTTCCTGACCTCGGTTCGTCGCGAACGCGAGTGTCCCGCCCATGAACATGCTGGGCGGGACACTCACGTTATGGACAGGGTTCCCGTGCCGTTGAGGGAGGCGTTCGACGCCTCAACACGGACCGCTCACCTCACCCTGGAGAGACAACGCTGAATACGCTCAGTGAACGACGACCGGGAGGGTTGCGTAGCCGTTCATGATGAACGTGCCCTGCGGCGGGATGTCCTCAGGCGCGGTGGCGAGCCGCATGTTGGGGAAGCGCTCGAAGAGAGCCGGAAGGGCGAGTGTCGCCTGGAGAGTGGCCAGCGAGCGGCCGAGGCACGCGTGTGGTCCGTGGCCGAACGACAGGTTGGTCTTGTCCTCGCGCAGGATGTCAAAGGCATCGGCGGTGTCGCCGTGGACCTTCGGGTCGCGCCCGACGCCCGCGAAGGCAATCATCACCAGGTCGCCCTTCTCGATCCGGACGCCGCCGATCTCGACGTCCTCGGCCGCGTACCGGAAGGGCAGCTGGGCGACCGCGGCGTCCTTGCGGACGGTCTCGGCAAACGCCGTAGCCCAGTCGGCCTTTCCGCTCGTCACCAGCTCCAGCTGGTCGGGGTGGCTCAGCAGGTCGACGACCGCGTGTGCCATGACGTTGCCGAGCGTCTCGGACCCTGCCCCGAGCAGCACGTGGAGGCTGCCGAGGAGTTCGTCGTCGGTCAGGGCGTCGTCCTCTTCACGTGCCTGGATCAGCAGACTGGTGAGGTCGTCACCGGGCTTTGCGCGCTTGGTGGCGACGAGCTCGGCCATGGCCTCGTGCCACTGGCGCAGGTTCTCCTCCGCCTCCTCCGGCGTGATGGTCGTCTTGCTGTTGGCCACCGCGCCCTGCAGCATCCGCTTGCGCGCCTCGACCGGCACCCCGAACATGTCGCAGATGACCCAGGCGGGCAGGGCGTACGTGAACCGGCCCTTGAGGTCGACAGCCTCACCCGGCTCGGTGGTTTCCAGGTCGTCGAGCAGTTCCCCGATGACCTTCTCGATGAGCGGACGGCTGGCTTCGACCTGGCGGGGTGCGAAAGCGTGGGAGACCAGCTTGCGCAGCCGATCGTGCTCTTCGCCGTCCCGGGTGTTGATGTTCTCCATCATCACCCAGGTGATCATTTCCCAGTCCATGGACACGTCGCCGTTGACCAGCGGCGGCCAGTACTTCTTGGCGTTCTTGGGGAACCGCGGGTCGAGAAGCATCTTCTTGGCGATCGCGTAGTCGGTCACCGACCAGCCGAAGTAGCCGCCCGGTAGTTCGACGCGCGTCACCGGCCCCTGCGCACGCAGCGCGCGCGCCTCGGCATGGATGTCCTTGCCCAGGCGGTCAAGGACGATCGGGCACTTACCCATTGAGTCTCCTCCAATGGACCTAGTGATGCCGGCGGTACCCAGCTTCGGAGTCGCCGACGGGCTGTGTGTGAAATCGGTGTTCGCCCACCAGCGGGGGCACCGGACGGAGCGCCCAGGGCTTCCGCGAGTTCCCGGGATCGCCCACCTGGGGCGGTGATGCTCAGGAGTGGCTACGGGCGCTGGTCGTAGCTCTCCGTCAGGGCGGGGTCCTTGACGATGACCGGGGCCAAGGCCTCGTCGATCCTGCGCACGAGTTCCTCGTCCAGCTTCTGGCCCGACGCGGCGACGTTCTCGACGACCTGTTCGGGACGCGAGGCACCAACGATCGCCGCGGACACGGACGGGTTGTGCAGCACCCAGGCGATCGCCAGCTGGGCGAGGGTGAGACCAGCCTCCGCCGCCAGCGGCTTGAGCAGCATCACCCGCTCCAGGAGCTCGTCCTTGAGCAGATGCCCCATGAACATGTCGTTGGCCGGGTCGGCTCCTCGGGCACCTGCGGGTCGCTGCTGTCCGGGTACGTACTTTCCGGTGAGCACGCCCTGCGCCATAGGTGACCAGGCGAACAGTCCAAGCCCTTCCTCGTCCCCCGCCGGCATCACCGCGGACTCGGGGACCCGCCAGATCGCGTTGTACTGCGGCTGGGAGGAGATCAGCGGCAGGCGCAGCTCGCGGGCGAGTGCGGCAGCCGCGTGGATCTGCTCCGAGGTCCACTCCGAAACCCCGATGTAGAGGGCCTTGCCCGCGCGGACCACGTCGGCAAATGCCTCCATGGTCTCCTCGAGCGGGGTGAACTTGTCGAAACGGTGGGCCTGGTAGATGTCGACGTAGTCCGTCCGCAGCCGCCGCAGGGAGCCGTCGATCGACTCGAGCACGTGTTTGCGGGACAGACCGCGATCGTTGCGGCCCGGGCCCGTGGGGAAGTAGACCTTGGTGAGGATCTCCAGGCCTTGCCGACGCTCGCCGTGCAGGGCTTCGCCCAGCACGGACTCCGCACGGGTATCGGCGTACATGTCCGCCGTGTCGAATGTGGTGATCCCGGCATCGAGCGCCGCGCGGACACACGCGCGCGCGGCGTCGGCCTCGATCTGCGACCCGTGGGTGATCCAGTTCCCGTAGGCGATCTCACTTACCATCAGGCCACTGCGGCCGACGAAGCGGTATTCCATCGTTCCGTCCTCTCGGTCCGGCCGATCGACGACGAGGGGTACCGCAGGCACCCCTCGTCGCGGTCCGGCCTGGTCAGCTGCCCGAACCCGGCATCGGCACCACGCCGCCCATCGGGGTGTTCGCGTAGCAGTCCACCAGCCACTCGCCGTCGCGCTCGACGAAGAACCACATGGCGCGGATGGCGTGCTCGGTCGGCACCTCGGTGGCGTCGGGCGGATACGCGCCTCCCTCCGAGAGAAGCAGCACGACCTTCTCGTCCTCGCCGACGTAACGCATTTCCTTCGGCACGCCGAGAACCTGCGTTCCCTTCCACTTGCCGCGGAAGGCTTCGGCCATGTACTCGTGAATGGCCGTGCGGCCCTTGAGCAACGCCCCGGGGAGAATCACGCTGGCGTCCGGTGCGTAGACCAGCGAGAACGCTTCGGCGTCCTGTGCGCGCCAGGCCGCGACGACGCGCTGGATGAGCCCACGGACCGCTGCTGCGTCGTGAGGACGAACCGCGTTGGTCGGCGCGGCTGTTGTGTCGGTGGTCATGGTTCTCCTGTCGGGTCGCTCAGACGAAGAAGGTGTTCGGCTCAAGCCCGCACAGCACCCGGCCGTAGAGCTCGAGGTTGGTGCTGGGCAGGTTGAGCGCATGGATGGTGATGGCCTGGATGTCCCGGCGGATGCGCTGGATGAGCTGGTCGGCGTAGATGGAACTGCCGCCGGATGCGCCGGCGAGCAGGTCCACCGCCTCCGCGGTGAGCTGGCACACCCTGCCGACAGCCACTCGTGCGTAGGCGCGTTCCTGAACCGTCCACTCCTGACCCGCGCCCGCCTTGCCGTCCACCATCGCGGCGAGCTTGCGGGCATGATGCTCGGCCTCGTCGGTCTTCAGCGTCGCCTCGGCGACCTGCAGGTGGGTGACGGGTGCGTCGATCTGCCGCTCATACGACGTGTTGGTTATGGGGCGCTTGGCGATCCGTTCCAGGAAGTCCTCCTGGGCCGCGCGGGCCAGACCGATGAGCTTGCCGCAGGTGGCGGCCCCGACAGCACCGACCACCGGCGCGCGGTACATCGTCGATTCGGCATTGCGCTTCGAGGCGTACTGCTGCTGCAGCAGGGCCGGGATGGGGATGTAGCGTCCCTCCGGGACGAAGACGTCCTGCCCGCTCAGCGTGACGCTGCCGGTGCCACGCAGGCCGGAGACGTCCCAGTCCTCGACGGCGTCGAGCTCGGCGCTCGGAACAAGTCCCATGATCGGCAGCGCACCGTCATCAGTGGGCAGGATGGCCGAGAACACCTTCCAGGAACTGTGCGCGGCGCCGCTGTTGAACGCCCAGGTTCCGGTGACCCGGAGGCCGCCCGTGGTGGGTTCGGCCGTAGCCGTCGGCGCGAGGGTGCCGCAGATGCGCACGTCCGGGTCGGCGAAGACCACGTCCTGCACCTCATCGGGGAAGAGGCCCACATTCCACGACATGATCCACCAAGCGGCGACATCGAAGGCCACGGAACCGTCGCCGCGACCGAGTTCGATGCCCACGTCTATCAGCGTGGCCGCGTCGCACTCGTAGCCGCCGAAGCGCGCGGGGGTCCGCATGCGGAAGATCCCGGCTTCGGTCAGCGCGGCGACCACCTCGTCCGCAAGTTGAGCCTTGTGCTCGGCGCGGGCAGCATGCTCGCGCAGCATCGGCACCAAGCCCCTGGCGCGCTCGACCAGTTCGGCCCGAGTGGGTATGGCTGTGCTCTGCACTTCGGCTCTCCTCTACTGTGACTGTGCCGGCGTCGTGGCGCGCACTGCCGCGGCGAATGACCGCAGGTCGGCGGTGAGCAGGTCAGGCTCTTCCATCGCGGCGAAATGACCGCCGCGATCGTGCTCGGACCACTGCACGATGTTCGGAAAGACTCGCTCGGCGAAGCGGCGGATCGGCTGTGCGGGATCGCGGGGAAAGACCGAGACACCCAGCGGCACCGGCAGCACCGGCGGCGGCGGGGGCAGGTTCGGCGCGGTGGGCAGAAGCGGGCCGTTGTCGCAGTAGAAGTGCGCGGACGACGCTCCGCTGCGGGTCAGCCAGTAGAGCGTGGCGTTGGTCAGCAGCTGATCGCGGTCCACCGCGTCATCGGGCGACTTCTCCGCGTCGGTCCACTCCATGAACTTCTCGACGATCCAGGCGAGTTGGCCTACGGGGGAATCGGTCAGGCTGTACGCCAGCGTCTGTGGCCGGGTGGCCTGGAGCTTCATGTAGCCCGATCCCTCATCGGCGAAGAGCGACAGCAGGCCGAGCCGGCCGAGCTCGATCTCGCTGAGGCCGATGAGGTCGGCGGGGTCAGGGCTCGGCGGGGTGATCAGGAAGTTCAGATGCAGCCCGGCGACGTGCTCGGCATCAAGACCGGCCTGGATCGTTCCGACCCATGTGCCCAGGTCGGCGCCCTGAATCACGTACCGGTCGTAGCCAAGGCGGCCCATCAGCTCGGCCCAGGCGCCTGCCGTCCGGAAGAAGCTCCAGCCGCGGTCGGCCACGGGGTTGGAGAAGCCGAAGCCAGGAAGGCTGGGGATCACCAGGTGGAACGCCTGCGAAGGGTCTCCACCATGTGCGCGAGGATCCGTCAGTGGCCCGATCACATTGGTGAATTCCACGAAGGATCCCGGCCACCCATGCGTCATGATCATCGGTGTCGCGTCCGGCTCGGGCGAGCGGACGTGCAGGAAGTGGATCGGCGTGCCGGCGATCTCCACGCGGAACTGCGGGAACTCGTTGAGCTTGGCCTCTGCGGCGCGCCAGTCGAACTCGGTCCGCCAGTAGGACACCAGATCACGGAGGTAGTCGAGCGGCACACCCCGCTCCCAGTCCATGCCGGGGGACGTCTCCGGCCATCGGGTGGCGGCCAGTCGTCGCTGAAGATCCTCGAGATCGGCCTCGGGGATATTGATACGGAAGGGTTGCATCTGCGCTCCATGACCTTCGGCAGGACGATGACGGCGATGACAGGGAGTTGCCGCGCCCAGCGGAAAGGGGCCGACGTCCGTCACGCTAGGCGGACGACGCAGACCGCCGAAAGTTCCTGGCTGACCAGCGCAATCACGAAGTGGAAGCCTCGCACTACGGAAGAAGAACGAAGGCATGCCCGGGCTTTAGCGTGGACTGAGGATGACAGCGGGTCCGTATGGTTCACACCCAAGGAGATATGAGCTCATGGCAGCACACATCGGCGACCGCGCGGTCGTGCTGGGCGGGGGGATCGCGGGGTTGTTCGCCGCGCGCGTCCTTTCCGAGTCGTACCACGAGGTGACCGTGATCGACCGGGACACCCTCACCGGCGCCTACGGTCCGCGCTCCGCCACCCCACAGGGCCACCACATCCACGCACTGCTCGCCCGTGGGCAGCAGGTCATGGAGGAGCTCTTCCCGGGCATCACGCGCGAGCTGACGGCGTGCGGTGTGCCGGTCGGTGACTTCGGTTCCAGCCTGAGCTGGTACTTCAACGGGCAGATGATACGCAGGACGGAGACCGGTCTGGTCTGCGTTGCCGCCGGTCGTGCACGGCTGGAGGCTCACCTGCGCGAGCGCGTCACCGCGCTTCCCGGCGTGAGCTTGGTCGAGCGCACCGACATCCTCGGACTGGTCACGACCGGGCGGGAGCGGGTCGTCGGCGTACGGATACAGGAGAAGACGCCCGGGTCCGCCGAGAGAAGCCTGGCGGCCGACGTCGTCGTCGACACCACGGGCCGCGGCTCCCGTACCCCGCGGTGGCTCGAGGAACTCGGGTTCGGGCAGGTGCCGCAGGAGCGCGTCGACATGGATCTGACGTACACCACGTGCGACTTCGAGGGGCCGCTGCCCTTCGATCCGATCGGCGACGACATCGCGCTGATTCCCGTGGCGACGCCGGCGATGCCGCGTGGAGCGATCTTCGCCCGCATGCCGGACCGATACTCGCTCTCGCTCAACGGAATCCTCGGCGACAAGCCACCGACGGACCTCGAGGGTTTCCTCCGGTACGCCAGGACGCTGCCCGTCCCGGAGATCTACGAGGCGGTCAAGGACGCCGTGCCGATGGGCAAGCCCCACACCTTCCACTTCCCGGCCAGCGTGCGCCGGCACTACGAACTGCTGCCCGACCTGCCTGAGGGCCTGGTCGTCCTGGGCGACGCGGCGTGCACGTTCAATCCGGTGTACGCGCAGGGCATGACCGTCGCCGCGCTGGGTGCTGCGCTGCTCGCCGAGCATCTGAAGGTCGGATCGCCGCCCAAGCCCACCGCGTTCCAGCGGGACCTGGCCCAGGTGATCGACGCGCCGTGGATGATGGCCGCCGGCGCCGACCTGGGCTTCCCCGGAGTCCAGGGTCTGCGCACGCTTGAGGTTCGGATGGGCAACGGGTACATGCCCAAGCTGCAGGCCGCCGCCACGGCTGACCCCGCTCTGTCCGAGGCCTTTCTGCGTGCGGCCGGCATGATCGACCCGCCGCAGGCTCTGATGAGCCCGGAGATCATGGGCCGTGTCTTCGCCGCAGGCTGATCCGGGACGCACCTCGCCGCCCTCTCGGCCGCATCGGTCTCGGACACCCCGATGAGTCGCCTGGGCCGGCGAAGCGTGCCGCGCGCCCGTGTCCGCCTGGAGAATCGCCTCCAGGCGGACACGGGCGCGCCGGCCGGCCGAACCGGACACGCGGCCTCGGGCCCGCGAACTCGCCCCCTGTCGGGCGCAGCAGATGATGGGTGCGCCGGAAATTTGCGTGCTGAGGCTACGAGCTTTTGGCATGATCGCCCGGTTGTCCTACTGCGCCTGGTTCTGGAGGAACACCACGGCTGTCAACCACGAACTCGCTCCGGCCCGGCTGCCGTGGTCTGCCGTCGATCCCGACCACATCGCCTTCGCCTGGGACGAAGCAGAGGCATCCGAGATCACCGCGGTGATCGCCTCGATGGTGCCTCCTGACGATGCTGGGTGGGAAGAGAAACATCGCTTCACCACCGAGGTCACGGTGCTCTTGGCCGCCCGATACGGCCGATGGACCTGCGGATGGCATTGGGCGGTCGGCGAGGGCGGCGGCGGTGGCGTCGTCACCCACTGGTGCTGCACCTCCCACTCCATAGGTGGGCCCGCGGCAACGGCTGCCAAGGTGGTCGCGTCGCTGCTGGAGTGGCGCGACTGGCTGGAGGAGTTGGCGGAGCGGTTCGAGCAGTTGGCTCCACCCAACGGAGCGAATGCCGAGGATCGCAGCTGGCATCTGGAACGGGCGGCCACCCGACTCGTGACCGTGGTCATGGACCGCACGGGTGCCGAATGCGGCTGGTACGGACTCTGTCACACGGTACTGACGTGGTTCCTCTCCTCCACGGGCATGGGGACGCAGGACGCGAAGGACGCGGTCGACACCGCGATCGGCGGGCGGTTCAAGAGCTGGACCGCGCCGTCGCGGACCCTCATCGACACAGTGGGAGAGGACCTTGCCGTAGATCTGACCGGAGTGCGGCCCTACCGTGAACGCTGACGCCTTGACCGCCTGGGTCCGGATCAGGAACCAGATCGACTGGACTTCCGCGGCCGGTGAGGTGCCGACCTCTGTCGAGCCCATCGTGGACGGCCTCACCATCTGGTGCAGGGAAGGGGGCCGTTCCGCGGACCTCGATCGAGGCCGGCGATTGCTCGCGGCGCTGGCTCAGTCGCGCACAGACGCTTCTCATAGGCTGCCTCTCACCTGCACGCTTCTGGCCGGATGGCAGCAGCTGGTCCTCGGCATGCCTGGGGTGCAGTTCCGACAAGGCGATGCCTTCGCCAAGGGTGGCCGGGAACGCTACGCCCTGACGTCACGTACCAAGCGCGACTTTGAGCACTGTCTGCGCGACAGCGCCGACCCGCGAGTCCCTCTGGCCTCCCGCGCGGCCAGGGCTTACCTGGACGTGGCCTTCTTCCACCCCTTCCCGGATGGCAACGCCCGCCTCGCCATGCTCACCCTGGCCTACGTCCTGGAGCTGGAGGGAGTCCGATTGGACCAGGTCGGCCCCTTGCAGACCACGCGCTACGCGGACGATGACGCCGGGGCGGCAGACCTGGCCGCTCTGGTCTTCGTCCTCACCCGCTCGACCCACCAACGGGCCACCGGATTCCCTCGCTGAGGCAGCAGCCCTCCTCCATACGTGCGCGGAGCCGACAACCATCTGTCGGCTCCGCGCACGTATGGAGGAGGGCTGCTGTCACAGGGCCTGGATCATCGCTTCGGCAACATGAGTGTCCTGCTCCACCGTGCCGCCGGACACACCAACCGCGCCGATCGTACGGTTGTTTGCATCCGAGAGCGGGAGGCCGCCCCCGAAGGTGATCAAGCCGTCGTTGCTGTGATCGATGCTGTAGAGCGGGCCGCCGGGCTGCGAGATCTCGCCCAGGGTCGCGCTGGGCATGCGGAACAGCACTGAGGTCTTCGCCTTCTTCAGGGCGATGTCAATGCAACCGAGCCAGGCGTCGTCCATCCTCGTGAAGTGCAGCAGGTGACCGCCGGCGTCGACGATCGCGATGTTCATCGCGACGCCGATGTGCTCAGCGGCCTTCTGGCCGGCAGCGGCTATCCGAGCGGTTGTCTCCAGGGTCAAATCGGTCACGGCAGGTCCTGCCCTTCGGGGTCATCGGTAGGAGCGGAAGGCTGAGGATCGTGGGGTGATGCTCATCGCGCAGGAGCGGACAAGACGCAAAGAGGACGAGCAGGCCGGCCGGGCACGGCACGGCACGGAGCACGAGCGAAGTCCACGTGGAGCCCGCTGTCCGGCGATCACTAGCCGAGCGGGCGCAGACCCGTACCGGCCAGCAGATACGAACCCGTCTGCTCCGTCCCGCCGGCGGCCAGGCTCACGAACGCGGCCCCTGCCACCTCCGGGGTGAGGACCGGGTCCCCCATCCCCTTGATGAATTCCTCGACGCCGATTCCACTCCGGCGGGCGTATGCCTCGGCCGCATCGAGGCCGAATGAGGTGGCTGGCGTCAGCTGCGGCAACACTGCCGCGAAGTTGATCCCGAGACCTTCCCGGTCCGCCTCCTGTGCCGCGTATTCGGTCAGGAAGCGCACGGTCGACTTGGCGCCGGCGTAACCTCCGCTCAGAGGAGATCCGCGCAGGGCCGCCCCACTGCTGGTCACGATCACCTGGCTGCCTGGCTCAAGCGGCCGTACCAAGGCCTCACGTACCCATGTGAAGGCGATCCGGACGTCAACGTCCCACGGCGTCGAGAAGGTTTCCCAGGTCTGCTGTGCAATCGGGCGCAGCAGCGGCGAGGCACCCGCAAGGATCGCGAGCACGTCCGGACGGTGACGGTCGAGCAGCTGACCGGCCAGCACGGGGTCGGCTGCGTCGCCTTGCTCGCAGTGCAGCCGCGGCTGTCCTGCGGCGAGTTCGCTCAGGGGGGCCATGTCGCGGGAGAGCGCCACCACCTCTGCCCCGGCGGTGAGGAACGCCTCGACCACACCTCGGCCGAGCCCTCGGCTCGCGCCTACCACCAGGGCGCGCCGTCCTGCGAGTCGACCCATTCTCCTCGTTCCCTTCCCTCGTGCGCGACAGCGGGTGGCGGCTGTGTCACCGATCTCCGTGGATTCGGCACTACGGCAGTGCCGTGCACGGCGGAAGCCGGGACGTTGCTGGGTACCCGATCGGCGCGAAACGAAAGCCGCAGACGCTGACTTTGGCAGGAGGGCCCGGTGTGGACATCTTTCAGATTGCCGAACCGGAGACCTCTCCTGCCAACACCTGATGGGGTGAGGACTGCCATGCGGCCGAAGAGTCCGAAGCGCGTCCTGATCAACGTGGGGCCGTGTTGATCAGGACGCGGGAACCATCTCTACGACTGAGACGAATCCCCTCGTGCGATCAGTTCCTCAAGGCTGGCGAACGGCCGCAGCTCCAGGCGCCCCAGCTGCGCCAGCGGGTGAGCCCGTGCCACTTCGATGGCCTCGTCGCTGTCTGCGCACTCAAGGATGTCGAAGCCGACGATGACGTCCTGGGTAGCGGCGAATGGACCTTCCGTCACGAGCAACTCGCCGTTGCGGACACGGACGGTCAGGGCCTCCTTGGTGGACACCAGGGGACTGCCCAGCACACGCCGGCCGTTTGCGTCGTTGGCGGCGACCCAAGGACCGCAGTCATCGGATACGCCCGTCTCGGGCTGGCTGTCGGTACACACGAACATCATGAACTTCATTGGTCTGCTCCTTGGGATACCACGATGTGCTCCTTGCCGCGCACCACGCCAGGCAGACGAACAGGGCTGGGCGTCGTCTCCATTGGTGAGGTGCCACCGGATGCAGGACGCCGCGCCGAGGCCGAGTGGAGGTTGGTCCGGCCAGGCGCTCGGTCTCGGCCATCACCACACCGTGCAGACTACTCAACCCGCCAAATGAGACGACGCCAAAAGGCCACGATTGGCTGGAAGAGAGCACTGAGCGAGTTGCGGTCGTCGAGGGGCCGACGTGTGCGGGTCGTCGCCCATCCGGCACGAGGCAAGGGGGCGCACGGTGTAGGCACCGACGACGTCGTGGGTCCAGAGCATGACCTTGGAGAGCCCGTCCTTCTCCAGGATCTCCTTCGCCTCGGCATCGGATTGGGCCCAGGCGGCGATGGTGCTGGGGCTCGGGTATGGGTGCCACATCGCCTGGTCCGGAAGGGGAACGGATCCGCGAGTCTGTGCCCAGAAGCCCGAACGAACCTGATCGCGCGGGTGGGCGGTCTGAGCAATACCAAGGTTGTCGGTGGGCCTGTCAGGGCGTTTGATGGCCGACGGGCTGTACGGACGATCGGAAGAGATCAGCGCGAACGGGTTGCTTCAAGTGACCTCGTCGCGTCGCCGTCCCAGCCTTCGCAGGTGTGTTTCGGTTTCCGTGCGCGCGTGGAAGTCTGCACGTTGTTCTGAACGGCTGAGGTGGTGCGGTATGCGCGATCGGGCGGTCCGCACCCGTGAGGACAACCCCCGCACCGTCACGTTTGCTGCCCTCCAACCACACCGCCGAGGATAGGAAGTGGCCCATGCCGTCGACACAGCACGTGAGGCTCGGCACAACCGAGTGGCTCGCCTGGCCCGACGCACTGTTGCGGAGCACGGGCTTCTCGGCCTCCGGCCTGCTCAGGTTCGCCTCCGACGAGTGTGCGGAGCGCGCTGACGACTTCCTTGCGGGGAGAGCGGACCGCGACGCCTTCGCCACGGTCTTCGAGAAGACCGTGGTCGATATATCGGTCGAGGTGAACCGGGTGGCCGCCGACCCGTCCCTGCGCGAGGCAATCGTCTGGCAGAACCCCGCCGTGGCCGGTCTACTGGACTCTCTCCTGCGGAATCAGGAGCCGATCAGGCGAAATGCCAAGCGGCGATACCGCGAGGTGCAGCTCAGCAAGTTCTGGCAGCGCTACAGCTCCAAGGCGGAGACCATCGGATTCTTCGGGCCGTCCCTGTGGATCACGCTCGACCCGGAACGCTCCGACATCCATGCCGTGCCCGGGCCCCGGCTGATTGACAAGCGCCGGGTGTTCCTGGAGCCGTGGGCGGTTGTCGCGTACGGCGAGTGGCTCACCACGGATGAGGAGATGCGCCGGTGGCTTCCGCCGGCCAGGCACCCCCACCATCTCCTGGAGCGGGAACAGGTGACCCGGCCGGGCGAGGAGCCCGCCGTGATCTCGGAGGCGGAGTTCGTCCTGCTGCGGGCATGCGACGGCAAACGTCCGGCCGCCCTTGTCGCGCAGCAGCTGTCCTCCGGGGATGCCCCTCTGTTCGCGAGCACGGACGAGGTCTATCAACTCCTCGACGCGCTGGTGGAGCGAAAGCTGGCGACTTGGGATGCCAACGTGCCTCTCAACACAGCTGGTGCGGGGATACTTGACGAACGTATCGCGGCCATCGGCGACCCACGGCTGCGCGACAGGGCCCGCTCGGGATTCGATCGGCTCAAGGCGGCCCGGGACGGCGTGGCGAGGGCTGCGGGTGACCCTGCCGCGCTGGAGGCCGCGCAGCTCCACCTGAGCAACGAGTTCACGGAGATCACGGGACGACCGGCACGCCGCCGCGGCGGCGTGACCTATGGCGGCCGGGGGCTGTGCTACGAGGACACGACGCGCGACCTTGAGCTGTCACTCGGACGCGACTTCATCGACGACTTGGCGGCGCCGATGAGCATCGTCCTGCAGGCGACCCGTTGGCTCACCGCGGCCATGTCCGAGGTCTACGAGCAAGAGCTGCGCCGCCTCTACACAGAGCATTCCCCGTCGGGCGAACACCTGACGCTCGGTGACATCTGGCCGCTCGTCATTCGCCTCTTCTTCGGTTCCGGCGCGAAAGCCGCCGACGGGGTGACGCAGGACTTCATCGAGCGGTGGACGCAGGTACTCGGTCTGAACGAATCGACCACCGGCCTGAACGAGTTGCGCTTGTCCGCGGACGCACTTGCCGAGCGGGTCCGGGAGCGGTTCCCGGCGTCGGCGCCCGGCTGGGACGGCGGCCGGGTGCACAGTCCTGACCTGCACATCTGTGCCTCGTCGCCACAAGCGGTGAACGAAGGTGACTACACGATGGTGCTGGGCGAAATGCATGCCGCAGCGGGCACGATGGAAGGGCACCTCTTCGGCTGGTCCCTGGATGATCCGGCAAGTGTGGTGGAACGGCTCGCGGCAGATCAGGGCAAGGACCGCATCATCCCGCTGTTCCCCAAAGTGTGGCCGCGCAACGCCGGCCGAACCGTCCCGTTCGAGCACTCGGTCAATGACCGCTTCCTGGCCTTCGCCTCCGTGCCGGGCGCCGACCTCGACCGCACCACCTCCATCGCCGCGATCGACCTGTCACTTCGAGACGGTCGCGTATGGGCGAGTATGGAAGGCCGTGAGTTTCCGTTGGTGCACGTGCTTTCAGCCTTCCTGTCAATGGCGAACATCGACGCACTCAAGCTCGTCTCGGCAGGCGAGCACACTCCCAGGATCAGCGTCGACCGCCTGGTGCTGTTTCGCGAGACCTGGCGGACCACGGCGGAGGCGACGGGCTTGCTCCCGATTCGGAGCGAATCGGAGGAATTCCTCGCCGCACGTCGCTGGCGTCAGCGCAACAATCTGCCGGAGCGCTGCTTTGTCAAGATCTCCACTGAAACCAAACCCTTCTACGTTGACCTGAGCAGCCCACTGTTCGTGTCCTCCCTCAGTACAGCCCTTCGCGCCGCGCGAAAGTCCGCTCGGGAGAACGAGGTGGTCACCGTGACCGTCACCGAGATGCTCCCCGCCCCTGAACAGGCGTGGGTTCCCGGTCCCGACGGCGAGTCGTTCTTCGGTGAGGTCAGAATGCACGTCGTCGACCCTCAGCCGTGTGCCCAGCCGTAGGGCCAGATGATGCGGGCAGTTGAACGTCGAGGGCCCTCCGGCATGCCTCGACGGCTCACCTGTCCGTGTCGCGTTGAAGCTCCGTTGCGCAGGCAGCCTCCCCAAGTCGGCCTTGCTCAACGGAGCCTCGACGTGCGGTCACCCTGTCGACCCGGACTGCTACGAGAAGCCCGCGACACTCGCCACGTGAGAAATTCCCTACGTGTTCACCAGCCACTGCCGGCCATCAATGAGTTCACGCGCCGCGTCGAGGTGGCCGGCGTGACAGGCAGTTTCGGTGATCACATGAAGGACGACCTCGCGCACATTGTGCAGGCGCCAATCGTCCTCGGGGAAGGGCCACCAGAGCAGGCCCGCGTCTATCGATGAGGCGGCGATGATCGTATCCGCCAGTGCCGCTTCTTGGCGGTAGCGTGCGAGGATCTCCGCGGTCGGCACGCCCGGAGCCACCTGCCATGCGCATTCCTGGCTACCGACAAGGCCGATGGCCTCCGAATCACCAGCCACAACGGCACGAAACCACAGGCGCTCCACGGCCACGGTGAGGTGCTGCACCATTCCCAGGCAGCTCCACCCGGAGGGCAGCACCGCCCGCCGCAATGCTCGATCGTCCAACCCCTCCAGCGCGCCGAGCACATGCTTCCGCTGCGCCTGCAAGTACCGGAGCAGGGCCGACATCTCCAGGTCCACTCCCACGGTCACCTCCGCACCTCCCGCGTGCGGCGCGCTTCGATGGCCGTCAGGTCCTCGACATCGGCAGGGGATACACCGGTCGTACCAAATCCGGCGTAGGTGTTCATGTGCATCATGTGCCTCATACTCCCCCGGAGCACCAGAGGTGTACAGGAAGACATGGTCGTGGCGATGGTCTCCGCGGCGTACGCGCTCGCCCGTCCGAGTGACCCCGACCGGCAGCTCCACCACGCGGGCCGACCCAAGAACGCATCTTTTTTGATGTATCAAAGAAGATGCATTATGCTGAGGGCAGCAGACGGCGCGAGAGGAGCGGACACATGCGGAAGTGGGCCGGAAACCCCTGGGCGGTACTGGCGACCATGTCGCTGGGTTTCTTCATGACCTTGCTGGACCTGACGATCGTGAACATCGCGATCCCCGACATGATCGACGGGCTGGGAGCGACCCTCGACCAGACCCTGTGGGTGATCAGCGGCTACGCCCTCGTGCTGGCGGTGCTGCTGATCACCGCGGGGCGACTCGGTGACGTCTGGGGCCCCCGCAACCTCTTCATCGCGGGTGTCGTGGTGTTCACCGCCGCCAGCATCGCCTGCGGCCTGGCCACCGGCCCGGTGATGCTGATCGTCGCCCGCGGGGTGCAGGGTCTCGGCGCCGCGCTGCTCACCCCGCAGACGATGACGCTGATCATGTCGGTCTTCCCCGCGCAGCGGCGCGGCACCGCGATGGGCATCTGGGGCATGGTGGCGGGGCTGGCCACGCTGTCGGGCCCGACCGTGGGCGGGGTGCTGGTCTCCACCCTGGGGTGGCGGTGGATCTTCCTGGTGAACGTGCCGATCGGGATCGCCGCGCTGGCCCTGGCCTTTCTGGTGGTGCCCGACCTGCGGACGGGCCGGACCCGGACCTTCGACATCCCCGGCGTTCTCCTGGCCACCGGCGCGCTGTTCTGCCTGACCTTCGCGCTCCAGGAGGGTGAGCACTACCACTGGGGCCCGAAGATCTGGGGGCTGCTCGCCGCGGGCGCCGCGCTGACTGCCGGGTTCCTTCTGCACCAGCGCGGCCGTCAGGACCGGGAACCGCTCGTACCGTTCGCGCTGTTCAAGGACCGCAACTTCTCCGTGCTGACGGTGATGGTCGCCCTGGTCTCGATGGCGATGATCGGGCTGGTCCTTCCCTTCAACCTCTACCTGCAGTCCGTCCTCGGTCTGAGCGCGATCAAGGCGGGCCTGGTACTCGCCCCGTCCTCGCTGGTGTCGATGACGGTGGGGCCCTTCGCAGGCCGGCTCTCGGACCGGATCGGCGGCAAGTACCTGCTGATGGCGGGTCTCACCCTCTACGCGGTGGGGATGGCGGCGATCGCGCTGATCGCGGGCCCGGCCTCCCCCTGGTACGCCTTCATCCCGGCCACCCTCATCACCGGGCTCGGCATCGGCTGCGTGATCGCGCCCATGTCCGCGGAGGCGATGCGCAACGTGGACCCGCGGCTGGCGGGAGCGGCCTCCGGGGTCAACAACACGATCCGCCAGACCGGTTCGGTCATCGGCGCGGCCGCGGTGGGCGCCCTGCTCCAGAGCCGGCTCGCCGCGGAACTGGCCGGCGGAAAGGCGTACGCGGACGCCTTCATCGCGACCCTGCACGTAACGGCGGTACTGCCGATCGCCGTGGTACTCGTCGGGGCGCTGGCCTGCTTGCTGCTCCGCGGCCGGACCGAGGAGACGGCGGGTGCGCCCACCGGAGCGGGGCCGGGAAAGGCGGCTGCGGCGACAGGCGTTTAGAACGGCTTTAGCCGGACGGCTGATCCTGTCCGCACAGTGCCGTTCACTGCCTCCGGATCCATGACCCAAGGAGACGACGCCATGACAACACAGCCCCCTAACGTGATCCTCAGCGGCGGACCCGCGACACTCGAACTCAAGCTCGAGGACCGGATCCGTTACGTCGAGGACACGACCTCCAAGGTGAAGCTGCTCAAGGGCAACCGGTACGAGCACTTCGAGCCCACGAGCGGCATGGTCACGGAGAAGGAACTGGAACTCCTGGTCTACTCATGGAGCGGATACACCTACGTCGCCGAGTAGAAGACTTCCGCCGAGAACACCGAAGCCGCCCGGGCACCGAGCACCCGGGCGGCTTCCGTCTGCCGCAGGTCAGTCCGTATCGGGCGCCAGCCGGGCCAGCACCTCCGGCGACAGCCGCCGGGCCAGAGCCTCCAGCAGGGCGATCACCTCGGTGACCTCCACGGGGTCCTCGGTCCCCAGCGCCGTGGCCAGAGCGTCGTCCACACGTGTCGCGGCAACCTCCGCGCGGCGGTCGGTCACCTCGGGGTTCTGACGGACCAGGGTCCGGCGGCGGTCGCGGGCGTCGGTCTCGGTCACCACCGATCCCGTCTCCCGCAACCGGGCCACACAGGCGGACACCGCACTCTGCGGCAGACCGGAACGGGTGGCGATCTCGCCGACCGTCGTGTCCGGGTGCGCGTAGATGTCGAGCATCACGATCAGAACCGACCGTGTGCTCATCTGCCGCTTGCCGAGGCTTTCGGTGGGAATGGCCTCCTCACCGATCTTCATGAGGGTGCGCCCCAGCAGGAAAAGCTGTACTCCATTCACACGGACGACCTTATATCAGCCTTGATGGATCGGATCAAAAGGGCAGAGCTCTCAGCCGACGACGGTCCAGTTGTCGTTGCCGGCGAGGAGTGCGGCGAGGTCGCCCTTGCCGTGGCGTTCGACGGCGGTGTCGAGTTGGTCGGCCATGGTGGTGTCGTAGACCGGGCGTTCCACGCTGCGCAGGACGCCGATCGGCGTGTGGTGCAGGGTGTCCGCGTCCGCCAGCCGGGACAGTGCGAACGCCGTCGTGGGGCTGGGGGCGTGGGCGTCGTGGACGAGGATCTGTGCCTTGTTGTCCTCGGTGACCGGGACGACTTGGAGGTCGCCGGTGAGGGTGTCGCGGATGACGCCCTTGGAGCCGTCCGTGCCGAAGACGATCGGCTGGCCGTGTTCGAGGCGGATGACGGCTTCCTGGGCCTGGTCTTTGTCCTTGAAGACTTCGAAGGCGCCGTCGTTGAAGATGTTGCAGTTCTGGTAGATCTCGACCAGGGCGGTGCCGGGGTGGTCGGCGGCGGCCCGGAGCACGCTCGTGAGGTGCTTGCGGTCGGAGTCGACAGTCCGGGCGACGAAGGATGCCTCCGCGCCGATCGCCAGCGAGACGGGGTTGAACGGGGCGTCGAGGGAGCCCATGGGTGTGGATTTGGTGATCTTGCCCTGTTCGGAGGTGGGCGAGTACTGGCCCTTGGTGAGTCCGTAGATCCGGTTGTTGAAGAGGAGGATCTTGAGGTTGACGTTGCGGCGCAGGGCGTGGATGAGGTGGTTGCCGCCGATGGACAGTGCGTCGCCGTCACCGGTGACGACCCAGACGGACAGGTCGCGTCGGGAGGTGGCCAGGCCGGTTGCGATGGAGGGGGCGCGGCCGTGGATGGAGTGCATCCCGTAGGTGTTCATGTAGTACGGGAAGCGGGAGGAGCAGCCGATGCCGGAGATGAAGACGATGTTTTCTTTGGCGAGGCCGAGGTCGGGCATGAAGCCTTGGACGGCGGCGAGGACGGCGTAGTCGCCGCAGCCGGGGCACCAGCGCACTTCCTGGTCGGACTTGAAGTCCTTCATGGTCTGCTTGGCTTCGGCCTTGGGGACGAGCTGGAGCAGTTCGTTGACCTCAGGCATCGATGGCCTCCTCGAGAGCGGTGGCGAGCTGCTCGGCCTTGAACGGCATGCCGTTGACCTGGTTGTAACTGTGGGCGTCGACCAGGTATTTGGCGCGGATGAGCGTGGCCAGCTGCCCGAGGTTCATCTCGGGGACGACCACCTTGTCGTAACGCGCCAGCACCTCACCCAGATTCCTGGGGAACGGGTTGAGGTGACGCACATGCGCCTGCGCGATGGAACGCCCCGAAGCGCGCAGGCGGCGTACGGCGGCGGTGATCGGGCCGTAGGTGGAGCCCCAGCCGAGCACGAGGGTGCGTGCCTCGGCGGGGTCGTCGACTTCCAGGTCGGGTACTTGGATGCCGTCGATTTTGGCTTGGCGGGTGCGGACCATGAAGTCGTGGTTGGCGGGGTCGTAGGAGATGTTGCCGGTGCCGTCCTGCTTCTCGATCCCCCCGATCCGATGCTCCAGGCCCGGCGTCCCCGGAACCGCCCACGGTCGCGCCAGGGTCTGCGGGTCGCGTTTGTACGGCCAGAAGACTTCGGTGCCGTCGGCGAGTTCGTGGTTGGGGCCGCCCGCGAACTGGACACGCAGGTCGGGGAGTTGGTCGAGTTCGGGGATGCGCCAGGGTTCGGAGCCGTTGGCGAGGTAGCCGTCGGAGAGCAGGAAGACCGGGGTGCGGTAGGTCAGGGCGATGCGGGCCGCGTCCAGGGCGGCGTCGAAGCAGTCGGCCGGGGTGCGCGGGGCCACGATCGGGACCGGTGCCTCACCATTGCGCCCGTACATCGCCTGAAGCAGGTCGGCCTGCTCGGTCTTGGTCGGCAGCCCGGTCGAGGGCCCGCCGCGCTGGATGTCCACGATCAGCAACGGCAGTTCCAACGACACCGCGAGCCCGATGGTCTCCGACTTCAGCGCCACCCCCGGCCCCGACGTCGTCGTCACCGCCAATGAACCACCGAACGCGGCACCCAGGGCGGCGCCGATGCCGGCGATCTCGTCCTCGGCCTGGAACGTGCGCACACCGAAGTTCTTGTGCTTGCTCAGTTCGTGCAGGATGTCGGAGGCCGGCGTGATCGGGTACGAGCCGAGATAGAGCGGCAGGTCCGCCTGCCGGCCCGCGGCGATCAGCCCGTAGGACAGGGCGAGGTTCCCGGAGATGTTGCGGTAGGTGCCGGTGGGGAAGGCTTGTGAGGCGGGGGCGACTTCGTAGCTGACGGCGAAGTCCTCCGTCGTCTCGCCGAAGTTCCATCCGGCCCGGTAGGCGGCCACGTTCGCTTCGGCGATCTGCGGTTTCTTCGCGAACTTCGCCCGCAGGAACGTCTCGGTGCCCTCGGTCGGCCGGTGGTACATCCAGGACAGCAGCCCGAGCGCGAACATGTTCTTCGACCGTTCGGCCTCCTTGCGGGAGAGCCCGAACTCCTTCAGCGCCTCGATCGTCAGCGTCGTCAACGGCACCGGATGAACGTTGTACGCCTGAAGTGAGCCGTCCTCCAGCGGGTTGCTCTCGTAGCCGACCTTCGCCATCGGCCGCTTCGTGAACTCGTCGGTGTTCACGATGATTTCGGCCCCGCGCGGCACATCGGCGATGTTCGCCTTCAACGCGGCCGGGTTCATCGCGACCAGCACGTTCGGCGCGTCCCCGGGCGTCAGGATGTCGTGATCGGCGAAATGCAACTGGAACGACGAAACCCCCGGCAGAGTCCCTGCGGGGGCACGGATCTCGGCCGGAAAGTTCGGCAGCGTGGACAGATCGTTCCCGAAGGACGCCGTCTCCGAGGTGAACCGGTCACCCGTGAGCTGCATGCCATCACCCGAGTCACCCGCGAAACGGATGACCACGCGGTCGACTGACCTGACCTCTTTCGGCGCGAGCCGCAGCTCCACGGGCGCGATGTCGTTGACAACGGACATGAGGGGTTCTCACGACTCCTTGATCTCGCAGATGGTGGCGCCTGAGGTGACAGAGGCGCCGACTGTGGCCGTGAGGCCGGCGATCGTGCCGGAGCGGTGCGCGTTGAGCGGCTGCTCCATCTTCATGGCTTCGAGGACGACGATGAGGTCGCCTTCCTTGACTTCCTGGCCTTCTTCGACGGCGATCTTGACGATGGTGCCCTGCATGGGGGAGGCGAGGGTGTCGCCGGAGACGGCCGAGCCGGACTTCTTGGCCGCGCGGCGCTTGGGCTTGGCGCCCGCCGCGAGCCCGGTACGGGCCAGGCTCATCCCGAGCGAGGAGGGCAGCGAGACCTCCAGGCGCTTGCCACCGACCTCCACGACGACCGTCTCGCGACCGGCCTCGTCGTCCGCGTCCGCCTCGGCGGGGGCGGCGAACGGCTTGATCTCGTTGACGAACTCCGTCTCGATCCACCGGGTGTGGACCCGGAACGGGTCGGCGGTGAACGCCGGGTCCACCACGACCGCACGGTGGAACGGGATGGCGGTGGCCATGCCCTCGACGTGGAACTCCGCCAGGGCGCGGGCCGCGCGCTGCAGCGCCTGCTCACGCGTCGCACCCGTCACGATCAGCTTCGCCAGCAACGAGTCCCACGCCGGCCCGATGACCGACCCGGACTCCACGCCCGCGTCCAGGCGCACGCCGGGGCCGCTCGGGGCCTCGAACTTGGTGACGGTGCCGGGGGCGGGCAGGAAGCCGCGGCCCGGGTCCTCGCCGTTGATCCGGAACTCGAAGGAGTGACCGCGCGAGGCGGGGTCGTCGTAACCCAGGGCCTCGCCGTCGGCGATCCGGAACATCTCACGCACCAGGTCGATACCGGAGACCTCCTCGGTCACCGGGTGCTCCACCTGGAGGCGGGTGTTGACCTCCAGGAAGGAGATCGTGCCGTCCATACCGACCAGGAACTCCACCGTGCCGGCGCCGACGTAGCCGGCCTCCTTCAGGATCGCCTTGGAGGCCGCGTACAGCTCCGCGTTCTGCGCATCGGACAGGAAGGGGGCCGGGGCCTCCTCGACCAGCTTCTGATGACGGCGCTGCAGCGAGCAGTCACGGGTGGAGACGACGACCACGTTGCCGTGCGTGTCGGCCAGGCACTGCGTCTCCACATGCCGCGGCTTGTCGAGGTAGCGCTCGACAAAGCACTCCCCGCGCCCGAACGCCGCGACCGCCTCACGCACCGCGGAGTCGTACAGCTCCGGGATCTCCTCCAGCGTCCGGGCGACCTTCAGCCCGCGCCCGCCGCCACCGAAGGCGGCCTTGATCGCGATCGGCAGCCCGTGCTCCTGAGCGAACGCGACGACCTCGGCGGAACCGGCCACCGGGTCCGGGGTGCCCGCGACGAGCGGGGCACCGGCGCGCTGCGCGATATGGCGGGCGGCGACCTTGTCACCCAGGTCCCGGATCGCGTGCGGCGGCGGCCCGATCCACGTCAGACCCGCGTCCAGCACCGCCTGGGCGAACTCGGCGTTCTCCGAGAGGAAGCCGTACCCCGGGTGGATCGCGTCCGCCCCCGAGTCCTTGGCAGCCTGGAGCACCTTGGCGATGTCCAGATAACTGGCCGCCGGGGTGTCACCGCCCAGAGCGAATGCCTCGTCGGCCGCACGGACGTGCAGAGCGTCACGGTCCGGGTCGGCGTAAACGGCCACGCTCCCGATCCCCGCGTCCCGGCAGGCCCGAGCAACACGGACAGCAATTTCGCCACGGTTGGCGATGAGCACCTTGCGGATTCCGCCGGTCGTCACGAGACCCACGCTCCGGGTGCGCGGTAGTAGCCCGCGGGCTGCTCCCAGCGGCTGCGGCCCCGCCCGGGAGCGCGCGGCTCGTCGCCCCGCACGCCGTCCGCGGCGGCACCGGGCTCGGCGTCGGGTGCGAAGCGGGCGGCGAGCACCGCGGCAAGCGCGGCGACGTCCTCGGCGCTCGGGTTGCCTCCGGTGATGCGCAGCGAGGCCAGTGAGAGTTCCGCCCCGGTGCGGGGCTCCCCCGCCGTCACAGCGGGAGGTTTCCGTGCTTGCGGCCCGGGAGCGGCACGTGCTTCGTCCGCAGCATGGCGAGAGCGCCGATCAGCCGGCTGCGGGTGTCGGCGGGGTCGATCACATCGTCGACGAGGCCGCGCTCGGCAGCGTAGTAGGGGTGCATGAGCTCGGTCGTGTACTCCTTGATCTTCTGTGCGCGCATCTCCGCCGGGTCGTCGGCGGCGGCGATCTCGCGGCGGAAGATGACGTTGGCCGCGCCCTCGGCACCCATGACCGCGATCTCGTTGCTGGGCCAGGCCAGGGCGACGTCGGCGCCGATGGAGCGGGAGTCCATGACGATGTAGGCGCCGCCGTACGCCTTGCGCAGGACGAGCGAGATCCGTGGGACGGTGGCGTTGCAGTACGCGTAGAGCAGCTTGGCTCCGTGCCGGATCACTCCGCCGTGTTCCTGGTCCACGCCCGGAAGGAAGCCGGGCACGTCGACCAGCGTCACCAGCGGGATGCTGAAGGCGTCGCAGAACTGGACGAAGCGGGCGGCCTTCTCGCTGGACTCGATGTCGAGCACACCGGCGAGGACGGCGGGCTGGTTCGCGATGATGCCGGTGACCCGGCCGTCGAACCGGGCGAGACCGCAGACGACATTCTGCGCCCACTGCCCGTGGACCTCGAAGAAGTCACCGTGATCGACGATCTCCTCGATCACCCGGCGCATGTCGTAGGACTGGTTGGGCTGGGAGGGAACGAGGTCCAGCAGGCGTTCGCACCGGCGGTCGGCGGGGTCGTCGGCCGGGGCGACGGGCGGAAGCTCGCGATTGTTCGAGGGGAGCATCGACAGGAGGTGGCGGACGTCCTCCAGGCAGCTCTCCTCGGTGTCGTAGGCGAAGGCGGCCACTCCTGAGACCGCCGCGTGCACATCGGCGCCGCCGAGGCCGTTCTGGGAGATCTCCTCACCGGTCACCGAACGGACGACGTCGGGGCCGGTGATGAACATCTGCGAGGTGCCGCGGACCATGAAGACGAAGTCCGTGAGCGCCGGGGAGTACGCCGCGCCGCCCGCGCAGGGCCCGAGCATCACCGAGATCTGGGGAATGACGCCGGAGTTGCGGACATTGCGCTGGAAGATGCCGCCGTAGCCGGCCAGCGCCGAGACGCCTTCCTGGATACGGGCGCCGGCGCCGTCGCACAGGCCGACGACGGGGGCGCCGGCGGCCTCGGCGAGGTCCATGACCTTGTGGATCTTCTCCGCGTGGGCCTCGCCGAGGGCGCCGCCGAAGATCCGGAAGTCATGGGCGTACGTGAAGACGGTGCGGCCGTGAACGGTGCCCCAGCCGATGACGACGCCGTCGCTGTGCGGCTTCTTGTCCTCCAGGCCGAAGCCGGTGGCCCGGTGACGGCGCAGGCCCTCGATCTCGACGAACGTGCCCTCGTCGAAGAGGAGGGCGACGCGCTCACGGGCCGTCAGCTTGCCTTTGGCGTGCTGGGCGTCGGTGGCGCGGTCGCTCGGGCCGCGGAGCACCTGCTCCTGGAGGGCGTTCAGTTCAGCCGTGCGTTCGCGCAGGGTGGTGTTCGGAACGGGCTGGGGCGTCGGCGGGCGATCCGCGGGGCGGACGGGCCTGTCCTCGACGATGCTCATTCAAGATCACCTTTCGACGCGGGTGTGCCAGTGGGCCGGCTGGCGCGCCACAGAGGTTCGGTGGACCCCCTAAAGCCGGGCTTGCGCGCGGGGCGGCGGAGCGTCCTGGCGGCCGGGGGCGGGCGTACGGCCACGCCGGCACCCGTACCTGGTGCGGGTGCATGTGTGGTTATCGCACGCGTCTGTTGATGACCTTATGAAGACGGCCGCGTGATCAGTTTCTCCACTGCATGCACCGGACGGAAAACCGGACGGCGGTCCTGTTTTCCCGCTCGCACTGGGTGCCACCCAATTAGCACTGAGCGACGGGTCGGCGATTCCCCGGAACTGCGGCGCGGCGAAAGCCGAGCCGCCCCCGAGTCGCACTGATGTACGTGGCAGCCCTGCGGGACCGGCCACACGTTCCACGCGCTGACGTCCGCAGCGGTGGAGGTCGTCGAGCACGCGACGCCCCTCCCCCGGACGGCCCGGGCTCGCGCACGGCCGGAGACGACACTGCGGCCGCGGAGCGCCCGAATGCGTGAATGCCGTAATGCCACCCGCGCCCCGGACGGAAATCCGGACCATACCGAGGCACCACGGAAGAAGCTGACACAATGAAAAGGGTGGCCGCCAAATGAACGGCTTATTGTCTGCGCGTGCACATGCGCGAGACATATGCGTCGAGCATTCGGGAAACCCGGCACGCATTAACGTACGGAAGTGGCGCACACCGTCGGCCGAAGTGGTTCGGAGCAAGTCCTCATAGGTCACGGGTTGCCCCAGGAACGGCAAAGCTCCCGCAACCGGCCATGTCGGCCGGTCGGGGAGCGGACGCACGCCTCCGACCCGGGGTCGAGTCAAGGGTGGGCAACACCCCACTGGTCGTCGAGGACGTGGAACTGCACGTCACCGGCGAGGGACGAACCGGAAATATCAACCTTCGCCTGAAGATCCGGAGTTGATGCTTCCGCCAAGCCCATTCCAAGACTTCCCCAAATTCCGAACGTTACGAGCAATCCCGAGAATATGCGCTTCGCCGCTACCTTGTTCATCGTTACCCCCTGTAGACATCCGTGCGGTGCGAGGTACACACTGCCAACGGCTCAAGTCACTTCCAAGCGAAACTCGATGACGTAAAGTGGCCTGGCAACTAGTTCCATGGCGTACGGGGGAGTGACCAAAGGGATGGCCGGGGAACCGCTTTACTTGCCACACTCCGATGCCTTCGACGACGACTGTGCGATTGCTTATCAGCACGCCGTCACCCATGGGCGGTACACGCGGCACGGAGTGGCCGAGGCCCTCGGGATCAGCCTCGAAGAGGCCGCCCAGATCGAGAAGAAGCTGCAGACCCTGAGCCTGCTCCACCCCACGCCCGGCGAGCCGGGCACCTTCGTCCCGGTCAGCCCGGACGCAGCCGCCGCCGACCTCGTGGGGCCCACCGAGACACAGATCCGTGAGCTCCAGCAGGCCGTCACCGACGTGCGCACACGGATGCGGGCTCTGGAGCCCACGTACTTCGAGAGCCGCCAGCGCCGCAACCAGGCGGAGGCCTTCGACATCATCAGCGACATCGGCGTCCTGCAGTCGATGCTCAACGACTGGGGCGCCCGGTGCCGGACGGAAGTGCTCACCGCACAGCCCGGCGGCCCCCGACCCAGCCACTTCCTCGACAACGCGCGGCCGCTCACACTGACGCGCCTGGCGCGCGGGGTGACGGTGCGCCACCTCTACCAGCACACCGTGCGCAGCGATCTGGCGACCACCGCGTACGTACGGGTCGTGACGGCCGCCGGGGCCGAGGTCCGTACGACGGACGAGCTGATCGACCGCATCGTCATCTACGACCGGGAGATCGTCTTCCTCCCCGAGCAGAACGTGGACGGACGCGCCCCGGGGGCGGTCGTGGTCCGCGAGCCGGCGCTCGTGGCCTTCCTCTACAAGGTGTACGAGCACCTGTGGGCGGCCGCCACATCCTTCTCACCGGGGGCCGAGGAGCCCACGGCCGTGACCGATGACCTGAAACGATCGATCGTCAGGCTGATGGCCCAGGGGCACAAGGACGAGGTGGTGGCGCGACGACTGGGCATGTCGGTACGGACCTGCCGGCGCTACATCTCCCAGATCATGGAGGAACTGGAGTCCACCAGCCGGTTCCAGGCGGGCGTGAGCGCGGCCGCGAGCGGGATGCTCGACGACCCCAACGGCATGACGTAAGGCATTACGTGCCGGGCCACTTGCTGCCATCACGGATGGCTGGTTCCGGCGCCCGCCATCGGTGCACCCTAAATCGGGCCGAGACCGTGTCCGGTCCGGTTCTGAGGGGGTGTGACGTATGCGGAGTCCCGCAGTCCGTCATCTGATCCACCGGCCGAGGTCGTGGCAGTATCCGGTCCCGGCCGTACCTGACACCGAGGAGGAGTTCGTCCTGGTCTGTGAGTTCCCCGCTGGGAACGCACAGGGGCGGCGCTTCCATGAGCTGCTGGACGTGGTCGGTGCGGTCCAGGAGGCCGCCGAGTTCATCGGACGCTGCCATTTCGCCGTGAAACCCGACCGCGTGGCGGTGTTCTACCGCTTCGGGCTGTGGGCGGACGACATCGCGGCCCTGCACTGCCGGGTGCCGGACGGACGGCTCGACGTCCGGCTGAGCGTACGCCCGGACAAGGTCGTGGACGGCGTACCGCGGGTTCTGGAGTTCCGCATGGCGATCCGGATCGACGGCAGTCCCTGCGGTGCCGGGGAAGCCAGCCTGGTCTTCCTGGCGCCCGGCGTGCACACCAACCACCGCCGCCACAGCCGCGCGGCGCTGCTCGCCGCCTGCGGCACGGCCGGCGGGGGTGGCGCGGCCGCCCCGGCGGGTTCTCCCGTCGACCCGGCCGACATCGGGTACGGGGACCCCCGTGACGTGCTGCTGCGCAACCCCGGTACGGCCGACGGACGGCTCTCCGTCGACGTGACGCTGCCCCCGCCCGTCGACGGGGAGGTCCCGGCGCGGGTCCTGCTGGAGGCCGTACGGCAGGTTTCGCTGTACACCGCCGTGCGGGCGCACGGGCTGGCGGCCGGGCGGAACACGCTGGCCTCGCTGCGGGCCCACTTCCGGGGCTACGCGGAACCGGACCTGCCGCTGCGCTGCGCCGCGGTGTGGGAGCCGCTCGGCAAGGACGGGCGGGGGCGGCGGCTGGCGCCGGTCTCCCTGAGCCTCATCCAGGCCGACCGGGCGATCCTGGAGACGACCACCTCAGTGGTCGAGGACCTGTGACCAGTAGTCATGCGACCACTCCCCTTCCAGTGCCTCGGTGAGCGCGGCCACCGCGTCGGAGTCGAGCATGGTGGTGATCTGGGCGTCCACAGTCCGGCCGAGACCGGCGTCGTAGACGGCGGCGCTGACGCAGAACTCCAGGCCGTCGCTGACGAGGAGGCATGTCCGGAAGGACCATTCGTCGCCCGCTCCCGGTGTCCCGTCCGGGCGCTGCACCTGGGTGGGCCGGCCGTCGGGGCCGAAGCCGAACTCGGTGAACCGGAACCGCATCCCCTGCCCGATGGCCTTGCTGTACGCCTCCTTGAGCGTCCACAGCCGCAGCAGGCTCGGGTTGCGCTCCTCCTCCGGCAGCTCGGAGACGAGCAGCCGCTCGTGCGGGGTGCAGATGTGCCGGTCGAGCCCGCGGCTGTAGATGCGCCGGTCGGACCGCTCGGCGTCCACACCGACCAGGCCGCGCGTGGTCAGGCCGACCAGCAGCAGGTCGTCGGTGTGGCTGAGGCTGATGTCGATCTGGTCGCAGCCGCGCAGGTACGGCCGGCCGGTGGGTCCGTACATCAGTTCCAGGTCCTGCGGCTCGGCCTCCAGCGCGGCGGCCGCGGCGTGTTTGAGCAGCAGGCGGGAGGCGGCGAACTGGTCGCGTATCTCCTCGTGCGTGATGTCCCGGTAGCGGGCCCAGTCCCGGCCGAGGGTGGCGCGCAGCGCGGCCCCTCCGGGTTCGGCGGGGCGCCAGTCGTCGAGGCGGCCGTGCACCAGCGCGGTACCGTGCGCCGCCAGTTCGGTGCGTACGGCGGTCCAGTTGGTACCCGCCACTGTCACGGCGAGGGGGTCGCCGATGGCCATGGTCACGGGGCGACCACCAGACGGTGGACCTCGGCGAGGTTGCGGGCCTGGAGCACCCGGGCGACCGGGACGGGCCTGCCGGTGGCCCGCTCGGCGAGCATGACCAGGCGCAGCAGGTGCACCGAGTCCCAGTCCAGCAGGGTGTCGAAGTCCGCTGCGGCTTCCTCCGGGGTCAGGTCGAGACCGAGTTCCTCGCAGACGTGGGTGAGGAAGCGGGGCAGGTCAGTGATGTTGCAGGTGGTGTCCATGGACCCTCCCTCCGAGTCGCGCGTCGAGTGTCAGATGGCCCGGTACGGGTGGCAGGGCGTCCAGCGTGTGCCGGAACCAGATGCCGTCGCCGTCCGTCCCGTCCTCCTGGGTGAAGCCGAGGGACGGGTAGAAGCCGCGCACCCTCGCGTTGCTGCGGGTCGGGCGGTAGCGGGCGCGCACGGCGGCCAGGCGCTGACCCCGGGCATGGGCCAGTACGGTGGCGAGGCAGGCGTCCTCGATGCCCCGGGCCAGTGCCCGGCAGCTGAGGAACACGTTGTCCACGGCCAGGGTGTCCCCGTCACGGCGGACGAAGAGCGCGCCGACCAGGCCGCTGTCGCCGAAGCGGTCGCTGACGCGGACGGCGAGCACCTGGTGGCCCTCGGTGTGGTGGAAGGCGGCGACGCGGTCGGCCTGGACCCGTTCGCCGGTGAGGTTGAACTGATTGGTGCGCAGCGACAGCTGGGAGAGCCGGCGGATCTCGTGCGGCTCGGGTTCGGAGAGGGTGACCTCGGTACGCAGCTCCGCCAGGTAGTCCTCGTAGGAGCCGGTGCTCCCGCGGAACTCCTCGCGTGCGGCGGCCTCCTGGTAGCGAACGGTGCGACGGGTGTCGTCGTCGGTGATCTGCGGCGTGTCGAACCAGCCGTCCCGGAGCAGGGCGTGCAGGTGCAGAGCCGGTTCGGTGCCGAGCGGGACGACGGCGGTGCCCGGCAGATGGCGGCGGATCAGGGCCCGCTCCGCGGGCGAGTCGTCGAGGAAGACGAGGAAGTCGGCGGAGATGCCCAGCCGCCGGGCGATGGCGTGGAGGCTGCCGTCCTTGGGCTCCCACCCGGCGTGGACGGCGACGAAGTCCGCGGGGCGCAGGGTCATGTCGGGGTGGCCGGCGAGCACGTCGCGGACCGGGCCGGGGTCGTTCTTGCTGCTGACGGCGAGCAGGACCCCCTGGGCCGCGAGTTGTTTCGCCACCCGCTGGACCGCCCGGTACGGCTCGCCGATCAGAGTGCCGCCCGGCGCGATGCCGTCGGGCCCGTCCTCGCCGAGGACCCCGCCCCACAGGGTGTTGTCGAGGTCGAGGACGAGGCACTTCTTGGTCAGGCCGGACCGGGAGCGCAGCACGTGGGCCGCGTCGCGGGCGTAGGCGGAGAACAGCTCGTCGCTGAAGGGCGAGCGGGTGTAGAGGGCCAGCCGGGGATCGCCGGCCGGGCCCGAGGACGCGATGACCGGGTCGAGGTCGAGGACCACGAGGGCGGGGTGGCTCTCGGTCAGGCGCAGCAGGCGGGCGTTGAACTCGCGCCACACCGCGCCCAGCCGGGCGCGCCCGCGCTGGTCCACGAGCTGCTGGGCGCAGTGGCGGGGCAGCGGCAGGGTGTTGAGGACCAGGGTGCCGGTGCCGTGGGCGGTGTGCGCCTCGGCGACGAGGGTGAGGTGGGCGGCGAGTTCCGCGCAGGCGGCCTCGACGTCGTCGGGGCCCCAGGGCAGCGGGAGCCGGCCGAGAACCGCGTCGGCGTCCATGACGCACAGGGTGAGGTCGGGGCGGGCGGTGCGCAGTTCCCCGTCGGGGTCGGTGAGATCGCGCAGGTAGGCACCGTGGGTGCCGTGGACCTGGTGGGCCAGCAGGCCGTGCCGGGCGAGCTCGGCGGTCAGCGGGTCGGTGAGCTGGGCCAGCGTGGAGTGACCGGTGACGGCGACGGTGACCACGGGCGTCGCCGGGTGACCGGCGAGGACGTCCTCGGTGCGCAGGGAGGCCAGGAGGCGGCCGCAGCGGCGCAGTTCGGACAGCAGGTCGGTCTCGGTCCGGGAGGGGTCGTCGGTGATCTCGGCCAGCAGGGAGCGGACCCGCGGGTAGCGGGCGGCGAGTCTCCCGGTGGTGTGCAGTGCGCGGAGTTCCTCCAGCGGTGTGGTCACCGTGTGTCCTCCTTCTCCAGGGCGAGACCTGCCTTGATCCATTTGCTGGACTCGACGACGAGGGCCAGGGCCCGGTCTCCGGGGCGCAGCTCCGGCACGAGGCGGTCGAGCTGTACGAACGGCAGGGCGTTTCCGGTGTTGCCGGTTTCGGCGACGCAGGAGATCTCCCGGGGGCCGGGCAGCGACAGATCGTCGACGATGCGCCGGGTCATCCGGCCGGAGAGCTGGGGCGGCAGCAGGAAGTCGATCTCGTCGGGGCTCCAGCCGGTGGTCTCCAGCAGCTGCCAGAGGATCTCCCCCGCCATGAGGGGCACGCCCTCCTCGATGGCCTTGTAGTCCTCGTGGAGCATGCGGCGGTCCGGGTCCCGGCGGGCGGGCCCCTCCCAGTCGATGGTCTGGCCCGGGGCGCGGCCCTGCCCGGTGAAGCAGTTGAGCAGCGCCCGTACGCCGATGGCCTCGCCCTCCGGGTCGGCGCTGACGACGGCCGCGCCCGCGCCGTCGCCGAACAGCACGTAGTTGATGAGCTCCTGGGTGGGCAGGGTGGCGGCGCCGCGCGTGGGGTCGAGGAAGCGGGCGGTGACGTCCCCGCCGACGACGAGCCCGGCCCGGTGGCCGGAGGCGATCAGCGCGCGGCCGAGGTCGAGGGCCTGGACGGCGCCCGCACAGCCCGCCTGGATCTGGTACACGGGCAGGTAGTTGAGCCCGAGCCGGTCCGCGACCTGGGTGGCCGTGGTGGGGAGCAGGGTGTCGGGGGTGGTGGTGGTGAGGACCAGGAAGTCGAGTTCGGAGGCCGCGAATCCGGAGGCGTCCAGCGCCCGCCCGGCGGCCTCGGCGCACAGGTCGGCGAGGGAGTGCAGGACCTCGCCGGTGCCCAGGTCCCAGCCGAAGTGGCGGGTGCGGGTGCCCACGAAGAGGTCGATCCACTCCTCGCTGATGCCGAAGACCTTGCCGAGGTCGGCGTTGGTGACGGCTGGTCCGGGCAGGGCGGCGGCGGTGCCGGCGATGTGGAAGGCGGGTACGGGCGTGCCCGTGGGGCGGCTCATGGGGTGGCTCCTACGCTGATCCACTCGCCGAGGAACGCGGCGAGCGAGCCCACCGTCCGCAGGGCCGGGAGGATTTGCTGGACGGTGGCGCTGCCGGTCTGCGGCAGTTTCGATTCGACGCGGTCCTTGAGCTGCATGATCATCACGGAGTCGAAGCCGAGGTCGGCGTAGAACCGGGTCTCGTGGCCGACCCGGGCCGGGTCGTACCCGCCGACCTCGACGACGGCGGCGATCACGGCTCCGAGCACGGGGTCCTCGGGCCCGCACGGCGCGGGGGCGGCCGGACCGGCAGGAGCTCCGGTACCGGCGTCGGCGGGGGATGCGGCCCCGGGCCCGCCGGGGGGAGCGGGGTCCGGGGCCGCGGTCATGGGGGCGGCACGGGGCACCGGCGCGTGCCAGTACCGGTGCTCGGTGGCGAACGCGTACGGCACCAGCCGCTCCACGGTGCGGTGCGCGGGCTCGTACAGCTCCTGCCAGTGCGGGTCGAGTCCGCAGCGGTAGAGGGCGGCGACGGTCTCGGCGAGGTCGGCGCCGCCCGCGCAGATGCCGGGCGCGGGGTGCAGCAGCCGCACTCCCCCGGGCAGTCCGGTGCGGCCGGCGAGCTGGACGAGCTGGGGGGCGGGGCCGATCTCGATCAGCACCCCGGGCATCAGGTCGGTCATCAGGGCGTCCAGGGCCGCTTCGAACAGCACCGGTTCCCGGGCCTGTTCGCGCCAGTACGCGGCGTCCAGCGGCTCGTCACCGAGCATGCGCCCGTAGCGGGTGGAGGCGAAGGGGATGCGGGGGGCGGTGCAGGCGACCCCGGCCGCGGACTCGGCGAACCGGTCCAGGGCCGGTTCGGTCAGCGGCGAGTGGAAGGCGTGCGAGACGCGCAGCCGGCTGCTGCGGATACCGGAGGCGCGCAGTTCGGCGGCGACGGTGTCGAGTGCTTCCAGGGAACCGGACAGGACCGTGCTGCCGGGCCCGTTGACGGCGGCCACGGCCACCGCGCGCCGGGTGGCGGGCGGGAGGGCCTTCAGCACCTCCCGCGCCTCGGCCGCGTCCGCGCGCACGGACAGCATGCCGCCGCCTTCGGGAAGTTCCTCCATCAGCCGGGCTCGTACGGCGATCAGCCGGACGGCGTCCTCCAGGGTGAGCGCACCGGCGGCGACGGCCGCGGCGAACTCGCCGACGCTGTGGCCGAGCACGGCGTCGGGGTGGACCCCGAGGTCGCCCAGGGTGCGCCACATCGCGTAGCCGACGGCGAACAGGGCGGGCTGGGCCCAGCCGGTGCGGTGGACGGCCGGGTCCTCGCCGAGGATCAGGTCGCGGACCGAGCCGCCCAGGTGCGGGGCGAGTGCGGCGTCGGCCTCGTCGAGGTGGCGGCGGTAGGCGGCGCTGTCGCGGTAGAGACCGGCGGTCATGCCCGGTTCCTGGACACCCTGGCCGCTGAAGAGGAAGCCGACGGCCGGGGGGTGCCAGGCCCGGTCGGCGATACCGGCCCGCAGCTGGGCGTCGTCGGCGGCCGCTCTCAGGGCGGTCGCCAGTTCCGTGGTGTCGCGGGCGGTGATCGCGGCCCGGTAGCCCAGGCCGGTCTTGACCTGGTTGCTGGTCCAGCACAGGGCGGCGGCGTCGCCGCGCGGTCGGCGGGCGACGGCCTCGGCCTGACAGGCGAGGTTGCGGCGCAGCGCCTCGGGGGTGTTGCCGGAGACGGTGAACACGCCGACGGGGGCGGCGGTACGGGTACGGCGAGCGGGTGCGCGGCGCACCCGCGGAGCTGCGGCGAGGACGGCATGGGCGTTGGTGCCGCCCATCCCGAAGCTGCTGACTCCGGCGAGGACTTCTCCGGCCGGGAGCCGCAGGGGCGCCTTGAGCAGGCTCAGGCCGCGCTCGGCGAGCCGGAGCTGGGGGTTCTCGCGGGCGGCGTGGCGGCTGGCGGGTACGAGGCGGTGGTGCAGGGCGAGCGCGACCTTGATGAGGCCGGCGATGCCGGCGGCGCCCTCCGTGTGCCCCAGGTTGCCCTTGACGGAGCCGATGGCGCAGGGCTCGGGGCGCTGCACGGCGTGGAGTTCGCCGAGGGCGGCGCACTCGATGATGTCGCCGAGCGCGGTGCCGGTGCCGTGGGCCTCGATGAAGCGGATGCGGTCGGGGGTGACTCCGGCGCGCCGGTAGGCGGCGGCGACGACCTCGCGCTGCGACCACCGGTTGGGGGCGGTGACCCCGTTGCTGCGGCCGTCCTGGTTGACCGCGGAGCCCCGGATGACGGCGTACACGCGCTGTCCGTCGGCGAGCGCGTCCTCCAGCCGTCGCAGCACGACGGTGCCCGCTCCGTCACTGCGCCCGATGCCGTCGGCGTCGGCGCTGAAGGGCTTGCAGCGGCCGTCGGGGGCGGCCAGGCCCATCTGCGCGTAGACGCGGCCGAGGGCCGGGGTCAGCACGAGGTTGACGCCTCCGGCGAGCGCGGTGTCGCACTCCCCCGCCAGCAGGGAGTTGACGGCCAGGTGCACGGCGACGAGAGAGGAGGAACAGGCGGTGTCGACGGCGAGGCTGGGGCCTTTGAGGTCGAGGTGGTACGAGATCCGGTTGGCGGCCATGCAGGAGCTGGTGCCGGCGCCGAGCTGCGGGGTGACCCGGGAGTGGTCGGCCATGTGGAGCTGGGCCCACTCGCTGCCCATCGCCCCGACGAAGACCCCCGTGTCGCTGCCGGCGAGGGCGGCCGGGGACTGGCCGGAGTCCTCCAGCGCCCGCCACGCGCACTGGAGGAGCAGCCGGTGCTGCGGGTCCATGGCCGCGGCCTCGCGGGGCGAGACGGTGAAGAAGTCGTTGTCGAAGGTGGCGATGTCCTCGATGAACCCTCCGCGCACGGAGGCGTCGAAGCCGGTCCCCTCGCGCCGCCCGGCGGGCAGCTCGCCGATGCTGTCGCCGCCGCGGACGAGCAGCTCCCAGTAGCTCTCGGCACCGACCGCGCCGGGAAAGACGCAGTCCATCCCGACGACGGCCACCGCGCCCGCGCCCGTCATGGGCGCGTCCGGCCGGCCGGGACCCGGACGCCGCGCGAGGCCAGGTGGGTGGCCAGTGCGGCCACCGTGGAGTGGTCCCAGGCCATGGACGGGTCGACCGGGATGCCGAACTCGTCCTCCACGTCGCCGCAGAGGCTCAGTGCGCACACCGAGTCCATGCCGTACACGGCGAGCGGAACGGTGGGGTCGATGCTTTCGGGCTCCCGGTCCAGGTAGACGGCGAGCCGGTCGGTCAGCCACCCGTACAGCGGGGCAGCCGCGCTGCGCGGCGGCGCGGGCAGGGTCATGCCGGACTCCTTCGGTGCAAGGCCATGCCGGCCGGTCAGCCGGGAAGGGGGACGTTGTACAGGTCGTAGCTGCGCTGGTCGCCGAAGCGGGCGAGGACCTCCTGGTGGATCCGGGCCGTGCACTCGGCGGGCAGGTCGACGCCGGGGGCGCCGAGGCGCCGGGCGATGTGGTGCAGGGCCAGGGCCGCCCAGGCGGGGTCGGCGAGGAAGGGGTCGCGGTCCGCGTCGCCGTGCCGCCACACGCCGAGGACGGCCGCGGCGGCGAGCACCAGGACGTACCGGTCGGTGAGCGTGAACCAGACGGGGCTCACGGGGGCTCCGCCACCGGGCGGGGGCAGGGCCAGCACGCGGGTGCGCAGGTCGCGGAGTTCGTCGACCATCTGCCCGGCGAGTTCGCGCAGGGCACGCTCGACGGGGCTCCGGCCGGTCAGCGTCCCCGCGGTCTCCACGAGAGAGGCGCTGAGGCTGTCGCGGCCGCAGGCCAGCGCCAGCTGGTCGTAGTCGAACGGGGGCAGCGGGGCGCCGGGCTTGAACAGGGCGTCGGAGGCGGGCGGTTCGTTGAACCAGGACCGGGCGGCCAGGGCCGGGAGCTGAGGGATGATCGTGGCCTGGCAGGCGACGGTCCCGGCGTGTCCCAGGCTGACCACGGGCACGTCCCGCAGGTGCTTCTGGAAGACGCCGACGGTGCCGCCCCGGGTGTAGAGCTGCGAGCCGAGGACGGTGGACAGGTCGTACATCGTGTCGCTGAGCACGCGCGGCAGCAGCGACTTGACCGCGGCCGAGTAGACGCTGGTCTCGGCCGGGTGCAGGTGCAGGGCGCGGGTGGCGACGACGGCCAGGCAGTCGTAGAACAGCAGGTTCACGAAGGCGTTCGCCAGGGTGACCGCCGTGTGTTCGGGATCGACGGGGGCGCCGTGCCCGGGTTTCTGGGTGCGGTCGACGAGGACGGCGGTGCGCAGGCAGGTGTCCACGGCGGCGGCGACCAGGGAGGCCATGACGGTCCGGCTCATCTGGAAGGACCGCAGGGAGGTGGGCACGCCGCTGCCGAGCGGGCCGAGCAGGGCCTGCTCGGGCACCGGGCAGTCCTCGAACGCGACGGAGTCGAAGTGGCAGCCGCGCATGCCGGTACGGGGGCGGCGGCGGGTGACCCGGTAGCGGTCGGCCGGCAGGGTCCGCGGATCCAGCAGGAGGGCGGAGTGGCTGCCGCTGCCGGGGCGGTCGTCCGTCCGGCAGAACAGCACGAGGGCGTCGGCCCGGTGCAGGTTGTTGACGACGGACTTGGCGCCGCTCACGGACAGGCCGGCCGCGGTGCGGGTGGCGGCCACCTGGCTGCGGACGAAGTCGTTCGTGTGGGCGGTCTCGTGCTGGGCGATGGCCGCTTTGGAGCCGGACAGCAGCAGCTGGGCGAGCCAGTCGCGCTGGTCCGTGCTGCCGCTCATCCACACGTCCGACGCGGCCATGAAGGTGCTCATGCCGTAGCCGGCGCCGAGGGCGGCGTCGCGCCGGAAGACCGGGCGCATCACGCGCAGCAGGGTCTCGGCGGAGTCGAAGCGCCCGCCGAGTTCGCGCGGCACGTACTCGGCGTTCAGGCCGAACGCGTCGAGGAGGGCTTCCGCGTCCGCGGACAGCGTGCCGCGCCGGTCGGCGACCAGCAGCTTCGCGTACCCAGTGGGGTTGCCAGCGTCGGTGGGATCTCCCAGCAGCCGCTCCAGCTCGGCGGCCCGGTCCCCCACCGGCGTACCGGGGGTACGGGGCCGGGGCCCGAGCGTGAGGGTGCTCACCACGGCAGGTCCTGGGCCCGGCGGGCCGCCGACGCGGGGACGGCCTCGTCGTCGGCCGGCAGAAGGGGGGCGTCCACCAAGGCGCGCACGGCGGGGTCGAGGACTTCGTGGAGGCTGGAGAGGCCGCCTCTCAGGAACAGTTTCCGCATCAGGGCGCGCTGGATCTTGCCGCTCGTGGTGCGGCGCAGGGTGCCGGGCCGGACCAGGACGACGTTGCCGACGGGCACGTCGAAGTCGCGTCCGGCCAGGGTCTGGATCCGGCAGGTCAGGTCCTGGAGCCGGGCCGTGTCGGTGTGGGGGACGCGCACCTCGTGCACGATGACGAGTTGTTCGCGGTCGGCGTCCACGGTGAAGACCGCTCCGCCGCCGGCTCCGAGCGCCGGGTCGATCTCGCGGACGGCCCATTCGACGTCCTGGGGGTAGATGTTGCGGCCGTTGAGGATGATGACGTCCTTCAGCCGCCCGGTGACGTACAGCTCGCCGTCCTCGACGACGCCCAGGTCCCCGGTGCGCAGGAATCCGGAGTCGCCGCCGGCCAGGACCGCGTGGAAGGTGTGCGCGGTCTCGGAGGGGCGCCGCCAGTAGCCCTGGGCGACGCTGTCGCCGCGCAGCCAGATCTCGCCCACCCGGCCGCCGGGCAGCGGGCTGCCGCTGACGGGGTCCACGATGCGCAGGTCGAAGTCCTGGTCGACCGGGCCGCTGGAGACCAGGGTGCGGGAGGCTTCGCCGGGCGCGGGGGCGCGCAGTTCGTCGCGTTCGAGAGCGGCCGGGTCGACGGCGCGGTGGCGGTACGGGGCGCCCGGGGTGGTCCCGGAGACGACGAGGGTGGCTTCGGCGAGACCGTAGGCCGGGTACATGCTGCCGGGGCGCAGGCCCGCGGCGGCGAACCGGGCGGCGAAGGCGTCGAGGGTGTCGGCGCGGACCGGTTCGGCGCCGTTGAGGGCGAGTCGCCAGCCGGAGAGGTCGAGTCCGGCGAGCTGGGCGTCGGTGACCCGCCGCAGGCACAGGTCGTAGCAGAAGTTCGGTCCTCCGCCGACGGTCACCCCGTGTTCGGAGATCATCCGGAGCCAGTTGACGGGCCGTTTGACGAAGGCGGTGGCGGACATCTGGACGGACGCGGAACCCAGCCAGAGGGGGTGCAGCAGGTGCGCGATCAGGCCCATGTCGTGGTAGTGCGGCAGCCAGCTGCCGAACCGGTCGGCGGGTGAGGTGCCGAGCGCCCGTCCGATGGCCGCCTCGTTGGCGAGGAGATTGCGGTGGCTGACCATGACGCCACGGGGCCGGGTGGTGGAGCCGGACGTGTACTGGAGGAAGGCCAGGTCGTCGGGCCCGGTCGCGGGCGGTTCCCAGTCCTGCGCGGCCGCGGTCGCGCCGACGACGTCGGAGGCCAGGACGACGGCTTCGGCGCGGGTCTCCATGGCGAGCCACAGGGACACTTCGGCGGCGCTCGCCGCGTCGGTGAGGACGAGCCGCGCGCCGGTGTCCTTGATGATCCCGGAGACCCGGTGCAGGCGCTCGCCCCGGTCGCCGGGGAGCGGGGCGGGCACCGCGATGGCGCCCGCGTAGAGGCAGCCGACGAACGCCTTGAGGAATTCGGGGCCCTGCGGGTGGAGCAGCAGCACCGGCTGGCCCTGGGCGCCGTGGGAGCGCAGCCGGACGGCCAGGCTGCGCGCGGCGGCGTCGAGGTCCGCGTACGAGAGCCGTTCCTCGACCGTGCCCGCGGCCGTGTCGCGCAGGAAGATGTGCGCGTCCGCCTCGCCCAGGGCCCGTGCCCGATCCATGATCAGCTCGGTAAACGTACGGTACTCGGTCAACGTAGGCCCCCTCGTGGTGCGCTCGGGGCAGCAGCGGTACGCCCCTCGTCCGCTCCCACCTGGGCGCCCGCATCGTCCGTTCCGCGGCTAAAGCGGGGCTTGCAGCGTGCGTGTGCGGGGGTTGCGGCGCCCGGTTCAGGGGGGCGCCTGTCCGGAGCCGGGGTCGGTCGCGTGCCTAGCCTGGCGATCGAAATCAGCCGGGGGAGGCCGTATGCGTTTTCGAATACTGGGGCCGTTGGAGGTCGGTGGGGCCGGAGGGCCGGAGCACGACTCCGGGAGCTCCGGAAACCTGACACCGCGCGCCGCGAAGATCCGGGTGGTCCTGGCCGCGCTCCTGGTACGGGCGAACGAGATCGTCTCCGTGGACACCCTGATCGACGAGCTGTGGGGCGAGGAGCCGCCGCGTACGGCCACCACCACGTTGCAGGTGTACGTGTCCCAGCTGCGCAAGCTGCTGGACGAGGCAGACGCCGAGTACGGCAGGGACGCGCTGGTGACCCGGGCGCCCGGCTACGAACTGCGGCTGGATCCCGCGCAGCTCGACCTCACCGTCTTCCAGGAGCTGTACGAGCGCGGGCAGGAGCGGATGGAGCGGCGCGAGTACGAGGCCGCTTCGCGGCTTCAGCGCCAGGCCCTGGCACTGTGGCGCGGCCCGCTGCTTTCGGACACCCCGCACGGTCCGCTGCTGGACGGCACGGCGGTGCGGATGACGGAGGTGCGGACGGCGGCGCTGGAACAGCGGATCCGGGCCGACCTCCACCTGGGACGGCAGCAGGCGCTGATCGGTGAATTGCAGTCGGTGGTCGCGGAGTTCCCGCTGCGGGAGGAGTTCTTCGCCCACCTGATGGTCGCCCTGTACCGGTCGGGGCGGCAGGCGGACGCCCTCCAGGTCTTCGCCCGGCTGCGGCGCGGGCTGGTGGAGGAACTCGGCATCGACCCCGGCCTGGAACTCCAGACGCTGCACCGGCAGATCCTGGCCGGCGACCCCGAGCTGCTGCGGCCGGCGGGGCACGGCGGCACCGTCGAGGTCTCGGGGGCGGACCGTGCCCGGGGCCCGGTCCCGGGTGCCGGGCCGGGGACGCCGGACGGCCCCGATGCCCCGGCCGCGCACCGGTCCGTGGTGGAGCTGCCCGCGGCCGACCAGCTGTTCACCGGCCGCGAGGAGGAGCTGGGTGCGCTGGCCGCGCTGCTGGCCGCGCCCGGCGGCCGGGTCGTGGTCCTCGGCGGCCAGGTGGGCGTCGGCAAGACCGCCCTGGCCACGGAGGCCGCACACCGGGCGGGCGAGCGCTTCCCCGGCGGCCGGGTCCTGCTCCGGATGCGGCCCGACGCGCACGAGGGCCGCGAAGGCATGGACGGTCCGGCCGCCGTGGCGCGGATCGCCCGGCTGTACGGCGCCGAGGGCGCGCTGCCCGGGGACGCCCGCGAACTGCGGGACCTGCTGCGGGGGCTGACCGGCGGGCGGCGCCTGCTGGTGGTCCTGGACTCGGTGGACCGCGCGGACCAGGTCGAGCCCTTGGCGGAGGCCCTGCCCGAGGCCCGGTTCCTGGTCACCTGTCGGCGGGTGCCGCCCGGGCTGGACGGGCGGGTGCTCCTCCTCGACGTGCCCGCGCCCAGGGACGCACGGCGGCTGTTGGTGGCCGCGCGCCGGGGTGCCGGTGCTCCGGACGAGGCGGAGGCTACGGAGATCGCCGAGCTGTGCGGACAGCTTCCGCTGGCGCTGCGCGCCGCCGCCCGCGCCGAACCGTGCGCGGCGGCCCGGTTCCGTGGCGCGCCGGGGCGCCTCGCGGAACTGGACGCGGTGAATCCTGGGTTCCTGGACCGGCTGGGCACGGCGTACGAGGACGTCGACAGCACGCGGCAGCGGGAGTTCCGGCTGCTGGGACTGCTGCCCGAGGGCCCTTTCGGGGCGGAGTCGGCCGCCGCGGTCCTGGGCACGGACGCGGCCGGCGCACGAGCCGCGGTGGCGGAGCTGGTGGCGGCCGGGCTGGTCCGGGAGGAACTGCCGAGCGCCGGGCGCCCGGCGTACTACCGGCTGTCCGAACCCCTGCGGCTGCTGGCGGCGGACCGGCTCGCCGCGCACGAACCGGCGGACTCGGTGCGGACGGCCACCGGCCGGTTGTGCGCCACGTACGAGGAGGCGCTGCGCGAGGTCGCCGGGCAGGTGGACGGGGCCCACTCCCTGGAGTGGCTGGCCCGGCAGCGGCCCGCGTTCGTCACGATGGTCCGGCAGGCGGCCCGGTCCGGGCTGTGGGAGCAGACCGTACGCCTGACCGACGCGCTGACCGGCCTGCTGGAGACCCTGGCGGCATGGGACGACTGGGAGAGCTGCCACCGGCTGGCCCTGGACGCCGCCCATCGGCTGGGCGATCTCCCGGCCCAGGCACGGCTGCTGCGCTCGCTGGGCGACCGGGCCTGGCAGCGCCGCGAACTGCCGGCCGCCGGTGAACTGTACGAACGGGCCCTGCTGGCCGCCGACATCGCCTCCGACCTGCTCGAACGGAGCCGCGCCCTGACGGGCCTGGCCGATCTGCGGCTGGACGCGGGCGCGGTCGACGGCGCGGCGGCCCTCCTCTCCCCCGCTCTGGACGCGGCCGCGCAGGACCCCCGTGCCCGGTTCGAGGCGCTGCGGGTGATGGGGCTGCTCGCGGTCGAGTGCGGGCGCCCGGCCACCGCCGAGGAGCACTTCGGCCAGTGCCTGTCCGAGGCGGTGGTCCTGGGGGACGCCCGTCTGGAGTCCTATGCCCGGCGTCGGCTGGCGGCGCTGCGCGCCCCGGCCCCGGACTGCTCGGAGGTCCGCCCGGGGGTCTGGCGGCTGCGCCCGGCGGCGTAGCGGGGGTGGGCGGGATCGGCCGGGCCCGTGTCCGTCATCGGCTACGGCCCCGGTTTAGCGGAGCGCCCTAGCATCCGCGCCATGACGGTCCTGCCTGACGACGGGCTCTCCCTGGCCGCCGAGTTCCCCGACCCGACACATGAGCAGTGGCAGCGCCTGGTAGAGGGCGTACTGCGCAAATCGGGCAGGGACGCCTCCGGCGACGCCGCGGAAGAAGCATTGTCCACCCAGCTCCAGGACGGGCTCACCGCCCGTCCGCTGTACACCGCGCGCGACAGCCCGCCCGAACCCGGCACCGTGGGCCTGCCCGGCTTCGCCCCCTTCGTCCGCGGAGGCAGGGCCGCGGGCAACGCCGCGAGCGGCTGGGACGTACGCCAGCGGCTCACGGGCACCGACCCCGCACGCGTGAACGAGGCCGCACTCGCCGATCTGGAGAACGGAGGCACCTCGCTCTGGCTCCCCGTCGGCACCGACGGCATTCCGGCCGGGGACCTCGCCCAGGCCCTGGCCGGGGTGCACCTGGACCTCGCGCCCGTAGTACTGGACGCGGGTGCCGACTACGCGGAGGCGGCACGCGCGTTCCTGGACCTGTGTGCCGAGCGCCGGACACCCCCCGCGTCCGTACGCGCGAACCTCGGGGCCGATCCGCTGGGCCACGAGGCCCGGACCGGCGAGCCGCTTGACCTCTCCGGCGCCGCCGAGCAGGCCCGGGCCCTCGCCTCCCGGTACCCCCTGATCCGTACGCTGACCGTGGACGTCCTGCCGTACCACGAGGCGGGCGGCAGCGCCGCGCAGGAGCTGGGGCTGTCCCTGGCCACCGGGGTCGCCTACCTGCGCGCCCTCACCGAGCACGGTCTGGACGCGGAAGCGGCCCTGGGCCGGCTGGAGTTCCGGTACGCGGCCACCGCCGACCAGTTCCTGACCATCGCCAAGCTGCGGGCGGCGCGCCGGCTGTGGGCGCGGGTCGCCGAGGCCTCGGGCGCCCCGGAGGCCGGAGCGCAGCTCCAGCACGCGGTGACCTCGCCGGTGATGATGACCCGGCGCGACCCGTGGGTGAACATGCTGCGCACCACCGTGGCCGCTCTGGCCGCCGGAGTGGGCGGCGCGGACGCGGTCACCGTGCTCCCCTTCGACCACGGGCTGGGCCTGCCCGACGCGTTCGCCCGGCGCATCGCCCGCAACACCTCCTCCATCCTGCTGGAGGAGTCCCATCTCGCCCGCGTGATCGACCCGGCGGGCGGCTCGTACTACGTCGAGCGCCTGACCGACGAACTCGCGCACGCCGCCTGGGCGTTCTTCCAGACCGTCGAGAAGGCGGGCGGCCAGGCGGCCGCGCTGCGCTCGGGCCTGGTCGCCGAACGCCTCGCCGCCACCTGGGCCGAACGCCGGAAGGGCCTGGCCAAGCGCCGCGAACCGGTCACCGGAGTCAGCGAGTTCCCCCTCCTGGCCGAGAAGCCGGTGATCCGTGAGCCCGCGCCCGCGGCTCCGTCCGGCGGCCTGCCCCGCGTCCGGCGCGACGAGGACTACGAAGCGCTGCGGTCCCGCTCGGACGCCCATCTGGCGGCGACCGGGAGCAGGCCGCGCGTGTTCATCGCCGCGCTGGGCCCGGTGGCGGTGCACACCGCGCGGGTCTCCTTCGCCTCCAACCTGTTCCAGGCGGGTGGCATCGAGCCCGTCCACGAGCCGGTGTCCGTCGACCCTTCGACCGTCGCCGAGGCGTACCTCGCGAGCGGCGCGGACGCGGTCTGCGTGTGTTCCAGCGACGCGCTGTACGAGGAACAGGCCGAGGCGGTCGTCGAGGCGCTCGTCGAGGCGGGTGCGCCGCTGGTGTTCCTGGCCGGCCGCCCGGGGACGTATCGCGGTGTGGACTCGTACGTCTTCGCGGGATGCGACGCGGTCGCCGTGCTGGCCCTTGCCTTCGACCGTATGGACGTGACCCATGAGCAGTAGGAACATCATCCCCGACTTCTCCGCCCTGGGCCTGGGCTCCCCCGCTCCCGCCGGTTCGGACGATCTGTGGCAGGCGGAGGTGAAGGAGACCACGGGTTCGGCCCCGGCCGATCTGCTGTGGGAGACCCCGGAGGGCATCGGCGTCAAGCCGCTGTACACCGGGCACGACCTGGAGGGCCTGGACTTCCTCGGCACGTACCCGGGCGTCGCGCCGTATCTGCGGGGCCCGTATCCGACGATGTACGTGAACCAGCCGTGGACGATTCGGCAGTACGCGGGTTTCTCCACAGCTGAGGAGTCCAACGCGTTCTACCGGCGGAATCTGGCGGCGGGTCAGAAGGGCCTGTCGGTCGCCTTCGACCTGCCGACGCACCGCGGCTACGACAGCGACCACCCCCGGGTGACCGGCGATGTCGGCATGGCCGGTGTGGCGATCGACTCGATCTACGACATGCGTCAACTCTTCGACGGCATCCCGCTGGACCGCATGTCGGTGTCGATGACGATGAACGGCGCGGTCCTGCCCGTCCTCGCGCTGTACATCGTGGCCGCCGAGGAACAAGGAGTGCCGCCCGAGAAGCTGGCCGGGACCATTCAGAACGACATTCTGAAGGAGTTCATGGTCCGCAACACCTACATCTATCCGCCGAAGCCGTCGATGCGGATCATCTCCGACATCTTCTCGTACACCTCGCAGAAGATGCCGCGCTACAACTCGATCTCCATCTCCGGTTACCACATCCAGGAGGCCGGGGCGACGGCCGATCTGGAGCTGGCGTACACCCTGGCCGACGGGGTGGAGTACCTGCGCGCCGGGCAGAACGCGGGCCTCGACGTCGACGCGTTCGCACCCCGCCTGTCCTTCTTCTGGGGGATCGGCATGAACTTCTTCATGGAGATCGCGAAACTGCGGGCCGCCCGCCTCCTCTGGGCCAAGCTCGTGCAGCAGTTCGACCCGAAGAACCCCAAGTCGCTCTCCCTGCGCACCCACTCGCAGACCTCCGGGTGGTCGCTGACCGCGCAGGACGTGTTCAACAACGTCACCCGCACCTGCATCGAGGCCATGGCGGCCACCCAGGGGCACACCCAGTCGCTGCACACCAACGCCCTGGACGAGGCGCTGGCCCTGCCCACCGACTTCTCCGCCCGCATCGCCCGCAACACCCAGCTCCTTCTCCAGCAGGAATCCGGCACCAGCCGGGTCATCGACCCGTGGGGCGGCAGCGCGTACGTCGAGAAGCTGACGTACGACCTCGCGCGGCGGGCCTGGCAGCACATCGAAGAGGTCGAGGCCGCAGGCGGCATGGCCAAGGCCATCGACGCGGGCATCCCGAAGCTCCGCATCGAGGAGGCCGCCGCCCGTACCCAGGCCCGCATCGACTCCGGCCGCCAGCCGGTGATCGGCGTCAACAAGTACCGCGTCGAGACCGACGAACAGATCGACGTCCTCAAGGTCGACAACTCCTCCGTGCGCGCCCAGCAGATCGAGAAGCTGCGCCGCCTGCGCGAGGAACGCGACGAGCAGGCCTGCCAGGCGACGCTGAGTGCACTGACCACCGCCGCCGACCGGGGCGACGGCAACCTCCTCGCCCTGGCCGTGGACGCCGCCCGCGCCAAGGCCACCGTCGGGGAGATCTCCGACGCGCTGGAGAAGGTGTACGGCAGGCACGCGGGCCAGATCCGCACCATCTCCGGTGTGTACCGCCACGAGGCGGGCGGATCTCCTCGCGTCGAACGCACCCGGGCCCTCGTCGGCCGGTTCGAGGAGGCCGAAGGGCGCCGCCCCCGTGTCCTGGTCGCCAAGATGGGCCAGGACGGGCACGACCGGGGCCAGAAGGTCATCTCCACCGCCTTCGCCGACCTGGGCTTCGACGTGGACGTCGGCCCGCTCTTCCAGACCCCGGGCGAGGTCGCCCGGCAGGCGGTCGAGGCGGACGTGCACATCGTGGGCGTCTCCTCCCTGGCCGCCGGTCACCTCACGCTCGTCCCCGCGCTGCGCGAGGCGCTGGCGGCCGAGGGCCGCGAGGACATGATGATCGTCGTCGGTGGCGTCATTCCCCCCGCCGACATCCCCACCCTCCTCGGCATGGGCGCCACCGCGGTCTTCCCACCCGGGACCGTCATCCCCGACGCGGCCCATGATCTGGTGGGGCGGCTCGCCGCCGAACTCGGCCACGAGCTGTAGCGGGCCACCGGCTGTTCCCCATACGACGACTGCCGCTCGTGGTCACCTGGACGGTGACCACGAGCGGCAGTCGCTTTCCGGAAGGGGTCAGGACGCGGTCAGGACCTCGTCGAGGCGGGCCGCGAAACCCGTGGGGTGGGTCTTGAGGCCGTTGTGGCCGCCGGGGACGGACTCCAGCGGGGTGCCCAGACGGTCCGCCAGATTCCGGGCGCAGCGGTAGGACCAGCTGCGCTCGGAGGGGCGGCCGGCCAGGGGGACGATGCGGGCCGGTCCGGACTTGAGGGCGTCGAGGTCGGCTTCGGACATCAGGTGGTGGCGGTAGGAGCCGATCTCGTGGGCGAGGAAGAACTCGATGTTGGCGAGCTGTTCCGGGGTCATGGGCGCCGGTACGACGTCCGGTTCGGCGTCCTGGGCGGTCACGTCGATGTCGTTGAACCGGGCCATGTGGCCCAGTGCGGGACCCCAGCCGGAGGTGCGGTAGTCGCTCTCGGCCGCGGCGATCAGACCGGCGGCCGCCTCCCGGTCCGCGCCCGTGAGCAGGGCCAGTTCGGACGGCTCGTGCGCGGCGTACACCGACACCAGGTCGGGCCGGCGTGCGGTCAGGTGCAGACCGATGACTCCGCCGACGCTGTGGCCGAACAGCAGCGAGGGTCCGTCCGCGAGGGCCTCCATCAGCAGCGCCAGGTCCTCGGTGTGCACCTGCGGGCCCAGCTCCGGCGCGGGGTCGCCCACGGCGGAGCGGGACATGCCGCGCCGGTCGTAGGTGACGACCGTGTACCGGTCCGCGAGCCGCTCGACGAGGGCCGCGGTGCGGCGCGCGTCGCCCCCGCCGCCGTCCATCAGGAACAGCAGCGGACCGGTCCCGGTCTTCTCGTAGTAGAGCTCGGTGCCCGGTACGGACACGTGGGCGGTCGTGGTCACCATGCGGGAACTTCCTTGATCGTCACGACGCCGGCGGAGCTGATCCAGCCGGGTCCCTGGGAGAGCAGCAGGACGTGGTCACCGGGCGCGAGCTCTCCGGTGCGCACCAGGTGGTCGAGGGAGATGACCAGGTCGGCGGCGCCGACGTGGCCGACGGAGCGGCCGAAGTCCCAGCTGGAGCGGGACATCGGGAGGCCGAGGGGGGCCATGACCGAGAACTCGATCATGCGCCCGTCCTGGTTGATGGGGATGACGCGGGCGATGTCGGAGGCGTTCAGCCCGGCGTCGACCAGCGAGCGGTGCACGATGTCGAGGTCGAACGCGCCGATCCGTTCGACGGTCTCCGCGAGCGACATCTCCCGCTCGTTGAACAGGGCGGCCCGCTCGGCCACGGCCAACTGCTCGCCCGCCCCGTCCTGCGGCGGCAGCAGCGACTCGTCGCCGCGGTGCCAGGCCTCTAGCTCGGGCAGCGTCCCGGAGTTGACCGAGCGCAGCTCGGCGAAGCCGTCCTCGCTGCTGAGTACGGCCGCGGCCGCCCCGTCGGCGAGGATGTAGGAGTCGCCGAAGCCGCGCCAGCGGTCGATCAGCGGGGTGGAGAAGTTCTGCGCGGTGGTCAGCAGCGCCGTCTCCACCTCGGCGGCGCCGGTCATCTGCCCGACCGCGACCTCCATCGCGGCGAGCATGCCGTTGCAGCCCTGCCGGATGTGCAGCGACGGCACCCGCCCGACCCCGAGTTCGCGCAGGACGTACGCGGGCGGGTAGGACCCGTCGGGCCCCTGGTAGTAGACGCCGCTGTGCACGTGCGACTCGACGTCCTCGGCGTCCAGGCCGGACCGTTCCAGTGCCTGCCGGGCGGCGGTGACCGCCATGTCGAGCGCCGGGATCCCGTCCGACACGTGGGTGCCGGTCAGACCGCTCGCCTTGTACACCTCCTCGTCGTAGAGGCCGTCCGCGACCGCGTCCTCGGCACTCGTCCGGCGGGGCAGGAACACCCCGACCGAGCTGATGTACACGCCTTCCACTCTCACGCCATGTCTCCTTGGTGACTCGGCTGTCTATCGGCCGAAGATCTGCTGCTTGATGTGCTGGGCCAGCTCAGCCGAGGTGGGCTGGTCGAAGACGACACCGGGTGGCATGCGCAGCGCGGTGACGTCGTTGAGGGCGTTGCGCAGGGCGAGTGCCGAGAGCGAGTCGAAGCCCATGTCCCGGAACTTGCGGTCGGCGTCGATGGCGTCGCCCGAGCCGTGGCCGAGCACGTTCGCCGCGTGTTCCCGGACGAGGTCCAGGAGCAGGGCGTCGCACCCGGCGGCGTCGAGGGCGAGCAGCCGCTGCTTGAAGCCGCCGGCCCCGGCCGGGCCCTCCTTGACGGTGCGTCGGGCCGGTCCGCGGACCAGGCCGCGCCACAGGGCGGGAAGCCGTCCGGCCGCGGCGAGCGCGGCAAGTGCCTCGAAGTCCGGCTCGGCCACGACGACTCCGGCCGCGCCGACCGCCGTCGCGGCGTCCAGCAGCTCCGCGTCGACGGGTCCGGCCGTCCCGGGGCGGCCGGACAGGGCCACGGCAGTGGTCCCGCCGCTGCGCAGCACCCGGGCCCAGGCCTCCAGGAAGGCCCCGGAGGCCCCTTCCTCCTCGGCGAGCATGACGTACGCGGCGCCGGGCCCGGTCGCCTCGCGCAGTGCCAGCGCGGTGCGGGCCGTGCGGGCCGCCTCCGCCGATGCGTCCGCCTGCGGGTCCACGGCGTGGACGACGGCGATGACCGGGTGGGCCGGGGGGAGCGCCGCGAGGGCTTCCGCCAGGGCCGTCGGGTCGGCCGGGTCGACCGGCGCGACGGTCACCCGGGCTCCGGCGGCGGTGAGCCCGGCTTCGAGGTCCGCCGTGTCCCGCGCGCCGACCAGCAGCAGGTTCCGCACCCCGTGCCGTTCCGCCAGCCGGTGGGCGTACGGCTCGGCCTGGCGGCCGACGACGAGGACCGTGCCCTCGGGGTCGTACGCGGGCCACGTGCCGGCGACCGCCGGGACGAGCCGGGGCACCTTCAGCGTGCTGCGGCGCAGGGCCAGTTGGTCGTGGCCTGCGGCGAGGGCCTTGACCAGGGAGCGCCACGACGCCTTGCTCCCGTCGGTGTCGGCCAGGACGAAGCGGTCCGGGTCCGTCTCCTGGGCGGCGCGGATCAGACCCCATACCGCCGCGGCGGCGGGGTCGCCGCCCTGCGGCGCCGAGGCCGCGGTGGCGTCCTTGGTGAGGAACACCAGCCGGGAGCCGGCGAACCGGGCGTCCGCGAGCCAGGTGCGGACGCGCTGCGCCGCCTCCTCCACGCCCCGTCGTACGGAGGTGGCGACGTCGCCGTCCGCGGTGGCCGCCACGGACACCAGGACGACATCGGGCGCGGGTGCGCCCTCCGCCTCGATCCGGGCCGCCAGGGCGTCCAGACCGGGGTGGGCCTCGGCGTACGTACCTGCGGCCATGAGCCCGGAGCGGGCCCGGAAGACGTCCTCGCCGACCACCGCCCAGCTGTGCGGGGCCGCTGTGGCGACCGGGACGGGCTTCTCGTCGGTCCATTCGACGGTGTACTGCCCGCCGCGCTGGGCGGACGCCGCCTGCCGGATCCGGTCGTCGGCCCCGTCCTCCAGCAGCATCGCGCCGACGGTGGCGACGGGCGCCCCGCTGCCGTCCGCGATCTCGACGGCGACGCCGAGGGGTCCGTCAGCGGTGGGCACGACGCGCACGCGCAGGGTGGTGGCGCCGACGGCGTGCAGAGTGACGTCACGCCACTCCACCGAGGTGGCCCCGGCCGGGAGACCGGTCAGGACGGCGGAGCCGAGCGCCGCCTCCAGCAGGGCGGGATGCAGGGCGTACCCCGCCGGGTCGTGCCCCTCACCGGACACGATCTCGGCGTACAGCTCTCCGTCGCGCCGCCAGGCCGCCCGTATGCCGGGCAGCGAACCCGCGTCGAGCGGTTCGGCGTCGAGCGGCGGCCAGACCTCCAGGTCCCATTCCGGGGCGGGCTCGTCGGCGGCCAGGACGGCCGTGGCGTGCCGGGTCCAGGCGGTGCCCGGAGCCCTGCCCTCGCGGCGGGAGTGCACGGACAGCCTGCGCAGCCCGTCGTCCTCCGGCTCTCCGACCTCGACCCGCAGCTGCACGCCGCCCCGGCGGGGTACGACGAGCGGTTCGTGGAGCGTGAGTTCGTCCACCCGGCCGGTGCCCGCCTCCTCGCCGGCCCGCAGGGCGAGCTCCAGGAACGTGGCACCGGGCAGGGTCTCCGCGTCGCCGAGCCAGGGCTGGGCGGTGAGCGAGAGGCGCCCCGTGTAGAGCAGTGATCCGGAGCCCGGCAGCTCGACCGCCGCGCCGAGGAGCGGGTGCGGGAGGGCACCGGGGCCCAGGTCGGAGACGGTGGGGGCGGCGGTGTGGGAGGCGGAGAGCCAGTAGTGCTGACGCTGGAAGGGGTACGTGGGCAGGTCGACCGGGTGGGTGACCTCGGGAAGCTGCGGGGTCCAGTCGACGGGGACGCCGTGGGTCCACGCCTGGCCGACGGAGAGCAGGAACCGCTCGAGCCCGCCCTCGTCACGGCGGAGCGACGGCACCGCGAGCGCCGCGACCGCACCGGCGGCCTCGAAGGTCTCCTGGAGACCGATCGTCAGGACCGGGTGGGCGCTGGACTCGATGAACGTCGTGAAACCGTCCGCGAGCAACTTCCACGTCGTCTTCTCGAACTCGACCGTCTGACGCAGATTCCGGTACCAGTACCCGGCGTCCAGTGCCGCGCTGTCGACCACCTCGTTCGTGACGGTGGAGTAGAACGGGATCTCCGGCACCCGAGGGGAAACCGGGGCCAGGAGCTGCGCCAGCTCGGCCTGGATGGACTCCACGTGAGGGGAGTGCGAGGCGTAGTCCACCGCGATACGGCGCGAGCGCACACCGTCTGCGTCGAGTACCGCGACCAGCTCGTCCAGGGCGCTGTCCGTACCCGAGACCACGGTGGACGACGGGCCGTTGACCGTAGCCACACCCAAGTCGTCCGGCCACCGCGTCAGATACGGACGCACCGCGTCGGCAGGCAGCGCGACCGACAGCATCCCGCCCCGGCCCGCCAGAGCGATGATCGCCCGGCTCCGCAAGGCCACTACCAGCGCACCGTCCTCCAAGGACAGCGCACCCGACACCACAGCCGCCGCGATCTCACCCTGCGAGTGCCCCACCACCGCATCCGGCACCACGCCGTACGAGCGCCACGCCTCAGCCAGGGACACCATCACCGCCCACAGCGCGGGCTGGATCACATCCACCCGCCCGAGCAGCCCCTCGGGGTCGCCCTGGAGCAGCACCGGCAGCAGGTCCCAGTCCGTGTACGCGGACAAGGCACGCGCGCACTCCTCAAGCCGCGCCCGGAACGCGGGCGACGCCTCGAACAGGCCCGCCGCCATGCCCACCCACTGCGAACCCTGGCCCGGGAAGACGAACACCGTGCGCCCCGTGACCGCCTCGCCCGTCACCACCGAGCCGGCCGCATCGCTCCCGGCCAGGGCGCCGAGGCCCGCAAGGAGCTCCGCGCGCCCGCTGCCGAGCACCACGGCCCGGTGATCGAAACGCTCACGCGAGTCGACCAGGGCCGCAGCCACCGCCCCGACCGACTCCTGCGGATTGCGCTCGACGAAGCCCGCGAGCCGCACCGCCTGCTCACGCAGAGCCGACGGACTCTTCGCGGAGACCACCCACGGCACGTTCGCCGGCGCCTCCGTATCGGCCCGGTACTCCTGCTCCGGGGCCTGCTCCAGGATCATGTGGGCGTTCGTGCCCGAGATGCCGAAGGAGGACACGGCCGCGCGGCGCGGACGCTCCAGCTGCGGCCACGGCCGCTGCTCGGTCAGCAGCTCCACCGACCCCTGGGACCAGTCCACGTGCGACGTCGGCGTGTCGACCCCCAGGGTCTGCGGAAGGACTCCCTCGCGCAGGGCCAGCACCATCTTGATGACGCCGGCCGCGCCGGAGGCGGCCATGGTGTGGCCGATGTTGGACTTCAGCGAGCCGAGCCACAGCGGCTGTTCGGCCGAGTGCTCCTGACCGTAGGTCGCGATCAGCGCCTGCGCCTCGATCGGGTCGCCGAGCTTGGTGCCCGTACCGTGCGCGTCCACGACGTCGACGTCCGTACCCGTCAGACCGGCATTGGCCAGCGCCTGGCGGATGACGCGCTGCTGGGAGGGGCCGTTCGGGGCGCTGAGGCCGTTGCTCGCACCGTCCTGATTGACCGCCGAACCCTTGATGAGAGCGAGGACCGGGTGGCCGTTGGCCCGGGCATCCGACAGCCGTTCCAGCAGCAGGACGCCCGCGCCCTCGCCCCACGCCGTCCCGTCGGCCGCGTCCGCGAACGCCTTGATGCGGCCGTCGGTGGCCAGGCCGCGCTGGCGGCTGAACTCGGTGAACATGCCGGGCGTGGCCATCACCGAGACGCCGCCCGCGACGGCGAGCGAGCACTCCCCGCCGCGCAGCGACTGCGCGGCCTGGTGCAGGGCGACCAGCGAGGAGGAGCAGGCCGTGTCCACGGTGATCGCGGGGCCTTCGAGGCCGAGGAAGTAGGCGAGGCGGCCGGATATGACGCTGGTGGTCTTGCCGGTGAGCAGCAGGCCGTCGACTCCTTCCGATGCCTCGTGCATGAGGGAGCCGTACTCCTGGAAGAGCGCGCCGACGAACACTCCGGCCTGGCTGCCCTGCACCGACTCCGGCGGGATGCCCGCTCGTTCGAACGCCTCCCAGGCCGTTTCCAGCAGCAGGCGCTGCTGCGGGTCCATGGCAAGCGCCTCACGCGGCGAGATCCCGAAGAAGTCGGCGTCGAACTCGGCCGCCTCGTAGAGGAAGGAGCCCTTGCGGACATAGCTCTTGCGGGAGCGGTCGGGGTCGGCGTCGTACAGGGCCTCCAGGTCCCAGCCGCGGTCGTCGGGCAGGTCGGCGGCGGTGCCGGCGCCCGCGGTGAGCAGTTCCCACAGGTCCTCGGGAGAGGACACCCCGCCGGGGAGCCGGCAGCCGAGGCCGATGATGGCTATGGGGTCGTCGGCGGTCCCGGCGCCGTCGGTCGGCGGGCCCTGACGGACGGCTGCCGGGGCCGCGGTCGTGTCCTCGACGCCGAGCAGGCCGCGCAGGTGGGCGACCATCGCGTCCGGGGTCGGATGGTCGAAGACGGCGGTGGCCGACAGGCGCAGCTTGGTCGCCTCACCGAGCCGGTTGCGCAGTTCGACGGAGGAGAGGGAGTCGAACCCGAGCGTCTTGAACTTGCTGTCGGGCCGGATCGACGCCGGGGAGGAGTGCCCCAGCACGGTCGCCGCGTTGGTCCGTACGAGGTCCAGCAGGGCCCGGTCCAGGTCGCTGCCGGTGAGTCCGGCGAAGCGGTCGGCGGCCCCGGTGGTCGCGGCGGCCGCCGCTGCGGACCGGCGCGCCGTTCGGGCGCGGACGAGTCCGGAGAGCACGGGCGCCAGCGCGCCGCTGTCGGCCTGGGTACGCAGCCGGGCGAGGTCGAGACGGGCCGGGACCAGGGCGGCACCGGGGTCGGTGAGCGCCCGGTCGAAGAGGGCCAGGCCCTCGGACGAGCCGAGGGGCACCAGACCGGCCCGCGTCATGCGGGCGAGGTCGGCCTCGTCCAGGTCACCGGTGAGTTCGCTGCGCTGGTCCCAGAAGCCCCAGGCCAGTGAGGTGGCGGGGAGTCCGGCGGCCCGGCGGTGCGCGGCGAGGGCGTCCAGGTAGGTGTTGGCGGACGCGTAGTTGGCCTGGCCGGCGCCTCCGATGGCACCCATGACGGAGGAGAAGAGGACGAACGCGGCGAGGTCGGTGTCCCGGGTGAGCTCGTGCAGGTGCCAGGCGGCGTCGGCCTTGGGACGCAGGACGGTGTCCAGGCGTTCGGGGGTGAGCGCGGTGACCGTGCCGTCGTCCAGGGCACCGGCGGTGTGGATGACCGCGGTGAGGGGGTGGGCGGTGGGCACGGCGGCCAGGAGCGCGGCGAGCGCGTCCCGGTCGGCGACATCGCAGGCGGCCAGGGTGACGGTCGCACCGAGGGCTTCGAGTTCGGCCCGCAGGGTGTCGGCCCCGGGTGCCCCGTCCCCCCGGCGGCTGGTCAGGAGGAGGTGGCGGGCTCCGTACGCGGTGACCAGGTGGCGGGCGAAGAGCGCGCCCAGAGTGCCGGTGCCACCGGTGATCAGGACCGTCCCCTCCGGGTCGAGCGCGGGCGGCACGGTCAGGACGATCTTGCCGACGTTCTGCGCCTGGCTCAGGAAGCGGAAGGCCTCCGGGGCCCGGCGGATGTCCCAGGCACGGACCGGCGAGTGGCGCAGTGCGCCCGACTCGAAGAGGGCGACGATCTCGGTCAGCATGCGCCGGAACTTCTCGGGGTCCCGGTGCGCGACCTCGATCAGGTCGAACGCCTGGTAGGCCACCCCGGGATGGGCGGCGGCGACCTCGTCCGCGTCGCGGATGTCGGTCTTGCCCATCTCGACGAAGCGGCCGCCGCGCGGCAGCAGCCGCAGCGAGGCGTCCACGAACTCCCGAGCCAGGCAGTCGAGTACGACGTCCATGCCGCGGCCGTCCGTCGCCTCCCGGAACCGGTCCTCGAAGTCGAGGGTGCGCGAGGAGGAGATGTGGGCGTCGTCCAGGCCGGAGGCCCGCAGCGCGTCCCACTTGGTGGGGCCGGCGGTGCCGTAGACCTCGGCGCCCAGGTGGCGGGCGAGCTGCACGGCCGCCATGCCGACTCCTCCGGCGGCGGCGTGCACGAGCAGGGTCTCGCCGGACCGCAGTCCCGCGAGCTCGACCAGGCTGTAGTAGGCGGTGCCGAAGACGATCGGCATGGCGGCCGCGTCCTCGTACGACCACGCGTCGGGGATACGTACGACGAGCCGGTGGTCCACGACCGATACGGGTCCGAAGGAGCCGGGCAGCATGCCGGTGACCCGGTCGCCGACGGCGAGACCGGTGACGTCCGCGCCGGTCTCGGTGATCACACCGGCGCCCTCGGTGCCCATGGACGCCTCGCCCGGGTAGACCCCGAGCGCGATCAACACGTCACGGAAGTTGAGCCCGGCGGCCCGGACCGCGACCCGCACCTCCAGCGGCCCGAGCGGGGCGGCCGCCTCGGCACCGGTCACCAGGGCGAGAGCTTCCAGCGTGCCGCGGGCGGTGACGTCCAGGTGCCAGGGCTCGTCCCCGGCCGGGGGGAGCAGGAGGTCGGCGCGCCCCGCCGCACGGGCCAGGCGCGGGACGAGCACCTTGCCGGCACGCAGGGCGAACTGCGGCTCGCCGCAGCCGAGTGCGGCCGTCAGTGCCGCAGCGGAGGCCGGTTCCTCGTCCAGGTCCACGAGGACGAAGCGTCCGGGGTTCTCCGTCTGGGCGGTACGCAGCAGGCCCCAGACGGGTGCGTACGCGGGTGCCCCGGGCGCGGTCGCGGAGTCCGTCGCGACGGCCCCCTGCGTCACGACGACCAGGCGGGCATCGGCGAACCGGTCCTCGGCCAGCCACTCCTGGACCGCGGTGAGCACCTGGTGGACGGCGGCCCGGGCGGCGTCCGGCGTGCACCGGTCATCGGTCCCGTCCGCGGTCAGGAACAGCAGGGCGTCGGTGGAGTCCCCGTCCGTCCGCGCGTCGCGGAGAGCGGTGAGGTCCGCGTAACGCATGGCCTGTACGGAAGCGAGCCCGTCCCCGACGACGACGAACGGCCGGGCTTCGGTGTCCTGGGCGGCCTGCACCGGGGTCCAGTCCAGGTGGTACAGCGCGTCGTCGGCGCCACCGGAGCCCTGCCCCAGCTGGGCGGGGTCCACCTCGCGGAGTGCGAGGGAGGTGATGGTGGCGACGGGTTGTCCGGTGGTGTCGGTGATGCGGAGGGTGATGCCGTCGGTGGGGGTGGGGGTGATGTGGACGCGGACGGTGGTGGCGCCGGTGGCGTGGAGGTGGATGCCGGACCAGGCGAAGGGGAGCCGGGGTGCGGGCAGTTCGGTGCCCGGGGTGAGGAGTGCGGTGTGAAGGGTGGCGTCGAGCAGGGCGGGGTGAATGCCGAAGGTGTCGGCGTCCTGGTGCTGGTCCTCGGCGAGGGCGACCTCGGCAAAGACGTCGTCGCCGTTGCGCCATGCGGCCTGGACGCCCTGGAACACCGGCCCGTACTCGTAACCGGCCGACGCCAGCTCCTCGTACAGCGCGCTCGTGTCCAGCCGGACCGCCCCGGCCGGGGGCCACGCCACGTCGGCGGGCACGCCGGGGGTGCTGCCGTGGCCGAGTTCGCCGGTGGCGTGCCGGGTCCAGAGGGCGCCCTCGGTGTCGGGGCGGGAGTGGATGCCGACGCTGCGGCGGCCGTCCTCGTCGGGCTCGCCGACCTCGACGCGCAGGAGGACGGCAGCGGAACCGGTGAGGACGAGGGGGGCTTGGAGGGTGAGCTCTTCAAGGACCTCGCAGCCGGTCTCGTCGGCCGCGTGCAGCGCGAGGTCGACAAAGGCGGTGCCGGGCAGCAGGACCGTGCCGGACACGGCGTGGTCGGCGAGCCACGGGTGCGACTTCAGCGAGAGCCGCCCGGTGAGGACGGTGCCGTCGGAGCCGGCCAGGTCGACTACGGCACCCAGGAACGGGTGCGCGGCGGTGGTGAGCCCGGCGGTGGAGACGTCGCCGGTCGTCTTGACGGGGTCGAGCCAGTAGCGGGTGCGCTGGAAGGCATACGTGGGCAGGTCGAGAGGGCGCTGAGGCTCGGGGAGCGCTGTCGTCCAGTCGACGGGGACGCCGTGGGTCCACGCCTGACCGACGGAGAGCAGGAACCGTTCCAGGCCGCCTTCGTCACGGCGGAGCGACGGCACTGCGAGCGCCGCGACCGCGTCGGCGGCCTCGAACGTCTCCTGGAGGCCGATGGTGAGGACCGGGTGGGCGCTGGACTCGATGAACGTCGTGAAACCGTCCGCGAGCAGGGCCCGCGTCGTCTTCTCGAACTCGACCGTCTGACGCAGGTTCCGATACCAGTACCCGGCGTCCAGGACCGCGCTGTCCACGACCTCATTGGTGACGGTCGAATAGAACGGGATCTCCGGCACCCGAGGAGCAACCGGCGCCAGAAGATCCGCCAGCTCGTCCCGGATCGACTCCACGTGCGGAGAGTGCGAGGCGTAGTCCACCGCGATACGACGCGAACGCACCCCGTCCTTGTCGAGCACCGCGACCAGCTCGTCCAGAGCACTGTCCGTGCCTGAGACCACGGTGGAGGAGGGGCCGTTGACCGTGGCGACACTCAGGTCGTCCGGCCACCGCACCAGGTACGAGCGGACCGCGTCGGCGGGCAGTGCGACCGAGAGCATGCCGCCCCGGCCCGCCAGAGCGATGATGGCCCGGCTCCGCAAGGCCACTACCAGGGCGCCGTCCTCCAAGGAGAGGGCACCGGAGACGACAGCAGCCGCGATCTCACCCTGCGAGTGCCCGACCACGGCGTCCGGCACGACTCCGTAGGAACGCCATGCCTCGGCGAGGGAGACCATGACCGCCCACAGCGCGGGCTGGATCACGTCCACCCGTTCCAGCAGGCCTTCCGGATCGCCCTGAAGCAGGACCGGCAGCAGATCCCAGTCCGTGTACGCGGACAGGACACGCGCACAGTCTTCGAGCCGGGCCCGGAACGCCGGCGACGCCTCGAACAGACCCGTCGCCATACCGATCCACTGAGAGCCCTGACCCGGGAACACGAACACCGTGCGGCCCGTGACCGCCTCGCCCGAGGCGCCGGCGTCCGCACTCAGAGCGTCCAGCAGTTCCTGCCGGGTGCTGCCGACCACCACCTTCCGCTGTCCGAACGCCGTGCGGTGCGAGGCCAGCGCGGTCGCGATGGCATTGGGCGTGAGCTCGGGGGCGTGCTCCACGAACTCCGTCAGACGGGCCACCTGATCGCGCAGGGCCTCCTCGGTCCGGCCGGACAGGATCCACGGCACCGCACCACCGGCGGAAGGCTCCGGCAGCGAAGCCTCCGGGGCCTGCTCCAAAATCATGTGGGCGTTCGTGCCGGAGATGCCGAAGGAGGACACGGCCGCGCGGCGCGGGCGGTCCACCTCGGGCCACGGCCGCTGCTCGGTCAGCAGCTCGACCGATCCCTCGGACCAGTCCACGTGCGACGTCGGGTCGGTGACATTCAGCGTCTGCGGGAGGATTCCCTGACGCATCGCCATGACCATCTTGATCACACCGCCGACACCGGCGGCGGCCATGGTGTGCCCGATGTTGGACTTCAACGAACCCAGCCACAGGGGCTGTTCGGGGGTCCGCTCCTGCCCGTACGTCGCGATCAGGGCCTGCGCCTCGATCGGGTCACCGAGCTTGGTACCCGTCCCGTGCGCCTCCACGACGTCGACGTCCGTGCCGCTCAGTCCCGCATTAGCCAGGGCCTGACGGATCACACGCTGCTGGGACGGGCCGTTCGGGGCGCTGAGCCCGTTGCTCGCACCGTCCTGGTTGATCGCCGAACCCTTGATGAGAGCGAGAACCGGGTGGCCGTTGGCCTGGGCATCGGACAGCCGCTCCAAGAGGAGGACGCCCGCGCCCTCGCCCCAGGCCGTACCGTCCGCGCTCGCGGAGAACGCCTTGCACCGGCCGTCCTGCGACAACCCCTGCTGCCGCGAGAACTCCACGAACATCCCCGGCGACGACATCACCGTCGCACCACCGGCCAGCGCGAGCGAGCACTCGCCAGTGCGCAACGACTGAGCCGCCAGGTGCAGAGCGACCAGAGAAGCCGAGCACGCCGTATCGACCGTGACCGCCGGGCCTTCCAGGCCGAGGGTGTAAGAGATACGGCCCGAAGCGACACTCGCTGTATTGCCTGTCAGGAGGTACCCCTCCGTGCCCGCAACCGGCTCGGCCAGACGGGGCCCGTACTCCCCCGTCATCGCACCGACGAACACGCCCGTCCGACTGCCCTTGAGCGACTGCGGAACAATCCCGGAACGCTCCAGCGCCTCCCAGGCCGTTTCCAGCAGCAGACGCTGCTGCGGGTCCATGGCAAGCGCCTCACGCGGCGAGATCCCGAAGAACTCCGCGTCGAACCCGTCCACCCCCTGCAAGAAGCCGCCATACCGCGCATACGACTTGCCCGGCACACCACGCTCGGTGTCGTACAGCCCCTCAAGATCCCAGCCACGGTCCTCCGGCCAGTCCCCGATCGCGTCCCGGCCTTCAGCGACCAGCCCCCACAGCCCTTCCGGGGAGACCACTCCACCCGGATAGCGGCACGCCATGCCCACGATCGCCAACGGCTCGTCGGAGCCAGCGGCAGAAACGGCGTCGGGGAGGTCGAGCGCATCGCTGGTGCCGAGCAGCGCCGTCACGATGTGGCGGGCCAGCACGAGCGGCGTCGGGTAGTCGTAGACGAGCGAGGACGGCAGAGCGATGCCGAGGTCGGCGGCCAGGCGACTGCGCAGCTCGACAGACGACAGGGAGTTGTGGCCCAGTTCCTTGAAGGGCAGGGCGGGGTCGAGCACGTCGGTCGCGTCGTACTCCAGCACCTCTGCGGTGTGGCGGCAGATGAGGTCCGCGATCAGCGACTCCCGCTGCTTCTCGTTCAGCCCGCGCAGCCTGCCGGCCCAGGTCGTCCCGTCCGCCTCGGCCTCGTCGGCCTCCTGCTGGGGGGCGGAGGCGGGGGACGCCTGGGGGGCGTCGGGGACGTCGATCCAGTAGCGCTTGCGCTGGAAGGCGTACGTGGGGAGCTTGACCCGGTTGCCGCCGGGCAGGAGAACGGCCCAGTCGACGTCGGTCCCGCCGGAGTAGGCGGTGCCCAGGGCCCGCAGCAGCGTTTTGGCCTCGTCACGCTCGCTCTTGAGTGCCGAGGCGGCAGTCGGGGTGTCCAGGGTGTTCTGAACGAGGGAGGTCAGAACCGGGTCCGGACCGAGTTCGAGGTAGGTGGTGATGCCCTGGGCGTCCAGCGTGCGGATGCCGTCATCGAAACGCACCGCCGCACGGATCTGGCGGGCCCAGTAAGCGGGGCTGGTCAGTTCGTCGGCGACCTGCCCGGTGACGTTCGATATGACGGTGATGTGCGGCTCGTTGAACGTGAGAGAGCCGATCTCCTGCTCGAACTCCGCCAGGGCCGTGTCCATGTGCGCCGAGTGGAACGCGTGGGACACCGTGAGGCGCTTGACCTTCACGCCCCGCCCCCGGAACAGCTCCTCCAGGACCCCGACCGCATCCGCGTCACCAGAGACCACGACCGCTGCGGGACCGTTCACCGCAGCGAGAGACACGCCGTCACCCAGCTCGGGCAGGACATCGGCTTCGGGGGCGGCGATGGCGAGCATCGCACCGCCCGCACGCGCGGCCTGCATCAGCCGGCCTCGTACCGCGACCAGCGCACACGCGTCCTTAAGCGAGAACACTCCCGCTGCGTAGGCGGCGGTCACCTCACCGATCGAGTGACCGATCAGCGCATCCGGACGCACCCCGAACGACGACACCAACGTGAACAGAGCCGACTCAAGCGCGAACAACGCGGCCTGCGTGAACCGGGTCTGATCCAGAACCGGATCACCCCCGAACACCACATCCTTCAACGACCGGCCCAGATGCCCGTCCAGGTACGCACACGCCGCATCGAACGCCTCCGCGAACACCGGGAACGCCTCATACAGCTCCCGGCCCATCCCCGCCCGCTGGCACCCCTGCCCCGTGAACAAGAACGCCGTCCCCGCAGCACCTACCGCACCCGCAGCACGAACCTTCTCCAGACCCGTGACCAGCTCCTCGCGGTCCGCGCCCACGACCACCGCACGGTGCTCGAAAACCGTGCGCGACGAGGCGAGCGAGTACCCGATATCGAGCAGCGACGCGTCAGAGCCGCGTACGAATTCCGCAAGCTTCCCCGCCTGCGCGCGCAGCGCCTCCGCGCTGCGGCCCGACACCACCCACGGCACCAGGACCGGGTCCGCACCCTCCACGACAGGGGCCCTCTCGGGTGCCGGGCGAAGAATCAGGTGGCAGTTCGTCCCGCCCATCCCGAAGGACGACACACCCGCAATACGGGACCCCTCCCACACACCCGTCGATGTCTGGACCCGCAGATTCAATCCATCAAGATCAATCGCCGGATTCGCCGACTCGAAATGCAGACTCGCCGGCACCACCCCATACCGCACCGACATCGCGGCCTTGATCAGACCGACAATCCCCGCAGCACCCTCCAAATGCCCGACATTCGTCTTCGCCGAACCCACCACCAAAGGCTCGGCGCGCCCGGGGGCATTCCCCAGCACCATTCCCAGCGCCGCAGCCTCGACCGGGTCACCCAACGCGGTTCCGGTTCCGTGCAGCTCCACGTAACCGACCTCGCCCGGCGCCACACCCGCACGCTCACACGCAAGCCGCAACACCCCGGCCTGACCCTCCACCCGAGGAGCCGTCAGACCATCACCACCACCATCATTGTTGACCGCACCACCCGCGATCACACACACCACATCATCACCATCAGCGACCGCATCCTCCAGCCGCTTCAGAACAACAAGACCCCCACCCTCACCCCGCACATAACCATTCGCCCGACCATCGAAAACAAACGCACGCCCATCCGGCGACAACCCACCGAACTTCGACACCGCCACCGAAGACTCCGGCGCCAGCATCAAATTCACCCCACCCGCCAACGCCAACGACACCTCACCACGACGCAACGCCTCACACGCCTGATGCACCGCCACCAACGCCGACGACTGACCCGAATCCACCACCAACGACGGACCCGTCAAACCCAACAAAAACGACACCCGATTCGCGATCACACTCCGCGCAAGACCCGTCGACGTGAAAGCACCAATCCCCTCCACACCACCCCGACGCGCCAAAACCGCATAATCATCCGCCATCGCCCCAACAAACACACCCGCAGCGGACCCACGCACCGAACCCGCCACCACACCAGCGTCCTCGAACGCCTCCCACGCCAACTCCAACACCAACCGCTGCTGCGGATCCATCGCCACAGCCTCACGCGGCGAAATACCGAAGAACCGCGCATCAAAACCATCAACCCGACTCAAAAACCCCGCACGCCGAGCCACCGACTTCCCCGCCACCGACGGATCAGGATCATGAAAACCCTCACCGTCCCAACGGTCCGAAGGCACCTCACCCACCGCATCGAGCCCACCGACCAGCCCCTCCCAGAACTCCCCCGGGCCACCCTCAGCACCCGGGAATCGGCACGACATTCCGACAACGGCAATGGCCATGGACTCGTTCATCTGGTTCAGCCTCGATCCGTGTTCATGAGCGAGTCCACATAGCTCGCCAGCGCTTCGAAAGTGGGGTGGTCGTAGACGACCGTGGCGGGCAGGTCGACACCGGTCGACTCGATGACCTTGTTGCGGAGGTCGACCGCCATCAGGGAGGTGAAGCCCAGCTCCAGCAGCGGGGTCTCGACGTTCACCTCGGACGGTGAGTCGAGGCCCATCACCTCGGCCGCGACCTCCAGTACGGCGGCCAGGATGAGCGCGGGGCGGTCCGCCGCCGGGGTCGCCGCCAGACGGGCCGCGGTGGACGGTGCGCTGTCCTCGGGGACCTCGTCCGCGGGCACCGGCACCGCGGTATCGGTGCGGGCGCGACCGGGACCGGCGGTGGCCCGGGGCGCGACCTCGTCGAGCCAGTACCGGCGGTGCTGGAAGGCGTACGGGGGAAGGGCGACCGTACGAGGGGCCGCGCCGGCCGTCGCGGCCGGCCAGTGCACGGAGCGGCCGCCGACGTGCAGGCGGGCCAGGGCGGTCAGGAAGGCGAGGGGTTCGTCCTGGTCGCGGCGGGCCAGCGCGATGACTCCGGCGCGGGCGCTGTCGGGGGTGTCCGCGAGGATCTCGGTGATCATCGAGGTCAGGACGCTGTCCGGGCCGGCCTCCAGGAAGGTGGCGACGCCCAGTTCGGCCTGTCGGCGGATGCCGGAGGCGAAGCGGACGGGGCGGCGGACGTGGTCGGCCCAGTAGCCGGGGGTAAGAAGTTCGTCCCCGGCGACGTCCCCGGTGAGGTTGGAGACGACGGGAATGCTCGGCCGGTGGTAGATGAGCTGCTGGGCGACGGTCTCGAACTCGGCGAGCATGCCGTCCATGTGCGGGGAGTGGAAGGCGTGGCTGACCTTGAGCAGCTTGGTGCGGCGGCCCTGCGCGGTGAAGGCGGCGCCGATCTCCCGTACGGCTTCGGGGTCACCGGAGAGCACCACGGAGGAGGGGCCGTTCTCGGCGGCGAGGGAGACCTCGTGCTCCCGGCCCGCGAGGAGCGGTTCCGCCTCGGCGGCGGTCGCCTCGACGGCCAGCATGGCGCCGCCGCCGGGCTGGGCCTGCATGAGGCGGCCCCGGGCGGCGACGAGGGCCGCCGCGTCGGACAGTGACCAGACCCCGGCGACATGGGCGGCCGCGAGTTCGCCGACGGAGTGGCCGGAGACGTAGTCCGGGGTGACGCCGAAGTGTTCGAGCAGGCGGTACAGGGCCACCTCGACGGCGAAGATGCCCGCCTGCGTGTAGGCGGTCTGGTGGACGAGTTCGCCGTCGACCGCGGGGTCCTCGCCGAGGAGCACCGTACGCAGGGGGATGTCGAGGTGGCGGTCGAGCTCCGCGCAAACCTTGTCGAAGGCCTGGGCGAACGCGGGGAAGCGGGCGTACAGCTCGCCGCCCATGCCGGGCCGCTGGGAGCCCTGCCCGGAGAACACCACGGCCAGCGGCGCCTTCGCGGCCGGGTCGGGGGCGCCCTTGGTGAGTCCGGCGGCACCGGCGCCGCGGGCGAGCTTCTCCAGGCCCTGGATCAGCTGGGCGGGCTCGCTGCCGACGAGTACGGCCCGGTGGGCGAAGGGGGTGCGGCCGGTGGCCAGGGTGTGGGCGACGTCGACGGTGGCGGTGGGGGTGCGGTGCAGGTGCGCGGCGAGGCGGGCGGCCTGGTCGCGCAGCGCCTTGGGGGTGCGGGCGGCGAGCGGCCAGGCGACGGCGGTGTCGCGGGCGGCGGGGCGTACGTCTTCCTGCGGGGCCTCCTCCACGATCACATGGGCGTTGGTGCCGCTGATGCCGAAGGAGGAGACTCCGGCGCGGCGCGGCCGTGCCGGGTCGCGCGGCCAGGCGACGGGTTCCTGGAGCAGGGCGACGCTGCCGGAGCTCCAGTCGATGTGGGAGGTCGGGTTCTCGGCGTGCAGGGTGCGCGGCAGGAGCTGGTGGCGCAGGGCCATGACGGTCTTGATGACGCCGCCGACGCCCGCGGCGGCCTGGCTGTGTCCGATGTTGGACTTGAGGGAGCCGAGGCGCAGCGGGCGGCCGGGCTCCCGTCCGGGGCCGTAGGCGGCCTGGATGGCCTGGCCCTCGACGGGGTCGCCGAGGGTGGTGGCGGTGCCGTGGGCCTCGACGGCGTCGACCTCGCCGGGGGTGAGCCGGGCGTCGGCCAGGGCCTCCTGGATGACCCGCTCCTGGGCGGGACCGTTGGGGGCGGTCAGGCCGTTGCTGGCGCCGTCCTGGTTGACGGCGCTGCCCCGGATGACGGCGAGGACGGGGTGCCCGGCCTTCCGGGCGTCCGAGAGGCGTTCGAGGTAGAGGACGCCGACGCCCTCGGCCCAGCCGGTGCCGTCGGCCTCGGCGGAGAAGGACCGGCAGCGGCCGTCCGTGCTCAGCCCGCGCTGGCGGGCGAACTCGGTGAAGACGGTGGGGGTGGCCATGACCGTGACGCCGCCCGCGAGGGCGGAGGCGCACTCGCCGCGGCGCAGCGACTGGACGGCGAGGTGCAGGGAGACCAGCGAGGAGGAGCAGGCGGTGTCCACGGTGAGGGCGGGTCCGTGCAGGCCGAGGGTGTACGAGATGCGGCCGGAGGCGACGCTGGCGGCGCTGCCGCTGCCGATGTAGCCCTCGAAGCCCTCGGGGGCGGGGTTCAGCCGTGCACCGTAGTCGTTGTACATGACGCCGACGAAGACCCCGGTGCGGCTGCCGCGCAGGGACCGGGGGTCGACACCGGCCTGTTCGACGGCCGCCCAGGCGTGTTCGAGCAGCAGGCGCTGCTGGGGGTCGATGGTGAGCGCTTCCTTGGGGGTGATCCCGAAGAGCCCGGCGTCGAACGAGGCGGCTTCGGGCAGGAAGCCGCCGTGGCGCGTGTAGCAGGTGCCGGGGGACTCGGGGTCGGGGTCGTAGAGGGCGTCGAGGTCCCAGCCCCGGTCGGCCGGAAAGTCTCCGACGGCGTCGGTGCCGGAGGCGACCAGGTCCCAGAGGTCGTCGGGTCCGGCGACGCCCCCGGGGTAGGCGCAGGCCATGCCGACGACGGCGATGGGCTCGTGATGCCGGTCCTCCAGGTCCCTGATGTGCTGCCGGGCCTCGCGCAGATCGATCGTCATCCGCTTGAGGTAGTCGAGCAGCCTGGCGTCTTCGCCGGTCGCGGTCGTCATGTCTCCCCCTTCCCTTGTGGGTGGTGCGTCACTGGTTGTTCGTCTTGCGGATGCGTGCCGCGAGCCGGGCGGGTGTCGGGTCGGCGTACAGGTCGGCCATGGCGAGGGTCGTTCCGGTGGTGTCCTCGACCCGTTGGACGAGCTGGGCGCCGAGCAGCGAGTGGCCGCCGTGCGCGAAGAAGTTGGCGTCGGCGTCGATGTCCGTGCGTTCCAGGAGCTGCTGCCAGAGGGCGATGAGCGCGACGGTGAGCTCGTCGCCCTGGTGGGTGGTGTCGCCGGTGCCCGTGCCGCGTTCGTCGCGGAGCCGGCCGGCGAGGCGCTTGAGGGCCAGGTAGTCGGTCTTCTGGCTGACGGTGGTCGGGAACGTCTCGACGGCCAGGAATTCCTGGGGGACGGCGGCGCCGGGCAGGCCCGCCCGGGCGTGTTCCCACAGCAGGTCGGCGAGGGCGGCCGGGCCGGTGTCCTGGGCGGGCTCGACGAAGGCGACGAGCAGCGGCCCGCCGGGGGCGTCCTCGTCGACGACGACGGCCACTCCGCGTACCTGCGGGTGTTCCAGGAGTACGGCTTCCACCTCGCCGAGTTCGATGCGGTTGCCGCGCAGCTTGACCTGGCGGTCGGCGCGGCCGTGCAGGGCGAGGCGTCCGTCGGGGAGCCAGCAGGCGAGGTCGCCGGTGCGGTAGTGGCGGCCGTATGCGGGGTGGGTGGCGAAGCGTTCGGCGGTCAGCTCGGGGCGGCCGTGGTAGCCGAGGGCGACCCCGGTGCCGGCGATGCAGAGTTCGCCGCGGACGCCGACGGGCAGTTCGCGCCCGTCCGGGTCGGTGATGAAGGCCCGGGTGTTGTTCATGGGGCGGCCGATGTCGATGGCGGTGGCGCCGTCGGGGACGGTGCCGCAGGTGGAGTAGATGGTGGTCTCGGAGGGGGCGTAGGCGTTGCGCAGGGTGCAGCCTGCGGCGGTGATACGGCGGGCGAGCACGGGCGGCATCGGTTCGCCGCCGGTGACGCCGCGTCGGCCGGCCAGCCAGTGGCCCGCCTTGTCCGCGATGAGCCGCCAGGTGGTGGGGGTGGCCTGGATGATGCCGACGTCGTGGCGTTCGAGGACGTCCAGGAGGGCCTGGCCGTCGCTGCGGGCCGCTTCGGGGGCGACGGCGATCCGGCCGCCGGTGACGAGGGGGAGGAAGAGCTCCAGGGCGGAGATGTCGAAGGTGAAGGTGGTCAGCCACAGCGTCACATCGGCGGCACCGGCGCCCAGTTCGTGGCGGAAGTGGTGGATGACGTTGGCGGCGCCCCGGTGGGTGATGACGGTGCCCTTGGGCTTGCCGGTGGAGCCCGAGGTGTAGATGAGGAAGGCGGTGTCGTCGGGGCCGGGGAGCTCCACCGGCTCGTCGACGGTCGGGTCCGCGCCCTGGTGTGGCGCGGCGGGGGGCACGGCCGCCATGGGTTCCACGGTAACGGCGGACCCGGCGGCCACGTCGATGCCGGGCGCGGCTAGGACCACGGCGGCGCCGGAGTCCTCCAGCAGGTAGGCGGTGCGCTGGGCCGGGTGGTCGGGGTCCAGGGCGAGGTAGGCGGTGCCCGCGAGCCAGGCTCCGAGGACGGCGGCGGCGAGTTGCGGGCCGCGTCGGGCGGCGAGCGCGACGATGTCGCCGGGGCGGGCTCCGGCGGCGCGCAGCAGGTCCCGGTCGGCGAGCGCGGTGTCCCACAGCTGCTGGTAGGTCGTGGTGTGCGCGCCGTCCTCGATGGCGACGGCGCCGGGACTGGTGGCGACCGTGGCGGCGACGGCCTCCAGCAGGGTGGCGGGGGTGACCTCGGTGCCGGTGGCGTTGGCGGCGTCGATGACGGCCCGGTCCCGCGCGCCGTGCAGGGGCAGTTCGCCGAGCGGGCGGTCGGGGTCCTGTCCCAGGGCGACGAGCAGGGCGTCGTAGCGTTCCAGCAGGAATTCGGTGTCGTCGCGGGAGAGGACCTCGGTGTAGAAGACGCCGCGGACGCGGATCTCCTCGGGCGAGGCGAGGAAGAAGAATTCCAGGTCGAACTTGCTGTAGCCGTTCTCCACGAGCAGCCGCCGGGCGGGGACGCCGTCGATGTCGAAGCTGGTCAGCCCGGCGTTGGGCACGTAGTTGAACAGGTGCCGGAAGACGGTGTTGCGCCAGGTCGCGCCGGTGTGCTCGATCTCCGGAAGCAGGAGGTCCACCGGCACGTCGGCGTGGGTGATGGCGCCGAAGAAGGCTTCCCGGGCCTCGGCGGCGAGGGTCCGGAAGCCGGCGCCCATGTCGACCCGGGCGCGCAGGGGGAGGGTGTTGACGTGGTAGCCGACGGTTCCGGCGGCGTCGGCGGGGCGGACGTTGGCGGGCGAGCCGACGACGAGGTCGGGTCCGGCGCCGTGCCGGGCGAGCAGCAGGTAGTAGGCGGCGAGGAGGACGACGGCTTCGGGGGCCCGTACTTCCCGCTGGAGGCGGCGGACGGCCTCGTGGGCCTCGGCGGACAGGGTGTGCAGGACCGAGTCGCCGGTCAGCGTGGGGTCGGGCCGGTCCTCGGTGCCGCAGTCCAGTCCGAGGGCCGAGGGGTCGAAGTCCTTCAGGTGCTCGCGCCAGTAGGCGAGGCTCTCGTCGGTGGGGGCGGCGGTGGCGAGGGCCGGCTGGGGGGCGGCGAGGTCCTCGGGCACGTCGAGACCGGCGGCGACGGCCTCGTAGACGCGGGTGAACTCGTCGAGCAGGATCGCGGCGGAGACGGTGTCGAAGACGATGTGGTGGACGACCAGGCAGAAGACGTCCCCCTCCGGGCCCTGGAGGTGCCCGGCGCGCAGCAGCGGCTGCCCGTCGAACGTGAAGGGCCTGGCGACGAGCGCGGCCACCGCCGCGTCGGTGCCGCCGGCCGCGACCGCCATGGTGCTGACGGTGGCGGCGAACCGGTCGGCCGGGACGGTCTGCTTGACGAGTCCGCCGTCCGTACCGTGGAAGACCGTGCGCAGCGCCGGGTGCCTCCGTACCAGGGCGTCCAGGGTCTGCTGCAGCTCCCACTCCCCCAACGGCTCCTCGGTGGTGAAGACGACCGAGAGGTTGTTGACGGCACCGGAGGGGACGAGCTTTTCGAGCAGCCACAGCGCCTGCTCCTTGCGGCTGGCCGCCGTGAGTACGGCGTGGGCCGGGCCGTTCCCCGGGATCTGGGCTGAGGTGAGCATTCCGGATTCCTGTCTGTGACCTGGGAGAGGGAGTACGGCCGGCCGTGCGCGCGGGGTCAGGAAGCGAGCAGGAGCTCGGTGACGGCCTGGGCGACCACGGGGCTGCTGAGCAGCTCCACGTGCGGGGTGTCGAAGCGGAGCTCGTCCGCGACGAGGGCGGCCTTGTGGTCCGGGTTGAGCATGCGGAACCCGTTGAGTCCGCTGGTCGCGGTGGCGGAGGTGATGGCCGTGGAGCGCAGCCAGGCGGCCGCCGGTTCGATCTGCTCGGCGGTCGAGAGGTAGGTGAGGAAGGCGCCCGCGGTCTCCGTCATCTCCGCGCGGCGCCGGTCGTCCAGGCCGAGCTTGTCGCAGGCCGTCTGGGCGAGGGCGTGGTAGAGCAGGAGGAGCCGGCGGGCGAGGTCGCCGAGGCTCACGCAGGTCTCCTGGGCGCGCTGCGCCGAGTCCTGGACGCGGCCGACCTCGGCGGCGCCGACGGCGGGTTCCATCTGGCCGACGGCCTTGTGGAACTGCCAGTACATGCTGGCGGCCGCGGCCCGCTCCGGGTCGAAGAGGATCGTCTGCGGGAAGGAGCCCTGCCACTTCTCGACCTCTTCGGCGATGGCGGCCGCGTAGACGCTGCCCGCGCAGAACGCCAGGACGGCCTTGACCCGCTTGCCGCTGGTGCGGACCTCGTCGACCCACTGCTTGACGTACGCGTCGGCGGGCAGGTCGGGGCGGGAGGCCACGGCCGCGGGCAGGGTCTCCCAGACGGTGAAGCCGGTTCCCAGGAGCGGGACGAAGTCGCTGAAGCGGGCCTCGCCACGGCCTGTGGCGTCGAAGTCGACGGCGAGGACGACCTCGTCGGTGTCGCCGGCGATGAGCTCTTTCCACGTGCTGAGGCTGGTCATGGGTTCCGGTTCCGTTCTGTGGTGAAGGGTCGGTCGGTTCGGGTGCTGCGGCCGGAGGCGGGGGTCGGTGGCTGGGGAGCTGGGGAGCTACAAGCTCCCGCCGAACTCCTGGTCGATCAGGTCGAGAAGCTCGGTCGCGGAGGCGGACTCGATGTCGGCGGCGTCCCGGGCCGCCGCGCCGTCCGCCGCTCCCGCCCAGCCGGCGAGCAGCTCCTCCATCCGGGCCGCGACGGTGCGGCGCAGCTCGTCGCCACCGGCATCGGCGGCCAGGCTCCCGAGCGATGCCTCCAGCCGGTCGAGGTCGGCGAGTACGGGCTGCCTGTCGACGACGGGTTCGGCCAGCTTGTGGACGTACTCGGTGAGTTCGCGGGGGTTCGGGTGGTCGAAGACGAGGGTGGAGGGCAGGGCGAGGCCGGTGGCCGCGCCGAGCCGGTTGCGCAGTTCGACGGCGGTCAGGGAGTCGAAGCCGAGGGACTTGAACGACAGGTCGTCCTCGATCCGGGCCGTGTCGGCGTGGCCGAGCACGACCGCGATGGTCGTACGGACCAACTCCCGGACGATCTCCTCCTGTTCGGGGCGGGCCAGTCCGGTGAGCCGGTCGGTGAGCCCCGTCTCGGCCGTGGTCTGCGCACCGGCGGCGCGCCGGGCGGGCGTACGGGCCAGGCCGCGCAGCCGGTCCGGCAGGGTGTCCGCCTCGGCCTGGGCGCGCAGCGCCGCCGGGTCGAAGCGGGCCACGACCGGTACCGGGGCCGGTACGGCGAGCGCCGCGTCGAACAGTCCGAGCCCTTCGGCGGCGGACAGCGGCAGCAGGCCGCCGCGTCCGGCCCGGGCCAGGCTCGCCGCGTCGAGGCGGGTGGCCAGCCCGGTGCCTTCGCCCGAGGTCTCGCCCCACAGGCCCCACACCAGGGAGACCGCGGACAGGCCCTGGGTCCGGCGCTGTTCGGCCAGGGCGTCGAGGTAGGCGTTGGCGGCCGCGTAGTTGGCCTGGCCTGCGTTGCCCGCCTGGCCGGCCAGCGAGGAGAAGAGGACGAAGGCGTCCAGTTCCAGGCCGGCGGTCAGCTCGTGCAGGTGGCGTGCCGCGTCGGCCTTGGGCTGCCACACGGCTGCGAAGCGTTCGCGGGTCAGCCCCTGCACGATGCCGTCGTCCAGGACGCCCGCGGTGTGAATCACCGCGGTGAGGGGGTGGTCGGTGGGTACGTCGGCCAGGAGGGCGGCGAGGGCGTCGCGGTCGGCGGAGTCGCAGGCGGCCAGGGTGACGGTCGCGCCGAGGGCTTCGAGTTCGGCCCGCAGCGTGTCGGCCCCGGGGGCCTGTGCTCCGCGCCGACTGGTGAGCAGCAGGTGGCGGACTCCGTACGCGGTGACCAGGTGGCGGGCGAAGAGCGCGCCGAGCGCTCCGGTGCCGCCGGTGATGAGGACCGTGCCCTCGGGGGTGAACCGGATGGCCTCGGCAGCCTGGTCCGGACGGATCGCGGCGAGCCGCGGGCGGGCCGCCGCTCCTGCACTCAGGAGCAGTTCGGGCTCCCCTGCGGCCAGGGCGGACAGCGTGTCGCGTGCGGTGCCGGTGCCGGTGTCGATGAGGACGACGCGGCCCGGGTTCTCGGAGGCGACGACCCTGAGCAGCCCCCACATGGCGGCCACCACCGGGTCCGTTCCGTCGGCGGCTCCGCTGCTGAGGAAGACGAGTGTGCTTCCGCCGAGGCCGTCCTCGGCGAGCCAGTACTGGACGAGTTCCAGCAGCCGGTACACGGCCGTGCCCGGGTCCGCGTCGGCGGGCGGGGTCGTCAGAATGTACTGCGGAGCGGTGCCGCCCCCGGCGACGGCCGCCGCGAGAACCCGTATGTCGTCGTACGACTGCTGGGCGATGCCGAGCGCGCCGCGAAGCCCCGCCGGATCGGCGCCGAGCCACACGGCCCGGTCGGGGGCGCTCTCGGCGACGGGCAGCTCGACGGGCTCCCAGCGCACGTGGTGCAGCGGCAGCCGGTCGGTGCGCAGCGCGGCGAGGGCGGCCTGGTCGGCGGCCCGCACGGTGAGCGTGTCGACACCGCCGAGAGGAGCACCCGAGACGTCGGTGAAGAGCAGCCGGACGGTGTCGTCCCCGGTCGGGTCGAGCGTCACCCGCAGCGTCGACGGCGCGGTGGCGGGTGCCGTCAGCCCGGTCCAGGAGTACGGGACGCGCAGCCGCAGGCCGTCGTCGCCGGCCTCGGCCAGGGCGGTCACGACCAGCGGGTGCAGGGCCGAGTCGAGGAGCGCCGGGTGCAGGGCGTACCCGGCGGTGGCGGTGCCGGGAGCGAGCTCGACCTCGGCGTACAGCGTTCCGCCGCTCTGCCAGAGAGCGGTCAGGCCCTGGAAGGCGGGGCCGTACTCGTATCCCTGGTCGGCGAGGTGCCCGTAGGCGTCGGCGAGGTCCACCGGAGTGGCCCCGGCCGGAGGCCAGTCGGAGCCGGCGGGTGCCGGGCGAGCGGGTGCCTCGGCCACGAGGAGGCCCTGGGCGTGCAGGGTCCACTCGGCGGCATCGGCGTCGGAGGAGGTCTCGGGGCGGGCGTGGACGGAGAGTTCGCGGCGGCCGGAGGAGTCCGGACCGTCAACGGTGAGCTGGATCTGCACGGCTCCGGTCGCCGGGAGGGCGAGCGGGGCATGCAGGACCAGGTCGTTGACGGCGCCCCCCTCGCACTGGGCCGCGGCGAACAGGGCGAGGTCGGCAAAGGCCGCGCCGGGCAGCAGGACCGTGCCGGCGACCGTGTGGTCGGCGAGCCACGGATGGGTGGCCAGGGACAGCCGACCGGTGAACAGCACCGTCTCCGACCCGGCCACGGCCACGGCCGCTCCGAGAAGGGGGTGCGTGGTGGCGGCGAGACCGGCGGTCGAGACGTCGCCGGTGGTGGTGCCGGACTCCAGCCAGTAGCGGGTGCGCTGGAAGGCGTACGTGGGCAGGTCGAGCGGGTGCTGAGGCTCGGGGAGGGCCGTGGTCCAGTCGACGGGGACGCCGTGGGTCCACGCCTGGCCCAGGGAGAGCAGGAACCGCTCAAGCCCGCCCTCGTCCCGGCGGAGTGACGGCACGGCGAGCGCCGCGACCGCACCGGCGGCCTCGAAGGTCTCCTGAAGGCCGATCGTCAGGACCGGGTGGGCGCTGGACTCGATGAACGTCGTGAAACCGTCCGCGAGCAGGGCCCGGGTCGTCTTCTCGAACTCCACGGTCCGGCGCAGGTTCTGGTACCAGTACTCCGCGTCCAGTGCCGCGCTGTCGATCACTTCGTTCGTGACGGTGGAGTAGAACGGGATCTCCGGCACCCGGGGAGCAACCGGGGCCAGGAGCTGCGCCAGTTCGGCCTGGATGGACTCCACGTGCGGAGAGTGCGAGGCGTAGTCCACCGCGATACGGCGCGAGCGCACCCCGTCCGCGCGAAGCACCGCGACCAGCTCGTCCAGAGCACTGTCCGTGCCCGACACGACCGTGGACGAAGGGCCGTTGACCGTGGCCACACCCAGATCGTCCGCCCACCGCGTCAGATACGGACGCACCGCGTCGGCAGGCAGCGCGACCGAGAGCATGCCGCCCCGGCCCGCCAGGGCCTTGATCGCCCGGCTCCGCAGAGCCACCACCAGAGCACCGTCCTCCAAGGACAGCGCCCCCGAGACGACAGCCGCCGCGATCTCGCCCTGCGAGTGACCCACGACCGCGTCCGGGACGACCCCGTAAGAACGCCACACCTCGGCGAGGGACACCATGACCGCCCACAGCGCGGGCTGGATCACATCCACCCGTTCCAGCAGGCCTTCCGGATCGCCCTCCAGCAGCACAGCCAGCAGATCCCAGTCCGTGTACGCGGACAAGGCACGCGCGCACTCCTCAAGACGCGCCCGGAACGCGGGCGACGCCTCGAACAGGCCCGCCGCCATGCCCACCCACTGCGAACCCTGGCCCGGGAAGACGAACACGGTCTTGCCCCCCGCGACCTCACCGGTCACGGCGGCCGCGCTCTGGTCGCCGGCGGCCAGTTCACGTACCGACCGGAGCAGTTCCTCGCGGTCCTTGCCGACGGCGACCGCCCGGTGCGCGAAGGGCGTACGCGTGGCCACCAGCGCGGCGCCCACCTCGGACACGGCCGCCTCCGGGTATCTGTCGGCGAACGCCGCGAGCCGCGTGGCCTGTTCACGCAGAGCGGCCGGGCTCTTCGCCGCGATCACCCACGGCGCGATCCCGTCGGCCACGGGCACGGCGCGCTCGTCCGCCGCCGGAACCTCGGGAGCCTGCTCCAGGATCACGTGGGCGTTCGTCCCGCTGAAGCCGAAGGACGAGACAGCGGCGCGGCGCGGGCGGTCCAGCTCGGGCCACGGCTGTTCCCGGGTCAGCAGCGCGACCGCGCCTGCCTCCCAGTCGACGTGCGGAGTCGGCTCGTCCACGTGCAGCGTGCGGGGCAGCACCCCGTGCCGCATGGCCTGCACCATCTTGATGACGCCGGCGACACCGGCGGCGGCCAGGGTGTGCCCGATGTTGGACTTCAACGACCCCAGCCACAGGGGCTGTTCGGGGGTCCGCTCCTGCCCGTAGGTGGCGATCAGGGCCTGCGCCTCGATGGGGTCGCCGAGCTTGGTGCCCGTCCCGTGCGCGTCGACGACGTCGACGTCCGCGCCGGTCAGGCCGGCGTCGGCGAGGGCCTGCCGGATCACCCGCTGCTGCGAGGGGCCGCTGGGGGCGGTCAGACCGTTGCTGGCACCGTCCTGGTTCGTCGCCGAACCCCGGAGGACGGCCAGCACCTGATGTCCGTTGGCCTGTGCGTCGGAAAGCCTCTCCAGGAGGACCAGGCCCACGCCCTCGCCCCATCCGGTGCCGTCGGCCGTGGAGGAGAACGCCTTGCAGCGGCCGTCGGGCGACAGGGCGCGTTGCCGCGAGAACTCCACGAAGTTGATGGGGCCCGCCATCACCGTCGCACCGCCCGCCAGGGCGAGCGAGCACTCGCCCCGCCGCAGCGCCTGCGCCGCCAGGTGAAGGGCGACCAGGGAGGACGAGCAGGCCGTGTCCACGGTCAGCGCCGGGCCCTCCAGGCCGAGGGTGTAGGAGACCCGGCCGGAAGCGACGCTGGTGGTGGTGCCGGTGGAGACGTAGCCCTCCAGGCCCTCGGGGAGCCGGTCCAGCCGGGTCACGTAGTCGCCCGTGATGACGCCCGCGAAGACTCCGGTGTCGCTGCCGCGCAGTTGGTCCGGGTCGATCCCGGCGCGTTCGAGCGTCTCCCAGGCCGTTTCCAGCAGCAGGCGCTGCTGCGGGTCCATGGCAAGCGCCTCACGCGGGTTGATGCCGAAGAAGTCGGCGTCGAAGGTGTCGGCGTCGCGCAGGAAGGCGCCCTGCCGGGTGTACGAGGTGCCGGTGGCCTCCGGGTCGGGGTCGTAAAGGCCGTCGAGGTCCCAGCCGCGGTTCTCCGGGAAGCCGCCGACGGTGTCCACGCCGTCCTTCACGAGCTGCCAGAGGTCTTCCGGTGTGGTGATCCCGCCGGGGAAGCGGCAGCCCATGGAGACGATGGCGATGGCCTCGTCGGCACCGTCACCCGTGGTGGCCTTGGTGGCCGGGGCCGCCGCCGCGGCCTGGGTGCCGAGCAGCGTGTCGCGCAGGTGGGTGGCGAGCGCGCCGGGGGTGGGGTGGTCGAAGATCAGGGTCGGGGTGAGCCGCTGTCCGGTGGCGGCGCCGAGCCGGTTGCGCAGCTCGACGGCGGACAGCGAGTCGAAGCCGAGGGTGGTGAAGGTCCGGCTCGGGTCCAGCACGGCGGCGTCGGACCGGCCGAGTACGGCGGCGACCTCCTCCCGGACCAGGTCCAGCAGCAGCCGGTCCTGCTCGGCGGTCGACAGCGTGGCGAGGCGCTGGGCGAGCGAGGTGGCACCGGCCGCCCCGGCCCGGGCGGCCGCGGCCCGGCGCACCGGTGTACGGACCAGGCCCCGCAGGAGCGGAGCGAGTGAGCCGCTCTTGGCGCGGGCCCGGAGGGCGGTGGTGTTCATCGGCACGGCGAGGAGCGCGGGCCGGTGGTGGCCGAGCGCGGCGTCGAAGGCGGCGAGGCCCTGCTCGGCCGTGATGGCGGCCGTTCCGGTGTCGGCGAGCCGGTCCAGGTCGGTCCGTGTGAGGGTGCCGCCCATGCCGCCGGCCTGGTCCCAGAGTCCCCAGGCGAGGGAGGTGGCGGGGAGTCCTTGGGTGTGGCGGTGTGCGGCGAGGGCGTCGAGGAAGGTGTTGGCGGCGGCGTAGTTGGCTTGTCCGGCGTTGCCGAGGATGCCGGCGGCGGAGGAGTAGAGGACGAACGCGGCGAGGTCGGTGTCGCGGGTGAGTTCGTGCAGGTGCCAGGCGGTGTCGGCCTTGGGGCGCAGGACGGTGTCGAGGCGCTCGGGGGTGAGGGTGTCGATGGTGCCGTCGTCGAGGACGCCCGCGGTGTGGATGACGGCGGTCAGGGGGTGATCGGTGGGGACGGTCGCCAGGAGGGTGGCGAGGGCGTCGCGGTCGGCGGTGTCGCAGGCGGTCAGGGTGACGGTGGCGCCGAGGGCTTCGAGTTCGGTGCGCAGGGTGTCGGCTCCGGGGGCGTCGGGGCCCCGGCGGCTGGTCAGGAGGAGGTGGCGGACGTTGTGGTGGGTGACGAGGTGGTGGGCGAGGAGGGTGCCCAGGGTGCCGGTGGCCCCGGTGATCAGGACCGTTCCCGCCGGATCCAGCTCACGCGGCAGTGAGAGGGCGACCTTGCCGACGTGCCGGGCCTGGCCCAGGAAGCGGAAGGCGTCACGTGCGTACCGGACGTCCCACGACCGGACCGGCAGCGGGTGCAGGGCGCCCGCCTCGAACAGGCTCCGGAGCTCGCCCAGCATCTCCTGGATGCGCTCCGGGCCCGCCTCCATGAGGTCGAAGGCCCGGTAGGCGACGCCCGGATGCTCCTGGGCCACCTGCTCCGGGTCACGGACGTCTGCCTTGCCCATCTCCAGGAAGCGGCCGCCGTGGGGCTGGAGGCGCAGGGTGGCGTCGACGAACTCCTTGGCGAGGGAGTCGAGTACGACGTCGAAGCCCTGTCCTTGGGTGGCGGTGGTGAATTGCTGCTCGAAGTCGAGGGTGCGGGAGTTGGCCAGGTGGGCGTCGTCGAAGCCGAGAGCGCGCAGGGTGTCCCACTTGCCGGTGCTGGCCGTGCCGAACACCTCGGCGCCCAGGTGCCGGGCGATCTGGGTGGCGGCCATCCCGACACCACCCGCCGCCGAATGCACGAGCAGCCGCTCACCCGCCTGAAGGCCCGCCAGATCCGTCAGACCGTAATACGCCGTCAGGAAGACGATCGGGGTCGCCGCAGCCTCGGTGAACGTCCAGCCGGCCGGCATGTGGCCGAGCGTCCGGTGGTCGGTGACGGCGACGGGCCCGGCGCCTTCGGAGAACAGGCCCATGACCCGGTCGCCCACGGCGAGGGAGGTGACTCCGGGACCCGTCTCCAGGACGACGCCCGCGCCCTCGCTGCCCATCGGTGCCTCACCGGGGTAGCTGCCGAGGGCGATGAGGACGTCGCGGAAGTTGGCGCCCACGGCCCGTACGGCGACCCGGACCTGGCCTGCGGCGAGCGGCCCGGTGGCGTCCGGTGACGGGACCAGGGCGATGTTCTCCAGGGTGCCCTTGCCGGTGCTGCCCAGGCGCCACGCACCGGTGTCGTCGGGCGGGGTCAGTACGCCGTCGGCAGCGGCCCCCCGGGCGAGCCGGTTGGCGTACACCGCGCCCTGGCGGACGGCGAGTTGGGCCTCGTCGTCGGAGGCGGACACGGCGACGGCCAGTGCGGCGGCGTCGGCCGGATCGGCCGGAGCGAGGTCCAGCAGGACGAACGCGTCCGGGTTCTCCGTCTGCGTGGCCCGCACGAACCCCCACACGGCGGCGCCGGCCAGATCGTCCAGCAGGTCGCCGCGGTGGGTGGCGACGGCACCGGTGGTGACGACGACGAGCCGCGAACCCGCGGACCGGCCCTCGGCCAGCCACTGCTGCGCTGCCTCCAGGACGTACGCGAGAGCGCCGCGGGTCTCCTGGCCTGCCGGAACCGGCAGGAAGACCGTCTGCGGCAGCGGACCTTCGGTGGCGAACAGGGCCGCCAGGTCCGGGTGGCGCACGGTCTCCTCGCCGAGTCCGGCGGCGAGCTCCGGGCCGGGCGTGCCGATCACGGCCGCCGCGAGCGGGGCGTCCGGGGTCCCGGTCTCGTCAGCCCGTACCGGGGTCCAGTCGACGCCCAGCAGGATTCCCTCGTCGGCGGCCTGCGGCCCGGCACTGATCGGCCGGAGCACCAGCTCACCGATGGTCGCCACCGGCTGCCCGGTCTCATCCGTCGCGCTGATACGGACGGTGTCGGGGGTGGTGGGGGTGAGGTGGACGTGGAGGGTGGTGGCGTGGGTGGCGTGGAGGGTGACGTTGTTCCAGGCGAAGGGGATGCGCTGGCCGGTGGTGTTGGTGTCGGTGTTGAGGATGAGGGGGTGGAGGGCGGCGTCGAGGAGGGCGGGGTGGAGGGTGTGGTCGGTGGGTTCGGTGGGGGTGGGGAGGTTGATTTCGGCGTAGAGGTCGCTGCCGTGGTGCCAGAGGCGGGTGAGTCCTTGGAAGGCGGGTCCGTAGGTGTAGCCCTGGTCGGCGAGGTGGTCGTAGAGGTCGGTGAGGTCGTGGGGGATGGCGCCCGTGGGGGGCCAGGTCGTGGGTGTCGGGGGTGCGGGTTGGGTGTGGGGGGTGAGGGTGCCTGTGGCGTGGGGGGTCCAGGTGTCGGTGGTGTCGGTGCGGGAGTGGATGGTCAGGGCGCGTCGGCCTTCGGGGTCGGCGGGTTCGACGGTGACCTGGAGGCGTGTGGGGGTGTGGGGGGTGAGGGTGAGGGGGGCGGCCAGGACCAGGTCCTCGATGGTGGCGAGGCCGGTGAGGTGGGCGGCGTGCAGGGCGAGGTCGACGAACGCGGTGCCGGGCAGGAGGGTGGTGCCGGCGATGGTGTGGTCGGTGAGCCAGGGCAGTCGCTGCTCGGACAGGAGCCCGGTCAGGATGAGGTGTCCGGTGTCGGCGGTCTCGACGGCGGCGCCGAGCAGGGGGTGCCCGCCGGCATCGAGTCCGGCTGAGGTGACGTCGGTCTGGTGGACCGGGTGCAGCCAGAACTCCTCGTGCTGGAACGCGTAGGTCGGCAGGTCGACGCGGTTCCCGCCGGGCAGGAGCGCCGTCCAGTCGACCTCCGTCCCGCTGGAGTACGCGGTGCCCAGGGCCTGGAGCAGGGCGCGGGGCTCTTCGCTGCGGACGTTGAGTACGGAGGCGGCGGTCGGGGCGTCCAGAGTGCTCTGGACCAGGGACGTCAGGACCGGGTCCGGACCCAGCTCCAGATACGTGGTGATGCCCTGGGTGTCCAAGGTGCGGATGCCGTCGTGGAAACGTACCGCTGCACGGATCTGACGCGCCCAATAGGCCGGGCTGGTCAGCTCATCAGCAATCTGGCCGGTCACGTTCGATATGACCGTGATCTGGGGCTCGTTGAAGGTGAGGGACCCGATCTCCTGCTCGAACTCCGTCAGGGCCGTGTCCATGTGGGCGGAGTGGAAGGCGTGCGAGACCGTGAGCCGCTTGACCTTGACCCCACGGCTACGGAACAGCTCTTCCAGGACCCCGACCGCGTCCGCGTCACCGGAGACCACGACCGCTGCCGGACCGTTCACCGCCGCGAGGGACACGCCGTCACCCAGCTCGGGCACGACATCGGCTTCCGGGGCGGCGATGGCGAGCATCGCACCGCCCGCACGGGCGGCCTGCATCAGCCGGCCTCGTACCGCGACCAGCGCACACGCGTCCTCAAGGGAGAACACTCCCGCTGCGTACGCCGCGGTCACTTCACCGATCGAGTGACCGATCAGCGCATCCGGACGCACCCCGAACGACGACACCAGCGTGAACAGGGCCGACTCAAGGGCGAACAGGGCGGCCTGGGTGAACCGGGTCTGATCCAGGACCGGATCACCCCCGAACACCACGTCCTTCAACGACCGGCCCAGATACCCATCCAGGTACGCACACGCCGCATCGAACGCCTCGGCAAAGACCGGGAACGCCTCATACAGCTCACGCCCCATTCCCGCCCGCTGGCACCCCTGCCCCGTGAACAGCAACGCCGTCCGAGCCGGCCCGGCCACCGGGGCCGAGGAGGCCGCCGACAGGCTGTCCCGGATCGATTCCAGGCCCGCGACCAGTTCCGCACGGTCCGCACCGATCACCACCGCACGGTGCTCGAACACCGTCCGCGCCGACGCCAGCGAATAGCCGACATCCAGCAGCGAACCGCCTTCAAAAGCAGCCAGGTTCGCCGCCTGCGCACGCAGCGCCTCGGCGCTCCGTCCTGACACCACCCACGGCACCAGCCCCGGCCGCACGCCCTCCGCGCCCTCCGCAACAGGGGCCTGCTCGGGTTCTTGTTCCAGGATGACGTGGGAGTTCGTACCGGAGATACCGAACGACGACACGGCCGCGCGGCGCGGGCGGTCGACCTCGGGCCAGGCGCGCTGTTCGGTCAGCAGTTCCACCGCACCCGCGGACCAGTCGACATGGGAACTCGGCTCGTCCACGTGCAGGGTCCGGGGCAGGATGCCGTGCCGCATCGCCATGACCATCTTGATGACCGCCGCGACACCCGCCGCGGCCTGCGTGTGGCCGATGTTCGACTTCAGCGAGCCCAGCCACAACGGCCGGTCCGGCGAGTGCTCCTGACCGTACGTCGCGATCAGCGCCTGCGCCTCGATCGGGTCACCCAGCCTCGTCCCCGTACCGTGCGCCTCCACCACGTCCACATCGGCGGCCGATACTCGTGCGTTCGCCAGAGCCTGCCGGATCACCCGCTGCTGCGACGGACCATTCGGCGCCGTCAGACCATTGCTCGCACCGTCCTGATTGACCGCCGAACCCTTGATCACCGCCAGCACCGGATGCCCATTGCGCCGCGCGTCCGACAGACGCTCCAGAACCAGCCACCCCACGCCCTCGGAGAACCCGGTGCCATCCGTGTCGTCCGCGAATGCCTTGCAGCGGCCGTCCGGGGACAGCCCCCGCTGGCGGCTGAACTCCACGAAGATGCGCGGCGTGGACATCACGGTGACGCCGCCGGCCAGGGCCAGTGAGCTCTCGCCGCGCCGCAGGGACTCGGCCGCCAGGTGCAGGGCCACGAGGGAGGCGGAGCAGGCGGTGTCCACGGAGACCGCCGGGCCTTCGAGGCCGAAGGTGTACGCGATCCGGCCCGAAGCGACACTGGTGAGGACGCCGGAGCCGACGTAGCCCTCGACATCGGCGGGGACCTTGTCGACCTCGGGCGCGTAGTCCTGCGGGATGGCACCGGCGAAGACTCCGGTGTTGCTGCCCTTCAACGCCTCGGGCACGATCCCGGCCCGCTCGAACGCCTCCCACGCCGTCTCCAACAGCAGACGCTGCTGCGGATCCATCGCCAGGGCCTCACGGGGCGAGATACCGAAGAACTCCGCGTCAAAACCCGAAGCCTCGTACAGGAACCCGCCCCGACGCGTCATCGACTTACCCGCCACGGACGGGTCTGGATCGAACAGACCCTCCACATCCCAGCCACGGTCCGACGGGAACTCACCAACCGCGTCCCCGCCCCGCTCGACCAGATCCCACAAGCCCTCCGGAGACGTCACACCCCCAGGGAACCGACACGCCATACCCACGATCGCCAACGGCTCATTCGCCCGCTCCTCCACATCGGAGAGGCGGCGGCGTGTCTGCTGAAGATCAGCTGTCACACGCTTGAGGTAATCGCGAAGCTTGTCTTCATTCGGCATGCAGAGCCATCCCCTTGGGCTACCGGGCCACCCGTTCGGCTCGCCACCCTCCTCCGCACTGCTTGCCTTGGCCTTAATCAGACCTAAAGCGCTGCCGCTTTTAGCGGCAATTAAGCCCCTGCGCCTACCTTCCGGCGCGAAGCGCTCTGTCTCGAGAGGTCACCACCATGTCCGATACCGATAGCTCCGACATACCACCTTTTCCCTTTGCCCGGACCTGCCCCTTCAGTCCGCCGGCCGAGTACGCACCGCTGCGCGACGAAGGGCCCATGTCCCAGGTGGTGCTCCAGAACGGAAAATCGGCCTGGCTGGCCACCCGCCACGAGCACGTACGCACTCTTCTCAGCCATCCGGCCACCTCGGCCAGCAGAGCCCATCCCGCCTTTCCCGCGACCGTCGCCAATGTGGGGGCTTTCGCGCAGAAGGGGTTCCTGCTGTCGATGGACTCCCCGGACCATTCGCTTCACCGGCGCATGGTCACCAGCGAATTCACGCTCAATCGTGTCCGCCGCCTGCGTCCGCGTATTCAGGAAATCGTGGATGAATGCGTGGACCGCGTTCTGGAGGCCGGCGCGGACGGCAGGCCGGTGGATCTGGTCCAGGAACTCTCGCTGCCGGTCCCCTCACTCGTCATCTGCGAGCTGCTCGGGGTTCCGTACGAGACCCGCGGCACGTTCCAGAAGTACACCGAGGTGCTGCTGGAACGATCCAGTACGCCCGAGGAGCGCGGGGCCGCCTTCGGCGCTCTGCGCACGTTCCTCGGCGACCTGGTGTCCAGCAAGGACGACGCGCCCGATGACGCGCTGCTCAGCCGCCTCGCCGTGAAGTACCGGGAAGCGGGCATCTACGACCACGAGCTGCTCACCGGCTTCGCGATGCTCCTGCTCCTGGCCGGCCACGAGACGACGGCGAACATGATCTCGCTCGGAGTGGCGGCCCTGCTGCGGGAGCCGGAGAAGCTCGCCACGATCACCGCCGACCCGTCCACGACCCCGGGCGCGGTCGAGGAACTGCTGCGCTGGTTCAGCATCGTGGACTACCCGACCGCCCGCGTGGCCCTTGAGGACATCGAGGTCGGTGACGTCGTCGTACGTGCGGGCGAGGGCTTCATCGCGTCGGCGGCCGCCGCCAACCACGACGAGCGGGTCTTCCCCGACGCGGCGACGCTCGACCTGGGGCGCCAGACGTCCGGCCACGTCGCCTTCGGCTTCGGCGTGCACGCCTGCCTCGGCCAGAACCTGGCCCGGGCCGAACTCGAGATCGTCTACGACACCCTTTTCCGGCGCATCCCCGGACTGCGCCTGGTCGGTCCCCCGGAAGACCTTCCGTTCAAGGACGCGACCGTATTCGGAATCCACCGACTGGAGGTGACCTGGTGAGCCAGGCACGACTGCTGATCACCATCAAGGAAGAGGAGTGCTGCTCCTCCGGTATCTGCGCGCTGACCGCGCCGGATGTGTTCGACCAGCGTGAGGAGGACGGCGTCGTCTTCCTGCTTGACAAGGACCCCGAGCCGTCGCTGCACGCCGAGGTGAAGGACGCGGCGCGCCGCTGCCCGTCGCTCGCCATCGAGGTCGAGGAAATCCCGGCCTGACGGTCCGTTCGCCCGCCCGCTTGCCCGCTCCCCAGAAAAGGGTCTTTCTCCAGTGGCTGACAACGAAGACAAGTTCCGCGAATACCTCAAGCGGGCCACCGCCGATCTGCGCCAGGCCCGGCGGGAGCTCTCCGATGTGGAGGAGCGGGCGAATGAGCCGTTGGCGATCGTGGGTATGGCGTGTCGGTTCCCTGGGGGTGTGACGTCTCCGGAGGGCTTGTGGGATCTGGTCGAGCGGGGCGGGGACGCGGTTGGTGAGTTCCCGTCGGACCGTGGCTGGGATGTGGAGGGTCTGTTCGATCCGGACCCGTCCGTGGCGGGTAAGTCGATGACGCGTCGGGGCGGGTTCCTGTACGAGGCTTCGGGTTTTGACGCGGAGTTCTTCGGTATCTCGCCCCGTGAGGCCCTGGCGATGGATCCGCAGCAGCGTCTGCTGTTGGAGACGGCGTGGGAGGCGTTCGAGCGGGCCGGGATCGTGCCCGAGGCGTTGAAGGGCAGCAACACCGGAGTCTTCGCCGGTGTCATGTACAACGACTACGCCTCCCGGCTGCGGCCCGCGCCCGAGAACTTCGAGGGCTACCTGGTCAACGGCAGCCTGGGCAGCATCGCCTCCGGCCGGATCGCGTACACCTTCGGCCTCGAAGGCCCGGCGGTCTCCGTGGACACCGCCTGCTCCTCGTCCCTCGTCGCCCTGCACCAGGCCGGGCAGGCACTGCGCAAGGACGAGTGCTCACTCGCGCTCGCGGGTGGGGTCGCGATCATGGCGACTCCCACCACGTTCGTGGAGTTCAGCCGTCAGCGGGGGCTCTCCCCGGACGGCCACTGCAAGGCCTTCTCCGATTCCGCCGACGGAACGGGCTGGGCCGAGGGTGTGGGGTGGCTGGTTCTGGAGCGTTTGTCGGACGCGCGGCGCAATGGGCATCCGGTGCTGGCGGTGATCAAGGGTTCGGCGGTCAATCAGGACGGTGCGAGCAATGGTCTGACGGCGCCGAATGGTCCGTCGCAGCAGCGGGTGATCCGGCAGGCTCTGGCGAACGCGCGGGTGTCGGCTGCGGACGTGGATGTGGTGGAGGCGCACGGTACGGGGACGAGGCTGGGTGACCCGATCGAGGCGCAGGCGCTGATCGCGACGTACGGTCAGGAGCACTCGGCGGACCGGCCGTTGTGGCTGGGCTCGCTGAAGTCGAACATCGGTCACACGCAGGCCGCTGCGGGTGTCGCGGCGGTCATCAAGATGGTCATGGCGATGCGGCACGGCATCCTGCCCCGGACCCTGCACGTGGACGAGCCGAGTTCGCATGTCGACTGGTCCGCGGGTGCGGTGGAGCTGCTGACCGAACAGCAGCCGTGGCCCGAGGTCGACCGCCCGCGCCGCGCCGCCGTGTCGTCGTTCGGCATCTCCGGTACGAACTCCCACGTCATCCTGGAACAAGAACCCGAGCAGGCCCCTGTTGCGGAGGGCGCGGACCCGGTCCTGGTGCCGTGGGTGGTTTCGGGGCGCAGCGCGGACGCGTTGCGCGCGCAGGCGGGGAAGCTCGCCGAGTTCGTACGCGGCTCTGACGCGTCGCTGCTGGACGTGGGCTATTCGCTGGCCTCGGCCCGTACGGCCTTCGAGCACCGTGCGGTGGTCGTGGGCGCGGACCGCGAAGAGCTGGTCGCCGGCCTGGAGAAGGTTCGTGCTGCGGGTGCGGTAGGTGCTGCGGGGACGGCGTTGCTGTTCACGGGGCAGGGGTGCCAGCGGGCGGGGATGGGCCGGGAGCTGTATGACACGTTCCCGGTCTTTGCCGAGGCGTTCGATGCGGCGTGTGCGTACCTGGATCGGCAGCTGGGCTGCTCGTTGAAGGACGTGGTGTTCGGGGGTGATCCGGTTCTGGATCAGACCCGGTTCACGCAGGCCGCGCTGTTCGCGCTTGAGTCGGCTCTGTTCACGTTGGTGTCGTCGTTCGGGGTGCGTCCGGATGCGCTGATCGGTCACTCGATCGGTGAAGTGACGGCGGCGTACGCAGCGGGAGTGTTCTCCCTTGAGGACGCGTGTGCGCTGGTCGCGGTGCGCGGCCGGCTGATGCAGGCCGCGCGTGCGGGCGGTGCGATGCTCGCGATCGCCGCCCCGGAAGCCGATGTCCTGCCCGAGCTGGGTGACGGCGTGTCTCTCGCGGCGGTGAATGGTCCCGCAGCCGTGGTGGTCTCCGGTGACGCGGACGCGGTCGGGGGCCTGGAGGAGCTGTTCCGCGGGCGTGGCGTGAAGGTGAAGCGCCTTACGGTCTCGCACGCGTTCCACTCCGCGCACATGGACACGGCCTTGGCCGAGTTCGAGGAGACGATCGGCTCTCTCACGTTCAACGAGCCGCAGATCACGGTCATATCGAACGTCACCGGTCAGGTCGCCGACGAGCTGACCAGCCCGGCCTATTGGGCGCGTCAGATCCGTGCGGCGGTGCGTTTCCACGACGGCACCCGCACCTTGGACGCCCAGGGCATCACCACCTACCTCGAACTCGGCCCGGACCCCGTCCTGACGTCCCTGGTGCAGAGCACTCTGGACGCCCCGACCGCCGCGTCCGTACTCAACGTCCGCAACGAAGAGCCCCGTACCCTGCTCCAGGCCCTGGGCACCGCGTACTCCAGCGGGACGGAGGTCGACTGGACGGCTCTCCTGCCCGGCGGGAACCGCGTCGACCTGCCGACCTACGCGTTCCAGCACGAGGAGTTCTGGCTCCACCCGGTCCACCAGACCGACGTCACCTCAGCCGGACTCGATGCCGGCGGGCACCCCCTGCTCGGGGCCGCCGTCGAGATCGCCGACACCGGACACCTCATCCTGACCGGGCTCCTGTCCGAGCAGCGACTGCCCTGGCTCACCGACCACACCATCGCCGGCACCACCCTCCTGCCCGGTACCGCGTTCGTCGACCTCGCCCTGCACGCCGCCCACCTCACCGGCCTCGCCACCATCGAGGACCTGGTCCTGGCCGCCCCCCTCACCCTCACCCCCCACACCCCCACACGCCTTCAGGTCACCGTCGAACCCGCCGACCCCGAAGGCCGACGCGCCCTGACCATCCACTCCCGCACCGACACCACCGACACCTGGACCCCCCACGCCACAGGCACCCTCACCCCCCACACCCAACCCGCACCCACCGCACCCGCCACCTGGCCCCCCACCGGCGCCACCCCCCACGACCTCACCGACCTCTACGACCACCTCGCCGACCAGGGCTACACCTACGGACCCGCCTTCCAAGGACTCACCCACCTCTGGCACCACGGCACCGACCTCTACGCCGAAATCAACCTCCCCACCCCCACCGAACCCACCGACCACACCCTCCACCCCGCCCTCCTCGACGCCGCCCTCCACCCCCTCATCCTCAACACCACCAACGAGCCCACCACCGGCCAGCGCATCCCCTTCGCCTGGAACAACGTCACCCTCCACGCCACCCACGCCACCACCCTCCACGTCCACCTCACCCCCACCACCCCCGACACCGTCGAGCTGTCCCTGTTCGACGGCAACGGCGACCCGGTCGCCCGGATCGGCGGGCTCACCACCCGGCCCGTCAGCCGGGAGCAGCTGGGCGCGTCGGCCGGCGCCCAGGACGAATCGGGCGTCCATCTGCTCGACTGGGCTCCGCTGCCCCCGGCCACGGACGTGCCGGCCCCCAAGTCGGTGGCACTGCTCGGGGCGGCCGACGCGCTGGGGCTGGCCCCCGTACTCGGGGACTGCGCCCGCTACGAGGATCTGGCGGCGCTGGGCGCCACCGTGGACGCCGGTGCCGAGGCACCCGGCCTGGTCCTGGTGAGCGTGGCAAGCGAGGGCGAGGACACCGCCGACGTCCTGACGGCGACCCGGACCGTGCTGTACGGGGCCACCGGCCTGGTGCAGGAGTGGCTGTCCGACGAACGGTTCGCGCGATCCCGGCTGGTCGTCGTGACGCGTGGCGCTGTCGCCACCCGGCCGGGACCGGAGATCCGGGACCTCGCGGCGGCTCCCGTCTGGGGTCTGGTGCGTTCGGCACGGACGGAGAACCCGGAGCGCTTCGCGCTCCTGGACCTGGACACCGTGCCGGACGTCGCTTCGGCGGCGGCGGACGCGGTGCTGCAGGTGCTGGTGGAGGAGCTGCCCGAGGCGGCGGTCCGGGACGGGAGCGCCCACGTACCGCGGCTGGTGCGGCCGGCGGATGCGGCCGGGGTGCTGACCCCGCCCGACGGCGTCGGTTCCTGGCGCGTCGATGTCACCAGCAAGGGCACGCTCGGCAATGTGGCGCTCGTTCCGCACCCCGAGGGCGAGCGTCCGCTCGCTGCCCACGAGATCCGGGTGGCAATGCGCGCGGGCGGTCTCAACTTCCGTGACGTGATGATCGGCCTCGGCATGTACCCGGGCGACGACGCCATGATCGGCGGCGAGGGCGCGGGCGTCGTCCTGGAGACCGGCTCCGAGGTGACCGGGCTGTCCGTCGGCGACCGGGTGTTCGGCATGTTCCCCTCGGGCGGGCTGGGGCCGGTCGGGGTCACCGACCACCGGCTGACCGCCCGGATTCCCCGGGGGCTCTCCTTCGGTCAGGCATCCGTCATCCCGGTCGTGTACCTGACGGCGTATTACGGTCTGACGGATCTGGCGGGCCTTCAGGCGGGTGAGCGGCTGCTCGTGCATGCCGCGGCGGGTGGTGTCGGGATGGCCGCCACCCAGATCGCCCGGCACCTGGGCGCCGAGGTGTTCGGCACGGCCAGCACCGGCAAGTGGGACACCCTGCGCGCTCTCGGCTTCGACGACACCCACCTGGCCAACTCCCGCACCCTCGACTTCGAGCAGCAATTCACCACCGCCACCCAAGGACAGGGCTTCGACGTCGTACTCGACTCCCTCGCCAAGGAGTTCGTCGACGCCACCCTGCGCCTCCAGCCCCACGGCGGCCGCTTCCTGGAAATCGGCAAGACGGACATCCGGGATGCCGAGGAGGTGGCCGCCGCCCACCCGGGCGTCGTCTACCAGGCGTTCGACCTCATGGATGCGGGCCCGGAGCGGACCCAGGAGATGCTGAAGGCCCTGGTGGAGCTGTTCGAGGCCGGGGTGCTGACCCCGCCGCCGCTGACCGCGTGGGACGTGAGCCACGCACCGGCCGCTCTGCGTCACCTCAGCCAGGCACAGCACGTGGGCAAGACGCTGCTGTCGTTGCCGCGTGAGCTGGATCCGGCGGGGACGGTCCTGATCACCGGGGCCACCGGCACCCTGGGCACCCTCCTCGCCCACCACCTCGTCACCCACCACAACGTCCGCCACCTCCTCCTGACCAGCCGCCGGGGCCCCGACGCCCCCGGAGCCGACACCCTGCGCACCGAACTCCAAGCCCTCGGCGCCACCGTCACCCTCACCGCCTGCGACACCGCCGACCGCGACGCCCTCGCCACCCTCCTGAACACCATCCCCACCGACCACCCCCTGACCGCCGTCATCCACACCGCGGGCGTCCTCGACGACGGCACCATCGACACCCTCACCCCCGAGCGCCTCGACACCGTCCTGCGCCCCAAGGCCGACACCGCCTGGCACCTGCACGAACTCACCCGCGACACCGACCTCGCCGCGTTCGTCCTCTACTCCTCCGCCGCCGGCATCCTCGGCAACGCCGGACAAGCCAACTACGCCGCCGCCAACACCTTCCTCGACGCCCTCGCCGCACACCGCCACACCCAAGGACTCCCCGCCACCTCCCTCGCCTGGGGACTCTGGGACCAGGCGAGCACGATGACCGGGCAGCTGGACGAGACGGCGCTGGCCCGGCTGGCCCGTACCGGTGTGACCGCGCTGACCTCCGCCGACGGCCTGGCCCGCTTCGACGCGGCGCTCGGGCTGCGCCAGCCCGTGTCCGTGGCGATGGGGCTCGATCAGGCGACGCTCGCCGAGCGGGCGCGGGCGGGCCTGCTGGATCCGCTGTTCAGCGCCCTCGTACGACAGGCGCGCCCGCGCCCGCAGGCGCGTGCCGCCGGCCGTTCCGCGAGCGGGGGCGCGAGTGAGGTCTCCCTGGCCGACAGGCTCGCTCCCCTGTCGGCCCAGGAGCGGCGCAAGCGGCTGGCGGAGCTGGTCGGTGAGCATGTGGCGGCCGTGCTCGGTCACTCCTCGGCGGACAGTGTGGGAGCGGACCGGCTGTTCCAGTCGCTCGGCTTCGACTCGCTGTCCGCCGTCGAGCTGCGCAACCGGCTCGGCGCCGCCACCGGACAGCGGCTCACCCCGACCCTGATTTTCGACCACCCCACCCCCGGCGCCCTGACCGCGCACCTGGACGAGCTGCTCGCTCCCGCGGAGCGGGACGTCTTCGCAGGCATTGTCAGCGAACTCGACCTGGTCCAGGACGCGTTGGCTTCGACCGAGCCGTCCCCGGCAGCCGTGGTCCGGCTGACGGCCCGACTGCAGGACTTCCTGCTGCGGCTGGAGGAGCACGGCGGGTCCGGACCCGCGAGCGGGGACGAGGAGTCCGCCGAGCGGATCTCCGTGGCGACGGACGACGAGATCTTCGACCTCATCGACAACGAGCTCGGCATCGCCTGAGGCCGTCCGGCCCCGGGCTCGTCAGGGGCCCGGGGCCGGACGCCAGGCACCATGCACGACACCAGAAACCGGAGGAACAGGATATGTCCGATCCCGTCATCATCGCGGGCGGCGGGCCCGCAGGGCTGATGCTGGCCCACGAGCTCGGACTGTGGGGCATCGACAGCGTCGTGCTGGAGCGGCTTCCCTCCCGCAGCGGCCGGTCCGTGGGCCAGGCCGTCAACACCACCGTCGTGGAACTGCTGGACCAGCGGGGCCTGCTGGAGGGTCTGCAGAAGCACACCACTCCGGTCCAGGGGACCCATTTCTCCCTGCTGTGGCTCGACATGACCCCGCTCGAAGGACGCCATCAGCCGGCCCTGCTGCTCGCTCAGGAGTATCTGGAGAAGCAGTTGGAGCGGCACGCGCTGAAGCGTGGCGCCGAGGTCCGCTACGGGCATGAGCTGGCGGGCTACACCCAGGACGAGTTCGGGGTCAGCGTTACGGTCCGCGCCGACGAGGAGACGTACGAGCTGCGCGGCAGCTACCTGGTGGGCGCCGACGGCGAGGACAGCGTGGTCCGCGCACAGACCGGGATCACCTTCTCCGGTGCGGGCCCGGCGAGTTGCGGTCTGGTCGCGGACGTGGAGATCGACATCCAGGACCTGCCGGAGATCCACCGGGGCGCCCGGTTCTGCCCGGTGGGCGGGCTGTACTCGTCGGTGCCGGTGGAGCCGGGGGTCACCCGGGTGATCACCGCGGAGTTCGACACGGACCTGCCGGGTCCGTCGGTGGAGCCGACGGCGGCCGAGCTGCGCGGGGCCGTCGCGCGGCTCAACGACACGCCGTTCCCGGATGTCCCGGTGCGCTGGATCCGCCGCTACGGCGGCCCGTCGCGTGTCGCCGAGACGTATCAGGCCGAGCGGGTCTTCCTCGTGGGCGACGCGGCGCACACCTTCTACCCGCTGGCCGGGCTGCGCATGAACCTGGTGCTTCAGGACGCGGTGAACCTGGGCTGGAAGCTCGCGGCGGACCTGCTCGGCTGGGCCCCGGCCAATCTGCTCGACACGTACACGGCGGAACGGCGCCCGCAGGGTCTGCGCGCGGCTGCCGCAACGGACACCCAGCTGGCCCTGATCCACCCGGTGGAGAAGGTGGCGCCGGTGCGGGCGCTGATGGCGGAGCTGCTGAAGTTCCCGGACGCGAACCGCTACCTGCTGGAGCTGTCCACGGGCCTGGACGTCAGCTATGCCCCGGAGGGCGCGGCCGCGCCCGTGGGGCGGCGACTGCCGCACGTGCCGCTCGTGACGGTGGCCGGGCCCGGCAGCGTGGCCTCGGCGCTGCACGCCGGGCGGGGCGTGTTCCTGGACCTGACGGGCTCCGGGGGCGCGGCGAATCCGGTGGCGGCGTGGGCGGACCGCGTCGAGCGGGTGGTGGCCGAGCCGGTCGCCGAGATCGGCGCGTCGGCCGTGCTCGTACGGCCGGACGGGCATGTGGCGTGGGCCGGTGAGCCGGGCGATGCCACGCTGCGGCCGGTGCTGGAGCAGTGGTTCGGGACGCCGGGGGCCTGAGGGCCGCTCCGGCCCCGACGGGTGCATGGTGAAGGGCCGG
>NZ_LISW01000010.1:140590-335331 GCF_001905735.1 Streptomyces sp. CB01249
CCGGCCCTTCACCATGCACCCTCCCCCACGTCAGGAGAACTTGCCCGCCCATGCGGCGACGGTGGGCTCGTCCGCGAGTTCCTTGAACGAGACGGTCAGGCCGGCGCGGCGCCAGACGTTGACGAGCTGCATGATGTGCAGCGACTTGAGGCCGAGGGCGATGAGGTTGGCGTCGTCGGCGATGTCCCTGGCGTGGAAGCCGACGAGTTCGGCGACGGCCTGGCGGATCTCGTCGGCGGTGGGCGCGGTGGTGGTCCGGCTCATGGTGGGCCCTTTCTTCTCTCTGCTCCTGTCCGGGACTTGGCGGACAGGACCTACGGGATGTCGACGATCTCGAGGACGGCGCAGCCCACTTCCATGCCGACGGCGGCCGCGAGCAGCAGGACGTGGTCGCCGGGGCGCAGTTCGCCGGAGGCCAGCAGGTGTTCGAGGCCGACGATCTGGTCGGTGCCGCCGGAGTGGCCGACGCGGCGGTTGAACTCCCAGGTCCCGCGGGACTCCTCGATGCCCAGCGGCTCCAGGAAGCCGTTCCGGATCTGGTCGAAGGCGACGGCGCTGTGCGCGACGCGCGTGATGTCGTCGAGCGTGCGTCCGGCGTCCGTGAGGGCGGCGGTGACGGCCTCGACCACGATGTCACCGAGGTGGAAGACGGGCGGGGGAACGCCCTTGATCCACTGGGCGCGGATGTGGTCGGTGCGGGCCTCCAGGTCGAGCGGGTGGCCCAGGGTGATGCTCGGCGGGAAGAGCGGGTCGCCGCCGCGGTGCAGGATCTCGGCCTCCGGGATGGAGATCGAGGAGACGGACAGCAGCTTGGCGAAGCCTTCGCGCCGGGAGAGCACGACGGCGGAGCCCGCGTCGCCGAGTACGTAGTTCGAGCTGACCCGCCAGCGGTCCAGGCCCGGGGTGGAGAAGTTGTCGCCGGCGGTGATCAGAACGGCGCCGGCGGCCGGGTCGGCGGTCATCATGGTGGCGGCGAACCGCAGCGAGGTGATCATGCCGAGGCAGCCCTGGCGCAGTTCCAGGGCGGGCACGGGCCGGTTCACCGTGCGGTGCAGGATGTAGTGGGGGGCCGACCAGATGTCGGGGCCCTGGTGGAAGACGGGCGTGTGGATGAGCGCCGCGATCTCCTCCGGCTCGTGCCCGGAGCGTTTGAGGGCCTCCTCGGCCGCAGCGATCGCCATGTCGGGGGCGGGCACGTCCCCGGCGACCGCGACCGAGACCATGCCGCTGGACGCCCGCAGGGTCTCGTCGTACCAGCCCTTTTCGATGGCCTCGTCGACGCTGACCCGGTCGGGTATCCAGCTGCCGATCCCAGCCAGGTACACGTTGTCCACTTTCATCCTGTGCGCCCGCTTTCAGAAGAGCCTGTGAGGGTACGGGGCACCTTCCCAGACGGCCCTTGTGCGGCTCTTTCGTAGCGCTTGCAGCATGATGTGGGCGTGGGGCTGCGGGAGATGAAGAAACTCAAGGTCAGGCAGGCGATCCAGCGGGAGACGCTGCGCCTGTTCGAAGAGCGCGGATACCGGGCGACGACGGTCGAGGAGATCGCCGCGGCGGCGGAGGTGTCCACGACGACCTTCTACCGCTACTACTCCTCCAAGGAGGACGTGATCCTGTCCGGGGTCCATGACCGCGGGCCGGAGCCAACGGAGTCCCCCGGCGCGCACCCGCTGCACTTCGCGGACGGAGGTCTGCCCGAGGGCGGTTCCCTGCTGGCCGGGCTACGGGTCATGCTGGCCGGTGTACGCGAGAGCGGGGCGTTCGACGAGGGCCGTGCGGAGCTGCTGACCCGGTTGCGCATGATCAACCGGGTACCGGAGCTGCGGGCCCTCAACGCCCAGCGCACCCAGGAGGGGCTGCGTGAGCTGGCCCGGTTGCTGGCGGCCCGGAGCGGGACGGATCCCGACGGTCCGGAGGGGTACCGGACCCGGGTGCTGGCGGCGGCGATCGGGGGCGCGGTGGCCGAGACCCTGCGCTTCTGGGTGGACCAGGACGGGGAACCGGATCTGGACGATCTCTTCGCCCGCACCCTCGATCTGTTGGCTCCGGCGCTGGAGCGGGCCTCGCACTGACGTGGCCGCCCGGCGGTTTAAGGCTGCTTTAGAAGCTGCTTCTAGCCTTCGGCGACGACGGGCGTAACGCCACACCACCGAGGAGCACGATCGTGACCCAAATCCAGGACCTCCCACGTCTTCCCTTCGACCGTGACCACGACGATGTGAACGGCATCGCGCCGAAGTTCCGCTCGCTGCGCACCGAGTCGCCGGTGGTCCGCGTGACCACCTCGGCCGGCGACGAGGCCTGGCTCGTCACCCGCTACGGCGAGGTCAAGCAGCTCCTCAACGACGCCCGGCTGGGCCGCTCCCACCACGCGCCGGAGACCGCCTCCCGGGTGGCCAACGCCGCCGTGCTGACCGGCCCGCTGGGCAAGCCCGAGGACGAGGTGCCCACCCGTACGAAGCTGCGCCGGCTGCTGGCCCCGGCCTTCTCGGCGCGCCGGGTGCAGAAGCTCCAGGGCGGCGTCCAGCAGCTGATCGACCAGCTGCTGGACAACCTGGAGAAGGGCCCGAAGCCCGGCGACTTCCACGAGGCGCTGTCCTTCCCGCTGCCCGTGCTGGTCATCTGCCAGCTGCTGGGCGTACCCGGCGAGGACCGCGAGGAGTTCCGCCGGATGTCGGCGGGTGCCACCAGCCTGACGGACGTGGAGAAGGCCAAGGCGTCCTGGGGCGAGCTGCACGGCTACATGCGCAGCCTCATCGAGGTGAAGCGCAGGACCCCGGGCGAGGACGTGTTCTCGGACCTGGTCGCCGTACAGGAGAAGGAGGGCCTGGCGGACGACGAGATCGCGCGGATGGCCGCCGGTCTGCTGTTCGCCGGGCACGAGACCACGGTGACGCGGCTGGACCTCGGGACGCTGCTGCTGCTCACCCACCCCGAGGAGCGCAAGAAGCTGCAGGCCGACCCGAAGGGACTCGTGCAGGGCGCGGTCGAGGAGATCCTGCGGATGGCGGCGCCGTCCACGCAGGACGTGCTGCCCCGCTACACGCACGACGACATCGAGGTCGCCGGGACCACCATTCCCAAGGGTGACCTGGTGATGCTGGCGTTCACGGCCACCAACCGCGACCCGGACATCTTCTCCGACCCGGACGTCTTCGACATCACCCGGGACAGCACGCAGCACCTGGCCTTCGGTCACGGTCCGCGCTTCTGCCTCGGTTCGGGTCTGGCCCGTCTGGAGCTCCAGGCGCTGTTCTCCACGCTGTTCGTCCGGTTCCCGGACCTGCAGCTGGCGGTGGACCCGGCGGAACTGCAGTTCCGCGACGACACCCTGACGGGTGGTCTGGCCTCGCTGCCGGTCACCTGGTAGTCCGCACATACGAAGAGGCGGCGCGTCCCCGTGGGGCGCGCCGCCTCTTCGTGTCCGGGCGTCAGGTGCCAGGACATGATCCGGCCCCCGCGGCGGGGGATGTCGCGGGGGCCGGACGTCGGGGGATCCGCCGGAGGCGGCGGATCAGCGGGAGGGTTCGGGCTGCGGCGGAGCCACCGGCTCGGCCGCGGCGGCCTTCTGGGCCGACCGGTGGTTCTTGGCCGCCAGGCAGAGCAGCACGGAGCCGACGATGGCGCCGAGCGGCAGGATCAGGGTGCTGTGCATGGTGGTGACGAACCCGTGGTCGTAGACGGCCTCGGCCGCGGCTGCGAGTTGCCGGGCGGCGGCCGTCGGCAGGCCCTCGGCGAGCGCCTTGATCGTGTCGGCGTCGGGGCTCGCGCCGGAGGAGAAGGCGTCGACGAAGCCCTCGCGGCTCTGGGCGGGCAACCCGGAGGAGCGGGTGGCCGCCTCCTCGTGCAGGGTGGTGGCGAGCCGGCTCTGCAGGACGGCGCCGACGACGGAGGCGCCGAGGACGGAGCCGATCTGACGGATGGTGTTGTTGACGCCGGAGGCGGCGCCCGCCAGGCGCGGCGGTACGTTGCGCATGGCCTCGGTGGCCATCGGCGCGAGCAGGCAGCCGGTGCCCAGGCCCACCACGGCCATCGGCAGCGTGAAGGTGTACCAGTGGCTGTCCACCGCGGCGAAGGCGAGGACCAGCGAGATGCCGGTGCCGTAGACGGCGAGGCCGAACAGCAGCACGTTCTTGCCGCCGATCTTGTCGGACATGCGGCCCGCGAACGGGGCGGTCACCATCGACAGCAGCGGCGAGGGGGCGAGGGTGAGACCTGCCTGCACGGCGGACATGCCGAGCACGGACTGCAGGTAGATGTTGACCGGCAGCACCAGGCCGAGCAGGGCCATCGAGATGAGCGCGACGATCACGGTCATCACGGTGAAGTTCCGGTCCTTGAAGAGCGCGAACGGTACGAGCGGCTCGTCGTCCTGCTTGCGGCGCTGGTAGAGCACGAACACGCCGAGCAGGGCCACGCCGCCGACGATCAGGGCCACGATGCCGGTGTTCCAGTCGTAGCGTTCGCCCTCCTGGAGGCCGAAGCTCAGGCAGAACAGCGCGACGGTGACGATGAGGACGCCGACGATGTCGAACTTGTGGGTCCGGGCCGGGCGGATGTCGGGCACGAGCAGGAAGGTCAGCACGAGCACGGCGATGCCGACGGGCACGTTGATGAAGAAGATCCAGCGCCAGCCGACGGTGCTGACGATCAGCCCGCCGAGCGTCGGCCCGGAGATGGTGGCGACACCGGCGATGGAGCCCCAGACGCCCATGGCCGCACCGCGCCGGTCCGCCGGGAACACCGCGATGATCATCACCATCGTCTGCGGCACCATCATGGCCGCGCCCAGGCCCTGCACCGCACGGGTGGCGATGAGCATGCCGGGGTCGACGGCGAGGCCGCAGGCGACGCTGGCCAGGGTGAACAGCACGACGCCCGAGGCGAACAGGGTACGAGGACCGCGGAGGTCACCGAGGCGGCCGAAGGTGATCAGGGTGACAGCGAGGACGAGCGCATAGGCACTGACCACCCACAGGGCCTCGTCAAGGGAGGAACCGAGTCTCTCCATCATGTCGGGGATCGCGATGTTCACGATCGTCAGGTCCAGCAGTGTCATGAAGAACCCGAGACCGAGCGTCATCAAGACCGCCCACGGGTTCCCGCGCAACTTACTCACGGATGCTCCTCGTCCTCCACCGAAGTGGCTCGCCTCTAAAATCTGGGACAGTGACCCGAAAATGTCAATGCCCCACTTACCAGGGCCGGTTGGAACCGGACCCATGTCTCACTGACTGAGTTCCTCGTCGAGCGCGGAAAACAGATCGTCGTCCGAGATGTCCGCCAGCCCCTCGGCGGAGGGCTCGGCCGCGCCGTCGGCGGCGGCCTGCCACCTGCGCAGCAGTTCGCGCAGCCGGCCGCCCGCCCGTTCGTGGTCGTCGCTCCCGGCGTCGGCCGCTTCGAGGGCCGCCTCCAGCCGGTCCAGCTCCTGGGACAACCCGCCGACCGCGGAATCCTCCGGTACGAGCCGGCCCAGCAGTTCGGCGGTGAGCGCCTCGGCCGTCGGGTGGTCGAAGACGAGCGTGGCCGAAAGACGCAGCCCGGTGGCCGTGGTGAGACGGTCACGCAGTTCGACCGAGGTGAGCGAGTCGAAGCCGAGTTCCTGAAGGCTGCGTGCGGGATCGACCCGCCGGTCGTCCGCGTGGCCGAGCACCCCGGCGATCTCGCCCCGCACCAGGGCCAGTACGGCTTCGGCACGCTCGTCGGCGCCGAGTGCGGCGAGCCGGTCCGCGAGCGAGGTCGCCGCGACCCCCGTGCTGCCGTCCGCCGCCGCGGCGCTGCGCCGGGCCGGGGTGCGGACGAGGCCGCGCAGCGGCGCGGGGAGTGTGCCCGCCCCGGCCCGGGCCCGCAGTGCGGCGGAGTCCAGCCGGACCGGCGCCAGGGCCGGTTGCGAGCGGGCGGCCAGGGCCGCGTCCAGCAGGGCCAGGCCCTGTTCGGCGGACATCGGGGCGAGGCCGGTGCGGGCCAGCCGGGCGCGGTCGGCGGCGCCGAGCTCTTCGGCCATACCGGCGCCGTCACCGCCCCACAGCCCCCAGGCGAGGGACAGCGCGGGCAGTCCGGCCGCGCGGCGCTGATGGGCGAAGGCATCCAGGAAGGCATTGGCGGCGGCGTAGTTGGCCTGCCCCGCGGTGCCGAGCAGCGCGGCGACCGAGGAGAACACGACGAAGGAGTCGAGGGCGGTCCCCCGGGTCAGCTCGTGCAGGTTGCACACGGCGTCGGCCTTGGGCCGCAGCACGGTGTCGAACCGCTCGGCGGTGAGCCCGGTCAGCACCCCGTCGTCCAGTACGCCCGCGGTGTGCACGACCGAGGTCAGCGGATGGTCCTCGTCCACCTGCCCCAGGAGTCCGGCGAGCGCGTCGCGGTCGGCGACGTCGCAGGCGACGAAGACCGCCTCGGCGCCCAGTTCCCGCAGCTGCGCGCCCAGTTCCGCCGCGCCGGGCGCGTCGGCACCCCGGCGGCTCGCGAGCAGTAGGTGCCGTACCCCGTACGCGGTCACCAGGTGCCGGGCGACCAGTCCGCCCAGGAACCCGCCGGCGCCGGTGAGCAGGACGGTGCCGCCCTCCCGGAACGCCGGGGCCGGGGCCGGGTCGTCGGGCCGGGCCGGCACGAGGCGGGGAGCGTGGGCGGCTCCGGCGCGCAGCGCGAGCTGCGGCTCGCCGTGCTCCACGGCGAGGAGCGCCGCGGCGGGGGCGGCGGCCGCGGAGGCCGGGTCCTCGTCCAGGTCCAGGACGACGAGGCGTCCTGGGTGTTCCGCCTGGGCGGAGCGCAGCAGACCCAGCAGGGCAGCGGCCACGGGGTCGGGTACGTCGGCGCCGACGGGCGCGCCGCCCCGGGTGAGCAGGACGAGGGTGCTGTCGGCGAGCGCGTCCTCGGCCGGCCAGCTCTGGAGGAGCCCCAGCAGTCCGCCGATGGCCTCACGAAGCGCCTCGGGCGGGGTCGCGGAAGCCGGCTCCTCGCCGAGCGCACCGGGCGGGACCACGGCGTCGGTGACGACGAAGCGAGGCACGGACGCCCCGGACCGGACGGCCTCGGTGAGCTCGGCCAGGCCGCCGTAGCACGTGGTCTGTGCGGGTACGGCGGTCACTTCGGACACCGGGCCGAGCAGGGCCCAGTCCGCCGGTCCTGCCGGGCCGTCCTGCGGCAGCGGCAGGGGGATCCAGTCGAGGCGCAGGAGGCCGCCGTCCGCGCCCGGGCTGCCCTGGGCGGCGGTGGCGAGGGCGCCTTCGGGGAGCGGGCGCACGGCGAGGGCGTCGACCGTGGCGACCATCCGCCCCTGCGGGTCGGCGAGGTCCAGTCGGTACGCGCCCTCGGCACCCGTGGGGGCGACGCGGACGCGCAGAGCGCCCGCCCCGGTGGCGTGCAGGCGGAGGCCACTCCACAGGAAGGGGACGTGGATCCGGTCGGCCCCTTCGCCCTCACCGTCGTCGCCCCGGCCGGGGCCGCCGAGCGCGAGGGTGCGCAGGGCCGAGTCGAGCAGGGCGGGGTGCAGGCCGAAGTCCCCTTCACCGGCGCCCGTTCCCTCGGGCAGCCGTACGTCCAGGTAGCGGACGTCGCCCTCGCGCCAGGCCGCGGCCAGTCCCTGGAACGCGGGGCCGTAACCGAGCCCGGCAGCCACGAGCCGGTCGGCGAGCGCGTCCACGTCCACCGGCTCGGCACCGGCCGGGGGCCATGCCTCGGCCCAGGGCGCGGCGGGCGGAGCGGCGGGCGCGGACGGTGCCAGGGTGCCGGTGGCGTGCCGGGTCCAGTCGCCGCCGTCGACGCCGGAGTGGACGGCGAAGGTGTGCCGCCCGCTGCCGTCGCCGGTGTCGGTGACCTGGATCTGGAGGCGCGGTGCGGCGCGCTCCGGGAGCACCAGCGGCGCCTCCAGGTTCAGTTCCTCGACGGTGTCGCAGCCCACCTGGTCCCCGGCGTACACCGCGAGGTCCGCGAAGGCGGCGCCCGGCAGCAGGACCGAGCCCGCGACCACGTGATCGGCGAGCCATGGGAGGCCGTCCGGCGCGATGCGGCCGGTCAGCACCGCCCCCTGGCCGTCGGCGAGGGCGACGACCGCGCTCAGCAGCGGGTGGCCGGCGCCCTCTTGTCCTGCCGCGGCCGCGTCCTGGGCCACGGCCGGGGCCTCCAGCCAGTAGCGGGTGCGCTGGAAGGCGTACGTCGGCAGTTCCACCGGGTACGCGGCCGGCAGCAGCGACGGCCAGTCCACGGCGGCGCCCCGGGTGTGGACCGTGCCCAGTGCCGTGAGGAGCGACCGCCCTTCCGGGTGCCCGGCGCGCAGGGCGGACACCGCGTCGGCGCCGTCCAGCGCGCCCCGCACCATGGCCGTCAGCACCGGGTCGGGACCGAGTTCCAGGTAGGTGGTGACGCCCTGCTCGTGCAGGGTGCGTACGCCGTCGTGGAAGCGGACGGCGGCCCGGATGTGCCGGGCCCAGTAGCCGGGGTCGGTCAGTTCGCCGGGTCCGGCGATCCGGCCGGTGATGTTGGAGACGACGGGGATGGCCGGCTCCCGCAGGTCCAGGGTGCGGATGACCTCCTCGAACTCGGCGAGGACACCGTCCATGTGGGGCGAGTGGAAGGCGTGCGAGACGGTCAGCCGCCGGGTCTTGGTCCCCTGCGCGCGGAAGTCCTCGGCGACCTCATCGGCCGCGTCGGGGTCGCCGGAGATCACCACCGAGTCCGGCCCGTTGACGGCCGCCAGGCTGAGCCGTCCCGCGTGCCGCTCCAGATGGGGCAGTACGTCAGCTTCCGCGGCCCGGATCGCGATCATCGCGCCGCCCGCCGGGGCCGCCTGCATGAGCCGGCCACGGGCGGCCACCAGGGTGCAGGCGTCGGCGAGGCTCAGCACACCCGCGGCGTGCGCGGCGCTGATCTCGCCCACGGAGTGGCCGATGAGCAGGGCCGGGGCGAGGCCCGCGTGCTCGGCGAGCCTGAACAGCGAGGTCTCCAGGGCGAACAGCGCGGCCTGGGTGTGCACGGTCTGGTCCAGCAGGTCGGCCTCGGGGCTGTCCGGTACCGAGAAGACGATCTCCTTCAGCGGCCGTCCCAGCTCGGGGTCGAGGTGGGCGCACACCGCGTCGAAGGCGGCGGCGAAGACGGGGAAGGTCTCGTACAGGTCGCGTCCCATCCCGGGCCGCTGGCTGCCCTGGCCGGTGAACATCACGGCGGTCTTCGGTACCCCGGCTGCGGTCCCCCGGACGACGGCGGGCGTGTCGGTGCCCGCGGCGAGTGCGGCCAGCGCCTCCATGAGCTCGTCCCGGTCCGTGCCGGCGACCACCGCGCGGTGCTCGAAGCGGGCGCGGGTGGTGGCGAGCGCGAGGGCCACGTCCGCCACCGCCGGTCCTCGGGCGGCCACATGGTCGCGCAGGCGGGACGCCTGGTCCCGCAACGCCTCCTCGGTCCGGGCGGACAGCACCCACGGCACGGGAACGGGTCCGGCCTCCGTCGAGCCCTCGGGCCGGGAGTCCTGCGGCGCCTGTTCCAGGATCAGGTGGGCGTTGGTGCCGGAGATGCCGAAGGAGGAGACGGCCGCGCGGCGCGGGCGGTCGAGTTCGGGCCACGGCCGCTGCTCGGTGAGCAGTTCCACCGTCCCGGAGGACCAGTCCACGTGCGGGGTCGGGGCGTCCACGTGCAGCGTCTGAGGGAGGACCCCGTTGCGCAGCGCCATGATCATCTTGATGACTCCGGCGACGCCGGACGCGGCCTGTGCGTGCCCGATGTTGGACTTGAGCGAGCCCAGCCACAGCGGCGCTTCGGGGCTGTGCTCCTCGCCGTAGGTGGCCAGCAGCGCCTGCGCCTCGATCGGATCGCCCAGCGTGGTGCCGGTTCCGTGCGCCTCCACGGCGTCCACGTCGGCGCCGCTCAGCCCGGCGTCCGCGAGCGCCTGGCGGATCACCCGCTGCTGGGCGGGGCCGCTGGGGGCCGTCAGGCCGTTGCTCGCACCGTCCTGGTTGACGGCGCTGCCGCGGATCACGGCGAGTACCTGGTGTCCGTTGGCCTGTGCGTCGGAGAGCTTCTCCAGGAGCACCAGGCCGACGCCCTCGGCCCAGCCGGTCCCGTTGGACTGGGCGGCGAAGGCCTTGCAGCGGCCGTCGGGCGACAGGGCCCGCTGGCGGCTGAACTCCAGATAGGTGGTGGGCGTCGCCATGAGGGTCACACCGCCGGCCAGCGCCATCGTGCACTCGCCCGAGCGCAGCGCCCCGGCGGCCAGGTGCAGGGCGACCAGCGAGGAGGAGCAGGCCGTGTCCACGGTGATGGCGGGGCCTTCGAACCCGAAGGTGTACGCGATGCGCCCGGAGGCGACACTGCCCATGCTGCCGTTGCCGAGGTAGCCCTCGTACCCCGTGGGCGCGGGCTTGAGCCGCGAGGCGTAGTCGTTGTACATGACGCCCGCGAAGACGCCGGTACGGCTGCCGCGCACGGCGGCCGGGTCGATCCCGGCCCGCTCGAAGGCCTCCCACGCGGTTTCCAGCAGCAGACGCTGCTGCGGGTCGGTGGCCAGGGCCTCACGCGGGCTGATGCCGAAGAACTCGGCGTCGAAGTCCTCGGCTCCGTGCAGGAATCCGCCCTGCGTGGAGTACGTACGCCCGACCGCGTCCGGGTCCGGGTCGTACAGCTCCTCCGCGTCCCAGCCCCGGGACGCGGGGAAGGAGCCGACCGCGTCGGTCCCCTGCTCGACCAGGTGCCACAAGTCCTCCGGCGATGTGACACCGCCCGGGTAGCGGCAGCTCATCGCGACCACGGCGATCGGCTCGTCGTCCCCGGCGGTGCCCGTGTCCCGCAGCGGTTCGGCGGCCGGGGTGCTCGCGCCGAGGACCCGCTCCAGCAGGTGGCCAGTGACCGCGCGCGGCGTCGGGTGGTCGAAGACGAGCGTCGCCGGCAGGGTCAGGCCGGTCGCGGCGCCGAGCCGGTTGCGCAGTTCCACGGAGGCGAGCGAGTCGAAGCCGAAGTCCTTGAACGGCCGCTGCTCGTTCACGGAGTCGGGCGAACCATGCCCCAGGACCGTGGCCACAGTGGCGCGTACGACCGAGGCGACCGCCTCCGCCCGCCCGTCCTCGGGCAGCGCGGCGATCCGCTCGGCCCAGGCTCCGGGCTGCCCGCTGCCCGCTGCGGCGGCGGTGCGCCGGGCGGGGACCCGGACCAGTGAACGGAGCAGCGCCGGGAGCCTGCCCGCGGCCGCCTCGCCGCGCAGCGCGCCCAGGTCGAGGCGTGCCGGAACGGTCGCGGAACGCCCGGTCGCCAGGGAGGCGTCGAACAGCGCGAGCCCTTCCTCCGTACCGAGCGCGGCGATGCCCCCTCGGGTCATCCGGGACAGGTCGGTGTCGCTGAGGTGACCGGTCAGTCCGGACGCCTGACCCCACAGGCCCCAGGCCAGGGAGGTGGCCGGCAGCCCCAGGGCGTGGCGGTGGGCGGCGAGGCCGTCGAGCAGACCGTTGGCGGCGGTGTAGTTGCCCTGGCCCGGATTGCCGAGCGTGGCGGTGACGGAGGAGAAGAGGACGAAGGCGGCGAGGTCGGTGTCGCGGGTGAGTTCGTGCAGGTGCCAGGCGGCGTCGGCCTTGGGGCGCAGGACGGTGTCGAGGCGTTCGGGGGTGAGCGCGGTGACCGTGCCGTCGTCCAGCGCACCGGCGGTGTGGATGACCGCGGTGAGGGGGTGGTCGGTGGGAACGGCGGCCAGGAGCGCGGCGAGCGCATCCCGGTCCGCGACATCACAGGACGCGAAGGTGGCCTCGGCGCCCATCTCCCGTATCTGTGAAGCCAGTTCGGCCGCGCCCGGCGCGTCGGCACCCCGGCGGCTGGCCAGCAGCAGGTGCCGTACGCCATAGGCGGTGACCAGGTGCCGGGCGAAGAGCCCGCCGAGCGTCCCGGAAGCCCCGGTGACGAGTACGGTCCCGGCCGGGTCGAGGGCCGGAGCCACGGCCGAGCTGTCGTCGGCGCGGACCAGCCGGGGCGCGAGAACGACCTGTCCGCGCACCGCAAGCTGAGGCTCGGAGGGTGCGCCCGACAAGGCGCGTACCAGGGCGCCCGGGTCGTCACCGCCGCTCGGGTCCAGATCGAGGAGGGCGAAACGGCCCGGCTCCTCCGCCTGCGCGGTACGCAACAGGCCCCACACGGCAGCGCCCGCGAGGTCCCGCACGTCCTCGCCCTCCTGCGCGGCGAGCGCGCCCCGGGTGGCGACGACCAGCCGGATGCCGGCGAGCCCTTCATCGGTCAGCCACTCCTGGACCGCCGCCAGCGCCCGGCCGACCTCGGCCCGGACCCGCTCGGGCAGCGCGGACCCGTCCTCGGCGGAGGCCCCGGGGACGAGGAGCACCGCGGACTCCGGTGCGGCCGCCCCCTGCTGTACGGCTGTCAGCAGGGCGGCGGCATCGGCGTGGAGCCCGGCCCCCAGTGCCTCGGCGAACGCGCGGTCCGTGGGGGAACCACCGAGCACGGCCGTCACCTCGGAGGCGTCCGCGTCCGGGAGTACCGCCTCGGCCCACTCCACGACGTAGGGGACGGGACGGGCAGCGGTTGCGGGCGCCAGTCCACCTGCCGGGACCTCGCGGAGTGCGAGGGAGGTGACGGTGGCGACGGGTTGTCCGGTGGTGTCGGTGATGCGGAGGGTGATGCCGTCGGTGGGGGTCGGGGTGATGTGGACGCGGACGGTGGTGGCGCCGGTGGCGTGGAGGTGGATGCCGGACCAGGCGAAGGGGAGCCGGGGGGCGGGCAGTTCGGTGCCCGGGGTGAGGAGCGCGGTGTGGAGGGTGGCGTCGAGCAGGGCGGGGTGGATACCGAAGGTGTCGGCGTCCTGGTGCTGGTCCTCGGCGAGGGCGACCTCGGCAAAGACGTCGTCCCCGTGCCGCCATGCGGCCTGGACGCCCTGGAACACCGGCCCGTACTCGTAACCGGCCGCCGCCAGCTCCTCGTAGAGCGTGCTCGTGTCCACCCGCGTGGCCCCGGCCGGCGGCCACACCCCATCGGCCGACACACCGCGAGGCTCCGGCACCGCTGTGGACGAGAGGACCCCGGCCGCGTGGCCGGTCCACTCGGCCCCGTCGTCGCTCTCCTCCGCGCTCTCGGGGCGGGAGTACACGGTGACGGCGCGGCGGCCGCCCTCCTCGGCCTCGACCACGACCTGGAGGCGGACGGCCCCGGTGGCGCCGAGCAGCAGCGGAGCCTGGAGGGTGAGCTCTTCGAGGACCTCGCAGCCGGTCTCGTACCCGGCCCGGAGGGCAAGCTCCACGAAGGCGGTGCCCGGCAGCAGGACCGTGCCGGACACGGCGTGGTCGGCGAGCCACGGGTGCGACTTCAGCGAGAGCCGCCCGGACAGCACGGCGGACCCGCTGCCGGCGACCTCGGTCACCGCTCCGAGAAGGGGGTGCTCGGCGGAGGTGAGCCCGGCCATCGTGACGTCGCCGGTGGTGGGGGCGGATTCGAGCCAGTAGCGGGTGCGCTGGAAGGCGTACGTGGGCAGGTCGAGGGGGCGCTGAGGCTCGGGGAGGGCTGTGGTCCAGTCGACGGGGACGCCGTGGGTCCACGCCTGACCGACAGAGAGCAGGAACCGGTCCAGGCCGCCCTCGTCACGGCGGAGCGACGGCACGGCGAGCGCTGTGGACGCGTCGGCGGCCTCGAACGTCTCCTGAAGGCCGATGGTGAGGACCGGGTGGGCGCTGGACTCGATGAACGTCGTGAAACCGTCCGCGAGCAGGGCCCGCGTCGTCTTCTCGAACTCCACCGTCTGACGCAGATTCCGATACCAGTACTCCGCGTCCAGGACCGCGCTGTCGATCACTTCGTTCGTGACGGTGGAGTAGAACGGGATCTCGGGCCTGCACGGCACCACCGGGGCCAGGAGCTGCGCCAGCTCGGCCTGGATGGACTCCACGTGCGGAGAGTGCGAGGCGTAGTCCACCGCGATACGACGCGAACGCACCCCGTCCTTGTCGAGCACCGCAACGAGTTCGTCCAGAGCGCTGTCCGTACCCGAGACCACCGTGGACGAAGGGCCGTTGACCGTGGCCACACCCAGATCGTCCGCCCACCGCGTCAGATACGGACGCACCGCATCGGCAGGCAGCGCGACCGACAGCATGCCGCCCCGACCGGCCAGCGCGATGATCGCCCGGCTCCGCAGAGCCACCACCAGGGCGCCGTCCTCCAAGGACAGCGCACCCGACACCACAGCAGCCGCGATCTCACCCTGCGAGTGACCGACCACGGCGTCCGGCACGACACCGAAGGAGCGCCATGCCTCGGCGAGGGAGACCATGACCGCCCACAGCGCGGGCTGGATCACGTCCACCCGTTCGAGCAGCCCCTCGGGGTCACCCTGAAGCAGCACCGGCAGCAAGTCCCAGTCCGTGTACGCGGACAGGGCACGCGCACAATCCTCAAGGCGCGCCCGGAACGCCGGAGACGCCTCGAACAGGCCCGCCGCCATACCGATCCACTGGGAGCCCTGACCCGGGAACACGAACACCGTGCGGCCCGTGACCGCCTCGCCCGAGGCTCCGGCGTCCGCACGCAGAGCGTCCAGCAGTTCCTGCCGGGTGCTGCCGACCACGACCTTGCGCTGCCCGAACACCGTGCGGTGCGAGACCAATGCGGTCGCAACAGCACTCGGCGTGAACTCCGGGGCGCTCTCCACAAACTCCGTCAGACGAGCCACCTGCTCACGCAGGGCCTCCTCAGTCCGACCGGACACCACCCACGGCACCACACCACCGGCAGAGGCTTCCGGCAGCGAAGCCTCCGGGGCCTGCTCCAAAATCATGTGCGCGTTCGTGCCCGAGATACCGAACGACGACACCGCCGCACGGCGCGGACGCTCCAGCTCCGGCCACGGCCGCTGCTCGGTCAGCAGCTCCACCGATCCCTCGGACCAGTCCACGTGCGACGTCGGGTCGGTGACATTCAGCGTCCGGGGAAGAACCCCCTCACGCATCGCCATGACCATCTTGATCACACCACCGACACCTGCAGCGGCCATGGTGTGCCCAACGTTCGACTTGAACGACCCCAGCCACAGGGGCTGTTCGGGCGTCCGCTCCTGCCCGTACGTCGCGATCAGCGCCTGCGCCTCGATCGGGTCACCGAGCTTGGTCCCCGTACCGTGCGCCTCCACCACATCAACGTCCGTACCCGTCAGACCCGCATTGGCCAGCGCCTGACGGATCACACGCTGCTGAGACGGGCCGTTCGGCGCGCTCAGCCCGTTGCTCGCACCGTCCTGATTGACCGCCGAACCTCGGATCACCGCCAGCACCGGGTGGCCGTTGGCCTGGGCATCGGACAGCCGCTCCAACAGCAGAACGCCCGCGCCCTCGCCCCAGGCCGTCCCGTCCGCGCTCGCGGAGAACGCCTTGCACCGGCCGTCCTCCGACAAACCCTGCTGCCGCGAGAACTCCACGAACATCCCCGGCGACGACATCACCGTCGCACCACCGGCCAGCGCGAGCGAGCACTCACCCCGTTGCAGCGCCTGCGCCGCGAGGTGGAGTGCCACCAGGGAGGAGGAACAGGCCGTGTCCACGGTCAGCGCCGGGCCTTCCAGGCCAAGGGTGTAAGAGATACGGCCCGAAGCAACACTCGCCGTGTTACCGGTGAGGAGGTACCCCTCCGTGCCCGCAACCGGCTCGGCCAGACGGGGCCCGTACTCCCCCGTCATCGCACCGACGAACACACCCGTCCGACTGCCCCTGAGCGACTGCGGAACAATCCCCGACCGCTCCAACGCCTCCCAGGCCGTCTCCAACAGCAGACGCTGCTGCGGATCCATCGCCACGGCCTCACGCGGCGAGATCCCGAAGAACTCCGCGTCGAACCCATCCACCCCCTGCAAGAAGCCGCCATACCGCGCATACGACTTCCCCGGCACACCACGCTCGGCGTCGTACAACCCCTCGACATCCCAGCCACGGTCCTCCGGCCAGCCACCAATGGCATCCCCGCCCTCGGCAACCAGGCCCCACAGCCCCTCGGGCGAAACCACCCCACCCGGGTACCGGCACGCCATACCCACAATCGCCAACGGCTCGTCGGACACGTCCTCGACCCCGGCAAGGACCGCGTCCACGGCCTCCGGGTCGGGCGCACCCACCAGGTCGCGAACGATGTGGCGAGCAAGAACGGCGGGGGTCGGGTAGTCGTAGACGAGCGAGGACGGCAGGGCGATGCCGAGGTCGGCGGCCAGGCGACTGCGCAGCTCGACGGAGGTGAGCGAGTTGTAGCCCAGGTCCTTGAAGGGCAGTTCGGAATCGATCGCCTCCGCGCTGTCGTATTCGAGGATCTCGGCGGTGTGACGGCAGATCAGACCCGTGATCAGCTTCTGGCGCAGGAGATCGCCCTGCTTGCCGGTGAGCTTGCGCACCCGGCTCGCCCACTCCCCCAGTACGCCTTCCTGCTCCTCCTGCTCCTGCTCCTGTTCCGCCACGGCAACCGGGCCGTGCGGGGCGTCGGGGACGTCGATCCAGTAGCGCTTGCGCTGGAAGGCGTACGTAGGCAGCTTGACCCGGTTCCCACCGGGCAGCAGAGCCGTCCAGTCGATGTCCGTCCCACTCGCATAGGCGGTGGCCAGGGCCCGCAGCAAAGTCCGGGGCTCATCCCGCCCGTCCTTGAGCGCGGACGCAGCAGTGGGGGCGTCCAGGGTGTTCTGGACCAGAGACGTCAGGACCGGGTCCGGACCCAGTTCGAGGTACGTGGTGATGCCCTGGGCGTCCAGGGTGCGGATGCCGTCGTGGAAACGGACCGCCGCGCGGATCTGACGGGCCCAGTAAGCGGGGCTGGTCAGCTCGTCGGCGACCTGGCCGGTGACGTTCGATATGACGGTGATGTGCGGCTCGTTGAACGTGAGGGAGCCGATCTCCTGTTCGAACTCGGCCAGGGCCGTGTCCATGTGGGCGGAGTGAAACGCGTGCGAGACCGTAAGGCGCTTGACCTTCACGCCCCGCCCCCGGAACAGCTCCTCCAGGACCCCGACGGCATCCGCGTCGCCGGAGACGACGACCGCTGCGGGGCCGTTCACCGCCGCCAGCGACACACCCTCAACCAGCTCGGGCACGACCTCCGCCTCCGGAGCGGCGATCGCGAGCATCGCACCGCCCGCACGCGCGGCCTGCATCAGCCGACCCCGTACCGCAACCAGCGCACACGCGTCCTCAAGCGAGAACACCCCTGCTGCGTAGGCGGCCGTCACCTCACCGATCGAGTGACCGATCAGCGCATCCGGACGCACCCCGAACGACGACACCAACGTGAACAGAGCCGACTCCAGCGCGAACAGCGCGGCCTGGGTGAACCGGGTCTGATCCAGGACCGGATCGCCCTCGAACACCACGTCCTTCAGCGACTGGCCGAGATGCCCGTCCAGGTACGCACACGCCGCATCGAACGCCTCCGCGAACACCGGGAACGTCTCATACAGCTCCCGGCCCATCCCCGCCCGCTGGCACCCCTGCCCCGTGAACAACAACGCCGTCCCCGCAGCACCCGCCACCGGCCGGCCGCCCCGCACCGACTCCAGACCCGCGACCAGCTCCGCACGGTCCGCACCGATCACCACCGCACGGTGCTCGAACACCGTGCGCGTCGATGCCAGCGAATAGCCGACATCCAGCAGCGAACCGCCTTCAAAAGCAGCCAGATTCGCCGCCTGCGCGCGCAACGCCTCCGCGCTGCGCCCCGAGACCACCCACGGCACCAGGACCGGGTCCGCGCCCTCCGCAACAGGGGCCCGCTCGGGTGCCGGGCGGAGAATCAGGTGGCAGTTCGTCCCGCCCATCCCGAACGAGGACACACCCGCAATACGGGACCCCTCCCACACACCCGTCGATGTCTGGACCCGCAGATTCAATCCATCAAGATCAATCGCCGGATTCGCCGACTCGAAGTTCAGACTCGCCGGCACCACCCCATACCGCACCGACATCGCGGCCTTGATCAGACCGACAATGCCCGCCGCACCCTCCAGATGCCCGACATTCGTCTTCGCCGAACCCACCAGAAGCGGCTCGGCGCGCCCGGGGGCATTCCCCAGCACCATTCCCAGAGCCGCAGCCTCGACCGGATCACCCAACGCGGTTCCGGTTCCGTGCAGTTCCACGTAACCGACCTCGCCCGGCGCCACACCCGCACGCTCACACGCAAGCCGCAACACCCCGGCCTGACCCTCCACCCGAGGAGCCGTCAGACCATCACCACCACCATCATTGTTGACCGCACCACCTGCGATCACACACACCACATCATCACCATCAGCGACCGCATCCTCCAGCCGCTTCAGAACAACAAGACCCCCACCCTCACCCCGCACATAACCATTCGCCCGACCATCGAAAACAAACGCACGCCCATCCGGCGACAACCCACCGAACTTCGACACCGCCACCGAAGACTCCGGCGCCAGCATCAAATTCACCCCACCCGCCAACGCCAACGACACCTCACCACGACGCAACGCCTCACACGCCTGATGCACCGCCACCAACGCCGACGACTGACCCGAATCCACCACCAACGACGGACCCGTCAAACCCAACAGAAACGACACCCGATTCGCGATCACACTCCGCGCAAGACCCGTCGACGTGAAAGCACCAATCCCCTCCACACCACCCCGACGCGCCAAAACCGCATAATCATCCGCCATCGCCCCGACAAACACACCCGCAGCGGACCCACGCACCGAACCCGCCACCACACCGGCGTCCTCGAACGCCTCCCACGCCAACTCCAACACCAACCGCTGCTGCGGATCCATCGCCACAGCCTCACGCGGCGAAATACCGAAGAACCGCGCATCAAAACCATCAACCCGACTCAGAAACCCCGCACGCCGAGCCACCGACTTCCCCGCCACCGACGGATCAGGATCATGGAAACCCTCACCGTCCCAACGATCCGAAGGCACCTCACCCACCGCATCGAAACCCCGGACCAGCCCCTCCCAGAACTCCCCCGGACCACCCTCAGCACCCGGAAAGCGGCACGACATACCGACAACAGCAATGGCACCGACAGGGCCGTTTTTCGGCATGCCAAAGTCCGGATTCATGATGCCTGTCTCCACTTCGTCACCAGGTCGCACCGCAGGGGTCCAAGCCGATCGTCACAACGTCGGCTAAAGCCCGTCTTGCGTGCTCACTGGACTCCGACCCGCCCGAGAACGTCGAGCTGCAAGTCGATCGGCAGGTCCTGCCGGCGGGAAATGTTGAGCTTGCGGTAGATCCGCGTGAGGTGCTGCTCGACCGTGCTCGTCGTGACGAACAGCTTGGCCCCTATCTCCCGGTTCGTGTATCCGGCGGAGGCCAGGGACGCGACGCGCCGTTCGGACTGGCTGAGGACGGCCACGTCGGGCTCGGGGGCCGCCGCCGCGCAGCGTTCCGCCTCGGCGTCGGCGTCTCCGCGTCGGCGGCCCGGCAGGATCTCCCCGCACAGCGGTGTCGCGTCGCACTCGTCGGCCAGTCTCCACGCGCGCCCGATGACGGAGCCCGCGCGCGGCCCCTCGCCCAGGGTCTGGAGGTTCCGGCCGAAGTCGGCGACGGCCTTGGCGAGTTCCAGGCGGTCACCGCAGCTGCGCAGGTCGGCGACCGCCCGGGTGAGGAGGGCCGGCCGGTCGTGGGTCTCCTCGGTCGCGGCGTGCAGGCGCAGCGCCATGCCGCGGGTCCGCGCGCCGATACCCGGTACGGCGAGCTGCGCCGTGGTCAGCACGCGTGCCTCACAGGGGCGGCGCAGGCGCAGCAGGGCGTCGGCCGCGTCGATGCGCCAGGGCAGACCGCCGGGGTGGTCCAGGCCCCACCGTCCGGCCAGGCGGCCCACGTCGAGGAACTCGCTCAGGGCGGCCTGGGCACGGTGCGTGGCCAGGTAGTACCTGCCCCGTGCCTGGAGGTACGGCAGGGCGTGCACGGTGCGGGGCAGGTGGTCGGGCAGGGGCAGCGGAAGGTGCCGGGCGGCGTCGTCGTAGCGGCCCATGGCGGTGAGCGCGGTGACGAGGACCGCGACGGGGCGGTACATGAACGTTCCGCCGCGTCCCGCGACCGCCGCTACGGCGGCGCTCGCCGCGCGCTCGGCACCGGCGAGGTCGCCGAGGTGGGTGAGTGCCTCGCCGCGCAGCGAGGCGAACATGGCCTGCCAGCCGCGGGCCCGGCGGTGTTCGGCATCGGCGTGCAGTTTCCGGCACCGGACGGCGGCTCGGCGCGGGTGTCCGGTGTGCAGCAGGATGCGTACGGCCTGGACCAGTGGTTCGAAGGTGTCGTGTGCCAGCGGGGTGCCCTCGATCAGCCGTTCGGCGGCGGATGCGTCCCAGGGGTCGCCCGGGTGGGTCCACAGCGCGGCGCAGAGGGGGGTTGCGTCGCTGTCGGCGGCGGGTGGGACCGCGAAGAGGTCGCGCAGTGCGTCGGCGCCGGAGGGCACGAGCCGCAGTACCTCCGCCGCCTCCGCCACCCGTCCCTGGGCGACGAGCAGGCGGGCCAGCGACCCCGTGGGCGCGCCGGGGCGTCCGGCGCGCAGTGCGGCGAGCGGGGCGTCGAGGTGCTGTTCGGCGGCGGCAGGGGTGAGGCGCCAGGTGAGGGCGGCGAGTTGCAGGCCGATCCGCCACCGGGTCGGTTCGTCGTCGGTACCGGCGTGGGCGAGTTGCAGGCAGGCGGCGGCGCGTTCGGCCTCGTCGGCGGCGAGGGCCTGCTGTCCGGCCTCGCAGAGCGTCCGCACGGCCCAGTCCCCGGGGGCGCTGCCGTGGGCGCGCAGGTACGAGGCGACGGTCTCGGCCTCGGCCCGGTCGGCGTACAGCGCCTCGGCCGCACGCCCGTACAGGCGGGTGCGCTCGGCGGCTCCGAGGGTTTCCAGCGCGGCGGCGGCGATGTCGGGGTGGCGCAGTCCGGGCCCGTCGGCGAGTCCGGTCTCGTCCAGCGCGGCGAGGGCCCGGGCGGCTTCCGCGGGTGCTGCCCCGGCGATGGCGGCGGCGCGGTCGAGGGTGGCGTGGGTCCCGAGGACGGCCAGGGCGCGGGCGAGGTCGCGGGCGGGGCGCCCGCAGCGCTGGAGGCAGGCCCGCACCGCGTCGGCGAACGGCCCCGCCGGTTCGGGGTGGGCGGTGTCGTACTCGGACAGCAGGGCCCTGAGCAGCAGCGGATTGCCTCCGGTGCGCGCGTAGAGGCGGTCGGCCGATTCGCCGGGCACCCCGCCCCGGCGGCGGTCGCGCAGGAGGGCGGCGGTGGCGGCGCGGTCGAGACGGCCGAGGCGGATCCGGTCGAAGCCCGGGTGGCGCAGCAGTTCGGTGACGGCATCGCGGGCGTCCGCGCCCGGACCGCCGAGGGGGCCGGTGAGCACGATGAGCAGGCCGGTGCCGCGCGGAGCCCTGATCGAACCGGTCAGGAAGGCGAGGGAGGCCGCGTCGGCGTACTGCAGGTCATCCAGGCAGATGACGAGCGGTGCGGGGCCGTCCAGCCCCCGGACGGCCGCGGTGAAGGAGGTGGCAGCGGAAGCGTCGGGGGCGGCCCCGGGCGTCCGCGCGGAGTGGGTGCGCAGTGCCTCGGCCCACTCGTCCAGCGCGCGGTGGCCCGCGGCGGGTCCTTTGGGGGTGGCAGCGGCCCACAGCACGGTCGCGCCGCGTTCGCGGGCGGTGTCGGCGATGGTCCTGAGCGTTTCGGACTTTCCGCACCCGGAGGCGCCTTCGATGAGCACGATGGCGGTGGCACCGGTCTCCGCCGCCGCGAGGGCGGCGTTCAGCCGGGCGAGTTCGGTGTCCCGGGACAAGAGCGTCATCAGCCGTTTCCCCCGTTGCGCAGCGTCACTTGTCCGCCCAGCGTAAGGACCGGCCGAGGGGCCGGCCCACGCTCCGCAGTGGCCAGTTATTGCCTGGCCACAACTCCGCGCGCCGGGTCAGCCGACGGCGGTGTCGAACCGTTCCTGGCCCAGGGCCGCCAAGTCGTCGGCGATGGCGCGGGTCACCGCGTCCTGCTGCGGAGTGAGGTAGAAGTGGCCGCCGGGGAAGCTGCGGAAGGTGAAGTTTCCGGAGGTGTGTTCGCGCCACTCCATCGCCTCGTGCAGGCTCACCCGGGGGTCGGACTCCCCGGTGAGCACGCTGAGCGGGCAGCTCAGCGCGCGGTCCCGGCCGGGGTCGGGCTGGTAGCGGTACGTCTCGATGGCCTTGAAGTCGGCGCGGATGGCGGGCAGCACCATGCGGACGATCTCCTCGTCGGCGAGCACCCCGGGGTCGGTACCGGCCAGTTGACGGATCTCCGCGATGAGGGCGTCGTCGCCCTTGGTGTGCACGCTGTCGGGGCGCGGCATGTGGGGGGCGCGGCGGCCGGAGACGATCAGGCCGAGCGGCGGTTCGTTCTCGGCCTCCATGCGGCGGGCGAGCTCGAAGCCCAGTACGGCGCCCATGCTGTGTCCGAAGAGGACCAGCGGGCGGTCGGCCCAGGGCCGCAGCGCCTGGTGGATGCCGTCGACGAGTTCCTGGGTGACGGTGAGCGCAGGCTCGTGGCGGCGGTCCTGGCGGCCCGGATACTGGATGGCCAGGACGTCGGCGTGGGCGGACAGGGCCTGGGAGAAGGAGAAGAAGGCGGAGGCGGTGCCCCCCGCGTGCGGGAGGCAGACGAGGCGGTACGGCTGCTCGGGGGCCGGGTGGAAGCGGCGGACCCACAGCTCCGTGTCGGTGTCGATGCTCATTCCCGTTCCTGCTCCCTGCTCGTTGCCCGGTACTCGTCGCATGCGCGGAGGGCACGGTAACGGCGGGTGGTTAAGCCGTACTTGTGCGGAGGTCGCCACCCGGCTCCACGCCGAACTCTTCGGCCTCCGGGCGGCGCGCTCCTACCCCGGTCCCGCGAGCAGGGCGAGGGTCCTGCGGCGGGGCAGGAGGCGGGTGGTCAGGAGGGCGAGCAGGCGGTTGGCCCGGCCCGGGACCGTGGTCGGCCCGTCCTCCTCGCGCAGGGCGCGCAGGGCCGCGGCGACGACCTGTTCCGGCGTCCCGACCAGGGCGGCGGGCGCGTCCTCGTGGCGCTGGGACTCGGTCGCCGTCATGCCGGGGCAGAGCGCCAGCACCCGGATGCCGGTGTCGCGGTGGGCCGTCCAGAGCGCTTCGGTGAGGGCGGTGGTGTACGCCTTGGTGGCGCTGTAGACGGCGAGGTCCGGCTTCGGGGTCCAGCCGAGCGTCGAGGAGACGTTCAGCAGGGCGTCCCCGGGGCGGGCGTGGCTCAGGAAGGCGTACGAGAGTGCCGTCACGGCGCGGCAGTTGAGGTTCAGCATGTCCTCGGCCCGGGACAGCGGGGTCTCCGTGAAGGGGCCCGTGGTGGCGGTCCCGGCGTTGTTGACCAGCAACTGGACGCGGGTGCGGGCGATCAGCTCGCCGGTGCGGCGCACCCCGTCCTCGGTGGCGAGGTCGGCGGCCAGCCACATGTGGCCGGGGCCCAGTCCGTCGGTGAGGGCCCGCAGCCGTTCGGCGTCACGGGCGACGGCGATGACCCGGTGGCCGTCGGCGGCCAGGCGGTGGGCGAAGGCCCGGCCGATCCCGGCGCCGGCACCGGTGACCAGGGCGGTCGGGCGGTCGTCGGTCCGCGTCGGCACGGGGGTCACCCCGCCGAGGGGCGGGTCGCGGGCTGGGCGCGGAAGGAGAACGCCTCCATCAAGCGGCGGCGCGCGGTCTTCTGCACCGCCGCGATCCCCCAGGTGCCGTCGCCCCGGCGCACCAGGGTGTACGTGGCGATCTTGTCGTGCCGCCCTTCCTTGGCACCGTGCTTGCGGACGGCCCCCCGGGTGACGGCCACGGCGGTGTCCGGGCCGTGGAACCGCACGCCGATCACGTCGAGGTCGAGCCGGGTCCCCTTGAGGAAGCTGTCGAACAGGGCCTGATGGGCGCGCCCGATCTCGGCGCCGCCCTGGTAGACGGTGCCCACGTACGTGACGTCGGTGGCGTCCTCGGTGAAGCAGGCGCCGTACGCGGCTCCGTCTCCGGCGGCCCAGGCGGCGGCGCTTCGGTGCAGCAGGGCGTGGACGGCGGTGGTGTCCTCGGTGGTGGTCATGCCGGTGTCCTTCCGGGGGTGGTGGGCGGGCGGGGTCACTTCTCGGCCTTCGGGGCGGTGGCCGGGTCCCAGAGGAAGGACAGGCGCTCCATGACGTTCTGACGCTGCGTGTTGTGGAAGGCGGCGATGCGCCAGTGGCCGTCGCCCTCGCGGACGAGCGTGTACGTCTGGGTCTTGGTCAGGTCCGCGGCGGACGGCGCGTCCCCCTTGTAGGTGTCGCCCCGGCTGGTGACGACGGCGGTGTCGGGGCCGTAGAACCGGATGCCGAGGAACGAGTCGGCGAGGCTGGTGCCCTTGACGAACCCGCCGAACAGGGCGCGGTGGGCGTCGGCGATGTCCTCGCGGCCCTGGTAGTGGGTGCCTACGTAGGTGGTGTACGTGGCGTCCGCGGTGAACTGCTCGCCGTATCCGGTGGCGTCGGCGCGGCCCCAGGCGTCGGTGAGGTCGCGCAGGGTGTCGCAGACGGCGCGCTGGTCGTCGGCCGTGGCCGTGCCGGACGGGGTGGCGATACGGGTCGGGGTGACGGCGCTGCACTCCGCCTCTCCGAGGACCTTGGGGTCGGAGGTGGCGTCGAGCCAGAAGTAGCCGCCGCCGGCCGCGAGGACGGTGACCAGGGCGCCTCCGATGAGGACCCGCTTGACGGTGCGGCGACGGGAGCGCGGCTTGGGGGCGGTCGGCTCGGGTGCGGTGGTGTCCGGGGTCTCGGTGGCGGTGCTCATGCTCATGGTTCCCTCCGTGGTAACTTCACAGACAGAGAAGATGCTGCGAAGCATCTTCTTCCTCGAAGATGTCTCTTCGTTGAGGAAGAGATTATGGAGTGGAGGAGCCCGTGTCAACACCAGCCATGCCGTCCGGCGCCAGTGAGACCTACCGCCGGTATCTGAGCGCCGTCATGCTGCACGGCCACGCCAGCGCCAAGGCGTGCGAACTGGGCGCCACCGACCTGTACGCGCTCAACATCCTCGGCCTCACCGGGCCGTTGACCCCTGGTGAGCTCGGCGCGCGCACGGGGCTGACCACCGGCCCCACCACCCGCCTGATCGACCGGCTGGAGGCGGCGGGGTACGTGCGCCGCGCGCCGTCCCCCGACGACCGGCGCAAGGTGATCGTGGAGCCCGTCGGTAAACCGGCCGGACTGGACGAGGCGATGGCCCCCGCCCGGAAGCGCATCGGCGAGCTCTTCGCCGGCTACACGCCCGACCAGCTCGCCGTCCTGTTCGACTACTTCGCGCGCGCCTCGGACGCGTACCAGGCCGCCGCCGAGCAGCTGCGCGGCGCCGGTTCCGACTGAGGGTCCGGCCGAAGAGGGCACCGTCCGGCTCTGCATGGAGTACGAAGAATCGTTACGCCCGGCTCCGCGCGGGTGACCTCGCGCGTCCCGGGGCCGGGCTCAGGGAAAGGACCTGCGGGTCCGGCAGCTCGCCGGGCCCGGCGTCGGGGCGGCCGTACGTGCTCCGGATCGGTACGGGTGCAGTGGACATGGGTTACATGAGGCTTCGTCATGGGGCGGCCGCCGCGTTCGGCGCGCTCGCTCTCCTCGCCGCGCAGCCGGGGTCCGCGAGCGCCGCCGTGGGGGACTTCTCCTACACGTACGCCGGGCTCGACGGCATGCCGCGCACGGTCACCCTGCACGATCCCCAGAGCCCGGGCTGCGTCACGCTCCCCGAGGTCGCCGACACCCGGGGCTCCGAGCCCGCCTACGCCCCGCAGAACGAGACCGCCGAGTGGGTCATGGTGTTCACCGGCACCGACTGCACCGGCGACTCCTGGACCCTGGGCCCGCACGGGCGGCCCACGTCGGAACGGCTCGAGCTGCGCTCGGTGTACCTGACCGGGCGTCACTAGCGGCTGTCGTCAGCCGAGGATGAGCGGGAGCCGTGCCGCCAGGGCGCCCAGGTCCGCCGTCTGCGCGGGGGTCGGTGTGCTGCGGCCCGTGCCGGTCCGCAGCGCTTCGGTGTCCGTGAGCGAGGCGGGGAACGCGGCGCCCGCGACGGCCTCCAGCGCGGTCCGGGCCACGGCCAGGGTCTCGGCGGGCGGCCCGGGGGCGGCGGGCAGGTGGGCCACGAGGTCGAGGTGGTGCAGGGTGCCTTCGAGGACGTACGCGGAGAGGTAGTCGGCGACCGTGAGGACCATGTCCTGCGTACGGACCCGGGCGGCCGGGTCCGCGAGACCGGCGGCGCGGACGGCCGCCGTGCCGACGTCGTCGATGTGGTGCTTGAGCCAGCGCGGTTCGCCGTACGCGGCCGCCAGCCGGGGGATCAGGGCGTCGAGCGGGTCGTCGCCCGTCGGGGGTTCGGGGAGCAGCGTCCAGTAGCCGGGCGCGTCGGTCGTGGCGGGCTCGTCGGCGGGGGTGACCAGGGTGATCAGGACGTCCTGCGCGTCGATGACCAGGTGACACACCAGGTCCCGGACGAGCCACCCCGTACAGCCCGAGGGTTTGTCGAAGTCCTCGTCGGGAAGACCGGCCACGGCGTCGAGCAGCGCCGTCCAGGAACGCGAAAAGGAATGCATGGGCCCACGCTAGGGGGTGTGCGCCTCATCCGTAGTGACGCAACTGCGGCCACATCTCGGCCCAGGGGTGGCGCGGCCCCGTACAGACGTAGACGTGTCCGCCCCATTCCACGTTGTGCATGCCGTACGGGTTGGTGAGGCCGGCGGCCACGGTGACGTGCCGGAAGTACCTGCGCAGCTGGGCCTCGTAGCCGGGGGCGTGCTCCGGGCCGGGGGCTACGGCCAGGACCGTGGTGGCGGCCGGGTCGCCGGGGCCCCACCACCAGTCGGTGTTGTGGGCGCTCACGGCGTGCGGCAGGCCGGTGCCGCGCCCGAGTTCGTTGATGGCGCCCGCTTCTCCGTAGTCGGCCGTGTAGATCACCGCGTGGGCGCGCTGCTCCTGGGGGAGGCCGTCCCACACCTGGCGCACGGTGGTGACGAGTTGGGGCCAGCCCAGGGTCTCCCCGGTGTTGGTGCTGACGCCGTACGTCCAGGCGACCGCGCCCGGCGGCAGGACGGGCAGGACGATGACGGCGAGCACCGCGGTGGAGACGGCGGTCGCGATCGTGAGGGAGCGCATGCGGTCGCGTCGGGCGCGCAGCCATCCGTCGAGCCCGACGGCACCGGCCGCCAGCAGGCACACGTACAGCCCGCCCAGGTAGTAGATCTGGGCGCCCGTCGTCACGGCGAACAGCACGAACAGCACGGCGTACGCGGCGACCAGGCACTGCCACAGGGGCCGCCCCGAGCGCCAGAGGAAGCGCAGGCCGCCGAACCACAGGACCGCCGTGGCGAACCCGGCCGTGGCGAGCTGCCCGACGATCCAGGTGGGGATGTGCCCGGGGCCGCCGTTCTTCTCGTTGAGCGCCCGGGTCATCTCGAACATGGCCCAGTCGTGGTGCGCCTGCCACCACAGGTCCGGCAGCACGAGCAGCACGGCGAGCGCCGCCCCCGCCAGGAGCCACCGGTCGGCCACCGTGCGCCGGGCCGGGCCGAGCAGGACGGCGGCCACCAGCACGACTCCGAAGATCCCGGCGAGGTGGTTGAACTCGGCGCCGATGCCGACGAGCGCCCCGGCCGCGAGCCACCAGCGGGTGTCACCGGTGCGGCCGATCCGTACGACCACGAGCGCGATCGCCGCCCAGGCCAGCACCTCGTACGCCGTGGTATTGGCGAGGTGCGCGCCGCCCAGGAGCACGGGCATGGCGGCGGTCGCGACCGCCGCGAGGAGCTGCGTCCGCCGGGCCCCGCCGAGCTCCCGCGCCGTCAGCCCGCCCACGACGACCGTGCCCGCCGCGGCGAGCGCGGGCCAGAGCCGCAGCCCGGCCTCCGAAACGCCGAACAGCTCCAGCGAGACGCGCGCCAGCAGCGGGGCCAGGACCGGCTGGTCCACGTAACTCGCCTGGAGGTGCCGGGCGCTGTCGAGGAAGTACAGCTCATCGATGTGGAAGCCGTAGCGCGTGGACAGCGCCATGAGGAGGACGAAGACCGCACCGGCCACGAGGAGAACGCGGCGGTCGGGCGGGGCCAGGGGCCGGCTCGCGGTGTCGGGTGCGGGTGCGCCCGACGCAGGTATGTCCGTCTCGTCCGCCATGTCGTCCGTCCCCCCGGTGCCGGCGTCCCGGGGCGTCGTCCGTGGCCCGGGCGGCCCGTGTGCTGCGGGCCGCCCACACCTTAAGGCCAGGCGAGGTCGTCCACGGCGAGGAACGGTTAGGCGGCCACCCACTCGGCATGGAACCCGTGCGGGACGCGCACCGGCAGCCGTACGACGGCGACCGGCCGCCCGGTGAAGTCCGCGGTGTCGATGACGACGAGGTCGCTGGTGCCGGAGGCAGAGTCGAAAACGGCACTGAGCAGATAGCCGTCTCCCTCCGGGGCATTGGCGGAGCGGGGTACGAAGACCGCTTCGCCGCCCTCGCGTCCCGGCCCGAAGCGGTGCCGGTCGACACGGCCCCTCACGAGGTCGTGGCGCAGCAGCGCGGGCCCGGCAAGCGCGGCGCCCCGGTCCGGGTGCAGCTCCACCGTAAAGGCGTAGCGGTACGGGGAGCCCGCGTACCGGTCGTCCATGCGGGGGAACTCCTGGATCTCGCCGGACAGCCGGTCCTCGGTCACGAGGCCGCCGGCCCGGTCCACGGTCCAGCGCCACAGGGTGGGCGCCGACTCGCTGGGATGCAGGGGATCGCGGTCGAAGGCGCGCTCGTGGCGGATGACGTCGATGACGATGTGGCGGCCACGGCTGTACGCGTTGACGGGATGGAAGACGAAGCACGGGGCGACGCTCATCCACCGCACGTCGGCGTCCGTACCCTCCCGGGGGAGTATGCCGAGGCGAGCCTCATGGCTGTCGTTCCAGGTGTACGGGACGCGTGAACCCGCGGCCGCCGCCCGGGCGTCGTAGGTGACCGGCAGGTCGTAGATGATCGCCTCGCGGTCCGTCAGCGAGAAGGCGTGCATCATCGGGGTGTCCTTCACCGTGATGTTCTCGCGTCGGCGCACCCGCCCCGACGCGTCCAGCGTCAGGTGGTCGACCCCGGGGCGGCCCGGCTCGTACGCCACCGCGTGCATCTCCTGGGTGAGCGGATCGACGACGGGGTGGGCGCTGAAGCCGCCGGGCAGGGTCCCGTCGAAGTCGACCCGGTCGAGCGTCTCCAGCCGGTCGCCGAGCCGGGTGGGCAGCGCGCCGCCGTCGGCGAGCGCGAGGGTGTGCCCGGCGTGCCGGACGAGCGCGCAGTTGGTGTTGTCCGACAGGCCGTGACGCGGCCCGGGCGTGGGGAGTTCGCCGAGGGCGCGTGCCACCCGGTCCGTGCGCACCCAGCGGTTGCGGTACCACTCGGCGCGGCCGCCGCGCAGCCGCAGGCCGTGCACCATCGCGTCGCCGGCGAAGGAGTGGTCGACGGCCGGGTCGTGGTCGTCCAGCGTGTTGGGGCCGATCCGCAGGAAGGTGCCGTCGAGCTCGGCGGGCAGCTGTCCGCTCACCGCGGGGAAGGGCAGGGTCACCTCTTCGCGAACCGGCCGGTAGCCGCTGCTCAGCAGATGTGACGTGCTGTGCCGGTGATGAGTGGGCATTGCTGTCCATCCTCACGAATCGCTGTTACGTAACATCGTTATGGCAGCGTTGCACCGGCATGACAGGATGTCAACCGTGAGCCCACGGACAGCGAATCCCGCTCTTGGCGTACAACTCCTCGAAGCCGCGGCACAGCTCCTCGCCGAGGAGGGTCCCGCCGCACTGTCGACCCGTCGTCTCGCCGCGGCGGTGGGTGCCTCGACGACGGCGGTGTACACGCACTTCGGCGGAAAGAGCGACCTGGTCAGGGCCATGGTCAAGGAGGGCTTCCGGCTGCTCGACCGGCGACTGCGGGAGGTGCCGGAGTCGTCGGACCCGGTCACCGACATCTGCTCCCTCGGGGTGGCCTACCGGTGCAACGCGCTGGAGCATCGCCACCTCTACGGGGTGATGTTCGGGGGCGCCGTCCTGGGCGGCTTCTCGCTGACCACGGAGGACCGCCAGCACGGCCGCTACACCCTCAACGTCCTGGTGCGGGCGGTGGAGCGCGGCATGGAGACGGGTCGGCTGCACCCGGGGGACGCGTACCTGGTGGCCCATCAGCTGTGGGTCGCGCTGCACGGTCTCGTGACGCTCGAACTCGGCGACTACCTGGTCGAGCCGTACGACGCGAACGTCTGCTTCGAGGCCCAGCTCACCGGCCTCCTCGTGAGCGTCGGCGCGGCCCGGGACACGGTGGCCGCCGCGCTGCGGCAGAGCTGCGACGGCACGGACGCCCCCTAGAGGGCCCTGGCGCGACCTCCCGTACCGACCGCGGGGACAGTGCGGACGCGTGCACAGCACGTTCGCGTAAATCCGTGACACGGCGTCACGGCTTCTCCCGCGATGAACCTCCTTCGAGAATGCTCTCTTACGCCGAAATCGAGTAGTCCGCCGAGGCCGGACCCGCTTCAAGCAATGTCGGAGAGGCAGTGCGCGCTGCCGTCGCTCATTCTCGGAACGCGAACCCGTGCAGGACAAGCCGTCCAGCTCTTTGTGGTAAGTGAGGGGGAGTGCGATGAATCAACGCGAGCGCTTTCGCAGAATAACGCCAGGTGTAGTGACGGTGCTGGTGGCCGCGTCCCTGTTCTTTGCGGTCCGGAGTTCCGTCGCAGTGGCGGGCGGTGACGAGGCCGCCGCAAAGTACAAGTTCCAGGAAATGCCCATCGCGCTGCCACCCGGTTACAACTCGCAACCGATGAATACGGTCCGCAAGGTGAACCCGGCGTACGAGAAGATCCGGTCCTGGATCTCATCCGTGGGTGCCGGTATCGCGATCAACGACCTGGTCGGCAACGGCAAGGCCGACGGCATGTGCATCGTCGACACCCGTACGGACCAGGTCGTCGTGACGTACACGCCGAACGCCGTCAAGGAGGACCGGTTCACCCCGTTCGTCCTCGACGGGTCCCCGCTCCCGATGGATGACGCCATGGCGCCCACCGGCTGCGCGCCCGGCGACTTCAACGGCGACGGCAGGATGGACCTGATGGTCTCCTACTGGGGCCGTACTCCGATCGCCTTCATGGCCAAGGAGAGTGCGACCACGCTGTCGCCCGACGCGTACGTGGCCCGCGAGGTGGTGCCGTCCAAGAGCATCGACGGCGCCTACCACGGCCCCCGCTGGAACACCGACGCCCTGTACGTCGGTGACATGGACGGCAGCGGACACCCGTCCGTCGTCGTGGGGAACTACTTCCGGGACTCGGACGTGCTCGACCCGAACGGTCTCGACAACGTGGGCATGAACGACTCGCTGTCCAACTCGAAGAACGCGGGCGGCGACCACGTCATGCGCTGGACGGACGCGACCACCGGTGACGAACCCGGTGTCTCCTTCGTGGAGGAGAAGGGGGCCATCCCCTACAAGGCGTCCACCGGCTGGACCCTCGCGGTCGCCGGGGCCGACCTGACCGGCGACGACCTGCCCGAGCTGTACATCGCCGACGACTTCGGCCACGACCACCTGCTCTACAACCGGTCGACCCCCGGGCACATCAAGTTCACCGAGGCCACCGGCAAGCGCACGCCGACCACGCCCAAGTCCTTCGTGCTCGGCAAGGGCTCGTTCAAGGGCATGGGCGTCGACTTCGCCGACGTCGACCACAACGGCAGCTTCGACATGATGGTCAGCAACATCACCGTCGCGTGGGGCCTGGAGGAGAGCAACTTCCTCTGGAAGAACAACGCCCGCGACGAGGCCGCGATGGCCCGCAAGCTGGCCGACGGCGAGGCACCGTTCAAGCAGGAGGCGCAGGAGCACGGCGTCGCGTGGACCGGCTGGGGCTGGGACACCAAGATGGCCGACTTCCTGAACAACGGTGAGCTGTCGATCCTCCAGGCCACCGGCTTCGTGAAGGGCAAGATCGACCGCTGGCCCTGGCTCCAGGAGATGGCCATGGCCAACGACAACCTGCTGTCCAACCCGAAGATGTGGCCGAACGTCCAGCCCGGTGACGACATCGCCGGCGACGACATACTCGGCTTCTACGCGAAGACCGAGAGCGGCAAGTACGCCAACGTCTCCAAGCAGCTCGGTCTGGACGTCGAGACCCCGACCAGGGCACTCGCCACCGGCGACGCCACCGGGACCGGAACGCTCGACTTCGCCGTCGCGCGGCAGTGGGGCCCGCCGGCCTTCTACGCCAACCAGGCGCCCGCCAAGGGCCAGTACCTCGGCCTGCGGCTGTACCGGCCGGCCACCGGCTCGGACAAGGACGCGGGTAAGGGCATCGCGAACATCGGCGCGCCGGCCTACGGCGCCACCGTCAAGGTCACCACGGCCGCCGGTACCCAGGTCTCCCACCTCGACGGCGGCGGCGGGCACAGCGGATTCCGCAGCTTCGACGTGCACTTCGGGCTCGGCAAGCACACCGGTCCGGCGACCGTGGAGCTCTCCTGGCGCGACGCGGACGGCGGCAGGCACCGCACCACCCAGAAGCTCACCCCCGGCACCCACACGTTCATGCTGACCGACACCGCGCAGGAGGTTGCCAACCGATGACCGACGTCGCCTCTCCCCCAGCCGGCTCCCCGCCGGCGGCCAAGCGCGACCCGCGTTACCTCGCGCTGCGCAACTTCGCCATCTCGATGAGCGTGTTCAACATCCTCGGCTACACCGTGCTCGGTTTCGAGCAGCCGTGGCTGTGGCCCATCATCGCGATCGTCGCCGGATATGTGACCGAGATCCTCCTGGAATTGCTGAGTTCCTGGGCACAGCGCCGCTCGCCGCGCTACCAGGGCAAGGGATTCCGCGGACTCTACGAGTTCCTGCTGCCCTCGCATATCACCGCGCTGGCCGTGAACATGCTGCTGTACGCGAACAATCAGATTCTGCCGATTCTCTTCGGCGTGTTCGTGGGTGTCGCGGGCAAGCACGCTCTCCAGGCACCCGTCGCGGGCCGTATGCGGCACTTCATGAATCCGTCGAACTTCGGCATCACTCTCGCGCTCGTCTGTTTCGGATCATGGGTGAGCATCGCGCCGCCCTACGAGTTCACCGAGAACGCCGACACATTCTTCCGGATGGCGATTCCGCTGATCATCGCCACCGCCGGAACCATCATCAACACGGCGCTCACGAAGCGGACCGCGCTGATCGTCGGCTGGCTCGGTGCCTTCGTGATCCAGGCCCTGATCCGGCACTGGTTCTGGGACGTGGCCCTGGCCTCCGCGCTCGGACCGATGAGCGGTGTGGCCTTCATCCTCTTCACCAACTACATGATCACCGACCCGGGCACCACCCCCACCAAGGGGCGCAACCAGTTCATGTTCGGGTCGTCGGTCGCCATGGTCTACGGCGTGATGATGCTCTTCAACGTCGTTTACACCCTCTTCTTCGCGACCACCGCGGTCTGCGCCCTGCGCGGCATCGGCTGGTGGGTCGCCCACTTCATCCAGCGCCGCAAGGCGTCCAGGATCTCCGGGAGCGGCCAAGCCGGCGGCCCGAGCCGGGCGCTCGACGACAAGACCACGATCGAGGCGGTGGCCGCATGACGTCCTCCCCCCCTACGCAGCCCGCCGGGATCGCCGTCGTCGGTATGGCCTGCCGCTACCCCGATGCGGACAGCCACGAGGAGCTGTGGCAGAACGTCCTGGCCGGTCGGCGAGCCTTCCGCAGACTCCCGGACGAGCGCATGCGCGCCGAGGACTACTACTCGCCCGACCCCGCGGCCCCGGACCGCTTCTACTCCAGCAAGGCCGCCGTCATCGACGGCTTCGCATTCGACCGGGTCAAATACCGCGTCGCGGGCAGCACCTTCCGCGCCACCGACATGACGCACTGGCTCGCGCTCGACACCGCCGCCCGGGCCCTGGAGGACGCGGGATTCCCGCTGGGCGAAGGGCTCGGTGACCTCAACACCGGGGTCATCCTCGGCAACACCCTGACCGGCGAATTCAGCAGGGCCAACCTGATGCGGCTGCGCTGGCCCTACGTGCGCCGCACCGTCGGCGCCGCACTGCGCGAGCAGGGCTGGGACGACGACGCGCTGGCGAAGTTCCTGGGCGAGCTGGAGGAGCGCTACAAGAGCCCCTTCCCGCCGATCGGTGAGGACTCCCTGGCCGGCGGCCTCGCCAACACCATCGCCGGACGGATCTGCAACCACTTCGACCTCAAGGGCGGCGGGTTCACCGTCGACGGGGCCTGCTCCTCGTCGCTGCTCTCCGTCGCCACCGCGTGCGACGCCCTGGCCGACGGCCGGCTCGACGTTGCCGTGGTCGGCGGGGTGGATCTCAGCATCGACCCCTTCGAAGTCATCGGCTTCGCCAAGACGGGCGCCCTCGCCACCGGTGAGATGCGCGTCTACGACCGCGGGTCCAACGGCTTCTGGCCCGGTGAGGGCTGCGGCATGCTCGTCCTCATGCGCGACCGGGACGCCGTCGCGCAGGGCAAGTTCCGCTACGCCAACGTCGCCGGCTGGGGCTACTCCTCCGACGGCCGGGGAGGGATCACCCGGCCCGAGGCCAGCGGACACCGGCTGGCCCTCCAGCGGGCCTACGCCGCCGCCGGGTTCGGCATCGAGACCGTCGGCTACTTCGAAGGCCACGGCACCGGTACGGCCGTGGGCGACGCCACCGAACTGCGCGCCTTCTCGGAAGCGCGCCGCGCCGCCGACCCTGACACGGAACCCGCCGCCATCAGCACGGTCAAGGGAAACTTCGGGCACACCAAGGCCGCGGCAGGCGTCGCCGGACTCATCAAGGCCATCCTCGCCGTACGCCACCAGGTCATCCCGCCCGCGACCAGCCACGTGGACCCGCACCCCGAACTCACCGGCGACCGGCCGGCCCTGCGGGTCCCCAGCGACGCGGAGCTGTGGCCCGAGGACGCCGCCATCCGCGCCGGTGTCTCCTCCATGGGATTCGGCGGGATCAACGCCCACGTGGTGGTCGAACACGCCGACGGAGTACGCAAGGAGGCCGTCGGCCGCGTCACCCGGCAGCTCGTACGGTCGCGGCAGGACACGGAACTGCTGCTGCTCGACGCCGAGACGACGGCCGAGCTGCGCGGGAAGGCCACCCACCTGGCCGCCTTCGTCCAGAAGCTGTCCTTCGCGGAACTGGGCGACCTCGCCGCCACCCTTCAGAGCGACCTCGACGGCCGGCCGGTCCGGGCCGCCGTCGTCGCGGCCACCCCCGAACAGGCGGAAAAGCGCTTCACCAAGCTCCTCACGCTGCTGGACGGCGGGGCCCGGTCGGCGCTCGACATCGACGGCGGAGTGTTCCTCGGCGGTGCCACGCCACAGGCCCGCATCGGGTTCCTCTTCCCCGGCCAGGGAGCCGGCCGGCGCGCGGACGGCGGTGCGCTGCGCCGCCGCTTCGCAGCCGTCGACGAGCTGTACCGCGCTCACCCGCTGCCCGCCGAAGGCGACCTGGCCGACACGGCGGTGGCCCAGCCGCGCATCGTCACCTCCTCCCTCGCGGCCCTGCGGGTGCTCTCCGACCTGGGCATCGAGGCGGTGGGCGCGGCCGGTCACAGCCTCGGCGAGGTCACCGCCCTGCACTGGGCGGGAGCCACGGACGAAGCCTCGGTGCTGCGGATCGCGGCGGAGCGCGGCCGGCTCATGGCGCAGGCGAGTGCGGGCGGCGGCGGCATGGCGGGCATCTCCGCCCCCGCCGACGACGTCGAACCGCTGCTGGCCGGTGAACCGGTCGTGATCGCCGGCTACAACGGCCCCCGGCAGACCGTGATCTCCGGCCCCGCCGACGCCGTCCAGCGGGTCTGCGCCGCCGCCTCCGCCCGGGGACTGGGCACCGCGGCCGTCAACGTCTCGCACGCGTTCCACTCCGAGGCCGTCGCCCCCGCGGCCGAAGCCCTCGGGACCTTCCTGCGGGCGCAGGAGTTCACCCCGCCGGCCCGCCGCATGATCTCTACGGTCACCGCCGACGAGGTCACGGCCGGTACCGATGTGCCGGAGCTGCTGACCCGGCAGGTGCGGCAGCCGGTGCGCTTCGCCGAAGCGGTCCAGACCCTGTCCGCCGACGTCGATCTGCTGCTCGAAGTCGGCCCGGGGAAGATCCTGCGAGGACTGGCCGAGGACATCGCGCCCGGCGTGCCCGTCGTCTCGCTCGACGCCGACAGCACCTCGCTGTCCGGACTGCTGACCGCCGCAGCGGCCGCGTACGCCCTCGGCGCGCGCCTGGAGTCCGGCGCGCTGTTCAAGGGCCGCTTCACCCGGCCGCTGCCCCTGGACAAGGAATTCCGCTTCTTCGCCAGCCCGGCCGAGTCCACCCCCGACGTCGACCTGCGCTTCACCGACGTACGCGTGGACGAGCCGCCCGCCCCCGCGCAGGCGGACGAGACCGCGGAAGGCGCCACGGGCGGCGGAGGCGACAGCCTCTCGGTGGTCCTGCGCCTGGCCGCGGAGCGTGCCGAACTCCCCATGGAAGCGGTCAACCCGCACAGCAACCCGCTCGACGAACTGCATCTGAGCTCCATCACCGTGACCCAGATCATGAACCGCGCGGCCCAGGAACTCGGCATCACCGCACCCATGGTGACCACAGCGTTCGCCACCTCCACGCTGGCCGAGCTCGCGGGCCTGCTCGACGGGTTGCGGGAGACCGGCAAGGCCGACGACGGGGCGGAGGAGTCCCGGATCGCCCAGGGCGTGGCCCCCTGGGTGCGCGCCTTCGCCATCGAGTTGGTGCCCACCGAGCCGGGCCCCGCCACCGTGCGGGGGTCCGCAGCCGGGCACGGGGACTGGGAGCTGTTCGCATCCGAACGGCACCCGCTCGCGCCCGCGCTCCACGAGGCGCTGTCCACCGCGGGGCTCGGCGGCGGCGTGCTGCTGTGCCTGCCCAGGGACTGCGACGAGAACCACACCCCGCTGATGATCGCCGCCGTCCGTGCCGCGCTCTCCCGCGGCGCCTCCCGCTTCCTGGCGGTGGGGGACCGGCGCGGCGCCGCAGGTCTGGCCAAGACCCTGCACCTGGAGGCGCCGGACATCGCGACCACCGTCGTCACCCTGCCGCTGCCCGACGACATGCCGGCCGACCGCGCCCGCGAACTGAGCGCCCGCATCGTCACCGACGTCGCGGCGACCGGCGGATTCAGCGAGGTCCACTACGGGCGCGACGGCCGTCGCACCGTACCCGTCCTCCGCGCGCTGCCCCATGTCTCCCCGGCCGGTGAGCATGACGCGGACGCCGGGGCGGGGCAGGCACTCGGGGCCGGGGACGTCCTGCTGGTGACCGGCGGCGGCAAGGGCATCACGGCGGAATGCGCCCTCGCCCTGGCCGTCGGCACCGGAGCCGGAGTCGGCCTGCTCGGCCGGTCCGACCCGGCGACCGACCCGGAACTGCGGGCCAACCTGCGCCGGATGACCGCGGCGGGCGTCAACTTCCGTTACGTGAGCGCCGACGTCACCTCCGGCGACGAGGTCAAGGCGGCGGTCGCCGAGATCGGCGAAGCGCTCGGACCGGTCACCGCCGTGCTGCACGGCGCCGGCCGCAACGAACCGCACGCCCTCGCCAACCTGGACGAGGCATCGTTCCGCCGCACGCTCGCCACGAAGATCACCGGACTGGAGAACGTGCTCACCGCCGTCGACCCGGCCGCCCTGCGTCTCCTGCTGACGTTCGGCAGCATCATCGGCCGGGCCGGGCTGCGCGGCGAGGGGGACTACGCCACCGCCAACGACTGGCTCACGGACCTGACCCTGCGGGTGCAGGAGGACTACCCCGACTGCCGCTGTGTGGCGCTGGAGTGGTCCGTCTGGTCCGGGGCCGGGATGGGCGAACGGCTCGGCGTGCTGGAGTCGCTGGTCCGGGAGGGCATCGAGCCGATCCCCACCGAGGACGGCGTGGCCATGCTCAAGCACCTGCTCGCCGAGGGGCGGACACCGTCCGCCCTGGTGGTGATGGGACGGGCCGGCGGCCTGCCCACACTGACCCTGGAGACCGCCGACCTGCCGCTCATGCGCTTCGTGGACCGCCCGCAGGCCCACTACCCGGGCATCGAACTGGTCGTCGACTCCGATCTCAGCGCCTCCGACGACCCCTATCTGTCCGACCACGAGCTCGACGGCGACCTGCTGTTCCCCGCGGTGCTCGGCATGGAGGCCATGGCCCAGGCGGCCGCGGCGCTCACCGGGTTCGAGGGCGCGCCCGTCCTTGAGGACATGGAGTTCCTCCGCCCGATCGTCGTACCCCCGGACGGCCGGACCACCATCAAGGTCGCGGTACTGGCCGAGAGCCCCGGCGCCGTGAAGGCCGTCATCCGCAGCAGCGAGACCGGCTTCCAGGCCGACCACTTCCGCGCCACGCTCCGCTACGACCGCCCGGAGCCGGAGGACACCGGGCCCGTCCCCGTATCCGACGACGCGCCGCGCATCCCGCTGGACCCCGCACGGGACCTCTACGGACCGGTCCTCTTCCAGGGGGCGCGCTTCCAGCGCCTCGCCGGCTACCGCCAACTGGCCGCCAAGAAGTGTGTCGCCGAGATCGCGGACATGGCCACCCTCCCCTGGTTCGCCCGGCACCTGCCCGACGAACTCGTCCTCGCCGACCCGGGGACACGGGACGCGCTGATGCACTCCATCCAGTGCTGCGTACCGGACGCCACGCTGCTCCCGGTGAGCGTGGAACGCCTCCACCTGGCGGACCCCGCCGCCGCGCGCGGCGACAAGCAGGTGACGCTGCACGCGCGGGAGCGGTCGCGCAACGGGGACACGTACGTCTACAACCTCGACGTCCGCGACCAGCTCGGCACCCTGGTCGAACGCTGGGAGGGGCTGGTCCTCCAGGCGGTCCGCAAGCAGGACGGCACCGGTCCCTGGCAGCCCGCCCTGCTCGGCCCCTACCTGGAGCGGCGCGCCGAAAGGCTCCTGCCCGAGGCCGTACGGTGTGTCGTCCGGCCCGACGGCGAGGCACCCGGGGAAGGGCTGACCGCCCGCCGGAAGGCCACCGCGGAGGCCGCCGGCTGGGCCCTGGGCCGCCGGACCACGGTGGACCACCGCCCGGACGGCAGGCCCGAGATCGCGGGCGGACCGCGGATCTCCGCCTCGCACGGCGCGGGGGTGACCCTGGTGGTGACCAGCGAGGCACCGGTGGCCTGCGACGTACAGCAGGCCGAGCACCGCTCCCCGGAGGAGTGGGCGGGGATGCTCGGAGCGGAAGGCACCGCCCTCGCCCGACTGATCGCGGCCGAGCACCACGAGGAGCCGTCGGTCGCAGCCACCCGCGTGTGGAGCGCGGTCGAGTGCCTGCGCAAGAGCGGACGTGCGGTCGCCGCGCTCACGATGGACAGCACACCCGACGCCGAGAAGCACTGGGTGGTGCTGCGCTCGGGAGAGGCCCGCATCGCGACCTTCCCGACATCCCTGGAAGGGGTCGGTGAGCCCGTCGTCTTCGCGCTCATGGCCCAGCCCGTGGAGAGGAACGACTAACGATGTCGCCGTACTACGAGTACCGCCACCTGGTCGGGTTCGAGGACACCAACCTGGTCGGCAACGTCTACTACGTCAACTACCTGCGATGGCAGGGCCGGTGCCGGGAGATGTTCCTGCACGAGCGCGCACCCGAAGTGCTCGCGGACATCCAGGACGACCTGAAGCTCTTCACCCTCAAGGTCGACTGCGAGTTCTTCGCGGAGATCACGGCGTTCGACGAGCTGTCCATCCGTATGCGCCTCGACGACCTGACCCAGACCCAGGTGGCCTTCAGCTTCGACTACGTCCGGGTGCGACCGGACGGGACCGAGGACCTCGTGGCCAGGGGCCGGCAACGGATCGCGTGCATGCGCGGCCCCAACGCGGACACCCGCCCGGCACGGGTGCCCGAGGCGCTGCGCAACGCGCTCGCGCCGTACGCCGCACCCGGGCAGGGGCAGCTCATCGGTACGACGAGCGGGGCCGGGGCATGACCCTCGTAGACCGGCTTTCCGTGGGCCCGCCGCCCGCGGCGGACCCGACGGGCCCGGACCTCGCACTCGGTGAACTGCGCGGTGTGCTGGGGCGCTTCGCCACCGGGGTCACCGTCCTCACCACGGGCCGGGACACCCCCCAGGGCATGACCGCGAACTCCTTCACCTCCGTCTCGCTCGAACCGCCGATGATCCTGGTGTGCGTCAAGCGCACGGCGGCGCTGCACGACGCCATCCTCACCGAGAAGGCGTTCGCGGTCTCGGTCCTGGCGGGCCATCAGCAGGATGTGGCCAAGTACTTCGCGGACCGCGGCAGGCCGCGCGGCTCCCGTGAATTCGAGACGGTCGACTCCACGCCGGGACAGCACACCGGGGCCCCCGTCCTGACCGACGCTCAGGCATGGCTGGAATGCGGCCTTGCGGCGGTGTACGACGGCGGTGACCATTCCATCTTCCTGGGCTCGGTGCTCGACATCGGGCGCCGGGAGACCGACGACCCGCTGCTGTATTTCGGCGGCGGATTCCACCAGCTGCCGGCCTGACCGGACCACCGAGACCGACCACCAAGGGAGAGCTGCCAGATGGCCACACCGCTCGGTTCGCTGCGTAGGCTCGTGCTCGCCCCTTCGCTGCACTCGGTCAGCTTCGCCGGCCGGAAGTTCCCCGTCACCCGGACCCCGGCCACGGACCGGCTGGAAATGATCCCCCAGTCGGTCGTCGTCGGATTCGAGTGGGGCATCGAGTCCCGGGGCACCGCGGAGGTGGAACAGCGGCTGGCGATGGTCGAACCCGAGATGCGGGGCTTCGCGTACGAGGGGGCCGCCATGGCGTTCACCGTGCGCGACGCGATACGCGGGCACCGGACCGGGGAGCTGATCCTCGGCTCCGGCCGCCCGCACTTCTTCCTGGCCTACATAGGCATCGGATTCGCCATGGCGCGGCTGCCCCGCCCGCTGTGGCGCAAGATACTGCCCGACCTCAGCGACATCCCGTTCCACCCCACGATGAGCTGGCTGGCCGTCGACGGATACGGCTTCGACCTCGCGTACTTCCATACGGCGCGCTGGGTCGACCAGCAGCAGCGCCCCGTGCCCTACCCCTGGGAAGGGCACCCCGGCTACTTCCTGCGGGCCGTCGACCAGGGCATCGGACGGGCACTGTGGTTCATCCACGGCGGCCGCCCGACCGCGGTGGCCGCGGCCGTGGCACGGTTCGCCGAGGACCGGCGGGCCGACCTGTGGAGCGGCGTCGGTCTCGCCGCGACCTTCGCGGGCGGCGCGACGGCCGCAGAGCTCGGCCGGATGCGGGACACGGCCGCCCGTGACGGCTACGCCGGGGACCTCGCGGTCGGCGCGGTGTTCGCCGTCAAGGCGCGGCACTACGCGGACTTCGTACCCGGGCACACGGTCGCGGCGGCGTCCGCACTGACCGGACTGCGCATCGAGGAAGCCGTGGACCTGGCCGACCGCACCGAGGTCGAGCGCACCGGCACCGGACCCGAGCCGCAATACGAGCTGTGGCGCCGGAACATCCGCACGCAGTGGCTGAGCACGGTCGTCACCCCTTCCCACAAGGAGTAGAAATGGCGAATCAGTTCGGCCGGCTCCGCAGCCGCCTGCTGACCCCGAGCATGAACGAGACGAAGCTGTCCACCCGCGGCTTCCACGAGAAGAGCCCCGAGGCGCGCGAACGGCTCGAAATGGTCGGCGAGTCCTTCCTGACCGGCTATGCCCACGCCGCCGCGTCCTCATCGACCGCGGACGCCGAAGTCGGGCTCGAAACCGTACCGGCGGAGTTCCGCGGGTTCGCGTACGAGGGGGCCGCGATGGGGATGGCGGTGCGTGACGGACTGCCGATCGGCGGCAGCCGGCACGTGGAACGCTTCCTGGACGGCGAGGCTTCGAAGCACGCCTACATGGCCTACGTGGGCGTCGGCTGGGCCATGGCCCGGGTGCCGCGGTTCCGCTGGTCGCGGATGTACCTCGCCGACCCGCTGCTGCGCTGGCTCGCGCTCGACGGATACGGCTTCCACCAGGCGTACTTCCGCACCGACCAGTACGTCCACGGGCAGTATCAGGACCCCGGCTTCACCTGGCCCGGCGCCCCCCGCTCCCCGTACGCGAACCGGGTCATCGACCAAGGGGTCGGCCGCGCCGCCTGGTTCGTCGGCGGGACCGACGTCGAGCGGATCACCGCTCTGCTCGACGCGTTCCCCGAGGACCGGCACGCCGACCTCTACGCGGGGGCCGCCCTGGCCGCCACGTACGCCGGGGGCGTCGGCAAGGAGGAACTTCAGCTCTTCCTGGAGCGGTCCGGGAAGCACCGCCAGTGGGTTGCCCAGGGCTCCGCGTTCGCCGCCACCGCGCGCGTCGAGGCCGGGCTGGACAACGCGCACACCGCGCTGGCCACCGAGGTGTTGTGCGGCACCACCCCCGAGCAGGCCGTCGCCGTCTGCCGCGAGTCGCGGCCCGGTCCCGGCGCCGACCGGGACACGCCGGCCTACGAGATCTGGCGCTGCCGGATCGCCGAACGGCTCACCGCCGGCGCGGAGGGCCGGGCCCTGTGACCGCCACCCGGGCCGAAGCGACCGGGATCCGGCGGGTCCCTCCCGGCCCCTCCCGGCTGGCCACCTTCAAGCTGCTCAACATGCTCCTGCGCGACCGGCTCGCGCTGATGCGCACGGCCGCGGACGGCTACGGCGATGCCGTCCGGGTCGCGATCGGCCCCAAGACGCTCTACTTCTTCAACCATCCCGACTACGCCAAATACGTGCTCGCCGACAACCCGGCGAACTACCACAAGGGCATCGGCCTGCACCAGGCCCGCCGGGCGCTCGGTGACGGACTGCTGACCAGCGAGGGCGAGCTGTGGCGGGAACAGCGCCGGGTGATCCAGCCCGCGTTCCAGGCCAAACGGATCGCGGCCCAGGCCAAGGTCGTGGCCGAGGAGGCGGCCCGGATGGTCGGCCGGCTGCGCTCCCGTACGGGGACCGGACCGGTGGACATCACGGGCGAGATGACCGAGCTGACCCTCGGCGTGCTCGGGCGCACCCTGCTCGACGAGGATCTGAGCGGCCACACCTCGATCGGCCACGACTTCGAGGCCGTACAGGACCAGGCGATGTTCGAGGTCGTCACCCTGGGGGCGGTCCCGCAGTTCCTGCCGCTGCCCCAGCAGCTCCGCTTCCGCGCCGCCCGGGCCCGGTTGCAGAAGGTGACCGAGAAGCTGGCGGCGGAACGCGCGTCGCGCTCCGGCGGAGACACCGACGACGTGCTCTCCCGGCTGCTCGAATCCGTGCACGCCGAACAGGACCCGCAGGTCGCCCGGCGCAGGCTGCGCGACGAGCTGGTCACCCTGCTGCTCGCCGGGCACGAGACCACGGCCAGCACCCTCAGCTGGGCCTTCCACCTCATCGACCAGGACCCCGAGGTGGCCGAGCGGCTGCGCGACGAGGCCCGCAGCGTGCTCGGCGACCGGCTGCCCGAGTACGAGGACCTGCACCGGCTGACGTACACCTCCATGGTGGTGGAGGAGACCATGCGGCTCTACCCGCCGGTATGGATGCTCTCCCGGATCGCCCAGGCCCCCGACGTGATCGCCGGATACGGCATTCCCAAGGGCGCCGACGTGGTGGTGTGCCCCTACACGCTGCACCGGCACCCCGGGTTCTGGGAGCAGCCCGAACGCTTCGACCCGGAGCGCTTCGACCGGCGGCGACGGGCGCAGCGCCCCCGCTACGCGTACATCCCGTTCGGCGCCGGACCACGGTTCTGCGTGGGGAACCACCTCGGGATGATGGAAGCGGTGTTCGTCATCGCGATGGTCATGCGTGAACTCCGCCTGGTGCTGCCGAAGGGCGCGTCCGTGGTGCCCGAGCCGATGCTCTCGCTGCGTGTACGCGGGGGCCTGCGGATGTCCGTGCGGAAAGCGTGACACCGGAGCCTGCTCATAGCGGATCGCGGCCTTCACGCTGAGCGCGGTCTCACCGATCGCACTCAGCCGAAGGCCGCCTGCGCACAAGGCGGTTGTCAGCCGACGGGATCAGGTACCAGGACCTGTCCGCCGGCGCCGTTCATGCCAGCTGTTCCCGTGATACGCCCGTCAGGGCGAGGTTCCAGACACGTTCGAGCTGCCTCACGATCCCTTCGTGTCCGTGCTCGGTCTCCGGTCTTGCGTACAGATGCGCCTCGGCCCCGTTGATGAGGTGCTCCACCAGCGAGGTGACGTCCCCGGGCAGGGCGCTGTTGCGGAGCTGGTCGGCCGTGTGGGCTTCGGTGAGGAGGTCCTGCACGGCCGACAGCCAACTGCTGGGCCAGACGGAAGGGGCGGCCCGTTCCCGGGCGAGACGGGCCGTGGCACGGACCGACGGCTCCGTCTCCAAGAGGCGGACGAGGTCGAGCGCAAGATCGGCGACCCGGGTGAGCGGTGGCGCCGTCCGTACGGTCACCTGCTCCACGAGGGCCCGGATGAGATGGCCGCCCTCCTCCTGGATGGCGTCCGCCATTTCCGCCTTCGTCACGAAGTGGAAGCCCAGTGAGCCCATGGATACGCCCGCGGTCTTGCTGATGCGGGCGAGCGATGTGCCGTCGTAGCCGCTCTGGCCGAATTCGACAGCCGCGGCCCGGATGATGGCGGTGCGTGTCCGTAAAGCTCTGTCCTGTTTCACCATAATGTCTCCAAATATCCTCCGGCTCGCACATTTTTGCGAGTCGCGTACTTCCGTGCGGCGCTCGATGTGTACCGAGGTAGCGAAGTGGGAACAGTTGCCCCTGTGGAAAAAAATGAGGGTGCCCCTCTTATTTTTACATCGCGGTAGCGGGGCTTGATCAAGGTGGTCCAACACTTCGGTACATGTCGTTTCCTGGGTTGCCGTCACCCCTCTCGCAAGGCCCTGGACGGTCGTCGCAGCACGCGGAAAACGTGAGATGGGAGGCATGGCATGGAGGGCTGCTTCGGCCGTGGCCCTCCACGATTCGCTCTCGGCACGCACTCGAATTCGCCCGGTGCCTGAACATTCCCGCAGGACACCGAAACAGCTGCACCCGACCATCACAGCCCGCCCATCCGGACCCGTAATGCTTGCTTTTGCAGATATGGGGGAGATGCATGGAGACGCCCGCCACAACTCTCACACAGGCATCGCTGACCGCGTTCGCCAGAGAGCTGTTCGACCACCTGCCGAGGGCCGACCAACGCCGTTGGGCACACATTTATCTGGAGGGCCTGCTCAATACACCGGGAAAGAAATCGGTACGACGCATTGCCGAAACGGTCTCGGGATCGCCCACCGCCCCCCAGTCGCTCCAGCAGTTCGTCAACGCGAGCCCGTGGAACTGGATGCCCGTCCGGGAGCAGCTCGCCCGCTGGGTCGAACGGCGCCTGCCCCCGCGGGCACTGGTGATCGACCAGGTCATCCTGCGCAAGCGCGGACAGCACTCCTGCGGGGTGCACCGCCGCTATCTGACGTCCACGGGGCGCTCGGTGACCTGCCAGGTGGGAGTCGGCGCCTTTCTGGCATCCGACGACGCCGCGGTCCCGGTGAACTGGAGCCTGTTCCTTCCCCGGGCGTGGACCGAGGACCCGATCCGGCGAGCGCGCACCCGCATCCCGGATACGGCGCGGGCCCGGCCCTTCGCGTCGCACGCGCTGGAGCTGGCCGGCCACGCCGCCCGGCGCGCCCGGTCGCGGCCGCTGCCCGTGGTGGCCGACCTGGAGGGCACACCCGGGGCGAGCGATCTGATCGGCCGGCTCGACGGGAGCGGGCGCGAGTTCGTCGTCTCCGTGCCCGGCAAGCTCAGGATCGTCCCCGGCAGCGTCCGAATGGCGCACTGCCCGGTCACCCCAACGTTCCTCGGACCGGTCCTGCCTGCCTACAGCCTTCATGAACGTGATCCCGGCTTCCAGGTCCGTACCGAGGAGGTGCCCCTGCCCGGCCACCTCGGCGCCGGCACCGTGACGTCCTGTTTAGTCCACGTACCCGAGACGGGGCCCGGGGCGGCGCTGCGCACCTATCGGCTGCTCGTGGTCCGGAACACGGCGAAGGGCTGTCCCGCGCAACTGTGGCTCACCAACATGCTGGAGACCTCCACAAAGGACGTGCTCGGCCTGGCGGCGTTGCTGCCCCGCGCGGCGCGTGCGGTACGGGACATGGAGGAACAGGTCGGCCTGCTCGACTTCGAGGGGCGTTCCTATCCGGGGTGGCACCACCACATGACCCTGGTGTCGGCGGCCTACGCGCACCGCCTGCTCAGCTCCGTCGTCCCATGGGGCGGCGGTCACCCGCTGCCGCGCGAGCGAATGCTGGTGACCTGCGCGGGGGCCGATCCGTGAGCGCCCCGCCGGGTGGCCACCCAGGGGGGCTCAGGCTGGGTACTCCCGCGACACCTTCGCCAGCGGGTCGCGTAAGAAGCCCGGAGCAGCCAGGCCCAGGCTCCGCGGGCGGGGCGCGTGTCCGTTGAAGAAGAAGGACGGGGCTGGAGGTTCGGGGGACGCTGACCTGTTCCGTACATCGACTGGGGCAGGTATGTGCGTCAAGGCGTGCCGCCTTCCCTGAAGGAGAGTGGGGGATACGCGGCGAATGCTAAGGGCGCCGAAGCTTTTCCGGGGGGCGGCACCGGCAACTCAGCACTTTGGGAGAAGGGCCGGCACTTGTTCTCTGGCCGCCAGGGATTACGGGACAGCGCCACCGCGTCCCCGTCTCCCGTCGGGAACCCGTCGGAAAGAGCTCAGTGGCTCCTGGGCAAGACCGCCCTCCATATGCCATAGGCATATGGAGGGCAGCGAAATCCCCGGACGGGCAGGAGCGGGGACAGCTCACAGGCGGGCCGGGGCGCGCAAGTGCGCGCCGATCGCCGTCGCGTCGTGCCGGCGGCGTACCCCTCCGGACGTGGCATCCGCACTACTCCCGGGCACGGCGATCAGCACCGGCGGGTCCAGCGGGCTGGCCGGGCGGAGCACCACGTCTGCGGGCATCAGCAGCACCCCGGGCCTGACCGTGACGGGCCCGCAGCGTCCGACGGACAGGTTCTCCGGGCCTCCGTGTCCGCGGCCGGCCACGACCGAGGGGCTTCCGTAGGGGACGGAGGCGGCCATCAGATACCAGGTCCCCGGCTGGACGTCGCGCAGTTCGAACGGGCCGGGTCCGTCCATGATGGTGCACTGCGCGGGGCTGCCCTGGGGGATGGGGGTCTCGAAGAGCCCGACGAACACCTGCCCAAGGGGCCGGTCGCCCGGCAGCACGATGCGGCCGTGCACGGAGAGCCCCTGAGCGGAACCGGAAGCACTTGCCAGTGATGTCGGCTGCGGGGTCAAACCCCTGAAATTCCCGTCCAGTTCCCGGAATCTGCTCGGCGATATTCCGACACACTCTTTGAACCGCGAGCTAAATGTCCCCACACTGCCGTATCCGACCTGGGCGCTGATATCCGCGACACTGTGCTCGGTGCCGACCAGAAGGCGCTTCGCCTCTTGAATGCGGAGCGCGGACAGAAAGCGCCCCGGCGAAACGCCCGTCACCTCCCTGAACATCCGGGAGAAATGGAACTTGCTGAACTGTGCGGTCCTTGCCAGGTCGTCAGTGGTCAGATCCTGGTCAAGACGTTCATGCATATAGTCGATGACCTGGAGGATTGCGATCTCCATGGAAGCGGTGGTCATGGGTAACCCCTTCGAAGGATTCAAGCGCGGGAACGGCCGGCGGGAACTGACTGCATCCTTTCCCTGTCCGAAAGTTCTTCAGCGAAGCGCCGCCAGGCGTCCGCACACTTCAGCGCGATTTCCGCAACGGTCTCCGTGCAGTGCGGCGGAATCGCGTCGACACGTTCTTTCCATGCCTTGTCCGTGAGGAAATGCCCGTGCAGCCAGCGCAGGAATTCCCGTCCGGCCTGCGAGTTCCGGAGGGACGGGTTGTTGCTCAGGATGCGCAGCCGGTCGCGGGCGGTGCGCGCCATCACGGGCCGCCCGCCGCAAAGCTGGGGGTCTCGCGCCGTGGGCACCCGGGGCGGGACCAGAGACGGCTGGGCCCGGGGGGCGTGCTCCTCCTCGTGTCCGCGCGCGCACTCCCCCGCGCTCTGCGGGGCGCCGCCGGACAGCGCCCCCGCCGTCCGCTCGCCGGGTTCCCGCTGCTCTCCGGGGTTGCTGCGCCCGGGTGTGGCGGCCTGGGCGCATGCGGCGGTGACCGGCTCGGGCAGCCTGGCCGCACCGCCGGCATGGTCGGGCTCCGCCGCGCCAACCGCGGCGCGCCAGCGCACCTCGGCCACGACGCCGGCGTCGAGCCCGGTGTAGACGGCGACGCTCAGGTCGGACATGGCGGGGAAGCTGTCGAGGATGCGTCGCACGGCGGCGCTGCGGTCGGCCAGCGTCAGAAGCAGGCCGTCGGCGGTATTCCGGGCGACCGCCTGGATGAACGCCTCGGCTTCGGACCCGACGAAGAACTGGGTGTCGACCGTGTCGAGTCCGAGAATTATTGCTGCCCTGACCCGGTGTATCCCGTCGATCACCCGCATGGACGGGCTGTGCACCAGAATCGGCGGCAGCGAGGGGAAGACATCAGCGAGGCGGCGCGCATGAGCTTCGTCGACCCCGTTGATACGCGGTGAATCCGCGACCACGAGGTCTTTCACGTACACGGACTGGGTGAAGTAAGGCGGTTGGTCCCTCATTCGTGCAGCGATTCCGTTCACGGATTCCTCCACTTTCCGAGCGAATCGTTCTGCCGGACGCTCCCGCTGACATCCGTATACGGGTGCCGACACCAATCAGCCGGGGTGCGGTGTTCCAAGCGGGCGCATCATGGGGCATCCACTGCCTGGAGTGCATGACGATCTCTCTCCTTGCGACACCGGTCTCCACGCCACCGTTCCGACCGGGCGAAGCTAGAAGAATCGGATCACCTCTGGCAACGAATCGCGCTACTTCGGCTAGTTGCCGTTGTGGCGGTGTCCTTTGGGAGGGCACGCCGCGAGATGCACGCCTCTTGCCTCGGACGCAGCCTTGCCCAAAGCTGTGTGCGTATCAGACCCGCCATGCGGCCGTGGAGAAGGGGAACCATGTCTGACGGGACGACCGGAACCCGCTTGGACACAGCTGTGCGGCGGGCGCGGTCCGACCGCGCCCGCCGCAGTGGCGACCAGGAGCCCCTCAGAGCGCCCCGGAAATCTTCACCCCGTTCCTCCAGGCCCACCGTTCGCGGCCGGCGCCCCCGCGGTCCAGCCGCCGACCCGGCGGGCCGCCGAGAGCGCCGCCCAAGAGGCCAGCACGACCAGACCGGCGTCGTCGTCCGGCCGGTCCCCGCGGTAGTCCTCGATGACACCGGCGTCGATCTGGTACGAGGCGAAGGCGACGAGCAGTGCGAGCCGGCCGGCCCGGCGGTCGGCCGGGGGCAGCGTCGCCAGCAGGGCGTCCAGCCAGCCACGGCCGAGTCCCCGCGGAGCACCGTCCCAGACCCTGAGTTCCCGGTCGAGCAGGTCCCGGACGCTCGGGGCGACCACCTGGCGGGCCGCCCGGTCCACCGCGCCGGCGGCCCGGGCGAATGCCTGCGCGATGTGCGGACTGGCCTGCGCCCAGTGGAGGTCGGCAGGCACCGGTTCCCACGGGAGCAGGGCGAGTGAGTCACCGGCCGCGCCGATCCTCCGGCTCGCGCCGCGGATCATGGCGCTGAGGACGCGCTGCACCATGCCGAGCCCGGCCCGGGGCGCACTGGCCGGCATCGGCGCGTCCTCCAAGAAGGTGTTGACCATCCGGTTGAGGTAGTGGAAGAGCACCGCCACACCGACATACTCGGGGGCCTCCCGCGCGGTGAACGGCATGTGCGGGGCCTCGCCGTCGCGGGGGCGCAGGGATGCCGTCGTGGCCCAGTGCGCCGCCTCGCGCAGCCGCTCGTCGGCCACCTCCGTGAGGCGCCCGCCGACGATGGTCCGGGCGGCCTGGTCGCCTGCCAGGCCGCGCAGCGTGGCGCCGTGCACGGACACGCAGTAGGGACAGCTGTTCGCCGCCGAGACGCCCGCGGCGACCGCCTCGCGTACCGCGCGGTCGACCACGCCCGGGGCGATCAGGGCCTCCCGGAGCATCAGCCAGGCGCCGGTCATCAACTCGGGCGCGGGCGAGTGCAGCACCACCGGGGGCGCCAGCACGCCGAACTCCCGTTCCACCTGCCGGTACACCTCGGCCGTCGGACCGTCCGCGTCCCCGGGCCGCACCGGGGTGACGTAGCGGATCTGGGCGAGCGCGAGTCCGCGCATGGCGCGCGCGGTGACCGGGGCCATGCCGGTCATCCCAGGACCGTGCGTACGGCGGCCGCGGTGCCGCGCCGGGCCGCGCCTCCGCCGTCCGGCGCGGGTGCCCCGTAACGCACCTCGACGCCGCGTTCGCGCAGCGCGTGCATGATGCCGGGCACCGCCCGTTCGGCGAGTGCCGCGATGGTGAAGGCCGGGTTCACCGTGAGAGCCCCCGGTACGGCCGATCCGTCCGTGACGAAGATGCCCGGGTGCCCGCGCAGCTCGTGCCGGTCGTCGAGCGCGGAGGTCTCCGGGTCGTCGCCGATGCGGCACGAGGCGAGCGGGTGCACCGTGTACGCCCCGATCACGTCGTTGGTCCACGGCATCACCCGGGCCAGCCCGTTGTGTTCGAGGATGTCCCGGACCGCCGCGTCCGACACCTCCCAGCCGCGCAGCGTGTTCTCGGTGGGCCGGTAGCGCAGGCTGCCGAAGCCGAGCAGCTGCTGAGAGAGCCGTTCCGAGTTGCCGGTGGGCGGCGGCGGGCCGAACACGCCCTCGTTGTCGTCCTCCGACATGGTGAAGACCGTCAGCCAGGACCGCCACTTGCGCAGCATCTCCTTCTTCTCCGGCCCGTACCAGCTGGGGCCCTTCGCATCCGGCACCTGGGCCAGGATGGTGCCGAAGCCCGGGGGAAAGTACAGCTGCTCCAGCGAGAACCGCTCGTACTCCGGCAGGTCCCCGTCGAGGCGGTCCCAGGACGCCACGACCGGTCCGCGGCCGATCTGGTAGGCGCCGTACGCGTTCGCCTCGTCGCGGGAGAGCCCGAGCAGTTCCCTGACCTTGTCGTCTTCGAGGACCGCGGTGTTGAGCCGTTCGCCATTGCCGGAGAAGTAGCGGCCGACCGCGTGCGGCATGCGACCCAGCTCGGGCTCCGAACGTTGCAGGATGACCGGGGTGGCCGCGGTGCCGGCGGCGAGGATCACGATCTTGGCGTCGATGGTGCCGGAGCCGGTCTGCTGCCGGTAGTCCACCTCGTCGATCGTGTTGTAGTGCACCCGGTAGTCGCCGGTGTCCCGCTTGGTGATCTTCTGCACCTCGTGCAGCGGCCTGATCTCGGCGCCGTGCGAGAGGGCGGCGGGCAGGTAGTTGAGGAGCAGGGACCGCTTGGCGTCGAACCGGCAGCCGGACATCATCCAGTTGCAGTTGGTGCACAGGCTGGTGTCCACGGCGGACGGTGACGGATTCGCGGTGTGCCCGGCGGCCTTGCACGCGGCGGCGAACACCCCGCCGATGTAGGGGACTTCGTCCCATGAGGTGGAGGTGACCGGCAGGGCCTCGGCCACCCGGTCGTACCAGGGTTCGAGCGCGTCGCGGTCGATCGCGGCCGGCCACATCCGGCGGCCGATGGACCCGTGGCGCTCGAAGACGAAGCGCGGCGCACGCGGCATGGTGGCGAAGTAGACGACGCTGCCGCCACCCACGCAGTTGCCGCCGAGCACGCTCATCCCGTCGCCGACCACGAAGTCGAACACGCGGGTGGCCGAGGAGCCGAACTTGAAGTCGTGGTCGAATTCCTCGGAGTTCAGCCAGGGCCCGCGCTCCAGTACCGTCACCTTCGCTCCGCCGGCGGCGAGGTGGTAGGCGGTGATCGAGCCGCCGAAGCCGCTGCCGACGATCAGGACGTCCGTGGTTTCGGTGGCATTCACACGGGGCTCCCAGTGGGATCGGTGTCGGGGTGCACGTCTGCGAGTGGGCGGCCGTAGGAGTAGGCGGGGAAACGCCACAGCCCGTCCTCGTCGGGCGGTGCGAAGCCGAGGGTGGCGAGACCCGGGTGCCCGGCCGCGATTGCGTCCGCGGTGTGCATGTGGGCGCCCGTGTCGAAGGCCATGAAGCTGAACATCGCCAGTCCGGCCCACATGGCGTGCTCCGGGTGGCCGGGCGCAAGCAGCTCGCCCACCAGCGCCAGCCGGTCGTCGTAGTTGAGGCCGACGAAGGGCTCGCGGTCCTCGGGCAGCCCGCGCCCGGCGCGGTATGCGACAGCGTGTTCGTCGAGCATGCGGGCCAGGTCGTCAAGCGCCGGGGCCATGCCGCCTTCGGGTGTTTCGAGGACGTCGATCGCGCCCGCCGCCACTGCCCCGCCGCCCTGGCTCACCCCGGCCACGGCCCGGTCGTCCGGATGACGTTTCTCGCCGGGGATGATCGTGTCGGCGAATGCCTCAAGAACGGTGTTTCTCGATGGCGGGCATTCCGTTTCTGGCATGGCGGACTCCCTGGGACGCGGCGAATGCCGTGTGGCTGTCTGTGTCCGTGCGCTTGGATTCGTGCGGCGTGCTTGATTTTGGGTGGGTGCGGTAGGGAGCGCATCTTCGTGAATGCCGGTCGAGTTCCGCGCCGAAGGGTGGGTGGCACGCACCGGGCAACGGGCAAGAAGACGAATCACCGGGTTCCGCAACAGACTTGTTCCGCCACACATTGACCAGCCTGCGCAGGAACCGCCTTCCCGAAAGGACCGCATATGTCGAAATCACTTGACGTGTATTCGGATCTCGTGGCCGAGGGCGAGGAGATCGACGCGCTCCTCGACCATCTCACCGACGAGCAGTGGCAGTTGCCCACGCCCGCGCCGGGCTGGACCGTGGCCCACCAGGTCGCGCACCTTGCTTTCGTCTGCCATCTCGCCGCGACTTCCGCACGTGACCCGCAGCGCTTCGCGGAATACGCGACACAGGCCAAGAACGGTTTTCAGGCGGCGGTCGACGCGGCGCTCGCGCAGTTCCTGGCGGCAGGCCCCCAGGCGGCGCGGGCACGCTGGCGCGAGGAGCTGGCCGCCTCGGTGGCCGGACTCTCCGAGGCCGACCAGAAGGACACCGTGCCGTGGCTGGTCAACCCCCTGCCGCCGACCGTGCTCGCCGCGGCCGGACTGATGGAGGTCTTCGCGCACGGCCAGGACATCGCCGACGCGCTCGGGGTACGCCGTGAGTACACCGACCGGGTGGGACACCTGGCCTGGTTCGGCGTGCACACAAGGGACTTCGGATACCAGGCACACGGCATGGAGCCGCCGCGCGAGGAGTTCCGCTTCGAGCTGACGGCCCCGTCCGGCGGCACCACATGGACCTTCGGACCGGAGGACGCCGAAGACCGGGTCACCGGCCCGGCCGCTGACTTCGCGCTACTGGTCTCCCGTCGCCGACACCACGCCGACCTGGCGATACGGACGGAGGGGGCCAGGGCCAAGGAGTGGCTGGGCATCGCCCAGGCGTACCGGGGCCCGGGCGGCGCGGGGCGGAAGCCGGGGCAGTTCACGTCGTAGGGCCGGCCCTTTTGTCGCATCCACGGAGCGGCACCGTGGCACCATGCGGCCATGCGGCCATGCGGCCATGCGCCCGGACGCGCAGGTTGGCCCCTGCTGAAGAAACGGATAGAACTTCCCCGCTTCTCTGTCGCCTGCCTGACCGGGCGTCACCGTGACCTTCCGTCAGCCTGGCCCTTCGTCAGCGTGCGCCCCGGCCAGGCGAGGTCGTCCACGGCGAGGAACGGTTCGGCGGCCAGCTTCGCCGGGGTGGCCCCGGTGAACGCCATGACGTCGCGGTGCAGGTGGGACTGGTCGGCGTACCCGGCGTCGGCGGCCACCCGGGCCGGGCCCTCGCCCGCGACCAGGCGGTGCGCGGCGTGGTCGAAGCGGACCAGGGTCGCCGCGCGCTTGGGCGGCAGGCCGAGCTGGGAGCGGAAGCGGGACCACAGCCGCTTGCGGCTCCAGCCGACGTCGGCGGCGAGCTCCTCGACCCGGGGCCGCCCGTGCCCCTCGGTGAGCTTCCGCCAGGCCCGGGCCACCTCCGGGTCCACCGCCGCCCCGGCCGCGTACCGGCGGGTGATCAGGGTGTCCGCGAGCGCGAAGCGGGCCTGCCAGGACGGGGCCTCGCCGAGCTGTTCGCGGATCCGGGACGCCTCACGGCCCCACAGCGCGTCCAGCGGAACGACCGCGCCGTCCAGCTCGGAGGGCGGCACGCCCAGGACCGCGCGGGCGATCACCGGGGACAGCCGCACCTGCACGCACTCGACGTTCTCCCCGCGCACCCGCACCGCTCCCCCGGCCCCGAGCCCGGGCCCGGCGACCAGGCAGCCGCGCTGCTGCTCACCGGTGGCGCGGTCGAGAACGGGCGTCCCCGCGCCGAATTCGAGGAGCAGCGTGACCGCGGGGTGCGGGACCATGCGCAACTCGTCCAGGTCGAGGACGCCGAATCCGGCCATGGTGACTCCGGCCACCCGGCTCGGCCGCTGCGGACGGGCGACGTCCCACACAGCCGTACCGTGCGTGAACGTGTTCACCCCTCCATGCTACGAGGCCCGCGCCTGCCGGAACATTCGTTCAATACGCGGACGGGGCCGGTCGCGACAGTGGGGGCATGACTGCTTCCAGGACCACCGGGTCGTCGCTCCTCACGCTGGACGACGGCGACACCCTCCACGTCTGCCAGGACGGGCCGCGCGAGGCGCCCGTGCTCCTGCTGATCCACGGTTCGGCGTCCTCGGCCCGCTCGTGGGACGCGCTGGTTCCCCTGCTGACGGCGCCCGGGACCCACCGCGTCGTACGGGTCGATCTGCTCGGGCACGGCGGGTCGGACAAGCCGGACGAGGGCCGCTACGCGATCCCGGACCAGGCGCGGCGGACCGGCGAGGTGCTGGACCGGCTCGGTGCCGGGCGGGCCGTCGTGGTGGGCCATTCCAGCGGCGGGGTGACCGCGACCGCACTCGCCGAGGAGCGCCCCGGGCTGGTGTCCGCCGTGGTGCTCGTCAACACCGGACCGAGCCTGGGCGCGTTCATCGCCACCGGCGCCGCCGGTCCCGCGCAGTGGCCGCCGAGCGACGAGCAGATCCGGCAGTTCGCGAGCACGGGCTTCAGCCGCCCCGGCTACCGGGTGCCGGACGCGCTCCTTGGCGAGGTGCGCGCCATGACGCTGCACTCCTTCACGGCCACCATGGGGGCCACCCGCGCCTATCTGGAGGAGCGGGCGCTGCCGGAGCGCCTGGCGGTGCTCGGGAAGCCGCTGCTGGTGCTGTTCGGCGAGGACGACCGCCGCTGGCGCTCCTCGTCCGCCGCCGACTACCACGCCGTCCCGGGCGCCCGGGTGGAACTGCTGCCGGGTCTTGGGCACTCGCCCATCCTTGAGGACCCGCCCCGGGTCGCGGGCCCTCTGCTCGACTTCGCCGCGCTCCACGGCTGAGGGGAGGACGTCGTGCGGATTCTCGTCTCCGGGGCCGGGATCGCCGGTCCGGTGCTCGCCCACTGGCTCACCCGGTACGGCTTCGAGGTCACCGTCGTGGAGCGCGCCGAGGCGCTGCGCAGGACCGGTGGCCACGCGGTCGACCTGTTCCGGCCCGCCGTGGACATCGCGGAGCGGATGGGAGTGCTGCCGCGCATCGAGGAGCGCGCCACCGGCACGGACCGGATGAGCGTCTTCCGGGAGGGCGCCCGGCGGCCCGTCCGGGCGGACCTCGCCAAGATCTTCGGCGGCGCCTCCGACCGGCACGTCGAGGTCATGCGCGACGACCTGACGACGATCTACTACGACGCCACCCGCCACGACGTCGAGTACCTCTTCGGCGACTCGGTCACCTCGGTCGCCCCCGGCGGCGAGGTGACGTTCGAGCACGCCGCGCCCCGCCGCTTCGATCTCGTCGTCGGCGCGGACGGGCTGCACTCCACCGTGCGCCGCCTCGTCTTCGGCGCGGACGCGGGCCGCAGTTCCTTCCTCGGGGCCCACTTCGCGGTGCTGGGCCTGCCCAACGTCTCCGGTCTGGACGGGGAGTTGCTGATGCACGTCGGGGTGGGGCGCACCGCCGGTGCGTACGGGGCGCGCCATCTGGACGACGCCCGGGTCCTGTTCCTGTTCCGGAGCGCGCGCGAACTCGACGGGGACCACCGGGACGTGCCCCGGCAGAAGGAGCTGGTGCGCGGGGCGTTCGCCGGGCTGCATCCCCAGGTGGACGGGTGGCTGGAGGAGCTGGACCGTACGCAGGCGTTCTACTTCGACTCGATCAGCCAGCTGCGGATGGACAGCTGGTCGCGGGGGCGGGTGACGCTCGTCGGGGACGCGGGCTACTGCCCCGGTCCCGCGGTCGGCGGCAGCACCACGCTGGCCGTGGTCGGCGCGTACGTCCTGGCCGGGGAGCTGGCCCGCGCCGGGGGTGACCAGGAGCGGGCGTTCCCGGCGTACGAGCGGGTGATGGCGGAGCACGTACGCGGCAGCCGTGCGGTCGCGTCGAGCGCGGCGCGCACGCTGATCCCCACGTCGCGGCTGGGCGGCTGGGGCCTGGCGCAAGGCGCCCGCCTGGTATCCGCCCTGCCGCCAGGCCCCGGCCGCGCGCTGCTCCGTCTCACGACGCGCAGTGCGCGCCTCTACAACGCGATGGCCGTCGAGGACTACGCACCGTCCGCCGCCCACTGACGACCGGCAGAGAGGCGGAATCCTCTACGGCCGGTCCAGCGCGGCCTCCACCTGGTCCATCACCCGCTGCCAGTGGGTTCGCTGCCGCTCGCGTTCCTCCGCGCTCGCCAGGTGTTCCTGGTGGAAGCGAAGCATCGTGCGGGCGCCGTCGGCGGCCGGGGTCATGGCCATCTGGAGCGTGGTGGTGCCGTGGGTGACGCGGATGCGGTCGGCCGGGCGGTAGCCGCGTACTTCGCCGGTCACTCCCGCCGCCGTCCGGTAGGGCGCACCGCGCTCCGGGATCAGCTCCGTGTCCGAGCCGAGCCAGAGGGCGAGTCCTTCCGGGCCGCTGATGAAGTCCCAGACGACGGACGGAGGGTGGGGCAGCGTGCGGGACACGCCGATCTGCCAGCCCGTGTCCCTGGTGAGTCCGGTGGGCATCGGTCATCCTTCCTCGGAGTGGCGGGCGCGCAGCGCCCTGACCTTGTGACGGTTGCCGCAGTGCTCCATCGAGCACCAGCGGCGGCGGCCGGGGCGCGAGGTGTCCACGTAGATCAGGTGGCAGTCCTCGGCGGCGCAGGTGCGGATGCGGTGCGCGTGGGCGCCGGTCAGCAGCTCGACGGCGTCGCGCGCGACGGTGGCGGCGAGCGCCGTCCCGCTGGGAGCCCCCGCCCACCGGCGGCTGCCGTCCGGGGCGATGGCGGGCGCCAGGGCGGGGCGGGCGGCGGCCTCGTTGATGACGGCCAGGTCGCCGGGCGGGTGCGGTTCGCCGCGCGTGTGGGCGATGACCACGCGGAACAGCGCGTCGCGCAGAAGCCGTACCGCCGTGACCTCCACGGCGGAGACGGCCAGCTCGGGGGTGGGGGTCAGCCGGGAGCGTTCCGCCCAGGCGGTCACGTCGGCGGGCCGGTGCAGGACCTCGTACCGCTGGTAGGGGCCGGGGCCGCCGGTCGTCAGCAGCTCCAGGCACAGGGCACCCGGGTCGAACCGGTAGGCGGCTCCGGTGGTGGACCGCAGGGTCAGTCCCAAGGGTGCAGCATCCATGTAACCACTATAACTGGTTACCTATGACCCACGCCACACTCGCGCCATGTCACATCCGAGGGCCCCGCCCCCATCCCCTGGTTGTCAGCGACCGATGGAGGAAGGACCGATCATGAGCACGCAGCGGGAGACGCACCACATCGTGGTTCTGGGAGCCGGATACGCGGGCATGGCCGCCGCCGTGCAACTGGCGGCCCGGACGGGGAAGCGGGGGGACGCGGTGCGGGTGACCGTGGTGAACGCGCGGGAGCGGTTCACCGAGCGGATGCGGCTGCACATGGTGGCCGCCGGGCGTCCCCTCGACGCGATGAGCGTCCCGGAGATGCTGGAGGGCACGGGCGCGCGGTTCACGCGGGGCTGGGTGACGGCGGTGGATGCCGGGGCCAGGACCGTACGCATCGACGACGAGCGCGTCCTGTCCTACGACACGCTGGTGTACGCGCTGGGCGGGGTCGCCGACACCGCTGCGGTCCCGGGCGCCGAGGACCACGCGTACACCCTGGGCAGCGCCGAGGACGCGCAGCTGCTCGCCGACCGGCTGAAGGCCCTCGAAGGCGGCCACGGCACCGTCGCCGTCGTCGGCACCGGGCTCACCGGCATCGAGTCGGCGGCGGAGATCGCCGAGCGGTACCCCCGCCTCGATGTGGTCCTGCTCGGCGGCCCGCAGCCCGGCGCGACCATGAACGCCAGGGCGGCGGCGCGTGTGCGGGCCGCGCTCGACCGACTCGGCGTGCGGGTGCGCGGCGGCGTCAGCGTGGCGAAGGTGCTCGCCGGTTCGGTGGAGCTGGCGGACGGCGAGAGCATCGCGGCCGACGCGGTCCTGTGGACGGGCGGCACCCGGGTGGCCCCGCTGGCGGCCGCCGCCGGCCTGGAGACGGACGAGCGCGGACGCATCGTCACCGACCGGGCGCTGCGTTCCGTTTCGCACCCCGAGGTGTACGCGGTCGGCGACGCGGCCGCGATCCGCCAGGGTTACGGGGTCATGCACGGGACCTGCCAGGGCGGCATGCCGACCGGGGTGCACGCGGCGCTGTCGATCGACCGGGTGCTGCGCGGCAAGGAGCCCAAGCCGTTCCGGTTCGGCTACTACCACACGCCGGTGAGCCTGGGCCGGGGCGACGCCGTCGTCCAGTTCACCCGGCCCGACGACAGCCCGCGCCGGATCTGCCTGGTGGGAGCGGTGGCCGTCCGGTACAAGGAGACCGTGACAGCCTCACCCTGGCCGACGTACGGCCGTATGAAGAAGATGCCCGCGTCGGGCGCGTTCTGGCCGCGCGGAGGGCGCTTCACGCGCATCCGACGTATCCGGGGGGACAAGTGACCGGCGCCGCCGACCGTTTCGCCCATCCCGGCCAGCAGGTCTTCCTGGAGTACCGGCGGCTGCTGTTCTCCGTGGCGTACCGCGTCCTCGGCACCGCCGCCGACGCCGAGGACGCCGTGCAGGACGCCTGGCTCAAGTGGTCCGCCGCGGACCGTTCGCAGGTGGCCGACCCCAAGGCGTACCTGACCCGGATCGTGACGAACCTGGCGCTGGAGCGGCTGCGGTCCGCCCGGTACAAGCGGGAGACGTACGTCGGGCCGTGGCTGCCGGAGCCCATCCTGACCGGCGGCGGCCCCTCCGAGCCCGTCCCGGACGCCGAATCGGCCGCGCTGGGCGCCGAGTCGGTGTCGATGGCCATGCTGGTGGTGCTCGAAACGCTCAGTCCGCTGGAGCGCGCCGTGTTCGTGCTGAAGGAGGTGTTCGCCTTCAGCCACGCCGAGATCGCCGAGGCGGTCGAGCGTTCCGAGGCGTCGGTACGGCAGGCCGCGCACCGCGCCCGTGCGCATGTGCGGGCCCGGCGCCCGCGCTTCGAGGCGGACCGGGCGCGGCAGCGCGAGGCGGCGGAACGTTTCCACGCCGCCGCGACGGGCGGTGACGTCAACGCCCTCCTCGAACTCCTCTCCCCCGACGTCACCCTGTGGACCGACGGCGGCGGCAAGGTCCGCCAGGCCCTGCGCCCGGTGACCGGGGCGGCCACGGTGGCCGGCTGGTTCGCGGCGATCGGCACGGTCGCCTACCAGGGCGTCGAGCCGGAGGACATGAAGGCCGGACTCGTCGAGATCAACGGCGGTCCGGGCATGGTGTTCAGCGGCCCGGACCGCGTCATCGCCACGGTGACCTTCGACTTCGACGCGCAGGGGCGCATCACCGCGATCCACAACGTGGCCAACCCGGACAAGCTGCGGGCGGTCGCCGAGGGCGTCGCGTACGACATCGGGGCGCGGTAGCCGTCACCCTCGCCCGATCGGGTCGAAAACGGGCGGCGCCGCTCCGCCTTCCGCATATGCCGGTGCCATGCCTACAAGATCGTCAACGAGTCGCCACCGGCTCGGCGGAGCGCGCCCCGGTATGTCATGGCGCCACGTCACCGACCCGGCCGGACCCCGGCCGAGTCCCCCAAGTCCCGCCCGGCCGCGCGACGCCGGGCTCGTACGAAGGAGATCCCGTGATCGCACAGGGCAAGCGGATTCTCGGCTCCCTGGCCATGGCATTCACCGCCGCGGCCTCGCTGACCGTCGCCGTCCCCGTAGGGTCCGCCTACGCCATCGACCACGTGGAGTGCGTCGGCGGTGCGGACTTCCTGAAGATCTACTCCCACCTCGACGGCCGCCAGAGCGTCGACTGCTACGCCAACGCGGGCCGGACCGACTTCGGCGGCTGGTGGGCCGACCGGATCGTCACCGGCAACAACGACCTCATCTACTACGACGTCAACGGGGACTCGGTCCGGATCAACCGCTGGACGGACATCACGTTCCCGAACAACCCGCCCCGGATCAAGAGCATCCAGATCCTCTGAGCGCCCGGAAGTGCACCACCGGTCACCGCCGTTCACGAACGGCGGTGACCGTGGCCGTCAGACCACGTCGAACTCGTTGCCCTCCGGGTCCAGCATGGCGGTGGCGTAGAAGTCCATGTCCGGCAGCTCCCTGACCTCCGCCACCGTGGCACCGGCCCCGACCAGCCGCGCCACCGTGGCATCGACCCGCTGCTTGCGGACCTCCCGCGGAACGGCACGCCCCCCGCCGACCTTGAGGTCGAAGTGCCACCGGTTCTTGACCGCCTTCACCTCCGGGACCTTCTGGAACCACACTCGCGGCCCGTGCCCGGCCGGATCGATGATCGACTCCGGCAGGTCCCCCGCCCCGGGCGGCAGCTCCTCCTCGGGCACCCCCATGTCCTCCCAGTAGGCACGCCAGCTCGCATGCCCCTCCGGCGGCGGCTCGGGGACGTACCCCAGAGCCTCGGCCCAGAAGGCCACCATCCGCTGCGGATCGGCACAGTCGATCGTCAGCTGCACCGTCATCTCGGGCGTCATCTCGGTCTCCGTCTCCATCCCCGGAGCATCCCAGACGGGTCTGACAACGCAGCACCTTGACCTCAAGTCCGCTTGAGATACGAGGCTTGCGCCATGGATACCGAAGAAGCGCGGCGACAGCTGCGCCACCTGACCGACCGTGCCGAGATCACCGACCTTCTGAACCGCTACCTCCACTCCCTGGACCACGATGTCCTTGACGAGGAGTGGGCTCGCGCGTTCCACACCGAGGACGTCACCGCCGAGATGCCCGTGGGCACCGTCCACGGGCGCGATGCCGTGCTGGACCGCGTGCGTAAGGGCATGGCGCTGTTCGACCGGACCGCGCATTTCGGTACGAACAATGTCATCGAAGTCGACGGCGACCGGGCCACGGCCCGGGGCGCCCAGCTGAGCACCCATGTCCTCGCGGGCAGCACCGACGACGTCTTCGTCTCCGCCGGGCACGCGGAGGCCGAGTTGGTCAGGACGGCCGACGGCTGGCGGATCTCCGCCACCGCGCTGCGGATCGTATGGACACAGGGGACTCCGCCGCGACTGCCGGAGGAGTTCGCTCCCGCCGCCACCGTCTGACGCCCGCCCGGTGTGGCGGGGGTCACGGGAACCCGCCGCAGCGGGCGGAGAGGTAGAGGTGTGAGATGTGATGATCAGGAAGACCGGGAGCGCATGCGCACACGCATCAGGGCGGGCGACCGTCAGGCGTTCGCCGTGCTCTACGAGGAGTACGCGCGGGCGGTCTACAACCATGCCTACCGGCTGACGGGCGACTGGTCGACGGCCGAGGAGGTCATGTCCGAGACCTTCCTCGCCGCCTGGCGCACCCGGGAATCCGTCGAGCCGGAGGGCGATTCGCTGCTGCCGTGGCTGCTCGGCATCGCCACCAACAAGGCGCGCAACGCCAACCGGGGTACCGGCCGGCGCCTCGCCTTCCTGGCCCGGCGCCCCGCGCCCGAGCCCGTCGCGGACATCGCGGAAGCCGCCGCCGGGCAGGTGGACGACACCCGGCGGCTCGCCGCGGTCCGGCAGGCGCTGGACGGACTGCGCCGCCAGGACCGTGAGGTGCTGGCCCTCTGCGTCTGGTCGGGCCTCGACTACGCGGAGGCCGCCGAGGCGCTCGGCGTGCCGGTGGGCACGGTGCGGTCGCGGCTGTCCCGCGCTCGGGAACGGCTGAGGCGGCTCACGGACGAGCGGCTGGCCAGGGAACGGAAACGGAACGACAACGCCGGGGAACCCCGCCCCCGTCGCGGAGAGGTACAGGGCAGGGCCGCGTTCGTGGCCCTGCCCCTTCAGGAGGAAGCCCGATGAACGACCGTGCCTCCGGCCCCACCGGCGCCGAACGCGAGGAACTGGCCCGGCTGCTGCCGGCCCCGGCCGAACGGGACCTGCCCCCGGGGCGCCATCTCCACCACAAGGAAACCCTGATGCAGCTGATCGACCAGGACGGCGACCGCGCCACCGCCCGCCCCGGGCCCCGCTCCCGGCCCCACCTCCTGCGCCCCGCCGTCCTGCTGCCCGCCGCCGGACTGGCCCTGGGCGGGATCCTGTTCACCACGCTCACCGTGACCGGCCGGGACGAGACCCCCCGCACCGCCGCCACGGCCACGGCCCCGCGCGGCGCGACCGTGCTGCTGGACCGGATCGCCACGGTGGCCTCGAAGAGCGACGCGATCGAGGTCACCGACGCCCAGTACGTGTACGTCAGGACGTTGCAGGCGGAGAACACGGGCGCGTTCGGCGGTCCGGTGAAGCTGGGGAAGCCCGGTGAGCGCGAGGTCTGGATGGCGCAGAAGTCCGGACCGGTGATCGACGAGGGGCTGATCCACGAGGACGGCACGTACTTCCCGATCGAGGTCGGCGTCCCGGACGGCGAGAAGCCCGTCGGCTACCCGGCGGGCCTCAACCGGCCGACGTACACCTGGCTCGCCTCCCTGCCCACCGACCCCGACGCCCTCCTCCGCAGGCTCGCCGCCGAGATCACCGCGGACCAGGACGCGCGGAACACCCCGGCCGACGAGCGGGACCCGGACCAGGACGCCTTCGAGGCCATCGGCGAGCTGCTGCGGGAGACCCTGATGCCGCCGAGGACCGCGGCCGCCCTGTACAAGGCCGCGGCGCGGATTCCCGGCGTGAGCGTGGACTCCGACGCGGTGGACGCGGCCGGGCGGCACGGCATAGGCGTGGCCCGCGACGACGAGCGCGCCGGGTGGCGGACCGCCTGGATCTTCGACGCGAAGACCCTGGCGTACCTGGGCGAGCGGACCTATCTGATCCGGGACACCTCCATGGGCCGGAAGGGCACCGTCACCAACACGTCGGCGGTCCTGGAACGCGCGGTGGTGAACGCCCTCCGCGAGAAGCCGTCGACCACCGCCTGAGCGGCCGGACTCCCCGTAGCCTGACGGCATGACAGACGCGGGACGGGGAAGAGGCGAGGCGGCGCCCTGGCGTCCCGAGGGGGAACCGGGCGGGGCTCCTCTCCCCGTCCCGAACGCGCTCGGCGCGTTGTGGGCGGTCCGGCACGGGCAGAGCACCGCCAACGTCGCCTTCGCCGAGGCGGGCGCGGCGCCCCTGGAAGGACGCGACCGCGACGTACCGCTGTCCGGCCTCGGACAGGAACAGGCGCGGGCGCTCGGGCGCTGGCTCGTGGAGTACGCCGGTGAGCTGGACCTCGTCGTCTGCTCGCCGTACGTACGGGCCCGGCAGACCTGGCAGCTGATGGCCGGGTGCGCGGCCGGTGAGGGCGTCGCTCCGCTTCCGCTTCTGGTGGACGAGCGGCTGCGGGACCGGGAGATGGGCGTCTTCGAGCTGTACCCCCCGGCCGCGCTGGCGGCGCGGGACCCGGAGGAGGCCGCCCGCCGGGAACGGCTGGGCGAGTGGTTCTACCGCCCGCCGGGCGGCGAATCGCTCGCCGATGTCGCCCTGCGGGTGCGCGGGTTCCTCGCCGGTCTGGAGCAGGCCGCGCCCGGGCGGCGCGTGCTGCTCGTCGCCCATGACGCGGCGGTCGTCGCCGTCCGCTTCGCCCTGGCGGGCCTCGGCGCCGCGGGTCCCGAGGACGTGCCGCCGGTGCCCAACGCCTCGCTGTCCCACTGGCAGGGCGACGGCCACCGCCTGAGCCTGCGGCTCTGGGGCGGGACCGCACACCTCCCTCGGGAAGGGGACACGACCGCGTGACGGGCGACGATGTGCTGGAGATCCTGGACCTGCTGCGGGCGGCCGGTGCGGAGGTGTGGGTCGGCGGGGGCTGGGGCGTCGACGCCCTGGTGGGGCGGCAGACCCGGGAGCACCGGGATCTGGACCTGATGCACCGCCTGGAGCAGGAGCCGGCGGTCGTCGCGGCTCTTGCCGCCGCCGGGTTCGCCGAAACACTCGACTGGCGGCCCGTACGGTTCGTCGTGTCCGACCGGACGGAGCGTGAGATCGATCTGCACCCGCTCTCGTTCGGCCCGGACGGGAGCGCCCTCCAGGAGTCGCCGGAGCCCGGGAAGCCGTTCCTCTATCCGGCGGACTGCTTCGTCACGGGCAGCGTCGGGGGCCGTACCGTGCCCTGCCTGTCCGCCGCGCAGCAGGTGTACTTCCACCAGGGGTACGAGCCCAGGGATCGGGATCTCCATGACATGGCCCGGCTCCGCGAGACGTTCGGTATCGGCACGCACTTCTGATCCTGGAGCGCGGTACGACCACCGGCAAAGGCGCGCAGGAGAAGCGCTCGAAGGCGACTTGAGGATCGCTCGTGAAGCTTCCCGGCGCACTGGGTGAAACACCCGCACGCGCGAGGCCGGGTGTTTGAATGGCCGTGATCAGTACGGTATTCGACCCAGGGGGGGCGAAATCCGCCATGCGGAAGTCATTTCACGCAGCACACGTTTACATGATCGTCGGAGTGATCTCGGGGCTTTTCTACCGTGAGTTCACGAAAATAAAGGACTTTCACGGCGATACCCAGTTGGCGCTCATGCACACCCATCTCCTGGCACTGGGCATGCTCGTCTTCCTCATCGTCCTCGGCCTGGACAAGCTCTTCGGGCTGTCCGGATCGAAGCTGTTCACCGCGTTCTTCTGGTTCTACAACATCGGCATCGCCATCTCGACGGCGATGATGGGCGTCCACGGCATCCTGACGGTGCTCGGCCGGGACGAGGACCACATCGCGGAGGCCGTGCCGCTGACCGCCGGGCTCGGACACATCCTGCTGACCGTGGGGCTGATCCTGCTCTTCATCCTGCTCGGACAGCGCGTCAACGAGCACGTCAAGGCGGACGCCACGCCGAAGGAGCCGACGGCGGAGGCGGCGAACGCCGTCTGAGCTCGCACCTGGGGGTCTCGATTATTACGGCGTAATAATCGAGACCCCCGCGTTGCGCAACCGCTAGCGCGCAGGCGCCTGGAACGTCACCTCGGGATTGCCCGGCGTCGGTCCGGCGAGCAGGCGCTGCGGTACGCCCTTGAGGTGGAGGTCGAAGAAGGCGGCGACGTAGTCGCGGGTGATGTCGCCGGAACGGTCGGCGGGCAGCGGGGCCGAGGGGTCGCTGATGCCCAACTGCGCCCCGAGCAAGGGAAGATCGGTGAACGTGAAGTGACCGGCCCCGGCGACCGTGAGCCACCTCTTCCAGCCGTCGAGGCGCGCCCAGTCGCGGTCCCACGTGGTGTCGAAGGTGCCGCCGGACGCGTGGTCGGCCTCGGTGCCCAGCATCATGAACGGCCGGCCCCGGAGCCCCTGGGCGGGCACCGGGTCGAAGAAGGTGCCGTCCATGTTCACGCCCGCCCGCACCCGCCGGTCGGCGGCCATCGTGGACGCGGCGGAGTCACCGCCGATGGAGTGCCCGGCCATGCCGATGCGCCGCCGGTCGATCATCGAGGCGTACCGCCAGGCGGGGTGACTGCCCGTCAGCCGGTCCAGCAGGAACGGGACGTCCTTCGCCCGGCCCCGTGCGACCTCCGCATACCCCTCGTAACCGGCCCGCTCCACGTAGTCGCAGGCGGCGCAGGGCAGGACGCGCCCGCCCGGGAAGACGGTGGAGACGGACTCATGGGCGTGGTCCACGGCCGCGACGACGTACCCCCGGGAGGCCAGGTCCGTCGCAAGGGAGGTCAGCGTGAAGCGGCTCTGCCCGAACCCGGGCGACAGCACGACGAGCGGGAACCGCCCGCGCGCGGGGGCCGCACCGGTCCGCGCGTACGTCTCGGTGGCCCCGACCACCTCGGGCGCTACGGCACCGGTCAACCCCTTGTCCTCCAGAAGCAGTTCCGCCTCCTTCGCGCTCATGTACGGGGCACGCGCCCCGGTCCCGGCCCGCGCCGGGTAGAACACGGACACCAGCAGCTCACGTGCCCCCGCCTCCGGCACGTACGGGTCGGCGCGCCCGGTGTCCCGGAGGTGGACGGTGTCCTCGCCTACGGCATACGGGCCGGTCGGCGCGGGCAGGCGCAGCTGCTGGGCGGGGGTGGTGAGCGCGGAGCCGTTGCCGGCGGGCGCCGGGGTGGCGGCGACGGCCGGGAGGGTGGCCGTGGCCCCCAGGGCGAGGACGAGGAGCGAGGCGGCCAGGGCGCGGTGACGAGTTCTCATGCCCCGAACGCTAGGCGGGGGCCCAATGCCCCAACGTCCGCCCACGGTCTGCGTTTTGGTACCTCCGCGGTCGCACGGAGCGGGGCGCGTGTCCTACCACGGGCCTACGGGCAGGCGGTGACCGGGAACGGGTCCGGGGTCCATCCCCACGAGGAGCCGGAGGTCGGCCGGAACCTCCGGGACCATCCGACGGTCAACATGGTCTTCGCGCATTCCCCGGTGATCGCGATCGCCGAACGCGCGGCGGATCTGATCCGCGGTCGCGCGCCGATGAGATCGACGGACTCGGCGGAGGATGTCGATCTGCGGCCGGCTCGTTCGTCGTAGAGACAGGAGGGCCGAAAGAGGCCCTGTGACGATGGGATGCACGCGATGGCGAAGTACCTCCTCCTCATCTACGGGGACGAGCAGATCTGGGAATCGATGTCCGAGCAGGAGCAGAAGCAGGTCGGGGCCGCTCACGCCGCCTTCACCGCCGCGGCGGGTGACGCCGTCCTCTCCGGTCACGAGCTCCTGCCGACAACGACCGCGACGACCCTGCGCGGCAGCGTGAGCGCCCGGCCGACGCCGACCGACGGGCCGTTCCTGGAGGCCAAGGAGGCCCTGGGCGGCTACTACGTGGTGGAGGCGCCCGACCTGGACGCGGCCATCGCGCTCGCCGAGCGGCTGCCCGAGGTGGCGGTCGGGCACAGCGGGGTCGAGATCCGCCCGATCAACGAGCCCGGCTAGAGCGGGACCGGCGCGACGTGACGGAGTACACCGGCGACGCCGATGTCACGGAGGCCGTCGCGCAGGCGCACCGCCGTGAGTGGGCCCAAGTGCTCGCCGCGACGGTGCGCGTCACCCGCGATCTCGACCTGGCCGAGGAGTGTGCCCAGGACGCCTACGCCCAGGCGCTGCGGAAGTGGGCCACCACCGGTGTCCCGGAGCGGCCGGGTGCCTGGCTGACCACCGTCGCGCGCAACCGCGCGAAGGACATCCTGCGCCGGGAGTCCGTCCTGCGCTCGGCCCTGCCGCTGCTCGTCATGGACGAGGTCGTGGCCGGGCCGCAGGACGGGGCGGACCCCCAGGCGGTCGACGACGACTGGTTGCGGCTCATCTTCACCTGCTGTCATCCGGCCCTCTCGCGCGACGCCCAGGTGGCGCTGACCCTGCGGCTGGTGTGCGGCCTGTCCACGACCGAGGTGGCCCGGGCCTTCCTGGTCCAGGACACCGCGATGGCGGCCCGGATCACGCGGGCGAAGAAGAAGATCAGCGGCGCCAGGATCGCCTACCGGGTGCCTGCCCCCGACGACCTTCCCGAGCGTCTGGGCTCCGTGCTCGACGTCGTGCACCTGGTGTTCACCACCGGCCACGCCGCACCCGTCGGCAGCCGGCTCGTGCGGCAGGACCTGGTCGACGGTGCCATCCACCTCGCCCGCACCCTGCACCGCCTGCTGCCGGGGAACAGCGAGGTCGCCGGTCTGCTGGCGCTGGTCCTGCTCACCGACTCCCGCCGGGACACCCGTGTCTCGGCGGACGGGGAGCTGGTCCTGCTCTCCGAACAGGACCGGACGCGATGGGACACCCGGCAGATCGAGGAGGGCAGCGCGCTGCTGACCGAGTCGCTGCGCCGCGGGGGCCCCACCAGGTACGCGCTCCAGGCGGCCATCGCGGCGGTGCACGCGGAAGCCAGGATCTGGGAGGAGACCGACTGGACGGAGGTGATCGGGCTCTACCGGGAACTGCACCGCCTGTGGCCGTCGTCGGTGGTCGTTCTCAACCTCGCGATCGCCGTCGGATTCCGGGACGGCCCCGAGGCCGGCCTCGCCGAACTCACCCCCTTGCTGGACGATCCGGCTCTGGGCACGTACTCGTACCTGAGCGCGGCCCGCGCCGACTTCCTGCGTGCCCTGGGCCGGTGGGCGGAGGCGGCCACGTCGTACGAGGAGGCCCTGACCATGACCGACAACGAGGTCGAGCGCGCCTTCCTGGCGCGTCGTCTCGCCGAAGTGACCGACCGCCTCGGCTGATCCGCTCCGCACTGTCGATCCGCGCCCCGCCTGTTCGTCGCTCATAGGTACGGCACCGAGCGGACGGCAGACGGAAAGGCAGCGGAATGCGGGCAGAGCAGGTGGTGCCTCGCGACCTACCGTGCTCACCGACGCCATGTGCGCCGTCGGAGAGGAGTGGAGTCCGGAGGAACGCGTACGCTCCCGGGCCTGGCTGGGCCGGATCTTCCACTCGCCGACGCGTACCGATGCCTACCCGGCGGCATCATCCGGCCCGAGCAGGTCCCGCGCCGCGTAGTACGCGTGCAGCGCGGCCTCGCTGCCGGAGCCCAGGGCGGTCATGATGCGCTGGTAGCGCGCTGAGCGGAGGTCGCCCGCGACGAGGACGCGGGGGTGCTGGTCGGAAGGCGCGCAGTAGCCATCCGCGCCCCGGACCAGGTCGCCCGGCGGGGCGGCGGGCGCGCTGCCGAGGCTGAGGAAGACGGCGTCCGCGGCGAGTGCGCGCCGCAGGCCGTCGGGGGCGGTCACCTCCGCCGACCCCGAGAGCGTCAGGTGTCCGACGGGGACGAGCGTGACCCGGGGGTCGTCGCGGATCTCGTCCGTCTTGTACGCGTCGGCCGCCGGGTACGCCACGATCAGGCGGGTGTCCGTGTCGGGGTGGGCGCGCAGGAAGGTCCCGATCGGCCGGTCACCGCCGAGTACGAGGAGGGTCCGGCCCTCCTCCGCCCCGGCCTGCCACAGCGGCGGCAGGGTGAGCCCGTCCGGTGCGGTGATCCAGGGGACGTCGCGCGGCTGGAGCGGCCCGACGCCGGTGGCGACGACGGCGTACGGGGCGGTGAGGCGGGCTCCGGTGTCGAGTGTGACGGTCACGTGGTCGTCGGCGGCGCGCAACTCACTCGCGTAACACCCGAGTTCGACCCGGCACAGCTCCGTGCCCATGACCTCCGCCGTGATGGCGTCGGCGAGCGCCGGGCCGCTGGTGTGGCCGCCGAGCACGTTGTCGAGGGCGGGGACGCGGTAGAGGTTCCGGCACAGCCGGTCCGGCTCGACCAGCACCGTACGCAGCCCGACCCCGGCGGCCATCCGGACGGCGGCGCAGCCGGCGGGGCCGCCGCCGATGACGAGCAGATCGGAGTCGTACAGCGTGTCGCCCATGGGGCCATTCCAGCATCAAGGGCGACCACACCGCAAAGAGTTCTTCGCGAAGAACTCTTTGCGAAGAACTCTTTGCGGTCTAACGTGTGCCGCATGGCTGATGTGGTGAAGGGGCCGGACGGCCCGGACGTCGACAAGGAATCCGTCGTCCTGGATGCCAAGGGACTGCGCGCCCTGGCCCATCCGGTGCGCGTACAACTGGTCGGGCTGCTGCGGAAGTACGGTCCCTCGACGGCGACCCGGCTCGCGGAGCGTCTGGGGGTGAACTCGGGAACGGCCAGCTACCACCTGCGGCAGCTCGGCGCGGCCGGCTTCGTGGAGGAGGACACCGGTCTCGGCAACGCGCGGGAGCGCTGGTGGCGCTCGGTGCACCGCACGATCTGGTTCAACGATCCGGAGCTGGCCGAGCGGGAACCGGAGGCGGTCCTGGCCTATCTCCAGTCCGTCGCCGCCATCCACACCCTCCGCCTCCAGCAGACGCTGAACGAGCTCCTGACGATGCCCCCGGCCTGGCGGAACTCCTTCGACATGAGCGACTGGGCGCTGCGCCTCACGCCCGAGGAAGCAGGCTCCCTGGAACAGGAGTTGAAGGAGGTCGTCGCCCGCTACCGGCGGGACCGGCCGGAGGACGCGGCGAGCGCCCCCGAGGGTGCCGAGCGGGTCAGCGTGATCACGTACGTCCTGCCCGAACTGGACGCGCCCGGCGCGGCGCCGTATCCCGGGCCCCCGGAAGCGGAAGACGGACCCGCGTCATGACCGGGAGCCCGTCGGACAGCGGCGGCATATCCGGTACGAGGTCCTTACGGCCGCTCGTCGGGGTGCTGACGGCCATGGCGATGTCGCTGACCGGCACGCGGATCTCCGTCGTGGCGCTGCCCTGGTTCGTCCTCGTCACGACCGGCAGCGCCGGCCGCACCGGACTCGTCGCCTTCTGCGAGATGGCCCCCTACGTGGTGGTCAAGGTGTTCACCGGACCGCTGGTGGACCGGACCGGGCCCCGGGCCGTTTCCTGGACCACCGACCTGGCCAGCGCGACCGCGGCCGCCGCGATTCCCGTTCTGCACGTCCTGAACGTGCTCTCCTTCCCGCTGTTGCTGGGCCTGGTCGCGCTGATCGGGGCGGCCCGGGGCCCCGGCGACCTGGCCAAGGAAGTGATGGTCCCGGAGGCGGCCGAACGCGGCCGGGTGCCGCTGGAGCGTGCCACGGGTCTGTCCGGCGTGATCGAACGCCTCGCCTCCACGGTCGGCATGGCGGCCGGCGGCTCCCTGGTGGCGCTGCTGGGACCGCTGACCGCGCTCGCCGTCAACGCGGGCTGCTTCGCGCTCGGTTCGGTGGTCATCCGGATCGCGCTGCCCCGTGGCGCGGAGCGCTCCGCCGACGACGCCCCCGACGCGGCGGAGGAGGCGGAGCCGGGCTACTGGCAGCGGTTCGGCGAGGGCTTCGCCTTCCTGCGCGGCGAGCCGCTCCTGCTCACCGCCATCGTGATGATCTGCGTCACCAACCTGCTGGACGCGGCGTTCACCTCGGTCCTCGCCCCGGTCTGGGCCCGGGACTCCGGCAACGGGCCGACCGCGATCGGCCTGATGGGCGGCGTGATGGGGGCCGGAGGGTTCGCCGGGAGCCTGATCGCCGCGGTGGTCGCGCACAGGCTGCCGCGGCGGCTGGTGGTGCTCGGCGGGTTCCTGCTGGCCGGAGCGCCGAGGTTCCTGGTGCTCGCCTCCGGCGCCCCGCTGTGGGGAGTGCTGGCCGTCTTCGCCGTCAGCGGCTTCGGGGCGGGCTTCGTCAACCCGGTGCTGGGGGCCGTCCTGGTCGAGCGGGTGCCGCGCCGGATGCTGGGCCGGGTCAACGCGCTCGGTGACTCGCTGGCCTGGGCCGGCATCCCTCTCGGCGGACTACTGGTCGGGGCCGCGGTGACCGCCACCGGACTCGTGCCGATGCTGCTCACGTGCGGGGCCGCGTACTTCCTGACGACGAGTCTGACCGGACTGCGTCCCGAGTGGCGCGAGATGGACCGTACGCGGGTCCCCGATGACTACGCGCCGACGGCGCCCGGTCCGAGCACCCCGTAACCTGCTCCGTATGCCCGAAATCACCGCACCCGCGCCCCGCGACGACACCCCCGAGGACTCCCGGCGGGAGCTGCTGCGGCGGACGTTCGACGAGGACGCGGAGCTGTACGACCGGGCCCGGCCGGGATACCCGGTGGCGCTCTACGACGACCTCGCGGAGCTCGCCGGGGCGCGGCGCGGCAGCCGGGTGCTTGAGGTGGGCTGCGGGACCGGGCAGGCCACGGTGCCGCTGGCCCGGCGGGGGTGCCGGATCACGGCCGTCGAGGCGGGGCCGAGCATGGCCGCGGTCGCCCGGCGCAATCTGGCCGGGGCGGCGGACGTGGAGGTGGTGACGGCCGCGTTCGAGAGCTGGCCGCTGCCCGCGGAGCCGTACGACACCGTGCTCGTGGTCACCGCGTTCCACTGGATCGACCCGGCGGTGCGCGTGCCCAAGGCGGCCGACGCGCTGCGGGCGGACGGGGCGCTCGCCGTGGTGCGCACCCAGCATGTGCAGGGCGGCACCGAGGAGTTCTTCCTGGAGGTCCAGCGCTGCTACGAGCAATTCGACCCGGCGACGAAGCCCGGGACGCGGCCGCCCACCGCCGCCGAGGTCGGCAACGCGGACCACGCGGAGGAGGTGGCGCGCAGCGGCCGCTTCGGCCCCACGGTCTTCCGGCGTTACGAGCACGACGTCACGTACACCACCCCGCAATACCTGGACGTGCTGCGGACGTACTCCGGGCATCGGGCGCTCCCGGAGCCCGCCCGGCGCGGGCTGCTGGACTCCATCGCCGAGTTGATCGACGGGCGGTACGGGGGCCGGGTGACGAAGCGCTACCTGATCGAGCTGGGGGTCTCGCGCAGGCGCTGACCGCCTACCCGTTCACGCCCGCGATCCCCCAGCCCCGGCGGGCGGCCTCGGCCAGGACTTCGCCCCAGTCGGTCAGGAGGCGTACGAAGGCGTCGAAGGTTCTGTACCGGGACGCCTCGGAGCGTTCCTCGTAGGGTGCGCGGAGCTCGTCGAGCCGGGGCCGTACGCGCTCCCAGGTCGCGAGCAGGTCCCGTACGCCCTGCGGGGACTGCACGACCAGCAAGCCGTCGCCCCCGGTGAAGAAGGCGCGACCCTCGCCCGGTTCCTCGTCATCGAAGTCCGGACCGTCCCAGATCAGCCCGCCGAGCAACGTGTCCAGCTCGGCCCGCAGCCCCGCGTCCACGTGGTCGCGGGCCTTCTCCCACGCCTCCCCCGCCCAGAAGTGCGGCTTGTACGAGCCGAGGGTGCCGGGGAACTCGTACACGCCGAAGAGTGCGCTGTGCGGCCCGCGCGGCCACTCCCACCCGTCGTCGGTCCTGTTCCTGTCGTAGTCCCACAGCCCGGTTTCGTCGTCGTACCAGGCATTCCGCAGCCGCTCCAGCCGTTCCGGGGGCGGGACTTCGGCCAGCCAGGACCAGTCGGCGATCAGTGTGGTGAGGTCGACGCCCATGGGGCGAGCCTATCGACCGCACGTACGAGGGTGCCTTCCCCCTGTCGCCGGGGTTACGGGACGTAGACGAGGCGTTCGTCGCTCCGGTGGTCGTTCCACGCCTCCGCGATCCCGGACGGCGTCACGGCGCGTGCCCGGACGTCGAGGGCGCCCTCGGTGACCGCCGAGGCCAGTTCCGGGAGTTCGGCGAGAAAGTCGCGGGCGGAGAGCGATCCGATGCCGCTGCCCACGATCTCCAGCCGGGCCTTGCGCAGTGCCGCGGAGGGGATCGGTGCGGTCGGGCCCGCCATGGAGCCGATCTGCACCCAGGTGAGCGGGGTGGAGCGGTCGGCACGCGCGGTGAGGAGGGGAAGCATGGCGCCCGCCGCGGGCTCGCCCCAGACGAAGTCGAGGACGACGTCGGCGTCGGCCGCGGCGGCGATCTCTTCGAAGGTGAGCGCGCGGTCCGCGCCGAGGGCGGGCAGCTCGGCCAGCCGGGCAGCGTTCCGGCCGACGGCGAAGACCTCCGCCGCGCCGAACCGCTTGGCGATCTGGACGGCCATGCGTCCGGCGCTGCCGGTGGCACCGAGCACGAGCACGCGCTGCCCGGCCCGGAAGTCGATGCGGCGGCGCAGCGCGACCCAGGAGGACATGCCCGGGTTCATCGCGGCGGCGATCCGGACCGGGTCCGCGCCGTCGGGGAGGACGATGCTCCGGCGTACGTCGATCACGGTGCGCTCGGCGAAGGTGCCCAGGTCCGTGTCGTCCAGGATCGCGTAGCGCAGGCGGCCCGAGGGTTCCCGCACGACGGCGTCGACGCCGGGCACGATCGGGAAGACGCCGGTGGCCGAATAGTGGGTGCCTTCCGCCTTGGACCGGGTGAGGTGGTGCAGGCCCGCCGCGAGCACCTCCACGACCCTCTCGTGCTCGCCCCGGGCCACGGGTTCGGGGTGCTCGCGGTGGACGGGCGGGGTGCCCCGCTCCGTGATGACTGCTGCGTACATGAGAACTCCCTGACAGTTTGGTTTGCATTACCAATCATTAACAGAGTTGTTTGTAATGCAAACAATGTCAAGTAGGGTGGGCGGCATGGCCCCCGACGACTCCCCCGGCGACTCCACCGATGCCCTGCTGGACGGCCTGGTCCGCAGCGCCTTCCAGATCATGGGCGTGCTCACGCGGATCGGCGCCGAGCACGATCTCTCCCTCACGCAGCTGCGCGTGCTCGGCATCCTGCGCGACCGGCAGCCCCGTATGAGCGATCTGTCGGCCTTCCTCGGCCTGGACAAGTCGACCCTGTCCGGCCTGATCTCCCGGGCCGAGCGCCGGGGCCTGCTGACCCGGGGCACCAGCCCCGAGGACAAGCGGGCCGTGGTCGTCCTCATCACCGACGAGGGCCGCGACCTCATCGAACGGCTCTACGCGCAGGGGCGGGAGGAGCTGGCACCGGCGACCGACCGGCTCGACCCGCACCAACGCCACGAGTTGGCACGGCTCCTGGAGCCCTTGCTCTCCCCGCCCCTGCCGGTCACCCCCCGGCGCCCGGCCGGGCGGACGGGCGCGCTGGACGGTTAGGGGGTGTCTTCACCGCCGCACCGGACAGGCGTCGCAGGAGCAGGACCGCGCCCGCGGCGGTGGCCAGTTCGCCTGCGGACAGCGCTGCCCAGACCCCGTTCGCGCCGAGGCGGCCGAGGGTCGCGACGAGCGGGACCTTGATCAGGAGCAGGCTGCCGATGGAGATCAGGTAGGCGGGCGCCGGGCGCCCCAGGGACTGGGCGTACGCCGCCGCCAGCGGGGCGATCCCCGCGACGGTCAGGCCGATGGCGAGGACGCGCAGCGCCTGGGCGGCGGTGCCGACGGTCTCGGGGTCGCTCAGGAACAGCCCGGTCAGGGGTCCGGCGAGCAGCGCGAGAGCGGCGGCGGTGAGGACTCCGTACAGCAGGGAGCCGAGCAGGGCGATGTCGCGGGCCCGCAGGGCGCGCCCGGGCAGGCCACGTCCCGTGTTGTAGCCGACGATGGGCTGAAGCCCCTGGCCGATGCCGGTGTGCGGCATCAGCACGAAGGTCTGCAGACGGGCGCAGACGGCGTACGCGGCGAGCGCGGTGGCCGATCCGGTCGCGGCGAGGGTGGAGTTGACCAGGACAGCGAGCAGCGTGACGCCCGTTCCGGCGAGGAACGACGGCAGCCCCACTCCGAGCAGGGCGCGCAGCGTCGGGCCGTGCGGCAGCAGGTCCCCGGGGCCGATCCGGTACGGGCGACGGCGCCGGCCGAAGAAGAACCACAGGCTCATCGCGGCGGAGACGGCCTGCCCGCCCACGGTGCCGAGGGCCGCGCCCCGTACGCCCATGCCGAGCCCGAAGATCAGCAGCGGGTCGAGGGTGATCTGCACGGCGACCGGTACGAGCCACAGCAGCGTCGAGTACCCCATGCGGCCCTCGGCGCGTACCAGGCTGGAGAAGCCGGTCGAGACCAGCGCCCCGCAGAGCAGGACCACCGCGTACGGGTGGGCGAGGTCGCGCAGCTCACCGCGGGCGCCCAGGAGGGCGAGCAGCGGGTCGAGCAGGGCCAGCCCGATGACGGTGGTGGAGGCGGCGCAGATCCAGAACAGGGTGAACGCGTTGCCCGCCGCCCGGGCGGCCGCCTTCCGGTCCCCCGCGCCCAGTGCGCGGGAGACGAGCGAGGCGCCGCCCGCGCCGACCGTGGTGGACACCGCGCCGAGCAACAGCAGCAGCGGGGCGACCAGGTTGACCGCGGCCATCGCGGTGTCGCCGACGCCGTGACCGACGAACCAGGCGTTGGTCAGCGCGTACACGCCGTACACGCCGACCGCGGCGGTGGTCTGGGCGCAGGAGCGCCACAGCAGCCGGCCGACGGGCTCGGTGCCGAGCCGGGTGGTGTGGTCGGACGCGGAGTCGGTGTGCGTGGTCGTCACCGGCGGGTGCGGCCGAGCAGGGCCATGGCGTGGTCGAGCCGGGGGCGGGCCCAGTCGTACTGCTTGGTGTCGGTGTGGCCCCGGTACACGGTCTCGATGACCATGATCAGCATCAGGTGCAGGCAGTACAGCCGACGGCGCACCCGCTCGGTCCCGGTCAGTTCGCCGTGGCCGTATCCGCGCATGAAGGGGGCCGGGTCGCCGAAGTCGGATATCTGGGTGCCGGTGAAGCAGGCTTCGATCAGCGGGTCGCCGTAGAAGGCGCGTTCATGGTCGATGACGCAGACGATCCGGCCGTCGCGGACCATGACGTTGCTGTCCCACAGGTCCCACTCGACCAGGCGGGGTTCGGTGACCTCGTCCAGGCTTCCGGCGTGGTCGGCCAGGACCTCGCGGACGGTGTCGTAGTCCCACCCGATGTCGACCCCGCGCCGCTCGCCGTCGGCGAGGACGTCCTCGACCATCCCGGTGAACACCCGCCGCCAGCTCTCGTCACCCGGCCCGGCCAGCGGCCCGAACGCCTTGCCCCGCACCGAGTTGATCTCCCGGTTGAACGCGCCGAGCTGCTCCATGCACGCGTCGCGCTGCGCGGCGGTGAGGGTTCCGCCGACGATGCCGAGGTTGTCGGCGTCCACGAACGGCATGAAGAAGTAGTCGGCGTCGCACAGTTCGCGGGTCCGGTCGGCGAAGTCCACGACGGGGACCGGCACGGAGGTGTGCTCACGCAGCAGGTCCAGCGTGGCCAGCTCGATCGACATCGCCCCGCGCTCGTAGGTCATCACCTCCACCCCCGGCGGCGGCGCGATCTTCAGAACGACCTCGGCCCCGTCGCGCAGCCGGATGCGATAGGCGACGTTGAACCACCCGTGCCCCAGCTCGCTCGCCCACCCGTCCCCGGCGGGCACCCGCCCGGCCCCGTAGGCGCGTTCGACCATGGCGCGCAGCGCGTCGGACGACTGCCTGTTCTTGGTGATGCTCTCCACGCCCTGTCCCTTCGACCGTGCCCGGCCCGGCCCCGTCCGGGCCGGGCGGAGACCCCGGGGCAATTACTTACCATGTGGTCGGTAACTTCTCCAGAGGCGGCGGAGCCGGCCGGCGCCCAGGGGGGACATTCGCCCGCGTCCAGCGCTCTCAGATCCGCGCGGAGAACCAGGCCGCCCACACCCTGCGCCGTGCGGCCGCGACATACGGGCCACCGGCACCGCTGACGACTGATGAACCTTGGTTGGGCATTTCTGTAGGTTGACTTGTCGTGACCACCAGGCGGCTTGCTGATGTGGGGAGGGTTTGACGGGTGGCCGAAGAGTCCGTGCGGAATTCAGTGTCGCTGGCTGTGTTTCTGGCTGTGGCCGCTGGCCCCGGGGTGCCGTTCGGGGTCGTCGAGCTGGCGGGCCGCGGTATCGCCGCGGATGCGGCCGCGAGCCGTTGGGTGCTTGAGGCCGGGAAGTCTTCTCTCGACGGCTTCGCACTCGCCGACAAGTTGATCGACCTCGGCGAACGTGAGGATCAGCTCGTCGCGCTCTGGCAGGAATATGGAGCCGACGAGGTCGGTGTGGTGGCCTTCGAGTCCCGGCTGACGGAGATCGTGACGGCCATGGAGACGTGGGTGCCTGTCCCGGAGGGACCCACGGGGGACTTCTCAGTCCGGCTTCGCCGGGATCCAGGCACGGATGGATGACTCGGGGACCTGCACCCCCCTTTCGGTTCGGCTCAGGCGTTGCGCCAGAGCATGTAGGCGGCGATGACTGCGTTCCGCTCGCCGGATACACCCTCCACGATCACGATCTGGAAGCAGCCTGCCGGGCAGCGGACCAAAGATCTCCGGGACGAGCCGCTGAGCGACGAACACGGAGCCCGGCCCCGCCTCGGCTGCTACTGCTCGTAGGCCCACGCCTGGCCGGTCTGGCGGTACTCCTCCACAGGGATGGGAACGACGCCCGTCCGCATCCGTGCGGTGTAGAGCAGACCGTCGAGGTGGTCGATCTCGTGATGGACCAGCCGGGCGAGCCCTCGTTCGTAGGTGGTGGTCACCAGACGGCCCTCCAGCGTGGTGGTCTCCACGGTGATCCACAGTGGCCGAGGGACCATGCCGCGAGCGTCGAAGAACGACAGGCAGCCCTCGTACTGCTCGTCTTCTTCGCTGGAACGGTCGGTGATTCGGGGATTCAGCAGGACGATCGCCGGAGCCCCGGCGGCGTGGGGCTGGACGACGGCGGCGGCACGGCCGATGCCGATCTGGGGTGCCGCGATGCCCATGCCCTTGGCGAAGGGGTGGACTTGCCCGATCCGCTCCATGGAGGAGAACAGCCGCTCGATGGCCTGCTCGGCCGCCTCGCGCTCAGTCGGCAGGTCGAAGACGCGTGCCCGCTCAGCAAGAACGGGGGCCCCGCGCTGCACGACGCCGAGGTCCCGCATCTGTTCACTGGGACGCATCTGGATCACCTGAACTCCCCGTTATCCGCTTCATGTTCGGGACCGGCCCAGAACCGCCACTCCAAACGGTATCGGGCGTGGAGCGCGGGTGCGGAAGTACTCCAGGCGAAGACGCGCGCCCCTCCCTCCTCGCGCTGGACCGGTGCCGTTCCGAACGCCTTCCCGAGCCCTCGTTTCCGACGGCCGCACAAGCACTGGCTGCGTACAAGGATGGTGGCCCGTCCTTCTCCCGCTACGGATGGCCGGCCACCATCACGAAGTGAGTCCCGTACTGCAGCAATGGCTGATCGGCATGCCGCCGACCAGCAGTGCTGGCGGGCGTCGCCCGCATCCACACCCGTACCTGTCTGACTGTGCTCGGCTGGGACGGCAGCATCGGCGCCGTTACAAGACCGAGGACGGCGTTGCGCGCGGACGGGTCGAGTGGGCCCGCGCCACCACCCGCCCGGTGGATCGAGGAGGGTGAGCTGCCGGTGTACGGGGCGGGGGGCACCGTCACCCCGGGGGGCGTGACGACACTGAGGCGCGGCGGGTGGTCGGCGGTGTTGTAGGTGCCACCCGCTCCACCGGCGGGAACCCGGGTGGAGCAGGCGGACATCGGCGCGGAATCCGGCGCGCGGAAAGTGACGCCGCCGCCCCTGGGGCGTGTCAGGTGCGGGCCGTATCCCTGTGGTGCCGATCCTGGGGCTTGACTTCAAGCGCTTCAAGTATCGGAGGGTGCTCGTATGCAGGGAGCAACCGGACAGCGGCCCATCGATCTCACCATTCAGGAGATGGCCCGGCGGTCAGGTTTCAGCGAGTCGGCATTGCGCTACTACGAGAAGGTCGGCCTGCTGGGACCGGTCGCCCGGGACGACTCCAGCGGACACCGCCGGTACGGGCCGGAGACCGCGGCCCGGATCGAGGCTCTGTCCTGCCTGCGTTCCGCAGGGGTGACGGTCAGCGGGATGCGCCGTTACCTGGACCTGCTCGCCCGTGGGGAGGACGCGGCGGTCGAGCTGCGAGATCTGTTCGCCTCGCAGGCGGAGCGGCTGGCCGACGACATCGAGCAGCGCAAGCTGCGGCTGGCCTACCTGCGGAGCAAGGCCGACTTGTGGGATGCCCGGGTCCGCCGGGACGGCCCTGCGGAGGAGCGCGCGGTCAAGGACACCACGCGACTACTGGAACACTTCTTCAGCTGAAAGTTGTTGCACACGATGATCAACGCAGACGTCTCTTCCGTGCCCGAATCCGCGATGGTCCTGGTGACGGGTGGCAGTGGCTTTCTCGCCGGCCACACGACCGCCCGCCTCCTGCATGACGGTCACCGGGTGCGCGTCACGGTCCGGGGTGCCGAGCAGGAGGCCCAGTCGCGGGCCGCACTGCGCCGCGCCGGGGTGGAGTCCGCGGATCGCGTGGAATACGCCTTCACGGACCTCACGAGCGATGACTGCTGGGCGGGCGCCATGGACGGGGTGACCCACGTCGTCCACCACGCCTCGCCGTTCCCGGTCGCTGGGCCCGCCACCGAGGACGAGGTCGTCCTCCCCGCCCGGGACGGCGCCCTGCGCGTCCTCGCGGCAGCGCGGGTGGCAGGAGTCCGGCGGGTGGTCATGACCTCCTCGTTCGCCGCCGTCGGGTACACGCGGACGACCGACGACCACTACTCGGAGGAGAACTGGACCGACCCGGACACCCCGGGTCTGCCCGCCTACCACAAGTCGAAGGTCCTGGCGGAGCGGGCAGCGTGGGACTACGTCCGCTGCCACGGCGACATCGAGCTGACCGTGGTGAACCCCACGGGCATCTTCGGCCCCCTGCTGGTGGACCGGCCCTCGGGCTCGGTCGGCCTGATCAGGGCCATGCTCAACGGCAACATGCCCGTGGTGCCCGTCATGCACTTCGACGTTGTCGACGTACGTGACGTGGTCGACGCACATCTGCGCGCGATGGTGCACCCCAAGGCGGCGGGGGAACGATTCCTCGTCGCCGGCGGACCTTCCAGCCTGTTCCGGATGGCGCAGATTCTGCGCCGGCACTTCCCCGCCTACGCGGACCGCCTGCCGGCCCGCGAACTCACCTTGGCGGAGGTGACCGAAGCGGCGAAGACCGAACCCGCCCTGCGAGAGGCCGCAGCGCTGGCAGGCCGCATCCCCGTCATCAGCAACCACAAGGCTCGCTCCGTACTGGGCTGGGAGCCCCGGACCGTCGAGGACACGATCACGGCGTCCGTCGAAGCGCTGATCGAGCTGGGTGTCATCAGCGAGCCCGCTGCGGCCGACTCGTAAGCAGCGCCCTACGACGGCCCCTCGCCGTGCCAGGACCGCCACAGCGCGGCGTAGGCACCGTCGGAGGTCACGAGGTCGTCGTGGGTACCGAGTTCAGTGATGCGGCCGTCTTGCATCACGGCGACCCGGTCGGCGTCATGGGCGGTATGCAGGCGGTGGGCGATGACGGTGCGTCCTTTCAGTACGGCGGCCAGCGCGCGTTCGGTGTGGCGTGCGGTGCGCGGATCGAGGAGTGCGGTGGCCTCGTCGAGTATCAGCGTGTGCGGGTCGGCCAGGACCACACGTGCCAGGGCGAGTTGCTGTGCTTGCGAGCCGTCGAGCCGATGTCCTGCGGCACCCAGCTCGGTGTCCAGGCCGTCCGGGAGTTCTTCGGCCCACTCGGCTTCGACGGCCGCCAGGGCGGCGCGCAGTTCGGTGTCAGTGGCGGACTGGGCCGCAATCAGCAGATTGTCCCGGACCGTGCCGAGGAAGACGTGGTGTTCCTGGGTGATCAGGACGATCTGCCGGCGCAGCAGGTCGGGGCCGAGGTCGCGGATCGGGACGCCGCCGACCGTCACCGTTCCGGTGCGGGGCGCGTCGATTCCCGCGAGCATCCTGCTCAGGGTGGACTTGCCGGCGCCGGAAGGGCCGACGATCGCCAGCCGTTCGCCCTCCTTCACGGTCAGGTCGATGCCGTGGAGCACATCGCCCCCGCCGTCGTAGGCATAGCACACGCCGGTCAGCTCTATGCGGTCATCGGCGGGGGCGCGGGAGGTTCCCGAAGGCGCCTGGGGTACCTGCCCCAGCCCCTCGACCCGGGCGAAGGAGGCGCTGCTGCTCTGCAACTGCTCCAGACGCTGCAGGATCGTGTCCAGCGGGGCGGACAGTTGCCGCAGATACATCGCGGAGGCGACCACCGCGCCCAGGCTCATGGCGCCGTGGCCATGCAGTACGCCACCGATGAGCAGCACGCCGACCACCGGAAAGACGTAGGAGACGTCCACGGACGGGAGGAGCACGCTGCGCAGGAACAGTGTCCGCATCCGGGTCTGCCGGCACCTCTCGATAGCCTCCCGGCATGCGGTGATGCGTCGCCGGCGCAGTCCGTACGCCTCGATGGTGCGCGCACCGGAGGCCGTGGTCGCCACGAGCTCCGCGAGCACCGAATTGGCGGCGCCCTCGGCGAGGTATGCGCGGCGCGCCCGGCGCAGGTACCAGCGACCGGCGAAGTAGATGCCGCTCAGCCCCACCACCGCACAGGCGCCGAGCAGCGGGGCAAGGGCGAAGACCGCGCCGAGGATGAACAGCGTCTGCACTGCGGCGATGAGCACGTCCGGCCCGATGTCGCGCAGGGCGACGGCGACGGAAGCGACATCGGTACTGCCGCGGGTGGTCACATCGCCCGTTCCCGCACGCTCCACGACGGATGCCGGCAGCGCGAGCACGCGTTCCACGAACCGCTCTCGCACCCGCGCCGAAGTCCGCTCGCCGAAACGGTCTCCCACCAGCCGGGCGTACCGCGTAAGCACCAACTGGGCCACCGCGCACACGACGATGGCGAGCGCGAACCGGTCCACGGCCTTCGCACCACCGCCCGCCTCGATCGTGTCGATGATCCGGCCGAGCAGCCACGGGCCGGCGAGACCGGCGCCGACCGCCAGCGCGTTGAGGGCGATCAGACCGGTGAAGGCGCGTGCGTCGAGTGCGATCAGCTCAAGCGCCGCACGGCGTAGCTGCGACGGCTCGGCAACGGGCAGCTGCCCGGCCGTCGACTGCGAGCGGGCGGTCATCGGACGGCCTGTGGGGTCGGTTGACCAGGGCCGTCCGGGTCCGTCTCGCCTTCCGCGCCGCGCGAGACCAGCCTGCGGTAGCCGGGCAGGTCCCGAAGGAGCTCCTGGTGGCTTCCGGCAGCGGCCACCTCGCCGTCGACAAGGAAGTACACGACGTCCGCCTGGTCCAGCAGGAGCGGTGAGGTACTGGCGACCACGGTGGTGCGGCCCTCGCGCACAGCACGCAGCCGGGCCGCCACGGCGGCTTCGGTGTGCGCGTCCAGCGCCGAGGTGGGCTCGATCGCCAGCAGTACCTCGGGATCGGCCAGCAGCGCCCGCACCAGGCGGATGCGCTGCCGCTGGCCGCCGGAGAGGTTGCGGCCCTGCGCATCGACGGGCGAGTCGAGCCCGTCGCGCGAGCCCAGCAGGATGTCGTCCGCCATGGCCGCGCGGAGGGCCCGGGCGAGAGCTTCCTCGCTCCGTTCCCGACGCCCCTCGACCACCTCGCGCAGCGGGCCGGCGAACAGTTCGGCCTCGCTGTCAGCGACCAGGATGCGGTCGCGGACCTGTTCGAGGGCGATGGCGTCGAGCCGTACCGCGCCCCAGGTCGCCGCGGTGCCGGTGAACCGGCCGAGGCGGTCGATCACGGCCGCGGCCTGCGACGGCCGGGCGCCGACCAGCGCGGTCAGCTTCCCGGGCGCCACCTCGACGCCGGAGGCCGGATCACGCAGTACGGACGGCGGCCCGGGTGCGTCTTCGCCCGCCGTGGGGTCGGCGACATCGGGCTCCAGGGCAAGGAATCGCAGCAGACGCCGCGCGGCGACCAGTCCGCGGCTGAGGTCGTAGCCGCCCTCGACGAAGAACGACACCGGCACCACGAGAACCACGACATACCCGTAGACGGCCACCAACTCTCCGACGCTGATAACACCTTGAACAGCCATCCGGGCAGCGAGCCAGGTGACCACGGCGAGGAACAGCATCGGCAGCCCGACGCCGAGGGCGCCGATCCAGCTGGTCACCGCCGCGACCCGATAGCCCTGCGCTTTCAGCGCCTGCGAATCGCGACGGTAGCGCTCGGCGTACACCTGCTTGCCACCGAAGCCATCCAGGACCCGCAGACCCCCGACGATGTCCCCGAATCGGGCCGCGAGCCCACCCTGCTGCTCCCGGTAGGCCATCTGCACCCCCTGCAACCGGCTCAGCAACGGCCCGACGAGCAGCACGAACAGGGGGACGCCCAGCAGCACGACCACGGCGAGCAACCAGGAGACGGAGGACAGGAACGCCGCAACGACGGCGTAAGCAACCACAGCGCCGACCCCGGGCCCGGTGATGGTCAGCGTGTTCGCCATCACCGCGGCGTCACCGAACCCGATCGTGACCACCTCTCCGGCCTCCATCCGGCGGGGCAGAGCGGCCCCCAGCCGCGTCGCATGCGCCACCACGACCTGCACCGTACGAAAGACGGCGTCCAACCGGACCCGGGTCATGGTGCGGTGCCGCATGATGGCCAGCCAGGCGTTCACCACCCCCACCCCCAGCAGCACCGCGCACCAACCGGCCAACTCACCCGTGTGTCCCGGCTCCAGCCCGTCATCGACCGCGTGGGAGATCACAAGGGGAGGCAGTGTCAGACCGACCATCCACGCGCTGCCCAGGGCCGCACCGGCCGCGCATCGGCCGCGCTGACAGACGATCAGCCACCACAGATACCGGCCGGGGCCCCACCGGTCCGGGATCCCCGGAGTAGATGCATCGGTCATCCACCTCACCCTACGGAGCATCCACCACCCTCTCCAGGGTGGCGGTCGCTCCCACTCACAGGGCCCTTTGCTACGCGAGCCCCTTCAGCAAGGGTCCACCCACCCCGGCACCCAACTCCCCGCCGCCCCGTACTCCCCCGCCGCCCCCAGGTACGTCCGCAGCGCCCCCAGCCCCGGGTGCGGGTTGTCGCGGTGCCAGAGGAGGGAGTGGGGGTAGACCGGGGTCGGGTCGGTGAGGGGGATGCGGCGTAGGTCGTGGGTGTCGGGCCAGATGAGGCGGGAGTGTGCGCCCATGAACGTGGCCAGGGACGGGGTGTCCGCGATGGTGTCGAGCAGGACGTCCGAGCCGAAGTTCGGGCCCGTCGCCTCGATGGTGAGGGCGAATTCCGCGACCAGGTCGGCGTAGTAGGCGCCCCACTCCGTGCCGGGGGCGATGCCCGGCATCCAGATGCGGTGGCCGACCAGGTCGGCGAGGGTCACCGAGGGGGCGTCGGCCAGGGGGTGGGCGGGGCCGGTGAGGAGCTGGAGGGGTTCGTCCAGGACGCGGACGGACTCGATGTCGTCGGGCAGGGGGCGGCCGGGGGCGGTCACCGCGCGGAACGTCGCGTCGAGTTCGCCGGAGCGGAGCGCGGCGACGGCCGTGTCCATGCTGACCAGCATCATCACGTCGAGGGCGATCCCGGGGTGCGCGCCGTGGAAGGCGCGCATCAGGCCCGACTGCGCGGTGCGGGACGCGATCACGTCGACGCGGAGCGGCCGGCTGCCGGGGCGTACGGACGCGCTCGCGCGCTCGGCCGCGCGCAGCAGTTCGCGTGCGTGGGGCAGGAACGCCCGGCCGTCGATGGTGAGCTCGGCGCCACGCGGGGCGCGGGTGAACAGCCGGACGCCGAGGGCCGCCTCCAGCGCGGCGATCCGCTTCGAGACGGCCTGCTGGGTGACCGACAGGTCCGCCGCGGCCTTCTGGAACCCGCCCGCTTCCGTGACGGCGACGAAGGTGCGTACTGCTTGGAGGTCCACAAGGAGAGAGCGTACTGATCAGGAGCTTGACCCTGACATCGTGTGAGGCCCTGCACTGGAGTCGTGATGTTGACCATCGGAGAATTCGCCAGATACGGCCAGGTGTCGATCCGCATGCTGCGGCACTACGACGCCCTCGGCCTGCTGCACCCGCAGCGCACCGACCCGGCCAGCGGCTACCGCTATTACGGTGCCGGCCAGCTCGCCCGCCTCAATCGCATCGTCGCGCTCAAGGAGCTCGGCTTCACCCTGGAACAGGTCGGCACCATCGTCGACGAGCAGGTGAACGCCGATGAGCTGCGCGGCATGCTCCGCCTGCGCCGGGCGGAGCTGGAGACGGAGAGGGCGGCCGCGCAGGCACGGCTGGGCCAGGTGGAGGCGAGGCTCCGGACGATCGAGAGTGAGGGACGTATGCCCGTGAACGACGTGGTGATCAAGAGCCTGCCCGGCCAGTGGGTGGCGGAGCTGTCGGCGACCGCCCAGAGCTGGGAGCCCGCGCACATCGGGCCCGTGATCGGTCCGCTCTTCGACCGGCTGTGCCGGCTGACGGACGCCGCATCGGTGCGGCCGGCCGGTCCGTGTGTCGCCTATTACGAGGACGCCCCCGAGGGCGGCGGCGCGATCACGGTGCACGCCGCCCTGCCCGTCGACCCGGACGCGGTGCCCCGGGACCAGGAGTTCGCCGTCGTCCACCTGCCGGGAGTGGCCGAGGCGGCCACGATCGTGCACCGCGGACCGATGGAGGGCGAGATGCTGGCCACCGAGCAGCTGTTGGTCCGCTGGATCGAGGACAACGACCGCCGCCAGGTGGGCTACGTCCGTGAGGTCTCGCTGTCCTGCCCGCCGGACGACCGCTCGCAGTGGGTCACGGAGCTCCAGGCGGTGCTGGACCGCTAAGGGAAGGCCGCCACCGATGCGGTTGGTGCACAACCTGCGGTTGTGCACCAACCGGTCACTGGTTGTTTGACCTGGGGTTCTCGTACGCGGTTAGCTCTCGCCCGTCACTCTTCGGTTGTCCGGGTGAGGTGTGGGTGGGCAGGAAAGCGCTGGGCCGGCCGTTCGGCTGGCTGTGGGCCGCGTACGCCGTGAGCGCGTACGGGTCGGGGCTCGGGTTCGGAGCGCTGCCGCTGCTCGCCGTGCTCGTGCTGGACGCCGGGCCCGCCCAGGTGTCCGCACTGTCGGCGGTCGGGCCCGCCGTGGGGGCGCTGATCGCGATGCCGCTCGCGCCGTGGGTGGAGTTCCGGCGCAAGCGGCCCGTCATGATCGGGATGGACCTCGTCCGGTTCGCGGCCATGGCGTCGATCCCGGTCGCGTACGCCTTCGGGCTGCTCGGGTTCGTCCAGCTGCTGGTGGTGTCGGCGGTGATCGCCGCGGCGAAGATCGCGTTCGGCGCGGCGAGCGGCGCGTATCTGAAGGCGCTCGTCCGCCGGGAGGACCTGCTCGTCGCCAACGCGCGGTTCGAGTCCACGAACTGGAGCTCCATCGCGGTCGGCCCGCCCCTCGGCGGTGCGGCGATCGGGGTCTTCGGGCCGGTCACCACGGTGGTGGCCGACGCGCTCAGCTATCTGCTCTCCGCGCTCGGCATCACGGCGATCCGGGGCCGGGAGGAGGCGCCGGGGACGACGGACAGGACTCCGCTGCGGGCAGGCGCACTGCTCGCCGGGTGGCGGCACATCTTCGGCCACCCCGTGCTGCGCGCGCTCTACCTCAACCAAGTCCTCGTCGGCGGCCTCATCATGGCCACCGAACCGCTGCTGGCCGTGCTCCTGCTGCGCCGGCTCGGGTTTCCGCCCTGGCAGTACGGGCTCGCCTTCGCCGCTCCGTGTCTCGGCGGGCTCATCGGCTCGCGGCTGGCCCGCCGGGTCGTCGCCCGCTACGGCCGCGACCGGGTCTTCCGGACCGTGGGCACCCTGCGCGCGGTGTGGCTGATCGGGCTCGTGTTCGTACGGCCAGGTGTCGTCGGGCTCGTCACGGTGATGGCGGTCGAGCTGGCCATCATCGTCAACATGAGCCTGTACGGGCCGGTGCTCTCCACGTACCGGCTGGAACACACGCCCCAGCACCTCGTCGCCCGGATGCTCACCGCCTGGTCGATCGGGCAGCAGGCGTCCATCGCCGTGCTCACCGCGCTCGCCGGGCTGCTCGCCGACGCCACCGGGCCGCGCACGGGCCTCGCGGTGGCGGGGGTGCTCATCCTGGGCACCCCGTTCCTGCTCCCCCGGCGGGAGCGGGCACCCCGGACGGCCCTCGACCTCAATCGGACCTGATCCCAAGCAGACTTGATCTCGACCGGGCTTGATCTCAAGTGGACTTGAGGTTGCAGGATTCCCGGCATGGATACCGAAACCGGAACACGCACACACGCCGCCGACCTCGAAGCGATCCGCGCGGTCGTCGCCACCGTCGAGCGCTCCCAGCAGCGCAAGGACCCCGACGCGTTCCTGGCCCTCTTCCGGCCCGACGCGGTCTGGACGACCGCCCACGGCAAGGTCCTCATCGGCCTCGACGCGATCTCCGCGTTCACCCGGACCGTGCTGCCCGCCGCCGACTGGTCCGGGCAGGTCACCTACGAGGTGGCGCACGTCCTCTTCATCCGCCCGGACGTCGCGGCGGTCAAGATCCGGCAGCGCTACCTGGCGCCGGACGAGGAGAGCGAGGGCGCTCCTCTGTACGTGATGAGCCGGGACGACGACGGACGGTGGCTGCTGACCGCCGGTCAGAACACGGAGGTGGTGGAGAGCTGACCGCATCGGCTCCCGTCAGTCGGTCAGCGCCTTTTCCAGGAGCGTGAACGACTTCGGCGCACCGCCCGGCTGCGGCTTGCCCTCCTTGCGGCCGACCACGCGATAGCCGGCGCCGAGGTAGTACGCGGTCAGGGGCTCGTTGCCCGCCAGGCAGTCCAGGCGCACCAGCGTCCGGCCCGCCTCGGCCACGCGGCGTTCGGCGGCGCGCAGGAGCCGGCGTCCCGTGCCGGGCGGGACGCCGCCGCGGTCCACCATCAGCCGGTGCACGTAACCGGCCGGTGCCGACTGCGGGCCCCAGGCGTCCTCGTCCTGCCACCACAGCTCCCAGGCGCCGACGGCCCGGCCCCCGGACTCCGCGAGCCACACCTCGCCGGTCTCCATGATCCGGCGGAAGTGGTCCTCGCCGAGTTCGCCAGGCTGCCATTGGCCGGTGACGCCCTGGGCGAGCATCCAACGGGCCGCGTCGTCGCGCAGCCGTACGAGCGGGGCGAGGTCGTCGCCGTCGGCGAGGCGGAAGCGCAGGTCGGTCGGGCCCAGGTCCTTCATGTCCCGATCTTCGCACGCGTGTACGCACGCGGCGTCGGGCGCGGGAGGCGGCGTCCTCCCCGCGCCCGTGCCGGGCCCTACGACGCCTTCGGCGAGATGACCGAGAACGGCCCGCCCTGGGGGTCGGCCAGGACCGCCATGCGGCCGGCGACCATGTCGAAGGCGGGGGCCAGGACCGTGGCGCCCGCGCGGACGGCGGCCGCCTGGATGTCGTCCACGCTGTCCACGGCGAAGTACGGCTGCCAGTGCGGCGGGACGCCCGGCGGCACCTTGCTCATGTCCATCATGCCGCCCACCGCCCTCCCGTCGACCTGGAACTCGACGTAGCCGTCGGCGCCCTCCATTGCGGAGGGGGTCGCCGTCACCGGCAGGGCGGCGGAGTAGAACGCGGACGCCGCCTCCGGGTCCGGGGTGGTCAGCTCGCTCCAGATCAGCGCGCCGTGCTCGTTGACGATGCCCGCACCGCCGAAGGTGCCGGGCTGCCACAGGCCGAAGACCGCGCCCGCCGGGTCGGCGATCACGGCCATGCGGCCGAGGTCCATGACGTCCATCGGGGGGACGACGACCGCGCCGCCCGCGTCGGTGACGGACGTGAGCGTGGCGTCGATGGCGTCGGTCGACAGATACGTCGTCCACGCCGTCGGCGGCATCGGGTCCGGCACCGAGCCGTCCGGGTTCATCGCCTTCATGATCCCGGCGACGGGCTTGCCCTTGAGCGTGCAGACGGAGTAGCCGCCCTGCTCCGGCGGGCCCACCTCGCCCTGCCAGCCGAAGAGGTCGCAGTAGAAGTCGATGGCCGCCTGCTGGTCGGGGACCATCAGGTCGATCCAGCAGGGGGTGCCGGGCCGGTAGGGATCGTTCATTTCGGGCACGGGTGCCTCCGGGAGGCTGCTCGGGGGTGGACGGGCCCTCCTTACCCGGACCCCGCGCGAGCGGAATCGACCCGTACGGGTGACAGCCCGTTCAGTACCAGGGCCGCTGGTCCGGCGTGGGCAGCGGGCGCAGGGTCGGCCAGCGGTCCAGCAGGCGGGTGGCCAGGGTGGAGGCGAGGCGGCCGAGGGCGTGCAGGTGGTCGTGGTCGCGGGTCAGGTCGGCGACGACGCCCAGGCGGTGCACGAGGCGTTCGCGGGCGGAGACGTATCCCCACTCGAAGTCCTCGGTGGGCACCCGGGCGAGCTGGTCGGCCGTGCCCCGGTGCGCCCGTTCGACCAGCGCGTCGCCCTGGATCAGCCAGCCCGCGCACGCGTCGGCGAGGTCGCCCGGCACGTCCTTCCCAGTGAGGTCGCGCCAAGTGGACCGGTAGACGGCCTCGACCTCCGTGAGCGGCGCGGCGGTGACCGACATGGCGCACCAACAGGTGGGGAAGCCGATGCGGAAGTACGCGAGCTCGACCAGGCCGTTGCCGAGTGCGGCCCGCTCGAAGTCCACGAAGCGGACGCCGTCCGGGGTGCGCAGGTCGTTGCCGGGGCAGGGGTCGCCGTGCAGCAGGGCGTGGTGCCCGGTGGGGTCGAGCCGTGCCAGGAGCCCGGCGAGTTCGTCCGGGACGGCGGCCGGTACGGGCACGTCGAGCGCCCGGGCCAGGGCGAGGAACGACTCCGCGTCGGCGGCCGTGGGACCCGACCAGGCGGGGAGCGCGCCCGCGTCGGCGGGCCCGGTCAGGGCGTGCAGCCGGGCGAGCGCGTCGGCGTACCCCGGCATCCAGTCCTCGGTCCGGCCGAGGTCGTCCACGTACTCCAGGAGCATGACCCGCGCGCCCGGGTCCGTGGCGAGCAGCGCGGGGGCCACGGAGCCGCGCCCCGCCAGCCGCAGCCCGGCGGCCTCCCGGGCGAACCGCGCGTCCGCGTCGGCGGCGACGTCCCCGTCGCCGGTGATCTGCTTGACGATCACGACCCGCCCGTCCCCCGCCCGCACCCGCCACACCCGCGACCGGGGACTGCTGTCCAGGGACTCGGCCTGCGCGGGGATGCCGCCCATGGCGGAGAGCAGGGGGGCGGTCAGCGGGAGGGAGTTCGGCATGGGGAGGAGCGTAGCCGGGGGCTTCATCGAAGGCCGCGCCCTTTTTGCAGGTAGAACAGCTCCGGGTCACCCTCGTCCAGGCCGTGAAGCACTTCTCGATGCTCGTACGCCGTCCGGCGTCGTTCTTCTCCATATCCATGGCCCATGCTGGACTGTTCCGGGGAAACCGCGGGCCGCGGGCGGCCCCGCGTATGGCCGCTGGGCTCGGTCGCCGCGCAGACTGGAGGTTTCCCAGGACCATGTCGAGGGCGGCGGAATCATGACGAACGAACCCGTGCCGGAGCTCCATCCCGACTACAGCAGTGCCGGGGCCACGGCGACCCCGTGGGGCGAGGTGGTGGCCGTTCTCGAAGGGGCCGAGATGTTCTGGCTCTCGACGGTCCGGCCGGACGGGCGGCCGCATGTGACGCCGTTGCCGGCGGTGTGGCTCGACGGGGCGCTGCACTTCTCGACGGGGCTCGAGGAGCAGAAGGGCCGCAACCTCACCCGTAATCCGAACTGCGCTCTGACGACCGGCAACAACGCGTACGGGCGAGGGCTCGACGTCGTCGTGGAGGGGCCCGCGCTGCGCGTCTCCGAGCACGGGACGCTGGAGCGGCTCGCGGAGCTGTGGATGGCGAAGATCGGGTGGCCGTACGACGCGGTCGAGGGCGGCTTCCGGCACCGGCCGGAGGGGCCCCAGCCGGAGACCTCCGGGGAGCCGGGCGCGGTCGTCCCGGTGTTCGCGGTCCGACCGACGAAGGTCCTCGCGTTCGGCCGGGGCGAGACGTTCAGCCAGACCCGCTTCCGGCCGTGACGCCCTGAGCCACCCGCGCAGGCTGCCACAATTGCGCCCCGCTGCTGCCGGTGCCCCCGTACTCTGGACCACGGCACTTGACCTTCCTGTTGCATTCCCTTTGCGCAGAGGAGAGTTGACTTGCGCAGGCACCGCCGTACCGGCAGAAGCTGAAGGGTCAGGCAATGGAGATCGCACAAACGCTCGCGCTCATCGCGGCCACCGTGACGACGGGGCTGATCAGCGGGCTGTTCTACGGCTTCGCCATCTCCGTGATGCCGGCGTTGCGCGGGACGGGGGACCGTACGTTCATCGATGTGATGCAGCGGGTCAACGTGGCCATCCTCAACGGGTGGTTCGTGCTCGGCTACATCGGGGCCCTGGTGTTCACCGGGCTCGCGGTCGGGCTGCAGTTCGGCGGCGGGGACCGGGACGCCGTGGTGCCGACCGTCGCGGCGCTCGTCTGCTACATCGCGTCGATGGGGGTCACCAGCCGCCTGAACATCCCGCTGAACAACGCGCTGGACGCGGCGGGCCCGGTGGACGGGATCGCCCGGCCCGAGGCGGTGCGGGCGGCGTTCGAAGGGGCCTGGGCGCGGGGGAACGTGCTGCGGACGCTGCTGTGCATCGCCGCCACCGGGCTGCTGTGCTGGGCCCTCGTACTGAACGGCGGGAGCTGAACGCGCGGAGGGCGGGTACGGGGCTCATGCCCGTACCCGCCCTCCCCGGAGCCTCGGCTCAGCGGCCGACGGACAGCAGCGCCTCCGCGCGGCCGTGCAGCTTGGCGGCGTACGCCGCGCAGCCGAGGGCCGCCGTGTTGAGGAGCGTACGGAAGATGTTGACGGTCTCCCAGGTGCCCTTGAACTTGTCGACCAGCGAGAAGTCATGGATCTTGGCCGGGTTGCCGAGGTCGGCGAGCTGGTTGTTGAGCGGGATCTCGACGCCCATCGTGAGCATCAGGACGACGAGGTAGAGGACGGCGGCGAGACCGGCCCACAGGGCGATGGTCTTACGGCCCCGGCGGAACTCCAGGAACGCGGCGAGGCCGGCGGCGACGATGGCCCCCATGAAGATGAGCGCGAACAGGCCGTTGCCGTCAATCATCGCGTTGAACTGCTGCATCGCGGTCACGTAGGTGCGGTCGTCGGTCTTCGCGAGGCCCGGCATGACGGAGACGTCGTAGGCGAAGAACAGGCCGGCCATGAGCCCGAGCGTGATCACCGAGATCATGTGCAGCCAGCCCGCGGCCTTGTTCGGGCGGTCCTCCCGCGGCGGCACGGGCGCGGCGGGCTGTCCCCACGGCTGCTGGTACGGCGCCTGCGCGCCGGTGGGGCCCTGCTGCTGCGGGTACTGATTGGGTGTCATCGGTACGTCCTCGCTCTTGTCCGGTTCGTAAGTAGGGTGCCGAGGCGCGCTGTTGACGAGGATAGAGGTGCTTTTGCTCCCGCCGCGGGCGCGGAGGCCGCCCTGGACAGGATCACGAGCGTTCCTCCAGCGAACGTCGAGCGACACTCGAACGGGCGTGCCCGGGTGCGATGGATCAGCGGATGCGCATCCGCGCCATCATGCCCATCGCGGAGTGGTCGAGCAGGTGGCAGTGGTAGACGTAGGTGCCCCGGTAGGAGTCGAAGGTCGCCTGGAGCTTGACCGTCTCGCCGGGCAGCAGGCACACGGTGTCCTTCAGCCCCGCCTCCGCCCCGGTCGGCGACTTCCCGTTGCGTTCCAGGACGCGGAACTGCACCAGGTGCATGTGGAAGTTGTGCGGCACGTCGGTGTTGGTGTTGGTGACGGTCCAGACCTCGCTGGCGCCGTACGGGATCTCGGTGTCGACGCGCGCCGGATCGTAGACGCGGCCGTTGATGGTGCCCTGCGGTTCGCCGCCGACGACGGCGACGTTCAGGTCGAAGGAGCGCCGCCCGGTGACCGGCGGCAGCGGCGGCAGTGTACGCAGAACGGGCGGCACCCGGCTCGGGTCGGGGGCCTTGCGCACCACGTCGAAGCGCATGACCTTGCCGGTCCGGTCCGGATCGCCGGGGCCGAGGGTGTTCTCCAGGACCAGCCGGGTGCCGACCGGGTAGCGGGAGAAGTCGATGACGATGTCCGCCCGCTCGGCCGGTGACAGGAGCAGCGAGTCGGTGGTGAAGGGGCGCGGCAGCAGGCCGCCGTCCGAGCCGATCTGCGTGAAGGACGAGCCGTCGGCCAGTCGCAGCGCGAAGAACCGCAGGTTGGACGAGTTCAGCAGCCGGAAGCGGTACTTGCGGGCGGCGACCTGCAGATACGGGTACGGCTTGCCGTTCGCGAGGATCGTGGAGCGGCCCTCCGCGTCGTCCAGGATGTACAGCAGCTGCCCGTCGTCGCCGAAGTGGGCGTCGCGCAGCGCCACGGTGACGTCGTAGCGCCCGGCCGGCAGCGGCAGCGCCTCCTCCACGTCGTCGGTGAGCAGATAGCTGCCCGACAGGCCCCGGTAGCAGTTCTCGGACTCCGAGTGGTGGGCGTGGTCGTGGTACCAGAGCGAGGCGTGCGGCTGCTGGTTCGGGTACGTGTAGGTGCGGCTCGTCCCGGAGGCGAAGGTGCTCATCGGGTCGCCGTCGCTGGCGACGGGCACCGAGGCGCCGTGCAGGTGCACCGAGGTGTCCACGCCCAGCTGGTTGTGCTGGCGCATCACCACGGGGCGACCGGAGCGGGCTCGGACGATGCCGCCGGGGAAGTGCCCGTCGTAGGTGAGGACGTCGGTGCTCAGGCCCGGCAGGATCTCGGCGCGGGTGCGGCGCATCGTGATGTCGTAGACGTCGGCGCCGCCGCGCGTCGCGGCGGGCGTGAGCACCGGCAGCAGGGGCAGCGGCACCTGGAACGGCTGGACTGCGGGGCCCACGGGGACGGCCTGGCCGGTCGCGGCGGCGTCCTCGCGCGGGGCGGCGCCCGCCGTCATCAGCGGGGTGAAGGCCGCGCCGGTGAACAGCCCGGCGCCGGTGACGCTCAGGGCGGTCATCAGAGTGCGTCTGGTCACCATCACGGAACTCCTGCTGCTTGATTCGGCGGACGCGCCGAGTGCAGCAAGGACGGCTCGTACGCGTCTCGGGGGCTGCTAGGGCGGGTTCGGAGTCGGTCACTTTGTCGCGATATGACAGGGAACGTCGCTGGAGAACGCGTCCAGACCGGGCCCAGATCCGCCAGGGAACCGGTTGCGGTCGGCTTGCGCTCCGCTCCGTATACCTGAGCCGTCCGATGCCCCACGCCCCTGCCCACCTGCCCCCACCGGAAGGCCGACCGTGGATCTTCGTTACTGGCTGCCGCGTGCCGTAGACGTGGCCGAACAATGGGGAGAACGCTTCGGCCCGTACCGGGAGCACCCGTCGCACCTGGTCGGGGACGAGGAGTTCGGCGCCGCGTTCGCCGCGTTCTCGAAGCGGCTGGACGACAACTATCCGTTCTTCCATCCGAGCTACGCGGGCCAGATGGTCAAGCCGCCCCATCCCGCGGCGGTCGTCGGCTACGTCACCGCGATGCTGTTCAACCCGAACAACCACGCCGCCGAGGGCGGTCCGGCCACTACCGAGATGGAACGCGAGTGCGTGGAACTGCTCGCCGGGATGTTCGGCTTCCGGGGCTCGCACCTCGGCCATCTGACGACGAGCGGGACCATGGCCAACCTGGAGGCGCTGTACGTGGCGCGCCAGACGCATCCCGGACGCGGCATCGCGTACAGCGCCGAATGCCACTACACGCACGCCCGCATGTGCGGGGTCCTCGGCGTCGAGGGCCACCGGGTGCCCGCCGACGGGCTGGGCCGCATCGACCTGGACGCCCTGGAGAAGCTGCTCGCGGCCGGCCGGGTCGGCACCGTGGTGGTGACCACGGGGACGACGGGGCTGGGGGCGGTCGACCCGGTGCACGAGGTGGTGCCGCTGGCCCGGCGTTACGGCGTACGGGTGCACGTGGACGCCGCCTACGGCGGGTTCTACGCGCTCCTCGGGCGCTCGGACCGGCCCGAGGGCATCGACGTACGCCCCTGGCGGGCCATCGCGGACTGCGACTCGGTCGTCGTGGACCCGCACAAGCACGGCCTCCAGCCCTACGGGTGCGGGGCGGTGCTGTTCAACGACGACGCCGCCCGGAACCACCTCGCGCACGACTCGCCATACACCTACTTCACCGAGGCCGCACTGCACCTGGGCGAGATCAGCCTGGAGTGCTCGCGGGCCGGGGCGGCGGCCGCCGCGCTCTGGCTGACGCTGCAACTGCTGCCGCTGACCCGGGACGGCTTCGGCGAGGTCCTGGCCGGCAGCCGCCGCGCGGCCGTCGGATGGGCGGAGCGCATCGAGGCGTCCGAGGAGCTGGAGACGTACCAGGCACCCCAGCTGGACATCGTCAGCTACTTCCCCTCGGCGCGGCCGCTGACGCTGTCCGCCGTCGACTCCGCGTCCGGCCGGCTGCTCACGGACGGGATGCACGCGGAACGGGACCCCGTGTTCCTCAGCGTGCTGCGGACCGACGCGGCGGACTTCGCGCGGCGCAGACCCGATGTGGTGGCCGACGCCGCCACGGCCCGGGTGATGCGCAGCGTCCTGATCAAACCGGAAGCCGAACTCCACCTGGACCAGCTGCACAACCGGGTGGCAGAGCTCGCCGTCACCGGGCGCGTCCGACCGCCGCGCCCGGCACACCCCTCATCGAACGGGAGGAGAACTTCGTGACCCACCTGTCCACGTTCCCGCCGCCGCCCCTGCCGACTGCACCCCGGCCGGCCCTGCGGCGGGCCCGACGCGACGAAACCGGCCCCCTCGCGGAGCTGCTGGCGGACGCGTTCCACGACGACCCGCTGACCCGCTGGATCACCCCGGACCCGGAGCGCAGGGCGCGGGTGCTGCCCGGCCTGTTCGAGGTGTTCCTCGACATGTCCTTCGGGTACGACGCGGTGACCTGCACCCCGGACCTGGACGCCGTGCTGCTGTGGACGCCGCCGGGCGCCCAGGCCGAACTGGAGGCGCGGGGCGAGGAGTTCGCCGGGCGCTTCGAGGACGTCCTCGGTGTCCGCGAGGCCGCGTCGCTGGCGCTGATCGCCGAGCTCCAGGCGTCCCGGCACCCGGCCCGGCCGCACTACTACGCGTCGTTCGGCGCGGTGCGCGGCGGCGCGCGGGGCCGGGGGCTGCTCGGCGCGCTCGTCGCCGAGGTGCTGCGGGAGGCCGACGCGGCGGGCTGCGCGGCCTACGCGGAGGCCAGTTCGCCCGGCGGCGAGGCGTCGGCGCGGGGCCAGGGCTTCGTGCGGCTCGGCGAGGACATCGTGTTGCCGGACGGCGGGCCGCGCCTCCGGCCGCTGTGGCGGGAGCCGCGATGAGGGGCGACAGCCGGCTGCAGATCTACACGCCGGGTCAGGTGGACCGCGGTCTCGTGCCGGCCGGACAGCTCGGGCCGCTGCGCGAGGTGCTGGAGTGGAGCCGGACCTTCCTGGTGTCGAGCCATCCCGAGCTGGGGCGCAGCGGCCCGGTGTGCCCGTACACCCAGCCCTCGCTGCGCGCCGGCCGCTTCCTGCTGGCCGTGCCCGCCGAGAGCACCCCGGCCGCGCTGCCCGGTGCGGTGGAGGCGCTGCGCAGCTGGTACGAACGGCTGGCGGCGGAGCTCCCGGAGGACGAGCGGGAACTCCTCACCGTACTGATGGTGCTCCCCGACCTGGACCACGCGGACCCGGCGGACCTGGACCTGTTGCAGGCGGACGCGAAGGACGACTTCGTGGCCCAGGGGCTGATGATCGGCCAGTTCCATCCGCTGTGCGCCGAGCCGGGGCTGTGGAACGAGGACTTCGCGCCGCTGCGCTCGCCGGTGCCGCTGCTCGCGGTGCGCCGGCTGCTGGTCTTCGACCTGCCGTTCCTGGTCGGCGCGGACCGGCACATCGACCACTATCTGCGCCGGTTCGCCCCGGACATCCCGGCCCGGGTGCGCGACCAGCTGGTCAACCGCGTCGTGTCCTGACGGCGGGCAACGCGAAGGGGGCTCCGTGGCCACGGAGCCCCCTTCGTCCGGTACGGACACTCACGACGGATGGAGGGCCGACTGTGTGGTGTTACGGCTGCTCTCCAGCGTACGCAGCCACTCGCCGGGGTCGCCGCTGCGCAGCAGGGCGGTGCCGACGAGGAGGCCCTTGTAGCCGGCGTCGAGCAGCCGGGCCGCCGTCTGCGGGCTGTCGATGGCGCTGGCGCTCACCGGGCAGGGGGTGCCGCTCGCGCGCAGGGCGGGCAGCAGCTCGAAGCTGCGGGCCAGGTCGCCCCGGTCGCGCTCGCGGGTCTTGATGTCCTTGTTGTTGACGGCGATGACGCACTCGTCGGCGTGCGGCACGGAAGCGATCTCGGCCTCGGTGGTGGCCTCGACGAACGGGGTCAGGCCCGCGCCGAGCGCCGCGATGGTGAGCCCGCGCAGCGCGGAGGCGGAGAGCAGTCCGGCGGTGAGCAGGACGGCCGAGGCGCCGAGCTCCCGCGCGGTCTCCAGCTGGTCCTTGCGGGTGATGAAGTCCTTCTGGAGCAGGGGGAGTTCGGTCAGCCGGGCGACATCGCGGAGCAGTTCGCGGGTGCCGCCGAACCAGCGCCCCGTGACGACCGAGATGCAGGGCGCCCCGGCCTTCTCGTAGGCGGTGACGATCTCTGCGGGGGTGTGTCCTGAGATGAGGTCGAAGCCGAACGCGTCGCGCCGCTTGACCTCCATCACCAGGGGCTGCGGGGCCGACAGCAGGGACTCGATGAAGGGAAGGCTCATGGCTGCTCCGTAGGCCGTGTGGTCGGGGTGTCCGTGGCGGAAGGAGTGCGGGGGGCGGGGTGGCCCGGCCCGGTGTCCCAGGCCTGGGCCAGTCCGGCCACCTCGATCGCGCCGAAGCGGCCGTCGTCGCCGCGGGCCGCGGTGTCGACGTCGATGCCGCGCAGCCGGGGGTGGCGCAGGACCCGTTCGTACGCGGACCGGTTGGTCCGGTCGAGTCCGCCGGCGAGCCAGAACGGCAGGGTGAACCGTTCGGCCAGCCGGAGGACGGTGTCCTCGTCCAGGCGCTGCCCCGTACTGCCGACGCGGCCGTCGGCGGTGGTGGCGTCGATGAGGAAGAGGTCGGTGCCGGCCCGCTCGTACGCCCCGATCAGGGGGCGTTCCGGGCAGGTGCCGTCCGCGACGTGCAGCACCTTGACGATGACGGCGTCGGGCAGTGCCGTGCGCAGGGCGCGGACGGTGGCGGGCGGCTGGTAGGCGTGGAGCTGGACGATGCGGATGCCGGTGCGGCGCAGGACGCCCGCGACCGCGTCCGGGTCACCGAGGAAGGTGACCAGGACGGGGTGCAGGGCGCCGGTGGCGCGGACGGCCGCCGCGAGGGCGGCCACTTCGTGCTCGGGCAGGTCCGCGGGGCCGCCGGGGACGCCGTGCCAGAGGCCGACGAGTCCGGCCCCGGCGCCGGCCAGCACCCCGATGTCACGGGTGCTGGTGGCGCCGCAGACCTTGAGGGTGCGCGGTGGGGACAGGGTGGTCATCGGCCCAGGCCCAGCTTGGACGCGATGCGGTTGTACTGGATCTCGTTGCTGCCCGAGTAGATCGTGCCGCCCACGGCGTTGCGGACGTCGATCTCCAGGCCGTATTCGCTCATGTAGCCGTGGCCGCCGAAGACCTGGACGGCGGTGAGGGAGCTCGCGAGGTTGGCCTCGCTGGTGATCAGCTTGGCGATGGCCAGGTCCTCGGTGACGTCCTCGCCCTCCTCAAGCCGCTCGGCGGTGTCGTAGAGCCACTTCCTGGCCGACTCCAGACCGATCTTGGCGTCCACGATCTTGTTGGCGACGGACTGGTAGGAGCCGATCGTCTTGCCGAACGACCGGCGGGTGCGGGCGTACTCGACGCAGCGGTCGAACCGGTGCTGCATCTCCCCCACGTTCACGATGAACGAGAGCAGGATCTCCCGCTTCATCACGTAGTCGAGGACGATGAAGCCGCCGCCCACCCGGCCGAGGACCCGGTCGCGCGGGACGCGGCAGTCGTCGAAGTACAGCTCGCTCAGCGGAGAGGTACGCAGGCCCATCTTCTTGACGGGCTTGCCGACGGTCAGGCCCGGGGTGTCCCGGTCCACGAGGAACGCGGTCACACCCAGGGCCCCGCCGTCGGGGTGGGTGCGCGCGTACACGACGAACACGTCGGCGACGGGTCCGTTGCTGACGAAGCACTTGCTTCCGTTCAGCACGAAGTCGTCGCCGTCGCGTTCGGCGCGCGTGGTCATCGCCATCGCGTCGCTGCCGGACTCCGACTCGGTGATCGCATGGGCGCCGATCGCCTCGCCGGAGCTGATCCGGGGGAGGTACCTGTCCTTCTGGGCGGGCGTGCCGAACCGCATGAGGGGGACGCCGGTGCTGGCGAGCGTGGTGGTGACGCAGAAGTTCAGACCCGCGTCCTGGCAGTGCTCGCCGAGCCCTTCCAGGACGTACATGGTGGTGAGGAGGGACTGGCCCAGGCCGCCGTGCTCCTCGGCGAAGGGCAGGGCGAGGATGCCGGACCGGCGCACCAGTTTCCACTTCTCCCAGGAGAACTCCGCTCGTTCGTCCTGGGCGATGTGGTCGGCGCTGAGTGCCTCGCCCCACCGGGCCAGGCCGGCCCGGAGGTCGGCCTGGTCGGTGTTCCAGCGGATCACTGGGACCCCTTTCAGAGGTGCGGGTGCCGTGTGGATCAGTAGGCGGAGGAGGTGTGCGCGTCGAGGCTGTGCACCTCGTCGCCCTGCAGCGCCGGGGTGAAGACGCAGACGAGCCTCAGGTCCTCGTGCGGGGATGCGACGAGGTAGTGCGCGTCGTGCTCGTCGAGGGAGTACAGCCGGCCCGGCGTGATGGGGTGCACGGTGCCGTCGAGCTCGACCACCTCGCCGGAGCCCTCGATGCAGTAGCAGGACTCCAGGTGGTTGCGGTACTCCAGGCGGGACTTGGTGCCGGCTCGCACCGTGGTGTCGGTGATCGAGTAGCCGACGCCGTCGGATGCGGTGAGGAAACGACGGCTGAGCCCGTTGCCCCAGTCGACGCTCTTGACGGTCTCCAGGTCACGGATGATCATGGTCAACTCCTTGTTCGGATAGGGGTATTGGCCGTACTGGTCTCGTCCGGTCCGGGCTGGAGCGACCGGACGAAGTCGCGCAGTGCCGTGGTGACGGAGCCCTCCTCATCGAGGGCCTGCTCCACGCGCGCCACGCCCGCGGAGCCGACGATCGCTGCGTCGGCGCCGCTCGCGGCGACCGCCGCGACGTGGTTGCGCGTACTGACCCCGAAGCCGACGGCTATCGGGGAGTTCGTGTGGGCCCGCAGCCCGGCGACGACCGGGGCGAGCGCGGCGTGCCCGGCGGGCGGCGCGGTGCCGCTGCGGCCGTAGTGCGCCACCAGATAGACGTATGCGGAGGACTCGCGGGCCGCGCGGGCCCGGGTCTCCTCGGGGCTGGTCGGGTAACAGGTGGTGACGACGGCGGTGCCGGCCGCCTCGGTGGCCTCGCGGTAGGCGTCCCGCAGCCGGGGCGGCAGGCCGTGCACCAGGAGCCCGTCGGCGCCGGAGGCGGTGACGTCCTTGACGGCCGCGCCCAGGTCCCGGTGCTTGAGGGAGTGGCTCCAGTCGGCGAGCAGCGCGATCCGCAGCCGCCGCAGCCCCGGCCGGACGCGGGCGACGAAGCCGAGGACGTCGTCCAGGCCGGTGCCCCGGTCCAGGGCGCGGCGGGCGGAGCGGCGTACGACCGGCCCGTCGGTGAAGGAGTCCGGGAAGGGCACCGCCAGTTCGAGGCAGTCGACGCCCTCCTCGTCGAGCATGTGCACGACCTCGGCGAGCTCGTCCAGCGCCGGGTCGCCCGCGTTGAGGAACAGCGTGAGCCCGGGCCGGCCGGGTCCGCGCCCGGTGAAGAAGTCAGCCATGGCGGACCGCCCCCGCCGTCGCCGCGGTCCGCCGGGAGCGCAGCCGCTCGACCAGGGCCACGGCGGCCCCGCTGGTGACGGCGTCGTCCGTGGCGTCGAGCGCGTCGCGCCAGGTGGTGTGATGGCCGGCCGCGAGGGCGAGCGCGGCGGCGTTGAGGCGGACGGTGTGGGTGGCCGCCGGATGGGCGCGCCCGGCGAGCACGGCCAGGAAGTGGTCGGTGGCCGCGTCCTTGGGCGCGGGGGCCAGCGCCTCGAAGCCGCCGTCGGCCGGGATCAGCGCGCCGGGCTCCAGGACCTGGTCCTCGCCCCGCGCGATGTGGACGGTGTTGCGGGCGAAGCCGAGGAGTTCGTCGGCGCCCCGGTCGTTGCTGGTGAGCCACACCGTGCGGCCGGTGACCGTGGCGGCGAGGCGGCGCAGGTCGTCCAGGGGCATGGTGTGCGAGACCCCGGTGACCTGGGCGGCGACCGGCAGATCGGCGAGGAGCGGCCCGAGCGCGTTGAGGAACCGCCCGAACGGCTTCATGCTCACGGGCGCGATCAGCCGGGCGAGCCGGGCGAGCTCGACCGGGTAGACGAACGGCCCGGTGAAGGCGATCCCGTCCCGCTCCAGGTGCTCCTCGGTCTGCTCGTACGAGGAGGTGAGGCGCACCCCGAGGCGTTCGAGGAGGTCGACGGAGCCGAGGCTGGAGGTGTAGGCCCGGGAGCCGGACTTGACGACACGCACCCCGGCGGCGGCCGCGACGAAGGCCGAAGCGGTGGAGACGTTGAAGGTGGCGGGACCGCCTCCGGTGCCCACGACGTTGACGGTCGCGGGCCAGGCGGGCCCGGGGCGCGCGGGGCGCCGTTCCATGAGTGTGCCGTGCAGGGCGGCAAGCGTCGCGGGGTCGGGGAGCCGGGTGGTCAGCGAGGCCAGCAGGGCGACGGCCTGCTCCCGGGGGAGCGTGCCGTCGCCGAGCCGGTCCCACAGAGACCGCCAGGTCTCGTGCTCGGCCACCGTGCGCCGCGCCAGCAGGCCGGTGAGCGCGTCGTGCATGGTAGGGCCTTTCGTTTGGGTCAGGCCGGATCAGGGAGCGGGCTCTGGTGCCGTGCATCGCAAGGCGGAGGATTGAATCAACGCGGAGCGTTGGTGATTGACGACAACGCCGCGAGGTGCGGTGCCAGGGCCCGCGAGCCCGGCATGGCCCAAACGACAGGCCCCTAGCCGCTCACCCCCTGGCGCGCATTGGCCACGAAGGTGTCGATCGCGGTGACGCTGCGGAAGTTGTTGGGGTCGAGGTCCGTGTCGTCCACGGCGAGCCCGAAGCGGTCCTCCACCCAGGCGATGAGCTTGAGCAGGCCGAGCGAGTCGATGGCTCCGCTCGACAGCAGGTCCTGGTCGTCGGCGAGTTCGTCCTGCGTGAGGTCCGGCAGGAACTCCTCGATCAGGAACTGCTTGATGGTGGCCGTGTTGCTCATGACGTCCTTCCTTCTACTGTGGTCAGCCGGCGCGAGTGGTCCGGCGCCTGGGACGGTCCGCGCAGCCGGTCGAGCGCGGTGCGGTCGACCTTTCCGGTGGGGGTCTTGGGCAGCGGTTCGTCGGTGATCCGCAGGACGCCGGGGACGGCGGCCCGGGGCAGGGCGCGGGCGCAGTGTTCCTTCAGGAGCAGGCTGTTGAGGCCGCTGCCGGGTGCGCGCCGCACCCCGGCGACGAGCCGTTTGCCGGTGAGCGGGTCGGGCTGCGCGGCGACCCCGGCCTCCAGGACCGCGGGGTGGCTGAGCAGCACCTGCTCGATCTCGGCGGTGTTGACGGCGACGCCGCGCACCTTGACCTGGAAGTCGCTGCGTCCGGTCAGGTACAGCAGCCCGTCGGCGTCGCGCCGTACGAGGTCGCCGGTGCGGAACCAGGTGCCGTCGTCGTGGCCGAGCGGGTGACCGGTGAACCGGCCCTGGCTGCGGGCCGGGTCGAGGTAACCGGCGGTCTGGAAGGGCGTCCTGACGTGCAGCTCCCCGGCGCCGGGGCCGGTGACCTCCTGGCCGTCGGCGTCCAGCACGAGCACCGAGACCCCGGGGAGCGGGGTGCCGATGGGCAGCGGGCCGGAGACGGTGGCGTCGGTGCCGACGTCGTACGTGAAGCTGTCGTTGGTCTCCGTGCAGCCGTAGATGTTGGTGAGGCGGGCGGCGGGCAGCACCTCGCGCAGCTCGGCCAGGGTGCGTTCGGGCAGGACGTCGCCGGTGAAGGCGGCCCGGCGCACCGACGGCAGCAGCACCCCGGCCCGGCGGGCGGCGTCCAGCACGAGCCGGTAGAACATCGGCACGGCCTGGACGATCTCCACGTCGTGACGGAGCAGCAGGTCGAGCAGGTGGCGTCCGTCGACGGCCTTGTCCGAGTCCACGAGGACGACCCGCCCGCCGTGCGCGAGGGTCGTCCACACGTCGAGGAAGCAGAGGTCGAAGTTGAGCGGCGCGTAGTTGAGGACGGTGGTCCCCGGCGCGACGGCGAAGGCGGGCCCGGCCCAGCTGACGAACCGGTCCACGGCCCGCTCGTCCAGTGGGACGGTCTTGGGCAGCCCGGTGGAGCCGGACGTGGTGAGCATGAAGGCGGTACGGGGAGGCACCGGGTACGCCGCCGAGCGGGCCGGGACCCGCACCCCGCGCGGTTCGCCGCCCGGGGTCAGCACGTACCCGCAGCCGGCCTGGGCGAACAGCTGGGTCAGCAGCTGCTCGCCGAGGTGCGGGGAGGGCAGCAGGAACGGGCGGTGGGCGAGCAGGCAGCCCAGGACGAGCGCGAGGGCGTCGGGCGACTTCTCGGCGAGGATGCCGACGGGTTCCCCGGTCGGCAGCCCGAGCAGGGCGAGGCGTTCGCGTTCGCGGCCGGCGCTCTCGTACAGCTCGCGGTAGCTGGTCTCCTCGCCGTGCCAGACCAGGGCGGGCGCGTCGGGGCGCTCTCGGACCTGGGTGAGGAAGCCGGGCAGTAGTCCGGTGGTGCCGTCCCGGCCGGTCATGGCCGCCGTCCCGCCAGCCGGGCCCAGCCGCTCTTCACGGCGATGCCCGAGGGGGTGCGGCAGGTGAAGCGGACCAGGGTGCGGTCGGCGTCCGGGGCCAGTTCGACGCGCAGTGGCACGTCCGGGACCACAGGGGCGGAGAACCGCCCGCTGACCGCGAGGACGCGGGTGACGTCGCCGTCCGCGTACCGGTCGGCGATCTCCTCGACGGCCAGGGCGAGCACGCTCATCCCGTGCGCGATGACGCTGGGGAAACCGGCGTCCTTGGCGGCCCGGTCGTCCAGGTGGATCGGGTTGAGGTCGCCGGAGGCGTGGGCGTAGCCGCGGATCCAGGCGGGGGTGAGCCGGTGCTCGGCGGCGGCGGGTTCACCGGCTCCGCCGGACGGGGCGGGCGCGGCCGGTGCCGGGATCTGGCCGAAGGGCTCGATGGCGGCGGCGCCCACCAGCAGGGCGCTGGTGAGGAGTTCGGCGCGCGGGGTGCCGTCCTCGCCGGTGAGCCGGGCCCGGACGGCGACGCGGGTGCCCTTCGGTTCGCGGCGGGCGCCGACGACGTCGAGGCCGACGGTGATGTCCTCGCCGGGCAGCAGGGGCTGCTCGATCTGGATGTCCTGGCCGAGGTGGACGACGGAGACGGGCTCGGGCTCGGCCGCCGCCAGGTCGCGTACGGTCGCGTCGGCGAGGGTGTGCGCGAGGACGAAGGCGTGCACCGGCGAGGTGCCGGGCTCCCCGGCCGCGGGCAGGTCCGCGCGGACGGCGGCCCGGAAGGCGGCCACCTCGTCGGCGGTGAGGCTGCGGATCGCGGTGCGGGGCTGGGCGGGCGTCTGTGCGGTGGCCTGCGCTGCGGTCTGCGCTGTGGTCTGGGCTGTGGTCTGGGCGGTGGTCTGGGCGGTGGTCGTCATACCGGCGCCACCACCATGCTCGCGTTGTGGCCGCCGAAGCCGAAGGAGTTCGACAGCGCGGGTCCCAGGGCGACGGGCCGTGGACTGGTGTGCACCACGTCGATCTCCATTCCTGGCTCCAGGTGTTCGTGGTTGGCGGTGGGCGGCACCTCTTGGGCGCGCATCGCCTGGACGGCGGCGATGATCTCGACGGCGCCGGCCGCTCCGATGAGGTGGCCGATGACGCCCTTGGACGCGGTGACGGGCGGGCCGTCGGAGCCGAAGACCTTGGCGAGGGCCGTGGCTTCGGCGCGGTCGTTGTGCGGGGTCGAGGTGCCGTGCGCGTTGATGTGCGTGATCTCGTCGGGGGCGAGCCCGGCGGCGGTGAGCGCACCGGTCATCGCGGAGACCGCGCCGGCCCCGTCGGCCAGCGGCATCGACAGGTGGTACGCGTCCGAGGTGGCCGCGTACCCGGCGATCCGGGCGTAGGTGCGGGCGCCCCGGGCCAGCGCGTCGTCCAGGCGTTCCAGGACGACGAAGCCGGCCCCCTCCCCCATGACGAACCCGTCGCGGTCCCGGTCGAAGGGGCGGGAGGCGTGCGCCGGGTCGTCGTTGCGCCCGGAGACCGCGTTCAGGTTGCCGAAGGCGGCGAGGGTGACCGGGGTCAGGGTGGACTCGCAGCCGCCCGCGATCGCCACGTCGGCCTGGCCGGACGCCAGGAGCGCGGTGGCGTGCCCGATGGCGTCGACGCCGCTGGCGCAGGTGGTGGCGATGGTGGTCGCGGGGCCGGTCCAGCCGAGGCGCATGGCGATCTGGGCGGCCGCCGCGTTCGGCATGGTGAGCAGCGGCATCAGCGGGTTGACCCGGTGCGGGCCCACCTCGCTGTAGTGCGCGGACTCGCGGTCGCTGGTGGCGCGGCCGCCCACCGCGTTGCCGACGACGATCGCGGTGCGCCCGGGCTCGGGGACCGGGGCGCCGGCGTCGCGGTGGGCGGCGAGCGCGGCCGTGGTGCCGTACAGCGCGAAGGGGTCCATGCGCCGGGCGTCCTTGGCGGACACGAGGGCGTCGGGGCCCTGGGTGTCGAGTCCGCTGACCCGGCAGCCGATCCGGACCCGGTGGCGGGACAGGTCCAGGTGGTCGAGCGGGGCCGCGGTGGAACGGCCGGCGCGGAGCGCGGCCCACAGGGCGTCGGGGGTGCACCCCGCCGGGGTGACCACACCGATCCCGGTGATCACCACCGGGGTGCGGTGGGAGGCTGCGGCTGTCATCTTCGGTCTCGTCTCCGTCCGGTGTCCCGGGGCCTTGACCGGCCGGTCAGGCCGGGATGATGCCGCACTCGCGGGCGGACTTGATGAACGCGTCGGCGGCGAAGTCGATGTCCTCGGGCGTGTGCCGCGCGGTCACCGCGATCCGCAGCCTGGCCAGGTCGTTGGGGACGGCCGGGGTGACCACGGGGATGCCGATGACGCCGTTGCGGCGGCAGGCGGTGGCCAGGTCGTACGCCTTCTCGTCGGAGCCGGCGATCAGCGGCAGCACCGCGGTCTCGCTGTCCTGCGTACGCAGCCCCTGGGCGTTGACCAGGGCGCGCAGGCGGGCGGACTCGCGCTGGATGTGGGTGACCCGCTCCGGCTCGCGCTGCAGGATGCGCAGGCTCTCCAGGGCGGCGCCGGCCTGGGCCGGGGCGAGGGCGGCGGAGAAGAGGAACGGCCGGGCGGCGTAGCGCAGGTGGCCGATCAGCTCGGCGGGTCCGGTGACCCAGCCGCCCATGGACGGGATGCCCTTGGACAGGGTGCCGAGCTTGATGTCGGCCTTCACCCGGTGGTCGAAGTGCTCCTCGATGCCCCGCCCGGTGGCGCCGATGACGCCGAGCGCGTGGGCCTCGTCCACCATGAGCAGCGCGTTGTGCTCGTCGCACACCTTGCGGAGCTCGGGCAGCGGGGCGATGTCGCCGTCCATGGAGTAGACGCTGTCGACGATGACGAGCCGCACCCCGTCGGGCGAGGCGGCGGCCAGGCGCCGGTCGAGGTGGTCGACGTCGTTGTGCCGGAACCGGGTGACGGTGGCGCCGGAGAGCCGGCAGCCGTCCACGATGGAGGCGTGGTCGTACTTGTCGATGAAGACGGTGTCGCCGGCGCCGACGAGACCGCCGACGGTGCCCACGTTCGCCGCGTAGCCCGAGCTGAAGACCATGGACGCCTCGCGGTCCGCGAAGCTCGCGACCTCGGCCTCCAGCTCCTCGTGCAACGGGATCGTCCCGGCCAGGGCGCGCACGCCGTGGTTGCCGCTGCCGTAGAGGTCGAGCGCGGCCTTGGCGGCGGCGACGACGCGTTCGTCGCCGCCCAGACCCAGGTAGCTGTAGCCGGACATCATCAGCAGCCGTTGCCCGTCGAGATCGGCGTACGCGCTGTCCCGCTCGACGGTGTAGGAGACGAAACTGTTGCGGCGCTCCGGCTCGGACTCCAGTGCCGCCACGCGCTTGTTCGTGACGGCCAGCTTCGGCGCCAGCCGTTCCCAGCCTCCGGTTGCGTTCACGTGAGTCTCCTCAGACTGATTCAGTCGGCCGGCGAACGGCCTATTCATGACAGGATTTCTACGCCGCGCTCCGCAACGCGGCCGCAACAAGGAAGCCGGAGCCCTTCTCGAATTACGCTCGAAGCCGCTCGGGATTCACTAGAAATCCCCTGGTGAACGCATGGAGAAGGGCGGAAACATGGACCCTCGATTCAGCGGAACTTGGGCTTCCACTCATTCCCCCCGGTATGTTCCCGGGCTCAATTGACACGGCCTGAACGCCCCTGCGAGGGTCACGACGACATCACGGGGAATGGCGAGAACCGAACGGCGCAAAGAGAAAGCAACGGCGCCGTGTTCCCCGCTCGGTTCCTGATCTGCCGCAGGGAGTGTCGACGTGTTGATCCGGCTCGTAGGACTTGTCAGCATCGAGCACGAGGCGGAACCGCCCCGGCACCTGTCGAGCGCACAGGCCCAAATCGCCTTCGCCCGGCTCGTCCTGGAGCGTTCCGCGGGCACCAGCCGCGACCAGCTCGCGGACACGCTGTGGCCACAGGGCCTGCCCGACACCTGGGCGTCCGCGCTGCGCAGTGTCGTCAGCCGGGTGCGGTCCTTCGTCACCAGCGCGCACCAGAAGCCCGGCGAGACGCCGTTGGTCGCCCAGAGCGGGCGCTATCTGCTGCATCTGCCGAGCGACGCGCTCACCGATGTGGAGACGGCCGAGTCGTCGGTCTCCGAGGCCCGGCAGGCGTGCCGGGAGGGCGCCCACGCGGTGGCCCTGCAACTGGCCTCCGGCGCGGTCGCCAATCTGCGCGGCGCGTTCCTGCCCGCTCACGAGGGCGAGTGGGTGAACACCACCCGCGAGCGCATCGAGGCGGTACGCCTGAGCGCCCTGGAGCTTTCCAGCGCCTCGGCCGCCGCCCTCGGCAACAGCCACCACGCCCTGCGGTACGCCGACGAGGCGGTGCGCAGGGCGCCGTTCCGGGAGAGCGCGCACCGCTGCCGGATGACGGCGCACGCCGCCGCCGGCAACCGGGCCGACGCGCTGCGCGTCTACCAGCAGCTGCGCGAGCTCCTGTCGGACGAGCTCGGCATCGAGCCCGCCCCGTCCACCCAGTCGCTCTATCTGGGCCTGCTCCGCGAGCCCGACCCGGCCCGCGAGGCGCCCCGCGCGATGACCCCGTACGGCGGCCCGGCGACCATCGACCCGCTCCTGATGAGCGCGTACGAGCCCCTGCTCCCGCCGGCCGCGTAGGCGGCCCTGCCCGGGCAGGGAAACGTCCGCGGAATGCTCCTGCGAAATCCGGTTCGCAGGAGCATTCCGCGGACGTTTCGTGCGGAATTTTTTTCCCGGGGGACTTTCCGAAGAAAGCCCCCCGGGGGTGGATATCAGGTGATGGTGACGCCGCTGTCGATGCTGATGACCTGGCCGGTCATACAGTCCTGGTCGAGGAAGAGGGCGGAGCTGCGCGCCACCTCTTCCACGGTCACGAAGCGGGGCACCGGTGCCTTCTTCTCCATCGATTCCACCACGTGGTCGGGGAGGGTCTGCGTCATGCCCGTGATCATGAATCCGGGCGAGAGCGCGTTGACCGTGACGCCCCGCCGTCCGCACTCGGCGGCCAGCGTCCGGGTGAAGCCGATCAGGCCGGCCTTGGACGCGGAGTACGCCGTCTGTCCGGCCGTCGCGATCAGACCCGACGGCGAGACCACGTTGATCACCCGGCCCCACCGCTTGCGCAGCATGTGCGGAACGCACACCCGGGCCGTGTGGAAGGAGCCGATGAGGTTGGTCTGGATCACCGCCGCCCAGTCCTCGGGCTTCTGCATCGCCATGACCTGGTCACGGCGGATCGCGCCGTTGTTGACGAGGACGTCGACCGGGCCCAACTGCTCGGCGATCTGCGCGTGCATCGCCGTGACGGCCTCGTACGAGCCGACGTCGCCGGTCACCAGGACGGAGTCGTTGGAGAGCTTCTCCTGCACCGCGAGCGCGGCGTCCTTGGCGCTGTTGTAGTGGACGGCCACCTTGCAGCCGAGGGCGTCCAGTTCGATCGCCAGCGCCTGGCCGAGCCCGCCGGAGGCGCCCGTCACCAGGGCGACGGGGTGCTCGGGCCGGGTGCCGGCGGGCTTCTGCGTACTCATCGTGTCCCTCCGCGCCATTCGAGGAGCATGGAGCCCCAGGTCATGCCTGCGCCGAAGCCGGCCAACAGGACCAGGTCGCCGTTCTCGATGCGGCCCTCGTCCAGCGCCTCGGCCAGCGCGATCGGGATGGACGCGGACGCCGTGTTCCCGTACTTGTGCAGGTTCGCGACCAGGGCCTCGGGCCGCAGCCCGGTGTGGCTGAGGATCGAGTTGATGATGCGGATGTTGGCCTGGTGCGGGATGACGTGGCGTACGTCGGCCGCCTCGACCTTGGCGGTCTTCAGCGTCTCCCGGACCGTACGGACCGTGTACCGCACGGCGTTGAGATAGATCTCGTTCCCGTTGATCTGCGCGTAGTGCAGACCCTGGCGCACCGTTTCCTCGGTGGTCGGCATACGGCTGCCGCCCGCGAGGACCTTGAGGCTGCCGGTGCAGCTGCCGTCCGCGCCCAGGTTCCAGGCCAGGACGTTGCTGTCGGCCGCGGGGACGAGCACGACGGCTCCCGCGCCGTCCCCGACCAGGATCGACAGGTCCCGGTCGGCGGGGTTCGCGGTCAGCGTGTGGGTGTCGGAGCCGATGAGCAGGATCGGCCGCGGGTCGATCGCGATGAGGGCCATCGCGGAGACGAGCCCGTAGACGAAGCCCGCGCACTCGGAGTTGACGTCGTGCGCGCTGCCGGCGATGCCCAGTTCGTGGTGGACGAACGCGGACGTCGCCGGCGAGGGCTGCTCGGGCGTGGCGGTGGCGACGATCAGATGAGCGATGTCGCCGCCGCTCAGGCCCGCCTTGGCGAGGGCGCGCCGGCCGGCCTCGACGGCCAGCGAGGCAGTCGTCTGGCCGGGCCCGACGGCGCGCCGTTCACTGATCCCGCACCGGCTGGTGATCCAGTGCTCGTCCACGCCGAAGCGCTCGGCGAGCTCCGCACTGGTGACCACCTTTTCGGGGACGGATATGCCCCATCCGGTGATGTCGAAGCCGTTCATGCGCGCCCGCTCAGGCCTGCGCCGGCACGAGCGCCAGGATGCGGTCGTAGACGTGGCGCAGCGTGGTGGTGTCGTCCAGGTCGGCGAAGAGCGACTCGTCGGCCGGGATGTCCGGGTAGGTGTTCTGGAACCCGTACAGCCACTCCATGAGGTCCAGCGAGTCCACGTCCGGGATGTGCTGGAGCGGGTGGTCCGGGTCGACCTTCTGGGCGCCGGACACGGCCTCGAGCTGGCTCGCCAGTTCTTCGATGGTGGGCAGAGACATGAGGTGAGGTCCTTCCTCCGCAGGGCTTGGCCTTTTCGAGACGCATGGAACCCGTACGCACGCAACCGGCGCGCAACAGCCGGCGCCCCGGTCGTGTTGCACGTCTCTTGCGACGCGGGGGTTTTCTTCGTCTCGCGATGACATCGCAGGCACCACGCCATGAGCATGAGCCGGACGGGAGTTGAGGACGAAGATGACCACGGTCGCAAACCAGTCGGTCCCCGAGGTCGACGCGATCAGGCACCACTACGAGGTGAGCAACGACTTCTACCGCCTCCTGCTGGGCCCGACGATGATGTACTCCGGCGGTTACTGGGAGGAGGGCGAGGGTCTCACCGAGGCCCTCGACGAGGCCCAGGAGCGCAAGCTGGACAAGTTCGTCGAGCTGGCCGGAGCGGCGAACGCCCGCCGCGTCCTGGACGTGGGCTGCGGGTGGGGCACCATGCTCAACCGCGTCACCACGGTGCACGGCGTCGAGCAGGCGGTCGGGCTGACGCTCAGCCGCACGCAGGAGCAGTTCATCGCCGGCCTGGACAACCCGCGGATCACCACGCGGGTGGAGTCCTGGGAGGACCACACCACCGACGACCCGTACGACGCGGCGTTCTGCATCAACGCCCTGGAGCACTTCGTCTCCTCGACGCTGCCGCCGCGCGAGCGCACCAAGAAGTACCGGGTGTTCTTCCAGAAGGTCGGCGCCACCCTGAAGCCGGGCGCCCGCTTCGTGCTGCACACCATGACGGCCGAGGCGCTGCCCATGAACCGGCAGCTGCTGGACGACCTGAAGTTCCTGCAGCGCTCGGAGTTCGAGAACTGCCACATCCCGCACCTGCACGAGCTGACGCAGGCCGCCGAGGGTCTGTTCGACGTGGTCGAGGTCGTCAACGAGCGCGAGTCGTTCGCGGTGGCCTGCCGCGCCTGGCTGAAGCTGCTCGCCGAGCGCCGTGACGAGGCCGTCGCCATGGAGGGCGAGGAGGTCGTGGCCCGCTTCGAGCGCTACCTCGACATCTTCGCGTACACGCTCGAGGACAAGTTCTTCAACAACTTCCGCGTCACCATCGCGCGCCGCTAGGAGGCTGACGTGACGAGCACTCTAGAGCCGCCGCGCAGCGACGAGGACAGCCGCCCGGCCGGCGGCGGCGGACCGCAGCGGCATCTGCGCGTCGCCGTCATCGGCAGCGGGTTCTCCGGCCTCGGCATGGCGATCCGGCTGTTGCAGAAGGGCGTGGACGACTTCCTCGTCTTCGAACGCGCCGACGAGGTGGGCGGCACCTGGCGGGACAACTCCTACCCGGGTGCTGCCTGCGACGTGATGTCCCACCTGTACTCGTTCTCGTTCGCGCAGAACCCGGAGTGGAAGTCCACCTTCGGCAAGCGCGACGAGCTGTACGCGTATCTGCGGGACACCGCCGACCGGTTCGGGGTGCGTCCGCACATCCGCTTCGGCCACGAACTGCTCGGGGCCCGCTGGGACGAGACGACCCGCCGCTGGCACATCGAGACCTCGCAGGGCGACTACACCGCGCAGGTCCTGGTGAGCGGCACCGGCTATCTCAGCGAGGCGGCGGTCCCCGACATCCCGGGCCTCTCCGACTTCGAGGGCGCCGTCTTCCACTCCTCCCGCTGGCGGCACGACCACGACCTGAGCGGGCGCAACGTCGCCGTGATCGGCACCGGCGCCTCCGCCATCCAGTTCGTGCCGAAGATCCAGCCCGAGGTGGGGCGGCTCGACCTCTACCAGCGGACCCCGCCGTGGATCGGCCCGAAGAACGACAAGGAGACGAGCCCGCTCCAGTCCAAGCTGCTGCGCGGGGTCCCCGGCTACCAGAACTTCCGGCGGAACTTCAACATGTGGGGCCGGGAGATCCTGGCCTTCGTGATGAAGCGGCCCAAGGTCGCCGGGAAGATGCAGAAGATGGCCAGCGACCACCTGAAGAAGTCGGTCGCCGACGAGAAGCTGCGCGCGAAGCTGACCCCGGACTACGTGATGGCGTGCAAGCGCCTGCTGTTCTCCAACACGTGGTACCCGGCGATCCAGCAGCCCAACGTGGACCTGGTCACCGACGGCATCGCCAAGGTCACCGCCCACTCGATCGTCACCGCCGACGGGTCCGAGCGGGAGATCGACACGATCATCCTGGGCACCGGCTTCAAGGCCACGGACCGCCCGGTCGCCGGGCGGATCACCGGCCGCGAGGGCAGGTCGCTGCGCGAGGTGTGGCAGGAGGACGGCATGGCCGCGCACCGCGGCACCACCGTCGCCGGCTTCCCGAACCTGTTCCTGCTGCTCGGCCCGAACACCACCCTGGGGCACTCCTCGCAGGTCGTGATGATCGAGGCGCAGATCGGCTACGTGCTGGACGCGCTGAAGGTCATGGACCAGAAGGGCCTGGCCTCGGTGGAGGTTCGAAAGACGGTCCAGGACGACTGGAACGAGCGGCTGCAGGCCCGCCTCGATGGCACCGTGTGGAACGCAGGCAACTGCAAGAGCTGGTACCTCGACGCACACGGGCGCAACCCGTCGATCTGGCCGACGTACACCTGGCGCTTCCGCCGCCAGACCAAGCGCTTCACCCCTTCCGAGTACCAGCTCGCCACCCTCGCGGGCGCCGGCCTGCCGGCCCTGAACCACACGTAATGGACGGGAGACAGACCGAATGAGAAGCAGCAGCACCCCCATCACGCGGCGCAGCATCCTCGGGGGCATGGCGGCCGCCACGGTCATCGGCTGGAGCACTTCGCACCAGGCGTGGGCACGTGAGTCGGACTCCTTCGCCCATACGGCGGCGAGCCTGCCGGCGCTCGACGGCACGCTGGAGACCTCGGCGGGTGTCAAGTCCACGTTCAACCACGACTTCGGCCACATGGTGACCGGCGCGTGCTGGGCGGTGCTGCGTCCCGGCTCGGTGCAAGACATCGTCAAGATGGTCAACTACGCCCGGGCCAACGGGCTGAAGATCGCGATGAACGGCCGCGGCGGGCAGAACGGCGACGAGGAGTCGCACTCCTGCTACGGGCAGGCGCAGGTCCCGCAGGGCGGCATCGCGATCGACGCGCGCGGTCTGACGAAGATCGTCCGCATCGGCTCCTCGTCCGCCGTGGTGGAGACCGGTGTCACGTGGGCGCAGCTCACCGACGCCGCCCTCGCCCGGGGCCTGACCCCGCCGGCGCTCACCGACTACCTGCACCTGTCGATAGGCGGCACGCTCAGCGTCGGCGGCATCGGCTCCACCGTGGCGCGTTACGGGCTGCAGATCGACACCGTGAAGTCGATCGACATCGTCACCGGCAACGGCGACCTGATCACGGCCAGCCCCAGCTGCCACGCCGATCTGTTCAACACGGCGCTCGGCGGCGGCGGCCAGGTCGGCATCATCGTGCGGGCCGAGGTCGCCCTGATCCCGGCACCGCCGAAGATGACCGTCTTCACCCTCTACTACAACGACGTGTCCGCGTTCCTCGCCGACTCCGAGAAGCTCATGGCGGAGAAGCGGTTCGAGGGCCAGGTCGGCGAGATCGCCCGCACCCCGGACGACTCCGGCTGGTGGTACAAGCTGGAGGGCCAGGCGTACTGGAAGGGCGGCACCGCGCCCAACCGCACCGCGCTGCTCACCGGTCTGCACGACGTGCGGGCGTCCGCGACGATCGAGGACCTGCCGTTCCGCGAGGCCGTGTTCCGTACCGACGGCGACGAGGCGTGGCTCAAGGAGAACGACTTCTGGGGTCAGCCCAAGCCGTGGCTGAGCCTGTTCGTCCCGGCCTCGAAGGCGAAGGCGTTCGCGGACCTGCTGACCGCCGAGCTGAACAGCGACGACCTGGGCGCGGGCTTCCTGCTCTATTACCCGTACCCGACGTCGAAGCTGACCCGCCCGCTGTCGGTGCAGCCCTCCGAGCCGACCGCGTACCTGTGCGACGTGCTCCGCTTCCCGGCCCCGGGGGCGGACATCGCGCGGATGCTGGACCAGAACCGCCGCCTGTACGACAAGGCGGTCGCGCTGGGCGCCAAGCGGTATCTGGTGGGCGCGATCCCGAACATGACCTCGGCGGACTGGCGGGCCCACTTCGGCATCCGCTGGAAGGTCCTCGTCGCGGCGAAGCGGCGCTACGACCCGGCGGGCATCCTCACCCCCGGTCAGGGCTTCTTCGGCTGATCCGGGACGCCCCGGGCCCCGGCCGGCGAGACCCAGACCGCCACCCGGAACACCCCGACAGGAGAATCGGCATGACAGTTTACGACTTGATCGACGAGGCGATCGTGGACGCGCCGCCGGAAGCGGTGTGGGCGGCGCTGATCGCCGAGTTCCGCGGCGCCGGCCGCTGGTGGGTGCCCGCCAACACCTTCGCCACCGTGTCCGGTTCGCCGGACGAGGTGGGCGGCGAGGTCGCGGTCACGGTGCACACCAAGGGCGTCGACAAGGGCGGCCCGAAGCTGCGGTTCACCGCGCGCACCCGGGCCGTCGAGCCCCAGCGGCTGCTGTCGGTCGACTACGTGTCCGGGGTGTTCCGGGGCACCAGCGACTTCTACGTCGAACCGCTCGACGGGGGCCGCACCAAGGTCGGCATGCACTTCGTGGGGCGGCCGAACGGCTTCCTGAAGCTCCTCGCGAAGGTCGCCGACATCGGCGCGGAGCACTCCACCGCCACCAGCGAGGCGTTCGTCCGGCTCGGGCGGATCCTCGCGGCGGAGAGCGCTCCGGCCGTCCGGTCCGGCGCGGCGGCACAGGACCGGAAGCTGGAGGGCAGTACCCGATGACGACGGTGGCCGCCGCACCGGCGACCGAGACGCAGGTGCGCACCGACGACGGGGCCCGCCTGGCGGTGTCCGTCCTGCCGCCGCTCACGCCCCCGACCGGCGTGACCGTGGTGCTGGTCCACGGCTGGGGCGCGTCGCGCCGGGTGTGGAGCACGGTGGCCGACCGGCTGATCCGCCTCGGGCACCGCGTCGTCTCCTATGACCTCCGGGGCCACGGCGCCTCCTCGCAGGGCGCCGAGCCCTTCGGGATCGCCCGGCTCGGGGCGGACCTGGGCGCGGTCCTCGCGCATGTGGAGGCACCGGACGCCGTCGTCGTCGGGCACTCCGGGGGCGGGTTCGCCGCCCTGGCGTACGCCGCGTCGGAGGACCGGAACGCCGCCGCGCTGAGCGGCCTGGTGCTGCTGGCCACGGCGGCGCACGACCAGGAGACCCCGGACAGCGAGGTCCGCATGATGGGCAGCGCGCTGTTCCAGCGGGCGGTCTCGCGACCGGCCCTGGGCCGCAAGCTCCTCGGGCAGAACATGCTCGGCCCGAAGGCGGACCGGCGGCTGAGCGAGGTGAACCGCCAGATGTTCGCCGCGGCGGGGCCCGCGGTGCGCGCGGAGGCGTTCCGCTCCTCGCGGGGCATGGACCTGCGCGAGGCCCTGGTGTCGGTGACCGTACCGGCGGTGGTCCTCGCGGGCACCGCCGACAAGGTGATCGCACCGAAGCTGGGCCGGGTCGTCGCCGAGGCGCTGCCCCGGGCACGCTTCGAGGAGGTGCCGGACGCGGGGCACATGCTGCCTCTGGAGGCGCCGCAGACGGTGGTGGGCGCGGTCAGCGAGCTGACGCGGGACCACGGATAGCGCGGCGCACGCGGAAGGGCGGCCGGTCCCGGGCGGGGGCCGGCCGCCCTTCCGCGTGCGTGGCTGCGGATCGAGGCCCGCGCTATCGCCGTGGTCGTCGACCGGGCAGGCACGGGCGCACAGGACTTGCCGAACTCAGCAATCGCGCTGCGCAATATTCCCAGCTCAGGGCGCCTGTCGTGCCGGATACGACACGACAGGGGTCTTCTGCGAGATCTGGTCGGCAGAGGACCACATCCCAGACTCACTCATACAGAATCGGGATCAGAAGAAACAAGGCAGGAATCTGACAGAAGGAACGAGATGAGTGAACCCATCATCGGCCACCTGCGCCCGCACCGCTGGTCCTCAGAGGAGTCCCTGGCCTACGAGGCGGCCATCGAGGCCATCAACGGGGTCGTCGGTACCTACAGCGGGCTGATTGCCGCCGCCGCCGGAGGAAAACCGGCGGATCTTCGTCTCCGCCATCGTGCCCGAGCACCTCACCGGCCCCACCCCGCAGGACCCGGCCACCGCTGTCTTCCTGATCGGTCAGCCCGGCGCCGGCAAGACCCGGTTGGCCCAGCTTGTTGCCGAACAGCTCGACGCACGGGGCGGGTTCGCGGATATCGACAGCGACTTGTACAAGCCCTACCGCCCCCAGTACGCACAGCTCATGGCCAAGGACGACCGGCTCATGACGCTCTACACCGGGCACGACGGCCGGGTCTGGATGCGCCAGGCCCAACAATTCGTCCGCGGTGAGGACCCGCTCTCCGAGGGCCGCAAGCTCCACGCCTTGGTCCAGGAGATCGCCATGGACCCGCGGTATCTGGCCGAGACCATGCAGAAGTACCGCAACGTCGGCACCCGCATCGATGTCCTCGTACTGGCAGTCCCTCAAGCCCTGAGCGAGCAGGGCATCCTCAACCGCTACCTGGAACAGGTCCGCGACCGCGGGCAGGGACGTCTGACCGTGCCGGAGAAGGCGGCCGCCTCCTACACCGGGATCGCCGACTCCTGCGAGGTCATCGTCCGAGAGGGTCTCGTGGATTTCGCCGCCGTCTAGGGGGCTGAGGAACATCCGTGTCAGATCGTGCGCTAAGCGTTCGTCGTCCCTGGTGGGCGGCTGACGGCGCGTTGGTCGTGGGGGCGGCCTGAAGTTCTTCCACGGATAACGTCCTATTATCTGGGGGATCTTGGTTCGTCACCTGCGGTGACGTTCTTCGGGCCGTACGTGCAGCGGCCCTGTTATCCGTGGCAAGGGGGAAGCGGTGCCCACCGTTGTGCAACTGCCGGCAGGGAAAGCGTTGACGGTCCGCGCGGCGGCCGACGCCTCCCTCGACTCGCTCCGCAACCCGAACACCGTCCGCAGCTAATCGACCGGGGTCGGCAAGACGGCCGAGCGAATCGGGGAGGGCCGCCCGCTGGGGTCGGTCACGGACGACGAGATCGGCGAGGCCCTGGAACTGCTGTGGGGCACCGCGGCGGTCAACACCTGGGACGCCCGCCGGGCAGCGGTCCTCTCGTGGCTGGGCTGGTGCGCGGAGTACGGCTACGACAGTCCGTCCATCTCGGCCTGGACGAAGCGGCTGGCCGTGCCGGACTCGGAGACCCCGGCCCGCTCGAAGATGGCCGTGGACCGGCTCATCGCCCGCCAGGATGTCCACCTGCGGGAGAAGACGCTGTGGCGGATGCTCTACGAGACCTGCGCCCGCGCGGAGGAGATCCTCGGCGTCAACATCGAGGACCTAGACCTCGCCGCCCGCCGCTGCCCGGTCAAGGCCAAGGACGCCTGGAGCAAGGCCCGCCGACGCGGGCAGACGAGGGAGGACTTCGTCCTGGAGACCGTCTACTGGGACGCGGGCACCGCACGGCTCGTGCCCCGGCTCCTCAAGGGCCGCACCCGGGGCCCGGTCTTCGTCACCCACCGCCGCCCCCGCCCGGGGAAGGTCGTCAGCCCGCGCGACGTGTGTCCGGACACCGGCCTGGCCCGCCTCTCCTACGGCCAGGCCCGCGCCCTCCTCAATGAGCACACAGCCGTACACGGACCGGGGACCGGCTGGGACCTGCACGAGTACCGCCACTCTGGACTCACCGAACTCGGCGTGCAGGGCGCCTCCCTGCTGATGCTCATGGCGAAGTCCCGGCACAAGAAGCCGGAGAACGTCCGCCGGTACTTCAAGCCCTCGCACGAGGCGATCTCCGAGCTGACCAGCCTCCTCGCGCCCGGCGACGTCCGGCGCTGAGCCACCAGTCCGGGCTGAATGACCCTGCCGATCGTTTGCGGGCACCAGCCGGCGGGCGTCGCGCACCGCGAGGGGTCGCTGCCACCCGGCGTCCCGCTCGGCCTCGTCGGCGTACGGGTCCATCGAGTCGTCGTGCGGGTCCGTCACAAGGGTTCCCTCTCCCCTCGTCTACAGGCTGCGTCCTCGCCCCGGTTCGGGGCCGGGACTGCGCAGGTGCGGCGGCTGCTGGGTGTTCGACGTTGCGGTGCCGTTCTGCGGAGGCCGAGGCTTGCGGACGGTCGTCGACTTGGCCCGCGCTGCGGCGGCCGAGGGGCGCGTGCGGGGCGAGGGCTGCGAGGGGTCGGCTGGTGGTGGAGCAATCCGGGACCGAGGAGTACGCCAGGCCTCGGGCCGGTCCGGGCTGTGGATGATCCAGTCAGTGTCCCTGAAGTGCGAGGACAGGTTGCGGCCGAGTTGGGTGGCGTCGAAGGGGCCCGAGGACTCGAAGACGCCCAGTGATATCGGGCGGCCCAGCGTTGCCTCCCAGGTGCGGGCCCAGTCGGCCAACGCTGGCAGGGTGCCCAGTACCGTCGCCTTGTCCAGGTAGCCGTGCCCGCCCATGAAGTCGCCCGGGTAGCGGTGGGAGTGGTTGGCGCGCCAGTGCTCGCGTGCCGCCCGCACGATGGCCGTGGAGTTGATGTCGAGGTCAAAGTCGCTGGGTTCCGATTCCAGGCCCAGGCGCCACATGGCGTCGAAGGGACGAGCCAGGGGCCTGCTGTCCTCACCGAACCACGTGTGCAGGCGTTGGAGGGCCTGGAGATCGTGTGCAAGGGCCTGCGGGCCGGGCAGGGTCTTGTGGATTCCGGCGTAGAACCCGGCACCCGAGCCCTTGATGCGGATGTCGACGTCGGCGGGATCGATGCCGTCGTGGCCCAGAGCGGTCAGCATGTGGGCACTGAACTGTCCGTAGAGCGCTGGGGTCATCCCCATCGGGGCTTCCCCAGTCACCATCCACTTGATCTGTACGGGATTGATGCCCAGGAAGTCGAGGTCACGCTGGGCCAGCACGTAACCGGTCTGGTCCTGGGGCCACCAGGGCGGTGCGGGTTGCGTGCCCGCCAGAATCCCCAGGATCTGAGCATCGAGCGGCACGGCCGGGTCGAGCTGGTCCGTGATGGAGAGCGGCTGCCACTGTCTGGTGTCCGGGTCCGGCTGGATGGGGGCTGCTGGCGGGGCGGCGAAGGCCAGTGCTGGAGCACCGAGGGAGATACCGGCGGCCGCCGTCTGAGTCCCGGATTCGGGCGGGGCAAGGTGGGAGACGATGCCGTCCAGGGTGACGCGGTAGTCGCCCGGCAGGGCGACCCATTCCATCTGCCCGAGGAAGCCCATGCCGGTGGTGGGCAGGGAGAGTACCTCCGCGGCCCGCTGGCGGGAGGCGACGATCACGCCGTGCCCGGTGCGCTGCTCCAGCCAGTCGGCGACCACCTGACGGTCCGCCGACCAGCTGGAGAGCGGACGCTCGCGGGCCTGCACAACCGTCCCGACGTTGTCGCCGCTCACCCACAGGGGCTGCTCGGCGCCCTCGGGCCAGCTCAACGCGCGATATGCGATCACTTCGGTGATCCCGCGCGCGGCCAGCACTTCCTGGGTCATCTGGTGCTGGGTCCGCAGGAAGTGCCGCAGGGCATCGCGGTTGTAGCTCAGTTCCATCCGTACAGCGGACGCCGTCTTGGGGTCCAGATGCCACTCCAGAGCATCGGTGATCTCGAACTCCTCGGCCGCGGCCTCCTGGAGCGCCAGGACCCGCACGTTATTGTTGGAGCCGTAGGACCAGGCGCCCATGAGTTCGCTGACCGCGACCATCCGCACCAGCAGCTCGGCCTCGGGCGAGTCCATGCGCACCGCCCCGGCCGGGGCCTCCCGAGGGAAGGCCGGGCCCAGTTCGCCGACATGGAGTACATCGACCCCCATGGAGGGGTAGCACGCATTGTGCGGGACCACGACGTGCTGCGGGCTGCCCAGATGGGCCGCGAGGTCACTGCCGACGCTCAGCCCCATGGCAGCAAGCACCAGCTCCGGCGTGGGCGTCTGTATTCGCCGGGCCAGCCGGCCGATGGCGATGGTCTTGGCCTGAGGAGTGTCGGTGACCTGGCCGTCGTCGGTCAGCAGTGCCTCGCCGATGCGCAGGGCCTCGGCGCGCTCCGGCGAGCCGAGCGGCGGGACGAGGACCCGGTCTGGCTCACCCGCCGACTGGCTCGTGCACTCGCTCAATGTGCTCCCCCGTGTGTGGTGGTGTCCTGTACCGGTGCCGCGGCGGCGGGTCAGTGCGCGGCGAGGAACGCCGCGGCCTGGCTCTGGAGGCTGTCCGGAGCCGTGTCCCAGGCCGGGGTGCGCATCAGCTCGCGCAGCCTGACCTCCTTGACCTCCGCGGGAGCGTCCGCCCGCAGACCGAGGTGGAACCACACGCGGTCGAGGTCATCGGGCCATGCCCAGTGCGCGCCGACCGCGGAGGCCGGGCCGTCCTCGGAGCCGGCGTCCGGAACGTGCACTTCGGCGGCGGTGGCCGCAGGGGTGATCTCGACGAGGTCGAGCCCCAGGTGGTCGATGGCCTGGCGGAACCGTGCCCGGTGGCTCTCGACGACTGCGGGCGGGGCCTGCGCGCCGTCCGAGAACAGCGCGAACACCCAGCTGGTGGCGTCGGTACGGGCCACATCCAGCACGAGCCGGTTGCCCGCAGCGTCAGTGAAGGAGCGGTGGGCGATGCTCTCTGCCGCACCGGGTCCCTCACGGCGGGGTTCGGGGGACAGGTCGAAGTCAATGCGCAGCCACTCCTCCTGGGCGGCGGTCAGTTCTCCGACGGACAGGGCGCGCAGGGCGGGCCACAGCATGAGCGTGTCTCCTTGTGTTCGGGAAGGTCGGCGGGGGATGAGCGTCGGTCAGGAGCGGTCGAGGTGAATCGGGTTGGTCCAGGCGCGGCCGCCAAAGGCATCTTCCACGGTCACACGGCAGTACCCGCGTCGGAACATCGCGTGCGGCAGCGAGCACTCCGTCAGGTCGGTGCCCTCCACGACCTCGGCGCCCGGCGCCCCGCCGCTGAGGACCACCTTGCTGGCCGGCGAGCAGCGCACGACGACCGCTTCGTCGGTGAGCTGAACGTCGTAGATCTCGGGGCCGGTGCTGGAGTAGAAGTCCCCGGCCTTCAGGGCCGCCAGCAGCAGGCCCGGGGCGAGTGTTTCGGCGAGGACGTTGACCCAGGCGGCACACGCCGGCGGGTCCTGCGGTTGCAGGTGCGCATCGTCGGCGGCGTACGCGGTGAGCCGGTGTCCCCGGTTGAGGAGGGTGTCGGTCAGGTGCCAGCTGTCCCCTCGGTGCTCGCGCTCGGCGAGGGCGTTGTAGACCTCGACGGCGTGCGCGGCGTCCAGGCTCTCGGCGTCATCGACGGTGAGCAGCGAGGCGGCGGGGTGTGCCATGCCGACGAAGGCACCGGCCGCCCGGGCACGGCGGGCCAACTGCGGGCCGTCCTCGCCGGGGTGCGGTGGGGCGAAGCCGATGGGCAGTCCGACCGCGACGATGTGCCAGGACGGTCCGGCCTCGGTGCGCGGGGCGTGCAGCTCGGCGCCGATCAGCGTGGTGAAGCCCAGGCCCCTCAGGGCGCGGGTGTCAGTCACCGGGAAGTCGTACTCGGGGCGGAAATGGTCCGTGACGGCCAGGAAGTCGTAGCCGTGCTCCTGGTAGTGCCGGGCCGTCTGGCGGGGCGTCAGGGCGCCGTCCGACTCGGTGGTGTGGGTGTGCAGGTTGCCGCGCCAGAACGTGCCGGGCCGGTCGAACGGCAGACCGCTTGTGTGGCGGCGTCCTAACGAGCGCGCTGGGCGGCTCTCGTGCATGATCCCTCCTCGTTGATGGTGACCATTCTCGTGCAGCTGATCATTCGGGGAACTCCTTTCGGACGAGGATGGTGCTGACTCACGCGCATGAGAGCGGCTCGGCGGCGAACGTGCCGTCGCCGCCGGGGAGGTCAGTCCGTCTCGAAGGCGTCCTCCCGCAGATGCGCGCTGAGGACTTCAGCGATGGTGTCCAGGGCGTCCTTGATGGCGAGGTGGTCGGCGCCGCTGACCGTGGTGTCCAGCAGTTCGCTATCGCTGCGCACGGTGGTCCTGCGGTAGTCCTCTTCGCCGAGGGTGACAGTAAAGGTGCGGCCGACCGGCAGGGACAACTGGAGTACTGTCTCGCCGGCCACGGCCTGCTGAATGCCGAGCGGGTCGAGATCCCGCTCCGAGGTACGGGCGGCGAACTGGTCGGTGCTCTGGAGCGAGGCCCAGTGGGCGTGCGCGTAGCGCAGGGCGTCACGCAGCTTGCTGACCAGGTCCTCGGCCATCTCGACGTGACGCTCCTCCTCGTGTCCGTCGAGGAGGGCGGCGATCCGGTCGTAGGCGGTGCTCATCTGCCAGGCGGCGCTGGCCAGCGGGGCCGGATCCTCCTCCAGCTGCGCGGGCAGCAGGACCTGCGCGGCCAGCTCGGAGAGTTCGTGCACGGCCTCCGCTCGCAGCGACTCGTACCGCGGGCGCGGCCGTTCAGGAACCGCGGCACGGTCGGTGGGCTCGATACCCGGGGCGCGCAGGTCGTCGTAGACGGTAATCCCTGGTGATGTTGGCGGTACGGGCGAGTTCGGCGACGTTGCGGGTGCCCGACCACCAGGCGGCGGCCAGCAGGTCGGCGCGGTGCTCGGGCAGGCGGTCGCGGCGGGCGGCCCAGCCCTTGAGGGCGGCGAAGGGCTCGCGCACCGCTGCCGGGATAGTGGTGCCCGCCCCACGTTCCCGGCAGCACGGGCGGTCCTCACGCGTCGTCGGTAGCGTGCTTGTCGCGCAGGGGCCGCAGCCCGCCGGGCAGGTCGGGGAGCTGGAAGGAGTACCGGCCCAGCACGTTGATGTGGTGGCGGTAGCCGGGCTCGTCGGCCAGGCGCAGGATGTGCAGAGTCTTCGCGATCCGCCCGTAGTGCGCGATCGCGTCACCGAGCGGGGTGGGGCGTCCGTCGCGCGACAGCATCCGGATGACGTCATAGGCGCGGACGGCTCCGGTGTGGATGGAGCCGATGATCCGCAGGATGTCCTCCCAGTGCCGCTCGATGCGGGTGAGGTCGACCCGGCCGCGGGCCGCTTGCTGGAAGGCCCCGTAGTCGGCGGTGCGGTCGATCCGCCACATCTTCTGGTCCGGCAGGTCGGCGAGCTGCGGGGCGTAGGCGAACCCGGCCAGGGCCAGCAGCCCGAACCAGCAGCCCGAACCAGCAGCCCGAAGACAATGTCGCTGTAGGAGGCGGTGTCGGTGACGATCATCTCCGGACGCTTGCCACCGTCGCGGTCGTAGAGGACGTCCAGCACGTACAGGGAGTCGCGCGGGGTGCCGGCCACGGCCTTCCCGCCCAGCCCGGCCGCCTGGTCGTTGATCATGTTCAGCCAGGTGGCGCCGCCCCGGCGACCGAAGTACTTCGGGTTCGGCCTCGCGTACACGCTGGGGACGGGGACGACGAACCGCATCCCGTCGACCGAGGCGACCAGGCCCCCGCCCCTTGCCTGGGCGAGCGGGATGCACTCCTGGTGCTCGATGAGGGCCGCGTTCGCGGCCCGGTAGGTCGCCAGAGCCGCAGGTACGTCTGGTCCACGTGGGACAACCGGCTGTACTTCAAGGCGTCCGCGCCGCCCATCACCGGGGTGTAGACGACGTTGCGGCCGCGGGCGACCAGCAGCCCGGCGATCGTGACGCGCAGGTCCTTCAGCCTTGCCTCGCCGCCGGTGACCGAGGTGAAGGCCTGGTCGGCGCCGGTCCAGGACATCACCTCCAGCAGCACCTCGGGCAGGTCCACCCGGGGCAGCATCGCGTTCACCGCGGCCCGGAGGTCGAGGAGGGAGGCCGGTTCGGGCTCCGGCTCCAGGGCAGCGAAGCGAAGGCGGCCGTCGTCGTCGAAGACGATCTGCGCGTTGTCCGGGCAGGTGCAGCGAGGCCAGCACAGTCGGGCGGGCCTGCTGCCACGCCTCACCCGCCAGCAGCTTCGCCCGCGGGTCGCCCCACTTCGAGGAGTTGCGGGCAAAGACCTGCTTGCTGCGCAGCATCCGGTGCAGCTGCTCCAGCACGCAGAACGTGTACGCCTTCCAGTCCACCGTCCCCGACTCCAGGTGCGACGCCGCCAGCACCAGGCGTCGCCACGAGCCGCCCAGCAGGGCGGTGTCGATCTCGGCGGGTCCGACCTTCTTGCGCCCCATCAGCTCCGGCAGCGACAACAGCGCGCCCAGCACCGGCTCGCCCTCCGGGGTGGCGTCGAAGTCCACCACGGTGACCAGCAGCTTCAGGAACGGCCGGACCGTGCCGAACCGGTTGATCAGCATGGCACGCCATGCCTCGTCCGCATCCGAGTCCAGGGGCGGGGTCAGCTCGAACAGCGCGGCGATCGCCGCGGCCAGCTCGTGGCGGGGCACCACCTGCTCGATCGCCGCCCACATCGCCTCCAGGCTCCACCTTCGGCCGCGTGATCTCCCCGGTGTCGGTGTCGACCTGCTCGCTGGTGGTGTCGAACACGACCTGGAACGCGGTCGCCAGCTTCGCCGACGCCCGCTCCACCCGCGGCAGCGTCTTCAGCTTCTCCTTCGCGCTCTCCCGCTCCGCCCTCGCCAGCAGCTTCGTCGCGATCAGCACCTCCAGCAGGTCCAGCGCGTCGTCCACCGCCCGCGAGGTCAGGTAGACGGTGGTGGCCAGCAGCGTCGCCAGCCGACGCGCGTCGGAGTGCCGGCGCAGCAGCGACGCCTTCCCGTCCACCCCGTACCGCGACAGCTCCGCCAGACGCCGGGGCGGTATACCCAACACGTCCACGGCGCCCATCCCGAGCGCGGCGATCTCCTCCGCCCGCTCCAGGGCCCGCTTCATCTGCGGGCCCGACACCCGCACCGGGCCCCGGCGCAGCCGGTCCAGCTCCGAGACCCGCTCACCCGGCGGCACCGTCAGCAGCGAGTCCAGCACCGCCCGCTGCCCCAGCCCGAGCATCCCGTACAGGGTGTCCCACAGCCGCTGGTTCGCCGCCTCCCGTACCGAGGCCACCAGCCGCGTCAGCGTCGTCACCCCCGGCAGCAGCACCCGGCCCTCGCGCAGCCACCCGGCCGCCGCGTCGAACAACGCCTTCGGCCCGTCCCCCGTCGTCCACGCCCCCGCGTCCAGCCACCCCGCCAGCTCCTCGCGGACCTCCGCGAAGTCCCGCCAACCCCCGGCCTCCTGGATCTCCCCGCATGCGTACGGGCCGTACCGTCCCGCTCGCCGTACAGCTTCAGGCACGAGGCGCCCTCGATCTCCAACTGCCCGGCCAGATACTCCGCCACCTCCGCCAGCACCTGCCGTGGGTCCGGCATGAACCGCACGCTCGTGAGCTGGACCGCGTACCCGAGCCGGTTGTGCGACCGCCGCTTCGCCTGCACCGCCTCCCGGTCCGCGTCGTCCAGGAAGAAGTACCGCTCCAGCTCCGCCCGCGAGGGCACCTCATGGAACGCCCCGTACCGGACCGCCTGCTCATCCGTCAGGAACTCGACCGCCACAACAAGTCTCCGAAGATCGAAAACAACGACCCACGAAGGCTCTGACGCTCAATCACCCCAGGTCAAAACGCCAAAACACCCGACGAACGCCTAGCACACGATCTGACACGGATGTTCCTCAGCCCCCCGTCTACCGCCGGGGCGACTCCACGCCACGCTACGCGGCCGACGCCGACGGTCTGGCCCGCAAGCCCCTGGCGCTGCGCGAGTCCCTCGAAGGGGAGCGCAACCGTCCCTGGACGCCCGAGGAGACCCACGACTTCCTCACCGTACAGAGGAAGCTCCGCGACGACTTGGGCCCGGAGTTCAGCCCCCAGCTCGACCGGATCGACGCCCTCGCACGCCCGCTCCTGGCCCACTCCTCCTCCGGGCCCCGCACATCGGCCGCTCGCTCCCGCAGCACCGCAGCCGCGAGGCGGCTCCCGGGCACCGGACCAGCTGCCGGCCAGACCGACAGGCAGGCTCCCGCGCACAAACGCCAGGGCCCCGAGCAACCGCGCGGCCGCAACAAGTAGTACGCCTCCGTGACTGGTGCGGCGGTGCCTCACCGCTCCCCCGCCTACCCGCCTCTCGTACGAACGGAGCACCGAGAAACACTCACCCTTGAAGGAGCCTCAGAAGAGTTCGAGCGTGCGCTCCTCGCCCTGTTCGCCGCGCATCGCCCGAATTGATCCGGCCTGCTGACACCGGCTGGACCGGCGACCGTACGGAACGCTATCGGCGCTCCCTGCCCAGCGGCGCCCGGCCCTTCGCCCGGCTCGTCGTGGTCGACGGTGATGGCCCGCCGCCCCCGGGCGTTCAGCCCGCCCGCAGGTCAGCCTCCGCCGGTACTTCAGTCCGCAACGTGCGTCCAAGCGCTGGGAACCACACTGGGCAGGCGGTGCTCGATGCGGTGTTCGCCCTTGACGCACCCGGCGAACGGGCCGGTGGACGCTCTTAGCTCGCGCAGGGCGGGGTCCAGGTGATCGCGGTGCCAGACAGAGGGGCCGGTGTATCCGCAGGATGCCGGGTCGGTGAGCTCCTGCCAGGCCAGCCATGCAGCGTGGAGGCGGGCGACGGCCACCGTGTGCTCGAACCACAGGTGGCACCAGCGGGCGTCGGCCGACGGCTCTGCGAGGTAGCCGGGGACGAGTACGCCCTCGACCCATTCGATCAGGCCGCGCAGCTCGTCGTCGTACTCGGGGGTATCGAGCAGCAGGATGAACGGCGGGTACTGCGCCTCTTCCTCCTCGGCCTCATCGCCGGTGTCCGTTGGCCCCACCTCCTCGATGGCACCCTCGGTCAGGGTCTCGACCAAGGCGGTGAGTTGGGCGAGCTGGGCTTTGACGTCTCCGATGTCCTCGAACGTCCCAACCGGCACGTCGAGCTGCGGGCTGTCATCGGATTCAACGGGCATCGCGGGCCGCCTTCCGGTCCTCGTAGGCCACGACCGCGCGCTTGGTGATGGCGGCTTCCTCGTAGCGCATCTGCGGGCCGATGTGCGCCATCGCCTTCTCCTCGTACCAGGGCCGCAGAGCGATCTGCGCGACCGGCATGCCGGTGGCCAGCAGGAGGGCTGTGCCCTTGCGCATGGCGCGGATCTCGGCCGGGTCGAGCACCTGCTCGCGCTGCTCGGACCAGCTGTGGCTGCCGCCGTCCTTGCCCTTGGAGTACGAGCCGCGCTCCACGAAGTGCGCGCCGGTCAGGCTGCTGATGTCCTGGGCGAATTTCGCGTCATCGATCCCGACGCCGATGATCTTCTTCGTGCCGGCCGACCACATCGCGTCCATGCCGACCTCGCCCCACGCCTTCACTCCCTGGCGGTAGGACTGGAGGATCACGAACGGGGTGATCCCCCGGCTGCCGAGGTGGCTGTAGAGGTCGGGAAGGTCGCCGATCTTGCAGATGTTCGCGGCTTCGTCCAGGACGGCACGCATCGGCTCAGGCAGGCGGCCGCCGTGGCGCTCGCCCGCCTCGGTGCCCGCCGTGAAAACCGCGTCGGCAACAGCCGCGACGAGGGCGCTCGACGGCCCGCCCTTCTTGCTCAACAGGTACAGGGTGTCCTTGCTCGTCGCGAAGGCCTCGGGGTCGAACCGGGTCCGGTGCTTGTCCGGGGTAACCCACGCGAGGACCTTCTCGTCCCGCAAGGCGCTCATGGCCGTGCGCGCGTTCTGGTAGATCCCGGACTGCGTTTCCTCGGCAATGTTGATCGAGGAGTCGACCTGCTCGGCAAGCACGGGCTCGTGCTCGTAGAGGACGCGCAGCGGAGCCTTCTCCTTCGGATCGGCCAGCCACTGCATGACCTCACGGACGGTCGCTCCCTCCCACCAGGCGGCCCGGAAGAGGCCGGTGAGGAGGTCTCCGGCGGCCTGGGACCAGAAGGGGTCTCCCTGTTCGCTGGTGATCTGGTTGACGAAGTGAGTGGCGAGGCGTTCGGCACCTTCCAGAGTCTCGGCCTGGGCGACCAGGTCGACCCACACCTCGCGCTCGGCTTGGGCGACGCCCTGTGTGTCGAACAGGAAGGTCGTGCCGACGCGTGCCCGCGAGCCCCGGGTCGCGGCGTAGACGTCGGCCTTGTTCGACGTCATGAGCAGGGCGCCGGGTGCTTCCTCCGCGACGGGGATGGCCAGCGCCGTCGACTTGCCGGCGCGGGGGGCCATGATGGCAATGAAGGTGTCCTCGTCGCTGCCCCGCAGTTCGACGCTCGAGGGCAGATGGTCGCCGAGGAGCACGCCTCGGTCCCGGGCCGCCAGCTTCTTCGGTGCGGTGCCCTTCAGCGAGGCCCGAAGTCGAGTCGCGGTGATGGCGGCGTGCTTCGGCGTCAGCTCCCGGACCTGGTGCAGCGTGGCCAAGCTGCTCGGATTACGGAACCATCGGAAGGCCCAGCGCAGCCCCCAGACGATGAAGGCGACGACGGCGAGGTCGGCGACGGTGGCTCCGACGAGGGAGGCTGTCTGCGAGTGCGGCCACACCGCGGCCCAGTCGCCGACCATGCGGTAGATGGTGAGCGGGGAGGCGGGGGCCGCCTCGTCGCCGGTGAGTACGGCGCCGGCGGCCGCCCCGGCCCAGCTGGACGCGGACAGGACCACCGCCCCGCCGAAGACGGTGCCGGCCAGGGCCCACATCCGGTCGTTCTCCGTCATCATCTGCTGCCGCCCCCTGTGGTCTTCCTGCGCCGGTTGGTGTCCGTCCGGTACAGGCGCTGCTCGGTCTTGGTCAGGTCCAGCGAGGCCGCGATGCCCGGCCTGGTCCCCACCTTGATCAGGTACTTGCCGCGGCCCGGGTGGCGCACGCCCTCGTCCTCGGGCGGCCGGGCCGGGTTCTCCTCGCCGTCGTAGGAGAGGGGGTCGATGTCCAGGCCCGTGGAGGTCGCCGACGACCAAGAGCCGATCATCATGACCTCCTGCTCGGTCAGCTGCCGTTTGCCGGTGACACGACGGAGCTCCTCCTCGCTGGAGGCGCCGATCACCCAGGTGTCGCACCGGTCCATCAGACCGCGGGCCTTGGCCCGGTCGGTCTCGGTCGGCAGCGCCTCGACATCGAGCAGCGAGTGCGTGACGTAGATCGTCACGTCGTCCGTGGTGCGGTTGAGGCGGCTGATGGCGTCCATCGCATCGACCAGGCCCGGACCACTTCGCAGGGCCCGCCACATCTCATCCATCGGCAGCACAAGGGACCGGTCCATCATGCCGATGCTTCGGGCGGAGTCGATCGCGGAGTAGGTGTACGCCCACGTCGCGATCATGCCCGCGCTGACGACGTCGTTCCCTCGGGCTCGCAGGGCGGAGATGTCCACGGACACGGCCGGTGCGGAAATGTCCAGCGGTGTGGTCGTCGGTCCGTCGAACAGGCCCTTGAGCGGGCCGCCGATCAGGTTGTCGAGCCCGGCAATCGCCGACCGGGTCAGGTCCTGGTACCGCTCCCCCTGCGCGGCCAGCTTCGTACGCAGTTCCTCCGGGGCCAGGCGCAGGACTTGGACGACGTCGGCGACGACGGGGTCGCTGCCGGGCGTCTGCGCGGCGGAGGCGACCTGCACAGCGGTGTCCAGCGCGGATCGTTCGATCTCGTTGGGCGCCCTGCCGAGCCCGTGCTTGGTCGACAGCAGCGCGACCAGGGTCTCCAGGCGGCGGCCATTGAGGACGTCGAGCAGGGCCTCGCGGCGCTCGACGGACAGCGACTGAGCGCGCCCCTTCAGCGGACCGGAGTCGAGCGGGTTCAGGCGGCCGATGCCGTCACCGATGCGGACGACGCTGCCGCCGAGTTCGCTGATCAGGGTGGAGTACTCGCCCTTGACGTCGCCGGGCACGCACACCATGTGCCCGTACGCCGAGTAGACGAGGCAGATCCGCTTGACGAGCGCCGACTTGCCGGCGCCGGGCTGGGACATGACCCACACCCCGGGGTTCGTCGTCAGGCGGCCGGTCCAGCCGGAGGGGTCTATGCAGACCAGCTCACCGGTCAGGACGTCGCGACCGACGGGCACTCCGCGCGGGGGGAGACCGGCGCCGAGCAGGAAGGGGTAGATGCCGGCGGACTGCTGGGTCGGGCCGGTGTAGACGGTGCCCCGGTCCTCGACGGGGGCCCGGCCCCCGAACCGGCCGCCCCACCCCAGCCTCGGGGCGAAACGGGCCCGCCGGGCCTTCGCGGTACGGCGCTCGTCCCGACTCGGGCGCACGTCGGCCTGCTCGACCACGCGTCGAGGAGTGGTCACCTCCGGCGCCTTCGGCTTCCGCGCCATGCTCAGTCCTTCACGAGGGGGTTGTAGCCCAGCGGGAGCCCGGCCGCGAAGACGGCGGCCTGAGCCCCGTAGGCGGGCCGCATGCGGATCCCGCGCGTCGACTTGATGGCGCGCTCCATCTCCTGCCGGGCGGCGGGGAGTTCGGCGAGGTTGCGGGCGGTGACGGTCACCATCAGCGTCCAGTCCACGACCTGGGACCCGGCAGCTACCTGGGCGGCCGCCTGTTCCGCCCGCTTCATGTCCGCCTTCTGCGACCACTTCGCCCGGCCCTTGATCTCGGCCGTGGCGGCCGCGCGGTTGTGGGCGTGGCTGATCTCCCGCTCCATCACCGCCTCCCCCTCCATCGGGTCCAGCGCCCGGTAGACGAGGGTGATCCGGCGCTGGTAACGGCCCGGGGCCAGCAGCGGCAGCAGCACGCTGTACGCGATCGAGCGGCGCGGCATCTCGCGCAGCACCCAGCTTGCCGACACCCCGCCATCGTGCGCGTAGGTCTCCCAGTCGTCGTCGGCGGCCTGCGGCCCGCACTCCGCCCACGACAGCTCACTGAACTCGCTGTCGCGGGCGTTAAAAACGGCCGGGTCGTACGCGGCGCGCACCAGGCGGCGCAGGTCGACGTCGGTCGCGCGGCGCTCGACGTCCGTGCCGCTGCCCGCCAGGTCGAGCGAGTCGACCACCTTCAGCGTCTCGGCAACCTGCTCGGCCAGGTCTGCCGGTGGGGCGGCGGAGGCGCCTGGGTCCACCGTGACCGACATCCACGGGGCCACGCTCGCCGTGGCCCGCGGGGTGGTCCGCACCAGCTCGTTGATCAGGTCCTTCGCGAGCTTCGGGGCCCCCGGGTCCTGACGCGCCCGCACATCGTCACCGAGCGCCTCCCCGGCGCCCGGGGTGATCTGGATGGTGATGCTCGCGCCCTTGATCTGCTCATCGGTACTCATCGCCTCCAGCACGGACGACCACGCCCGCAGGCGGCCCCGCACCGTGCCGGTCGGCGCCATCAGGCTGCCGCCCGGTGCCAGGAGCGTACTGATCGTCATCCGGCCCGTCGCACGGTCGTGGACGACGCCGACGGGCTTCCCGGTGGTCGGGTCATGCGCCTTGATCAGGGTGCTGCTCGCCCCCACTCCCGGCAGGTCCAGCGCGTACGGGTGCGGCAGCAGGAGCCTGCGGTACGACGTCGCGTCGAACCGGCGCGCCCTGCGCCAGGCGAACTTGGCCCAGTAGTACGCGAGAGCGGGCATGCCGTGCCGCCGGGCCGCCGCCAGAGTGATCACGAAGAAGGTCGGCGGGAGGGTGACGAACAGGGTGACCGGAGCCTGAGAGGCGATCACTCCCTCCGCCATCAGCACGAGGGCCGCGATGATCGTCCCGCCCTTGGACAGGCCGCCGACGCCGAAGGACCGGCGGACCCGGAACCCGGTCACCATCAGCGCCCCGGGCACGTCATGCGTCGTCGTCATTCCGGTCCTCCCCACCCATCTCTTCACCCGCGTTCTGGATCGCGTCGTTCACACCGTCCAGGACCTCGATGGCCACCCCCACCGGGCCCATCGAACCGCCCTTCACCGCCCCGTTCACGAGTCCTCCGTCCATATCTCCGGTCGGCTGCTCGGGGATCGGGGGAGTGGTGTCGTTACGCTGGCTGTGGTTGCGCAGACCTTCGCGCTCAGGCCCCTTGTCCGGGTCGTCCGGCGGGTCATCGGGGCCGGGCCCGGGAGGCCCAGGAGGCGGGTCGTCGGGGTTGTCGCCCATGTTCTTTTCGACCATCTGTGCGTGGCTCATCGGCGTGGCCGGCGGCGCACCCTCGCCGCCCTCGCCTCCGCCGCCGAACTTGCTGCCCAGGAAGTCGGCGGCCGCGCCGATCGCACCGCCCACTCCCCCGGAGCTCATCCCGGAACCGACCGCGTTGCCGAACGGGGCGAAAATCTTGGTCAGCGGACCGGGAGCCAGGACACCGAGGACGAGGGTCGCCACACCGCGCAGCCATTCCGCCAGGGTCTGCGACTTCCCGAACTCGGAGAAGCCCACGCAGATGATGATCGCGAGGATCGGCTTGTAGGTGATGATGACGAGCGCGGACGTGATCAGCTTCGGGGCCCACTGCCGCGTCGCGTCCCCGCCTGCCCTGCCCGCGGCGGCCACGGGCAGGAGCAGGGCGATGAACGGGATCGCCGACTGACGCAGGAAGATCACCACGAGCTGGATGAATCCCACCAGCAGGAGTACCACGACGATGCCCAGCACCGTCATGGGGTTCTGGACTCCCACCGGCAGCAGCGTCTCCATGACCCGCCAGTACGCCTCTTTGTTCTCCTCGAAGGTGACCTTAACCAGACCGGCCGTCAGCTCGTCACCAAGCTTCAGCATCAGCGCGAACATGGCCACGCCGATGGTGGACAGGAGCAGGTTCTCGCCCCATCCCACCGCGGCCCGCCCGAGGTGTTTGGCCTGCCCGGTGACCGCCATCTTCCCGAGCTGCCAGATCACCCCGCCGGCCGCGACCACCAGGCCCAGCCACATCAGCATCCCCGCGAGCGTGGCCTCGCCGTCCCACAGGCCCGTGGCCTTCAGGTCGACCGACGGCCCGATCAACGCGATCGTCAAAACCTTCTCGACAACCCATCTCGTCACGTCGGTCAGGGAATCGATCACGGGACCGAGCGCGCTGTCCTTGACTGCCTTCCAAGCCTCCTTGACCGCCTCCGCCCCGGAGTCGCCGACCTTCTCGCACAGGTCCCCGCCGGGCAGATCGCCGACCAGGGGGACGTCGAACTTGTGGGCGAGCATGGCGCCACCGGCAGCCGGGCCGGACGCGAGGATGCAACCACCCTCGATGACGTCGTCCAGGCCGATATCGGCTGCTGCTGGCGGTGCCACCGAAACCGCCAGCCCGAGCATGGTGACCAGGGCGAGCAGGAACGAGAGGAGTCGGCGTGTCACGACGCCTCACGGATCGCGGTCCACCCGGCCGAGTTGAACGCGGCGTCCCCGGGAGCGACGATCTTCGGTTTGGCCTGCGTCTGCGTCTGGGACATCGCGCGGGCCAGTGCTTCCGGGCCCAGCTTCCAGTCCCCGTCCTTCCACTGCACGCCGACCAGCGTGCGTGTGTAGCTGCCGGACTCCTTGGCCATCTCACCGTTCTTCTGTGTAGCCCGGGCCAGCACCCACATGGAGATCTCGTCCCGCGTGGACTCGATGATCTTGTAGCCGACCACGTTGCTGCGCATGTACGCGCCGGCGGGCAGGGGACCTCCCGACGGTGCGCCCGTCGCCTTCTCGAAGTCGCGGTCCGGCTTTTCGGTGGTCTTCTTGATGTACTCGACCGCCACCGGCGCGTGGTCCTCCTGCGCGGCGTAGGAGTCGTAGAGCCGCATCTGCTCGTCGTACGTGCTCGTCTCCCCCTCGACCGCGCTGGTGTTGGCAGCGACCGCCATGGACACGGCGCCCTCGACGGTGTGCGGGAAGCCGACGGCACTGCCGTGGGCATCGGTGCGCTTGCCGCGCGTCAGCGACGCCCACCGCTCCGGCTCGGTCCAGTCGTCCGGCGGCGCGTACGTCGCGGCCGGAGAGGACGACGCCGAAGCCGTAGGAGACGCCGCACTGGCCCCGCCCTTGGCGGGCGTCTCGGCGTCCTGGTCATCGCCGCCGGTGACCATGGCGTAGACGGTCAGCACCACCACGGCGACCAGGACCACGCCGGCAGCCCAGAGACCCTTGGAGGCCCCCGCCCCCCTTGCCCGCACCATCTCAGACCCCACCCGCAATACCGTTGAGGACGGCGATCACTACCCCGGCCAAAATCACCGCCGCAATCCCGCCGCCCATCCACTTGAACGGCTCCGACCCGCCACCGCCCCGGCTCTTGTCGGAGACCGCCAACTTGAAGACGCCGTACCCGACACCGCCCGCCCCGGCCAGGACCACCAGCCACAGCCCGTACCCGAAGAGCGTCGCCACGGAGCTGTCCAGCCCGGGAATCGCCTTCGGCGTGGCCGGGGGAATCAAAGGGCCTTCGAGATCGCCATCGCCCTTACCGGCCAGTCTGAGCCAGTCCATGTCAGTTTCCCTCCATCGCGCGCCGGAGCTTGCGCCCGGCAGCCTGAACGTCCTTGAACTCCGCGGCTTCCGCCGGGCCCTTCACCGTGCGCAGGACGGGCAGGTAGGGCATCGTCGCCACTCCCGCCAGCCGGTTCTCCAGCGCGCGCACCAGGTACCGCGCATCCGCCACCGGCCGGACCGGGGCGTCCGCCACCAGCACCAGCCACGGCCTCGGCAGGGGCCCCCAGCGAAGCAGCATGTTCTCGACGCCCGTCGCCCCGTACACCGTGGTGTCCGCCAGCAGCACCGGCTGTGCGCCCATCGGCAACGATTCCCCCGGCCTGAGCACCCGTGCGCGCGTTCCGCCGGAGCCGTCATCGAGCAGCCAGGTGACGGTCGCCTCCGCGATGCCGTACCCATGAACAGGAATCAGCCCATAGCTGAACCCAACTGCCTCTTCATTTACGGGATTTGCCGTTTCCGACAGAGCAGTCATCCCGCAACTCCCCCCTGCGTGCGTGAATCCGTAGCGGTCTCGCAACCGCACGACCACTGAGGGTAGCGTGTATCTCTGCAAACGGTTATGCAGATTCGGCACACCCGGAAGGACTGCCCACAGGTGTCACCACCACCAGCGAGAAGAACGCGCAAACTGCCCGATAGTTCCGGATAGCACGTCAACACGGGTTGTCGCGACACTGGTTACGCACCTCGCCAGTACACGCCGACATCGGAAAGAATCTAGAAATCGACATTCTCATCACCGACCCGCCAGGGTCTACCCGATAGTGGCTCGGTGTTTCAATACGCAAAACAGCGCAATCGGACTTGTTTGACCCGCCTGACCCGGGCCGCTCCGCGCCGCCCTGAACGACCACAAGCGGGCAGCATCATGCGTACGGGGGAACGGGATGAAGGTCTTGATCGGGGCGGTCGCCGCAGTCGCGGGCCTGCTCCTGGTCGCGGTCATGAGCCTGGTGACCATAGTTCTGACGGACGACAACGCCAAGGCCAGCGAGACGACGGGCGGCGAAGGTCTCCACGGGGTGCCCGAGGAGTTCCGCACCTGGATCCTCAAGGCCGACGCGGCCTGCGACGAGCCCGCCCTCACCCCGGCCCTGCTGGCTGCCCAGCTCTACCAGGAGTCGAAGTTCAAGACTTCCAAGGATGAGGCCACATCCGAGGCCGGAGCGATGGGCCCCGCCCAGTTCCTGCTCGGCACGTTCGCCACCTGGGGCCGCGACGACGACGGCAACGGCGAAACCTCCCTCTGGGACATCGGAGACGCCGTCATGGCTCAGGGCCGCATGATGTGCTCCCTCCTCAAAACCGCGAAGAACTCCGGCATCAACGACGACATCCGCCGCCTCGCCCTCGCCGGCTACAACGCCGGCTGGGGCCGGGTCATCGAGTTCGGCGGCGTACCCCCCGAGGATTGGTCGAAGGGGGAGACCTACCACTACGTCGAGATCATCATGTCGACGATGCACCGGTACGAGGGCCCGGCCCTCCTGGAGGTCTCCGGCTCCGGCTTCGGCGCGAAGGCCCTGCGCCGGGCCTCCACCCAGCTCGGCACCCCCTACTCCTACGGCGGAGGCAGCCCGGCCGGGCCCTCCACCGGCAGCTGCGACGGCACCAACGGCTACCTCAACGGGCGGTGCTCCGCCTCCGTGACCGCGGGCTACGACTGCTCCTCGCTCGTCCAGTACGCCTACTGGCCCACGACGCACCTCCCGCGCACCGCAGCCGCCCAGTACGGGGCGACGTCGAACCACCCCGTCGCCCGCTCGCAGCTCAAGCCGGGCGACCTGCTGTTCTGGTCACACGGCTCCAGCAGCTCCATCTACCACGTCGCCATCTACGCCGGCGATGGCAACGTCCTCCACGCCCCCCGCACCGGCCGCGACGTCTCCATCGCACCCCTGACCTCCGCCATGCCGGAGAAGGACTATGCCGGAGCCACCCGTCCCTGAACCGAAAACGACCCGAGCGGAGTTCAGGCGAGCGAGCGTGTCAGTTGTTCGGTGCTCGTCCGTCCACCGCAGAAGACGCCGCTCGACAGACAGCGCACGGCCCTCCGTGTACCCCCGCCGGGTCAGGCATACGGACCGCCGACTACTTCTTTTTGCCCCGTGCGGGACCGGTAGTCTGACCGCGAGTGCTTGCCGCAGCCACGGCAGGCGCAGTTGCCTTCGCCGGCTTAGGGCCGCCGCTGGTCGATGTCGCCCGAGCCGCTGTCGTGTTCACCGCAACCCGCGACTTCGTCGCCGGACCAAGCGGCTTCCGCAGGGCATCGGTAGCAGCACGGACCAACCGCCCGCTCAGCGGGCTCCGGTCCCCCTCCCGCCACGACGGCTCCTCCCGCAGACGCACCAGGTACGTCTCGACCAGACTGCCCTCCTGCTCCGTGTGGGCCATCCGTGCGGCAATCAGGGGCCACTGCCGGGAGGCGACCAGCAGGTCCGCCTCGCGCTCCATGCCCGGCATCGCCTCACGCACCATCCGTGCGAAGCGCCCGTTCTCCGACGGTGCGATGGCCAGCTGCCGAAGGGCGCGCTCCCGGTCGGACAGATCCAGGTCCTTGGGAATTTCCAAGCCGGTCGTCAGCGGGCCGTACGAAAGCATCGCGTCCCAGCTCGTCGTCGGCACCGAAGCGGCCGCGAGGACTTTGCCCACGGCCTGGTCGACGCCCGTGCCCTCCTCGTACGCGGAGGAAAGGATCGCCCGGACGTCGACGCCGCGCTCGTGCAGCTTCGCCATCGTCGCCGCCATTTCCGGCCACGCCGGAGAGGCGAGAATCGCCTCGCGCACCGGGCCCGCCGGCATCGTCACCCGTAGCATCGCAGCCCATGGATCGGTGCCCTCACGGGCAATGCGCTGGACGTTCGCCACGACCGCCTCGCGCACCGTCACCGTGATCTCGCCCAAGCGCGGGAGCATGGCCTCCAGGTCCACCCCCGCATCACGCAGCGCCATGAGCTGCTGTGCGAGCTGCGGCCAGTCCCCTCCCTCAACGAGTGCCGTGTCGATGTCCGGCGGCAGGAACCTCCTCATCTCCTCCTGCGCCTCCACCGACGCCTTCTCAGCAACCGTCAGTTCGGACTCCCGCCCCGCCTTCTTCTGCTGCTCCCGCCGCACCGCGTCCGCAATGGCCATGACCAGTCGATAAACCATCACCGACGTCTGCACCGCCTCGCCAACCGCCGCTACAAAAGCCTCCGATGCCAGCTCATCGGGCGTAGGTGTCGCCATGCTCCGCTCCCCTCGTCACCGGGGCCTCCTCGGCCTCCTGCTCAGCTCGTCCCCCGGCATCCGACTTCTCGGCCCCGGCCCACCCGCCTGACGGACAGCACCGGCCGGACCGATGTCCCCTGTGGATGTTGATGGCGACGCCGCCGGGGCGGATGCCGCCGACTCTCGGTGCCGTTGCCCCCGTCCAGACGCAATGTAAGCACTTCAGCCACCGAGTCCGCTGGCCCCAACTCCCGGTGGGCAGCGACGAACGCCAACACCTCCGCCGGTTCTTCCCTCCGCGACCAGGCGCTTACGCGACGCGGACCACCGGGATTCATATCGGCCGCAACCGGACCGTACAGGCGCTGAAGCAGCCCGCACGTGTCAGCCGCGGGCCCGCAGCGTGAGCGCGCGGCCCAGGCACGCCAGGGCTGCCGTGCAGGCCAGGGTGCGGGCGGCGTTGGCCGGGGTCCAGGCGCCGCGGAAGCGGTCGCGGATCAGGGCGAGTTCGGGGCCCGACGCCTCCGCGGTCAGCTGGGCGAGCCGGCGGTTGAGGGGGATGTTGACCTTCATCGTGACGGCGACGGCCGCCGAGTAGAGGGCGAGGGCGGCCCAGGTCCAGCGGGCGGCGCGGGTGTGGCCGAGGCGGCGCAGGGAGACGCCGGAGACCCCGGTGGCCAGGAACGCGCCGAAGAAGACGAGCCCGAAGAACCCGTTCTCGATGGCGTCGTTGATGTGGCCCATGGCGCTCGCGAAGGCCGCGTCGTCGGTGCGGTCGAGCCCGGGCATGACGGACACGTCGAACGCGAAGTACAGCCCCGCGCTCAGCCCCATCGCGATGGTGGCCGCGTACAGCGAGGCTTCGGTGCGTCCGCCCGGCCGGGCCGGGAGGGAGGTGGTCGGCGCGATGGCGGTCATGGCTTCTCCTCGGCGGTGCGCAGTACGGGGGCGAGCAGGCGTTCGTAGCGGCGGCGCAGCACCGTCCGGCCGAGCAGCCGTACCGGTGGCGGGATGGTGGCGGCGACGTGGGCCGCGGAGGCCGGGTCCGCCCCGTCGAACATCCAGGGCTGGAGGCGGGCGAGCACACCGGGCGGCGCGGTCCGCAGCAACCGCCGTTCCACGGACGCGTAGCGCGAGGCGCCGAGCGCGGTGAAGGCGGGGAAGGCGATGCGCTCCTCGGCGGCGAGGTGGTCGCGCAGGACGGCGGCGAAGGCGTCGGCCGCGGGGCGCAGCGCCCCGGGGTCGGCGCCCGGGCGGAGCGCGGCGTCGACGGCGTCCATCGCCGCGTCGAGGCGCTGGTGGTCGCCGTCGATGGCATCGGCGGCCTGTGCGAAGCCGGGGACGGCGCTCCGGAGTTCGGGCCAGAGGACGGCGTCCTCGCTGTGGTGGTGCCAGTCGATCACCTCGCGCAGGCTGTGCCACCAGGTGACCGTTCCGCCGGTGCGGGCGCCGGGCCCGGAGCGTGCGACGGCCACGAGGCGGGCGGCGTCGCGGCGCATCGCGATGTGCATCAGCGCGAATCCGTGGAAGTGCCCGGGCAGCGACGGGAGGTGTTCGCTCGTCATCGGTTCGGTACCGGTCATGGTGCCTCCTCACACGAGGGGGTACGGGGACAGGGACGGGCGGCCGCGGTGGTGCGGCCGCCCGTCCCACGGGTCCCGGTGTCGGTCAGGCGTTCCAGACACCGCTGGCGGCGGCGTCCCGGGCGAAGTCGGCGAAGTCCTTCGGCTTGCGGCCGGTGGCCTCCTCGACCCCGTGCACGAGGTGGGCGTTGCGGCCGTCGAGGATCAGCCCGAACAGGTCGGCGAACTCGACGGGCAGCCCGTTCTCCGCCAGGGCCTGGCGGTACTCGTCCACGCTGACGGGGATGTACGTGATGGTGCGGCCGGTCGCCTTGCCCAGCTCCTGGGCGATGTCGCCGAAGCTGAGCAGACGCGGGCCGGACAGCTCGTACGTCTTGCCGATGTGCTTGTCGTCGGTGAGCGCGGCGACGGCGACGTCCGCGATGTCGTCGGCGTCCACGAAGGGCTCCACCGCGTCCCCGGTCGGCAGGACGATCTCGCCGGCCATGACCAGGTCGTGGAAGAAGCTCTCGCTGAAGTTCTGGTTGAACCAGCTGGCGCGGACGACGGTCCAGTCCGCGCCCGACTCCTTCACCTTGTCCTCGCTGATGACCGCGCCCTCCTCGCCGCGCCCGGACAGCAGCACCAGGCGGCGCGCCCCCTTGGCGACGGCGGCCTTCGCGAACGCGCCGACGGTCTCGGCGGCCCCCGGGAAGGCGAGGTCGGGGTAGTAGGTGATGTAGACGGCGCTCACCCCGTCGAGGGCGGCGTCCCAGGTCGCGGGGTCCTCCCAGACGAAGGGGGGCGTGCCGGAGCGCGATCCGATGCGTACGGGGAGCCCTTTGGCGGACAGCCGATCGGCGACCCGCCGCCCGGTCTTGCCCGTGCCGCCGATCACTAGGGTCGTGTTCGTCATGTTCGTCCCGTCTGTCGTGGCCTGCGTGGTGGTGTGGTGCTCGTCGTTACTCGTCATGAGGGAGTGGGCGCGTGCGGAGGGTCATGGGGGTCCGCACGGTGGCGGCGGTGGCGGCGCTCTCCGGTGGGGGGTGACTGCGGAAGGACCGTCGGGTACGGCCTTCATCCGCAGCGTAGGCAGCCCCTCGCCGCACGAGCCACGTCACCGGGCCTCGTCTCTAGCGGTTCTCCAGGGGGTCTCTGGGCGATCACCTCGTACGGCTGTGGGGGTCAGTAGCGGTAGTGATCGGGCTTGTACGGGCCGTCGACCTCGACTCCGATGTACGAAGCCTGCTCCGGGCGAAGGGTCGTCAGCTTGACGCCGAGGGCGTCGAGGTGGAGACGGGCGACCTTCTCGTCCAGGTGCTTGGGCAGCACGTAGACGTCGGTCGGGTACTCCTCCGGCTTCGTGAACAGCTCGATCTGGGCCAGCGTCTGGTCCGCGAACGAGTTGGACATCACGAACGACGGGTGGCCGGTCGCGTTGCCCAGGTTCAGCAGACGCCCCTCGGAGAGCACGATGAGGACCTTGCCCTCCGGGAACGTCCAGGTGTGGACCTGCGGCTTGACCTCGTCCTTGACGATGCCGTCGATCCTCGCCAGACCGGCCATGTCGATCTCGTTGTCGAAGTGACCGATGTTCCCGACGATGGCCTGGTGCTTCATCCTGGCCATGTCCGAGGCCATGATGATGTCCTTGTTGCCCGTCGTCGTGACGAAGATGTCGGCCTGCTCCACCACGTCATCGAGCGTGGCGACCTGGTAGCCGTCCATCGCCGCCTGCAACGCGCAGATCGGGTCGATCTCCGTGATGATCACCCGGGCACCCTGGCCGCGCAGCGACTCCGCACAGCCCTTGCCCACATCGCCGTAACCGCAGACCACGGCGGTCTTGCCGCCGATCAGCACGTCGGTGGCGCGGTTGATGCCGTCCACCAGCGAGTGGCGGCAGCCGTACTTGTTGTCGAACTTCGACTTCGTCACCGCGTCGTTCACATTGATCGCCGGGAACAACAGGCTTCCGTCGCGGTGCATCTCGTACAGGCGGTGGACACCGGTCGTGGTCTCCTCCGTGACGCCACGGATCTCGGAGGCCAGCTGCGTCCACTTCTGCGGCGACTCTCCGAGCGTGCGGTTCAGCAGCGTCAGGATGTACGCGTACTCCTCACTGTCCGCCGTCGCCGGATCCGGAGCCGCACCCGCCTTCTCGAACTCGACGCCCTTGTGCACCAGGAGCGTGGCGTCACCACCGTCGTCCAGGATCATGTTCGGACCACCGGTCGGCGTGTTCGGCCAGGTCAGCGCCTGCTCCGTGCACCACCAGTACTCCTCCAGCGACTCACCCTTCCAGGCGAACACCGGCACACCCGCCGGCGCCTCGGGGGTGCCCTTCGGACCGACCGCGATCGCGGCGGCCGCGTGGTCCTGGGTCGAGAAGATGTTGCAGGACGCCCAGCGCACCTGCGCACCCAGCGCGACCAGCGTCTCGATCAGCACCGCCGTCTGCACGGTCATGTGCAGCGAACCGGTGATGCGGGCACCGGCCAGCGGCTGCGCTGCGGCGTACTCCTTGCGGATCGACATCAGGCCGGGCATCTCGTGCTCGGCCAGGGTGATCTCCTTGCGCCCGAAAGCGGCGAGGGAGAGGTCGGCGACCTTGAAATCGATGGTCTCAACTGGCATGGAGGCTCCTAGTGCTCATGACGTTGCGGTGGATGTCGAGGGTCGCCGTCGACTTGTTCAGCGTGATGTAGTGCAGCCCGGGCGCGCCTTCGGCGAGCAGCCGGTCGGCCATCAGCGTCGCGTGGGCCACGCCGATCTCGTACGCGATGTCGGGCCGGTGCTGCGCGGCTTCCAGGCGGTGGGCCAGGTCCTCGGGGAAAGCTGCGTCGGAGAGTTCCGCAAAGCGGCGGATCTGCCGGACGTCGGTGGCCGGCATGATCTCCGGGATGATCGGGGTGGTGCAGCCGGCCGCCGCCACCCGGTCCCGCAGCCGCAGATAGTCCTCCACGTCGAAGAACATCTGCGTGATGGCGTAGTCGGCGCCGGCGCGGCACTTGGCGACGAAGTGCCGGATGTCGCTGTCCCAGTCGGCCGAGCGCGGGTGCCGCTCGGGGAAGGCGGCGACACCGATGGTGAAGTCCCCCAGCGAACGGACCAGTTCGACCAGCTGGTAGGCGTGGTGGAAGCCGTCCGGATGCGCGGTCCACTCCCCCTTGGGGTCGCCGGGCGGGTCGCCCCGCAGGACCAGGACGTCCCGCACCCCGGCGTCCGCGTACTGGCCGATGATGTGCCGCAGCTCGGCCACCGAGTGCCCTACGGCGGTCAGGTGCGCGACGGGCCGCAGGGTCGTCTCGGTCACCAGGCGCTTCGTGACCTCGATGGTGCGGTCCCTGGACGACCCGCCCGCGCCGTAGGTGACGGACACGAAGTCGGGGCCCAGCGGCTCCAGGCGGCGGATGGCCTGCCACAGGGTCCGCTCGCCCTGGGCGGTGCGGGGCGGGAAGAACTCGAAGGAGTACGTCGGACGGTCCGCGACCGGGCCCATCACCGGCCACCCCCGGCCCGGCCCGCGTTGAAGTACGAGGCCTCGGGGTGGTGGACGACGATGGCGTCGGTGGACTGCTCCGGGTGGAGCTGGAACTCCTCGGACAGGTGCACCCCGATCCGCTCCGGCCGCAGCAGGTCCGCGATCTTGGCGCGGTCCTCCAGGTCGGGGCAGGCCGGGTAGCCCAGCGAGTAGCGGCAGCCCTGGTACTCGGTGCGCAGCATGCCGTCCAGGCCGTCGGGTTCGCGGTCGGCGATCCCGAGTCCGGCGCGGACGCGCGCGTGCCAGTACTCGGCCAGCGCCTCCGCCAGCTGCACGGAGAGGCCGTGGAGTTCGAGGTAGTCGCGGTACGAGCCGGAGGCGAAGAGCTCCGCGGTGGCCTCGCCGATCTTCGAGCCGACGGTCACGATCTGGAGCCCGACGACGTCCGTCTCACCGGACTCCTCCGGCCGGAAGAAGTCCGCCAGGCACAGGTGGCGGCCGCGCGACTGGCGGGGGAAGGTGAACCGGGTCCGTTCGTGCCCGTTCTCGTCCAGGATGATCAGGTCGTCGCCCTTGGACACGCACGGGAAGTAGCCGTGCACGACGGCCGCTTCGAGCAGGTTCTCCGTACGCAGCCGGTCCAGCCACATCCGCAGCCTCGGCCGGCCCTCCGCCTCGATCGTGTCGCCCTTCAGCCCCCACTGGCCCTTGAACAGGGCGGCCTCGTCCAGCCAGGAGGTGTACTCCTTGTGCGGGATGCCCTTGACGACCCGGCTGCCCCAGAACGGCGGGGCGGGGACGGGGTTGTCCACGGCGACGTCCGACCGGCCGACGTTCACCGGCTCCTCGAACTGCGGCTCCCTCAGCGGTACGCGGCGCTGCTTGAGCGGGGGCAGGGTGGCGCCGGGGACGCCGCGCTTGACGGCGATGAGCGCGTCCATGAGGCGCAGGCCCTCGAAGGCGTCGCGCGCGTAGCGCACCTCGCCCTCGTACAGCTCGTGCAGATCCTGCTCGACGTAGGCGCGGGTCAGAGCGGCGCCGCCGAGGATGACCGGGTAGTCGGCGGCCAGCTTGCGCTGGTTCAGCTCCTCCAGGTTCTCCTTCATGATCACCGTGGACTTGACCAGCAGTCCCGACATCCCGATGACGTCCGCCTTGTGCTCGACCGCCGCGTCGAGGATGGCCGAAACGGGCTGCTTGATGCCCAGGTTGACGACGTTGTAGCCGTTGTTGGAGAGGATGATGTCGACCAGGTTCTTGCCGATGTCGTGGACGTCGCCGCGGACGGTGGCCAGCACGATGGTGCCCTTGCCCTCCTCGCCCTCGGCCCGCTCCATGTGCGGTTCCAGATACGCCACCGCGGCCTTCATGACCTCGGCGGACTGGAGGACGAACGGCAGCTGCATCTGGCCGGAGCCGAAGAGCTCGCCGACGACCTTCATGCCCTCCAACAGCGTGTCGTTGACGATGTCCAGGGCCTTGCGGGTGGTCAGCGCCTCGGAGAGGTCGTCCTCCAGGCCGTTCTTCTCGCCGTCGATGATGCGGCGCTGAAGACGCTCGTCCAGCGGCAGAGCGGCCAGCTCCTCGGCCCTGCCCTCCTTGAGGGACTTCATGTTGACGCCCTCGAACAGCTCCATGAGCTTCTGCAAGGGGTCATAGCCCTCGGCGCGCCGGTCGTAGATCAGGTCGAGGGCGACCTTGACCTGCTCCTCCTCGAGCCGCGCGATCGGCAGGATCTTCGACGCGTGCACGATCGCCGAGTCCAGGCCCGCCTTCACGCACTCGTCCAGGAAGACCGAGTTCAGCACGACACGCGCGGCCGGGTTGAGGCCGAAGGAGATGTTCGACAGGCCCAGGGTCGTCTGCACGTCCGGGTGGCGCTTCTTCAGCTCGCGGATCGCCCCGATGGTGGCGATCCCGTCCTTGCGGGACTCCTCCTGCCCCGTGCAGATGGTGAACGTCAGGGTGTCGATGAGGATGTCCGACTCGCGGATGCCCCAGGTGCCGGTCAGATCGGTGATCAGGCGCTCGGCGATGGCCACCTTGTGCTCGACGGTACGGGCCTGGCCCTCCTCGTCGATGGTCAGCGCGATCAGCGCGGCGCCGTGCTCGGCGGCCAGCTGGGTGACCTTCGCGAAGCGGGACTCCGGACCGTCGCCATCCTCGTAGTTGACCGAGTTGACGACGGCCCGCCCGCCCAGCCGTTCCAGGCCGGTGCGCAGCACGTCCACCTCGGTGGAGTCCAGCACGATCGGCAGGGTCGACGCGGTCCCCAGACGCCCCGCGAGCTCGTCCATGTCGGCGACCCCGTCGCGGCCCACGTAGTCCACGCACAGGTCGAGCATGTGCGCGCCCTCGCGGACCTGTTCCCGGGCCATCTCCACGCAGTCGTCCCAGCGGCCTTCGAGCATGGCCTCCCGGAACTTCTTCGACCCGTTGGCGTTCGTACGCTCACCGATCGCCAGATACGCCGTGTCCTGACGGAACGGCACCGTCTGGTAGAGCGAGGCGGCGCCCGGCTCCGGCTGCGGGACGCGGTCCGGCGGCACGCTGCCGCGTACCCGCTCCACGACCGCCCGCAGGTGGTCCGGCGTCGTCCCGCAGCAGCCGCCGACCAGCGACAGGGCGTAGTCCCGTACGAACGCCTGCTGCGCGTCCGCCAGGCCGTCGGGCCCGAGCGGGAAGTAGGCGCCGTCCGCGCCCAGCACCGGCAGACCCGCGTTGGGCATGCACATCAGCGGGGTCCCCGAGTGGCGGGCCAGGTGGCGCAGGTGCTCGGTCATCTCGGCCGGACCGGTCGAGCAGTTCAGGCCGATGAGGTCGATGCCCAGCGGCTCCAGGACCGTGAGCGCCGCGCCGATGTCCGAACCCAGGAGCATCGTCCCGGTCGTCTCGAAGGCGAGCGAGCAGATCAGCGGGACCCGCACCCCCGTCGCGTCCATCGCGCGGCGCGCGCCGACCAGACCGGCCTTCGTCTGGAGGAGGTCCTGCGTCGTCTCCACGATCAGCGCGTCGGCACCCCCGGCGAGCAGCCCCTCGGCGTTCGCCTGGAAGCCGTCCCGGATCGTGGCGTACCGGATGTGACCGAGCGAGGGCAGCTTGGTGCCCGGGCCCATGGAGCCGAGGACCCACCGCTGTTCGCCGGTGGACGCGGTGAACGCGTCGGCGGCCTCCCGGGCGATGCGCGCACCGGCCTCCGACAGCTCGTGGACCCGCTCGGGGATGTCGTACTCGCCGAGCGCGGCGTGGTTCGCCCCGAAGGTGTTCGTCTCGACACAGTCCACGCCCACGGCGAAGTACGCGTCGTGGACCGAGCGCACGATGTCGGGGCGGGTCACGTTGAGGACTTCGTTGCACCCTTCCAGCTGCTGGAAGTCCTCAAGGGTCGGGTCCTGGGCCTGGAGCATGGTGCCCATCGCGCCGTCGGCCACCACCACGCGGGTGGCGAGCGCGTCCCGGAGCGCGGCGACCCGCTCCCCCGCGGTCATGACGCACCGCCCAGGACGGGGGCGAGTTCGGCCGCCGCCTCGGAGCCGTACTGGCGCCGCAGGATGTCCAGCAGCCGCCCGGCCTCCGGCTCGTACGCCTGCGACCCCACCGCGGCCAGCGCCAGTGAGGCGACCGCGCAGCCGAGGCGCGCCGCCTGCTCCGGGGCGGCGCCCCGGACCGTCGCGGCGAGGAAGCCCGCGCGGAACGCGTCGCCCACCCCGGTCGGGTCGGCCGTCTCGACGCCCGAGATGCCCGGCACGGTCAGGGCGGGGGCGCCGGCGCTCTCGATGCGGACGCCCCGCGCGCCGAGCGTGGTGACCCAGGTGCCGACGCGGCCCAGCACGTCGTCGCGGTCCCAGGAGGCGCGTTCCAGCAGGAGGGCCGCCTCGTACTCGTTGGTGAACAGCCACCGGGCGCCGTCGACCAGCTCGCGCACCTCGTCACCGCTGAGGCGGGCGAGCTGCTGCGAGGGGTCGGCGGCGAAGGGGACGCCGAGGGTCCGGCAGGCCGCGGTGTGCCGCAGCATGGCGGCCGGGTCGTCGGGGGCGACGAGGACGAAGCCGACGCCGTCGGCCCGGGCCGCCTCCGCCGTCAGGTCGATCTCCCGGGCCTCCGCCATGGCGCCCGCGTAGAACGCCGCGATCTGGTTGTCGTCCTGGTCGGTGATGCACGAGAAACGGGCGGTCTGCCGCTCGTCGCTCACGCGCACCGCACCGGTGTCGACACCGTGCTCCTTGAGCCACACCTCGTACGTGGCGAAGTCGCTGCCGACGGCGCCGACCAGCAGCGGATCCAGTCCGAGCGAGCCGAGCCCGAAGGCGATGTTGGCCGCCACTCCGCCGCGCCGCACCTCCAGGTCGTCCACGAGGAACGAGAGCGACACATGGGCGAGCTGGTCGGCGATGAGCTGGTCCGCGAACCGGCCCGGGAAGACCATCAGGTGGTCGGTGGCGATGGAGCCTGTCACCGCGATACGCATGGGAACTCCTGTCCCTGTCAACTGGGCCGGTGGATGCTGTCAGAGACCGGCGGCGGCCTTGAGCTGCTCGACGCGGTCGGTGCGCTCCCAGGTGAAGTCGGGCAGCTCGCGGCCGAAGTGCCCGTAGGCGGCGGTCTGCCGGTAGATGGGGCGCAGCAGGTCCAGGTCGCGGATGACGGCGGCCGGGCGCAGGTCGAAGACCTCGCGGATGGCGCTCTCGATCCGGGCCTGCGCGACCTTCGCGGTGCCGAAGGTCTCCACGAAGAGGCCGACCGGCTCCGCCTTGCCGATCGCGTAGGCGACCTGGACCTCGCAGCGGGTGGCGAGTCCGGCGGCGACGACGTTCTTGGCGACCCAGCGCGTCGCGTACGCCGCCGAGCGGTCCACCTTCGACGGGTCCTTGCCGGAGAAGGCGCCGCCGCCGTGCCGGGCGTAGCCCCCGTACGTGTCGATGATGATCTTGCGGCCGGTGAGACCGGCGTCGCCCATCGGGCCGCCGATCTCGAAGCGGCCGGTCGGGTTGACCAGGAGCCGGTAGTCGTCGGTCTCCAGCTTGATGCCCTCGTCGGCGAGTTCGTTCAGGACGTGCTCCACGACGTGCTCGCGGATGTCGGGGGCCAGCAGGCCGTCGAGGTCGATGTCCGCGGCGTGCTGGCTGGAGACGACGACCGTGTCCAGGCGCACCGGGCGGCTGCCCAGGTATCCGATCGTCACCTGGGTCTTGCCGTCGGGGCGCAGGTAGGGGACGGTGCCGTTCTTGCGGACCTCGGTGAGGCGCCGCGAGAGCCGGTGCGCCAGGTCGATCGGGAGCGGCATCAGGCTCGGCGTCTCGTCGCACGCGTAGCCGAACATGAGCCCCTGGTCGCCAGCGCCCTGCTGGTCGAGCGTGTCGTCGCCGGAGCCGTCGACGCGCTTCTCGTACGCCGTGTCGACGCCCTGCGCGATGTCCGGGGACTGCGCGCCGATGGAGACGGAGACCCCGCAGGAGGTGCCGTCGAAGCCCTTGGCGGAGGAGTCGTAGCCGATGTCGAGGATGGCCTGGCGCACGATGCCCGGCACGTCCGCGTACGCCGATGTCGTCACCTCGCCCGCGATGTGGACCTGTCCGGTCGTGATCAGGGTCTCCACCGCGACGCGGGAGCCCGGGTCCTGTGCGAGGAGCGCGTCCAGGATCGCGTCGCTGATCTGGTCGGCGATCTTGTCGGGGTGTCCCTCGGTCACGGACTCCGAGGTGAACAGACGTGTCGTCATGACTCTCCTGAGGTGTGAGGTGGGGCGGTTGACGGTGACCGCGGCGGTCACCGGATGCGGCGGACCACCGCTTCGAGGGTGTGAGCGAAGGCCCCGGCCGGTGTCGCGGTGCCGGTGAGGACCACTCCGGGCGGCCGGGAACCGGCGGCGACGAGTTGCCCGGCGAGCGCGTGGGCACGCTCGCCGCCCCCGCAGAACGCGCCGAGCACGAGCGGGCCGCCGAGGTCGGTCAGCGCCCCCACCACGGCGTCGGCGGCCGGGGCCGAGGCGTCCGCGTACGGCGGCGGCCGCAGCAGCACCACGGCCTCCGGTCCCCGGTAGGCGTACGCGACCCGGGTCAGCGCGGACAGCGGGGTCCCCGGCGCCCGGACCAGGCAGACGGTGCCGGTGCCGGGCCGCGCGGCGGGGCGCAGTTCGGTGAGGGCGGCCCCGCGCCGGGTGCCCGGCCGTCCGCGCGGTGTCCGGTCCGGCGGTCCCGCGAGGAGCGCGAGCGCCCCGCCGACCGTCGTCGCGGGCGTTGCCGTGCGCGGCAGTTCGCGCAGGGCGTGCGCGGTCCTGGTGAGCAGGTCCTCGGCGTGGGCGAGGCCCGTGCCGAGACAGGTGGCGGTGAGCACGAGGCCCCCCTCGTCGTCCCGGTGGGCGACGAGCGTGAGCGGGAATCCGGTGCGCGCGCCCAGCGTCTCGGGGGTGCTGACGCGGACGCCCAGCGCGGCGAGCGCCGGTGCGAGGTCGCCGGGCGGGCGCGGCCGGTTCTCGAAGACGACGAGGCTGCCGGTGCGCGGGGCGGCGGCCGGGGCGGGTGCGGAGCCGGGCGCGGTGGACCCGCCGGGGCGGGTCCAGGACCGGATGCGCCCCTGCGACACCCACTCGTACCCGGCGATGTCCAGGGCCTGGTCCCGCAGGCGGGCCGGGAGTTCGGCGAGCGGGGCGTACGGGTTGACGCCCGCGGTCATCGGCAGCGGGTTGCGCAGGGCGGCGGGCAGCCGTTCGACGCCGTCGAGGAGGATGCCGCGGCCGGAGACCGCCGCGCTGAAGCCGATGTCGGCCGCGCCCTCGTGGCCGCCGGCCCGGTAGAGGGCCAGCGCCCACACGGCGTGCAGGGCGCTGCTCTCCGGGCAGCCGAGGCTCCCCGCCCACGCGGCGAGCCGTTCGCTCTCCTCGGGCGTGATCCGGGCGCGGACCTGGCCGGTGCCGTCGCCCGCGGGCGGAAGCGTGGCGGGGCCGGGCGGGGTGTCGCGCCAGAACTCGCGGGCCGGGGCGGTGTCCTGGGCCGCGAGCCAGCGCGTGTAGTCGCCGAGGTCGGGGCGGCGGGCGCCGCCGGGCAGCTCACCGCCCGCCAGGTAGGCGCGGTAGAACTCGTGCAGCAGCAGCCGCACGCTCCAGTCGTCCAGGAGCGCGGGGTGGAAGCTCAGCAGGACGCGGGTGCTGCCCGCCGCGTCCGGGCCGCCGCCCAGGAAGGTGACGCGCAGCGGTCCGGGGCGGCGCGGGTCGAGCCCCCGGCGCCGGTCGGCTTCGACCAGCGCGTGCCAGTCCACGCTGCCGTGCGGGAAGCGCAGCACTTCGGGCCCGGCGCCCTCGTGGCAGACGATCCACGGCTCGGGCCCCTCCTCGAAGGCGGCCCGCAGCACGCTCTCCCGTTCGGCGACGGACTGCCAGGCGGCGGCGAGCCGTTCCGGGTCGAGCGGCCCGTACCAGGTGACCGCGAGCTGTTCGCACCAGCCCTCGGTGCCGGGGTGCGCGTCCGCGTCCGCGAGGAGTTCGCGTTGCAGCGGGGTCGGCTCGATCCGGGGCGCGGGCCCGGGACCGCTCTCCGTGACGGTGAGCAGGTCCGCGAGGAGCCCGGCGGGGAAGGGCGCGGCGTCGGTGGCCGGCGGCCCGTCCGGGGTCAGGCGCAGGGTGTGGTGTCCGTCGTCGGCGGGTTCCAGGCTGGGCCGCCAGGCGGGGGCGGGGCGCGGACCGAGCCGGGCCAGGCGGTCGAGTGCGGCCTCGACGCGGTGCGGGTCCACGGGGCCGCGCAGCTCCAGGACGGGCGGTGCGGCCGGGTCCTGGCCGGTGGGGTCGAGGACGACGGTCATCGGGCCGCCGGGGGTGGCCCGGGCGGGGGTGGTGTGCGAGGAGTGATCGGTCGTCATCGTCCTGCGGGGCACGCATGCGGGAGCGCGGCGGACCGGCTGCGACGCGCATGCGGGAGACCCCCTCCCTCCCCTCTGTCGGCGAATGCGGAACGAGTATGCGAGGGCCCGCCCACACGGGACCGACACGGCACTGACACGGCGGTGGTCCGGTGGTGGGGCGCCGTGGTCCCGCAGGGTTCCGTCGGGGGAGGCGACCGGGTCCGTACCGTACGCGGGCATGCGAAGGCCCCGCGTCCTCCTCCAGCGGGACTGGACGCGGGGCCGAGCGGGACACGATTCAGAGCAGTTCGGTGACCGCCCCCGCGAACCCGGTGTCGAGCATGGTGCGGACCGTGGTGTCGGCGGAGCCGGACAGGCCGGTGTCGTGGCAGGCGACGCTGAGCATGTACCGCCCGCCCAGGACCCGGTGGGTGTCGAAGGACCATTCGCCGTCGGCGGCGGGCCGGCCGTCGGGCGCGAGCAGTTCACCGCCGCCCTCGGCGAAGCCGAACTCGGTGAAGTCGAGCCGCAGCCCCTGCCCGAGCGCCTTGGTGTACGCCTCCTTGAGCGTCCACAGCCGCAGCAGCCGCGCCGCCCGCTCCCCCTCCGGCAGGTGTTCCAGCGTGTCGCGTTCGCCGGGTGTCAGTACGTGTCCCTGGAGCAGGTCGTACGACATGGGCCGGGTGGCGGGTTCGACGTCGACGCCGATCCGGCCGTTGCGGCTGATGCCGACGGCGATCATGTCCTCGGTGTGGGTGAGGCTCACGTCGATCTGGTCGAGGCTGCGCAGATAGGGCCGGCCACCGATCCGGTACGCGAGGTCGAGTTCGGCCGGTCCGGTGCCCAGGGCGGCGGCCGCCGTGTACTTGGTGACGAGGCGGGAGGCGAGGAACCGGTAGCGGAGGGTCGGGTCCTGGGTGCGCCGGTAGCGCTGCCAGTCGCCGCCGAGCAGCTGCCGCAGCGCCGGGTGGGTGACGGCCGCCCCCAGCCACTCGCCCCAGGTGGTGTGGACGACGGCGTTGCCGTGGCGGTCCATGGCCTCGCGCACCAGGTGCCAGGGCGCGCCGGGCCCCGCGACGTGAAGGGGTGCGCTGATCCGCCCGGCACCGGGCGCGGGGATGCTCGTCATGGTCTGCCTTCGTACGGGAGCGCGTCGAGGTCGTAGCCCAGCCCCTGGCCGTGACGGCGGATCAGCTCGGCGAGCACCTGGTCCTGGACGCCGTCGGGCAGGGCGGGCACCGGGATGCCGAGGCGCTGCCCGGCCCGGGTGAGGGCGAGCACGGCCCAGGCGGGGTCGGCGAGGAACGGGTCGGTGCCGTCCTGGCCCGCCCAGACGGCGAGCACGGCCGCGGCGCCGACGATCCGGCTGTAGCGGTCGCTGAGCCGGACGACGGCCGGGTCGGCGAGCGCGTCGGGACCGGCCGGAATGCGGCGGCACTGGGCGCGCAGCCCGCGCAGCTCGGTGGCGAACGCCTCGGCGAGCCCGGCCAGCGCGCCGGTGTGCCCGCCGGCTTCGCGGAGCGGGGCGAGCCGTTCGGCGGTCGCGACGAGCGAGGCGGCCATGAAGTCGCCGCCGCCCGCGATGCCGAGGAGCCGGTAGTCCAGGTGGGGCAGCGCGGCGCCCGGGGTGAACAGCTCGGCGGGCGGCTCGGGTTCGGCGAACCAGGAGCGTTCGGCGAGGCCGCGCAGCTGGGGCACCAGGACCGACTGGCAGGAGGCGGATCCGGCGTGCCCGAGCCCGGCGACGGGCAGGTCGCGGCTGAGCTTGCCGAGTGCCCCGTACGCGGGGCTCGTGTGGTCGTAGCCGCGGGCGCCGAGCACCGTGGCGAGCTCTTCCAGGTTCTCCCGCAGCAGTTCGGGCACCACGTATTTGACGGCGGCGGCGAAGAGGTGGGCGCTCGCGGGGAGCAGGCTCAGGGCGCGCAGGACGGTGGTGGACATCGCGTCGCAGGCCAGGAGGTCGGCGAAGACCCCGGTGAGCGGCTTGTGCCAGCGCCGGGCGACCCCGTTCGCGCGGCCCTCCGTCGCGGCGCGCGCCGCGGAGTGCAGGACCGTTCCGGCGGCGGCGGTGACGAGCCCGCAGATCAGGCTCCGGTTCACCTGGAAGGCGCGCAGGGCGATACCGGCCCCGTCGCCTGGGTGGCCGACGAGCGCGTCCTCGGGCACGGGCAGCTCGGCGAACTCCAGGCCGGAGAAGAGGGCCCCGCGCATTCCGGTGCTCTCCACCCGGGGCAGGTGGCGCAGGTGGGCCGGGTCCTGTCCGGCCGGGTCGAGCAGCAGGACGGAGTGGCTGCGCGGGCCGGGGGCCTCGTCGGTGCGGGCGTAGACGACGTGGAGGTCGGCGCGGGACGCGTTGAGGATGACGTCCTTGCGGCCGCTGATCAGGCGGCCGCCGGGGGCCGGGCGGGCGGTGAACTCGTGGCGCAGGATGGCGTTGGCGTGGGCGAGTTCGTGGTGCAGGATCGCGATCCGGCCGCCGCCGAGCAGCAGCCGGGCGGTCTCACGGCGCTGCGGCTCGTCCCCCGCCGCCCACACGGCGCCCGCCGCGAACAGCGAGATGAGGCCGTGGCCCATGCCGAGCCCCAGGTCGCGCCGGAACACCGGCCGCAGGGCCCGGGCCAGCAGATCGGCGCGGGTCAGCAGGCCGCCCAGCGCGGTGGGCACGAACTCGGCGCCGAGCCCCGCCTCGGTGAGCAGGGCCTCGGTCGCCTCGGGCGGGGTGCTGCGGGCGTCGGCGTCGAACAGGGCGGCGAACCCGTGCGGGTTGCCGGGGTCGTAGGGGTCGCCGAGCCGTGCTTCCAGGCGTCGCGCCCGTGCGAGGGCGTCCGCGTCCGCACGGTCCGGGGCGGGGGAGGAGGCGGCGGGGCGCCCGGGGATCTCTGCGAGGGTGGTCATGACGGCGGCGTCCGCCTCCTTCGTCGTACGGGCACGGGGTGCGGGTGGGCGTGGCTCGACCCTGCGGGCGGCCGCTCGCGACGCGGTGGAGAACGGCTCGGGAACCGCTCCGGACACAGCCCAGGGGTGTCTCACAGCATGCGGATCGCGGTCTCCGCGTGCCGCTTCGCCAGGTTGAGCGTGGCCGTCGAATTGCGGCCCAGCGCCTCGCGTACGTAACGGCGGGCCTCGGGCAGTCCGGCGCCCGCGCCCAGGACCTGTTCGACGGCGGTCTCGCGGAGGACGACGGTGTGCTGGGAGACGACGGTGACGCCGGTCGCGTCGGGCACCACGGACCACTCGCCGGTGTGCGCCTCCATCAGGGCGGGGGTGGCGGTCTGCTTGTAGACGATGCGCCCGGCGTGCGGGAAGCAGATGCGGACGGACTCGGTGGTGTGCGTACTGCCGTCCGCGGTGACGGTGTCCATCGCCATGACCTGGACGCCGGGGGCCGGTTCGGTGAAGTCGAGGCACGAGACGTGCGGGACCAGCTCGGGCCAGTCGCCGACGCGGTAGAGGAAGTCGTAGACCAGCTCGGCGGGGCCGTGGACGCGCACCGAGTCCTCGAAGGACAGGACGAGGTCGTCCAGCAGGGTCCAGCGCTCCGCGATCCCCTTCAGACTGGCCAGCTCCGCGCGGGAGTTGGTGTCGCACGCGGTCTCGACCCACTCCACGTCCCCGGGGCGGTCCCCGGCGACGGTGAAGTCGTGCAGCAGGACCAGCCGGGTGCCCCCGCCGGGGCGTTCCTCCACGATCCAGGTGCCCTCCATGGTCTCGACCGGGGCCTGCGGCCGGGTCTGCCGGAAGGTGATGCGGCGCGCCGCCGGGTCCTGGGTGCGCTCGGAGAGCCAGGACCGCACGTCGCCGTTGGCGGTCGCCCACATGCGCAGCCGCTCGTCGCGCCCGTCGAACTCAAGCCGCTCCACGTGCACGTTGGGCGGGAAGAACAGCGGCCAGCGCTCGGCGTCCGCGATCAGCCCGTAGACGACGCCCGGCTGGGCGTCCACGTCGACACTGTGCCTCGTCCGGTGCACACGTACGTCCGACACCACACACCTCTTTCTCGGTTGTTCGTGGACCCCGCCCGCGCGGCGCGGGCGGTCCGGGAGGGTCAGAAGTTGCCCAGGCCGCCGCAGACGTTGAGGGCCTGCGCCGTGATGGAGGCGGCGGGCCCGGACGTCAGGTAGCCGACCAGGGCCGCGACCTCCTCCGGGGTGGAGTAGCGCCCGAGCGGGATCTTCGCCTCGAACCGGGCGAGGACGTCCTCGTCGGTGGTGTCCCAGGCGGCGGCGTATCCCGCGCGCACCCGCTGGGCCATCGCGGTCTCGACGTAGCCGGGGCAGACGGCGTTGACGGTGACCCCGGTCGGTGCCAGCTCGCGGCCGAGCGCCTTGGTGAAGCCGACGACGCCGTGCTTGGAGGCGCTGTACGGGGCGCCGAGCAGGACGCCCTGCTTTCCGGCGGTGGAGGCGATGTTGATGATCCGCCCCCGGGCGGCGGCGTCCTGGAGCCCGCCGTTCGCCAGGGCCTCACGGGTCACCAGGAACACGCTGTTGAGGTTGGTGTCGATGACGTCGTACCAGAGCTCGTCGGTCAGCTCGGCGGTCACCCCGCCCCCGCTGCGCCCGGCGTTGTTGACGAGGACGGTGAGCGGCCCGTACGCGGTGACGGCGGCGCGCACCAGGGCGGCGACGTCCTCGCGGGACCGCACGTCGGCGGCCTGCCCGGAGACGTCGAGGCCCTCGTCGCGCAGGGCGTCGACGGTCTCCTTGACGGCCGCGTCGGTGCGGGCGCACAGGAAGACCCGGTGTCCGGCGCGGCCGAGCGTACGGACCACTTCCAAGCCGATGCCGCTGGTACCGCCGGTCACCAGGGCGACGGGACGGGTCTCGGGGGTGGCGGTCATGAGCGGTGCTCCTTCGTCGTGGCCGGGTGTACGGAAACGGCGCGCGGCTCCACGCGGGCCGGCAGCGCGAGCGGGGCGGACGGCCCGACGGGGGTGAGGGCGCGGTCGAGCGCGGTCCGGCTGAGCACCGGGCCGCGCGCGGCGACGTATCCGTCGGGGCGCACCAGGAGCCAGGAGCCGGGGCGCAGGCCGAGCGCGGTGCGCAGCGTGGCGCCGGGGTCGGCGAGGGGCGCGGGGCCTTCGGAGCCGTCGGCGCGGCCGCCGAGGGTGCGCACGGAGAGCCATTCGGCGTACTGGGCGGCCGCGGTGACGGCGACGCCCACGGGCACGTCGCCGGGTCCGGAGCCGCCCGCCCCGAGCAGCAGGCTCCACCGCACGTCCCGCAGTTCGGCGGTGAACGCCTCGCGCACGGTGGGCTCCAGGCCGTCCAGCACGACGGCCCGGGCGCGGCCGCCCGGGGCGGGCCCGGTGGCGGCGGTCCCCGCGGTGGTGAGCGGCGAGTCGCCGTAGCCGATGCGCAGCCCGGACATCCCGCCGAGGACCTTGCGCTGAATGGCGCGGCGCAGCGGGGTGACGTTGCGTACGACGGTGAAGACGACGGGCAGCACGGCCGCGGCGAGCAGGTTCTTCAGCTGCACCAGGACGGTGGCGGTGCGGGTGGAGTCGAGCAGGGCGGCGCCGATGGGCACGCGCTCGGCGCCGTAGCTGTCGAGCAACCGGTCCGCCGCGTGGCCCTGTTCGACCTGGGCGAGCTTCCAGGCGAGGTTGTACGCCTCCTGGATGCCGGTGTTCATGCCCTGGCCCGAGGCGGGGCTGTGCACATGGGCGGCGTCGCCCGCGACGAAGACCCGCCCCTCGCGCATCCGGTCGACCCTGCGCTGCTGGAACGTGAAGACGGACGTCCACTCGCTGGGACCGACGGTGACCTGACGGCCCAGGCCCTTGGACAGCTTCGCGCCGAGGCGTTCCTCCGCACCGGCGGGGTCGCGGTCCGGCACGGTGTCGAGGAGGCGCCAGTGCCCCTCGCGCGCGTACGGCACCATCATCAGGGCCTGTCCGCCGGTGTGCGCCCAGTAGATGGTGTCGGGCGGCAGGTCCATCGTGACGGGCACGTCGGCGAGCATCCAGGTCTCGCTGCTGGTACCGGCGAGCTCCAGGCCGAGGAGCTTGCGGACGGTGCTGTGGCCGCCGTCGCATCCGACGAGCCAGGAGACGTCCGCGGTGCTCCGGGCGCCGTCGGCGTCCTCCAGCGTCACGCGCACCCCGTCCGGGTGCTGGTCGAGGCCGGTGAGCCGGACGCCCCACTCGATGTCGACGCCGAGCCGGGCCACCGCCTCGCGCAGCACGGCCTCCGTCTCGGTCTGGCCGATGATCAGCGTGAAGGGGTACGCGGTGGGCATCGACGCGTAGTCGGCCTGGAGGCGGACCAGGCGGCGGCCCTCGGCGTACATGGTGAAGGCGGCGTTCCGGCGGCCCCGGGCGAGCACGGCGTCGACGACGCCCATCTGGTCGTACGTCTCCAGGGTGCGCGGGTGCGTGGCGACGGCGCGGCTGGTGCGTGCGGGTGCTGGGGCCGCGTCGACGAGGCGGACCCGCAGGCCGCGGCGGGCCAGTTCGTGGGCGGCGGTCAGGCCGACGGGGCCGGCGCCCGCGATCAGCACCTGCGGCGGGGCGGCCGGCTCCGTGCCGGAGTTCACCATGGTCGGTCTCCCGGGTCGGGGGCGGACGGTCGGGCGGTCACAGCGCGGCGCTGGCGCGCAGCTTCTGGCGTACGGCGCGGCGCCGGGGCTTCCCGGTGGGGGTGCGCGGCACGGTGTCGATCGCCTCGGCGAAGCGGATCTGCTCGAAGCGGCCGAGGCGGTCGTTGGCGCGCTCGGTGATCGCGTCCAGCACGTCGAGCACGCCGTGGCCGTACGGGTCGCCCTCCACCCCGGCGTCCTCGCGCAGCACGATCCCGGCCCACACCAGGGCCCCGTGCTCGGGGTCGGGCCAGTCCGCGACCAGGCAGTCGGCGACCCGGGGGTCGTCGGCGAGGATCCGCTCGATGCGGCTGGGCGAGACGATCTCGTTGTCGTACTTGAAGACGTCGGCGAGCCGGTCGACCAGGCTGAGGTTGCCCTCGTCGTCCAGGCGGCCGACGTCCCCGGTGGCGAAGAAGCCGTCCGCGTCGACCCGGGCGGGATGCTCCTCGCCCAGGTATCCGGCCATCAGCTGCGGCCCGCGCACCAGGACCTCGCCGACCGACCAGGGGCCGAGCGGGCGCCGGGTCGTGAGGTCCACGATGCGGCACTCGGTGTCCGCGACGACGGAGCCGACGGTGCCGGACCGGTAGCGGCCGGGCCGCTGGCTGTGCGTGAGCGGGGACAGCTCGGCCATGCCGTAGCCCTGGATGACGGGCACGCCGAGCCGTTCCTCCAGGACGCGCGCCGTCTGCGGCCGCAGCGCAGATCCGCCGGAGAGCACCGCGGTCAGCCGCAGCCCGTCCGGCGCACCGCCCGCCGCCAGGCGCTCATCGGCGGCCAGGGCGTGCAGCCGGGCGGGCAGCCCGTAGTAATGCGTGGCCCCCGCGTCGGCGGCGGCGCCGAGCGACGCGAAGGGGTCGGGGTCCTGGCAGAGGACCTGGCACGCGCCCGCGTACAGGGCCGAGTTCAGGTGCATGACGTGGTAGAGCGGCAGGTGGTTGAGGGTCACCGAAGCGCCGGTCAGGCCGTGTGCGTCGGCGGTCTGCCAGGCGTTGGCGACGACGTTGCGATGGGTCAGCAGGACGCCCTTGGGGGCGCCGGTGGTCCCGGTGGTGAACTGCACGCACGCCACGTCGTCCGGCGACGCGGCGGGCCCGGCGTACGGCCGCGCCCCGGCGATCAGCTCGTGCAGGGGGACGGTTCCGGCGGGCGCCCGCCCGTGGGGGGCGTCCACGACCACGACGGTGCGCAGGGCGGGCAGCCCGGGCGCGATCCGCGTGAGGGACGCGGCGGTGGCGGCGGGCGCGAGGACGATCTCGGCGCCCGAGGTGCCGAGCACGTGGTGCAGCCCCTCCGGCGGGAGCAGCGGGTTGACCAGCACGACGGTGGCCCCGGCCCGCATGACCCCGTGGTACGCGGCGGCGAACTCCGGGGTGAGGGTGTGGGTGACCCCGACCCGGGTGCCGCGGCCGGCGCCCGCCGAGGAGAGCCAGCCGGCAATCCGGTCGGCGTAGGCGTCGAGTTCGGCGAAGCGCAGCACGCGGGTCGCGGTGCGCACGGCGGTGCCGTCGGGGTCGCGCCACGCGGCGCGCCGCAGCAGTCCGTCCACCGGGAGGTCGCTGTACGGGGTGTCGCGCACCGGGGTCCCCTTCCGTCGTCCACCGGCGGCCTTTACCTCCGGATTGCCTTCACCCTCCGCCGGTGCGCTTGAGGAATCTTCGAAGAGCGCTCGATCAGCACCACGGAAGGTGACGGAGAACCGCCCGAAGACCCCTGCGGAGGAAAAGGAAGACACGATGACGGCCGACACCACGCACCTCACCGGACACGCGCCGGACACCTCGGACTTCGGTTCGCTGTACGCCGAGGTGCAGCAGTTCTACGCCCACCAGATGCAGCTCTTCGACCGCCACGAGGCCGAGCGCTGGGCCGCCACCTTCACCGAGGACGCCGTGTTCAGCGTGCCCACGCTGGACAGCCCGGTGCACGGACGCGCGGAGCTGGCCGCCAACGTCCACCACAACCGGGCCCGGCAGGAGCGCGAGGGCGGGCAGCTGCGCCACTGGATCGGCATGCTCGACGTGGACGTCCGCCCCGGCGGCGTCCTGCACACCCGCGCCTACGCGCTGGTCTTCGCGACGCCCCGGGGCGGTGTGCCGGTGGTGTCGCGGTTCTGTGTGATGGCGGACGAACTGGTGCGCTGCCGGGGCCGGCTACGGGTCCGCAGCCGCGTGGTGTCGCGGGACGACCTCACGGCCGGCTACCCGGCCCCGGTGCTCGTCTGAGGGATGCGCGAGGGCGTCAGGCGCGGCAGACCGGCAGACCGCCGTGGTACCGCGCCATCTCCCGGAACAGCGCCCCGATGTCGAGGGGCGCGCCCGGGAGGGCGCCGCGCTGCTCCGCGTACGCCCGGTGCAGATTGGGCACCAGCCGCTCGGAGTCCAGGAGCCCGGCGTACGGGCCGGGCCCGGCCTCCCGGGCGACGTCGTACGGGGTCAGCCCGGCGGCGACGCCCGCGCGGGCGAGCTCCTGGAGGCGGCGGAAGTACGCCGCGTCGGCGTCGAGGAGTTCCGGGCCGCCGACGGGCCCGTGCCCGGGGACGACCGTGAGCGGTTCCAGGGCGCGCAGGGCGGCGAGGGCGCGCAGGGAGCCGCTGACCGAGCCCATGGGGCAGAACGGGGTGACGCCGTTCATCACCACGTCACCGGCGAACAGGACGCGCGGCCCGGGCAGCCACACCACGGTGTCGCCGCAGGTGTGCGCGGGCCCCACGTGCAGGAGTTCGGCCCGCAACTCCCCCACGTACAGCGTCATCCGCTCCTCGAAGGTGACCTGCGGGACCACGACTTCCAGGTCCCCCCAGCGCACTTCGGGCCAGAGCCCCGTCAGGTGCAGCCCCGCCGCGGCGGCCTCGTCCCTGGCCCGTGCGTGGCCGACGACGACCGCCTCCGGGAAGACGCAGTTGCCGAAGGTGTGGTCGCCGTGGAAGTGCGTGTTGACCAGGTAGCGGGGCGGCCCGGCCGTCACCGCCAGGACCCGGGCGCGCAGGGCGCGGGCCCGGTCCAGGGTGGCGACGGTGTCGATCAGCGCGCTCTCACCTCCGTCGGCGAGCAGCCCGGAGTTGTTCAGACACCAGCCGCCGTCGCCCTGGACGTGGGCATGGACACCGTCGGCGATCTCGCTGAGCCGGCCGTCCGTCATTCAGGCCGCCGACCGGGCGTCCGGCGCCCCGTTGACGAGGTCGAGGTACGCGCGCGGGGTCTGCGCCTCGTCCAGCGCCTCCTCGTCCAAGGCCACGTCGTGGTCGCGCTCCACGATGCCGGTGACCTGGAGCAGGGCCAGCGAGTCGTAGCCCAGGTCGAGAAAGAGGGTGTCCAGGGCGGCCTCGTCCAGCGGCACGCCCTCGTCGCTGCCGGCGGCTTCGCGCAGCAGGGCGGCAAGGTCGGTCAGGGTCAGGCGGTCCACGGTGTTCCCCTCCTGGTACGGGTGTGCGTTCGGGTGGTGCGCAGAGGTGTACGGCGCTCACGCGCGGGGCGCGCGCACGACCGCGGCCGCGTTGAAGCCGCCCCGGCCCCGGGCCAGGACCAGCGCGTGCCGCAGCCGAGCCGGGCGGGGCGCGCCGGTCACCAGGTCCACGGGGCAGTCGTCGGCGAGCCGCCCGACCGGTGCGCCCGGCGGGACGACCTGGTCGCGCAGGGCGAGCAGGGCGGCCGCCAGATCGAGGGCGGACCCGCCCGAACCGAGGCGCCCGAACAGCGACTTCGGGGCCGTCACCGGCACCCCGTACGGGCCGAAGAGCGCGGTGAGCGCGGCGGCCTCGGCGCGGTCGGCGTCCCGGTCCCCGGCGGCGTCCGCGAAGACCACGTCCACGTCGGCCGCGTCGACCCCGGCGTCGGCGAGGGCGAGGCGGGCGGCGTCGAGCAGCCGGGGCGCGCCGCGTCCGGGCGCCGGGTCGAAGGTGGCGGCGCAGCCCTCGACGGTGCCGAGGACGCGCGCCCCCCTGGCGTGCGCGGCATCGCCGTCCTCCACGACGAGCAGGGCGCCGCCCTCCCCCACGACGTGCCCGGAGGCGTCGGCGGAGAACGGCAGGTAGGCGTCGGCCGGGTCGCGCCGGGTGCTCAGGCCCCCGGCGGCCAGCTGGGCGGTGAAGCCCCACGGGCACACCGTCGCGTCGAAGCCGCCGGTGAGGACGGCCCGGCCGCCCTTGCGCAGCTGGCGCCGGGCCTGGGCCATCGCGTCGAGGCCGCCCGCCTGCTCGGAGACGACGACTCCGCTGGGGCCGCGCAGGCCGTGCCGGATGGAGATCTGCCCGGAGTTGGCGGCGTAGAACCAGGCGAAGGACTGGAAGGCGCCGACGTAGCGGCTGCCCTTGCTCCACAGCTCCTGCAGCTCGCGCTGGCCGAACTCGAAGCCGCCCGCGCCGTTGGCGGTGACGACGCCCATGCCGTACTCGGGCAGGGCCGACGGGTCGATGTCCGCGCCGGTGATGGCCTCGGCCGCCGCCGCGAGGGCGAGCCGGGTCACCCGGTCGGTCTGCGGCAGCAGCTTGGCCGGCACGTGCGCCGCGTCCTCGAAGCCGGTGACCTCACCGGCGAGGACGGCCGGGTAACCGGAGGCGTCGAAGCGGGTGACGGGGCCGATCGCGCGGTGCCCGCGCAGGACCGCCGACCACCAGGTCTCGGTGCCGACGCCGCCGGGTGCGGCGATCCCGATGCCGGTGACGGCCGCGGTCGCGGTACGGGCTGATACGTCTTTCTCCGGGGCGGTGACGGTCATCGGCGGGCCTCCGTCCGGGGTGCGGTGAGCACCATCGCGCTCTGGAAGCCGCCGAATCCGCTGCCGACGCTGAGCACGGCGTCGGTGCGCTGCTCGCGGGCGACGAGCGGTACGTAGTCGAGGTCGCAGCTCGGGTCGGGCTCGTGCAGATTGGCGGTGGGCGGCACGGTGTCGTGCTCGATGGCCAGCGCGCACGCGGCGATCTCCAGCGAGCCGATCGCACCGAGCGAGTGCCCGATCATCGATTTGATGGAGCTGACGGGCACCCGGTAGGCGTGCTCGCCCAGGCTCGCCTTGAAGGCGGCCGTCTCGTGCTTGTCGTTCTGCTTCGTGCCCGAGCCGTGCGCGTTGACGTAGTCCACGGCGGTCGGGTCGAGCCGCGCCTCGTCCAGGGCGATCCGGACGGCCTCCGCCATCTCCCGCCCGTCCAGGCGCAGTCCGGTCATGTGGTACGCGTTCGAGCGGCTGGCGAACCCCGCGATCTCCGCGTACACGTGCGCCCCCCTGCGTACCGCGTGCGTGTACTCCTCAAGGACGAGTACGGCGCTGCCCTCGCCGAGGACGAAGCCGCCCCGGGTCCGGTCGAAGGGGCGCGAGGCCGTCTCCGGCTCGTCGTTGCGCGCGGAGGTGGCCCGGATCGCGTCGAAGGAGGCCAGGGTGATCGGGGTGATCGGCGCCTCGGATGCCCCGGCCAGCATCACATCGGCGCTGCCCTCCCGGACGAGCTCCGCGGCGTGCCCGAGCGAGTCCAGGCCGGAGGTGCACCCGGTGGAGACGACGGCGACGGGACCGAGCGCCCCGGCGTCCCGGGCCACCTCGGCGGCCACGGAGCTCGGCACGAGGTAGTCGCCGAGCCGTTCCTCCGCGCGGGCCGGGTCCAGCAGCCAGTGTGCGCCGCCCTCGCTGACCTGCGCGTACACCTCGTCGAGCCCGCTGCTGCAGCCGACCGCGGTGCCCAGCGAGACGCCGGTGCGCTCGCCCCCGGCCGCCAAGTCGAGGCCGCTGTCGGCGACGGCCTCGCGGGCGGCGGTGAGCGCGAACTGCGCGACCCGGTCCAGGCGGTGGACGTCGGCGGCGTCGAAGCCGTGGTGCGCGGGGTCGAAGTCGGCCTCGGCGGCGATCCGGGACCGGAACGACGTGGCGTCGAAGCGGGTGATGCGGCGGGTGGCGGTGCGGCCCTCCGTCAGCAGCGACCAGAACGCGGCGGTGCCGGTGCCGCCCGGGGCGACCACCCCGATCCCGGTGATGACGACCCGCCTCATCGGACACCCGCCGGCTGCGGGGCGAGGCGGCGCACCACGCGTGCGGCGCGGCCCACCAGACGGGGCAGGTCGTGGCCCCGCAGGAAGAAGTGGTCGCCGGGCACGGTGCGGACGGCGAACGGGCCGGTGGTCCAGGCGCGCCACTGCGCCATGGCCTCCGGCTGCGCCAGCGGGTCGTCCGCACCGGCCACCGCGAGGACGGGGACCGTGAGCGGCCCGGCCGTCGAGGGTTCGCGGGCGGCCGTCCGCAGCTCGTGGGCGAGGACGAGGTCGTCGCGGAGCACCGGCAGGACGACCTGGTGCCAGAAGTCACCGGGCCGGGCGCGCGCGGGCAGGGCGTTGGCCTCGCCGAGCAGGCGCAGCAACTCCTCGTCGCCCGCCCGGCACTGGTCGGCCAGGGCGGACAGCTCGTCGGGCGGCGGGCAGGCGCCGACGACGAGCAGCGCGGGCCCCGGGCGCCCCGCCTCGTGCAGGGCCCGGGTGACGCTGTACGCGACGAGGGCGCCGAGGCTGTGCCCGTAGAGCATGTACGGCGCTCCGCCGCTCTCGCCGTTCTCGCCGGTGAAGTGGGGCAGCTGGTCGGCGAGCAGGTCCGCGGGGCGGGTGAGGCGCGGCTCGGAGCGCCGGCGTTCGCGGCCGGGCAGCAGGTGCGGCACGGTCTCGACGCCGGGGCCGAGGCGCGGGCCCCAGCCGTAGAAGGCGGAGACGCCCGCTCCGGCGTGCGCGAAGCAGTGGAGCCGTACGGGCCGTTCGTCGGACATGGGCCGTCCTCTCGCGTAGGAGTCCGGGCCCTCGGCCTGGGCCCTCCCCGACCGCAGCCTGGCAACTCCCACTCGAACGGTGCTGGACCCGAGCTCAGGCCGCGTACAAATCGAACGTGGACAGCCCGCGCGGCCCGCTGAGCACGTCGAGCGCCGGGTCGACCGTGAGCATGGCCCGGTGGAGCCGCTGCATCTGTGGCGACGGCTCGACGCCCAGCTCCTCCACGAGCCGCAGCCTCAGCCTGCGGTAGACGTCGAGGGCGGTGGCCTGGCGTCCCGACCGGTAGAGGGCGACCATCGCCTGCGAGTGCAGCCCCTCGTGCTGGGGATGACGCATGATCAGGTCGGTGAGTTCGGCGAGGACCTCGGTATGCCGGCCGCAGCGCAGATCCGCGTCGATACGCCGTTCGACGGTGACCAGGCGCGACTCCTCCAGCCTCATCACCTCGATGTCGAGGACCGGGCCCAGCCGTACGTCCACCAGCGCCGAGCCCTGCCACATGGCGAGCGCCTCGCCGAACAGCGACGAGGCCCGGGCGTCCTCGCCCCGGTCGAAGGCGCCGCGCCCGGCCGTCACCAGCTCCTCATAACGGTGCACGTCGACGGCGTCCGGCGGGACCTGGAGCAGATAGCCGCCGTGCCGGGTGGCCAGGACATCCTTGGCGGAGCCGGGGGTGTCGGGCCCCATGGCGGTGCCGAGCCGGCGGCGTAACTGGAGGATGTACGTCTGAAGGGTGGTCATGGCGCTCTGCGGCGAGTTGCTGCCCCATATCTCTTCCATGAGGGTGGGCACGGGCACGACGCGGCCCGGATGGAAGGCGAGCAGCGCGAGGAGCTGTCGCGGCTTGCCCGCGGTGGGCACGATCGACATCCCGTTGACCTCGGCACTCAACGGACCCAGAACCTGTATGCGCACGGTGGCCTCCCCAAGGACCGGCCGGGGTGGGCCCGGCCGTGATCGCGTGCGCCGGCGCCTTCGCCCCCGTGGCCGAAAGCCGTCGGCGCCAGGCACGCTAGCCCCGGGCACACCGTGCGCCTCATTCTCTCGATCGGCGTTCGAGCAGCCTTCCAAGCAGGCATTGCGGCCTGATTGCGGCCCCCGGAGCGCCGCCTCAAGAACACGCAGACGACGACTGGAGGGGCGCTCGGGCGGTCTCCCCCGGCCATCGGGTGGTCGTTACCGTCCATGCCGTGACCGGATTCCGAGGGAGAGCCACCCGATGAGCGTCCTCGCCACTCCGCGCCCGAAGGCGGCGCGGGCCGCCGCCGCGCACAGCCCCGTGGAGTTCCGGCTGCTGGGCCCGGTCATGGTCCACGACACGGCCGGGGGCGCGGACATCGTCCCGGCCGGCTCCAAGCAGCGGGCGCTGCTCGCCGCGTTCGTCACCCACGCCGGGGTGCTGCTCGACGTGGACCGGCTGGCGGCGGAGCTGTGGGACGGGGCACCTCCCGGCAACGCGGCGAACGCCCTCCAGGCCCATGTGGCCCGGCTGCGGCGGCTGCTGCCCGCGCCCGGCGACTACGGCCATGCCTGGATCAGCACCCTGCCGACGGGCTACCTGCTCGACCTGGGCGACGCCTCCACCGACGTCCTGCGCTTCACCCGGCGCTCGGCCGAGGGGCGGGCGGCCGTCGCCACCGACCCGGGCCGGGCGGCCAACATGCTGCACGGCGCCCTGGAGTTGTGGCGCGGACCGGCGTTGCAGGACTGCCGCCGCGGGCCGGTGTGCGCGGCGGAGGCCGACCGGCTGGACGAGATGCGGCTCACGACGCTGGAGGCGTTGTACGAGGCGCGGCTGCGCTGCGAACGGCACGGCGAGTGCATCGGCGACCTGGAACGGCTGACCGCCGACCACCCGCTGCGCGAGCGCTTCTACGACCTGCTCATGGTCGCCCTGTACCGCAGCGGCCGCCAGGCGGAGGCCATCGGCGTGTACGAGCGGGCCCGGCGCCGCCTGGTCGCCGCCCTCGGCATCGAACCGGGCCCGGCGCTGCGCGGCCGCCTGGAGTCGGTGCTCACCCACTCCCCCGGCCTCGTGGCCCCCGGCGTCCTGGACGAACTGGACCGGCTGCGCCGCCGGGTGGACGAGCTGAGCAGGCAGCAGCTGGAGCTGACCCGCCGGCTGAACGCGGCGACAGCGGGCGCATAGGGGTGTCTCGTCAGGCGGCGGCGAGGTGAGCGGCGAGCGCGGTGAGGTCCGGGTGGTCGTGGAGGACGACGGCCCGCTCCCGTAGCCCGTACAGCCGGTTGACCGCCGTCATGAACTCCGCGCCCGCCCGGGCGTCGACGCCCAGATCGCTGAACGGGGTGCACGGGTCCAGGTCCCACGGATCGCAGGCCAGGATCTGCGCCAGCTCGTCACGCAGCTCGTCGGCGGACGGCAGCAGACGGCACGGCGGCGCGGCCGGGGCGGCGACGGGTGCGGGGACCGGCCCGCACCCCGCCTCCCGTGCCACGTGCACGGCGAACGCCTCCAGGCTGGGGTGGTCCAGGACGGCCGCGCCCTTGATGGCGGTGCCGAAGCGGGCGTTGACGGTCGCCACGAACTCCGTGCCGAGCAGCGAGTCCAGACCGATCTCCGGGAACGGCTGCCAGGGGCGCAGGGTGCACGCGTCGCGCCGGGTGACGTCGGCCAGCAGGCCGGTCAGCGTGGCCAGGACATCGGCGGGGGCGGAGTACATGTCACGCGGCCCGCACGGCCTCGGCCCGGGGCCGGGGCGGCGCCGTGCGGTAGCGGCCGGTCCGCCCGGGGCCCACGAGCGCCGGCAGCAGCAGCCGCCACAGCGTCCCGCCGTCCCCCGGCCGCGCCCCGGCGGACTGGTCCGTACCGGGCGGCGCCACCCCGTACAACACGGCGGCGAGGAGCGCCTCGGCGCCGCCGCCCCGGGCGTCCCCGGCCAGCTCCCCCGCCGCCTCGGCCTCGTCCAGCAGGCGCCGGGCCTCGGCGAGCCACACCCGGCGCAGGCCGCCGGTCCCGGCCGGACCCGCCACACCGTCGTCGGCCAGCCGGAACGCGGCCCGGGCGACCGGGTCCTCGCACCGGGCCAGGGTCAGCCAGTGCGTCAGGTCGATGAGGCGCTGCACCGGCCCGTCGCCGGTGGCCCGCCGCTCGTCCAGGAACGCCCCGAGCAGGGTACGGCCGTGCAGCGCCACCGCGTCGGCCAGCGCCTCCTTCGACGGGAAGTGGAAGTACAGCGCGCCCTTGGTCACGCCCGCGGCGGCCGCGATCTGGCCGAGCGTGGCGCTCGCGTACCCGCTCCGGGTGAGCAGCTCCGCCGCCGCGTCGACGAGCCGTCGCCTGGTGCGTTCCGACCTCTCCTGCATTCAGCCCTCCCAGGACCGTGGGTCCGCCGCGTTCAGCCGACCTGGGTCAGCCGCTCGCCGGTGTCGGCGGCGGCCGTCCCGGGTGCCGGTGCGGACCCGGCCTTCAGAATGGAGCGCTGCAGTCGTTGCAGCCCTGCGGATGGCTCGAGCCCCAGCTCACCGACGAGCCTGGCCCGCAGCCGGTGGTAGGCGTCCAGCGCTTCGCTGCGCCGGCCCGAGCGGTGCAGGGCGACCATGTAGTGGGCGTGCAGGTTCTCGTGCGTGCGGTAGCGGCTGACCAGGACCGTGAGTTCGCTCAGCAGCTCACGGTGGCGGCCGAGGCGCAGGTCGGCGTCGATGCGCCGGTCGAGGGCGCAGAGCCAGGTCTCCTCCAGGCGCCGGATCTCCATGTCCAGCCGCGGCCCCGTCCGTACGTCCACGAGGGCGGACCCGGTCCACAGCGCGAGCGCGTCCCGCAGTTCGCGCGCGGCGCGCGGGAAGTCGCCCGCGTCGCCCGTGCGGTAGCCGCAGCCGGCGAGCCGCTCGAACTCGCGGACATCGACGGTGCCGCCCGAGGTGTCCAGCAGGTACCCGCCGGGCGTGGTGACCAGGACGTCCTTGGCGGTACGCGACGCGGCGTCACCCGGGGCCTGTGCCAGGGCCGCGGCGATGAGCTCCCGCACCTGCAACACGTAGGTCTGCAAGGTGGTACGCGCGCTGCGCGGCGGGTTGTCGCCCCACAGCTCTTCGATCAGGTCGGATACGGAGACGACGCGGTCGGCGTGCACGGCCAGGAGCGCCAGTACCTGCCGGGCCTTCGGCGCCGTCGGGGTGACCGAGATCCCGCCCTCGGTGACGACCAGCGCGCCCAGTACTTCGATGTCCATGGTGCTCCCCCTTTTCACGCATGAGTCATCAGCGAAGCTAAAAACAGGGCACGCGGTTTGTCAATACCAAACCGCGTGCCCTGTTTACAAGGGGGATCAAGGGAGCCTCTACTGCGGAGGGTTTCCGTGCTTGCGGGCCGGCAGGTCGGCGTGCTTCGTACGGAGCATCGCGAGCGAGGCGATCAGCACCTCGCGCGTCCCGGCCGGGTCGATGACGTCGTCGACGAGCCCCCGCTCGGCGGCGTAATAAGGGTGCATCAGCTCGGTCTTGTACTCCTTGACCATGCGGGCGCGCATCGCCCCGGGGTCCTCGGCCTCCGCGATCTGCCGCCGGAAGATGACGTTGGCGGCGCCCTCCGCGCCCATCACGGCGATCTCGTTGGTGGGCCAGGCGTAGGTGAGGTCCGCACCGATGGACTGGCTGTCCATGACGATGTAGGCGCCGCCGTACGCCTTGCGCAGGATCAGCGAGATACGGGGCACGGTGGCGTTGCAGTACGCGTACAGCAGTTTGGCGCCGTGCCGGATGATCCCCCCGTGCTCCTGGTCCACGCCGGGCAGGAAGCCGGGCACGTCGAGGAGCGTCACGATCGGGATGTTGAAGGCGTCGCAGAGCTGCACGAAGCGGGCGGCCTTCTCGGACGCCTCGATGTCGAGTACCCCGGCCAGCGTCTTCGGCTGGTTGGCGACGATGCCCACCACTTCACCGCCCAGCCGGGCCAGGACGCAGATGATGTTGCGCGCCCAGTGCTCGTGGACCTCCAGGTATTCGCCGTCGTCCACCAGCTCCTCGATGACCTCCGCCATGTCGTACGGGCGGTTGCCGTCCACCGGCACCAGCTCGAGGAGGGCGTCGGAGCGACGGTCGGCCGGGTCGGCGGTCGGTGCCACGGGCGGGTTCTCGCGGTTGTTCTGCGGCAGCAGGGACAACAGGTAGCGGACCTCGGCGATGCAGGTCTCCTCGTCGTCGTACGCGAAGTGCGCGACGCCCGAGGTCCGCGCGTGCACATCGGCTCCGCCCAGGCCGTTCTGCGTGATCTCCTCGCCGGTGACCGCCTTCACGACGTCCGGACCGGTGATGAACATCTGCGAGGTCTCACGGACCATGAACACGAAGTCCGTCAGGGCGGGGCTGTAGGCCGCACCACCCGCGCAGGGGCCGAGCATCACGCTGATCTGCGGAATCACGCCCGAAGCCTTGGTGTTGCGCTGGAAGATGCCGCCGTACCCCGCCAGCGCCGAGACGCCCTCCTGGATACGGGCGCCCGCGCCGTCGTTCAGGGAGACCAGCGGCGCACCGGCCGAGATGGCCATGTCCATGATCTTGTGGATCTTCGTCGCGTGGGCCTCGCCCAGCGCCCCGCCGAAGATCCGGAAGTCGTGCGCGTACACGAAGACCGTCCGGCCCTCCACCGTGCCCCAGCCGGTGACCACACCGTCGGTGTACGGCTTCTTCGCCTCCAGGCCGAAACCCGTCGCCCGGTGGCGGCGCAACTGCTCGACCTCGTGGAAGGAACCCGGGTCGAAGAGGAGGTCGATGCGCTCGCGCGCCGTCAGCTTGCCCTTGGCGTGCTGCACCTCGGTCGCCCGGTCACCGGGCCCGCGCTCCGCCGCCGCGTGGATCTCGCGCAGTTCCGCCACGCGGCCGCGGAGACCGGCCTGCCCCAGCAGTTCCGGGACGGGGGTAGTGGTCATCGACATGTCGTCAGGTCCCTTCCTGGAATGCGTTGCCGCACTATCGCCAGCTGCGCGGAGCTCGGTAGACGGGCTCCGGGCTCCACCCCGGGACGCGCCCGGCCGGGGCCTTCTCCCGCTGCCCGTCGGCGTCCGCGCGCAGGGCGAGCAGCACCACCGTGAGCGCGGCGAGCTCCTCCTCGGTGGCCCGCCCGCGCTCGATGCGCAACGCGGACACCGCCGTTCCCGGACCGCCCATACCCCACCTCCAGCGTTTACGGCAGCATCGGCCACCTCGCTGGAGCACCGCTCCGGCTCCACTGGAGAACCGCTCGACAAACGGTCAACGGCTCCCCGCACGCACGGCCTTCAGCCCCGTCGCCAGCGCACCGGCACAGCCCGGACCGCTGCCGACCCCCGTCATGACGACGGCCGCCACCGTGCCCTCGTCGGCCGCGCAGGCCATCTCGTACGCGGCAGCGCCCCCCGGCCCGGCACCGCACAGCACCAGCCGCCCGGTGCCCCGCAGCCTGGGCAGCGCGGAAGGATCCCCCGGCCGCGCCGCCCGCAGGCTCACGATCCGTTCCGGGCCCCGGTGATGACGGACCAGGGCCTCGTACGCACCCACGGGCACACCCGGCGTCCGCACCAGCACGATCGTGTCGGCCGACGGGTCCCCGGCGCGCAGCACCGCCACGTCGGGGCCCTCCGGCACGGGCGGCCGGGGCAGCACACGGGGCACCTCGAAGCCTCGGAGGAGTTCGAGGAGATCGCCGACGGCGGACTGCGGATCGCGGTGGTCCGGCAACGACCTCAGCAGGCGCACGCAGTGCGAGAGCAGCGCGGACGCGTCCACGTCCCCCAGGCACCGACGGTCGTAGCGCACCGTGAGGGCGAGCCCGCCGTCCGCGTCGTGCCGGGCCGCGAGGGTGAGCGGCAGTCCGGGGTGCGCGCTGATGCTGCGCGGGGCGTCCACCTCGACGTCCTGGGCGCGCAGCTCCGCCAGCAGCGCGGCGGGCAGCTCGACCCGGTTGTCGAACACGATGCCGGTCTCGAAGAGTTCGGCGTCGGGGTTCCGGCCGGTCCAGACCCGGACCCGGTCGCCCGGCACCCAGGCGTGGACGGCCAGGTCCAGCGCGGCGTCACGCGCCTGCCCGAGAAGACCGGCCACCGGTTCGGCGGGATCGACGGTGACCGTCATCGGCAGCGGGTTGCCCAGCAGCCCCGGAATGCCCGCGGCGCCCTCCATCGGGATGTCCCGGGCCGACAGGTGCACGCCGAAGCTGACCGGCACCGGGCCGGCCGCACCGGCCGCCCGGTACAGCAGCAGCGCCCACACGGCGTGCAGGGCGCTGGACTCCCCCGCGCCGCGCATCGCGGCCCAGGTGCGCAGCCGGGTGGTCTGGGGCGGCCGCAACCGCCGGTGGACGCGTCCGGTGCCGAGCGGCCCGGCCGGGGACCCGTCGTCCGGGACCTCGGGCGCGGCCGTCTCCGGGGGCGCGGTGGCCGTCGCCCAGTAGGCGCGGGCGCCCTCGGTCCGCTGCCGGGCCAGCCACCGGGCGTGGTCGCGCACATCGGGGCGCCGCTCGCGTCCGGGCAGGGCGCCCCCGCGGACGTACGCCCGGTAGAACTCCCGCAGCAGCAGGTGGACTCCGCGCTCGTCCAGCAGCGCCCGGTGGTAGGTGAGCAGGACCCGGGTGGGCGCGCGGGTGCCCCCGGGGCGGGGCGGCCCGTCCATCAGGGTCACGCGCAGCAGGCCGGGGCGGTGCGGTGCGAAGCCGCGCAGGCGGTCGCGCTCGATCAGGTCGCTCCAGGAGACGACGCCGTGTGCGAGGTGGACGACGTCGATCGCGGCCCAGTCGTGCAGCACCAGCCGGGGCAGGTGCGTCCAGTCGAAGGCCGCCCGCAGGACGGTCTCCCGGTCGGCGACGGACAGCCAGGCGGCGGTGAACCGGGCGAGGTCGACCGGTCCCGTCCAGTTCCAGGCGACCTGGCCGACGTGCCCGCCCGCCGGCTCCTCGACGGCCGCGCGGATCAGGTCCTGCTGGTGCCCGGACACCGTGACGGTGTCGCGCGCGCCGCCCGCCAGCGCCAGGACGTCGGCGAACACCTCGGCTCCGGGCCGGGCCGGACCGCCCCGCACGTGCGCGACGCGCAGGGTGAGGCGCCCGGGTCCGGACGGCTCCGCCGTCACCGTGTACGCATGACGCTGGGTCACCCGGGCCGCCACCGCCTCGGCCGGACCGGGGGCGAGGGGGCCGCACAGCTCCGCCTCGACGGACGGGCCGGAGGCGTCGGGCACCGGTGCGAGGACCACCGCAAGCACCAGATCGTCACTCATCGGGGCCCTGAGCCCGCGTGCGCCGCATCACTTGCCCTCCCTCAGCCGGTACGGCTGCCCTCTCAGGCGAGCCGCACTCCGCTCGCCCCCGCGACGCCCTCGGGCCGGGCCATGAGGATGGAACGCTGCAACTTGGCCAGCGCGGGCGAGGGTTCGAGCCCGAGCGTGCGGACCAGCGTGGAGCGCAGCCGCTGGTAGGCGTCCAGCGCCTCGCCGCGCCGCCCGGAGCGGTAGAGGGCCAGCATGTACTGGCCGCACAGGCTCTCATGGGTGGAGTACCTGCTGAGCAGGACGGTGAGTTCGGAGAGCAGTTCGCGGTGGCGGCCGAGTCTGAGGTCGGCCTCGATGCGCTGGTCCAGGGCGCACAGCCGGCTCTCCTCCAGCCGCTTGATCTGGGTGTCGAGGTGCGGCCCGGTGTGGACGTCGGCGAGTGCGGGGCCGGTCCACAGGGCCAGCGCCTCGCGCAGCAGCCGCGCGCCCTCGGGGAAGTCCTCGGCGTCCATGGCCCGGTATCCCATCCCGGCCAGCCGCTCGAAGTCCTGCACGTCGTGGCTGCCTTCGCCGCCCTTGAGTAAGTAGCCCCCAGGGACGGTGAGCAGGACGTCCTTGGCCGTGCGGGTGTCGTCGCCGTGCTCGTCGAGCGCGGCGGTGATCAGTTCGCGCAGCTGGAGGATGTAGGTCTGGAGGGTGGGCCGGGCGCTGCGCGGCGGCTCGCTCCCCCACAGCTCTTCGGTGAGGGTGCCCACGGGCACCACCTCGTCGGCGTGCAGGGCCAGCAGGGCGAGCACCTGCCGGGGCTTGGGCGCGGTCGGTGTGATCGAAGTGCCCATTTCCCGCACGGCAAGCGTGCCGAGTACGTCGATGTCCACGCGGTCTCCCCGTCATCCCCAAGCCGCCGGGACGCGGCCTGGAACGTCTGCTGACGGAACGATTTAAAAACAGCACGAGCGGTATGTCAATACCAAACCGTGCGCCCTGTTTAGTCTCGTGCGGACCGCCAGTGATCCTTGAGGGACGACCACCTTGATCCGATAAGTTTCCCCAAAAACGGACAAAAAGAAGGGAGTTGGAGCACCCGAGGGGGTCCACATCGAGACAGCGAGGGCTCGAATTACCAGACCGCCCGGACTGTTTTACGAGGTGAGGGCGTGGGCGAGAACGTGGGTGAGGACGCTGGTGAGGACGTGCCGGCAACGCGACGGAGACGCGGCAGCGGCCGGCGGTTAGGCGCCCGGGAGCACCCCGCCCGGGGCTGCGGCGCTACTCCGCCGGGGTCAGCCGCGGCAGCACGAACGACCACAGCTGGACCAGCCGCTCCGCGGACCGCCAGTACCGGTCGGCCGCGCCGAGGGTCTTCAGGCCGAGCGTCGCCGCCACAATGACCACCGCCGCGTCCTCGGCCGAGACGTCCTCGGCCAACTCCCCGTCGGCGCGAGCCTGGACGAGGACGTTGCGCACCCACTCGTACCACCAGTCATGGAGCTTGGCCTCGCTCTTGCGCGAGGGGTCGCCGCCCAGCCGGAAGCCCGCGCGCACGACCGGATCGTCGGCGACCGCGTCCATCAGCCGACCCGCAGCGGCGACGAGCTCCTGGAGCCGGCCGCCCTCGGCGGTGCGCGCGGCCTCCTCGGTCAGCGCGAGGGCGGCCGCCGCGGCGGCGTCCTCCACGGCGGTCGCGAGCGCGTCCTTGTTGGGGAAGTGGAAGTGCAGGGCGCCCGAACTCACCCCGGCCCGGCCGCTGATGACCGGAAGCGTCGCCATCGCGTACCCGTCGGCACCGAAGACCTCCGCCGCGGCCGAGATGAGGGCCTGACGCGTCACAGCCGCTCGCGCCTGCTTCACCATCGTGTCCTCCTCCGGGCGGGCGGGGAACCGGCGTAAAGCCGTCCGATTCACCCAGGATTCTCCATACTGACTCGTGCACACCCTAGCAAACCGCACGGCTGGTTGGTTTATGACCGCAGCGTGCGCCTCGCGGGGGTTCAGCTGATCATTTTGCATGCGGCCGAGGGACTCGCGAGCTCCGACCTTGGAAACAGTTGGTTTCTCCAGTCGTTCTCCCCGAAAAATGCACCGCGAACCAACAAAAGAAACCGCCCGATAGGTTTCTTCTTCCGACGGCCTGGGTGGAGAACGAGAGCCGCGCGAGGCGTCATGCACCCTATGTCCGTCTTCCTGCCTTATTGCGAGGGCGCATATGCCTGCCGGAGACTCAGAAACGGAACCTGTTATTCAAGTAAACGCTTGGCTCTTGGTAAAGTCTTTACTTTTGGGCCGATTGAAGAAAACCGGTAGGTCCGTATCTTAAGTGGCGTCGCCGAACCCAGGTTTCACGTCCAGACGGGGGCCCCATGAGTCTCACCACCGCTGAAGCCAGAACCGCACTCCCGGCCGCACCGCGGCTGACCAGCACGGTCGCGAAGGAGTACGTGCACCGCGACTCCGTCGCGGAGGTGTTCCTCACCGGATGCGACTCCCGGGACGGGATGAGCTTCGCGCTGACCGGCCAATGGCCTCGCGCCCACACCATGTTCCGGAGCCAGGACGGCACGAGCCACGATCCGCTCCAGATCGCGGAAACGTTCCGGCAGGCGGGCATCTACGTCTCCCACGTGGAGCTGGGCGTGCCGCTCGGCCACAACTTCGTGATGTCGAGCATCACGTACACGGCCGATCCCGGGAACCTGCGCATCGCCTCGGGGCCCACCGACTTCGACCTCGACACCCGGTGCACGGACATCGTCCGGCGCAGGGGCATCGCCAGCCGCGTCGCCTTCGAGTTCGCGCTCCGCCGGGGCGGCCGCTCGCTGGCCGGCGGCACCGGGCAGATCTCCGTGATCCCCCCGGCCGTCTACAACCGGTTACGCCAGAACCGCGCCGCCCAACCGCCCGTCACCGCACCGCACCCGGCCCGCAATCCGCTGCCGCCGGCCGTGGTCGGACGGCCGTACACCACGGATGTCGTGCTCTCCCCCGCCCCCGGCTCCGCACCCGGCGGAAGGCCGCGCTGGCTGCTCACCCCGGACCTCGACCACCCGATCCTCTTCGACCACAAGGGCGATCACGTGCCCGGCATGGTCCTGCTCGAAGCCGCCCGCCAGGCCGCCTGCGCCGTGATGGCGCCCGGGACGTTCACCCCGGCCACCGCCGCCAACGACTTCCACCAGTACGCCGAACTCGACCGGCCCTGCTGGATCGAGGTGACCCGGGTGGAGCGCGAACCCGGCAACATGGTCACGGTGGAGATCACCGGCCACCAGGACGGCAAGAACGTCTTCACCTCGGTGCTGACCGGCCCGGTCGACTAGGCGGGCCCTGCCCGCCGCCCGGGACCTCACCCGCCCCCAAGAACAAACCGGATGTGCTGTTCGGATCGATGAACGGCAGCCACCGGTACGGAGAACACCCGGTACCGCCTTGGGTCGCTGACCCGCCCACGCGGCGAACCAGCAGGTCACACCCGTACGCGCCGCACCACAGCGACCGAAGCGACCGAAGAACCCGCTCGCGCCTGTACGCGGAAGGCCGCGCCCGCCAGAGGGCCGCGCCTTCCGCGTACAGGCATGCCCGACGGCCCTCGCGACGCGCCGTCAGAGGTCGAAGGCGACGTGCTCCAAGTCGGTGTACTCCACGAGGAGCCCCTGCGCCCGGCGCCCGCCGTCCTTGAAGTAGATCTCCTGCAACCCCTCGGCGGCGACCTCCTGGAGCTGGCGGTCGCTGCCGCCCTGCTCCCGGAGTTCGAAGAGCCGGGCCGCGTACGTCGGCGGGAGCGCCACGGTGAGGTGGCGCAGCCGGGCGTCGTCGGTGGAGCCGGGCGCCGCCGTGTAGCCGAACCGGGCCCGGGTGTCGATGACGATGCCCCCGGTGGTCGACGCGGCCTTCCGGGCCTTCGCCTGGATCTGCGGCTGCCAGCGCCGCTTGACCTCCCGTTCCAGGCGGGCGGCCAGCTCCGGACGGGGCTTCTTCAGCTGGTTGCGCACGTACCGCTCGACCGTGCGCTGAGTGATCCCCAGGAGTGCGGCGGCGGCCCTGGTGCCCTTGAGCTGCTTCACGAGATACCGCATCTGCGCACCGGCCGACTTGGGCGCGGGCCGGGTGAACGCCCGCTGGACCGCCTCGTCGAGACCTTCCCCGACCGTGTTCATCGGCTGGTTCCCCTACTCTCCGTCGTCCTTGGCAGTGACCGCGCCGTCCTTGATGTACCGGGCCAGGTTGAGTTCAGGACCGTACTCCTCCCGGACCGACTCCGCCCACAGCGTGGTCTGCGAGCCCTCGTGCTTCACCATTCCCGGGCTGACCCCGAGCCGGAAACCCCCGGGCAGCGGTTTGCCGTCCCGGTACGGCAGGAAGTCCAGCGGCGAAGGCCCGTCGGAGGCGTACACCGCGCAGTCCGACAGCACGGCGACCGGATACTGCCCCGTCGCGGCCGCCAGCCGGACCATCTTGCGGTGCATGTTGATCCGGGCCCGCGAGATGACGGTCGCCCGGATGTCGGGGCGCCAGGTGGGCCTGCTCAGCGCGGGCCACGGCTTGCCGGGCCGCCACCCGCCACCGCGCGGCCGCTCCCGCAGCTTGCCGATGCCGCCCTTGACCGTCGCCTTGACCGCCGACAGCACGACCGCCAACTGCGGATCACGGTCCCGGTACCCCTCCATCGCCGCCAGGAACGCATCGGGCGCCAGCCCGTCGGCCACACCCAGGTCGGCCATGGTCGCCACGTACGCGTCGCGCAGCCGCTTGTACCAGCCGTCCAGATAGCGCCCGTTGGCCGGACGCACCCACGCCTCGACGGGCGCCACCTCGTAGCCGAGCTCCACCGCGTACGCCACCGTCGGCGTCGCGTACCAGGCGGGCCCCTCCGGGCGGTCGCCCTTCGGCGTGAACGGGTTCGGCAGCAGGTCCCCGTCGAGCCGCCGCCACTCCTTGCCGATCACGACGTGCGACGGATCGACGTGCGACAGGTCCACCAGCCAGGAGCCGGGCAGCGCCGGGTCGAACGCGGGGCTGTTCACATGCACGGGCGCCTCCAGGCCGACGACCGCCCCGTTGGCGGCCGCGCCGAAGGCGAGGTTGACGTCGATGCCGACCAGATGGCGCTTCAGGCACTCGTCGTCGGTGAGGGGCCGCGCCCAGTCGTACGCCTCCTCGAACAGCATCTCGGCCGGGCCGCGCTGGTGGAAGCGGGGCAGGTCCGCGAGGAGCGGGTGCCCGTCGGGGGCCTCGCAGGGGGCGCATTCGACGGGCTCGGAGCCCAGCGAGCCGGGGTTGCGCTCGCTGTGCCGCTTGCCGTCCGCGTCGGGCGCGCTCGCCCGGGTCGGCGGGTGCAGCGAGGTCATGAGTTCCAGCCCGGTGACGGCGGTGGAGCCCCGGGGCGTCATCACGCGCGAGGCGTACGTGCCCAGCAGCCGTACGAGTTCGGCCGGCGGGAGCTGCGCGGCACCGTTCCAGTGCCGGACGTCGAGCGCGTTCCAGGCCGGGATGCAGAGCTGGACACAACTGCGGCGCGAGCCGCGCGCGGGCCGGTAGATCCGGGCCCAGGGGCCGAAACCGCGCCGGGTCAGCTTCCACTCCGCCCGCGCCAGCTGCTTGAGCACCTTGTGGTCCTCCGGCAGCCGTCCGGCCAGGCCCTCCTCCCGCGACAGCCGTACGGGGAGCCCGAACCGCTCGCACGCCGCCTCGGTGAGGACGAGCAGCGGATCGGCGTCCTGGCCGCTGGGGTGCAGCCGCTCGGCACCGAGGCGCCCTTCGCCCAGGGCCCATTCCACCAGCGCGGGCAGCGACTTGGCGGGCACGTCGAGCACCAGCCCGCCCACGCAGTACGCGAACACCTCACCGCCGTCCGCGTCGACCACGGCGAGCGGCCCGTGCTCGTACGAGGAGGCGTCGGCCCGGGGCGTACGGGGCACGGGGACGGGTCCTGCGGCAGGAGCGGCAGGTTCGGTAACGACTGTTTCGGCGGGCGCGGGGTGGACAGGCGCGGGGTCGGCGGGCGCCTCGACAGCGGGCGCGAAGGTTTCGGCGACCTCGGCGACCTCGACGGACTCCGTGGCCTCGGCGGCCTCCGCGACCGGCGCGGCCACCGCCTCCTCCGGATACCGGGCGGCGAGCCCCTCGAGCAGCCGGGCGTACGCGGCGCGCTTCGGCGGCCGGGGCTCGCTGCGCCCGGACTCCCAGTTGCCGACCGACTCGCGGCGGCTCTTCAGCGCCTTCGCGACCTGGTCCTGACTCAGCCCCGCGGCCTCGCGCAGCCTCTTGCGTTCGGCCGGCGGCGGCAGCGGGTCCTGCGCGATCTGCTCCAGCAGCGCGTCCACCGCGCTGAACAGCAGCTGCTCCTCGTGGGACAAAACGATCACCTCGTGCGCCACCCTATCGAACCGCTCAATGGAACACTCATGGATGTCACACGGATTGCGCATACTCGGTCGGCGTCACTGGAACCGGGATTCAGCCCGGCTGGAGACGACCGGACCGTTTTCCCGCATCCGGCGACCGGACCGGAGCGACCAGGAGTCCGCTCGGTAGCTGGAGCTCCGGACAGAGAACCGCAGGTCACGCCCCTGACCAGGGGGTGGAGCGACCGAAGCGACCCATCGGTCAGATATATGCAGCCATTGGCGTGTGCGCGCGTGTGCGTCATATATAGAAAGCTTCGGTCGCTTCAGTCGCTTTTCCGTCGGCCGTACGACTGTGACCTGCGGATTCGCGGACACCGCGGGGAGCGACCGACAGACCGGGCCGCGGAGGGGCCCGGTCGCTGAGTCGCTGCGGGCACGTTTCGATGCGCACATCAGTTCTGCCGCATGAGCCTCTACTCCCCCGTGGGTTTCGCTAATCTGATTTTGCGAGTTGAGTCGCTTCAGTCGCTGATGGGGGAAGTGAATGGCAGCTGAACTGCGGGTCTCGCGCGGCGACTCACGGCAGTTCACGGGGTCTGAGCCGGTCGCCGCGCGGCCTTTGACGACGGCGTGGTGGTGCGCGCGCCAGGGGTGGCCGGTTCACCCTCTTGCGCCGGGCCGCAAGACACCGGTGGCCAACTGCGAGGCATGCCGCCGCCCGGACCACGACCGCGCCCGGTGCGGCTGTCTGCGTGCGGGCCGCTGGTGCCACGGGTTCCACGCCGCGACGCTCGACCTCGACCGGATCGGGCAGTGGTGGAGTATCCGCCCGGACCTCGGGGTCGGCGTCGCCACCGGCCCGGCGGGCCTCGTCGTCATCGACGTCGACGCACACGCCCGCAAACTCCCGCGCCGGGACCGCCTGTTGCCGGGCGTCGGGATAGCCACCGGAATCGACCTGACCGGCCTGGCCAACGGCTTCCACACCCTGGGCCTGCTGGCCGCCCTGCGCGGCGCCATCAGCCCCGCGGACGACGCGTCCACGCTCCGGGTCCGCACCCCGTCGGGCGGCATGCACGTCTGGTACCGCAACGACGGCGGCCACCGCTGGCAGTGCTCGGCCGGTTCGGGCAGCGGGCGGGCCCTCGCCTGGCAGGTCGACGTCCGGGCGCACGGCGGGTACATCGTCGCGCCCGGCACCGTCACCGCGGCCGGGACCTACCGCCCGGTCGGAGCCGTACGCACCCCCGCCCCGCTGCCCGCCTGGCTCGCCCGGGAGCTCCAGCGCACCGGCCACCTGCCCACCAGCCCCGCACCGGGGCCGAGACCCGTGCCGCCCCGGGCCCGGCAGGCGGTGCTCGCGGCGGGCGGCCGGTCCGACGCACCGGGCGAGCGCCTGCTGACGGGCCTCCTCGCCGAGGTCGCCGCCTGCGCGTCCGTGCCCGAGGGCGCCGCGTTCTCCGAGAAGCTGAACCGGGCCGCGTACACGGCGGGTGGTCTCGTCGCCGCCGGACACCTCTCCGAGGACGAGGCGGTACGGCAGTTGCGGGAGGCCGCCGGGCTGGCCCGCCCGGACCAGGAGCGGCGGAGCCTCGCCATCATCCGGAGCGGGCTGGGCGCGGGGCGGTTGCGGCCACTGGCCCTCGGAGGGCGCGCGTGAGTGCGGACCAGGACAGAGTGCTGCCCTCACCCTCCTTCGACGTACGGGCCGTGGCCGCGCAGATCCTCGCCCAGCCCGTACCCCCGACCCGGCAACGCGACGACGCGTCCACGCCGTACGCCACGTCGGACGGGCTGCTCCCCGACACCCTCACCGACCGGGGCAACGCCAAGCTGTTCGTCAGGCTCTACTGCAACGACTACCGGCATGTGCCCGGCATCGGCTGGTTCCGCTGGGACGGCACCCGCTGGCAGTTCGACGAGGACGACACGGTGATGTGGTCCGCGGGCGACCTGGCGGAATCCCTCGCCACCACCGACCCGCGCGGCGTCTTCACCCCGGCCGCGCTCCAGCAGCACCGGCGGCGCACGCTGAGCACGAGCGGGATGAACGCGATGCTGACCCAGGCCAGGTCCGCCCCGGGCATGGTCCTCAACGCGGCGCTCCTGGACGCCGATCCGTACGCGCTGTGCACTCCGGCGGGCGTGGTGGACCTGCGGACCGGCTTCATCCGCCCCGCCGAGCCCACGAAGGACTTCCACTCCCGCTCGACCTCGGCGGCGCCCCAGGCGATGCCCACACCGCGCTGGGACCGCTTCCTGGCCGACACCTTCGGCGAGGGCCCGGACGGCGAGGAGATGATCTCCTTCCTCCAGCTGCTGCTCGGCTACTCCATCACCGGTGACGTCGGCGGCCAGGTCATGCCGTTCCTGTTCGGCTCCGGCAAGAACGGCAAGTCGGTCCTGCTGGACGTCCTGATGAAGCTCCTGCGGGACTACGCGGACGCGGCGCCGCCCGGCTTCCTGATGTCACGCCCGTACGAGGGCCACCCCACGGACCTCGCCGAACTGCACGGCCGGCGGGTCATCGTGTGCAGCGAGGTCAAGCCGGGCGACCGCTTCGACGAGGCCCGGGTCAAGCTCCTGACCGGCGGGGACCGGATCAAGGCCCGCCGGATGCGGCAGGACTTCTTCAGCTTCGAACCGACCCACAAGATGTGGCTGCTGGGCAACCACCGCCCCGAAGTCGGCACGGGCGGCTTCGCGTTCTGGCGGCGCATGCGTCTCATCCCGTTCGAACGCGTCGTCTCGGACCACCGCAAGATCGACAACCTCGCGGACATCCTGGTCACCCAGGAGGGACCGGGCATCCTCAACTGGCTGATCGAGGGCGCCCGTCGCTACCTGGGCGGCGACAAGGACCTCTCGGGGCCAGAGAGGGTACGGATCGCGACGACCGTGTACGCGGAGACCGAGGACCACACCGGACGGTTCGTCGGCGAGACCTGTCGGCTCGACGCCGGGCTCCGCGCCGAACAAGCACACCTCTACGCGGCGTACAAGCGCTGGTGCCAGAATGAGGGCGTTCCGGCGATTTCGTCGCGAGCCTTCGCGGCGCACATCCGCGAAGTGGTGGGGCTGGCATCACCGAAGGAAATGATCTTTTCCAACCAGCGCAAGTACTACCCGGGCATCGGCCTGCTCGCGGACGAGGAGACAGTATGAGCGCCCTCATCGCAGAAGACGAGATCGTCCACGAGGTCGACCTCGTGTGGCTTGAGGACATCACCGTGCTCGACTACGTCCGTCAGAGCCTGGACCGCCTCCCGACCCGCCGGGGCAAGCCCGCCTACCACCGCGACGGGAGAATGGTCGGCTACGCCCTTCTCGGCCCGAAGGCCAAGCCGTCGCGCTCCTCGGGCACCTTCCGGCGCCGGGTGTTCTGGCTCCTCCCCCACGACCGGGACACCGAACCCGACGGCCTGTACGCGCGGGGCGCACCGGCCGAAGCCGTGGACGTACGGACGCTTGCCCCGGGCAGCAAGGGGCACAAGACCGAGCGTTCGGAGGGCGGCCCGATGTCGTCGGCGGCCGCCCGGGAACTTCAGCCATAGCGGTACGCCCACGGCGGTTCCTAGTCCGGATCCGGGCCAGGATGGTTAAAAAACAGCACGTCCGGTATATTTCTGCGCGTCGGGGGACAACCGCGGACAGGGAGGGCACCGCCGTGCAGGGGGAACATCTCATCCAAGCCCACGTGCTCGTCGCGGGAGGAGGCCCCGTCGGCCTGCTCATGGCGGCCGAACTCGCGGCGTACGGCGTCGACACCGTAGTGCTCGAACCCAGGACCGAGGTCTCCGACCAGCCCAAGGCGACCACGCTGCACGCCCGCGCGGTGCAGTCCCTGGCGCGGCGCGGCCACCTCCCGGGCCCACCCCAACCCTCGTACGCCGCCGAACCCGCCACCAGCGCCTTCCACTTCGCGGGGCTCCCCGGCCTGACCATCACCGCTCCCCCGGACGAACCGGAACCGGTCCTGAAGTGCGCCCAGGCCGTCCTGGAACGGCACTTGGAGGCCCGGGCGCGCGCCGCCGGAGCCCGTATCCTGCGCGGCCGCCGTCTCACCGACGCGGTCCAGGACGCGGACGGGGTACGGGTCACGGCCGAGGGCCCCGAGGGGCCTGAGCAGTTCCACGCCGGGTACCTGGTCGGGGCGGACGGCGCCCGCAGCACGGTCCGCGCCCGGGTGGGCATCGAGTCGGACACCTTTCCGGCGACGGTGTCCGCGCTGATGGGGACCGTGACTCTGGCCGATCCGGGTGCCCTGCCCAAGGGGTGGCACCGCACGCCGCGCGGCTGGATCGTCGCCAAGCACGACGGGGACCGCACCCATCTGCGGACGCTCAACTGCGCCGGCGCCCACCCGGACCGGCACCGGCCCGTCACGCTGGAGGAGCTGCACCGCGAGGTGGCGCACCTCGCGGGCCGGGACATCGCGATGCACTCCCCGCACTGGCTGAGCCGCTTCAGCGACTTCGCCCGCCTGGCCCGCACGTTCGCCCGGGGACGAGTCTTCCTGGTCGGCGACGCCGCGCACGTCCACTTCCCCATCGGCGGCCAGGGCCTGAGCACCGGCGTGCTCGACGCGCTGAACCTGAGCTGGAAGCTCGCCCTGGCGGTGCACGGCTCGGCGGGCCCCGCCCTGCTGAGCAGCTACGACGCCGAACGCCGGCCGCTCGCCCGCCGCGTGATCGAAGGCACCCTGGCCCAGCTCGCCCTGATGCGCCCCGGCCCCGAAGCGGACGCCCTGCGCACGGTGTTCACCGGCCTGCTCGCGGACAAGGGCGGGAGCGGTCACCTCAGCGGCCTGATCAGCGCCCAGGACACCGTCCTGCCCGACCCCACCGGCGCGGGCGGACCGGCCGCGGGGACGTACCTGGGCAACACCGCGCTCAGCACCCCGGACGGCGACACCGACGTCATCCGCCTGCTGCACGACGGGCGGCCGCTCCTGCTGCTGCTCGGCGAGAAGGCAGCCCGCCACCAGGAGGAGGCCCGGGCCTGGGCAGGGATCCTGCGCACCGTCGAGGTACGGCCCACGCCATGCGTGCCGTACGAAGCGGCGCTGCTGAGGCCCGACGGCTACCTCGCCTGGGTCCCCGGAGACGGCGGCCTGCGGCAGGTCCTGACGGCGTACTTCGGCCCGGGCGCCCCGGCCGGGTGAGAGCGGCGGACGCCGGGGCGCCCCGCTGCTGTCAGCTCGCGGTCTCCAGGACATCGCGCAGGTCGGCCGCCTTCACGGCCTCCGCGTACACCTTTGCGCCCCGGGACTCGGACAGGTCGAGCGAGGCCAGCACGGACGGCACCACCGCGCTGGGCAGCAGATGCCGCATCAGGGCGGACACCCTCACCACCAGGTCGCGGTACTCGCACACGGCCTGCGACATGGACTGGATGCCGGCGAAGGAGCCCACGATGACCTCGGCCGTCTCCGGCGGCGAGATGTGCGGCAGCAACTCGCCCTGGGCCTGCGCCTGCTGGAGCAGGTCGAGACCGACCTCGCCCCACCGCAGGAACGGGCCGCTCCGGTCGAGGTTCTGCGTCAGCTGGTCCATCGTCAGCCGGACACCCGCCCGGACCATCGGGTCGGTCTGGAGGCGGTGCGCCTGGAGCATCACGACGTCCACGACCTCCTGCACCTTGGACGCGCGGATCGGCACGATGATCCGCTGGTCCTGCTCGGAGAGGACGCCCTGGGCCAGGTCTTCCTTGGAGTGGAAGTGGAAGTACAGCGCGCCCTTGGTCACCCCCGCCTCGGTGAGGATCTGGGAGATCGTGGCCGCTTGGTACCCCTGCTCCTCAAAGATCTTGGCAGCCGCCGAAAGAATCGTCTGCCGGGTACGGATGGCCCGCAGCTGCTCAGCCACTGTGTCTCCTCCCTCCTCGGGGTGGTCGAACGTGGGGGGATAAATAAACCGTCCAGTTCGTATCTTACAGGCCGGCCTCTTCCCTCCACCCTCGTCGGGGAAATGTCCGGCAGGAAAGGGAAACCATGATCCTCGTCACGGGCGCAACCGGGACGATCGGCCGTGAAGTGCTCCGCCGCCTCCCCTCGGACCGGCCCGTACGCATCATGGCCAGGCACCCCGAGCGGGTCACCGACGCCCCTCCGGCCGCCCGGATCGTCCACGGAGACTTCACCGACCCCGCCTCCCTGACGGACGCTCTGCACAACGTCCACACAGCCTTCCTGGTCACAAATCCCGACGGGGACGACGACACGCGCTTCCTGGACCCGGCCCGCGCGGCCGGCGTCCGGCACATCGTCAAGCTCTCGGCGGCCGCCGTCACGGACCCCGCCGCCGACGACCTGATCACCCGTCGCCAGCGCCACAACGAGGGCCTGCTGCGCGCCTCGGGCATCGGCTGGACCCTGCTGCGCCCCCGCGCCTTCATGTCCAACACCCTGTCCTGGGCCCGCTCGATCCGCTCCGGCCAGGTTGTACGCGCCCCGTACGGCACGTCCGCGAACGCCTGCGTCGATCCCGGGGACGTCGCGGAGGTGGCAGCCCTGGCCCTCACCGGCCGGGACCGGGACCACTCGGGCGAGGCCTACACCCTGACCGGCCCTCAGGCCCTGTCGGCCGCCGAACAGACGGCCCAGCTCGCCGAGCTCCTCGGCCTGCCGCTGCGCTTCGAGGAGCTGAGCCCCCAGCAGGCCCGTACGGGCCTGGAAGCGCGCTACCCGGCCGATATCGCCTCCGCGCTCCTGGAGAGCGCCAGACGGCAGCACAGCGGCTCCAAGGCGGTCGTGGATCCCACCCTCCCCGGCCTGCTCGGGCGCCCGGCCCGGACGTACCGCGACTGGGCATCCGACCACCTGGACGCGTTCCGGCCCGACCCCACCGCCGGCAACTAGGGACCGGGGACCGTAGCCCGTTCAGTCCCTCGCCGTTCGGTCCCTCTTCGGTCCCTCGGGCAAAGCCGCAGGTCAGAGGCTTGCGCTTCCCAAAACCCAGGGTCCAAAGGGACTGAAGGGACTCAAGGTTGGTAGTTATAAGCCAATTGTGTGTGCGTGTGTATGCGCACACGCGTAGAACAACCCTATATATCCCTTTGTACCTACTACTCTGGTCCTGAAGCGCTGATAACTACTGACCTTGAGTCCCTTCAGTCCCTCCGATTTTCGCCCGCAAGCCCCTGACCTGCGCTTTCACCCGAGGGACCGAAGAGGGACCGAAACTTCCAGTCCCTCCGTTCTGCGTTCAGTCCCTCCCTTCGGTCCCTCCTCGTGACGCCGGGCCCACTCGCTCGACGCGCCCGGCCCGGAGGCACAACACGCCCCGGGGGAAGGGACCGAAGGGACTCGCGGAACGAAGAGTCCCGCCCACTGCGGGATGCCTGTTGTAGGCTCTGATCCGAATCTGAAAACTCAGTCCCTTCAGTCCCTCAGCCCAGCAGTAGAACCGCTCTGACCTGGGCTTTCCCTGAAGGGACTGAATCGTTCAGGACTGAACAACCTGTTGGCCCCTCGGCAAGGACGATCAGCGTGCCGCGTCAAAGAGAGACCAGTGGCTCGCGTACGGCGGGACCCACGAGTCCCTTCGACATGGCCCGTTGGTGCGCGGCGAACGGCTGGCCCGTCCACCCGCTGGCCGTCGGCCGCAAGACTCCCGCGGGCAACTGCCCGGCCTGCCGCGAGGACCCTCACCGTCCGGCGGACTGCCCCTGTCTGCCCGCCGGCAAGTGGTGCCACGGCTTCCACGCCGCGACCACCGACCCCGACCGCCTGGCCGCCTGGTGGGGCGTCAACCCCACGCTCGGCGTCGGCGTCTCGTGCGGTCCGGCCGGCCTCGTCGTACTGGACATCGACGCACACAGTTCCGAAGTCCCCCACCGCGACCGGCTGCTGCCCGGCATCCCGATCCACGAAAGCGTCAACCTCACCGGCCTGGCCTCCGGCTTCGACACCCTCGCGCTCCTCGCCGCCCTGCGTGGTCACCCCAGCCCCGCGGACGACGAGGCCACCCTGCGCGTCCGCACCCCGTCCGGCGGCCTCCACATCTGGTACCGCACCGCACCCGGCGGACCGCGCTACCGCTCGTCCGTGGGCTCCAGCCCGAAGGTCGCCCTTGCCTGGCAGGTCGACGTCCGGGCCACTGGCGGCTACATCGTCACCCCGGCCACCCGCACCCGCGCGGGCACCTACACCCCCGTCGGCCCGGCCCGCATGCCCGCGCCCCTCCCCGACTGGCTCGCGGCCGAACTCCTGCGCACCGGCCACACACCGGGCCCCAAGCCCGTACGAGTCCCCGCGCCCCGCCCCGTACGCGCGACACGCATCCCCCGGGGCACCCCGCGCGCGCTCCGGGTCCTGGAGCCCCTGCTCGCCGAGGTCCGGGCCTGCGCGGCGGCCGCCGAGGGCACCGCGTTCACCGAGAAGCTCAACCGGGCCGCCTACACCGCGGGCGGACTCGTCGCCGCCGGGCGCCTCACCGAGCCCCGAGCCCAGGACCTGCTCACCGAAGCGGCCGACGCCGCGCGCCCGCACCGTCACCGGCACAGCCTCACCGTCATCGCCTCAGCCCTGTCCGCCGGCGCAGCCCGCCCGCTCGATCCCGAAGGACGCCCATGAGCAGCGCCGACAGCAGCCCGCGCTTCGACGCCACTGCCGCAGCGCAGCAGATGCTCGCCCTCGAAGCCGAGGGCGGCCTTCCCGGCCTGCCCGCCCAGCAGAACGCCTCCGTGGTCAGCGAACCGGCCCCGCCCGAGGGCCGGCTGCCCTCCCTCCTGACCGACCGGGGCAACGCCAAGCTCTTTGCCGTGATGTTCGGAGATCAGTTCCGGCACGTCGAGGGCCTGGGCTGGTACCACTGGGACCAGTACCGCTGGAAGCGCACGGGCGGTGAGAAGGCCGCGGTCTGGGCGGCGGGCGATCTCGCCGAGCAGATGCCCCCCACCGATCCCACCGGCCAGTTCACGGACCGGGAACTGCGCGCACACCGCCGCCGCTCCATGTCGACCCCCGGCATCAAGGCCATGCTCACGCAGGCCAAGGCCTCCCCCGCCCTCGCCCTCGACCCGGACGTCCTGGACGGCGACCCCTACGCCCTGTGCACCCCGGCCGGCGTCGTGGACCTCCACACCGGGAACCTGCGCAAGCCCGACCCCGAGGGCGACATGCACTCCCGGGCCACGAGCGTCGCGCCCGAGGAGACGCCGACCCCGCGCTGGCACCGCTTCCTCCACGACACGTTCGGCGACGACGCCAAGGGCGAGGAGACGATCCACTTCCTCCACCTGCTCCTCGGCTACTCCGTCACCGGCGACGTCGGCGCGCAGGTGCTCCCGTTCCTCTACGGGACCGGCGCGAACGGCAAGTCCGTGCTGCTGGACGTGATGACGCAGATCCTCGGCGACTACGCGCAGGCCGCCCCGCCGGGCTTCCTCATGGAGAAGGGCAAGTTCTCCGAGCACTCCACCGAGCTCACCGAACTGCACGGCCGGCGCATCGTCGTCTGCTCGGAGCTCAAGCCGAACGACAAGTTCGACGAGTCCCGGGTGAAGCTGCTGACCGGCGGCGACCGCATCATGGCCCGGCGGATGCGACAGGACTTCTTCAGCTTCAACCCCACCCACAAGCTCTGGCTGCTGGGCAACCACCGTCCTGAAGTCGGCACCGGCGGTCACGCGTTCTGGCGCCGCATCCGCCTCATCCCTTTCGAACGCGTCGTCCCCGCAGCCCGCAAGATCGACAACCTCGCCAAGGAGCTCGTCCAGAGCGAGGGCCCCGGCATCCTGCAGTGGCTCATCGAGGGCGCCAAGCTCTACCTGGCCACCCGCGACCCGCTCGACGGCCCCGCCACGGTCCGCTCGGCCACAGCCGCTTACGCCACCACCGAGGACCACATCGGCCGTTTCCTCGCCGAGTGCTGCACCACCCACACCGCGGAGCTCCGCGTGGAACAGGGCCTGCTGTACGCGGCGTACAGCAGCTGGTGCGGAGCCGGCGAAGGTATCCGTCCCGCCACGGCCCGCGCGTTCGCGACCCGGGTCCGCCAGGAACTCTCCCTCGCCTCGCCCGCCGACATGATGAAGTCCAGCGGCAAGAAGTACTACCCCGGCCTGGGCCTCCTCGCCGATGAAGAGTCCAGGACCGGCCATGCCTGACGTACGCACCGGGCACACACCCGCCCGTCCGGCCTACCATGAACACGGTGCCCCCACCAGGGAACGTGCTCACACCCACCCCGGCCTTCTCCCGGCCGGCCGACACACAAAGGGGCTGCAGCCATGAGCTCGCTGCTGAACGAGAGCGACCTCCACCACGAGAACGCCGTGGTCTGGCTGGAGAACCCCGACAACCTGGACTACGTACGCCAGGCGCTCGACAAGACCACCCGCCGCCGAGGGAAGCCCCGCTACGAACGGGACGGACGCATGGTCGGCTACACCGAGCTGGAGGCCCACACCGAGGCCGACCCCGACAGCGGACTCCATCTGCGCCGGGTCTTCTTCCTGCTCCCCCACGACCGCGATGCCGACCCCGACGGCCCGTACCACGAGGGCGCCCCCGGCGAGGCGGTCGACCCGAGCACCATCGAGCCGAAGCGTGTCGGCGACAAGACGCCCCGCTCACAACGCGGCCTCGCCGCGACGGCGGAGACCGGCAACTGACGGGGTGGGGGGATTATTACGACGTAATAATCCCCCCACCCCGCCGACTTATTACGCCGTAATAACCGCCCCGGTCCCCTCCCCCAGCCCTTCGAGCCCGGCTCCCCACCCACCCGGGAGCCGGGCTCTTGAGCGTCCCTCAAACAAAAAACAGCCAGAACTAACGCGTCGATACCGAAAAGGATCATCGGGGTTAGTAAGGTGGCTGCCATGACTTCGCCCTCCCCCGGCGACCGCGAGAAGGTCGTCTCCAAGCTGCCCCCGGTCCTGCAACAGGACCTGAAGATCCGGGCCGCCCAGCACAACATCGACATCCAGCACGCCGTCGAAGCAGGCATCGAGGCATGGCGGCGCCTCGGATCCAACCTCTCCCCCATCGACACCGCCGGCGCCAAGTCCTTCGCCACCTTCCTGCCTGACGGCCAGTGGGACGGCTTCCGCGCCGACTGCGCCTCCCGGGGCGTCTCGCTCATCCAGGGCCTCGCCCAGTCCGTCATGATGTGGCTGGAGACGAACCCGGCGCCCACCGTCGTACGCCCCGAGCATCCGAAGCGCATCATCACCTGCAACCAGAAGGGCGGCGTCGGCAAGACCGCCATCGCCGCGGGCACCGGCGAAGCCCTCGCCGAGGACCCCGGCGCGCTCCACCCGGTCCGCATCTCCAAGCACTTCGCGGCCGCCCTCGCCGAGGGCGAGGAGTCCTCGCCCCTCGATTACGAGGACCTCCCCGGACTCGGACTGCGCGTCCTCCTCGTGGACTTCGACCCCCAGTGCCACCTCACCAAGCAGCTCGGCCACCAGCCGCTGCCCATCGAGGGCGACAGCCTCACCAAGCACATGGCCGGCGAGGCCAAGGGCAGCCTGGCCGATCTCATCGTCCCCATCGAGGACCCCCGCTTCGGCGACCGTCTCCACCTGCTGCCCGCCTGCACCGACGCCTTCCTCCTGGACGTCAAGCTCTCCGGGGTCCGGGCCCGCGAAGCAGCCCTGGAGCGCGCCCTGTCCGCCGTCGAGGCCGACTACGACGCCGTCATCATCGACTGCCCGCCGAGCCTCGGCCTCAGCATGGACGCCGCCGCCTACTACGGCCGCCGCCGCCAGGGCGAGGCCCCGGGCAACTCCGGCGTCCTCGTCGTCGTCCAGGCCGAGGACAGCTCCGCCGACGCCTACGGACTCCTCACCTCCCAGATCGAGGACCTCCGCGACGACATGCACCTCGAACTCGACTACCTCGGCATCGTCGTCAACCACTACGACGCCCGCCGCGGCTACATCGCCACCTCGTCCCTCAACTCCTGGATGGACATAAAGGATCCCCGGGTCGTCGGCGTCATCGGCGACCTCAAGGAACAGAAGGAGGCCGTACGCGTGAAGCAGCCCCTGCTCGCCTACTCCCCCCGCAGCGACCAGGCCGTCGGCCTGCGTGCCCTCGCCAGGGAGATCTCATGAGCAAGGCATCCCGGCTCGGCGCCGGCTCCTCCTTCGGCCAGACCCAGTCCATCAGCGCCCGCCGCGCCGCCATCAATCAGGTCGCCGCCGCTCCGACCGAGGGCGCCCCGCCCCCGGTCCAGCTCTCCGTCGACATCATCAGCCTGAACCCCGACAACCCGAGGTCCGACCTCGGCGACCTCACGGACCTGGCCAACAGCCTCCGCGACCACGGGCAGAAGACCGCGATCAGCATCATGGGCCGCTTCGCCTACCTCGAAGGCAACCCCGACCGCGAGGACGACCTCGAACCCGGTACCAAGTACGTCGTCATCGACGGCAACTCCCGCCTCGCCGCCTCCCGCGAAGCCGGCCTCACCGAGATCAAAGTGATGCTGGACGACAAGCTGGGCAGCAACCCCGACGAGATACTGGAATCGGCCCTCGTCGCCAACATCCACCGCCAGGAGCTCAACCACCTGGACGAGGCCAAGGCCCTGGAACAGCTCCTGAAGATCCACGGCACCCAGGAAGCCCTCGCCGCCCGCCTCCACCGCTCCCAGGGCTGGGTCTCCCAGCGCCTCGCGCTGCTGACCCTGACCCCCTCGCTCAAGGAGAAGCTCCAGTCGGGCGAGGAATCCGCGGCCACGCTGCGCCTGGTCGGCAAGAAGAAGGCCGAGGAGCAGGAGGCCCACCTCCAGCAGCTGAAGGCCACCAGGCCCCAGAAGCCCCGCACCCCCAAGCAGAAGCGGCAGTCCCCCGCGGAACCCCCCACCCGCCTGCCCTCGACCGACGCCTACACCCTGGCGAGCCTGATCATCGAGGAGCTCGACGTCTCGTCCCGCCGCAAGCTCACGGAGCTGCTCGTCGACTTCAAGATCGAGGAGTCGAAGCGGATGAGGGCGGAGAAGTAGCCGCCGCACAGGGCTGGGTGCGCACTATTACGCCGTAATAATGCGCACCCAGCCCTTCGGCTATTACGGCGTAATAACCGAGGCCGCAGCCTGCCTCCCGGCCACACGGCGGCGGTGGTACGAGACGGTCACCGCGCCGAGGAGCGGCCCCCAGGCGACCAGAGGCAGATAGAGCAGGCCCACGACCACGCTGCCGTACGCGGTCAGATCGGGGTGGGGAAGAGCCCACCAGGCGACGAGCGGCGTCCACAGAACCGTCAGCACCAGGGCCCCGAGGGCAGCCGGGACAACGACAGCGAGCCGGGGGAGAGAACGCCCACCGAGCCGCGGAATCCAGCGGGGGAGTACCTCACCCCACGGCCGCACGAGCCCGAGCGTCAGGAGCGCGACCGCCTCGCTGAGCACGCTGAGGCCGAGCACGTAACCCGCACCCCAGCCGGTGAAGTCCATCGCCGCGTAACCCGCGTCGGTGTAGCCGGCCGTGTGGCCCGTCGCCAGAAGAAGGCGCCAGATGCCGGTCGGCAGCGTGACGAGCGCGCAGAGGTGGGCGGCGCGGACGGCCCAGCGAGGCGGTGTGGAAGTCATGTGCACCATCCTGTTGGCACGCCGTCCCGCAGTCGTCGGCTCCGGGTACGAGCTCCCGCTCGGCCCGGAACGAGATTCCGCCCCATCGCCTCACCCGCGCGGGGGAGACCCGCCTCCTCCTAGGGACCGCCGCAGTATTACGCCGTAATAATCCACGCACCGGTCCCACCGGCCGCAGCATTATTACGCCGTAATACTCCGGCGGCGGCGTCCGTTCCTCAGCCCTCATCGCCCTGCCGCCGTCCGGCGAGCACCACCGCACCACCCGCGACCGCGAGCCCCGCGAGGACGACACCGAACACCCTGACCTGGTGGACGTCGTAGGCGGCGAGGTAGGCCAGGGCGCCGCCGCGTCCGTAGGTGTGGTTGACGCGCATCGCGCGGGCCTGGCCGGGGGCGAGAGTGGGGTGGCAGCGGCAGCGGGCCTGGACGGAGGTCTTCTCGTCCGCGCTGATGACGTACTCGTCCTCGCCGAGTGCCTTGCCCTGCCAGGTGCGGGCGTACAGGTCCAGCACACGCTGGGCTTTGAGCGCGTCCTCGGCCAGCCAGCGGCGCACGGTGGAGGCAGAGACGGGGCCGGTGATGTCCCGGGCTGCCAGCCCGCGGGCCAGGTCTGGGCATGACCAGCGTGCCAGCGGTACCCCGGTCTCGGCGGGCAGACGGCAGGCCCGCGCCTTGGCCTCGGCCACTTGCAGTGCTGTGTACGACGGCGGCCGTCCCGACCGATCGCGGTCGGACAGGCCGCCCAGTCCCCGGTCTGCGAACCGGCCGCGCCAGCGGCGGACCGTGTCCAGGTGCAGGCGGTCTCGCGGGCGATGCGCGCGTTGGAGCGTCCGCGTGCGGCGTGCAGCACCACTTGAGCGCGTATCCGCAGCCGGTGTTCGGTCTTTTGACCGTAGGCCATTTTCTTCAGTCGCTCGAGCTCAGCGGCGTGCAGGGTAGTCGGCCGGGCGGCGGCAACGGGCAAGGCAGACAGGCCGATCGGGAGAAGTGGATCACGACAGGCCGTAGCCTGCCGTATCCGGGGAGCGGTCTGTCGGGCACGATTGGCACCATGCCCTCGCCCCCGGAACACACACCTCTCCCTCGAAGCGCGCCTCGATGAGTAGGCGCGAGGCTAGACGACTGTGGGCGTGACCGGCCATGCCCCGCGGCCCAACAGATCGAGGACGAGTGCGGCGATGTTCCACGCGTCGTCCTCTCCGCGGTGATGGCGTCCCTCGAGCGGCAGTCCGGCGATCTGTAGGGCGTGGTCCATGCCGGGTTTCTTGCGCAGCCCGTAGGCCGCAGTGAATACGGCCTTGGCGTTGGTGTGGGTGCGCTCAGTCGGATAGCCGAACGGGTAGGCCACCCCGTCAGCCTGACTCTGCCGAGCGAATTGCCGACGGTCGTACTCGCCCCAGCTCGCCCAAGGGCGCTTCCCAGCCTCGTACTCCTCGACGAGGATCCGGCATGCCTCGGCGAAGGAAACGCCCCGTTCCACCTCAGCTTGCGTCAGTCCGGTCAGTTCAGTGCAGAAGTCGCTCACCTTCGACCGGACAGGGCGGACCAAGACACGATGCCGGGACACGCGGCGCCCTGCCGACACGTCCACGACGGTGAGACCAATCTCGATGATCTCGTTCACAGAGCCGGGCGGCGGCTGCCCGTCCCAGCAGGTGGCTTCCACATCAATGACGTTCAGCAGGGCGGATTTGTGGCGCATGGGGCCGAGGGTAGGGATGCTCGCCAGGGTCCGGCATCTCAATTTCTGCATGTCCACGCTGTCACCGCCAACACCGACCTCTTCGACACGAACCTCACGCCTTGACCTGAACCAGGTCCCACCCTGCGTCAACCCCCGAAGGACTTCCGGCGCTGACCACTTAGGGGTCGCGCCAGTTCGAGGTGGATTCGTGGGTGAGTCGTCGATCCATGAGGTCGACCATGGCTACCTTGATCGATCCAGCATTTCCTGGTCGCTGTGCCGACGTTGGCTGCCACCCTGAGGCCGCGGCGGTGCTTCAGGGCGGCAGCCTCAGGAACGAGCCCATAACTGCGATCTCTCGGTTTTGT
>NZ_LISW01000011.1 GCF_001905735.1 Streptomyces sp. CB01249
GTCGCCGCCCCGTAACCTGTCGGATCACCGGAAAGGACCCGTAAAGTGATAATGATTATCATCTACATATCACAACGTGCGTGGAGGCCATCAAACCACGTCAAATAATCAATTATGACGCAGGTATCGTATTAATTGATCTGCATCAACTTAACGTAAAAACAACTTCAGACAATACAAATCAGCGACACTGAATACGGGGCAACCTCATGTCAACGAAGAACAGAACCCGCAGAACAACAACCCGCAACATCCGCTTTCCTAACCAAATGATTGAACAAATTAACATCGCTCTTGAGCAAAAAGGGTCCGGGAATTTCTCAGCCTGGGTCATTGAAGCCTGCCGTCGGAGACTAACGTCAGAAAAGAGAGCATATACATCAATTAAAAGTGATGAAGAATGAACATCCCGCGTTCTTCCCTCCGAACAGGACGATATTGTAAATTCACTTAATTACGAGGGCATTGCAGTAATTGAGTTGCAGTTTTACCACTTTCCTGACAGTGACAGACTGCGTGTTGGCTCTGTCACAGACTAAATAGTTTGAATGATTAGCAGTTATGGTGATCAGTCAACCACCAGGGAATAATCCTTCATATTATTATCGTGCTTCACCAACGCTGCCTCAATTGCTCTGAATGCTTCCAGAGACACCTTATGTTCTATACATGCAATTACAACATCAGGGTAACTCATAGAAATGGTGCTATTAAGCATATTTTTTACACGAATCAGATCCACGGAGGGATCATCAGCAGATTGTTCTTTATTCATTTTGTCGCTCCATGCGCTTGCTCTTCATCTAGCGGTTAAAATATTACTTCAAATCTTTCTGTATGAAGATTTGAGCACGTTGGCCTTACATACATCTGTCGGTTGTATTTCCCTCCAGAATGCCAGCAGGACCGCACTTTGTTACGCAACCAATACTATTAAGTGAAAACATTCCTAATATTTGACATAAATCATCAACAAAACACAAGGAGGTCAGACCAGATTGAAACGATAAAAACGATAATGCAAACTACGCGCCCTCGTATCACATGGAAGGTTTTACCAATGGCTCAGGTTGCCATTTTTAAAGAAATATTCGATCAAGTGCGAAAAGATTTAGACTGTGAATTGTTTTATTCTGAACTAAAACGTCACAACGTCTCACATTATATTTACTATCTAGCCACAGATAATATTCACATCGTGTTAGAAAACGATAACACCGTGTTAATAAAAGGACTTAAAAAGGTTGTAAATGTTAAATTCTCAAGAAACACGCATCTTATAGAAACGTCCTATGATAGGTTGAAATCAAGAGAAATCACATTTCAGCAATACAGGGAAAATCTTGCTAAAGCAGGAGTTTTCCGATGGGTTACAAATATCCATGAACATAAAAGATATTACTATACCTTTGATAATTCATTACTATTTACTGAGAGCATTCAGAACACTACACAAATCTTTCCACGCTAAATCATAACGTCCGGTTTCTTCCGTGTCAGCACCGGGGCGTTGGCATAATGCAATACGTGTACGCGCTAAACCCTGTGTGCATCGTTTTAATTATTCCCGGACACTCCCGCAGAGAAGTTCCCCGTCAGGGCTGTGGACATAGTTAATCCGGGAATACAATGACGATTCATCGCACCTGACATACATTAATAAATATTAACAATATGAAATTTCAACTCATTGTTTAGGGTTTGTTTAATTTTCTACACATACGATTCTGCGAACTTCAAAAAGCATCGGGAATAACACCATGAAAAAAATGCTACTCGCTACTGCGCTGGCCCTGCTTATTACAGGATGTGCTCAACAGACGTTTACTGTTCAAAACAAACCGGCAGCAGTAGCACCAAAGGAAACCATCACCCATCATTTCTTCGTTTCTGGAATTGGGCAGAAGAAAACTGTCGATGCAGCCAAAATTTGTGGCGGCGCAGAAAATGTTGTTAAAACAGAAACCCAGCAAACATTCGTAAATGGATTGCTCGGTTTTATTACTTTAGGCATTTATACTCCGCTGGAAGCGCGTGTGTATTGCTCACAATAATTGCATGAGTTGCCCATCGATATGGGCAACTCTATCTGCACTGCTCATTAATATACTTCTGGGTTCCTTCCAGTTGTTTTTGCATAGTGATCAGCCTCTCTCTGAGGGTGAAATAATCCCGTTCAGCGGTGTCTGCCAGTCGGGGGGAGGCTGCATTATCCACGCCGGAGGCGGTGGTGGCTTCACGCACTGACTGACAGACTGCTTTGATGTGCAACCGACGACGACCAGCGGCAACATCATCACGCAGAGCATCATTTTCAGCTTTAGCATCAGCTAACTCCTTCGTGTATTTTGCATCGAGCGCAGCAACATCACGCTGACGCATCTGCATGTCAGTAATTGCCGCGTTCGCCAGCTTCAGTTCTCTGGCATTTTTGTCGCGCTGGGCTTTGTAGGTAATGGCGTTATCACGGTAATGATTAACAGCCCATGACAGGCAGACGATGATGCAGATAACCAGAGCGGAGATAATCGCGGTGACTCTGCTCATACATCAATCTCTCTGACCGTTCCGCCCGCTTCTTTGAATTTTGCAATCAGGCTGTCAGCCTTATGCTCGAACTGACCATAACCAGCGCCCGGCAGTGAAGCCCAGATATTGCTGCAACGGTCGATTGCCTGACGGATATCACCACGATCAATCATAGGTAAAGCGCCACGCTCCTTAATCTGCTGCAATGCCACAGCGTCCTGACTTTTCGGAGAGAAGTCTTTCAGGCCAAGCTGCTTGCGGTAGGCATCCCACCAACGGGAAAGAAGCTGGTAGCGTCCGGCGCCTGTTGATTTGAGTTTTGGGTTTAGCGTGACAAGTTTGCGAGGGTGATCGGAGTAATCAGTAAATAGCTCTCCGCCTACAATGACGTCATAACCATGATTTCTGGTTTTCTGACGTCCGTTATCAGTTCCCTCCGACCACGCCAGCATATCGAGGAACGCCTTACGTTGATTATTGATTTCTACCATCTTCTACTCCGGCTTTTTTAGCAGCGAAGCGTTTGATAAGCGAACCAATCGAGTCAGTACCGATGTAGCCGATAAACACGCTCGTTATATAAGCGAGATTGCTACTTAGTCCGGCGAAGTCGAGAAGGTCACGAATGAACTAGGCGATAATGGCGCACATCGTTGCGTCGATTACTGTTTTTGTAAACGCACCGCCATTATATCTGCCGCGAAGGTACGCCATTGCAAACGCAAGGATTGCCCCGATGCCTTGTTCCTTTGCCGCGAGAATGGCGGCCAACAGGTCATGTTTTTCTGGCATCTTCATGTCTTACCCCCAATAAGGGGATTTGCTCTATTTAATTAGGAATAAGGTCGATTACTGATAGAACAAATCCAGGCTACTGTGTTTAGTAATCAGATTTGTTCGTGACCGATATGCACGGGCAAAACGGCAGGAGGTTGTTAGCGCGACCTCCTGCCACCCGCTTTCACGAAGGTCATGTGTAAAAGGCCGCAGCGTAACTATTACTAATGAATTCAGGACAGACAGTGGCTACGGCTCAGTTTGGGTTGTGCTGTTGCTGGGCGGCGATGACGCCTGTACGCATTTGGTGATCCGGTTCTGCTTCCGGTATTCGCTTAATTCAGCACAACGGAAAGAGCACTGGCTAACCAGGCTCGCCGACTCTTCACGATTATCGACTCAATGCTCTTACCTGTTGTGCAGATATAAAAAATCCCGAAACCGTTATGCAGGCTCTAACTATTACCTGCGAACTGTTTCGGGATTGCATTTTGCAGACCTCTCTGCCTGCGATGGTTGGAGTTCCAGACGATACGTCGAAGTGACCAACTAGGCGGAATCGGTAGTAAGCGCCGCCTCTTTTCATCTCACTACCACAACGAGCGAATTAACCCATCGTTGAGTCAAATTTACCCAATTTTATTCAATAAGTCAATATCATGCCGTTAATATGTTGCCATCCGTGGCAATCATGCTGCTAACGTGTGACCGCATTCAAAATGTTGTCTGCGATTGACTCTTCTTTGTGGCATTGCACCACCAGAGCGTCATACAGCGGCTTAACAGTGCGTGACCAGGTGGGTTGGGTAAGGTTTGGGATTAGCATCGTCACAGCGCGATATGCTGCGCTTGCTGGCATCCTTGAATAGCCGACGCCTTTGCATCTTCCGCACTCTTTCTCGACAACTCTCCCCCACAGCTCTGTTTTGGCAATATCAACCGCACGGCCTGTACCATGGCAATCTCTGCATCTTGCCCCCGGCGTCGCGGCACTACGGCAATAATCCGCATAAGCGAATGTTGCGAGCACTTGCAGTACCTTTGCCTTAGTATTTCCTTCAAGCTTTGCCACACCACGGTATTTCCCCGATACCTTGTGTGCAAATTGCATCAGATAGTTGATAGCCTTTTGTTTGTCGTTCTGGCTGAGTTCGTGCTTACCGCAGAATGCAGCCATACCGAATCCGGCTTGTGATTGCGCCATCCCCATAGCAGCCATCACATCAGTACCGGAAAGAGAGTCAGAAGCCGTGGCCCGTGGTGAGTCGCTCATCATCGGGCTTTTTGGCGAATGAAATTTAGCTACGCTTTCGAGTCTCATGCGCCTTCTCCCTGTACCTGAATCAATGTTAGGTTTCCGCAGAACACTGCGCCGGTATCGATATACATTTGGTTGGCAAACTTGAGTGGTTTCACTGCTGGCGTATGACCAAAGATGAACGTGTCCGCGCCTTTGATTTCTTTCACGATCCCGTTTTGTGAGTTGCTGATTCGTTCGCGGTTCCAGATTACCTGCTGATGATCAACTGGCTTTCCAAACTCGTATTCGTCAAAGGGATAATCGGCGTGGCAGATAACATATTTTTTATCTTTGCTCACCAGTTCGATGATTAACGGAAGTTCATCTGCTTTATGGGCAAGAGCTTTAGCCAGAATTTCTTTGTCGTAATCGAGATTAAAGAACCAGCCACCGCCATTAAGCAGCCAGTGATTAACGTTTCCACGCTCTGATAAGCCATCAATCATCATTTGCTCATGGTTTCCACGTACAGCTCTGAACCAGGGGAATGTGATTAATTCCAGGCATTCAACGTTCTCTGCACCACGATCAACCAAATCGCCCACCGAGATAAGCAGGTCTTTTTTGTTGTCGAATCCAATCGTATCCAGTTTGTTCATCAGGTTCGTGTAGCATCCGTGCAGATCGCCAACTACCCAAATATTTCGGTATTTGCTGCCATCAATTTTTTCGTAATAGCGCATCTCTTTCACTCCATCCGCGATGAACCATGAGAACGTCGTTGACGATGGCGTGCATTTTCCCGTCTTTATCATCAACGTATTTTCTGACCGTACCGCGACTACATTTCAGTCTGCGTGCTACTTCTGTCTGATTTCCGTATGTTTCAACGAGCATGTCTGGAATGGTTTTTACTGAGAACGTCATGCGGCCTCACTTCTGCTATTTCGCAGGTCTTTGAGTTTCTGTTGGTACTCTGCCTTGATCGCCTTGCACTCTTCGATAGTCCAGCGATGGCGGTTATGGTTTGATTCGATTTCGTCTACTGCTTCCTGCCCGATGCGGCTAATCAGTTCGACGCGATACGGAACGAGATTTCCGCTTTTGTGCTGGTTGCACACCACGCATTGCTTGTGAATATTGCGTTCATTAAATCGGAGTTGAGGTGCCGCAGCAGTTGTCCGGTAATGTCCGGCATCCCACTGAGCAGACGTGAGCGTTCCGCACGAGATACATGGTAAGTCGCGGTCTCTTTCTCTGATGAAGGCGTTTACGGCTTGTTGGGCTTGTTTAATCCAGTAACTGCGGGGCTTTAAGGCGAGTTTTCGAATCTTAAGTTTATCTTTCTGTTTCTGCTCCTCTCGTCGTCGTTTCTTCTCTGCTGCTTTTTCCGCTTTTTCGCGTTCTTTACTTCGTCGTTCGAGTGCTATCTTGGTTCCACACTCTGGAGAGCACCACCACTGATTAGCGAATGCAGGGTGAAACCATTCCCGGCATTCATCGTTTTTACATCGTCTTCGCGCTGGTTTAGCCATCATCTTCTTCCTCGTGCATCGAGCTATTCGGATCGCTCATCAGTTCTGCGCAGCAGTGCTCACACACGTGAACTTCCAGCACATGCAGCTTCTGACCGCAGTTAGCGCACGTTAAAGCTCGCTCGACGCTTTCTTGTTCGTAACTTCGATTTTGGTCAATCACCTTGTTTTCCTCGCACGACGTCTTAGCCACCGGATATCCCACAGGTGAGCCGTGTAGTTGAAGGTTTTTACGTCAGATTCTTTTGGGATTGGCTTGGGTTTATTTCTGGTGCGTTTCGTTGGAAGGTATTTGCAGTTTTCGCAGATTATGTCGGTGATACTTCGTCGCTGTCTCGCCACACGTCCTCCTTTTCCTGCGGTAGTGGTAACACCCCTGTTGGTGTTCTTTCACACCGGAGACACCATCGATTCCAGTAAGGTTGATTTGGTCGGAAGCGGTTATCTTCTTTGCATTCACCGCACCGATAACATCGCATCATGCAGCTTCCCTCCCGAAGTCGAAATCAAGCTGCCCTCCAAATATTTCGCATGACTCAGAACAAGAGCCGGTATCGAATCTTTTAGCTCGTACCATGTCCTGATACAGGGCTTGATAATCATTTTCTGAATACATTTTCGCGATACCGTCCAGCGACATTCTTCCTCGGTACATAATCTCCTTTGGCGTTTCCCGATGTCCGTCACGCACATGGGATCCCGTGATGACCTCATTAAAAACACGCTGCAATCCCTCCTCATCTTTGCAGGCAAGTCCGATTTTTTGCGTTGATTTTTTAATGCAGAATATGCAGTTACCGAGATGTTCCGGTATTTGCAAATCGAATGGTTGTTGCTTCCACCATGCGAGGATATCTTCCTTCTCAAAGTCTGACAGTTCAGCAAGATATCTGATTCCAGGCTTTGGCTTTAGCCGCTTCGGTTCATCAGCTCTGATGCCAATCCACGTGGTGTAATTCCCTCGCCCGAAATGGTCATCACAGTATTTGGTGAAGGGAACGAGTTTTAATCTGTCAGTGCAGAACGCGCCGCCGACGTATGGAGTGCCATATTTCTTTACCATATCGATAAATGGCTTCAGAACAGGCATTCGCGTCTGAATATCCTTTGGTTCCCATACCGTATAACCATTTGGCTGTCCAAGCTCCGGGTTGATATCAACCTGCAATACGGTGAGCGGTATATCCCAGAACTTCACAACTTCCCTGACAAACCGATATGTCATTGGATGTTCACAACCTGTATCCATGAAAACGTAATGCACGTCTTTACCTGCCCGTCGCTTTTGCTCCATTAGCCAGAGCAAATATGCTGACGTCCTGCCACCGGAGAAACTAACGACATTTATCATGCAGCCCTGTCTCCCCATCTCGCTTTCCACTCCAGAGCCAGTCTCGCTTCGTCTGACCACTTAACGCCACGCTCTGTACCGAATGCCTGTATAAGCTCTAATAGCTCCGCAAATTCGCCTACACGCATCCTGCTGGTTGACTGGCCTATTACCACAAAGCCATTCCCGGCAAGGTTAGGAACAACATCCTGCTGCTTTAATGCTGCGGTAAACACACACTTCCAGCTTTCTGCATCCAGCCAGCGACCATGCCATTCAACCTGACGAGAGACGTCACCTAAGCAGGCCCATAGCTTCCTGTTTTGGTCTAAGCTGCGGTTGCGTTCCTGAATGGTTACTACGATTGGTTTGGTTGGGTCTGGAAGGATTTGCTGTACTGCGTGAATAGCGTTTTGCTGATGTGCTGGAGATCGAATTTCAAAGGTTAGTTTTTTCATGACTTCCCTCTCCCCCAAATAAAAAGGCCTGCGATTACCAGCAGGCCTGTTATTAGCTCAGTAATGTAGATGGTCATCTTTTAACTCCATATACCGCCAATACCCGTTTCATCGCGGCACTCTGGCGACACTCCTTAAAAACCAGGTTCGTGCTCATCTTTCCTTCCCGTTCTTCCCTGGTAGCAAACCGGTAATACACCGTTCGCCAGACCTTACCTTCGATAACCAGAAGACCTGCCCGTGCCATTTTAGCCGCGGCCTGATTTATGCTGGTTACTGTTGCGCCTGTTAGCGCGGCAACGTCCGGCGCACAGAAGCTATTATGCGTCCCCAGGTAATGAATAATTGCCTCTTTGCCCGTCATACACTTGCTCCTTTCAGTCCGAACTTAGCTTTGATTTCTGCGATCTTCGCCAGAGCCTGTGCACGATTTAGAGGTCTACCGCCCATGACAGGAAGTTGTTTTACTGGTTCAGGGATCGCCTCACCACGGTTAATTCTCGCAGTCATATGGACAAGCTCATCTGCGGCCTTACGGCGTAATTCCGCATCAGTAAGCGCATTGGCCCGCATGTTCTGATACAGGTTGGTAACCAGCCAGTAGTGCGCGTTTGATTTCCACGGATAAGACTCCGCATCCGGATACAGGCCTCGCTTCCGGCAATACTCGTAAACCATATCAACCAGCTCGCTGACGTTTGGCAGTCCGGCGGTAACGGATGCTTCTTCCCGGCACCATGCAACAAACTGCCCGGGTGATGGCAGAAATGGTCGATTCTGCCGACGGGCTACGCGCATTCCTGCGTTAACCTGTTCCATCGTGGTGATCCCGTTTTCCCGAAAAGCCAGAACCCACTGGCGACGGATTTCGTTCACTTCGTTCTGGTCACGGTTAGCCAGGCTCGCCGGGAAAGTTGCCAGTAACTGGCTGAACACACCGTTGATGATCTGCGCTACCTGCTGTACCTGCGGCTTTTCGTCGTACTGTTCCGGCATGTTGTTGGCGATCCGACGCATCTGCTCACGGTCAAAGTTAACCATCTGTGCGGCGATGTTTTTCATAGATCCACCCCGTAAATCCAGTCTGTGTTTGTCAGGTCGAGTTTTGGTTTGCTGGCTGTCACGCCTGCCTGTTGCTTGTTACGGTTGATTTCGAGTTGGGTCCACTTATCGCGGAGTTTGGCCGGGCTCAGCACGTTACCGGACCAGAAGTTGTCCTGGCATGCCCAGCGGAACAGCACACACATGTCGCGGTGGTTACGTCCGTCACGTTCACGCATCAGGCGGATATCGTTAGCCCACCCAGCAAAATTCGGTTTTCTGGCTGATGGTGCGATAGTCTTCACCATGTCAAACATCCACTCTGCGGCGGTCAGGTCTTCTGCTGTCCCCCACTTGCTGCCGCTCTGAATTGCAGCATCCGGTTTCACCACAGAAAGGTCGTTTTCTGGCTGGTCAGAGGATTCGCCAGAATTCTCTGACGAATAATCTTTTCTTTTTTCTTTTGTAATAGTGTCTTTTGTGTCCCCCTGTTTTGAGGGATAGCAATCCCCCAATTTGAGGGATGTTTTATCCCTCGTTTTAGGGGATTTTCCCTCGTTTTGAGGGATGCACCATTCTGAGATGTTTTTATTTGGTCCAAACATGCCGCCTTGCTGCTTGATAATATTCATTCTGACGAGTTCTAACTTGGCTTCATTGCACCGTTTGACAGGTAACTTTGTAATCTCGCTAAGTTGAGAATCGGTGATTCTGTCCATTGGTTTATTCCACCCATAGGTTTTACGCAGAATGGCAAGCAGCACTTTAAACTGTCGCTTGGTCAGATCTGCGCCCGAATAAGCCTCAAGCAGCATATTTGATAGTCTGGCGTAACCATCATCGAGATCTGCCACATTACGCTCCTGTCCGGCAAAGTTACCTCTGCCGAAGTTGAGTATTTTTGCTGTATTTGTCATAATGACTCCTGTTGATAGATCCAGTAATGACCTCAGAACTCCATCTGGATTTGTTCAGAACGCTCGGTTGCCGCCGGGCGTTTTTTATTGGTGAGAATCGCAGCAACTTGTCGCGCCAATCGAGCCATGTCGTCGTCAACGACCCCCCATTCAAGAACAGCAAGCAGCATTGAGAACTTTGGAATCCAGTCCCTCTTCCACCTGCTGATCTGCGACTTATCAACGCCCACAGCTTCCGCTGTCTTCTCAGTTCCAAGCATTGCGATTTTGTTAAGCAACGCACTCTCGATTCGTAGAGCCTCGTTGCGTTTGTTTGCACGAACCATATGTAAGTATTTCCTTAGATAACAATTGATTGAATGTATGCAAATAAATGCATACACCATAGGTGTGGTTTAATTTGATGCCCTTTTTCAGGGCTGGAATGTGTAAGAGCGGGGTTATTTATGCTGTTGTTTTTTTGTTACTCGGGAAGGGCTTTACCTCTTCCGCATAAACGCTTCCATCAGCGTTTATAGTTAAAAAAATCTTTCGGCCTGCATGAATGGCCTTGTTGATCGCGCTTTGATATACGCCGAGATCTTTAGCTGTCTTGGTTTGCCCAAAGCGCATTGCATAATCTTTCAGGGTTATGCGTTGTTCCATACAACCTCCTTAGTACATGCAACCATTATCACCGCCAGAGGTAAAATAGTCAACACGCACGGTGTTAGATATTTATCCCTTGCGGTGATAGATTTAACGTATGAGCACAAAAAAGAAACCATTAACACAAGAGCAGCTTGAGGACGCACGTCGCCTTAAAGCAATTTATGAAAAAAAGAAAAATGAACTTGGCTTATCCCAGGAATCTGTCGCAGACAAGATGGGGATGGGGCAGTCAGGCGTTGGTGCTTTATTTAATGGCATCAATGCATTAAATGCTTATAACGCCGCATTGCTTACAAAAATTCTCAAAGTTAGCGTTGAAGAATTTAGCCCTTCAATCGCCAGAGAAATCTACGAGATGTATGAAGCGGTTAGTATGCAGCCGTCACTTAGAAGTGAGTATGAGTACCCTGTTTTTTCTCATGTTCAGGCAGGGATGTTCTCACCTAAGCTTAGAACCTTTACCAAAGGTGATGCGGAGAGATGGGTAAGCACAACCAAAAAAGCCAGTGATTCTGCATTCTGGCTTGAGGTTGAAGGTAATTCCATGACCGCACCAACAGGCTCCAAGCCAAGCTTTCCTGACGGAATGTTAATTCTCGTTGACCCTGAGCAGGCTGTTGAGCCAGGTGATTTCTGCATAGCCAGACTTGGGGGTGATGAGTTTACCTTCAAGAAACTGATCAGGGATAGCGGTCAGGTGTTTTTACAACCACTAAACCCACAGTACCCAATGATCCCATGCAATGAGAGTTGTTCCGTTGTGGGGAAAGTTATCGCTAGTCAGTGGCCTGAAGAGACGTTTGGCTGATCGGCAAGGTGTTCTGGTCGGCGCATAGCTGATAACAATTGAGCAAGAATCTTCATCGAATTAGGGGAATTTTCACTCCCCTCAGAACATAACATAGTAAATGGATTGAATTATGAAGAATGGTTTTTATGCGACTTACCGCAGCAAAAATAAAGGGAAAGATAAGCGCTCAATAAACCTGTCTGTTTTCCTTAATTCTCTGCTGGCTGATAATCATCACCTGCAGGTTGGCTCCAATTATTTGTATATTCATAAAATCGATGGAAAAACTTTTCTCTTTACCAAAACAAATGACAAGAGTCTGGTTCAGAAGATAAATCGCTCTAAAGCTTCAGTTGAAGATATTAAGAACAGCCTCGCAGATGACGAATCATTGGGATTCCCATCTTTTTTGTTTGTTGAAGGCGACACCATTGGTTTTGCCAGAACTGTTTTCGGGCCGACCACATCCGATCTGACAGATTTTTTAATCGGGAAAGGAATGTCATTAAGCAGTGGAGAGCGCGTTCAGATAGAGCCACTGATGAGGGGAACCACCAAAGACGATGTTATGCATATGCATTTCATCGGCCGAACAACGGTGAAGGTAGAAGCCAAGCTACCTGTATTTGGCGATATATTAAAGGTCTTAGGGGCAACAGATATTGAAGGGGAGCTTTTTGACTCATTGGATATAGTCATTAAGCCAAAATTTAAAAGGGATATAAAAAAGGTTGCCAAGGATATTATTTTTAACCCGTCACCTCAATTTTCAGACATTAGCCTGCGGGCAAAAGATGAGGCCGGAGATATTTTAACAGAACATTATCTATCAGAAAAAGGCCATCTCTCAGCGCCTCTGAACAAGGTCACCAATGCTGAGATAGCTGAAGAGATGGCATATTGCTACGCAAGAATGAAAAGTGATATACTGGAATGTTTTAAAAGGCAGGTGGGCAAAGTTAAGGATTAATTATCAGGAGTAATTATGCGGAACAGAATCATGCCTGGTGTTTACATAGTAATAATTCCTTACGTTATCGTAAGCATTTGCTATCTCCTTTTCCGCCACTACATTCCTGGTGTTTCTTTTTCAGCTCATAGAGATGGTCTTGGGGCGACATTGTCATCATATGCAGGAACCATGATTGCAATCCTGATTGCTGCCTTGACGTTTCTAATCGGAAGCAGAACGCGCCGACTGGCCAAGATTAGAGAGTATGGGTATATGACATCGGTAGTTATTGTCTATGCCCTTAGTTTTGTTGAGCTTGGAGCTTTGTTTTTCTGCGGGTTATTGCTTCTTTCCAGCATAAGCGGCTACATGATACCCACTATCGCCATCGGCATTGCCTCTGCATCGTTCATTCATATATGCATCCTTGTTTTCCAACTATATAATTTGACCAGAGAACAAGAATAACCCGGCCTCAGCGCCGGGTTTTCTTTGCCTCACGATCGCCCCCAAAACACATAACCAATTGTATTTATTGAAAAATAAATAGATACAACTCACTAAACATAGCAATTCAGATCTCTCACCTACCAAACAATGCCCCCCTGCAAAAAATAAATTCATATAAAAAACATACAGATAACCATCTGCGGTGATAAATTATCTCTGGCGGTGTTGACATAAATACCACTGGCGGTGATACTGAGCACATCAGCAGGACGCACTGACCACCATGAAGGTGACGCTCTTAAAAATTAAGCCCTGAAGAAGGGCAGCATTCAAAGCAGAAGGCTTTGGGGTGTGTGATACGAAACGAAGCATTGGCCGTAAGTGCGATTCCGGATTAGCTGCCAATGTGCCAATCGCGGGGGGTTTTCGTTCAGGACTACAACTGCCACACACCACCAAAGCTAACTGACAGGAGAATCCAGATGGATGCACAAACACGCCGCCGCGAACGTCGCGCAGAGAAACAGGCTCAATGGAAAGCAGCAAATCCCCTGTTGGTTGGGGTAAGCGCAAAACCAGTTAACCGCCCTATTCTCTCGCTGAATCGCAAACCGAAATCACGAGTAGAAAGCGCACTAAATCCGATAGACCTTACAGTGCTGGCTGAATACCACAAACAGATTGAAAGCAACCTGCAACGTATTGAGCGCAAGAATCAGCGCACATGGTACAGCAAGCCTGGCGAACGCGGCATAACATGCAGTGGACGCCAGAAAATTAAGGGAAAATCGATTCCTCTTATCTAGTTACTTAGATATTGGCCTTGGCTTTATCTCAATATTATATGGATCATAGCTGGCAACTAATTCAGTCCAGTAAATATCCTCAATAGGGAATAATATATGCTTTCCATTCCATCGGGAAAAAGTTTTGTTCAACACACCAAGCTCAATCAACTCACTAATGTATGGGAATTGTTTTGATGTAACCACATACTTCCTGCCTTCATTAAGGGCTGCGCACAAAACCATAGATTGCTCTTCTGTAAGGTTTTGAATTACTGATCGCACTTTATCGTTTTGCATCTTAATGCGTTTTCTTAGCTTAAATCGCTTATATCTGGCGCTGGCAATAGCTGATAATCGATGCACATTAATTGCTAGCGAAAATGCAAGAGCAAAGACGAAAACATGCCACACATGAGGAATACCGATTCTCTCATTAACATATTCAGGCCAGTTATCTGGGCTTAAAAGCAGAAGTCCAACCCAGATAACGATCATATACATGGTTCTCTCCAGAGGTTCATTACTGAACACTCGTCCGAGAATAACGAGTGGATCCATTTCTATACTCATCAAACTGTAGGGGTTGTAATAGTTTATCCGATTTCTCGCTGTAGGGGTACACGAGAACCACCGAGCCTGATGTGGTTAAAAGACAGGCACAATCTTTACTACCGCAATCCACTATTTAAGGTGATATATGGAAGAAGAATTTGAAGAGTTCGAAGAGCATCCTCAGGATGTGATGGAACAATACCAGGACTATCCGTATGACTACGACTATTGATAAAAATCAATGGTGTGGACAATTCAAGCGATGCAATGGATGCAAGCTGCAATCGGAATGCATGGTTAAGCCTGAAGAAATGTTTCCTGTAATGGAAGATGGGAAATATGTCGATAAATGGGCAATACGAACGACGGCAATGATTGCCAGAGAACTTGGTAAACAGAACAACAAAGCTGCCTGATAGTGGCCTTTATTTTTGGCATAAATAACAGAATAAACACTGCACTGTGTATTCATTCCAACGAGTGAATACACGGAGCAATGTCGCTCGTAACTAAACAGGAGCCGACTTGTTCTGATTATTGGAAATCTTCTTTGCCCTCCAGTGTGAGGGCGATTTTTTATCTGTGAGGATATGAACAGATGTCAAACATCAAAAAATACATCATTGATTACGACTGGAAAGCATCAATAGAAATTGAAATCGACCATGACGTAATGACAGAGGAAAAACTTCACCAGATTAATAATTTCTGGTCAGACTCTGAATACCGACTCAATAAACACGGCTCTGTATTAAATGCTGTATTAATCATGCTGGCGCAACATGCTCTGCTTATAGCAATTTCAAGCGACTTAAATGCATATGGTGTTGTGTGTGAGTTCGACTGGAATGATGGAAATGGTCAGGAAGGATGGCCTCCAATGGATGGTAGCGAAGGAATAAGAATTACCGATATCGATACATCAGGAATATTTGATTCAGATGATATGACTATCAAGGCCGCCTGAGTGCGGTTTTACCGCATACCAATAACGCTTCACTCGAGGCGTTTTTCGTTATGTATAAATAAGGAGCACACCATGCAATATGCCATTGCAGGGTGGCCTGTTGCTGGCTGCCCTTCCGAATCTTTACTTGAACGAATCACCCGTAAATTACGTGACGGATGGAAACGCCTTATCGACATACTTAATCAGCCAGGAGTCCCAAAGAATGGATCAAACACTTATGGCTATCCAGACTAAATTCACTATCGCCACTTTTATTGGCGATGAAAAGATGTTTCGTGAAGCCGTCGACGCTTATAAAAAATGGATATTAATACTGAAACTGAGATCAAGCAAAAGCATTCACTAACCCCCTTTCCTGTTTTCCTAATCAGCCCGGCATTTCGCGGGCGATATTTTCACAGCTATTTCAGGAGTTCAGCCATGAACGCTTATTACATTCAGGATCGTCTTGAGGCTCAGAGCTGGGCGCGTCACTACCAGCAGCTCGCCCGTGAAGAGAAAGAGGCAGAACTGGCAGACGACATGGAAAAAGGCCTGCCCCAGCACCTGTTTGAATCGCTATGCATCGATCATTTGCAACGCCACGGGGCCAGCAAAAAATCCATTACCCGTGCGTTTGATGACGATGTTGAGTTTCAGGAGCGCATGGCAGAACACATCCGGTACATGGTTGAAACCATTGCTCACCACCAGGTTGATATTGATTCAGAGGTATAAAACGAATGAGTACTGCACTCGCAACGCTGGCTGGGAAGCTGGCTGAACGTGTCGGCATGGATTCTGTCGACCCACAGGAACTGATCACCACTCTTCGCCAGACGGCATTTAAAGGTGATGCCAGCGATGCGCAGTTCATCGCATTACTGATCGTTGCCAACCAGTACGGCCTTAATCCGTGGACGAAAGAAATTTACGCCTTTCCTGATAAGCAGAATGGCATCGTTCCGGTGGTGGGCGTTGATGGCTGGTCCCGCATCATCAATGAAAACCAGCAGTTTGATGGCATGGACTTTGAGCAGGACAATGAATCCTGTACATGCCGGATTTACCGCAAGGACCGTAATCATCCGATCTGCGTTACCGAATGGATGGATGAATGCCGCCGCGAACCATTCAAAACTCGCGAAGGCAGAGAAATCACGGGGCCGTGGCAGTCGCATCCCAAACGGATGTTACGTCATAAAGCCATGATTCAGTGTGCCCGTCTGGCCTTCGGATTTGCTGGTATCTATGACAAGGATGAAGCCGAGCGCATTGTCGAAAATACTGCATACACTGCAGAACGTCAGCCGGAACGCGACATCACTCCGGTTAACGATGAAACCATGCAGGAGATTAACACTCTGCTGATCGCCCTGGATAAAACATGGGATGACGACTTATTGCCGCTCTGTTCCCAGATATTTCGCCGCGACATTCGTGCATCGTCAGAACTGACACAGGCCGAAGCAGTAAAAGCTCTTGGATTCCTGAAACAGAAAGCCGCAGAGCAGAAGGTGGCAGCATGACACCGGACATTATCCTGCAGCGTACCGGGATCGATGTGAGAGCTGTCGAACAGGGGGATGATGCGTGGCACAAATTACGGCTCGGCGTCATCACCGCTTCAGAAGTTCACAACGTGATAGCAAAACCCCGCTCCGGAAAGAAGTGGCCTGACATGAAAATGTCCTACTTCCACACCCTGCTTGCTGAGGTTTGCACCGGTGTGGCTCCGGAAGTTAACGCTAAAGCACTGGCCTGGGGAAAACAGTACGAGAACGACGCCAGAACCCTGTTTGAATTCACTTCCGGCGTGAATGTTACTGAATCCCCGATCATCTATCGCGACGAAAGTATGCGTACCGCCTGCTCTCCCGATGGTTTATGCAGTGACGGCAACGGCCTTGAACTGAAATGCCCGTTTACCTCCCGGGATTTCATGAAGTTCCGGCTCGGTGGTTTCGAGGCCATAAAGTCAGCTTACATGGCCCAGGTGCAGTACAGCATGTGGGTGACGCGAAAAAATGCCTGGTACTTTGCCAACTATGACCCGCGTATGAAGCGTGAAGGCCTGCATTATGTCGTGATTGAGCGGGATGAAAAGTACATGGCGAGTTTTGACGAGATCGTGCCGGAGTTCATCGAAAAAATGGACGAGGCACTGGCTGAAATTGGTTTTGTATTTGGGGAGCAATGGCGATGACGCATCCTCACGATAATATCCGGGTAGGCGCAATCACTTTCGTCTACTCCGTTACAAAGCGAGGCTGGGTATTTCCCGGCCTTTCTGTTATCCGAAATCCACTGAAAGCACAGCGGCTGGCTGAGGAGATAAATAATAAACGAGGGGCTGTATGCACAAAGCATCTTCTGTTGAGTTAAGAACGAGTATCGAGATGGCACATAGCCTTGCTCAAATTGGAATCAGGTTTGTGCCAATACCAGTAGAAACAGACGAAGAATTTCATACGTTAGCCGCATCCCTTTCACAAAAGCTGGAAATGATGGTGGCGAAAGCAGAAGCAGATGAGAGAAACCAGGTATGACAACCACGGAATGCATTTTTCTGGCAGCGGGCTTCATATTCTGTGTGCTTATGCTTGCCGACATGGGACTTGTTCAATGACACCTCAGCAGGAAAACGCCCTTCGCAGCATTGCCCGTCAGGCTAATTCTGAAATCAAAAAAAGCCAGACAGCAGTTTCCGGATAAAAACGTCGATGACATTTGCCGTAGCGTACTGAAGAAGCACCGCGAAACGGTAACGCTGATGGGATTCACACCGACTCATTTAAGCCTGGCAATCGGCATGTTAAACGGCGTCTTTAAGGAACGATGAACATGAAAAGCAAAATCATCAGGGAGCTACAGGCTCCTTTTTTATTATTCGCATTCACCCTCAAGCGTATTAACCAACAGTTCAGGGATTAATGAAAGATGGCAGACATCATTGATTCAGCATCAGAAATAGAAGAATTACAGCGCAACACAGCAATAAAAATGCGCCGCCTGAACCACCAGGCTATATCTGCCACTCATTGTTGTGAGTGTGGCGATCCGATAGATGAACGAAGACGCCTGGTCGTTCAGGGTTGTCGGACTTGTGCAAGTTGCCAGGAGGATCTGGAACTTATCAGTAAACAGAGAGGTTCGAAGTGAGCGAAATTAACTCTCAGGCACTGCGTGAAGCGGCAGAGCAGGCAATGCATGACGACTGGGGATTTGACGCAGACCTTTTCCATGAATTGGTAACACCATCGATTGTGCTGGAACTGCTGGATGAACGGGAAAGAAACCAGCAATACATCAAACGCCGCGACCAGGAGAACGAGGATATTGCGCTAACAGTAGGGAAACTGCGTGTTGAGCTTGAAACAGCAAAATCAAAACTCAACGAGCAGCGTGAGTATTACGAAGGTGTTATCTCGGATGGGAGTAAGCGTATTGCTAAACTGGAAAGCAACGAAGTCCGTGAAGACGGAAACCAGTTTCTTGTTGTTCGCCATCCTGGGAAGACTCCTGTTATCAAGCACTGCACTGGTGACCTGGAAGAGTTTCTGCGGCAGTTAATCGAACAAGACCCGTTAGTAACTATCGACATCATTACGCATCGCTATTACGGGGTTGGAGGTCAATGGGTTCAGGATGCAGGTGAGTATCTGCATATGATGTCTGACGCTGGCATTCGCATCAAAGGAGAGTGAGATCGGTTTTGTAAAAGATAACGCTTGTGAAAATGCTGAATTTCGCGTCGTCTTCACAGCGATGCCAGAGTCTGTAGTGTCAGATGATGACCGTACTCAAACATCGGGTTGAGTATTATCTTACTGTTTCTTTACATAAACATTGCTGATACCGTTTAGCTGAAACGACATACATTGCAAGGAGTTTATAAATGAGTATCAATGAGTTAGAGTCTGAGCAAAAAGATTGGGCGTTATCAATGTTGTGCAGATCCGGTGTCTTGTCTCCATGCAGACATCACGAAGGTGTTTATGTAGATGAAGGTATAGATATAGAGTCGGCATACAAATATTCCATGAAGGTTTATAAGTCTAATGAAGACAAATCCCCATTCTGCAATGTGCGAGAAATGACTGATACCGTGCAAAATTATTATCACGAGTACGGTGGAAACGATACTTGCCCTCTCTGTACAAAACATATAGATGATTAAACCCAATATTACATAACAATCCTCGCACTCGCGGGGATTTATTTTATCTGAACTCGCTACGGCGGGTTTTGTTTTATGGAGATGATAAATGCACTTCCGAGTCACAGGAGAATGGAATGGAGAGCCATTCAACAGAGTTATCGAAGCGGAGAACATCAACGACTGCTACGACCACTGGATGATATGGGCGCAGATAGCACATGCAGACGTAACCAATATTCGAATTGAAGAACTGAAAGAACACCAAGCCGCCTGATGGCGGTTTTTTCTTGCGTGTAATTGCGGAGACTTTGCGATGTACTTGACACTTCAGGAGTGGAACGCACGCCAGCGACGTCCAAGAAGCCTTGAAACAGTTCGTCGATGGGTTCGGGAATGCAGGATATTCCCACCTCCGGTTAAGGATGGAAGAGAGTATCTGTTCCACGAATCAGCGGTAAAGGTTGACTTAAATCGACCAGTAACAGGTGGCCTTTTGAAGAGGATCAGAAATGGGAAGAAGGCGAAGTCATGAGCGCCGGGATTTACCCCCTAACCTTTATATAAGAAACAATGGATATTACTGCTACAGGGACCCAAGGACGGGTAAAGAGTTTGGATTAGGCAGAGACAGGCGAATCGCAATCACTGAAGCTATACAGGCCAACATTGAGTTATTTTCAGGACACAAACACAAGCCTCTGACAGCGAGAATCAACAGTGATAATTCCGTTACGTTACATTCATGGCTTGATCGCTACGAAAAAATCCTGGCCAGCAGAGGAATCAAGCAGAAGACACTCATAAATTACATGAGCAAAATTAAAGCAATAAGGAGGGGTCTGCCTGATGCTCCACTTGAAGACATCACCACAAAAGAAATTGCGGCAATGCTCAATGGATACATAGACGAGGGCAAGGCGGCGTCAGCCAAGTTAATCAGATCAACACTGAGCGATGCATTCCGAGAGGCAATAGCTGAAGGCCATATAACAACAAACCATGTCGCTGCCACTCGCGCAGCAAAATCAGAGGTAAGGAGATCAAGACTTACGGCTGACGAATACCTGAAAATTTATCAAGCAGCAGAATCATCACCATGTTGGCTCAGACTTGCAATGGAACTGGCTGTTGTTACCGGGCAACGAGTTGGTGATTTATGCGAAATGAAGTGGTCTGATATCGTAGATGGATATCTTTATGTCGAGCAAAGCAAAACAGGCGTAAAAATTGCCATCCCAACAGCATTGCATATTGATGCTCTCGGAATATCAATGAAGGAAACACTTGATAAATGCAAAGAGATTCTTGGCGGAGAAACCATAATTGCATCTACTCGTCGCGAACCGCTTTCATCCGGCACAGTATCAAGGTATTTTATGCGCGCACGAAAAGCATCAGGTCTTTCCTTCGAAGGGGATCCGCCTACCTTTCACGAGTTGCGCAGTTTGTCTGCAAGACTCTATGAGAAGCAGATAAGCGATAAGTTTGCTCAACATCTTCTCGGGCATAAGTCGGACACCATGGCATCACAGTATCGTGATGACAGAGGCAGGGAGTGGGACAAAATTGAAATCAAATAATGATTTTATTTTGACTGATAGTGACCTGTTCGTTGCAACAAATTGATAAGCAATGCTTTTTTATAATGCCAACTTAGTATAAAAAAGCTGAACGAGAAACGTAAAATGATATAAATATCAATATATTAAATTAGATTTTGCATAAAAAACAGACTACATAATACTGTAAAACACAACATATGCAGTCACTATGAATCAACTACTTAGATGGTATTAGTGACCTGTAACAGAGCATTAGCGCAAGGTGATTTTTGTCTTCTTGCGCTAATTTTTTGTCATCAAACCTGTCGCACTCCAGAGAAGCACAAAGCCTCGCAATCCAGTGCAAAGCTTTGTGTGCCACCCACTACGACCTGCATAACCAGTAAGAAGATAGCAGTGATGTCAAACGACGCAGCTGACTTCTTTTCTTTCACGACTTCCCCACACCCAGCATGCATACCTTTCCGCCATAACTGTAGTGAATGTCTGTTATGAGCGAGGAGCGGAAGTTAACACTTATGAAAAATGGCTACGAAGTCCGTGGCTATCTATCGGCTTATTAGTACTTGAAACGCTTCTTCAGAAGCCTGAAGAGCTAATCGTTCGGCGATACTATATATGCATTAATAGACTATATCGTTGGTATAAACAGTGCACCATGCAACATGAATAACAGTGGGTTATCCAAAAGGAAGCAGAAAGCTAAATATGGAAAACTACAATACGATGCCCCGTTAAGTTCAATACTACTAATTTTTAGATGGAAAACGTATGTAATAGAGAGTAACTTAAAAGAGAGATCCTGTGTTGCCGCCAAATAAATTGCGGTTATTTTAATAAAATTAAGGGTTACTATATGTTGGAGTTTAGTGTTATTGAAAGAGGCGGGTATATTCCTGCAGTAGAAAAAAATAAGGCATTCCTACGAGCAGATGGTTGGAATGACTATTCCTTTGTTACAATGTTTTATCTTACTGTCTTTGATGAGCATGGTGAAAAATGCGATATCGGAAATGTTAAAATTGGTTTTGTAGGTCAAAAAGAAGAAGTAAGCACTTATTCATTAATAGATAAAAAATTCAGTCAACTCCCTGAAATGTTTTTTTCCTTAGGTGAAAGCATTGACTACTATGTTAATCTCAGCAAATTAAGCGATGGTTTTAAACATAACCTTCTTAAAGCTATTCAGGATTTAGTAGTATGGCCAAATCGATTAGCCGACATTGAAAATGAAAGCGTCCTTAACACCTCATTACTTAGAGGGGTAACTCTTTCAGAAATTCATGGACAGTTCGCACGTGTGTTAAATGGTTTGCCAGAATTGTCAGATTTCCACTTTTCATTTAATAGAAAAAGTGCTCCCGGATTCAGTGATTTAACTATACCTTTTGAGGTGACGGTTAATTCTATGCCCAGCACGAACATTCATGCTTTTATCGGGCGGAATGGGTGTGGTAAAACAACAATTTTGAATGGAATGATTGGTGCAATCACCAACCCAGAAAACAATGAATATTTTTTCTCTGAAAATAATAGACTTATCGAGTCAAGAATCCCAAAGGGATATTTTCGATCGCTTGTTTCAGTTTCGTTTAGTGCATTTGATCCTTTTACTCCTCCTAAAGAACAACCTGACCCAGCAAAAGGTACACAATACTTTTATATTGGACTCAAGAATGCTGCCAGCAATAGTTTAAAATCACTAGGCGATCTCCGCTTAGAATTCATTTCAGCATTTATTGGTTGTATGAGAGTAGATAGAAAAAGACAACTCTGGCTTGAAGCTATCAAAAAACTAAGTAGTGATGAAAACTTTTCAAATATGGAACTCATCAGCCTCATTTCTAAATATGAAGAGTTAAGACGTAATGAACCACAGATTCAAGTGGACGATGATAAATTCACTAAATTGTTTTATGACAATATCCAGAAATATCTGCTTCGAATGAGCTCTGGACATGCAATTGTTTTATTTACTATCACAAGATTAGTAGATGTCGTTGGCGAAAAGTCATTAGTTTTATTCGATGAACCAGAGGTTCATCTGCATCCACCTTTGCTCTCTGCTTTTTTACGAACATTAAGCGACTTACTCGATGCACGCAATGGTGTAGCAATAATTGCAACTCATTCCCCAGTAGTACTGCAAGAGGTTCCAAAATCCTGCATGTGGAAAGTCCTACGGTCAAGAGAAGCAATAAATATTATCCGTCCGGATATTGAGACATTCGGTGAGAACTTAGGTGTTTTAACTCGTGAGGTGTTTTTACTTGAAGTGACAAATTCTGGATACCACCACTTATTATCGCAGTCCGTTGATTCAGAGCTTTCTTATGAAACCATTCTAAAAAATTATAATGGTCAGATAGGATTAGAAGGTCGAACCGTTTTAAAAGCGATGATAATGAACAGAGATGAAGGTAAAGTACAATGAAAAAACTACCTCTTCCAGCGAGAACTTATAGCGAAATGCTTAATAAATGCTCGGAAGGTATGATGCAGATAAATGTTAGAAATAATTTCATTACTCACTTCCCCACTTTTTTGCAGAAAGAACAACAATATAGAATATTAAGCTCGACAGGTCAGTTATTTACCTACGACAGGACACACCCTCTTGAGCCTACAACCTTAGTAGTTGGTAACCTGACAAAGGTTAAATTAGAAAAGCTTTATGAAAATAATCTCCGAGATAAAAACAAACCCGCTAGAACATATTACGATGACATGCTTGTTTCATCAGGTGAAAAATGTCCATTTTGTGGTGATATAGGACAGACAAAAAATATAGATCATTTTCTTCCTATTGCACATTATCCTGAATTTTCGGTGATGCCTATTAATTTAGTTCCATCGTGCCGCGACTGCAATATGGGAGAGAAAGGTCAAGTTTTCGCAGTAGATGAGGTACACCAAGCGATTCATCCCTATATCGACAAGGACATTTTTTTTCGTGAGCAATGGGTATATGCAAATTTCGTTTCCGGAACTCCGGGTGCTATCAGTTTTTATGTTGAATGCCCGGCGAACTGGAGGCAGGAAGACAAACACAGAGCTCTTCATCATTTCAAGCTATTAAATATTGCTAACAGGTATCGTTTGGAGGCAGGGAAGCACTTGAGTGAAGTGATTACTCAAAGAAACTCTTTCGTAAAAGTTATAAGGAAATATAGTTCAACCGCAACGTTTCAGCAGCTACAGTCAGAATTTATTGAAGCAAATCTGAAACCTATTATAGATTTGAATGACTTCCCCAATTATTGGAAAAGAGTTATGTATCAGTGCCTAGCAAACTCGGAAGATTTTTTCAGAGGGATCTAGAATATGATGAAAGATAGAAAATTACGACGCTTATCGGAAGTGAACGAATACTTTTTATATGAGGAGGGCTGTTTTTACAAAATCCGGTAGTAACTTGCTAACCAATTCCTAGGCAGGTCATTGGCAACAGTGGCATGCACCGAGAAGGACGTTTGTAATGTCCGCTCCGGCACATAGCAGTCCTAGGGACAGTGGCGTACAGTCATAGATGGTCGGTGGGAGGTGGTACAAATTCTCTCATGCAAAAAATATGTAAAATCGGTAGCAACTGGAAATCATTCAACACCCGCACTATCGGAAGTTCACCAGCCAGCCGCAGCACGTTCCTGCATACGACGTGTCTGCGGCTCTACCATATCTCCTATGAGCAACGTGTTAGCAGAGCCAAGCCACAACTCTAATTTTAATACATAATGAATGATAATAATAATATTAAAAATTTCCTGTGTAACTAATTTACTATATGGTTTCTGATAAGAATCATTGCAAAGATCAAACAACTTGTATTACATTGACAGTTAAGCAGTTAATTTTATCACCTCTAAAATATATCAGCATCTAGCATGCAACCTATCAAAATGGAGAGTTTTATGACTAAAAAACCATGGGAAAGAAGACTTAAAGATTTATCGCACTTGCTCAAATGCTGCATTGATACATATTTTGACCCTGAATTATTTCGCTTGAATTTGAATCAATTCCTCCAAACCGCAAGAACAGTAACATTTATTATTCAAAAAAACAAAAACCAGATTATAGGATATGACATTTGGTATAACAATAATGTTATTGAAAAATGGAAAAATGATCCATTAATGGCTTGGGCTAAAAATTCTCGCAATACGATAGAAAAACAAGGCGATTTAGAAATGTATAGCGAGGCAAAGGCTACTCTTATTTCATCTTACATTGAAGAAAATGACATTGAGTTTATTACAAATGAAAGTATGTTAAACATTGGTATAAAAAAGTTAGTCAGACTTGCACAAAAGAAATTACCTTCATATTTAACTGAATCATCTATTATTAAATCAGAAAGACGATGGGTCGCTAATACGCTAAAAGATTACGAATTATTACATGCCTTAGCTATAATCTATGGCAGAATGTATAACTGCTGTAACTCTCTTGGCATACAAATAAACAATCCAATGGGTGACGATGTGATTTCGCCAACATCATTCGACTCTTTATTTGATGAAGCCAGGAGAATAACTTATTTAAAATTAAAAGATTACTCCATAAGCAAATTGTCATTTAGCATGATACAATATGACAATAAAATAATTCCTGAAGATATTAAAGAGCGTCTAAAACTGGTAGATAAGCCTAAAAATATCACTTCGACAGAAGAGTTAGTTGACTATACAGCCAAGCTTGCAGAAACGACTTTTTTAAAGGACGGTTATCACATTCAAACATTAATTTTTTATGATAAACAATTCCATCCAATTGATTTAATCAATACAACATTTGAAGATCAAGCAGATAAATATATTTTTTGGCGTTATGCAGCTGACAGAGCCAAAATAACAAATGCCTATGGCTTCATTTGGATATCAGAGCTATGGCTCAGAAAAGCAAGCATCTACTCCAATAAACCAATACATACAATGCCAATTATAGATGAAAGACTTCAGGTAATTGGAATTGATTCAAATAATAATCAAAAATGTATTTCATGGAAAATAGTTAGAGAAAACGAAGAAAAAAAACCGACTTTAGAAATATCAACAGCAGACTCAAAACATGACGAAAAACCATATTTCATGCGTTCAGTCTTAAAAGCAATTGGCGGTGATGTAAACACTATGAACAATTGAGTCATAGAACTTCCATTATTCTCCTGAAGATAATAATCGCCAAATAAACCAATACTCAGCTTTACAATATACTAACTAACCGCAGAACGTTATTTCATACAACGTTTCTGCGGCATATCACAAAACGATTACTCCATAACAGGGACAGCAGGCCACTCAATATCAGGTGCAGTTGATGTATCAACACGGTTCAGCAACACCCGATACTTCTTCCAGGCTTCCAGCAACGAGGTTTCTTCCTTCGTTGCAATTTCCAGATCTGCAGCATCCTGAAGCGGCGCAATATGCTCACTGGCTACCTGCATCAGGCTTTTTTTTGTTTCTTCCGCCTCCCGGATCCGGAACAGTTTTTCTGCTTCCGTATCCTTCACCCAGGCTGTGCCGTTCCACTTCTGATATTCCCCTCCCGGCGATAACCAGGTAAAATTTTCCGGTAACGGACCGAGTTCAGAAATAAATAACGCGTCGCCGGAAGCCACGTCATAGACGGTTTTACCCCGATGGTCTTCAACGAGATGCCACGATGCCTCATCACTGTTGAAAACAGCCACAAAGCCAGCCGGAATATCTGGCGGTGCAATATCGGTACTGTTTGCAGGCAGACCGGTATGAGGCGGAATATATGCGTCACCTTCACCAATAAATTCATTAGTTCCGGCCAGCAGATTATAAATTTTTATGGTCCGTGGTTGTTCACTCATTCTGAATGCCATTATGCAAGCCTCACAATATAGTTAAATGCAATGTTTTTGACGGTGTTTTCCGCGTTACCCGCAGCGTTAACGGTGATGGTGTGTCCGTGTGAACCAATACTGAAAGAATGGGCATGAGCACCGATAACAACCGGATGCTGGTGCGCACCAATACCAACTGTATGCGCATGTGCACCGGCACTCACGGCTGTACCGGACAATGAGTGACTGTGGCTGCCCTGACTGTCCGTTTTCGATAAATAAGCAATACCCTGTGTGCTGGTTCCTTTAACTGTGGATAAACTTCCTGTAATGGTTGCTGTTCCATACTGACTCCAGCCAGAACTGTTCATCCTTAAACCACTTGTGTGGGCATGAGCACCCGCGGCCCCTGTTGAACCGCTCAGACTGTGAGCATGAGCCCCCGTGTTATTCGTCGATTTGGTGCCGTAATCGAAACTGCCTGTTGTTTTCGTCCCGTAATCAAACGACGATGTGGTTTTCGTCCCCAAATCCGTACCGGATGCACTGGCACTGTGGGTGTGCGACTTAATTCCATCCTGTTCCTGAGACAATACAGCACGACCGCTGGCGGGTTTCCCCTTGATTGTCCAGCCTCGCATATCAGGAAGCACACCCGATGGATACGCGACAGCAAGTTTTGGGTAGGCTGATTTGTCAAACGCCTGCCCCTGCATCAGGACGTAGCCAGACGGAACGATATCTGATGGCCACGGGATCGGCGCACCTGCCGGAAAGGCCGAATTCTCACCGGCCCCAAGGTATTCAAGAACATCTGCAACGGAATTTTTTGCCAGAATATCCCTGCCAACCTGAGTCAGTTCAGTCAGGCTGGCGGCATCATTTTCCGCAAAATACGGTAATTTATTTTTCGCCGTGGAAAGCCCTGCCAGCGCCGTCAGTGTCGCATTCTTCGGTTGTTTACCCGCAAGCGCGTTAGTCATGGTGGTAGCAAAATCTGGATCATTCCCGAGCGCTGCGGCCAGTTCATTCAGCGTATTCAGTGCGTCAGGTGACGCGTCGATAACATCTGCAATCGCGGCCAGTACAAAAGCGGTGTTCGCAATCTGGGTATTGTTTGTTCCCCTGAGCGCGGTTGGTGCTGTTGGCGTTCCGGTCAGTGCCGGACTGTCCAGTGGGCTTTTCTGTTCGTTTCATCCATTACCACCTTAACCGCCTTTGGCGTTGCAGCAAGCGTTTCAGACGTGCTGTTGGTTGCACTGCTGAGCTGCACTATCCCCTTTCTCGTTGTGTCCGCATCCTCAAGCGCGACAGCTGAAGCTATATCTTCTGCACGTTTTGCCGAATTTTTTGCACGTATTGCCGCCGCTTCTGCCGCACTTTTGCTCTGCGATGCTGATACCGCACTTCCCGCAGCCTCTGTCGCCTTCGTGGATGCCGTTGACGCACTCCCCGCCGCCGCTGTTTTTGCGTCTGCCGCGGCAGAGGCGCTCCGTTCCGCTGCTGTTTCAGATGACCTGGCATTCGTCTCGGACGTTTTTGCCGCCCTGGCAGAATTTTCTGCCGCCGTTGCCGAGGAAGCTGCACGACCGGCACTTGATGATGCGTTCGTTTCTGATGATTTTGCTGCCTCTTTTGAGGCCACCGCATCTCGTGCTGAAGTGGCGGCCTCTGACGCTTTCGTGGCCGCGGTGGAGGCAGACGTGGCGGCTGATTGTTGTGACGCTGCAGCATTCGTTTCTGACGTTTTCGCCGCACCGGCACTGGTGGCCGCCGCGTTTTTTGAGGACTCTGCGGCTGCGGCACTTTTTTCCGCTTCAGTGGCCTTTGCTGATGCCGCTTCTGCGCCGGAGGACGCTTCCTGAGCTGACGATGCAGCCTGTCCGGCGGACGTGCTGGCGGCGCGTGCTGAGTCAGTTGCATCAGTCACAAGGGCCGCGACCTGAGCAGCTGATGCACTGGCATCGCCGGCTGATTTCTTCGCGTCTGCCGTACTCTGTGCCACCACGGACGCGTTACGCGCCACCTCTTCCACCATCAGTTCAAGACGACGCAGCACCTCCGGCCGGGCATCATCCTCCGTCATGGCACAGAGAAAATCATTCAGCGTCCCCGGTTGTGAATCTTCATACACGGTGATGGTCCCGGCGTGCGATGGTGGAAAACCGTCAACCTGCAGGATGACACTGTACTGACCGTACTCCACATCCATGCTGTAACGCCCGGCTTCATCCGGATTCTCTGAGCCCACCGTGTTCACCACCACCGTGGTGCTGTTACGTCTGGCTTTCAGCTGAATGGTGCAGTTCTGTACCGGTTTTCCTGTGCCGTCTTTCAGGACTCCTGAAATCTTTACTGCCATATTCACCCCACAAAAAAGCCCACCGGTTCCGGCGGGCTGTCATAACACTGTGTTACCTGGCTAATCAGAATTTATAACCGACCCCAACGATGAATCCGTCAGTACGCCAGTCGCCACTGCCGGAGCCTTCATAAGCAATATCAACAACGACGGACGCTGCCGGATTAATCTGTATACCTGCACTCCACGCCACTGAGGTATGCCGCATTGCACTTTCGTCCCTGGCAGTGGTCGTCTCTTTCATATACCCGGGAGTGATTTCCGTCTTACGGTAATCCATTGTACTGCCGGACCACCGACTGTGAGCCACTCCGGCCATGGCGTACGCACTGACCTGCTTACTGATTTGTAAAACCGGTCCGGCCATCACGCTCACATAACGTCCACGCAGGCTCTCATAGTGAAACGTATCCTCCCCGGTCATCACTGTGCTGCTCTTTTTCGACGCGGCGAACCCCAGGGAAGCCATCACCCCCACACTGTCCGTCAGCTCATAACGGTACTTCACGTTAATCCCTTTCAGATGACTCACACCGGTATCCCCGCCCGACAACGACGGCAATGTACCCGGTTTCACTTGAAAATAGCCCACCGTAAACGTACCATGTCCACCTTCCGCACGGGCCGGAGTGACTGTCACCGCAAGTGCGGCAAAGACAGCAACGGCAATACACACATTACGCATCGTTCACCTCTCACTGTTTTATAATAAAACGCCCGTTCCCGGACGAACCTCTGTAACACACTCAGACCACGCTGATGCCCAGCGCCTGTTTCTTAATCACCATAACCTGCACATCGCTGGCAAACGTATACGGCGGAATATCTGCCGAATGCCGTGTGGACGTAAGCGTGAACGTCAGGATCACGTTTCCCCGACCCGCTGGCATGTCAACAATACGGGAGAACACCTGTACCGCCTCGTTCGCCGCGCCATCATAAATCACCGCACCGTTCATCAGTACTTTCAGATAACACATCGAATACGTTGTCCTGCCGCTGACAGTACGCTTACTTCCGCGAAACGTCAGCGGAAGCACCACTATCTGGCGATCAAAAGGATGGTCATCGGTCACGGTGACAGTACGGGTACCTGACGGCCAGTCCACACTGCTTTCACGCTGGCGCGGAAAAGCCGCGCTCGCCGCCTTTACAATGTCCCCGACGATTTTTTCCGCCCTCAGCGTACCGTTTATCGTACAGTTTTCAGCTATCGTCACATTACTGAGCGTCCCGGAGTTCGCATTCACACTGCCACTGATATCCGCATTTTTAGCGGTCAGCTTTCCGTCCGGTGTCAGGGAAAAGGCCGGAGGATTGCCGCCGCTGGTAATGGTGGGGGCCGTCAGGCGCTTCAGGAACACGTCGTTCATGAATATCTGGTTGCCCTGCGCCACAAACATCGGCGTTTCATTCCCGTTTGCCGGGTCAATAAATGCGATACGATTGGCGGCAACCAGAAACTGGCTCAGTTTGCCTTCCTCCGTGTCCTCCATGCTGAGGCCAATACCCGCGACATAATGTTTGCCGTCTTTGGTCTGCTCAATTTTGACAGCCCACATGGCATTCCACTTATCACTGGCATCCTTCCACTCTTTCGAAAACTCCTCCAGTCTGCTGGCGTTATCCTCCGTCAGCTCGACTTTTTCCAGCAGCTCCTTGCCGAGATGGGATTCGGTTATCTTGCCTTTGAAAAAATCCAGGTAACCTTCCGCATCATCGCTCGCCCGACCGACGGCCTCCACGAATGCCGATTTGCCAACGGTGTTCACACTGCGGATATAAAAGTAATAATCATGGCCCGGTTTGATATTGATACTGGCGGCTATCCAGTACAGCGCCGTACCAAGATAACGCGTGCTGGTTTCAACCTGTCTGATATCCGCAATCTGCTTTTCCGAGAACCAGAACTCAAACTGTACCGTCGGGTCATAAACGGCAAGATGCGGCGTGGCGGTTATCTGAAAATAGCCCGGCGTCAGCTCAATCCTCGACGGTGCTGCCGGTGCGGCAATCCGGAACGATACCGACGCCGGATCGCCCTGCTGCCCCCACGCATTTACCGCCCGGACTGTCAGCCTGTAGTTCCCCAGCGCCAGTTGCGTGAAGCGGTATGTGGTTTCCGTCGTCCGGGCCGTGCTGACCAGCCGCTCACTGCCGTCGTCCGCTGTTACGGTCAGACGGAGCAGGAAACTCACGCCCTTCACCACCTTCGGTGTGTCCCATCGCGCCAGCACCTGATATTCCCCGCTGTCTGCAGTGACTTCTGCGGTCAGGTGCTGCACCGCTGGCGGCGTGACACCATTCACCGTGCCACTCTGTTCGCCGTCAAAGTGCGCCCCGTTATCCACGATGGCCTCTTTTTCCGGCACATGCTGCACGGCGGTGATGGCATACGTGCCGTCGTCGTTCTCACGGATACTCACGCAGCGGAACAGTCGCTGGCGCAGCGTCGGCAGCTTCAGCTCCCATACGCTGTATTCAGCAACACCGTCAGGAACACGGCTCACTTTTACCTTCACGCCGTCGGTGACGGACTGAACCTCCACGCTGACCGGATTGCCACTTCCGTCAACCAGGCTTATCAGCGCGGTACCGGAGGATGGCAGCGTGATTTCACGGTCGAGCGTCAGCGTCCGGGTCTGGCTGTTCACCGCCAGCACACGACCACCGGTGCTGATACCGGCATAGTCATCATCGCAGATTTCAATAACATCGCCCGGTACATGGCGAAGCCCTTCTGCGCCGACGCTGAAATCCACGGTCTGCGTTTCCAGCAGTTCTGTTTTAATCAGCCACAGCCCGGCGCGGTGTGCCTGCCCCCGGCTGGTACAGCCAAAGGCATCCATCTTCGTAACATTACGACCGTAACGGGCAATGGCCTGCGTATCTTCAACAAGCTCTGTCGCCGTCTCCCAGCCGTTGTTCGGGTCAATCCAGTTCACCTCAACGGCATTATGGCGGTCCTTCAGGGCGCTGAAGCTGTAGCGGAACGGCGCGCCATCATCCGGCATCACCACATTACTGCGGTTATAGGTCCACGTCTTATCCGACGGTCGGTCCTGCACGAACGTCAGCGTCTGCCCGTTCCATACCGGCATACAGCGCATCGCCGAGCAGAAATCGCTGAGCACATCCCACGCCTTACGCTGTGTGGTCAGGTACGCATTACAGGTGATGCGCGGCTCCGTGCCGCCAAAGCCGTCCGGCACTGACTGGTCGCAGTACTGGCCGATGACATACAGCGCCCATTTATCCACATCCGCCGCACCAAGACGTTTCCCCATGCCGTAGCGCGGATGGGTCAGCATATCCCACAGACACCAGGCCATGTTGTTGCTGTATGCCGGTTTAAACGTTCCGTCCCAGATACCGCTGTATTGCCGCGTCTGCGGGTTATAGTTCGACGGCACCTGCAGAATACGCCCGCGCAGATGATAATTACGGCTCACCTGCTGGCTGCCGAACTGCTCCGAGTCCACCTGCACGCCGACCAGTGCCGTGTTCGGGTAGCACTGTTTCACATCGATGATTTCAGTGTATGACGACCAGAGCGTTTTGTTCTGCAGCTGGTCTGTGGTGCTGTCCGGCGTCATCCTGCGCATCCGGATATTAAACGGGCGCGGCGGCAGGTTACCCATCACCACCGAGGCCAGATACTGCGAGGTGGTTTTGCCCTTAATGGTGATGTCTTTTTCCGTCACCCAGCCACCGTTACGTTGTATCTGAACCAGCAGGCGGACTTCCGACGGATTCCTGTCACCCTTTGAGGTGGTTTCCACCAGTGCCTGTACACCGAAGGTAAAGCGCAGACGGTCGATGTTTGCAGACGTAATGGTGCGGGTGATCGGCGTGTCATATTTCACTTCCGTACCCAGCACCGTCTCGGAGCCGGAGGATTCAAATCCCTCCGGCGGAGTCTGCTCCTGCTCACCAGCCCGGAACACCACCGTGACACCGGATATGTTGGTATTCCCCTCAGTGTCCAGCACCGGCGTACTGTTCAGCAGCACGCTTTTTAAGCCATCCACCGGACCTTCAATCGGCCCTTCGCTGATGGCATCGATCACACTCAGCAACTGCGTGGACTTCAGGTTGTCCTTCGCTTCGCGCGGGGTATGCCCCTTACTGCTTCCTTTACCCATTCCTCACGCTCCATAAATGACAAAACCGCCCGCAGGCGGTTTCACATAAAACATTTTGCATCAGCGACCAATCACCACAACCTGACCACCGTCCCCTTCGTCTGCCGTGCTGATCTCCTGAGAAACCACGCGTGACCCCACGCGCATTTCCCCGTACAGAACAGGCAGAACATTGCCCTGGGCAACCATGTTATCCAGTGAGGAGAAATAGGTGTTCTGCTTACCGTTATCCGTTGTCTGTATACGGGGAGTTCTGGCTTTCGGTGCCAGCATCTGCGCCACACCACCGAGCACCATACTGGCACCGAGAGAAAACAGGATGCCGGTCATACCACCGGCCCCAATGGCTGCCCCCCATGCTGCAAGGGTGGCTCCGGCGGTAAAGAATGATCCGGCAATGGCGGCAGCCCCCAGGACAATCTGGAATACGCCACCTGACTTGGCCCCGGCGACTCTGGGAACAATATGAATTACAGCGCCATCAGGCAGAGTCTCATGTAACTGCGCCGTTAACCCGGACGTGCTGACGTCCCGCCCGGCAATCCGTACCTGATACCAGCCGTCGCTCAGTTTCTGACGAAACGCCGGGAGCTGTGTGGCCAGTGCCCGGATGGCTTCAGCCCCCGTTTTCACACGAAGGTCGATGCGGCGACCAAATCGTTGTAAATCCCCGTAAAGGCAGATGCGCGCCATGCCCGGTGACGCCAGAGGGAGTGTGTGCGTCGCTGCCATTTGTCGGTGTACCTCTCTCGTTTGCTCAGTTGTTCAGGAATATGGTGCAGCAGCTCGCCGTCGCCGCAGTAAATTGCGGCGTGATTCGGCACTGATGAACCAAAACAGCACAGCAGCACATCGCCCGGCTGTGCCGCTGACAACGGCACCTGATACAGCCCCGTCGCCTCCAGATTATCCAGATAGAGATTCTGGCCGTTACGCCACCAGTCATCCTCACGATGAAAGTCCGGCATCTCAATCCCCGCCAGATGATAAGCATCCCGGAACAGTGTGTAACAGTCCGTCACACCGTGCTCAAAGCGCCGCCCGGTGAGATGCGGCACACAGCGGAACTTATGAATCGTCCCCCGGCAGACCAGCCACCACGGCAAATCACTCTGCACCTGCAGCCGCCGGTCGGCCTCACTCAGCCAGGGCAGACCACCGGGGTGGCTGTGGACCAGCGCCACAATCTCACCCTGCATTTCTGCCTGCAGCCAGTCTTCCGGCGACATACGGAAATACGCCTCCGGCTCACCGGAGATATTCACGCAGGGGAAATATCTTTCCCCCTCCGGCGTGCTTACCACGAAGCCGCACGACTCCGCTGGCGCACATCGCCGGGCGTGCGCCAGAATCGCTGATTCTGTCTGTGTCATGGGATTTACTGCGAAAGTTTGTTAATGGAAAGGAAGCCGCCAAAGTTGCCGACGTTATTGCGGAACTTACAACCGCTCAGGCATTTGCTGCATTTATCCTTCGTGATATCGGACGTTGGCTGGTCATATTCATCCGCGACAGCCGGACCGCTATAACCGCACTCGTCACCGCGATAGGTCCAGGTGCAGGTGTTGGCCAGCATGATACGTCCCGGAAAAACAGCGCCATCCGTTTCCGTCGGCGTGGACAGTACAAAGGAGGCACTCACCGCGCTCAGTTCGCTGCACTGCTCAATGCGCCAGCGGCTGATCACCTCCTGCTCCGGATCGGCGTAACTGTTTCCGTTGACGAAGTTCACCGCATCCAGAAAACGGGCGTAAACCTTACGCCGGACCACCGTTCCGCCGACCAGACTCTGCATATCTTCCGCCATCCCGGTGACCATACCGTACAGGTTAGAAACCGTCAGCGTGGGGCGCGTACTGGTGCCTTTGCCATTCAGTTCAAAACCGCTCCCCTGAATGGGATACGGCTGATACTGTCGCCCCTGCCAGGTGACCGGCTCACCTTTTTCGTTCTGCTCATTACAGAAAAAATAACGTTCTCCACCGACCTCTGTCAGGTCGATTTCCCAGAGCACCACGCTGGCCGACTGCTCCGCACGGGTGCATTCATTCAGTGTTTCCTGCCGGATATCCTGCATCAGTTCACCACCTGTTCAAACTCTGCGCTGAACTCAACACGCAGCATACTGACCCGCGACGACCATTTTGCGCAGGTCACCTTTATCTGCCGCCACTCATAAGGCGGCGTCCACAGAAAGGATTTCCAGCCCCCGTGCTCTTCCAGAAACGACTCCAGTACCGTGGCCTCCTCACGGGGGACAGAAAGCGTCACGCTGTACGTTTTCAGGTTGGCATTCAGCCCGGCAGGCGCTCGCTGAGAATAGCCATCACCAAAGCGCACCTTTCTTACAGAAGGGACCGAAGCCACATCCATACCGGGTTTCACTTTCCAGCGGAAGGTCTTCATCGTCCACCTCCGGAGAACAGGCCACCATCACGCATCTGTGTCTGAATTTCATCACGGGCACCCTTGCGGGCCATGTCATACACCGCCTTCAGAGCAGCCGGACCTATCTGCCCGTTCGTGCCGTCGTTGTTAATCACCACATGGTTATTCTGCTCAAACGTCCCGGACGCCTGCGACCGGCTGTCTGCCATGCTGCCCGGTGTACCGACATAACCGCCGGTGGCATAGCCGCGCATCAGCCGGTAAAGATTCCCCACGCCAATCCGGCTGGTTGCCTCCTTCGTGAAGACAAACTCACCACGGTGAACAATCCCCGCTGGCTCATATTTGCCGCCGGTTCCCGTAAATCCTCCGGTTGCAAAATGGAATTTCGCCGCAGCGGCCTGAATGGCTGTACCGCCTGACGCGGATGCGCCGCCACCAACAGCCCCGCCAATGGCGCTGCCGATACTCCCGACAATCCCCACCATTGCCTGCTTAAGCAGAATTTCTGTCATCATGGACAGCACGGAACGGGTGAAGCTGCGCCAGTTCTGCTCACTGCCGGTCAGCATCGCCGCCATATTCTGTGCAATACCATCAAAGGTCTGCGTGGCTGCACTTTTTACCTGCGACATACTGTCCGTGGCGCTCTCTTCCCACTCACTCCAGCCGGACTTCAGGCCTGCCATCCAGTTCCCGCGAAGCTGGTCTTCAGCCGCCCAGGTCTTTTTCTGCTCTGACATGACGTTATTCAGCGCCAGCGGATTATCGCCATACTGTTCCTTCAGGCGCTGTTCCGTGGCTTCCCGTTCTGCCTGCCGGTCAGTCAGCCCCCGGCTTTTCGCATCAATGGCGGCCCGTTTTGCCCGTTGCTGCTGTGCGAATTTATCCGCCTGCTGCGCCAGCGCGTTCAGGCGCTCCTGATACGTAACCTTGTCGCCAAGTGCAGCCAGCTGGCGTTTGTACTCCAGCGTCTCATCTTTATGCGCCAGCAGGGATTTCTCCTGTGCAGACAGCTGGCGACGTTGCGCCGCCTCCTCCAGTACCGCGAACTGACTCTCCGCCTTCCACAAATCCCGGCGCTGCTGGCTGATTTTCTCATTTGCTCCGGCATGCTTCTCCAGCGTCCGGAGTTCTGCCTGAAGCGTCAGCAGGGCAGCATGAGCACTGTCTTCCTGACGATCGCCCGCAGACACCTTCACGCTGGACTGTTTCGGCTTTTTCAGCGTCGCTTCATAATCCTTTTTCGCCGCCGCCATCAGCGTGTTGTAATCCGCCTGCAGGATTTTCCCGTCTTTCAGTGCCTTGTTCAGTTCTTCCTGACGGGCGGTATATTTCTCCAGCGGCGTCTGCAGCCGTTCGTAAGCCTTCTGCGCCTCTTCGGTATATTTCAGCCGTGACGCTTCGGTATCGCTCTGCTGCTGCGCATTTTTGTCCTGTTGAGTCTGCTGCTCAGCCTTCTTTCGGGCGGCTTCAAGCGCAAGACGGGCCTTTTCACGATCATCCCAGTAACGCGCCCGCGCTTCATCGTTAACAAAATAATCATCCTTGCGCAGATTCCAGATGTCGTCTGCTTTCTTATACGCAGCCTCTGCCTTAATCAGCATCTCCTGCGCGGTATCAGGACGACCAATATCCAGCACCGCATCCCACATGGATTTGAATGCCCGCGCAGTCCTGTCTGCCCAGGTCTCCAGCGTGCCCATGTTCTCTTTCAGGCGGCGGGTCTGGTCATCAAACCCTTTCGTTGCGGCCTCGTTCGCCGCCTGCAATGCCCCGGCTTCATCGCCGGAACGCTGCAACTGAGCAACATACGCAATCTGCTCCGCCGACACGTTATGGAACTGGCGAGCCATCGCCGTCAGCCCCGACGTCGGGTCTGTGGTCAGCTTCCCGAAGGCTTCAGCGACCTTGTCCACCTCCACGCCGGATGCAGAGGAGAAACGCGCCACACTCTGGCTGATGGACGCAATCTGAGCCTCACCGCTTACCCCCGCCTTAACCAGTGCGCTGAGTGACTCGCTGGTCTGGTTAAACGTCAGCCCTGCCGCCTGCCCGGCTCTGGACAGGACCAGCATACGATCTGCCGTCAGTCCCGCCTGATTGCCGGAAAGGACCAGCGTTTTGTTGAAATCGGACAGGGTTGAGTTGCCCTGATACCAGGCATACGCCAGCGCACCGGTCGCCACCGCCAGCGAGGTGGCCCCCACCATCGGCAGGGTGATCGCACCGGCAAGCCCCCTGAACATGGGGATCATCCCGCCGAAGGAGTCCTTCACCTGCCCCCCCTGTTGCAGCAGGATCAGCCACGGACTTTGCCCGCCTGCAAGCTGCGTGGCCACGTCGGTGAACTGTGCAGGCAGCATACGCATGGCGGCTTTATACTGCCCGACGGAAATCCCCGCTTTCTGTGCAGCCAGCGCCTGTCGGCTCAGCGACTGTTCAACGACTGCCGCTGTTTTTTTCGCATCACTTTCCGTACCAGAAAAATGACGCCTGACTCTGGCCATCTGCTCGTCAAATCTGGCCGCATCCAGACTCAAATCAACGACCAGATCGCCTACCGGTTCAGCCATACCGGACTCCTCCTGCGATCCCTTCTGATACTGTCATCAGCATTACGTCATCCTCCGTCATGTCCGCCACATCCGGGGAAGCGGGGATAACTTCATTCCCGTCCGGGCCAAAGCGGACACCTCCGGCAAGCCCTGCCGCTTTCTGCATCAGCACATCATCTTCAGGCTCTTCGTCAGCCTCGCGCCGGTTCAGCAGACTGAAATCCAGCGGATGCATATCCGGATCGCTGAAAAACAGGCTGAGCACGGTGTACGTCAGCCCGGAAAAGTGCATATCCAGCAGAACATCATGAAAATAATGGGTACTGTAAAAGCGGTGCCAGTCGGCATACTCCGTGGATGACATCCCGGCAAGCATGGCACGCCAGTCGGGTCGCCCCATCTCACGCGCCAGTTTCAGGGCAAAACTCAGCTCACCGTCGAACACTTTCCCGCAGAAACAGGCTCTGCGGGCCCGGCGTCCTCTGTCTGTTCAGGGGCATTATTCACCACAAACTCATACATACCAGACAGCCGGTACACCACGTTTTCAGCATGAGAAATTGCCTCCGTGGGCCAGGTGGTAAGCACTTCCTGCTCAATCTGTTTAACGGCTTCATTCATGGACGGCATCTGCGTCTTCTGCGGATGGTTATGCCACAGGGACATCGCCACCAGAAACGCGCCGGTTCTGATGGCGTCTTCCACAGTAAACTTCCGGTTGCTGTCTGACTCCGCCTGTTCTGCCTGCCGTTTCATCAGGGCGAGATGCTCAATGCGCTGCAGGGCTGACAGTTCAGAAAGCGTGACGGTCACACCGTTATGTTCAAATGATTCGGTTTTCAGGAACATCGCTGACTCTCCGGATTAACTGGCGGTGACGGTAATTTCTGCAACCGCAGCAAACTCACCATTACCGGATACAACCGGAATGTTGACCTTGCCTGCAGCAACGCCGTTCACGGTGATGGTCATACCACTGACCGACACGGTGGCTTTTGTTTTATCCGCAGACACCGCACGAAAGCTCTTGTCGGTTACGCCCTCCGGCTGGAAGGCCACGGTCAGCGTGGTGCTCTGCCCTTTCACCACCGAGGTGCTGGCAGGCGTCACGGTCATGCCGGTTGCCGCTGTTACCGTGCTGCGATCTTCTGCCATCGACGGACGTCCCACATTGGTGACTTTCACCGTGCGGGTGATCACTTCCTTCGCCGTCACCGCCTTACCGATACTGCTGACCCAGCCACGGAACACATCGACCGTGCCGTTCGGGAAGCGGATTTTATAGGCACGGGTATCGCCTTCATTAAACCACGCCAGCAGCGCCTGCTGCCCCTGCTCTCCGGGCATCCACGCCAGCGTGAAGCTGGTATCTCCGGCAGATTTCTGCCCCTGCCCGGTCGCAGTCCAGTCTGCATCTTCATCATCGAGATAGCTGTCGTCATAGGACTCAGCGGTCAGTTCGCCGGGCGTCAGGTCTTTAACTTTTGCCAGACGCGACCAGTCAACGTCTGAAAGCGGATTCGCGTAAGGGTCACCGCTCCCCTTATAAACCCACAGGGTGGTCCCGGCACCTTTCACCGGCATTGTAGGATTTGGTACAGGCATAGCGTCCTCACATTTCATAGGTAATGACATAAGTCAGATCGGCTGAACTCCACAAGCCCGCATCATCGTCGCGCCGGTAGTCATAGCCGCTGGCCACCATACTGGTGATCAAATCTGACAGTGCCGGGATATCGCTCATCACCGGATAAATCCGGGACTCCATCCACGCATCCAGCTCTGAATCCGGCACCTGAGCAGGCAGGAAAACTTCGATATGCAGCTCCGCCTGCCAGGTATCGCTGTCCAGCTCTTCGCCCGTGTATTCAGCGCCGGTGAGATAAACGGCAACTGCCGGAAAATCCGCCTCATCAAAAACAGCGGGGCGACCATCAAAAAACGTCGCCCCGGTGTCATGCTTCTCCAGTGCATCCAGTACGGCTGCACGGAGTTCAGTATGTTTCATCGCTTTATTACCATCCTCAGTTGATGCTGCAGCGCATAGCCCAGCTCTTTCGGAAGACGTTCACGCCGTATCCGCTCAATATTTTGTTTAAACGCCGTGGTCAGCGGCACCGCCATCGGGATTTTCACCACATCAATGGGGTAACGGTTTTTCCCAGCCACACGCTGCATGACATGCCACCGGCCATTTTTCAGTTGCTGAATAAACGCGCCGGGAATACGACGGTTACCCACCACAAGCACGCTGCCGCCACCTTTCAGGGATGAACGCTGCCCCTTTTTACGACGCCTGCGGCGCGAAAGGACAACCCGCGCATTACCCAGCTTGATTACGGGCAAATCCCCCCGGTTAACTTTGATTCTGGCCTGCGGATTTTTGACCGTGGCCCTTTTCAGCCTGGCCCTTTCCTTTACCAGTTTCCGGCGTACCTTTGTCTCACGGGCAACCTGTGACGCCGACTGCGATATCGCGGATGAAGCAACGCGGTTAATGGCCATTGCGGCGGCACCAGGCACCGCCGTTTTGCTGATACGGCTGAGGTTTTCAACGGCCTGCTCAAGACCTTTTATGGCCATACATCCCCCTTTCAGCGGCGACGGTTAACGGCAGGCGGTACGCCCCGTCCAAGCCAGAGATGACAACTTCCGCCATCATCCGGCGAAACCCGATCTACCCAGAAATTTTCCTCACCGATGGTCAGCGTGTCTCCACGCCGCAGCTGCCGCACCTCATCAGTCCGGACAAACAGGGACGGGCTGGAGCCTTCAACGCGCACGCCCTGTCCGGCATAGCTGATATTTTCAGGGTCATCAAAAACACCACGTATCACCGCACCTGACTGCTCACCGGATGTAATGGTGGCTGACGTTCCCATGTACCCGCGTATCGTTTCATCGGCGCGGGCAATGGCAGCATCGAACAGGTTATCGAAATCAGCCACAGCGCCTCCCGTTATTGCATTCTGGCCAGGCCGCGCTCTGTCATTTCGGCTGCCACACCGGCAGAGACACGAAACGCCGTTCCCGGCAGCACAAATGCCACAGGTTCATCCCGCGTGGCGTGAAGTGCATCAGTATGCAGCTTCACCAGTGCCACGACCGTGACCAGTTCAGACGTATCCAGAATCACGGTATCCGGCTGCGCTGATCCCACCTCATTTTCATGTCCGGTCAGCACATTTTCCCGGCTGAGAGGGGTGTCCTGACCGGCAGTTTCATCCGTGTCATCAAGCTCCTCTTTCAGCTCTGCCACACGGAGCGCCAGTTCTTCTTTCGTCCCCGTCAGGCTGACATCACGGTTCAGTTGTTCACCCAGCGAGCGGAGACGGGCAATCAGTTCATCTTTCGTCATGGACTCCTCCACAGAGAAACAATGGCCCCGAAGGGCCATGATTACGCCAGTTGTACGGACACGAACTCATCAGGGTCAGCCAGCAGCATCAGCGGTGCTGACTGAATCATGGTGAACTCACGCGCCGGATCGCCGGTGGTCACCCAGTTTTTCGGGTAACGGGCAGAGGCGTTAATGCCTTCGCGCTGTGCGTCCGCATCCTGAATGCAGCCATAGGTGCGCAGACCGCGTGCCTGAGTGTTCCCCAGCACCATCGTGTTGTCCGGCAGGAAGTTCTTTTTGACGCCGTTTTCCACGTACTGTCCGGAATACACGACGATGGCCACATCGCCATACATCCCCTTATAGGACACCGCTTTGCCCAGGTCTTTCACCGCTGTCTCCAGCTCGGAATTAGAGCCACGACGGGTATCCAGCTTCTCCTTGACGGCTTTGAAGGAACGGAACAGCGCCCAGCCTTTCGGATCGAACACGATGATATTCACCACACCGCTGGCGTTCAGCGCGTAGGCTTCGATATCGTCGGTCGGGTCATACGTGGACTTGTCACGCTTGCTCCACTCCGTGCCGCCGGACTGCGTGATGTTATTCTCCTCACTGCGGCCCATATCCACCTCAACCGGATCGAAGGCTTCACCGGTCATGGTGTATTTGCCCTTAAGCACGGCAGAAACTGCCTGCATCTCTTCGACCTGAGCAATGGCCAGCTCTTCGTCACGCATGTTCTGCATGATGATGCGACGGCGGCGGTAAGCCGGGTCCGCCAGATTCTGCGGATCTTCATCCGGCAGGCGACGCAGGGTCATCTGCGGATTCACTTCATGCTTCGGCTTGACATATCCCGGCGTAAATTCAGAGGTGGAGCCGCCACGGGAACGGATAACCTCACCGGAAACAATCGGCGAAACGTACAGCGCCATGTTTACCAGTCCCGGAATTTGTGAGAGATAGACTTTCTCCGTGGTGAAGGGATAGCTCTCACGGAAAAAGAGACGCAGAAACAGCGGATCAAACTTAAATTTCTGCTCATTTGCCGCCAGCAGTTGGGCGGTTGTGTACATCGACATAAAAAAATCCCGTAAAAAAAGCCGCACAGGCGGCCTTTAGTGATGAAGGGTAAAGTTAAACGATGCTGATTGCCGTTCCGGCAAACGCGGTCCGTTTTTTCGTCTCGTCGCTGGCAGCCTCCGGCCAGAGCACATCCTCATAACGGAACGTGCCGGACTTGTAGAACGTCAGCGTGGTGCTGGTCTGGTCAGCAGCAACCGCAAGAATGCCAACGGCAGCACCGTCGGTGGTGCCATCCCACGCAACCAGCTTACGGCTGGAGGTGTCCAGCATCAGCGGGGTCATTGCAGGCGCTTTCGCACTCAATCCGCCGGGCGCGGTTGCGGTATGAGCCGGGTCACTGTTGCCCTGCGGCTGGTAATGGGTAAAGGTTTCTTTGCTCGTCATAAACATCCCTTACACTGGTGTGTTCAGCAAATCGTTAACGGCATCAGATGCCGGGTTACCTGCAGCCAGCGGTGCCGGTGCCCCCTGCATCAGACGATCCAGCGCAGTGTCACTGCGCGCCTGTGCACTCTGTGGTGCTGCGGCCAGAATGCGGCGGGCCGTTTTCACGGTCATACCGGGGGTTTCTGCCAGCACGCGTGCCTGTTCTTCGCGTCCGTGAGCCTCCTCACAGTTGAGGATCCCCATAATGCGGCTGTTTTCTGCCGCAACCGCTGCGGTGATCTGCGCGTTCACGTCCGGCTGCGCCGCGCTGGCGTTCTCGCCCTCCGTCGCTGGCACCACGTCAGTAACGTCAGCCTGCGAAGCAGTGGCTGAAACAGTTGTTGATTGAGTCTCTTTGGTCATTCGCCCTCCTGAGAGACGGGATTTACGTGCATCCAGTGCATCACGCATGACGGTGATCGCATCGGTGCTGTTAACAAGTTCATCAGCCAGTCCGGCATCAATGGCCTCCTGACCGCTGTACACTGCAGCCTCGGTATCCAGCACAACCTGCACGGACAGGCCGGTATATGCCGACACCTTCTGCGCAAACATCTGGCGGGTTGCGTCCATCCGGGACTGCAGTGTCTCCCGGACGTCATCCGGAAGATGGCTGTAGGGGTTGCCATCCACCTTATGGCTGCCGCTGTAAATCAGCGTGATTTCCACACCCTGTTTCTCCAGCGCAGCACCGTAATTACTGTGAGCCATCATGACGCCGATGGAGCCTGTCCGGGCGGTCTGCGTGACCAGACGCCGGGAGGCGGCACTGGCAAGCAACTGACCTGCACTGCAGTTCATGTCGTTGGCAAGCGCCCATACCGGTTTTATGTCACGCACACGGGCGATGATGTCAGCGCAGTCAAATGCCCCCGCCACCATCCCGCCGGGCGTGTCCATATCGAGCAGAATGCCGTCCACCATCGGATCGCTGGCAGCCTGTTGCAGACGGGCGATAATGCCGTTGTAACCGGTCATCCCCGAGTACGGCTGCAGCGCCCGCGTCCGGCTGACCAGCGTGCCGGACACCGGCAGCACGGCGATGCCGTTCATGACCTGATAACTGCGGGCCTGTCGTGGTCCGTCATCATCACCGGATAATGCCAGCGTCGCGAGTGCCTCCTGGGCAGTCAGGCTGTCGCCGGACACCGCATCCGTCAGGCTGCTGATCCCAAGCTGGCCTGCAAGCGCACAAAAGAAAACCCGCGCATAGGCGGGTTCAAGCATCAGCGGCTCATTAAAGGCCATGCTGGCAATATGCGGGAGATTACGCAGCTCTGCTGTCACTCTTCTCCTCCTCTGTTGATTGTCGCAGCCCGGATTCAAATGCTGCAGCCGCCCAGGCGGGCGGTTTAAGACCGGCTGCACGGCGCTCCATCGTTTCACGGACCTGCTGGGCAAAAATTTCCTGATAGTCGTCACCGCGTTTTGCGCACTCTTTCTCGTAGGTACTCAGTCCGGCTTCTATCAGCATCACCGCTTCCTGAACTTCTTTCAGACCATCGATGGCCATACGACCGGAGCCTATCCAGTCGCAGTTCCCCCAGGCACTGCGGGCTTCCTGAAAACTGAAGCGCGCTTTTGAAGGTAACGTCACCACGCGGCGAACGATGGCCTCTTCCAGCCAGCACAGAAACATCTGGCTCGCCTGACGGGATGCGACGAATTTTCGCCGCCCCATAAAGTACGCCCACGACTCGTTCGCACTGGCCCGTGCCGTGGAGTAGCTCATCTGGGCGTAATTCCGGGAAAGCTGCTCATACGAGACACCCAGCCCGGCAGCGATATACCGCAGCAGTGACTGCTCAAACACGGAGTAGCCGTTATCCGTATCCTGAGCCGTCTGCAGGTTCAGTGAGTCACCCGGCATCAGGTGCGGTACTTTTGCGCCTCCCAGCCGGACCGGCGCTGCGGCGTAATACGCGGCAATTTCACCAATCCAGCCGGTCAGCCTTTCCCGCTGCTCCTGACTGTTCGCGCCCAGAATAAAATCCATCGCTGACTGCGTATCCAGCTCACTCTCAATGGTGGCGGCATACATCGCCTTCACAATGGCGCTCTGCAGCTGCGTGTTCTGCAGCGTGTCGAGCATCTTCATCTGCTCCATCACGCTGTAAAACACATTTGCACCGCGAGTCTGCCCGTCCTCCACGGGTTCAAAAACGTGAATGAACGAGGCGCGCCCGCCGGGTAACTCACGGGGTATCCATGTCCATTTCTGCGGCATCCAGCCAGGATACCCGTCCTCGCTGACGTAATATCCCAGCGCCGCACCGCTGTCATTAATCTGCACACCGGCACGGCAGTTCCGGCTGTCGCCGGTATTGTTCGGGTTGCTGATGCGCTTCGGGCTGACCATCCGGAACTGTGTCCGGAAAAGCCGCGACGAACTGGTATCCCAGGTGGCCTGAACGAACAGTTCACCGTTAAAGGCGTGCATGGCCACACCTTCCCGAATCATCATGGTAAACGTGCGTTTTCGCTCAACGTCAATGCAGCAGCAGTCATCCTCGGCAAACTCTTTCCATGCCGCTTCAACCTCGCGGGAAAAGGCACGGGCTTCTTCCTCCCCGATGCCCAGATAGCGCCAGCTTGGGCGATGACTGAGCCGGAAAAAAGACCCGACGATATGATCCTGATGCAGCTGGATGGCGTTGGCGGCATAGCCGTTATTGCGTACCAGATCGTCTGCGCGGGCATTGCCACGGGTAAAGTTGGGCAACAGGGCTGCATCCACACTTTCACTCGGTGGGTTCCACGACCGCAACTGCCCTCCAAATCCGCTGCCACCGCCGTGATAACCGGCATATTCGCGCAGCGATGTCATGCCGTCCGGCCCCAGAAGGGTGGGAATGGTGGGCGTTTTCATACATAAAATCCTGCAGGTCCCCTGCGTCGCTGTGTCATGCCGGTCTGCACTTCCAGCTCTGCAATATATTTTTTCAGGTCAGACACGGAAGTGGCCGTAAACTCCACCCTTCGTCCGTCTTTCTGTACTGTTGCCACCCGTTTACCTGTCATCAGGTCATGCAGTGCCGCACGGGCAGCGGCAAGTTCTTCCTGTCGCGTCATTCATCCTCTCCGGATAAGGCACGGGCGTAATCTGCCAGTGTTTTCTTGTTGGTTGCTGCACCATCCTCTTCCTGCAGGCTCGCCAGCAGCGCACTGAGATCCAGCTGCCAGCGGGAAATACTGATGCGCAGCGCCGCCAGCGCATAAACGAAGCAGTCGAGTGCCTCATTGCGTCGCTTTTTGCTGTCCCACAGTATTTTTTTCCTGCCATCCACCCATTTTTCGACCTGCTCTTCAGCAGTCAGCTGCTGCGCTTCGGTCAGATCAAAAATATCCGGGTTATTCGGGAAGTGAACGGCACCGGGAAGCGGTTCATCCCCTTCCGGCGTCAGTGTGAAGCGGTTATAAATCTGCTCTTTCGCGGTATCCGTACCGATTTCGGTAAGGTAAACCCCGTTTTTGTTTCGCTTACGTGGCATGCTGGCCACCGGCTTTCCGTAGACGGATGCCCCTTTAATGGGGATCACCCGGAACAGCCCATGTTTTTTCGAGCGTTCATACACAATGGTCGGGTCAATCCCGCCAGTATCCCAGCAGATACGGGATATCGACATTTCTGCACCATTCCGGCGGGTATAGGTTTTATTGATGGCCTCATCCACACGCAGCAGCGTCTGTTCATCGTCGTGGCGGCCCATAATAATCTGCCGGTCAATCAGCCAGCTTTCCTCACCCGGCCCCCATCCCCATACGCGCATTTCGTAGCGGTCCAGCTGGGAGTCGATACCGGCGGTCAGGTAAGCCACACGGTCAGGAACGGGCGCTGAATAATGCTCTTTCCGCTCTGCCATCACTTCAGCATCCGGACGTTCGCCAATTTTCGCCTCCCACGTCTCACCGAGCGTGGTGTTTACGAAGGTTTTACGTTTTCCCGTATCCCCTTTCGTTTTCATCCAGTCTTTGACAATCTGCACCCAGGTGGTGAACGGGCTGTACGCTGTCCAGATGTGAAAGGTCACACTGTCAGGTGGCTCAATCTCTTCACCGGATGACGAAAACCAGAGAATGCCATCACGGGTCCAGATCCCGGTCTTTTCGCAGATATAACGGGCATCAGTAAAGTCCAGCTCCTGCTGGCGGATGACGCAGGCATTATGCTCGCAGAGATAAAACACGCTGGAGGGGTCATCCGGCGTCCATTTGAGGCCAAACGGCGTCTCTTTGTCGCCAAATTTAAGATACTGCTCCTCCCCGCAATGCGGGCAGGCAACATGAAAACGCATAAAATGCGGGGATTCACTGGCTGCACGCTCAATCTGACAGGTGCCTCTCACTTTTGGCGTGGAGCCACGGATGGACTTTGGCCAGACCGAGCCTTCAATACGCTTGTCACCCAGGAACGTCGGAGAGCCTTCCTGTTCAATATCATCATCAAAAGCAGCAAGTTCATCATAACCCGCCACATCCACCGACTTTTCACGGTAGTTTTTTGCCGCTTTACCGCCCAGGCACCAGAAGCCACGCCCATTAGTGAAACGCTTCATGGTGAGCGTGTTATCCCGGTGCTTTTTGCCATACCACGGGGCCAGCGCCAGCAGCGACGGAATATCACGAATAGTCGGCTCAACGTGGGTTTTCATAAAGTTCTCGGCATCACCATCCGTCGGCAACCAGATAAGGGTGTTGCGCTGCTTATGCTCTATAAAGTAGGCATAAACACCCAGCAGCATTTTGGAATAACCGACACGGGCAGACTTCACCACATTCACCTCACGGATGTAGTCGCTGCCCATCGCATTCATGATGGCCCGCTGAAAGGGCAGTGTTTCCCAGCGCCCTTCCTGGTATGCGGATTCTTTCGGGAGATAGTAATTAGCATCCGCCCATTCAACGGCGGTCTGTGGCTCCGGCCTGAACAGTGAGCGAAGCCCGGCGCGGACAAAATGCCGCAGCCTGTTAACCTGACTGTTCGATATATTCACTCAGCAACCCCGGTATCAGTTCATCCAGCGCGGCTGCTTTGTTCATGGCTTTGATGATATCCCGTTTCAGGAAATCAACATGTCGGTTTTCCAGTTCCGGAAAACGCCGCTGCACCGACAGGGGGAGCCCGTCGAGAATACTGGCAATTTCACCTGCGATCCGCGACAGCACGAAAGTACAGAATGCGGTTTCCACCACTTCAGCGGAGTCTCTGGCATTCTTCAGTTCCTGTGCGTCGGCCTGCGCACGCGTAAGTCGATGGCGTTCGTACTCAATAGTTCCTGGCTGGAGATCTGCCTCGCTGGCCTGCCGCAGTTCTTCAACCTCCCGGCGCAGCTTTTCGTTCTCAATTTCAGCATCCCTTTCGGCATACCATTTTATGACGGCGGCAGAGTCATAAAGCACCTCATTACCCTTGCCACCGCCTCGCAGAACGGGCATTCCCTGTTCCTGCCAGTTCTGAATGGTACGGATACTCGCACCGAAAATGTCAGCCAGCTGCTTTTTGTTGACTTCCATTGTTCATTCCACGGACAAAAACAGAGAAAGGAAACGACAGAGGCCAAAAAGCTCGCTTTCAGCACCTGTCGTTTCCTTTCTTTTCAGAGGGTATTTTAAATAAAAACATTAAGTTATGACGAAGAAGAACGGAAACGCCTTAAACCGGAAAATTTTCATAAATAGCGAAAACCCGCGAGGTCGCC
>NZ_LISW01000012.1 GCF_001905735.1 Streptomyces sp. CB01249
TGCGATCTCTCGGTTTTGTGACAGTGGAGTGAGAGACAGCGGGGCTTGAGGGTGTTGATGCTGGTCGTGGTTTGTTTCGGGGCTGAGGGGTCGCTGTCCTGGAGGTGAGAGATCCACGGGGCATCGCTGTCGTGGAGCGTTATCGCGTGAGGGGTGATGCTGTCTCAGTTTCGTGAGTTCTGATCCGCTGGCAGATGGGTGTTGGTGTGCTCGGGGGTGTGGATCAGGGAGAGCAGGACCCGGCTCCGGAAGGGGCGGGTGGTGGTTTGAGTGGGGCTTTGCCGGCTGTGTCGGTTCGGGCGTTGCGGGGGGCGGTGGTGCGTCGTCTGCTGGCCCTGCGGCGGGAGGGGAAGCTCACCACCACGCGGGTGAGGTCGGCGGCGGATGGGCTGGGGGTGCGGGAGCGTGCGGTGTGGCGGTGGCTGGCGGCCGCGGAGCGGGACGAGGCTGCGGTCCGGGCGCCGGGGGAGCGGGCCGCGTATCCCGGGCGGTTCACGGTTACTGATGAGGTCCGGGCTCTGCTGGGGCTGTGGAAGGGGAACGTTGCGGCGGTTCATCGTGAGCTGACCGCTCGCGCGGCCAGGGGCGAGGGGGAGCCGCCTCCGTCGATTCCGACGCTGCACCGGGCGATCCGCCGTGATCTGACGCCGGGGGAGCGGGCCGGGCTCGCGGGAGGGGAGCGGGCGGCGCGTAAGCACGATGTGTTCCTGACCCGGCCACGTTCCTGGCGCAACCACGTGTGGGAGACCGATCACGTTCAGGCCCCGGTGCTTGTCGATGTCGACGGCAAGGCCCGCAGGCCGTGGATCACCTGGTTCACCGACTGCGCCACTAACGCGATCACCGGGGTGGCGGTCACGCCGGTGCATCCGTCGCGGGAGTCGGTGCTGGCCGCGCTGCGCTCCGCGGTCCTGCGCGAGGAACCCTACGGCCCGTTCGGCGGCCTGCCCGAGAAGGTACGGGTGGACCGCGGCAAGGACTTCCTGTCGAGGACGGTGACCGCCGCGTTCGATCTCCTGGACGTGATGGTGGAGGACCTGCCCGCCTACACCCCCCACCTCAAGGGCACGGTGGAGGGCCTGAACCGGGCGGTGGAGAGCATGTTCCTGGCCGCGCTGCCCGGCTACGCCCGCCAGCCGCGCCCCGGCAAACGCTCTTCCCGCCCGAAAGACGAGGTGCTGCTCGGCTTCGAGGACTTCACCGCCCGGCTGCTGGACTGGACGCGGTGGTGGAACACCGAGCACCGTCCCACGCCGTTACGGGGCAGGACCCCGCTTCAGGCGTGGCAGGACGATCCCACCCCGCTGCGGGACGTGCCGGCCGCGGATCTGTGGACGTTCACCCTGGAGGACGCCGGTACCCGCACGCTGACCACCCGCGGCATCCGCTTCAAGAAGCACGACTACGTGGGCTCGTGGATGACCGGCCTGGCCGGGATCCAGGTCCGCATCCGCTTCATGCCCCACCACGACCACCGCGTCGAGGTCTACCACGCGGCCACCGGCCGCTACCTCGGTCCCGCGGACCTGGCCGACCAGGCCACCGAGGAACAGGTCAGCGCTGTACGGCGGGCGCGGGCCGCCCGCAGCCGCCGTCTGAAGAAGGACCTCGAAGCTTCCCAGCGCGAGCGCTACGCCGCCGTGAACCAGCCCGAGGCCCCCCGGCGGCTCGGCGCACTGACCGGTGCACAGGCCGACGCCGAACTCGCCCGGAGTGCCGGCACCAGCCTGTCGCAGCTTGCGCTGCCGGACGTCATCCCGCCCGCCGCACCCCCGGCTGACTGGCGCACCCCTGCTTCCCTGGCTGCGCTGACCACGGCGGGCCGGCCCGCCCCGCTCCCGTCCAGCCGTGACTCCGCCCCTGTAGTCCTGGACGGCCCGGCCGGGCGGGGCGCACCTTCCACCCCCGACGAAGACGGAGACCCCTCGTGACCGCGGCGACCTACCAGTACGTCGACCTGCCCGACGCGTCCGTGGTCACCACCCGCGCCCTGCTCACCGCGCGTGAGAACATTGGCGATACGGTCGCCGCCCGCGCGATGATGTGTATCCACGGCGGCGCCGGCTTCGGTAAGACGCTCGCCGTCAACACCTGCCTGCGTGAACTCGAACCCGGCGAGGACGTCCGCCGGGTCACCTTCCGGGCCCGTCCCACCGCCCGAGCGGTGCGCTACGAGCTGTTCACCGCGCTCGACCTAGCCGGCGAGCCGCCGCGCCACCCCAGCGAATTCGACCGTCTGCTGAAGACCGCCCTGGCCGAGCGCCCCCGCACCTTCCTCGTCGACGAGGCCCAGTGGCTCAACGGGGAGGCCTTCGAGTACTTCCGCTACCTGTGGGACGAACCCTCTACCCAGCTCGCGATCATCTTCGTCGGCGGCGAGGGCTGCCACACCGTGCTGCGCCGCGAACCGATGCTCTCCTCCCGCATCTTCATCTGGCAGCACTTCACCCGCCTCACCCCCAGCGAGGTCCTCGACGTCATCCCTCTGTTCCACCCGATCTGGGTCGACGCCGACCCCGACGACATCACCTTCGCCGACAGCCACGCCGCACACGGCAACTTCCGCGCCTGGGCCCAGCTGACCGCACACACCCGCACCGCCCTGGCACGCACCGGCCGCCCCCGCGTCGACCAGGAACTGCTGCGCTGGGCCTTCAGCCGCCTCGCCTGACCACCAACACAGCCCATGCCTCCGGCCCCACCGCTGTCGCCCGTCACCGTGGTCATCGACCGCCATGACGACGTGACCCACACCCGCACCGCCCTGGCCGCCCACCACCTGCCGTCCGGACGGATCACGCTGCACCCCGGCCCGGGCACCACCAGCGAGACCGGCCTCGCCCACGACCTTCTCGCCACCCTGGGCAAACCGCCCCTACTCACCGGCCGCTTCCCCGCCGGGCGCCAGCCCGCCTGGGAAGCCGCCACGGCCTGGATGACCGCCCTGCCCGTCACCTGGCTGACCGTCCTGCGCGCCCACCGCCTCACCACCCGCCGCATAATGCGCCTCCTGGAGCTGCGTGCCCTCACCGGTATCCACCTGACCCTGGTCTGCCACCGCCCCCACCTTCCCGCCGCCCTGCACCAGGCCCTGCAGACAGCCGACTACTCCCTCACCACCGACCTCGACGCAGCCCGCCGCCACTACTACGGCACACCAGTCACCGAACCCCCACTCGCAGACGAGCCAGCCGGGCCGACCGGTCCGTGGCTCACCCTGCCCGCACTGGAACGCCTCATCTCCTACGACAGCCCCCGCCCCTGCACCGACCCGTGCACCCCGCCCCCGATCATCTGGCGGCACCGCCCACCGCCCGTGCCTCTCACCGCACACGCCGCCCAGCGAGTCGCCCACCGCCTCCACGCAGCGACCGCACATCCGCGCCTGGCCGCGGCCATCGCCGCCGCGCTCTTCACCGGCGCCTCCCTCCAGCAACTCGCCACCGCCCGCCCCCACGACTACGACACCGCCGCGGCCACGCTCGCCCTCCACGACCGCGCCCGCTACACCGACGGCTGCGCCGCCCACCCCGTACCACCCTGGGCCAGCGTCTTCCTGCAAGCGACCGCCTGCTTCACCCGGCTCGTCTCCGGCGAGGACCAGGAACTGCTCGCCGCGCCAGGTGACCGTGCGCACCTCCTGCGCGTGGCGGAGACGGCCAAGCTGCGCCCGCCCCAGCCGCCCCCAGCCCGCCGCCAAGGCCCGGTCGGCCGTGTGGAGTGGGACTGGCGCGAGCGGCAGGAAGCTGAGCGGTACGAAGCGATGCCGGCCAGTCGCGTCAGGCCCTTGCGACGCCGAACACCCTGACGCGGTCGCTAGAAGGGGCAGGCTCAGCAGATCGAGAAGTCGGCGAACTCGACATCGCTGAAAACGATGTGCAGACCGTGGGCGCGGCGGCCCCATTCGCGAAAGTAGGCGTGCCCCAGCGCCCGGGCCAGGATCACCGTCTGCTGCTGCTCGCCCGCGCCAGCATCCCGGGCGGCGAACAGCTCCCGGGCTACCTCTCCCGGCAGATCCTGGGTAATCCACCGCACCCGCGGATCGTCCGATGAGCCTGCTGGCGCGGCGAACCCGAACCGCGCCCTCGTATGGAAGACGAAGCCCTCCGCCTCGGCCCGGGCACGCCGACGGGCCCGTATCCGGGGCTGCCACCGAGCCAGAACTGCTTCCTCGATCGCTCGGACCTGCATCGGGCCCGGCGGACGACGTGCTTCGGACTTCTTCGTCACCCACCGCTGCACAGTGCGCTGCGAAACCCCCAGCACAGCGGCTACCCTCCGGGTGGAACCCTGGTGCGCCGCCAGCAAAAATCGCAAGCGGGCCCCCGTGCTTGACGGAACGGGCCGGGTACGCAGCGCGCGCTCCAGTCCGTGCGCGATCTCTCCCACGTTCAGCCCCCTTGATCGGCCTGCGAGTGGCCTTCCCGCGCCTGTGGTGTCAGGTCTCGCACACCTGGCGGCTCATGCCCGCCGGTTTCGGTGTCTTCATGACAGCACCGACCGCCGTCGGCTACGGCATCCCTGCACGTGCCGGTGAAGGGGCGTGCCGCACGTCTCCGGCCGGCGATGTTCATCCGACCCGGGCATGGCGAGGCGTTCTCGGTGAGGGGAAAGCCAAGGGGGCAGCCGGACTTGCTGACCGGAGCAGGGGCTGGCGAGCCGTCAGCCGCGGATTGCGTTGTTGCTGCTCAGTAGTTCGACGAGATTGGTCTTCGAGATCTCGACGCGCGGACACAAGAAAGTGCCCCGGGGGCCGAGGCCCCCGGGGCGGGGCGGGTGCTTTTGGTGATCAGGAGCGGGGGGCACAACCCCGCTGAGCCCTGATTCGTCGTCACGGCCCGAAACCATCTCCTGGTGGACGACGGGCTGCGACTGCCGGTTGACCCTGCGGCAGGCACCGTCGATCACGCGGAGATTGGGAGGCACAACCCCTCCGGTGATCCGTCCTCGGCCTGCTGTGTCTTCGACGGTACAGGACCCCGCCGAGGGAGAGCAACAGGCTTATGCGGAACGCCCGTTGGGAACCCTACCTTTGTGCCGGACAGGCGACGGCAGTACCCTGTTGTTTACTAACCTTTGTGCAGGGGTGGTTCGTTGCTAGCGCCAGGCACTAAAGTACTTAACTAACTTCTCCTACTTCGATGAACAGTGAGGACCCGGTGCAAGCGGAACGGACGTCAGAAGCGACCAGGGCCCCCTCGGCGCGCTCGTTGAGGATGGCTGAGAGCGCGGCGCGGCTGGGGCGGCGCAGGGCACAGGTTCGGTACACCTTCGTCGAACGGTTCACCCATGCCCACGAGCCGCCGCCTCTGGCCCGCATGCTCCGCGGCGGCCGGGGCGGCCAGGTCCGGCTCAAGCTCTACCTGAGCTATCTGTGGCTGCAGAAGGACGACACCGCCCGGGAGCTGGCCATCCGGCACAACGCCTGGGCCACGCTGCTCGATCTCCCCGATCCCGAGAAGGCGGGAGCCCGCCGGATTGCCGATGCGCAGGCGTGGCTGGAGGAGCACGACTTCATCGACGTGACCCGCACCGGCCGCCTGAACCTCGTCACCGTTCTCGACGAGACCGGTGTTGGAAAGCCTTGGATCGCCCCGGGCGCGGCCGCGAAGAAGGAGAAGGAGACCAGCGACCTCGGCGCTCTGCTGCACCGCTACATCCAGATCCCGCAGACCTTCTGGACCCAGGGACACATCGCCGTCCTCTCCGGCGCCGCGGTCGCCATGTTCCTCACCCTGCTGTGCGAGAACGGCGGGCTCGGCGAGGACCGCGCACTGTGGTTCAGCCCCAGGGAGGCGGAGAGTCGCTTCGCGCTCAGCGAGGACACCCGCAGCAAAGGGCTGCGGGAGCTGGCGCACGCAGGGCTCGTCACCACCAAGCGTCGCCCAGTGAACGAGACCGACTTCCAGGCGGAAGCGCTCTACATGCGCAACGTGCACTTCCTGCGGCTGGAGCGCCTCACCGAGCCCGCAGCCGTCACTCCGCGGCGGCGCGTGGTCGGGGTCCCCGATCAGCGCGGCACCTCGGCGGGCACTCCTTAACCGCGTCAGCCCGAAGATTCCCAGGGCACTGCTGTGGGCACGAGCTGCTCTAGGAGGACGCCAGCCTGCCACTCCGCCCCGGGACAAGAGATCTATCCAGGTCGGAGCAGTAGGGCCCGGCCGGCGTGAACGGGCGTTCGGTGTAATGGCGACTAGCGTTGGAAGCTCGTGGACGGCCCAGTGGCCGCGTCTGGAATCCGAAGCGTGACCTGGTTCATCATCGAGGCATGGCTGAACAGATGGACCTCCAGCGGTTGCGGAGCCTGATCGAAGGCGTGTGCATCACGCTGTACCAGCGATACCGCCATGAGGATCTTCCATCGCTGTGCGAGCGCCTCGGCCTGCCCTCGCCTCCTCCCAAAGACCAAGCGACCAAACACGAGCGCTTGACCGCGAGCCTGGGGGCCTGCCCGGACGACCGACTGCCTCATGTGGCCCAGGCCGTTCTCGACAGCGAGCCACTTTCAGCTCCCGAGCAAATGGAACTGCAGGACGTAGTGTGGCTCGGCCGCGACTACGTAGAAATACCCGGCCGCACGCGGCGAGAGCTGGCCAAAGAGCTCGACCTCTCCGACCACCTCAGCTATCCGGACCGCTTTCTGGCCCTGCTGGGCCGCCTGTGGGACCTCGGTGAAGACGACTTCAACGTGTGGGGCCCCCACCTCGGAACCCTGCGCTCCGACATCCAGCGCCATGTGATCAGGTTTCCAGGCGACTGGTCGACCGAGGACCTCTTCGAGCAGCTCAGAGCTTTCGAAGCCACACACCCTCGATTCGGTCGCTTCCTCGAGGGCCTGGCCGCCCCGGAGACGCTTCCTGACGAACAGGCACAGCGCCGCTTCGTCGAACTGGCCAACCGCCATCTGCAGCCGATCGGCGCGCAGCTCCGTCAAGAAGGGGAGACGGACGGATACCCCCAGTTCCACCTGCACAAGCTCGGCCGCGGCACCGCCCGCCGACCGCGCAACCTCATCTTCGCCACCCAGGGGAAACCCGACATCCGCTTCACCAGCGCCCTCGACAACGACATCGAGATCGCCGAACGAGCCGACGAGATCCTGGTCTATAACCACCCCGTCGGCAAGAACGGGCTCCTCTGGAGCGACCTGCTGTCCTGGTGGCAGGAGACCCGCAGCATCAAGGACACGGAGAAGGCCAGCCACTCCCTTTACAACCGCATGCAGGCTTCCCTGCCACGTGAATCCGCTGGACAGAAGAACCTGTTCTGGCTCTACCACAACCTCTACAGGAGCCACCTGCACGACGTGCCTGCTCTCCTGCCAGAGATATGGGTGCACTGGGATCCCAAGACCGTCCGCGAGCGTGGGGAACGCGCCATGCAAAACCTCCGCATGGACTTCCTCATGCTGCTGCCCGCGAACCGCCGTGTGGTGCTGGAAGTCGACGGCATGCAGCACTACACGCGCGACGGCGGAGCCGTACCCGACAGCGCAAAGTACGCCGCGACCATGGCCGGCGACCGCAACCTAAAGTTCCGCGGATACGAAGTGTTCCGCTTCGGCCACGACGAACTGCGCGACCGTGAGCGCGCCCGGCCCGTGCTCACCGACTTCTTCCGAACGCTTCTGGACCGCACACCTGATAGCTGTACATAGCTGCTCCACTGACGGCGAGTGCCATTGCTCAGCACTGCGGCAGGGGACACCGGATGGCCAGACGCGGTCAGCTGCGTCGGATCAGCGCTGCTGGATCACATGAAGTCGAAGTCGGGTTCCCAATCGTCATCCACCTCTTCCTCGGTGCGCAGTGAATGGCCTTTCATGCCCGCGAGCTCCAGTTCCGGGCCAGTCAGCGTGAGCTTGCAGACCCGGCACCCGAAGAAGCGCGGGAGAAACCAGATATCCCCGTACTCCCCGTCTTTGTCGCGCCCGCTGACGAGGGCGGGACTCTCGCACGCTGGACACTGCGTGGGAATGTACAGGTACCACCGGCTGGGCAACGGCGCCGCCGACAGACCCGCGATCACGGCTGCTTTCTCGCTGTCTGTCATGCGTTCCGTCAGCTTTGCGAAGGTCTCCTGCGCCCGTCGGACCTTCACCTCGTAGCGCAGCTTCAGTTCGGACGTCGCCTTCTCCACAAGGTTCTTGCATGCCTCGTAATGGACCTCCCAGAACCAGCTCGGCTCCTTCTCCAGAGCAGGCAGCAGGGAGTCGATATACGTGACACCGGCTGCCAGCAGCTCCCTGCACTCGCTGGAGGCACGCCCCCATCCCATGTGAGTGATGCCGTTGCGGGCGTCTCGCAACGTCGCGAGATGCGCTGGCGGCTTGACGTTCTGCACCTTCGCGAGTCTCGTCACGGCCTCCGCACCGCCGACGGTTCGGAGGCTCGCGCGCCCCCTTTCCACCTTGCCTTCCTGGCCACCGAGTACCAGCAGATCTTCTACGGAAGGCCTGACGTCGGCCAGCAACGTGAGCGCGATGGAGGCCAGACACCCCTTGGCTAGATGTTCGACAGCCACAGCCATGTGATGGACTGCGAAGTCCTGGTCCACCGGCTCCTCGAAGTAGGCGTCGAGGGCTGTCCGAGCCCATCGCTGTGCAGAGCGCACCAGCTCATCACGGATCTCATCCTGGTCCATCGAAGAACCGTAATGCGCTTGGCGCTCGATGTACGGCACTCGGTGAGTTGTCGCGTGAGCCCGATGGGGGTCGGCCAGCGGCCCGTGGTTCTCACGCCCAGTCGACGCCCAGTTCCGCGAGGGCGGCGAGTTGGTCGGCGTCTAGCCGGTCCCTCCTGGATTTCGTGTTCGAGATCCATACGCCCAGCTTGACGGTCATCGGCTCCGCCTCGCCGTCGGCCGCGATTTCCTCAGCGTGACCGCGCGGTACGGGCCGGTGGGCGCCTTCCCGCTCCACCCACTGCGCCAGGGCTGCCAGGCCGCGTTGGAACGCCTGCTGTGCCTTGCTCGGGCCTTTCGCCGTACGATCGGCCGCCGGGGCGGCATACGGCGCCTCAAGCGGCTTGACGCCCAGCCCGGTCAGCCGCTCCTGCTGCTCGGGCAGGAGTCGCGCCCAGGTGCCCGGTTGCTTCTGCTGCTGAAGCCACTTGCCCAGGTCATCACCCTCAAACAGCACGCCGGGTGCGATGTTGGGCAGGACGCCGTCGGTGTCGACCAGGTCGGCGAGCACTCGGTAGTGGCGCTGCCAGTTCAGCGGCCACGGGCAGTTCCAGTCCGGGTCGATCTCCGTCAGCTGCTCCGCGCGCTCCGCCGCCCGCTTCGGGTCCTTCCCGAGGCCGCCCTTGCGGCGCAGGTTGGCCATGTGCTGCCCGATGGGCACCATCGCCTCCCCTTCGCCCCACACCGCGTCCTGACGCGGCGCGAGGTGCCCGGTAGCCCGCCGGAACGACCGCAGGGCGGCCAGCTTGGCCTCCCACGCCTCCTCGCCCGGCTCCCAGAGCATTCCGGCCTCCGGGGCGTCCAGCAGGGTCTTGCGTCGTTCCTCCAGCTCCCCGGCCCGCAGCGCCTTGCGCTGCTGGTGCACCCACCGCCCCAGCGGGAAGTCCTTCGTGACGCCGACCTCGACCTCGACGTCGTACGGGACGGCGTGGACGCCGGTGATCTCGTTCTCCGCGCGCCAGCGCAGCAGGGCCTGGTAGCCCTCCAGCCACACCAGCGACTCCGGCCGGTAGACCCGGGTGCGAAGGAACGCCGCGATCGTCGCCACGCCCCGGGGAGAGGAGAAGTGCAGCAGCGCGGACTCGGCAGCGGCGTCGGTGTCGTCGCCCGGCTCCTGGTCCTCGTTGTCGCTCTCGCCGCTGGACCCGACGATCCGACCCTCGTCGTCACGCTGGACGTGGACCTTGCGCTTGCCGCTGGTGAGCGCGCGGGAGGCGAGCTGTTCCACCAGGCGGTCATCGTGGCTGCGCAGGCCCTGGAGGACCGCTACGAGCGGCTTGTAGCTCGCGGAGGCCACCATGTCCGTCGGGTCTTCGTTCGGCTCCAGGAACACCGGGACGATGATCCTGGCGACCTTGGTGGAGCCGTCGCGGTTGAGTCGGAGCGCGCGGCCGATGTTCTGGACGATCTCGACTTGGGAGCCGCGGGTGTCGGCGAAGCAGATCGAGTCGACTCCCCGTTCGCCGGTGATGTCGACGCCTTCGCCGAGGACGCGGCAGCTGGCGAGGAAGGCGCGGTGGACCCGGTGCCCGGTGGCGTTGATGCCGTTGGCGAACTGCCGCAGCACCTCCCGGCGTTCGGACACGAGGTGGTCGCCGCACAGCCACGCCGACCAGACCCGGTCCGGGGGTACGTGGCGGCCGGTCTCCAGCTCGTAGAACGCCGCGTCGATCGAGGACTTCGGTAGCCGGTCCGCGGCGGTCAGGTCGTTGTCGGAGGCGTCGTTTACGTACAGCTCGGCTGCCGTCTCGGGGAGCTTGTCCGCGAACGCGGCGGCTTCCTCCACCTTCTGGTGGAACGTCATGACCGTACGCAGGTTGTACGCGGCGGCGTGCTCCAGGAGCGCGGTCTGCAGGAGCGCGAGGCGCCGGCCGCGCCGGGCGTCCTCCGTCTCGCCGAGGACGGGGGAGGGGTCGCGGATCTCCAGGACGTCGATCTCGAACCCGGCGAGGATCTCGCGCTCGATCGCCTCGCTCAGTCCGAGCTCCGCGAGCCAGGCGCCGTACGTCCCGTCCGGGTCGTCGGCCATGGTCGCGATCTCCGCCTCCTGGCCGTCCGCGCCCCGCTGCGGGCGGGCCGCGGCGAGGATACGCGGGGTCGCGGTCAGGTACAGCCGGAAGTCGGCGGGGATCCGGGTATTGTCGTGGATCGCGGCCCACGGACGGCCAAGATCACCAGCGGTTCCGTGTGCCTCATCCACGATGGCGAGGTCGAAGGCGTCCATGCGCTGTCCGTAGAGCCGCTCCCCGCCCGCCAGCGCGGCCTCCAGCGGCCCGCGAACCTTTCGCTGGCCCTCGGGCGCGTCTATGTCCTCGCGGTCCACCAGGGAGGCGTACGTGGCGAACACGACCACGGGCCCGTGCCCGGCCCACAGCGCCAGTTGGATCGGGTTCGTGGTCGTGTGCACCCCGAGCGCGTTGAGCACCTGGTCGTTCTCCAGGGAGCACACCGCGACCATCGGGGCCCGGTGGCCCACCGCCCGCCACGCCTGGGCGGTCTGGGCGAGCAGGTCCAGGGTCGGGACCGTGACGAGGATCCGGCCGTCCGTGAAGCTCTCCAGCGCGCACGCGGCGGCCGTGATCGTCTTGCCCGAGCCCGTCGCTGACACGATCGTGCTCCGGGCACCCTGCGGGGGCACAGATGACCTTGCAGGGAATCCAACCCACTTCCTAAACGCGGAGCGCTGATCTACCTGGTGTTCCTTGAGCCGAATCACTGACATTCCGTGCCTCTCCGCGCGGTGAATTCGTGTGGTGGTTTCAGACGGCCGCGTGCGGAATGCACGCCGCGCCCAAGTCGTTCCAGATCGACGCATCCGCCTTGTCCCACCCGCCCGGCTTTCCGTCCTTGAAGGGCGGCTTGTCGTCCAGGTTCGTAGTGCCCGGCATCGAGAGTGCAGACGATGACGTCCCCATCCGCGTTCCGCGTCCGGGCCGTACACAAACCGCTGGCCACTCACCCGCACACCACCAGGCGCCGCCTGGTGGTGTGCGGGT
>NZ_LISW01000013.1 GCF_001905735.1 Streptomyces sp. CB01249
ACGGGTCATATTCCGACCTTGTCGTTCCGCTCTCGTGATGTGTCTCCCGATTACGGGAAAACATTCACGGAGAGTTTGATCCTGGCTCAGGACGAACGCTGGCGGCGTGCTTAACACATGCAAGTCGAACGATGAAGCCCTTCGGGGTGGATTAGTGGCGAACGGGTGAGTAACACGTGGGCAATCTGCCCTTCACTCTGGGACAAGCCCTGGAAACGGGGTCTAATACCGGATAATACTTTCTCCCTCCTGGGAGAAGGTTGAAAGCTCCGGCGGTGAAGGATGAGCCCGCGGCCTATCAGCTAGTTGGTGGGGTAATGGCCTACCAAGGCGACGACGGGTAGCCGGCCTGAGAGGGCGACCGGCCACACTGGGACTGAGACACGGCCCAGACTCCTACGGGAGGCAGCAGTGGGGAATATTGCACAATGGGCGAAAGCCTGATGCAGCGACGCCGCGTGAGGGATGACGGCCTTCGGGTTGTAAACCTCTTTCAGCAGGGAAGAAGCGAAAGTGACGGTACCTGCAGAAGAAGCGCCGGCTAACTACGTGCCAGCAGCCGCGGTAATACGTAGGGCGCAAGCGTTGTCCGGAATTATTGGGCGTAAAGAGCTCGTAGGCGGCTTGTCACGTCGGTTGTGAAAGCCCGGGGCTTAACCCCGGGTCTGCAGTCGATACGGGCAGGCTAGAGTGTGGTAGGGGAGATCGGAATTCCTGGTGTAGCGGTGAAATGCGCAGATATCAGGAGGAACACCGGTGGCGAAGGCGGATCTCTGGGCCATTACTGACGCTGAGGAGCGAAAGCGTGGGGAGCGAACAGGATTAGATACCCTGGTAGTCCACGCCGTAAACGTTGGGAACTAGGTGTTGGCGACATTCCACGTCGTCGGTGCCGCAGCTAACGCATTAAGTTCCCCGCCTGGGGAGTACGGCCGCAAGGCTAAAACTCAAAGGAATTGACGGGGGCCCGCACAAGCAGCGGAGCATGTGGCTTAATTCGACGCAACGCGAAGAACCTTACCAAGGCTTGACATACACCGGAAAGCATCAGAGATGGTGCCCCCCTTGTGGTCGGTGTACAGGTGGTGCATGGCTGTCGTCAGCTCGTGTCGTGAGATGTTGGGTTAAGTCCCGCAACGAGCGCAACCCTTGTTCTGTGTTGCCAGCATGCCCTTCGGGGTGATGGGGACTCACAGGAGACTGCCGGGGTCAACTCGGAGGAAGGTGGGGACGACGTCAAGTCATCATGCCCCTTATGTCTTGGGCTGCACACGTGCTACAATGGCCGGTACAATGAGCTGCGATGCCGCGAGGCGGAGCGAATCTCAAAAAGCCGGTCTCAGTTCGGATTGGGGTCTGCAACTCGACCCCATGAAGTCGGAGTTGCTAGTAATCGCAGATCAGCATTGCTGCGGTGAATACGTTCCCGGGCCTTGTACACACCGCCCGTCACGTCACGAAAGTCGGTAACACCCGAAGCCGGTGGCCCAACCCCTTGTGGGAGGGAGCTGTCGAAGGTGGGACTGGCGATTGGGACGAAGTCGTAACAAGGTAGCCGTACCGGAAGGTGCGGCTGGATCACCTCCTTTCTAAGGAGCATCTAGACCCTCTCGGGGGTCCAGAGCCACTACGTCGGCAAATGTTCGACGGTGGTCAGCTCATGGGTGGAACGTTGACTACTCGGCACGGCACATGGGTTTTCACTAGTACTGCTTCGGCGTGGAACGTGAAAGCGAATGGGTCGGGTCGGGCACGCTGTTGGGTATCTGAAGGTACGGGCCGTCATGGTCGTCCTTCGGTTGCCGGCCCCAGTGAACTCGCCCGTGAGGGTGGGGTGGTGGGTGGCTGGTCGTTGTTTGAGAACTGCACAGTGGACGCGAGCATCTGTGGCCAAGTTTTTAAGGGCGCACGGTGGATGCCTTGGCACCAGGAACCGATGAAGGACGTGGGAGGCCACGATAGGCCCCGGGGAGCTGTCAACCGAGCTTTGATCCGGGGGTGTCCGAATGGGGAAACCCGGCAGTCGTCATGGGCTGTCACCCGCTGCTGAACACATAGGCAGTGTGGAGGGAACGAGGGGAAGTGAAACATCTCAGTACCCTCAGGAAGAGAAAACAACCGTGATTCCGGGAGTAGTGGCGAGCGAAACTGGATGAGGCCAAACCGTATGCGTGTGATACCCGGCAGGGGTTGCGCATGCGGGGTTGTGGGATCTCTCTTTCATAGTCTGCCGGCTGTGAGACGAGTCAGAAACCGTTGGTGTAGGCGAAGGACATGCGAAAGGTCCGGCGTAGAGGGTAAGACCCCCGTAGCTGAAACATCAACGGCTCGTTTGAGAGACACCCAAGTAGCACGGGGCCCGAGAAATCCCGTGTGAATCTGGCGGGACCACCCGTTAAGCCTAAATATTCCCTGGTGACCGATAGCGGATAGTACCGTGAGGGAATGGTGAAAAGTACCGCGGGAGCGGAGTGAAATAGTACCTGAAACCGTGTGCCTACAAGCCGTGGGAGCGTCGCTGTATGTGCTTGCACATACGGTCGTGACTGCGTGCCTTTTGAAGAATGAGCCTGCGAGTTAGCGGTGTGTAGCGAGGTTAACCCGTGTGGGGAAGCCGTAGCGAAAGCGAGTCCGAATAGGGCGTTTGAGTTGCACGCTCTAGACCCGAAGCGGAGTGATCTAGCCATGGGCAGGTTGAAGCGGAGGTAAGACTTCGTGGAGGACCGAACCCACCAGGGTTGAAAACCTGGGGGATGACCTGTGGTTAGGGGTGAAAGGCCAATCAAACTCCGTGATAGCTGGTTCTCCCCGAAATGCATTTAGGTGCAGCGTCGTGTGTTTCTTGCCGGAGGTAGAGCACTGGATAGGCGATGGGCCCTACCGGGTTACTGACCTTAGCCAAACTCCGAATGCCGGTAAGTGAGAGCGCGGCAGTGAGACTGTGGGGGATAAGCTCCATGGTCGAGAGGGAAACAGCCCAGAGCATCGACTAAGGCCCCTAAGCGTACGCTAAGTGGGAAAGGATGTGGAGTCGCAGAGACAACCAGGAGGTTGGCTTAGAAGCAGCCACCCTTGAAAGAGTGCGTAATAGCTCACTGGTCAAGTGATTCCGCGCCGACAATGTAGCGGGGCTCAAGCGTACCGCCGAAGTCGTGTCATTCCAGCATTAACCCCCAACGGGGGCTGGGATGGGTAGGGGAGCGTCGTGTGCCGGGTGAAGCAGCCGTGGAAGCGAGTTGTGGACGGTTCACGAGTGAGAATGCAGGCATGAGTAGCGATACACACGTGAGAAACGTGTGCGCCGATTGACTAAGGGTTCCTGGGTCAAGCTGATCTGCCCAGGGTAAGTCGGGACCTAAGGCGAGGCCGACAGGCGTAGTCGATGGACAACCGGTTGATATTCCGGTACCCGCTTTGAAACGCCCAGTACTGAGCCCATTAATGCTAAGTCCGTGAAGCCGGCCCGATCTCTTCGGAGTTGAGGGTAGTGGTGGAGCCGACGAACCAAGGTGGTAGTAGGTAAGCGATGGGGTGACGCAGGAAGGTAGTCCAGCCCGGGCGGTGGTTGTCCCGGGGTAAGGGTGTAGGCCGTGTGGTAGGCAAATCCGTCACACGTTAAGGCTGAGACCTGATGCCGAGCCGATTGTGGTGAAGTGGATGATCCTATGCTGTCGAGAAAAGCCTCTAGCGAGTTTCATGGCGGCCCGTACCCTAAACCGACTCAGGTGGTCAGGTAGAGAATACCGAGGCGTTCGGGTGAACTATGGTTAAGGAACTCGGCAAAATGCCCCCGTAACTTCGGGAGAAGGGGGGCCATCACTGGTGATCCGATTTACTCGGTGAGCTGGGGGTGGCCGCAGAGACCAGCGAGAAGCGACTGTTTACTAAAAACACAGGTCCGTGCGAAGCCGTAAGGCGATGTATACGGACTGACGCCTGCCCGGTGCTGGAACGTTAAGGGGACCGGTTAGCTGCTCTTCGGGGTGGCGAAGCTGAGAACTTAAGCGCCAGTAAACGGCGGTGGTAACTATAACCATCCTAAGGTAGCGAAATTCCTTGTCGGGTAAGTTCCGACCTGCACGAATGGCGTAACGACTTCTCGACTGTCTCAACCATAGGCCCGGTGAAATTGCACTACGAGTAAAGATGCTCGTTTCGCGCAGCAGGACGGAAAGACCCCGGGACCTTTACTATAGTTTGATATTGGTGTTCGGTTCGGCTTGTGTAGGATAGGTGGGAGACTTTGAAGCGGCCACGCCAGTGGTTGTGGAGTCGTCGTTGAAATACCACTCTGGTCGTGCTGGATGTCTAACCTGGGTCCGTGATCCGGATCAGGGACAGTGTCTGATGGGTAGTTTAACTGGGGCGGTTGCCTCCTAAAGAGTAACGGAGGCGCCCAAAGGTTCCCTCAGCCTGGTTGGCAATCAGGTGTTGAGTGTAAGTGCACAAGGGAGCTTGACTGTGAGACCGACGGGTCGAGCAGGGACGAAAGTCGGGACTAGTGATCCGGCAGTGGCTTGTGGAAGCGCTGTCGCTCAACGGATAAAAGGTACCCCGGGGATAACAGGCTGATCTTCCCCAAGAGTCCATATCGACGGGATGGTTTGGCACCTCGATGTCGGCTCGTCGCATCCTGGGGCTGGAGTCGGTCCCAAGGGTTGGGCTGTTCGCCCATTAAAGCGGTACGCGAGCTGGGTTTAGAACGTCGTGAGACAGTTCGGTCCCTATCCGCTGTGCGCGTAGGAATATTGAGAAGGGCTGTCCCTAGTACGAGAGGACCGGGACGGACGAACCTCTGGTGTGCCAGTTGTTCTGCCAAGGGCATGGCTGGTTGGCTACGTTCGGAAAGGATAACCGCTGAAAGCATCTAAGCGGGAAGCCTGCTTCGAGATGAGTATTCCCACCCTCTTGAAGGGTTAAGGCTCCCAGTAGACGACTGGGTTGATAGGCCAGATGTGGAAGCCCGGTAACGGGTGGAGCTGACTGGTACTAATAGGCCGAGGGCTTGTCCTCAGTTGCTCGCGTCCACTGTGTT
>NZ_LISW01000002.1:0-386936 GCF_001905735.1 Streptomyces sp. CB01249
TTGTGGGAAAGCCCCGTGCCAACTGGCACGGGGCTTTTCTGCGTTTCAGGCCGGGGTGACGAGGCGGGTGTCGTACGCCAGGATCACCGCCTGGACGCGGTCCCTGGCCCCTGTCTTAGCGAGAATGCGGGAGACGTGTGTCTTCACCGTTGATTCCGCGAGGTGGAGGCGCTCGGAGATTTCGGAGTTGGTCCAGCCCTGGCCGATCACCGTCAGGATTTCCCGTTCCCGGTCGGTGAGGCCGGCGATACGCGGATCCTGGACGGCCGGTTCGCCCGGGTCGGCCGGCAAGTGCTGTACGTACGCGTCCAGGAGCCGCCGGGTGAGGCTCGGGGCGACCACCGCGTCGCCGAGGGCCACGGCTCTGATGCCGGACAGCATCTCCTCCGGCAACGCGTCCTTGATCAGGAAGCCGCTGGCGCCGGCACGGAGGCCGTCGTACGCGTACCGGTCCAGGTCGAAGGTCGTGACGATCAGGACGCGGGTGCGGGAACCCGCCCCGATGATCCGGCGGGTCGCCTCTATGCCGTCCAGGAGCGGCATGCGGATGTCCATCAGGGCCACGTCCGGCTGGTGCCGGGCGACGAGCTGAAGCGCTTCGTGGCCGTTGGCGGCCTCGCCGACGACCGTCATGTCGTCCTGGCTCTCCAGCAGCATGCGGAAGCCGAAGCGTTGCATCGGCTGGTCGTCCGCGATGAGCACGGTCGTCACGAGGGGGAGTCCTCCAGGGGGAGCCGGAGCCGTACCCGCCAGCCGCCTTCGGCGGACGGTCCGGCGTCGAGTGTGCCGTCGTACAGGGAAGCGCGTGCGCGCATCCCGGTGATGCCCTGCCCGGTGCCTGCGGAGTTCCGCTCGTTCCGGGGCGGGTTGCCATTGTCCGTGACGAGGGCTTCCAGTGCGCCGGGCCGGTACGTCAGGGTGACGTCGGCCGCGAGTGACGGTGAAGTGCCCGCGTGTTTCAGCGTGTTCGTCAGGGACTCCTGCACTACCCGGTAGGCCGTCAGCTGACGTCCTGGTGCGGGCGGTTGGGCCGGTGGTGTACCCCGTACATCGAGACGTACCGGCAGACCTGCCCGGCGTACGCCTGCCAGGAGCGCGTCGATGTCGTCCAGGGTGGGCTGCGGGGTGCGGTCCGCGTCCTCCGGTTGGTCGCGCAGCACACCGAGCAGGCGGCGGAGTTCGGCTAGGGCCTGGCGGCTGGTGGTGCCGATGGCTTCCAGCGCCTGGGCCGCGCGCTCCGGGCTGCGGGCCGCCGCGTACGAGCCGCCGTCGGCCAGGCTCGTGATGACGGAGAGGTTGTGGCCGATGATGTCGTGCATCTCCCGGGCGATCCGGGTCCGTTCTGCGGCGGCGGCCAGACGGGCCTGCTGGTCGCGTTCGCGTTCCAGGCGGTCGGCCCGGTCGAGAAGGGCCTCGGTGTACTCCTTGCGCGTACGCACCAGGATTCCCGCCAGGGCGGCGATGGCGAACATCCAGACGTGCGGGAGCAGGAGGCGGCCCCAGACCTCCGGGAACCGACCCGAGGCGATCACCAGCGGTGCCGCGACCAGGGCGCCCGACCAGGCGAGCGTGCGCATCGGGAGGCGTACCGCGATGTTGAAGACCACGATCTCCTGGAGCAGCGACGCCTGGATCAGCGCACCCGTCCACACGTTGGCCAGCGAGAACGGCGCCATGAAGGCGAGCACGGCCAGCGGGTGGGTACGGCGCCACAGCAGCGGAACGGAGAAGGCCGCGCTCATGGTGAACACCAGCGGCGCCAGGACGTGCGGGTCCGCCGCGACCGTGCGCCACCCGCCCGACGAGACGTCGAGGACGGCGAACAGCACCCAGCACGTGGTGAGGATGCCGTTCCAGACCGACGGCCGGCGTTGATCGAAGGTGCGGATGCGTTGGGACAGACGCTGTATGTGTCCGGTGAGCGGGGTGGCGGCCGACGGCGATCTCCATCGGTCCCCGTAGCGTTTGGTGAGTGTGTGCGCCCTGATCATGCGGTCGAAGCTACGGTGCGGGTGCGATCTGGTCATCGGACCGGGGGCGGGAGGTGCGGGGGCGTGTAGTACCAGGGGACGACGCGTGGCAGGCGGGGCCAATCCGTTTGCGTGGTCTCGGGAGCGCGGGTCAGGATCGGGGCATGGACTACGTGATACGGCCGGTGCGCGCCGACGAGTGGCGGTCGGTGAAGGAGCTCCGGCTGGCCGCCTTGCAGGACCCGGCTGCCCCGGTGGCGTTCCTGGAGACGTACGAGCAGGGACTGAAGCGCTCCGACGAGGCGTGGCGGGAGCGGACGGTGGACGCCTCCGAGGACGGTGGGGGCGAGGTACGGCAGTTCGTCGCGGAGGGCCCGGACGGTGCCTGGGCGGGCTCGGTGACGGTGCTCGTGGAGGGCCCGGACGTCGAGGCGCGGTTCGGTGAGGCGGCGTCGGTGAACCAGGGGCACCTGGTCGGCGTGTTCGTACGGCCGGAGGCGCGGGGCGCGGGGGTGGCGGATGCGCTGTTCCGGGCTGCTGTGGACTGGGCGTGGTCGCTGGAGGCGCCGCGGCTGGAGCGCGTACGGCTGTATGTGCACGAGAACAATCCGCGCGCCGAGGCGTTCTACCGGCGGTTCGGCTTTGTGCCGACCGGGGAGTCGGTGCCGATGCCCGGGGACCCGGACGCGCGTGAGCTGGAGTACGCGGTGGCGCGGCCCTGAGGCCGTGCCCGCTCCTCAGAGGCTGCTGGGTGTCCGGAGCTGTTGCGTCCAGTGTGAGCGGGCCTGTTCCGGGGAACGGAGCAGGGCGATGGTGGACAGCCCCTGGGTCTGGCCGGATCTCAGCAGCTCGGGCAGGCGGGGCAGGGGGGCGACGGCCGCGATGTCGTCGAGGACGAGCGTCATTGGTGGGTCGAGCCGGCCGTCGGATGACCGTGCGGCCATGCGGCGGCCGTGCTCGACCACGTCTGCGGCGAACGCGGTGAGCAGGGGCATCGTCCCTGGACCGGATCGCGGGGTCTCGATGGCTTCACCCACCACATAGATGCTGCCCCCTTCATCCGCAAAGGAATCCAGTGCGAGCGCATCTGCTCGATTTGGTGTGCAGGCGTCGCGGACGTGTACGGAGGAGAGGGCGCCGAACGCCCGCACCGTCAGTTCCTGTGCCATCTCGCGGCGTTCGGGATGGCCGGTGAGCGCGGACTCCAGGAGTCCGGCGAGTCCGGGGGCCGCCTTGGGGTGGGTGCGCAGCAGGCGGACCGGTTCGTGGGCGTTGCCGCCGATGGCCCAGCGGTGGACCTGGCGGAAGGGGCGTCCGTCGATGGCGGCGGCGTGCAGCCAGCAGCGCAGGAGGGTTTCGGCGAGGTCGGCCGTCGCCGAGTCGACGCGGGCCTGGGGGCGGACGGGGGCGAGCAGCGCGCCTGCGCGGGCCGCGGCCCGGTCGGCCTGCTCGCAGCCGGTGGTGGGCGCCCAGTGCAGCCGGGCCGGGGTGTCGCAGAGGTGGCCGGGGTCGTAGACGAGGACGGGGCCGAGTTTGGCGCGGGCGTCCTTGGTCTCGGCCCAGAGGGTGGGGTCGGAGGTCACGACGAGCACGGGGCCGTCGGCTTCGCGGATGGCCTGGACGGCGGTGGCCCGGCGGGTGGCGGCGGGGCCGTAGAGGACGAGAGGGGTGCGCGGGGAGGGGACGGTGGGTGCCGTCTCCGCGAGGGCCGTGTGGGTCGTGGCCGTCGGTGCGGGCCGTGTATTTCGCGTGGTGCGTGCTTGGGGGGCGGCTTCGGTGGGAAGGGCCGTCGCCTGCGGTGCGGTTTCGGTGAGGTGTTCGGCGGGAACCGGGGTGGCCGGCGCGGGGACGGGTGCCGTCTTGCGGAGGGCGTCGGGGGTGGGCTCGGGGGCCGGTTCCGGCTCGGGGAGCGCCGACTCGTACGCGTAGCCCTGCTGCTTGTTGCGCCGGCCGGTCTTCCGGCCCTTGCCCTGTGCCAGCTTGCGCCGTGCGCGCTCCTCGCGGTGGGCCTGTTCGAGGAGGGCCAGCCGTTCGTCGCGTTCCGCGCGGCGGCGGGCCAGTCCGGCGCGCCAGCGGGTGATGACGCCCATGACGAAGATCGTCAGCACCACGAGCACCATCAGTTCGCCGATGAGCAGGCCCCAGAACAGGCCGTACCCGGAGAGCTGGCCGGGTGGGGTGCTGGGCCAGGCGGCGGGCAGGTCGTGCGGGGCCTCCAGCAGGCGGCGGAGGGCCAGGGGTGTCTCGGTCGGTGTGACGCCGTCGGGCCAGGCGCCGTGGGCGAGGAGGCCGGCGAACCCGGTGGCCGCCCAGGCCATCAGCGTCAGTCCGAGAAGGAAGGCCAGCAGTCCGACGAGCAGGCCGTCGGGGATGCCGGCCCCCTTGCCGTCGCCGGACCGTCCCCCGTCGCTCCCTGCCATGTCATGCCACCGTTGACTCGGACGACTCGTTCAGTCGCTGCTGGTTCTCGATCCTGGCCGCGCGTTCCTCCGCTTCGAGGTCGGCGGCTCTTACGTCGTCCGGGAGCAGGTCGCTCACGGACGACTCGGTCATGGCGCGGTCGGTGAAGACGAGGGGGCGTTCGGCTTCGCTGATCAGGTGTTTGACGACCTGTACGTTGCCGTTCACGTCCCAGACCGCGATTCCCGGGGTGAGGGTGGGGATGATTTCGACGGCCCAGCGGGGCAGGCCGAGGACCCGGCCGGTGGCTCTCGCCTCGTCGGCCTTCTGGGCGTAGATCGTGCGGGTGGAGGCCATCTTGAGGATGGCGGCGGCTTCGCGCGCGGCGGCGCCGTCGACCACGTCGCTGAGGTGGTGGACGACGGCGACGAAGGAGAGGCCGAGGCGGCGGCCGAACTTCAGCAGGCGCTGGAAGAGCTGGGCGACGAAGGGCGAGTTGATGATGTGCCAGGCCTCTTCGACCAGGAAGATGCGCTTCTTGCGGTCGGGCCTGATCCAGGTGTGTTCGAGCCAGACGCCGACGATCGCCATCAGGATGGGCATGGCGATGGAGTTGCGGTCGATGTGCGAGAGGTCGAAGACGATCAGGGGGGCGTCCAGGTCGATGCCGAAGGACGTCGGGCCGTCGAACATGCCGCGCAGGTCGCCGTCGACCAGCCGGTCGAGGACGAGGGCGACGTCCAGGCCCCAGGCGCGGACGTCGTCTATGTCGACGTTCATCGCCTGGGCGGATTCCGGTTCGGGGTGGCGCAGCTGCTCGACGATGTCGGTGAGGACGGGCTGGCGGTCGGTCGTCGTGGCGTTGACGTAGGCGTGGGCGACCTTGAGGGCGAAGCCGGAGCGTTCGTCCAGGCCGTGACCCATGGCGACTTCGATGATGGTGCGGAGCAGGGCGAGCTGGCCGGTGGTGGTGATGGCCGGGTCGAGCGGGTTGAGCCGGATGCCGCCGTTGAGCGCGGAGGTGGGGTCGAGGCGGATGGGGGTGAGGCCGAGCTCCTGCGCGATGAGGTTCCACTCGCCGACGCCGTCCTCGCCCTGGGCGTCGAGGACGACGACCTGGCGGTCGCGGAAGCGGAGCTGGCGGAGCACGTACGTCTTCTCCAGCGCGGACTTGCCGTTCCCGGACTCGCCGAGGACCAGCCAGTGGGGGGCGGGGAGCTGCTGTCCGTAGAGCTGGAAGGGGTCGTAGATGTAGCCCTTGCCGGAGTACACCTCGCGGCCGATGATCACACCGGAGTCGCCGAGGCCGGGGGCGGCGGTGGGCAGGTAGACGGCCTGGGCCTGGCCGGTCGAGGTGCGGACGGGCAGCCGGGTGGTCTCCACCTTCCCGAAGAGGAAGGCGGTAAAGGCGTCCGACAACGCGGACAGCGGATCTCGCATGGCGTGACTGACCTCCCTCTCGGTGTCGCGGACTGGCGGTTAGCGGCGGATGCCGGTGGCGAACGGCAGGGTGTTGACGAAGGCGCGGTGGTGCTCGCGGTCGCACCATTCGAGCTTCAGGTACGACTTTCCGGCCGAGGCGCGGATGGTCCGCTTGTCGCGGGCGAGGGCTTCGGGGGAGCGGGACGACACGGTGATGTACCCCACGAGGTTGACGCCGGCGGCGCCGCTGGCGAGGTCTTCACCCCGTTGGTCGAGGCGGCCGTGGGCGGCGATGTCGCGGGGGTCGACGGTGCGGTTCATCTTGGCCTGGCGGCTGGCCTCGGCGTCGTCGTTGGTCTTCTCGGTGAGCATGCGCTCGATGGCGATCTCGGTGGGTTCCAGGTCCATGCAGACGGCGACGGTGCGGATGACGTCGGGGGTGTGGACGAGGAGGGGGGCCAGGAAGTTGACGCCGACGGGGGTCATCGGCCACTCCTTCACCCAGGCGGTGGAGTGGCACCAGGGGGCGCGGGTGGACGATTCGCGGGTCTTGGCCTGGAGGTAGGTCGGCTCGACGGCGTCGAGCTCGGCGGGCCAGGCGTTGCGCTTCGTCATGGCCTGGATGTGGTCGATGGGGTGGTCGGGGTCGTACATGGAGTGGACGAGGGAGGCCAGCCGGCTCTGGCCGAGGGGCTGGCGGACCCGGATGTCGGCTTCGGCGAGGCGGGCGCAGATGTCGGTGAGCTCGCGGGCCATGACGACGGCGAGGCCGGCGTCGCGGTCCAGCTTGCGGCCGGAGTGGGGGCGGGCGGCGCGGGCCATGGCGTGGGCCTCGGCGGCGAGCTCGCGGTTGAAGTGCATGCAGGCGACGAGGTAGGCGCGGTGCTGCTCGCTGGAGGTGGAGACCATGGACTGGAGCTGGTCGTAGGAGTCCTGGAGCCAGCGGGGGGATGCCTGGGCGCCGCGCTGGGCGACGTCCTTGGCGTGGGCGTCGGGGTCGGCGGGGAGGGTGCGGGCGAGCATCTGGAGGCGGGTGACGAAGCCGTCTCCGTTGGCGACGTGCTTGAGGAGGGTGCCGAAGCGGTCGACGAGGGCTTCCTGGTCCTCGCTGTCGCGCAGGCCGACGCCCGGGCCCTCGATCTCGATGGCGGCGGTGACGGTGCGCCGGTCGGCGTGGAGGAGGACGGCGATCTCGTCGGGGCCGAAGGGGGCGGAGAGCCAGTTGATGCGGCCGATGCCGGGGGGCGGGCCGATCTCGACCTCGCGGCCGTCGGCGCGGGTGCCGGCTTCGATGGCGGCGGAGCGGTAGGTGGTGCCGCGGCGGAGCGAGCGCTTGTAGCTGCGGTTGATCTCGAACCACTTGTAGAAGGTCCGGTGCCGGTACGGGACGTAGACCATGGCGATGGCGAGCAGCGGGAAGCCGGTGAGCAGCACGATGCGCAGGGAGAGGACGGGGACGAGCAGGCCGCTCATCATGCCGAGGAACGCGCCGGCGATGATCAGGGCGATTTCGCCCGTCTCGCGGTTCTTGCCGACGATCGCGTTCGGCCGGGCGCGGCCGATGAGATACGTACGGCGGGGCGCGATCGGATGGGACTGTGTGCTCAACGCCCGCCACCTCCTGTGCGGTTGTTACCTGTGCTGCCTGGTCCGCCGCGGGTGCCGCGGCTGCTGTGGGGGGTGCCGGCGGTCGGGGAGCCGCTGCGGGGCGGGGGTGCGGCGGAGGGGGTGGATCCGCCGCCGGGGTTACGGGAGCTGTGGGCGGCGACTCCGCCGCTGACGGGGTTGGCGGGGCGGCCGCCGCCGCTGCTGGTGTCGCCGCTGTTCTGGCCGCCGCGGCTGCTGTGGGTCTTGATGCCCTGGGAGACGAGGGCGGCGGGGGAGCTGATCATGGCGGCGGCCTGGGAGCCGTCGGTGGCCTGCTTGCGGTTGGTGCGGGCGCCTTGGATCTCGTCGCCGAAGCCGGGGACGAAGCGGTAGATCATGGCGGAGGCGAAGATGGCCAGCAGGATGATGGCGAGGCCGGAGACGACGGCGGAGAAGGCGTCGGGGCCGTCGTCGGAGGAGAGGGCGCCGGCGAGGCCGAGGACGACGACGATGACGGGTTTGACCATGATCACCGCGATCATGATGCCCGCCCAGCGGCGTACGTGTCCCCACATGTTCTTGTCCACGAGTCCGGCGTAGACGGCGGTTCCCAGGAGGGCGCCGACGTAGAGCAGGGCGGCGCGGATGACGAGTTCGAGCCAGAGGATGCCGGCGGCGAGGATGGAGACGAGGGAGACGACGATCAGCATGATCGGTCCGCCGCCGATGTCGGAGTCCTTCTTGAGGGCTTGGGCGAAGGAGCCGAAGAAGACGTCGGTCTGGCCGCCGGAGGAGGAGGCGATGACTTCGGTGACGCCGTCGGTGGCGGAGACGATGGTGTAGAGGATGAGGGGGGTGAAGGCGGAGGCGAGGACGGTGAGCCAGAGGAAGCCGATGGCCTCGGAGATGGCGGTGGTGAGGGGGACGCCGCGGATGGCTCGTTTGGCTACGGCGAGGAGCCAGAGGACGAGCGTGAGGACGGTGGAGGCGGCGAAGACGATGGCGTACTGCTGGAGGAAGCGGGTGTTCGTGAAGTCGACGTTGGCGGTGTCCTTGACGGCGTCGCTGAGCTTGCCCACGATCCACGCGGCGGCGTCGGCGCAGCCGCGGCCGAGCGAGGTGAGGGGGTCCAGGGCGGGGTCGGTGCTGGAGGGTGGGGTGGATTTGGGGGAGCTGGCGCTTCCGCCCTGGCAGTACTGGCGTGCAGGACCTGCGATGAGCTCACATGCGTCGTTGCCCTTGCTGGGTGCGGGGCTCGGAGACGGTGCTGCCGCAGCTCGTGCAGCGAAGACCACTACGACGGCCTGAAGCGTTGCTGCCGCGGCTGTAACGGAACCCGCGCGAAGGCGGAGGCTAGCGCGCATATGTAAAGCCTCCGAAGCCGTTCACGGCGTCTGCGATCTCATCGGACCCTGACACCGGGTTGTCACCGGTCACAGGGGTGGGTCCCTGCTTTTGCCCAGTCTCGATGATCTTCCAGTCCGAGCCGTTCCACGTGAGCTTCATGGTCACGGTGAACCAGCCGCTGGTCACCGGCTTGGTGGACTTTTCGCCGGTCAGACCGAACAGACCGTTGCACCAGACCGCAACCTCCGCCGTCTCGGCGTTGTACGTCTTGGCCTTCGTGCCCGTTGGCATGGTCCGGTTGACGAATGTGGATCCGGTGGGCGCGCTGCCGTCGGAGTTGAGTCCGATCTGCGCCAGGAAGTCCTGCGAATAGTCGGCGTCGAAGCCTGCCTGGAGGCTTTCCTTGGTGTCCGAGGCGGCGAGAGCCTGGACGATTTCGTGACGGCGGTCTTCATTGAACATGCCGTCAGAACCGAGTACTGCAGCGTAGTTCGCCGCCGCGCTCTCCGCGCCCTGTTGGTTGTGGGCGAAGCCTGAGGGGATGGTGCCGTTCTTGCCTGTTACCGGCTTTGTGCCGGTGGGGGCTGTCGGGGCGGCGTCCGCCTTGTTGCCGGAGGTGGTGTCGGACTTGCCGTTCGAGTCGGCCTTGTCGCCGCCCATGTTGGCGAAGGCGATGGCGCCCAGCAGGAGGATCACCACGCCGGCGAAGGTGATGAGGGAGCGGGAGTTGCGGGCCGGGCGGCGGGGGCCGTAGGGGTCGCCGGTGGGGCCGTCGGGCAGGCGGGTGCGGGTCTGGCGGGTGCCGCCGATCGTGCTGTAGGCGTCGCTCGTGCGTCCCGCGTCGTTGCCGTAGCCGTCCTCGTCGCCGAGACTCATGCCGCGTACGCCCCCTCAACCGTTGCTTGAACCACGTCGTAGTACGACGGTAGCCGTGCTGCTCTCCGCGCGGACGCGGTGTGGTGACTCGACATCAGGGGTACGCAACCTCTGCCGGTGGGCACGACGGACGGATGGGAGGGGTGGGGCGGACGAGCCCCGGGCTCAGGGGTGACGCCAGGTCAGACGGCCATCCCGTACACAATGGTGAACAGGGTGCCGAGCGATCCGATGATGAACACACCGGTCAGACCGGCCACGATCAGCCCCTTGCCCTGTTCCGCGCTGAAGGTGTCGCGCAGAGCCGTCGCGCCGATCCGTTGCTTGGCCGCCCCCCAGACCGCGATGCCGAGGCACAGCAGGATGGCGATCGCCATCACCACCTCGATCATCACGCGGGCCTCGTTGCCCAGGGTGCCGAACGGCCCCCAGTTCGGGGCGATTCCGCCGATGATGGTGGTGATGTCGCCCTTTTCAGCTGCCAGGATCATGTAAGTCACCGCCCCAGTTGGGTAGTTCACCGCCCGTACCGCATGGCACGGGTCACTCTCTATCTTCGCTGATGAAACTGGATTCGTACGACGGCTTCACGGCTCTCTTTACCCGGATCTCGCACATTTGACCGGTCTGACCGCCCTGACCTGCGGATCGAATCGGTGTGTGGGCGAAATGCGTATGGTTACTCTGTGTATCACGGAGAGTGACGCCGGGCAATGATCGTCATCGCGCCAGACCGGCCGAGATGTGCCGCGGTGGCCGAATCGCCCACTTCAGGGCGGCGGGGGCGAGGCCGGAGCGCCCATCGGGCGCAGCAGCGGGTGACGCGGAACCGGTGGGCGCGACGGGGTCTTCCAGTACGACGGTGGCCGGAAATCGCACCATGAGCCGTCGAAGGGAAAGGTTCCGGCCTCGGCGAGCTGTGCGACGGTCGCTCCTTCGGACCGGATCGCCAGCGCTTCCTCGGCCGTCCAGTACGCGGGGTGGCCGGTCTTCTCGGCGAAGGACTGCTCGTCCTTCCAGCTCCACGTCCGGTCCGGGGCGACGTTGATGTCCAGCTCGTGGTCGGCGATGTCGATGTCCGCGCCGTGATGCACGCGCCGTTCGAGGTTGACGTACCAGCCGCGGAACTTGTGTCTGCGGCCGAAGAGCCACAGCACTGCGTGGGCCGCCCCTGTTGGCTGGTAGAAGAGGGCGTCGCCCATCGGCCAGCGGCCGGCGACGACGGGGAAGCCCTCGGCCGGGCGCTCGTGCGGGGCGATGTCGCGCAGGTGGGTCACGCCGCGCGGGAGGGCGGTGCGCCACATCGGGGTGCCCGATTTCATCCACACCAGTTGCCCGGTGTCCGTTCGTTCGACCAGGCGCACGGGGACGGAGGCGCTGAGGTGGCCGCCTATGAACAGGTTCCAGTGCAGGATCTGGCCGGGTGTGCTGCTTGCGGTGTCTCTGTTGTCCTCTTTCATGCGATTGATCATTCCCGCCGCGCGGGCGCCGGACACGTGCGGCCGGACACGTACAGGCAGCTCAGGAAGCGTCCCTGACGGGGCGTCGTCCGTCAGTCGGTGGCGATGCCGCGGCTCGCGAGGACGTCGGTGTCGAACGACATGCCGATTCCGCAGTTGTCCACGCCCTCGATCAGCCGCAGGTTCGGCAGCAGGTCCAGGTCGTCCAGCGAGCCCACGTCGAAGAGGTCGTCCTCTCCGTCCCATACCGGGGCGCACTCCTGGTAGACCTGAAGGCCGCCGTCGACGTCCAGCGTCTCGACGGTCGCCAGGAGCTCCGGGCTGATCTCCAGCGCCTCGAAGTAGGCGCGGGCCTCGTCCAGGACGGTGAACGCGAGGTCGTTGTCGTAGGCGTAGGTCTGCGGGTCGTCGATGCCCTTCGCCTTCAGGCAGTCGGCTATGCGGAAGGCCGGGGTGAGCGTCTCGTCGTCGTACATGAGCTTGTCGATGACGATCAGCTTGAAGTTGAAGTCGCGGAAGGCAGGCATGCCCGGATCGTAGCGGTGCCCTCGGACAGACCGTCGTGGTCCGTCCGAGGGCACCGTCGTGGCCCGGGGGATCAGGGCTTCGTGTTCGCCTGCTTCATGGAGGCCACCGCGTCGGCGACCGTGCGCTCGTACAGGCCCAGCTTCGGGGTGCCGACCTTCACGTCGGGGCCGAGCGGGAAGTTGAGCTGCTCGGCGTTGGCCATGTGGTCGCCGTCGGCGAGTACGTTCAGCTCGTCCACCCAGGTCACGCCGTTCCCGCCGCCCGGGTTGAGGTCGATCACCGCGATCGCGGCGGTCTTCGGCTTCACCGGGTACGCCGGTGCGCCGCCGAGGCCGCCCGGGACCAGCGGGATGATGTCGCCGCTGTGGTCCGTGGCCTTCGCCGCGCCCAGGCTGACGCGCGGGAAGTAGCTCAGGCCGCAGGAGTTCTTGCCGGTGTTGTTGACCTCGATCACGTGCTGGGTGGCCGAACCCTCGCGGGCGTACACGCGCACCGACAGGTCGCCGCTCTTGCAGGGGTGCTTGTACGCGTAGGAGTCGCTGGTGTCGCCGGCGGCGGACCCGCCCGTCTTCGCGGCGCCCCCGTTGGACTTGCCGGTGCTGGAGGTGACCGCGTCCGTGGAGCCGCCGCCCGTCTTCGCTCCGTCGCCCGCGGTGCTGCCCTGGTCCTGGGCGGCGTCGGCGGTGTCCTTGGAGGTGTCCTTCGCGGCCACGGTGGCCTTGGCCGAGGCGGAGTCGTCGGCCGGGCCTGCCGCCTTCGTCCCGCCGCCGTCCCCGCCGCAGGCGGTGAGGGCGAGGGCGAGCACGGCGGTGGCGGCGGCGCCGAGGACGGCGGTGCGGTTGCGGAACGTACGCATGGGATTCCCCGAAGTGTGTGGCGGTCGGTGGGTCGGTCGGTGCAGACAGGGCCGGGATCTGCGGCGAACCGCTCCCCCTCCGGACCGTCTGACAGGGGAAGCCTCCCGCGCGCCGCTCATGTTCTGCTAACGCCTGCCTGACGTCCGGCTGACGTCCCTCGTGACGTCCCTCGAACGGGGGCTTCGGCCGGTGCATGGCCAGGTGGCCGTGCGGGAAGACCGGGTCCGCGCGTGACTTCGGCGGTCCGATCACCGTTAGATGTGATGTGCCCAAGCCTGTCGTGTCCGCCGTGCCGCCCGTGACGACCGCTTCCGCCGGAGACGGTGTCGCCGCCTCGCCGCCTCCCTTCCTGCTCACACCGCGCCAGGGGGAGGGCGCCCGTGCGCTCCTCTCGTACGTGGCCGGCCTGCCGCTGGACTCCGTCGACGCGCGGCTCCTGGCTGTCGTCGTGGGGATCCGGGCCGCGCGGACGGGGGCGGGCAACCTCACCGGGACCGATCTGCGGTCGTTGCGGCTGGAGGACCCGGAGGGTGCCCTCGCCGAGCTGGCCGCGGCGGGGTGGGAGGTGCCCGGGCAGCTCATCGGCGGGGAACCGGACGTGCCGTACGCCATCGTGGTGCCGGAACTGGCCCCGGGGCCCGACCGCGCACTGAGCCTCGGCAAGGACGCGCGGTCGCGGGTATCGGGCTGGTCCATGCGTACGAGGCTGGCCAAGCCGGTACGGAAGGGGGCGTCGGGGGTCCGGCTGGCCGCGCTGTTCCTGGCGGCCCACTGCTCCGACGAGCTGGTCGGCCAGGCACCGGCCGAGCTGCCCGCCGCCTGTTACGGGGCGGTGCCCGTGCTCCTGGAGAAGGGGTTCCTCGCGGAGGTGTCCGGGCAGACCTACCGGCTCGGTGAGTCGGTGAGGCACCTCGCGGGCCGGTTCCGTACCCCGGAGGAGATTGCCGCGATCGCGCGGGCGGAGGAGGAACGTCGGGCGGCCCGGGCGGCGGCCGCGGCCGCCGAGCCCCATCCGGAGAGCTGGGCGGCCTGGAAGTCCGGCGTCAGCCCCGCACTACGGCGGCACGCGGAGGCGGTCGAGGCGTGCGCGCTCTGCCACCTCCCCTTCGTGCGGCTCGCTCCGGCGTTCATGTGCGGGCCGTCCCCGCTGCCGGCGCCCCGGGCGGCTCTCGACGCGTACGAGTCGTGGAGGGCCGCCCATCCGGACTGCGGGCGCGAGGCGGCCCTGTACACCGTCGAGTTCCGGGCCGAGCACGGCCACGGGCCGTCGCACGGCCAGCTGTGCAAGGGCCTGCGGTGGAAGAAGCTCGGGCGGGAGCTGCGCGGGGTCATCGTGCACACCCTCATCGAGGAGGGCTGGCTGACGTCCACGCCTCCGGTGCCGTGGACGCTGCGGCCGGGGAGGACCGCCCAGGCGCAGGGGATCGCCCTGCCCGGACAGGCGGTGCCTGCCGGCCGCTGAGGTCAGTGCGCCGCGGTTCGCCCGGCGCCGCTGCCGGCGTCCCGGGCGGCCAGGAGCAGGGTCGCCGCGATGAGCAGTGCGGTGACGATGCCCGTGGTCAGGATGGGGGACGGGGCCCAGGTGGCCGCCAGGACCGCGAGGACCGCCACCGGGTGGAGCACGTCGGCCGCGCGGCGAAGTCCCGCGGTGCGGTGGTGCAGCAGCCAGACGAGGGTGATGAACACGGCGACCGGGACGGTGTAGACGGCCGCCGCCGTGCGGTCGGAGATGTGGCCGTGACCCGCGGTGTGCGCGACGTTGAGGGCGAGCCCGGCGCCGACCGCGGCGGCCGACGCGAAGACGAGGTAGTGCCCGTACCCCCACAGCAGCGCCGTACGCAGGCTGGTCAGCAGCCGGGGTGCGCTCTGCGCGAAGTACAGCCACCACAGGGCGAACACCGTCAGGAGTCCGCCCGCGACCAGTGCGGCGAGGTCGCCGAGCGCCGCGTGCGTGTCCAGCGCGGCGCGTACGGCACCGGTGGCGGCGGTGATGGACTCGCCGAGCACGATCAGCGTGAACAGCCCGTACCGTTCGGCGATGTGGTGCGGGTGCCAGGTGGTGGTGGTTTTACGCTCCGCCAGTGCGGGAACGGCGATTTCCGCGACGACGAGGACCGCGAACGTCACCAGACCGGTGTCCTCGGGCAGGGCCAGTCGTACGACCCAGCCGATCTGCACCAGGAAGATCCCGGCGGCGTACCCCAGGCAGGTGCGGCGGCGCTCCGGGTCCGAGCGGGCGGCGCGCAGCCACTGCGTGACCATGGCGAGCCGCATGATCACGTAGCCCCAGGTGATGACGGTGAAGTCCTCGTGCTCCAGCGCCTCGGGCGCGCCCGCCGCGAGGACGAGCGCGCCGGTGATCTGTACGAGCGTCAGCAGCCGGTACGGGACGTCGTCGGTGTCGTACGCGGAGGCGAACCAGGTGAAGTTCATCCACGCCCACCAGATCGCGAAGAACACCATCGCGTAGCCGAGGACGGCGTGGCCGATGCGGCCTGCCGCGAGTTCGTGCTCGAAGGCGGACGCGGCCTGGGCGACGGCGGCGACGAAGCAGAGGTCGAAGAAGAGTTCCAGCATCGTCGAGGCGCGGTGCTGCTCGTCGGCGCTGCGCGCCACCATGGGGCGGTGCCAGAAGCTGGGGGAGGGGGACGATGAGCTCATGGGGGCGCATTCTTCCGGCTGGGCGGGGAAAGCACGCGTGAACCGCGCCCGGGGGAAAAGTGCTGGCGTGGTGATGCGGGGCTCTGCCACACTCCGCGCCATGACCTATGGAATCGAGAACCACCCCGCCCGTTGAGCGCCCCGGAAGAGCGCGGAGCGCTCACTCCCCGGCCCTCCTCCCTGTACGCGTGCGCGCTGCGTGTCGAACACGCCGAGCCCGAGGGGCCTTGGTGCCTGGCGGACGCGGCGCCGCCCGTACCCCGCCGTGGCCCGTCCAACCGGGTCAGCCGCGACTTCACTCGAACCAAGGACGAACTGAACCGTCTTCTTCGTCCGTTGCTGGCCGCGCCCGACCCCGTCGAGGCGGCTGAAGAGGTGCATCGGCGTCTTGATGCCCTGGACCCGCCTGTCAGGCACCGCACGCTGCGTCTGCTCGTCGCCGGGATGCCGGTGGAGAACGAGGAACGGGCGCGGGCGCTGGCGCGAGTGCTCGTGCGTACGGGGACCGGTTACCGGGCCGTCTGCGTCGGGCTCGCCCTGCTCACCGGGCTGGGTGAGTCGCAGGATGTGCCGTATCTCCGGACCCTCGGCCGGCTGCGCACCCTCGTGGACCCCGTCGTCCACGCACTCGACGCCCTGGACCGGTCGGCCGGAGCGCTGCTTGAACTCCGCAACCAAGGTGAGCCCGTGACCTTCGGGCCGCTGCTCGCCGCCCTCGACGCCGGTGACCATACCGCCGTACGGGAACGGCTGGTTGCGCTTCCGGGGGGTGTGGGACCCGAGGTGGCGCGGAGGGTGGCGGAGGCGTCCGGGTTGGTGGATCTGCTGGCCGAGGTGCCAGCGCTTCCGGCTTCCGAGGGCGCCGCGTTGGTCGCCCGGACTGGGCGGCTGCTGTTCCTCATGACCAGCCTCCGCGACTATCGGCCCGCGATCCTTTCCTACCTGGACGCCCCTCGCGCGTACGAAGCGTTCGCGCGGGGCGCCGGGCTCCTTCCCCCCACGCTCGACCACCATGCGCTTCTCCTGTCCGCCGTTCAGGAGCTGAGCACGGGGCCCGCCGTGCTGCACGACTGGGGGCCCGGGCGGCGTGAGGCGGCACTGTCGGAGCTGACGGCCGTCCTGAGGCGGCCGGAGTGGTGTGTGGTGCCGGACGAGCAGGGCGACGAGCCCGGTGTGCGGTGGCGGGTCGCGTGGGTGCGGCGTACGCGGGCGCAGGTGCTGGGGGCGCCGCAGGAGACGGGTGCGCGGTTGCGTATCGCCGTGCACGAGCGTGACCCCGGCGATTCGGGCGCCGTCGAGGCGCGCGTCCTTGTCGACGGGCGGCCGCTGGTCCCGGACTACTTCGGTCACGGACCCGCGCACTCCCCCGAGGAGTTGCTGTTCCCCGGCACCCTGCGGGCCACGGACGAACCACGCGAGGTGCAACTTGCCGAGGCGTACTGCACGGAGGGCTGTTGCGGTGCGCTGTATGTCACCGTCCGGCGCGACGGGGATCAGGTCGTCTGGTCCGGCTGGCGATGCCCCGTTCCGCCGGGCGGCAAACGGGAACTGCCCGAGCTCCGCTTCGACGCCGCCGCGTACGACGGCGAGATCGCCCGGGCGTCGGACGACGAGAGCTGGATGTGGCCCGCCCGCCGGACCGCCCGGCTGATCGCCGACGGGCTGCGCGGCCGGCCGGACCTCCTCGCGCGCTGGAACGTCCGGCTCGACTGGGCCGGAACGGCCTCCAGTAACCCCGACGACACCCTGATCAGCCTCTTCTACGACGGCGAGGACGGCTACGTACGGCAGATCCGCTGGCGCATCCCCGAGGACGGCACCCCGCCGGAGGACCGTGCGGCGGCCGCGTTGCGGCGGCTCGGCGAGGAGGATCCGAGGGCGTACGGGAGTTAGCACCGGTCCATCGATCGGGTGATCCCCGGGCGGGGGCGAGGCGTTGGCAGGGCCGGGGAGCGGGGGTGTGCCCGCTCCCCGGCCGCTGTGTGTCCGGCGTGTCGCGGTTGCCGCGTTTGGCACAGTGCCGCTCCACGATCTTCGTGATCAAGAACGGGGTGGACGATGAGTGGTGCGCGGTTGAGGCTGGTCGATCTCGCGGGTGGCGGCGGGGGCGGCTCCGCCGCCGGCGGTGGCCCTGCTGCCGGGGATGAGCTGCGGCACAGCGGTGGTGCGTGGCTGCGGGCCGCCGGGGGTGCGGAGGGAATGGGGGCCCATCTCGGTCCCGTACGCGGGGAACTGACGACGGCGCACGAGGGGCTGATCGCGGGGACCGCCGGTCTGAACTCGCTGGCCGAGCTGGGTGCGGTGCGGGAGTCCTGGGTGCGCCGTGTCGAGTCCGCCCGCCATGAGTGCGGGGCGCTCGCGGGCAGCCTGCGCGCTGTCGCGCGGGCGCAGGGGGAGACGAATGAGTCCGTGCGGTCGTCCTTCTCGCCCGTCGCTCGGCTGACCCACGGGGTCGAGCGGTGACCGCGCTGTCCTCCACGTTGACGTGGGCTCAGTTACGCGACCTCAAGTGCGCCGAGCTGGAGAGCGCGGCGGATGGCTGGGGCAAGGCGAGCAACCGTGCGGATGCGGGGCGGGACCGGATCGAGAAGCAGCTCCTCGTCGGTCTGCGCGAGTCCCAGCGGGGCGCGGCGGCCGATGCGGCGGTCGGGCGGCTGCGTCGGATGAGCCGGAACCTGCAGTACGTGTACACCGAGTGCGGGTTGATCCGGACCGCGTTGAACAGCCTCGCGCACGAGATGCGGGTGCAGCAGGGGGTGTTGCGGCGGGCGTTGGAGGAGGCGGAGTCGCTGAGGTTCACCGTGCACGCGGATGGGTCGGTGTCGTACCCGTCCGGGCCCGGGGGGCTGTTCGACGGTGATCCGCTGCCCGGTGGCACGGCTCGGGTGACCGGTATGCCCGGGCTGCTGCCTCCCTCGGGGCTGGGCGCCCCCGACACCCATGCCGCGAGGGCGCGGGACATCTCGGACCGGGTCACGGGGGCGGTGCGTGCGGCCGCCAGGATCGACTGGCGCTTCACCCGGATCCTGCGGCGGTTGCGGGCTGAGGAGGGGCTGAAGGTCCCGGACCGTACGTGGACCGACGCGGCGGGTGACGCGGCGGCGGTCCGGGAGGCGGCGCGTGGGTACCTCAAGTCCCGCATCCCGCGTGACGCGGCGCCTGCGGCGGTGCGGGAGTGGTGGGCGCACCTGACGGACGAACAGCGCGAGGAGTACCTCGCGGTGTACCCGGACCAGATCGGCAACCTGGACGGCATCCCGTCCCTGATCCGCGACACGGCGAACCGCGACAACCTCCAGCTCCTGATCGGCAAGCTGGAGGGGCGGGATGACGAGGTGTCTCGGGTGCGGTTGGCGGGGTTGCGGGAGATCGACCGCCAGCTGGCCGCGGGCGGCCAGCCGCCGATGTACCTCCTCGGCATCGGGGACGAGGGGAACGGACGCGCGATTGTGTCGTACGGGAATCCGGATACGGCGCGGAATGTGGCGGCGTATGTGCCGGGGTTGAACACTTCGTTGGATGAGGATTTTGCTAGGGGGGACCTCAAACGGGCTCGTGATACCGCCATCGGCGCGAAAGAGATGGACCCCGATGCTTCGGTGGCATCAATTGTGTGGCTTGGGTATGACGCGCCGCAGGCGTCGTTGGATGACCCTCTGGGTGTGATGGGTAAGTCGAACGCGGAGACCGGTGCGGCTGCCTACAATCAGTTCATGGAGGGCATTTCGGCAACGAATGAAAATTCAGACCCTCATGTCACTGCGATCGGGCACTCGTACGGTTCGCTGACAGTGGGCCTCGCTGCTCAGGAGAGGGGCGGAATCCCGGGGGCCGACGACGTTGTCTTGCTCGGAAGCCCGGGAACAGGTGCACGGTCCGCAGATGAACTTGGGGTGGGGAGGGAGCACGTCTTCGTCGGCGCTGCTGAGAACGACCCCGTCACGAAGTTGCCCAATGATCGGGAAGCTAGTGGCTTGGGTGCAGGGATCGTTGGGGGCGCTTCGGCCGGATTCTCGCTCGGGCTGAGTGGAGGGCCCGTTGGGGCAGCAGTCGGTGGTGTGGCAGGTGGTGTGGCTGGCGGCGCTATGGGGTATGCGGCGCAAGACGCCCAGAGCGACGAAAGTGACGTTTGGTTCGGTACCGATCCCGCGCATCGGGAATTCGGGGCAACCCGGTTTGCCGTAAGTGAAGGACCTCGCCCCCTGGAGTGGGGGCACAGGCCCGGGGAAGCGCACTCCAACTATTTCGACCCGGCGAAGGATCAAGTGTCTGCAGACAACATCGCGAGAATTGTTGCCGGAAAGTCGGATGAAATCGAGCGGGAGCGTCCAAGGTGAAGGCTCGAATGGTTGCCGCAGTAGCTGCCCTGTTGCTGGTGTCAAGCTGCGCGTTGGCGGATGAATCTAGCGTTTCGCAGGATGGTGAGAGGAGCAGTGGATTGAACATGCAGGAGGCTGCTGATCGAGCTGACGGGATCCTTGACGAGACATTTTCCGCGATCAAACCTCCGGTGGAGTGGGTTCATGGAGAGTCGACTGAAGGAAGCTGTGATGTTTCACGTAGAAGGGCGGTGACCACGGTGATCTCCGAGGAGCGACGGGGAAGCTTCCTGGGAGTTGTTGAACGGCAGTGGCAGAAGGCTGGGTACCGCCAGGTCGGCGTAAACGCCAGTGCGCAGAGCCCGGCAACATACTTTGAGACGCCGGACCGATTCCGAGTGAGGCTACTCATTGGGGGGCGTGGGCAGGCGTTCTTTGAGGTCGCTACGCCGTGCGTGGACCGGTCCTCGGTTTCTAAGCCCACTCCGCGTGCAGGCAGCGACGAGCATGTGGGCGAACCGGTACCCGCTCCCAACGTCCGCGACGGCTTCTGGTCGGGCGGCGCTCCCTGAGCGCCCCCGTGTGACTCGTACACACCGTCGAAAACGCTCCCGAACCGTGCCCCGATGGGGGATGGTTGACGGGTGCGTAGATTCTGGGTGGCCATGGGGGTCGGGGTCGGGGGGGCCCTGTGTTTTGTGGCGCTGCTCGTTGTGGGGACCTACTCCGCCGCTGCCGGGCTCGTCGGGGGCGCCGGTGGGGGGGCCGTCGCGTTGGCCAAGGGGGCTGTGCCGGCGAAGTATCAGGGGCTGGTGCAGAAGTGGGGGAACCTGTGCTCCGCGATCAACCCGGCCCTGCTCGCCGCGCAGCTCTACCAGGAGAGCGGGTGGAACCCCCGCGCCGAGAGCTCCGCCGCCGCGCAGGGCATCGCGCAGTTCATCCCCGGGACCTGGGCGGGGCACGGGATCGACGGGGACGGGGACGGGGACCGGGACGTGTGGGACCCGGCCGACGCGATCCCGTCCGCCGCTTCGTACGACTGCGAGCTCGCCGGGTACGTGAAGAAGGTCCCCGGTGACCCCACCGACAACATGCTCGCGGCCTACAACGCGGGGGCGTACCGCGTGATCAAGTCGGGCGGCGTGCCCGACATCTCCGAGACCAGGAACTACGTCAAGATCATCCGCTCACTGGAGAAGAGCTTTGCCCGGCCCGTGGGCCGTGTGCAGCCGTCCCAGCAGGCGGCCGGGGCGATCTACTTCGCGCAGAAGAAGCTCGGCACGAAGTACCTGTGGGGCGGCAACGGTACGCCGGAGCAGGGTGGGCGGTTCGACTGTTCCGGGCTGACCCAGGCCGCGTACCGGACCGTCGACATCGAGCTGCCCCGCGTCGCGAACGATCAGTACAACGCCGGGCCGCACCCGTCCCGGGATGAACTGCTCCCCGGTGATCTGGTGTTCTTCTCCGACGATCTGACCAATTCCCGTGCCATTCATCACGTCGGCCTGTACGTCGGGGGCGGGTACATGATCAACGCTCCGTACACTGGTGCGGTCATCCGGTTCGACAAGATCGACTCGCCCGACTACTTCGGTGCCACACGCGTGACCAAGGACGGGGCGGCGGCGCTGCCGACCGCGCGGCCGGCGGCCTGAGGTGTGCGTGCCGGTGGCCGGAACCCTCCGTGAAGCCCGGGCCCTGAGCTGCGACGATGTGTCACTCTTCGATAACGTCATGGTGATCATTCGGTGGAGAGTGGAACGTACGCACGGGGCGCGTCGTTCTCTGGCTGGGCGCGTGAGTGATCGACGTGGACGGACCGAACACGGGGGTTCGTGAATCGCGGCGCACAGGGACGTGTGCCGCAGCAGCAGACAAGGCAAGGGGCCGCAGCAGATGGCTGGACTCGCACTGGATGGGTCGAACCCCGACGTCAGCCTGCTCTACGACATCAACGGGCTCGCCAAGTCCGCTCCCACCTGGTTCGACCGGGTCATGGAGTTCGTCGGCGAGTACGGGATCATGTTCGGCATGGTCCTCGTGGTCCTGTGGTGCTGGTGGAGCGTTCGCCGGCGCGGCACGGCCGAGGACTCCGTGTCGGCGGTGGCCGGGCTCGTCTGGGCCCCGCTCGCGGCCGGGATCGCCCTGCTCATCAACATCCCGATCCGTGGCTTCGTGGAGCGGCCGAGGCCGTTCAAGGACCACTCCGGGCTCGACGTCCTGGTGGACGGGAAGAACGACTTCTCGTTCGTCAGCGACCACGCCACGATGGCGATGGCCCTCGGCGTCGGGCTCTTCGTCGCCCACCGGAAGTTCGGCATCGCGGCCATCGGGCTCGCCCTGCTGGAAGGCTTCTGCCGGGTCTACATGGGCGTCCACTACCCGACGGACGTCGTCGGCGGCTTCGCCCTCGGTACGGCCGTCGCACTGCTCCTCGCGCCCCTGGCGATGATGCTGCTGACGCCCCTCGTGGCGGCCGTCTCCCGGTCCGCCCGCCTCGGCCCCCTCGTCCGCTCGCGCCGGCCCCGGACGGCGGACTCCGGCCGGGACGACGCGCTCGGGATCCCCGAGCCGCGCCCCGGTTCGCGCGGCGGCGGGACCGACGGCGAGAAGGGCCTCGCGGCCTGAAGCCCGTCCCCCTCACGCATGTGCCCCGGAGCCCGCAAGGGCGGCCCGGGGCACACGTGTATGTGGAGTCCTGCGCCCCTCACACCCCCTGCGCGTACGTGAACAGCCCCTCCGGGTCGTACCGCTTCTTCACCTGGGCCAGGCGCGCCGCCCCCGAGCCGTAGTACGCGGAGCGCCAGTTGGTGAGGGACGGGTCCGTGTAGTTCTGGTACGCCGCCCCGGAGGCGTACGGGCGCATCGCCGCATGGGTTTCTTTCAGCCACTTCTGCTGGGCGGTTCCCGGGGCCCCGGGCCGCCAGGCCCCGATGTACTGGGCGAGCATCCGGGAGCGGCGGTGGACGAACGCCGTGGCCTGCGGGTCCACCCGGTTCACCGCCCCGCCCAGCGCGGTCAGCGCGACCGAACCGCCGCCGCCCTGGCCGGGGGCGAGCCGGGTGAACGCCAGGACCGCTTCGAGCAGGGCCGACACGCCTGCCGGGGGCAGTGAGCGGTCGTAGAAGTCGGAGGCGGCGGCGTACGTCTCGCGCTGGAGGGCGCCCTGCGGGGTGCGGCCCGGCGTGGTCCCCGGGAGGTGGCACTGCGCGTCCGTGAGGCCCGAGCAGCCCGCGTACACGAGCATCGCCTCCCGGTAGTCGCGGCGGCGCAGCGAGACCGAGGAGGCGGGGGCGCCGATGCGGTCGGCGAGCCGGTCGACGGCGTTCTGCAGGTCCCCGTACGTGCCGAGGCTGAACGCCGAGACCGAGACCGTCGGGTTGCTGCCGCCCGGCCCGGCGTCGAGGTGCGCGGCGGACCAGATCTCGTCGGGCTGGGCCGGGCCCCACTCCTGCCAGGCGGTGATGACGTTCCGGGCGCGCGACCAGGGCCAGGACATGTACGCGGTGACCGTCCGGGGGGCGGAGTGCGTACGGAAGCGGAGGCTCGTGACGACGCCGAAGTTGCCGTTGCCCGCGCCGCGCAGGGCCCAGAAGAGGTCCGGGTCGTGTTTGGCGTCGGCGGTCACCGTGCGGCCGTCGGCCGTGACGAGGGTGGCGGCGGTGAGGCTGTCGCAGGTCAGGCCGTAGGCGCGGGCGGCGACGCCGTGGCCGCCGCCGAGGGTGAGACCGGAGATGCCGACCGTGGGGCAGGAGCCGCCGGGGATTGTCACGCCGTGCGCGGCCAGGCCCTCGTAGACGTCGAGGAGTTTGGCACCGGCGCCGATCGTGCCGTTCGCCTCGACGCGGTTGAGTGACGCGACGTCAATCACCAGGCGGCCGTTGCCGCTCGACCAGCCGGCGTACGAGTGGCCGCCGCTGCGGATCGCGACCGGCACGGAGGCGCGGCGGGCGAAGGCCAGGCACTCGCGGATGTCGTCCTCGTGCCGGACGTAGGCGATCCCGGCCGGTTTCTGGCCGTCGAAGCGGGTGTTGTAGAGCTGACGGGCGGTCGGGTACGCGGTGTCGCCGGGGCGGATCAGCGGCCCGTCGAGGCTCTTGCCGAGCGCGGACCAGTCGGCCGGGCCGGAGGGCTTGGAGGGTTTGGACGCCGAGGGGGCCGGGGACGACGCGGGCCTGCCGGCGCCCGTGGTGTCGCCGGGGGCCGGGTCCGTCGTGTCGGTGCCCTCGCAGGCGGTGGCGGTGGCACCGGTGAGGACGGCGGCGCCCGCCGCGAGGAGCGTGCGCCGGTTCGGCGGGGTCATCGGACCTCCGGAGTGGGGGGAGAGGGCCTTTCCCTTGGGTCGGGCCGGATCGGGGGAGGGCCGGTGGTCAGGCCGTGGTGCGGTGCTCGTCGGCGTCCGCGCGGGCCCGGTCGCGGGACCGGCGGGCGGGCCCGGACCAGCCGCAGGCGCAGCGTGCGGTGCAGAACGAGCCGCGTTCGACGGTGGTCGGTTCATGGGCGGGGCGGGCCGGCGGGACCTCGGCGGCGTGTTGGTCGTACACGCGAACACGGTACTGGGCGGGGCGGCCCGGCCGGGAGGGGTCCGTCAACCGCGAGGGGGCGTGCGGGCGACGCCGACGGCGCCAATCGGGGGCGTGGACGTTACAGGGGGCACCGGCCGTCGTTATGCGAGGCGGACACGACCTCGGGCAAGCGGTTCGGCGTTTGGGGATGGGCAGGCGATGGTGGTGCAGCAGCACAGGTCCGGAGGCGGGGTGCGCGTCGTGCGCGCCCTCGTCGCGGTGGGCGTGGCGGCGGCGGCCGCCGGGTGCGCCGGTGGCGGGGGCGCCGACCGTGCCGCGGCGGCCGCGGACGCCCGGGACGGCGGCGCCGAGGTGGTGCGGCGGGCGGCGGCGGTGCTCGCCGGGGACGGGGTCGCGAGCGCCGAGGTGAGCACGTCGATGGAGACGGCCGCCGGCGGCACCCGGGTCACGATCAGGGGCTCGGGGGCGTACGACTTCCGGGCCGGTTCGGGCCGGCTGAAGGTGGTGCTGCCGCCCGACGCGGCGGGCGAGGAGGAGCACCGGCCGATCACGGAGCTGCTGGCGCCGGGCGCGCTGTACATGATGAACCGGGGCGCGGGGGTGCCCGCCGACAAGTGGGTGCGGATCGACACGACGGCCCTGGAGGACGGGAACCTGGTCACCGGCGGGGTGACCGATCCGCTGGCCGCCGCCGAGCTGCTGCGGGGCGCGGGGGCCGTGACGTACGTGGGCGAGACGGATGTGGCCGGGGTGACCGTGCGGCACTACCGGGGCACCGCGGACATCGGCCGGGCGGCCCGGCTGGCGGGGCCCGGTGCGCGGGCGGCGCTGGGGGCGGCGGCGAAAGGGTTCCGCACGCGGAGCGTGCCGTTCGACGCGTATCTGGACGAGCAGGGGAGGCTGCGCAAGGTGCGCCACCGGTTCAGCTTCGCCAACGAGGGCCCGGCTGCGGAGGTCGTCTCCACGACGCTGCTGTACGGGTTCGGCGCGCCCGTCACCGTACGGCTGCCGCACGACCGGGACATCTACACCGGTGAGATCGAACAGGGACGGGCGTGAGATGAGTCGCACGGAACCGCGTCCCCTAGCCCTCCGGTGGGGGCGAAATGGTCCGTCCGTGCCATGCGCGGTGCGTGTCGGGCTCTCTACTCTAGGAAGCCGGTGACGGCAGTGAGAGGTGAGTGACGTGGTGACGCTCAGCCCGACCGTATCGGACCATGTGGCGCTCGCCGAGATCGAGCTGTGCGGGGAACTGATGATCGCCGCGTCCGCGGCGATCGGGGAACGGCTCAGCGCGGACCGCATCGACGAGGTGCTCGACGTCAAGGTGAGCACCGACCGCACCACCGTCCCCCGGCAGGGCGACCACCGGGGCTGAGTGACCGCCGGGGCTCAGGTGCGCAGCAGGCGGGCGATGGCCTTGGTGGCCTCCTCGACCTTCGCGTCGACCTCGTCGCCGCCCTTGAGGGCCGCGTCGGCGACGCAGTGCCGCAGGTGCTCCTCCAGGAGCTGGAGCGCGAAGGACTGGAGCGCCTTGGTGGACGCCGAGACCTGGGTGAGTATGTCGATGCAGTAGACGTCCTCGTCCACCATCCGCTGGAGGCCGCGGATCTGGCCCTCGATGCGGCGCAGGCGCTTGAGGTGTTCGGCCTTCTGATGGTGGTAGCCGTGTATTCCGCGGTCGTGGTCGGTGACGATCGCTTCCACGGGGGCGGCGTCGGGTGCCGCGTCCGGTGAGGGCCCGGTCCCCATGGCCTCGGTAGTGGTCATTGCTGCCTCCCGTTTTCCCTTTACCCTGCCGTTTATATACCCCTGGTGGGTATATCCTAACGAATTCAGCTGAAACGTGACCGGGGTCCCGTGCTGATCACTGTGCCTGATGCGCGACACTGAAGAATGCCGGTTAGCCGTGGCCGGATGATGCGCCTAGCATCAGCCTGACCGAATCCAAAGCACCCCGAGGACCCCACGTGCGCTTTCGTCTGACCCCCAGGGAGACGAGCTTCTACGACATGTTCTCCGCATCCGCGGACAACATCGTCACGGGCTCGAAACTCCTGATGGAACTGCTCGGGGCGGATTCGTCCTCCCGGGCCGAGATCGCGGAGCGCATGCGGGCAGCGGAGCACGCGGGGGACGATGCCACCCACGCGATCTTCCACCAGCTGAACTCCTCCTTCATTACGCCGTTCGACCGTGAGGACATTTACAACCTCGCGTCGTCGCTCGACGACATCATGGACTTCATGGAGGAGGCCGTCGATCTGGTCGTGCTGTATCAGATCGAGACGCTTCCCAAGGGTGTGGAGCAGCAGATCGAGGTGCTGGCGCGGGCGGCCGAACTGACCGCCGAGGCCATGCCGGGTCTGCGCACGATGGACAACCTCACCGAGTACTGGATCGAGGTCAACCGTCTGGAGAACCAGGCCGACCAGATCCACCGCAAGCTGCTCGCCCACCTCTTCAACGGCAAGTACGACGCCATAGAGGTGCTGAAGCTGAAGCAGATCGTGGACGTACTGGAAGAGGCTGCCGACGCGTTCGAGCACGTCGCGAACACGGTGGAGACCATCGCGGTCAAGGAGTCCTGAACCACGTGGACACCTTCGTACTGATCGTGACCATCGGCGTCGCGCTCGGCTTCACCTACACCAACGGCTTCCACGACTCGGCGAACGCGATCGCCACGTCGGTCTCGACCCGTGCGCTGACGCCGCGTGCGGCGCTGGCGATGGCGGCCGTGATGAACCTCGCGGGCGCGTTCCTCGGCAGCGGGGTCGCCAAGACCGTCAGCGAGGGCCTGATCGCGACGCCCGAGGGCAACAAGGGGATGGGCATCCTCTTCGCCGCGCTCGTCGGTGCCGTCATCTGGAACCTGGTCACCTGGTACTTCGGCCTGCCCTCGTCGTCCTCGCACGCGCTGTTCGGCGGGATGGTCGGCGCGGCGCTGGCCGGCGGGACGATGGTGCACTGGGACGGGGTGCTCGACAAGATCGTCATTCCGATGTTCCTGTCGCCGGTGATCGGCCTGGTGGTCGGTTATCTGGTGATGGTCGCCATCATGTGGATGTTCCGGAAGGCTAACCCGCACAAGGCCAAGCGCGGTTTCCGTATCGCGCAGACGGTCTCGGCGGCGGGCATGGCGCTCGGGCATGGTCTCCAGGACGCGCAGAAGACGATGGGCATCGTGGTGATGGCCCTGGTCATCGCCGACGTCGAGTCGCCGAGCGATCCGATCCCGGTCTGGGTGAAGCTGGTCTGCGCGCTGATGCTGTCGCTCGGTACGTACGCGGGCGGCTGGCGCATCATGCGTACGCTCGGCCGGAAGATCATCGAGCTGGACCCGCCGCAGGGCTTCGCCGCCGAGACGACGGGTGCGTCGATCATGTTCGGTTCGGCGTTCCTCTTCCACGCGCCGATCTCCACCACCCATGTGATCACCTCGGCGATCATGGGTGTGGGTGCCACGAAGCGGGTGAACGCGGTGCGGTGGGGTGTCGCGAAGAACATCATCCTCGGCTGGTTCATCACGATGCCGGCCGCGGCGCTGGTCGCCGCCGGAAGCTACGGGATCGTGTACCTGATGTTCGGCTGACGCCGGCTGCCGTACGTGGGTCCGCCCCGCACTCCCTCGGGAGTGCGGGGCGGACCCTTTTCGCCTTGCGGTGGCACCGCCATGCAGCACCCCAAGGCCGTACGGGAGGGCCGGGCGGATCAGCCGAAGCGGCCGGAGATGTAGTCCTCGGTGGCCTGGACCGACGGGTTGGAGAAGATGCGTTCCGTCTCGTCGATCTCGATGAGCTTGCCGGGCTTGCCGACCGCCGCCAGGTTGAAGAACGCGGTGCGGTCCGAGACACGCGCCGCCTGCTGCATGTTGTGCGTGACGATGACGATCGTGAACCGCTCCTTGAGCTCGCCGACCAGGTCCTCGATGGCGAGGGTGGAGATCGGGTCGAGGGCGGAGCACGGCTCGTCCATCAGCAGCACGTCCGGCTCGACGGCGATGGCGCGGGCGATGCACAGGCGCTGCTGCTGACCGCCGGAGAGGCCGGAGCCGGGCTTGTTCAGCCGGTCCTTGACCTCGTTCCACAGGTTCGCGCCGCGCAGCGACTTCTCCACGACGTCGTTGAGGGCGCTCTTGCGGTACGAGCCGTTGAGGCGCAGGCCCGCCGCCACGTTGTCGAAGATCGACATGGTGGGGAAGGGGTTCGGGCGCTGGAAGACCATGCCGACCGTACGCCGTACGGTCACCGGGTCGACGTTCGTCCCGTACAGGTTCTCGTCGTCCAGGAGCACCTTCCCCTCGACGCGGCCGCCGGGGGTGACCTCGTGCATCCGGTTCAGGGTGCGCAGGAAGGTGGACTTGCCGCAGCCGGAGGGGCCGATGAAGGCGGTCACCGAGCGGGGCTCGATGGTCATGGAGATGTCGTCTATCGCCTTGTGGCTGCCGTAGTAGGCCGACAGTCCGCTGACGTCGATGCGCTTGGCCATCTGAATCACTGCTGCTTTCCGGCGGGCCTAGCGCCCGGCCTTGGGGGCCTTCCAGCGGGCGATGCCGCGGGCCACCAGGTTGAGGATCATGACGAAGGCGATCAGGACCAGGGCCGCTGCCCAGGCGCGGTCGTAGGACGCGGCCTCCCCGATCTTGTACTGCTCGTAGATGTAGAAGGGCAGTGACGACTGGGCGCCTTCGAAGGGGTTGGTGTTGATCAGCTGGCTGCCGAAGACCAGCAGGATGATCGGGGCGGTCTCGCCGGCGATGCGGGCGACGGCGAGCATGACGCCGGTCGCGATGCCGCCGATCGCGGTCGGCAGGACCACCTTCAGGATCGTGCGCCACTTCGGGATGCCGAGGGCGAGGGACGCCTCGCGGAGCTCGTTCGGGACGAGCTTGAGCATCTCCTCGGTGGAGCGGACGACGACCGGGATCATCAGGATCGTCAGGGCGAGCGCGCCCATCAGGCCGGAGGGTTCCAGGCCCGCGATGAGCATGATCGACAGGATGAAGAGACCGGCCACGATCGACGGGATGCCGGTCATGACGTCGACGAAGAAGGTGACGGCCCTGGCCAGCGCGCCCTTGCCGTACTCCACCAGGTAGACGGCGGTGAGCAGGCCGAGCGGGGCGGAGATCAGGGTGGCGATGCCGACCTGTTCCAGGGTGCCGATCAGCGCGTGGTAGACGCCGCCGCTGGCCTCGGGGCCGAGGACCCCGGCCATCGAGTGGGTCAGGAAGTAGCCGTCCAGGCGTTCGGAGCCGCGGCTGACGGTCGTCCAGAGCAGCGAGGCCAGCGGGACGACGGCGAGCAGGAAGCACACCCAGACCAGGCTGGTGGCGAGGCGGTCGCGGGCCTGGCGCTGGTTCTCGACCACGCTGGTGGCGACGTACGAGATGACCAGGAAGAACAGCGCGGAGATCAGGCCCCACTGCACACGGCTCTGCCAGCCGGCGGCGAGGCTCAGACCGACACCGAGGGCGATCGCGGCGACGGCGAAGCCGAGCGGCGCGAGGCGCGGCAGCGACCGGCTGCTGAGGCTGCCCTTCGGGGCGGCCGGTGCGGGCGTCGGGAGGTCCTGGACGCCGGGGGTGGTGGTGGCGTGGCTCATGCGTTGGCCCCCGAGTACTCCTTGCGGCGGGCGATGATGAGCCGGGCCGCGCCGTTGACCAGCAGGGTGAGGACGAAGAGGACCAGGCCGGAGGCGATCAGGGCGTCCCGCCCGAACGCGTCGGCCTCGCCGAACTTCGCCGCGATGTTCTGGGCGAAGGTCCCGCCGCCCGGGTTGAGCACGTGCAGCGAGATCAGGAAGTTCGGCGACAGGACGGTGGCGACGGCCATCGTCTCGCCGAGCGCGCGGCCGAGGCCCAGCATCGAGGCGGAGATGACGCCGGAGCGGCCGAACGGCAGGACCGAGAGGCGGATGACCTCCCAGCGCGTGGCGCCGAGGGCGAGCGCGGCCTCCTCGTTCATCCGGGGGACCTGGCGGAAGACCTCGCGGCTGACGCTGGTCACGATCGGCAGGATCATGATCGCGAGCAGGATGCCGACGGTGAAGAGGGAGCGGGCGACGCCGATCTCGGTCTTCTCGAAGACGTAGGTCCAGCCGAAGAACTGGTCGAGCCAGAGGTTGAGCCCCTCCAGGTACGGCACGAGGACGAGGGCGCCCCAGATGCCGTAGACGATGCTGGGGACCGCGGCGAGCAGGTCGATCACGTACGCGATCGGGCCGGCCAGCTTGCGCGGGGCGTAGTGCGAGATGAAGAGGGCGATACCGACGGCGACCGGGACCGCGATGGCCATCGCGATGACGGAGCTGACGACGGTCCCGAAGAGCAGGACGGCGATGCCGAAGACGGGCGGGTCACCGGCCGGGTTCCAGTCGAAGGTGGTGAGGAAGTTGCCCTCGTCCTTCGAGATGGCGATCGCGGCGCGGTAGGTGAGGAACACGGCGATCGACGCCATGATCACCAGGAGCAGGATGCCGGAGCCGCGCGAGAGGCCGAGGAAGATCCGGTCGCCTGCGCGCCCCGTGGACCGGGGGCGGGATCGCCTGCCCGGCGGGGTCTGTATCTGTGTGGTGGAAGCCATGGTCTTTCCGGTCTGTGTGGGGGAGCCGGGGCTCCCCTGGCGGCGGTGCACCGGAGGGGCTGGGTGGGGGCCGGTCCGGAGGGGTGTTCCGGACCGGCCGCCGGATGCGCTGGGTGTCGTACGGCCGGTTACGAGAGGCCGGCGACGGTCTCGCGGACCTTGGCGTTGATCTCCTCGGGGATCGGGGCGTAGCCCGCCTCGGTGAGGAGCTTCTGGCCGTCCGCGGAGGCGGTGTAGGTCAGGAAGGACTTGACGGTGCCGAGGGTGTCGGCCTTGTTGCCGGTGTCGCAGACGACCTCGTACGTGACGAGGACCAGCGGGTAGGCGCCGTCGGCCTTGGTGGTGTAGTCGAGGTCGAGCGCCAGGTCCTTGCCGGTGCCCTTGACCTTGGCGGCGGCGATGGCCTTGGAGGCGTTCTCGGAGGATGCCTTGACCGGGGCGGAGCCGCCGGTGTCGATGTCGACCGTGGAGATCTGCTGCGAGGTGGCGTAGGAGAGCTCGAAGTAGCCGATGGCGCCGTCGACCTGCTTGACCGAGGAGGCGACGCCGGAGGAGGCGGACGCGGCCTGGCCGCCGGGGGCGGGCCACTTCTTCTCGGCCTCGTACTTCCAGTCCTTCGGGGCCGCGGCGCCGAGGTACTTGCCGAGGTTCTGCGTGGTGCCGGAGTCCTCGGAGCGGTGGAAAGGCTGGATCGCCTTGTCCGGCAGCTTGGCGTCGGGGTTGAGCTTGGCGATCGCCTCGTCGTTCCACTTCTTGATCTTCGTGTCGAAGATCTTGGCGAGGGTGGGGGCGTCCAGGGTCAGGCTGTCGACGCCTTCGAGGTGGAAGCCGATGGCGATCGGGCCGCCGACCATCGGGAGGTTGATGCCCTGGCCGGTCTTGCAGATCTTCTTGGAGTCGGCGACCTCCTCGGGCTTCAGCGCCGAGTCGGAGCCGGCGAAGCCGACGGTGCCCTGGTTGAAGGCGACGATGCCCTCGCCGGACGAGGAGGAGTTGTAGTTGATCTCCACGCCGGAGCAGGCGGCCATGTACTCCTTGACCCAGAGGTCCATGGCGTTCTTCTGCGCGCTGGAGCCGGAGGCGCGCAGCTGGCCCTTGGCGCCGTCGCACTTGACGTTGGACGCGGCCTTCGTCTTGGCACCGCCGGTGGCGGAGGTCTCGCCGCTGTTGTCGTCCGAACCGCACGCCGTGAGGACCAGGGCGCCGGAGACGGCGAGGGCACCGAGCGCGGTGGCACGAAGCCGGTTCTTGCGCTGAAGCTTCACTTTCGGGTGTTCCTTCCAGAAGCCGCCGCGGCTGCTTGCGGGCGGCGTGCGACGCGGGCGGTGCAGTGGCTGATCGCTGCACCCGGTAGGTCTGAAATTAGGCAGAACAGATGAAGTGACTTGCGAGGAAAGGTGAACGCAAGGTGAACCTTGGTCCACCTTGCGGTGCCGGGGTTAAACCACCCCGAGGTCGGGGGTCGGGCGTATCTCGGTTCGACAGCTGCGGTGGCCAGGCTATCCGGAATCTCAGTTCCGTTCTGTCAGGTGAGCAAAGGTGCGCTGACTACTGGGGTGGCGTGCCGCTCGCTGGTGTAAATGGAATGTGTCTCACCCGCTGGGAGGCCCGAGGAGTGTGCGCGAAGAACGTCGGTATTCGGTCGTGTTAATGAGAGCGGCCGGCTTGATCGGGCCTGAAAGTGATCCCTTGACATGCTCGCGGTTGAGACGCAGTGTTCTGCGTTGTCAGGTAAGCCGCTCGTCAAGCTGAAAGGCATTCTGTGCTCAAGCGTGCGATGGTTATTCTCACCAGTCTTGCGGCCGTTACTGGCGGTGCGATCGTTGCAGCTCCGTCTGCAAGTGCCGCCGGCTTCGGATGTCCCGGCAGCCAGATAGACGTCTATCCGGTGACGGATGCGAACAAGGGGCTGGTGCTCAGCAACATCTTCCTCTACTACGACGCCTCGACGGGCAAGAACTGCGCGTCCAACGTGCGTACGAGTGCCGGGGGGACCGGGACGGCGGCTAAGATCTCCATTTCGATCTGGGCCGACGGTGGAAGTGCCGTCACGGACAGCGGTAACTACTCGCAGTACGCGGGGCCTGTTTCAGTTTATGCCGCAGGAAAGTGCATCAATGTCAAGGCGACCACCTATGCGTCCGGCGGGCGATACGGATTGGTGCAGAGGAATGGTCACTGCGGCTGATCCGAATAGATCGGCTGTCGCGTGATCGAGGTGCCGTGTCCGACATCGGGAATTCTGTCGGGCGCGGCACTTTTATTGGTCCGGGATAAGCCGCGTGACACCGTCATTCCGGTGAAAATTCGCCGACCGATCGCAATTTCCTCAGAAGCGTGTCGATCAGTGCCTTGTCTCTCTGTTGGGTGAGGCGTTCGCGGGCGGCCGTCGGGGAAAGCCAGAGCACCGCGTCCACCTCGTCGTTCGGCGTGAAGGTGCCCGTCGTGGCCTCGGCGGACCAGTACGTGACCTCCTTCGGGCGGCCGTGCGCGACGTACCGGACCAGGGGCAGCACGGCCCCCGGCACACAGTGGTGGCCCGTCTCCTCCAGGACCTCGCGAGCCGCCGCCTCCCGCAGGGACTCGCCGCGCTTCAGCTTGCCCTTGGGGAACGACCAGTCGTCGTAACGCGGCCGGTGGACGAGGCACAGCTCCACGCCCCCGGCGGGCGCGGGCGGCCGGCGCCACAGGACGCAGCCCGCCGCCCGCACCGTGCCGCTCACGGCCGCGCCGCCCCCGTCGTCGCGCAGGCCCAGCTCTCGCGGAAGACCGCGCGCGCCGCCTCGACCTCGTGGCGCTGGTCGGCGTGGAGCACGCCCAGGGCGTACGCGGTCGCCGGGGCGATCCTCGGGGTGCGGGCGGCCGCGGCCGCCGCGCCGGCCGCCTCCGCCGCGTCCCGGTGCAGGTCGAGGGCGTGGCCCGGGGCGGCCAGGACCGGATCGGGGGCGCCGTGCACCACCTCGTGGGCGTAGCGGTGGAGGCGGAGGAGCAGGCGGGTCTGGTGCCAGGGCGCGTCGTGCGCCTCGTTGTACGGCTCCGCCGACTCGTCGGAGGGCAGCGCGGCGACGGCCGCGAGCAGCCGCTGCTCGGCCCGGTCCGCGGGCTCGGCCAGCAGCTCACCGGCGGGGCCGGTCGCGGCGGGGGCGAGCGGGACCTCGGAGGCGAGCAGCGCGACCGCGTCGGCCACCGCGTGGAAGCGGGCGGAGCCGAGGGCCTGCAGGGCGGCGGAGTGGGCGCGGGTCCGGGCGAGGGTGAGCTGCCGTTCCAGCAGGGCGCCCGCGCGGGCGGCGCCGACACCGAGGACGGGGCGGCCCGTTCCCGTGGACTCGCCGGTGCGGGCGGCCGGGAGGACGGGGTCGCCGGAGAGGCCGTGCAGCGCCTCCAGGAGCCGGGTCTGCCGGTCCGCGTACGCGTGTTCGCGGGCGAGGGTGCCGGAGAGCCAGGACAGCTCGGTGCGCAGCTGCTCCGCCCAGAGCGGGTCGAGGGCGGTGCGGAAGGTGCGCAGGGTGGCGCCGATCCGGCGGGAGGAGCGGCGCAGGGCGGTGGCGGCCTGTTCGGCGGCGCGCGATCCGGCGTCCGTGGGGGCGGTGTTCTCGCGGTGCAGGCGCAGGCTGCGCAGGAAGTCGGCGGCCTGGGAGCGCAGATAGGGGCCGAGGACCGACCCCGCGCTCACGCCGGTGATGCCGGGTGCGTGGGCCGGGGCCGCGGCCTGGGTGTGCTGGTCAGGGCGTCGCACGCCGGCGCCTCCGGGCGTCAATGAGCATTTCCTGTACGTGCCGCAGGGGCTTGCCGTCCGCGTCCGTGGAGTGCCGGGTCCAGTTGCCGTCGGGGCCCAGGTGCCAGGAGGAGGTGGTGTCGGCCATGCCGGTCTCCAGGAGGCGGCTGAGCGCGGCGCGGTGGGCGGGGTCGGTGACCCGGACCAGGGCCTCGATGCGGCGGTCGAGGTTGCGGTGCATCATGTCGGCGCTGCCGAACCAGACCTCGGGTTCGCCGCCGTTGCCGAAGGCGAAGACCCGGGAGTGTTCGAGGAAGCGGCCGAGGACCGAGCGGACCCGGATGTTCTCGGAGAGGCCGGTGACGCCGGGGCGGATCGCGCAGATGCCGCGCACCCAGATGTCGACGGGGACGCCGGCCTGGGCGGCCCGGTAGCAGGCGTCGATGATCGCCTCGTCCACCATCGAGTTGACCTTGATCCGTACGTAGGCGGGGCGGCCCGCGCGGTGGTGCGTGACTTCCTTGGTGATGCGGGCGACCAGGCCGTCGCGCAGCGACTTGGGGGCGACGAGGAGGCGGCGGTAGGTCTCGCGGCGGGAGTAGCCGGAGAGCCGGTTGAAGAGGTCGGAGAGGTCGGCGCCGACCTGCGGGTCCGCGGTGAGCAGCCCCAGGTCCTCGTAGAGCCTGGCCGTCTTCGGGTGGTAGTTGCCGGTGCCGACGTGCGAGTAGCGGCGCAGGGTGTCGCCCTCCTGGCGGACGACGAGGGAGAGCTTGCAGTGGGTCTTCAGGCCGACGAGCCCGTAGACGACGTGGCAGCCCGCCTCCTCCAGCTTGCGCGCCCACTTGATGTTGGCCTGCTCGTCGAAGCGGGCCTTGATCTCGACCAGGACGAGGACCTGCTTGCCGGACTCGGCGGCGTCGATGAGGGCGTCCACTATCGGGGAGTCGCCCGAGGTCCGGTACAGCGTCTGCTTGATCGCGAGGACGTCCGGGTCGCCGGCCGCCTGTTCCAGGAAGGCCTGGACGGAGGTGGAGAAGGAGTCGTACGGGTGGTGCAGGAGGACGTCGCGCTCGCGTACGGCGGCGAAGATGTCCGGTGCGGACGCGGACTCGACCTCCGCGAGGTCGCGGTGGGTGCCGGCGACGAACTTGGGGTACTTCAGCTCGGGGCGGTCCAGCGACGCTATGCCGAAGAGGCCGGTGAGGTCGAGGGGGCCGGGCAGCGGGTAGACCTCGGCGTCGGACACCTTCAGCTCGCGGACCAGCAGGTCCAGTACGTACGGGTCGATGGACTCCTCGACCTCCAGGCGGACCGGCGGGCCGAAGCGGCGGCGCATGAGCTCCTTCTCCAGGGCCTGGAGCAGGTTCTCGGCGTCGTCCTCCTCGACTTCCAGGTCCTCGTTCCTGGTGACCCGGAACATGTGGTGCGCCAGCACCTCCATGCCCGGGAACAGCTCCTCCAGGTGGGCCGCGATGACGTCCTCTATGGGGACGTAGCGCTGCGGCGACGCCTCCAGGAAGCGGGTCAGCAGCGGCGGCACCTTGACCCGGGCGAAGTGGCGGTGGCCGCTGACCGGATTGCGTACGACGACGGCGAGGTTCAGCGACAGGCCGGAGATGTACGGGAAGGGGTGGGCCGGGTCGACGGCGAGGGGGGTGAGGACGGGGAAGACGCGCTGCCGGAAGAAGGTGAAGAGGCGGGCCTGCTCCTTGTCGGTCAGCTCCGGCCAGCGGATCAGCTGGATGCCCTCGTCGGACAGGGCCGGGGAGACGTCCTGCTGGTAGCAGGCGGCGTGCCGGGCCATGAGCTCGCGCGAGCGGGTCCAGATCAGGTCCAGCACCTCGCGGGGCTGGAGGCCGGACGCGGACCGGGTGGCGACGCCGGTCGCGATGCGGCGCTTCAGGCCGGCGACCCGGACCATGAAGAACTCGTCCAGGTTCGACGCGAAGATCGCCAGGAAGTTGGCCCGCTCCAGGAGGGGCGTGGTCGGGTCCTCGGCCAGTTCGAGGACGCGTTCGTTGAAGGCGAGCCAGCTGCGTTCCCGGTCCAGGAAGCGGCCCTGGGGCAGCTCGTCGCCGTCCACCTCGGGTTCGTAGGCGTCGGCGTCGGCGTCGATGTCGGGGTCGAAATCGGCGGCGGTGGACAGGGCCGTGCCCGCCCCGGAGGGGGCGACGGCGTGCGGCCGGTGTGCGGCGAGGGCGCCGACGGACGGCTGGGCGGCGGGCTGGACCGGGACCTCGGAGCTGGGCTGCTGGCTCATGGGCCCATTGTTCCGCGCGGAGCGCTCAGGGGGCGCGTCGGAGGAGGACGAGATCGCGTGGACGGCGCGGTCGGGGCGCGTTCTGCCGGTATTTCGCCCGTTGCGGGGGGACGGCACAGCTGGCTGCATCCTGCGAGGGTCGCAAGGCCGTCTGAATGCGTGGTTACGACGACATGACGTGCGGGAAGCGGTGGGTGGCCGTGTGTGGGGGCCCGCCCGGGGCCTGGGCCCCGGACGGGTTTGGGAATGCCTCAGGCGTGGTAGCGCCGCAGGACCCGGAAGGCGAGGGCGGTGGCGGCTGCGGTGAGGACGAGGAGGATGCCGGTTTCCGTGAGCTGGAGGGGCCAGAAATGGGAGACGGGGTGGTGGTCGACGTAGTAGCCGGTGACGCCGCGGTCCGCGAGACAGCGGTCGGCCTTGGCACCTGCGGCCCAGCAGGTGTCGACCGGCAGCCGGGCGCCGTCGCCGGTGAGCCGGCCGGTCTCGACGAGCCACGCGTCGTCGGGCGTCTGGGGCGGGACCGAGCCGGTGCTGGTCCGCGTGCTCAGCGGCCACAGCCCGCTGCGTACCCGGTTCAGCGCCACGGCCACCGCGGCGGTGGCGAGCAAGGACACGGCCATGGCGGGCAGGGTGCGGCGCGTCAGCAGACCGGCGAGCGCCCCGAGGGCGAGCCCGAGCAGGGCGTACCCCACGGGCGCGGTTCCCAGCGCGCCGAAGGAGGTGTCGCCGAACCAGTGGACCGGGTACAGCCCCTCCGACCGCGCCCGTGCCCAGGCGAAGACGGCGGACAGGACGGACACCCCCGCGACCAGCAGTGCGGCCGGAACCGCGAGCCTGGCCAGGAGCCAGTGCACGGGGGACACCGACTGCGTCCAGGCGAGCTTGTACGTACCGCTCTCGAACTCCTTGCCGATCATCGGACCCGCGACGAACGCGGCGACGAGTCCGGGCAGGACGGTCAGGCAGAGCCCCGCGTAGCCGAGCACCGTCTGCCGGACCGACAGGGCGAGGTCGTACTTCTGCAACCGGTCGTCACAGGCGCGGTCGGTCACCAGCGACGTGCAGGGGCTCGCCTCGAACGCGTCGTTGACGTGGCCGGCCCACAGGGTGATGCCCACGACGACGGCGATCCAGACCAGGGCCAGGATGCCCGCGCACCACAGGGCCCACCGGTGCCGGCGTACGAGGACGCGGGCACCGGCGCCCAGGGCGGGTCCGGGCCGGGCCGTACGCGGCGTGACGGGTGCGATGTCGGCCGGCGCGCTCATGCCGCCACCGCCTCGTGGGCCGTCGCGCTCGGGGTGAGCAGCGTGGGCGCTTCCGGGGAGCGGAGGTGGGCGAGCAACAGCTCCTCCAGGGTGGGTTCGGAGCGGTCCCAGGCCGGGTCGACCGGGCCCTCCGGGCGGACCAGGGCGGTCAGGGCGCGGCCGGTCGTGCGGGATTCGATCACCGTGTGCGGGGCGAGGTCGCGGGCCGGGCCCGTGAGCAGGGCGTGGGCGGCGAGCAGTTCGTCCGTCTCGCCGCCGAGGCGGACGCGGCCGCCGTCGATCAGGAGGAGGTGGTCGCAGGCGCCCTCCAGTTCGCTGAGGATGTGCGAGGACATCACGATGGTCGTCCGGTGCTCGGCGGCCTCGGCCATCAGGGCGCCCATCAGCTGGTGGCGGGCGAGGGGGTCGAGGTCGGCCATCGGCTCGTCCAGGAGCAGGAGTTCGGCCCGCTTGCCCAGCGCGAGGGCGAGGGCGAGACGGCTGCGCTGCCCGCCGGAGAGGTCGCGGACCTTCGCGTCCGACGGCAGCGGTCCGGCGATGCGCGCCGCCGCCTCCCGGTCCCAGCTGTCCGGGTTCAGCTGCGCACCCGCCCACAGCGTTTCGGTGACCGTCAACTGCGGGTAGAGCGGCTTGTCCTGGGCGACGTACGCCATGCGGGCACGCGACTCGCCGGGCGCCGCGCCCAGGACCCGCAGCGTTCCCTCGACCGGGCGGAGGAAACCCGCCGCCAGGGCGAGCAGGGTGGACTTTCCGGCGCCGTTGGGCCCGACGAGCGCGCAGACGGCGCCGGCCGGCAGCCGGAACGCGCAGTCCCGCAGTGCCCAGTCGCCCCTGCGGCCCCCGTATCTCATGCCGAGCCCTTCGGCCTCCAGCGCGGTACCCGTCATCGGTCCTGGTCCCCCTCGAATGTGCTGTCCAGTACGGCGGTGAAGAGCGCGCTCACGTCGTCGCGTTCGAGTCCGGCCGCCCGCGCCCTGCCCGCCCAGGCGGCGAGTTCGGCGCGCAGCGGGGAGTCGTCGTCGGCCGCCGCGCCGCCGAGCGACCGGGTGACGAAGGTGCCGAGGCCGCGACGGCCCTCGACCAGCCCTTCGCGTTCCAGCTCGCGGTACGCCTTGAGCACGGTGTTCGGGTTGATCGCGGTCGCCTCGACCACCTCCCGGGCGGTGGGCAGCCGGTCGCCCGGCTCCAGCAGACCCAGCCGCAGGGCCTGTTTCGTCTGCTGGACGATCTGGAGGTAGGTGGCGACGCCGCTGCGCCGGTCGATGCGGAACTCGACTGCCGCGGACTCTGCCATCTTCACCCTTTCACTAATTGAGTAGTGAAAGGGTGTCGTAAGGAAGGGGCGGCGTCAAGCGACGCCGCCCCGAGCGGAGTTGAGGAGCAGTCAGGACTCCGTGCGGTACATCAGGTCGACCTCGTGCGTCACGAAGCCCATCCGCTCGTAGACGGCGAGCGCCGCCGGGTTGTCCGCGTCGACGTAGAGCATCGCGGTCGGCAGGCCCTCCGCCGCCAGGTGGTGCAGGCCGATCGCGGTGAGCGCCTTGCCGAGGCCGCCGCCCTGTGCGTCGGGCCTGATGCCGACCACGTACACCTCACCGAGCTGCTCCTCGGCGTGGACCTTCGTCCAGTGGAAGCCGATCAGCTCCGTGGAGCCCGCGCCGTCCTCGCGCTCCGCCAGGAAGAAGCCCTTCGGGTCGAACCAGGACTCGGCCTTGCGGTCGTCCAGGTCGCGCTGGGTCAGGGACCCCTGCTCGGGGTGGTGGGCGAAGGCCGCGCGGTTCACCGCGAGCCAGGCGGCGTCGTCCTCGCCCGGGACGAAGGTGCGCACGGTGACGCCCGGCGGGAGGACCGGCTCGGCGAGGTTCAGCGGGCTCAACGGGCGGCGCAGCTGGCGCAGTTCCCGGAACAGGGAGAGGCCGAGGACCTGGGCGAGGTGGCGCGCCGCGGCCTTCCCGCCGTGCGCCCAGACCCGCAGCCGCTTCCCGGTGGCGGCGAGCAGGGCGGCCCCGAGCGCCCGGCCGTGGCCGTGGCCCCGGTGCGCGGGATGCACGACCAGCTCGGCGGCCGGTGCCTCCACGGGGTCGGTGTCCTCCAACTGCGCGTACCCGGCGAGCACGCCTCCGGCGGACAGCAGGAAGTGCCGTACGCCCGCCCGCTGTCCGCCCCGCAGCTGCAGACGGCCCTGCTCCGACACGGCCTGCCGGCCGTCGGACCGCGCGGCCTCGGCGAGCAGGTCGAGCACGGCCGCTGCCTGGTCGGGGGAGAGGGTGTCGAGCGTCTGGATCTCGCGTCCGGGGGCGGGGAGCGGTGCGTCTGTCGTCATGCGTACGAGCCTAGGGCCTGTCCGGCGGATCAGGGCCGGGGTCGCGACGCCTGGCACGGCACCTCGCCGCGTTACCGAAACGTCCTAATCGCTCCGCGATGAGGACGCCCCGGCGCCTTGCGATGCACCGCACCAGACGCCGCGCCCTACCCGACCCTGATCCGCCGGACAGGCCCTAAGCGCCGCGGGCGCGCACCGGTTGGCAACCACTTCGTAACCCCGTACACCTGTCGCGCTACGCGCGTTGACTCTAGGCTGCGGCTCGTACTTCACCCGCTGAACTCACAAGGGGACCGATGTCAGCGACACCGCAGAAGAACCGGGCGTCACGGCGGGTGCTCGCCGCCGCGGCCGGTCTCGCCACCGTGGGCGCGCTCGTCGCCGCGATGCCGGCCAGTGCCCACGGGCGCGGCCACGGGCACGGCGGCGACCACGGCCACGGGCACCACACGCCTGCCCGGACCGTCGACGTACAGCTGCTGTCCTTCAACGACCTGCACGGCAATCTGGAGCCGCCGGCCGGCTCGGCCGGTACGGTCACCGAGACGCAGGCCGACGGTACGACGAAGGCGATTCCGGCCGGTGGCGTCGAGTACCTCGCCTCCTCGCTGCGTACCGCCCGCAAGGGCCACCCGTACTCGATCACCGCGGCCGGCGGCGACATGGTCGGCGCGAGCCCGCTGCTGTCGGGGCTCTTCCACGACGAGCCGACCATCGAGGCGCTGAACAAGATCGACCTCGATGTGACGAGCGTCGGCAACCACGAGTTCGACGAGGGCGCGACCGAGCTGGCGCGCCTTCAGAACGGCGGCTGCCACCCGGTCGAGGGGTGCTACGAGAAGGGCAAGAAGTTCCCCGGCGCCGACTTCCCGTACCTCGCGGCCAATGTGACGAGCGAGAAGACCGGGAAGCCGATCCTCAAGCCGTACACCGTATGGAAAAAGAACGGCGTCAAGATCGGCTTCATCGGGGTGACCCTGGAGGGCACGCCGAACATCGTGACGGCCAACGGTGTCAAGGGACTCAAGTTCCACGACGAGGTCGAGACGATCAACAAGTACGCCAAGGAGCTGGACCGCCAGGGCGTGAAGTCGATCGTCGCGCTCATCCACGAGGGCGGCCTGCCGGCCTCCGCCTCGTACAACTACGACTGCGACAGCCCGGGTGCCGGTGACGGCATCTCCGGTCCGATCACGGACATCGCCAAGGGCATCTCGCCGAAGGTGGACGCCCTGGTCACGGGCCACACCCACCAGGCGTACGTCTGCACCATTCCGGACCCCGCGGGCAACCCGCGCCTGGTCACGTCGGCGGCCTCCTTCGGGCGGCTGTACACGGACACGACGCTGACGTACGACCGCCGCACCGGCGACATCGTGCGCACGGCGGTGAAGGGCAGCGGCAAGCACGGTTCGAAGCACCACGGTTCGACCCCGTCGAACCCGGTCTCCGCGAACCACCTCGTGAGCCGCGACCAGAAGCCCGCCAAGGACATGACGGACCTGATCGCCCGCTGGAACACGCTCGCGGCCCCGATCGCGAACCGGCCGCAGGGCTACATCTCGGCGGACATCAACGGGCGCGGTTCGACCGCCCCGGAGAAGCCGCTCGGCAACCTGATCGCCGACGCGCAGCTGGAGGGCCTGGCCCCGGCGGACAAGGGCGGGGCGGTCGTCGCCTTCATGAACCCGGGCGGCATCCGCGCGGACCTGGTGTACAAGGCGTCCGGCAGTGAGGGCGACGGCGTCGTCACCTACGGCGAGGCGTTCACCGTGCAGCCGTTCACCAACATGATGAACGTCGTGGACCTGACCGGCGCCCAGCTCGTCAGCGCCCTTCAGCAGCAGGTCAGCGGCTCGAACGAGGCCAGCCCGAAGATCCTCCAGGTCTCGAAGGGCCTCACCTACACGCTGGACATGACGAAGTCCGGCGCGGACCGCGTCGTCACGGACACGATCAAGCTGAACGGTGAGGCGATCGACCCGGGCAAGACGTACCGCGTCGCGATGAACGAGTTCCTGGCGGGCGGCGGCGACGGCTTCGCGGCGCTCGGCGAGGGCACGAACAAGCTGGTCGGCGCCTCCGACCTGGACCTGTTCAACGACTACCTGGCCGCGCACTCCACGGCCTCGGCCCCGCTGGCCCCGCCGGCGACGGACCGGATCACGGTCGTGCAGTAGCAGCACAGCGGAAAGGGGAGGGGCTGCGGACCGGTTCGACCGGTCCGCAGCCCCTCCCGCCTTTTACGTGTGTGCTCAGGCCCCCGCGCCCGCCTTGCGGCGGCGGACGACGAACACGGCCGCCCCGCCGAGCGCCACGGCTGCGGCGCCGGCGATGCCGAGCGGGACGGTGGCGTCGGACGAACCCGTGGAGGCGAGGCCGCCGCCGGTGGACGCCTCGTCGGACGCCGAGCCCTGGGCCTGCGTCCCGGAGGTGCCGGTCGAGCCGGAGGTGCCCGTGGAACCGGTGGAGCCGGTGTCGCCGGTGGACCCGGTGGTGCCTCCGGTGCCGGTGCCGCCGGTCGTGCCGGTGCCCGTGCCCGCGGCCTTGACCGTGAAGGCGGTCGTGTCCATGCCGGGGCCGCCACCGCAGGAGCCGTCCTTGTTGACGTACTCGGCCGAGGTGAGGACGACGCCGTTGCCGGCCGGAACCTTGGCGTCCGCGGTGAGGCGGAGCTTGACGTCGGTCTGCGCGCCCGCCTTCAGCGCACCGATACCGATGTGGTGGTCCTTGCCGACGGCCTGCCACTTCGGCGACGCGGCGGTGGACCACTGGAGGTGCATGTACGTGTCGGTGGTCTTGAGGCCGCTCGTGTCGGTGGTGTGGACGTACGCGTACGTGGTGACCGCGTCGAGGGTCTCCTTCGTGCCGTTCTTCACGCGCAGCGAGAAGGTGGTGCTCGTGCCGGCGACGACCGAGGAGGGCAGGCCGGTCAGGGTGGCGCGGAGGTTCGCGGGTACGCAGTCCGGACCGCCCTCCTCCTCACGCGCCTTGGCCAGCGCCTCGTCTGCGGCGGTCTTGACGGCGAGTGCGTCGGCCACGGCCTTCTGCAGCACGCCGTAGGCGCGGAGGGCGGCGACACGGGCGTCGTCCGCGGCGGTGCCGGCCTTCGTGGCCGCGGTCTCGGCCTCGGCCTCGGCGGTCGCCGCGGTGGCGGCAACGGCCTCGGCGTCGGTGACGGCCTTCTCGGCGGCGGTGCGCTCGGCGTCGGTCGCGGTGCCGGGCAGCGCGGCCAGCGCGGCCTTGGCGTCGGTGACGGCCTCGTCGGCGGCGGTCTTGGCGGCAGCGGCGTCGTCCGCCTTCTTACGGGCGGCCTTGGCGGCCACGGCGAGGGGCGCCTCGTCGGAGAGGGCCGCCTCCACGACCTCGTACCCGGCCTTCTTCGCGGCGAGAGCGTCGTCGTAGGCCTTCTGCGCCTCGGCGGCGGCCTTCTCGAGTTCCTCGATCGTCGGCTTGGCCTGGGCCTCCGCCGCCGGCTTGGCGTCGGCGAAGGCCGGGGTGACGGAGAGGAGCGCGGCGGGGGTGGTGACGGCGACGGCCACGGCCGTGGCGAGTATGCGGCGAATCTTCACATGAGCCCTTGGAGTCGATCCGGAGAAGCGGACGGTTCAGGCGGTGCGGGCCACAGCGGGGTGATCACGCGGGCGGCTGTGAAGATCCTATGAGATATGTGCGTGGCCTCTGCACGTGAGGGGGGTGTTACGCGCTCACGGCGTCCGGAGGCGGCTGCGGGGCGCCCGGGAGGTTGATCACCGCTTCCGTGCCGCCGCCCTCGGCCGGGGTGAGGGCGATGTCGCCGCCCGACTGCTGGACCGTACGGGCCACGATCGACAGGCCGAGGCCCGAGCCCGGGAGCTGGCGGGCGGACGGGGAGCGCCAGAAGCGCTCGAAGACGTGCGGGAGTTCGTCGGCGGGGATGCCGGGGCCGTGGTCCCGGACCGTGAGGCGGCCCCGGTGCAGCACCACGTCGATCGTGCCGCGCGACGGGCTGAACTTCACCGCGTTGTCCAGGACGTTGACGATCGCCCGTTCGAGGGCGGCCGGTTCGGCGCGTACGTACCAGGGGGCCAGGTCCTCCGTGATCGTCAGCTCCGGACCGCGCAGCCGGGCGCGGTGGAGGGCGGCCCGGGTGATGTCGTGCAGGGCCACCACCTGGAGCGGCCCCGGCTGGGCGGCGTCCGGGCGGGCCAGCTCCTGGAGGTCGCCGATGAGCGCGGCCAGCTCCGTCATCTGCGCCTTCACCGAGGACATCAGGGCCCTGCGGTCGTCCGGCGGGATCGCCCGCCCGGTCTCGTCGCTGCGGGCGAGCAGCTCCACGTTGGTGCGGAGCGAGGTGAGCGGGGTGCGCAGCTCGTGGCCCGCGTCCGCGATGAGCTGGGCCTGCCGGTCGCGGGAGGTCGCCAGGGACGCGGTCATCGAGTTGAACGACCGGGACAGCCGGGCGATCTCGTCCTCGCCCTCGGCGGGGATGCGGACGGTCAGGTCCTCGGTCCTGGCCACGTGCTCGACGGCCTCGGTGAGCTCGTCCACGGGGCGCAGCCCGGACCGGGCGACCCAGAGCCCGGCGGCTCCCGCGCCGATGACGCCGATGCCGCCGACGAGGAGGAGGACCCAGGCGAGGGTGGACAGGGGCTTGTCGATCTCGCTCATGGGGCGGGCGAAGGAGACGCCGAGTTCCAGGGCCGGCCGACCGGGCTGTTTCACCTCGGCCTGTTTGGTGAACACGCGCATCTTCACCCCGCCCGCAGTGGTCGCGGAGTGCAGTGCCGTGAGCTGGTCCCGATCGACCACCGCCAAGTCCGCCTTGGTCACCGGAAGCGCCGCGTAGGACTGATCGATGCAGACCGTGCCCTGGGCATCGATGAGCTGGACGGTGAGTCCGGAATCGGTGCGGGGGAGTTGCTGGCCGGTTCCCAGGCAGGATCCGTACAGGCTGGTGAGGTAGCGCTCGTCGACCGACGTATTGCGCAACGCCTCGTCCTGCCGGTCCTCCAGCTGCTCCCGCGTAACGAACCAGCACGCCACCGCCACCGCCGCCACCGCCACCGCGACCGCCGTCGCGACCAGCAGGGCCAGGCGGGAGCGGAGCGGCAGCGCGCGGACGCGGCGCAGCGGCCCCGTCATCCGTCGCCCCCGCCCGAGCGGAGCGCGTACCCCACACCGCGCACGGTGTGGACGAGCCGCGGTTCGCCGCCGGCCTCCGTCTTGCGGCGCAGGTACATCACGTACACGTCCAGGGAGTTGGAGCTCGGCTCAAAGTCGAAACCCCACACCGCCTTGAGGATCTGCTCGCGGGTCAGCACCTGGCGCGGGTGCGCGAGGAACATCTCCAGGAGCGTGAACTCGGTACGGGTCAGCTCCACGCGCCGGTTGCCGCGCATGACCTCGCGGGTCGAGAGGTCCATGCGCAGATCGGCGAAGGAGAGCACGTTGTCGTCGGGGACCGGACCGCCCGAGGCCGTCGCGTACGAGCTGCGGCGCAGCAGCGCGCGGATGCGGGCGAACAGCTCGTCCAGTTCGAACGGCTTGACCAGGTAGTCGTCGGCGCCCGCGTCGAGTCCGGTGACGCGGTCGCCGACGGTGTCCCGGGCCGTGAGCATCAGGATGGGCGTGGTGGCGCCCGTGGAGCGGATGCGGCGCGCGGCGGTCAGGCCGTCCATGCGGGGCATCTGGATGTCCAGGACGATGAGGTCGGGGGCGTACGACTCCGCCTTGGTGAGGGCGTCGAGGCCGTCGACGGCGACCTCGGTGCCGTATCCCTCGAAGGCGAGGCTGCGCTGCAGGGCCTCGCGCACGGCGGGCTCGTCGTCGACGATCAGGATGCGCTGCGGATCGTCTTCGGCGGGGCTCATCGCTGTCTTGTCCTCTTCTCGGTCGTACGGGCCGGGGCGCGGAGACCCAGTTTCTCAGCCCCGTACGGTCAGGAGCCGTTCCCGGCCCGCAGGGTGTCGAGGTCGGCCTTCAGGGTGTTCACCGGGATGGCGAAGCCGAGGCCCACGCTGCCCGCGCTGGAGCTGCCCTGGCCGCTCGCGGAGCTCGCCGAGTACATCGCGGAGTTGATGCCGATGATCTCGCCGTTCATGTTGATCAGCGCACCGCCGGAGTTGCCCGGGTTGAGCGAGGCGTCGGTCTGGATGGCCTTGTACGTGGTGGTGGACTCGCCGGTGTCGCCGTTGAACTGCTGTCCGCCGAACTCGAAGGGCCACTGGCGTCCGCCGCCCTGCTGGTCCTGGCCCTGCCCCTGGCTCTGGCCGTTGTCGCCCTCCTTGGCGACCGTGACGTCGCGGTCGAGGGCGGAGACGATGCCGCTGGTGACGGTGCCGGTCAGGCCCTCGGGGGAGCCGATCGCGACGACCTCGTCGCCGACGGCGACCTGGGAGGAGTCGCCGAGCGTGGCCGTCTTCAGGCCGCTCGCGCCCTGGAGCTTGATCAGCGCGAGGTCCTTGTCGGCGTCGGTGCCGACGACGTCGGCGGTGTACGTCTTGCCGGTGCTGAGGGTGACCTTGATCTGGGAGGCGTCCGCGATGACGTGGTTGTTGGTGACGATCTCGCCGTCCGAGGTGATGACCACGCCCGAACCGGTGGACTGGCCGGCCGTCGAGGTCGCGCCGATCTCCACGATGGTGGGCGAGAGGGCCTTGGCCACACCGGCCACCGTGCCCTTGTCGCTCTGCGAGACGGTGGTGCCGGGCACGATGCCGCTCCCGGCGGCCGTGGTGGCGGGGTCGTCGGTGAGCCGGCCGATCACCGTGGCGGTGCCGCCGCCGACGATCGCCGCCGCGATGGCCACGGCGGCGAGGAGCGCGACCGGCTTGCGGACCCGGCGCCGGGGGGCGGGCGGCTCGGAGACGCCGGGGCCCACCGGGTCCGGGAAGACCGGCTGGGCGGGCTGGTATGACGGCGGCGGCGGGTAGACCGCTTCGCCGTTGCCGTACGAGGGGTACATCGGGTACTCGCCGCTCGGGCGCTGGCTCTCTGTCATGTCTATGAGCCTGTCCGGCCAAGATGAGAGGAGCGTGAGCGCGCCCTGAGAAGCCCGGCAGAACCTCGTATGCCCGATATAAAGCCCGGGGCTCAGGCGGAGGCCGGCGGCTCTCCGCAGCCGCACGAGCGGCGGACCACCAGCGCCGAGGGGAACTGCTTCAGCCGCTCGCGCCGCGACCCCGACACCCGCAGCGAGTCGTCCAGCACCAGGTCCACCGCCGCCCGCGCCATCGCCGGACGGTCCGAGGAGACCGTGGTGAGCGGCGGGTCGGTCAGCCCGGCCTCCTTGACGTCGTCGAACCCGGCGACGGCCAGCTCGCCCGGCACGTCGATGCGCAGCTCGCGCGCGGCCCGCAGCACGCCGATCGCCTGGTCGTCCGTGGCGCAGAAGATGGCCGGCGGCCTGTCCGGCCCGGCGAGCAGCTCCAGGGCCACCTGATAGGCGTCGTAGCGGTTGTACGGGGCCTGGAAGAGCCGGCCCTCCGTCGAGCGGCCCGACTCGTGCATCGCGCGCCGCCACCCCTCGACGTGGTCGGCGACCGGGTCACCGACCGCCGGGGTCTCCTCCGTACCGCCGAGGCAGGCCACATACGCGTTGCCGTGCTCCAGGAGGTGGCGGGTGGCGAGCTGGGCGCCGCCGATGTCGTCCGTGACGACCGCGACGTCGTCGATGGCCTCGGGCCGCTCGTGCAGCAGCACGACCCGGGCGTCCCACGCCTCTATCTCGGCGGCGGCGCGCTCGCTCGGGCCCTGGCTGACCAGGATGAGTCCGGAGACCCGCATGCCGAGGAAGGCCCGCAGGTAGTGGACCTCGCGCTCGTCGCGGTAGTCGGAGTTGCCGACGAGGACCATTTTCCCGCGCTCGGCGGCGGCCTGTTCGACCGCGTGCGCCATCTCCGCGAAGAACGGCTGCCGGGCGTCCGGCACGATCATCCCTATGAGATCGGTCCGCCGCGAGGCCATCGCCTGGGCGACCCGGTCGGGCCGGTAGCCCAGCTCCTTGATCGCGGCGAGCACCCGCTCGCGCGTGGCCGGGGCGACCGGCCGGGGTCCGTTGTTGATGACGTAACTGACCACTGCGGTCGACGTCCCCGCCAGTCTCGCCACATCGTCCCGCGTCACCTTGGCCACGCGCGGCAGTCTACGCGGATGGAACTACCTCTTGGCAGGCCGGACCGGGGCTTCTTCCGTGACCTCGGCTACGCGTGACTGCTCCGAACGGGTGACCTCCCGCTGGGCCGCCTTGGCCTCCTCCGCCGCCCGCTCGACCTTCTCGGGGGCGACGAACCGGTAGCCCACGTTCCGCACGGTCCCGATCAGCGACTCGTGCTCCGGGCCGAGCTTGGCGCGCAGCCGCCGTACGTGGACGTCGACCGTGCGCGTACCGCCGAAGTAGTCGTAGCCCCAGACCTCCTGGAGCAGCTGGGCGCGGGTGAAGACCCGGCCCGGGTGCTGCGCCAGGTATTTCAGCAGTTCGAATTCCTTGAAGGTCAGGTCGAGGACCCGGCCCTTGAGTTTCGCGCTGTACGTCGCCTCGTCCACCGAGAGGTCACCGTTGCGGATCTCCATCGGGGAGTCGTCGGCGGTGATCTGCTGGCGGCCGGTCGCCAGCCGCAGCCGGGCCTCGACCTCGGCGGGGCCCGCGGTGTCCAGCAGGACGTCGTCGATGCCCCAGTCGGCGGTGACGGCCGCGAGGCCGCCCTCCGTGACGACGAGGATCAGCGGACAGCCGGGCCCGGTGGACCGCAGCAGCTGGCAGAGCGAACGGACCTGGGGGAGGTCGCGGCGCCCGTCCACGAGGATCACGTCGGCCCCCGGGGTGTCCACGAGCGCGGGGCCCTCGGCGGGTGCGACGCGCACGCTGTGGAGCAGGAGACCGAGGGCGGGAAGCACCTCCGTCGACGGCTGGAGGGCATTCGTGAGGAGCAGCAGAGAACTCATCGCCGTCCACCTGCCCGGTTCGTCGGTCCTTGTTGGTGCACGGTCGGCTCGCCCATGACGTTCGGTCCTCCTCGTTCCCTGCGAGAGGGGCACTCCCGGGCGGGGGCCCGGGGGAGTATGCGGCTCTGCTTCGTACGGTCCCGCTGAGCTTGTCGAAACGTTGCCGTAACAACGTCCGGAAAGCACAAAAGGATCCGGGGGCTGCTTTGCCCGGATCCTCTTCACAGGAGAATAACCCACATGAGTTCTGTGTCAGAGGGGAGAATTCCGGATTTCGCTGTTCGCTCGGTCACGCGGGTGCCCCTGAGGGCCGCGTTGCGGGCGGATGACGGGACCTGGATCGAGGCGGTGTACGACCCGTGTACGGGGGATGACGGCGGGGATACGGCGATCGTCGTCGCACACGGATTCACCGGTTCGGTGGACCGCCCGGCGGTACGCAGGGCGGTGCGCACGTTCTCCCGGTACGCGGCGGTGGTGACCTTCTCCTTCCGGGGTCACGGCAGGTCCGGCGGGTTCTCCACGGTCGGCGACCGCGAGGTGCTGGACCTGGCGGCGGCGGTCGGCTGGGCGCGCTCGCTGGGACACCGGCGCGTGGTGACCGTCGGCTTCTCGATGGGCGGCTCGGTGGTGCTGCGGCACGGCGCGCTGTACGCCGCCCCGGGGGCGGACGACGGGGACGCCGGAGCGGACCGGGACGTTGCGGAGCGCGAGGGGCGCGTAGGGGCGCGTACGGGGGCGCATGCGGACGCGGTGGTGTCGGTGAGCGCCCCCGCGCGCTGGTACTACCGGGGGACGGCTCCGATGCGCCGCCTGCACTGGATGGTGACCCGGCCCGCCGGACGGCTCGTCGGGCGCTACGGCTTCCGCACGCGCATCCACCGCGAGGCGTGGGACCCGGTCCCGCTCTCCCCGGTGGAGGCCGCCGCCCTGATCGCCCCGGCCCCCCTGCTGCTCGTGCACGGCGACCGGGACCCGTACTTCCCGCTCGACCACCCCCGCATGCTCGCCGCCGCGGCGGGCGACGCGGCGGAGCTGTGGCTGGAGCGCGGCATGGGGCACGCGGAGAACGCGGCCGACGAGAGCTTGCTCACCCGCATCGCCGACTGGGTGGTGCGACGGTGAACCATGATGGGGGGCCGGTGTCCCCCGAACCGGCACCGGAGGAACGGAACGAAAGGAGCGCCGCCATGCCCGCGGGAACGATCCGTTACTGGGCCGCCGCCAAGGCCGCGGCCGGGACCGCGGAGGAGCCGTACGCCGCCGCGACCCTCAAGGAGGCGCTCGACGCGGTGCGCGAGCGGCACCCCGGCGAGCTGAGCAGCGTCCTGCGCAGGTGCTCGTTCCTCATCGACGGCGATCCCGTCGGTACCCGGAGCCATGAGACCGTACGCCTTGCCGAGGGCGGCACGGTCGAGGTGCTCCCGCCGTTCGCAGGAGGGTGAACCCCAGCACATGAGCAACGATCAGCAACAGCCGCAGTACGGGTACGGCCAGGGCCCGGAACAGCAGCCGCAGTACGGGTACGGGCAGGACCCGCAGCAGCAGTACGCGTACGGCCAGGACCAGCAGCAGTACGGCTATCCGCAGCAGGGGTACCCCCAGCAGGCGTACCCGGACCCCGCGGCCGGGCAGCCGGACCAGGGCGCCACGCAGACCTGGCAGGGGCAGACCTGGGACACGCAGTACCAGCCGCCGGTCACCGGCTCCTACCCGCTGCCGCCCGAGGTCCACGCGGAGCCCGCGCCGCCCGAGCCCGTGGCGCCCGTGCCGCCCGCCGCCGCTTCCGGCGCCGACGGGTACAGCGCGCCCACCACCCTCGGCAACGCCCGGATCACCGACGCGCAGCGCGCCCGGGCCGAGGGGCGTTCCCCGATCATCGCGCCGGGAATCCAGCCGGCCGCGATCACCGCGGTGCTCGGGCTGCTGCTGGCGCTCGGCGCGGCGATCGGTTCGTACGCGCTGGCCGTGCCGCTGGTGCTGCTCCAGGCGGTGACGGCGGCGGGCTGGTTCCGGCTGAACGGCATGTGGCCGGCCCGGCAGGGCATCGCGCTGGCGTTCGCCGGCGGCCTGGTCGCCGATGTGGCGCTGCTCGCGGCGGGCCGGGAGAACGGTCCGGCCGCGATCATCGGCACGCTGGGCGTCTGGGTGCTGCTCACCGTGGTCCTCCAGCTGCGCAGCCGGGCCGGGGCGGACGAGCGGATGCAGGGCCTCATGGCCACCGTCGCGTCGGCCGCCCTCGCGGTGCTGGCGGCCGGCCACCTCGCGGCCGTCCCGGACGCCGTGACGGTGGGCGCGGTCGCGGTCGCCGCCGCCGTGCTCGTACGGGCGCTGCCGCTGCCCGCGCCGGTGTCCGTGGTGGCCGCGCTGGCCGTCGCGGCGGGTGCGGGAGCGGTGGCGGGGGGTTTCACGGACCTGGGTGCGAAGGGGGCGCTGCTGGGCCTCGCCGCCGGGGTCTGCGCGCTGATCGGGCTGCGGGTCGCGAGCTATGACTACCCGTCACGCTTCGTGCACATGACGGCGGGTGTGGCCCTGCCGCTGACCGCGGCCGCGCCGGCCGTCTATGTGCTGGGGCGCGTGCTGACGTAGTCCCGTACGCCTGGAATCCGTACCGTTCCCTCCGCATGGCGAGGCCCTCCACGGGGAACCGTTGGGGGGCTTTCGCACGTCGATCACGCCGTACGGACGGCAGGGTGGGGGGAAGGACAGGCATGCGTGCACTGCGAATATGGGTCATCGCCCTGGTGATCCTGGCGGCGTTGTTCGTGGCCGTGGACCGGGTGGCGGTGTACATCGCCGAGTCGCAGGCCGAGGACCGGGTGGAGATCCCGGGCGCGCAGATCGGCTCCACCGACATCTCCGTCAAGGGCTTCCCGTTCCTCACCCAGCTCGCCGGCTCGGAGCTGGACGAGGTCGACGTGAAGATCACCGGCATCGAGACCCGCGCCGGGGGGCGCACGCTGCGGATCTCCACGATGAACGCCGAACTGCACGACGTGCGCCTGACCGACGGCTTCTCCGGCGCCACCGCCGCCCGTGCCACCGGGACGGCCGTCATCTCGTACGAGGACCTGACCAAGGCCGCCAGCGACGGCGTCAAGGTCGAGTACGGCGGCAAGAACAAGGTGAAGGTGACCGGGACGGTCGCCGTCCCCTTCCTGGGGCGCCCGGTCTCGCGCAGCGTCCTGTCCACCGTCACCCTGCTCGACGGCCGCACCGTCCGCGTCCACGCGGACAAGGTGCCGGGTGAGGGCATCCCCGGCCTGGAGAAGCTGATCCGCGAGAAGACCGACTTCGAGCGCGAGGTCGGCGGGCTGCCGAACGGCCTGAAGCTGGAGAGGATCCAGCCGACCGAGGACGGCCTGGAGATATCGGTGACCGGCACCGAGGTGCGCCTGGCGGGATGACCGGGCCCGTGCGTGGGCAGGGATGAGTGGCCCGGCCACATAGTGAGACGGACCGGTCCGGTCCGCAGATGGCGGACCGCCCGGGCGCCTCGCGCGACGGTGCCGGGCCGGTGTCGTAGCGGCAGCCGTTCCGCATTGCGGACGATCCTGTCTCAGCATGCGACACGGCGGTGACATGTCCGCCCGTACGTCCCTACGATCGGTCCCATGCAGTGCTCTATGGGCGGCCTCCCTCGGGGTGGCCAGGCGGATCTCACGAAGCGGCGGGCAGTGGACCTGTGCCGCGTCGCCGCCATGCTCTGTCGCACTGTCTGAGCGGGACGCCCGGTTTCCCGCATTCCCCAGGCCCTTCGACCGCACGTCGGGGCCATCGCGCATGCCGCCCGTGGATACGGGCCCGCGCCCCGCACATCCGCATCACGCACGACCCGTGCACCATCTCGCCGCAGACTGCCCCGGAGGAGAAACACAATGAGCCGCAGTGACGTCCTGGTAGACGCCGACTGGGTCGAGGCCCACATCGACGACCCGCAGGTCGCCATCGTCGAGGTCGACGAGGACACCTCCGCGTACGAGAAGAACCACATCAAGAACGCGATCCGGATCGACTGGACCAAGGACCTCCAGGACCCGGTCCGCCGCGACTTCATCGACCAGGCCGGTTTCGAGGCGCTGCTGTCCGCGAAGGGCATCGGCAACGACACCACGGTCGTTCTCTACGGCGGCAACAACAACTGGTTCGCGTCCTACGCGTTCTGGTACTTCAAGCTCTACGGCCACCAGGACGTCCGCCTGCTCGACGGCGGCCGCAAGAAGTGGGAGCTCGACTCCCGCGACCTCGTGGACGGCGACCAGGTCCCGTCCCGCCCGGCCACGCAGTACCAGGCCCAGCCGCAGGACGAGTCGATCCGCGCCTACCGCGACGACGTCGTGAAGGCCATCGGCAACCAGAACCTGGTCGACGTGCGGTCGCCCGACGAGTTCAGCGGCAAGCTGCTCGCCCCGGCGCACCTCCCGCAGGAGCAGTCGCAGCGCCCCGGCCACGTGCCGAGCGCCCGCAACATCCCGTGGTCGAAGAACGCCAACGACGACGGCACCTTCAAGTCGGACGACGAGCTGCGCGCCCTCTACGAGGCCGAGCAGGTCGACCTGTCGAAGGACACCATCGCGTACTGCCGCATCGGCGAGCGCTCCGCGCTCACCTGGTTCGTGCTGCACCAGCTGCTCGGCCAGGAGAACGTCAAGAACTACGACGGTTCGTGGACCGAGTACGGCTCCCTCGTCGGCGTGCCGATCGAGCTCGGCGCCAACAAGTAATCCGTACGACCGGACCTGCACGACCCCCGACCAGAAGGACTGAACCATGTGTGGAGCAAAGGCCGGCGGCCCCGACGCTTCGACCATCAAGCCCGGTGAGACCACCATCCAGGGCAGCGTGACCCGCGACGGCGAGCCCGTCACCGGCTACGTCCGCCTGCTGGACTCGACCGGCGAGTTCACCGCCGAGGTCCCGACCTCGGCGACCGGCCAGTTCCGCTTCTACGCGGCCGAGGGCACCTGGACCGTTCGCGCCCTCGTCCCCGGTGGCACCGCGGACCGCACGGTCGTCGCGCAGACCGGTGGCCTGGCCGAGGTGGCCATCGCCGTCTAGCACGACCGTCGGCACCGCCGACGACCGGCCGAAGGGCCGTACCCCAGGGGGTTTGGACGCTTGCCTGGCACGGGTACGGCCCTTCGTGCTGCCCCGGTGAAGTGCGGGTTCTCCCAGGACCGGCCGAGCGGGCCGATCGGGCCTACGCTGGACTCATGTACCGCCGACGCCGGCGCGCCTACTTCGTACTGATGGGCGTATGCCTCGTCCTCTTCGTCTCGGCCTGGGCCTTCGTGAGGCTCTGGTCGATGCCGGCCGCCATCGCGATGTGCGTGGTCGCGATGGTGATTCCGCCCGTCGCGGCGATGGTCGGCAACCGCAAAGGGCCCGAGGACCGTTGGTGGGACGAGCCCGGCGGGCAGGAGCAGCAGCAGCCGCCGCCCCGCGACGCGAGGACCGGCAAGGACGGCGGCTCGGCCGGCGCCACCGGTGATCCGGAGTCGGACGCGTGGTGGGACGAGCTGGACGGCCGGAAGCGGCGCGGCTGAGCGGTTCGCTCAGTAGACGAGCGCCTGCACCCCGTCGGCCATGATCTCGCTGACGAAGACCTGCGCCCCGGCGATCCGCACGCCCTCCAGGACGTCCTCCTCGGTGATGTCGCGGCGGGCCGCGCACTGCGTGCACAGCGTGATCCGGCCGCCCGCCTGGATGGACTCGATCAGGTCCGGCAGCGGTGCGGCGTGCGGCAGTTCGAACTCGGCGGCGCGGCCCGGCAGGGCGAACCACGCCGATTCCCCGGTCAGCCAGAGCGAAACCTCCACCCCGCTGGCGACGGCCACCGCCGCCACCGTGAACGCCTGCGAGCAGCGCTCGGCGGAGTCGGCACCTGCGGTCACCTTGATCACGAGCTTCTTCGGCATATACGGAACTGTAATCCTCGGCCGCACAACCCCACCCCGTACCTGTGGGTCAGTTGTGTGCGCGGATAACGGAATCCGTGCTTCAAGGTCTCGTGGGGGGACCCATTTTGCATCCGAAAGACAGCGTTTCCGACGGGCAGCCCGAGCCGCCCGTCGATGCGGCCGAGGCGGCCGAGGTGGGGGAGCGTCCGGAGGCCGCGGCGGAGCCCGTCGTGGAGCCCGCCGCCGTCGCCGTGAAGCGGCGCCCGCGCGGGCGTACGACCCTGATCATCGCCGCCGCGGCCGTGCTCGGCATCGCCGGCGGCGTCGCGACCGGTTACACCGTCCAGGCCGACCGCGCCCCGACTCCGCTCGCCGCGCTCTCGCAGCCGGGCCTGGCGTACCCGGCGAAGGCCCTGCCCGCCGGCAAGGCGCCCGACCCGCTGCCGGCCTCGCAGGACCGCCGGGTCCGCACGGAGGGGGACCTGCGCAAGCTGATCGTGCCCCGGCCGAAGGGCTGGCAGGAGGACAAGGCCCTGACCGCCCTCACCCAGGACGGCTGGCTGGGCGCGGCGGACTACGCCATGAACTTCGAGAACGAGGACTACATGTACGGCGACCTCCTCGACCAGGGGCTCCGCCGCGTCGCGGGCACGTCCTGGAAGAAGGGCGAGTACCGCGCGGCCGACGTGTACCTGGTGCAGTTCCGCTCGGGCGCCGCGGCCGCCGCGCACGCCGAGGACCAGCGCTCGTACATGCCCGACGAGAAGAGCGCCGGTAACGAGGGCACCGCCATCAAGGGCAGTGCGGAAGGCCGCTACTACCTCTTCCCGGCCGAGCGCAAGGCCGGATACCTGCCCTTCTACCAGGCCAGGGCGATCTTCAGCCGGGGCGACGTGATGGTCGACATCCACATCTACGACAGCGCGCCGATCAGCAAGAAGGACATCCGGACGCTGGCCGAGCGACAGCTGGAGCGCCTGTGAACGACGACCACACCACCGAGCCCGTTCCGCCGGTGAACGACGGCAACCCCTTCGCGGCGCCCGCTCCCGTGAGCCGGGGCAGGGCGCGCCGGGTGGTCCTCACGGTCCTCCCCGTCGTGCTGGTGCTCGCCGCGGTCGGCGGCGCCGCCGCGTACACGAAGGCCACCGTCGACGGCGCGGACCGCGCGGTCCCGACGCAGCTGTGGCAGAAGCCCGCCCACGAACCGGCCAAGGACCCCGCCGGGGACCTGGTGCGGGGCAGGGCCGACACCGAGCTGAGCAAGCTGCTGCTGCCCGTCCCGGCCGGCTACCGGCTCGGCCCGGACTCCGGCACGTACGGCAACGACGCCGAGGTCAGCGGAGCCGCGGCCACTGCCGAGATGAAGGACGGCGGGCGCGGCCTGTCGGGCCGGCAGCGGCGCGACTTCGAGAAGCGGATCGACAAGCTCCGCATCCAGGGCCTGGCGGTCCGCACCTACGCCTCGCACGACAACGACCTGGTCATCGACACCCAGCTGGTCCGGATGAAGGACAAGAAGGCCGTCCGGGACCTCTACACCTTCCGGCACGAGCTCTTCGACAGCATCGACGTCCTGCGCGACGGCCCGAAGATCGCCGGCCACACGAAGAACGCCTCCTGCTTCCTCGACCCGAAGGACGACGAGCGGCGGATCGAGGGCATGTTCTGCATGGCGTACGAGGGCGAGGTGATGGTCACCTTCTCGGCGTCGGGCATCGAGCCGTTCCGCAAGTCGGCCGTCGCCGAACTGGTGAAGGACCAGCTGAAGCACATCACGTCCCCGGGGGAGTACGTATGACCGAGCAGACGGCCGCGCCCGCGACCGGTCCGGAGCCCGAGGCGCCGGTCTCCGCAGCCCCCGAGCCCCCGCGGCTTCCGGAGCTCCCGGAGCTTCCGCCCCTGCCGCCCCTGCCCCCGGCCCCCGTGCCGCAGGGCCCCCGGCCGCCGCGCCGGGTGCTGCGGGCCGTGGCGCGGTGGACCGCCGCCGTGCTGGTGTTCGGCGCGGCCGGAGCGGGTACGGCGTACGGCATCACCTCGATGGAGCGCACCGACGTACCCGGTCTCGCCACCGAGGACGACGGGCGCTGGGACTACCCCCGGCTCACCCTGCCCGCGCTCCCGGCGGACAAGCCGCGCCCCTACAGCGACGGCAACCCGTCCGAGATCCACCACGCGGACCTGCGCGAGCTGCTGCTGCCCGCCCCGGCCGGGGCCACGGTGGACAAGAAGCTCAAGGGCGGCTGGGTGAACAACGAGCAGTTCGCCTCCGAGTTCGCCGAGGGCGGGCGCGCCGGGATCGGCGAGACGCTGCGCGAGGGCACCCTGCGGCACATCGCGGCCCGCGGCTGGACCATGCCCGACGGCACGTCGAACCGGATCTACCTGCTCCAGTTCAGCTCGGCGGACGACGCGGACGCGTACCGCGACGACCGCTTCATCGGGGCGTCGGCCGGGGACGACCTGCTCGGCGCGGACGAGATGGAGCTCGACGAGAGCTGGAAGGGCGGCGGGAAGGTGGACGCCACGGCCTCGTACGTGTTCAGCGAGCCGAAGCCCTACGGCGCCGCGCAGGTGCGGACGGGCTTCGTCATCGCGGGGGACACGCTCGCCGTGGTCGTCCAGTCCCGCAAGGGCGCTGCCGGGACGCCCGGCGTGCCGTTCCACCAGACGCTGATCCTCCAGAACCAGCTGCTGGGCTGACCGGCCCCGGAACGGCGGGACCGGGCCCCACCTATTAGGCTGGGGCCCGGTCCTGTACTGCCCTGTACTGCCGCCAAACCGCTCGTCCGAGGAGCCCCCCGTGCTTGAGGCATTCTTCTCCGCCCTGCTGGTCCTGGTCTGCGTCGGCGTCCTCGCCTTCGCCGCCGTGACCGTGAAGAAGCTGTACCAGGGTCAGCGCTGACCACCTCCCCGTTCCCGGCGTTCCCGCCTCCCGCCTCACAGATCGACTGAGCCGCTCATGATCGAGATCCCGTCCGACCTCCACCCGGACCTCGTCCCGCTGGCCTTCCTCCTGGGCAACTGGGTGGGCGCGGGAGTCTCCGACTTCCCGGGCGCCGAGAAGTGCAACTTCGGTCAGGAGGTCACGTTCCGCCACGACGGCCGTGACTTCCTGGAGTACACCTCGCACTCCTGGGTCCTCGACGCGGACGGCAACAAGTCCCGTCCGCTGGAGACCGAGACCGGCTACTGGCGCATCGACAAGGACCGCAAGGTCGAGGTCGTCATGGCCCGCGACCAGGGCGTCATCGAGATCTGGTACGGCGAGCTGGCCGACAAGAAGCCGCAGATCGACCTGGTCACCGACGCGGTGGCCCGTACCGCGGCCTCCGGCCCGTACAGCGGTGGCAAGCGGCTCTACGGCTATGTGAACAGCGACCTGATGTGGGTCGGCGAGAAGGCGACGCCCGAGGTCGAGCTGCGGCCGTACATGTCGGCGCACCTGAAGAAGACCGTCACGCCCGAGGAGGTCGAGGCGATGGCCAAGAGCCTCGGTGACCTGCCGGACGACGGGATCGCCTTCTTCAAGTAGCCGCCGTTTCCGCCGAGTAGCCGTCCGCCCGGACCTACACTGGGGGCTGTGGTGAGCACCGACTGGAAGACCGATCTCCGGAAGCGCGGTTACCGGCTGACCCCGCAGCGCCAGCTGGTCCTGGAGGCCGTCGACACGCTCGAACACGCGACGCCCGACGACATCCTCTGCGAGGTGCGCCGGACCGCGTCGGGCGTGAACATCTCGACGGTCTACCGGACGCTGGAGCTCCTGGAGGAGCTGCAGCTGGTCAGCCACGCCCATCTGGGGCACGGCGCTCCCACGTACCACCTGGCCGACCGCCACCACCACATCCACCTGGTGTGCCGGGACTGCACGGACGTGATCGAGGCCGACGTGAGTGTCGTCGCGGAGTTCACCGAGAAGCTGCGCGGCGCGTTCGGGTTCGAGACGGACATGAAGCACTTCGCGATCTTCGGCCGCTGCGCCGACTGCACGGCGAAGGCGGCGAAGGACGACCCGGACGCCGCCGCTCCGGCCCCGGCGGACGAGGCCTGAGGCACGGGGCGGCCACGGCCTGAGGCATCGGGCCGCCGGGCCCCGGGGCACCGGGCGGCCGAGGTCCGAAAACCAGTCGTACGCTGGTCGCATGAAGAGCCCCCTGCTGTCCCTGCCCGGCGCCGTCCCCGCCGAGGGCCGCGACGAAGGCGTCGCCGCGCACTACGGCGACCTGTTCCGCGAGCAGCGCGCCCTCGCCGACGGTTCGGGCCTGGTCGACCTCTCGCACCGCGGCGTCGTCGCCGTCACCGGCAGCGACCGGCTGGCCTGGCTGCACCTCCTGATCACGCAGCACGTGACCGAGCTCGCCCCGGGCCAGGCCACCGAAGCGCTCATCCTCAGCGCGAACGGCCACATCGAACACGCCCTGTATCTCGTGGACGACGGCGAGACGGTGTGGATGCACGTCGAACCGGGTACGCAGGGCGACCTCATCGCGTACCTGGAGTCGATGAAGTTCTTCTACCGGGTGCAGGTCGCCGACCGCACCGAGGACTTCGCGGTGGTGTACCTCCCGGCCGGCTCGATCGCCGAGGTCCCGGACGGGGCCGTCGTACGGGAGACGCCGCACGGCCGCGACCTGTTCCTGCCGCGCGCCGGTCTTGAGGCGTACGCGGCGGAGCACGGCCCGGTCGCCGGGGTGCTGGCCTACGAGGCGCTGCGCGTGGAGGCGCACCGGCCGCGGCTCGGCTTCGAGACCGACCACCGCACCATCCCGCACGAGCTGGGCCTGATCGGCGTCGCCGTGCACCTCCAGAAGGGCTGCTACCGGGGTCAGGAGACCGTCGCCCGGGTGCACAACCTGGGGAAGCCGCCGCGCCGCCTGGTCTTCCTGCACCTGGACGGCAGCGAGGTCCACCTGCCGGGCCCCGGCACCCCGGTCCGGCTCGCGTCGGACGGGCCGGAGGGCCGCCAGCTGGGCTTCGTCACCACCTCCGCCCGCCACCACGAGCTGGGTCCGATCGCCCTCGCCCTGGTGAAGCGGAACGTGGCGGTCGACGCGCAGCTGCTGGCCGGGGACACGGCGGCGGCGCAGGAGACGGTGGTCGAACCGTAGGAGCTCCGGGGGCGGGGTTCAGACCTCGACGATGACGGTGAACGGGCCGTGGTTGGTGAGCGAGACGCGCATGTCCGCCCCGAACCGGCCCGTCTCCACCGTCGCCCCGAGCGCCCGCAGCCGCGCCACCACCTCGTCCACCAGCGGCTCGGCGACCTCGCCGGGCGCGGCGGCGTTCCAGGTGGGGCGGCGGCCCTTCCGGGCGTCCCCGTAGAGGGTGAACTGCGAAATCACCAGAAGCGGCGCATTCACGTCGGAGCAGGACTTCTCGCCCTCCAGAATGCGGACCGACCAGAGCTTCCGGGCGAGCTGCGCCGCCTTCTCCGGGGTGTCGTCGTGGGTCACCCCCACCAGCACACACAGGCCCTCGCCGGTTATCTCCCCGACGACGCGGGAACCGCCGTCGCCGTCCGCGGCGTCCGCCACCGTGACGCTCGCACCATCCACCCTCTGTACCACTGCACGCATACAGACCAACCTATCTTGGGCCGAACGGGTACAGAGCAACCTCAGAAGGCCCCTCGGGGTGGCACGATGCTCGGGAGGCGGTGCGCCGACGCACCGGGTCGAGGGGATGGACACAAGCATGAGCACCCATGGAACCGGGCAGTCCCCGGGCGCAGTGCCGGTCGCGCGCCCCGGTGCCGGCAGCAGCACGGGCAACGGTACGAGCATCAGCACCATGCGCCCACCCGTACAGCGGACCGGGCAGGGCGACGACACCGGCGACGGAGCGGCCCGGGCCGAACTGACCGCCCTGCGCCTGCCGGAGCTGCGCGCGCTGCGCCGCGACGCCCAGCGCGACGAGGCCGACCTCAGCTATGTGCGGCGGCTCGTGCAGGGGCGGATCGACATCCTGCGGGCCGAGCTGGCCCGGCGCCGGGACCCGGAGTCGCCGGTGGTGGACCGGCTGTCGGAGATCCTCGCCGACGCCCCGTCGCCGCAGCGCTCGTCCGCCCGGCACGTCACGCTGTCCACGCCGCGCAGCGACGAGTACCGCAAGCTCGCCGCCGAGACGCTGGCCGAGGTGGAGCTGTCCGACCTCGACGCCCGGACGGACGAAGAGCTGCACACCGCGATGGGGCGGCTGGTCCGCTACGAGCAGCAGGTTTCCCGGCGCCGGCACCGGCTCCAGCGCACGGCGGACGGTTGCGGCGCGGAGATCGCCCGCAGGTACCGTGACGGGGAAGCACAAGTAGACGACCTGCTCGCCTGAGGCGATCCCTCCGGGGACGGGCGGGTCCCTCCCGTCCCCGGAAGGCCACCATGACCTCCAGCGCAGCCCGCACCCCCGCCATATCCGACCCGGCCCCCGGCCTGCCCGTGCTGGCGGAGGTCGTGCGGTCCGGTTTCACCGAGGGCCACCACCGGGGCTCGCTGGTCGTGCTGGCCGCCGACGGCAGCGTGGAGCTGTCCCTGGGCGACCCGATGGCGCCGGTCTTCCCGCGCTCCTCCAGCAAGCCGATGCAGGCGGCGGCGGTGCTGCGGGCCGGGCTCGACCTGGCGGGGGAGCGGCTGGCGCTGGCCGCCGCGAGCCATTCCGGCGAGGACTTCCACCTCGATCTCGTACGCAAGATGCTCACCGAGCACGGACTGTCGCCCGAGGACCTTCAGACCCCGCCGGACCTGCCGCTGGACGCGGTGGAGGCCGAGGCGTATCTCGCCGCCGGCCGTGTCCGCGAGCGCATCACGATGAACTGCTCCGGCAAGCACGCGGCGATGCTCGCCGTCTGCGCGCGCAACGGCTGGGACATGGACGGCTACCTGGACCCGGCGCACCCCCTCCAGCAGCTGGTGCACCAGGTCGTGGAGGAGGCCGCGGGCGAGGAGGTCGCCGCCGTCGGCACGGACGGCTGCGGGGCACCGCTGATGGCGATCTCGCTGGTGGGCCTGGCGCGCGCGTTCCGCGGTTTCGTCACGGCCGAGCCGGGTACGGCGGAGCGCCGGGTGGCCGACGCGATGCGGGCGCACCCGGAGTACGTGGCGGGCACCCGGCGCCCCGACACCTGGCTGATGCGCGAGGTGCCCGGCACCCTGTCGAAGATGGGCGCGGAGGCCGTGCAGGCGGTGGCCCTGGCGGACGGCCGGGCCCTGGCCTTCAAGATCGATGACGGCTCCACCCGGGCACTGGGCCCGGTCCTGGCCCGGGCGCTGGGGCTGCTGGGGATCGACGCCCCGGTGGTCGGGCGGATCGGCCGGGCGCCGCTGCTGGGCGGCGGGGTGGAGGTGGGGGAGATCCGGGCGGCTTTCTGAGCCCCGGCTCTTCCCGCGCGCACGGGCGCCAAAACCGGGCGACATCCCGTAGTGCGCTGCCTAGCGTGGGGCGCATGAACGCCCTCGATATCCGTACCGTCACCCCGTTCGAGTTCCCCGACTGGCTGCGCGCCCTGAACACCGGCTTCCTCAGGCCGCCCACACCGCCGGAGGAGGAGGTGTCGGGGCGCCTGGCGTACATGGACCTCTCGCGTACGCGCGGGGCGTTCGACGCGGGGCGGTGCGTGGCCACGTTCCGTTCCTTCGCCCAGGAGCTGACGGTGGTCGGCGGTGCCACCGTGCCGACCGACGCGGTCACCAACGTCACCGTCTCGCCGACCCACCGGCGACGCGGTCTGCTCTCGCGGATGATGGCGGCGGACCTCGCGGAGGCGAAGGAGGGCGGGGACGTGGCGGCGACGCTGATCGCCGCCGAGTACCCGATCTACGGCAGGTACGGCTTCGGCCCGGCGGCCCAGGCGACCGTGTGGGAGGTCGACGTCCACCGCACGGGCCTCGACCCGCACCGCAGGGTCCCGGCGGACGGGGACGGCGGCCGGATCGACCTGGTGGACGGCGCGGAGGTCCGGAAGCTGGGCCCCGTACTGCACGACCGGCTGCGGGCCCGGCAGCACGGGGCGGTCAGCCGGGACGACCGCTGGTGGAACCTGCTCACGGGACAGCAGCTCTTCCCGCACGACCACTGGACCGAACCCTTCTACGCTGTGTACCGGGGCGCGGACGGCACGGTCGACGGCCTGCTGATCTACCGCGCCGACGACAACTGGGGCGACGCGAAGCAGCCGCTGAACGGTGCGAAGGTGCGCGACATGATCGCGGTGACCCCGGCGGCGGAGCGCGCGCTCTGGCACTTCCTGTGCTCGGTGGACTGGATCTCCACCATCCGTACCGGCATCCGCCCGGCGGACGACCTGCTCCCGCTGCTGCTGCCGGACCCGCGCGCGGCGCGTGTGGTGACGCAGGCGGACTTCCTGTGGGTGCGCGTCCTGGACGTCGTACGCGCCCTTGAGGCCCGTACCTACGCGGTGCCCGGGTCGCTGGTCCTGGAGATCCGGGACGCGGCGGGCTTCGCGGCCGGCCGCTTCCACCTGGACGCCACCCCGGACGGCGCCACCTGCGCGCCGACGACGCGCTCGGCGGACCTGGCGCTGGACGTCCGGGAGCTGGGGACGCTCTGGCTGGGCGACGAATCGGCCCTGCGGCTGGCGGCGCTGGGGCTGGTGGAGGAGCTGACCCCGGGCGCGACGGCGAAGGCGGACGCGGTGTTCCGGGCGGCGCGGCGGGCCTGGTGCCCGGACGTGTTCTGAGGCGGGTCAGCCCCGGCGCCACCAGCGGAGGAACGCCCTCCCGGGGCTCCGGGGCCCTTGGGCTCGGCGCGTGCGCGGCAGGGCGTCCAGGGGCCGCCACGCGTCGTCGGGCGAGGCCATCGGCGCCTGCCGGTCCGCCTGTGCGCGGATCTCGTAGTACGACTCGTGGGCGGTCGCCCGGAACGCCTCGTCGCACGCGGCCAGCGCGGCCCCCATCGCCGATCCGGCCGGCCCGCGCCGCCGGGCCCGTACGGCCAGCAGGCCGAGCAGGCCCTAGGGGTGGGAGGGCAGGTCGTCGCCACCCCGGAGCCGGTCTAGTTGCAGGCGGTGGGCGAGCGTACGGCGTACGGACGCGGAGCCGGGCGGCGTGCCGGCGGTCCGTGACGGCACGTCGAGCGCACGGCTGATCTCGTCGTACGCGGCCCGGTGCGCCGCCAGCCCGTCCCCGTACCGCCGCAGGTCCTCCTCGACGAGCCGCCGCAGCGCGTCGGTGTTCTCGGGCGTCAGGCGCTGCCGGCCGCGCGCGAGGGCCTCGACGACGGGGTGACAGCGCGCGGCCGAGCCGTACGTCTCCGCGATGTCCTCGGCGACGCCCCACAGTCGCCCCTCCAGCCACGGGGGGTCGCCCTGCCCGAGCGCGAGGCCGAGGGGCCGGGCCGGTCCGGCGTCGCGGTGTTTGACCACCTGCTTGGAGACGGCGGGCTGGCTCATCCCGGTGAGACGGGCGATGCGCTCCTGGGTCCAGCCGAGGTCGGCGAGCACCTTGACCATCTCGGTGCGCAGCCGACGCGCCTCCTCGCCCGCGCGGATGACCTCGTTCATCCCGGCGAGCATGCGCGCGGCCTGCGCCTCGGTGAGCGCGGGGGAGCTGTTCTTCTGCTGCGTCGGATCGCCTGCCACAACCCAGTTATATACCGGGACCCCATAACCAGGTTGTACAACCCGGTTATTACTGTCACTCTGCCCTCATGACCACGCACACCTTCACCGCGCCCGACGGCACCCTGCTCGCCTACCGGACGTACGGGGACGGCCCCGGCGACCCGGTCGTCTGCGTGCCTGGCGGTCCGGCCGACTCCCGCTATCTGGGCGACCTCGGCGGACTGTCGGCCCACCGCCGCCTCGTCGTCCCCGACCTGCGGGGCAACGGCGGCTCGGCGGTCCCGGCGGACGTCTCCACGTACCGCTGCGACCGCCTGGCCGAGGACGTGGAGGCGCTGCGCCGCCACCTCGGGCTCGACCGCGTCGATCTGCTCGGCCACTCCGCCGGGGCGAACATCGCGGTGCGGTACGCGGAGCGCCACCCGGACCGGATCGGCGGGCTGGCCCTGATCGCCCCGAGCACGCGGGCGGTCGGCATCGACGTCACCGGGGACGAGCGGCGGGCGCTCGCGCGGCTGAGGAGCGGCGAACCGTGGTTCCCGGCGGCCTTCCCCGCGCTGGAGGCGATCACACGCGGGAACGGCACGGACTGGGAGGCCGTCGAGCCGTTCTTCCACGGCCGCTGGGACGACGCGGCCCGCCGCTTGCAGGCGCTCGGCCGCCCCGGCAACCCGGAGTCCGTCGCCCTCTTCGGCGCCGAGGGGGCGTTCGATCCGCCGGCCACCCGCAAGGCCCTCGCCTCTCTCACCGCGCCCGTCCTGCTGCTGGCCGGCGCGTACGACCTGAACAGCCCGCCACGTGCGGTGACCGCGTTCGCCGAACTGTTCCGGGACGCCGCGCTCGTCGTGCAGCCGGGGGCGGGGCACTATCCGTGGGCGGACGACGCGGAGGCGTTCGGGGCGGTGGTGGCGGGGTTCCTCGGGGGGCGCGGCTGAGGAGGAGGACGGGCTCCACTGTGAGGACCGCCCGCTGTGCCTCCGTACCGTCCAGGAGCCATGTACGGGTCTCCGGCTCGTTCAGGACCGGCCCGGCTCCCAGACCGAGCAGTCGTGCGCGAAGAGCACACGGCGCGGGTCGAAGTCGGCCAGCCGGTCCAGCCAGGGCCGATACGGCGGAAGCGGCGGCTCCACGCCGTCCAGCGCCGCCTGGCGCGCCAGCTGGTCGGACGCGAAGTGGGAGGCGAAGTCGTGCGCCTGCCCGGCGAGGACCACCGTGCCGTCGCTCTGCCGGACCACCAGCGACTGGTGCCCGTCGGTGTGCCCGGGCGTCGGAACGATCCGGACTCCTGGCCAGATCTCGGCTTCGCCGCTGACTTCCTCGTACACCGCACCCGGAAAGTCGATCAGCGCGTCGACGGTGTAGTCGCCCGCGCGGGCGGTGGCCAGTTCGACGTCCTGGACCAGGATGGGCCGGCCGCCCAGGAGGGGGTTCCCGCCGCAATGGTCGAAGTGCAGATGGCAGTTGACGACCAGGGAGATGTCGTCGAGCCCGACCCCGGCTCCCGACAGGGCCTCCCGCAACGCCCGCCGCCGGGGCCGGTAGTGCGCCTCGGTCTCCGGACCCGCGTCACCGATACCGGTATCGAAGAGGATCAGCCCCTTCTCGTGCCGGACCAGGTAGCCGAGGACGGGCTCGACGCGCGGCTGCGGGCCGCCCGTCTCCGAGGCGGGCCGGACGAAGTACCCGAGGTCGAGGCGGCGTAACGACACGTTTCCCATCCACCCATCCTGCCGGTCCGGGGCCGCCGCTCGCCGGGGACGATGGGCAGGCCGGTCTCGCAGGCGAGTAACGTGGAACACTTTTGCAAGCGGCTGCTTGCAAAAGTTAGCAAGGGTAGGCAGCATCGAGGCATGGCCTCACTCAACGTCGGCAATCTCGGCGAGTATCTGCGGGAGCAGCGCCGCAGTGCGCAGCTCTCCCTGCGGCAGCTCGCCGATGCCGCCGGCGTGTCCAACCCCTACCTCAGCCAGATCGAGCGCGGGCTGCGCAAGCCGAGCGCCGAGGTGTTGCAGCAGGTCGCCAAGGCGCTGCGCATCTCCGCCGAGACCCTGTACGTACGGGCCGGGATTCTGGACGAGCGGCAGCAGGACGAGCTGGAGACGCGGGCGGTGATCCTCGCCGATCCGTCGATCAACGAGCGCCAGAAGAGCGTGCTGCTCCAGATCTACGCGTCCTTCCGCAAGGAGAACGGGTTGGACGACGAGGCCGGGGCAGACGCTCCTTTCAATGCCGACGGCAGTGCTGCCGATACAGCTTGAGAGCTCCATCACCCTCACACCCAGTCTGATGATCCGGGAGGACCACAGTCATGGCCATCACCGATGACCTGCGCAAGACCCTCACCGACCCGACCCCCCTCTACTTCGCCGCCGGCACCGCCGACCTCGCCGTGCGCCAGGCCCGCAAGGTGCCCGCGCTGCTCGACCAGCTGCGGGCCGAGGCCCCGGAGCGGATCGAGGCGGTACGGAACACCGACCCCAAGGTCGTGCAGGAGAAGGTCACCGAGCAGGCCCGGGAGGCGCAGTCCGTTCTCCAGGCCAAGGTCACCGAGGTGATCGGCGCCTTCGACACCGACCTGAAGAAGCTCGGCGAGAACGCCCAGGACCTGGCGCTGCGTGGGGTGGGCGTCGCCGCCGAGTACGCCGTACGGGCCCGGGAGACGTACGAGAAGGTCGCCGAGCGCGGCGAGCGCACCGTGCGGACGTGGCGGGGCGAGACCGCCGACGAGATCGTGGAGATCGCCGTCGTCGTGGAGCCGCGCAAGGAGTCCGAGCCGGCTGCCGCGCCGAAGCCGGCCGCCCCCGCGAAGGCCGCTCCCGCCGCGAAGCCGGCCGCCGTCAAGCCCGCCACCACGGCCAAGCCGGCCGCCGCGAAGCCGAAGCCCGCCGCCGCTGCCAAGCCCGCCGCCGCCAAGAAGGCTCCGGCGCGGAAGCCCGCCGCGAAGAAGGCCACCCCGCCCTCCGGCAAGTAGCACCGATGCCCCCGGCAGGTGTGCCGGGGCGGCGGGCGGGCACATTCCGGGTGGCCCGTTCGTTGTCCCGGTACCTTGGCCGCGAGGCGCTTTCACCCGACTAGGCGGTGCACATCATGTTGCTCGACGGCTTCAACTCGTTCCTCGGGCTGCTCTCCGCGGCCATGCTCGTCCTCGCCGTGGTCGCGCTGGTCATGGCCCTGATGGCCCGCGAGGACGCCTACCGCGCCGCGGACAAGCAGAAGAAGTCCTTCTGGCTGATCATTCTCGGCATCGTGGTCGCGGTGAACCTCTGGCCCATCTTCATCTTCCTGCAGATCGCCGGGCTGATCGCCACCATCGTCTTCTTCGTGGACGTACGGCCCGCCCTCAAGGCCGTCAGCGGCGGTGGCCGCCGACGCGGCGGATCCAGCAGCGACGGCCCGTACGGGCCCTACAACGGCGGGCGCTGAGCCGCCGCCGGTGAGGCCGGGCGCGGGCGCGGGATGTTCACGCTCCGCGCGCCGACCGGGGGCCGGGACCGGGCGGTGTCCTGGTCGCGGTCGAGCAGCAGGACCGCGACGTCGTCCGTCAGCTCGCCGCCGTTCAGCTCCCGCACCTGGGTGACCGCCGCCTCCAGCAGCTCCTCGCCGGTCAGGCCCTCGGCGAGCTGCCGGTTGATCATCGCCACCATGCCGTCCTGGCCGAGGCGCTGCGTGCCGTCGCCGACGCGGCCCTCGATCAGGCCGTCCGTGTACATCATCAGGCTCCAGGCGCCGCCCAGCTCCACCTGCCGACGCGGCCACCGCGCACGCGGCAGCAGGCCCAGGGCCGGTCCGCCGTCCTCGTACGGGAGCAGCTGCGCCGCCCGTCCGTGGCGGGCGATCAGCGGCGCGGGGTGCCCGGCCAGGCACAGGCCAGCGCGGCGGCCGTCCGGGGCGATGTCCACCGTGCAGAGCGTCGCGAAGATCTCCTCGCTTTCCCGCTCGTGCTCCAGGACCTCCTGGAGCGTGGACAGCAGCTCGTCGCCGCACAGCCCCGCCAGCGTCAACGCGCGCCACGCTATGCGCAGTTCCACGCCGAGCGCGGCCTCGTCCGGGCCGTGGCCGCAGACGTCGCCGATCATCGCGTGCACCGTGCCGTCCGGGGTGCGGACGGTGTCGTAGAAGTCCCCGCCCAGCAGCGCGCGGCTGCGGCCCGGGCGGTAGCGCGCCGCGAAGCGCAGGTCGGAGCCGTCGAGGAGCGGGGTCGGGAGCAGCCCGCGTTCCAGCCGGGCGTTCTCCTGGGCGCGCAGTCGGGACTCGGTGAGCTGGTGCTGTGCGACGTCGGCCCGTTTGCGTTCGACGGCGTAGCGGATGGCCCGGCTCAGCAGCCTGCTGTCCAGCTCGCCCCGGAAGAGATAGTCCTGCGCGCCCACCCGGACCGCCTCGGCGGCCAGCTCGGCGTCGTCCTCCGCGGTGAGGGCGAGGACGGCGTGCCGGGGTGCGATCCGCAGGACGTGCTTGAGCGTCGCGAGGCCGTCCTGCTCGCCCTCGCCGTCGCCCCGCGCCTCGGCGCCGGCCGGCAGGGCCAGGTCGAGCAGGATGCAGTCCACGTCGTCGGTGAGGAGCCGGCCCGCCTCGGTGAGGTTCCGGGCGGCACGGATACGGACCCGGGCACCGGCCGCGGTGGAGAGCTCCGGAGCGGTGAAGGTGCCCGCCGGGTCGTCCTCGATCACGAGGAGGGTGAGGCCGGCGCCGGAGCTGTTCTCCGCAGCGGGCGCGGAACACGGCTGCGGTACGGGTACGGGCATCGGTTCGGGTTTCCTTCCCTCCCCCCGAGGGCGCGGCGGAGCGACGAACGACGTCCCGCCAGACGGGGACCATAGCGGTCCGGACCAGGGGAACGGAATGCCGACCCGCCCGCCACGCCTGGCATATGCACCGCCATAAGCCGCGTCCCACCACGGATCAGGCACGGTGGGCCGCGCGGAGGCGGCCGATCCCGACATGACAAAGGTCACCCCACCCGGGCCCTGCGGGGTCGGCTGCGCCGACGCGCATGCGTCGAGGGCCCGGCCCGGGACGCGCGCCCGCAGGCGCCAGGCCGAGCGGAAGCCCCCGCAGCTCCGAGGCACCCGCCTGCCGGTCCCGACGGCCGCGCTGCCGCGTCCCGGTCGCGGTGCCGCCCCCGCCCGGGCGCAACCGCCCCGCCGGGGGCGAACTGCGTCCGGCGTGCCGCCGCGTCCCGGCTCCGGCGCCTCGCGCGCCCGGGCGCGCCGCTGCCTCCCTGGGCTAGGTGTCAGTGCCTCGCCCGCCCGGGCGCAGCCGCCCCGCCAGGGGCACCCGCGTCCGGCGTGCCGCCGCGTCCCGGCTCCCGCGCCTCGCCCGACCAAGCGCGGGTCGCCCCGCCAGGGGCAACGGGTCCGACGCGCGGCGGCGCGCCCCCGCATCGGTACGGGCAGCCGCAGCCGCCCCCCCCCCCCCCGCCAGGGGCACCCGTGTCCGGCGCGGCACCGCACCCCGAGCCGCCGTCCGCCCAAGGACTACGCGTCGGGGCGGACCACGCCGAGTATCTGCATCGAGCCCGCGCCCGCCAGGGTGACGTCGCGGCCGGGGCGCGGGGCGTGGATGATCTGGCCGTTGCCCACGTACATGCCGACGTGGGTGGCGTCGGCGTGGTAGATGATCAGGTCGCCGGGGCGCATGTCCTTGATCGCGATGTGCGGCAGCAGCCGCCACTGCTCCTGCGAGGTGCGCGGGATCGGGCGGCCCGCGGCCGCCCACGCCTGGGACGTCAGCCCGGAGCAGTCGTACGACTTGGGGCCCTCCGCGCCCCACACGTACGGCTTGCCGATCTGCGCGGTCGCGAAGGCCACCGCCTGCTTGCCGAGCGGGCTCGCGTCCCGGTTGATCTCCTGCAGCGCGCCGGAGTCGAGCCAGGCGGTCTGCGCCTGCCGCGCCGCCTCCTGCTCCAGTTCGAGGAGCCGGGCGCGCTCCTCCTTCTCCAGCCGCGACTCCAGCTTCTTCGCCGCCGCTATCTGCGAGTTGATCTTCTTCTTGGCCTTGGCCTGCTTGACCCGGCTGGCTTCCAGCTTGGTCCAGTTGGTGCTGGCGTCCTTGGTGTACGTCTCCAGGTCCTGCTGCGTCCTGGTCAGTTCCTCCAGGAGCCCCTTGCCGGCCTGCTGGCCCTGGCGGGTGCGGCTGATGCCGTCGAGGAAGAGCTGCGGGTCGCCGCTGAGCATGAGTCGCGCGCCCGGCGGGAGCCCGGCGTTGCGGTACTCCTCGCGGGCCTGGGCGCCGGCCCGGTCCTTGAGCGCGGCGATCTTCGCCCGGCCCTCGACTATCGACTGCGCCAGCCCGACCAGCTCGCCCGACTGCTTCTTGGCCTTCTCCTCGGCGAGGTTGTACGCGTCCGTGGCGGCGCCCGCCTCCAGGTACAGCTCGTCGATCTCCGCGCGCACCTGTTCCAGGCTCTTCCCGCCGCCGTCGGCGGACCCCGGCGGTGTCGGTGCGGCGAATGCCTGGACCGGCGAGGCGAGGACCGCCAGCGCGCAGACCAGAGTCATCGCGGCGGCGGCACAGTGGCGTCGGTACACGAGCTCCCCCTCCGAGCAGTTCCCAACTGTTCGAGCAGTACCAGAAAACTGATTAACCGTCAGTAACATGTGGCGTCGACCAGATCGTGCCATGCCGTACTGAAAAGCAACAGAGGCAGACACACTCCGGCCTTCGGGCGGCACTTCGCTCTTCCGTCACTCCCCGCCACCCCCGCGCCCCCGACGTCCCCACTCACTCCGACGAACGATGCCCGCCGGCCGTTCCCACCGCAGGGGTGAATCCCGGCGCGACGAGAACGCGCCCCCGCGCCGCCCGAGTGCGCCCCCTCACCACCCCCCGGGTTCCAGCGCCCCCCACGCCACCGTGACCTCGCCCTGGCGCCACCGCCGCACCCCGTCCGTCAGCGGCCAGTCGCCCGAGAGCGCCCGCACCGCGGTGATCCAGCGCTGCCGGGCCCCCAGCGAGGCGTAGGGCGCCGCGGCCGCCCACGCCCGGTCGAAGTCGCGCAGGAAGGCGTGCACCCGCTCACCCGGGACATTGCGGTGGATCAGCGCCTTCGGCAGCCGTTCGGCGAGATCGGACGGCCGGTCCAGCGAGCCGAGCCGGGTCGCGAAGGTCACCGTGCGCGGCCCCTCAGGACCCAGCGCCACCCACACGTGCCGCCGCCCGATCTCGTCGCAGGTGCCCTCCACCAGCAGCCCGCCCGGCGCCAGCCGCTCGCACAGCCGCCGCCAGACCCCGGCCACCTCGCCCTCGTCGTACTGGCGCAGCACATTCGCTGCCCGGATCAGGGAGGGCCGCTCCGGCAACGGGATCTCGAAGCCCCCGTGCCGGAAGGTGAGGCCCTCGCGGGCGTACGGCTGCGCGGCGGCGACCCGCTCCGGGGAGATCTCGATGCCGACCACCGCCGTACGCGGTTCGGCGGTGCGCAGGCGCTCCAGCAGCTCGACGGCGGTCCAGGGCGCGGCCCCGTAACCGAGGTCGACGGCGACGGGGGTGTCGGCGCGGCGCAGGGCGGGGCCGTGCGTGGCGGCGATCCAGCGGTCCATGCGGCGCAGCCGGTTCGGATTGGTGGTCCCGCGGGTCGCGGTGCCGATCGGGCGCATGACACAGAGCGTAACGATCCGGGCGGATGCGGGCGCCGGGCGGGCGGGAGAGCATCGGGACGGCCCCCGCGTTTGTGCCGTAATGATTTGGCAAAGCGGAAATGAAAGGAGGGATTCCGCTGTTCCCCACCTTCGAAGGGACCGTGTGCCCCTTCGGTGCCATGCCGTGAACCGCGCCGGCACCGGGGCCCAGCGAGGAGGACGGACGACGTGACCCAGTACGTCTCTCGGCTCGGCACCAGCCGTGGCGCACCGCGTCTCAGGTTCCCCGCCGGTCTCACCGGCTCCTTCACCGCCGGTCACCGCAGGCCCCGCCGCATCGCGATGCTCTCCGTGCACACCTCCCCGCTGCACCAGCCGGGGACGGGCGACGCCGGCGGGATGAACGTGTACATCGTGGAGCTGGCCAAGCGGCTCGCCGCGATCAACATCGAGGTCGAGATCTTCACCCGCTCCACCACCGGAGGGCTGCCCTCCGCAGTGGACCTGGCGCCCGGTGTCCTCGTCCGGCACGTCGACGCGGGGCCGTACGAGGGTCTGGCCAAGGAGGAGCTGCCCGCGCAGCTCTGCGCCTTCACCCACGGGGTGATGCAGGCGTGGGCCGGTCAGCGTCCCGGTTATTACGACCTCGTCCATTCCCACTACTGGCTCTCCGGGCACGTCGGCTGGCTGGCAGCGCAGCGCTGGGGCGTTCCCCTCGTGCACGCCATGCACACCATGGCGAAGGTGAAGAACGCCGCGCTCGCCGAGGGCGACAGCCCCGAGCCCGCCGCCCGCGTCATCGGCGAGACCCAGATCGTGGACGCCGCCGACCGGCTGATCGCCAACACCGCCGAGGAGGCGGGCGAGCTGGTCCGGTTCTACGACGCCGACCCGCAGGCCGTCGCCGTCGTCCATCCCGGTGTCAACCTCGACCGCTTCCGCCCCGGTGACGGCCGGGCCGCCGCCCGCGCCCGTCTCGGCCTTCCGCAGGACGCCCTGATCCCCCTCTTCGCCGGCCGCATACAGCCGCTGAAGGCGCCCGACGTGCTGCTGCGGGCGGTCGCCGTGCTGCTCGACCGGGACCCCTCGCTGCGGTCCCGGATCGTGGTGCCCGTCGTCGGCGGCCCCAGCGGCAGCGGCCTCGCGAAGCCGGAGGGGCTGCAGAAGCTCGCGGCCCGGCTGGGCATCGCGGACGTCGTACGGTTCCACCCGCCGGTCGGGCAGGACCAGCTCGCCGACTGGTTCCGGGCCGCGTCCGTGCTCGTCATGCCCTCGTACAGCGAGTCCTTCGGGCTCGTCGCGGTCGAGGCCCAGGCGGCCGGGACGCCGGTCGTCGCGGCGGCCGTGGGCGGCCTCCCGGTGGCCGTGCGCGACGGGGTCAGCGGCTTCCTGATACCGGGGCACGATCCGGCCGCGTACGCCCAGGCGCTGGAGCGGTTCGCGCAGGCGCCGGAGCTGGTCGCCCGGATGGGCGGGGCGGCGGCGGAGCACGCCCAGCGGTTCGGCTGGGACACGGCGGCGGCCGCCACCGCGGAGGTGTACACGGCCGCGATCCAGGAACACCGCAGGCGGGCCCGCACGCGTCACGCGTAACAGCCCGGCGGCCTCTTCCCGCGTCCGTTCACGCGTAACCCTCCTCACCACCGGTCCCGACCGCGCGCCTTTGCCACCTGACGTACGCTCGAAACATGGCTGACGCACCCGTACCGGCGAAGAACGAGGCCACCCGGGCCGCCCAGGTCCTCGAAGCGAGCTTCGCCGACGCCGGGCTCGACTGGGAGAGCCCCGCACCGGGCAACTACGTCGTCCAGCTCCCCGGCACCCGCAAGCTGTCGACCACCTGCTCACTGATCGTCGGCGCGCACAGCCTCTCCCTCAACGCCTTCGTCATCCGGCACCCCGACGAGAACGACGCGGCGGTGCACCGCTGGCTGCTGGAACGGAACCTGCGCCTCTTCGGCGTGAGTTACGCGATCGACCCGCTCGGGGACATCTACCTCACCGGCAAGCTGCCGCTGTCCGTGGTGACGCCCGAGGAGGTGGACCGGCTGCTCGGCTCCGTGCTGGAGGCGGCGGACGGCGCCTTCAACTCCCTGCTGGAGATCGGCTTCGCGACCGCGATCCGCAAGGAGTACGCCTGGCGGGTCTCGCGCGGTGAGTCCACCCGCAATCTCGACGCCTTCGCGCACCTCACCCGGCGCTCCGCGGACTGACCTCGCGTCACCCCCGTACGCGCGTCGCCGACTCGATCTCCTTCAGTGTGGCCTCCAGGCGGGGCGCGACCTCGTTCCAGGTCCACTCCAGCCGGTCCCCGGACGTGCCGCGCGGAACGGTCTCGATCAGCATGATCAGGTACAGATACGCCCGGTAGAGCGCGAGCCGCAGCCGCAGCGAGCCGTCGAACTCCACGGGCCCGCCCGGCGCCTCTTCCCCGTAACCGGCGAGGAAATCCTTGTCGTCCGCGATGTCACCCAGCAGAGCGAGCGACACGAAGTCGGCGGCCGGGTCGCCCCAGAACATCCGCTCCCCGTCGATGACCCCGCCCACCCACCGGGCGCCCGGCTCACCGGTGACCAGGATGTTCCCCTGCCACAGGTCGAAGTGGACCAGGGCGGGCCGGGTCACGTCGTCCAGTGCGTACGCGGCTGCGCCGAGCACCGCGCCGGTCTCCGCCGCCGTACGGGGCAGCCGGGCCGCGTACGTCCGCGCGTCGGCCAGGACCGCGTCCGTCATCGTGGTGAAAGCCTGCCGCCAGCTGGGCGCGAGCGGGCCGAGCGCCTGCGAGGGATAGCCGAAGCCGCCCGGCGCGGGCACGCCGTGCAGCCGGCCGACGATCCGCCCGAGCTCGGTGCGCAGCCGCGCCTCCTCGCCGTCGGCCATCGCGCCGGTCAGCTCGTGCCAGGGGCGGCCGGGGCGGGCGGACATGACCACGTACGGGCCGGTGGCGGCGGCCGGGTCGAGTTCGGCGCGTACGACGTGGGGCACGGAGGTCTCGTCGGCGGCGGCCCGGTAGAACGTCACCTCGTTGACCAGCAGGTCGTGTTCGTACGACAGGCAGTCCCCGGCGGCCGGCGGCGGCACTTTCACCACCCAGTCCCGCCCGTCCGTCAGCCGGACGCGGCTGACGGCGTTGTATGTGCCCCCGGTGAGCGGTTCGCAGGAGGCGACCAGGCCGGGCGGTGTGCCCAACGCGCCGAGGACATCGGCGGGAACGGAATCGATCGGCACGGCGGGCTCCCCCTGAACGGTGTGCGCGAAGTGATCACGACGTCGTCACGATCACGTGCGATGCCCAAGGTAAAGGATTGCCAAACCACAGCGGGCTCATAGAGTTGGATCACCCCCACGCACCCCCATTTCAGCCGCGCCGAACCCGGCGGGGCTGCTCGCGTGCGGGCGAAACACTTTGAGCAGAAGGACGGGCCATGCGACCCACTGTCATACGCCGTACCGCCGTTGCCGCCACCGTGATGTCCCTGGCGCTGTTCACCGCCGCCTGCGGTTCGGACGGCGACGACAAGGGCGCCGACAAGGCGGCGGGCTCCTCGGCCCAGCCTTCGGAGAAGGGCGCCGACAAGGGCGCGGCGGCCCCCGCGAAGGCGCTGTCCGCCGCCGAGCTGGAGCAGGTCTCGCTGGCGCAGGGCGACGTCAAGGACCACAAGATCACCAAGGCCGGTCCGGCCGACCTGATCGACGCCAAGGACGTGACCGCGGACAAGGAGTCCTGCGACGTCTTCGGCGACGCGCTGATGGGTGCCAAGGCCGGTTCGCCCGTCGCCTCGACGCAGCGCAAGGTGGCCAGCGTGCCGAAGAAGGGCGCGGACAAGGACATCGCCGATCCGGAGGAGGCGTTCAAGGCCGCCTTCGACATCACGACCACGATGACCACGCTCGCGTCGTACGACGGCAAGGGCGCCGAGGAGACGCTGGCCGCGCTGCGCACCGCCGCGACGGACTGCGCGGGCGGCTTCACGCTCACGGTCGGCGGGGACAAGCAGAAGGTCGCCAAGATCGCGGAGGAGCAGGTCAAGGGCGGCGAGGAGGCGGCGGCCTGGACGGTGACGGTGGAGTCGGACGGCGAGAAGAACACGCTCAAGCTCACCGCGCTGCGTCAGGGCGCGACGCTCGCCACGCTCAGCTCGATGAACCTCGCGGCCGCGGGTTCCGGCGAGGACTTCGACCTGCCGACCGCGGTGATCGACGCCCAGGCGAAGAAGCTCGCCTGACCTTCCGTCAAGGAAGCGGAACGAGCCGTACGACGGTGACGGTGAGGACCGAACCGGAGACGTAATAGAGCACGATCGCCCCGGCGACCGTCGCCTCCCGGCGATCGTGCTCCCCTTTGACGGCGGTCGACCCGTGCCCATAGGGCTCATGGCCCAGGGTCGCCGCCATCCCGGCCCGGAATGTTTCACCGTCCGCCATCTTGGCAAGGGTGTCGTCGGCGGGCGGCGCGTAGGAGATCCGGAAGCTCAAGCGACGCTCCGCCTCTCGGCCTCGTCCCGCGCCAGCCGGTCCAGAATTCGCTCTGCCTCCGGATCGGGCACGGCCTCCAGCATCCAGTGCCGCATCACGGCCTGGATCTCATGCACCCCCGCCTCATTGATGGCCCGCTCGAACTCCGCCCGCAGCCCCTCCGGCAACGCGTCCCGGATCGCCGGAATGCTGTTGGGCACCTCGACCTCGGCACCCCCGACAAAGGTCTTCAAAGGCTCACCCATGACCGCCCTCCCGCTCTTCCCCGCATGGGCCACAGGGTACGGGGGCGGGGTGACGCGCGTCACTTCCGCCCGGGAGTTCCGGAGCACGAAGAAGCCCCCGCCCCGGTGATCCGGGGCGGGGGCTTCTCGGGGCAGGTGTTACTTCTTGCCCTGGTTCTTCACGGCCTCGATGGCGGCCTTGGCCGCGTCCGCGTCGAGGTAGGTGCCGCCCGGGTTCAGGGGGCGGAACTCCGCGTCGAGTTCGTAGGTGAGCGGGATGCCCGTGGGGATGTTCAGGCCCGCGATGTCGGCGTCGGAGATGCCGTCGAGGTGCTTGACGAGGGCGCGGAGGCTGTTGCCGTGGGCGGCGACCAGGACCGTGCGGCCGGTCAGGAGGTCCGGGACGATGCCGTCGTACCAGTACGGCAGCATGCGCGTGACGACGTCCTTCAGGCACTCCGTGCGCGGGCGGATCTCCGGCGGGATCGTCGCGTAGCGCGCGTCGTCGCTCTGGGAGAACTCGGTGCCGTCCTCGAGGGCGGGCGGCGGGGTGTCGTACGAGCGGCGCCAGAGCATGAACTGCTCCTCGCCGAACTCGGCGAGCGTCTGCGCCTTGTCCTTGCCCTGGAGCGCACCGTAGTGGCGCTCGTTCAGACGCCAGGAGCGGTGGACGGGGATCCAGTGGCGGTCCGCGGCCTCCAGCGCGAGCTGGGCGGTGCGGATGGCGCGCTTCTGGAGGGAGGTGTGCAGCACATCGGGGAGCAGGCCGGCGTCCTTCAGCAGCTCACCGCCGCGGACCGCCTCCTTCTCGCCCTTCTCGGTGAGGTTGACGTCCACCCATCCGGTGAACAGGTTCTTCGCGTTCCACTCGCTCTCGCCGTGGCGGAGGAGGATCAGCTTGTACGGTGCGTCGGCCATGAGTCCGAGCGTAATCGAACCCGTCCGAGCCGCGCGCGACCGGTCACAGAGCGGACAGGGCCGGAGGGGACCGGAGGAGGGGTCTTCCGTCGTTTGACGGGGCGCGTCAATTGAGTGGCAGCGGCCTCCCACGGATTCGTAATGTTCGGACCGTCGGTGGGCCTCTTACTTCCCCCGGCGTCATCCGTCGTACGTCCCTGGGGGGAACCCGTATGTCTGCCACCGGTCTCGGACGGGCCACCCGTGCCACCCGGGAAACCGTCTCCGGGCTCCCCAGGGAGTTCTGGTGGCTGTGGACCAGCACCCTGGTCAACCGCCTGGGCGGGTTCGTCGCCACCTTCATGGCCCTGTATCTGACCCTGGACCGCGGCTACTCCGCCTCGTACGCCGGTCTCGTCGCCGCCCTGCACGGGCTCGGCGGGGTCGTCTCCTCGCTCGGGGCCGGGGTGCTGACCGACCGCATCGGGCGGCGGCCCACCATGCTCGCCGCTCAGCTCTCCACCGCCGCCGCGGTCGCCGTGCTCGGCTTCATGACGCATCCGGCGGCCATCGCCGGGGTCGCCTTCCTCGTCGGCATGGCGAGCAACGCCTCCCGCCCGGCGGTCCAGGCGATGATCGCGGACATTGTCCCCGCGAAGGACCGGGTGCGGGCCTTCTCCCTCAACTACTGGGCCATTAACCTCGGCTTCGCGGTCTCCTCCGCCGGTGCCGGGTTCGTCGCCGAGTACAGCTATCTCGCGGGCTTCGTCGGCGAGGCCGCGTTGACCCTGGTCTGCGCGGTCGTCGTCTTCCTGAAGGTGCCGGAATCCCGCCCGGAGCGGTCCGGCGGGCCCACGGCCGGCGGGGCGCCCGCCGACGACGGCGTACGGCTCTCCACCGTGCTGCGCGACGGACGGTTCATGGGCGTCGTCGGCCTGTCGTTCGTGATCGCGCTGATCTTCCAGCAGGGTTACGTGGGCCTGCCGGTGGCCATGGGCGCGGACGGGCTCAGCAGCTCCGACTTCGGTACGGCGATCGCCGTCAACGGCGTCCTCATCGTCGTGCTCCAGATCCCCGTCACCCGGTTCATCCAGAGCCGCGACCCGCGCCGGCTGCTCGTCGCCTCCTCGCTGCTCGCGGGGTACGGGTTCGGGCTGACGGCCTTCGCCGGTTCCGTCGGGGTGTACGCGCTGACCATCAGCGTGTGGACGGTCGCCGAGATCATCAACGCGCCCGTGCAGAACGGCCTGGTCGTCCAGCTGTCCCCGGCCCACGGCAGGGGCCGCTACCAGGGCATGTACACCCTGTCCTGGTCGGCCGCCGCGCTCATCGCCCCGCTGATGTCCGGTGTGGTCATCGACCACTTCGGCGCCGGCTGGCTGTGGGCGACCACCGCCCTCCTGGGCACGGTGGCCTCCGCCGGCTACTGGCTGCTCATGCGCGGCCTGCCGACGGCGGAGACCGCGGTGGCGGAGACCGCCGCACCGGCGCGGCCGGCCGGGGCACGGGTCACGAAGGCGGAGGCGTCGCCCTCGTAACCCGTACGGGCCGGCGGCCGGCGGCGTCAGCCGGAGCAGCCCCCGCACTGGCACGGCGCCCCGGACTGGCAGCCGCACCCGCAGCCCGATCCGCAGCCGCAGGCGCCGAGCACGGTCAGCGGCACCACCTCGGCGGGGGCCTCCCGCTCCGGTTCGGTCATGGGGGAGTCGGCCATGGTTCCTCCTCAAGGCGTACGACAGGGCCGCACGCCCACCGAGGGGCCCGCGACCCGGGGCGTACGGACACGTCGTGCCGCCCCGTCCTATTGCATGCCCACCCGGACGGGCGCATCAACGGCGCACGTGCGCAGGAACGTATGTACGAGCCGTGCGCGCGGGCGTGCGCCCGGCCACGAGCGCCCCGCCCTTCCCGCGCCGGAGCCTTCCCAATCCCCGTCGCCCCCCGGACAGGCCCTAAGCCCCGTCGACCGGCGTGGGCTGCTGGATCTCGTCCGCGTGCTCACCCGTCACCAGGTAGACCACGCGCTTCGCCACCGACACCGCGTGGTCCGCGAACCGCTCGTAGTAACGGCCGAGCAGCGTCACGTCGACGGCCGTCTCGATGCCGTGCTTCCAGCGGTCGTCCATCAGGTGCTGGAACAGCGCGCGGTGCAGCAGGTCCATCTCGTCGTCGTCCTGCTCCAGCTGGAGCGCGAGGTCGACGTCCTTGGTGACGATCACCTCGGCCGCCTTCGCCATCAGGCGCTGCGCGAGCTGGCCCATCTCCAGGATGGTGGCGTGCAGGTCGTGCGGGACCGCGGACTGCGGGAAGCGCAGCCGGGCCAGCTTGGCGACGTGCTGGGCGAGGTCGCCCGAGCGCTCCAGGTCCGCGCTCATCCGCAGCGACGTCACCACGATCCGCAGATCGGTCGCCACCGGCTGCTGGCGGGCCAGGAGCGCGATGGCCCGGGCCTCCAGCTCGTGCTGGAGGTCGTCCACCTTCTGGTCGGCGGCGATCACCGACTCCGCCAGCTTCAGATCGGCGTCGAGCATCGCCGTGGTGGCCCGGCCTATCGCCGAGCCGACGAGCCGGGCCATCTCGACCAGGTCCTCGCCGATCGAGTCGAGTTCCTCGTGGTACGCGTCACGCATGGGTGTCCCTCTCCAGTCCTTGACCGAGGCCGGGGCCCGCCGATGACCGGCTCCGAACCCCACGACACCACCGTGACGGGCGTACGCGTCGGATTCCGACCGGCCAAGTGAACCGGCCCTTGCCCCTCGGTGAACTCTGGGCGACGAGTGACCGAGGAGGCCCCCGGACGGCTGGGAGAGTGTCCGGCGTGCCGCATAACCTGGACACATGGACGTGAACGCGGCGGTCGCCGCAGCTGCCGCGATCGCCGGTGTCGGTACCGGTGTGATCGCCATGCTGGCGTTCCGCTGGAGCGAGCGCGACCAGAAGAAGCCGACGCGCACCTCCCTGCGGTCCGACAGCGGCGCCCCGCTGCCCCCGGGCGTCGACACGGTGCTGTCCGTGCTCAGCTCCTCCGCGGTGGTGCTGGACGAGAGCGACAGCGTCGTCAAGGCCAGCTCCGCCGCGTACGCGCTGGGGCTCGTCCGGGGCGGCCGCCTCGCCGTCGAGCCGATGCTCAACATGGCGCGGGACACCCGCCGCGACGGCGAGATACGCCAGGTCGAACTGGACCTCCCGCGCCGCGGCACGGGCCGGGGCGAGGCCCTGGCGGTCTCCGCGCGGGTCGCTCCGCTCGGCTCCCGGCTGGTGCTGCTGCTGGTGGAGGACCTCACCGAGGCGCGCCGCATCGAGGCGGTCCGGCGCGACTTCGTCGCCAACGTCAGCCATGAGCTCAAGACCCCGACCGGCGCCCTGTCCCTGCTCTCGGAGGCCGTGCTCGACGCCTCCGACGACCAGGAGGCCGTCGAGCACTTCGCCCGTCGCATGCAGATCGAGGCGACCCGGCTCACCAACCTCGTCCAGGAGCTGATCGACCTCTCCCGGGTGCAGAACGACGACCCGCTGGAGGACGCCGAGCCGGTCCGCGTGGACGAGCTGGTCGCCGAGGCCATCGACCGCTGCCGCCAGCAGGCCGGTTCCAAGCAGATCACCATGGCCGCCGGCGGCACCGCCGAACTGCGGATATGGGGGAACCGGGGCCAGCTCGCCGCGGCCCTGGGCAACCTGGTCGAGAACGCCGTCAACTACAGCCCCGCCCGCACCCGCGTCGGCATCGCCGCCCGCCGCGTGGTCGTGCCCGGCGGGGACGAGATCGAGATCGCCGTGACCGACCAGGGCATCGGCATCTCCGAGAAGGACCGGGAACGGGTCTTCGAACGCTTCTACCGCGTCGACCCGGCCCGCTCACGCGCCACCGGTGGTACGGGCCTCGGCCTGGCCATCGTCAAACACGTGGCCGCCTCGCACGGCGGGGAGGTCACCGTGTGGAGCTCGGAGGGACAGGGCTCCACCTTCACCCTGCGGCTGCCCGAAGCGGGCTCCGCACGCGGCCGGGACCGTGCGTCCGGCGGCCCGCTCATCGTCAACGGCGACGCGGAGTCCCACCCGGACGCCGCCCCCGACTCCTTCGATTCATTCCCTTCCCCGGAGGCCCTTCCGTGACCCGAGTGCTTGTCGTCGAGGATGAGGAATCCTTCAGCGACGTCCTGTCCTACATGCTCCGCAAGGAAGGCTTCGAGGTCGCCATCGCGGCCACCGGACCCGACGGCCTTGACGAGTTCGAGCGCAACGGCGCCGACCTCGTGCTGCTCGACCTGATGCTGCCCGGACTCCCCGGCACCGAGGTCTGCCGCCAGCTGCGCAGCCGCTCCAACGTGCCCGTGATCATGGTGACCGCCAAGGACAGCGAGATCGACAAGGTCGTCGGCCTGGAGATAGGGGCCGACGACTACGTCACCAAGCCCTTCTCCTCCCGCGAGCTCGTCGCCCGCATCCGGGCCGTGCTGCGCCGGCGCGGCGAGCCCGAGGAGGTCGCCCCCGCCGCCCTGGAGGCCGGACCGGTCCGCATGGACGTCGACCGGCACGTCGTCACGGTCTCCGGCGGCAAGGTCGACCTGCCGCTGAAGGAGTTCGACCTGCTGGAGATGCTGCTGCGCAACGCGGGCCGGGTGCTGACCCGGATGCAGCTCATCGACCGGGTCTGGGGCGCGGACTACGTGGGCGACACCAAGACCCTCGACGTCCACGTGAAGCGGCTGCGCGCCAAGATCGAGCCGGACCCGGGCGCGCCCAGGTTCCTGGTGACCGTGCGGGGCCTCGGGTACAAGTTCGAGCCGTAGGCCGGCCCGTACGCATGACATGGCCGAGGCGCCTCCCCCCGGCGGGGAAGGCGCCTCGGCCATGTGCGGTGCGGGGTGCGGCTCAGCCGGGCTGGCCGGACTCGGAGGCCGAGGACGAGGCCGACGCCTCGCCGGACGGGCTCCCGGACGCGTCGGGCGACGCGGAGCCGGTGGGGGAGCCGGACGGCGAGGCGTCCGGCGTCTTCGACGGCTCGGGCAGCGCGCTGGGGCCGAAGCCCTTGAAGTAGTGCTTGGCCGGGACGACCGAGGCGGCCAGCGAGATGTCGCCGGAGCGGCTGAGCTTGAAGACCAGCGGCTGCACGTTGCCGTTCTCCGTGGCCTCGTCGCCGTTCTCGATGACGGCGGAGGCGTTGCCCTGGCCGCCCAGGATCACCCGGCCGCCGGCCGGGACGACGACCGGACCCGAGCCCTCGGCGGGGTGCAGCTGCACGGTGCCGCTGCCGCCCTTCAGGGTGATGGACTCCAGGGTCTCCGCCTGGGAGCCGTTGTTGAACAGCGTGGCGGTGACGACCGCCGGGCCCTTGGCCTCGCGCTCGGGCTGGGTGATGACGTTGGCGTTCTGGATCTTGATGTCGCCGGACCGGGTGGAGGCGTTGTCCGGGCGTACTTCGAGCGTCTGCGCGTTGTTGCCCGCACCGCATGCGGTGAGCGCGGTGATCGAGAACGCGATGGCAGTGGCGGCGAGGGCGCCGTGTCGAAGGCTGCGGCTCACGGCGGCGGCAACTCCTTGAACGTGCGGACGGTTCGGACGGGTCGGGCGCCTGGGGTAAAGCCGCCCTAAGGGTCTGTCAGCCGTCAGGTTACCGAGCCCCCCTCACCGCCCCGCACCCGACCCGCCCCTGACGGGCCCGTGATCGCGGGGGCGGACACGTACGGACATTCGCAGTCCCTCCACATAACGCGCTTGATCAAATTCCGGCCACGCGTTCGCCCCGGGCTTCCTGCGCTGTTCACGGACGGTGGCGCATTCATTGCGCATAATCCCCGCCGGGGTCGTACGTTGATCAATTTCATTGGCCATCGGTACTTACGTCCGAACGAGTGATCCATCATCGAACGGACTACGGAAAGTTCAGCAAGCGGAACCCGACAAAACGGGACGTTCGGCCCCTTCGAAGCGGGCCGGAGTGTGTGTAACGTCCGCGTTTCTCCGTCGCCGGACAGCCGCTCCGACCTGCGAATACCCTCTTCCGGGGGCCCTCCGCAGCACGTCCCTGTCTCTCTTGTCAAGCCCCGAGATATGCCCTGACCTGCGAAAACGCCATTCAGGAGTGGCGATTCTCGTGTTACGCTTGATAGCCACGGAAGGGGTACCTGTCACATGACGTTCAAGGTTGGCGACACCGTGGTCTATCCCCATCACGGGGCCGCGCTGATCGAGGCTATCGAAACTCGCCAGATCAAAGGCGTGGACAAGACCTACTTGGTGCTCAAGGTCGCTCAGGGCGACTTGACGGTGCGTGTGCCGGCGGACAATGCGGAGTTCGTGGGCGTGCGCGACGTAGTCGGGCAGGAAGGGCTGGACCGCGTCTTCGAGGTGCTGCGCGCACCGTATGCCGAGGAGCCGACGAACTGGTCCCGGCGCTACAAGGCAAATCTCGAGAAGCTCGCATCCGGCGATGTCATCAAGGTCGCCGAAGTCGTTCGCGACCTGTGGCGTCGGGAGCGTGAGCGCGGACTCTCCGCAGGTGAGAAGCGCATGCTCGCCAAGGCGCGCCAGATCCTGGTGAGTGAGCTCGCTCTCGCGGAGAACACCAACGAGGACAAGGCCGAGGCTCTCCTCGACGAGGTCCTCGCATCCTGAACCGGATGGCACCGGTCATGACGACCGGATCGCACCGGCCGTAGATAATGTGCCGCGGTGCCCGCTGACCAGCTGTATTCACGCTGTGTCGTCGGGCGCTGCGGCATGTCCGGACCGCAATCGAACGGCGAATTCCGGCCACTTGCCGATGATCCCCCGGTACACGTCCTTGGTACGTTGCTCGCGATCTTGCTGAACCCGGCGTGCGAGACCGACCCCGAACGGCCGCGGCGTGTCCCGGCTCGCCCGGGGTCACGGAAAGGGTCCCGGTCGAGTCATGGCGCAGCGCCCGGCTCGCTTGTGGCCATACCCACGTCGGCCGTGGACACAAACATGCCGAAGCCTCGGAGTGCAACCGATGTCTGAAGAACCGCGTCCTTACCGCACGGCCGCCGTGATCCCCGCGGCCGGCCGCGGCGTACGGCTTGGCCCCGGCGCCCCCAAGGCGCTCCGCGCGCTCGGCGGGACGCCCATGCTCGTGCACGCCGTCCGCGCCATGGCGGCCTCCCGGCACGTGTCCCTGGTCGTCGTCGTCGCACCGCCCGAGGGCGTCGCCGAGGTCCGCACCCTCCTGGACGAGTACGCCCTGCCGGAACGCACCGACTTCCTCGTCGTGCCCGGCGCCGAGACCCGCCAGGAATCCGTGAAGCGCGGCCTGGACGCCCTCCCCGGCACCGTCTCCGCCGTCCTGGTGCACGACGCGGCCCGGCCCCTCGTCCCCGTGGACACCGTCGACGCGGTCGTCGAGGCCGTACGCGACGGCGCCCCCGCCGTCGTTCCCGCCCTGCCGCTCGCCGACACCGTCAAGGAGGTCGAGCCCGGGGCCCCCGGCGCGCCCGAGCCGGTGCTCTCCACCCCGGCCCGCGCCCGGCTCAGGGCCGTACAGACCCCGCAGGGCTTCGACCGCGCGACCCTGCTCCGCGCCCACGAGCAGGTCGCCGTCAGCGGTGAGGGCGCGACCGACGACGCCGGCATGGTCGAACAGCTCGGCGCGCCCGTCGTCGTCGTCCCCGGACACGAAGAGGCGTTCAAGGTCACCCGCCCCCTGGACCTGGTTCTGGCCGAGGCGGTTCTCGCACGCAGGAGGGCCAACGATGGCTTCTGAGACCCCCGGGCCGACGCAGGCCCCCGCCCCCGTCATCCCGCTCGTGGGGATCGGCACCGACATCCACGCGTTCGAAGAGGGCCGCGAGCTGTGGTGCGCCGGTCTGCGCTGGGACGGCGAGGGCCCCGGCCTGGCCGGCCACTCCGACGCGGACGTCGTCGCCCACGCCGCGTGCAACGCGCTCTTCTCCGCCGCCGGTCTCGGCGACCTGGGGCAGCACTTCGGCACGGGGCGCCCCGAGTGGTCCGGCGCCGCCGGGGTCACCCTGCTCACCGAGGCCGCCCGCATCGTCCGCGCGGCGGGGTTCGAGATCGGCAACGTGGCCGTGCAGGTCGTCGGCGTACGCCCGAAGATCGGCAAGCGGCGCGAGGAGGCGCAGCGGGTGCTGTCCGACGCGGTCGGCGCCCCCGTCTCGCTGTCCGCCGCGACCTCCGACGGACTGGGTTTCACCGGCCGCGGTGAGGGCATCGCCGGCCTCGCGACCGCCCTCGTCTACCGCACCGGCTGACCCCGTGCGCGGGCGCCCGCGCCCGCCCTGTAGTAACGCGCCCGCGCCCGCCCCCGTAACAACTGCGCCCGCAATATCCACAGGGGCGCGGGGCACTGGTGCGGGCCCACTACCCTTGAGGGGTGACTATTCGCCTGTACGACACCAGCGCCCGGCAGATCCGTGACTTCGTCCCGCTCACAGCGGGCTGTGTCTCGATCTACCTCTGTGGCGCTACCGTCCAGGCCGCCCCGCACATCGGGCACATCAGGTCCGGACTGAACTTCGACATCATGCGCCGCTGGTTCGCCTACCGCGGCTACGACGTGACGTTCGTCCGGAACGTCACGGACATCGACGACAAGATCATCGCCAAGTCCGCCGAGCAGGGCCGCCCCTGGTGGTCCATCGGTTACGAGAACGAGCGGGCGTTCAACGCGGGCTACGACGCGCTCGGCTGCCTGCCGCCCACCTACGAACCGCGCGCGACCGGGCACGTCCCGGAGATGATCGAGATGATGCGGGGCCTCATCGAGCGCGGCCACGCGTACGCCGCCGAGGGCAACGTCTACTTCGACGTGCGCTCGTTCCCCGGCTATCTGGAGCTGTCCAACCAGGATCTGGACGACCTGCGCCAGCCCTCCGGTGAGGGCGAGACCGGCAAGCGGGACCAGCGGGACTTCGCCATGTGGAAGGCGTCCAAGCCCGGCGAGCCCAGCTGGGAGACGCCCTGGGGCCGTGGCCGCCCCGGCTGGCACCTGGAGTGCTCCGCCATGGCGCACAAGTACCTCGGCACCGCCTTCGACATCCACGGCGGCGGCATCGACCTGATCTTCCCGCACCACGAGAACGAGATCGCCCAGGCCAAGGCGTTCGGCGACGACTTCGCGGGCTACTGGGTGCACAACGGCTGGGTCACCATGTCCGGCGAGAAGATGTCGAAGTCGCTGGGCAACTCCGTGCTCGTCAGCGAGATGGTCAAGGCCTGGCGCCCCATCGTCCTGCGCTACTACCTGGGCACCCCGCACTACCGGTCCATGATCGAGTACAGCGAGGAGGCCCTGCGCGAGGCCGAGTCCGCGTTCGCCCGCATCGAGGGCTTCGTCCAGCGCGTCACCGAGAAGGCCGGCGAGACCGTCGCCCCGGCCGCCGAGGTGCCGCCCGCCTTCGCCGAAGCCATGGACGACGACCTCGGCGTCCCGCAGGCCCTCGCGATCGTCCACACCACGGTCCGCCAGGGCAACTCCGCCCTCGCCGCCGACGACAAGGAAGCCGCCGTCGCGCGCCTCGCGGAGGTCCGCGCCATGCTCGGCGTCCTCGGCCTCGACCCGCTGGACGACCACTGGGCGGGCGAGGGCGACCGCGGCGACGACCTCCACGGCGTGGTGGACACCCTGGTCCGCCTCGTCCTCGACCAGCGGCAGTCCGCGCGCGCCCGCAAGGACTGGGCCGCCGCCGACGCCATCCGCGACCAGCTCAACCAGTCCGGACTCGTCATCGAGGACAGCCCGTCCGGCCCCCGGTGGACCCTCGGCCCGCGCCAGTAGCCCACCACATGCCGCCCGGTCCGCCGGGCGGCACACTGCACTTATACGTACGCACGACGAAGCAACGAAACAGGTAGGTCATGGCCGGGAACAGCCAGCGCAGGAACCGCCGCACGTCCAACAAGAAGGGCGCCACGGTCGGCAGCGGTGGCCAGCGACGCCGTGGCCTCGAGGGCAAGGGCCCCACCCCGCCCGCCGAGCAGCGCAAGAAGCACAAGAAGAACCGCATCGCGACCGCCAAGGCCAAGCAGGCCGCCAACCGCCGCCCCGCCCCCCGGCGCGGCGGCGTCAAGGGCACCTCGGAGATGGTCGTCGGCCGCAACCCGGTCTTCGAGGCCCTGCGCGACGGCGTGCCCGCCACCACGCTCTACGTCCAGCAGTACATCGACAACGACGAGCGCGTCCGTGAGGCCCTCCAGCTCGCCGGTGAGCGCGGCAACATCAACCTCATGGAGGCGCCGCGCCCCGAGCTCGACCGCATGACGGGCGGGCTCAACCACCAGGGTCTCGTCCTCCAGGTCCCGCCGTACGAGTACGCCGACCCGCAGGACCTCCTCGAAGCCGCGTACGACAACGGCGAGGACCCGCTCATCGTCGCCCTCGACGGCGTCACCGACCCGCGCAACCTCGGCGCGATCGTCCGCTCCGTCTCCGCCTTCGGCGGCCACGGCGTCGTCGTCCCCGAGCGCCGCGCGGCCGGGATGACCGCAGGTGCCTGGAAGTCCTCGGCCGGTACCGCCGCCCGGACCCCCGTCTCCAAGGTCACCAACCTGACCCGCTCCCTCGAAGCCTTCAAGAAGGAGGGCATCGCCGTCGTCGGCCTCGCCGCCGACGGCGAGCACACCGTCGAGGACCTCGAAGCGCTCGCCGGGCCCGTCGTCATCGTCATCGGCAGCGAGGGCAAGGGCCTCGGCCGCCTCGTCGGCGAGACCTGCGACTACCGCGTCCGCATCAACATGCCGGGCGGTGCCGAATCGCTCAACGCCGGTGTCGCCGCCGGCATCGTGATGTACGAGGTCGCGCGCCGCCGCGCCTGATCCACCGGCCCGGAACGGGCCATCCGGGGGCGCGCGCGCACGTGCACGCGCCCCCGCGCAACCCCCCACCACCTGTTGACGGGTCTCGGACACCTTCGACACGGTGGAGGCAGTGTCCTAATCACACATCACTCGGTTAGATGAGTGTGGACACCAGAACGCCTCGGTTCGACGAACTACCCGCCCTGAGCATGACCAAGGTGGACTGCGACCCTGCGCAGGTCATCGTCAACCACGCCAGCTTCCGGGTGCAGCTCGCGCCCGGCCAGCGCGCACGGCTGCGCGGTGTGACCTCCGCCGGCGCGCCCAGGATCCCCGCCATGAGCGCCCCCGGAGCGGGACGCGGCCGACGCGCCCCCGTCGTCTGGAGCGGCAAGTCCGCCCCCGGCGACCCCGGCGCCACCGGACTCCTCCAGGCCGTACGCAACTCCACCGCCGGCCGTCCCGACACCGCGTACGACCCCTACGATCCGTACGCCTCCTACGAGTTCGACCAGGGACGCGGCGGCGCCGGCACCCAGGTCATCCCGCGCCTCGACGAGTCCCCGCTCGAAGAGACCCAGCCCACCCCGGTCATCGGCGCACCCCGCTCCGGCGGCCCGCTGCTGCCCCCGATGCGCCGGGCGGTCGGTGCCTACGACCCCGTCGACCCCGGCCCGTACGACCCGGACGGCTACGACGCGCGGGGCCCGTACGACGACGAGCCCGCCGTCGACCTCACGGACGAGGAGGACCGCGGCCGGCGTCAGGGCGGCACCGACGACGTGCGCCACGCGTACTACCCGGGCCGCCGCATGAACCTCGGCGTCGTCCTGCTGCCGATGCGGGTGTTCCTCGGCTTCATCTCCATCTACGCGGGCATGGGCAAGCTCTGCGACCCCGTCTACTTCGACGGCGGCGAGCGCGGCTCGATGGTCAAGTGGCTCAACTCGCTCCACCCGTGGGCGCTGGCCGAGCCGCTGCGCGAGTTCGCCCTGTCGCACCCCGTCGGTGCCGGGCTCTCGATCGCCTTCCTCCAGGTCGTCGTCGGTGTCCTCACCGTCCTCGGGCTCTGGCAGCGGGTCGCCGCCACCGTCGGCGCGCTGCTGTCCGCGGCCCTCCTGGTCACCGTCAGCTGGCGCACCGTCGCCGCCTACGACGCGCCGGACATCATCTACCTCGCCGCCTGGAGCCCCCTGATCATCGCGGGCGCCCCCGTCTACTCCATCGACGGACGGCTCGCCGGGGAAGCCTGGCGCAAGCTCGGCCCCCGCTCCGAGATCTGGGACCTGCGCCGCCGCGTGCTGCGCCGGGGCGCCGTCGTCGCCAGCATCGTCGTCGGCCTCACCCTGCTCATCGGCTCCGTCCTCGGCGGCGCCGTCCGCTCCACGGAGGTCGTCACGGTCCCCGGCCCCCACGGCGTCCCGACGAACCAGCTGCCCGGCTCGCCCCTCCCCGACAAGTCCCGCAAGGGCAAGGCGTCGAAGAGCCCGACCGGCCACCAGCCCACGCCCTCGCACAGCACCGCACCGCACACCCCGTCCGCCGACGCCTCGACCCCGTCCTCGGAGAGCGTCCGGGAGACGGGCCAGGCGGCGGGCGCGAGCACCGGACAGCCCAGCCAGACCCAGGGCACCGGCCAGCAGCCCCCGCAGCAGACCACCCCCCAGCAGCCCCCCGCCACCAGCTCCGGCCCCAGCTCCTCCGGGACCACCGGCACCGGCGGCGGCTCCAGCACGGGCGGCTCCGACCCCGACCCCGGCGCCTCCTCGGGCGGCGGCGACGGCGGCAGCGGGGGCCGCAACCCGATCGGCGGCCTCCTCGGCTGACGACGGGCGCCCCACGCGAACGGGGCGGGCCCGGAGGGAAATCCTCCGGGCCCGCCCCGTTGTCGTACGCCCTACCGCCCGTCCAGCTCCTTGGCGGCCTCCGTCAGGTCCTTCGCGGTGTCGATCGCCCGCCAGTACGCGCCGTGCGGCAACGGATAGCCGGCCAGCCGGCGTTCGCGGGCCAGCCGGGGGAACGTGGTCCGCTCGTGGTCGCCGCGGTCCGGCAGCAGCCCCGTGAAGGCGGGGGAGAACACGTACACCCCGGCATTGATCAGATACGGCGACGGCGGCGCCTCGATGAAGTCGGTGATGTGCCCGAACGCGTCCGTCTCGACCGCGCCCCACGGAATCCGGGGCCGGGCCAGCGCCAGTGTCGCGGTCGCGTCGCGCTCCGCGTGGAAGGCCGCCATCTCGCGCAGCGAGAACCGCGTCCAGATGTCCCCGTTGGTCGCGTACCAGGGCTCGTCCGGCTCGGGCAGCCGCGCCGCCGCGTACTTGAGGCCGCCGCCGCGCCCCAGCGGCTCGGACTCCACCACCGTCGTGACGCGCAGCGGCAGCACCGCGCCGGCCAGCCACTCCTGGAGCACCTCGGCCAGATGCCCGCACGACACCACGGCATCGGTCACGCCCTCGGCGGCCAGCCAGGAAAGCTGATGGCCGATGATCGGCGTCCCGGTACCCGGGATCTCGACCATCGGCTTGGGGCGGTCATCGGTATACGGGCGCAGCCGTGACCCCTGGCCACCCGCCAGGATCACGGCCTGCGTCGGAAACGTATGCATGCCAGGCACGATAAGCCGTGCCCGGCAGCGGGGAGTGTCGCGTCGGTCAGCTGAACTGGGCGACGCCCGAGGCGAACGAGGTGTCGCAGACGGGGCGCGAGAAGCGGTGCGCGCGCGTCGGGCCGTACTTGTCGACGGCGGCCTTGCCCAGGGTCTTCGCGATGGACATGCAGTGCTTGGCGAGCGACGGGCGTCCCTCGACGGCGCGCTGGAGGTCCGTCAGCGCGACGCCCGGGTCCTTGGCGCGGAGCTCCTGGAGGAGCCGGTCGCGCAGGACGTCCTGCGGGGCGCGCTGCTTGACGGCGGCCTCGGCGCCCTTGGCGTCGGGGACGCTACGGGCCGACGCGGCGAGAAGCTGCGAGTCGGAGTTGCTGGCTGCCCACGGCACGGCGGTGACCGCGAGGGTCCCGGACAGGACCATGACGACGGGCAGTACGAAAGCGAGAGTTCGGCCGATACGGCGCACGGTGTGGGTCACGCAGCGAGCGTAGCGGCCGGTGATGGCGTGGCGACATTACGTCACCCTCGCGGGGGATGGTTCGAGTGTGCTTTTCGAATCGCGTGTTGACGAACGGAAGCGAAATGACCGTTCTGGCGGGGAATTCGCCTCCGCCGCTTCAAACGCGTCCGGGGCTTCGGACGGTGCCCGGGACGCGCGGTGGCCCCGCACGGAGATCGTGCGGGGCCACCGTACAGCGTGTGCGACGTCAGTCGGTGAGGCGCTCACCGGTCGACGTGGCGAAGACGTGCAGCTCGTCCGGGCGGGGCACGACGTGCAGCTTGGTGCCCTTCTCCGGGACGGCGCGGCCGCCGACGCGGACGACCAGGTCCTTGTGCTCGCCACCGACCTCGGCGGCACCGTAGACGAAGCCGTCGGCGCCGAGCTCCTCGACCACGTTGACCGAGACGGCCAGGCCGGCCGGGGCGTCCGAGGAGTCCTTGGTGAGGGTCTTCGCAGCGGCGCCGCCGTGCTCCACGATGTCGAAGTGCTCGGGGCGGATGCCGACCGTGACGGTGGTGTCGCCGCGGTTCGCGGCGGCGGTCAGCGCCTCGCGGGAGACCGGGACGACGCTGTTGCCGAACTTCACGCCGCCGTCGGTGATCGGGACCTCGACCAGGTTCATCGCGGGGGAGCCGATGAAGCCGGCCACGAAGAGGTTGGCCGGGCGGTCGTACATGTTGCGCGGCGAGTCGACCTGCTGGAGGAGACCGTCCTTGAGGACCGCGACGCGGTCGCCCATGGTGAGGGCCTCGACCTGGTCGTGCGTGACGTACACGGTGGTGATGCCCAGGCGGCGCTGGAGCGAGGCGATCTGCGTACGGGTGGAGACACGGAGCTTGGCGTCGAGGTTCGACAGCGGCTCGTCCATGAGGAAGACCTGCGGCTCACGCACGATCGCGCGGCCCATCGCGACACGCTGGCGCTGACCACCGGAGAGCGCCTTCGGCTTGCGGTCCAGGTAGTCGGTGAGGTCCAGCATCTTGGCGGCCTCTTCGACCTTCGCCCGGATGTCGGTCTTGTTCACACCGGCGATCTTGAGCGCGAAGCCCATGTTGTCCGCGACGGTCATGTGCGGGTACAGCGCGTAGTTCTGGAACACCATGGCGATGTCCCGGTCCTTCGGGGGCAGGTGCGTGACGTCGCGGTCACCGATGCGGATCGCACCGCCGTTGACGTCCTCGAGACCCGCGAGCATGCGGAGCGAGGTGGACTTGCCACAACCGGAGGGACCGACGAGGACGAGGAACTCGCCGTCCGCGATGTCGATCTCGAGCTGGTCGACCGCGGGCTTCGTGGAGCCGGGGTAGACGCGGGACGCCTTGTCGAACGTGACACTGGCCATGCTGATTCTTCTCCTCCACCGGCAGGAACGTGCCGGACGATCCGTTGTAAGGGAGTGGTCTGGTCCATCCGAGTGAACCTGCATGGACGCTACCTGGAGGTTTCGAATCTGTCAGTAGTTCACTGGCTGTGAAATTTCTGCACGGGGCCGGGGGCCGGGTTGGATTAGACTGCTCCGGCACGCCTCCTTAGCTCAGCTGGCCAGAGCAACGCACTTGTAATGCGTAGGTCGTCGGTTCGAATCCGACAGGGGGCTCCACCGCCAGGCCGGTCTTCCCCGGCCTGGTTTTTTCATGCCTAGGTTCCGCGCCGCGTCAGCGGGTAGCACCCCAGGCCGATCAGGGCTGCCGTCAGGTGGCCGATGTCCGTGAAGGTCGGGTCGGTGATCAGGGGGACCGTGTAGATCACCAGGACAGCGAAGAGGTACGCCGGGCGCCAGGGGCGGGGGACGTAGTAGGTGAGGACCGCGACCACGCCGGCCAGGGCGTAGCTGACGCCGACGTCGAGGGTGTTGGCGGCGGCGGCCGGGGCGTGGCCGTGGCGGATGGCCCAGGCGAGGATGCCTTCGCTGACGAGGGTGGCGAGGACGTGCGCGGTCGCGGCGACGGTGAGCCAGCGCGGGGTGCCGAGGCGGCGTTCGGCGGGGGCGTGGAAGACCGTGTAGAGGACGGCGTAGGGGAGCCACTGTCCGCTGTCGATCCAGAAGGCGCTGGTGATGAGGACGCGGACGGGGTTGCGGGAGAGCTCGTGGATGTTGGTGGAGCGCTGGCGGAGGAACTCGTCCTCGAAGGCCGGTGACATCTGGTGGACGATCACCGTGGTGACGAAGAGGGCGGTCAGCCAGAGGTACGTGCCGGGGGCGCTGCGGATCCAGGAGCCGAGGGCGCGGAGCAGCCGCCCGGCGGGGGTGGTGCGGGGCCGGGCGGGCGGGTCTGGGTGGCCGGAGGGCATGCCCGATTGACGCACGCTCCTACGATCGGGGGCGTGATCGACATTCCGGATGCGCTCATCGCTACTCAGTCCGCATACAACGGGGAGGCGGGCCGGGCGTTCGTGGCCGCGCTGCCGGGGCGGGCGGCGGAGTTCCTGGAGCGGTGGGGGCTGCGCAGGGACGGTGCGGCGATGTACGGGGTGTGCGCGCTGGTCCTGCCGGTGGTCCGGGAGGCGGACGGGCGGCGGGCGGTGCTGAAGTTGCAGCCGGTGGACGCGGAGACGGCGGGGGAGCCGGTCGCGCTGCGGTTGTGGGGTGCGGCGGGGGCCGGGGCGGTGCGGCTGCTGGCGCACGATCCGGAGACCGGGTCGATGCTCCTGGAGCGGCTGGACGGACACCGTGCGCTGGCGGGCGAGCCGGACGCGGACCGGGCGGTCCGGGTGATCGCGGGGCTGCTGGCGGAGCTGACGGCGGTGCGGCCGGGGGCGGTGGCGGGCGCGACGGGATCCGGGGCCGGGCTGCGGGGGCTCGGAGAGGCCGCCGCGCGGATGCTGGCCGCCGCGCCGGATGTCATGGCGGCGCTGGTGGACGAGGAGGAGCGGGCGCTCGTACGGGACTGTGCGGCGGCGGTGCGTGAGGTGGCGGGGGAGCCGGGGGACCGGCTGCTCCACTGGGACCTGCACTTCGGGAACGTGCTGGCGCGGGAGGACGGCGCCGGGTGGGTGGCCATCGACCCGAAGCCCTTGGTGGGGGACCCGGGGTTCGAACTGCTGCCCGCGCTGGTGAACCGGTTCGACGCGGGGGCGGTGGGGAAGCGGTTCGACGCGATGACCGGGGTGCTGGGGCTCGACCGGGGGCGGGCGGCGGCGTGGACGCTGGGGCGGGTGCTCCAGAACGCGTGCTGGTCGGCGGAGGGCAGGGCGCGGCGGCTGGCTCCGGAGCAGGCGGAGATCGCGCGGGTGGTGCGGGGGTCCGCCTCACCGATGGGCCGGGGGTGAGCGTCGGCGGGGCGATGTTTACCCTGCACGCATGATTCGTACCGCTACCCCCGCCGATGTCCCCGTCCTCCACGCCATGGTGTGTGAGCTGGCCGATTACGAGAAGGCATTGCACGAGGTGCGTGCGACGGAGGAGCAGTTGCGGGAGGCGCTGTTCGGCGAGCGGCCGGCGGCGTACGCGCACATCGCGGAGTCGGACGAGAACGGCGAGGTCGTCGGCTTCGCACTCTGGTTCCTGAACTTCTCGACCTGGCGCGGGGTGCACGGCATCTACCTGGAGGACCTGTACGTACGTCCGCAGCGGCGCGGCGGCGGGCACGGCAAGGCGCTGTTGACGGAGCTGGCGCGGATCTGTGTGGAGCGGGGTTACGAGCGCCTGGAGTGGTCGGTGCTGAACTGGAACGCCCCGTCGATCGCGTTCTACGAGTCGCTGGGCGCGCGTCCGCAGGACGAGTGGACGGTGTACCGGCTGACCGACGGGGCGCTGGCGGAGCTGGGCGGGGCGTGAGCCGGGCGGGGTCCGCGACCGGGTCCGCCCTCAGGGGATGAGGACCACCTTGCCGATGGTGCCCCGGGTCTCCAGGTCGCGGTGGGCGTCGGCGGCGCGGGCGAGCGGGTAGCTCTGGACCGCGGGGCGCAGGCGGCCGGCGGCGGCTTCGGCGAGGGCGCGGGTCTCCAGGGCGCGCAGTCCGCCGCCCCTGCGGAGCAGGCCGGGTCCGAGGACGTTCTCGGAGGTGAGGGAGCGGGCGGCGAGTTCACCGGCGGACGGGGTGAACGGGCCGTCGTTGCCGGACCAGCCGTAGACGACGTGCTGCCCGCCCTCGCCGAGGAGGCCGAAGGCGGCGCGGGCGGTGGTGGAGCCGACGGAGTCGTAGAGCACGGTGGCGCCCCGGCCGAGGGCGTCCAGGTGGGTGCGGACGTGGCGCGGCCAGTCGGGACGGGTGTAGTCGACGGCGAGGTCGGCGCCGTTGTCCCGGACGCGGGCGGTCTTGGCGGGTCCGCCCGCGAGGCCGATGACGGTGGCCCCGGCGTTCTTGGCGTACTGGACGATCAGCGTGCCGATGCCTCCGGCGGCCGCGGTGACGAGGACGACGGAGTCCGGGCCGAGCGGGGTGGCGGCGAGGATGCCGAGGGTGGTGCGGCCGGTGCCGATCATGGCGACGGCCTCGGCGTGCCCGAGCCCTTCCGGCACGGGGTGGAGCCGGTCGGCGTCGGTGACGGCGAGTTCGGCGTAGCCGCCGGGGACGTTGCCGAGGTGGGCGACGACGTCGCGGCCGAGCCAGGCGGTGTCGGTGCCCTCGCCGACGGCGTCGACGATCCCGGCGACCTCCCGCCCGGGGATGGTGGGCAGCGGGGTGGGGACCGGGTTGGGGCCGGGGAGTCCTTGGCGCAGCGCGGTGTCGAGGAGGTGGACTCCGGCGGCGCGGACGGCGATGCGGACCTGGCCGGGCGCGGGGACGGGGTCCTCGGTCCGCTCGTGGCGGAGGTTCTCGGCGGGGCCGAAGGCGTGGAGGCGTACGGCGTGCATGGCGGGGTCCCCCGGACTGGTGTGGGTGCTGGTGGACCCAGCCTCTGACCTCAAGCGCGGTCGAGGTCAAGTGCGGGCGGGGCGTTGTCAGTGGCGTGCGTCACGATGGGGGCATGGTGCGCAGTGGTGGTCGGAGCGGTGGTGTGAAGGCGGCGCGGCGGCCGGAGGTGCGGTTGCCGCCGCTGGTGGATTTCGAGGAGGTCGGCCTCGAACCGGACGGGGATTACGACGGGGTGCGGTTCGGCGCGTCCGTGGACCTGGCGGACGCGTCGGGGCGGGGTGCGCGGTTCATGGACTGCGCGCTGGAGGGCTGCGCCCTGGACCGGGCGGAGCTGGTGCGGGCCCGGTTCGTCGATTCGGTGCTGACGGGCGTACGGGGGGTGGGCACCGATCTCGCGGAGGCGTCGCTGCGGGATGTCGAGGTGGTGGACGCGCGGCTGGGCGGGGTGCAGTTGCACGGTGCCGTGCTGGAGCGGGTGGTGGTGCGGGGCGGGAAGATCGACTACCTGAATCTGCGGGAGGCCCGGCTGACGGATGTCGTCTTCGAGGGCTGTGTGCTGGCGGAGCCGGACTTCGGGAGCGCGCGGCTGAAGCGGGTCGAGTTCCGGGACTGCGTGCTGAAGCGGGCGGACTTCAGTGCGGTGCGGATGGAGGACGTGGATCTGCGGGGGACCGCGGAGCTGGACATCGCGCGGGGCGTGGAGCGGCTGGCGGGCGCGGTGATCAGTCCGGTGCAGCTGATGGAGCTGGCACCGGCGTTCGCGGCGCAGATCGGGGTGCGGGTGGAGGCGTAGACGTGTCCGCTCAGAGGCGGGGGAAGCGGGCCTGGAGGTCCCAGACGGCCGGGTTGTCCGCCAGGCCCTCGTGCATGTCGGCCAGGTCGGCGATCAGGTCGTGCAGGAAGTCGCGGGCCTCGCGGCGCAGGAGGGAGTGGCTGAAGGTCAGCGGCGGTTCCTCGGGGTCCATCCAGTCGGCCTCGATGTCGACCCAGCCGAAGCGGCGCTCGAAGAGCATGCGGTCGGTGGACTCGGTGAAGTCCAGTTCGGCCTGCTGGCGGCGGTGCGAACGGCTGCCGCGCGGGTCCTGGTCGATCTGCTCGACGATGTCGCACAGCGCCCAGGCGAAGTCGAGCACCGGCACCCATCCCCAGGCTGTGGACACTTCGCGGTCCGCCTTGGTGTCCGCGAGGTAGACGTCCCCGGAGAACAGGTCGTGCCGCAGCGCGCGGACGTCCGCGCGGCGGTAGTCGGTCTGCGGGGGGTCCGGGAAGCGGCGGGAGAGGGAGTAGCCGATGTCGAGCACGGTTCGATGGTGTCATGCCCGGCGTGTCGCCCGTTACGGCAGCAGCCGCTGCTCCTTGGCGACGGCGACGGCGCCCGCGCGGGTGTCGACGCCGAGCTTGTCGTAGATGCGCCCCAGGTGCGTCTTGACCGTGGCCTCGCTGATGAACAGGGCGCGGGCGATCTCGCGGTTGCCGAGGCCCCGGGAGAGCTGGCCGAGGATGTCGCGTTCGCGGTCGGTGAGGGTGGGGCGGGGTGCGCGCATGCGGGCCATCACGCGGCTGGCGACGGGCGGCGAGAGCGTGGTGCGGCCCTGGGCGGCGGAGCGGATCGCGGCGAACAGCTCCTCGGGGCGTTCGGCCTTGAGCAGATAGCCGGTGGCGCCCGCCTCGATGGCGCGCGTGATGTCCGCGTCGGTGTCGTACGTGGTGAGGACGAGGACGTGGGTGCCGGGGCCGGCCGCGATGCGGCGGGTCGCTTCGACGCCGTCGATGCCGCTGCCGAGCTGGAGGTCCATCAGGACGACGTCGGGGGTGAGCCGGGCGGCGAGGGCGACGGCCTCCTCGCCGCTGCCCGCCTCGCCGATGACCTCGATGTCGGGCTCGCTGCCGAGGAGGGCGAGGAGCCCGGCGCGTACGACGGCGTGGTCGTCGCAGAGCAGGATGCGGATGCGGTCCGCGGTCGGGTCCGCGGTGACGTCAGCGGTCGGGTCGGCGCTCATGCGGGGTCCTGGGGTGTGGGGGCGACGGGGACGGTGGCGGTGACGACGGTGCCCTCGCCGGGGGCCGATTCGATGGTGAGGGTGCCGCCGAGCTGCTGGAGGCGGGCGCGCATGGCGGGCAGCCCGTGGCCGCGCACCCCGCCGGGGGCGGTGGCGGTGGGCGTGAAGCCGTGGCCGTTGTCGGCGATGTCGAGGACGGTGCGGTCGTCCAGGTGCGTCAGCGTGAGGGCGGCCTCGGTGGCGCCCGCGTGTTCGGTGACGTTGGCCAGGGCGCCCTGGGCGATCCGCAGCAGCGCGGACTGGGTGCGGTCGGGCAGGACGGTGTGCGGGGCGCCCTCGATGTGGCAGCGGACGGTGAGCCTGCCCTGTGCCTGGGCGGTTTCGCGGGCGGCGAGTGCGTGCAGGGCGGCGTCGAGGCCGCCGCCCTCGGCCAGGTCGGCGGGGGCCAGGTCGTGGACGAAGCGGCGGGCCTCGGCGAGGTTGCGTTCGGCGATGCCTCCGGCGGTACGGATGTGGCGTCGGGCGGCGGCCGGATCGGTGTCCCAGGTGCGGTCGGCGGCCTGGAGGAGCATCTGCTGGCTGGACAGGCCCTGGGCGAGGGTGTCGTGGATCTCCATGGACAGCCGCTGGCGTTCGGCGAGGGTGCCTTCGCGGCGCTCGGTGGCGGCGAGTTCGCGGCGGGTGCGGAGCAGGTCGTCGATGAGCCTGCTCTGCCGTACGGCCTGGCGCTGCATGTGGACGAACACGGCGGTGGCGACGGCGGCGACGGCGGGCGGGGCGAGCACGAGGTTGGGGTCGAAGCCGTGCGCGAGGCGGAGCTGCGCGGCGACGACGAACAGCGTGAGCAGCGCGACGAGCGCGTACGCGGCACGGGGCGGCAGGATGCGCAGCCCGGTGTAGAAGAGCGGCACCGCGCACCAGGCGAAGCTGGGCGCGAGGACGACCACCACCATCCACACGACGACGAGCCCGCCGAGCCAGACGAGGCTGCGGGCGGTGGGGCGCGAGCCGAGCACGGGCCCGACGACGTACAGCACGGCCAGGGCGATCGACAGACCGATGATCCAGGGCGTGCGGGCCTCACCGGGGTGCCGGAGCAGGAACCGGGCGAGCGAGGCGCCGAGCAACAGGAAGAACGCGGCGTGCATGAGGAGGGCGAGGGAGCGGGTGTCCCCGTCGTCGGTGCCCTCCTCCGGCGCGGGCCGGAGCCCGTCCTCGTACCGCTGCTCCACCTCGTACCCCTGTTCTCCGGTCCCGGAGGACCCCCGCTGACCTGCGTGGACATTCCATCGTCCCCCCGGACGGCCGTCCCCGCATCAACCGATCGGCCGATGGGGACGTCAGCCGTCCCGGGCGCCGGGTCGAGCCGGTACGACGACCGTCCGGGGGCGGTTGCGGGCCAACGATGGATGCAGGACGCGGGAACCACCCGCTTCCGCCCCCCCGCTGAGGAGCCCCTGATGAAGAAGATGTCGCTGCGCACCCGTGTCCTGACCGGTACCGTCGCCGCCGCCGCCCTCGGGGCCGGCACCTTCGGCGCGATGTCCGCGAACGCGTCCACCCCGGCCGCCGCGCCCGCCACCACCGTCAAGGCCGACACCGCGAACCGCAACCTCCAGCAGACCACGCACCTGACCCTCGACGCCGCGACGAAGGCCGCGAAGGCCGCCCTGGACGCGGCGAAGAAGGAGAACCAGCGCGTCGCCGTCTCGGTGGTCGACCGCAACGGCAACACGATCCTGACCCTGCGCGGCGACGGCTCGGGCCCGCAGGCCTACGAGTCGGCCGAGAAGAAGGCGTACACCGCCGTGTCGTGGAACGCCCCGACCTCCGAGCTGGCCAAGCGGCTCGCCCAGGCCCCGAACCTGAAGGACATCCCTGGCACGCTGTTCCTCGCGGGCGGCGCCCCGGTGCAGGTCAAGGGTGCCCCGGTGGCGGGCATCGGCGTCGCGGGCGCCCCGAGCGGCGACCTGGACGAGAAGTTCGCGCAGGCCGGCGTCGCCGCCCTCGCCAAGTAGTACCCACGCGCACACCTCCCGGGAGACGGACATGAACGCCCTCGATCACCAGCTGCTCGACGCCGCGCGCACCGGCGACACCGACGGAGTGCGCACCGCGATCGAGGGCGGCGCCCGGGTCGACGTCCGCGACGAGGAGCTGCGCACCCCGCTGCTCCTGGCCGTCCACGGCAACCACGTCGGGGCCGCCCGGGTGCTCGTCGCGGCGGGCGCCGACCCGGACGCGCAGGACCGGCGCGAGGAGAGCCCCTGGCTGGCCACCGGCGTCACGGGCAGCGTGGAGATGCTGCGCGTCCTGCTGCCCGCCGGTCCGGACCTGAAGCTGCGGAACCGGTTCGGCGGGATCGCGCTGATCCCGGCGAGCGAGCGCGGTCATGTCGCGTACGTACGGGAGCTGCTGAAGGTCACCGACATCGACGTCGACCACGTCAACCGGCTGGGCTGGACCGCCCTGCTGGAGGCCGTGATCCTCGGCGACGGCGGCCGGGCGCACCAGGAGATCGTGGAGCTGCTGCTCGCGGCGGGCGCGACGCCGGGGCTGCCGGACGGCGACGGGGTGACCGCCCTGGAGCACGCGGAGCGGCGCGGGTTCGCGGGGATCGCGGCGCTGCTGCGGGACGCGTCGTGAAAGCCCGCCCTGCCGGTCGGAAGCGCCCGGCGGCCCTCCTGGCCGCCGTCGCCGCCGCAGCCGTGCTCGCCGGGTGCGCCGCCACCGACGCGCCCGCGTCGCCCGCCACCTCGCCCGCCGCGCGCATCCCCGCGCCCACCGCCACGCCCGAGCCCGGGGCGACTCCCGAAGGGACGTTGCTCGTCGCCGACTTCGGGGCCGACACCGTGTCCTTCGTGGACCCGGTACGGGGTGCCTTCGACCGGGTGAAGGTCGGCACCGCCCCCTACGGCGTCGTCGTCGGCGCGGACGGGCGGGCCTGGGTCACCACCGCCGAGGGCGTCGCGGTCGTGGACACCGGGAAGCGGTCGCGGCTGGACCTGATCCCGTACAGGACGCGGACCGGCCCCGCGACCACCGGTGAATACCGGGGCGGCGGGATGGGCATCGCGCTGGCCCCCGACGGCCGGCACGCGTACGTCGGTGTCAACGTGCCTGATGGCAACGGGGTCCTGGAGGTCATCGACACCACGACCCGGAAGGTGACCGGCACGGTCCCCGTGGGGCGCCGGCCCTTCGACGTGGACGTGTCGCGCGACGGCTCGGAGGCGTACGCCACCGGGCACGACTCGTTCGACGTGACGTCCGTCCGTACGGACACGCTCCGCGCGCGCCGTATGGAGGTCGCCCCGTACGGCACCGAGGGCGGGCTCGGGTCCTGGCTGAAGCCGCACTACGCGGTGGTCCGGCCGTCCGACGGGAAGCTGCTGCTGCCGTTCGAGGGCGAGCGGCTCGCGGTCCTCGACCCGCGCACCGGGAAGGTCGCCGTCGAGCGGATGACGGCCAACACGCACCAGCACGGCGCGGCGCTCGCCCCCGACGGCACGCTGCTGGTCGTCGGCACCGGCCCGATCGCCTCCGACGACAAGGAGGCGTCGCTGACGATCCGTGAGCCGGACGGCTCCGAGCGCGTCGTGAAGCTGGACGGCCCGCACGAGGACGTCGCCGTGTCGCGGGACGGCCGTACGGCGTACGTCACAGGAGGCTTCACCCGGGACGGCTACTGGAACGGCATCACGGTCGTCGCCCTCGACGGGAAGACCCCTCCGGTCCGTCTGGCGGCGGGCGAACGGCCGCTGGGGATCGCGGTGCTGTGAGCCCGGCGTACCACCCCCGGATTACGACATTCCGCACATAGGATCATCGGTGTGGATCATCGAACCCCGGCACGCCGCGGAGCGGCCCGCGCCGCCCTCCCCCTGCTCGCCCTCGCCCTCCTCGCGCCCGCCTGCACGGGCGGGGTGGAGGGCAAGCCGGGTGCGTCCGGGGTGCGCGATCCGTACTTCCCGAAGCTGGGCAACGGGGGCTACGACGTCACGCACTACGCCCTCACGCTCGACGTGGACCCGGACGAGCAGACCCTGCGCGGGACGGCCGAGATCACCGCGCGGGCCACGCAGGATCTCAGCTCGTTCAATCTGGACCTGGCCGGGCTGACCGTGAAGTCGGCGACCGTGGAAGGGCGTCCGGCCGCCGTGAACCGGGCGGGCAACGAGCTGACGCTCCGTACGGACGCGAAGGTCGAGGACCGGCTGCGGAAGGGCGAGACGTTCCGCGTCGTCGTGCGCTACTCGGGCTCCCCGAAGACGATCACCGACCCGGACGACTCCGAGGAGGGCTGGCTGCCGACCGACGACGGGGCGCTGGCCCTCGGTGAGCCGACCGGTTCGATGGCCTGGTTCCCCGGCAATCACCACCCGAGCGACAAGGCTTCCTACGACCTGACGGTCACCGTTCCGAAGGGGCTCACGGCGGTCTCCAACGGGGTGATGGCGGGTCCGCCGGTCACCGAGAAGGGCCGCACGACCTTCCGCTGGCACACCGCCGAGCCGATGGCGAGCTATCTCGCGACCCTGGCCGTCGGGGAGTTCGAGACGAAGACGTCCACGATGGCCGGTGGCATCACGGTGTTCACGGCCGTGGACCCGGAGGTGGCGAAGGAGAGTGCGCGGACGGTCGCCCGGGTCCCCGAGGTCGTGGCGTGGGAGGCGTCGCACTTCGGTCCGTATCCGTTCTCCGCGACGGGCGCGATCGTGGACCGCGAGGACGACGCCGGGTACGCGCTGGAGACGCAGAACCGGCCGTTCTTCCCCGGCCCGCCGAGCGTGGGGCTGCTCGTCCACGAGATGGCGCACCAGTGGTTCGGCGATTCGGTCACGCCGGAGAGCTGGCGCGACATGTGGCTGAACGAGGGGCTGGCGACGTACGCGGAGTGGCTGTGGGAGGAGGAGAAGAACGACACCCCGGCCGAGGAGTCGTTCGAGGACGCCTACGAGGACAAGGCCAACTGGGCCTTTCCGCCCGCCGATCCGCCGTCCGCCGCCCGGATCTCGGACGATCCGGTGTACGGGCGCGGGGCGATGGTCATCCACAAGATCCGCGAGGCCGTGGACGACGACGAGGAGTTCTTCGCGCTGCTGAAGGGCTGGACGAAGAAGTACCGGCACCGCAACGCGTCGACGGCCGACTTCACGGCGTACGTGGAGGAGGAGACCGGCCAGGACCTGTCGGACCTGTGGAAGGCGTGGCTGTACGGCAGGAGCCGGCCCGCCGCGGACGGCTGACCGGCTCCCGCTTCCTCATGCTCCCGCGTACGGGTTACTTCACGTTGACGCCGCTCCAGGCCGCGTCGACGGCCTTGAGCTCGGCGCTGTCGGCGCCGTAGAGGTCGGTCGCCGCCTTCTCGGTGGCGGTGCGGGCGTCCGCGTAGTCGGTGGTGGAGGTCATGTACTCGGACAGGGCCTTGTACCAGATCTGGACGGCCTTGTCCCGGCCGATGCCGGTGACGGTGGAGCCGTCGGAGGTCGGGGAGTCGTAGTCGACGCCGTTGATGGTCTTCGCGCCGCTGCCCTCGGACAGCAGGTAGAAGAAGTGGTTGGCGACGCCCGAGGAGTAGTGGACGTCGAGGTCGCCGACGCTGCTGTCCCAGTAGTCGGCCGAGCCGCCGTCCTTGCTGGGCTCGTCCATGTAGCGCAGCGGGCTGCCGTCGCCGTTGATGTCGATCTTCTCGCCGATGAGGTAGTCGCCGACGTCGGTCGCGTTGTCGGCGAAGAACTCGACGGAGGTGCCGAGGATGTCGCTGGTGGCCTCGTTGAGCCCGCCGGACTCGCCGGAGTAGTTCAGGTTGGCGGTGGACGAGGTGAGGCCGTGGCTCATCTCGTGGCCGGCGACGTCGAGGGCGGTGAGGGCGCTCTTGTTGTCGGCGCCGTCGCCGTACGTCATGCAGAAGCAGCTGTCGTCCCAGAAGGCGTTGACGTACGCGTCGCCGTAGTGGACCCGGGAGTACGCGGCCTTGCCGTCGCCCGCGATGCCGTCGCGGCCGAAGGCGGACTTGTAGAAGTCCCAGGTCTGCGCGGCGCCGTAGTGGGCGTCGACGGCGGCGGTCTGGCGGTCGTTGCCGGTGCCGTCGCCCCAGGTGTCGTCGTCGTCCGTGACGAGGTCGCCGGTGCCGCTCTCGCCCTGGTTGAGGTCGTACGTCTTGTGGCCGCCGCGGTCGCCGTCGGTCAGCTCGAAGCCGGAGCCGGACGCGGTGGTGGAGAGGTCGACCTTGCCGCTGTACTGGCTGTTGCCGACGCCGGCGGTCTCGATCTCCTCGTAGCTCTGGAGGACCTTGCCGGTGGTGGCGTCGGTGATGACGCGCTTGCGGCTGGGGGTGCCGTCCTTCTGGACGCCGGTCTTCACGGATTCCAGGGCGAGGACGGGGGTGCCGTCACCGGCCCAGATCACCTTGCGGGCGCTCGCCGCGGTCTTGATCTTCGGCGTGGTGGACGGCACGGATATGCGGGCCGTGGTCGCCTTGGTGACGCTCTTGAGCTTGCCGTTCGCGGCGGTGTGGGTGACGAGGTCGCCGCCGAGGACGGGCAGTCCGGCGTAGGTGCGCTCGTAGCGGGTGTGGACGGTGCCGTTGGCGTCCTTGATCACGTCACGCGCGATCAGCTTCTCCTTGGCGCCCAGCTTCAGTGCGGAGGCGGTGGAGGAGGCGTCGGACTGGGCGGTCTTGATGGCGGCGGTGCGCGCCGAGGCGCTGCTGAAGGCCGGGGTGGAGGTGGCGGCGGAGTCGCCGGGCGTGTTCGGGTGGGCGTTCGCCGCACCGGACTGGATGCCGACGAGGACCATCGCGGCCACGGCGGCCAGGGCAGCGGTGCGACGGGTGTTCATGTGGGGGGTCATGCAAACTCCGTTGCTCGTTCCGTGGGGGGTTACGAGCCGGGAGCCTGCCACCGAATCGGCGCTATTGACGGTGTACCAACAAATGCCTCACATTTCTTTGACCAGTTCTTGTCCGACTGAGGGACTGTCATGTCCGTTATCCGGCGGCCTTTGACCGGTCGGGACCGGGTGTGTCGGGATCAGGTGTCCGGACATGCGGGAGCCCCCGGCCGCAGGACGTTCGGCCGGGGGCTCCTCGAAGGGCTTGCCTGCGTCAGAGGGTGACGCCGAAGTCCTGGGCGATGCCGCGCAGGCCGGAGGCGTAGCCCTGGCCCACGGCGCGGAACTTCCAGTCGGCGCCGTTGCGGTACAGCTCGCCGAAGACCATGGCGGTCTCGGTGGCGGCGTCCTCGCTCAGGTCGTAGCGGGCGATCTCGGCGCCGCCGGCCTGGTTGAGGATGCGGATGTACGCGTTGCGCACCTGGCCGAAGTTCTGGCTGCGGGTCTCGGCGTCGTAGATCGAGACCGGGAAGACGATCTTGTCGACGTCGGCCGGCAGGCCCGCCAGGTTGACGTTGATCTGCTCGTCGTCGCCCTCGCCCGCACCCGTGAGGTTGTCACCGGTGTGCACGATGGTCTGGTCCGGGGTCGCCTTGTTGTTGAAGAAGACGAAGTGACCGTCGGAGTAGACCTTGCCGCCCGCGTTGACCGCGATCGCCGAGGCGTCGAGGTCGAAGTCGGTGCCGGTGGTGGTACGGACGTCCCAGCCGAGGCCGACCGTGACGGCGGTGAGGCCGGGGGCCTCCTTGGTGAGGGAGACGTTGCCGCCCTTGGACAGGCTTACTGCCATGGGAAGTCCCTTTCATCTGTCGGGTGCGGGCTTCGCGGTCACGAAGCTACCGTCACAGGTCATAACGCCGACAGGGGACCGCGAGGTTCCGCCCGCCTTTACTTTCTTTGCCGAAGGGCGGCCGGGGCGCCGCAAAAAGAGGTGACGAACAGCTGGTGGGGCGGGGAACATGGGTGTCATGTCCGGGCCCTATGTCATCCGCGGTTCGGTCTCCCTGCCGGAGGCCGAGCTCATGTGGCGTTTTTCGCGGTCCTCCGGGCCCGGCGGCCAGCACGTCAACACCAGCGACTCGCAGGTCGAGCTGCGCTTCGACCTCGCCGCCACCGAGGCGCTGCCCCAGGTGTGGAAGGAACGCGCGCTGGAGAGGCTGGCGGGCCGGCTGACCGGCGGTGTGATCGCCGTACGCGCGTCGGAGCACCGCTCGCAGTGGCGCAACCGCGAGACGGCCGCCGTGCGCCTCGCGGCCCTCCTGGCGGAGGCGTCCGCCCCGCCGCCCAGGCCGCGCGTGAAGAAGAAGATCCCCCGCGGGATCAACGAACGCCGGCTGCGCGAGAAGAAGCAGCGCAGCGACACGAAGCGGGGTCGCTCGGGGCGCGACTGGTAACGCGGCCCCCGCGCCCGGCGTCCGCCCCCCTCAGCCCAGCTGCCGGTACTTCCCCCGGAAGTACGTCAGCGGTCCGCCGTCCCCGCTCGGGACGTGCGCACTCAGCACGCGGCCGATCACCAGGGTGTGGTCACCCGCGACCACCCGCTGCTCCGTGCGGCACTCCAGGGTCGCGAGCGCGCCGCCCGCCAGTGGGGCGCCGGTGACCTCGCCGCGTACGTACGGGATGTCCTCGAAGAGCAGCCGGTCGCTGATCCGGCCCTTCATCGCGAACCGGCCCGCGATGTGCCGCTGGCTCTCCGCCAGCACGGACACCGCCCACAGCGGCTGCTCCGCGAGCAGGTCGTCCATCCGCGAGTCGTTGCGCAGGCTCACCATCACCAGCGGCGGGTCCAGGGACACGGACATGAAGGCGGTCGCGGTCATGCCGACGTCCTCACCGCGCCCGTCCGCGTCGAGCGGCGGCTCCTGGGCGGTGACCAGCACCACGCCGGCCGCCAGCCGGGACAGGGCGGCACGGAACTCTTCGTTGCTCACCCCCTCAGCATGGGGGACGGCCTCGGTACGCGGGGTGGGGGGTTTCGTCTGCAACACACCGGGAACGCTAGCCGCGCGTTCCGCGCCCCCGCATCGGGCCAGGGGACCAGCCGGGTCCTAGGACCGCCGGTTTTCGTCACCTCTCTGACCTGCTGTGACCTCTTCCCGCTCGTTTGTGACTTGAGTCACAGAGTGCAATATTTGCTGACCCTGTGTACCGGGTGCACAGCTCGCTGTGATTCAGTGGCCGTGACACTGCAGTAAGTACGTCACGTACGTCGATATGAATTCTGGAGTGCTGTCGAGGTCTCGGGGAGTGCGAGCGATGGACGCCGAGTCGGAGCCCTACGTCCGTCTCGCGACGATGCGGCAGCTGCACCAGGCCGTCGCCGATCTCAACACGGCGCGGAGCCTGGCCGACACCCTGCAGACGGTGGCCGACGGGATCGTCGCCAACCTCGGCTACGAGCTTGCCTGCGTCAACCTCGTCCGCCCCGACGGCGACCTCGTCGTCGCCGCCCTCGCCGGGAACCACGCCGCCGAGGCCCTGATCACCGGCCGGGTCGGCTCCCGCACCTCCTGGGAACGCCGGCTGCTCATGGGCGAGGCGTGGGACGGGCTGCGGTTCATACCGCACACCGAGGGCTGGGTCCTCCTGGACGACGACGTGCCGCAGTGGCACACGGAGGGCCCCGAGCCGCGCTTCGAGGACGAGTGGCACCCGCAGGACCGGCTGTACGCCCCGATGTACGCGTCCGGCGGCGGCTCGGACCTGCTGGGCGTCATATCCGTCGACCGGCCGCGCAACGGACGCCGCCCGGGCGCCTGGGGCCGCGAGGCGCTCCATATGTACGCCTCGCAGTCCGCCATCGCGATCAGCAACGCCAGGCTCCGGGCCAACATGCAACGGGCCCTGGTCCGGCTGGAGCGCGAGCAGCAGGCGCTCCGGGCCAGCGAGGAATCCTTCCGCCAGGCATTCGAGTACGCCCCCAGCGGCATGGCCATCGCCGAGCTGGGCGGCGACCAGCAGGGGCGGCTGCTGCGGACGAACGACGCGCTGTGCCGGCTGCTGGGCCGCCCCGCGTCGGTGCTGCGCCGCTACTCCTTCGCTGACCTGGTCCACCCCGAGGACATCGGCACCCTGCTCCGTACCTCCGCCGAGGGCGGCCGGGCCGAGCTGCGCCTGGGCCGGCGGGACGGCTCGTACCTGTGGGTGTCGCTGCGCAACTCCGTGGTCGCGGACACGGCGGACGGGCCGCGCTTCCTGCTGACGCACGTCGAGGACATCGAGGAGCGCAAGCGCCATGAGCTGAACCTCGCGCACCGCGCCTCGCACGACGCGCTCACCGGGCTGCCCAACAGCGCGGAGCTGCGGACCCGGCTCGGCGCCCGGCTGTGCGCCCGGCCGGACGCGGCGGCGACGACGGACGTCGAGGCGGTGGACGCGGCGTACGGGGACGTGGACGAGACGCGGGGGCACTACCCGGTCGGCGGTCCGGGTGCGCACCCCTTCGACCACCATGTGCACGCAGTGGCGCCAGACACATCGCGGGACGATGGGGCGAAGGGGCTCGCGGTCCTCTTCTGCGACCTGGACGGCTTCAAGTCGATCAACGACCGCTTCGGGCACCACACGGGTGACGCGGTGCTCATCGAGGTGGCCCGGCGGCTGACCACCTGTGTCCGGGACGGGGACACCGTCGCCCGGCTCGGGGGTGACGAATTCGTCGTTCTCGCGGACGGCCTGGGTGCGGCGGACGCGGCTGACCTGGCCGTTCGCCTGCGAAATGCGATCATTCCGCCTATTCGGGTCGATGGGCGCGCGGTGCGCGTGGGGGCCAGTTTCGGCATCGGCTGGGCGGCCTGCGGGATGACCGCGGAAGAGGTGCTGCGCTCCGCCGACCAGCGGATGTACGTGGAGAAGCGGTCGCGGTCGAAGGTTCACCGCAGAGCCGGCTGACGTTCTTCCGCGCGTCCCCGCCCGGGTTCCCGCCGAGGTCCTTGTCAATTCTTGACATCGTCCATTCGAGGTAGGCTCGGCCGGTCGGCGACGGCCGGCGCTATTCGGCGACGGCTGACGACATGGTGAGGAGTGACCCAGGGATGGCCGGGAACAACGGCGCGAGCACACCCGAGGACGACGATCCGTTCGGCTACCTCTACGCGGACGGGCAGGCGGCCGGTGCGCAGCCGCCGGGACAGGGCGGCTACGGCTACCCGGGTCCCGCCGCCCAGCCGGGTGTGCCCCGGACCTCGTACAACCAGGTGCGGACCGTCGGTGAGCGCCAGTACGGGCAGCAGGTGCCGCAGCAGCAGGCGTACGGCTACCCGCCCCAGGCGCCCCAGGGCCAGTACGGCCAGCCCAGCCCGCAGTACGCCGCCCCGGAGACGTATCCCGGCGGCGCGGCCACCACGCAGGTGCCGCAGCAGGGCGGTCGCGGCGGCGGTTCCGGCAAGGGCGGCCCGAACACCAAGGGTCTGCTGATCGCGGCGGTCGCGGTCGTCGCGGTGGTGCTCATCGGCATCGGCGCGGCGCTGATGACGAGCGACGGCGACAAGGACAAGAAGGCCGAGGCGAACTCCTCGCAGGAGCCCGGCTCGAATGTCGAGGAGTCCCCGAAGCCGGATCCCTCCCCGACCTCGTCGGCCCCTGCGGAGCTCCCGAAGCAGGACGCGGCCGCGCTCCAGCTGGGCGGCACGGCGCAGCTCGACAACTCCGTGAAGGGCGCCAAGAGCGCGAACGGGCAGTACATCAACCTCAACGAGGTGGGCCGCTCGGCGACCTGGTCCGTCGAGGTGCCGGAGGCCGGTGAGTACACGCTGTTCGTGACGTACGGCGTGCCGGGCAAGGACGCCAAGACCTCGCTGACGGTCAATTCCGAGGACCCGCGCTCCATCAACATGAAGAACTTCGCCAACGCCCCCGAGGGTGACCTGGAGAAGGGCTGGACGACGACGTACGCCTACGTCAACCTCGTCAAGGGCTCGAACACGCTGATGATCTCGTGCAACGAGGGCGATCAGTGCGACGCCAATCTGGACCAGCTGTCGCTGAAGGCCGGTCACCAGACCCGCTGACCGGCGCCCCAGCCAATCCGGCCCCCTCGCCTCCGGGCGAGGGGGCCGGTGCGTTTCCGGGGTCCGCTCAGCCCATCAGGGCGAGGAAGCCGGCGACCGTGGCGGCCATGGCCTCGCGGCCGGGGGCGATGTACTTGCGGGGGTCGACGCCCGTGGTGTTCTCGGCCAGGTGGGCGCGGACGGCGCCGGTGAACGCGGTGTTCAGGGCGGTGCCGACGTTGATCTTGACCATGCCGGAGGCGGCGACGGCCTGGCGGATCTCGTCGTCCGGGACGCCGCTGGAGCCGTGCAGGACGAGCGGGACGGGGACGGCGGCGCGGAGCCGGCCGATCAGCTCGTGGTCCAGGGCCGCGGTGCGCTCGGTCATGGCGTGCGAGGAGCCGACGGCGACGGCGAGGGCGTCCACGCCGGTCGCGGCGACGTAAGCGGCGGCCTCGTCCGGGTCGGTGCGGACGCCGGGGGCGTGGGCGTCGAGCGGGGCCTCGCCCTCCTTGCCGCCGACCTTGCCGAGCTCGGCCTCGATCCAGATGCCGCGCGCGTGGCCCCAGGCGACGGCCTCGGCGGTGGCCCGGACGTTGTCCTCGTAGGTGAGCTTGGACGCGTCGAACATCACGGAGCCGAAGCCCTCGTCGTGGGCCTGGTGGAGCAGGTCCACGGACTCGACGTGGTCGAGGTGCAGGGCGAGCGGCGCGGAGGAGGTCCGGGCGACGGCGGCGGCGGCCGCGGCTATGGCGGTGAGCCGGCCGCCGTGGAACTTCACGGCGTTCTCGGAGATCTGGAGGATGGCGGGCGCGCCGGCGCGTTCGGCGCCGGTGGCGATGGCCTCCGCGTGCTCCAGGGTGATGACGTTGAAGGCGGCGATCCCGCGTCCCTGGGCCTGGGCGGCCGAGACGAGTTCACCGGTGCTGACGAGCGGCATTGCTGACCTCTGTTGTTTCTCGGGTCCGGCGGGCGGGCCCGGTGCGGGGCGGGGCGCGGCGTCAGGCCGCCCCCGCTGCGTGTTCCTCGATGGCGACGCGCGGCAGCAGCTCCTCGTACGCCGCGCGGTCGAAGTCGCCCGCGGTGGGGGCCAGCACGGTCGCCGTCGACAGTGCCACCGCCCGGCGCAGCCGGTCCGGCCAGCTCAGGGACTCCACGAGGCCGGAGAGCAGTCCGGCCACGGCGGAGTCGCCCGCTCCGGTCGGGTTGCCCTTGACCGGCGCGGGCGGCGAGGCCCGCCAGACGCCGTCCGGGGTGACGGCGAGCATGCCGTCCGGGCCGAGCGAGGCGATGACGCCGTGGGCGCCGCGGCGGCGGGCGTCGCGGGTGGCGCGCAGGGGCTCGCGGGAGCCGGTGAGCTGGGCGAGCTCGTCGGCGTTCGGCTTGATCAGGTCGGGGCGGGCGGCGATGCCCCGTCGCAGCGGTTCGCCGCTGGTGTCCAGGAGGACGGGGACGCCGGCGGTGCGGGCGAGCCGGACGAGTTCGCCGTACGCGCCGACGTGGATGCCGGGCGGCAGGCTGCCGCACAGGGCGACGGCGTCGGCGGTCTTCAGCAGGTCCGCGTACGCGCCGAGGAGGGCGGTCCACTCGTCGGCGGTGACGTGCGGTCCCGCCTCGTTGAACTGGGTGGTGTCGCCGGTCGCCGCGTCGGCCACGGCGAGGGTGCGGCGGGTGTCGCCGGAGACGGGGACGAGCGCGTCGGTGAGGGTGCCGCTCTGCCGGGGGAGCGCGGCGAGCAGGTCGCGCAGGACGCTCCCGGTGGCGCCGCCGGCGAAGCCGGTGACGACGGTGTCGTGGCCGAGGGCGGTGAGGACGCGGGCGACGTTGAGGCCCTTGCCGCCGGGGCGCTCGGAGAGGTCGGTGACCCGGTGGCTGGAGTGCGGCACGAGGGCGGGGACGGAGTAGGTGAGGTCGAGTGCCGTGTTCAGCGTGACCGTGAGGATCACCGCGGCCGCCCTTTCGCGTTCGTTCCGTGCTGCGCGCTGATTCCTTGCCGGAACGCGCTTTCCATGCTGGTTTCCCAGGCGATCATGCCAAAGAGGGGGCGGTCGGCCCAGACCTCGGGGCCAACCGCCGTCTCTTCGTTACGTGGGAGTCAGTTCGCGGCGGTGTCGGGGCGGACGATCCATTCGCCCTTGCGCATGACGCCCTTGAGGCGGAAGTCCTCGTCCAGAACGACCAGGTCGGCGTCCTTGCCGGGTTCCAGCGAGCCGACCTTGTCGTACACGCCGAGGAGCCGCGCCGGGTTGGCGGAGATCGACGTGACCACGTCCTCGACGGGGATGCGGTCGATGGTCACGGCGCGGTGGAAGGCGGTGTCCAGGGTGAGGGTGGAGCCGGCGATGGAGTTGCCCTCGACCAGTCGGGCGACGCCGTTCTCGACGTTCACGGCGAGCGGGCCGAGCTGGTAGACGCCGTCGCCGAAGCCGGCCGCGTCCATGGCGTCGGTGATGAGGGCGACGCGGTCGGCGCCCGCGTGGTGGTAGGCCAGTTCGAGCGCGGCCGGGTGCAGGTGCGTGCCGTCGTTGATCAGCTCGACGGTGATCCGCTCGTCCTCCAGGAGGGCGGCGATCGGGCCGGGCGCGCGGTGGCCGATGGCCGGCATCGCGTTGTAGAGGTGCGTGGCGACGGTGGCGCCCGCGTCGATCGCCTCGACGGTCTGCTCGTACGTGGCGTCGGTGTGGCCGATGGCCGCGATGACGCCGTGCTCGGCGAGCAGCCGTACGGACTCGATGCCGCCGGGCAGCTCGGTCGCGAGGGTGAACATCTTCGCGGTGCCGCGCGCGGCGTCCATCAGCTTGCGGACCTCGGCCGGGTCCGGGTGGCGCAGCAGGGCCTCGCTGTGGGCGCCCTTGCGGCAGGGGGAGATGAAGGGGCCCTCGAAGTGGATACCGGCCAGGTCGCCCTGTTCGACCAGTTCCGAGAGGATGCCGGCGCGCTCGGCGAGGAAGTCCATCTCGCCGGTGACCGTGGAGGCGACGAGGGTGGTGGTGCCGTGCTCGCGGTGGGTGCGGACGCCGGTCAGGACCTCGTCCACGGTGCCGGAGGTGAAGGACGCGCCGCCGCCGCCGTGGTTGTGCATGTCCACGAAGCCCGGGACGATCCAGTGGCCGGAGAGGTCCAGGACCGGGGCGTTCTCGGCCTGGGTGCCGGAGATGCGGGTGCCTTCGACGGTCACCCGGCCGTCCTCGACGGTGCCGGTGGGCAGTACCACCCGGGCCCCTGCGAGAACGGTGCTGTCTGCGCGTCCGGCCATCAGGCGGATACCTCCGTGGAGAGTAGATCCCAGGCGAGCAGCCCTGCGCCCAGGCATCCGGCGGTGTCCCCGAGGGCCGCCGGGACGATGTGGGGCAGCTTCTGGAACGTGACGCGTTCCTCGACGGCCGCACGGAGTGGTGTGAACAAGGTTTCCCCGGCCTCGGCGAGCCCGCCACCGATGATGAGCGTGCGCGGGTCCAGCAGGGTGAGCGCGGTGACGAGTCCGGCGGCGAGCGCGTCGACGGCGTTCTGCCAGACCTCGACGGCCTTCGGGTCGCCGGATTCGACGGCCTTGGCGCAGTCGGCGGCGTCCGCCTTCGGGTCGCCGGACGCGGCCGCCCAGGCGCGGCTGACGGCGGAGGCGGAGGCCAGGGTCTCCAGGCAGCCGCGCTGGCCGCAGCCGCAGTCCGGGCCGTCCGGCCGGATCACGATGTGGCCGATCTCGCCCGCATAGCCGTGGGCGCCCTCCTCGATCGCACCGGCGATGCCGATGGCTCCGGCGATCCCGGTGCCGAGGGGGATGAAGAGGAAGCGGTCGGCGCCCTGACCCGCGCCGATCCGGCCCTCGGCGAGCCCGCCGGTGCGGACGTCGTGGCCGAGCGCCACGGGCACGCCGCCGAGCCGTTCGCCGAGCAGCTGCCGCATGGGTACGTCACGCCAGCCCAGGTTCGCCGCGTAGACGGCGACCCCCTTCTCCGCGTCCACGATGCCGGGTACGGCGACACCGGCCGCGAGGGCGCTCTCGCCGAAGTGCTCCTCGCCGTACGCGCGCAGGTCGGCGGCGAAGGTGAGGATCGACTCCACGACGGCGTCGGCGCCGCGCTCTCTGCCGGTCGCGCGCCGTGCCTCGTGGAGCAGGGCGCCGTCGGCCCCGACCAGTGCGGCCTTCATTCCGGTGCCGCCCACATCGAGGGCGATGACGTGTTTCACGTGGAACAGTTTCGCCCGAGGGACCCCAAAAGGTCTAGTCCACTAGTGCTGTTTGTTGCGCATCCATACAAAATCCCGGTACCGGTTACGGGGAAGGGCCCGGTTTGTCGAGAAGGCCGCCCGGGAAGGGCTCCGCGCCTGCCCGATCCCGGGTCCGTTCCCCGTCCGCGCGGGCCCTACTCCGGCAGGATCACGCTGCGCGAGAGGTTGCGCGGGTGGTCGGGGTCGTACCCCTTCGACTCGGCCAGGACCACCGCGAGCCGCTGTGCGCGGATCAGGTCGGCCATCGGGTCCGCCGTCCCGTGCGCGACGAGCGTCCCGCCGACCGCCGCGACCTCGCCGGCCAGTCCTTCGGGCAGGGCGCCGAAGACCCAGGCCACCCGGTTCGGACCGGTGATCGCGATCGGGCCGTGGCGGTACTCCATCGCCGGGTAGGACTCGGTCCAGGCGCCCGCCGCCTCGCGCATCTTCAGCCCGGCCTCCTGGGCGAGGCCGTAGGTCCAGCCGCGCCCCAGGAACGTCCACTGCTCGGCCGCGACCACCGCCTCGGCCAGCGGCTCGGTCACCGCCAGCTCCGCGTCGACCGCCGCCTCGGCGACCGTCTTCACGCCCGCGGGAAGCGGACCGGCCGCCTCCAGACCCGCCCGCAGGAAGGCGAGCGCGGTCGTCGCGAACCGGGTCTGGACCACGGACTCCTCGTCCGCCCAGTCCAGCACCGCGACCGCGTCGGCGGCCTCCATGACCGGGGTCCTCGGGTCGCCGGTCAGCGCGACGGTCGCGGTCTTCCCGCGCAGCTCGCGCAGGAGCGCCAGCACCTCGCTCGTCGTACCGGAGCGGGTGATCGCGACCACCCGGTCGTACGGCCGTCCCACCGGGAACTCCGAGGAGGCGTACGCGTCCGTCTCGCCCTGTCCCGCGGCCTCCCGCAGGGCCGCGTACGCGATGGCCATGAACCACGAGGTGCCGCATCCGGTGACGGCGACGCGCTCGCCCGGCTTCGGCAGCCCCTCGAACTCCGCGCCCGCCTGTGCGGCACGCCGCCAGCAGCTGGGCTGGGTGGCAATCTCAGATGCGGTACGCGACATGCGGAGCGGCTCCTTGCGGCTGGGCGGGCTCGGGGCGACGGAACGGGCCCGTAAGGGAACTGACGCGCCGTCGGCTAAAGGTCTGGACCAATAAGGCCCGTACGTCGAGACCTACTTAGCAGTCGCCGCGGGCCCCGTGCAATGCTGCTGCGTTGTGGAAGCGATACCTCCGTGGTGTAGACCTCTACGCCGGTGGCGGGGAAAATCGCAGCTCACCCGGAGTGCCCCGCGCGGACGTGGGAGCCGCGGGCGGTGTAATCGACGAGGACGGACTGAGCTGTGCGACGGCGTTACTTGGGACTGACGGCGGCTGTCGCCGTGATGGGGATGACGGCGACGCTGTCGGGCTGCGGCACGAGCGGCGGCTCCGGCGACGTGACGCTGAAGCTGGTCGCGGCCGACTACGGCACCAGCGAGGCGAACAAGTCCGACAAGTACTGGGACGGCGTCGCCCGCGCCTTCGAGTCGTCCCACCCCGGGATCAAGGTCGACGTGACCGTCCTGCCCTGGACCGACATCGACCGCGACGTCGCCAAGATGGTCAAGGACGGCGAGGCTCCCGACATCGCGCAGATCGGCGCCTACGCGGACTACGCGAAGGCCGGGAAGCTCTACTCCGCCGACGAGATGCTGAGCATCCCCACGCAGGCGAACTTCCTGCCGAAGCTGATCGACGCGGGGCAGGTCAACCGCATCCAGTACGGGCTGCCGTTCGTCGCCTCCACCCGGCTGCTCTTCTACAACAAGAAGCTCTTCTCGCAGGCCGGGCTCAACGCCCCCAGGACCTGGAGCGACATAGCCTCCGACGCCGCCGCGCTCAAGCAGCGCGGGGTGTCCTACCCCTTCGCGCTGCCGCTCGGGCCGGAGGAGTCCCAGGCCGAGACCCTGATGTGGATGCTCAGCGGGGGCGGCGCCTACACCGATGAGGTCGGCTCGTACGACATCGCCTCCGAGCAGAACGTCAAGACGTTCGACTGGCTGAAGTCGCACCTCGTGGACAAGGGCCTCGTCGGCCCGGTCGCCCCCGGCAAGCTGAACCGCGCCAAGGCGTTCGAGGAGTTCTCGAAGGGGAAGGTCGGCATGCTCAACGGCCACCCCACGCTGATGGAGGAGGCGCAGAAGCAGGGTGTGCAGGTCGGCATGGTCCCGCTGCCCGGCGAGCACGGGCCCACCGAGGGGTCCATGGGCGTCGCCGACTGGATCATGGGCTTCAAGCAGAACGATCACCGGGTCGAGATCGGCAAGTTCTTCGACTACCTGTTCACCGACAAGAACGTGATCCAGTTCGCCGACATGTACGACCTGCTGCCGCCCACGAACAGCGCGTCGGCGGCGATGGAGGACGACGCCAAGTACAAGCCGCTGCACCAGTTCCTGGCGGCGCTGCCGGAGTCGGAGTTCTACCCGTTCGGCAAGACGTCCTGGGCGGCGGCGAGCGAGTCGATCAAGGAGAACATCGGCAAGGCGGTCGAGCCCGGGTCCAGCCCGCAGGGTGTGCTGGAGCGGATATCGCGGGATGCGACGACGGCGGAAGCGGCGGAGTAGCCTCCGCGTTCCGCGGGGGTGGGGCGCGCCATATATTGGCTGATATGACCGCCCACCCCCCGAACGGCCCTGCCGAGTCCGCGCCGCTGTCCGACCGCGATCGCGCGGTGCTCGCTGTGGAGCGGCAGTCGTGGGCGGGGGCGGGGGCGAAGGAGCGGGCGATCCGGGAGCGGTTGGGGTTGTCGCCGACGCGGTATTACCAGTTGCTGAATGCGTTGCTGGATGACCGGCGGGCGCTGGAGGAGGATCCGGTGACGGTGAATCGCCTTCGGCGCGTCCGTGATGCTCGGCGGGGGCGGCGGTAGGGGGCGCGTGCGCCTGCGCTGCGCCTGCGGCGGGCCTGTACCCCACCCCGCCCCTTCCCGAAACCGGGGCGCTGCCCCGGACCCCGCGCCTCAAACGCCGGCGGGGCTGGATAGTGCGACGGCCACTTCAAGCCCCTGCGGCGATTGAGCAGCGGGGTGCGGGGCGGAGCCCCGGGAGGGCGGTGGCTATTTCAAGCCCCTGCGGCGATTGAGCAGCGGGGGTACGGGGGGCAGCGCCCCCGCGGCGGGGGTGTGCGGGGATACGCTCAAGCGCATGGGCACCCCACAGACCACCGCAGGCCGTGACGGCCTGGAAGCCATCCTCGCCCGGCCGGCCCAGGCCCTCGTCGCGCTCGACTTCGACGGGACGCTGGCGGACATCGTGCCGGACCCCGAGCAGGCGCGGGCGCACCCCGGAGCCGTGGCGGCGCTCGCCGCCCTCGCGCCGAAGGTCGCGTCCGTGGCCGTGATCACCGGGCGCCCCGCCGAGGTCGCCGTGCGCTTTGCCGGGGTCGCCGGAGTGGAAGGGCTCGACCACCTCGTCGTGCTCGGGCACTACGGCGCCGAGCGCTGGGACGCCGTGACCGGGACCGTGCACGCCCCCGAACCGCACCCGGGCGTCGCGGCCGTGCGCGCCGAGCTCCCCGGCGTATTGGGGGAGGCCGCGACCTGGACCGAGGACAAGGGCCACGCCCTCGCGGTGCACACCCGCCGCGCCGCCGACCCGCAGGCCGCGTTCGACGCGCTGCGCGGGCCCCTCGGCGAGCTGGCCGCGCGCCACGGGCTGATCGTGGAACCGGGGCGCCTGGTCCTGGAGTTGCGCCCGCCGGGCATGGACAAGGGCGTCGCGCTCACCGAGTACGTACGCGAGATCGGCGCCACGTCCGTGCTGTACGCGGGCGACGACCTGGGCGACCTCGCCGCGTTCGCGGCCGTGGAGAAGCTCCGGACACGGGACGAGGACGCCGTCCCCGGGCTGCTCATCTGCAGCGGCAGCGCCGAGGTGCCGGAGCTCGCCGACCGCGCCGACCTGTCCCTGCCCGGGCCCGGCGCGGTCGTGGCGTACCTGCGCGAACTCGCCGACCGCCTCGCCTAGTCGCTAATCGCGCCGCAGCGCGTCCAGCTGGTCCAGGAACCACTGCTGCGGCGGCAGCGCGGTGGCCGCCTCGGCCAGCCGTTCCGTGCGGGCGGCCCGCGCGTCGTCCGGGAGCGTCAGCGCCTCGTGCAGCGCGTCGGCTGTGGCCGAGACGTCGTACGGGTTGACCGTGAAGGCGTGCTCGCCCAGCTCCTCGTACGCGCCGGCCTCCCGCGACAGGACCAGCGCGCAGCCCTCGTCGGAGACGACCGGGACCTCCTTGGCGACCAGGTTCATGCCGTCCCGGATCGGGTTGACGAGGGCGACGTCGGCCAGCCGGTACGCGGCGAGCGAGCGGGCGAAGTCGTCCTTCACGTGCAGGACGACCGGGGTCCAGCCGTCCGTGCCGTACGTCTTGTTGATCGCGTCGGCGACCCGCTGGACCTCCGCGGTGTACTCCCGGTAGACCGCGAGGTCCTGCCGCGAGGGGTAGGCGAAGGCGACGTGCACGACGCGTTCGCGCCATTCGGGGCGCTCGTCCAGCAGCGTGCGGTAGGCGTGCAGGCCCCGGACGATGTTCTTGGACAGTTCCGTCCGGTCGACCCGGACGATGGTCTTCCGGTCGGGCCCGATCTGCTCGCGCAGGGCCGCCATCCGCTCGTCCACGTCCGCCTCGTGCGCCCGGCTCCGCAGGAATCCGGCGTCGGCGCCCAGGCCGTGGACGCCGATGCGGGTGCGGCCGGTGCCGCCCAGGATCTCCGTGCAGCAGCCGATGAAGGCGTCCGCCCAGCGGCGGGTCAGGAAGGCGGCGCGGTCGGCGCCGAGGATGCCGCGCAGCAGCTGTTCGGCGATGTCGTCGGGGAGCAGCCGGAAGTAGTCGACGGGTGCCCACGGGGTGTGCGAGAAGTGGCCGATCCGCAGGTCGGGGCGGAGCTCGCGGAGCATGCCGGGGACCAGCGAGAGGTGGTAGTCCTGCACCAGGACCGCCGCGCCCTCTCCCGCCTCCTCGGCCAGCGCCTCGGCGAAGGCGCGGTTGTAGGTCTCGAAGGAGGCCCACTGCCTGCGGAACTCCGCGTCGAAGACGGGCTCGACGGGCGTCTGGTACAGCATGTGGTGGACGAACCACAGCACGGAGTTGGCGATGCCGTTGTACGCGTCGGCGTGCACCCCGGCGTCGATGTCGAGCATCCGGACACCCGGCTCGCCGACCCCCCGGCGCACCGCCTCGCGGTCGCCGTCGCCGAGGGCGGCGCAGACCCACATCTTGTCGTCCACGGCGCTGAGGCCGGAGACGAGTCCGCCCCCGCCCCGTTTCGCTTCGAGGGTGCCGTCGTCGCCCACGGCGTACGAGACGGGGCCGCGGTTGGACGCGACGAGGACCTGGGCAGCGGGCTGGGGGGCGTGCTCGGAGACCATGGCCGGAATCTAGCCCGAACCCGATCCGCCCAAACGTACGAAGCCGGACGGCGTGGGGTCGTGATCAGGCCGCGCGCCGTGCCACGTACTCCTCGATCTCGCACATGGGCGGCCTCTCCTGCGTGTCCACCGGGTACGTGCGCGGTACGAACCCGCCCGGTCCGCGTTCGTACTGGGTCAGCGAGGGGCGCACCAGATGGCCGCGGGAGAGCCGCACCTGCGCGGTGCGGTAGATCGCGGCGGCCATCCGGCCGAGCGCCTGGCCGTCCTGGTGGCGGTGGACGCGGACGCCGACGTCCACCTGGGCGAGGGCGTCGAGGCCCACGGTGTGCAGCGCGTCCACGAGCAGGCCGAGCTCGACCCCGTAACCGACCGGGAAGGGCAGCCGCTCCAGGAGCGAGCGGCGTACGGCGTACTCGCCGCCCAGCGGCTGGACGAAGCCCGCGAGCAGCGGCCAGTGGAGGTTCAGCAGGGGGCGGGCCACCAGCTCGGTGACGCGGCCGCCCTGGCCGGGCAGCTCGCCGAGCGGCCGGTCGTACATCGCCTTGACGAACTGCACCTCGGGGTGGGCGAGGAGCGGCCCGACGATGCCGGAGACGAAGTCCGCCGAGAAGTCCTTCAGGTCCGCGTCGATGAAGCACAGGATGTCGCCGCTGGTGACCAGGAGCGACCGCCACAGCACCTCGCCCTTGCCGGGGAGGGCGGGGAGGCGGGGCAGGATCGCGTCGCGGTGGACGACCCGGGCGCCCGCGCGGCGGGCGACCTCGGCGGTGGCGTCCGTGGAGCCCGAGTCGATCACGACCAGCTCGTCCACCAGCGGAACGCGCTCCATCAGCTCGCGCCGGATCGTGGCGACGATGTCGCCGACGGTCGCGGCCTCGTTGAGGGCCGGTAGAACGACGCTCACGCCCGTACCGTTCGCGGCGGCCCGCACACTCCCCGGCGGGTGGTCGGCGGCTGACCAGGAACGCCTGGTCAGCCAGCGTTCGACCTCTTCGAGCACGGTCGATACTCCCTGTATGTGATCCATCTCGCGGTACGGACGGCTATCTCACCCGTCCGGTCCTTCGGTTACAGTCTTGAACAACGCGGACGGCCATCGCATGCCGGGGTCGGTCCGCCGACAAATGCGCGGATCCATGATCCGTCGCCACAGCGCTCATCCAGAGGGACAGAGGGAACGGCCCGTTGAAGTCCCGGCAACCCTCCTGCCGACCGCGAGGTCAGGTGGGGAAGGTGCCAATTCCGTCTCGCGGCGAAACGCGTCGTGAGGAAGATGAGGAGAAAGGGCCTCGCCATCATGGCTGTTGAAACCGTCGCAGCACACACCGAATCCTCTGTGGACCTGGGTCCCGCCGCGGCTCTTTCCTGCCGCGAATGCGGTGAACGGTTCGCACTCGGTCCCATTTTCGCCTGCGCGTCCTGTTTCGGGCCGCTCGAAGTGGCGTACGACCTGCCGAGCGGCTCTCCCGACGAGTTGAAGAAGCGCATCGAGGCCGGCCCGAACAACATCTGGCGTTACGCGCCGCTGCTGCCGGTGCCCGCCGATGTGGCCGACAAGCCCAATCTCAACCCCGGCTTCACCAAGCTGGTCAAGGCCGACAACCTCGCCCGCGAGCTGGGTGTGACCGGCGGCCTGTACGTGAAGGACGACTCCGGCAACCCGACGCACTCCTTCAAGGACCGCGTCGTCGCCATCGCCGTCGAGGCCGCCCGCGCCTTCGGCTTCACCACGCTCTCCTGCTCCTCGACCGGCAACCTCGCCGGTGCGGTCGGCGCCGCCGCCTCGCGTGCGGGCCTGCGCTCCTGCGTGTTCATCCCGCACGACCTGGAGCAGGGCAAGGTCGTCATGGCCGCGGTGTACGGCGGTGAGCTGGTCGGCATCGAGGGCAACTACGACGACGTCAACCGCTTCTGCTCCGAGCTCATCGGCGACCCGCTGGGCGAGGGCTGGGGGTTCGTCAACGTCAACCTGCGTCCGTACTACGGCGAGGGTTCCAAGACGCTCGCGTACGAGATCTGCGAGCAGCTCGGCTGGCAGCTGCCCGACCAGATCGTCATCCCGATCGCGTCCGGCTCGCAGCTCACGAAGATCGACAAGGGCCTCCAGGAGCTGATCAAGCTCGGCCTGGTCGAGGACAAGCCGTACAAGATCTTCGGCGCCCAGGCCGAGGGCTGCTCCCCGGTCTCCACCGCCTTCAAGGCCGGTCACGACGTGGTCCGCCCGCAGAAGCCGAACACGATCGCCAAGTCCCTCGCGATCGGCAACCCGGCCGACGGCCCGTACGTCCTGGACATCGCCCGCCGCACCGGCGGCGCCGTCGAGGACGTCAACGACGAGCAGGTCGTGGACGCGATCAAGCTCCTGGCCCGCACCGAGGGCATCTTCGCCGAGACGGCGGGCGGGGTGACGGTCGGCGTGACGAAGAAGCTGATCGACGCCGGCCTGCTCGACCCGGCGCTCACCACCGTCGTCCTGAACACGGGTGACGGCCTCAAGACGCTGGACGCGGTGGCCGACACCTCGCAGGCGACCGCCACGATCCGCCCGAGCCTGGACGCCTTCCGCGCCGCCGGACTCGCCACCAGCTGACCACCCGAGACTTCAGGAAGGCACCGCCATGAGCGTCAAGGTCCGCATTCCCACCATCCTCCGCACCTACACCGGCGGCCAGGCCGAGGTTCCGGCCGAGGGCGCGACCCTCTCCGAGGTCATCGCCTCGCTGGAGAAGGACCACCCGGGCATCGCCGCCCGCGTGCTGGACGACCAGGGCAAGCTGCGCCGCTTCGTCAACGTGTACGTCAACGACGACGACGTGCGCTTTGAAGGCGGCCTCGACGCGGCCACCCCCGACGGTGCCGGCGTCTCGATCATCCCCGCAGTGGCCGGCGGCTGCTGAGCCCAAGGCTCCTTAGCGTCACCGCAATTGCCCCCTCCGCGAGAGAAGCGGAGGGGGCAATTCTGCATGGTTGAGCGGGGTAGAGTGTGGGAAGTCCCCTTCGCTGCCCGTGCCCCTCGCATATGAGAATGCGCCGCGCCACGATCAGAAGCAGCCAATGTGCCTGCGCCTCTTGCGCCTTAAGTCGCCTTTGTCGGGCCCGACTTGCCCCGCAAACTCATGAATTCCTCATATTCGGGCGATCGGCGCTGCGCAGAATTGTCGTCCGATTGACCTGTTGCACAGGGCAGTTGGGCAGATACATTCAGCCGCGGTCGACGCGCTTCGGCGCACACACGTTACAGGGGAGTTAGGCATGGCTCAGGGCACCGTCAAGTGGTTCAACGCGGAGAAGGGGTACGGCTTCATCGCGGTCGACGGTGGTGCGGATGTATTCGTCCACTACAGCGCGATCCAGATGGACGGGTACCGCACCCTCGAAGAAGGTCAGCGGGTCGAGTTCGAGATCTCGCAGGGCCAGAAGGGGCCGCAGGCGGACATGGTCAAGCTCGCCGTCGGCTGAGCCCGGCACGGCACGTCGGCCGCGACGCCACGCACGTACGAAGGGTCCGTACCTCCAGAGGTACGGACCCTTCGCGTTGCCCGGCCGCGTCCGGGGGTTGTCCACACTCCGGCCGGGGGCGCTTGCACTCTCGGGGGCCGAGTGCTAATCATTGGGCTTAGCACTCTCCAGGTGAGAGTGACAGAATTTTGGACCGGGCCGGTGAGGCCCGCACGCCAGGCGGGGAAGGAACCGCAGGGCACGCAGGCCGTCCGTCGCGGGCGCCACTCGGTCCGGAGCAATCCACCCCTGTCCGGGAGGACCACTTCACATGGCCAAGATCATCGCGTTCGACGAGGAGGCCCGGCGCGGTCTCGAGCGCGGCATGAACCAGCTCGCCGACGCCGTCAAGGTCACCCTTGGCCCCAAGGGTCGCAACGTCGTCCTCGAGAAGAAGTGGGGCGCCCCCACGATCACCAACGATGGTGTTTCCATCGCCAAGGAGATCGAGCTGGAGGACCCGTACGAGAAGATCGGTGCGGAGCTGGTCAAGGAGGTCGCCAAGAAGACGGACGACGTCGCCGGCGACGGTACGACCACCGCCACCGTTCTCGCCCAGGCGCTCGTCCGCGAGGGCCTGCGCAACGTGGCCGCGGGTGCGAACCCGATGGCTCTCAAGCGGGGCATCGAGAAGGCCGTCGAGGCCGTCTCCGCCGCCCTCCTGGAGCAGGCCAAGGACGTGGAGACCAAGGAGCAGATCGCTTCGACCGCCTCCATCTCCGCCGCCGACACCCAGATCGGCGAGCTCATCGCCGAGGCCATGGACAAGGTCGGCAAGGAAGGCGTCATCACCGTCGAGGAGTCCCAGACCTTCGGTCTGGAGCTGGAGCTCACCGAGGGTATGCGCTTCGACAAGGGCTACATCTCGGCGTACTTCGCCACCGACATGGAGCGCATGGAGTCGTCCCTGGACGACCCGTACATCCTGATCGTCAACTCCAAGGTCAGCAACGTGAAGGACCTCCTTCCGCTGCTGGAGAAGGTCATGCAGTCCGGCAAGCCGCTGCTGATCATCGCCGAGGACGTCGAGGGCGAGGCCCTGTCGACCCTGGTCGTCAACAAGATCCGCGGCACCTTCAAGTCCGTCGCCGTCAAGGCCCCGGGCTTCGGCGACCGCCGCAAGGCCATGCTCGGTGACATCGCCATCCTCACGGGCGGCACCGTCATCTCCGAGGAGGTCGGCCTCAAGCTGGAGAACGCCGGTCTCGACCTGCTCGGCCGCGCCCGCAAGGTCGTCATCACCAAGGACGAGACGACGATCGTCGACGGCGCCGGTGACAGCGACCAGGTCCAGGGCCGCGTCAACCAGATCCGTGCCGAGATCGAGAACTCCGACTCGGACTACGACCGCGAGAAGCTCCAGGAGCGCCTGGCGAAGCTGGCCGGCGGCGTGGCCGTCATCAAGGCCGGTGCCGCGACCGAGGTCGAGCTCAAGGAGCGCAAGCACCGCATCGAGGACGCGGTGCGCAACGCCAAGGCCGCCGTCGAGGAGGGCATCGTCGCCGGTGGTGGCGTGGCTCTGCTCCAGGCCTCGGCCGTCTTCGAGAAGCTGGAGCTCTCGGGTGACGAGGCGACCGGCGCCAACGCCGTGAAGCTCGCCCTGGAGGCCCCGCTCAAGCAGATCGCCGTCAACGGTGGTCTCGAGGGCGGCGTCGTCGTGGAGAAGGTCCGCAACCTGCCGATCGGTCACGGCCTCAACGCCGCGACCGGCGACTACGTCGACATGATCGCCGAGGGCATCCTCGACCCGGCGAAGGTCACGCGCTCCGCGCTGCAGAACGCCGCGTCGATCGCCGCGCTGTTCCTCACCACCGAGGCCGTCATCGCCGACAAGCCGGAGAAGGCCGCCGCGGCCGCTCCGGGCGGCATGCCGGGCGGTGACATGGACTTCTGATCCTGACGGATCGGCAGTTCCAGCAGTACCAAGACACCGGCCCCCGGGGATTCGTCCCCGGGGGCCGGTGTCTTCGTGTGTACGCGTACGTGTACGAGTGGGAGCTCAGCCCGCGTCGAGGCCGTCCACGAGACGGGTGAGGAAGCGGTCGAACATGGCGTCCGGGGTGACCGGCCGCCCGGCCGTCGCCAGCGCGTCCGCGAGCTCCGGATGGCTGCCGTCCGCCGCGACCTCCGCCAGATACGCCGCATCGGCGGCCGCCCGCCCGGGGTCCTGGGCCGCGCGGGCCTGGCCGACCTCGTAGGCCACATGGGCCGCCACGAACGACGTGAGCTGGGCGAAGATCTCCAGCCGGGCCGCCCCGTCGAGCCCGATGGGCCGCAGCGCCGCGAGGGCGTGCTCCACGAAGGCGAGGGTTCGGGGGCCCAGGGTGCGGCGGGCCTGCACGGCGGCGGGCAGCCAGGGGTGGCGGAGCATGTTCGCGCGCTGGTGGCGGCCGATGGTCTTGAGGTCGGCGCGCCAGTCGCCGGTGAGCGGGCCGGATGTGGGCAGCTCACCGGAGACGTGGTCGATCATCAGGTCGAGCAGCGTCTCCTTGTCGGGGGCGTAGCTGTACAGCGACATGACGCCGGCGCCCACCTCCGCGGCGACCCGCCGCATGGTGACCGCGTCGATCCCCTCGGCGTCCGCGACGGCGACGGCGGCTGCCGTGATCGCCTCGCGGCTGAACGCGGGTCTGCGGCCGCGCCGGGGCCGGTCCTGCTCCCGCCAGAGAACGCGTGGATCGATGCCTCCGGCACCTTCGGTGCGGGTCACGTGCTCAGCCTCTCTCACCCGGGTCGCCTTCGGGGCCATCCAAGCATCCAGTATTCTCGTACTTAGTACGAGAATGGAGTGCGGGGTTCCCGCACCGCTGCATGACGTACCGATGGAGGCGAAAGATGACCCGACCGACGCACGACGCCCGCCCCCGGGCCGCATGGACGCCGTCGTCCGCGAAGCCGCCGCTCGCCTCCCGGCTGATGCGCGCCTCCTGGCGCGGTCTGCCCGCCGCGCGCCACAAGGTGGGCGTGGAGCGCGGTCTGACGGTCCCCGCCGCCGACGGCAGCCCTCTGCTCACCGACCACTACTTCCCGCGCGCCGGGGGCGACTTCCCGACCCTCCTGGTCCGTACGCCGTACGGGCGGGGAGTGCCGTGGTCCCCGCAGTACGGCATCCTCTTCGCCGAACAGGGCTTCCATGTGGTCGTGCAGAGCTGCCGGGGCACGGGCGGCTCGGGCGGCCGCTTCCACCTCTGGCGCAACGAGCCCGCCGACGGCCTCGCGGCGGTCGGCTGGCTGCGCGAACAGCCCTGGTTCGACGGGCGGTTGGGCACCGTCGGCCCCAGCTACCTCGGGTACGTCCAGTGGGCGCTGGCCCTCGATCCGCCGCCGGAGCTGAAGGCCATGGTGGTGCAGGTGGGGCTGCATGATCCGTACGCCCTCTTCCACGCCGACGGCGTCCTCAACCTGGAGACCGCGCTCGCCGTGGGCGCCGGCATGACCTACCAGCACCGGGGTATGGGCGCGTTCCTCCGCGCGACCCTGCGCCTCCAGCGCCGACTGCGCTCCGCCGTCACCGCGCGTCCGCTGCGCGGGGCATACGCGGACGCGCTCGGCGGTGAGATCCCCTGGCTGGACGAGGTGATGGCCCACCCGGACGCGGACGACCCGTACTGGGAGGGCGCGTCCCTGGCTATGGCGGCGGAAGGGGCGGCGGCCGGGGCGGCGGTCGTCCCCACCGCCCTCGTCACCGGCCGGCACGACGCCCTCGTGGACCAGACCTTCGCGCAGTACGACCGGCTGCGCCGGGCGGGCGGCGAGGTGTCCCTGCTCGTCGGCCCGTGGACCCACACCTCGGCGCTCCAGGCGGGCTGGGCCGAGGTGTTCACCGAATCGCTGGCCTGGCTCCGGGCCCACCTGTGCGACGACCCGTCCGGTCTGCGCCCGACACCGGTGCGCGTGCACGTGGGCGGCGCGGAGGCGGGTGTCCGGGACCTGGACGCGTGGCCCCCGGAGGCGTCCACGGCCTCCTGGTACCCGACCGCCGACGGCCACCTCACCCACGAGGCCCCCACGGACACCGCGCCCGTCGCCTCCTTCCGCCACGACCCGGACGAGCCGGTCCCCACGCTGGGCGGCGCGCTGCTCTCCCGTACGGCGGGGGAGCGCGACAACGCGTCCCTGGAGGCGCGCGCGGACGTTTTCACGTTCACCGGGCCCGCCCTGGACGGACCCCTCACCGTCCTCGGTCCGGTCTCCGCCCGGATCAGCGCCTCCACGGACACGGGGCACGGCGAGGTGTTCGTCCGGCTGTGCGACGTGGACCCGGAGGGCCGGTCGGTCAACGTCTGCGACGGCTTGGCCCGCCTCCGCACCACGGGCGCGGACCCGGTCCGCGTGACGATCCCGATGACCCCGACCGCCCACCGCTTCGCCCCGGGCCACCGCGTCCGCTGGCAGGTCGGCCCCGCTCCCCACCCGCGCTACGCCCTGAACCCGGGCACGGGGGAGTCCCGGATCGATGCGACGGAGTTCGTACCCGTACGGGTGACGGTGCACGCGGACTCGGAGTTGACGCTCACGGTGGTGGAGGACTGAGCGAATCCGTTGCGTACCTGAACGCAAAAAGGTGACGAGATAGTGCACGCAAGCCTCACGCGGAGGAAATCTCCTCGCATAAGTCTTGTGGGAGGGTCGCCGCGCGCCCTACTGTCGCCTCACTCACGACGGTGGCGGCCTCCCCACGCGTGTACGGCTGTTGAGCCCCGTCGACTCCTCAGAGAAACGGGCATGCGATGTCACGGAAGATCGCCGCTGTCGCGGCGGCGGTGCGAAGACCGCGTCGGGCCGGGCTGTACGCGTCCACGGTCGCCTCGGTGACCGCGGCCGCCGTCGGGTTCGGGGTGCTGGCCGGTGCGCCCGCGCTCGCCGGGCCCCGGTCCGCCGCCGCTCCGGCCCCGGTCGTCACGCGCGCCGCCCTCGATCCCGCGCTGGTGCAGGGGCGGGGCGCGAAGGTGGCGTTCGCGGAGCAGGAGGCCGAGAACGCCACCACGAACGGCACGGTCATCGGGCCGGACCGGGAGGCGTACACGCTGCCGTCCGAGGCGTCGGGGCGCAAGGCGGTCAAGCTGGCGCCCGGGCAGCACGTGGAGTTCACGCTGCCCGCGGCGGCCAACGCGATCACCGTGCGCTACAGCATCCCGGACGCGCCGGGCGGCGGCGGGATCACGGCGCCGCTGGACGTCTCGGTGAACGGCTCCAAGCGGTCCACGATGACGCTGACCTCGCAGTACTCCTGGCTGTACAACCAGTACCCGTTCTCCAACGACCCGGGCGCCGGGCTGCTCCACCCCGACTGGTGGATCACCGAGTGCGGCTGCGTGCCCGCCGAGACGACGCCCGCGCCGGTCGTGGACAAGCCGTTCCGGCCGAGCCACTTCTACGACGAGCAGCGCCTGCTGCTCGGCCGTACCTACCGCGCGGGCGACACCGTACGGCTGACCGTTCCGGCCGGGAGCCGGGCCGCGTGGACGGCGATCGACCTGCTGGACTCCGAGCGGGTCGGGCTGCCGCACGTCGAACTCCTCGCCGCCAACGTCCTCGCGTTCGGGGCGGATCCGACCGGGCGGCGCGACGCGGCGGGGGCGATCGAGAAGGCGATCGCGTTCGCCCGGCGCACCCATCTGAAGGTGTACATCCCGCCGGGGACGTACCGCGTGGACCGGCACATCGTCGTGGACGACGTCACGATCACCGGCGCGGGCAGCTGGTACACGAAGATCAAGGGCCGCGAGGTCGCGCTCGCCGAGCCCGCCGCCGACGGCTCGACGCACACCGGCGTCGGCTTCTACGGGAAGTCCGCGGCCGAGGGTGGCAGCCGCAACGTGCATCTGTCCGGCTTCGCCATCGAGGGCGACGTGCGCGAGCGCATCGACACCGACCAGGTCAACGCGATCGGCGGCGCGATGAGCGATTCGACCATCTCGGGCCTGCACATCAGCCACACCAAGGTCGGCATGTGGTTCGACGGGCCGATGAGGAACCTGAAGGTCTCCGACACCGTGATCGTGGACCAGATCGCGGACGCCATCAACTTCCACACGGGCGTGACCGATTCGCGCGTCACGAACACCTTCGTACGCAACTCGGGCGACGACGGCCTCGCCATGTGGGCCGAGAAGACCACCAACGCCCGCAACACCTTCGACCACAACACCGTGCAGACGCCGGTCCTGGCCAACGGCATCGCGATCTACGGCGGCAGCGACATCACCGTCTCCGACAACCTCGTCGCCGACCCGGTCCGCGAGGGCAGCGCCCTGCACCTCGGCTCCCGCTTCGGCGCCGAGCCCTTTGCCGGGAAGGTGGATCTCGCGCGCAACACCACGGTCCGCGCGGGCACGTTCGAGCTGAACTGGAAGATCGGGCTCGGCGCGCTGTGGGTCTACGCCCTGGACCGGAGCATCGACGGCGCCGATATCCGCGTCACCGGCAACGACTTCCTGGACAGCACGTACAACGCGGTCATGCTGGTCTCGGACTGGGGCGTGAAGGACCAGTACGTCATCAAGAACATCCACTTCAAGGACATCAGGGTCGACGGCACGGGGACCTCGGTGCTGAGCGCCCGCGCGGCGGGCGGCGCCACCTTCGAGAACGTGGACGCGCGCAACGTGGGCGCGGTGGGCGTCAACAACTGCGGCTCGTTCAACTTCCCGTCGACCGGTTCGGAGTTCGGCCTGACGGACCTGGGCGGCAACGACGGCGGCTGGCTCGCGCCGTGGCTGCTGCCCAACACGATCACCTGCGACGACCGCCCGGAGGTGGTCCCGCCTCCGGCGCCGACCACCTGGTGAGGCGTAAGCGCTAGTCGGTGGCCGGTCCGGGCGGACCGGCCACCCCTATGCACGCCTCGTTGCCCTCGGGGTCGGCGAGGACCCAGTTGTGCGGGGCGTCCGCGTCGTTCAGCAGCCTGCCCCCGGCGGCCAGGGCGGCGGCGATCCGGGCCCGGGCCTGGTCGTGCGGCACCCATACGTCGACGTGGACGCGGTTGCGCTGGGGGCGCGGGGCGTCCATCCGCTGGAAGTAGAAGGGGGCGCCGCGCCTGCGCGGGTCGACCAGGTCCTCGGGGCTGCCCGCGCGGTGCTCGTAGCCGAGCAGGGCGCGCCAGAACGCGACCACGGCGGGGCCGTCGAGAGCGTCGACGGTGACCTGCACGGTCTGGATGAGGGTCGGGTCGGCGGTGAGGCCGAGGGACCGCGCCGCCTCCGATATCCGGCGGGCCACCTCGACATGACGGCTGGTCATCCCGAAGTACTCATCGGTGAGCGTGATCAGCCGTACGGTCACGCCGTCCCGTCGCACATCGATGTCCGGGTGGTCGTCGCCGAGGTCCGGCAGTTCGCCGATGGCCTGTGCGAAGCGCGTACCGGCCGTGAACGATCCGCCGGTGCGGAAGTACGCGCACGCGCCCTCGCCGACGACGCGCCAGTCATCGAGGCCGGCGGTCTCGTGGAACTGCTGCGGCCTGATACGCACGGTGGTGTTGCCCCCAGAGGTCATAGGCTCAACCTAGCGCGCGGGTCTGACAACGCCCCCGCGCGCAGGGAAAGCAGCTGTTCACGCGACCCATGGGAGACCTCCGGCATGGCCGTCATCCACCGCACCACCCTGTCGCCGACCAAGCTCGAACTGCTCACCACCTGGCTTCCCACCCGCCCTTGGTACGTGGGCCCCACGCGCCCCTCCCTCGTCAGGTCCGGGGGCTTCCGGCTGGACGATCCGCAGGGCGAGGTGGGCATCGAGTTCATGGTGGTCACCGACACCTCGGGCGACGGGCCGGTGCCGTACTTCGTGCCGCTCACCTACCGGGGCGCCGCGCTCGGCGGCGCGGAGGACGCGTTCGTCGGCATGACCACGCACGGCGTGCTCGGGAAGCGCTGGGTGTACGACGGCTGCCATGACCCGGTCCTGGTGGCGCAGCTGTTCGCCCTTCTCGACGGGCGCGCCGAGCCCCAGGCCCAGAGCGTCACTGACGCCCCGGACCCGACGATCACCCACTCCGGACCCGGGAGCCCCCTCGGCGTCACGGCCGCCAAGGCCACGGACAACCCCACGGGCACGTACGTATGGACCAGGGACGTGACCCTCCGCGTGAACCGCCTCCTGCGACCCGCCGCGGACGGCCCGGCGGACATGGAGGGGTACGTGTCCGGCCCCTGGCGTACGCCGGAGGACGTGGAGGTACGAGGGGTGTTCGCGGAGTTGCGTACGGCGTAGGGCCCCTCAGGCCCGCGGTTCCCTGCGGGCCAGCGTGACGACGGCGGCCGCGAGCGCCGCGCAGACGGCCGCCATCGCCCAGAGCAGCGTGTGGAAGGCGGAGTCGTAGGCGGCGGGGTACGTTCCGGTGCCCTGCCGTCCGGCGGCGAGGCCCGCGACCGCCGAGCCGAAGACGGCCACGGCGACGGCCTCGCTGCCCAGGCGGAGGGTGTTGAGGAATCCGGCCGCCATGCCCGCCTTCGCGGGGTCGACCAGGGCGAGGGCCTGGGCGTCCACCAGTCCGGCGGACAGCCCCATGCCCGCCCCGGTGAGCAGCATGGGCACGGCCATGCCGAGGGTGGAGGTGTCCGGGCCGAGCAGCAGCAGGGCGAGGTCGCCGACCACGAGGAAGCCGAGCGAGGCCAGGACGACGGCGGTCGCGGGGGTGCCGCGTTGCACCAGTTGCGCGCCCGCGAGGGGCAGGGCGAGGACGGGCAGCGTCAGCAGCAGCATCGTCGCCCCCGCTGCGGACGGGCTGTGTCCGGCGACGGTCGTCAGATACGTCGGCAGGTACGTGAGCTGCGTGACGAAGCCGAACGAGGCCGCCACGGGCACCAGGCAGTACGCGAGGAACGCCTTGTTCCGCAGGACGGACAGGTCGAGCAGCGGGGCCTCGGTCCGCCGTGAGTGCGCGGTGAACAGCGCCAGCAGGACGAGGGCGAGCGCGAGCAGGCCGATCGTGCCGGGCGCGGTCCAGCCCCACTGCGAGCCCTGCACGATGGCGTACGTGAGCGCGAGCATCGCGAGGACGAAGACGGCGGCGCCGCGCAGGTCGAGGCGGGGTGCGTCGGTGTCGGGTCGCTCCGCGACCGTACGCGCGACGGCGGGCAGGCAGAGCAGCACGAGCGCCAGGGCCACCGCGTGCAGCCCGAAGATCCAGCGCCAGCCGAGTCCGTCCACGGCCGGGCCCGAGACGGTGGGGCCGAGCGCGACGCCGATCCCGGCGACCGTGCCGAAGAGCGCGAACGCCTTGGCGCGGGCTGCGCCGTCGAAGGCCGTCGAGATGATCGCGCTCCCGCAGGCGAAGAGCGCCGCCCCGCCGATCCCGGCGACCGCGCGGGCCGCGTCGAGCACGTACACGTTGGGCGTGACGGCGCAGGCGACGGACGCGGCGGTGAAGATCGCGGCGCCCGTGGTGAAGGCGCGGATGCGGCCGATGCGGTCGGCGAGCGAGCCCCAGACGAGGGTGCAGCAGGCGAACGCCAGGTTGAACGCGTTCACCACCCACTGAAGGGATGCCGAGCCCGCGTGGAGGTCGGCGCCGATGGCGGGGAGGGCCACGGCGGTGCCGGATATCGAGGTCGGGACCACGAAGACGGCGAGCAGGACGACCGCGAGCGTCAGCCCCTGCCGGGCGGGGGCGGTCTGTAGCACGAGAGGGCTCCGGGGGTGAGGGGGCAGGCGAGGGCAGCCAGGTACGAGAGATTTCGTACCTGGCGCCGGATAGGCTGGCACGGCGTCAGGTACGACGCAAGTAGTACCTTGGTGGCGGGGACCCGTCAGCGAAGCGGAGGAGGTGCGTCATGCCGGACGCCGAAGGGCATCCGACCCCGGAGGAGATGGAGCTCCAGGTCGTGATGAAGGCCCTGTCCGACCCCATGCGCTACCTGGTCGTGGCGACCCTGGCCGCCCAGCCGGACGGCACCGAACGCTCCTGCACGTCCTTCGGCCTGCCCGTCTCCAAGTCGACCCGGACCCACCATTTCCGGATCCTCCGCGAAGCGGGCCTGGTCCGCCAGGTGGACCGCGGCAACAGCCGCATGGCCCAACTCCGCCGCCAGGACATCGAATCCCGCTTCCCGGGGCTGCTGAAGCTGATCGCGGAGAGCCCGCCTCCCTCATGATCGCCGGTCGCCGCGCGTAAAACCGCGAGCGCTTCCGCGGTCGGCGGCGGGAGGATGGACGGCATGTCCAACTCGCACGCGGTGCCCATCCTGAGGACGGCTGATCCTTCGGCGGCGCTGCGCGCGGTCGACGGGTTGCTCGGGATCGCCGACCTCAGGGATTTCGAAGTCGACTACACGGCCGTGATCTCCTCGCCCGACGCGTTGAAGGCGCTGTCGGAGTTCCTGCAGTACGGAACGTGGTACGCCTGTGACGAGAGCGGGTCGCCAGGCCCGGGCGATGATCCGGCGGAGTACCTGCCGATTCGCTGGCTTGCCTTGGGGGATGAGCCGGAGACCGTTCCGGGGTTCCTCGAAGCGTTGAACGGCACCCCGGCGACGGTGCGGTGGGATTTCTTGGGGTGGCCAGCCGCACCCGAGGCCGGGTTGGGTCCCGGAGGAGCCAGAGGGGCCTTCGTGACGCTGTGTGTGAACGTTCGCGACCTCGAACTGATGGAGCCTGCGGACGATTGCACGGTCTACGTACACGTCAAGCAGCGCGAGGCCGAGCGCGCGCCTTGGCTGGCCGCACAGGTCGGGCTGCGGGTGATCGGTGACGGGGTGGAGGCTCCGTACTAGCTCATCACGGGCAGCGCGGAGCCGGTGGTGTAGCGGCCCGGAGGCCCCCGCTCAGCCGTCGGCGCTGCCCGGTGGGACGACCCACTCGGCGGGCTGGCCGGTGAGCGAGGCGATCATGTCGAAGTCGCCGTCGTAGTGCAGGACGGTCAACCGGTTCAGCTCCGCGGTCGCGGCGATCAGAAGGTCCGGGAGCGACAGGGTCCGGTGGAAACCTGCGTGAAGGGCGTGGCGCTGGACCTCCAGGGCGCGGGCGAAGGTGTTCTCCGTGACGTGGAGGTAGTCGAAGGCGTGCAGCCAGGTGCTGATCCTGGTCGCCTCGGAGCTGTCCCGGGCCGAGTGGACCATCTCGTACTCGGTGGGTTGGCAGACGGCGAGCAGATATCGCTCGTGCAGCGGCTTCAGCACATGCTTGACGGCAGGCTTCGTCCACCGTGCGAGCGCGGACTTGTCGATCAGATAGCGGTCCTGCATCAGGCGGCCCGGCCGCCCTCGCGCTTGAGACTGCCGTCAGCGTTGCGGGGGCCGGTGCTCTCGACGATCTCCCTGAAGTCGAGCTCCCCGGCGTCCATGGCGTCGAAGCCCTCCTGCCGGAGGTGCCGCTTGACCGCGTCCTCCATGGCCAGGCGCACCGCCTGGGCCTTGGTCTTGGTGCCGAATATACGCATGGCCTCGGCGACCATGGCCTCGTCGAGGTCGATGACGGTCCTGGCCATGTCGGTGCTCCTCACTCCGTAACCCGGGAACAAAACGATATCATTCTTTCTTGGTGCGCGATATCGTTTCGCCGGGTGAGGGGGGAGGTTCCGCACGAGCAGGTCGGCGGGCCTTGAGGGCCCAGGGCCTCCGTGGCAGGGTCGCGTCGCATGATCGATGAGACGGCGAAAGACGTTCTGCACCAGCGGCTCCGGCGCGACCGTGAGGCGTTGCTCTGGAAGCTCGACGGGCTGTCCGAGTACGACGCGCGGCGGCCGCTGACGGCGACCGGGACGAATCTGCTCGGGCTCGTGAAGCATGTGGCCACCGTGGAGGCGCGGTACTTCGGGGAGGTCTTCGGGCGGCCTTCCCCCGAGCCGCTGCCCCGGTGGCAGGACGCCGACGGGAGCGATCTGTGGGCGGACGAGGGGGAGACCTGCGAACAGGTCGTCGCGTTCTACAGGCGTACGTGGCAGCACGCCGACGCGACGATCGACGCGCTCTCCCTCGACGCCCCGGGGCACGTGCCGTGGTGGCCGGAACCTTATGACCGCACGACCCTGTTCGCCGTCCTGATCCACGTCCTCGGCGACTCCAACCGGCATGCCGGTCACGCCGACATCCTGCGCGAGGGGCTCGACGGCCGGACCGGGTTGCGTCCCGAGCACGAGCAGCCGATCGATGAGGCCGCCCGCGCGGCGCACCGTGCGATGGTCGAGCGGGTGGCGCGGTCGGCCGCGCCCGTCGCCCCGTAGGCGCGTCCCGCGTCGGGAAGCGCGGCCGGGACGCGGGTGGGACGGGGTGGACGCACCGGTCGGTGGTGTCCGGTTGGCCCGGGATGTCTCAGGGACGGGAAGTCCTGGTGGGACGGCTGACGCGGCCTTGAGCATGAGTCCCGTCCGAGTCACGGACTGCCCTGCCGGGGCGGCCCGTGACCGCTTATGAGATGGGGAACCTTCCATGATCAAGACCGCCCTCCGCCGCGGAGCCGTCGCCTTCGGTGCCGCCGCCATCGCCGTCACCTCGCTCGCCGGCGTCGCCCAGGCCGACGTGGGCGTCGCGTACATCAAGCCCGACCAGCGCGGCACGGCGGTGGTCTGCGTACAGCGGGCGCTGGAGCTGGCGGGATACAACCTCGTGCGCGACGGCGTGTACGGCCAGGCCACCTACGCGGCCCTGACCGACTTCCAGCGCCACCACGGCCTCTCGGCGGACGGCATCGTCGGCCCGAGGACCGGCGACGTCCTCTACTACGACTTCCTCAAGTACTCGGGCGGCCTGATCGAGGGCGAGGTCTGCCCCACGCTCATCCCCACCACCCACTGACCCGGCACCCGGACGCTCCGCTGCCGCCCCCGCGCCGTCGCCCGGCTCGGGGGCGGCGTGGTGCATACATGACGTAAAGGCGTCAATGCATCGAGAAATGCGCGTACCGAGCGATACAGTCTGTTCGTCGTTGAGGTCGGCATGCGATCCCGCGCAAATCAATCGCGGGCCCGGTGGAGGTCGGAATGAAGAAAATGACGCAGCTGGGAATTATTGCGGCGAGCGCCCTCATGGTTGCGGCGTTCGGGACCAGCCCGGCGACCGCCGCCAACACGGCGCGCTACACCAGCTGCAAGACGACTGGCGCCACAGGAGATGTGAATATAGCTGGCTGGAAATCCATGGACAAGGGAATTCCCAGCGTGCAATTGAGCGTCTATGATTCGCTGTCCGACGGGCATCACGCGAGTATTAGACTCGGTGTGACCTACTATCGTGGTGGTATCACCTACTACCCGTGGCATGCCAATAACGATGGCGCCGGAACATGGAAGGTATTCAATTCATACGTGCCGGCGGGCAGTGATGGGATCACTGCGGTCTGGGTGCAGGTCGCCAGGTACGAGGGAAGCACGCAGCTGAACCTGTGCACTTCGCCTTACCTCTCCTGATCGGCTTCGCTTGCGGAAGGCCGCCCTCCGGCGCAGAGTCGTTGACTGCGGTGCTGCCGTCAGCGGCCCGGGCGGTCCGACTTGGGGATCAGGCCCGCTCTTACGGCCCGGGCCTGGGCGCGGACCTGTTGGGCGGGGAGTGCCGGGGTCTCGCGGGTCGGCTTGCCCGCGCAGGGGCGGCACTTGCCGCCGGGGAGGGCTTCCGGGGTGCCCGGCGCGCGGCACTCGCTGCATTCCAGGGTGCGCAGGACCGGGAGGGGTTCGCGGGCCGGGGGAAGTTTCGTCTGGAGGCGTTTGGCGACGAACGCCGCCGGGTGATGGATTACGTCCGGCAGTCCGGTGGTAAGGGCCCGGAGCACTTCCGGCTCCGTGGCGCCCCTTCGTAGCCACTCCGACGCCTGGGGTTCGAGCGCCACGCACTCCCGGTGCGACAGCGACAGCACGGGGGCCTGGCGGCCCAGCGCCGCCAGCAGGATGAACGCCCGTGACCGCGTTTCCCGTTGGGTCTCCTTGGGTACGTCGCCCCGGCTGAAGCTCGCCCACCACGCATCATCCCGCGCGGTGCGGGAAAAGAACGTCCGCGTCACCCACAGCAGGCTCACCCCGCTCGCCACGCACTCGCTGCCCCGCCGCAGGTGCCCCGCCTCCTGAAGGCGGTTCAGCGACGTCCGGACCGCGCACTGCCCGTACGGGAGGGCTTTCGCGAGCGCCTTTACGGAGATGTCGGCGCCGTCGCACAGCCCGTCGATGTACGCGGCGATGGCCGCGTCACGCGGATGGAGGTGCGTGAAGTCCTGGCCCGTACGCGGGCGTTCGTCCGGCGCGGAACGTTTGCCGTAACCGGGGTTCGCCATCGGGTGGTCGGGGAAGGGTGCGCTACTAGACTGAGCGTCAGCCATCAGATCGCTACTTTCACTGGGTCGATCGAGGTGGTCAGGCCCCTGTCGGTGTGCCTACACCGGCGGGGGCCGTCTTCAAGGTCTATGTCCTCGCTGAAGCTAAAGCGTGCCTACCGTCCGTCGCAACTTGATCGCGAAAAGTGAACCCTTGCGGGTAACGGGGGCGGGTGGGCGGGTACAGGCCCACCCAACCATTCCACTCAAAGAGCGCTCGAAGCTCGGGGCTTGAGCCCCGGGAAGGGGACACGGAGTTGCCGGATCTGCGGGTCGAATCAGTCGATGAAGTGCTTGACCGCGTGGAGAGGTCTCTCCAGGTCCGCATCGATCGGGACACGGTGATCCGCAAGCGCCGGTCCGTCGGCGGCCGCACCGATCGCAATACGTGGGTACGGGTGGAGCGGCGATCGTTTCAGCGAATCGAGGCCCAGGGCGGCAACGGGCCGGAGGCGGCGGCCGTTCTGAGCGGGGTGGCCATGCCGCGCTGGTACGGGGCGGTGACCTGGCGCGATGAGGCCGAACCCGTCATGTGGCGGGCCGACGAGACAGAGCTGGTGAGCGATCCTCCGGTAGGGCAGGCAGCCTTGGTGATCGATGATCCACGGCTGCCGGACACCTGGTGGGACGGGCTGAACACCTCGTTGGACGCCCTTGCCGCGCACCACACTCCTCGTATCGCGACGCCCGACACCGAGCTGATGACGCAGGACCTTGTCGAGACCACCATCAGGCAGGTCTTCCCCGAGCTCCCGGACCTCACCGTTGACGAGTGGGCTCCGGCGCACGCGGACCTGACCTGGGCCAATGTCACCGGCCCGGAGTTCCGCATCATCGACTGGGAGGACTGGGGGATGGCGCCCCGAGGGCTCGACGCGGCGATCCTGTGGGGCAACGCCCTCGCCGTGCCCGCCCTCGCGGACCGCGTCCGGGCAGAGCGACGCCCGGACCTGGAGTGCAGGTCCGGGCGTCTGATGGCGCTGTTCTTCTGCGCGAAAGTCGTGGGTCCGTACGCGCACGACGCCGATCCCAGGCTGGGACCGGCGCGGCGGGCGGCTGCCCGTCTCGTCGCGGGATTTCAGTCCCGCTGACCGTTGCGGGCCGCGAGCCGACGGTACTGAGCGATGGCAGCAACGTTCACTTCGTGGGTGAGCGAGTTGCTCAGCTCCTCCAGATGCGCGGCATCGTTCGTGCCTGCCGCCATCGCATCGACACAGGGCAGGTGGAAGGCTGCCCGGAAGGCCGCTTGCGCCCGGCTGCAGTCCTGGGGTGCTTCCACGAACACGCGAGGGTCGAATCGCTTCCAGACACCTTCCGTCGTACTGCCGCCGAAGGGGCTCATGCCCCACAGAGCCGATGGTCGCCAGCGGGAGACGAGGGTCTCGCTCGCGTCCAGGATCTCGCCGCCGACGAGGAGCCCGGCGCGGACCATCAACACGTCCGGCCGTGGGAGCGAAGGTTCGGCCAGATCGGCCAAAGGCCGGGGATCCCAGGAGGAGATCCCCCAGGAGCCGACGAGACCCGCTGCCGCCGCGTCCGCGAGTGCGGAGCAGGCGGCTGCCAAGCGGTCCTGCCGCTGGGCGCGGGGGCCGTGAGAGAGGCTGTGTTCAGGGTTGTGCAGGAACACCAGGTCCGGCTCCCTGCCCAGGTCGCGGAAGGCGTCGTCCAGGGCAGTGCGGAGGCGATCGGGGTCGAGGGAATGTTCCGAGGTGTTGCCTGCTGGGAAGTAACCGACCTTCGTGGACACGGTGAACTCCGGCAAGAGGTCACCGGCCGTTTCGGCCAGGACCCTGTGCGAGTGGAAGCTGAAGTAGTTGCTGCTGGTGTCGATCGCGGTAACGCCGAGGTCCGCAGCAGCCGTCAGGAGAGAGCGTTCGTGACGAGACCGGTGTAGCCCGAGGACAAGTCGGGGGTGAGCGGGGCGCATATCTCCTCCTCAACCAGGATCGACGCCACTTCGGCCACCTCGGTGCCCACCAGGGGGGCTACCTCGTCCAGCCGAACCGGCTGCCCGCTCAGCAGGAGGCGGAGAGAAGGGAGGGCCTTGGCGGTGAGCGTCAGCTTCCTGCCGGAGGTCACCACGTCGACCGTCGCCCCGTTCTCCTCGATCCGGGGCGGGAAGTGCGTGGTGCACACGACGGCTTCGAGGTCGCCGAAGATCTCCAGGAACGGCACCTGCCGGGCGGGAGTCGTCTCCTGTTCGTACGCCCTCAGAAAGTCAGCGGGAGTACGTTCGACCGCGAGCCGGGCGGCGGCCGCGGTGAGGGGCCGGCGATCGGCGGCTGCGCCGCGGTCGAGATCGTGCCGGAAGATCTCGTGTTCACGGGACCAGTCGGCCAGCCAGGCGAGCCAGCTCGCCCCCGTGCGTTTGGTGATCCCGAACGTCACGTGCAGGCTCTTGCCGGTCCCGCTGCCGGTGCGGGTGGCTTGGTGCCAGTGGCCACGCGGAATGTGCATGACGTCCCCGGGCGTCATCGTGCCGGACCAGACGATGTCCGTGCTCGGTGTGGTGTTGGGGTCGGCGTCCCGGTACATCGGGGCCGTGCGTGAGGTCCCGCGCACCTCCCAGTCCTTCTCGCCGGCGAGCTGAACGATCAGGACATCGTGGTCGTCCCAGTGGAGCGGGAAGCCTGCGGCGTCGTTCGTCGTCAGATACGCGTTCACCTGCACTCGCTCGTGCGACCACCACTGCAGGGCTCGGCAGGTGACCTCCATCGTCGGGTCGAAGACGTTGGCCTGGTCGAGGATGAGTGTCGCCCCATCGCGCAGGAGCGAACCCAGGCTGCGCATGTTGACCATGGAGATGCTCTGGCCGCGCGGGCTGACGCTGTCGGTGTAGTAGACGGCGGGATGTACTTCCTCGCCCTCACGGAAGCACCGGAACTGGGGCCGGTACAGGCTCCGGCGCATGGCGATGTCGAGCAGGCGGTTGGGGGTCAGGATGCGGGAGACGAGGCCGGGGTCCTCCATGTGCCCGCGTGCGAACCGGACGCCGAGCGCGTCCGCTCCATTCCAACCGAGCGCCTTCTCCACGGCTTTGATCAGTCGATGTTCCACCACTGCCTCCTGATGAGTCGGACTTCGTGATGCGGACGATCGGCGGGGCCGACGCGGCAGCCGCGCCGGCCCGCCTTCCTGGAGTGCTACTCGATGTCGTTCAGGTTCCCGTCGCCGCCCGGCCACGGGGCGTCGCCCGAGCTTCCCTGGTTGTCCGACCGGAGGCTGTCGTACCGGTCGTGCACGGCGGTCAGTTCCTCGACTGCCACCAGAAGGCCGTTCTGCGCCGGAGGTGTCGTAGCGCTGTCTGCCACTTCTTGCTCCTTCCGTCATCGAGCCTTCAGTCAACGGCGCCGGCGGGGCAGGAAGGGACTCCGAGAGGTGACTCCGAGGCGGAGTCACCGGGAGGTCGCCGCGCGTAGCATCAGTGCAACTGGCAGTAGGGGGACGGGTCATGGATCGCCAGGCGTCGGAACCGCGCGATGTCGTCGCAGGGCTGCTCGACAACCCTCGTCTGCTCGCGCTGCTCGCCGAACGCGACATGGGAGCGCTCTTCCGTCTTCTCAACCACCGGGGCGTCAGCACCCGACGCCTCGCAGCGGCCGTCGACATCACGCAGGGGCGGCTCTACGACTACATGAACGGCAAGAGCCGGGTCGAGAAGCTCTTCCTGTTCGAGCAGATCGCCGACGCCTTCCACATTCCCGGTCAACTCCTCGGGTTGGCGCGAAGAGAGTGGGAGCCTCAGGGGACCGCGGAGGCCCAGGGCGCGGACCGGTCGCTCCCCGACAGCGATGACCTGGCTGCGATGAATGCCTTCCGTACCGCCGACCGGCAGACGGGCGGTGGCCGGTTGTACCAGGCGGTCGTGCATCACCTCGGTGACCGCGTGGCCCCGCGGCTGGTCGACGCCGACACCGGGCCGCAGATCTTCGCCGCAGCAGCGGCCTTGACGGAAATGGCCGGCTGGATGGCGCACGATTCGGGCCGGGACGACCTGGCAGCCCGGCACTTCACACGCGCGCTTCCGCTGGCCCGCACATCCGGCGACTTATCCCTGGCCGCGCACGTCGCCGCCAGCAGCAGCCACCTCGCGTTGCAGGGCGGAAACGCTTCGCAGGCCGCACACTGGGCCCTGACCGGCCTCGATCTCGCCGGGAGAGGTCCGCGTATCCCGGTCCTGGTGGCTCGGCTGCACACCATGCACGCCCGCGCCCTGGCCGCGGTCTCCCAGTGCACCCCGGCGTCCCGGGCCCTGGAGCAGGCCCACCGAGCACTCAGTGCACCGGCGGACGCCGACCACCCCTGGCTGAGCCCCTTCGACAAGGCCGCACTGGCCAGCGAGTCCGCCCTCATCATGCGTGACCTGGGACGGCACGATCAGGCGATGGCACACGCCGAGAACGCCGTACGGCTCCGTGAGGACGGCCGCGCGCGGTCCCTCGCATTGAGCCGCATTACACTCGCGGCAGTCCACGTACACCGGACGGACCTCGATGCGGCGATCGGCGTCGGCCACGATCTCCTCGGCACAAGCCCCACCCTTGGCTCCGTCCGGGTGCTGCGCCAACTCGACGAGTTGAGAGACCTCTTGGAGTCACACGCGGGATACCGGCCGGTACGGGACTACCTGGCGCGATTCGAGGACGCGCGGCGGGCAAGAATGCTGCTGCTGGCCGACATCATCACGCCCAGGGGAGGCACCCCATGACTCCGACGCCTGGCGACCCCGACGCCTGGAACGCGTACCTTGCCGAAGGGAATGCCAAGCAAGCCCGCAAACGTGTGGCGGCCGATGTGCTCCTCCGGGACCCCACCGGGCGGGTTCTGCTCGTCAATCCGACCTACAAACCTGGCTGGGACCTTCCCGGCGGCATGGCCGAGGCCAACGAGCCACCCGAAGAGGCTGTTCGCCGTGAGCTACGGGAGGAGCTGGGCCAGGACATCTCGCTGCGTGGGCTCCTGGTCGTGGACTGGGTCGCTCCCCATGGCCCGTGGGACGACCAGATCGCCTTCGTCTTCGACGGCGGCACGCTGGAGTACGCCGAGGAGCTGCGCCCTCACGATCAGGAACTGTCCGAGGCGCGCTTCGTCCCGCTGGACAAGGCGCGCGAGCTGGTCGGGGACCGTTTGCGGCGTCGGCTGGACGCCGCCGTTGCCGCACTGGAGCGCGGGCGACCGCTGTATCTGCACGATGGCGTCATCAGCTGGTGAACTCCGCCGAGGTGATGCGGTGGCGCAGCCCCGGACAGGGCACCGTGGGAGATGGAATTGCCGAATCCACGGGTCTAACGTGCCCCTATGCCGGTTGATCTGATTCGTATCGTTTCCCGTGACTCGCCGATGGCTCTCGCTCAGGTGGAGCGTGTCCGTGCCGAGTTGGCCGTGCTTCATCCCGGGGTCGAGACCGCCGTTCTTCCCGTGAAGACGACGGGTGACAAGTGGATGGGGGACCTCAGCGCGGTCGAGGGGAAGGGGGCGTTCACCAAGGAGGTGGATGCGGCCCTTCTCGCCGGTGAGGCCGATCTTGCCGTGCACTGCGTCAAGGACATCCCGGCGGACCGGCCCCTTCCGGCCGGTACGACCTTCGCGGCCTTTCTGAAGCGGGACGACATCCGGGACGCGCTCGTCCACCCCGGCGGGCTCACCCTCGACGCGCTTCCGGCCGGGACCCGGGTCGGGACCTCGTCCGTGCGTCGGGTCGCGCAGCTCGCCGCCTCGCATCCGCACCTCGAGTGCGTTCCGATGCGCGGCAACGCGAACAACCGACTGGCGAAGCTCGACGCGGGCGACGCGGACGCGCTGCTGCTGGCCGTCGCCGGGCTGGAGCGGATCGGGCGGACCGACGTCATCACCGAGGTCCTGTCGACCGAGACGATGATTCCGCCGATCGGCGCGGGGGTCCTCGCGCTTCAGTGCCGAGAGGGCGACGCCGAGATCATCGACGCCATCAGCCCGCTCGGCGACCCCGACGCGTACCGGGAGACGCAGGCCGAGCGCATGCTTCTGCACGTGTTGCAGGGCCACTGCAACAGCCCGATCGCCGGATTCGCCCGGGTCGCGGGCAACGGCGAACTCTCGCTCCGGGCCTGCGTGTTCTCGCCGGACGGCAAGACCGTCCTCAACGCCCACGAGTGGGCGGGCCGCCTCGACCCGGCCACGCTCGGAACGTCCGTCGCGGTCGCGCTGCTGCGGCAGGGGGCGCGCGAGCTGATCGATGGCATCGCGCACTAGCACGCGTATCGAGGCGTGATCAGGCCGCTCGCAGCGGTCGGAATACGTACGCGCGGGCGCCGGTTGCAGCGGAGCATGCACCGTCCTCAGCGGCCGACCAGCGGCATACACCCCCTGCTTGCCGGGCGATTCAGTCCCTACCGGTTCGATCCGGCGGCGGCTGTCGACGACCACGCGCTCGGGCTTCTGCTGGAGGCCGCGCGGTGGGCGCCGTCGGCGGGGAACTCCCAGCCGTGGGGCTTCTTCACCGGCAGGCCCGGTGAGCCGGAGCATGACCGGATGGTGCCTCACCTCGCGCCGAGCTCGGCCCGTTGGGCGACGGACGCGGGTCTGCTCGTCGTCACCCTCACGCGCCGGTACGTCGATGAGACGCAGGTGCTCTACTCCGAGTTCGCGGACTACGACCTCGGCCAGGCCATCGCCCACATGACGGTCCAGGCCCAGGCCATGGGGCTGGCCGCGCACCAATTCCGGGCGTTCGACCTGGAAGGGATCACGAAGGAGCTGGCCCCGAACCCGGGCTGGGCGATCGTTTCCATGGTCGCGGTGGGCAAGGCCGCTGACGGGCCCCGGGAGGGCCGTGACCGGCGCAGCGTCGCGCACCTGCGCTCCGCTCCCTGGTCACCGGTGGAGTAGCAGCCGCGCCGGGGCTGAGGTCAAGGGCCGGTACCACCGTGTGCGTCAGTGGTACCGGCGTTCGGCTCTTGCCGTCTCAGGCGTGCTTGAGGTCGGTGACGAACTGCTGCCAGGCGGTCGTTGCGAACACGACCGCCGGGCCGTCGGTGACCTTCGAGTCGCGGACGGGGACCATGTCCGGGACGCCGTCGAGGACTTCGAGGCAGTCGCCGCCGTCGCCCCCGCTGTACGTGGACTTGCGCCAAGTTGCGACCTCTACGCAGTTGCCGCCGTCGCCGCCGCTGTACGAGGACTTCTGCCAAGTGGCCGTGGACAGATCGTAGTTAGAACTGTTGTGCTTCATGTTCGTAATCCTCCGCCACCGACTCGATCAACGCCAGGGACGCTGCCGGTGAGAGCGCGCTGGCCACGACCAGATCGTAGGTGAGTTCGTACTGCCGGACCGTTGCCGGATCGTCTTGCAGATGGCCGATGCCCATGCCGTCCGCGTAGGCGAGTGGTGGCTCGTCGGCGAACGACATCAGCTTGAGGGAGCCGGTCAGGGCTGCGTGGGCGCCTGCGGAGAACGGCAGCACTTGCACGATGATGCGGTGCTGCCTTATCAAGTCGGCGATGTGGCGGAGAGCCTCCGCCATGCATTCGGGTCCGCCAACCTTCCGACGTAACACCGCTTCGTCCAACACGGCCCACAACATCGGCAGTGTTGGATCGGCGAGGAGCAGTGTTCGGTCGAGACGGGCTGCCACCAGTTCATCGATCACGCTCTCGACGGCCGTGGGCTGATACTCCCTGAACACCGCTCGTGCGTACGCCTCCGTCTGCAACAGGCCCGGGATGAGCTGCGGCGCGTACTGCTTGATCTCGGTCGCCCGCGCCTCTGCCTCCGCCGCTTCCACGAAGTGATCCGGGTACTTCGACTTCTCCAAAGCCGCACAGTTGCGCTTGAAGAAGCCATCCGCGTTCAGAACCTCGTCAAGATTGATCGCCTGGTCCATCTGCATGCTTCGGGAGCCGTTCTCCAGATGGCCGATGAACGAGCCGCTGACGTACAGCAGATCGCCCAGCTCGGTCTGGGAGAGGTTCGCGCTCTCTCTTCGGTGGCGGAGTTCGGAGCCCAGGAGGGCGCGAGGAGAAGAGGCGGGGTCGAGTTTCTTGGGACCTGGCATGACAACTCCCTGTTACACACGTGGGTTTGTTGGGCCTGCGGCTCTTCCAGGCTAGCGAGAGAATCACCACTCTGGGTATGCATCGTCATTACTCAGCGTGGAAGGAATGGATCATGACGACAACGGAACGGCGCAGGGCGGCAGTGGCGAAGATTCGGGAGGCGGAGGAGGTGGTGGCGTTGCTGAGAGAGGGCTTCGCGCGGGCCGGGGTGAAGCTGCCCTCGCTGCGCATCGACGCGGCCTCGTGTGCGGGTGAGGACCCGGCGGTCCTGGTGGACCTGGGGCGCTGCAACCTCGCGGCGGCGCAGCAGCTCAGCCGGGTGCTGGACGAGAGGGCGGCGGCGTCGTGACGGGCGAGGAGGGCCTGGAGGCGTGTACGCCGGAGCCGGGGTCGTTCGCGGTGGACGTGCGGGACGGGCGGATCGGGCGGGTGCTGGGGCGCGTCGGGCCGTACGTGCGGCTGCGGCCGCCGGGGGGCGGGGTGGTGTGGGACTGCCCGGCCGACTCCGTACGGCAGGCGCCGCCGGGGGCGGTGCTGCGGGCGCGGGTGACGGAGATCAACCGGGAAGGGCAGTTGCCGCGATGAGCGCGTGGGAGGCGGGCTTGGTCGCGGCGTCGTCTCCCTCGTGGGAGCGGCGGGCCGGTGCGGGGTGGGACCTCGCGGCCTTCGCGGAGGTGCCGGAGGCCGCGGAGGTGCTGGTGCGGCTGCTGCTGGACGCGGAGGACACGGCGGTGACCCGGCGGACGGCGGAGGCCCTGGCCCGGGTGGGGTCGGTGGCGGCGGTGCGGGTGCTTGCCCGTGCGGTGGCCGGGGCGGACGACGGGCAGGCGGACTGGTTGGAGACCGGGGTGCTGGACGCGGAGGTGCCGGACCTTGCGGCGGCCTGCGCGGCGCTTGCGTGGGACCGGGATGAGGAGGTCCGGCGAGGGGCTGCGGAGCTCATGGTGTGGGTGAGGGGCGGGAGTTAGCCTGCGGAGATGGTGACCATGGACATGGAAAGCGATGCGCTGGTGGCCCTCCGGGCCGCTTCCGCGGGGGCGGCCGTCGTACGCGAGATGTACGGGGCGTCGCTGGCGCGGTACGAGAAGGGCGGCGGTGACTTCGCCACGGCCGCCGACATCGCGGCGGAGGAGGCCGTGCTCGACGTACTGCGCGCGGCGCGGCCCGATGACGCGGTGACGGGTGAGGAGAGCGGGGCGACCGGGGCGGCCGGGGCGGGGCGGCGGTGGCTGGTCGACCCGCTGTGCGGGACGCTCAACTACGCGGTGGGCAACATGCTCGTCGCGGTGAACGTCGCGCTCCGGGACGCCGCCTCCTCCCGCATCACGGCGGCCGCCTCCGCCGATCCGTTCAGCGGCGAGGTCTTCTGGACGGACGGGGCGGGGGCGTGGGTCCGGGGCTCGGACGGCCGGGACGCCCGCCTCATACCCTCGACGGGGTCGCGGCTTGTGGACCTGAACCTGGACCCGCCGTTTCCGCATGCGCCGGGGTTCCGGGCGGTGGAGGTCATGGCCGCGCCGGAGTTCGTCTCCGGGTTCCGCCCGCGCGTCGTCTCCAGCACGGTGGCCGTCGCGTGGGTGGCGGCGGGGCGCCGTGCCGCGTACCTCACCGACGGCGGCCCCGGCCTCCGCCTGGACAGCGTCCACTTCGCGGCGGGCATCGCGCTGTGCGAGGCGGCGGGCTGCGTGGTGACGGGGATCGACGGGCTGCCGGTGGACCAGGGCGCGGGCGGGCTGGTGGTGGCTGCGGACCGGGAGACGCATGGGGTGTTGCTGGGGTTGGTTCAGGGGCAACGGTGAGCGGCGCTCGGTGCGCCGGTCACTCGGGCAGGCTTGGGCTTCGGAGAGGGAGGCCGGCGATGGAAGCGAGGGCGGGACACCAGCCAGGTACCGGCGGCCCCCCGTGGGACTACCTGTTGGACGCATGGCGGGAACTGGACGTGCCCGAGGGATGGCACGCCGAGATCGAGGCGGAGCGGATCCGCTTGGTGCCGCCGTCGCATGCGCATCACGCCGCGATCGCCGCTGAAGTGCAGCGCTGCCTCTATGCGCGTCTGCCTGACGAGCTGGGTTCCTACCGGACGCTGAGTGTGCACGCGGCACCCCTCGGCAAGCTGTACGTCCCCGACGTCGTAGTCATGCCGTCCGAGCTGATCGCGGCGGCCGATCCGGACACCCTCGACCCGATGGACGCCTCCGACGCCCTCCTCGTCGTGGAGATCACCTCGAAGGGCAACGCCCGCGAGGACCGTACGAAGAAGTACCGCGCCTACGCCCGGGCGGGGGTGCCGATGTACCTGCTGATCGACCGGTTCGACACCCGGGGCGCCATGGTCACCCTGTTCACGGAGCCGAGTGAGCACGGCACGTACAAGCACTCCGACGCGGTGCCGTTCGGTAAGCCGCTCGCGCTTCCCGCGCCGTTCGACGTCACGCTGCCCACGGACGGTTTTCCGGTCTGAGGGCTACGACGAAGGCGCCCTCCCGCGCATGTGCGAGGGAGGGCGCCGGCGGCGTGGTGATCAGTACAGGCCGTTGTAGATGTCGAAGCCGTAGCCGATCTGTATGCGCTTGCTGATCGTGCCGGTGCCGGAGGACGTGTAGCGGTACAGGTCGCCGTAGCCGTTGACCCCGACCAGGTCGGCCCGGCCGTCCCCGTTGATGTCGCCGGGCGCGGCGAACTTGTCGTAGATGTCGAAGCCGTAGCCGATCTTCACGCGAGCCTTGAGCGGTGCGGACGCCTGGCCCGTGCCCTCGTACAGGTACAGCGTGCCGTCCTTGGCGACGGCCACCACATCGGCCCTGCCGTCATCCGTGAGGTCGCCGGCGCCGACGATGTGGCGGTACGTGCCGTAGCCGTAGCCGACCTTGATCTTGGCGCCGAACTCCGTGAGGCCGTTGCCTGGATACAGGTACAGGTCGCCCTTGGTGTCGCGGGCCAGCAGGTCGCCCTTGCCGTCACCGCTCAGGTCGCCCGGCCCGATGAGATCGTCGTAGACGCCCCAGCCGCTGCCGAAGGAGTGGTTCCCGATGGTCAGCCCACCGCCCTGCACCTGGAGCAGTTCGGCCCGGCCGTCGGCGTCGAGGGAGGAGACGAGCCTCGTCAGCCCGGACTGGGCGGTGTAGTAGAACGTGCGGGGGGAGAACTGTCCGTTGTTCCTGGAGTCGTACCACCACGAACTGCCGTTGTCGGTGGTGCCCACGGCCTCATGCTTGCCGAAGTCGGGGTTGCCGCCCTGGCCGACGAACAGGGCGGCCTTCTGCCAGCCGAAGGCATCGGCGGCACGCGTGCGGAAGCCGCCCTGACCGGTGGACCGGTAGATGTACGTCTCGCCATTCGGCTTGCGGCCCATGAGGTCGCCGTGGCCGTCTCCGTTGAGGTCGTCGACACCCACGAGCTGGTTGTAGATCTCGAAGCCGTAGCCGATTTTGTTGGGCGCCTTGAAGGGCTTCGCCGCGTCGCCGGTGCCCGCGAGGAAGTACAGGTCGCCAGCCCTGGTGCGGGTGACGACATCGCCGAACCCGTCACCGTTGCTGTCGTTGAGGCCGACGATCTGGTCGTACGTCTCCCAGCCGGAGGCCACCTTGACCGCGGGCGCGAAGGGCTCGCCCTTGATGGCGCCGGTGGAGGCGTGGAGGTAGACGTCACCGGAGGGCGTGCGCGCGAGCAGGTCGTTGCGGCCGTCACCGGTCAGGTCGCCGGGGGAGAGGATCTTGTTGTACTTCTGCCAGCCGTCACCGGACCATGTGGCGGGGGAGGTCCTCTCCTCGCCCGCGCTCGGGTACAGCGTGAGCGTGCCGGTCGCGGACAGCGTGACGATCTCGGGCGGGCCGTCGGCGTTGAGGTCGCCCATCGCGATGATGTCCTTGTGCATCTCCTGCTGGTCGGTGGCGGGGATGCGGAACGGGTAGTCCGGGGTGTTCGGGCCCGTCTTGACGTACAGGCCGCCGTCCACGCCGCGGTAGATGAGGTCGTTGTCGCCGTTGCCGTTCAGGTCCAGGCGCGGCTTCGTAGTGACCGGGGTCTCGGGGCCGCCGGAGCCCCTGGAGGCGTCGTCGGCCGAGGCCGGAACCGCCAGCAGCATGCCGGCGGAGAGAACGAGTGCGGTGCAGGCCGAGATCCGTCTCGCGCGCTTCGCGCGTGCGGGACCGAAACGGCCGGGTGTAGCGGAAGACAATGTCCCCCCAGGGATTCTCCGCGCATGGGTGTCACCAGCGGGACGGAAGTGATTCAGGCTTGAATCAGCTGGTGTTCACATCGACCCGCGCCGGCTCTCCTTGGAGGGGGCTGTTTTCAGTCATCCTTGGCGTATCTTCGGCCACGACAGAGCGGCGGCCCCCGTGGTGAAGGGGGCCGCCGCTCCGTTTCGCGCGTGTCTCAGACCGCCGCCGGCGCCTTCGCCGCTCCGGAAGGCGTGGCCGGGTCCGGGGTCGCCGCTGCCGTGGCGGTGTCCTCCTCCTGGCTCACGTTGAACTCCGCCAGGAGTTCCCCGCTGAAGCCGAAGAAGTACGTGGCGAGGAAGCCCGCGACGTAGCCGACGAGCAGGCCGCCCGCGTAGATCGCGATCGTCGCGCCCAGGCCGTGGTTGCCGTCGAGGAGGGGGAACAGGGCCCAGCCCGACGGGCCGATCGCGGTCGAGCCGACCGCGTCGCCCAGCTGGTTGAAGAAGCCGACGAACGCGCCGCCGAACGCACCGCCCACGCAGGCCGTGATGAACGGGCGGCCGAGCGGCAGCGAGACGCCGTAGATCAGGGGTTCGCCGACGCCCAGGAAACCGGCGGGCAGGGCGGACTTGATGGTCTTGCGGATCGACTCGTTGCGCGGGAGGCGGAAGTACGTGGCGATGGCCGCGCCGACCTGGCCCGCACCGGCCATGGCGAGGATCGGGAGCAGGACCGTGTAGCCCTGCTGCTCGATCAGCGTGGTGTGGATCGGGATCAGCGCCTGGTGCAGGCCCAGCATGACCAGCGGGAGGAAGAAGCCGCCCAGGATCAGGCCCGCGCCCGCGCCGCCGTTGGAGAGCAGCCAGTCCGCGAAGTCGCCGATCGCGGTGGAGACCTCGCCCGCCACGTACATCAGGCCGAAGATCGTGACCAGGCCGGAGATGAGGACCGTCAGCGTCGGCGTGACCAGCACGTCCAGCGCCTCCGGCACCCAGCGGCGGCACCACTTCTCCACGTACACCGCGAGCACCGCCGCGCCGAGGGCGCCGAGGACGCCGCCCTGGCCGGGGGAGAGCTTCTGGCCGAACGCCTCGATGTTCGCGACGCCCGGGAAGACGATGATCGCCGCGACCGCACCGCCGAGGATCGGCGTGCCGCCGAACTCCTTCGCGGTGTTGTAGCCGACGAAGACCGCGATCAGGGCCATGAAGCCGGAGGCCATCGCGGCGAGCGCCGGGGTGACCGACGGCAGCCATTCGAGGTTGACCAGCAGGCCGTTGAGCCCGGCGATGATGCCGCAGCCGATCAGGGCCGGGATCAGCGGCACGAAGATGTTGGCGATCTTGCGCAGGAACAGCTTGAACGGCGTCGCGTTCTTCGCCTTGCGGGCCGCCTTCATCGCGGCGCCCTGCGCGGCCAGCTCCTCCGCCGTGAGCGGGGAGGCGTCGGCCGGGGCGGGAGCCGGGGCCTCCGCCCTGCCCTCCTCGACCAGCTTCTCGAACTCCGGGGTGACGCGGGCGACCGTACCGGGACCGAGGACGATCTGGTACGTGTCGTCCTCGACCACGCCCATGACCGCGGGGACGGCCTTCAGCGCGTCGTCCTGGACGAGCGAACGGTCGTGCAGCCCGAGCCGGAGCCGGGTCATGCAGTGGGCGATGGAGCTGACATTCGCGGCGCCACCGACGAGCGGAAGGATCGCGGCGGCAGTGGCGCGGTTCTTGTCTTCTGTAGCCATGGTGCGTGGTGCCTTGCTGTGCGGGGGACGTGCGTGGGGGTCAGGTGGTGCGGGGGGCGGCGGCGAGTGCGGCGCGGAGGTGGCCGGCCGACTCGGTGAGGAGCGTGGCGGCCGTGGGGCCGTCGACCTGGCCGAGGATCGTCAGGATGGCGTTCTTCACCTCGCCGTCCGTGGCGGCGAGAGCCGTCTCGATCTCCTCGTCGGACGCGCCGGTGGCCAGCGCGACGATGCGCCGGGAGCGGGCCCGCAGCTTCTCGTTGGAGGCACGCACGTCGACCATGAGGTTCCCGTACGTCTTGCCGAGGCGGATCATCGTGATGGTCGAGATCATGTTGAGCACGAGCTTCTGGGCCGTGCCCGCCTTGAGCCGGGTGGAGCCGGTCAGCAGCTCGGGGCCGACGACGACCTCAAGGGGGTGCTCGGCGGCGGCGCCCAGCGCGGAGTCCGCGTTGCACGACAGGCCGAGGGTCAGGGCGCCCTTCGCCCGGGCGTGCTCCACGGCCCCGATCGCGTACGGCGTACGGCCCGAGGCGGAGATGCCGACCACCGTGTCGTCGGCGGTGAGCTCCAGCGCCTCCAGGTCGGCGGCGGCCAGCTCCTTGCTGTCCTCCGCGCCCTCGACGGCGGTGACCATGGCGGACGGGCCGCCCGCGATCAGGCCGACGACATCGGCCGGGTCCGTGTTGAACGTGGGCGGGCACTCGCTGGCGTCCAGCACGCCCAGCCGCCCCGCGGTGCCCGCGCCCGCGTAGATCAGGCGGCCGCCGCGGGCCATGCGCTCGGCGGTGGCGTCGATCGCGGCGGCGATCTCGGGCAGCCGCTCGGCGACGGCGGCCGGGACGGTCTGGTCCTCGCCGTTCATGATCCGGGCGATGTCCGCGGTGGCCAGCCGGTCGATCTCGGCGAGCTCCGGGCGGAACGCCTCGGTGGTGAGGGTCGCGAGCTCGGCGCGCAGCTCGCCGTAGCCGTCGGGGGTGGCGTCGGTCAGGGAGGTCATGGAGGGCGGCTCTGCTTTCTCGTACGGCGTGCGGATGCGGGGCTGTTGCGGGGCGCTGCCGGAAGGCGTCCGGGTGACGGTCAGCGGGTGCGCGGGGTGTGGCGGTGGGCCAGCGCCTCGTAGGAGGCGGCGAGGGCCGGGGCGGCCGTCTCGTACGTACGCTGGGCGACGCCTATGAACAGGCAGTCGACCACCAGGAGCTGGCTGGTGCGGCTCGACATCGCGGCCGGGCGCAGCTCGCTCTCGCGCGCCGTGGACGTCGTCAGCACGTGGTCCGCGTACTGCGTGACGGGGCCGTCGGGGCGGCCGGTGATCGCGACCGTCGTCGCGCCCCGGTCGAAGGCGACGCGCAGGGGCTCTATGACGTCGCCCGTCGAGCCGGAGTGCGTGATCGCGATGGCCATGTCGCCGGAGCGGAGCTGCACGGCGTTGGTCACCGCGAGGTGCGGGTCCGTGTGGGAGTGGGCGATGAGGCCGATCCGGGACAGCTTCTGGGCCAGGTCCTGGCCGACGAGGGAGGACGCGCCCACGCCGTAGATGTCGATGCGGCGCGCGGTGGCGGCGGCGGCGACCGCGGCGCCCAGCTGCACCGTGTCGAGCCCGGCGGCGGTGTCGGCGAGGGTCTGCTGCTCGTCGTAGGCCAGCTTGGCGACCACGTCGGCGATGGGGTCGTCCACCGCTATGTCCGCGGTGACGGCGGGGGCGCGGCCGGACTCCTGGTGGGCGGCGAGGCCGGCGAGCGCGAGGCGCAGGTCGCGGTAGCCCGGATACCCCAGGAGGCGGGCGGTGCGGACCACCGTCGCCTCGCTGGTGCCCGTCAGCTCGGCGAGACCGGTGACCGTCAGGGCGGCGCAGCCCGCCGGGTCGCCTGCGACGGCCTCGGCGACGCGCTGCATGGAGCGGGTCATGGACGGCGACAGCGTCCGCACCTTGGCGGCCAGGGCCGCCGGGGCGGGCGGCGAATCCGTACTGAAACTTTCCTTCAGGTCATTGGTCACCTTTGAAAGATATTTTCAAGTCGGAAAGGCGTCAACCCTCTTTGGTGTGACCTTTGGCGAAAGCCGTTGACGCCGCCATCCGGGTGGACAATGGCTGCATGGAGCAGAATCCGCCGGAGTCCGACCGGCCCGACCGCCTGGAGCAGGCGCTGCACACCGCCCGCGCCCTTGTGATGGCCGACCTCGCCGCCGGGGACGTCGCCGAGGCGCAGATCGTGTCCATGGTCGAGGACGCCGTGACGCACCGCCGCTGGTGGGTGGAGCAGTGGCCGGAGGGGGCGGAGTTCGTCGTCGGACTCGTCGCCCAGGACGTCCAGGACGCGCTCCTGGAGGCGTACGGCCGCTGGCCGCTCTGCCCGGTCTGCGACGCGGGCGACCCGCACGCGCTGGACGTCGAGCCGGAGCTCGGGCCGCACCCGCACTGGGTCTGCACCAAGGCCGCGGTGGCGGTCGCGCCGGTCGGCGCGCTCAGCGGCATACTCCGGCGGTGAGGCGATGACGCTCTACATCGACCCGCCGACCTGGCCCGGGCACGGCCGCCTCTGGTCGCACCTGGTCAGCGATGTGTCCTTCGAGGAGCTGCACGCCTTCGCGGCGTCCATCGGCGCCCCGGAACGGGCCTTCGAGCGCGACCACTACGACATCCCGGCCACGCGGTACGAGGACGCGGTGCGGGCCGGGGCGCGGGAGATCGGCTCGAAGGAGCTCGTCCGGCGGCTGACCGAGGCCGGGCTGCGGCGGCCGAAGGGGCGCCCGGCGCCGAAGCCGTAAGCCCCTCAAGCCCCCGCCGCGCGCCCCCGCTGTACGCCCCCGCCGTACGCCTCAGCCGTACGCCTCAGCCCGTCGCGCACTCCGTCGACTCCACCGGCGCCGCCTGCGGCGAACCCTTCGCCACCAGCCGCGACGCCGCCGAGCCGCGCGCCCGCTGGAGCCGCAGCGAGAACACCACGGCCACCAGCGCCGCCACGGTCATCGCGGCGCCCGCCCATGCCGTCGCCTCGAAGCCGAAGTCCGCGTCGATCACCGTGCCGCCGAGCCAGGGCCCGCCCGTGTTGCCCAGGTTGAACGCGGCGGTCGTCGTCGCCCCCGCCAGCGTCGGCGCGGCGCCCGCCACGTTGAACATCCGGGCGTTCAGCGCGGGCGCGGTGTAGAACGCCGACAGGCCCAGCAGGAACGACAGCGTGATCACGGCCGCCTGGTTCGACGCGAACAGCGCCAGCGCCCCCAGGAACACCGTCGACGCCGCGATCCCGCTCAGCAGCACCCCGAAGAGGTGCGCGTCCGCGACCCGGCCGCCGATCGTCGTACCGACCAGGGCTCCCACGCCGAACAGCGCGAGGACGGTCGGCACCCAGCCGGAGTCGAGCCCGGCCACGTCCGTCAGCAGCGGCGCGAGGTAGCTGAACGCGCAGAACACGCCGCCCGCCGCGAGCGCGGTGATCACGATCGACAGCCACACCTGGCGGTCGCGGTAGATGCCCATCTCCCGCTTGAGCTGCGGCTTCTCGTCCGGCAGCGGGATGCGCGGGATCAGCGTCATCACGCCGGCCAGGGCCACCGCCGAGGCCGCGCCGACCGCCCAGAACGCGGACCGCCAGCCCAGGTTCTCGCCGAGGAACGCGCCCAGCGGGACGCCCAGCACGTTCGCGATGGACAGCCCGCCGATCATCACGGCCATCGCGCGGGCCCGCGCGTTCACCGGCACCATCGCGATGGCGACGGCCGCCCCGACCGCCCAGAAGCCCGCGCACGCGAACGCGCTGACCACGCGGGACGCGAACAGCACCTCGTACGTCGGCGCGAGCGCACCCGCGACCTGGCCGAGGCCGAAGACCGAGATCAGCGCGATGAGCGTGGTGCGGCGCGGCAGCCGCAGCGTCGCCACGGCGAGCAGCGGGGCGCCGACCACCATGCCGATCGCGAACGCGGATATGAGGAGTCCGGCGCGCGGAATCGACACGTCCATGTCGTCCGCGATCGGGGGCAGCAGCCCGGAGAGCATGAACTCGCTCGTGCCCAGGGCGAAGACCGAGAGGCCGAGAATGTATACGGCCAGGGGCATACGGGAAGAGGTGCGCACGGCGGAGTCAGGCATGACAGGTGGCAACAGCGGAAACGTTCCTGACATTCCCCGGCCGCCCGGCCGCCACGGCTCAGCGCGTGAGCAGTTCGAGTTCCGTCAGCAGGTTCTGCCGGGCCTTCGGCTCCCACTCCCTCATCCCGTACGGCGTACGGAACAGCTGCGGCAGTCCCAGGAGCTGCCGCAGCACCGCCGCCCGCCCCTCCCGGAACGCCTCGTCCGGCACGAAGCCGTACTCCTCGCGGACCTGCGCGGCGTACTCCCCGTACTCCTTCGGCGGCGCCGCGAGGATGGCCAGGTCCGCGTCGCACAGCACCTCGCCGTCGGTGTCGCCGGGGGCGGGGTCGTGCGTGACGGTGAGCCGGACGAGCCGGGCGACCTCCCCGGTCACCGCGTCCGGCACCCCGGCCTCCGGGAGCGCCCGCTCGGCGAGCACCGCGCTGCGCTCCTCGTTCTCCGACCGGTCGGGCCGGTACACCGCGTCGTGGAACCAGGCCGCAAGCCGTACGGCGTCCGCGTCGGCGGCGTGCCCGGCGAGGGTGTCGATCCGGTCCAGGACCGCCGCGAGGTGAGCGGTCGTGTGGTACTTGCGCTGCGGCTCCGCCCAGCGGGCGAGAAGGTTGTCGGCGTACGGGAGCGGATCCGGGCCGTCCGCGCCGCCCCGGGCCGCGACGAGGGCGTCGTGCCAGCGGGCGCGGAGCGCTTCCTCGTCCTGCGTGCGGTGTTCGTCCGTCATGCGTACGAGGGTAGGCCCGGCGGCCGGTCACGGCGCGGGCCGCCCGAAGTCCCCCTCCGCAGGCGGGCGTTATGTTGTGGCCATGGCTGACGAACGTGATCCGGAACTGCCCGGTCTGCTGCTGCGCACCGAGCGGGACGTCTTCGTGCCGCTGCTGCGCGAGGCGGACGGCCGTGACTTCGAGCTGCGCACCGCCTGCCCCGGCTGGACCGTGCGGGATGTGCTCGCGCACTGCGGGGCCGCGTTGACGCGGGTGGTGGAGGGCCGGTTCGAGCGGGGGGTGTTCAGCCCGGAGGCCAATGACCGGGACATCGCGGAGCGGGCCGACTGGACGAACGCGCGCATCGTGGACGAGCTGGAACGCGGGATGACCGAGGCGGGTGCGGTCATCGCGGCGGCGGGCGGGGTGATGGACGCGATTGCGCTCGGCGAGTGGGTGCACGCGGGGGACGTGCGCGAGGCGTTCGGCGCGGAGGGGGCCTATGCGGGGGTCGGGCTCGCCCCCGCCCTGGACCTCCTCGCGGCGGTGTCCCGGAAGCGGAGCCCGGTCCCGCTCACCGCCCGGCTGACCGGCGCGGACGGGGAGCTGCGGCTCGGCCCCGAGGACCCCGAGGACGGCGGGCCCGAGGACGGCGGCCGTGAGCGGGGCCGGTACGCCGGGGACGGGGCGACGCTGATCCGCCTGTACGCGGGCCGGCCGCTGACCGGCACGCGGTACGAGCTGGCCGGGGCGCGGGAGGGGGAGCTGAACCTCTTCGGGTGAGGCGGGGTCCGGTGCGCCCGCCGCTCAGGCGGTGGCGGGCAGGCCGAAGTGGTCGGCGATGATCCGGCGGGTCACGGCGCCGTCCGCGTTGAACCCGGGCTCGGTCTCGTAACGCGGGGTCTCCCGGCCGACGATCCCGGCGGCCAGCAGCTCGCGTACGAGCAGGTCGCCGGAGCGGCGGGATTCGCGGCGGGCGCCCAAGTTGAAGTACGTGGTCGAGAAGCCGCCCCTGCTGTGGATGAAGTGGAACGGGTGCGCCTCGCAGTGCGGGACCGAGTAGTTCTGCCCATGGGGGCACGCGCAGGCCGGGGTGGAGGCCAGGAACACGGTTTCCAGGGGATTGGGACGGCCGAAGCGTTCCTCGTAACGGAATCCGGTGAGGTAACCCGCCCGGGTGGCGAGGTCGCCGCCCTTGTACGTGGCCGCGTCGTGCGTCAGCCAGGCCCATCCGTCGGACGCGCCCTGCGTACGGGCGGGGAGGCCCAGGTCCGTGTAGATCCCGCCCAGGGCGGGAAGGTCGAGGCCCTTGGCGTACGTGACGAACGTGTCCGGAGCGATGAAGGGGACGCTCACAGCGCCGCCACCTCCCGGGCGAGCGGCGGCGAGGGCAGACCGAAGCAGGCGGCTATCGCGCGCATGATCCGCTCCCTCTTGTCGAAGTCGTGCGCGTCGCAGTCGTGGCTCGGATCGGTCTCCCAGGCGACGCATTCCGCGTCGGGGCCTATGAGATTCGCCGCGAGCAGTTCGGCGGACATGTAGTCCGGGTTGTCGCCGACGCGCTCCTCCACGTCCTCGAAGCTGAAGTGGAGGACCCACTTCCCATCGCGCAGATACGTGAAGTTCGGCCCGTGCGCCTTGGCGCTGCACGGCTCGGTCACGATGACCACGATCTCGCCCCGGGGCGAGCAGAGGCGCGTGTAGTCGATGTCGTCGTAGTCCTCGATCTCCCAGTTCTCCATGTCATGCACGGCCCACGCCCAACCCCCCGCCTCCCCCTCGGCCAGCGCCTCCCGGTCCTGCTCGCGCAGCCCCGCCACGAGCGCGTCCCGGGACAGGCCCCGGGCGAACACGAGGTTGACCTCGTGCCCGGGGAACTCGCACGCACTGTCGATCAAAGTCATGCGGTGAGCGTAGACGGGGGGACTGACAACGGGGGTTGGGCGTGCGGTCATATTCGGGCGACATGGGGGGTGGGGCTCTGGGAATCTACGCGCGGGCGTGGGCCCGTTGACTCCTTGGTGCCGACTGGATGGGTGAGCGATGACTTTCGTGCTGGTGGGGCCGGTTCTGGAAGGTTCTCGGGTGCGGCTCGAACCGCTCGAACACCGGCACGCGGAGGGGCTGTTGCTCGCGGGGCAGGAGAACCGGAGTTCGTACGGCTACACCTGGGTGCCCGGGCCCGGGGAGGTCGAGGGGTACATCGACGCCCAGTTGGGGCGCGCCGCCGACGGGAAGCTTGCGCCCTACGTCCAGGTGGACCGGGGGTCCGGGCGGGTCATCGGTGCCACGGCCTTCTGGGAGCCGCGCTACTGGATGGGCGACGACAGCCTCACCGCCATCGAGGTCGGCTTCACCTGGCTCGCCGCGTCCGCGCAGGGCACCGGGGTGAACACCGAGTCCAAGTACCTGCTCTTCCGGCACGCGTTCGAGGAGTGGGGCGTTTCGCGCGTCGACCTGAAGACCGATGCGCGCAACGAGCGCTCGCGCGCGGCGATCCAGTCGGTGGGCGCCACGTTCGAGGGTGTCCTGCGGAACTGGTCGCCCTCGTGGGTGCCGGGGGAGGAGGGGCGGTTGCGGGATTCGGCGATCTTTTCGATTACGGGGGAGGAGTGGGCGGCCGTGCGGTCGCGCCTGGAGGCGCGGATGGGGGGTGCGTAGGCGGCCCCTCGGGGTGACCCCGTGGGCTCGGGGCCACCCCGCGAGCGGTTCCGTCCTCAAACGCCGGACGGGCTGGGTTTGAACCCGCGCAGGCGCAGCGAGTTGCCGACCACGAAGACTGAGGAGAAGGCCATCGCCGCGCCCGCGATCATCGGGTTCAGCAGGCCCGCCGCGGCCAGCGGGAGCGCTGCCACGTTGTACGCGAAGGCCCAGAACAGGTTCGTCCGGATCGTGCTCAGGGTCCGGCGCGCCAGGCGGATCGCGTCCGGGGCCGCGCGGAGGTCGCCGCGGACCAGGGTCAGGTCACCCGCCTCGATCGCCGCGTCGGTGCCGGTGCCCATCGCCAGGCCCAGATCGGCCTGGGCCAGCGCGGCGGCGTCGTTCACGCCGTCGCCGACCATCGCCACCGAGCGGCCCTCCGCCTGGAGGCGCTTGACGACGTCCACCTTGTCCTGCGGCATGACCTCCGCGTACACCTCGTCGATCCCCACCTCGGCCGCGACCGACTCCGCCACCGCCCGGTTGTCACCGGTCAGCAGGATGGGCTTCAGGCCCAGGCGGCGCAGGCGGCCGATCGCCTCCGCGCTGGTGTCCTTCACCGCGTCGGCCACTTCGAGCACCGCGCGCGCCTCGCCGTCCCAGGCGACCGCGATGGCCGTCCGTCCGGCGGCCTCCGCCTCGGCCTTGCGGGCGGCCAGGCCGGCCGGGAGGCGTATCTCCCACTCCGCGAGGAGCTGTTCGCGGCCGACGAGGACCGCGTGGCCGTCGACCACGCCCTGCACGCCCAGGCCGGGGACGTTCGCGAAGTCCTCCGGGGTGGGAAGCGCGGCGCCGGTGCGTTCGGCGGCTCCGGTCGCCACCGCCTGGGCGATGGGGTGTTCGGAGGCGTGTTCCAGGGCTCCGGCGAGGCGGAGGGCGTCGGTCTCGGTGGTGCCTGTGGCCGTGTGGACGGCCTGGAGGGTCATCCGGCCCGTCGTCACCGTGCCCGTCTTGTCCAGGACGATCGTGTCGACGCGGCGGGTGGACTCCAGGACCTCGGGGCCCTTGATCAGGATGCCGAGCTGGGCGCCGCGCCCCGTACCGACCATCAGCGCGGTCGGCGTGGCGAGGCCGAGCGCGCACGGGCAGGCGATGATCAGGACCGCCACCGCCGCCGTGAACGCGGCCGTGATCCCCGCGCCGTCCGCCAGCCAGAAGCCCAGCGTGCCGAGCGCGAGCGCGATGACCACGGGGACGAACACCGCCGAGATCCGGTCCGCGAGGCGCTGCGCGGCCGCCTTGCCGTTCTGCGCGTCCTCGACCAGCTTCGCCATCCGGGCGAGCTGGGTGTCCGCGCCGACGCGGGTCGCCTCGACCACGAGGCGGCCGCCCGCGTTGAGGGTCGCGCCGGTCACCGTGTCGCCGACGGCGACCTCGACCGGGACGGACTCGCCGGTCAGCATGGACGCGTCCACCGCCGAGGAGCCCTCGACCACCGTGCCGTCCGTGGCGATCTTCTCGCCGGGGCGCACGAGGAAGCGGTCGCCGACGTGGAGGTCCGCCGTGTCCACGGTCACCTCGTGGCCGTCGCGCAGGACGGTGACCTCCTTGGCGCCCAGTTCGAGGAGCGCCTTCAGCGCGGCGCCCGCCTTCCGCTTCGACCGGGCCTCGAAGTAGCGCCCGGCGAGGATGAACGCGGTGACGCCGGCCGCCGCCTCCAGATAGATGTTCCCCGCGCCGTCGGTGCGGCCGATGGTCAGCTCGAACGGGTGCGTCATGCCGGTCATCCCGGCCGTGCCGAAGAACAGCGCCCACAGCGACCACAGGAACGCGGCCGACGTACCGAGCGAGATGAGCGTGTCCATCGTCGCCGCGCCGTGCCGCGCGTTCGTCCACGCGGCCCGGTGGAACGGCCAGCCCGCGTACGTGACGACGGGGGCGGTGAGGGTGAGCGCGAGCCACTGCCAGTTGTCGAACTGGAGCGCCGGGATCATCGACATCGCGACCACCGGCACCGCGAGGAGCACGGCCGTGATCAGCCGCTGCCGCAAGGTGTCGGGCGCCTGCGCGGCGGGTACGGCCGCGTCTTCCTTCGTACGCGCCGGGGGTGCGGGTTCGTGCGCGGTGTAGCCGGTCTTCTCGACCGTGGCGACGAGGTCCTGTACGGAGGCGGCGGCGCCGTCGTAGGTGACGTGGGCCTTCTCCGTGGCGTAGTTCACGGTGGCCGTGACGCCGTCCATCCGGTTGAGCTTCTTCTCGATACGGGCCGCGCAGGAGGCGCAGGTCATGCCGCCGATGGCCAGCTCTACCTCGGCCTGTGCGGTGTGCGCGGCGTGCGCTGGGTGCGCGGTGTGCGTGGGCGCTGACACGGGGCGGCCCTCCTCGTGGTGGTCCCCGGGTACCCCGGTCTGGGTACCCCCTGGGGGTATCTACCTCTCGTCTCATATATACCCCCACCCCCTATGTCGAAGCAAGGGTGATCCTTTGCGGATGCACGGGCTCCGTCGGTCGGTCGCCTGTCGGCCGTTTGGCCTCGCGTATCTTCACGTTCACGGTCAGGGCTGCGCCGTCGGCCTACCGCCCCGTAGGCTGGGCCATTGGACTAGACCTGTAGCTGCTTCCTGGAGGATTGGGATCCCATGAGCAACCGTGCAGTCCTGGAGGTGATCGCTCTCGACGCGGAGGACGCGGTCGCTGCCCAGGCGGGTGGTGCGGACCGGCTTGAGCTGGTCACCGACATGGCGGCGGACGGCCTCACCCCGTCCTGTGCGACCTTCGCGGCGATCCGTGCCGCGGTGGACATTCCGCTTCGGGTGATGCTCAGGGTCGCCGACGGTTTCGCGGCCGGTGACGTCGAGATACTCGTACGCAAGGCGCGGGAGCTGCGGGCGGAGGGGGCGGACGAGTTCGTCCTCGGCTTCCTGGACGCGGACGGGAACCCCGACCTCGTCGCGGTCGAACGGCTCGTCGCCGCGCTGGACGGCTGCCGGTGGACGTTCCACCGGGCGATCGACCGGGCGGCGGACCGGGACGCGCTGCGCAAGTCGCTCGCGGATCTGCCGGGGCTCGACACGTATCTGACGGCCGGGGCGGCGGCGGGCGTGGACGCCGGGATACCGACGTTGGTGGCCGAGGCGGGGCGGCGGGGCGAGCCCGGGTACGAGCCGCGGATTCTTGTGGGGGGCGGGTTGAGGCTGGAGCACCTTCCGGCGCTCCTGGACGCGGGTATCGACGCCGTGCACATCGGTGGCGCGGCGCGGCCGGGTGGCTGGGGCGGGCCGGTGGACGCGGATGCGGTACGGGAGTGGCGGGCGGTGCTGGACCGCTAGGCGCGGGGCGCTGGGGGCGGTGTGGTGCCTCTGGGTGCGCCGGTCGCGCGCCGTTGCTGCGGGGGCGCCGCCCCCGGACCCCTGCTCCTCAAGCGCCGGAGGGGCTGATTTTGCGGGCTCGGGTGCGCCGTTCGCGTGCGGCGCCGTGGTTGCGGGGCGCTGCCTCCGGGCCCCCGCTCCTCAAACGCCGGAGGGGCTGAGATTGCCGGGCCGGGCAAACCCAGCCCGTCCGGCGTTTGAGGACGGAACCCTCGGCCCGGACCGGGGCACCCGGGGGTCACCCCGCGACGGAACGTCGCCCTGTCATGACCCTGGCGCAACCCGCGCCCCCCGCCCCACAATGGCCTCGCGGTGATGGGATCGCTCCCATGGCGCGCCTCCCCGGCATGCCCGTCTGCTGTGGGAGCGCTCCCATCATCGTCTTCTTCCGTCCCCACGACGAAAGGCCCTCGGTGAACGCCTCCTCACCCCCCTCCTCCGTCCGGCGCCGACGGCGGGCGCTCGGCGTGCTGGCCGCTGCCGCGCTCTGCGGCGGCATTCTGACCGCGCCCGGTGCCGTCGCCGCCGACGGCGACCCCGCTCCGGAGCAGATCACCAATGGTGACTTCTCCGCGGGGGTCGCGCCCTGGTGGTCGACGGCCAATGCGCCGGTCGCCGTCGTGGACGGGCGGCTGTGTGCCGACGTTCCGGGCGGGACCGCCAACCCGTGGGACGCGATCGTCGGGCAGAACGACATCCCGCTCGTCGCGGGGGAGGCGTACACCCTGACGTACACGGCGAGTTCGACCGTACCGCTGTCCATTCACACCAACGTGCAGATGGCGACCGATCCGTACACCGCGGATCTGTCCGCGACCGATCAGATCGGGGCCGAGGCGGCCGTCCACACGCACGTGTTCACCGCGTCCGCCGACCAGGACACCGCGCAGGTCGCGTTCCAGGTCGGCGGCGGCGCGGAAGCGGCGACCTTCTGCGTGGACGACGTGTCGCTGCGCGGGGGCGCCGAGCCGCCCGTCTACGAGCCGGACACCGGGTCGCCCGTGCGGGTCAACCAGGTCGGCTATCTGCCCAAGGGCCCCAAGACCGGCACCCTGGTCACCGACGCGACCGACCCGCTGCCGTGGACGCTGAAAGCGGCCGACGGGACGGCCGTCGCGAGCGGGACGACCACGCCCGGCGGCGAGGACCCGACCTCGCGGCAGAACGTGCAGACCTTCGACTTCAGCGACGCCACCGCCACCGGCGACGGCTTCACGATCGAGGCGGACGGCCAGGTCAGCGAGCCCTTCTCGATCCGGGCGGACCTCTACGACAGCCTCCGGTCCGACTCGCTGGCGTACTTCTACCAGAACCGCAGCGGCATCGCGATCGACGCGGACCTGGTCGGCGAGGAGTACGCGCGCCCGGCCGGCCACCTCGGTGTGGCGCCGAACAAGGGCGACACGGACGTGCCCTGCCAGCCGGGCGTCTGCGACTACCGGCTCGACGTGCGCGGCGGCTGGTACGACGCCGGGGACCACGGCAAGTACGTCGTGAACGGCGGCATCGCGGTCGCCGAGCTGATGGACACCTACGAGCGCACGCTGACCGCCGACGGCGCGGAGTCCGCCGAGCTGGGCGACGGCGCGCTGCGGGTGCCCGAGCACGGCAACGACGTGCCGGACATCCTCGACGAGGCGCGCTGGGAGCTGGAGTTCCTGATGCGCATGCAGGTCCCGGCCGGGCAGCCGCTGGCGGGCATGGCCCACCACAAGGTGCACGACGCCAACTGGACCGGCATCCCGATGCGGCCCGAACTCGACCCGGAGCAGCGCGAACTGCACCCGCCGACGACCGCCGCGACCCTGAACCTCGCCGCGACGGCCGCCCAGTGCGCCCGGCTGTACGCCCCGTTCGACGCGGAGTTCGCGGCCCAGTGCCGTACCGCCGCCGAGGCCGCGTGGACCGCCGCGAAGGCGCATCCGGCGGTGTACGCCAGCCCGGCCGACGGCGTCGGGGGCGGGACGTACGAGGACAACGACGTGAGCGACGAGTTCTACTGGGCCGCCGCCGAGCTGTTCACCACGACCGGCAAGGACACGTACCGCCAGGCGCTGCTGGACTCGCCGCTGCACGGTGACGTGGACGCGGCCTTCCCCGCCGACGGCGGGATGTGGTGGGGCGGCACCGCCGGGCTCGGCGTGCTGACCCTGGCCACGGTCCCGAACGACCTGACGGCCGCCCAGCTCGCGGACGTACGGAACGTCGTGACGACCGCCGCCGACCAGTACAAGGCGCAGACGGAGGACCAGCTGTACGGCGTGCCGTACGCGCCCAAGGACCTGAACTACGCCTGGGGTTCGAACAGTCAGGTCCTGAACAACATGATCGTGCTGGCCACCGCCGCCGACCTCACCGGTGACACCGGCTACCGGGACGCGGTGCTGCGCGGCGCGGACTACCTCTTCGGGCGCAACCCGCTGAACCAGTCGTACGTCACCGGCTACGGCGAGCGGTACTCGCAGAACCAGCACCACCGGTTCTGGGCGCACGAGTCCGACCCGTCCCTGCCGCACCCGCCGGCCGGGTCCCTCGCGGGCGGCCCCAACCTGACCGCCCCGACCTCGGGCGACCCGGAGGCCGCCGCGAAGCTCAAGGGGTGCGCGGCCGCGATGTGCTACCTGGACGACAACGGCTCGTACGCGACCAACGAGGTCGCGGTGAACTGGAACGCCCCGCTGGCCTACATCGCCTCCTACCTGGACGACGCGGGTGACGCCACGGGTCCGGAGCGCGCCTGCAAGGTGACGTACTCCTCGCACCCGTGGAACACCGGCTCGACCACCACGGTCACGGTGAAGAACACCGGCAGCAAGGCCGTCACGCCGTGGTCCCTGACCTGGCTGCTGCCCGGTGACCAGAAGCTCAGCCACACCTGGAGCGCCGAACTCGGCCAGTACGGACGGACGGTGACGGCCGCGCCGCTGTCCTGGAACCGGACGCTGGCACCCGGAGCCTCGATCGACTTCGGGTTCAACAGCAGCCGGACGGGCCCGGCGGCCGACCCGGGCACCGTGAAGCTGAACGGGCGGGCCTGCACCGCCGGTTGATGACCGGGCGGGGGCGGGGGTGGACGAGGGTCCCCCCGCCCCCGTTCACTTCGTTACGCCAACTCCTCCGGCAGCGGCGCGGCGTGAAGCACCGTCAGGCCGGACACCGCACGGGTCAGCGCCACGTACAACCGGCGCAGGCCCGTGCGTTCGTCCGGTTCGCCGTCGACCACGGCGGCCGGTTCGTCCAGCACCACGTAGTCGTACTCCAGGCCCTTCGCCAGCGACGCCGGGACCAGGGTCAGCCGGGACTCGGCGGTCGTCTCCTGGCCGGGGGAGAGGTACGTGTGCCCGGCCGCGGTCAGCGCGTCGGCGAGGGCCGGGATGCGGGCGTCGGCGGCGATCAGGCCGATGGACCCCTCGTGCGTCAGGGACTCCTCGCAGGCCGCGACGACCGCCGTGTCCAGCGCCGTCGCGTCCGCCACCTCCCGTACGGACAGCGAACCGGGCGACTCACGTACCGACTCCACCGGCGTCAGCCCCGGCGAGATGACCGGGAGCAGCCGCGAGGCGTACGCGATCACATCGCGCGGCACGCGGAATCCGGCCGTCAGCTCCTCCACCAGCGCGTCCGCCTTGCCCAGGTGGTGCAGCGCCTGCTCCCAACTCTGCGTGGACCAGGGCGTGGTGCCCTGCGCCAGGTCGCCGAGGACGGTCGCCGAACCGGTCGAGCAGCGGCGGCCGACCGCGCGGTACTGCATGGGGGAGAGGTCCTGCGCCTCATCGATCACGACATGGCCGAGCGAGTGCGTACGCGACACCAGGTCGGCCGCCTCGTCGATCAGCACCGCGTCCGCAGCGGACCACTTGGCGGTCTTCACGCTGCGGGCGGGCTTGATCCAGAGGATCGCCTTCTGCTCGTCCTCGGAGAGCAGCCCCTCCGCGTGCTCCGCCAGGAACTCCGCGTCGGACAGCAGCCGCAGGACCAGCTTCGCCGGGTCCACGGCGGGCCAGATCGCCTTCACGGCCGCCTTCACCGCGGGGTTGCGGGCCACCGAATTCTGCACCCGGTCGTCGGGCGCCTCGCCCGACTGCTCCATGCGCACCAGGACGGCGTGCGCGATGCGCTGGGGCAGTGCCTCGTGCGCGGCGCCGTAGCGCATGTCCCGGGCCAGCAGCTCCTGGACCATCTCCTCGATCTCGTACGCCGGTACGCGCCAGCGCCGCGAGCCGCGCACCACCATCACGGGCTCGGTGGGGAGCGTGACGTGCGAGCGCAGCGCGCGCCGCAGGACCTCCGCCATGCGGGCGTCGCCCTTGACGACGGCGGCCGGGGCCTCGTCCGTCCCCCGGACCTCGATCTGTCCGGTGACCAGGTCCTCGACGGTCGCCTGCTTGACCTCCAGCTCGCCGAGGGCCGGGAGCACCTGCTCGATGTAGTGCAGGAAGGACTGGTTCGGCCCGACGACCAGGGTGCCGGTGCGGGCCAGGCGCTCGCGGTGCGCGTACAGCAGATACGCGACCCGGTGCAGGCCGACGGCGGTCTTCCCGGTGCCGGGGCCTCCCTGCACGCAGACCGTGCCGCCGAGCTCGCTGCGGACGATCTCGTCCTGCTCGGGCTGGATCGTCGCGACGATGTCCCGCATGGGGCCGACGCGGGGGCGCTCGATCTCCGCCTGGAGCAGCTTGCTCGTCTGCTCGGCCTCGGCGGGGTCGGTCAGGTGCTCGTCCTCGTACGCGGTGAGGTCGCCGCCGGTGTAGCCGAAGCGGCGCCTGCGGCCGACGTCCAGCGGGTCCTTGCGGGAGGCGCGGTAGAACGGCTGGGAGACCGGGGCGCGCCAGTCGATCACCATCGGGTCGCCCTGCGCGTCGTGCACATGGCGGCGCCCGATGTAGAACTCCTCGCCCTCGGCGCCTTCCGCCTCCTCGGCCCCGACGACGTGCAGATAGTCCAGGCGCCCGAAGAACAGCGGGGTGTGGGCCAGGTCCGCGAGCGACTTGATGCGCTCGTCGATCTGGGCCTGGAGCACCGCCGCGTTCACCCAGTTCGCGGTGACGTCGCGGATGTCCAGGGCCTGGGCGTCCTCCCGCATGGCGCGCAGCGCGGCGCGGGACGCCGCGAGATGGGCGCGCTCATGGGCGAGGGGGTCGGTGGTGGTGTCGCTCTCGAATTCGTGCGCGGGCACGGTGTTGCCTCCGGCATTCAACGCAGGACGACGGACCGCGATTCACCCTTGGGGGGTGTGCGGTCCGCTCGGGGATCGATCGTGCGTACGGTTGTCGGCCGGTTTCCGTCCGGTCGGCGGCGCTCCCCCGGCTGCCGGAAGGGCCCCTCGGGGGCCGCCGGTACCACGGTGCGGGAGGCGGGCAGACCGGGGAGTGTACCGGGGGGTGGCGGGTGGGCGCGAATGCTTTTACGGGGCGGGGTCATCCCTCCCGTAGGGGATGCCGTGCGACCGGAGGCGTACGCGGGGGGCGTCGCGCTTCCGTCTGCGGGGCGACGCCGCGGCGTACCCGTCCGGAGCACCATGGATACATGAGCACCGTCACCCTTGACCCGCGAAGGACCGGGGCCACCGAGGCCCCCGGTCACCCCCTCAACCGCGCCGCCGGCGCCCTGCGTGCCGTGAAGGTCTTCGCGCAGGCCGCCTTCGGCGTCGTCGTCCTCGGCGAGTACGCGGAGGAGGCGGGGGTGCGGCGGCGCTGACCGCCGCACCCGTGCCCCGTCCTCAGCTCTCCGACAGCAGTTCGTCCGCGTCCACGATGCGGTACGCGTAGCCCTGCTCGGCCAGGAACCGCTGGCGGTGCGCCGCGAAGTCCTGGTCGATCGTGTCGCGCGCGACGACCGAGTAGAACCGCGCCTCGTGCCCGTCGGCCTTCGGGCGGAGCACCCGGCCCAGGCGCTGCGCCTCCTCCTGGCGCGAACCGAAGGTCCCCGACACCTGGATGGCGACCGTCGCCTCCGGCAGGTCGATGGAGAAGTTCGCCACCTTCGACACCACGAGCACGTTCAGCTCGCCCTGGCGGAACGCCTCGAACAGCTTCTCGCGCTGTGCGTTGCTCGTCTCGCCCTTGATCACCGGGGCGTCCAGATGTTCGCCCAGCTCGTCCAGCTGGTCGATGTACTGCCCGATGACCAGGGTCTGCTCGCCCTTGTGCTTGCGCACCAGCGCCTCGGTGACCTTCCGCTTCGTCGCGGTCGTCGCGCAGAACCGGTACTTCTCCTCGGCCTCGGCGGTCGCGTACGCGAGGCGCTCCGAGTCCGTGAGGTTGACCCGGACCTCGACGCAGTCCGCCGGGGCGATGTAGCCCTGTGCCTCGATCTCCTTCCACGGCGCGTCGAACCGCTTGGGACCGATGAGCGAGAAGACGTCCGACTCGCGGCCGTCCTCGCGGACCAGGGTCGCGGTCAGGCCGAGGCGGCGGCGGGCCTGGAGGTCGGCGGTGAACTTGAAGACGGGGGCGGGGAGCAGGTGCACCTCGTCGTAGATCACGAGGCCCCAGTCGCGGGAGTCGAAGAGCTCCAGGTGCGGGTAGACGCCCTTCCGGCGGGTCGTCAGCACCTGGTAGGTGGCGATCGTGACCGGCCGGATCTCCTTCCGCGTCCCGCTGTACTCGCCGATCTCGTCCTCGGTCAGCGAGGTCCGCTTCACCAGTTCGTGCTTCCACTGGCGGGCGGAGACGGTGTTCGTGACCAGGATCAGCGTCGTCGCCTTGGCCTGCGCCATCGCGCCCGCGCCGACGAGCGTCTTGCCCGCGCCGCAGGGGAGCACGACGACGCCGGACCCGCCGTGCCAGAAGCCGTCGACGGCCTGCTGCTGGTACGGACGCAGCGCCCAGCCGTCCTCGTCCAGCTCGATCGGGTGCGCCTCGCCGTCGACGTACCCCGCGAGGTCCTCGGCGGGCCAGCCGAGCTTGAGCAGCGTCTGCTTGACCTGGCCGCGCTCGGAGGGGTGCACGGCGACGGTGTCCGGGTCGATCCTCGCCCCCACCAGGGGCTGGACCTTCTTCGACCGCAGGATCTCCTCGAGCACCGGCCGGTCCGTCGTCGTCAGGACGAGCCCGTGCACGGGGTGCTTGGACAGGGTGAGGCGGCCGTAGCGGTCCATCGTCTCGGCGATGTCGACGAGCAGCGCGTGCGGTACGGGGTAGCGGGAGTACGTCACGAGCGCGTCCACGACCTGCTCGGCGTCGTGCCCGGCCGCGCGGGCGTTCCACAGCCCGAGCGGGGTCAGCCGGTACGTGTGGATGTGCTCGGGCGCCCGCTCCAGCTCGGCGAACGGCGCGATGGCCCGACGGCAGGCGTCGGCCTGCTCGTGGTCGACTTCGAGGAGGAGCGTTTTGTCGCTCTGGACGATGAGGGGTCCGCTCACGCGCGTTGGCCCTTCCGGCTCGGGGGAAACCTCCAGTGTGCCGCATGTGGGGGCGGTGTGTCGTTGGGCCGGTACGGACTGGGCGGCCCGCAGGGCGCGGCTTACGGGGTCGGGGGCCGACGGCCGCGGCCTCGGGGGAGGCGGCCCTGGTGGACCGCCGCGTGCGCCGTGAGGGCCAGTTCCGGGGCGTCCGTTGTGAAGGAGTCGATCCGGATGGCTCGGCCGTCGTGGAGGCGGATCACGCACGCGAAGCCCATGCCCCGCGCCTCGGCCAGCGGCCGCCCGTCGTCGCCGTGGGCGCCCACCGACGCGATGTCCTCCCACGGGATGAGCGTCGCGGCCCCCGCGACCCGGTGCGTGAGACCGCGCTCGTGGACGTCGAAGCTCTGCTCACGCGTACGGAAGCCCTGGACGAACCGCCAGATCCCGAGGCCCAGGCCCACGAGGCCGACGCCGAGGAGGAGCCCGGCCAGCTCCGGGGCCCCGTCGGTGGTGCCGACGGACGCGACCGCGACCGGTATGCCGAAGGCCAGTCCGGCCGCGCCGACGGCCGACATCACACCGGCCTGCACCAGCCGTCTGCCGCCGTCCGTCCGGTGCTCGCGGACGAAGCCGCCCAGTTGCCGGGCAGCGTCGGTACGTCGCATGTGAATCCCCCCGTAGTCGCGGACACGCCAAAGTGTGCCCATGCCCGGCCCGGAGGCAAACAGGTACGGCCGGCTACTCCGCCAGCTCCGCCACGCCCGTGATGCGGTGCAGCGGGTACGTGCGGATCTCGTCCGCCGTGTGGTCGTAGGCCGTCACATAGCCGCCCTCCACGCGGACCGGGGCGATCACGCGCTGGCTCGCGGCGCCCTCCGCGTTGACGTAGCCGATCCACACCGCGGAGCCGGTCATCGCGGCGGCCTGGACGGTGACCAGGGTCTCCGCGGCGGTGGTGCGGGGCAGCGCGCCCGGCGGTGTCGCGGTGGCGGTGTCCTTCTGGGCGTGGACGACCGTCGCCGCGTCGTCCCCCGCCCGGATCGCCCGGACCGCCGCGCCGAGCAGCGTGGTGTCCGGCACGGGCGGGCCCTCGGGGACGGGGACGGGCGCGGACCGGGGCGGGGTGCGATGGGCCCCGGCCCGGGTGATCAGGACGTCGCCGTCGGCGGACTCCGCGGCGGGGGCGTACCCCATCTCGCGCAGCCCGTCGAGCAGCGACGCGGGGTCGGCCCGGGCCGCCAGCACCGTCGGCGCGATACGGCGCAGCCGCAGCGCGGCGGACCGCTTGTCGGCCAGGATCTCGCCGAGCACGGTCTCGTCGTCGCAGCGCACGTACGAGGACGCCGCGCCGATCCGGAGGTGCCCATGGCGGCGGGCCACGTCGTCGATGAGGTAGCTCAGCGGCTGCGGCACCGGCGTACGGCTGTGCGTGGCGAGGAAGGCGTGCAGGTCGGCGGCGGTCTGCCCGGCGTCCAGGGCCCGGCGGACGGACCCGGGCGTGAAGCGGTACACCGTCGCCCCGCCCTTGGACTCGACGTCCGCGAGCGTGCCGAGCATGTCGGCCAGCGGGCGTTCCAGCGGACCGGGCGCGACGGCTGTCAGGTCGGCCTGGAGCAGGACGTGGTCCAGGGGCTCCGGCAGCAGCGGGGCGAGCAGCCCGGCGGCCTTCGCGGGCCCCTCGGTGAGCAGGGCGCGGGTCTGCCCGGCGAGCGCGCCGCGCCCGGTGATCCCCAGGAACTCCGACTCGTTCAGCGTCCACAGGGCGATCCGGGACCGCAGATCCGTGGTCCCCTCCGCAGCGGCCCCGCGCAGCGGCCGCTCCCAGCGGAGCCGGGCGAGCACGGACTCCGGGTCGGGCGCGGTGCCGGCCGGCAACGCGTCGAGCAGGGCGAGGACCCGGTGGCGTACCTCCGGCGCGGCGGAACGGTCCAGGTCGGGGCCGAGCGCGGACAGCGCCCGCCCCTTCGCGTCCTGGCCGCCGACCAGGCCGGAGGTCCGGGTCGCGGTGAGCCAGGCCGTCGCGAGGGTGACCCACCGCTCCTGCGCGGGCGCCTCCAGCCACTCGTCGGACGCCGGTGTCGGCGCGTACCGCTCGTCCGCCTCGCCGTCGGAGGCCAGCAGCCCGGCCGCGTACGCGAGTTCCACCCAGAACGCGGCGGCCGGCTCTGTGACGTCCAGCGCGGTCGCCGTCTTCCGCAGCTCCCGCACGCTCAGTCCGCCCGCGCGCAGGACGGCCGGGCCGCCGCCGTTCCAGTGCTTCAGCAGCTCCTCGACGGTCGACACCGCCAGGAACGCCTGGCCGGCCGCCGCGCTGTCCACAGCCTGTGGATCGCGTTCGGCGACGGCGACCACGGCCGGAGGCCGGGGTTCCGGCGTCCGGTGGGCGCGCCCGGCCCGCAGATGCAGCGCCGCCTCGCGCGGCAGCACGACGGTCCGCGTCGAGACGGGCAGCAGCAGCCCCCGGTCGCGCAGCCACTTCACGGGCGCCGTCGGATTCGGCGTGACCTCCCCGTACGGCGGCCCCCACACGAGCCGGTCCAGCACCGCCAGGGCCTCCGTGGGCGCGGTGTCCAGCAGCTCGCCCATCCGGGCGCGGTCGGTGAACAGCCCGGTCAGGGCCGCCACCGCGGACACCGGGTCGTGCGTGGCGGGCAGCCCGGCGGCGGCCAGGATCTCCTGGAGCCGGCCGGGCGACATGCCCGCGGTGGCCTCGGCGACGGTCGGCCCGAGACCAGTGGGGGAGGGGTGCTGCGGCGACGGCGACAGCAGCTCCCGCGCCGTGCGGACGAGCCGGAGCCGGTCGTCGTCACCCCACACGAGCGCCTGCTCCCGCAGGGTCCCGAGCGCGCCGGGCAGCGCCTCCGTGATCGCGGTGCCCACGTCGTCGCGTTGCTCGCCGTCGTCCTGCCCGTCGCCGGTCAGCAGCCCGAGCAGCGTCTCGTACGGGGCCGGGTCGGGCGCCACCGCGAGCGCCTCGGCGGCCTGGAGGGCGAACCGGTCCAGGTGTTCCAGGGCGCGTACGACGGACGCGCGGGTGCCCGCGCGCGTGGCGAGCTGCGTGATGTCGCCCGGCACGGGGGAGAGGAGATCGGGCCGCGCCCGCAGCAGCCCGGCCAGTGACTCGTCGTCCCGGGCGCGCAGCGCCTCGGCGAGCGTCCGCGGTGGTGTGGTCGTCCCCATCCGCCCCACGGTAGCCGCTCCGGACAGCCCTGAGGGCGCTACCGTCGGTGCAGGCCGGTGGCGGGGAACCGAGGGGAAGCGACGCGTGGGGATCGAGAGCGACCAGCTCGTCTACGACTACCTGAGCCGGGTCGGCGACCTGGCTCAGCAGCAACAGTTGCCGTCGGGCGCCCGAATGCGCCTCGTCGCGGAGCTCCGCACGGAAATCGACCGCCGCCGCGAGGCGCAGGGCGCCCACACCCCCGGCCAGGTACGCCGCATCATCGGCGCGCTCGGCACCCCGGACGACCTGGTCGCGGCAGCGGCGAAGGCGGGGGCGGCGGAGCCGCCGGAGCCTCCGGAAATCCCTGAACCACGTCGCGCGAGTCTTCGGGGTCCGGCCGCGCGGGGAGCCGCCCCGGACGCCCCCGCGCCGCGCGGGGCGGGCAAGGGTGTGTCGCCTTCGCGCCGAGGCGACCCGGACGCCCCCGCGCCGCGCCCCGCGCGCAAGGGCCCCTTCGGCCCGCGGCGGCCGAAGCCGGACGCCGACGCTCCGGTGCCGCAGCAGGCGGATCCGGACGACTCGGCCCCGTACCGGTTCGGCCCCGACGACTCCGCCCCGCACCGGCTGGGCATGGACGAGCTCGGGGCGGACGCCGGTGACGGCGAGTGGTGGCGGGACGAGCCCGGGCCGTTCGGTGAGACCGGGCCCGGGGCGTTCGGCGAGTTCGGCCCGGGTACGGAGGTGCCGGGGTTCCGGGGCGGCGTCGAGATCCCGGCGCTGCTGCGGCCGCCGGAGCCGGAGGCCGAGGAGGAGGAAGAGGAGGACGAGGAGGACGAGGCTCCGGAGGAGGCGGCGGAGCCGGAGGCCCCTCCGGAGAAGGCGCGCCGCCGGTTCCGCCGCGCCCGCCCGGCCCCGGCGGCCCCCGAGGCGGGCCCCCGCCGGGGCTTCGGCCACCCCGTCCTGCTGCTGGCGGCGGCCCTCCTCGTGGTGGGCGCCGCGATGGGCTCCCTGCTGGCCCTCGCGGGAGGCTGGCTGCTCGCGTACAGCTCCCGCAAACTATCCCGCGCGGAAGCGAAGTGGGCCGCGATGGGCCTGCCCGGCGTGGTCGCGACGGCCGCCCTGGTCTGGCTCTGGGGCCGCATGGACGGCCGCTGGGGCACCCCGATCCCGGAACACGGCATGAAGGACGCGCTGGGCGACGTATGGCCGGTCACGGTACGCACGGCGGCGGTGGCGTCGGCGCTGTTCCTGCTGTGGCGGTCGAGGCGACGGTAGAAGAGAGGGGCGCGCCCCTAACGGAACCCCGCGCCCGGGCGCGCCCAATCCCCACCCCCCGGCCGAAGGCCGGCCCGGCACAATGGGGCGTATGACCCCCTCACCCCTCACGGTCGGCTTCGACCTGGACATGACGCTCATCGACTCCCGCCCCGGCATCAAGGCCGTCTACGAGGCCCTCGTCGCCGAGACGGGCACCCCGATCGACACCGATCTCGTGGTGAGCCGCCTCGGCCCCCCGCTGGAGGACGAGCTCGCGAACTGGTTCCCCGCCGCCGACGTCCCCGCCGTGGCCAACCGGTACCGGGCGATGTACCCCACGTACGCCATCGAGCCGACCCTCGCCCTGCCCGGCGCCCGGGAGGCGATCGAGGCGATACGGGAGCGCGGCGGCCGCACGATGGTCGTCACCGCCAAGTACGAGCCGAGCGCCAAGCTGCACCTGGCCCACCTCGGCATCGAGCCGGACGTCATCGCGGGCGACCTCTGGGCGGAGCAGAAGGCCATCGCGCTGAAGGAGCACGGCGCCACGGTCTACGTCGGCGACCACATCGGCGACGTCCGCGGCGCCCAAGCCGCGAACGCCGTCCCGGTGGGCGTCACGACGGGCCCCTGCGACGCGGAGGAACTGCGTACGGCCGGAGCGCACACCGTCCTTGCCTCGCTCACCGAACTCCCCGCCTGGCTGGACGCGTACGCGCAGCGCACCGCGCGCTAACGCGCCCCGAACAGCTCCCGGAACGCCCTGGCCCGCTCCCCGATGATCCGCATGCGCGCGTCCCACTCGGGCCCCTGCGCGTGGGCCGGGTCGGTGGTGATCTGGCCGTCGTGCTTCCGGTAGAGGAGTCCCACCTCGGCGATGAACCAGCCCGGGCTGAAGGCGTCGAGCCCGAGCAGCAGCCCGGTGTCGCCCGAGGCCGGCAGCGCGGTCCAGCCGCCGAGGGCGACGATGAGCTGCCGGCGTACGCAGAGGGTGGCCGGGTGGACCTGCGCCCGGTGGTGCAGCTCCCAGTGGGCGAGAACGTCGCCCGGCTCGACCGGCCCCTCCGCCGGGTCCGGGAAGCCGACGCGGCTGCCGTCCGGCATCAGGTCCAGCACGGCCGAGGTGACCCACCCGACCTGGGGCCGCTCGGTCAGCACCCGGATGTCCCGGGCGAGGGCCCCCTCGGTGAGCAGGTCATCGGCGTCCAGCGTCTTGACGAGTTCCCCGTACGACCGTCCGAGCGCCACGGTCTGCGACACGTGCGGCCCGCCGCGCCGCGAGGCGGCGACCTTGATCCGGGGATCGTCCGGCAACAACTCCGCCGCCCCGACCCCCTCCCCGTCCTCCTGTATCAGCCACTCCCACTCCCACCCCTCGGGCAGCACCTGGCCCGCGAGCGAGTCGTACGTCTCCCGCAGATACGCGAGCCCGGCCCGGTGCACGGGGGTGATGAGGGACAGGAGCTTGGTCATGAGCGGCCTTCCGGGCAGAGGAACAACATGCCCGGGGCAGCGAAGCACAGCCCCGACACTCCGTCAAAAGCCTTTCAGAGGGCCCGAATCGACGGTTCGAGCGATGCGCGATGCGGTCAGTACCGGCCGGAAAGCTCCTCCAAAGCGTCCAGGGACGGTGCTTCCACGGGACCTCCCCGGGCGATGACACCGGCTTCCGGCGGCGCGGGGCGCCGGACCGCGTCCCGCAGTGCCGCAAGCGGGGTGAGCCCGCCGCGACGGGCTTCCCTGAGGACCGTGACCCAGGCCGTGTGCGGTCGAGCGTCACGAAGGTGCCCCAGGCATCGTCGTAGGCGGGACCTTCCGCCCGTACGTCCCTGAATCCGGTCGTGGTCGGTGCCGCGCACCGATTCTCCTCACCCGGTTCGGGCGGACCGCCCAGCAGCGCCGAGATGCCGTCGAGCGCGGCGGCGAGCCGGGGTGCGTTCAGCGCGTACACCTCGGGCTGTTCCCTGCCGCGGGTGTCCATCGTCAGCCAGGCATCGGAGTACGTCTCCAGCGTGGCGACCAGCAGGGTGCCGCCCCACACCTCCACCTCCCGACCGGAGTCGAGGTGATCACGCGGGCGCGCCTCTCTGCTACCGCTCCCGCGACCCCGCCCGTGCCGAGCGGATCACGCCTGCCGCGGCGATCAGGAAGCCGACGCCCATGAGCATGCAGAGGGACCAGGCGATGGACGGCAGCGGATCGGTGCCGAGGAAGAGCGGGGCCATGGTGGCGAGGGTGGAGAGGGCGCCGATGAGGAAGACGATCGCGCCGATCCGGACCAGCCGGTCGCCCGCGCCGGAAGATGAGGTACTCACCCCGCCAGGGTAGTTCCCGGACGCCGCGAAACCGTCGCCGGGTGAAGGGCGGAACCGTGTCCGGGTGACGCAGGTGCCGTTTCCGGACACAGTCCGGATGACCAGGCTTGACGAGGGGTACTTCCCCTGTGGAGGCTTCAGCCAGCAGGGGAGCACGACCACAGGACGGCCTGACCTGCTGAGGGCATTCGTTCCGGCATACGGGTTGAGATGGGGTGCGTGCTTTGCCGACTGGCAAGGTCAAGTGGTTCAACAGCGAGAAGGGCTTCGGCTTCCTCTCCCGCGACGACGGCAGCGACGTCTTCGTGCACTCGTCCGTGCTCCCGGCCGGGGTCGACGCTCTCAAGCCCGGTCAGCGCGTCGAATTCGGCGTGGTCGCCGGCCAGCGCGGTGACCAGGCGCTCTCCGTGTCGATCCTCGACCCGACCCCGTCCGTCGCGGCCGCCCAGCGCCGCAAGCCGGACGAGCTGGCCTCGATCGTCCAGGACCTGACGACCGTCCTGGAGAACATCACGCCGATGCTGGAGCGCGGCCGCTACCCCGACAAGGCGGCGGGTGCCAAGATCGCCGGCCTCCTGAGAGCGGTCGCGGACCAGCTCGACGTGTAGCAGCGACACATCGCGGTGTGGGCGTCCCCGGCCGGGGGCGCCCACATTTGTTGTACGCCCCCGGCCCGGTGGCCCTCAGCTAGGCGGCATCCTGGCCGGCCACCCCCTGCTCCCACGGTGCTCCGGGCCGACGCCCCTCATCGCGCCCGCAGGTCCGGTCGAGCCAGCCGAGTTCCTGCGCCCGTGCGCCGAGCGCCAGCCTGCTGTTCACGCCGACCTTGAGCATCAGCCCTCTCACATCACGCTGCACGGTGCGGTGGCTCAGGCCCAGGGCGCGCGCCGCCCGGGCGTCCTCATATCCGGAATACAGGAGTTGCAGGAGCCTTAGCTCTCTTTCGTTGACTCCGTTACCTATGTCCGACTTACTCATTTCCCCCCCCGGGGATCGCTAAGTCTGTAGCGCGCACCAAGTTAGCGCACTCGGGGGAGGCGGGGCAGCCCCCATGAATCACCCCAAGGTCCCCCAATGCGCATCGGGGATGACGTATTTACGCCACGCTCCGCGAGGTTGCGGACAGGCAGGTGCGGGGAGTTATCGGTGTCCGGTGGCGGCAGTGCCGACTCGTAAGGGGGGTCATTGAATGTTCTCGTCCAGCATGTGGAATTTAGCCCGTCGCGGCCGGCCGTCCCGAGGTAGTGACAGAGGTGTGACGTCCCTGGTCGGCGCGCAGGTCTGTGGAATGGGCCCGGTCGCCCACCAGGCAAATGTGGCCGGGCGGGCAAATGTATGCCGGCTTGCATCGGAGTGGGAATTTGTGCTCGGAATTCAAAGGTAATTGACTTTCGATCGGCAGATAGTCGGAAAAGGGTGATGCGTCCCTGGAGGGCGCCTCATGTCAATAATCTTCGCTCCCCCCGCCGGGTGGGGAATTTCCCGAGCTCGCTCATACGTCAAAGGTCATATCGAGAGCACGCTTCTTTGCCAGATGTATACATAAACTTGGAGAATTCTTGATAATACGGAAGAGAACGCGCATCCCCTGTGCGATGGTCACCATGGCCGTCGTCGCGGCGGGGTTGATCCAGGGCGGACAGGCGTGGGCCGGTCCGTCCCACGACGGCACCACGGTGGCGGAGGACGCCGGCCCGCAGGGGCCGCGCCAGGACCAGTCGTCCAAGGTGCTGGCCCCCGAGAAGGACCTGCCGAAGGCATGGAAGAAGTCCGCGGACCGCGCCGTCACGGTCGCCGGTGACGGATCGGGCCTCCACGTGCTCGCCGCCGACAGCAAGCAGGCGTACCAGTGGCGCACCGTGGCCACGCTCTCGGAGCCCGGGTTCGGCACGGCCCTGTGGATCGGGAACTCCTGTGTCACCGGGTCCGGCAAGCGTGCCGTCGTGGTGTACGCCCCCCGGGAGTTCACCAACAAGCCGGAACTGATGGAGCGGGGCGCCTTCGCGGCGGTCGTCGACCTGACGAACGGCAAGGTCACCAAGCTCTCCGACAACGTCACCCTGGGGTACTTCAACCCCGGCTGCGGTACCGGTGAGACCGCCGTACTGACGCAGCTCGGCGACGACGACCAGAACCGCACCCGGCTGCTGACCGTCGACACGGCCACCGGAACCGTCACCCGGAAGCAGGCCGAGAACGTCCAGATCACCTCGGCGGTCCCGGTCGGCGACTCCATCGTCGGTGCCGCCGCGGGCCGGCTGATCCGGTTCGACCGCGAGGACCGCACCACCGAGCTCGCCGCCACCTCCGGACCCGCCTTCGAGCTGCGGGCCGACGCCGAGGGCGGCGTCAACTTCCTCGACCGCAAGGGCAAGACGGTGCGGGCGCGCCGCTCGCTGGACGGCCGCACCACCACCCTCGCGCAGGGCGCTACGGGCTCGCTCGGCCTGGAGGCCGGCACCGCCGGACGGGTCTTCCTCACCGGCACGCCCACGTCCACGAGCGACCTGCCCGCTCCGGTACGGCACCTGAAGGTGCCGGCCGACGCGAAGGTCTCCTCCACGGGGGCGCTCGCCGTGGACCAGGCGGTCGCGGCCAGCCTGCGCAGCCATGTGTCCAGCCCCCTGGCGGCGACCGGGTGGAACGCGCCGTCGCCCCTCCAGATCAAGACCGAGGTCCCGGCGACCTCGAAGAAGATCTCCTTCACGGTGCCCGCCGCCGCGGCCACCGACCCGGAGGCGGCGCACGCCGCAGAGGGCAAAAAGGCGTCCCCGGCCCTGACGGCCACGGCCAAGGGCGCGACCGCCAAGAACACCGCGACCGCCAAGAGCACCGCCTTGGCGGCGACCGTGGTCGGCGACCCCAACACCACCATCGACAACGACCGGGCCTGTTCGCAGCCCCGCAACGACCCCAAGCAGCAGGCGTACCAGCCGACGCCCAACCAGGTCGAGTGGGCCGTCGACATGGCCATACGCGGAGAACTCACCAGCGGGTACGTCCGGCAGGGCGGCTGGCGCACGGCCAACGGGCTCGGCACGGTCAACCCGCAGGGCATGTTCCCGCTGCCCACCCTGAACGGGACGAACGGCGGACGCATCCCCGCCCAGGTCCTGCTCGGTGTGGTGGCCCAGGAATCGAACATGTGGCAGGCCGAGGGCGGTGCGCTGCCCGGGCAGACCAGCTCCACCCTCGCGAGCACCAACGGCTTCTACGGCCACCCGAACAGCCCGACCAACCCGTCGGACCACTGGCTGATCGACTGGACCAAGGCCGACTGCGGCTACGGCATCGGCCAGCAGACCGATGGCATGAAGATCGGAGGCATCGGTGAGTTCACGGCCGCCGAGCAGAAGGCCATTGCCCTCGACTACACGTCCAACATCGCGGTAGCGGCGAGGACGCTCTCGGACAAGTGGAACGAGATCCACACCGACAACGCCTCGACCACCCTCAAGCTGAACACGGACGACCCCGCCGCGCCGGAGAACTGGTTCGCCGCGCTGTGGAACTACAACTCGGGGTTCAACTTCTACGTCCCGGGCGGCGGCCCGACCGAGCCGTGGGGGCTCGGCTTCCTCAACAACCCGTCGAACCCGCTCTACCCGCCGGACCGGCACGCCTTCCTGGACAACAACACCTACGCCGACGCCGCACACCCGCAGAACTGGTCGTACGAGGAGAAGGTGCTCGGCTGGGGCGCCTGGCCGATGGACACCGGGCGCGCCTACGGCTCCGACGGCGTCGTGGACGACAGCAACACCGCCGGCTACTCGCCCGCCTGGTGGAGCACCGACCACGACCGCTCCACCGTGAAGCCGGAGCTCGACACCTTCTGCGACCCGCAGGTGAACGCCTGCGACCCGGCCAACCCGCCGCGCTGCGAGGTCGACCACCTCGGCGAGACCTGCGACCCGCCGCACTGGTACCACGCGACCCAGACCACCTGGAAGGTCAACTGCCCCTCCAGTTGCGGCCACGAGTACCTGACGTACAAGACCCTCAGGTCGGAGCTGCCCAACGGCAACAACGGGTCCGGGCACATGTGCAACAACTCGGTGCCCGCCGGCGCCCTGGTCGTGGACAACGTGCCCAACGACGTCCCCACGATGACGGACGGCTGCTCCAAGGCGGCCTGGTCCAACAAGGGGACCTTCAAGTTCAGCCCGTTCCAGGCGGACAGCGACAACCACTACGAGGCCAAGGGGGACCTCCACCAGATCGGCGGAGGCTTCGGTGACCACTTCTGGTACGCCCATACCCGCAACTCCGGTACCGGCGCCACCAACGCATACGAGTACGACCTCGCCCGCACCCCGGATGTCAGCGGGGTCATGGCGATCACCGGCACCTGGAAGCTGAGCCAGCCGATCGACGGCTGGACCCGCGTCATGGTCCATCTGCCCGACACGGGTTCCCAGACCCAGGACGCGGTCTACACCATCGACCCGGGCGCGGGCCCCTCGCAGAACCGCATCCTCAACGTGCACGTGGAGAACAACACCTGGGTCAGCCTCGGCGTCTTCAACTTCTCCTCCGCGTCGGGCACCCAGAGCGTCTCGCTGAGCAACTACACGCCCGACGGCACGGCGGACGAGGACGTCACCTGGGACGCCGTCGCCTTCCAGCCGCTTCCGGCCAAGCCCAAGGACATCGTCGTGCAGCTCGGCGACTCCTACTCCTCCGGTACCGGCGCGGGCGCGTACGACTACGGGACGGTCACGGGCCCGTACGCCTCCCTCAGCAGCCAGACCTCGCCCGGCCACAACTGGAACGCCTGCATGCGCAGCCGCAACTCCTGGGCGCGCAAGGCCGCCCTGCCCAGTTCGTCCACCACGATCGGGGGCCGCGCGGACGCCCTCGACAAGACCCTGGACTTCCACTCCGTGGCGTGCAGCGGGGCCTATACGTACGATGTGGATCCCTTCTACGCCTCACCGGGGGTCGGGGATCCGGGCTCGCTGGGGCGTTATGGGGAGGTGACCCAGCTGGACTCGGGCTTCCTCAACGACGACACCACGCTGGTGGCTCTCACCCTGGGCGGGAACGACGCCAACTTCGGTGGCACCGTGGGGGACTGCGGCAACATCCTGGCGGGCTGCCCGGACGATGCCACCGTCCAGCAGAGCCTCACCTATGCCACGGGTCTGCTGCCGACCGTCCTCCAGCACATCCATGACAAGGCACCCAACGCCAAGATCATTCTTCTCGGGTATCCGAAGCTGTTCAATCCGAACAGCCTCACCTGCACCAGTGTGATGACGACGGGTGCCCAGGTACTGATCAACGGCTGGGCGGACGACATGCGGGACAAGCAGCAGAGCGCCGCCAACACCGCCAAGGCGAACGGGGTTCCCGTGACCTTCCAGTCTCCCGACGACGCGTTCGACGGGTACCGGATGTGTGACAACCCCTCGGGCATCAACGACCTGGTCGCAGGTCCCGCCGACGGGGTACTGGGCGACTTCTCCTGCCCGGGTGCGCTGATCTGCCCCAGCATGGAGAGTTACCACCCCACCAACACCGGCACCTCCCGCTACGCCCTGGCCTTCCAGCAGGCTCTGGCCGCGGCGAAGTACTGACCCCGAGGGCTCCCGCCCTCCCGACCGGCATCGGGTGGTGGTCCCGCACACGCGGGGCCACCACCCGATGCGCCGAAGGACCGCCATGAGCGCCGGCCACTCCCCGCCGCGTCAGTCCGCGACCTACCGTGCCATCGCCGGGTGCGGCGGGACCCTCGCGGCCGTCGTCGTCATCGGCTTCGTGTGGGTGATGGCGACGCTGCCCGAGTCGCCATCGCCCCGCGTGACGGACGAGACGCAGGCGGGCAACCGCCTGTCGGCAGGCGCTGTGGAGTACGGCGACCGTCTCTTCGCGGCCGCGCGCGGCGGCCCGCTCACCGAGGCCGGGCTTGCCGATGTGCCCCGGCCGGGTGGCGTGGGCATCGAGGTCGCCGGGTTCTCCCGGCAGGGCGGGACCACGGTCGTGACCTACTCCGCGCACGCGCGCTACGGCGACCCCGACGACCGGAGGGAAGTGACGGCCTGTTACCGGGTCGAGTTGATCAAGGGGCTCGGCTACCCCAGGTCGAAGAAACTGGCCGACCGTGACTGCTCCGGACTCGGGCCCGGCTCTCAGCCGAACGACAGCGCGTCCGGGGCCAGCGGCGGGACCAGGCCCTCCGCCGCCGCGCGGGTCAGCAGGCCGCGGATCGCCGCGTAGCCGTCCTCGCCCAGGTCCGCGGTGAACTCGTTCACGTACAGGCCGATGTGCTGGTCCGCGACGGACGGGTCCATCTCCTGGGCGTGGGCCGTGACGTACGGGCGGGACGCCTCGGGGTCGTCCCAGGCCATGCGGACCGACGTGCGTACGGACTCGGCGAGGAGCTTCAGGGTGTCCGCGCCCAGCGAGCGCTTGGCGATGATCGCGCCGAGCGGGATCGGCAGGCCGGTGGTGTCCTCCCAGTGGCGGCCCATGTCGGCCAGGTTGTGCAGGCCGTAGTTCTGGTACGTGAAGCGCGCCTCGTGGATGACCAGTCCGGCGTCCACCTTGCCGTCCCGCACGGCGGGCATGATCTCGTCGAAGGGCATGACGACGATCTCGCCCACCCCGCCCGGCACCACCTCGGCCGCCCAGAGCCGGAACAGCAGGTACGCCGTCGAGCGCTCGCTCGGTACGGCGACCGTCTTCCCGGTCAGGTCGGTGCCCGCCTCGCGGGTGAGGACGAGCGGGCCGCAGCCCCGGCCCAGCGCGCCGCCGCACGGCAGCAGCGCGTACTCCTCCAGGACCCAGGGCAGCACCGCGTACGACACCTTGAGCACGTCCAGCTCGCCGCGCTCGGCCATGCCGTTGGTGAGGTCGATGTCCGCGAAGGTGACGTCCAGCGCCGGTGCGCCGGGGACCCGGCCGTGCGCCCAGGCGTCGAAGACGAACGTGTCGTTCGGGCAGGGCGAGAACGCGATGCGCAGCGTGTCAGTCCGCGGTGTCGTCTCGGTCATGGCGGGTCCAGCCTTCCAGTACGGGTATGAGCTTCCCGAACGCCTCGGTCAGCGCGGTCAGCGCGTCGCCGATGCGCCAGGCGTCGCGGTCGCGCGGGCCGACGACGTTCGACACGGCCCTGATCTCCAGGACCGGTACGCCGGCCAGGTCCGCCGCCTCCGCGACCCCGAAGCCCTCCATGGACTCGGCGACCGCGTGCGGGTGGGCGGCCAGCAGCGCGGCGGTGCGGTCCGCCGTGCCGGTGACGGTGGAGACGGTGAGGATGTCCCCGGCCGTCGCCCCGGTCGCCTCGGCGGCGGCGCGTACGAGGGAGCGGGGCGGGAGGTGCGCGGCGCGGCCGAAGCCGAGCTCGGTCACGGGCACGAAGCCCTCCGGCGTGTCCGCGCCCAGGTCCGCCGCGACGACGCGGCGGGACACGGCCAGCGAGCCGAGCGGGGCGACCGGCGCGAAGCCGCCGCCGATGCCCGCCGAGACCGCCAGGTCGTAGCGGTCCGCCGCCAGCGCGAACGCCGTCGACGCCGCCGAGGCGGCCGGGCCCGCGCCGCCCGCGAGCACGTCCAGCGGGCCGGCGCGGTGGATCTCCGCGCCGCGAATCCAGTGGACCGCCGGCTCGTCCCCGTACGCACGCGTGACCGCGTCCCGTTCCACCGGGACCGCGGTCACGACGAGTACACGCACGTCAGTCGGACTTCTCCAGCTTGAAGTGCCAGATGCCGATGACCTTCGCACCCTTGGTCTCCACGATGCTGACCTGGGAGTTCTTCGGCGCGGCCCCCTCGGTCTGGGTGGAGAAGAAGGCGCTGCCGTTGATGGACCGGTAGGTCTTCTTGGAGGGCTCCGGCTCGCCGCGCTGGCCGTCGAGGAAGAGGGTCCAGCCGTTGTCCGCGATGTCCGGGTCGACACCGAAGTGCACCGTGTCGGTCATCGAGACCTTGATGCTCTTCTCGGCCTTCTTGTTGAGGCACTTCTGCGCCTCGGAGTTCTCGAGGGCCTTGCCGTCGTTGTAGCAGGCGGCCTCGGAACTCACCGAGTTGTCGCCGACCGTCACGGTGGCGAGCGGCGTCGGCTTGTCGCAGGCGGAGAGGACGAGGAGTCCCGCGGACACGGCACCAAGAGCGACGCCGATTCGACGGCCCTTACCGGAGAAGAACGCAACGGTCATGGGCCGAAGGCTATCGGTCGCTCCCGCTCACGCCACGCGGGGGTGCGGCGAGCCGCGCCGCGCGGCGCCCAGCAGCCCCCGTACGGAGGCGGCAGCGCCGAGCGCGAGCAGCCCGGCGGCGACGGACATGCCCAGTACGCCGTTGAGGGGGAGGGCGATGCCGATCGCGCCGCCCACCACCCAGGCCATCTGGAGCAGCGTCTCGGAGCGGGCGAACGCGGAGGTCCGCACCTCCTCCGGCACGTCGCGCTGGATCATCGCGTCCAGCGACAGCTTCGACAGCGCCTGGGTGAGCCCCGCCGTCGCGGCGAGCGCGGCGACCATGACCGTGGAGAAGAAGACGGCCGCCAGGACCGCCACGCCCAGGGCCAGGGCCAGCACCGAGGCGACGATGATCTCCGGGCCGCGCGCCCGCAGCCAGGAGCCGACCGCCGTGCCCAGCGCGTTGCCCACGCCCGCCGCCACGCCGACGATGCCCAGCGAGATCGCGGCGCTCTGCCCGGCGAGCGGGTGCTCGCGCAGCAGGAACGCCAGGAAGAAGATCAGGAACCCGGAGAGCGCGCGGTGGGCCGCGTTGGCCTGGAGGCCGTGCAGCACGGACGGGCCGACCGACCGCAGTCCCGGCCGCCGCTCGCGCCCCTTGGCCCCGGTCTTGGCTCCGTTCTTGGTCCCGGCCTTGTTTCCGGGCTTCGTGGCGGACGGCCGCGGCTCGCTCCCGCCGTGCGGCGGTACGAGCTGCGCCCGGCGCTCGCCCTTCGCCGAGTCCACCTTGGGCGGCAGCGTGAACGCCAGGATCCCGCCGCCGACGAAGATCGCGCACGCGCCGTACAGCGGCCACTGCGGGCCGATCGTCTGGAGCCCCGCCCCGATGGGCGCGGCGGCCCCGGTGGCCAGCAGCCCGGCGAGGGTCACCCGTGAGTTGGCCTTCACCAGCGAGAACTTCGGTGGCAGCAGACGCGGTACGACGGCGCTGCGCACCACTCCGTACGCCTTCGAGCAGACCAGTACGCCGAGTGCCGCCGGGTACAGCTCCAGGTCGCCGGTGGCGACCGCGCCCGACATGGTCAGCGCCAGCACCGCCCGCGCCAGCATGGATCCGGCCATCGCGGCCCGGCGGCCGTGCGGCAGGCGGTCCAGGAGCGGGCCGATGACCGGGGCCAGCAGGATGAACGGCGCCATCGTCACCGCGAGGTACAGCGCGACGCGGCCGCGTGCCTGGTCGGTCGGTACGGAGAAGAACACGGTGGACGCGAGCGCGACGGTGATCATCACATCGCCCGCGCCGTTCACCGCGTGCAGCTCGATCAGCTTGCCGAGGCCGCTCTCGCCGGCGCCGTGCGCGTGGGTCGCCTTGCGGATGGAGCGGGCGGTGCCGGTGAAGGGGACGCGCAGGGCATGACCGATCGACCGGCCCGCACTGCGGAGCGGGCCGGGACCGTCGTGCGACCTGGCTGAAGCCACTTGGTCATAGTGCCCCAGGACCGGGCAACGCGAACCGGCATCCTGGCGGGGCGCGGTGGGGACCGCCCCGTCGGGTCAGTGACGGGGCGGGTCGCGGTGGATGTCGGTTCGGCGCGAAACGGTTGTCCGCGGGGCTCGTCTCCGGGGCCGCGCGGGGTGCGGAAACTGCGGCGTTTCGGACGGCAGGTGGGCGGGGAGCGGCGGAGAGGGTAGCGTGCGTAGCGCGCCACCGGCGGTTGTTCTCGGCCGCGCGCCTCTCTTCGATCCCGCAGAATGGATTACGGAAGGCGTGCCCGAGGTTGGCTCAACGGGTGTGGACGTCGACGCGGCCCTCAGGTCCGCTCCGTCCACGACCGTATGGCCGAAATCGATGGTCGATGTGCTGGCGCGCTCGTGAGACTGGCGTAGGAGAGAAGCGAGACCTGTGAGTGCTGCGACGACGCGAGGCCGTTCGGCCCGTACCGCCCGTACCCCCGCTCCCGACCGTTTGTGCGCCGAGGCGGTAGACCTCGCCCGCACGGCGGCGGAGGAGGCGGCCGCGCCGGGGATCGTGGGTGAGCATGTGGCGGTGGTCTCCGAGGGGGACCGGGTCGTCACGCACTACTTCGAGTGCAAGGACCCCGGATACCGGGGCTGGCGCTGGGCCGTGACGGTGGCCCGGGCCTCCCGCGCGAAGAACGTCACCCTGGACGAGACCGTGCTGCTGCCGGGCTCCGACGCGCTGCTCGCCCCGGAGTGGGTGCCGTGGAGCGAGCGGCTGCGGCCGGGCGACATGGGTCCGGGGGACCTGCTGCCGACCGAGTCGGACGACCTGCGGCTCGAACCCGGCTACACGGGGGCGGACGAGCCGCTGCCGAACGCGCCGGCCACCGACGAGCTGGCCGACCTGGTGGACGTCGAGGACGCGGAGCTGACGACGCGCCCGGACCCGGCCGCGCGCGGATCGATCGCGGCGGTGGCGGAAGAGCTCGGCATGCGGCGGGTGCGGGTGCTGTCGCGTTACGGGCTGCACTCGGCGGCGGACCGCTGGGACGAGGAGTTCGGCCCCAAGACCCCGATGGCACAGGCCGCGCCGGCCTCGTGCGTCTCCTGCGCCTTCCTGGTCCCGCTGTCGGGCTCGCTGCGGCAGGCGTTCGGGGTGTGCGCGAACGAGTTCGGTCCGGCGGACGGGCATGTGGTGTCGCTGTCGTACGGGTGCGGGGGGCACTCGGAGGCGGCGGTCATGCCGAAGCCGCCGGCGGCGGTGCCGCATCGGCTGGACACGATGCGGGTGGATGAGTACGCGTTGCACGATGAGGCCCGGGGGGTCTCGGGGGACCTGGGGCACGCGTAGCCGGACTTCGCCCGGGGCCGCGCTGTGGCCGGGTGGGCCGGGAGCGGGCGGGCAGGCGGTGGAACCCAGCCTGTCCGGCGATTGAGGACGGAAGCCTTCGGGTGGGGTCGGCCGGGTTCGCGTGGACCGTGGGCCGGGGTCCCTGACCCTTGACCGAGAGGGAGCACGCGCATGGGCATCAACGCGACGGAGGGCGATCCGTTCGGCACCGCGCGGTTGCGGCGTGGCGTGCTCGCCGCCTGGGGCGCCGGACCCGCCCGGTTCCGGGAGGACGCCAACGCCGAGGAGGACCTCGCGCTCGGCGGCTACCGCGACCGCCTCGTGGTCGAGCTGGCCCAGAACGCCGCCGACGCGGCCGCCCGGGCCGGAACCCCGGGCCGTCTCCGGCTCACGCTGCACCCGGCAGCGGACGGCGCCCCCGCCGTGCTCGCCGCCGCGAACACAGGCGCCCCCCTGGACGCCACCGGCGTCGAATCGCTGTCCACGCTGCGCGCCTCCGCGAAGCGCGAGGGGCACGAGGGCGCCGTGGGCCGCTTCGGCGTCGGGTTCGCCGCCGTCCTCGCGGTCAGCGACGAGCCGGCGGTCGTCGGCCGGCACGGCGGCGTCCGCTGGTCCCTCGCGGAGGCCCGCGAACTCGCCCGGGAGGCCGCCGTCGGCAGCCCCGGCCTGGGCGACGAGCTGCGCCGCCGCGAAGGCCACGTACCGCTGCTGCGTCTCCCGCTGCCCGCTGAGGGCACCGCGCCCGACGGCTACGACACCGTCGTCGTGCTGCCCCTGCGCGACGGCGTCGCCGAGGACCTGGTCGGACGCCTGCTGGCCGCCGTGGACGACGCCCTGCTCCTCACCCTGACCGGCCTGGACGAGGTCGTCGTGGAGACCCCGGAGGGCGTCCGCACCCTCCGCCGCACCCAGCACGGCCCGTACACCCACATCGAGGACTCCGCGCACGGTACGAACCGCTGGCGCACCGCCGTCCACAGCGGCCCGATCGAGCCCGCCCTGCTCGCCGACCGCCCGCTGGAGGAACGCCTCCGCCCGCACTGGTCGGTGACCTGGGCCGTCCCGGTGGACGCGGACGGCGCTCCGGTCCACCCCCGTACCGCACCCGTCGTGCACGCGCCGACGCCTACCGACGAACCGCTCGGCCTGCCCGCGCTGCTCATCGCCTCGCTGCCGCTGGACACCACCCGCAGGCACCCCGCCCCCGGACCGCTCACCGACTTCCTGGTGCAGCGCGCCGCCGACGCGTACGCGGAGCTGCTCGGCGACTGGGAGCCGGTGTCCGTCGCGACGATCGCCCTGGTCCCGGGCCCCCTGGGCCAGGGCGTGCTGGACGGCGCGCTGCGCGGCGCGATCCTGGAGCGGCTGCCGCGCGTGGCGTTCCTGGAGCCCGCCGCCCCGCGCGACCCCGCCGCCGAACCGGAGCGCTGGGACGGCTGGGACGAGGGCGTCCGCAAGGACACGGTCGGGCTGCGGCCGGTCGAGGCCGAGGTGGTGGAGGGCGCCGGCACGCTGACGGTCGCCGTGCTGGCCGAGGTGCTGCCGTGCCTGCTGCCCGCCGGGCTCGAACGGCGCGTCGAACTGCGCACGCTCGGCGTCGCCCGCGTCCCGCTGACCGAGGCGATCGACCGCCTGGCCGGCCTGGAACGCGAACCCGCCTGGTGGCGGCGGCTCTACGACAGCCTGGCCGGGGTGGACCCGGACCGCCTCTCGGGCCTCCCGGTCCCGCTGGCGGGCACCACCCCGGACGTGCTTCCCCGCACCACCATCGGCCCCCGCCAGGTCCTCCTCCCGCTCCCCGACGCCCTGTCCGGGCCCGTCCTGGACCGTCTCGGGCGGCTCGGGCTCAAGGTCGCGCATCCGGACGCCGCGCATCCGCTCCTGGAGAAGCTGGGGGCCCTGCCCGCCACGCCGCGCGCCGTGCTGACGACCCCGCAGGTGCGGGCCGCCGTCGCCGGGTCGCTGGACGCGGGCGAGATCTGGGACGAGGACGCGCTCGACGGCGACGAGCTGGCGGAGACCGTGCTCACCCTGGTCCGTGACGCCGCCCTGGAGCCGGGCGAGGAGCCCTGGCTCGGCGCGCTCGCGCTGCCCGACGAGGACGGCGAACTCGCCCCCGCCGGGGAACTCGTGCTGCCGGACAGCCCGTTCGCCGGGGTCATGCGCGAGGGCGAACTCGCCCTGTGCGACGCGGAGCTGGCCGACCGCTGGGGCGAACAGCCGCTCACCGCCTGCGGGGTGCTCGCCACCTTCGCGCTCGTACGGGCCACGGACGTCGTCCTGGACCCGGACGAGCTGGAGCCCCGGGACGGCGACTTCGCGGAGCCGGACGACGCCGGGCTGCTCGACGCGGTGGACGTGTGGTGCGAGGACATCCTCGACCAGTGGCCGGACAGCCCGGTGCCGCCGGTCGCGACCGAGCTCGTCGCCGTACGCGATCTGGACCTGGTGGACGACGACGCCTGGCCGCAGGCCCTCGCGATGCTGGCGCGGCCGCCGCTGCGGGACGCGCTCACGCAGCCGGTCCGGGTGCTGCTCCCGGACGGCACCACGGAGTCCGTCCGCCCGTACACCGCCTGGTGGCTGCGCGGCCACCCGGTGCTGGACGGCCGCCGCCCGGCGGGCCTGCGCGCCCACGGCGGCGACCCCCGGCTCGCGGGGCTCTACGACTCCGCCGACGCGACCGGCTTCGAGGACGCCGAGGTGCTGCGCGCGCTGGGCGTACGGACGTCGGTCGCCGCCCTCCTGGACGAGCCGGGCGGGGCCGCCGAGCTGCTGGGCCGCCTCGCCGACGCGGACCGCCCGGTCACCGCCGTACAACTGCACGGGCTGTACACCGCCCTGTCCGCGCTCGACCCGGACCAGGTCACGCTGCCGGACGAGTTGCGGGCGGTCGTGGACGGCGAGGTGCGGGTGGTCGACGCGGCGGACGCCGTGATCGCCGACGCGCCGGACCTGCTGCCGCTCACCGAGGGGCTGCCGCTGCTGCCCGTCGCCCCGGCGCACGCGGCGGAGCTGGCCGAGCTGTTCCAGGTGCGGCGGCTCGGCGAGACCGTGGCGGCCGAGGTCACGAGCGACGGTGAGGAGCACGAGGTGCCCGAGTCCGTCCGCGTCCTGCTGGGGCCCGCCACCCCGGCCACGTACATCGAACACGGCGAACTCCGCGCGGGCGGCGTGGAACTCGACTGGCGCCGCACCCCCGACGGCGTGGTCCACGCCGCGACCCTGGAGGGCGTGGCGGCGGGCCTGGCCTGGGCCGCCGCCCAGTGGCCCCGCCGCTTCGAGGTCGCCGCGCTGCTGGAGGACCCGTCCCGTACGGAGGAGCTGGCCCGGGACCGCTGGTTCGACTGATACCGGCCGGAAGCACGCAGCAGTCTGTGGCATCTACACCGATATGGGAGACCTTCGCAGAATCTTCAAATTCTGCACAACCGTTCACATCGTTCACCCGTCTGGTCTGTTGAGTCGTCCCGACTCGACCGACCATCGGCCCGTACGTCCGCGCGCGGACCGGGCCCTTCCCGCGGGGAAACACACATGCGCATGCGCACAACTGCCGCCGTCGCCGTCGGCACCCTGGCCCTGACCGCCCTCGCCGTGCCGGCCGCCCAGGCCGACGGCGGTTACGGCGACACCGCCATCACCAAGGTCACGGTCAACGGCGGCAAGAACGTGGTTCTCGGTGTCAGCGAGGTCAAGAAGTTCACGGTCTCCGTGACGGCGAGGGACAACTCCGGGATCAAGGGCGCCGACATCAGCGTCCACGGACCGGGCTTCGGCTACATGTCCAGCACGACCAAGTGCTCCGGCAGCACCTGCTCGGCGACGTTCACCGTCGACCCGAAGGCCGACCTCATGTACTCCAACGACTACGCGGGGACCTGGTACGTCGACGCGTGGGTGGACGCCGGGGACGGCGACTACATCTGGAAGGAGAAGGCCGCCTCCTTCAAGTTCCAGCGTGCCTCGCGGCAGACCGTCAACGCCTCCCCCGAGCCCGTCAAGAAGGGCAAGACCATCACCGTCACCGGCTGGCTCTCGCGGGCCAACTGGGACGACTTCAAGTACCACGGCTACACCAGCCAGTCCGTGAAGCTGCAGTTCCGTAAGAAGGGCAGCAGCACCTACACCACGGTGAAGACCGTCAAGACGAACAACAAGGGCGACGCCAAGACGACTGTGAAGGCCACGGTCGACGGCTACTGGCGCTACAGCTTCGCCGGTACGTCCACCACCCCGGCCGCCACCGCCACGGGCGACTACGTCGACGTGAAGTAGCCCGGCCCGGGCCGCCGTTTCACGCCCCGAAGCGGCGGCCCACCAGCCGCCAGACGTACTCCAGCGCCACCGACGCCACCACGGCGATGCCCACCGCCGTCCACGGCATCTGCGTCCCCACCAGCTTCAGGGCGAAGAAGTCCTGGAGCCACGGCACCGCGAGGACGATCAGGAACGCCAGGCCCATCGCGGCCACCAGGCAGATCCGCCACCAGGTGTACGGGCGGGCGATGATCGCCAGGACCCACATCGAGACCAGGAACAGAGTGAGCGTCGCCGCGCTCGTCTCCGCGTCCAGCGCGCCCGTACCGGAGTAGTGGTGGCGGGCGATCAGGTACATCACGAAGGTCGCGGCGGCGCAGATGACGCCCGACGGGATCGCGTACCGCATCACGCGGCGTACGAAGTGCGGATGCGCGCGCTCCTTGTTCGGGGCAAGGGCCAGGAAGAACGCCGGGACGCCGATCGTCAGCGTGGACAGCAGGGTCAGATGGCGCGGCAGGAACGGGTACTCGACCTGGAAGCAGACCACCAGGACCGCCAGCAGCACCGAGTACACGGTCTTCGTCAGGAACAGGGTCGCGACCCGGGTGATGTTGCCGATCACGCGACGGCCCTCGGCGACCACGGACGGCAGGGTCGCGAAGCTGTTGTTCAGCAGCACGATCTGGGCCACCGCGCGCGTCGCCTCGGAGCCCGAGCCCATGGAGACGCCGATGTCGGCGTCCTTCAGCGCGAGGACGTCGTTGACGCCGTCGCCGGTCATCGCGACCGTGTGCCCGCGTGACTGGAGCGCGGCGACCATCTCCCGCTTCTGCTGCGGGGTGACCCGGCCGAACACCGCGTTCTGCTCCATCGCGGTGGCCATCTCGTCCGTGTCCTCGGGGAGCCGCCGCGCATCCACGGGGTGCTCCGCGCCCTCCATCCCGAGCTTCGCGGCCACCGCGCCGACCGAGACCGCGTTGTCGCCGGAGATCACCTTCGTCGCGACCCGCTGCTCGCCGAAGTACGCGAGGGTCCGCCCCGCGTCGGGCCGCAGCCGCTGTTCCAGGACGACGAGCGCGGCCGGCTCCGCCCCCTGCGCCGCGTCCGGCGCGTCCAGCTCGCCCCGCGCCCGGGCCAGCAGCAGCACCCGGAGGCCCTGTTCGTTGAGCTGCCCGATCTCCGCGAGCGCCGGGTCGGCCTCGGACAGCAGCACGTCGGGCGCGCCCAGCAGCCAGGCGGAGGAGGCGCCGCCGTCCTCGGTGAACGCGGCGCCGCTGTACTTGCGGGCGGAGGAGAAGGGCAGCGTTCCGGTGGTCGTCCAGGCGCCGTCCTCCGGGGCCGGGTAGGCATCGATGATGGCCTGGAGGCTGGCATTGGGCCGGGGCTCGGACGCGCCGAAGGCCGCCAGGACGCGACGCAGATACGGTTCCTCGGCGTCCCCCAGCGGACGCAGCTCCGTGACGTCCATACCGCCCTCGGTGAGCGTGCCGGTCTTGTCGAGGCAGACGACGTCGACCCGGGCCAGGCCCTCGATGGCGGGCAGCTCCTGCACCAGGCACTGCTTGCGGCCCAGGCGTACGACCCCGATCGCGAAGGCGACCGAGGTCAGCAGGACCAGCCCCTCCGGGATCATCGGGACGATCCCGCCGACCGTGCGGGCGATGGAGTCCTTGAAGTTGTGCTCCTTGACCACCAGCTGGCTGATCACCAGCGCGGTCGCGGTCGGCACCATCATCCAGGTGATGTACTTCAGGATGGTCGAGATGCCGCTGCGCAGCTCGGACCGTACGAGCGTGAAGCGGGACGCCTCCTCGGCGAGCTGCGCCGCGTACGCCTCGCGCCCCACCTTCGTCGCGGTGAACGCGCCGCCCCCGGCGACGACGAAGCTGCCGGACATCACCGTGTCGCCGGTCTTCTTGAGGACCGGGTCCGCCTCGCCGGTGAGCAGGGACTCGTCCACCTCCAGGCCGTCCGCCTCGGCGACCGTGCCGTCCACGACGACCTTGTCCCCGGGGCCCAGCTCGATCAGGTCGCCGAGGACGATCTCGGAGGTGTGGATCGCGGCGGCCTTCCCGTCGCGCCGGACGACGGGTTTCGACTCACCGACGACCGCGAGGCTGTCCAGCGTCTTCTTGGCCCGCCACTCCTGCACGATCCCGATGCCGGTGTTGGCGATGATCACGAAGCCGAACAGGCTGTCCTGGATCGGCGCGACGGCCAGCATGATCACCCAGAGCACGCCGATGATCAGGTTGAACCGGGTGAAGACGTTGGCCCGGACGATCTCGGTCAGCGACCGCGAGGACCGCACCGGTACGTCGTTGACCTCGCCCCGCGAGATCCGCTCGGCGACCTCGGCCGCCGTCAGCCCGCGCCCGGGAGCGCCGGCGCGCTGCTCCCCGGAAAGTTCGGATGCCCGCTGCGTCATGGTTCGACGGTACGGGGCTCCGCCTCAGTCGGCCTGCGGGTCCGCCGCCGTCGCCGCGGCCGCCGCGCGCTTGAGGGCCGCGTCGCGGCCCCGTACGTACCAGATGCCGATCAGGCCGAGGCCCGCGCCGGCCAGGCAGGTCCACACCCACCACAGATGGCCGTGGTCGTCGTACCAGCTGTAGAACGGGATCTGGACGAGGAAGAGGACGAACCAGAGGATCGTGCCGCCGGTGATGGTCGCGACGACCGGGCCCTCCAGGGGCTCCGGTGCCTCGTGCTTGGGTGTCCACTTCGCCATGCAGACATGTTATGTCGCGCAACAGAGGTCTCCGCTCGGGCCAGTCGGCCCAAGGGTCTACGCGCGGAGATAGCGATCTTCGCCTTATGTATTCATACTGAATCTGCTTACGGCTGGCTCGAATTATTCGTGTGAAAGTCCAAAGCTGACCACTTTTGATCCCCTCTAGGCACGTACTGAGGTCATACATGTCCCCCTCGGCCACCGCTCCGGTCGATGCCCCGACTCCCCAGCCGACCAACGGGCTGGACCGCTTCTTCAAGATCTCCGAGCGGAAGTCGTCGGTCGCCCGCGAGATCCGCGGCGGATTCGCGACCTTCTTCGCGATGGCCTACATCATCGTGCTGAACCCGATCATCCTGGGCAGCGCGAAGGACATGTACGGCCACCAGCTCGACGGCGGCCAGCTGGTCACCGCGACCGTGCTCACCGCCGCGTTCTCCACGCTGCTCATGGGCGTCATCGGCAACGTGCCGATCGCGCTGGCCGCGGGCCTCGGCGTCAACACCGTCGTCGCCCTCCAGCTCGCCCCCCGGATGAGCTGGCCCGACGCCATGGGCATGGTGGTCCTCGCGGGCATCGTGGTCATGCTGCTCGTCGCGACCGGGCTCCGGGAGCGTGTGATGAACGCCGTACCGGGCTCGCTGCGCAAGGGCATCGCGATCGGCATCGGCCTGTTCATCCTGCTCATCGGCCTGGTCGACTCGGGCTTCGTCTCCCGCATCCCGGACGCCGCGCACACCACCGTGCCGCTCCAGCTCGGCTCCGACGGCCACCTCAACGGCTGGCCGGTCCTGGTCTTCGTGCTGGGCGCGCTGCTCACCCTGATCCTGATCGTCCGCAAGGTGCCGGGCGCGATCCTGATCTCCATCGTGGCGATGACCGTCGTCGCGCTGATCATCGACGCGGTCGCGGACCTGCCGGGCGAGGCGTGGGGCCTGACCGTGCCGGAGTGGCCGGGCAACCCCGTGGCCACGCCGGACTTCGGGCTGCTGGGTCACTTCAGCCTGTTCGGCGGCTTCCACAAGGTCGGCGTGCTGACCGGCATCCTGTTCGTCTTCACCGTGCTGCTGTCCTGCTTCTTCGACGCGATGGGCACCATCCTCGGTGTCGGCGACGAGGCCAAGCTGACGGACGCCGACGGCAACTTCCCGGGCATCAACCGGGTGCTCTTCGTGGACGGTGTCGCGGTCGCCGCGGGCGGTGCGAGCTCCTCCTCCGCCTCGACCTGCTTCGTGGAGTCCACGGCGGGCGTCGGCGAGGGCGCCCGTACGGGTCTGGCCAGCGTCGTCACGGGTCTGCTGTTCACGGTGGCGCTGTTCCTCACGCCGCTGGCGACCATGGTCCCCTCGCAGGCGGCGACCCCCGCCCTGCTGGCGGTGGGCTTCCTGATCATCGCGGGCTCGGTGCGGGACATCGACTGGAACGACTTCACGCTCGCGATCCCGGCGTTCCTCGCGATGGTCATGATGCCGTTCACGTACTCGATCACCAACGGCATCGGCATCGGCTTCATCGCCTTCACCGTGCTGCGCCTGGCCTCCGGCCGGGGCCGCGAGGTGCCCGCCGCGATGTACGCGGTGTCGGCGGTCTTCGTCTTCTACTACATGATGCCGGCGCTCGGCCTCACGTAGGGGCGGGGCGCGGCCCGGCCCCGGGGGTCAGTTGACCTCCTCGGCCGGTACGCCGTCCGCCGGGCAGAGCTTCTCCGGCCCGTAGAACTTCTCCGTCTCCTCGACGGCCGACTGGAAGCGCTCGTCGAAGTCGTCGCGAATGAGCGTCCGGACCACATAGTCCTGGACGCTCATTCCGCGTTTTGCGGCATGCTGCTTGAGCCGGTCGAGCAGCTCACCGTCTATGCGCAGGCTGAGCACTGTCGATCCCATGCCAAGCAGGGTTACGCCCCACGGGCCCGCCGCGCGAGATTTTCCGCCGCCGGCTCACTCGTTTGGGTGATCGATTGGTAAACCCGCCACGTTCACGCCCCGTGCCGATGCGGACGGGCGGAGTGATCTCCCTCTCGCGCGTGTACCACAAGTGGTCTTTAGGGTAGGTAATGAGTTACGCTAACAAACATGCCTGACCTGATCCACGACAGCGACAGTGCCGCCGCCGTGAGCTCCCTCCGTTCCGCCGTCATGCTGCTCGGCCGGCGCCTGAAGCATCAGCGCGTCGACGAGTCGCTGAGCCCGACCGAGATGTCGGTGCTCGGGACGCTCGCCCGTTGTGGTTCCGCCACGCCGGGTGAGCTGGCCCGCAAGGAGCACGTCCAGCCGCCGTCGATGACCCGCATCGTCGCGTTGCTGGAATCGAAGGGGCTGGTCAGGCTGGAACCGCACCCCGATGACCGTCGTCAGAAGATGGTCAGCCAGACCGAGCAGGCCGAGGCCATGCTCGCCGAGAGCCGCAAGAAGCGGAACGCCTGGCTGACCACGCTCGCCGAGGGCCTGGACGAGGACGAGTGGGAGACGCTGCGCAACGCGGCGCCCGTGCTGGAGAAGCTCGCCCACCTGTGAGAGCCGCGTCTCCGCGAGACGCGTCTCCGTCCCGTCGACCAGCAAGATGTCCACGCCGAGGAGGCGAACCCTTTTGAGTACGGGATCCGGAGCAGACTCCGCCCCCGCACCGACTTCCACCCACGAGAGCAAGACCGGCGGGACCTTCTCGTCGCTGAAGATCCGCAACTACCGCCTGTTCGCCACGGGCGCCGTGATCTCCAATACCGGTACCTGGATGTCCCGCATCACGCAGGACTGGCTCGTGCTGAGCCTCACCGGGTCCGCCGCCGCCGTGGGCATCACCACGGCACTCCAGTTCCTCCCCATGCTGCTGTTCGGCCTGTACGGCGGTGTCATCGCCGACCGGCTGCCGAAGCGCAAGCTCCTGCTCGTCAGCCAGGCCGCCCTGGGCGCCTGCGGTGTCGTGCTCGCCGTGCTCACGCTCTCCGGCGTGGTCCAGGTGTGGCACGTCTATCTGATCGCGTTCCTGCTCGGCATGGTCACCGTGGTCGACAACCCGGCCCGTCAGGCGTTCGTGTCCGAGATGGTCGGCCCCGCGCAGCTGCGCAACGCGGTCAGCCTGAACTCGGCGAACTTCCAGTCGGCCCGGCTCATCGGTCCCGCCGTCGCGGGTGTGCTGATCACCACGGTCGGCAGCGGCTGGGCCTTCATGTTCAACGGCCTGTCGTTCCTCGCCCCGCTCGTCGGCCTGATGATGATGCGGACGAGTGAGCTCCACAAGTCCGTCGTCGTGCCGCGCGCGAAGGGTCAGCTCCGCGAGGGGCTGCGGTACGTCTCCGGGCGCCCCGAGCTGATCTGGCCGATCGTCCTGGTCGGCTTCGTCGGCACCTTCGGCTTCAACTTCCCGATCTGGCTGACGGCCTTCGCGGACGAGATCTTCCACGGCGGCGCCGGGATGTACTCGTTCTTCAACATCCTCATGGCCGCCGGCTCCCTGGCCGGCGCCCTGCTCGCCGCCCGCCGCCGCTCCTCGCGGCTGCGGATGCTGGTCGCCGCCGGTACGGCGTTCGGCCTGCTGGAGATCATCGCGGCGCTCGCGCCGAACGTCTGGATCTTCGCGGTCCTGCTCGTCCCGATCGGGATGATCGGCCTGACGACCAACATCAGCGCCAACACCAGCGTCCAGATGGCGTCCGACCCGGCCATGCGCGGCCGTGTGATGAGCCTCTACATGATGGTCTTCGCCGGGGGTACGCCGGTGGGCGCCCCGATCGTCGGCTGGATCAGCGACGCGTACGGCGCCCGCACCGGCATGGTGGTCGGCGGCGCGCTGTCCCTCGCGGCGGCGGTCGGCATCGGCGTGATCCTGGCCCGCCTCGGCGGCCTGCGCCTCAAGGTGGACCTGCGCCCGGGCCGCCCGCACGTCCGCTTCGTCCCGCGCGAACAGCTGGCCACGGCGGCGTAGAGGTTACGCCCGCACGCGACTACGCGGCCCCGCGCCCGGGTTCTCCGGGGCGGGGCCGCGTCGCGTTCACGTAGGCCGGGGCGGTTACGCTCGTCGGGTGGACCCGAAGACCAGAAACCGCATCATGGCGGCCGTGCTCGTACTGATGTTCGCTGTTGTCGCCGTGGCGGCCGCCGTCGGCTGACGGGCGGCTTCTACCAGGCGAAGTTCTCCGGCGACGGGCCCGGGCCGGGGAAGATCTCCTCCAGCGCGTCCAGCACCTCCGCCGACAGCTCCAGCTCCACCGCGCGCAGCGCCGAGTCGAGCTGCTCGCGCGTGCGCGGGCCGGAGATCGGGCCGGTGATCCCTGGCCGCGTCAGCAGCCAGGCGAGGCCCACCTCACCGGGCTCCAGGCCGTGCTTGTCGAGCAGGTCCTCGTACGCCTGGATCTGCGCCCGGACCTTCGGGTCGGCCAGCGCGTCGCCGGAGCGGCCGGAGGTGGAGCGGGCGCCGCCGCCCTCGCGCTCCTTGCGGAGGGCGCCGCCGAGGAGGCCGCCGTGCAGCGGCGACCACGGGATGACGCCGAGGCCGTACTCCTGGGAGGCCGGGATGACCTCCATCTCGGCGCCGCGCTCCATCAGGTTGTAGATGCACTGCTCGCTGACCAGGCCGTAGCTGCCGCGCTGCCGGGCGCGCTCGTTGGCCTGGGCGATCTTGTAGCCGGAGAAGTTCGAGGAACCGGCGTACAGGATCTTGCCCTGCTGGATCAGTACGTCGATGGCCTGCCAGATCTCCTCGATCGGGGTGTCCCGGTCGACGTGGTGGAACTGGTACAGGTCGATGTGGTCCGTCTGGAGCCGCTTCAGGCTGGCGTCGACGGCCCGGCGGATGTTGACGGCGGACAGCTTGTCGTGGTTCGGCCACGCCTCGCCGTCGGCGCCCATGTTGCCGTAGACCTTGGTGGCGAGCACGACCTTGTCGCGGCGGTCGCCGCCCTTGGCGAACCAGGTGCCGAGGATCTCCTCGGTGCGGCCCTTGTTCTCGCCCCAGCCGTAGACGTTCGCGGTGTCGAAGAAGTTGACGCCGGCGTCCAGCGCGGCGTCCATGAGGTCGTGACTGTCGCTCTCGTTGGTCTGGGGGCCGAAGTTCATCGTCCCCAGGACGAGGCGGCTTACCTTGAGTCCGGTGCGTCCGAGCTGCGTGTACTTCATGGACCCCAAGCCAACTCCTTCGAGCGCGCTCGAAGCAAGCGTGTGTCCGCCTAGGCCGTCGCGAACCGGTCCAGTGCCGTGAGGATCGCCCGGCTCGTCGCCGCCCCGCCCAGGTGCCCCGCGTCCTCGATCACCGTCAGCTCCGCGTCCGGCCACGCCCGGGCCAGCTCCCACGCCGTGCCCAGCGGCCCGCCCATGTCCCGCCGTCCGTGCACCAGCACCCCGGGAATCCCGGCCAGCCGCCCCGCGTCCCGGATCAGCTGCCCCTCCTCCAGCCAGGCGCCGTGCGAGAAGTAGTGCGAGCAGATCCGCACCAGCGCCTCCCGCGCCCGGCCGGGCCGCCCGCTGTACGGGGGAGGGCCCGTGTACGCCTCGCCGGACAGCACCGCGTCCTCCCAGGCGCACCACTCCGCCGTCGCCCGCGCCCGTACCGCCGGATCGGGGTCCGCGGTGCGCCGGGCGTACGCGGCGAGCACGTCCGGGGTCGCGTCGCTCGCGGCCTCCGGGACGTGGGCCCGGAAGCGGTCCCGCGCCTCCGGGTAGAAGAGTCCGGCGCCCCGGTACAGCCAGTCGATCTCGGATCGCCGGGTCGTGGTCACCGCCGGGATCACGATCTCGGTGACCCGCTCCGGGTGCCGCTCGGCGTACGCCAGGATCAGCGTGGAGCCCCAGGACCCCCCGTACAGCAGCCAGCGGTCGACGCCGAGGTGTGCGCGGAGGCGTTCCATGTCGGCGACCAGGTGGTCCGTGGTGTTGTGCCGCAGATCGACGGCCGGGTCGCTGGCGTGCGGCGTCGAGCGGCCGCAGTTGCGCTGGTCGAAGAGGACGACGCGGTAGCGCTCCGGGTCGAAGTACTGCCGGGGCCGCTCGGTGCAGCCGGAGCCGGGGCCGCCGTGGACGACGAGGGCGGGCTTCCCGGCGGGGTTGCCGCAGACCTCCCAGTAGATGCGGTTGCCGTCGCCGACGTCGAGCAGACCGTGGTCGTGGGGCTCGATCGGGGGGTATTTCTCGTCGCGCATGACGCGGTGTCTCCTCGCTCGGCAGCGGTACAGCTTAGGGGTACGCGGTCGTAGCCTGGGCGGCGTGAACGCGACTCCCGAGGTGCTGGCCGTACTGGACGAACTGCTCGCCGCCGCGGGCCCCGAGGACCGGGGCGCCCTGTGGCAGCTCGACCGGCAGGGGAGGGAGCTGGACGCGAACCTCGTGCGGCTGCCGCCGGGCGCGGAGGTCGGGGAGCACCAGGAGGACGTGCTCGATGTGCTGCTGGTCGTTCTCGCGGGCGGCGGCCGGATCGTGCCCGGCGACGGTTCCGCGCCGCTGACGCTGGCCCCGAGCACGGTGACGTGGCTGCCCCGCACCTCGCGCCGCTCCGTGACGGCGGGTCCGGACGGCCTCGCCTATCTGACGGTGCACCGCCGCCGCCCCGGCCTGACGCTCAAGCCGACGGTGTACGCGCAGGAGGGCGGCGAGGCGCCCTGCGCGCTGGACCGGGTGTGCCCGGAGTGCGGGCGGATGTCCCCGGAGTCGGCGCCGGTCTTCTGCAGCGCGTGCGGGGAGCGGTTCCCGGGGCGGTGAGCGGGTCCCGGCTCACAGGTGGCGGTCGAAGAAGTCCAGGCTGAGGCGTACGGGCTCCCGCAGATCCGCGCCCACGAAGCAGTGACCGGCCCCCGGTACGACGACGAGCTCGGTGGTGGCGCCCGCCGCGGTGAGCGCGGCCGCGAGCGCGCGGCTCTGGTCGCACGGGACGAGCCGGTCCGCGTCGCCGTGCACGAGCAGCGTGGGCGGGGCCGCCGCGGAGACGTGGGCCAGCGGCCCGGCCAGCCTGCGGGCCTCCTCCTGCTGGGCGGCCTCCGGTCCGAGGAGCAGGCTCTCCGGTGAGCCGGGGTCGCGCCCCTGGGTGGTGAGGTCGCTGGGCGCGTACCACGCCACGACCGCCTGAACCTCAGAATCGGGCTCCGCGTCCCGCCGGTCGAGCCCCAGCACGGCGGCGAGGTGGCCGCCCGCCGACTCGCCCCAGGCCCCGAACCGCGCGGGGTCCAGCCCCGCTTCCGGCGCGAGGCGGCGCAGGGCGGCGACGGCCGCGCGGACGTCGTCACGCTGGGCGGGGTAGTGCGCCTCGCCGCTGAACCGGTACTGGACGGTGGCCACGGCGTACCCGGCGGCCAGCGCGGCGCCGACCGGGTCCGCGACGCCCAGCCAGGAATCGCCGACCCGGGGCGACCCGGCGCGCCAGGCGCCGCCGTGGATCCAGACGAGCAGTGGCACGGGCCCGGGGGCGTCGGCGGGCACGGTCAGGTCGAGGAGCAGCGGACGGTAGCCGTCGATCCGGGCGAAGACGACGTCCCGGTACTCGACCCGATTCATGACGTCCTCCGCTGCTCGGCTGCGGCCGAACCTAGCCTCCCCGCTCCCTTGCGCGCAAATGCTCGCCATCCGTGAGCAAAAAACACGCAAGGGGGCGCAGATTTTGGTGTCAGTGCTTCGACCTGCGCCTGCGGCCCAGGAGGAAGATCCCCGCCGTCGCCAGCGCGAAGGCCCCGGCCGCCGCGTAGAGGGTGGTGGTCGTGCCGGTGTCGGCCAGGCCGCCGTGCGGTGGGCGGTGGTGGCCGCCGTGGCCCGGGTGCGCCGTGGGGTGACTGTGGGTCGGGTACGGGCCGGGGGCGGTGTCCGTGGGCGTCGGGGTGGGGGTGCAGTCCGTGGGGGACGGGGTGGGCGTCGGGGTGGGGTCCGTGGGGGACGGGGTGGGCGTCGGCGTCGGGGTGGGGTCCGTGGGGCTCGGCGTCGGCGTCGGGGTGGGTGTGGGCGTTGGGGTCGGCGTCGGGGTCGGCGTCGGCGTTGGGGTGGGCGTCGGCGTGGGCGTCGGCGTCGGGGTCGGCCCCGTGCCGTCGCAGTCGATGTCGGCGGCGAACGGGAACTGGTGGATCTCGCCCGCGTTCACCGGGGTGCCACCGTCGCCGAGCGGTCCGGCCGTCAACTCCCGTACGACGATCGTGCCCTCGATGTTGGACGCGTCCAGGTCCGTGAGGTGGGCGCGGGGCGCGTAGATCGTGCCCTCCAGCGAGTCGCCGTCGGCGATGGTGATGTCGGTGGCGTCGGGGAAGTTCCACAGCATGTAGGGGGCCTGGTCGCCGGAGACGCCGGCGAGCTCCGGGATGTGCCAGACGTACGTGCTGTTCGTGCCGGTCGTGTCGATGTCGACCACGAACGGGGTCGACGCGTTCGGCTGGTTGTCGAAGGTGATCTCGGACAGGTTGTTCAGCTGCTCGCCGGTCAGCCGCAGCACGTTCGTCTCGCCCTCGGTGAGGGTGATGTGGGCGCTCGTCCCGGCGGGGTAGCCCGTCTGGTCGGGCAGCGGGTCGCCTTCGGCGTCGCGCAGGACGACGTTGGTGGCGCAGGTGTCGATGGCGTCCGAGCGGTCGCGGAAGGTCGCGAAGAGGGCGTCGAGGTCCGGCAGCCCCGTGGTGTCGGTGACGGACTCGACCGGCTGGTGAACCGTTTCCTGTACGCGGGGCGTCGAGTCGTACCCGGCGCCCGCGGCGACGATGTGGGTGTTCACCTCGGCGCCGTTGGAGTCCTCGTCCAGGATCGACGAGCCGGTCGGGTCGCCGACCTTCACGTAGCCGCCGCTGAGGACTTGGAGCACGCCCTGCGGCGAGCCGGCCGCATGATCGATTCTGCCGCCGACGAGCAGGGCGGTCGGGCGGTCGTCGCCGGGGGCGGTGAACGTACCGGGGGTGTTCAGCGCGACGTTGTACCCCGGCCCGTAGGTGAGGTTGCCGCCGATGGCGACCGGCCCCTCGGTCTCCGTACTGCCCAGGACGGCGTCGTCCTGGACGAGCACCCCGAAGCCGTTGTCCCCGGCCAGCGGGTTGCCGGAGTAGTCGGCCGCGGCGGGGGTGGTGGGGACGGCGGTCGCGGCCAGGCACAGGAGGCAGGCCGTCGTGGCGAAGGCAGCGGTGCGTTTCATGCCCGGGAACGTAAGTCCGTGCTTCCGGCGGCCCCGGGCGGCGGGGCCGTGGGCAACCCGCACGCACGCGCCCGCGTCGCTCCACTGGCGGTCACCCGGGCCCCACTTGAGCGGTCGCTCAAACTCCTCTACTGTCTGCCTCATCGCGATTTGAGCGACTGCTCAATCGACCCTAGGGGGGATCGTGGGCGACGGTCTGTACATCGAGGCGCGGATCGGGGTTGACCTGGACCTGGTCTGGGAACGCACGCAGGATCCGGCGCAGCACCAGCGCTGGGATCTGCGGTTCACGCGGATCGCGTACCTGCCGGGTGCGGAGGGGGAGCCGCAGCGCTTCACGTACGGGGTACGGGTGCTGCCCGGGTTCTTCGTCTCCGGCACCGGGATCTCGGCCGGGGAGCGCCACCGCCCGGACGGGACGCGGACGTCGGCCCTCCGGTTCGCCTGCGCGCATCCGCTGTCGTTCCTGACGGAGGGCCGGGGCTACTGGCGTTACGTGCCCTGCCCGGAGGGCGGCCTCCGCTTCCTCACGGGGTACGACTACGCGCCGCGCTGGGGCAGGCTCGCGGACCGCCTGCTCTTCCGGCCGCTGATGGGCTGGGCGACCGCCTGGTCGTTCGACCGGCTGCGGCTGTGGTGCGAGCGCGGGATCACCCCGGAGCGGGCGCTGTGGCGGGGCCTGGGGGAGGTGGCGGCCCGGCTGCTCGTCGTGGCCGCCGCTGCCTGGGCCGCGCCGCTCGCCGCCGTACCGGTGCTCCTCGCCGCCCTCCTGCTGCCGCCGCTGCCCGGCACCCCGGCCGCCCGCCGCTGTCTGCGCCGCCCGCCGGGGCGCGGGCCGTCCGCCGCGACCGCCGCCACCCCGCCCGCCCTCCTCGACCGCTTGGAGCACCCGTGAACTCGATCTTCCGGCAGGCCCTGGGGGCCGACTTCGACCGCCTCCACCCCCGCATCCGGCGCCGCTTCTCCGTCGGCCTGGACAGCGGCGAGTCCTGCACGGGGCGCGGGGTGATGGACCGCGTCTGGCACGGCGGTCCGTGGGTGCGGCCGTTCCTCGCGCTGGGCGGCACGCGCAACATCCTGGTCCCGCGCACCGGCCGCGACATCCCCTTCACCATCGAGAACGTGCCCTTCACGGACTCCTTCGGCCGCGAAACGGTCACCTTCGTGCGGACGTTCGCCTTCCCGGACGGGCCCCGGCGCTTCGACGCGACGATGGTCCACAGCCCGGAACGCGGGTGCGTGGTGGACTACCTGGGTACGCACCAGCACCTCGCGACCGACCTGCACCTCACCGTGGACAGCGCGGGCGCCCTCGTCATCCGCTCCGGCGAACACCGCTTCCGCGAGGGCCCGGTGGACGTACGGGTGCCGCATCTGATCGGGGGCGACGCGGTGGTCCGCGAGTCGTACGACGAGGCGGCGGGCCGCTTCCGCATCCAGGTCCGCGTCACCAACCGCCGCTTCGGCCCCCTCTTCGGCTACGAGGGCTCGTTCACGGCGGAGTACGCACCGGCGCGCGGGATACGGCAGGATCTGCGTCCGGTACGCGAGGAGGTACGGGCATGAGCGAGGCGTCTGCGGCGAGGAGCAGCGGTTCCGGGGCCAGGGGCACCACGAAGGACACCGCGAGGGACACCCGTACCAAGCTCCTCACCGGCGCGCTCGCCACACTCACCGAGCAGGGCATCGCGAAGACCTCCGCGCGGAGCATCGCCGCGACCGCCGGGGTCAACCAGGCCCTGGTCTTCTACCACTTCGGCACCGTCGACGACCTGCTCGCCGCCGCCTGCCGCTACGGCGCCGAACAGCGCCTCGCCACCTACCGGGAACGCCTGGACGCGGTCCGCTCCCTGGGCGAACTCCTGGCCGTGGCCCGCGAGCTGAACGCCTCCGAGCGGGCGGGCGGCCAGGTCGCCGTGCTGGGCCAGCTGCTCGCCGGAGGCCAGACGCAACCGCGCCTCGCGGCGGCCACGGCGGCCGGCCTCACCCTCTGGACCGACGAGATCGAGCGGGTCCTCGCCCGGGTCCTGGCGGGCACCCCGCTCGCCGAGTTCGTGGACGTGACGGGCCTGGCGAAGGCGGCCTCGGCGGCGTTCGTCGGCCTGGAACTGTACGAGGGCGTCGACCCGTCCGGCGCCGAACAGGCCCTGGCATCCCTGGACCAACTCGCTGCCCTGGCCGCCGCGCTGGAGGGCCTGGGCCCGGTCGCCCAGCGAGCGGTACGGTCCCGGCTGCGCAGGTCGGGGCAGCGGGGGAGGGCGTGAGGGTACGGAGGCGGGCCGCCGGTGCCGACGCGCAGACCCCGACCCGCCCCGGCCGGTGGCGGCACGGCAGGGTCCTCGCGGCCGTCTCCGCCCTGACCGCGCTCCTCCTCGTCGCCCCCGGCCTCGTCCCCAACACCCCCGGCCGCCTCGGCAGCCTCCTGGAGGCGTTCCTGCCGTGGCTCGGGCTCGCCGTCGTGCCCCTGCTGACCCTCGCCGTGCTGCGCCGGTCGGCGCTCGCGCTGGTGGCCGTGGTCTTGCCGGTGGTGGCGTGGGCGTACGCGTTCGGCGGGCTGCTGCTTCCGGCGGGGGACCCGGGCCCGCGTGACCTGGTCGTGGTGCAGCACAACGTCAGCGACGTGAACGCGGACCCGGCGGGCACGGCCCGCACGCTGGCGGCCCAGGGCGCCGACCTGATCGCGCTGGAGGAACTGGTCCCGGAGGCGTTGCCCGCGTACGAGAGCGAGCTCGCGGCCCGCTACCCGTTCCACGAGGTCCGGGGCACGGTCGGGATCTGGTCACGGCACCCCCTCACCGGCACCCGGGCGGTGGACATCAAGCCGGAGTCCGTTCCGGAGCCGTGGAGCCGGGGCCTGCGCACGGTCGCCCGCACCCCGCTCGGCGAGGTCGCGGTGTACGTGGCGCACCTGCCGTCCTTCCGGCTCGGTGCGGGTGGCCTCGGCACCGCCCGCCGCGACGAGAGCGCCCGGCTGCTGGGCCGGGCGCTGGACGCGGAGACCACGGGCCCGGTCATCGTGCTCGGCGACCTCAACGCCACGGTGGACGACCGGGGGATCGACCCCCTGACGTCCCGGCTGAACGTCTCGGAGCGCGGGTTCGCGTTCAGCTTCCCGGCGTCCTTCCCGCTGGCGAGGATCGACCAGGTGATGGCGCGGGAGGCGACGGTGGGCCGGGTCCGCACGCTCCCGGAGACCGGCAGCGACCACCTGCCGGTGACGGCGCGGGTGACGCTGGACTGAGGGCGCCCCGGAAATCGGGATGCCCTTCCCGTACGCCGTCCCTAGGATGCGCGGGCGCACGCCAACGGATCGGAGACGTACGGCACATGACCCCTCACCTTTCAGCGATCGGCTTCCACGCCACCGACCCGCCGAACCTGGCCCGCTTCTGGGCCGGGCTCCTGAACTGGGAGCTGTCCGGCGACGGCACGGTCGCCCTTCCCCCCGACGGCAAGGGTTACGCGCTCCGCTTCACCGGGAGCCAGGCGCCCAAGACCCGGCAGAACCAGGCCCACTTCGACCTGACGAGCGCGACCCCGGAGGCCCAGCGGGAGACGGTGGCCCGGGCGCTGGAACTCGGCGCCCGGCACATCGACATCGGCCAGACCCCGGAGGAGGGCCACATCGTCCTCGCCGACCCGGACGGCAACGAGTTCTGCGTGATCGAGGCCGGCAACAAGTTCCTCGCGGACACCGGGGTGATCGGCGCGGTCGCCTGCGACGGCACCCAGGCGGTGGGCTACTTCTGGAGCGCGGCCCTGGGCTGGCCGCTGGTCTGGGACCAGGACGAGGAGACGGCGGTCCAGTCCCCGCAGGGCGGCACGAAGCTCACCTGGGGCGGCCCGCCGGTCAACGCGAAGCCGGACGTGAACCGCCTGTACTTCGAGCTGACGCTCCCGCCGGGCGCGGACGGGGAATCGGAGGCCGCCCGCCTCATCGAGCTGGGCGCGCGGCGCGGACCGGACGGGGTGTTCCTGGACCCGGACGGCAATGAGTTCACCCTACGGAAGGCTTCGTAATGACCAGCAGGTTCACCGAGTTGAGCGTCGACTGCCACGATCCGGAGCGCCTGGCCGCGTTCTGGTGCGAGGTCCTGGGCTTCACGGTCCTCGACCGCGGGAAGGACATGGTCGAGATCAGCTCCTGGGACCCGACGGCGGAGGACATCCGGGCCCGCCAGATGCCGCCGACGATCTACTTCCAGCGGGTCCCGGACACCAAGGCGGTCAAGAACCGCCTCCACCTGGACGTCAGCCCGGTCGACTGCTCCACGGAGGCCGAGGTCACCCGCCTCCTCGCCCTGGGCGCCACCCGCGTGGACATCGGCCAGGGCGAGGGCCGTAGCTGGGTGGTCCTGGCGGACCCGGAGGGCAACGAGTTCTGCGTGGTACGCACGCTGGCGGCCCCGTAACGCACGTGTAACGGGCCTTCCCTAGCTTCCGATCGCGCGCCGGTTCGCGGCAACCCCCAAGCGGACCGGCGGAGTTCGGAGAGCGCGGTCACCCCCCGCGCCCAACTGCAAAGGAACACCCTCATGTTGCGACACAACGTCATGCGCGGAGTCCTGGTCGCCGCCACCCTGGCGGGCCTCACCGCCTTCGGCTCGGGCGCGGCGACCGCGGCGACGGCCGACGCCACCCCGTGCCACGTCGACGGGTACGTCTGCATGACCACGAACGACATCTACGAGCCGACGGTCTACGTCGCCGACGGGAGCGACTACACGTTCCTGCGGCCCACCGAGGTCACCACCATCTCCAACGACACGTCGAAGCTGTACTGCGTCGCCGCCGAGTACAACTTCACCCTGTCCCCGGGCCAGACCATCACGGTGACCCACACGATCACCTCGATGGGCCCCACCAGCGCGGGCTGCCTCTCCTGACCCACACCCCCGGCACCCCCTCCGCACTCCGGCGCGAGGGGGCGCCTTGGGTTCAGCCGCCCCCCGGCAGCCCCAGCTTCCCCGCCCGCAGGCCCGCCTGGAAGCGGGACGCCGCCTGCAGCGTCACCATCAGGTCGGCCACGCGGCGGCGGTACGTGCGGAGGGAGAGGCCGAGGTGGCGGGCGGCCGAGTCGTCGGTGCGGCCCGTGCTCAGGGCTTCCAGGATGCGGCGGGAGTCCGGGGTCAGCTGCGGGGTGTCCGTGGCGAGGTACGTGTCGTAGTCCGCCGACCGGTCCCACATCGCGTCGAACAGCGAATGCACGCCGTCGATCATGGTCTTCGCGGTCGTGACCGAGTACTCGCGGCCGGTGGTCGACTCGCGGCCGGCCAGGATCATGACCCGGCGGTCGATGATGATCGTCTCGTGCGGGAGCTCCGCGTCGGTGATGCGGACCTGGGCGCCGGCGTCCAGCACCAGGCGCAGGTGCTCGCGGGTCGCCTCGTCCGCCAGGGCCGCCGGGGTGAGCAGCTTCCGGGTCGTGAAGCCGGGGCCCGGGGTCGTCCAGGTCTCCGGCCGGGGCCAGGTCGTCAGCGTACGGGCGGCGCACAGGAACTCGGTGCGGGAGGATTCGAGGAGGTGTCCGGCGCGTGTCAGCAGCTCCGCGTCGCCGTGGACCGAGAAGATCTGTTCGTTCCGCATACCGCCAGTCTGGCAGTACGGCTGGCAGCAACCTGCCACGCGCTGGGCCGTGCCCGGCCCTCCGGAGAGCATGAATCCATGACGACCACCACTTTCGCCCTCGGCGGCGACCTCACCGTCAACCGTCTCGGCTTCGGCGCGATGCGCCTGCCCATGAGCACGTTCGACGGCCCCACCCGCACCCCGGAGAACGGCATCGCGGTGCTCCGCCGGGCCATCGAGCTGGGCGTGAACCACATCGACACCGCCGCGTTCTACGCCCGGGGCGACGTCCGCGCCAACGACCTCATCCGGGAGGCGCTCGCCCCCTACCCCGACGACCTGGTCATCGCCACGAAGGTCGGCCCCCTGCCCGGCCCCGACGGCCACCCGAGCGTCCAGGCGACCGCCGACCAGCTGCGCGCCCTGGTCGAGGCGGACCTGACCGCCCTCGGCGTCGACCGGCTCGACGTCGTCAACCTCCGGGTGGGCGGCATGAGCGGCCCCGGCGGCGAGTCCGTCGCCGAACGCTTCACCGCCCTGGCCGCCCTCCGCGAGGAGGGCCTGATCCGCCACCTGGGCGTCAGCAACATCGACGCCGCCCAGCTCGCGGAGGCCCGCGCCATCGCCCCCGTGGTCTGCGTCCAGAACCCGTACGCGGACGACCTGGCCCTCCTCGCGGAGTGCGAGGCCGCCGGCATCGCGTACGTCCCGTTCTTCCTCCTCGGCGGCGGCCTCACCCCCCTGGACACGACCCGCCTCGACAAGGTCGCCACCCGCCTGGGCGCAACGCCCACCCAGGTCCAGCTGGCCCTGCTCCTGGCCTCGTCCCCGTCCCTGCTCGCCATCCCCGGCACGGGCAACCTCGCCCACCTGGAGGAGAACATGGCCGCCCGCGACCTGGTCCTCACGGAGGAGGACGTGGCGGAACTGCGGGGCTGAGGCCCGGGGTCAGGCGAGCGCCCTCAGGGCTGCGGCGGACGAGACGAGACGGTTCCGGTCCAGGCGCTCGATCACGTCGGCCACCGTGCCCGGCGGATTCGTCCAGCTGTCGGCGATGCGCTGGATCTCTCCGTAGACGATCTCCGGCGCCAGGTCGATCTGCGCTTCGAGGAACGCGTCCGGGTGGACGGCCTCCACGTCCCAGGGCGCCAAGGCTTCCGCAGGGAAGTCCTTGAGGTTGAACGTCACGATCACCTGGGCCTTGGCGCGGATCGCCGCAGCGAGGACGTGCCGGTCGTCCTTGTCCGGCAGTTCCAGTATGTCGATCAGCGGTTCGTACCCCTTGACGAGGCAGTCCCGTACGGCCGCCTTCATCAGCCGCCGTGTCCTGGCCAGGGTGTCGGGGGCCAGGTCCGGGCGGTTGGCCCGCAGGTTGCGGAACGTCTCGTCGAGGATGGTCTCCGTCCACTTCGCCTGTACGAGACCGGCCCCCGCGACGCGGATGAGCACGTCGCGGAGGATGTTCGGGTAGAGCACATTGGCGTCGTACACGGCGACGAAGGCCATCGGCTACATCAGTCCCGTCTCCTGGCCGAGCCGAGAGAGCTCGTCCGCCGCTTCACGGCGACGCCGGTCGTCAGCCTGCTTGTACTCCATGAGCGACGACGCCGTGATCCTGCGGTGTGTTCCGACCATGCGGCACTCGATCTCGCCCGCCTCCAGGAGGCCGATGAGGAACGGCCGGGAGACGTTGAGGATGTCCGCCGCCTGCTGGGTGGTGAGCTCGGCGGTGCTGGGGACGATGGACACGCCTCGGCCCGCCCCCAGGTGGGCGAGGAGGCCGGCGAGCAGCTCGACGGCCTCCCGGGGCAGGGTGAGCGGCTCGTGCTCGCTGTCGTTCAGGGGCTTGACGGCGATCTGGGCGAGGTCGGGGTGCTCGGTGAGGTAGCCGCGGACGCGAGTGAGGGCCCGGTTCGCTGCGGCGGTCTTCTCGGGTGGGAGCTTCACGGGCCTGATGTCTGTCTTCGTCATGGTGCGCCCCTAAGTTTGCGTGGCGGGTGGGCGTCATTGACCGGCGATGCATTCAGTATCCGCAATATCCGCAACATACGCAATAAATGTAACGCAGTCGGGACGGTCCGTTACCGCATAACGCCACCGCCCCCTACAGCCAGTCCGGCTCCGCCACCAGCGCCTCCAGCTCGTTCACCAGCCGTGCCGTATGGAACCCGTCCGCCGCCGCGTGGTGCACCTGCACCGCCAGGGGAAGCAGCACCCGGTCGTCCCGGGACACGTAGCGGCCCAGGGTGAAGATCGGGGCCAGGTGGTCGTAGCCGTCGCGGATGTTGAGGTTGAAGCCGGTGAAGGCGCGCCAGGGGAGGCTGGATACGTCGAAGGCGTTCGGTGGGGGCGGGCCCTGGGGGAAGAACTCCGTCGCGTCCGCGTGCTTCGACAGCAGGGGGGCCGCCGCGTCGTGGAAGGCGCCGAAGTCCGCGTCGTACGGCGACCACACGCACGCGAACGTCTCCCGTTCCGCGTTGAACACCGTGAACGCCGGGTGCACCACCGGCCACACCGCCGGGTCGCCCGACTCCGTCAGGCACAGGCGGAACTCCTCGTGGCGGTTGACCACCGTGGCCAGCGCCCACACCTGCGCCAGGTACGACTTGCGGGGCGAGCGCCGCAGCGCGGCCGTGAGGGCGGTGACGTCCACCTCCACCGTCATCGAGTACGTGCACGGTACCCGGCGGCGGTAATGTGCGAAGTGCTCCCGGCGCGGCCAGGCGTCCAGATCGATGGGGGTCGGCGCGTCCATCCGGGCATCATCGCAGCCGCCCGCGCCCCCGCCCCACCCATTTTCGCGGGGCGCGCTTGCGTTGGAGTGCACTCGAACTCCTACCGTCATCCGCATGAGCACCGAACAGCAGAACGACCGGTACGAGCGCGGTTACGCGGCCCTCAGCGAGGTCGCCGACGGCGCCCAGGACGCGGTCCTCGACGGCCTCGTCGACATCGCCCCGCACATGGGCCGCTACATCGTGGAGTTCGGCTTCGGCGACATCTACACGCGCCCCGGACTCACCCGCCGCCAGCGCCAGTTGAGCACCGTCGCCGCCCTCGCCGCGATGGGCAACGCCGCGCCTCAGCTCCGCTTCCACATCGGCGGCGCGCTCAACGTCGGCTGCACGCGGCAGGAGATCGTGGAGGTGCTGATCCACGTCTGCGTGTACGCCGGTTTCCCCGCCGCCCTCAACGGCCTCACCGCCGCCCGCGAGGTCTTCGAGTCCCGCCCGGACGAGCCCCCCTTCGTCCCCGCCACCGACGCCCCGGGCGGCGACCGGTACGCACGCGGTCAGCAGGCCCTGGCCGACATCGACGGGCACGCGGGCCAGCAGGTCATCGACTCCCTCAAGGACATCGCGCCCGACCTCGCCCGCTACGTGCTGGAATTCTCGTTCGGCGACATCTACTCCCGTACGGGCCTCGACCTCCCGACCCGCGAACTCGTCACCGTCGCCCTCTGCACCGCCCTCGGCACGGTCGGCCCGCAGCTCCGCGTACACCTCCACGGCCTGCTCAACGTGGGCGGCACGCGGGAGGAGGCCGTGGAGGTCATCACGCAGATGGCCGGTTACGCCGGTTTCCCGGCCGCGCTGAACGGGCTCACGGCCGCGCGCGAGGTGTTCGCGGCCCGGGACGAGTGACGCCTGCATGGAAAAGCCCGGCTACGGAAACAACCCGTATGGCGAGTCGCACAACGTCTCCGAGACCAACGCCACCTACTGACCGGGGGGTCATCGCATGCGCTCCAAAGTTCTGGCAGCTACTGCTGGATCAGCCATCGTTGTCGGCGCATTGGTGACGTTACTGGTGGTTCAGGCCCACGGGGACGATCATCAGTCGGCTCGATCCTCGGTGGTCATCTCCCATGGTGATCAGCTGCTGCCCAGTGACACACTCACGGATTGGGTCACCTACGGTGATCACCTCGTGGTCGCCACGGTGACCGGTCAGCGTGAACTCGCCCCGACGCCGGAAGAGACCGAGGCGGGCGAGGGCTACATCCCCCGCGTGATCAGTCTCCGGATCGACAACGTGCTGTGGTCGCGGAACGAAGCGCCGAACGCGCCGTCAACCTTCGAGACGGACATCGACGGTTGGCAGTTCCACGGTGACCGGCGCGACGCCGTCCGCATGGAGGGCGAACCCATGCTGGAGGTGGGCAAGCAGTACGTTCTGCCCATCCTCTACTTCAGCAAGACCAAGACGGTGCAGAATGCCGGCTGGTCGACGCTGAGCCCGAATTCCATCGTTCCCTACCAGGAGGGAATCCTGGGCAAGGGCGACGTCATCCCGAGCGTGCGGCAGGCGGACGGCGACACCAAGCCGGCCGACGCGCGTGGGCCGTTCTTCGGCAAGGCGCCCGAAGAACTGGTCTCAGCGCTCAAGTCGACACCGCCTGATCCCGCTGCCGCCGACGCGATGAAGCTGCCTCCCGACGAGCGCGCCAAGCGCGCCCACGAGTGAGAGGGCAACGGCCCCGGACCGTGGGCCGGGGCGGTGCGCCTGCTCAGGCGGCGGTGTGGCGGATGAACGTCCCCCAGGTGTCGGGGGAGACGGCGAGGGCGGGGACGGTGATGTCCTTGGAGTCGCGGACGTGGACGGTGTGCGGGCAGGTGGCGACCTCTACGCAGTCACCGCCGTTCTGGCCGCTGTAGCTGGACTTGGACCAGGAGAGCGCGACCTCGACGCAGTTGCCGCCTTCTGGGCCGCTGTAGCTGCTCTTGAACCACTCAAGGTCAGTGCTCATAGTCCTTTACCATCTGCTTGATCAGCTCGCGCGACTCTTCCGGGCTGAGAGCCTGGGACCGCAGCATGCCATACCTGGCGAACAGGTCTCCCAGCTGGGGCTGTTCGCTGACGAGGAAGTTGCGCCCCTGTACCTCCAGGTACGCCAGCCAGCGCCGGTCCTCGGTCTCCAGCAGTGCGAATGACCCGCCCAGACCGGCGTGTGCTTCCCGGTGGGGCGACATCACCTGGATACTCACGTGACGCAGACGACTGATGTCGAGGATGTGCTGGAGCTGGGCTCGGTGCACCTCTCGACCTCCGATGGGACGATTGAGTGCGCCCGGTTCCAGTACGAAGCTGATGTCCGGGAGCGGTTTGCGTGTCAGTAGCGTCTGTCGCGCCAGACGTCCAGCTACCAGCCTCTCGATGGTCTCGTCGTCCAGGGGCGGGCAGGCTTGGCTGAAGACTGCGCGTGCGTGCGCCTCGGTCTGCAGCAACCCGGGCACCACATGGCACTCGTACTCGTAGCGCGCTACGGCCTTCGCTTCCTCGTCGGCGAAAGGCTCGAACCAAGTCGCCACGCTGCTGAACTTCAGCTCCACCGCCGCAACGATCAACGCGCCGTTCGCGGCCGTCGCCGAATCGGCCTTGGGGATGAAGTCCCCTCTCGGCGGCCTCTGGCCCCTCTCCACCATCGCCACCTGCGACTTGGAGAAGCCGATCCGGAGCCCTAGCGCTTCTTGCGACAGTCCCGCCCGGTCGCGGAAGTGGCGCAGCAGCGCACCGAACATCCGGGGGGTGCTGCCGCCGGTATTACTGGAGTGCACAGCTCTACCTCCAAGTGCACAGCAGTGCACAGACGCCTTGTGTCCCTGGTCACGTTAAGTGCGGGCGCCGACGCTTACCGTATGGAACCGAAAAATTCACCGAACCTGGTGCCCAGCTGGATTCCCGTCAGCGGTCACGCCCTGCGGCACGCGGGCATTCACTTCGACGCGATCCGGATCTCCGGCGTACTGGGCGAGCAAGTCTCGTACGAGATCATGCAGTTCACGGACTTTCAGGCCGGACCGATCATCCGCTCGCACATCGGGATGCGGAGCATGTACTTCCTGGTCGAGCCCGGCACGGCGAGTGCGTACCGCTGGCCGGCGGGCGTGGACGCGCTCGTGCGGAAGGGCTCGGACTTCGTGGGCGTGCCCGCGCTACGCGGGCTGACGTACCCGCTGGACTGGCGTTCGGAGCCGACCGCCGAGGATCCGTTCGTGGATACAGCACTTCTGTTCGAGCTGGTAACCAAGGTGGTGTCGGACGGAATTTCTGCTGTACGGTGACGGCGTCGTTACGCTCCGTGCGCACCGCGCACGGGGCGGCCCCCGGGAGGTGCAGCAACACCCGGTCCGAGGGCCTTCACCCCTGATGGATTCACGAGGTCCACCGAAGATGCTTTGGCATGCTATCTCGCCCTCCCGCGCCTATGTGAAGGCTGCACATGATGTCGTGCGTCATTCGAATCTGAGCAGTGACGCAAAGGTTCTGATCATGTACGTGCAGGGTTTGCCCGAGTCCCGCGCGAGCGAGGCGCTGAGCGATCACGCGAAGAGGATCGGGATCAAGGGCCGGGCGTATCAGCGGGCCAAGTCCCAGCTGAAGGAGGCCGGTTACGTCCATGAGTGGCGGTGGCAGGGCCAGGGCGGGCTGTGGATGACGGATCAGCTGTTCTCCAACGTGCCGCTCACGGACGAGGAGGCGCGGGGGCTCAGGGGCGCGAAGGCGCAGGTCGAACCGGCTGATCGGTCACCGGCGGGCGGTCGAGCGGCTACCCGGTCGGTCGGCACTTCCCAACCAGAGGTTGAAGAAGAACGTGAGGAGAACACTCCCCACCCACCCACCGAAGCGCCTGCGGCCAAGGCGGCAGAGGCGGCCGGGGCGGCGGAGCCGGAAGTCGCCCAGGCGGAACGCGTGTTGCTCTCGCTGCGGCACGCGAACCCGCAACTGCACCTCGGCGTACGCGAGGCGCGCGGCCTGTCCGAGATGGCGGCGGACTGGCTGCGGCGGGGCGTGAGGGCGTCGGAGCTGCGGCAGGCTCTGGTGAACGCCCTCCCGGCGGAGGGCGTGCGGTCGGCCTACGGCTTCGTACGCCACCGCCTCGTACACAAGCTGCCGGAGGCACCCGCGCCCGTGGCGCCGGTGGCGACGGTCAGGCCGCATGTGACGTGCGAGGGGGACGGGCCGGAGCATGTGTTCCGGCCCAGGGCGGACGAGACCTTGTGCGGCCCCTGCGCCCAGCAGGCGGCCGAGGAGGCGCATTTCGCGAAGTACCCGCCACGGCAGCGGCCTTGGCGGGAACGGGTGACGGCGATCCTGCAAGAGGACGCCGCAGTGCGCTGAGGCGCACGTCCGTTCGCGGTGTGGCGGTCTTTGCCGTAGGCGTGGCGGGGCGGGGACAGTGGTGGCTCGGGGGCCGGTTCGGACTGAGGAGGACCCGTGGTGGATACCGTGGTGGAGCTTTGGGACGGCGTACGGGCGGTGCGCGACCCCGCGCGGGTGCGTGCGCAACTCATGGCGGCCGGACGGACGTTGTTCGCGGTGTACGGCTACGCGCACACGTCCGTCGAGGATCTGTGCGCGGAGGCGCAGGTGGAGGTCCGGGACTTCCACCGCGAGTTCGCCTCGCGCGAGGCGCTGCTCACCGACCTGTACGACGAGGTCGCGATGGCCGGAATGCAGGCCGCGCAGGTGGAGTTGGCGGCGGAGGGCATGGAGACCTGCCCGACCGAGGAGCGGGTGCGCAGGCTCTTCGACGCGTACGTCAGGTCCGTGACGCGGGACCCGCAGGCGGCCCGGGTCGCCTTCGTGGAGGTGCTGGGCGTGAGCCGGGCGATGGAGGAGCACCTCTCGATGTGGCGCGCGGTGTGGGTGGAGTTCCTGACGGCGGAGTCCGAGCGGGCCCGGACGCGGGGGCACGGGGTTGACGGTGACCTCGCGGTGGTGGTGAAGGTGCTGACGCGGTCCGTGGACGAGCTGCTGGCGCACCATGGGCGGCGGCCCCGGCAGGTGCCGCCGTCGTGGCTGACCAGTGAGTTCACCCGGCTGTCGATGGCGATGATCGGTCCGGCGGAACCGGGCTCCCCGGGCGCCACCGTTTGACAAGGTGCCTTGCCGGGTCGGCAAATGGAACCATGGCAGACCCGATGGGTGACGAGGATCTGGCCGCCGTCCTGACGGGCGTCGGCCCCCGCCTCCGCGCGCTGCGCACCGAGCGCGGGACGACGCTGACGCAGCTGAGCGAGACGACGGGCATCTCGCTCAGCACGCTCTCCCGCCTGGAATCGGGCGGCCGCAAGCCCACGCTCGAACTGCTGCTGCCCCTGGCGAAGGCGTACGGCGTCCAGCTGGACGAACTGGTCGGCGCACCGGACACGGGCGATCCCCGCGTCACCTTCCGCCCCTTCAAGCGCCACGGGATGACCTTCGTCCCCCTCACCCGGCATCTCGGGGGCGTCAACGCGTACAAGCAGGTCATGCCGGGAGCGACGGGCCCGTCCGGCCCGGTCGAGCAACGGGTCCACGAGGGCTACGAGTGGCTGTACGTCCTGTCGGGGCGGCTCCGGCTGGTCCTGGGGGACCACGATCTGGTCCTGACGGCGGGCGAGGCGGCCGAGTTCGACACCCACACACCGCACTGGTGGGGGGCGGCGGGGCCGGACCCGGTGGAGTTCCTGAGCCTGTTCGGACCGCAGGGCGAGCGGATGCACGTACGGGCGAAGCCGACGGGGTGACCGGGCCGCCGCGTCACGGGAACTCCGGAGCCGTCCCGGTGCGGCCTGCGGACGCCGACGCGGAGGCGAGGACGAGGAAGCTGCTGAACGCGAGGAACACGGCCGATGTGGCGCCGGAGATCCGGAGATCCGCCTTCAGCGCCTCGTAGTACGCGGGCTCGGTGAGCTCGACCCGGACGCTGTGCTGAGGGTCCGCGGTCTTGTCCCAGTAGGTGTAGTAGTAGCCCGACGCGTCTGCTTTCGCGTCCTCGGCCGTACCGGCACCGGTCGCGAAGCCGAGCGCGGCCAGGCAGATGACGGCCGCGTAGGCGACCTTGAGGGCGCGTGGCAGCAGCCGGACGTAACGGCCGAGCCGCCCGGCGTTGCGGGAGCCCGTCAGCTGGGCGGCGGCCCCGCTGATGAAGCCGCAGACGAGCGCGACGGAGAGGGCCGGGAACGCCGAGAGGAACAGGCCCCTGACGAGCCACTGCGGCGCGGTGTACTCGCCGGGCAGCCAGGTCGAGGCCATACACAGGAGATCGACCCCGCACAGCCCCGCCACCAACCAGAAGAGCACCCGGTAGCCGCCCCGCAGCTCCTCCATGCCGGATTCCTTTCCCGCCCGCGAATACCGGGTCCCCGATGCGGGGATCTCTTGCCGAGGGTGCCCAGAGTGGTACGTTATCGAGTACCACTCTCGAAGGGAAGGCTGAGCCATGTCCATCACCGCGAGTGAAGCCCGCAAGGCTCTCTTTCCGCTGATCAAGAAGGTCAACGACGATCACGAGGCCATCGAGATCGTCTCCAAGCACGGCAACGCCGTGCTCGTCTCCGCCGAGGACTACGCGGCTCTGCGTGAGGGCTCGTACCTGCTGCGCTCCCCGGCGAACGCGCGGCGGCTGCTCAGGGCCTACGAGAACGCACTGGCTCACATCGACGTGTCGGAGCGTGAGCTGATCGATCCGGCCGAGGGTGCCGAGTGAGGCTTGTCTTCGAGGACCAGGGCTGGGAGGACTACACGTCCTGGCTCAAGAACGACCGCAAGATACTCGCGCGGATCAACAAGCTCATCGAGGACGTCAAGCGCGACCCGTTCACGGGCATCGGCAAGCCGGAGCCGCTGAAATACCACTTGCCCGGAGCGTGGTCGCGCCGCATCGATGACGAGCACCGGCTCGTCTACCTGGTCACGGCCAAGGAAATCGTCATCCTCGCGGCCCGCTACCACTACTGACTGCGAAGGCGGCCGCCGCCGCGTATCGGCCGCCCACGCCCCACGCCTCGTGCAGCGCGTTCGCGAAGGCGCCGGCCAGGTGGTGTTCGCCCGTGGGGTTCGGGTGGGTGCCGTCGTACGTGGAGGTGTGGATGTCGTACGCCGGGGGGTGGGAGGCCAGGAGGAGGGGGGATTGTGGGGTGGACGCGTCCGCCACCGTCTTCGCCAGGGCTTCGTTGAAGGCCGCGCACTCCGCCGCGAACGGGGCGTCCGTCTCCGCCCGGACGTTCGGGATCACCGGGAGCAGCACCACGCGGATGTGCGGGTTCGCCTCGCGGGCCGCCGTCAGGAACGCGGCGGTGTTCTCCGCCGTCTGCGCGCTGTCCGTGTAGAAGCCGAGGTCTATCAGGCCGAGGGAGACCAGGAGCACGTCCGGGCGGTGCGCGGTCACCGCGTCCGCGATCAGCGGGGCCATGTGGAGCCAGCCCTCGCCCCAGCCCGCGAGGTGGCGGCGCGCGGCGGGCGGGAAGTCGTCGGCGGCGTACGCGGAGGACGAGGCCGTGCCCGTATCGGCGTCGTACAGGGCCGTGCGCGGGCCCACCAGCTCGTGCGGGCCGTCCGGTGCGGCCTCCAGGTGCTGCCACATGCGGTAGCGCCACGTGAAGTCGCCGGCGCGTCCGATGGTCATGGAATCGCCGACACACATGAAACGCATGGCGCCATCATGGCGGATCTTGGCTACGCGCCGGTAGGTGACGATGGACACTTGTGCCATGCGTTCGTACCGAATGACGTCCTCCCTGGGCGCCGCCGCCGTGCTCCTCGCCCTCGCCGCGGCCCCCGCGCTCGCCGACGACGGGGCCGACCGGAGCTTCACCATCGAGGACCCCCGGATCACCGAGTCCAGCGGGCTCGCCGCGAGCCGGCTCCACCCGGGGATCTACTGGACGCACAACGACAGCGACGACGGTCCGTACGTCTTCGCGGTCGATTCCCGTACGGGCAAGACGGTCGCGACCATCACGATGAAGGGCGTCGGCGCCCCCCGCGACGTCGAGGCCATCTCGATCGGGCCGGACGGGGACATCTACGTCGGCGACATCGGGGACAACCTCAACGGCAGCTGGGACCACGTCTGGATCTACCGCTTCCCCGAGCCGAAGACGCTCAAGGACGCGACCGTCCGGGCCACCCAGTACGACGTGAAGTACGCCGACGGGCCGCGCAACGCGGAGGCGCTGATGGTCCACCCCAAGACCGGGCGGGTCTACATCGCCTCGAAGAACGAGGACGGCGGCGGCCTCTACGAGGGGCCCGCGAAGCTCAGCACCGGCGGCGACAACGTCTTCCGGCGGGTCGGGGAAGTGCCCTGGGTGACGGACGGGGCCTTCTCCCCGGACGGCAAGGAGCTCGTCCTGCGCTCCTACTTCAGCGCCCGCGGCTACGCCTTCGCGAACGGCCGCCTCGGCAAGGACTACGACGTCGAGTCACCCCTGCTCCCGCAGTCCGAATCCGTGACGTACACGGCGGACGGCTCCGCCCTGATGTACGGCTCCGAGGGCAGGCGGAGCAGTGTCGTGCGGGTGGACCTGAAGAAGACCGGGGACGGGGGCGGCGGGTCCACGCACCGGGCCGGGGGGACGAAGGACACGGCCGACGACGGGGACGGGGTGCCGGTGAAGGGCACGACGCTGACCGGTGTCGCCGTGCTGGCGGGGATCGGGCTGCTGCTCCTCCTCGGCAGGCGGCGCCGCAAGGGCTGAGCGCGCTCAGGACTCCATCGGCCGGATCTCGTAATGCAGCGTCCGGTCCCGCTTCAGCCGGTGGGCCAGCGGGACGAGGACCCCATGCATCGCCGGGTACTTGCGGGACAGCATCCGCGACGCGTGCGTGTTCTCCTTCGAGCCCGCCGGGAGGAGGCGCGCGTGGGCCTCGATCTGCGGGCCCGTGGGGCGGCCGCGTACGGTGCACGGGCCGATCCGCACCACCGGGTGGTTGCGCATGCGCTCCACCTTCCACGCCGAGGAGAACGTCCGGATGTAGGCGTGGTCGCCCTCGACCGCGATGTTCACCGGGGTGTCGGCGTGCGTCCCGTCCTGCCGCCGCGTGCTCAGCAGGACCGCGTACTGCTTCACGAAGGGCTTGAGCTGCGGGACCGTATCCATACGTCCATGGTCCGCCGGTACGGGCCGGGGCTCATCCGGGCGCGGGGCGCCTCGCAGGGGTTTCGCGTAAGGTCCCCGGACCATGAGCCCCCGCACCCCCGAGCCCTTCACCACGCCCCGCCTGGACGCGCTGCCCCTGCGGGTGGAGTACGCGGACGAGATGGCCGCCGTCCTGGCCGACCCGGCGCTCCACACCTTCACGGGCGGTGCCCCGGAGACCCCTGAGGGGCTGCGGGCCCGGTACGCACGGCAGACCGCCGGTTCGCCGGACCCGGACGAGCTGTGGTGGAACTGGGTGCTGCGCGCCGGGGACGCCCTCGTGGGCTACGTGCAGGCGACGGTACGCGGCGACCGCGCCGAGATCGCCTGGGTGGTGGGCGTCCCGTGGCAGGGGCGGGGGTACGCCGGGGAAGCGGCCCGGGGGCTGGTCGCGCATCTGAGGGAGGCGGGCGTCACGACCGTCGTCGCCCACATCCACCCCGAGCACGCGGCGTCGGCGGCGGTGGCGGCCGGGGCCGGTCTGGCGCGCACCGGCGAGTGGGAGGACGGGGAGGAGCGGTGGAGGCTGGGCCTCTAGCGCCTCAGGCGTCCGGCGTACGGGGCTTGGCGCGGCCCGCCTGGATCAGTTCGGCGACATCGAGGCTCACCTCGGCGCCGATCGACGCGGGCAGCGGCGCCTGCTGGCCGGGCGCGTACACCTCGTGGCGGTCGTACGAGCTGCCCAGCGGTTCCGTGAGGACGTGGACGCGTCCGTGCCTCCGGTCGAGGATCACGTAGACGGGGATCTTCGCCTCGGCGTACGCGGCGACCTTGTGCCGGAGGTCGCTGGCGTAGTTGCTGGAGGTGACCTCCAGAACCAGGCGGAAGACGGCGGGGTCGTAACTGTTGTTCTTGATCAGGTGTTCATCGAAGTCCGCATCCACCAGGGCGAGATCCGGGACGGCGAAGTCCTCGGGACCACCCGGCAGCCACAGGCCGATGCCCTGGAGGACCGCCGTCTCCCCGTCATCGAGTCCGGCCGTGATGAATGGACGCATGAGCTTGGTCAGAGCGCGGGCGTGCGGGCCGTCCGGGGGTGGGGCCACGGTGATGACGCCTCCGATGATCTCGACGCGATGGCCGGGATTCTGCTCGGCGAGCCGGTTGGCCGTGACGAGCAAAGGCTCCGGTCCATCGTCACAGGGGTGCTCGACTGCTGCTGCAGACATTGCGGGCCTCCTGGAATGGCTGGTGTCGAGACCATCATCGTAGGGCGGAACGGCCCCAGACCGTGTTTCTGGCATATGCCACACGGTCGAGTGAAGCAGAAACGGCCCTGCACACCGTGAGGTGTGCAGGGCCGTTCCGGGGCGTACGGGCTACAGCTTCTCGATCACGTAGTCGATGCAGGCCGTCAGGGCCTGGACGTCCGTGGGGTCGATGGCCGGGAACATGGCCACGCGGAGCTGGTTGCGGCCGAGCTTGCGGTAGGGCTCGGTGTCGACGATGCCGTTGGCGCGGAGGGCCTTGGCGATCGCGGAGGCGTCGATCTCGTCCGCGAAGTCGATCGTGCCGATGACCTGGGAGCGCTTGGCCGGGTCGGTGACGAACGGGGTCGCGTACTTGGACTCCTCGGCCCAGCCGTAGAGGTGGCCGGAGGAGGCGGCCGTGCGGCCGGTCGTGAAGTCCAGGCCGCCCTGGGAGTTCATCCACGTCAGCTGCTCGTTCAGCAGGAAGAGCGTGGCGAGCGCCGGGGTGTTGTACGTCTGGTTCTTCAGCGAGTTGTCGATTGCCGTGGGCAGCGAGAAGAACTCCGGGATGTGCCGGCCCGAGGCGTGGATGCGGGCCGCGCGCTCCAGGGCGGCCGGCGAGAAGACGCCGATCCAGAGGCCGCCGTCGGAGGCGAAGGACTTCTGCGGGGCGAAGTAGTAGACGTCCGTCTCGGCGATGTCGACCGGGAGGCCGCCCGCTCCGGAGGTGGCGTCCACCAGGACGAGGGAGCCCTCGTCGGCGCCCGCGACGCGCTTGACGGGCGCCGCGACACCGGTGGAGGTCTCGTTGTGCGTGAAGGCGTAGACGTCGACGCCCGCCTCGGCCTGCGGGTCCGGGTGCGTGCCCGGGTCGGAGGCGATGACGGTCGGGTCCGCCAGCCACGGGGCCAGCTTGGCGGCCTTCGCGAACTTCGAGGAGAACTCGCCGAAGTTGAGGTGCTGGGACTTGGACTCGATCAGACCGTGCGTCGCGATGTCCCAGAAGGCGGTGGAGCCACCGTTGCCCAGGATCACCTCGTAGCCCTCGGGGAGGGAGAAGAGGTCGCGTACGCCCTCGCGCACCGCGCCGACCAGGTTCTTCACCGGTGCCTGGCGGTGGGACGTACCGAGCAGAGACGTGCCGGTGGCGGCCAGCGCGTCGAGCGCCTCGGTCCGCACCTTGGAGGGACCGGCGCCGAAGCGCCCGTCTGCGGGCTTGATGTCAGCGGGAATCTGGATGTCGGCCACGAGTCGGAGCGTAACGCCTCGGTGCGGAGGCCACGCACCCTGTCCGTCGGATGAGACAGGGGTTCCGACTCGTGGCCCGTGGGCCGGGGCCCGGGTCAGCTCAGCTCGACCGGCAGTTCGAAGAGGTCGTTCTGCGTCACGATCGGCTTGTTGCGCAGCTCGGTGGCGGGAACGGCCAGCTCCAGCTCCGGGAACCGCTCGTAGAGCGCGGGCAGGGCGACGCCCGCCTCCAGCCGGGAGAGGGCCGCGCCCGGGCAGACGTGCGGGCCGTGGCCGAAGGCGATGTGCCGGTTGGGCGAGCGCGTGACGTCGAACTCACCGGCCGTCGGGCCGTGCTGCTTCTCGTCGCGCCCCAGCGCGCCGAAGGAGACGATCAGGGCCTCGCCCTTGGGCAGGACCTTGTCACCGACCGGTACGTCCTCCGTCGCGAAGCGGATCAGGACGTGCGAGGTGGGGGTGTTCCAGCGCAGCGTCTCCTCGATCACGTTCTCCCACGGCACCTCGCCGGAGAGGACCTGCTTGCGCTGCTCGGGGTGGGCCTCCAGCGCGACGACCGCGTTCACGATGAGGCTGATCGTCGTCTCGTGGCCCGCCGCGATGATCAGTTGCAGCGTGTTGACGATCTCCTCGTTGCTGAGGTGGTCGCCGTCCTCGGAGGCCTCGATCAGGGCGCTGGTCAGGTCGTCGCCCGGCTCCGCCCGCTTCGCGTCCACGATCTTCGTGAAGAGCGCGCCGAGGTCCGCCATCATCTGCGGGACCTCCTCCGGCGGCGTCTGCGTCGAGAAGAACTTCTCGAAGAGCTCCTTGAGCCGGGGGTGGTCGGCGGCGTCGACCCCCATCAGCTCACTGATCACGTTCATCGGCAGCGGGTAGGCGAACTCCGCCTTCAGATCGACCCGTTCGCCCTCGGGAAGGGCGGCGAGGCGGTCCAGGCTCGCGGTCGTCAGCGCCTCGATGCCCGCGCGCAGCCGCTCCACCCGCTTCACGGTGAGGGCCTGCGCGACGAGGGTGCGCAGCCGGCGGTGGTCGGCGCCGTCGACGGTCAGCATCGAGCGGCCCGGGTTGGCCAGGCCGATCAGCGGCCAGTCCATCGGGATCTCGCCGCGCTGCCAGGCGCCCCAGACGTTGATGTCCTTCACGATCCGGGTATCGGTGAGCAACTGTCTCGCCTCGGCGTGGTGCGTGACGGCGTAACAGTGCACCCCGCCGGGGAGTTCGACCTCGGCGAGCGGCCCCGCGGCGCGCAGGGCGGCGCTCTCGCCGTCCAGGTCGGCGACGAAGGGGTCGAGGGCGATGCGAGTCATATCCGGCCTCCGAGGGCGGGGGTGGGCGTGAAGACGACGGGCAGACTGGTCATGCCCCGCAGCCAGGGGGAGGGGCGCCGGGTGAGCTGCCCGGCGGGGACGTCCAGGTCGATGTCCGGGAGGCGGTCCAGCAGGACCTCGATGCCGGTGCGGGCGATGACCTCGGCGGTCTCCTGCGCCGGGAACGGGCAGCGGTGCTCGCCGTGCCCGAAGGACAGGAAGGCGCTGTTGCCGCCGGTCAGGGCCGAGCCGTCGACGCGGATCTGGGGGTCGGAGTTGGCGGCCGCGATGCCCAGGAGGAGCAGGTCGCCCGCCCGGACGTGGCGGCCCCCGAGGTGCGTGTCGCGCGCGGCCCAGCGGCCGGCGACGTTCTGCGTGGGGGTGTCCTCCCACAGCACCTCGTTCATGGCCTCGGCGACGCTGTGCCGGCCGCCGGAGAGCGAGGCGGCGAAGCGGTCGTCGGTGAGCATCAGCCGCAGCGAGTTGCCCATCCAGTCCGCGGTCGGCTGGTGGCCCGCCGCCATCATGACCATGAGGTCCTGCATGACCTCCTCGTCCGTGAAGCCGCCGGGGTCGGCCAGCATCCGGGTCGCGACGTCGTCGCCCGGCTCGGCGTGCTTGTCCGCCAGCAGCTTCAGCATCGTCGCGGCGAGGTGCTGCTGCCCGGCCAGGGCGCGTTCCCGGCCGTCGATCATGTCGTTGATCGAGCCGACGAGCGCGTCGCCGTCCGCGTCGCTCACGCCGTACATCCGGGCCAGGACGCGGGCGGGGAGCAGCATGGCGTACTCGGCGATGATGTCGGTCGAGCCCTTGGAGCAGAACCGGTCGATGAGCTCGTCGGCGAACTCCTCGGCGAAGCGCTTGAGGGCGAACGAGTCGATCGCCTCCAGCGCGTTGCCGATCATCGCGGCGCGTTCGGCGTGCCGGGGGCCGACGGTGTAGAGGATCGAGGGCTGCTTCCGGCCGATCATGGGCAGCAGGGGCCAGTCGGCGGGGACGTTCTCCCACTGGTTCCAGAGGTCCGAGTCGCGGCTGAACAGCACCGGGTCGCTGGTGACCTGGTGGAGTTCGCGGTAGTCGAGGACCAGCCAGGCGGGGAGCCCGCCGTCCAGGACGACGGGCGCCACGGCTCCGTGGTCGCGCCGGATCTCCCGGTACAGCCGCACCGGGTCGCCCTGGAAGCGGGGTCCGGACAGCGGCACGGCACCGGCCGCGTGGGGGCACTCGGTCACGGGGTGGGCTCCGGGGTCAGGGCGGGGGTGTCCTCGGCGGGTGCGGGGGTGTCCCCCGTACGGGCCGCCGAGAGCCGGTGCAGGTGCTCGACCAGGGTGATCAGCACGTACTTGCTGGAGGACCGGTCGCGCGCGTCGCACTCCACGAGCGGGACGTCCGGGGAGATGTCGAGCGCTTCCCGGATCTGCTGCTCGGTGTGGAGCGGGCCGCCGAAGTCGTTGCAGGCGACGATGAACGGCGTGCCGTGGTGCTCCAGGCGGTCGATCGCGTACCAGGAATCGGCCAGGCGCCGGGTGTCGACGAGGACGACGGCGCCCAGGGTGCCGGAGAACAGCCGGTCCCAGAGGAACCAGAAGCGCTCCTGGCCGGGCGCGCCGAACAGGTAGAGCACCGAGCGTTCGTCCAGGCTGATCCGGCCGAAGTCGAAGGCGACCGTGGTGGACGTCTTGGACCCGACGCCGTCGAGGTGGTCGACCGCCTCGCCCGCGCGGGTCATCGTCTCCTCCGTGTTGAGCGGACGGATCTCGCTCACGGATCGGACCATGGTGGTCTTGCCGACCCCGAAGCCGCCGACCACGACTATCTTCAGTCCGTTGTCGGCCGTCGCTCTCAGGGCGGCGCGGTCAGAGGTTGCGGAGTCCAACGAGCACCTGTTCCAGGATGTCGGGGGCGGGAAGCCGGTCCGATACGCGTGCGGTACGCGGATGGCGGGCGCTGATCCGGCCGGTGTCGAGCAGATCGCAGAGCAGGATGCGCACGATGCTCACGGGCAGGTCGAGATCGGCGGCGATCTCCACGACGGCGGTGGGCCGCTCGCACATCCGGAGGATCGCCACGTGCTCCGACTGCATGCCGGGGGCCGGCTCGCACTCGGCGACGACCAGGGTGACCAGGTCGAAGGCGGCGGAGTCGGACCGGGTGCGGCCGCCCGTCAGGGTGTACAGCCGGTCCGGCGCGTCGTCCCTGCCGGGGCGGGAGCGGGGTGTCATACGGCCGTGCCCCGGGCGGCGGCGACCGCGTCGAGGGGTTCGCGCGGCGGGGCGACCAGGTGCTCGCCCAGCTGCTCGACCAGCTCGCTCATGTTGTGGCCGACGAGGCCCACGTCGGCGCTCTCGGCGGCGACGACCGCGAGGTGGGCGCCCGCACCCGCCTCCACGATGAAGAGGATGCCGCCGTAGAACTCGGCCATGGCGGAGCGGACGCCGCCGCTGCCGTTGCCGAATTCCACGGACGCGCCGTGGGACAGGCTCTGGATGCCGGCGGAGATCGCGGCGAGCTGGTCGGCCTGGTCGACGGAGAGCTCGGGCGTACGGCACAGCTTGAGGCCGTCCCTCGACAGCACGAGGGCGTGCCGGGCGCCGGGGGTCCGTTCGAGGAGCCCCTCCAGCAGCCAGTTGAGCTTCTCGTCGGTGGTGGCGGTCATCGGGAGCTGTCCTCCGGGGGTGGGGAGTCGGGCCGTACGGCGTTGCGGAAGCTGCTGAAGCGGGCCGCCCGGGCCTTGGGGTCGGGTGCGCCCTCCGCCGCGCCGGTCTCCCCGGCGGGTTCGGGGGCGGTGGCCCGGGCCCTGGCCTCGGCGGCGGCCAGGGTGCGCCCGCGCGAGCGCTTGGGCAGGCCGCTCTCGCCGAACTTCGGGAGGTTGCCGGTGGTCTCCGAGGCGGAGTCGGAGCGCATGGGCTCGGGGGCGGACGGCCGGGCGGCGGGGTCCGTCCCCAGGGTGTGGACGGGCTCGGGCTCGGTCCCGGCGGGGGCGGCCGCCGGGGCGGGCGCGGAGGCGGCGGGCGCGGGTTCCGGGGTGGTCCGGGGCGTGGTGGCGCGGGTGACGATCTCCTGCGGGAGCATCATCAGCGCGCCGGTGCCGCCGCGCGCGGAGGGCCGGAAGGAGACGGTCAGCCCGTGTTTGCGGGCCAGCCGGCCGACGACGGCGAGCCCGAGGCGGGTGCCGGTCAGGCCGGTGAGGTCGGCGTCGTCGGCGGAGACGGCGCGCTCCGCCCGGCGCAGCTGCACGTCGCTCATGACGAGGCCGCTGTCCTCGACGGTGACGACGATTCCGGCCGGGACCTCCTCCACGTACACATGGACCTCGGCGGTGGGCGGCGAGAAGTTCGCGGCGTTGTCGAGGAGCTCGGCGAGGGCGTGCATGACGCCCTCGGCGGCGTGGCCGGAGACGGCGACGTCGCTGGTGGAGTGGAGCCGGACGCGCTGGTAGCCGCTGATCCGGCCCATCGCGCCGCGCAGCACGGACTCCATGACGATGGGCTTGGCCCAGCGCCGTCCGGAGCGGGCGCCGGTGAGCACGGCGATGGAGTCGGCGAGGCGGCCGGCCTGGGCGGTGCGGTGGTCGAGGTGGAGGAGGTCGGCGAGGACGTCCTCGGAGGTGTGCCGGTGCTCCATCTCGCGGAGGTCGGCGAGCATGCTCGTCGCCAGGGCCTGCATCCGGCCGGCCGCGTTGGCGCAGGCGGTGAGGGCGGCGGAGCGCTCGGTCTCGGCGCGCGAGGCGCGGGCCTTGAGCCGGGCGTTCTCGGCGGTGAGGCGGGCGGTGCCGGCCTCGGCCTCCTCCCTGGCCTTCGCCGTCTCCGCGGCGGCGGCCGCCTTGAGGCGGGCGTTCTCCGCGGTGAACCGCTGGGCGTCGGCGGCGGAGGCCGAGACCATGCGGGAGACCTCCGCCGTGAACCGGCCGCTCTCGGCGGCGTGCGTCGCGCGGAGGCGGCGCACGGTGGCCCGGGCGTGGACGGCGGTGGTGACGGCGGCCACGAGGAGCAGGGCGGCTCCGCCGGAGCCCCAGGCCACCGCGGTCCTGGCCGATTCGGGAGCGGCGAAGGTCGCCCACACGCTCAGGGCTGCGGAGAGGGCCACCGTGACCAGAAGGGCCAGTGCGGTCGGCCGGGTAGAGGGGCGCAAAGCGGAGTCCTTGGGGCGGACGGCGGCGGACGGGGGCGATTCGGACCTGTGTGACGTGAGCGACAAACGTGACTAGTGGAACAGGAGATTCCCAGTTAAGTCCCCGTCACTATATGAGAATTGACGATCCCTTTGGGAAGAGCTTGTGGTGGGACCTGTTCTGTTTCTGATTTCAACTTGTCAATTTCTGACCGTTAACCTGGCTGGTGAGGCAATACCGCACGTTTCAGGAGTCAGAAGGGCAGGCCCCCGGTGAACCACCAGACCGCCGCCGCAGAACCGGCCGCAGCCGCTGCCGTCGCCGTGCCGGAGGTGGTCGCCTCCCCGGCGCTCGGCGGTCCGGAGCGCCCCGGCGGGCGGCGGGCCGCGCTCGCCCCGGTCGCGCTGGTGGTCGCGGGCGCGCTGTCCGTGCAGTTCGGCGCCGCCATCGCGGTGCTGCTGATGCCCCGGGCCGGGGCGCTCGGGGTCGTCACGCTGCGGCTGGCCGCCGCCGCGCTCGTCCTGCTCGTCGTCTGCCGGCCGAAGCTGCGCGGCCACTCGCGGGCCGACTGGGGCACCGTCGTCGCCTTCGGTATCGCCATGGGCGGCATGAACACGCTGTTCTACCAGGCCGCCGACCGCATTCCGCTCGGCGCCGCCGTCACCCTCGAAGTGCTCGGCCCGCTCGCCCTGTCCGTGATCGCCTCGCGCCGCCTGGTCAACGTCGTCTGGGCGGCCCTCGCCCTCGGCGGCGTCGTCCTGCTCAGCGGCGGAGGCTTCGACCGGCTCGACCCGGTGGGCGCCGCCTACGCGCTGGGGGCCGGGGTGATGTGGGCGGCGTACATCGTCTTCAGCGCCCGCACCGGCCGCCGCTTCCCGCAGGCCGACGGCCTCGCCCTGGCGATGGTGGTCGCCGCGCTCCTCTCGCTGCCCCTCGGCATCATGGACGCGGGCTCCAAGCTCCTCGTCCCCACGACGCTCGGGCTCGGCGCGGCCGTCGCGCTGCTCAGCTCCGTGCTCCCGTACACCCTGGAACTCATCGCGCTGCGCCGCCTGCCCGCGCCCACCTTCGCCATCCTGATGAGCCTGGAACCCGCGATCGCCGCCATGGCCGGATTCCTCATCCTCCATCAGGCCCTGTCCCTGACGGACGCCCTCGCCATCGCCCTGGTCATCGGGGCGAGCATGGGGGCGGTACGGAGTCAGGTGCGGGGGGTCGCGAAGCGGTAGGCCCGGCGGCGGCGGCCGGTCAGGACGCCGCCGTGCCGCCTGTGCCGCCCGTGCCCGTGCCGCCCGCGTCGTACGCGGCGCGGGCCGCCGTGATGTCCGTCCGGTGGCGCTCCGCCCAGCCGACGAGCCCGGTGAGGGTCGCGTGCAGCTCGCGGGCCATCGGGGTGAGGCTGTACTCCACCTTGGGCGGCACGGTCGGATACACGGTCCGGATCAGCAGCCCGTCGCGCTCCAGCTTGCGCAGGTTCAGCGTGAGCATCCGGCGGCTGATGCCCGTGATCGCCCGCTCCAGCTCGGTGAACCGGACCGGCCCGTGCGCCGCCGCGACCAGAATCCCGATGCTCCACTTGCCCGCCACGTGGTCGAGGACCTCGGTGAGCGGGCACGCCTCGCCGATGACCTGGTCGGACACATCGGTGTGACTGCGTGACATGAAAGTGCCTCCTTACGCCACGGCTGATGGTTACAGAGGATGACGCCTGTAACAAGTCGTGCACCTTTGGAGGCAGTCGCCGTGTCGAGAAGCCAAGCATCCGCCCCGTCCTCCCGTTGGCGCGCCCTCGCGGTCCTGTGCGCGGGGCAGCTGATGGTCATCCTGGACGGGACCGTCGTCAACGTGGCGCTCCCCGCCGTCCAGCGCGACCTCGGCTTCTCGCCGTCGGCCCTGGCCTGGGTGGTCAACATCTACCTCGTCCCCTTCGGCGGTCTGCTGCTGCTCTCCGGCCGCCTGGGCGACCTCGTCGGACGCAAGCGCGTCTTCGTCGCCGGGCTCGCCCTCTTCACGGCGGCCTCGCTGCTGTGCGGCGTCTCCCAGGGACCGGCGATGCTCCTCGCCGCCCGGTTCGTCCAAGGTGTCGGCGGCGCGGTGACGTCGGCCGGGACGCTCGGCATGGTGGTGACCCTGTTCCCGGAGGCCAGGGAGCGGGCGAAGGCCATCGGCGTCTACAGCTTCGTCCAGTCCGCCGGAGGCTCGCTCGGCCTCCTCGCGGGCGGCGTCCTCACGCAGGCCCTCAGCTGGCACTGGATCTTCGTCGTCAACGTGCCGATCGGGGTCGCCGCCGTACTCGCCGCCGGACGCGTCCTCGCCCCCGAACGCGGGGTCGGGCTCGGGCGGGGCACCGATGCCGCGGGCGCGCTCCTGGTCACCGCCGCCCTGATGCTCGGCGTCTACGCGATCGTCGGGACTGCCGCGCACGGCTGGGCCTCCGGCCGCACGCTGGGCCTCGGCGCCGCCGCCCTCGCCCTGCTGCTCGGCTTTGTCGTACGTCAGGCGAGGGCGGCCCACCCGCTGCTTCCGCTGCGTGTGTTCCGGTCGCGGGTGGTCGCGGGGGCGATGGGGATCCAGGCGCTGATGGTGGCCGGGATGTTCAGCTTCCAGTTCCTGTGCGTGCTGTACGTGCAGAAGGTGCTCGGCTACGACGAGATCCACACCGGCCTCGGGCTCTTCCCGGTCTCCGTCGCCATCGGGGCCCTGTCCCTCGGCCTCGCGCCCGCGCTGATCGCCCGCTTCGGCCCGCGCACGGTCCTGCTGCCGGGGCTCGCGCTCATCGCGGCGGGGCTCGCGGTGCTGGGGCGCGTACCGGCGGACGGGAGTTACGCGGCGGACGTCCTCCCGGCCCTGCTGCCGCTGGGCATCGGCTTCGGCCTCGCGATGCCGTCGCTGGCCACGCTCGCGATGTCCGGGGCGACGCCGGAGGACTCGGGCATCGCGTCCGGCATGTTCAACACCATGCAGCAGATCGGCAGCGCGTTCGGCCTGGCGGTCCTCAGCACCCTCGCCACCGCGCACACGGACACGCTGCTCGGCGGGGGCGCGAGCCCGGTGGAGGCCCTGACCTCCGGCTACCGGCTCGCCTTCCGCGTGGGCGCCGGGCTCGTCACCGTGGCCCTGGTCCTTGCGGCGGTACTGCTGCGGAACGCGGCCGTGCCGCGGGTCGCCTCCCGGGAGGCGGAGCCGGTGTCGGAGGCGAAGGGACCCCGCCAGCCCGCTCGTTGAGCCGTGGGCCCCGGGGCGCCGGGCAACCGGCGCCCCGCATCATGGGTCCATGGACACCCCGCCCGCCGAGTGGATCACCGTCGCCGCCTACGAGAACCTGCCGGGCCGCCTCCCGCCGATGGCGGCCGTGCGCGGTTGACTGCGGGACCGGGGCATCGACTGGATGCCCTTCGCGCCGGGGGAGATCCAGGTGGACCTGGCCTGCGGCATCGGGCCCGACGGGCACTGGCGCGGCTGGTTCGACGTCCAAGTGCGCGCCGACGCGCTGCGGCCGCTCGGACTGCATCCCGACCAGCCGTCGTCCCGGGTGACCGGCGCCTCCCCGCCCCGCTGGTGGCATGCCGACGCCGAGCGGCGCGCCCGCTGACCGGAGCGCGGGGCCGACTCCCGCCGGGCCTGTCATAAAAAAATCATGCACGCTTGCTTGATTGTTCGCCGCCGCGCTGGCAGGCTCCCGGGCACGCCGTCACGCCCCGAGGGGAGCGCACCGTGTCCGATGCCTCAGCCGTGCTGGATGATCTGCGCAGCGAGAGCCTGGAGTGCGACCTGCTCGTCGCCGGGGCGAGCGCGAGACAGTGGGCGGGGGAGACCCCGGCCGAGGGGTGGACGCTCGCCCATCAGATCGCGCACCTGAGCTGGACGGACGACGTCGCGCTGATCTCCGTCACCGACCCCGGCCGCTTCGGGGACGAGGTGGCGAAGGCCATGGAGGACCCCGAGGGCTTCGTGGACCGGGCCGCCGGGGAGATCGTCGCCGCGTATCCGCCGGACGCGCTGCTCGTCCGCTGGCGCGAGGGCCGGGAGCGCTTGCAGGAGGCCCTGCGCGCGGCGCCCGCCGGGGCGAAGTTCCCCTGGTACGGGCCGCCGATGAGCGTCGCCTCCATGGCGACCGGGCGGCTGATGGAGACCTGGGCGCACGGCCAGGACATCGCCGACGCCCTCGGGGTCACCCGCACCCCGACCGCCCGGCTGCGCCACGTGGCCCGGATCGGGGTCCGGGCCCGCGACTACGCCTACTTCGTACGGGGCAAGCAACCGCCCGCCGAGGAGTTCCGGGTGGAACTGACCGCGCCCGGCGGCGAGTTGATCACGTACGGCCCCGAGGATGCCGGCCAGCGGGTCACCGGGCCGCTGCACGACTTCTGCCTGCTCGTCACGCAGCGCGCCCACCGCGACGACCTGGCGGTGCGCGCGGAGGGAGCGGACGCCGACGCCTGGCTGTCGATCGCGCAGGCGTTCGCGGGGCCCGCGGGGGCGGGGCGGCCGCCGAAGGGGGACCGATGACGGAGCCCGCGGGTCTCGCGCCCGCGCCCCTCCGGATAGGCAACGCCTCCGGGTTCTACGGCGACCGCTTCGACGCCCTGCGCGAGATGCTGACCGGCGGCCCGCTCGACGTCCTCACCGGCGACTATCTCGCCGAGCTGACGATGCTCATCCTCGGCCGCAGCCGCCTCAAGGACCCGGCGCGCGGCTACGCCTCCACGTTCCTGCGGCAGTTGGAGGACGGCCTCGGGCTGGCCCGCGAACGCGGGGTGCGGATCGTCACCAACGCGGGTGGCCTGAACCCGGCCGGGCTCGCCGACGCGATCCGGGAGCTGGCCGTGAAGGTCGGCGTGCCGGTGCGGGTCGCTCATGTGGAGGGCGACAACATCCCCGTACCGGAGGGCTTCCTCACGGCCAACGCGTACCTTGGTGGGGCAGGCATCGCGGCTTGCCTGCGGGCCGGTGCCGAGGTCGTCGTCACCGGCCGGGTGACCGACGCCGCCCTCGTCACCGGCCCAGCCGCCGCCCACTTCGGCTGGGGCCCCGAGGACCACGACGCGCTCGCCGGGGCCGTCGTCGCCGGGCACGTCCTGGAGTGCGGTACGCAGGCCACCGGCGGCAACTACGCCTTCTTCCGCGACCACGACATCCGCCGCCCCGGCTTCCCGGTCGCGGAGATCCACGCGGACGGCAGCTCCGTCATCACCAAGCACGACGGCACCGGGGGCGTCGTGGACCTCGGCACGGTCACCGCGCAACTCCTCTACGAGACCGGCGGCGCCCGGTACGCGGGCCCCGACGTCACCGCCCGGCTCGACACCGTACGGCTGACGCAGGAGGGGCCGGACCGGGTCCGGATCTCCGGCGTACGCGGGGAGGCCCCGCCGCCCACGCTCAAGGCCGGGCTGACCCGGCTCGGCGGCTGGCGCAACGAAGTCGTCTTCGTACTCACCGGTCTCGACATCGAGGCCAAGGCGGCGCTTGTCCGGGACCAGTTCGCGGACGTCTTCGCGCGCGCCGGACGGGAGCCCGGGGAAGTCCGCTGGGAGCTGGCCCGTACCGACAGGCCCGACGCCGACACCGAGGAGACCGCCAGCGCCCTGCTCCGGCTGGTCGTCCGGGACCCCGAACAGGAGCCCGTGGGACGCGCGTTGACCGGCGCGGCGATCGAGCTGGCCCTCGGCAGCTACCCCGGCTTCCACGTCACCGCCCCGCCCGGGAAGGGCGCGCCGTACGGGGTGTTCGAGGCGCGGTACGTACCGGCGGAGGACGTGGAGCACGTGGCCGTACTGCCGGACGGGACGCGCCGCGTCGTCGAAGCGCCTGTGCGGACGCAGCCGCTGTGTGACGTCGAACTGCCTCCGCTGCCACCGCCGTTGGAGCCCGGGCCGGTCGTGCGCGCCCCCCTCGGCCGCGTCGCCGGGGCCCGGAGCGGGGACAAGGGCGGGGACGCCAACGTCGGGGTGTGGGTCCGGGGCGAGGACGCGTGGCGCTGGCTGGCGCACGAGCTCACCGTCGACCGCTTCCGCGCGCTCCTCCCGGAGACCGACGGGCTCACCGTCGTACGCCATGTCCTGCCCAACCTGCGGGCGTTGAACTTCACCGTGCACGGGCTGCTCGGCGAAGGCGTCGCCGCGCAGCACCGTTTCGACCCGCAGGCCAAGGCGCTGGGCGAGTGGCTGCGCGCTCGTCACCTGGAGATGCCCGTGACCCTTCTGGAGGTGCCCGCATGACCGTCCTGCCCACCGGGCTCGACACCGCGAGCCCCGACTACGCGGCCAACCGGGCCGCCATGCTCGACAAGCTGACCGAGCTGGAGGCCGCGCACGCCAAGGCGCTGGAGGGCGGCGGCGAGAAGTACGTCGAGCGGCACCGGGGGCGCGGCAAGCTGCTCGCCCGCGAGCGCATCGAGCTGCTGCTCGACCCGGACACACCGTTCCTGGAGCTGTCGCCGCTCGCCGCCTGGGGCAGTGAGTACGCGGTCGGGGCCTCGCTCGTCACCGGGATCGGGGTGGTGGAGGGCGTGGAGTGCCTGATCACCGCCAACGACCCGACCGTACGCGGTGGGGCATCGAACCCGTGGACGCTGAAGAAGGCGCTGCGGGCCAACGAGATCGCCTTCGCCAACCGGCTGCCGGTCATCAGCCTGGTCGAGTCCGGCGGCGCGGACCTGCCGTCGCAGAAGGAGATCTTCATCCCCGGCGGCGCGCTCTTCCGCGACCTCACGCGGCTCTCCGCCGCCGGAATCCCCACCGTCGCCGTGGTCTTCGGCAACTCGACCGCCGGAGGCGCGTACGTCCCCGGCATGTCCGACCACACCGTGATGATCCAGGAACGCTCGAAGGTCTTCCTGGGCGGACCGCCCCTCGTCAAGATGGCGACCGGTGAGGAGAGCGACGACGAATCGCTCGGCGGTGCCGCGATGCACGCCCGCACGTCCGGGCTCGCGGACCACTTCGCCGTGGACGAGCCGGACGCGCTGCGCCAGGCCCGCCGCATCGTCGCACGCCTCAACTGGCGCAAGGCGCACGCCGATCCGGGCCCCGCCGAGCCGCCCAAGTACGACGAGGACGAGCTCATCGGCATCGTGCCGGGGGACCTCAAGGTGCCGTTCGACCCGCGCGAGGTCATCGCCCGGCTGGTCGACGGCTCGGACTTCGACGCGTTCAAACCGCTGTACGGGACGAGCCTGGTCACCGGCTGGGCGCGGCTGCACGGCTACCCGGTCGGCATCCTCGCCAACGCGCAGGGCGTCCTCTTCAGCGAGGAGTCGCAGAAGGCCGCGCAGTTCATCCAGCTCGCCAACCAGCGCGACATCCCGCTGCTCTTCCTGCACAACACCACCGGCTACATGGTCGGCAAGGAGTACGAGCAGGGCGGCATCATCAAGCACGGCGCGATGATGATCAACGCCGTCTCGAACTCCAAGGTCCCGCACCTGTCGGTCCTGATGGGCGCCTCCTACGGCGCCGGGCACTACGGCATGTGCGGCCGCGCCTACGACCCGCGCTTCCTGTTCGCCTGGCCCGGCAGCAAGTCCGCCGTCATGGGTCCGCAGCAGCTCGCCGGGGTGCTCTCCATCGTCGCCCGCGCCTCGGCCGCCGCGAAGGGCCGCCCGTACGACGACGAGGCGGACGCCGCCCTGCGCGCGATGGTCGAGCAGCAGATCGAGTCCGAGTCCCTGCCGATGTTCCTGTCCGGGCGGCTGTACGACGACGGGGTCATCGACCCGCGCGACACCCGGACCGTCCTCGGCCTGTGCCTGTCCGCCATCCACACCGCACCGGTCGAGGGCGCCCGGGGCGGCTTCGGCGTCTTCCGGATGTGAGGGAGCTCCACGTGATCAACAGTCTGCTCGTCGCCAACCGGGGCGAGATCGCCTGCCGGATCTTCCGCACCTGCCGGGCCCTCGGCATCGCCACCGTCGCCGTGTACTCCGACGCGGACGCCGGTGCGCTGCACGTCCGGGAGGCCGACACCGCCGTACGGCTGCCGGGCGCGGCCCCCGCCGACACGTATCTGCGCGGCGATCTCGTCGTGGCCGCCGCGCTCGCGGCCGGGGCGGACGCCGTGCACCCCGGCTACGGGTTCCTCTCCGAGAACGCTGACTTCGCCGCCGCCGTGCAGGACGCCGGGCTGCGGTGGATCGGGCCGCCCGTCAAGGCGATCGAGCTGATGGCGTCCAAGACCCGCGCCAAGGAGCTGATGGCCGCCGCCGGGGTGCCGCTCCTCGCGCCCGTGGACCCGGCCGCCGCGACAGCCGAGGACCTGCCGCTGCTGCTGAAGGCGGCGGCCGGTGGCGGCGGGCGCGGGATGCGGATCGTCCGGGAACTGGTCGATCTGCCGGGTGAGTTGACCGCCGCCGGGGCCGAGGCGCTGTCCGCGTTCGGGGACGGCGAGGTGTTCGCCGAGCCGTACGTGGAACGCGGCCGGCACGTCGAGGTCCAGGTCATGGCCGACGAGCACGACGGGGTGTGGGCGCTCGGGACCCGGGACTGCTCGCTCCAGCGGCGGCACCAGAAGGTCATCGAGGAGGCGCCCGCGCCGGGCCTGCCGGACGAGCTGCGGGAGCGGCTGCACGAGGCGGCGGTGGCGGCCGCCCGGGCCGTGGGCTACCGGGGGGCCGGGACCGTGGAGTTCCTGGTCGCACCCGGCGGGCGGCCGTACTTCCTGGAGATGAACACGCGGCTTCAGGTGGAGCACCCGGTGACCGAGGAGGTGTTCGGGCTCGACCTCGTCGCGCTCCAGCTCCGGATCGCGGAGGGCGAGCCGCTGCCGGCCGCCGAGCCCCCGTCGCCTTCCGGGCACGCCGTGGAGGCCCGGCTGTACGCGGAGGACCCGGCGCGAGACTGGCAGCCGCAGACCGGAGCACTGCTCTCGCTGGACGTGCCGGGAGTGCGCCTCGACACCGGGTACACCGGCGGCGACACGATCGGCGTGCACTACGACCCGATGATCGCCAAGGTGATCGCCCGGGCCCCGACCAGGGCCGAGGCGGTGCGGCTGCTCGCCCGCGCGCTGGAACGGGCGCGCATCCACGGGCCGGTGACCAACCGGGACCTACTCGTCCGGTCGTTGCGCCACCCGGACTTCGTGGGCGGGCGGCTGGACACCGGGTTCTACGACCGGCACCTGCCGGAGCTGACCCGCGCCCCGGACGCAGCCGCGACCCGGCTCGCGGCCACCGCCGCCGCCGTGGCCGAGGCGGCCCGTAACGCCACCTCCGCCACCAGGGGCGGCTTCACCCGCTTCGGCGCCTGGCGCAACCTCCCCTCGCAGCCCCAGCTCCGCCGCTACCGCAGCGAACCGGACGGCGGCGAGCACGAGATCACGTACCGCCCGACCCGCGACGGCGGCCTCACCGTCGGCACCGACGGCATCCGCGTCGTGTCGGCGGGCCGCGCCCGCGTCACCCTCGAACACGACGGCGTCACAAGGCACTTCGACGTCTTCCCGGCCGACGGCAAGGTCCACGTCGACACCGCCTCCGGCGCGTACACCTTCACCGCCCTGCCCCGCTTCACCGACCCGGCCGACCGCACCGAACCCGGTTCGCTGCTCGCGCCCATGCCCGGCACGGTGGTCCGCCTCGCGGACGGCCTCGCGGAGGGGGCGGACGTGGTGGCCGGGCAGCCGCTGATCTGGCTGGAGGCGATGAAGATGGAGCACCGCATCCTCGCCCCCGCCTCCGGCACCCTCACCGCTTTGCACGCCGCGCCCGGCCTCCAGGTGGAGGTCGGCGCCCTGCTCGCCGTAGTCACCGAATCATCCACGGACCCTTCTGAGGAGCAGCCCGCATGAGCACCGTCCTCGAAACCGAAGAGCACCAGGCCCTGCGCGCCGCCGTCGCCGCCCTCGGGAAGCGGTACGGGCGGGAGTACATGCAGTCCCTCGTCAGCGAGGGCGCCCACCCCCGCGAGCTGTGGGCCGAGGCCGCGAAGGCGGGCTTCCTCGGCGTGAACCTCCCCGAGGAGTACGGCGGCGGGGGCGCGGGCATGGCGGAGCTGTCCATCGTCCTCGAAGAGCTGGGCGCCTCCGGCTCGCCGCTCCTGATGATGATCGTGTCGCCCGCGATCTGCGGCACGGTGATATCCCGCTTCGGCACGGAGGAGCAGAAGCGGCAGTGGCTCCCCGGGCTCGCCGACGGCTCCCTCACCATGGCGTTCGGCATCACCGAGCCGGACGCCGGTTCCAATTCGCACCGCATCACGACCACGGCGCGCCGGGACGGCGGCGACTGGCTGCTCACCGGCCGCAAGGTGTTCGTGTCCGGCGTGGACATCGCGGACGCCACGCTGATCGTCGGCCGCACGGAGGACGCGCGGACCGGCAAGCTCAAGGCGTGCCTGTTCATCGTCCCGCGCGAGACGCCCGGCTTCCAGCGCAATCAGATCGACATGGAGGTCCACGCCCCGGAGAAGCAGTTCGAACTGGTCCTGGACGATGTGCGGCTGCCCGCCGAGGCGCTGGTGGGGGATGAGGACGCGGGGCTGCTCCAGCTCTTCGCCGGGCTCAACCCGGAGCGCATCATGACCGCGGCTTTCGGTATCGGCATGGGGCGTTACGCGCTCGGCCGGGCGGTCGAGTACGCGAAGACGCGCCAGGTCTGGAAGGAGCCCATCGGCGCCCACCAGGCCATCGCCCACCCGCTGGCCCAGGCCCACATCGAACTCGAACTGGCCCGCCTGATGATGCAGAAGGCCGCCCGGCTGTACGACGCGGGCGACGACTTCGGCGCGGGCGAGGCGGCGAACATGGCGAAGTACGCGGCGGGCGAGGCGTGCGTGAGGGCGGTGGACCAGGCGGTGCACACGCTGGGCGGCAACGGGCTCACCCGCGAGTACGGGCTGGCCTCGCTGATCACGGGGGCGCGGGTGGCGCGGATCGCCCCGGTCAGCCGGGAAATGATCCTGAACTACGTATCCCACCAGACCCTGGGACTCCCCAAGTCGTACTGAGAGGCGCACAGTTGCCCGTACGCACGCGAGAGGCCGCCGCCCCCACCGCACCGAAGGGACCGACCCAGCATGGCGCACGTGTTCCGCAGCGATTACCCCGACGTACAGCCGCTCGACGCCGCCATCCACGACGCGGTGCTCGGGCACGCCACCGAGCGGTTCGGCGAGACCGTCGCCCTGATCGACGGCACCGACGAGAGCAGCCGCCTCACCTACGCGCAGCTCGACGCCTTCCACCGCAGGATCGCGGCCGGACTCGCGGCCGCCGGGCTGGTCAAGGGCGACGTGCTCGCCCTGCACAGCCCGAACACCATCGCGTACCCGGCCGTCTTCCACGCCGCGACGCGGGCGGGCGCCACGGTCACGACGGTGCACCCGCTGGCCACGGCGGAGGAGTTCGCGAAGCAGCTCCGCGACTCCTCCGCGCGCTGGATCGTCACGGTGTCCCCGCTGCTCGCGGTCGCGCGCCGGGCGGCCGAACTCGTGGGCGGCATCGAGGAGGTGTTCGTCTGCGACCACGCGGAGGGGCACGCCTCGCTCCTGGACATGCTCACCACGACCGCCCCGGAACCGATGGTGACCGTGGACCCGGCGGAGGACGTCGCGGCCCTCCCGTACTCCTCGGGCACGACGGGCGCGCCGAAGGGCGTCATGCTGACGCACCGGTCGATGGCGACGAACCTGGAACAGCTGGTCCCGTTCGTGCCGTTGGGGGAGGGCCACCGCATCCTGGCGGTCCTCCCCTTCTTCCACATCTACGGCCTGACGGCCCTGATGAACGCCCCCCTGCGCCACGGCGCCACGGTCGTCGTCCTCCCGCGCTTCGACCTCGCGCAGTTCCTGGCGGCGATCGAGACGCACCGCATCAACGGCCTGTACGTGGCTCCGCCGATCGTCCTGGCCCTCGCGAAGCACCCGGTGGTCGACCGCTACGACCTGTCCTCGCTGGAGTACATCGTCAGCGCCGCCGCCCCGCTGGACGCGGACCTGGCCACCGCCTGCTCCCGCCGCCTCGGGCTGCCGCCGGTCCGCCAGGCGTACGGGATGACGGAGCTGTCCCCGGGCACGCACGTCGTCCCGCTCGCCGCCGAGAACCCGCCGCCGGGGGCCGTCGGCACGCTGCTCCCGAACACAGAGATGCGCATCGTGTCCCTGGACGACCCGTCCGCCGACGCCCCGGCCGGGGAGCCCGGCGAGATCCTGATCCGGGGCCCCCAGGTCATGAAGGGGTACCTGGGCCGCCCCGACGCGACCGCCGAGATGATCGACCCGGACGGCTGGGTGCACACCGGCGACGTCGGCCGGGTGGACGAGGCGGGCTGGCTCTTCGTGGTCGACCGCGTGAAGGAGCTCATCAAGTACAAGGGCTACCAGGTCGCCCCCGCGGAGCTGGAAGCGCTGCTGCTCGGCCACGAGGGGGTGGCGGACGCGGCGGTGATCGGCGTCCAGGACCCCGACGGCAACGAGATCCCGAAGGCCTACGTGGTCCGGGGCGCGGGTGCGCCGGTGACGGCGGAGGACCTGATGGCGTGGGTGACGGAGCGGGTGGCCCCGTACAAGAAGGTCCGGGCGGTCGAATTCATCGAGACGGTGCCCCGGGCGGCGTCGGGCAAGATCCTCCGCCGGGAGCTGCGGGACCGGGCGGGCGGACGGTGACGGGGAGCCCCTGAGCGGGATACGTTCCCTGCCGGGAGCGTGCCGTCCGTGGTGCGACGAGGGCCGGGAGGGCGAGCATGCCGGACGTGACGACAAGTGTGCGCAGGCGCGCCTACCTGCTGTGGGCGGTCGCGGCCCTCGCGTACGCCGTCGACCTCGGGACCAAGCTCGCGGTGGTCGCGAAGCTCGAAGGCCGTACGACCGTGTCGGTGCTCGGGGACTGGCTGGTGCTCCGCGTCCAGCGCAACCCCGGCGCCGCCTTCGGCATGGGCGCGGCGACGACGATCGTCTTCACCCTGGTCGCCACGGCCGTGGTCGTCGTCGTGATCCGCTCCTCACGCCGCCTGGCCAGCACCCCGTGGGCCGTCGCCCTCGGCCTGCTCCTCGGCGGCGCCCTCGGCAACCTCACCGACCGCGTCTTCCGCACCCCCGGCGACTTCCAGGGCGCGGTGGTCGACTTCATCGCGGTCCGCGACTTCAGCGTGATGAACCTGGCCGACTGGGCGATCACCTGCGGCTGCGGACTGGCCGTGGTGCTGTCGTTCCGGGGGGCGCCGGCTACGGGGACGACGGGGGCTTCCGCCGAGGCGGGGGCGCGGGAGGCTTAGGAGCGGGGGCTGAGGTCACCCTGTCGGGGTGCCGGATCGCCGCGCTCCCCTGGACTTCCGAATACGTTCCGAATACCCTCGGTGTATGACCATCACAGCTGGCCTCTCCGCCACGACCCGGCGCTCCTCGGACCTGAGCAAGCACCCGGCCGAGGTCTTCGCCGAGGCCGAGAATCACCCCGTCACGGTGACCCGCCGTGATGGTGCTGCGCTGGTCCTGATGTCCCAGCGAGAGGCAGAGGGCCGTGCCCGGCTGCTGGACTTCGCCGCGCAGCTCATCACTGTGACGCTGGACGAGGGCGGGCCGCTCTCCGCGCGCATGGCCAAGGCTTTCCCCTGGATGCTCGCGCTGTCGCCGTCCGACCGGGAGTCCTGCGCGCAGGACCTGGTTGATGCCGCGCGTGCGTCCTTCGCTACCAATCAGCCGCATCTGGCGATCGCCGAGCTGACGTCCTGGAGAGAGACGGCTACGGCGGTGGCTGCGGGACTCGGCAGTGCCGAACCCGAATGGCTGGACGAGGACGAGAGCGTGGAGCGTCCCTGACCGTGGCCGCTGCGAAAAAGGGGGAGCTGGTCCCCCGGCCTCCGAGAAGGACCGAGTACGAGATCCGCTTCGCCACCGCCGACGCGCTGAAGGGGTGGCGGGATCTCGTCGCGACGATTCGCAATCAAATGACGGAGACGTGGGACTTCCTCACCCGGACACCCCTGTCCACGACGCCCACGAACTACCGGCTGAAGGGTGAGCTCGGGGCGGTCCGGCGAGGCGGCGCCACCCACGAGCGCTGGCAGCACAAGCCGACGGCGAAGGGCACCGCCCGCATCTGGTACTTCGTGGAGGGGCGCACGGTGTTCCTTGAACAGGTGCACACGAGTCACCCGAACGAGACGAAGTAGTACGGCGCCGTGCCGTCTCGACGCAGCCGGTGGCCGCGTCTGCCGGAGTCGGGCGAAAACAAGGTGCGCCGGGTGCGATGACGTTCCGCCCGAGCTGTTGGCGACGGGCGGCGGTCATCCCGACTGGCCGCAGATGCTGATCCGCGCGCTGATCTTCCGGCTCGTCGCGCACAGCGAGAACGTGGGGCCGCACGGGCGGGCTCATCCGGGTGAGGCGGACCGCTGTGCGAGGGCCGCCGCGGTCGTGGTGAGGCGGTCGGCGGCATTCCAGGGCGCGACCGACGGGAAGCCCGCGTCGTTCCGCCGGTGGTGAACCCCGGTCCGGGCGGGCTCGGTGCGGACTACGGTCCGTTTCATGACGACGGTTACCACGCGCACGGTCACGTACCCGGCCGACGGTCTGACGATGGTCGGGCACCTCGCGCTCCCGGCCGGTGACGGCCGCAGGCCCGGCGTGCTGCTCGGGCCGGAGGGCATGGGGCTCAGCGACGTCGAGCGGCGGCGGGCCGAGGCCCTGGCCGAGCTGGGTTACGTAGTGCTGGCCTTCGACCTGCACGGTGGGCGGTACCTGGGCGAGCCCGAGGAGATGCTGGCCCGTTGCCTGCCGCTGCTCGACGACCCCGAGCGGATGCGGGGCGTCGGTCACGCGGGGCTCGACGTGCTGCGCGCCGAGCCGAGGGCCGACCCCGACCGGATCGCTGCCATCGGCTACGGCACCGGCGGCATGATCGCGCTGGAACTCGGGCGCGACGGCGTCGACCTGCGTGCGATCGGGACCGTCAACGGACTGAGCGACGGCCGGCCGGGCGAGTCCGCGCGCATCCGCTGCCCGGTGTGGGCCGGGGTCGGGTCGGAGGACCCGATCATGGGCCCCGCGCAACGGGACGCGTTCACGGCCGATATGCGGTCCGCGGGCGTCGACTGGCGCTTCGTGGTCTACGGCGGCGCCCTGCACGCCTTCCACCACCCGCCGGTCGACCACACGACCCTTCCCGGCGTCGGGCACCACCCACGGCACGCGGAGCGCGCCTGGCGCGACGTCCTCGACCTGCTGGCCGAGTGCCTGCCCGTGCCGGATTCAGTGGGTGGGCGGGTGGTCCGGGAAGGGGACCGCGTACCGGGGATCGCGGTTTGACGTGATGCGGGCGTGGCGCAGGAGTTCGCGGATGATGCCGGCGTTGCCCATGGACCAGCCAGTGGTGGGAGCGAGGTCGCTCGGCGTCTCACGGTGCTCGAAGTTGGACCAGGAGATGCCGTTGTCATCGGTCCTCGCGCGGACCGCGAGGTCGGTGACGAGGACATCGGCGAAGTCGCCGCCGTCGCCTCGTTCGACCTGGCGGTCGCAGGCGAGGGCGAGGACCCCGGCGGTGCCGCAGCAGCGGCCGTTGTTGTCCCAGAAGCCGGGACGGATGCGTCGTGGAACGCCGGATTCGACCAGGGTGTGCCAGCAGCGGTCGACGAGGGCGGGCCAAGCGGAGTCGTCGGCCCGGATGTGGCTCAGCAGGCGGAACACCTGTGCGTCGCCGGCCGTGCCGTGGCACCAGCCGTAGCTGTGACGTTCGATCTTCTCGTGTTCCTGCTGCGGATCGGAGTGCGCGACGAGGAACCCGTCCGGGCCCGCCTCATCGCGCGCGACCACGTCGGCGGCGCCGGCCAGGGCGAGGTCGAGCAGATCGGGGCGGTCGGCGGCGCGTCCCACGGCGGCCAGCGCGTAGACGATGCCCAGGGTCCCGTGCGATATGTGGTGCAGACGCGGGACGGCGCCGGCCCGGATCTCCCACTGGACGCCGGCGGCGGTGGTTTCGGCGGTGCGCGCATAGCGGGCGACGGCCCGTTGGGCCAGATCGAGATCACCGCACTCCAGCGCGGCGAGCGCGATGCCGGCGTTGCCGACGATGAGTTCGTAGGAGTCGTTCCACCCTTCGCCGTCGAAGCGGGACCGGAGAACGTCCAGAGCACGGTCGGCGGCCGCCCCCGCCGCGGTGTCGCCGAGTGTCCGGTGCACGCCCCGCAACGCGACAGCCATCCCGGCGACCCCCGTGTACAGCCCGCTGTTCTCCCATTCGCCGACCACGGCGGCGACGCTGCGGGCACCACGCGAGGCCGCGTCCGCGTAGCGGTCGTCGGCGAAGTACCGCCATGCGTCGAGGAGAGCGGGCAGCACCCCCGACGTCCCGCTGTACAGGGTCGGTGTGACCTGCTCGGCAGCGAGGTTGTAGGGCCAGGCCAGACCGTGGCCGACGTCTCGGGCAGCCTTCATCAGCCACTCAAGCGCCCCGACGGCAAGTGACTCGGCGTCATGCGGTGCACCAGTAGTCATCGTTCGATATTTCCAGAGGCTTCCTCGGGCCTGCCCGTCGGGTCCCAGAGGCCGTCCGCCTTTCCGCGGGCCAGGTGGTCCGCGTAGACGCCGACCTTCCAGGTGATGACCGAGCGGCACTCCTCCAGGGCCGCGATCTGGGCGTCCACGCGTTGGCGGTGGGTGTCCAGGAGGTGGAGGCGCTCGGCCTCGTTGCCCGGGCCCTGGCGTACGAGGTCGGCGAACCGTTTCAGCTCGGCCAGGGGCATTCCGGATTCCCGCAGCTTCACGCAGATCAGCAGCCAGTCGACGTCGAGCGCGCTGTACCGGCGCCGGCCGCCGGAGGTGCGGTGCACCGGGCCCACGAGCAGGCCCTCGCGTTCGTAGAAGCGGAGGGCGTGGACGCCGAGGCCGGTGCGGGCGGAGACCTCGCCTATGCCCAGGGTGTCGGTGGTTGCTGCCATGCGGCGCAGCGTAGGACTTGATCTAGAGCGCGGTCCAGGTCGTAGCTTCGGCGTATGAACAGCATCGGACAGCAGCCGCTCGGCTCCCCCTTCTCCGCAGCCAGCACCGCCCAGGACGTCATCGCGGGCATCGACCTCTCCGGCCGGAACGCCGTCGTGACCGGCGGATACTCCGGGCTCGGGCTCGAAACCACCCGGGCGCTCGTCGCCGCCGGGGCACGGGTGGTCGTTCCGGCGCGGCGGCCCGACGTCGCCCGTGCCGCGCTCGCCGGGGTGGGCGGGGACGTCGAGGTCATCGCCATGGACCTGGCCGACCTCGGAACCGTACGGGCGGCGGCCGCGCACCTCCGCGAGACGCTGACCGGGCTCGACCTGCTCTTCGCCACCGCCGGGATCATGGCCACCCCGGAGCGACGCGTCGGGCCCGGGTGGGAGAGCCAGCTGGCGGTCAACCACTTCGGGCACTTCACCCTCGCCTGCGAGCTGTACCCGCTCCTGGCCGCCGGTGCCGGGGCGCGCGTCGTGGTCTACAGCTCCGGCGGCCACGGCATCACGGACTTCCGCCGGCACGATCCCCACTTCCGTACCGGATACGACAAGTGGCACGCGTACGGCCAGGCCAAGACGGCCAACGTGCTCTTCGCCGTGCACCTCGACGCCCTCGGCCGGGGCGACGGCGTGCGGGCCTTCGCGCTCCACCCCGGGGCGATCATCACCGGGTTGCAGCGGGACATGACGCTCCAGGAGCAGGTGGAGCGCGGATGGGTGGACGAGCACGGCAACGTGATCGGCGAGGGCTTCAAGACCGCCTCGCAGGGCGCCGCCACCGGCCTGTGGGCAGCCACGTCACCGCTGTTGGCGGACCGGGGCGGCGTGTATCTGGAGGACTGCGAGATCGCCTCCGTCACCGGGACCACGGGCGAGGGCGGCGTCCGCGCCTACGCGGTCGACCCCGACGCGGCGGCCCGGCTGTGGGAACTGTCCGTCGCGGCTACGGGGGTGGGGCCGGTCGGGGGGTAGTGCGGGGGCGCCCCAGCAGGCTCTACGTGACGGCGCTCCGGACACCGAGGGCGATCAGGACCGCTGAAGTGGCCCTGGTGGCAGTTCGTTTGAAGCGGGGGGTCCGGAGGACGCGGGTCGCGCGCAGGACGAGGAACGTCCAGGCGGTGAGCCAGAGCGTGATCAGCAGGGCGTGGGCGGTGGCCAGGGTGAGGATCTGACCGCCGAGGGGGTGGTCGGGCGCGAGGAACTGGGGGGTCAGGGTCAGGTAGATGGACGCCGCCTTGGGGTTGAGGACGTTGGCCAGGAGCGCCTGGACGTAGACGGAGTCCGTACGACGCCTCGGGCGGCGGCGCGGGGCTGGCGTCGCGGTCCGCCAGGTCCACACGCCCAGGCCGATCAGATAGACCGCGCCGATGAGCCTGACGACCGTAAAGGCCACGCTGGAGTGCATGACCAGCGCCGACAGGCCGGCCGCGGCGAGCGCGGCGTGGACGTACAGGCCGGTGACCGTGCCGAGGACGACCGGAAGCGCGCGGCGGCGGCCGCCCTCGGTGACGTACTGGACCAGCAGGGCCAGGCTGGCGCCGGGGGTGGCGATCAGGGGGAGAATCGCCACCAGGAACCCGGCGACGGCGACGGGGTGGACCACGATCAGAGCACGACCCGGTAGTGCGTGGTCAGGCGCCGGTCGTCGGACAGGACGTGGAACGCGAGGCCGGGCGGCTGGTCCAGGTCGGCGGCCCGGTCGCCTTCCCAGGGCAGCCGCAGCGTCCAGGTGACCGCCGGTCCGACGATCAACGGCCGCCCGGCGAAGGCCGACGCGGCCGCGGTGTGGGCGTGGCCCGTGAGGACGGCGACGACCTGCGGGTGCGCGGCGAGCAAGTCGGCCAGGGCTTCCGGCTCTTCGAGCCTGCAGGAGTCGGGCAGCGGGTGGTGGAGTTCGACCGGCGGCTGGTGGAAGGCGATCAGTGCGGGGGTGTCCCGCGGCAGCGCGCTCAGGGTGGCGTCGATCCAGGCCAGCGTCTCGGCGTCGAGGCGCCCCTCGTCGCGGCCGGGGATGGTGGCGTCGCACATCAGGATCGCGGTCCCGGCGATGTGGTGGGCCCGGTTGATGGGGCCGTCGCCGGGCGCCTCCCCGAGGAGGGCCTTGCGGTACGCCGGTCGCACGTCGTGATTGCCGGGGCACAGGAGTACGGGGAAGGGGGCGGCCAGGATCCGGGCCGCCTCCTCGTACTCCGCCTCGGTGCCGTGGTCGGCGATGTCCCCGGTGACCAGGAGCGCGTCGACGGGGCGGGGGAGGGCGCGCAGGTAGTCCATGACGCGGGTGGCGCGCCGGGTCGCCCGCGTACTGCCGTCCAGGTGCAGGTCGCTGATCTGTGCGAGCAGGGTCATGCCGCGATCACCTCTAACGGTTGTTTTCAGTTTTTCCGTTAGGGACTTTAGGGTGTGCGCAGGCGTGTGTTCAAGTGGTCGGAACCGGAAGAGGAAGGGGCGCCCTGTGGAGCGTTGGCCGGCACTGGAACTGGCGAGCACGATCCGTCACGACGGGGACGGCGGTGTCGCGGACGACCTGGCCACGGTCGAGGGCGCGACGCGCTGGATCCAGGAGCGGTCGGCCGCCGACCTCGTCGCGGACGAACCCCTCAGGCGCGACCTCATCGAACTCCGGCAGGCGGTCCGCTCCCTGTTCGCCCGAGCGGTCAGCCCCGCACCCGCCAGCCCGGCGGACGCCCACCACCTGATGCCCGCCGCCGAGGCGACGGCCCGCCTCAACGCGGCTGCTGCGCGGGAGCCGGTCGCGCCTCAACTCGACTGGCCCGACGAGGGAGTTCCGGCCGTCCGGCTGCTGTCCGACGAGACCGCCCCGTCCATCCGGCTGCTCGCCGCCCTGGCCCGCGACGCGATCAACTTCCTCAGCGGCCCGCAGCGTACGCAGCTCCGCTCCTGCACCGCGCCGCGCTGCGTCCGCTACTTCATCAAGAGCCACGGCCGCCAGGAGTGGTGCAAACCGTCCTGCGGCAACCGGGCGCGGGCGGCTCGCCACTATCGGCGGCAGCGGGGGGAGGACGGGGGCGCTCCGTCCTGACGGCTCGGTGCGGCATGCCCCCGCCGGGCACGTCGCGAGGTCGTCGCTAGGCTCCGAGCCCATGACCGATCACCCGGGTTTCACCTGCGCGTGCTGCGGGGCCCAGCACGCTGAGCTGCCGATGAACTACACGGCCGAGGCTCCCGCCGTATGGGATCCGGCATTCGCCGACGCCGACGACTGCCTGCTCTCCACGGACCAGTGCGTGGTCCACGGGCAGCACTACTTCGTCAAGGGACTGATCGAGATACCGGTCATCGGCAGCGACGAGGTGTTCTCCTGGGGCGTCTGGGTCTAGCTCAGCCGAGAGAACTTCTCGCGGGCCTCGGACCTGTGGGACAAACCCGGGCGCGAGGCCGAGAAGCCGTACTTCGGCTGGCTCACCACGGAGCTTCCGGTGTACCCGGCGACGACGCTCAACCTGAAGACGCACGTCCATACCCGTCCCCTCGGTGAGCGGCCCTTCGTCGAGCTGGAGCCCACCGAGCACCCCCTCGCCGTCGAGCAGCGCACGGGGATCAGCCCGGAGCGGGTGCGGGAGATCGCGTCGGCCGTCCTCCACGTCGGTGAGGGGGAGGGCGGTCGTGGCTGACCAGCCCGTGTCGTCCGTCCCGGTCGCGCCCGGCGGACTGAGCCTCAGGGCCCGGCGATTCGTCGAGACGCAGGGCATCCGCGTTCGCCGAGAGGACGTACGGCGGCACCGCGACGCGTGGCTCGACCACGGGATCCCCGCTGCGGAGATCGAGCGGGCCGGTGTCTTCCAGGACCGCTGGGGCGGTCTCGCCCTGCCGCCGGCCCCGTTCTACGAGGGAGGTCCGCGCGTCCTGGGTGCCGACTGTCCCGAGGCGACGCCTGAGGGAGGCTGGTCGTTCCTGGCCGGGGACTGCCGGGTGTCCATGGCTTATGGCTTCGTGATCGGCCCCGACGGTGCGTTCGGTATCGACGCCCGGCGTTGGACGCCCCTGCACGGCAGTACGGCGGGATGGGTGGAGTCCCTGGCCCTCGCCGATCATGCCCGCCGCTGGGCCACAACCGTCACGAGAGTCACGGGCCGGGCCGTCGACGTACTGGATCTCGGGGCGTTCGAACCCGTGCCCGAAGTGCAGGGCGTGACCGACTCCTGGTGGCGGGGCGAAGACTCCCTCATCGCCGTGTACCGGGGCGAGGCCGTGGCCCTCGATGCCCCGCAGTGCCTCGAAGCGCTCGTCTACGGGGGCCTCGACGCGTGGGGCCTCCACGGCGGCTGACCCGCGCGAGTCTTCCCCGCGCGAGGCGGGGCAGAATCGGCGGCGTGATACGCCACCCTCACGGAGGTCCCGAGTTGCCGGCCCCGGTTCGCCGCTACGTCACACCCCAGCGGCGCTACCTGAAGCTCGGCGGCGGTCTGCTGCGCCTGGAGGATCCTGAACGCGGCCGCTTCATGCGCGATCTCCGCGAGGACGCGGGACTCATCACCGCAGATGAGATCGCCGAGCTTCTGGAGGGCGGCTGGCGGGAACGGAGGACTGCGGCTTGGCTGGTGGCCGTGTCGGGCCGGACCGAATTCCGTGAGCGCCTCGGCGAACTCCTGCTGGCCAGCGAGGTCTGCTGCGCGGGCCTGGCCTATTGCGTGGCCCTGGCCGGTTTCGGAACGGAGCGCGACGCCGATCTGTTCTCTGCCTACCTCGACCGCTATCTCCGGCGCCCCGACCTCGCGTACGACCAGGCCGTCGTCATGGGCGCTTTCCGGTACGTCGACCTGAACCTCGGAGGCGGACGGGCCCACCGCTTCCGGCAGCCGGAGGGCCTGTGGCAGCGGTGGCTCCAGGACGCGCCACACATGCGGGTTGACGAGGACCCCACCCCCCATTACTTGAGCCTTATGCGTCGGCTGTGCGCGTGGGTCGAGGAATGCGCCGAGGGCGAAGAGGGACGCCGGTAGGCCGGTGGCCGCCCGGCGCCTTCGCCGACGGTGGGTACCGCGCGCGACGCGCCCTAGAGCTCGTAGTCCCCGGCCAATTCGTCCCAGTTCAGGTCGCGCAGCCCGGGGTCGGCGGACTCGTCCGTGGGAACGGACAGGGGGGTCTGGAACCAGACCACGGCGAGGGACGAGCGGTGCAGGACCGGGTCGAGGTCCGGGGCGATCGCCGTCGAGCGGAAGAGGCCGACGCAGGCCACGGGAGGCAGCTCCACCACGGGCCCGAACGCTCTGGGGGTCGGGTCCTTGTACGTGAGGCGCGGCGGCACCAGATGGGACGGGGTGGAGGGAAACGTCTGTTCCGCCTGCCACTGAAGCCGCCGGGTCACCATCTCGTTGACGGGCTTGCACGGGTAGCCCTCCAGGAACCCGGCGTACGTCGAGGACATGCGTATCTCGGTGAGATCGACGGAACGGCCCGAGGACAGGACCATGCGGCTGAGCGACATGCGCACACCCTAGGCAGTGGGTTCCCGGCGGTCACTCGGGTTGCGGTCAGGAGCGAGGGGCCTCCGGGAAGTCCAGTTCGTCCAGGAGCGAGGCGAACAGGTCCTCCGCGAACGTGGAGTGGGTGCGCAGCAGTTCCTCGATGTGGTGCTGTTCGGCCGTGGTGTGGACGCCTGCCGCCCTCGCCCACGCGAGAGCGTGCCTGGCGGTCACCGGGACCTCGGCGTCCAGCTCCGCTCGCTTGCGGGCCAAGGCCAGTTCGAAATCCGGGGTGTCGAACCACAGGCTCTCGTCGTCCACGTCCTCGGGAGTTTCGAGAAGTACGCTCGCGGCGTTGTCCATGTTGAGCCAGGCATGCCAGTGCCGGCCCTCGGTGTCCAGGCCGGCGACGAACGCGACGGCGCTGTCGCTGACGTCGGCCACGCAGGCCGGTGCGCCGGTCCATTCGACCAGGCCGGACAGCATCTCGTACTCCCAGATGCCGTTCTTGAGTTGCAGGGTCCGCCAGCCGCCCGGGCGGGACGGCCACTCGTGTGCCTCGACGTCCGGTTCCGGGGCGATGTCGGTGAACAGGGGCGCCTCCAGCAGGGGGCGTTGGCTGCGGGCGAAGACCAGATGACCTGAGAATCCCATGGGGGCACGGTACGGGGCGCGCCCGCGAGTCACGCGGGGACGGCGGGATGGACACGACTCGGGAGCCGGGGTGCCGTGCGTGCGGTGCGGCGGGGATCATGGCCGGTACATACGGTTTTACGGAGGGGGCGCGGGTGTTCGGCAAGGTGGGGCGGATGGTCAGAAACCTGGAGGCGACCGGGGTCGGCCTGGTGCCGGATCACGCGATCGTCGTGGACGCGCCGGACGCGCGGGCCGTCGAGGCGCTGGCCGCCGCCCGGCGGGGCGCGTACGAGCCGGTCCGCGCGCTCCTCGCCGCCACCCGCGCGGAGGCAGACTGGACGCTCCGGCACGAGGTCGTCACCGCGCTCGCCGAGATCGCCGTGGCCGACGCGGCCCGGCTGGGAGCCTGGCTGGACGAGTCGCCGGAGGATCCCGACGCGCTCGCCGTCGACGCGTTCCGGCGTATCAAAGAGGCGTGGGCGGTCCGCACGGCCGCGCGGGCCAAGGACGTGAGCGAGGAACAGTACCGGGCCTTCCGCACGCTGCTGGACGACGCGCTGCCCGTCATCGAGGCGGCCGTCGCGGCGAGCCCCGGCGACCCGGTGCCCTGGTCCGCCGCTCTGCCCCACTGCATCGGCGCCCAGGCCCCGCGCGACGTCTTCGAGGAGTGCCTGGGCCAGGCGCTCGCCTGCGCGCCCCACCACCTGGCCACCCATGTGCACGCCGTGCAGTACCTCGCCGACAAGTGGCACGGCAGCCACGAGGAGATGTTCGGCTACGCGGCCGGCGTCGCCGCCGACGCGCCGGAGGGCTCACCCCTGCGCGCCCTGGAGGTCGTGGCCCTGACCGAGGTCGAGCCACGGGAGAGGAAGCGGGGCATCCCCGGCCCCGACGGGGTCGAGGCGATCATCGCCACCGCGCAGGCGTACTCCGCCTCGCGCCCGCCCGAGGACCACGCGGCGCGGCTGATCCGCAACCACCTGGTGTGGGTGCTGAACGGGCGCGAACGCTGGGCCGAATCGCTGGACGTCTACCGCTCCATCGGGCGGTACGCCACCACGTACCCGTGGAGTTACGCGGGCGAGCCGCTGGAGGCGTTCCGGCACTTCCGGGACGGCGCCCGGGCCGGACTCGCCGCCTCCGTCCCCCGTAACGGCACCGTCCCCGCCCCCGGCGTCCCCCTCCCGGAGTCCGTACGGACGGAGGCGGCCCATGAGATCGCGTACGTGCCCGGCGCACCGCAGCGCGTCTCGCAGGAGCTGCTGCTGTGCGGGGCGACCGTCCGGCTCGCCCCGGCCGGGCGGTGGACGCTGATGGAGCCGGCCCCCTCGGAGGAGGCGCCGGGCAAGCGCGGGCGCCGGGCGACGGTGCTGCGGCTCGACGGTCTGGCGGCGGTGGCGGAGACCGCGTTCGACTCCGCCGGGATGACCACGCTGGTCGCCCGGCGCGAGGGGGCCGACGCGTGCGTGCTGTCCGTCGTCGCCAAGGGCCGGACGGCCGCCCGGCACCGGTGGGCGGGGGCCGGTTCGACTCCCTCCCAGGAGACCGCGCGCCAGGACGCGGAACTGCTCGTCGCGGCGGCGGGCCAGGGCGACGCCCGGGAGATCGCACGGCTGCTGAGGGACCCGGGCGACCCCTCGGAACTCCTGATCCACACCCTGACCGCGCTCGGCCTCCCACCGCTCCCGGCCGGTTTCGGCGAGCGCGCCGAGGTCCTGGCCGACGTCCGGGGCGCCACGGTCCACCGGGCCCGCTCGCTCTGGCAGGGCATGAAGGACTTCATGAGCGACGAGTCCGACCCGAACCCGCCGTTGCAGCTGGACGGGCGGTAGCGGGCGGCCGGGCCGGACGGTCCGTGGGGTGTGGTGGGGCGACGGCCAACTCTCATTCCCCGTCGGCGAGTTGTGAACGGATCCGGTGATCTACGTTGGGGGGCATGAACTCCACGCGATGGAACATGGGTGGCGACCTGGGGGTCGCCCGGGTCGGCTACGGCGCGATGAAGCTGACGGGGTGGCCCCGGGGTGAGCGGCCCGACCGCGACGCCGCCCTCGGCATCCTGCGGCGGGCGGTGGAGCTGGGCGTCAATCACATCGACACCTCGAACTACTACGCGCGCGACGGGGTTTCGGCCAACGAGCTGATCCGGTCCGCGCTGCACCCCTACCCGGACGACCTGGTGATCGTCACCAAGGTAGGCGCCCTGGTCGAGGGCCCGGACATCGCGCTGCCGCCCGCCGAACAGCGCGGTCTCACCCCGGACGGGCTGCGACGCGGGGTGGAGGCGAACCTGACGTCCCTCGGCCTGGACCGGCTCGACGTGGTGAACCTGCGCATGGGCGACCGGGGTCATGAGGACGCCCCGCTCGACGGCCCCCTCACGACGCTGCTGGCCCTGCGCGACGAGGGCCTGATCCGGCACATCGGCATCTCCAACGTGTCGCTCGACCAGTTCACGCGGGCGCGCGAGCTGGCGCCGATCGCCTGTGTGCAGAACGCGTACAACATCGCGCGCCGCGACGACGATCCCCTGGTCGACGCCTGTGCCGAAGCGGGGATCGCGTACGTCCCGTTCTATCCGGTCGGCGGCTTCCAGCCCCTGACCGCCGAGCGCCTGGAGGCCGTCGCCAAGCGCCACGACGCGACCGTCCCGCAGGTGGCGCTCGCCTGGCTGCTGGCCCGTTCGCCCAACATCCTGCTCATCCCAGGCACCGGTTCCCCGGCCCATCTGGAGGAGAACATCGCGGCTGGCGAACTGTCGCTGAGTGATGAGGACTTGACGTCTCTGGCCTGACGGGGGCGGCGTTGTACGGGGAGACTGGGCGGCATGGATGAGGTCGAGGTCGTCGTAGCCCACTCCGAGCGGACGACGCTGCGTGTCGGGGACATGTTCCTGAAGGTGGACGCCGACCGGGCGCGGATCGCCGTCGAGGCCGAGGCGCTGGCCCTGGCGCCGGTCCCGGTGCCGGAGGTGCTGTGGCAGAAGCCGTCCGTGCTGGCGCTCGCCGCCGTCCGGGGCACGGCCCTGGGCCGCCTCGGCGAGCCGTCGCCCGCGTCACCGGCGGCCTGGGCCGCGGCGGGGGCCGCGATCCGGACGCTGCACGAGGCGCCGTTGCCGCCGTGGCCCGGGCGGAGCGCGGACGGCCTGGCGGCCGAGCTGGAGCGGGAGTGCGACTGGCTCCTCGCGCACGAGGCGCTGCCCGCCGAGCTGGTCATCCGCAACCGCCGGATCGCGGAGGCGGCGCTGCGGCCGTGGGAGCCGGTGTTCGTGCACGGCGACTTGCAGATCACCCATGTGTTCACCGGCGACGACGACGAGGTCACCGGCATCATCGACTGGTCCGAGGCGTCGCGCGGGGACGCGCTGTTCGACCTCGCCACGCTGACGCTGGGGCACGAGGAGCGCCTGGGCGACCTCGTCACCGGGTACGGCACCGACGTCGACCTGGACCTCGTCCGCGCCTGGTGGTCGCTGCGCAGCCTCACCGCGTACCGCTGGCTGATCCAGCACGGCTTCGACCCGGCCGCGCCGGGGTGCGAGTTGGATGTGCTGCGGGCCGCGGGGTGACGGGGCCTTACGCCTGAGGGGCGGGGGTGTCCGGGTCGACCGGGCGGAACCGGCCCATGCTGGCCCCGAGCAGGAGGGCTCCGATGACGGGTGTCACGCCGTACAGCAGGGGGAAGTCCCTGCCGAGCCAGTTGACGAGAAAGGCAGCCCCCACGAGGGCGGCGAGCAGGAGCGGCCGCCGGATGATGTGCCCGCACACGATCCCCAGCCGCCGTAGTCCGCGCGCTTCGGTGAGCCTGGTCCAGTCCGTGGGGGCCATGGCGTCCAGGGTAGGCGCGCAGGGGGCGGTGCGTCAGGCCCCGGTCGTCGCCGGCCTCGTGCACGGTCCTCGTGCTTCAAGTGGCTCGAATTACGGGCGCCCCAGCGCTACTTCGCGCACCATAGTGACGATCAGGCATCACTGGCGACGGTCAGGGATCAGCACCCAGGGGGGCATGTGTCCGAAACCGAGAATCCGGCCGCCGACGCGGGCGCCGGGACGGCGGACGCGGCGGCGACGGGTACGCCGCTCGTCGGAGCCGCGCTCGTCGTCGCGGTGACCGTCATCGTGCTGTGGCTCGGGCTGCTCGCCTGGCTGGCGTTCCATACCGACGCGACCGAGGTCGCCTGGTCGCGTCTGCTCATTGTCCTCGGCTCCGTGGAGGCCGTCGCGTTCGCGGCCATCGGCGCCTTGTTCGGCACGACGGTGCAGCGGCAGCGGGTGGCGGATCTGGCGGCCCGCACCGAGGCCGCCGAGTCCCGCGCGAGTGCCAACGAGACGGCGGCCCTCAACGGCCACAGGCTGGCGGCGGCGGTCCAGGCCTCCCGCGCTCCCGGCGGCGGTTCGGACACGGAACAGCTGTCGGCGGACGGCCGGTCCGGCCGGGATCCCCTGCTCGACATGGCCAACCGGCTGTTCCCGGACTGAGGCGGCGCCGTGGACCCCATCGGACGGCTGGTGCGCGACGGTGAGCCCGTGGCGACGGCGGTCGTGCTCACTGCCGACGGGCTCGCCGCGACGGCGGCTCACGTCCTCGCGTCGCACCGGGCCGCGCAGTGGACCTTCGAGCCGATCGCCGCGCCCGGGTTCTCGTTCCCCGTCGACTGCTCGCCGCCCTCGGACGGCGCCGCCGACGTGGCGCTGATCCAGGTACGCGAAGCCGATGACTGGGACCCGGTGACGCTCACTCCGCACACGAGCGCCACCCCCGGCGACCCGGTCCACCTCCGCGGATTCGCCGCGTCCCGCGACTACGACTCCGGCGTCGGCCACTACGTCGGCACCACGGCGCAGCACGGCCGGGCCTGGGTGAAGGTGAGCTGCCGGCACGCCCAGCCGGGCATGAGCGGCGCACCGGTGCTGCTCACCGGCACGGGCAGCGCCATCGGCATCGTGTCGGCCCGTCTCAACTCGGGGAACTGGAACCGCGACACCGTGCTGCTCGCCCCGACCGAGAGCCTTGTCGCGCTCGCCCCCGAGCGGCTCCGGCCGGCCGCACCCGTACGCCGTTATGCCGGGGGCACGCTCCGGCTGTCCTGGGTGCGCGGCGCATCGACGGAACTCTTTCTGGAATCGGATGACTTCACGGTTTCGTTCGGCCGCAACGTACACAACCGCGTGTACCTGCCGGACCACCGGGACAGTCGTTTCCACGGTCATCTCGCCCTGGTGGGGGCCTCCTTGACCTACCAGCACCTCGGTTCGCACCCCGCCTTCCTGGCAGGCGCCACACGCCAGTTGAAGCTCGCCAAGGGGGACATCTGCCCAGTCGGGGACAAGGACCGGCTGAGCGTCGGGAGCGGAACGATGCTGGTGGAGTTCTCCGCGCCCGACCTGTACGACCCGAACGCGCACATGACGCCGGAGGCGCCCGAGTGAAGGGGTGATCAACCAGTTGGACGCCGATTCCCGCACCGACCTGACAGCCGCCGGACCGTACGAGCCGCCTCCCCCTCTCGCGGGCGCGCCCGCGGCCATCGGGGAGGTGCTGTCCGACCGCTGGTCGGTGGCGGAGATCCGCCGCGGCGGGCAGGCATGGGTCCTCATTGTCGATGACCTCGAACGCGGCGGCCGCCGCGCGATCAAGGTCCCGCTCTCCGGCGCTCTCGTCGGCGACGACGAACTCGAAATGCTGCTCCGGCTCGAACCGCACCAGCACACCGTCACCACGCTCGGCGTCATCGAGGTGCGCGGGCGGCCGGGCATCGTCTTCGACTACGCGCCCTCCACCCTGACCGACCTGATCGGACTGGGGCCCGGGCTGTCACTCACCGGACTCCTTCAGCAGGTGTGCGCCGGAATGGCCCACCTGTCCCACGTCGTGGAGGTGGCCCACCTCGACCTCAAGCCGTCGAACGTCCTCGTGGACGAGAACGGTCAGGCCAAGGTCGCCGACTTCGGCCTGGCCCAACGGGTGCGCATCCAGGACGGACGCTTCGCGGGCGCGCGGGGCGGCACCTGGGCGTACGCCGCGCCCGAGGTGCTGCGGCGGGAGCCCTGCGACACCCGCGCCGACATCTTCTCCTTCGGTGTGCTCCTCTACGAGGCGTGCACGGGCAGGCTCCCCTACCCGTTCGCCCTGGCGTCCGACCCGGTCGCCCAGCGGGCGCAACTGCTGGACTACTACGCATCCTCGGGCCCCGGTGAGCGGCAGAGCGAGCTCTACTACTGGGGGCAGTCCAAGGTGACCCAGGTGCCCGTCACCCCGCCCGGTGAGGGCATCAGCGTCCTCCTGTCGAGCTGCCTGCAGCAACACCTGTCCGAGCGCCCGCAGTCGTTCACCATGCTCGCCGAGATGCTGGCCCGCGCGGTCCGGAGACCGCCGGTCGAAGTCCTGGCGACTCCGCTGCCGCAGATCGACCAGCAGCGCAGATCACTCTCGCTGGCCCAGGTGCTGATCCGGCTCGGCCGGCTGGACGAGGCCATCAACGAGCTCAACCGCTTGCTGTCGTCGACGCCCCTGCCCGCGGCTCTCTTCGAGGCCGCACGGCAGGCGGCGGTCCAGGCGCTGACCGCAGCCGGGCGGCATGCCGAAGCAACCGAACTAGCAGATTGGCGGTGACCTCCATGCGGCGGTTCGAACTGGCGGAATGGAAACGGAGCCCGCGTCTCACGGACCTGCGGAACACGGTGGTGGGGCTGCTGGCGGAAGGGCGGCACCGTACCGCGCTGGACGAGGCCCTGCGCGGACTGCGGCGCGATCCGGAGCACCCCGACGGGCTGTTCGTGGCGCTCACCGTGCTGGCCCAGAGTCGCACGGCGCGGCTGACGTCCCCCGAGCCCCTGACCGAGACGCAGCAGTGGAACGCACTGCTGGCGCCGGTCACGACGGCGTGCTCGTCCTGTGACGGCCGCTGGTACTCGACACACGCGGTCATGTTCACCGACAACGACGTGGAGATCCAGCCGACGAACCCCATCGGGCTGCAATGCCAGAAGTGCCGGTACACGCTGTGCCGGGACTGTCTGAAGGCGCAGCGGCCGACCTCGTACACCCTCTCCGTCGACGCGCCGGAAGTGGTCGCGGCCTCCTGCGCGAACAGGGACTGCGGCGGCCGGGGGCTGTCCGCACCGGTGCTCCCCACCGGCCGCCCCGACGTGACCCCCATGGATCCGGACGCCATCGAGGGCGTCATCGTCGTACGGGACGGCCCCATCCGTCCGACGACGGAGCAAGCCCTCGCCGTGGTGACCAGGTTCCTTCCGCTCATCCCCGACGACGCGCCCCTCCTCCACATCCGCAGGGCCCGCCCCGGCACCATGGGCGACGGCGCGGCCCGCGACGGGCTCGCCCAGTCCCTGCTGCTCGACCTGGAACGCGAAGGCGTGCTGGCCCCCGCCTCCTGGGGACGCTCCAGCCGCATGCACATCCTGGCCGGGCCCGGAGGGGACGGCGACTATCTGATCGTCCCGGTCGAGAGGAGTCACCAGCGCGTCTCGCCGACCGCCCCGCACGCCGTCTCCAGCCCGGGCACGTACACGTACCTGTTGCAGATCCTGCCCCTGAGGGGAGGCTGGGCGACGCTGCGCGACCCGCGGACCGGCGACTTCCACGACGGCACGTTCGGTGCCCTCTCGGCACCGCCCGAATCGCTTCCCGGCCTCGCCCAGGACCTCATCAAACGCTTCGAGCGCATGGGGAAGTCGCGCCGCGTCCTGTTCTTCGAGGGCGACCGCACCCAGCAGAACCTCAGCACGGACGACGTGTACGGCATCGGCACGGAAGGCGGCACAGCGCTTTCGCCGTACTCCGAGGGACCGTGACGCGGCGGCTCACCGCCTCCCCTTGACCTCAATCGCGCTTGAGGGTTCACCGTCTGGGTATGCCGGTCCGCCGCACCGAGGGCGGACCTCGTACGCAGGAGGAACACCCATGCCCGACAACCGAGTCATCGTGGTCACCGGCGCGACGGGGAAGCAGGGCGGGGCCGTTGCCCGGGCGCTGCTGGGGCAGGGCTGGACCGTACGGGCGCTGGTGCGCGATCCGGACGCGTCCGCCGCGCTCGCGCTGAAGGAGGCGGGGGCGGTGCTCGTACGCGGGGACCTGGACGACGCCCGTTCCCTGGACGCGGCCCTGGTGGGGGCGTACGGGGTGTTCAGCGTGCAGACCTTCGCCGGGCCGGACGGTTTCGACGGGGAGATCCGGCAGGGCCGGGCGGTCGCGGACGCCGCCGCCCGGGCGGGGGTGCAGCACGTCGTCTACAGCTCCGTCGACGGCGCCGACCGCGCCGGGGACGTACGGCACTTCGCGAGCAAGGGCGAGATCGAGCAGCACATCGAGGCCCTGGGGCTGCCCGCGACCGTGCTGCGGCCGACGTTCTTCATTTCCAACTTTGAGGGCCTGGGCCCGCGAGGGGACGGCGAGGAGCTGACGCTCACCCTGGCGCTCGACGCGGACACCCGGCTCCGGATGGTCAGCCCCGATGACATCGGCGCCCTCGCGGCCGCCGCCTTCGCCGCCCCGGCCGACTACCTCGGCCGCATCGTGGAGATGGCCGGCGACGCGCTCACCGGGCCGCAAATGGCCGAGGTGTTCGCCCGCGCCGCCGGGCGGCCGGTGCGCTTCGTCCCGCTGCCCGTCGAGCAACTCCGCTCCCACAGCGAGGAGATGGGCGCGATGTTCGCCTGGTTCAACGAGGTGGGCTTCCGGGCCGAGGTGAGCGACCTGCGCCGCGCGCTGCCCGCACCGGTCACCCTGGAGCGCTGGGTCGCCGAGCACTGGAGCGTGCCCCGGTGAACGGGGCCGGTCAGAGCCCCATCGACGCGAGGGCGTCGCGCAGTTCCCCGGCGCCCCGGTAGTGGTGGCCGGTCAGGCCCGCGTCCCGCGCCGCCGCCACATGACCGGCGGTGTCGTCGACGAACAGGCAGCGGCGCGGTTCCGCGCCCACGGTCCGGGCCGCCGCCTCGAAGACCCGGTGGTCCGGCTTGGCGACCCCGATGCGGGCGGTGTTGACCACCGCGTCGAACGCGTCCACCAGGCCCAGCGCGGCGAGATCGGCCTCCAGCCGGGTCGTGGCGTTGGAGACCAGCACCACGGGGACCCGGGTCCGGAGGGACGTCAGCAGGTCCAGGACGTCCGCGTCGACGCGACCGGACAGCGCCGTCCAGCCGCGTACGAGGTCCTGGGCGACGGCCGCCGACCCGCAGTCCCCGGTCAGGGAATCCGCCACCCGCTGCCGCCACCGCTCGTCGCTGATCCGGCCGGTGACGGCCTCGTCCAGCAGGGCGGGCCGGAAGGCGGCCGCCGCGAGACTGCCCTCGGGCAGTCCCGCCCGGCGGTCGAGCGCGGCCATGCCGTCCGGGTCCCACAGGCGCACGACCCCGTCGAAATCGCAAAGTACGGCGTCGAAGGGGGAGTTGGTCATGACCGCGATCCTGTCACTACGGCCGTGATCCGCCGGACAGGCCTAGGGCCTGTCTGACAATTCCCGTCTGCCGGGCGGCGCCATGCACGCACTCTCGCCGCACCGGCCCCAGACCCCAGTACATCCAGTACAGGGGTCTGGGGCCGGCACGCCGAGAGCACGCACCTGACGCCGCCCGGCCCGCCCTCCGGGCGGACGACGGGAATCGTCAGACAGGCCCTAGTGCGCGGAGTCCCCCACCAGCACCGCCACCAGCCGCGACATCGCCGGGCGCGGGTCCGGGGCGCCCGGCCATGTCGTCATCAGGAGGTGGTGCGCGGTGCCGACGATCGCGAGGGCGGCCGTCGGGGCGTCCACCGCCGCCCGCACCCTGCCCCGGTCCTGCTCGGCCGTCAGGTAGTCCGTGATGGCCTCCTGGATCGCCGTGAAGCCCGGCGCGCCGGACTCCAGGGCCTCGCGGACGCGGACCGTGGCCGCCGGGCGGGTCATGGCGAGGCCCGAGATCGCGGGGCCGCCGGAGGCGAACAGGGCGAGGACCACGGCCTCCAGGTTCTCCCGGACCGTCCCCTGCCCGGCGAGCGCCGGGAGGGCCCGGGCCTTCGTGGCCGTCCGGGCGAACCGGTCGAGGCAGAGCTCCGCGACGAACGCGTCGAGCCCCGCGAAGTGCGTGTGCAGGAGGCCCTTGGCGCAGCCCGCCTCCGTCGTGACGGCCCGGCTGGTGAGCGCGCCGGGCCCGTCCCTCTCCACGATGCGCTCGGCCGCCGCGAACAGCCGCTCGCGCACATCCGGCGTCGCCACTCCGCGCGGTGACATGGGCCTTCTTCCGTTCTGCCGTCCCCGCCCCTCGTGGGCGCGACCGCTCCGCATGGTAGCGGGGATTGCGTGTTTGGGCATGTGCCCATACTGTTTGGGCGAACGCCCATTCTTGGGCGCCCACGTCAGGAGGCACGCGTGTCCGAGATCGTCAACACCGAGCAGGCGCAGGCCTGGAACGGCCCCGAAGGCGTCCACTGGGCCGGCCATCAGGACCGCTGGAACGCGGTCAACGGCGGCTTCAACGACCCGCTTCTCGACGCCGCCGGCATCGTCGGGGAGGGCCGCACCCTCGACCTCGGCTGCGGCGCCGGGCAGACCACGCGCCTCGCCGCGCTCCGGGCGCCCCGGGGGAGCGCGACGGGTCTCGACCTGTCCGGGCCGATGCTGGCCGAGGCGCGGGCCCGCGCGGAGCGGGAGGGCGTCGGCAACGTCTCCTTCGTCCAGGCCGACGCCCAGACGCACCCCTTCGAGCCCGGTGCGTACGACTCGGCGATCAGCCGCTACGGGGTGATGTTCTTCGCCGACCCCGTGGCGGCCTTCGGCAACATCGGGCACGCGCTGCGCCCCGGCGGGCGGCTCGCCTTCGTCTGCCCGGCCGACGCCGCGCTCAACGAGTGGGTCGTAGCAATGGCCGCCCTCCGCGACTGCCTCCCGGTCGGCGACTTCGGCCGCCCGGGGCTTCCCGGCATGTTCTCCCTGGCCGCCCCGGACCGCATCCGCGAGATCCTGGCGGCGGCGGGCTTCTCGCGTATCGACGTCAACCAGGCACAGGTGTACGGGACATGGGGCACCGGCGCCGAGGACGCGGCGGACTTCCTGCTGGGTACGGGTCCGGGCCGCCATCTGACGCAGCAGGCCGACGCGGCGGCCCGCACCCGTGCGCGCGCAGTCCTCACGGACCACCTGCGCGGCCATGAAGCGGCGGACGGCACGGTCCGTCTGCGCAGCACCTCGTGGCTGGTCACGGCGGACCTCCCCGTACGCGCGTAAAATCATGCAAGCGCGCTTGATTGTTCCCGGTCCTGCTGCCACGCTCGACGCGACCGTCGGCAGAGAAGGAGACCGCGGATGAGCCCGCTCGCCCCGCCCGCCCACACGCGCGGCGTCACCACCCTCACGCTCGACTCGCCCGCCAACCGCAACGCGCTGAGCGCCGGGCTCGTCGCCGGTCTCGCGGAGGCGCTGGACGCGTGCGCGGCCGACGACTCGGTGCGGGCCGTCGTGCTCACCCACACCGGGACCACCTTCTGCGCGGGCGCCGATCTGCGGGCCCCGGCCGACCCGCACGACTTCGTGGCCCTGATGCGGCGGATCGTCGCGCTGCCGAAGCCCGTGGTGGCCCGGGTCGACGGGCACGTCCGCGCCGGAGGGCTCGGGCTGCTCGCGGCCTGCGACATCTCGGTGGCCGGGACCGGGTCGACCTTCGCGCTCACCGAGGCACGGCTCGGCCTCGCGCCCGCCGTGATCTCGATGCCGCTGCTCCCGCGCATCGACCCGCGCGCCGCCGCCCGCTACTACCTGACCGGCGAGAAGTTCTACGCGGACGAGGCCGAGCGCATCGGCCTCGTCACGATGGCCGCCACCGACGTGGACGGCTCGGTGGACCTCGTACTGGACGATCTGCGGCGGGCCTCGCCGCAGGGGCTGGCGGCGTCCAAGGCACTGGTCACGGCTACTGTGCTGGAGAATTTCGACCAGCACGCCGAAGACCTCATCGCCCGCTCCGCCCAGCTCTTCGCCTCCGACGAGGCCCGGGAGGGGATGACGGCCTTCCTCGAACGACGGGACCCCGCATGGGCGTTGTGACACCGGGCGGCAGCAGCCCCGGCCCCAAACAGGACCGCAGCCGCGCCACCCGCCGCCGCCTCCTGGAGGCCGCCGTGGCCTGCCTCGCCGAACACGGCTGGGCCGGGTCCACCGTCGCCGTCGTCGCGGAACGGGCCGGGGTCTCGCGGGGCGCGGCGCAGCACCACTTCCCCACCCGCGAGGACCTGTTCACCGCCGCCGTCGAATACGTCGCCGAGGAACGCTCCGCCGCCCTGCGCGCCGTCCCCGACCAGGACCGCGCCGCCGTCGTCGCCGCCCTGGTCGACCTCTACACCGGCCCCCTCTTCCGCGCCGCCCTCCAACTCTGGGTCGCCGCGTCCAACGAGGAGCAACTGCGCCCCCGGGTCACGGAGCTGGAGGCCAAGGTGGGCCGCGAGACCCACCGCATCGCCGTCCACCTCCTGCGCGCCGACGAGACGAGGCCCGGGGTCCGCGAGACCGTGCAGGGACTGCTCGACATGGCCCGAGGCCTCGGCCTCGCCAACGTCCTCACCGACGACACCACCCGCCGCCGCAAGGTGGTCGCTCAGTGGGGGACGCTCCTGGACGAGGCCCTGGGTTGAGGGGCGCGGGAAACGCCTTGGTGTCAGCGGAACGCCCGGATAGGGTCCCGACCATGACCAGCAGCGCCACGCCCCCCTTCCCCCAGCACGTCGAACTCACCGGTGAGGGGCTCGTCCTGCGCGACTGGACCGAGGACGACCTCGCCGCCATGCCGGAGCTCTTCGACCACCCGGACATCGCGCACTGGACGCCGATCGTCTCGCCGTTCGACGCCGAGGCCGCCCGCGCGCGGCTGGCGAAGGCCCGGCAGCTGCGGGCGGACGGTACGGCCGTGCTGCTCGCCATCACGCTCGACGGCGGCGCCCCGCTCGGCGAGGTCATGCTGCGGCGCGCCCCCGAGGGCACGGAGCTGGGTTACGCGGTCGGCCCCGCCCACCGCGGCCAGGGGCTCGCCGGGCGGGCGGTGCGGGTGATGGCCGCGTACGCCTTCGAGGAGCTGGACGTCGACCGGGTCATCCTGGAACTGGAGGCGGAGAACGCGGCCAGCGTCGCCGTCGCCGCCGCGAACGGCTTCCGGCTGCTCGGCGTACCGCTCATCGAGGGCGAGGAGAAGGGGCGCCCGTACGCCCTCCAGACCTGGGCGCTCGACCGGGACTGAGGCGTCGGGGCTGAGCCCGCCCTACGGCCTGTTCAGCTCCTCGTACCCGGCCACCTCGCGCGGGCTCCGCGCGCCCGGGCCCACGTAGCGCGCCGACGGGCGCACCAGGCGGCCCGTCCGCTTCTGCTCCAGGATGTGCGCCGACCAGCCCGCCGTACGGGCACAGGTGAACATCGACGTGAACATGGGCGCCGGCACCTCGGCGAAGTCCAGCATGATCGCCGCCCAGAACTCCACGTTCGTCGCCAGCACCCGGTCCGGGCGGCGCGCGTGCAGCTCCTCCAACGCGGCCTTCTCCAGCGCCCGCGCCACCTCGTAGCGGGGCGCGCCCAGCTCCTCGGCGGTGCGCCGCAGCACCCGGGCGCGCGGGTCCTCGGCGCGGTAGACGCGGTGGCCGAAGCCCATCAGCCGCTCGCCCTTGTCCAGCGCCTTCTTCACGTACGCCGTGGCGTCCCCGGTCCGCTCGATCTCCTCGATCATGCCGAGGACCCGGGACGGGGCGCCGCCGTGCAGCGGGCCCGACATGGCCCCCACCGCGCCGGACAGCGCGGCCGCCACGTCCGCCCCGGTCGAGGCGATGACCCGGGCGGTGAACGTCGAGGCGTTCATGCCGTGCTCGGCGGCGGACGTCCAGTACGCGTCGACGGCCTTCACATGCCGGGGATCCGGCTCGCCCCGCCAGCGGATCATGAACCGCTCCACCACGGACTCCGCCTTGTCGATCTCCCGCTGCGGGACCATCGGCAGGCCCTGTCCGCGCGCCGACTGCGCCACGTACGACAGCGCCATCACGGCGGCCCGCGCCAGATTCTCGCGGGCGGTCTCCGCGTCGATGTCGAGCAGCGGTTTCAGCCCCCAGACCGGGGCGAGCATCGCCAGCGCGGCCTGCACGTCGACCCGGACGTCACCGGAGTGCACGGGGAGCGGAAACGGTTCGGCGGGCGGCAGACCGGGCTCGAAGGCCCCGTCCACGAGCAGCCCCCACACATGTCCGAAGGAGACGTGACCGACCAGCTCCTCGATGTCGACGCCCCGGTACCGGAGCGAACCGCCCTCCTTGTCGGGTTCGGCGATTTCCGTCTCGAACGCGACGACTCCTTCGAGTCCGGGTACGAAGTCGGACATCAGGCGGCTCCCTCGGTTCGACGGTTGCGCCGGGCGGACCTCCTGCCCGTCCGGCCGCTGCGGCAGGATGGCACCGTGCCCACCCCAGACTCCTCAGACTCCTCCTTCGATTCCACCACCGATCCGGCCGCGATGCGCGAGCAATACCGATCCGAGACCTTCACCGAGGACTCGCTCGCGCCCGATCCGATGGACCAGTTCGCGCGCTGGTTCCGCCAAGTCGCCGCCGGTGGCATGCTCCACGAGCCGAACGCCATGGTGGTCTCCACGGCGACCCCCGAGGGCCGCCCCTCCTCCCGCACGGTGCTGCTGAAGATGTACGACGCGCGCGGCTTCGTCTTCTTCACCAACTACAGCTCCCGCAAGGGCCGCGAGCTGACGGCCAACCCGTATGTCTCGCTGCTCTTCCCCTGGCACCCGCTGGCCCGCCAGGTCATCGTCACCGGCACCGCCGCGCGCGTCCCCCGCGAGGAGACCGTCGCCTACTTCCGCACCCGCCCGCACGGTTCGCAGCTCGGGGCCTGGGCGAGCGAGCAGTCCACGGTGATCGGCAGTCGCGAGGAGCTGACCGCCCGCTACGAGGAGTTGTCGGCCCGCTACCCGGAGGGCGAGAAGGTCCCGGCGCCCCCGCACTGGGGCGGCTTCCGGGTCGTCCCCGAGACGATCGAGTTCTGGCAGGGGCACGAGAACCGGCTCCACGACCGGCTGCGTTACGTCCGCGAGGGCGGCGGGGAGAAGTGGCGCGTCGAGCGCCTGTGCCCGTAAATCGCCCCCGACATGCGGAAACCCGCAGGCTCTGGTCCCTCCTTGCGGAGGAGCCGGCCGGATCTACCGGCGAGCCTGCGGGTCGGTGACTGCTTGGGTTTCGGCAGACAGTCCGCCGAGGTGCACGATGTGCGACGACGGGCTGTCAGCCCGCAGCCACCTCACGAATCCGATAAGACTGCACTTTTCGGATCACCTCCTTTCAACGTGTACGGACAGCTTAGGAAGCGCCCCGGGGCCGCACAACCGAATTAACGGCGGGCCGATTTCCGGGAAAGTCGCTGTGTCCCGGGTCACGTTCGAGTTCAATGGTCTGACGTGCGGCTATGGCGGACACCTCTCGCAGGGGGACCGGGATGAGTGCTTCCACGAGCAGGGGGACGGCCGGTGCGGAACTGCTGGCGGCCCTTCTCGACGGCATGGACGCGGCGCTCTGCGCCTTCGGTGCGGACGGCACCGTCACCCACTGGAACCGCGAGGCCGAGCGCGTCCTCGGCTGGTCCGCCGACGAGGCCGTGGGCCGGCCGGGGCTGGCCGGCTGGGCGGTGCGCCGGGCCGACGCGGACGAGGTGCAGGGGCGGCTGATGGCGGTCATGGACGCGCCGGGGCGCCAGGTCCACGAGTTCGCGCTGCTGCGCAAGGACGGCGGCCGGGTCCTGGTGCGCACCCAGTCCGCCGGGGTCCGGGGCGCCGACGGCAAGCCGGCCGGGGTGTACTGCGCGTTCAGCGAGGTCCACGCCCAGATCGACCTGGAACGGGCCATCGCCCTCAGCGAGGCCCTGTTCGAGGACGCCTCCTGGGGCGTCGTCCTGGTCGACGTGGACCTGCGCCCCACCGTCGTCAACGCCCACGCGGCCCGCGCCCTGGGCGGCGGTCGTACGTCGATGCTGGGGCGGCCCCTCGGCGAGCTGATCGCGCAAGGGGTCGAGGAGCTGGAGGGCGCCCTTCAGCACGTCCTCGCCGAGGGGGCGCCGGACGCGCCCGCCGAGCTGTGGGTGACCCTGCGCGGCGGAGAGGGCACCCGCCGTCGCTGCTGGCGCAGCGGCTTCCTGCGGCTGGCGTCCCCGCTCACCGAGGAGCCCGTGCCGCTGGGCGCCGGCTGGGTCTTCCAGGACGTCACGGAGGCCCGGCTCGCCGCCCAGGAGGCGGACCGGCTGCGCTTCCGCTCCAACCAGCTGCACCGCGCCTCGCGGTCCGCCGCGGAGTGCGAGGACCCGATGGAGGCCGCGATGGCGTCGCTCGACTTCGCGCTGGCCGGGTTCGCCGACCACGCGCTGGTCGACCTGATGGCGGGGGAGCGGCTGGTCCGGGCGGCGGCCACCCCGGCGGACGCGCCGGGCCCCTGCCTCCCGGTGGCCGGGGGCGGCATCCCGCTGCGGTACGCGCCGGGCCACCCGGCGCTCCAGGCGGTGGACCGCACGGGCTCGGTGCGTACGTCGGCGGGGGCGGACCGGACGGACGGCGAGTGGGCCCGCCGCCGCCAGTGGCCCCCGGACGCGGTCCACGCCCTCGCCACGGTCCTGCGCAGCCGCGGCCGCACCCTGGGCGTGGTGACGTTCCTCCGCTCGTCCCACCGCGCCGCGTTCGAACGCCCGGACGCGATGTACGCGGAGAGCGTGGCGGCCCGGGTGGCGGCGTCGGTGGACCTGCACCAGCTGGGCGGCCCGGCCGCCCCGTAAGCCTCAGTGCCGGTAGAAGATCCGGTCCGCGTACTGCGACATCACGCGCCCGTTCCACTCGTGGCCGCCGTCCACGTTGCCCGACCGCAGCAGCGGCGGCTCGATGCCGCGTTCGAGCAGCCGCTCCGCCGCCGCGGCCATCATGCCCTGCATGATCGCGCTGGTGACCACCGTGGACGCGGGCGCGAACGGCGCCTCGATGCCGTCCACCTCCAGCTCCGCGTCACCGATCGCGATCTTGCTGTCGAGGACGATGTCGCAGTGGTCCCGCAGGAAGCCGCCCGAGCTGTGCCGGGACCGGGTCTCCTCCGCGTACGCGACCGAGGTGACGCCGATGACCTTCAGGCCCAGCGCGCGGGCGTTGAGCGCCATCTCGACGGGCAGGGCGTTGCGCCCGGAGAGCGAGATGATCACGAGCACGTCGCCGGACTTCGCGGGGCTGGAGTCGAGCACCGCGCCCGCGAGGCCGTCCACGCGTTCCAGGGCCGAGCCGAGGGTGGCGGGCATGACGTCCACACCGAGGGCCCCGGGGACGACCATGAGGTTCATCAGGGCGAGCCCGCCCGCCCGGTAGACGACGTCCTGCGCGGCGAGCGAGGAGTGCCCGGCGCCGAAGGCGAAGAGCCGGCCGCCCGCCTCGACGGTGTCGGCGATCGCGGCACCGGCGGCCGCGATGTTCCCGGCCTCCTCGTCCCGTACCCTCCCCAGCAGGCCGATCGCCGCATCGAAGAACTGACCGGCCAGCTTGCTTTCGCTCATCGGGGAGGACCTTTCCGGCGGGGTGGGATGTCCATGGGGCGTCCGTAACGCCGATCACGTTGCGGTCTGGACCAGTGACCTGTCAATACCGCACGGCCCCCGTGACGACGGCGGGGCACGGTTCCACGCGCGATGCGTCAGAATTGGTGCAGGGCCAGCGCACGATTGCATCGAGGGGCACGAATGTCCGGACTGATCGACACCACGGAGATGTATCTCCGCACCATCCTCGAACTCGAAGAGGAAGGCGTGGTCCCCATGCGCGCCCGGATCGCGGAACGGCTGGACCAGAGCGGTCCGACCGTCAGCCAGACCGTGGCGCGGATGGAGCGCGACGGCCTGGTTCAGGTCGCGGGCGACCGCCATCTGGAACTGACGGAGGAGGGCCGCCGGCTGGCGACCCGCGTCATGCGGAAGCACCGGCTGGCCGAGTGCCTGCTGGTCGACGTGATCGGCCTGGAGTGGGAGCAGGTCCACGCCGAGGCGTGTCGGTGGGAACACGTGATGAGCGAGGCGGTCGAGCGCCGGGTGCTGGAGCTGCTGCGGCACCCGACGGAGTCGCCGTACGGGAATCCGATCCCGGGCCTGGAGGAGCTGGGCGAGAGCACCGAGGCCGACCCGTTCCTCGACGAGGGCATGGTCAGCCTGTCGGATCTCGACCCGGGCAACGACGGCAAGACGGTGGTCGTCCGCCGGATCGGGGAGCCGATCCAGACGGACGCCCAGCTGATGTACACGCTGCGGCGGGCGGGCGTGCAGCCCGGCGCCGTGGTCAGCGTGACGCAGTCGCCCGGCGGAGTGCTGGTCGGCAGCAGCGGCGAGGCGGCGGAGCTCGACTCCGAGGTCGCCTCGCACGTCTTCGTGGCGAAGAGGTAGAACCGCCTTCCGGGAGACCGGGCACCGGCAGCCGCCGGTGCCCGGTTTCTCTTTTTCTGCCCGGTTCTCTTTTTCCGTCCGGAACCGCAGCGCTTCCGCGCGGACCGTGCCAGGCTGTGGCTGAGGGGTGGCTGAGCGTGTCGGCCGCCGCCCCTGCCGCCGGAGGGGAGCTGCGATGCACCCGTCGTCCGCAGACAAGCGGATGGCCCCGGCGCCGCGAGGCGCCGGGGCCTGTCCCTCCCTGTGCCCGACCTGGAGCCCCGAGCTCTCAAGGTCGGTCCCGCGAGCCCTCATCCCCGAGTGGCCCGCCTCCCGCAGAACATCTCCCCGCAGCTGCCGTCGTCAATCCTGGGAAGCAGTCACTCGAACGAGCGGTGTTGGCCGGCAGATCCCGGTTTTCGAATAGGAGTTCGATAGTCTGGCCGACACGACAACCCCGGTGACCCAGCCGGAGTCTCAGGGAGAGAAGGGGGTGCCAGAAGCTATGGCGCGGTGCATCGAAGTGACCGGATCGGACGGCGTACGCCTCGCGGCCTGGGAGTTCACCGACCCGCCCCGCGCGGGCGCGGACGGAGCCCCCGCCCCCGCCGTCTTACTGCTGCACGGCCTGATGGGCCGGGCCTCGCACTGGGCGCCCACCGCGGGCTGGCTCGCCGAACGGCACCGGCCGGTCGGCCTCGACCAGCGCGGCCACGGCGACAGCGGGAAACCGGCCGACGGCCCCTACACCCGCGACGCCTACGTGGCGGACGCCGAGGCGGTCATCGAACAGCTCGGGCTCGCCCCCGTCACCCTCGTCGGCCACTCCATGGGCGCGCTCACCGCCTGGCAGCTCGCCGCCAAGCGCCCCGACCTGGTCCGCGCGCTCGTCGTCTGCGACATGCGCGCCTCCGCGCTCGGCGCGGCCTCGCAGCGCGAGTGGGAGGACTGGTTCGGGAGCTGGCCGCTCCCCTTCGCCTCGCCCGACGCCGTGCGGCGGTGGTTCGGCGAGGAGGACCCCTGGGTGGAGCGCCCCAGCCCGGCCCGGGGCGCGTTCTACGCCGAGGTGATGGCCGAGCGGGACGGCGGCTGGTGGCCCGTGTTCTCCCGCCGCCAGATGCTGGAGTCCCGCGCCACCTGGGTGTTCGACGCGCACTGGGAGGAGCTGGCCCAGGTCAGATGCCCGACGCTGGTGCTGCGCGGCCTGGACGGCGAGCTCGGCCGGGCGGAGGCCCAGGAGATGGTCCGGGTCCTGCCGCGGGGTCAGTACGCGGAGGTGGCCGACGCCGGCCACCTCGTGCACTTCGACCAGCCGGAGGGCTGGCGCGCCGCGGTCGAACCCTTCCTCGAACAGCTCTCCGAGGACGCGCGGGACGACCGCGAGCCCGTATCCCCGTAAGCCGTCCCCGTGAGCCCGACGGCGGTCAGCCCTTGCTGACCGCCGACAGGATCTCCGGCAGCCGCCGGGCCATGCGCGGGGCCGCGAGCCGCAGACCGCCCCAGGCGATCAGTGCCCCGTACACCGCCCCGACCGGGAGCAGCAGCCACAGCCAGTCCGTGCGGTCCGTGACGTGCAGGGTGATCGTCAGGGCGATCACCGGGGCGCTCAGCACGGCCGCCGCGACCATGCCGCCGAGGATGGAGATCCAGGCGATCCCGGCCTGCCCCGGCGCCACGTTCTTGAACGCCCCCTCCTGCGGGATCGAGTACGGGAAGCTCACCGAGGCCACCGAGCCCGTCGCCAGCATCGCGCCCAGCAGCGCGAACGACAGGCCGATCACCCCCGGCAGCAGCTTCCAGTCGCCGAGCAGCGCCGCCGTCACCACCGCCACGAGCACCGTGTACGGAAGGGTGATCAGCAGCAGCGCCAGCGCCCGGGCGCGCAGTTCGAGGTACGCGTCCCGGGACGAGGAGATCGTCTGCGCGACCATCCAGAACGCGGAGGTGTCCTGCCCGAACTGGTTGTACATCTGCATGCCGAGCATCCCGGCGGCGAAGCAAGCGAAGTACACCGTGCCCTGGCCCTGGAGGGCGTTGATCAGCGGGACGATCAGCCCGATCGCCAGCGCGGTCACCCAGGCGGCCTTGGTCTTCGGGTCCCGTGCCACGTACCGCAGGGACCGCTGGATCGCCGTGCCGGTGCGGTCCTCGGGGAGCAGCGCCCACAGGCCCGCGCCGATCCGCCCGGACTTCTCGCGGTCCGGCCCGGCGGCGGCGGTCGTGGAACCGTCCGGCGCGGTCATCAGCTTCGTCAGGCTGCGCTGCCACAGCCACAGCAGCACCACCAGCGCGGCCGCCGCGATCAGCAGCTGCGCGACGGCCCGCCCGTACGCCCCCTCGGCGGCGGAGTCCACGGACCCCACGGCCGAGGCGGGCGGCAGCCAGCGCACCACGTCCGCCGCCGGGTCGAGCGGGGCGAGCCCGCCGCTCCGGCCCAGGCGCTGGGCGCCGAAGTTGACGGCCTGGATGCCCACCGCGATCAGCAGGCCGCTGAGGACGGCCAGGTCCCGGCCCTTGCGGGAGGTCAGCAGCCGGGTGTTGGCGGCGGCCACCGCACGGGCCAGGGCCACGCAGACCAGCAGGGTCAGCGGGACGGCGAGCACCGCGAAGACCACCGCGCCCGCCCCCTCGGCCAGCGCCGCCACCGACCCGGCCGCCAGGCACAGCGTGAACACCGGACCGAGCCCGATCAGCGAGGAGACCAGCAGCGCGACGATCAGCGGCCGGGGCCGCAGCGGCAGCATCACCAGCCGGGTCGGGTCCAGGGTCTCGTCCCCGGCCGAGAAGAACAGCGGCATCACCGCCCAGCCGAGCGCCAGCACCCCGGCGAGCAGCACCACCAGCGAGGCCGCGTGGTCGTGGCCGCGCAGCAGGACGAGCCCCAGTGTCAGCGCGGCCGCGGCCAGCAGGGCGCCCACGACCGAGATCAGGTAGACGGTCTTCCGCCCGGAGGACTGGCGCAGCCCGTTGCGGAGCAGGGCCAGCTTGAGCCGGGCGAATACGGGGATCAGCGCCGGGGCACCGGCCGTGGCCCCGGTCCGGGGTCCGGTGCCCGCGGGGGCGTCGAGCACGCTCATCGGTCGCCGCCCAGCCAGTCCAGGGTCTCGCCGGTGTCGCGGTCGCCCGCGCCGACCAGTTCCAGGAACGCGTTCTGGAGGGAGGACGCCTCGCCGCGCACCTCGGCCAGGGGGCCCTGGGCGCGGATGGTGCCCGCCGCCATGACGGCCACCCAGTCGCACAACGACTCGACCAGCTCCATCACATGGCTGGAGAAGACGACGGTCGCCCCCGAACGCGTATAGCGCTCCAGGACCTTGCGGATGGTCTGCGCCGAGACGGGGTCGACGCCCTCGAACGGCTCGTCCAGGAAGAGCACTTCGGGGTTGTGCAGCAGGGCGGCGGCGAGCCCGATCTTCTTGCGCATCCCGGTCGAGTAGTCGATGACCAGCTTGTGCTGCGAGCCCGCCAGGTCCAGCACGTCGAGCAGCTGGGTGGCCCTGCTGTCCACCTCCTGGCCGGGCAGCCCGCGCAACCGGCCGGTGTAGGCGAGGAGTTCGCGGCCGGACAGCCGCTCGAAGAGGCGCAGACCCTCGGGCAGGACCCCGATCCGGGACTTCACCTCGACCGGGTCGCGCCAGACGTCGCGCCCGCCGATCTCGATCCGCCCCTGGTCGGGCCGGAGCAGACCGGTGACCATCGAGAGCGTGGTGGTCTTCCCCGCCCCGTTGGGGCCCACCAGGCCGATGAACTTGCCTGCGGGCAGGTCCAGATCGATGCCGGCGACCGCGGTCTGTTCGCCGAATCGTTTCCACAGCCCCTGGACGCGCACCGCGGGCGGTGTCGCCCGCGGTGCCTCGGTCCCTTCCGTACCCTCGCGTTCTGCCCGGTCCGGCATGTGCACGCCTTTCGAAGTCCCCGTATGTGGGGACCACCCTACGAAAGGCGTTATCGGCGCGCGTCCGCCTTCGCCCGCCCGCAGGCGTACGCGAGCGGGCCGATCAGCTCCTCGACCTCGGGCAGCCAGCGGTTGGCGGTGGTGGGGGTGCGGGCCCACTGCACCGCGCCCACCCCGCCGACCCGGGTCGGGGGCGCGACGACGTAACCGCCCTCGCCGACGCCGCGCAGGCCGATCGACGCGGCGTTCCACCCGGCCCGGCGGACCAGGTCGTCCGCCTTCGCGGCGGCGCCGGGCAGCACGAAGAACTGCATGCGGCGGTCCGGGGTGCGGGTGACGGGGCCGAGCGGCAGGCTCATCCGCTCCATCCGGGCGAGCGCCAGGAAGCCCGCCGACTCCGGCACGTCGAGGGCGTCGAACGCGCGCCCGGTGGGCAGCAGCACGGCCGCCCCCGGCCGCCGGCTCCACATCCGGCGGGCCGCCGCGCCGCTGCCGGTGGCGCCGTCCGCCCAGTCGTCCCCGGCGGGGTGGGCGCCGGGAGCGGCGCACGCCTCCTCGCCGCAGGAACACCTCCGGCCGCTGCCTGACGGCTCCAGCCAGGTGCCCGGGCACACGTCCCAGTGCCTCTCCTCCGTGTACCGCACGGCGGCGTCGAGCAGCTGCTCCACGCGCTGCCGGGGGACCTGCGCCGCTTCCATGACTCCGATGGGCTCTTCCACGTCCAGCTCAACTACGGGCTTCACGAAGAGTTACGGCCGCCCGTCGCACGGTTCCGCACACGGGGCGCACGGGTGCACGGGCGGGGGCGCGTGGGAGAGGCACGGGCCCTGGGCGGGTAGCTGGTTACGGGACGTCCGGCCGGTCCGGTTCGGCGCGGCATTTTAGTGACCGGCCGTGACGAATGAGGTAAGTCGCGCAGAAAGTGACCAACCCGATGAATGGGCGCATTTCTCGGACATATGCCGGGCAGTGATCCCGCCACCTATCACTGCGGCCTCAGGGGGATACACATGGCAGCCAGGCCACTCGTCGCACGGCAGCCGAACGAACGGCTCCAGGCGCTCATCCAGGAAGCCGGATGCTCCAACGCGGGCCTGGCCCGCCGGGTCAACATGGTCGGCGCCGAACGCGGCCTCGACCTCCGCTACGACAAGACCTCCGTGGCCCGCTGGCTGCGCGGCCAGCAGCCGCGCGGCCGGGCGCCGGGCACCATCGCCGAGGCGCTGGGCCGCAAGCTCGGCCGTACGGTCACGATCGACGAGATCGGCATGGCCAACGGCAAGAACCTCGCCTCGGGCGTGGGCCTCCAGTTCGCGCCGACGGTGATCGGGGCGATCGAGCAGGTCTGCGAGCTCTGGCGCAGCGACGTCGGCCGCCGCGACTTCCTCACCGGCTCGACGGTCGCCTCGTCCGCGCTCGTGGAGCCCAGCCGCGACTGGCTGATCACCGGCGCCGACCCCCAGGTCGCCCGGGCCGCCGGGTCCCGGGTCGGGATGCCGGACGTGGAGGCGGTGCGGGCGACGACCGCCGCGCTGGTCGATCTCGACCACCGCTTCGGCAGCGGCCATGTCCGCCCGGTCCTCGTGCACTACCTCAACAGCGTGGTCTCCGGGCTCCTTTCGGGGGCGTACCGCGAATCGACGGGCCGTCAGCTCTTCGCGGCGGTCTCCCGGCTCACCGAACTCGCCGGGTACATGGCCATCGACACGGGCCAGCCGGGCCTGGCCCAGCGCTACTACATTCAGGCCCTGCGCCTCGCCCAGGCGGCGGGCGACCGCGCCTACGGCGGCTATGTGCTGGCCGCCTCGATGAGCCATCTCGCCGCCCAGCTCGGCAATCCGCGCGAGATCGCCCAGCTGGCGCGGGCCGCGCAGGAGGGCGCGCGCGGCCGGGTCACCCCGCGCGCGGAGGCGATGTTCTACGCGGCGGAGGCGCGCGGCCACGCGCTGCTCGGGGACGCGCGCACCTGCCTGGAGATCGCGGGCCGGGCCGAGGCCGCCCTGGAGCGCGCCGAGCCGGACAGCGGGGACGACCCGGACTGGATCGCCCACTTCGACCACGCCTACCTCGCGGACGAACTCGCGCACTGCCACCGGGACCTGGGGCAGGCGGATGCCGCCGCGCGCCGCGCGAAGGAGTCCCTGGACGGCCACCCGGAGTCCCGTGCCCGGCGCCGGGGCATCGGCCTCGCGCTGCTGGCCACGGCCCAGGTGCAGCTGCGGGAGGTCGAGCAGGCGTGCCACACGGGGACCCGGGCGATGGAGCTCCTCGGCACGGTGCGCTCGACCCGGGGCGCGGAGTATCTGGAGGACCTTCAGCAGCGCCTCCTGCCGTACGGGGACGAGCCCGCGGTACGGGAGTTCGGGGCGCGGCTCGAACTCCAGGCGGCGTGAGCGGGGGCGGGGTGAACCCTTAACTGCGTCTTGAGGGGCCCCGGTGTTACACCCTGTGTCACGGGCGTGCTGCGGACCGCGGGCACTTGGCACACCGCGGTCGCCACCCGATAGCGTGAGCCGACGATTCCATAGTTGACACGCACGTAGGAGTCCCGGTGACACAGAGCGGACAGGGCGACGAGCAGCAGCACCCTGCTGTACGACCCGCGCACGAGGGTGTCGTGCTGCCCTCGGACGGCGGAGAGCCCTGGACGCCGGGGAGAGCGGCGGACCAGGCGGCCCCGGCCGGTGGCCAGCCGTGGGGACAGGCGTGGGGCCCGCAGCAGGGCGGCGGGCAGGACGCGTACGGGCAGCAGCAGCCGCAGCAGTCGTACCCGCAGCAGCCGGGCCCGTACGGACAACAGCACGGCGGACAGCAGCAGGGCGGGTACGGGCAGGACGCGTACGGCCGGGGCGCCGCGCCCCTGCCGCCCGCGCAGCACCAGCAGCCCCAGCCGTACGCGCAGCCGCTGCCGCCCGAGGCGGGCGCCCCGGGCGGGGACGCCGACGCCACGCAGTACATCGCACCGGTCCCCGGCGGGCTGCCGCCGGAGAACCCCGCGGAGTCCACGCAGTTCCTGGGCCACGCCCCCCAGGGCGGCGGGGACGCCGAGGCGACGCAGTACATACCCCCGGTGCCCGGCGGCGCCCCGTACGGCATCCGGCCCGGGACGCCCGGCGAGCGGCAGCCGCCCGCCGAGTTCGACAACCTCTTCCGCAGCGACGCCCCCGAGGGCGCGACGCAGCAGATGCCCCGGTTCGACCCGGCCCAGCAGCAGCCGCCGTACCAGCAGAGCCCGCAGCAGCCCCCGTACCAGGCGGGCCCGCCGCCGCAGCAGGGCTTCCAGCAGCCGCCCCCGTACACCGGCCCCCAGGACGGGTCCGGGCTGGACGAGGGCGACGGCGGGCGGCGCAAGAAGTCCGGCGCGGTGCCGCTGATCGCGGCCGTCGTCGTCGGCTGCGCGGTGATCGGTCTCGGCGCCGGTGCGCTGATGAGCGGCGGCGACGATGACGACAAGGACGCCAAGCAGCCGGTGGCGTCCGCGAGTTCACCGGCGGCGGGTGATCCGTCCAAGGACAAGGAGCAGCCCGCCGCCGACCCGGCGAAGCCGCAGGCCGAGGAGCTGGACAAGCTCCTCGCGGACAGCAACAACAGCCGCGCCGCGGTGATCGGGGCGGTCGAGAAGACCAAGTCCTGCACCGACCTGGACAAGGCCGTCGCCGACCTCAAGGGCGCCGCCAAGCAGCGCCGCGACCTGGTCACCCGGCTCCAGGCGCTCTCCGTCGACAAGCTGCCGGACCACGAGCGGCTCACCTCCGAGCTCACCAAGGCGTGGCAGGCGTCCGCGTCCGCCGACGACCACTACGCGGCCTGGGCGGCGCAGGCCAAGAGCAAGAAGGTCTGCAAGCACGGCCACGCGAAGACCACCTCGCACACCCAGCAGGCGACCGTGAAGAGCGGCGAGGCGAGCACCGCGAAGCGGCAGGCGGCCGCGCTGTGGAACAAGATCGCCGAGAAGTACGGACTGACGAAGCGCGAGGCGACCGCGCTCTGATCCCCCGCGTCCGCCGAACCGGTGCCCCCGCGCCGGTTCAGCGGGTGGCGCTGGCCTCGGCCATGGTCTCCGTGACGTCCACGAAGTCCTTCCGCGCGGCGACCAGCCGCCCGTCCCGCACCACCTGGAACGTCACCTTGCTGTTGACGACGCGCGGGTACGACTGCGAGCCGATCATGTCCTCGTAGCGCCAGCGCAGCGCGGGCGTGAGACCCCCGGTGTCGGCGCGCGCACCCTGGCCGAGGGCGTGGGTGAGCTTCGCCGCGGTGATCCCGGACTCGTGCATCGACTCGATGACCGACTTCAGCGCGGTGTACGCGACCCACGTGGTCTGCACGCCCGTGTCGTCCGGGTCGATCCGGTTGTCGCCGAAGGCGTACTCGCGGATCACCTTCCGCATCGTGTTCCACCTGGCATCGCCCGGGGGCGGGTACCAGCCGGTGACGTACGCCCCCTCGAACGGGCTGTCCCGGCCGCCGGTCCGGTCGATGAGCGGCTGCCCCACACTGCCGAGCACGGAGGCCACGCGCACCGCGGCGCCCTCCGGTTCCAGCCGCCGGAACGAGTCGAAGAAGGTCTCCGTGCGGTCGCCCAGCACGGACGTCACGCAGCCGCCGGTGGCGCCCGCGCCGGACAGTGCGCGTTCCGCTTCCGCGTCGTACGAGGTGGCGCCCTCGGCGGCCGGTATGTCGAGCGGCGCGGGCCGCCCGGCGCCCTTGAGGCCGGTGCGCAGCAGCCAGGCCTGGCTGTCGCCGGACAGCGTGTCCGGGCGCACCAGCGAGACCCGGGCGCAGTCGTGCGCCAGCTGCTCGGCGGTCCCGGCGAGCAGCGCGGACTGGCCGCCGGTCACCGGGTAGGACGCATAGCTGCGGAACTCCTCCTCGGAGGCCCCGTAACCGCCGATGTACGGAATCCCGGCGACCTCCAGCGGGGCCATGAACGCCCGCCCGTGCGTGCTGTACGAGCCGACGACCGCGACCGCCTTCTCCGCGACGGCCTTGCGGGCGCAGTCCCCGGCCCCGGTCCAGGCGTCCTGTTCGTCACAAGTGAGGACGCGCAGCTCGTGCCCGTCGATCCCGCCGTGCGCGTTGATCCAGCGCCCGTACGCCTGCGCCATGGCCGTCATCCCGGCCATGTTCGCGGCGTCCGGCGCCGAGGCGCCGCTCGGCGCCCAGGTCACGACGGTGACGGGCTCCCTGGAGTCCCCCGATCCCCCAGGGAGCGCGCCGCAGCCGGACAGCAGCAGGGCCCCGGCCGTCACCGCACCGGTGAGCAGTCCGAAGGGGCGGGAAGGGAGGGGGCGTCGCCGTCCGGTCATGGACCGAGACCTTTCCCCGCCCCGGGTAACGCCGTGGTGTGCTCCCGTCAACGGCCGGTGACGTCACCATGAACGCCAGGGGCCGGTCAAGGTCACCGAAAAGGGAACGTACGATCGACAACCGTGCAGCAAGGTTCCGAGAACTCTTCCCGTCGTGGCCGTCGCTCCTCCACCATGGGCGGCATGCCGCTCAACGACCTTCCGTGGTGGCGCTGGCGCAGCAACGTGCGCTCGGCGCTGCACATGCTCTCCGACCCCGTCTTCCACCGCGACTGCTGGCTGGCCGGCCGGGAGGGATACGGCGACGTCACCGACGCCGTGTACCGCCTGGTCGAGGACACCTGGCTCGACAACTGGTCCGCCGAGAAGTACGTCGGCACGATCTTCCGGGACGCCGCCGAGGCGGCCCTCGTGGACGCCGCCGTACTCCGGGTGCTGCGCATCCTGCACCAGGTCGGAGCGGACGCCCACGTCTCCGTCTACCTGGAGCACCCCGGCTGGCCGGAGGCCGTCGCCGCCGCCCGCGAGGCGCATGTGCTGCTCTCCGCCAACGACGGCGAGGACCCCGACACCCCGCCGCGTTCCCTGGACGTGCTCCGCATTCTGACCAGGTCCGCCTGACGCCGCGAGGTTGTGGCACGCTACGGGGATGACCGCGCCGCAGCCTGCCCCCGACCAGTACGTCCTCACGCTGTCCTGCCCCGACAAACAGGGCATCGTGCACGCCGTGTCGAGCTACCTCTTCATGACCGGCTGCAACATCGAGGACAGCCAGCAGTTCGGGGACCACGACACCGGTCTGTTCTTCATGCGCGTCCACTTCTCGGCGGGCACCCCGGTCACCGTGGACAAGCTGCGGGCGAGCTTCGCCGCGATCGGCGACTCGTTCGCCATGGAGTGGCAGATCCACCGCGCCTCGGAGCGCATGCGGATCGTGCTCATGGTCAGCAAGTTCGGCCACTGCCTCAACGACCTGCTCTTCCGGTCCCGGATCGGCGCCCTGCCGGTCGAGATCGCCGCCGTCGTCTCCAACCACCCGGACTTCGCCGAGCTCGTCGCCTCGTACGACGTGCCCTTCCGGCACATCCCGGTGACCCGCGACAACAAGGCGCAGGCCGAGGCGGAGCTGCTGGACCTGGTCCGCGAGGAGAACGTCGAGCTGGTCGTCCTGGCCCGCTACATGCAGGTCCTCTCGGACGACCTGTGCAAGCAGCTCAGCGGCCGGATCATCAACATCCACCACTCCTTCCTGCCGAGCTTCAAGGGCGCCAAGCCCTACCACCAGGCCCACGCGCGCGGCGTGAAGCTCATCGGCGCCACCGCCCACTACGTCACCGCCGACCTGGACGAGGGCCCGATCATCGAGCAGGAGGTCGAGCGGGTCGGCCACAACGTGACCCCGGACCAGCTGGTCGCCATCGGCCGGGACGTGGAGTGCCAGGCGCTGGCCCGCGCGGTGAAGTGGCACGCGGAACGCCGCATCCTGCTCAACGGCCGCCGCACGGTCGTCTTCGACTGAGCGGGGCTTCTCGGACAGGCCCTAGAGACGGCTCAGCGAGGCGGCCGCGGACAGCACGTCGCTGATCGCCTCGCGGTCCCCGCGCTGCCCGGCCGCCGCCTCCACGGGCGGTACGTGCCCCGCCACCAGGCGGCAGAACTCCACGCCCTCCAGCGCGACCTGCGCCACCACGTGCTCGGCGGACCCGAGGGCGGCGGGGGAGTCCAGCGCGATGTACCAGTCGCCGCCGCCCGAGCCCTCGATCTCCAGGTGCAGCGAGCGCCCCGGGGACCCCGCCGACACCAGCCGCCCGGCCGGGCCCGCGAGCCCCGCCCGGCGCCGCAGGGCCAGCGCCCCCGGCAGCATCCGGGCCGCGAGGTCGATCATCCGGTGCAGATGCCCGGCGGACGGCGGCTCGTACGGGTAGTCCACCGCCTTCGCGATGTCCCGCGCGTGCACCCAGCACTCGAAGGCCCGGTCGAGCATCGCGTCCTGCAACGGCAGCGCGAACGCCCCGTACGGCACGGACAGCTCCGAGGCCCCGCGCCGCGCGAACGACACGGTCCTGATCAGCGTGTGGCTCTGCTCGCGCCACGGCTCACGGACCGCGCGGGTGAGCGGGCGCCGGGCGGACGACCAGTACGCCTCGGTGCGCTCGGTCGGTGTGGGCGGGGTGCCGGGCAGCGGGTCGTCGAGGCCGAGGGCGGCGCCCACCAGGCCGTCCACGCTCATCAGGTGCCCGATCACCCCGGCGACCGTGGTCCGGCGCCCCACCTGCCGCTCGTCCTCGAACCACTTCAGCCGCACCGGGGCGTGCCACTCGGCGGCGTCGATGTCCCGCAGCAGCGCGTCGAGCCGCGCCGTCTCGGCGTCGTACGGGGCGGCCCAGTCCGGCACCGGGACCTTCGCGGGGCGCCGGCTCAGGCAGCTCTCCAGCACCCGGGACCGCAGCAGCGGATCGAGATCCAGGCTCCGGTCCGTGTGCAGCAGCCCGACCGCGTCCCGCAGCCGCAGCGCCTCGTCGGCACAGGGCGCGCACTCGGTCAGGTGCGCCTCGACGGCCTCGGTCTCCTCGGCGGAGCACGCGGCGAGCGCCCAGGCCCCCAGGAGGGCCTGAAGCACGCGGTGCGGGAGGACCCTGGCGGGCGTCACGGGGCGCGGTACGCGTTCCGCTTCGGGTTCCGGCTCCGGTCGTGGGGGCGCCTGCTCGGGCGGCGTCGCGCGCCCCAGGTCGCCGAAGTCGTCCGCGGCGGGCCTGGGCCCCGGTATGCGCCGGGCGCCGCGCACCTCGTCGCGGCCCTCCTCGTCCCGGTCGCCGCCCGCGCCGCCGCTCACAGCGCCCTCCCGTATCCGGGCGGCGGGGCGCCGTCCACCGGGCGGGTCCGGGCGGTGGACAGCAGCTGGAGCCCCAGCCGCAGCCGCCGTCGCGCCTCGTCCGCCGTGACGCCGAGATCCGCCGCGGTCTGCCGGTAGTCGCGGCGCTGTACGTACGCCAGCTCCAGGGCGGCCCGCAGCGGTGCGGGCATCGAGGCGACGATGTAGTCGGCCCGGGCGGCGGCGGTGGCCCGGCGGACCCGCTCGTCCAGGGCGTCGGGGTCATCGGGGTCCTCGCCGTCCGCCGCCTCGCCGCGCAGCCGCCGCACGGACTCGCGGTGCGTGAGGAAGGCCAGCCAGGCCCGCATGGAGCCCTGCTTCGGGTCGTACATGTCCGGGTTCTCCCAGACGTAGCCGAAGACCTCGCGGGTGACCGCGTCGGCGGCGTCCTCGTCGTCCAGCATCCGGTTGGCCTGGCTGTGGACGAGGGCGGCGAACCGGTCGTACATCTCGCCGAGGGCGGCGGCCTCGCCGCGCGACAGCCGCTGCTGCATCCTGCGGTCCCAGCGGGGTGGTGCGTTTTCGGCCATCTGACCTCCAGCCCTCCGCCGTCGGACCTGTGCGTCCCTGTCCCACTCGTCCTGTCCGAATGTAGTCCCCACCCCCGGAGAAGCACGCCCCTTTACGACAAGTACGTCCCCGGGGGTGCCTTGCCGATCATGGCCGGGTCCGCGACGCCTGGCACGGCACCTCGCCGCGTTGCCGAAACACCCTAATCGCTCCGCGATGAGGGCATTCCGGCGCCTTGCGATGCACCGCACCAGACGCCGCGGCCTGATCCGGCCCTGATCGGCAAGGCACCCCCGGAACACGCCCTCTTTGCGAGACGGGTGTTTCGCGAGGGACGTACGAGGGCAGCCGCCAGGGAGGAACGCAAACTTCCGGATCACCGGGCTGCCCCGGAATCCCCGGAACGAGAGGCCCAGTCGCGTGACCCTGAAAGTCTCTGAGACCGAGCGGGGCGGATGGACCGTGCTGCACATCGGCGGCGAACTGGACCTGCTGACTTCGGCCACCGTCCGCCAGTCCGTCCACGAGGTGGTGGCCGTGGGCCGCCATGACGTGGTCCTCGACCTGTCCGGGGTCCAGTTCTGCGATTCCAGCGGAGTCGGGGTGCTCATCGCCCTGCGCCGCCTGATGCGGTCCTGCGGCGGCCGGCTGCGGCTGATCCTGCCCGCCCGGGGCGCGGAGGAGGGCTCCCATGTCAACCGCGTGCTCGCCGCCCTCGGCGTGCGCCGCTTGTTCGATGTCTTCCCGGACTGGGACGCGGCCGTGGACGAGGAGGCCGAGCCGCTGACGGCCTGAAACGGCCGTCGCCGCACCGGTGCGTGCGGAGCTGTCACAGGGCTGAGCCCGGTAAGTGACACGTGACGCCGGAAGGCGTCGTACGCTCCCCGCATGGACAGCGCAGAGTATGAGCGCAAGATCGCCTTCCGCTTCGCCGCCTTCGACCAGGACGGCAACGGATACATCGATCGCGCGGATTTCAACGCCGCCGCGGCCCGTCTGCTCACCGAGTTCGGTACGACGGCCCGCTGCGACAAGGGCCAGGCGCTCTACAGCGGCGCCGAGGCGTTCTGGCAGGGCATGGCGGGCATCGCCGACGTGGACGGGGACCAGCGCGTCACCCGTGAGGAGTTCGTGGGCGGCGCGGTGAAGCGGCTGCGCGACAACCCGGAGCGGTTCGCGGAGATCGCCCGCCCGTTCCTGCGTGCGGCGCTCGCGGTGGCGGCCGGGCCGTCCGGCGGGAACCGGGCACCGGTGCCGGCCGTGGAGCGGGCCCTGAGGGTCCTCGGCGCCGGCCCGGACGCGGCGGCGTTCGCCGCGCAGAGCCTGGACACGGACCGGGACGGCGGGGTCGTCGAGGAGGACGCGGTGGCCGCGCTCGCGACGTACGTGACGGTCATCGAGCCGGACTAGGCGGCGACGCCCGGGGGCACCGAGCCCCCGGGCGTGACGCAGCGCTACGACCGGTCACCGATACCGGCTTGTGTCCTTTGCGTGATTCGTCACCGCGTGGAGTCGGCGCCCGGCTCGGGTACCCTCCGTGGGATGCGAGTGGTTCTGGAACCTGTCGGTCCGGACGTGGCCTCCGAGGCGCGTCGGGTCCGGGTGAGGTGCTGTTCGACTCCCCGCAATGCGCGTCGCACAGTATGCACTACGGGTACTCCTTCGCGCTGGAATATGCCCGAAGCGCTTGTTGCGGTGACTGTACGTCAACCATGCTGTCGTGCAAGGGAATCACGTTCCGTGACCCTTTGGAGGCGCGAGGCGATGTGTCCGCCGGTTCGGATGGTGTGAGCGGTGCAGGTGCTTCAGGTTCAGTTGGAGGTCGGGCCCGACCCCGCGGAGGTCGGACGGGCCCGCAGATGGGCGCGCTCACGGCTCGCCGGTTCCGGTGTGAGGGATGACGAGCCGCTGGCCGAGACCCTCATCCTGCTCATCTCGGAGCTGGTGACCAACGCGGTCGTGCACACCGGCTGTCCGGCCGTGCTGCGCATGCTCTTCGGCCCGACGGGCGCCCCGGGCGGCGCCGGGACCGTGCGCGTCGAGGTGGCCGACGCCAGCTGCCGCCCGCCGCAGCAGCGGCACGCGCGGGGCGAGGACACCGGCGGCCGGGGCCTGGAGCTGGTCGACGGCCTCGCCGACCGCTGGGGCTGGCAGCCGGAGGGCGCGGGCAAGCGGATCTGGTGCGAGGTGGACCGTAGCGTCCCGCTGATCCAGGGCCGGCTCCAGCCGGGCGCCCACGGCGCCGAGCCGAGCCACGCGGTCTAGGCCCGGTTCCCCGCCGTCGAGCGGAACGTGCGGCGGTACACCGTCGGTGAGACGCCCAGCGCCGCCTGGAGGTGCTGCCGCAGCGACGTGGAGGTGCCGAAGCCGGAGTCCCGGGCGACCTGGTCGATGGACAGGTCCGAGGACTCCAGGAGCCGGCGCGCCAGCTCCACGCGCTGCTGGGTGAGCCACTGCACGGGGCTGACGCCGACCTCCTCGCGGAACCGCCGGGTGAACGTCCGTACGCTCATCGACTCCTGCTGGGCCATGTCCCGCAGCAGGATCGGCTGCTCCAGCCGGGCCAGCGCCCAGGCCCGCGCGGTCGTCGTCGTGGCGAACTGGGTGTCCGGCACGGGCCGCTGGATGTACTGCGCCTGGCCCCCGTCCCGGTGCGGCGGCACGACCGTGCGCCGGGCGACGTCGTTGGCGACGGCGGTCCCGTGGTCGCGCCGCACCATGTGCAGGCAGAGGTCGATCCCGGCGGCCACCCCGGCGGACGTCAGCACGTCCCCGTCGTCGATGAACAGGACGTCCGGGTCGACGCGGACGCGGGGGAAGAGCCGCTGGAAGTGGTCGGCGGAGGCCCAGTGCGTGGTGGCGGGGCGCCCGTCCAGATAGCCGGCGGCGGCCAGGACGTAGCTGCCGGTGCAGATGGACACCATCCGGGTGCCCGGCCGGATGTACGCGAACGCGGCGGCCAGTTCGTCGGACAGCCGCCCCTCGCTGTGGACGGGCCCCAGCTCGTAACTGGCCGGAATGACGACCGTGTCGGCCGTGGCGAGCGCCTCGGGCCCGTGCCCGACCATGATCGAGAAGTCCGCGTCGGTGTGGACCGGCCCCGGCGGCCGGACCGAGCACGTCACGACGTCGTACAGCTTCCGCGCCCGGTCCTGCTGCTCCACGGGGCGGGCGAGCCCGAAAATCCTCTGGGGGATGCCCAGTTCGAAGGGGAGCAGCCCGTCGAGGGCGAGAACGACGACCCGGTGCGGCACAGCGGACTCCCTTCGGCCGGCCGGGGCCTGCGAAAAGCCCCTAGCTGGTATAGACCATAAGCTGATACATGTCATCGGTGTGAAGGAAAAGTCAGCAGACTCCGTGTGCATTCCCGCCACGGACCCCCAGGCCGCCGCCCTCGGCGGCCCGTCCCCTCTCCCGCCCCTGCCGCCCCTGTTCGAGGAGTCCGGCAGGCAGCTCTGGAACCGTAACTTCAGGCTGTTCTTCGTCGCCCGCACCGCCGCCCTCTTCGGTGACGGCATGATCCCCGTCGCCCTCACGGCGGGGCTCCTCGGCGCCGGGCGCCCCGCCTCCTCGGTCGGTTACGCGCTGGCCTGCTGGATGGGCCCGCTCGCCGTGTTCGTCCTCTTCGGCGGGGTCCTCGCGGACCGGTTCACGCCGCGCCGCATGATGATCATCGCCGACGCGCTCCGGCTCGTCGGCGCCTCCGTGCTCGCCGTGTCCTTCGCGGCCGGCAACCCGCCGCTCTGGGCGGTGTACGCGCTGAGCTCGGTCGCCGGTGTCGGCGCGGCCCTCTTTCAGCCGGGCGTCGCGTCCACGGTGCCGCGCGTCGCCCCGGACGTGCAGCGCGCCAACGCCACGCTGCGCGTGTCCGAGGCGTTGATGACCATGGCGGGCCCCGCCTTCGCGGGCGTCCTCGTCGGCCTGGCGAGCGCGGGCGCGGTGTACGCGGCCAACGCCTCGACCTTCCTGGTCTCCGGGGCGTGCCTCTTCCTGCTGCGGCTCGCCCCGGCCCCCTCGGACGAGGCGCCGCGCGGCTCGTTCCTCGCCGAGCTGGTGGACGGCTGGCGGGAGTTCACCGCGCGCAGCTGGCTCTGGGGCGTGATCGCCGTCTGGACGGTGTACGGCTTCGCCGTGCTCGGCCCGATGCTCCCGCTCACTGCCGTCCGGGTCACCGAGGCGCACGGCTCGGGGACGTACGGCGCGATGATGGCGGTGAACGGCGCGGGCAGCGTCGTCGGCGGCCTGCTCGCCCTGCGCCTGCGCCCGCGCCGCCCCCTCGCGGCGGGCGCCGTCGCGCTCACCGGCGTCTGCGCGAACCTCGTCGTGCTGGGCCTCGGGCTCTCCGTACCGGCCCTGGGCGCGGGCCAGTTCGTGGCGGGCGCGGCCTCCGCGTTCTGGCTGGTGATGTGGTCCACCACGGTCCAGACCCACGTACCGCCCGAGTCCCTGAACCGGCTGCACGCGTATGACGTCGCCGGGTCGCTGCTCATGGTGGCGGCGGGCCGCGCCCTGGCGGGGCCGCTCGCGGATGAACTGGGCGCGCCGGAGGTGCTGTTCGCCGGTGCGGTCGTCAACGTCCTGGCGGTGGCCGTGCTGCTCGCGGCCCGCCCGATCCGCCGCCTGGAACGGATCGGCTGAGGTCCGGGGGCTCCGCCCCCGGGCCCCCGCTCCTCAATCGCCGGAGGGGCTTGATTTCGTCGCCGCCACCTTCAGCCTCGCCGGCGTTTGAGGCGCGGGGTCCGGGGCGGAGCCCCGGGTCGGGAAGGGGCGGGTAGGGGCCAAGGCTCCGGTGCGGTGAGCGCCAGGTCGTGCGCGTATCCGGAGGGCGTCGGGAGGGTGGCCCGATTCTTGCGAACCGTGGCCCTCGGGCCACTCGTGGGGGAGGGGGCCGCGCCCGGATGCTGGGCGGGTGAATCCGACAACCGAGAGCGTCGCTCCCGTCGCCCCCGCGCCCAACGCCCCGGGGAAGCCCGGCCGGTGGCGTATCCACCGCGCCTGGATCGTCGCCGCCGTCACCTTCGTGACGATCATCGGCGGCGCCGCCATCAACGCCCTGCCCGGGCTGCTCTTCGACCCGCTCCAGGACGATTTCGGCTGGTCGCGCGGGGAGATCGGGTTCGCGGTCTCCATCGACATGGCGCTGTACGGGATCACCGCGCCGTTCGCCGCCGCGATGATGGACCGGTTCGGCATCCGCCGGGTGGTGGCCGTGGCGCTGAGCGCGATCGCGGCCGGGGCGCTGGCGAGCGTGTGGATGACGGCCGCCTGGCAGCTGATGCTCTACTGGGGCGTCCTCGTGGGCCTCGGCACGGGTTCGATGGCGCTCGCGTTCTCCGCGACGGTCACCAACCGCTGGTTCACCGCCCGGCGCGGCTTGGTGACCGGTGTCCTCACCGCCGCCGGGGCCTCCGGGCAGCTGGTCTTCCTGCCCCTCTGCGCGTGGATCGTGGACCGGCACGGCTGGCGCCCGGCGTCGGTGACCGTGGCGCTGGCGGCCCTGGTCGTCGTCCCGTTCGTGTGGCTCCTGATGCGGGACCACCCGGCGGACGTGGGGCTCGCCCCGTACGGCGGGGAGTACACCGAGAAGCCGGCGCCCGCGCGCGGGGCGGCGGGCCGGGCCGTCCGGGTGCTGTTCGACGCGGCCCGCACGGGCCCGTTCTGGCTGCTGGCCGGATCCTTCGCGATCTGCGGCGCCTCCACCAACGGCCTGATCCGGACGCACTTCATTCCCTCGGCCCACGACCACCACATGCCGATCACCGCCGCCGCCTCGCTCCTCGCGGTCATCGGGATCTTCGACATCATCGGCACGATCTTCTCCGGCTGGCTCACGGACCGCTTCGACGCGCGCCGCCTGCTGGCGGTGTACTACGGGCTGCGTGGGATCTCACTGCTCTTCCTGCCGCTGCTGATGCAGGCCACGGTGGAGCCGCCGATGGTCTTCTTCATCGTCTTCTACGGCCTGGACTGGGTCGCCACGGTCCCGCCGACCCTGGCCCTGTGCCGCGAGCAGTACGGCGACGACAGCGCGATCGTCTTCGGCTGGGTCCTGGCGTCGCACCAGGTGGGCGCGGCGCTGGTCGCCTTCCTGGGCGGGGTGGCGCGGGACTACTTCGGTACGTATGACGTGGTCTGGTACGCGGCGGGGGCGCTGTGCGCGGTGGCGACGCTGATGGTGCTGGTGATCCGGAGGAGGCGGGAGCCGGTGCGTACGGCGCGCTTGGCCTAGGGCCAGAATGCACGTGGGAGGGGGCTCATGTCGAAGAACACTGCGGAGCTTGTACGGGAACGAGTGGAGGCGCCTGACGGGCCCCCGCCGGTGTGGTCGGGGCGGGCGGTCGCGGCGGGCGCGGGTGCGCTGTACGTGGGGGCGGTGCTCGCCGTCGAGGTGTACGGGTTCGTGGGGCTCGCCTCCGAGGCGCCCGCCCAGGGGGACGGACCCGGGGGAGCCGCGCTCTTCCTGCCGTTCCTCACCTGCTTCGGCGTCCCGTCCGCCCTGGTGGCGAGCCTTTGGCTGGCTCTGCCCACGGCGTCGGCGGCCCGCTGGGCGAGCGCGCGGGTGACCGGGCGCGACGCCTGGTGGTGGGTGCCGGTCGTGGCCCTGGTGCCCGTGAGCGCGGCCACGGCCGTCGTCGGGATCTCGAAGCACCTGGGAGCCGGTGCGCTGGCCTGGGCATGGCTGACCGGCGCAGTGCTGCTCGCCGGGGCAGCGCTCATCGCACGGGACGCCGCGCTGCACGGGCGGCGGTTGCTGCGCGTGCTCGGCTACGGCGGGCTTGCCGCGGTGGCCGTAGTCGGCGTGGGCGCTGCGGCGTTCGGGACCGGGCTGGTCACCGAGTACAGCCCACCGAAGGTGAATGCCGCCGGGCTCGTGGGCACTTGGAGTGACGGGCACGGCGGCACCCTGCGGCTGTCACCCGACGGTACGGCCCGTGCCGACGACCTCAAGTTCCACTGCACCGGAACGGGCACCTGGTCGTACGCACCCGACGGTCCCACCGCCTGGGACCAGCTCGTGCTGACCGAGTTCGAGGACTGCTCGCCCGACTGGCGGATCAGCGGTACGCCCGGGCACCCGAAGCTGAACCGGGACTACGGCGAGGCGGACGACCCGCACTGGTACACCCTCACCCGCTGACCCTCAACGCCCCTTGCGGGCAATCCGCTTCGCGATCCTCTTCGCGTCCCGGGCCAGTTCGCGGAGCATGCCGCTGATGGGATTCGTGAAGCCGGTGAAGTACAGGCCGGGGGCCTGTTTCGGGGTGCGGGGGCCGTGGGTCACCGGGCGGCCGCGGTCGTCCAGGACGTCGAGGTGGCCGAGCAGGGGTTCCAGGGCGCGGCGGTAGCCGGTGGCCGCGATCACGACCTCCGGGGTGGCCCGGGTGCCGTCCGCGAGGACCACCGCGTCCTTGTCGAACGACTCGACGGCCGCCACCGGTTGGACCCGGCCGCGCTTCACCGCGTCGATCAGGCCGACGTCCTGGACCGGGATCGCGCCCTCCTTGACGCGGGAGTACAGGCCCGTGTCGGGGCGGGGCAGCCCGTGTTCGGAGAGGTCGGGGACGGCGGCCCGGGCCATCAGGCGGCCCGCCCGGTCCACCAGGGCGACGGGGAGCCTGCGGACCACGATGCCGGTCGCCTGCGCGGGCCAGCCCGCCGTGGAGCGGCGCACGATGTGCGGGACGGTGCGCACCGCGAGCCGCACGCGCGAGGCGCCGCCCTCCACGAGGTCCACGGCGATCTCCGCGCCCGTGTTGCCGACGCCGACGACCAGGACGTCCTTGCCCGCGTACGGGGCGGGGGAGCGGTAGTCCGAGGCGTGCAGCAGCTCCCCGGTGAACGTCTCGCGGCCCGGCCAGTCCGGCAGGCGCGGGGTGTGGTTGAAGCCGGTGGCGACGACGACGGCGCGGCCGGTCAGCTCGCGGCCGCCGCTCGCGCTCAGCCGCCAGCCGGTGCCGTCCGCCGCGCGGTCGATCCGGGAGACCTCGACGCCGGTGATCACTTCCAGCTCGTGGTGCTCGGCGTACTTCTCCAGGTACCGGACGACGTTGTCGCGGGCCACCCAGCGGCCGAACTTCCTCGGCATCGGGAGCCCCGGCAGCGCGGACCAGCGCCGGGTGGTGTGCAGGTGCAGCCGGTCGTAGTGGCCCCGCCAGGACGCGCCGACGGCCCCGGACTTCTCCAGCACGACCGCCCGGACGCCCCGCGCGCGCAGGGCGGCCGCGGCGGCCAGTCCGCCCGGGCCGCCGCCGATGACGTAGACGGGGCGGTCCTCGGTGAGGTCGGTGGGGGCCGGGGAGGTGCTACCGGCGGTAGGTGCGCTGTCGGACATGCTTCGGAGCGTAATCGCGTGACTGCTTGATGGGTCTCGGTCAAGACCGGAATCGATTGCGAATTGATCACGCTCGAACGCGGGTGCGGGGCGCGGTACCCGCGCGCGGGCCGGAACGCCCCCGGTGGCACGCTGGGGGGTGCCCGATCCGTACGGCCGTGAGGGAAGCGATCCGTTGAACACCGGCAGCTACTACGAGCGCATCGACGCCCACCGCTACAAGCCGACCGCCCACGCGAGCGGCGCGTGGAGCACGGACGAGGTGCACTTCAGCCCGTTCGGCGGGCTCCTGGTCCACGCCGTCGAGCGGCACCTCGCGGAGCGGCCCGGCGAGCGGCTGCTGCTGTCCCGGATCAGCTTCGACATCCTCGGGCGGCTCGCCCTGGACGAGTGCGAGATCCGCGTCGAGACCGTCCGCCCCGGCCGCACCATCGAGCTGGTGGAGGCCGTCGCCCTCATCGCGGGCCGCCCGGTCGTACGGGCCAGGGCCTGGTCGCTCGCCCCCGTCGACACCACCGAGGTCGCCGACGGCGAGGACGACCGGCTCACCCCGCCCGAGGCGCTCGCCCCCTGGCCGATGGCCGACCTCTGGCCCGGCGGCTACATCGCCTCGCTCGACGTCCGCCCGCTCGCCCCGCCGCTGCCCGGCCGCACCACCGCCTGGATCTCCACCCCGCTCGACCTGGTCGCGGGCGAGAGTGCCGGGCCGCTCGCCTCGTACGTGGCGCTCGTGGACACCGCCAACGGCATCGCCGTACGCGAGCAGCCGACGGAGTGGATGTTCCCCAACGTGGACCTGACGATCCATCTGCACCGCCAGCCCGAGGGCAGCTGGACCGGCCTGGACACCACGGTCGTCTTCGGCCCCACCGGCCAGGGCCTCACCAGCACGGTCCTGCACGACGTCCACGGCCCCGTCGGCCGGGCGGAGCAGATCCTCACGGTCCGCCCGCTCTGAGGGCGGCGTATCCGGCGGTCATGATGTCCCCATGACACGAGGACCATCGAGCGGTGACGCCGTCGAAGCAGGCTGGCAGGCGGTCCGCGCCGACGGGCGGGTGCGCCCGGAGCTGCTGGAAGCCGCGTATGCCGAACCGCGCCTGCGGCAGCTGTTCCCCTGGACGGGCATGGGCGAGCTGCACTTCAGCCGGTGCACCGAGGGGCGGTGGACGTGGGACATCCCCTACATCCAGCCCGGTGCCGGGGGCCGCTACTGGGTGTCGGGGCCTCTCCGTACGGAGGTCGTGGGGCCTGCGGAGACGGTCGCGCAAGCCATCGCCATGGTGCTGGAGCGTCTTCCGGCCGGCTGCGGCCCGGCCTTCCTCGGCACTCCGAAGGAACTCGCGGCCCACCAGGCGGTGTTGGGGCGGCGCGACGGTTGAACGGCGGACCGGGGAACGTCAGCGCTTCCTGCGGCGTTCGCGCAGGCCGGGGCGGCGGATGCGGACGCCGCCCACGCCGCAGGAGCCGGTGATCCTCAGCAGCGGCGCTCCCGGCTCCCGTTCGGCTGTGAGCTTCGACTTCAGGCCCCCGAGCGCCAGGTCCAGCGCGTCCGTGTCCACGCCCCAGCCGTCCGGCACCACGATCCGGACCCCGCCCATCTGCGCGTCCACTTCCAGCTCGACCACGGACACCCGGCACTCGGCTTCGCTGAAGTCGAGGAGGGCGCCGCCGAGGCCGCCGGACACGACGATGCGCGCGGGGACCTTCCAGCCGCCGGTCCGCTGCACCTTGTGCATGCCGCCCCGCACCGTCAGCGGCTCGCCCGTCTCCCGCACGGCCGGTCCGCCCAAGTCATCGGTAATGGGAGCGAGTTCGCCGTACGTCTTGGCGGTGAGCGCGAGGTTGAGCCGTTCGTCCAGCTCGTCCATGTCGATCCGGCCCTCTGCCGCGGCCTCCCGCAGCTGCTCCACCACCGCCTCGCGGTCGGCGTCGGATGCGCGCATGCGGGCGGCGGAACGGGCGGGCTCGGCAGTCATGCACCTGATGATACGGAGAGGGACAAAGCCCTAGCCGCGTCGCCTCGTGCGCTCCAGCCACGGGCCGAACTCGCTCTCCAGGACCAGGCGTCCGAGCTTCCGGTACTCCGCGAGGACCGCGCCGACCAGTTGCTCGGTGTCCAGCGGGCGGCCCGATTCCGCCGCCTGGTACGCGGCGGTCACCGCGCACGCGCGGATCGAGCCGCCGGTCAGCTCAAAGCGGTCCGCGCACGTCGGCAGGTCGAGGTCCGGGGCGCGGGGGATCTCCGTACCGAGGCAGCGTTCCCAGAGGGCCAGGCGTTGCTGCGCGTCCGGTACGGGGAAGTCGGCGACCACGTCGAGGCGGCGGGTGAACGCCTCGTCCAGGTTGGCCCGCAGATTGGTCGTGAGGACGGCGATGCCGTCGAAGGACTCGACGCGCTGGAGCAGGTACGCCGACTCGACGTTCGCGTGCCGGTCCTGCGCGTCCTTGACCTGCGAGCGCTTCCCGAAGACGGCGTCCGCCTCGTCGAACAGCAGCACCGCGTTGACCTCGGACGCCTCCACGAAGATCCGTTCCAGGTTCTTCTCGGTCTCCCCGACGTACTTGTCGACCACGGACGACAGGTCGACCACGTACAGCTCCATGCCCAGGTCCGCCGCGACGACCTCGGCCGACATGGTCTTGCCCGTCCCGGACTCCCCGGCGAACAGCGCGACGATGCCGCGCCCCCGGCCGCCGCCCGGCCGCATCCGCCACCGCCCGAGGACCTGGTCGCGGTGGCGGGCGCGCAGGGCCAGGTCGGAGAGCTGGCGGCGGGTCGCCGGGGGCAGCACCAGGTCGTCCCAGCCGACCGTGGGCTCGATGCGGCGGGCCAGCCGGGCGAGCCCCGCGCCGTTCTGCGCCCGGACGGCGGTCCGCAGATCGGCGGCGGCCACCGGGCGGCCCTCCTGCGCGGCCAGCCGGGCGGCCACATCGGCGGCCCGGCGGATCTGCCCGGAGTCCAGCCGGTACGCCCGGGTGGCGTCCGCGAGGCGCGCGTCGGCCTCCTCCGTCCCGGCGGCGAGCCCGGCGGCGGCACCGGCCCCGGTGAGCGCGCCGCGCCACCGCCGTACCGCGTCCGCCGGGTCCGGCGGCGGGACCGCGACCGTCACCGGGCTCTCCCCGGCCCACAACGGGTCCCAGTGCTTCCGCCCGTACACGAGCAACGGCGAGCCGCCGCCGACCGCCGCGCACATCGCCCCGAGGAGCGCGGCGCCCTTGGGCTGTTCCGGCGCCAGCGTCTCCAGCGGGCCGAGGACCAGCCCGCCGCCGCTCAGCCGTGCCTCGGTGGCCAGCATCCGGGCGGCGTGCGCCGGTTCGGGCGCCGCCGCCAGGGCCGCCGGGTCCACGACGAGCGGGCGCAGCCCGGCCGCGGCGAGCGCGCCGACGGCGAGACGGGCCGGGTCACCGCCGCGGTCCAGCAGATGCGTGAACCCGCTCCCGGTCCCGGCCGCCGCCGTGACGCGCCGGACCACCGGGTCGTCGTCCGGCTCCCCGTCCGGGCCCGCCACCCGGACCAGCCCGTGCAGCCGCGCGTCCACCCCGTCGTCGCCGAGGAGGTGCGCGGTGATCCGGTCCGGGACGCGCAGCACCCGGGACAGCAGGGGGCGTTCGGGCTCCAGCACCTCCACGAGCCCGGCCGCGACGAGGGGCGCGGACGGGGCGAACCGGAACCGGCCGGGGCCCGCGCCGGGCAGCCCGCACAGTTCGAGGGCCAGGCCGATCGTGGCGCGGCGCCGGGTCAGGTCGTCGTTGAGATACCCGTACAGCCGCTCGAACCGTGCGTCGACGTCCGGCGCCATGGCGACGAGCAGCAGGTCCACGTCGGGCCCGGTCAGCCCGAACCGGGCGGCCAGTTCCGCGATCCGCCCGCGCTCGGCGGGCGGATCGGACCCGAGGTCCGGTACGGGGAGGAACGCGTCCCGCGAGTCCAGGACCCGCTCGACGCCGGAAGGCGTGAGGTACTGGCCCCGCAGCGGGTCGTCCGGCGCGGGGTCCGCTTCGTGCCGCAGGGCGACGGCGACCCGCACCCGCCGCTCGACGTGCCCGAGCCGTTCCCAGAGCTCGGCGAGGGCGGTCCCGGGGAGCTGTTGCGTGACGGTCAACGGATTCCGCCCCCGCGCTTCCGCCGCCCCGGCGGCAGTTGGCGTTCCCGTTCCGCCGCGAAGCCCTCGCCTGCCGCGGCCGTGGGGCCCTCGTACCGCAGGCGGCGGCCCGGGTCGGTCGCCTCGCCGTTCACGGCGGCGGCCGTGCGGACGAGCAGGCCCTCCGTGACCGGCGGCCCGGCGGGCTCCACCTCGCCGGAGAGCGGGGCCCAGACGCGTACGTCGATCGCGGCCTTCAGCTCGCCGCCCAGCGCGGACCAGACGTCCACCGTGGACGGGCGGTCGCCCGAGCCCGCCGACGCGGCCTCCATCTCGACCGTGAGGGCGAGGTCGGCGAGGCTGCCCGTGAGCATCCGCGCGGGCAGCGCGCGGGTGCGGATCAGGCAGCGCAACACCTCGGAGAGCAGGCGGTGTTCGTCCTGCGGGCGATTGGTCCACGCCGTCACCAGGTACGTCAGCTCGAACCAGCGCGGGGGCTCGCGGCGGCCGGTGACCAGGCCCTCCGCGTCGTACTCCTCCGACGTGCCGCTGCGGCGGCGCGTCGCGTCCTCGCGGATGCCGTACAGGAAGACGCTGACCGTGGGCGCGTTGCGGCGGGCGGACCAGTCCTTCGTCGGGGCGTCGAAGACCAGGTCCACGCCGCTGTCCTCGAGGCCCGCGTCCACCAGCAGCAGCCGCAGCGCCTCGTCCACCTCGTGGATCACCGGCGCCCCATCTCGTCCGGCGGGACCAGGTTGCCCGTCACCACGAGGAAGTCCGTCTTCACCGGCGAGAAGCCGGGTCCTGACGCGGTGATGGTGCGCGGCCCGGTCCGGTCCTTGACCAGGATCAGGAGCTGGGCGATGAACGTGCCGTCCCGGCCCGGCAGGGTGGGCGCGGCGGCCGCCGTGATCCCGGGCTTCCAGGCCAGCTTCACGGGCACCCCGGGCGGGAAGTCCTTGCCGCGCACCGAGGTGACGAACCCGGGCTTGCCGACCTCCGGCACCGAGATGATCCGGGGCTGGAGGATGCGCAGCGGAATGCGCGAGACGTTGTCGCCCCGGTCCGCGTCGGTGCCGGTGGTCGTCAGCGTGGCGGTGATCCGGGTCCTGACGGCGTGCTTCGGGGCCAGCACGACCCGCAGGACCGAGGAGGCACCCGGCGCCAGGTCGGGCAGCGCGCACACCTCGCCGGTGCAGCCCGCCGGGAGGGTGGCCACGGGGATGCCGGAGGGCAGCCCGAGCCGCAGCCGGAGACCGGTGGCGAGGGCGTTCTCGCCGTTGCGGACGGTGTACGTGACCACGACCCGGCCGCCGACATAGCCCGGGCTGGGCTGCGCGCGGACGACGACGCCGGGACCGGCCTCGGTCGCGGGCGCCGGCGGCTGCGCGGGCGGCTGTGCGGCCGGGGGCGGCAGCTTGGGCGGGGTCGCCGGTCCGGAGGGCGGCGGACTGGGCAGGTCGGGCAGGGTGCGCACCCGGATGGACGTGCCGGTGGCGTTGTCCGTGGGGTTCGGGTCCACGACCGCCCCGTTGACCGACCAGCCCAGCTGCCAGGGGCCGTTGGTGACGCCGATGAGCCGCACGGTGACCGGCACCTCGTCGCCGGGCGCCAGCACCCCGAGGTCGCAGACCGGGGAGTCCTCGGCACACGGGCCCGCGGGCGTGGTCATGCCGTCCAGCCGGACGCCCGGCGGGAGGTCGGCGACCAGCGTGGTGCCGGGGGAGGAGGCCGGGCCGTTGTTGGTGACGGTGACCGTGACGGTCACCGAGGAGCCGGTCTCGACGGTGGGTGCGGTGGGCGGCGCGGTGACGGCCAGGTCCACCTTCTGCTGGAACGCGGGCTCCTTCTGGCGGCCGGGCAGCTCCGCGGTGAGCGGGGTCAGGGTGCCGGTGGCCAGGTCGAGTTCGGAGAGCTGCTCCGGGGAGCTGGGCGCCCGGTCCCGGCGGTGGCTGAGGACCAGCCGGGAGGCGTCCGGCGACCAGGCCACGTCACGCGGCTGGTACGGGCCGGTCGTCTCGACGTCCGGGATCTGCGCGGCGCACGCGGTGGGGTCATTGCTCCGGCCGGTCGGCAGGACGACCCGGCAGTCCTTCCCGTCCGGCGCGACGACGACGACGCTGGCGCGCTGGTTGATCTGGTCCGCGCGGTCCTTGCGGTTGAAGGCCACGGACCTGCCGTCGGGCGAGAACGCGGGGCTGTCGTCGATGACCTTGCACTCGCCGGGGCAGCCGCCGGCGCGGCTGAGGTCCTGCTGCTGCTCCAGCGCCTTCACCGGCGCGGTCCAGACGTGCTTGATGCCGCCGAGGCCCCGGATGACCTCCGCCCGGGTGAACGCCAGCAGGGTGCCGTCCGAGGACCAGGCGGGCTGCGCGTCGGCGCCGGTGACCTCGCCCTCGGGCGGCACGACCTCACCGGTGATGCGCCCGGAGGCGACGTCCGCGACGAGTACCCGGCTGCTCCAGGAGCCGTCCGTGCCGGGCGTGGACCGGGTGAAGGCGAGCCGCGTGCCGTCGGGCGAGAACGAGGGGTCGGTGTCGCGGTCCCGGGGGCCGCGCCCGTCCAGCTTCATGGCCGACGGGTGCGTCCCGTCGGTGTCGGCGAGCCAGATCCGTTGGACCCGCTGCCCGTCGATGGTCTCGAACCGGGTCACGGCGATACGGCGCCCGTCGGGCGTGTACGTCTGCCGCTCCGTCCACGGGTCGTAGCCCTCGCCCGGGTGGAACAGCGGGTCGTCGGCGGGGTCGTCGCTGGTGTTGGTCTTGGCCGCGGGGTCCTCGCGCAGGACGTCGATCCGGAGGTCGCGCGGGTCGGAGCCGTCCTGCCGCATGTCCTGGAGCGTGACGAGGGCGGCGTCCTTCGTGGTCCTGCGGGTGACGATCACGGACCAGGAGTCGGGGGAGCCGAGCACCGCCGGAGGGCCGACCTCGCGGTCCTCGTCGAGCACCATCTGCGGGGCCGGGTCGCCGAGCGACGGGATCCGGTAGACGTGGTCGTAGACCGAGCAGCCGCAGTCCGTGTTGGGGCTGAGGAAGAGCAGGCCCTCGCCGTCGGGCAGCCAGGCCGAGGAACGGGAGCCCCAGTCGTTGCCGAGAGCGGTCAGCACGGGCCGGGCGGTCCCGGGCCCGTCGGTGACCCGCAGCCGGTGCCCGGTGTCCGTGTCGGAGGCGGGCTCGACGTGCAGCGTGTACGAGACGCGGGACCGGTGCACGGCGTCGTCGACCGGGTTCCACTCGGGCTCGTCCGCGTCGCCCTCCGCGCTGTCGCTGAGGCAGGTCACCGGACCGCCGTCCAGGTCGCGTGCGTAGATCTGGGTGCCGGGCTCGGGGCCGCCGTCGCTCGCGTACGCGATGCGGGTGCCGTCCGGGGAGAGCGTCGGGGACGTCTCGTTCGCCGGGGTGTCCGTCAGCTGCCGGGGCTTCGCGGAGCCGTCGGCGGGCACCGACCACAGGTCCCTGCGGCCGCCGTTGCCGGGCGCGTCGAAGACCACGGTCTTCCCGTCGCGGGAGAGCTCGGGATGCGCGGCGTCCATCCCGGCGGTCAGCCGCCGTACGGTGCCGTCCGCGCCGCGCACGTACACCTGGGGGCGGATCTCGTCCCGGAGGCTGGTGAAGACGAGCGCGTCGCCCCGCCCGTAGGCGTCCTGGTCGTAGTGGACCGGGCCGGTGCTTCCGAACAGGTCCTCGGTGGCCGTCTGCGCCGTGACCCGGCCGAGGCTGCGGTGCCCCGTACCGGCGAAGGCGATCCGTCCGGTGTCGGTCACCGCCTTCGACGCGGCGGCGGCCGGCTGGGCGCCCTGCGGGGCGGACACGGACCCCGCCACCAGCAACGGCGTCAGCAGCACCACGGCACCGCCGAGCCGACGCAGCCGGGCACCCCTAGGGCCAGCAGGACCGCCCACGGTCCACCTCACAGTCTGGGTCGATGGCTCTCCACCACGAGCATGCGGCCCGAACGGGCGCCCGGACAGGGCCCGGAGTACCCCGGGGCGGGGAAGTCCGGGTGCCCTTTGGGGCTGCCGCGGTCCCGTCAGGTCAGCTGCGTCGTGCCGTAGGTCCCGGCGACGAAGTTGAAGCGCAGCTTGAACTGGGTGTGCCAGTTGTCCCCGGCCTGCGGGGACAGCGGCTGCCGCCACCACTTCATCCGGGTCTGCGGGAAGCGCTCCTGCTCGGTCGGCTGGGGATCGCCGAGGTACAGCGCGTGGGCGTTCCAGCCGAGCAGGCCCGCGCCCCGCACCCGCTCGGCCACGTCACCGGAGGACATCGCGGTCAGGGCGTCGAGGACGTGCTCCACCGTCATACCCGGCGCGTTGCTCAGCGACGTGGTGATCCCGGCCGCGTGGGCCAGGCTCTCGATGAGCTCGATGTGCGGCTGCCCGTCCTCGGCGATCCGGATCACCAGGGTGAAGCCGTGCCCCGCGTACTCGATGCGGAACACCGACTGCAGGCCCTCCGACCACGCCTCCCGGATCGAGTCCGTCAGGGTGTGCACCGCCGCCTGGAACTCCTGGATGTCGGCGGCCCGCTCCGGGTTGGGCCCCTGCCGGGGCGGGTTCACGGCGGGGTCGGTCAGCACCGGGAAGAGATCGTGTGCGGTGGGGAAGCACGCCGCGTACTCGATCGGGTCCTTGAGGTTGCTGTCCAGGATCTCGGGTGCGATGTCGTGCGCACCCATCGGGTCGTACGCGGGATCGAGCAGGGCGTTGATCACGTTCTCGCTCGTCGTGCCGATCCTGGCGGCCAGTTCACCGAGCTGCGCCCCGTACTGGCCGAGGCCCGCGGCGATGTTCCGGCCCATGGTCTGCTCCGGCGCCCGCTGGACGACGCCGTCCCCCGCCGTGTGGGCGTGCTCGTGCGCGTGGCCCTCGTGCGCGGCCGGGGCCGCGCCCCGCATCACCCGGTGCGCGTTGGCCTCGGCCGCCCGCTCGAAGCGGTCGGAGGGGTCGGAGACCCGCAGCCCGGAGCCGTTGTCGCTGCCGGACACGGGCCCCTGCCGCTGCTGGATGACGTGGGTCAGCTCATGGGCCAGCGTGTGCTTGTCGCCGCCGCCCTCGCCGATGACGACGTGGTGGCCGCTGGTGTAGGCGCGGGCGCCGACCCCGGCGGCGGACGCGCGGGCCGCCGCGTCGTCGTGGACGCGTACGTCCGAGAAGTCCGCGCCGAGCCGGGACTCCATCTCCGCGCGCAGCGACGCCTCCAGCGGCCTGCCGCTGCCGTTCAGCACGTCATGGACGGCCGAGCGCTGCACGGCGGCCTCCTCCCGCGCCTCCCCGGCCCTCCGCAGCAGGTGCAGGGCGGCCGCGTTGCCCAGGGTGCGCTGGACCTCCAGGAGTTCGGCCCGTTCGGCGGGCGCCGGGCCGCGCGACGGGGCGGACCGGGTCTCGGCGGTCCGGTCGGTACGGTGCTCACGCTGGGACAACGGTCTGCCTTTCCACGAACGGTTCACCACCACCAGACCGGGCGGCCCCGGTCCGGGGCAAGGGGCGCCGGGGCAGACCCCGGGACGAGGCCCCCGGCCGGGCGGCCGCACCGGGGCACCGAGGGGGCAACAGCGGTTGCCCTCCCGGTACCGGACGGCGCGTCAGATCAGCCCGTGCCGCATCGCGTACCCCACCGCGTGCGCCCGGTTGCGCAGGTTGAGGCGGGTCGCGACCTCGTGCAGCACGTTCTTGACGGTGCGCTCGGAGTACGAGGTCTTCTGCGCGATCTCCGCCGTGCCGTAGCCCTCCGACACCAGCCGGATCATCTCCGCCTCCCGCGTCGTGAGCGTGGACAGCGAGAGGCCCCTCGGGTCCAGGACCGAGCGGTGCAGGCTGCTGACGTGGTCGATGAGCTTGCCGAGGAGGTCCCCGGGAAGGACCCCCTCGCCCTTCGCGATGGCCGTCACCAGATGGACCAGCCGGTCCTGGTCGGCCTCCCCGCGCCGCAGCACGGCGGCCACCCCGTACTCGATGAGCGTCTGGAGGGCGCCCGCCTCGAAGTAGCCGACGACCAGGCCGGTCCGCGTCGCCGTGTTGCGCTGAAGGCGGTGCAGGAGCTGGACGGCGGGCTCGTTCACCATGTCCACCACCACCAGGGAGACCTGGGCCCGGTCCGCCTCCGCCTCCGGGACCAGCTCGATCTCCGGTCGCAGGCGCAGCTGTTGCACCACCCCGGTCCGGAGGATCAGGTCCTCCGCGTACACCGCCACCGAGACCCGGCCGGACGCCGGGGCGGGTATGCCCGGCGCGGGCTGCTCGGGCGGGGAGAGGGCGCGGTGTGCCGCCCCCGTCGTCGTCATGTCTGTCGTGATCGTGGTCATGTGCTCGTCCTTCTGGGCCGCTTCCGCCGAATTCCGCTCCGTCCGGTGCCGTACGCGTACGTCACGCGCGGGCAGGGCGACCGGGCCCGGGGATGCGGTGCGGGCACCCGCCGCGGGTGTGCCCCCGGGGCACCGCCCCTGCCCGCAGATTGCCCTCGCGCCCCTGCTGCCGGGGGCACGGCGCGGCCTAACGTCGCAGGGTGACCACATCTGCCGAACTCGCAATGCCCACGGTGTCGGTGACGCCCGGCGCCGAAGCGACGACCACGCTCACCGTGCGCAACGACGGGGACATCGTCGAGGCGTACACCCTCGACGTGGTCGGCGACTGTGCGGCGTGGACCACGGTGGAACCGGCCCGGGTCTCCCTCTACCCCGGCACCTCCGAGACCGTCACCGTGCGCTTCGCGCCGCCCCGGTCCCACGAGGTCCGCGCCGGTGAGAAGCCGCTGGGGATACGGGTGTTGCCCGCCGAGCACCCCGAGTCGGTGACCGTCCCCGAGATGACGGTGGTGGTCGAGCCGTTCCACGAACTGCGCGCCCGCCTGGAACCGGGGCGCCGCCGGGGCTGGCTGGGGGCCCGTTTCCGTACCGTCGTGCAGAACCTGGGGAACGCTCCCACGGAGGTCGCGCTCGCGGGCCGGCAGCAGGGCGAGGAACTGCGCCTCGCGTTCACCCCGGAGCGCCGGAAGCTGGAGCCGGGCGAGTCCGCCGAGGCGGGCCTCAAGGTCCGGGCGCGGAAGCTGATCTGGTTCGGCGCGCCGGCCGCCTGGCCGTTCGAGGTGGTGGCCGGGGAGCCGGAGGACGCCGGGGCCGAAAGCCCCCGGGAAGGACGGCCGGAACCCCTTCCGGGCGAGTTCGCCCAGATCCCGGTGTTCCCGAAGTGGTTGCTGATCCTGCTCGCGGCGATCCTCGCGCTGCTGCTCGCCTGGTTCGCGCTGGTGCGCCCGGCCGTCCGCTCCACCGCCAAGGAGGCGGGCGCCAAGGCCGCTCAGGAGGAGAACCGGCAGCCCCGGCAGGGCGGTTCGGCGTCGGGCGGCGGGCAGCAGGACCCCCAGGGCAAGGGGGAGGCCTCGGGCGGCGCCGACGGGTCCGGCGGTGCGACGGGCGGCTCCGGTTCGACCGGTGGCGGTGGCAGCGGCGGCTCGGGCGGCGGCGGGAACCCGCAGCAGATGTCCGAGACCATCGACGTGCAGACCGCTCCCGGGGGCCGGAAGACCGGTACCTATGTGGTTCCGGAAGGCAAGACTTTCGGGGTCACGGACATCGTCGTCGCGAATTTCCAGGGCGACGAGGGGCTGCTGACCATCTCCTTCGGGCAGCGGAAGATCACCACCATTGCCCTGGAGACGTTCAGGAACCAGGACTATCACTGGGTCACCCCCATTCAGATTCAGGAGAAGGCAGCGGTCACCGTTTCTGTGACCTGCTCAAAGCCTGGGACTCCGGCGACCGGTAAGCAGGCTTCCGGATGTCACCAAGTGCTCAATGTCAGCGGCGAGCTGACCGATGTCTCACCTGACGAACGATAGCGCCGGGTCCCCTTCCATTCATTCCGGACGTGTGAACAGACGGGTTTCCCACCTGCGTGGATGCGCCACCCGGCGTTCATCCGTATGTGTCCCTCCACACACCCTGACACGCCCGGATCGACTGGACGCGTAAATGCGCGGAGTGCGGGCAGCAGATGAATCGGGGTCATTCCCGGGTGATTCCCGGGCATTTCCGGAAGTCCCGAATGGACTGGACCACACGTGATCATGCCGGGCGGAGTGGATCGGGCCGCCTCGGGTTGCCCCGGGCGACCGTGGAAATCCAGCCGAATCCGTTGGGGCCCCGGGTAGTTTCTGGCTGAAATTAATCGGCGGCGTGAGGTGGGGCCGGGCGGGCCCGGAAAGGCAGTGGCCCTGCCCCCGGGCCAGGACTTTGGGGCCTACTGCCCGTGCGTGCGTGCGGGCAAGACTGGGCGGGCGAACGTCTGACCAGCCGAAGGAGCGAGCATGCCGTCGTACCTCACCCCAGGTGTATACGTGGAGGAGGTGCAGTCCGGAGCACGGCCCATCGAGGGTGTCGGCACCGCGGTCGCCGCCTTCGTCGGCTTCGCGGAGACCGGTCCCTTCCACCGGCCGACGCTGGTGACCAGCTGGGACCAGTACGTTTCGTCGTTCGGCACCTTCACCCCGGACACGTATCTGACGCTCGCCGTCCACGGGTTCTTCAGCAACGGCGGCGGCGCCGCGTACATCGTGCGCATCGGCGGCCCCGCCGAGGACGCGCCGCAGGGCGACGCTCCCGCGACGGCCCCCTCCGTGGCCGTCGGCGGCTTCCTGGTCTCGGCCCGGCCGGGCGCCGGCGACGGGATCTCCATCGAGGTCGCCGACGCCGAGGGCGAGAACCCGCCGGAGGACCGCTTCCGCCTGCTGGTCCGTCAGGGCGGCAAGGTCGTGGAGACCTTCGACACCTCCGTACGCAAGAACGTCAAGGGCTACCTGGTCACCCAGGCCCGCCAGTCGAAGCTCATCGAGGTCACCGAGCAGCCCGGCACGGCGCAGTCCCGCCCCGAGAAGCAGAGCCTCACCCTCGCGCCCGCCACCCCGGACGCGTCCACCACCGGCCGGACCGGCCCCACCGAGTACGTGGGCGACGCGTCGGCGCGTACGGGCATCGCGGCCCTTGAGGCGATCGACGAGATCACCATGGTCGCCGTCCCCGACCTGATGAGCGCCCACCAGCGCGGCGAGATCGACGACGAGGGCGTCCGCGCCGTACAGCTCGCCCTCATCGCGCACTGCGAGCAGATGGGCGACCGGGTCGCCGTCCTGGACACCCCGCCCGGCATGAACGCCCAGCGCGTCCGCACCTGGCGCAACGACGACGCCGGGTACGACTCGCGCTACGCGACCGTGTACTACCCCTGGCTCAAGGTCCTCGACCCGGCCACCGGCCGCCAGACCCTGATGCCGCCGAGCGGCCACGTCGCCGGTGTCTGGGCCCGCAGCGACGGCGAACGCGGAGTGCACAAGGCGCCCGCCAACGAGGTCATCCGGGGCGCGCTCGACCTCGAACTCCGGCTGAGCCGGGGCGAGCAGGACCTCCTCAACCCGATCGGCGTCAACTGCGTGCGCGCGTTCCCCGGCCGGGGCATCCGGATCTGGGGCGCCCGCACCCTCTCCTCCGACCCGGCCTGGCGCTACCTCAACGTCCGCCGGCTCTTCAACTACCTGGAGGAGTCCATCCTCCTGGGCACCCAGTGGGTCGTCTTCGAGCCCAACGACGACCGCCTCTGGTCGAGCATCCGCCGCAACGTCACCGCGTTCCTCTCCGAGGAGTGGCGCCGGGGCGCGCTCTTCGGCCGTACGGCGGAGGAGGCGTTCTACGTCAAGTGCGACCGGGACAACAACCCGCAGGAGTCCATCGACCTCGGTCAGGTCGTCTGCGAGATCGGCGTCGCGCCCGTGAAGCCGGCGGAGTTCGTCGTCTTCCGCCTCTCCCAGTTCTCGGACAGCACGAGCCTCGTGGACGAGTGACCGCAGCCCTCTCCCCGCAGTAACTCAGCAGACGACGACAGCGAACGGAACAGGTGACAGACAGTCATGGCAGAGGGCGACGCTCTTTCCACCCACGTCTTCGGCGTGCAGCTCGGCGGCTATCTCGTGGAGTCCATCCAGGAGATCAGCGGCCTGACCGTCGAGGAGGAGGTGGTGGAGGTCCGGCAGGTGACCTCCACCGGCAAGCAGATCATCCGCAAGCAGCCCGGCGCGCGGCAGGCCGGCGAGGTGACGATCACCCGGGGACTCGACAAGAGCAGCGAGTTCACCAAGTGGATCAAGGAGACGCTGAACAACGGCGCCGTCGACACCGCGCGGCAGAACCTCACCATCGAGATCAAGGACTCGAAGGGTGACACCGTCCGCCGCATCCAGCTGATGCAGGGCTGGGCCAGCCGCTGGGAGGGCCCCTCGCTGAAGGCCGGCGAGTCCAGCGCGGCGACCGAGACGGTGACCATCACCTTCGAGGAGATCGTGGTCGAATGAGGCGCAGGACCGTTTCCGGCGGCGGCCTCGAAGAGGTCCTGGACAGCCTCGCCGCCGCCGCGCCGGCGCCGGCCGAGGCCGCCCCGGCCCCCGCACCCGCCCCGGCCGCCGCGCGCCGTCCCGACGAGTTCGACTTCGAGCTGCCGCGCGGCTATCTGGACGACGAGGGCCGGACCCACCGGACCGGCACCATGCGGCTCGCCACCGCCCGCGACGAGCTGCGTCCGCAGATCGACCTCCGGGTCAAGGAGAACCCCGCGTACCTGAGCGTGGTGCTCCTCAGCCAGGTCATCACCCGCCTCGGCACGATCACCGATGTGCACGCCGGGGTGGTCGAGCGGATGTACGCGACCGACGTGGCGTTCCTCCAGGACTTCTACCGCCGCATCAACAGCGAGGGCCACACCCACGCGGCGGTCACCTGCCCGCTGTGCCAGGGCTCGTTCGAGGTGGACCTGTCGGGTGAGCGCCTGGGGGAATCGTGACGTACGCGCCTTCCCGGCTGCGGGAGGAGATCGCGTACATCGCCTACCACTTCCACTGGCAGCGCGAGGAGATCCTCGACCTCACCCATGGTGAGCGGCAGGAATGGGTGAGGGAGATAGCGCGGATCAACACCCGCGTGAACGAGAGCGGGTGAGGGCGTGGAGTTGAGGGGCTGGTTCCGGAAGCGTGCGGGGGTGGGCGCCCCCGACGCGGACCGGGCTCCGGAGCCCGGGTCCGGGGACGCCCCGGCTCCCGGGCCCGACTCTCCGCGTCCCGGGGCGGACTGGGACGGCGGGTGGCGCCGGGTCGCGCCCCCGACGGTGACCGTCGCGCGGTCCTCGATCGGCGTCAGCGACGGCCTCCGCTTCCGCTCCCGCCTCGCGTCCTGGCAGAACGTGGCCTACAGCGACGGCGGCCTCGGCCACGCGGTGCTCCCCTCCGCCCCGGTGGGGCTCGTGCACGGCGTGGCCCGGACACCGGGCACCCCGCGTACCGCGCCCTCCGGGGCGCCGTTGGTGCTGCGCGCCGCCGCGACTCCGGCGCCCGAGGGCGGCGATACGGGTACGGACCCGGGGCCCACGCCCCCCGGCCCCGGTACGCAGGCCCCTCCCGGGCCCCGGCGGGTCGTCCGGGCCGTCTCCGGCTCGGCGTCCCGCGCCTCCGGCCCCGCCGTGCCGCCGGTGGAGAACCCCGCCCCGGTACGCGCCCGGCGCACCGCGCCCCCGCTGATCGTCGCGCGCCGCCCGGCGAAGGACACCCCGCGCACGGTGTCCGCCGTCCCGTCGTCCGGGGTGCCCGCGCCGGTGGTCCAGCGCCGGACGGGCGCTCCGGGGGTCCCGGCCGGACCTGCGGTACGGCCTGCCCTGGGCGGGCCCTCGCCCGAACTGCCCTCCATGGGAGCCCCCTCGGCCCCGCCCGCCGCTGCGGACTCGCAGCCTTCCGGGCCCGACCTGCCGGTGGTTCAGCGCCAGGCGGACCCGTCCGCAGCTGCTCCGGACGGGCCGGTCCTGCCCGTGGTCCAGCAGCAGGTGGACGCGTCCGGTGGTGGTTCTTCCGCGCGCCCGACGCCGGGCGGGCAGCCGTCCGGGTCGGGCCCGGGTGGGCCTTTCCGGCGGGAGGCGGATGTCTCCGCCGCTGCCCCGGAACGGTCCGCGCGGCCTGGTCCGCCGGTGGTTCAGCGGCAGACGGATACGTCGGCCGCCGCCCCGGAGCAGCCAGCTCCCGCCGCTCCCGATCTGCCTGTCGTTCAGCGGCAGTTGGACGCGCCTCCCGGTCCGGAGGGCGGTTCTTCCGTACGTCCGACGCTTGGCGGTCCCGCTCAGCGGCAGGCGGACGCGTCCGCCGCCGTCCCGGAGCGGTCCGCGCCGGACGCCCAGGCCGGACCCGCGCTGCCCGTGGTCCAGCGGCAGACGGATGCCGCCGTCGGCGCGGGGGAGCCCGGGGCGGGTGATCCGGCCGGGCCTGCCCTGCCGGTGGTCCAGCGCCAGGCGGACGCCCCGGCCGGGCCCACGCTCCCCGCGGTTCAGCGACAGTCGGGCGGGCCTGCCGGTCCGGCGGGTGGTCCCTCAGTACGTCCGACGCTTGGCGGTCCTGTCCAGCGCCAGGCGGACGCCTCCGCCAGGCCGGAGCACCCCGCGCCGGACGCTGCGGCCGGGCCCGATCTTCCGGTGGTCCAGCGGCAGTTGGACGCGCCTGCCGGTCCGGCGGACAGCTCCTCCGTACGTCCCACCCTGGACACGCGGCCGCCCGTGTCGGCACCGGGCGGGGCGGTCCTTCCTGCTGTTCAGCGCCAGCTGGACGCCTCCGCCGCGCCGGAGCACTCCGCGCCGGACGCCCCGGCCGGGCCCGCGCTCCCCGTGGTGCAGCGCCAGGCGGATGCGCCTGCGCCGACGGCCGACCCTTCCGTACGCCCCACGCTGGGCGGACAGCCGTCCGGGCCCGGCCTCCCGGTGGTCCAGCGGCAGGTGGACGCGGCCACAGGTCCGGCGGACCGCCCCACCGCGGATGCGCAGCCGCCTGTGGTGGCGCCGGGCGGGACCGCCCTGCCGGTGGTCCAGCGGCAATCGGATGCGCCCGCCGGTCCGGCGGACCGCCCCGCCCTCCCGGTCGTCCAGCGCCAGGCGGACGCCTCCGCCACCCCGGTCCGCCCCACCCTGGGCAAGCCCCTGCGCGAACTTCCCGCAGGAGCGGCCCCCTTCGCCCCGTCCGCCCGCGAGGCGGGCCCCGCGCACCCGGCACCGCGCACCCCGCCCAGCGCCCCCGGCTCCCACGCCCGCACCCGGGGCGGTCTCGGCGCGCCCCTGTCCGCCCTCCCGCCGACCGCAGGCACCGCGCGCCCGGCGCAAGCGGCGGCCACCCCGCACCCCGCGATGCCCCTGCGCACCGCCCCCACCGCGCCCCCGGTCGTGCAGCGCACCCCGGAGACGCCCACCGCGCCGCCCTCCGTCCAGCGCACCCCGGCGGGGCCCGTCCGCGTCCGCCCCGCCTCCTGGCCCGCCCCCGTCCAGCGCGCCCGCGCGCTCCTCGCGGATCGGAGCATCGCCGTGCGCACCGGGGCCGCCGACGGCTTCACCGCGCGCGAAGCCGCCGCGACCCGGCCCGTCGTACCGGCCACTTGGCGCCGCGACACCCCGCGCGCGGCGACCGCACCCGGCGCCCCGGCCACCCCCGGCGCCCCGGCCACCTCCGGCGCCCCAGCCACCCCCGTCGTCCAGCGCGTCGCCGCCGACCCCGTCGCCGCGCCCCGCCCGCACGCGCCGCTCCCGGCGGCCCGGTCCGCCGCGCCGCAGGAGCCCCCCGTACCGGCCGGCTTCGAACCGCGGCCCGCGCCCCGGGGCCCCGTCGTGCGCCCGCATCCGTCCGGCGGCCCCGCCGCCCCCGTACAGCGCCTCGCGATGCCGGTCGCGGCGGAGCCCGGTGCGCCCGCTCCGGGGCCCGAGCCGGAGCGGGGCGCGCCCTCCGTACCGCAGCCCCGCGCCGTACGGCCGACGGCCCCGCGGGCCGACGCGCAGGCGGTTCAGCGCGCCGTCGCCCAGCACGGCCTCGCGGGCGTGCCAGTCACCGTCGTCCAGCGGCAGCCCGCCCAGGCCCCCGGGCCCGAGCGGCCCGCCGAGCCCGCCGCCGCCGACCTCGACGTCGAAGACCTCGCCCGACGGCTCATCGACCCCGTCGCCCGGCTCCTCCGGGCGGACCTGCGGCGGGGCCGCGAACGTTCCGGACGCCCGTACGACGGCCGGCGCTGAGAGAGAAAGCAGCAGATGACGGACAACATCTTCGCGACGAGCGTGTTCTTCAAGCTCACCATCGGCGGCAGCGACCTCGGCGCGTTCCACACCTGCTCGGGGCTCGGCGCCGAGGTGGAGATCGAGCAGTACGCCGAGGGCGGCAACAACGGGTACACCTGGCAGCTGCCGGGACGGATCACGTGGACCAACATCACGCTGACGCGGCCCGTCACCGCCGACACCCTCAAGATCGCGCGCTGGCTGAACGAGACGACGCAACGCGTCGAACGCAAGGACGGCGAGATCGTCGCCCTGCGCCCCGACCTCAGCCGGATCGTCAGCTGGCAGGTGCAGGGGATCGTCCCGGTCCGCTGGCAGGGGCCGTCCTTCGACCCGGCCAGCTCACAGGCCGCCGTCGAGACGCTGGAGATCGCGCACGAAGGGCTGGTGCCCTCCTGATGCGCCGCCACCACCACGCCCCGGAAGGAGGGAAACCGTGCCAGCCGCAGCCCGCACGAGCCGTGCCCGCGCACAGCTGACCATCATGGAGCCGCCGTCCGACGTCGGCGCCAAGCCCGGCGGGACCCTCGCCCGGCTGACGCTCCAGTTCAACCCGGCGACGCTCTCGCTGCGCAAGTCCACCGAGTGGCGCCGCACCCCGTCCCGCACGGCGGGCGAGTCCGCGCTGCCCGAATTCGTGGGCAGCGGGCCGCGCGCCCTGTCGCTCGACGTCTTCCTCGACGCCACCGCCACGCACGACAACTCCGTGGAGAAGGCGGTCGAACAGCTGATGACGGCCTGCGTGCCGACGCCGAGCAGCCTGGGCCGGAAGAAGCCGTCGAGCCCGTGGGTGCGCTTCGACTGGGGGACCTCGCGGACGACGTCGTTCGACGGCGTCCTGTCCAGCCTCTCCGTCTCGTACACGCTCTTCGACGTGGACGGGAAGCCGCTGCGCGCCACCTGCTCGCTGTCCATCGAGGAGGCGAGCGTCGACCCGGCCGGGCAGAACCCCACGTCCGGCTCGCGGGAGGCCCGGCGTACGCACACGGTCGTCGCCGGGGACAGCCTGCCGCTGCTCGCCTGGCGGGAGTACGGCGACGCCACCGCCTGGCGCACGATCGCGGAGGCGAACGGCATCGACGACCCCATGCACCTGCCCCCGGGCAGCGAACTCCTGGTGCCCGCGCTGGAGGACGGCGCGGCCGAGGACGGCGTACCGGAGGCAGCCCGATGACCGGCCCCGCCCGCTCCTTCGCCGCCGACCCCATCGTGGAGGCGCCCGCCGAGCTGCCCCAGGCGTGGGCCGCCCAGCTGGTGAGCTGCGCGGTGGACGAGAACATCGGGCTGCCCGACAGTGCGGTCCTGACCTACCGCGACCCGTACCACACGCTGCTCACCGCCACCGGGATCACGATCGGCACCGAGCTGAAGATCTCCGTGGTCACCGTCCAGGAACGGGCGCGCGAGCGGCTGTTCACGGGCGAGGTGACCGCGCTGGAGCTGGACAGCGACACCACCGGATCGTTCACCGTGGTCCGCGCGTTCTCCAAGGCCCACCGGCTGCGGCGGGGCCGCAAGGTCGTCGCGTACCGGAACATGAAGGCCGCCGACATCGTCCGCAAGGTCGCCGCCGACGCCGGGCTGCGGTGCGGGAAGGTCGAGGCGGCCCCGGTGATGTACAAGCAGCTGACCCAGCCGAACATCTCGGACTGGGACTTCCTCCAGTACCTCGCGGGGGAGTGCGGGGCGCACGTCCGGGTGGACGAGAAGGGCGTGCTCCAGTTCGTGAAGCCGAAGCCCGCCTCCTCGGCGCCGTCCCCGTCCACCTCCGCGTCCAAGCACCCGATGGTCCTGGAGTACGGCCGCAACCTGCTGGCGCTGCGGGCCGTGCTGTCCGCATCGGACGGGGCGGACAGCGTGGAGGTGCGCGGCTGGGACGTGCAGAACAAGGTCCGGGTCCTGGCCCGCGAGCAGTCGATCCGCTCCGAGACGGTGACCCCGGGCGCCAACCCGTCCACGCCCGCCGCCCTGTTCGGGAAGAACGCCCGGATGACCGTCGCCGACACCCCGTACCGCACCCAGGCCGAGGCCCGCGCGGTCGCCGGTGCCGTCGCCGGACGGGTCGCGTCCGGCTTCGGCGAGATCGAGGCGGTCGCGGAGGGCAATCCGAAGCTCCGCGCGGGCGAACCGGTCGCCCTCGGCAACGTCGGCCCCGACTTCGCCGGGCGCTACACCGCGACCGCCGCCCACCACACCCTGGACCCGCAGAGCGGCTACCGCACGACCGTCCTGGTCAGCACCGACCCGGACCGCTCGCTGACCGGCCTCACCGGCGGGCCGGGCGCGCCCGTGCCCGGGCCCCGGATGCCGGGCCTCGCGATCGGTATCGTCACCGACATCCGCGAGGGCCGGGGCAGGGAAAGCGGCTCGGTGAAGCTCAAGTTCCCCTGGCTGGACGACCTTTATGTCACGGACTGGGTCCGTACGGTGCAGTGGGGCGGCCAGGGCGGCGGCGGGGTCTTCAGCCCCGAGGTCAACGACGAGGTGCTGGTCGGCTTCGAACAGGGCCTGATCGACGCCCCGTACGTGCTCGGCGGGCTCTACAACGGTCGCGACAAGCCGTCCCCGCACGACGTCCCCCTCGTGGACCCGACCAGCGGCAAGCTCAACCGCCGCTCGCTGGTGTCCCGTTCGGGCAACCGCGTCGAACTGCTCGACACCCCGCGCGGCCCGTCCGGCGTCCGGCTGGCCACCGGCGACGAGCAGTTGGAGGTCGTGCTGGACGAGCGGCGCGGCGAGATCGCGCTCAAGGTGTACGCGCGCGGTACCCGCCGGGTCCTCAGCTCCCTGTCGCTCGGCCGCACCGGGATCACGCTCGACGCGGGCACCGGGAACGTCCAGGTGAAGGGCGCGTCGGTGACCATCAACGGCAAGACCGGCGTGACCGTCGACGGCGGCCTGCTCGCCGTCCTGAAGGCCGCACTCGTCCGCATCAACTGACGCGTTCCACCGAGGAGATCACCAGCCATGCCCCAGGCAGCCCGTACGGGCGACCCCACCGTCCACGGGGGCGTCATCGGCACCCCGCCCCCGGGAGCGGCCGCCGTCGCCACCGTGTGGATCGGCGGCAAGCCCGCCGCCGTCACCGGAAGCCTGCACGTGTGCGTCGTGCCCCCGCACGCCCTGCTCGGCCCGGGGAACGTCATCATGCCGAACCCGGCGGCGGCCGTCGGCGGCGCGGTCCTGATCGGCGGGCTGCCCGCCGCCCGCATGGGCGACACCACGACCTGCGGCGCGAAGATCCTCATGGGCGCGCCCAACGTCCTGATCGGGGGCCCGATATGAGCGAGCACGGCTTCATCGGGCGCGGCTGGGGCTTCCCGCTGCGCGTCGGCGCCACGGGCGGCATCGGCATGGTCGAGCGGGAGCAGGAGATCGAGGAGGCCATCGGCCTGATCCTCGGCACCGCGCCCGGCGAACGCCCCATGCGGCCCGAATTCGGCTGCGGCATCCACGAGTACGTCTTCGCCCCCGGCGACGGCGCGACGGCGGGGCGGATCGCCCATGAGGTGCGGACCTCCCTGGAGCGCTGGGAGCCGCGCATCGAGGTCCGGGACGTGGTCGTCGCGTACGACACCGTCGAGGAAGGCACGCTCTACATCGACGTGCACTACACCGTCCGGTCCACCAACGACCTGCGCAACCTCGTCTTCCCCTTCTATACGATCCCCGAGGCGGGAGCCCGCTGATGTCCCTGACCCCGCCCAATCTGGACGACCGCCGCTTCCAGCAGCTCGTGGACGAGGCCAAGCGGTACGTCCAGCAGCGCTCGCCCGAGTGGACCGACCACAACGTGTCGGACCCCGGGGTCACGCTGATCGAGACGTTCGCGTACATGGTCGACCAGCTGCTCTACCGGCTGAACCGGGTGCCCGACCGCAACTACTTCGCCTTCCTGGACCTGCTCGGCGTGCAGCTCTTCCCGCCGACGGCCGCCCGCGCCGACGTCGACTTCTGGCTGTCCGCGCCGCAGCCGGACACGGTGCGTCTCCCGGCCGGTACGGAGGTGGCGACCGCGCGCGGCGAGACGGAGGAGGCGGTCGTCTTCTCGACCGATGAGGACCTGGCGATCGTGCCGAGCTCCCTTGTCCGCCTGGTGACGGTCCCGGCGTCCGGCGAGCAGACCGACCGCACCGCGCCGCTCGCCGAGGGCCGGGACATCCCCTGCTTCCAGGCCCGGCCCCAGCCCGGCGACGCCCTCCTGTTCGGGCTGCCCACCGCCGTGCCGCGCTGCATCGTCGCCGTCCGCCTGGACAGCCGGGTCGAGGGCGTCGGCGTCGACCCCCGGCAGCCGCCGCTGGTCTGGGAGGCGTGGGACGGCGCCCGCTGGGTGCCGTGCGCGACCGGCGTCGACTCCACCGGCGGGCTCAACAAGCCCGGTGAGATCACGGTGTTCGTGCCCGCCGGGCACACCGCGTCCGTCACCGCGGGCATCCGCGCGGGCTGGCTGCGCTGCCGGGTCACCGAGGCCGCCCCCGGCCAGCCCTTCTACTCCGAGTCCCCGACGATCCGCGAGGCCGAGGTCTTCACCGTCGGCGGCACGGCCGGGGTCGAGCACGCGGAGACCGTGTACGACGTGCCGCTCGGCACCTCCGAGGGGGTCGCGGGCCAGACGTTCGCGGCGCCCCGGACGCCCGTCCTGCTCGACGGGGAACCGCCGCTCGTGGAGGTGTCCTCGGCGGACGGCTGGCAGACCTGGACCCCGGTCGAGCACTTCGGCGCGTCCGGTCCGGGCGACCGGCACGTGCGGATCGACGCCGTGGGGGGCCGGTTCGCCTTCCCGCCCGAGGTGCGCGAGGCGGACGGCACCATACGGGCGTACGGGGCGGTGCCGGAGAAGGGCGCCCACATTCGCCTTCCCCGCTACCGCACGGGCGGAGGCGCCGCCGGGAACGTGGCGCGCGGCGCGATCCGCGTCCTGCGCAGCTCCGTCCCGTACGTCGCCGGGGTCGACAACCGGGAGGCGGCGCGCGGCGGCGTGGACGGCGAGACCGTCGAGAACGCGAAGCTGCGCGCGCCGCAGATCCTGCGCGTCCAGGAGCGGGCCGTCACCGCCGAGGACCACGAGGCCATCGCCCGCGAGGCCGCGCCCTCGCTGCGCCGCGTCCGCTGCCTGCCCGCCGCCCCCGGCGAGGGCGGCGCGGTCCGCGTCCTGGTCGTGCCGGACGCGGTCCCCGACGAGGGCGGCCGGCTCCGCTTCGAGCAGCTGATCCCGCCGGACTCGGTGCTCGCGACGGTGGCCGGGCGCCTGGACGAACGGAGGCTCGTCGGCACCCGCCTGGTGGTCGAACCCCCCGCGTACCAGGGTGTCACCGTCGTCGCAAGCCTGGTCGCGGACGAGGGCGAGACGGACCGCGTCCGGACCGCCGCGCTCGACGCGCTCTTCCGCCTCATCGACCCGCTGCGGGGCGGCGCGGACGGCACGGGGTGGCCGTTCGGCAGGCCCGTGCAGTACGGGGAGGTGTTCGCCGCCCTCCAGAACGTGCCCGGCGTCCGCCTCGTCGAGGAGGTCCGCCTGTTCCCGGCCGATCCGCTGACCGGGAGGCGCGGCGGCGCGGTGGACCGCATCGACGTGGCGCCCAACGCGCTCGTCTTCTCCCACCAGCACCAGATCGCCGTCACCGCCACCGGGCAGCGCGCATGACGCGGGCCGCCGTCCCCGGCCTCCCCAGCCGCTACCCGATCGGCGCGCTGCTGCCCGCCCTGTACGCGGACGACGACCTGGCCCAGCGCTTCACGGCGGGCCTGGACACGGTCCTCGCCCCGGTCCTGTCCACGCTCGACAACCTCCCGGCCTACTTCGATCCGGCGCTGGCCCCCGCGGACTTCCTCCCCTGGCTGTCCTCCTGGGTCGGCGCGGGCATCGACCCGGCCTGGCCGGAGGACCGCCGCCGCGCCGCGGTCGCCCGCGCCGTCGAACTCCACCGCCGCCGGGGCACCCGCCAGGGCCTGGCGGACCTCCTGCGGCTGTGCTTCGGCGTGGAGGCGGACATCCGGGACGGCGGCGGCGTGACGTGGTCGTCGGAGCCGGACTCCGCCCTGCCCCCGCCCGGGACGGGCGAGCTCCTGATCCGCATCCGCACGGACCACCCCCTGGACGAGGCCCGGGTCCTCACCGTGGCCCGCGCCTCCTGCCCGGCCCACCTGACCTGCCGGGTCGACATCACCGGGAGCCCCACATGACCCGCCCCTGCCCGTCCTGCGGCGCCGCGAACGCGGAGGACGAGGACTTCTGCGGAAGCTGCGGTACGTATCTGGGCTGGTCGACGCGGGCCCGGCCCGGGGAGCCGGCCCCGGAGCCGCCTGCGGCACCGGATGCGCCGTCCCCGCCCCCCGAGCCGGAACCCCGACCGGCCCCCGCGCCGAACCCGCAACCGGCCCCCGAACCGGCCCCGGCCCCCGAGCCCGAACCGGCCCCCGCGCCCGCCCCCGTACGACCGACGCGTCCGGCCCCACGAGAGCCGGAGCCGGAACCGGAACCGGAACCGGCCGAAGAACCCATCGGCGCAGTCCTGCCCGGCGTACCCGTCGTAGCCCGGCCCACCGTCAGGACCGCGTCGGCGGACGAGGAACCGGAGGGCGAGCCGTGCCCCTCGTGCGGGACGAACAACCGCCCGGGCCGTACGTTCTGCCGGAACTGCGCCGAGCCCCTGAAGCCCCGTGACCAGGCGGCCCCGCTGCCCTGGTGGCGGACCCGGTGGCCGTTCAACCGCCGGGTGAGGGCGGGCTCGGGGAGGCTGCTGCGGGGCCTCCTCATCGCCCTCGTGATCGCGGGCCTCCTGGTCGCGGGCTTCCTGCTGATCCCGGCGGGCCGTTACGTCGTGGAGGACGTACGCGACAAGCTCGGCGGCACGGGCGAGGTCAGCCCGCACCACGTCTCCGCGAACGCCTCCGCCCCGGGGCACCCGGCCAAGGCGGCGGTGGACGGGGTGACGAACACGTACTGGGGCGCCCCGAAGAAGGGGGACGCGCTGACGGCGGAGTTCGAGGACCCGTTCCGGCTGGTCGGCGTCACGGTCCACACGGGCGTCTCCACGAAGGCGGAGACCTTCCAGAAGGGAGCCAGGCCGACCCGCGCGGACCTGACCATCACGACGAAGGACGGCAAGACCCACGAGAAGACGATGACCCTGGCCGACAAGCCGGGCGAACAGACCTTGCGCATGGGCATCAGCGACGTCGTCAAGGTCCGCTTCACCATCCGCGAGGCCGCGGGCCAGACCAACGGCCACCCGATCGCCCTGGGCGAGATCGAGTACTTCAAGCGGACGTAGGGGGCGGCGGCCACCCGGCTCGGCGGTGGTGCCGCTCCACATAGCGCGCCGCCGCGTCCAGGAGCCAGGTGTCCGGCCACTCCGCCCGGTCGACCGGACCGATCAGCCGGGCCCCCTCCACACAGCGGGGGTCGTCGGCGAGGGCGAGGCCACTGACGGCCTTGATACGGACCAACTGGTCGTCCTCGCCCAGGAAACCGGCCAGGATGTCGGCGCGTGCGGGCTCCCGGCCCTCGTACTCGTAGAGGCATTCACACACGGCCGCACGGACGCGGGCGTCGGGATCGCGCGCCAGTGAGGCGAGCACGTCCCACGCCTCGGGGTGGGTGTACGCGTACCGTGTCCTGTGCAGCAGCGACGGCACCACCCTGCGTACGCGGGGATCGGGGTGCGCGCGGTGGGCCGGACCCAGTTCCCCGTCCCCTGCGACGTCGACGTACGTCAGCCCGCTCAGCACCGACGCGAGCACCGCCGGGTCCGTCTCCTCCGCGGCCCACGGCGGGAGGATGTCCGCGGCCCGCCGCTCGGCGGACTCCCCGTCCAGGGCGAGCAGTTCCCGTACGAGGTCCGCGGCGAACAGCCGGCGCAGGGGATCGGGCGCCGAGCGGAGGAGCAGGACCGAGCCCCAGGCATCCACGCCGGGCCGTTCGGCGAGCACGGCGACCGCTTCCGTCCAGTCGGCGTGGTCGCCGTCGGCGCGGGCGAGCGCACGGGCGAGAAGGACGTCGAACGACGGGTGCGGGCCGAACGACGCCTCCAGCCGCGTGAGGACGGCGGCATGACCGTCGTACACGCTCGTCCCGCCGAGCGTGACCAGGTCGTACGCGGTGAGGCCGAAGTCGTCCGCGACCCTGCGACGCACCGCAGGGCCCGCCACCCCGGTCGCGAGGCGCAGCCCCGCTTCGGCGCCGGTCCCGCACCAGCGCCGGGCACAGGCCAGGAGTTCGGCCCGGTCCTGCTCCGAGAGCCGGTCCACGGCGTGCCCGAGCAAGGCGGCGGTCAGGCCCGCGTGGCCGGAGGTCACGGCCCGCAGCAGCGGCGTGCTCCCGTCCGGCAACGGCCGGAGCGGATCGGCACCGCCCTCCAGGAGCGCTTCCGCCACGTACCCGTCGAACGCGGCGACAGCGAGACACAGCACGGGTACGCCGTCGGCGCCCTCGGTCTCCGGGCCCGCGCCCGCACGCAGAGCCTCCCGCACCGCATGCGCCCGACCGGCCCGCACGGCACCGACCAGTTGGTGTCCCGACACGCCTCGCCCCCCGTACTCGTCGTCCGACGGGCAGGTTAATCGGCGGCAAGGGCCGACCGGGAGCGGGAATGCACGAGGGCGGCCGCTAGTCGCCCGTCCCGTGGGGCGTGGACGCGAACAGGTCCATGCCGAGGGCCGCGGACAGGTAGTGGGCGACGCGCTGGCCGCGCACGCTGTTGCCCGCTTCGTCCAGGCGGGGGGAGAACACGCCGAGCCCGCCCTTGCCGGGGGTGACGGTGATGATGCCGCCGGAGACGCCGCTCTTGCCGGGCATGCCGACCTCGTACAGCCAGTCGCCACTGCGCTCGTACAGGCCCGCCGTGGCCAGCGCGGAGAGGGTGTCGCGGCAGACGACGGCGTCCACCACCTGCTCGCCGGTGAGCGGGCAGACGCCGCCGTTGGCGAGGGTGGCGCCCATGACCGCGAGGTCGCGGGCGGAGACGGTCAGGGAGCACTGCCGGGTGTAGAGGTCGGTGGTCTCGACGGGGTCCCGGGCGAGGGCGCCGTAGCTGTCGAGGAGGCGGGCGATCGACTCGTTGCGCTGGTTGGTGCCCGACTCGGAGGCGTACACCCGCTCGTCCAGGTGCAGTTCGCGGCCCGCGAAGCGGGAGAGGCCGCGCCGGATGAACTCCCAGCGTTCGTCGGTCGACGCGCCCGGCACCAGCGCGTTGGTGGCCAGGGCCCCCGCGTTGACCATGGGGTTCATCGGGCTGCCGTGGTTCAGCTCGACCGCCAGGACCGAGTTGAACGGGAGCCCCGTGCTGTTGACGCCGATCCGCTCGCGCACCGTGTCGCGCCCGAGCTCGTCGTTGACGAGGGCGAAGACGAACGGCTTCGAGACGGACTGGATGGAGAAGGGGTGCTCCGCGTCGCCCACGGAGTACACGTTGCCGCTCACGTGCGCGACGGCGATGCCGAAGAGTTCGGGGTCGACCTCGGCGAGCTCCGGGATGTAGTCGGGGACCTGCCCCTCGCGGTCGTCCTGGAACCGCCGCCGTACGCCGTCCAGCGTCGACCGGACGGCCTCGGCCGTCGGGAGCCGCCCGGTCGAGACGGCCGCCCGCGCCGTCCGGGCGTCCGGGAGGTCCCCGGTGTTGTGGATGACGCCGGCCATGTCCGTACCTCCTGGTGCCCGCTCCGGACTTTCGGAACATTTGGGACACTACACTGACGCGGGTGCGTCACGACGAGGAACCGGCCGCCGGTCCGGACGGCGGGAATCTGTCCGAGGGCGTGGGCCCGTTCACCACCCGGCTGACCCTGCGGGGGAGCGGCGGGGCCGAAGCCGTGTGGGAGTCCCGCAGGGCCCGCAGACGCGGGTCGCTGACGGTGCGCCGGGCGGACGGCACCGCGCCGGTCGTCCACCGCGCCGACGCCCGGGCGCTCGCCCGGATGCGCACGCTCAACGCCGTCGCCGCGGTGACGTTCACGCTCGGCGGCCTGCTCTTCGCGGCCGGGGCGGCGCTCGCGCTCACCGGTGCGGCGGCGACAGCCGTATCGGCCACGTACTTCGGCGGCGGCCTCTTCTTCAACCTCGGGGGTTACGCGTCCCTCCTCCAGTCCGTGAACGCCCCGCGCCGCCCGGCCGGCGCGTACCGCCTGGAGACGAAGGCGTGGCGGTGGTGGAGCTACGAGCCGATGCGCATCGACTGGCTCAGCAACTTCCTGCTCTTCGCCGGCACGCTGGTCTTCGGGCTCAACCTGCTGGACTCGTTCCTCCAGGGCCTCAGCACCCAGCAGGCGGCCCGCCTGGTGTGGGCGCCGGACGTGATCGGCTGCGTGCTCTTCCTGATCTCCGGCCAGCTCGCCCTCGCCGAGGTGTGCCACGCCCCCACGGGCGTCCGCCCGCACGACCTCGGCTGGTGGATCGTCACCGTCAACATGGCCGGCTCGGCCCTCTTCATGATCGCGGCCCTGGCGGACCTGGTCACCCCGGGCGCACACGTCCCGGTGAGCCTGACGATCTCCAACATCGGCACCCTTGCGGGCGCCCTGTGCTTCGCCGCGACGGGGGTGCTCCAGTGGTTCGAGCACCCCTGACCGGACACCCCCTACGCCGTGTCCGGGTGCAGGGCGATGAGCCCCGCGTCGGTCGGGCGGAAACCGCACGCGTCGAAGTAGAAGGGGCGCAGGTGCTCCTCGAAGTCGACGTGGAGCCAGTCGCAGCCGGCCGCGCGGGCACCGTCCACCGCGGCCGCCACGAGCCCCGTGCCCGTGCCGGTGTTGCGCAGGTCCGGGGCCACCATCGTGTCGAGGACGAACGCGTGCACGCCGCCGTCCCAGGCGACGTTGACGAAGCCCACGAGCCGGTCGCCCCGCCGGGCGCAGACCCAGCCCAGGCTGTGCCGGTGCAGCCGCGTCCGCCAGTCGGTGTCGTCCCGGGCGTGCCCGAACGCCTCCGCGTGGAGCGCGTCGACGGCGCCGTTCTCGAAGTCGCCGCGCCACTCGTACGTGATCACCATGGGCCGCAGCCTAGGCCCGCGGGTCCTGCCACTCCGTCAGCAGGGAGCGGACCCTGAGCGTCCTGGGGTGGTCCGGCCCCAGGACGCGCAGTACGTCGGCGAGCAGGCTGGTGAGGGCGTCGACGGCGCCCTCCGCGTCGCCGGCCTCGCCCTGCCAGCGGGCCAGGTTCGTCCGGGTGAGGAAGGTGTTGGGGTGGTCGGGGCCCAGAATCCGCAACCGGTCCTCCATCAGCGCCGCGAACTCCGTGGCGGCCCTCGCGGCGTCCCCCGTCTCCCCGCGCCACCGCGCGACGTTGTGCCGGCTCGTGAGGGTGTGCGGGTGGTCCGGGCCGAGGACGCGCAGCCGGTCCGCCAGCAGCTCCTCGTACGCGCGCAGCGCCCCGGCGGCGTCTCCCGCCTCGCCCCGCCAGTAGGCCAGGTTCCCCCGGGTGTTGAGGGTGTTGGGGTGGTCCGGGCCCAGGACGCGCAGCCGGTCCGCCAGCAGCTCCGCGTAACCGGTGAGTGCCCCCTCGACGTCGCCCGCCATCCCGCGCCACCCGGCGACGTCCCCGCGCGTGACGAGGGTGTCCGGATGGTCGGGGCCGAGGATGCGCCGCCGGTCGTCGAGGAGTGCGGCGAAGGCGTCCGCCGCCCCCGCGGCGTCCCCCGCCTCGCCGCGCTGATAGGCCACGTTCGCCCGGGCGTTGAGGGTGTCGGGGTGGTCGGGGCCGAGCACGCGCAGCCCGTCCTCCAGGAGCGCGGCGAAGGCGGCTGCGGCCCCGGCCGCGTCCCCCGCCTCGCCCCGCCAGAAGGCGAGGTAGTGCCGGGCCCTGAGGGCGTCCGGGTGGTCGGGTCCCAGGAATCGGGCGGCGGTGGCGTGGAGTTCACGCCCGTACGCCTCCGCGGCATCGAGCTGTCCGGACTCGCCCATGCTCCGCCCGGCGCGGAAGAGCACCGGATGCACCCCGGGCGACCGGAGCGGACCGGGGGCGTGCGAGAACAGCGCGTCGGTGTTGGCCCGCAGGATCTGGGCGCGGGCGCTGTCGCGCTCCACCTCGGGCCAGGCGTCGAGCAGGGCGTCCCCGGCGGTACGGGCCAACTCCTCGTACTCGTGCGGCGGGACGGCCTCACGGGTGGCCCGCTGGACCAGCTGGTGGACGCGCACCGCCTGCCGCTCGGTGTCCGGGGTGTGGTGGACCAGGCTGAGCCGGTGCAGGACCCGGAGGGCGAGGACCGCGTCCACAGGGTCGACGCCCTCGGGGCGGTGCCCCGCGAGATGGGTGAGGGCGTGCGGACCGGCGAGGACATCGCCCGGCACACCGTTGGGGTCGAGCAGGGAGACGAGCCGCAGCATGGGGCGGGCGAGCCCGACGGGGGCGAGCAGGTCCGCGCGTTCGACGGACAGCGACCAGGCGGCGGACAGGGCGACCTCCTGGTCGTCGGGCAGCGCGCCCGCCCCGGGCATCACCTGGGTCAGCGTCCGCGCCCGGTCCGCGAGCAGGCGGCGGTAGGCGGCGCAGTCGAGGTCCGCGTCGACCAGGTACGCGGTCGCCTGGGAGAGCGCGAGGGGCAGGTGGCCCAGGTCCGACGCCAGCGCGGCGAGCCCGTCGGCGGGCTCGTGGCGGTCGTGGGCCGCCAAGGACGCGGTGAGGTGGGCGACCGCGTCCGCCTCCGTGAACAGCCCGACCTCGATCCGGCGGCGGCCGTGCCCCACGAGGGCCGCCTCGCGGCGCCGGGTGGTGGCAAGGGTCTGCCCGTACGGACTCGCCGGTGGCCACAGGCCGCGCAGATCCGCCGGGTCGGACACGTCGTCCAGGACGACGAGCCACCGGCACGGGTCGGCACCCGCCTTGGGGTGGAGCCACGCCAGGAACGCCCGCGCCGCCTGCTCCGGATCGGCGGCGTCCGCCCGGCACAGCTCGACGCCCGCCTGCGCGTACCCCGCCACCACGGCGGAACGGCTGCGCGCCGAGATCCACACCACGACGTCCAGCCGGCCGTTCAGCCAGGCGGTGTGGGCGTAGTCGGCGGCGAGCTGGGTCTTGCCCACCCCGCCCATGCCGGTGAGCACGGCGGTGCCCCCGCCCGCGACGGCCTCCTTCAGCCGGTCCAGCTCGGCCCGGGGCTGGAAGGACAGCGCCCGTGGCGGGACCAGGCCGACCTGGTGCGGCCAGGGGGCCGGGTCCCGGGGGCCCTGCTTCACGACCATCGTGAGCGTGTTGACGTTCAGCTCGTGGATGTAGCCCGTGTTGGCCACACCCCCGGCGGGGGCGGTCGCGTCACCGGTCCCGGACACGCTCACCGCACCGGAAGCCGGTCCCTCGGGCGTCCGCACGGGACCCGCGTAGCCGGTCACCGCCTTTCCGCCGCCCTCGGCGGTCGCCGCGCCGGTGTCGGCCGCGATGACCTCGGGCCGCGGACCGTTCGGGCCCGGCTCACTCGTAGTCGACACCGCTGACCGCCCGGCTGCCCTCGCCGGTCGCCTTCGCCTTGCCGGTGCGCCGTGCCTTCGCCGAGCCGTTGCCCCTGCCCTTGGGGCGCTTGACGCCGGTGAGGGCGGTGCCGCCGTCCTCCGCCTCGGCCTCACCGGTGTGCGCGGCGACGTCGTCCACCTGCCCGGCGGGGCTCTGGAACAGCGCCCAGACCAGGGCCGCGATCCCGACGGCGCCCTGCACCGAGGCGCCGACGAGCTGCCCGGAGTCGGGGCTGTCGAGCAGCCAGATCAAAGGAGTCGAAACAATTCCGGCCAGCGCCAGAACAATGACCGTGATCTTCCAGGTCCGTGACATCTCCGCCCCTCGAATGCCCCGTGGTTCCCTCGGTTATCCGTGCTGCCCGGACGGGCAGCTCACACGTACGCGTATGCGAATGCGCTGGCGAATGCGGAATCGCTCACCGTTCCGTTGCCGCCCCCGCCCACGCGGAAGCCGCGACCGTCGAGGGCTTTGACGGGATCGAGCACGTCACGGATGAAATGGCTGATCCAGTCGCGCCGGTCCTGGGTCTCGTACAGGGAGAAGGGCGTCAGGATCGCCAGGCTGCCCCCGGGATGTCCGACGACCCCCCAGAGCACGCGGAACTGCGCCAGGGTGCTCACGATCATGCCGTTCTCCCGGACTTCGTGATCGTCCGACAGGCGCGGAGCGGCCGCGAAGACCGCCCCCGCCGTACCGGCCGGGTCCCCGGGGCCCTGAATGGTGATGACAAGCCCGCTGGCGTCGACCAGCCGGTAAAGGGATTCGATGCGCGTGCCGTGCGCGTGAGCGCCGATGGTGAGGCTGAACACAGGTGACCCCCCAAATTCCCGCAGCACCGCGGAAGTCCGCAGAGCATAGCGCCGACATGGCGCATTTCGGGGGGTTCGATGCACAACTCATCTTTATCGGGCTTGAGTTCAGACTCCCGGCGCCCCCCACACCGGAAACCACCGGGACAGGTCCCCTTCCACCCGGAGGTCGTCGCCCAAGGCCGCGCGGACCTGCAGTTCCAGCTGGTTGTCGCGTTTCTCGGCGCCGCCCGGAACCGGGGCGAACGGATAGAACGTGCCGCGCTTGTACAGGTACACCAGCGCCAGCGAGCGGTCCTCGCCGTCCCGGAAGGCGACCAGCGAGCACAGCAGCTGGGGGCCGAAGCCGCCGTCCTGGAGCAGGGTGTTGACCGCGTGGAGGTCGTTGACCAGCGCGGCGGTGTCCTCCGGCGGCTGGCGCGCCAGCAGCCAGGTGTAGCCGTACGGGTCGCGGCTGAACTCCACCGGGATGCCGCCGCGCCCCGTGTCCGCGTCGAGCAGTTCGCGTACGTCCTGCTGGACGCGGGCGAAGGCGGAGCCCTCCACGCCCGCGAAGCACACCGAGCCGAGGCCCGTCGGCGTGAAGCCCGTCGCGGCCTGGAGGGTCAGCGCGGCGGACGGGACGGCGAAGAGCTGGTCGAGGTCGGGGCGGACCGGCTTGCTGCGGCCCAGGATCGTGTCGAGCAGGCCCACGGGGACTCCTTACGGACGGCGGTCGGGTTCATGTCGGGCCCCTTCACGGGCGGGACAGGTCGGCCGAGATGCGGGCCAGCTGGTCGAGGCGCTGTTCCAGCGTCGGGTGCGTGGAGAGCAGCCGCCCGATGCTCTCCTTCGAGGCGAAGGCCGGGACGAAGTAGAAGGCGTTGTACGGCTCCGCCTTCCGCAGGTCCTCCGTCGGGATCCGGGCCATCTGGCCGCTCACCTTGGTGAGGGCGGAGGCGAGGGCCGAGGGGCGGCCGGTGAGCAGGGCGGCCGTGCGGTCGGCGGACAGCTCCCGGTAGCGGGAGAGCACCCGGGTGAGCAGGAAGCTCAGCGCGTAGACGACCGCGCTGACCAGCGGGATGAGCAGGACCAGGATGCCGATCGGGTCGTTGCTGCGGCTGTTGCGGGCGAAGCCGCCCCACAGCGCGACCCGGGTGATGATCCCGGCCAGGACGCCCAGGAACGAGGCGATGGTCATCACGGCCACGTCCCGGTGCGCGACGTGCGACATCTCGTGCGCGAGGACGCCCTCCAGCTCCTCCGGCTCCAGTCTCCGCAGCAGCCCCGTCGTCGCGCAGACGAGCGACGACTTCTGGCTGCGCCCGGTCGCGAACGCGTTCGGCACATCGCTCTCCGCGATCGCCACACGCGGTTTCGGCATATCGGCAAGGGCGCATATCCGGTCGATCGCCCCGTGCAGTTCCGGCGCCTCGGCGGGGGAGACCTCCCGGGCGCCCATGCTGAACGCGGCGATCCGGTCGCTGAACCAGAACTGGGCGACGAACATGCCCCCGGTGAGGACGAGGATGATCGGCCAGGCCCCGCGCAGCACCGCCAGGAGCACGCCGACCAGCACCACGTACAGCAGTCCGATCAGGAACATCGTGGTCACCATGCGCGTGGTCAGACCACGGTCGGTGGCGTACCGGCTACGGGTTCCGGCCATGGCGGACCTCCACTCCTCGCCTCTCTCCATGGTGCTCCTCGGCGGCCGAAAGTGGACGCCGCTGCTCCGTTCGGCGGGTATGGCCGAACATCACCTAGGCCAAGTAGATGCCTGAGGCATCTAGTGAGGGTGATCGGCAGGACGACCACACCCCCCTCGTTGCGAGGTCCGTCATGACAGAGACCCAGTCCGAGCCCCAGCCCCGGGCCACCCAGACCACCGCCTTCCCGCAGGACCGCACCTGTCCCTACCACCCGCCCACCGGCTACCCGAGCGAGAGCCGCGGGCAGCGCTCGGTGTCCCGGGTCCGCCTCTTCGACGGCCGTACGGTCTGGCTGGTGACCGGGCACGCGGAGGCGCGGGCGCTGCTGGCCGACCCCCGCCTGTCGTCCGACCGCACGCACCCGGACTTCCCGCTCTTCGCGCCGCGGCTCACCGCGTCCAGGCAGCGCCGCGTCGAGCTGATCGGCGTGGACGACCCGGAGCACAACGTGCAGCGCCGGATGCTGATCCCGAGCTTCACGGTCCGGCGGGCGGCGGCGCTGCGGCCGCGCATCCAGGAGACCGTGGACCGGCTGCTCGACGCGATGGTGGCGCAGGGGCCGCCGGCCGAGCTGGTGGAGGCGTTCGCGCTGCCGGTGCCGTCCATGGTCATCTGCGCGCTGCTCGGGGTGCCGTACGCGGACCACGAGTTCTTCGAGGACCGCTCGCGCAAGCTGCTCCGGGGGCCCGGGCCGGAGGACGTGGTCGCGGCCCGGGACGACCTGGACGCGTACTTCGGCGAGCTGATCGAGCGGAAGCGGCGCGATCCGGGCGACGGGCTGCTGGACGAGCTGATCGCCGAGCGGCTGGAGACCGGGCAGGTGGAGCGGGACGAGCTGGTGCGCCTGGCGCAGATCCTGCTCGTGGCCGGACACGAGACGACCGCGAACATGATCTCGCTCGGCACGTTCACGCTGCTCCGGCACCCGGACCAGCTGGCCCGGTTCACCGGCGGCGGGGCGGAGGCGGTGCCGGCCGCCGTGGAGGAGCTGCTGAGGTTCCTCTCCATCGCGGACGGGCTGTCCCGGATGGCGGTGGAGGACATCGAGATCGGCGGGGAGACGCTGCGGGCGGGGGACGGCGTGCTGCTGTCCACCGCGGTGATCAACCGGGACGCGTCGGTCTTCGAGACGCCGGACGAGCTGGACCTCGGGCGAGGCGCGCGGGGCCATGTCGCCTTCGGCTTCGGCATCCACCAGTGCCTGGGCCAGAACCTGGCCCGCGCCGAACTGGAGATCGCCCTGCCCGCGCTCTTCCGCCGCCTGCCGGGTCTCCGGCTCGCGGTGGACCCGGAGGAGGTCCCGTTCAAACCGGGCGACACGGTGCAGGGCCTGCTGGAACTGCCGGTGACCTGGTGACGGAGGAGAGCCCCATGCGGATCGACATCGACAAGGACGTGTGCATCGGCGCGGGCCAGTGCGCCCTGGCCGCCCCGAAGGTCTTCACCCAGGACGAGGACGGCCTCAGCGAACTCCTGCCGGAGGCGGCGCCGGGCCCGATGGTGGCGGAGGCGGTCCGGGCGTGCCCGGTGGGGGCGATCAGGGCGCGATGAAGGGTTTCGCCGCGCTACGCCGTAGCACGGCGTAGCGCGGCGCGCTACGCTGGTTGTATGAGGACGATTTCGCAGCGGGAGTTCCGGAACAGCTCCGCCGACGTCATGGACGCGGTGGAGGCGGGTGAGGTCTTCCACATCACCCGCAACGGCATAGAGGTTGCGGAGCTCCGCCCGCTCGCGCGGAAGCGGCGCCTGAGTGCCGAAGAACTGGTGGCGAGACACAGGCGTCTGCCACGCGTGGACAGCGCCCTCATGCGGCAGGAAGCGGACGAGTTCTTCGGCGACGAGGACCGTGCCGGGGACGACGACCCCTGGGAGCGGGCCCGTGGCTGAGCGTCACCGGGTGGGTGTACTCGACACCTGCACGTACATCGACCTCGACCTGCTGCGGGCGGAGGACCTTCCCGCCTTCCCTCTGCTCACCGCTGTGACCATGGCCGAGCTGCAGCAGGGCGTGGCGATGGCCAAGGACGCCGCCGGGCGGGCTGCGCGAATGGAGAAGCTCGGGGCCGCTGTGGCCGATTTCGAGCCGCTTCCGTTCAACGGGGAGGCGGCCGCGCGCTACGGGAGCCTGGTCTCCCTGACTCTTGCCGTAGGCCGCGACCCCCGGCCCCGACGCTTGGACCTGATGATCGCCGCGATTGCCTCGGTCGGTGAGCTGCCGTTGTTCACGCGTAACGCGGGCGATTTCAAGGGGCTCGAAGGGGTGCTGACGGTCGTCCCCGTGTGACCCCGTCCGGATACGCCGACGGCGGACCACAGGTGTGGTCCGCCGTCGGTGAGACAGGACCTGGGGGCGCCGGGGTCGCCCCAGCGGGGGTTCGTTACTTCGCCGGCTTCTTGCCCGTGATGCCGAGGTGCACCAACTGCGCCAGATTCGGCTTGAGTTCGGCCTGCTTGACGCCCCAGGCCGTGAAGCCCTTCTGGTGCGAGGCGACGCCGGCCAGCATGACGACCAGGGAGCCCGCCATCGCGGCGGCGCTGATGTCCTTGTCGACCTTGCCCTTCGACTGGAGCTCCTTCACGGACTCCGTCAGGGAGCCGGTCACGGAGTTCAGGACCTTCATGCGGATCTTGTTGAACCGCTTGTCGCCCTCCGCCGCGCCGAGGTCGATCACGCGCAGGATCGCGTCGTTGCGCCGCCAGAAGTCGAGGAAGCCCTCCACGAGTTGTTCGGAGGTCTGCCAGCCCGCCTTGCCGACCCAGGAGCGTCCGGCGACCAGTTCGGTCAGTCCGGCGCCCTCCCTGGCGACGTCCTCGGCGAGTTCGAGGACGGCGCCCTCGACGTCGGGGAAGTACTGGTAGAAGGTCGCTGGTGAAGTCCCCGCCTTCCGGGCGACGTCGATGACTTTGACGTCCCGGTACGGCGAGGAGCTGAGCATCTCGCTGAGGCAGTCGAGCAGCTTCTGCCGCGTCGCCTGACCGCGTCGACCGGCCACGCGGCCGTCGACGGTGCGTACTTGTCCTGTCATGCCGTCAGCTTACCGACGGGTGATCGGAGCGCGATTCGGCCGAAGCAAATGGGGAACGGGGCCCGCTCGGGCCCCTCGTTGCCCACAGTGCGATGAATGTTATTAACAGCCTGTGGATAACTTCGGTGGATAACTTTCGAACCCGTGTTCGGCCGCAGGGCTTCCGGGGCGCGCCGCACGCACCGTAAAGCTACCGTGACTGTGACGGGCGTCACCCCCACGACGGAAGGATCCGGGCCCATGGCCGCGTTCGCGCAGTCCGCACCGTGCTGGGTGGATGTGCAGCTCCCCGACCTGGAAGCGGGCAAGCGCTTCTACGGCGAGCTGTTCGGCTGGACCTTCCGCCCGGACGGCGACCGCCGCACCGACGCCCTGAGCGACGGAAAGCTCGTCGCCGCGCTGGCCGCGAAGAAGGACGGCCGCATGCCGACCGCCTGGGGCGTCTACTTCGCCACCGACGACATCGAGGCCTCGGTCACCCGCGTCCGCGCGGCCGGCGGCCAGGTGATCACCGAACCCGTCCCGGCCGGGCGCCACGGCGTGCTCGCCCAGGCCGCCGACCCGGGCGGCGCGGTCTTCGGCCTCTGGCAGGCCGGCGACCGCGAGGGCTTCCAGAAGCAGAACGAGCCCGGCTCCTTCTGCTGGACCGAGGTCCACACCCGGTCCAAGGAGCGCGTCGACCCCTTCTACGAGGAGGTCTTCGGCTTCCGCTGCGCGGACGTGGACGACTCGCCCCTGGATGTCCCCGACACCGACGAGCACCGCGTGGACTTCCGCACGTGGTCCCCGCCCGGCACCGAACCGGGGCCCGAGACGGCGGTCGGCGGGCGGAGCGTCATCACGGCCGCGTTCCCGGCCGAGCTGCCCAGCCACTTCCTGAGCTACTTCAACGTCGCAGACTGCGACGACACCGCCCGTACCGTCCAGCGGCTCGGCGGCCGGGTCACCGAACCCCCGCTGGACATCCCGTACGGCAGGATGGCGGTCCTCCAGGATGACCAGGGAGCCGAGTTCGCCGTACTTCAGGAGCCTGTGTCCTGATACGGGCGGAGTGGCACAGGACACCCCGATCCGCCCCCGGGTTCGCAACCGGGGCCCCGGCCAGGAACAATCGGGGTGCGCACCGCCGGGCCGCGTCCACGGATGAGACGCTGCACACGGCGGGATTTTCGCGGGCCTCAGGGAACAGAGGCCCGTACGGGGAGGTGGCAAGTAGTGGAGCAGCTGACGCAGCACGACCCGAGGCGGATCGGCCCCTTCGAGGTGCTGGGACGGCTCGGGGCCGGCGGCATGGGGCTGGTCTATCTGGCCCGGTCCGCGTCGGGCCGCCGGGTGGCGATCAAGACCGTCCGTACGGAACTGGCCGAGGACCAGCTGTTCCGGGTGCGCTTCACGCGCGAGGTGGAGGCCGCGCGGGCCGTCAGCGGCTTCTACACGGCCGCCGTCGTGGACGCCGACCCGCGCGCCGCCGTGCCGTGGCTCGCCACCGCGTACGTACCCGCCCCCTCGCTCGAAGAGATCGTCAACGAGTGCGGGCCCATGCCGACCCAGGCGGTGCGCTGGCTCGCGGCGGGCATCGCGGAGGCCCTCCAGTCCATCCACGGGGCGCAGCTCGTCCACCGCGACATGAAGCCGTCGAACGTGCTCGTCGTGGAGGACGGCCCCCGGGTCATCGACTTCGGCATCGCGTCCGGGGTCTCCAACACCCGGCTCACCATGACCAACGTGGCCGTCGGCACGCCCGCGTACATGTCACCGGAGCAGGCCCGGGACTCGCGGAGCGTGACGGGGGCCAGTGACATCTTCTCGCTGGGCTCCACGCTGGTCTTCGCCGCGACCGGGCACGCCCCGTACCGGGGGGCCAACCCGGTCGAGACGGTGTTCATGCTGCTGCGCGAGAGCCCCGACCTGTCGGGCCTGCCGGACGATCTGCGGCCGCTGATCGACTCGTGCATGCAGACGGACCCGGCCCTGCGGCCCACCCCGGCCGACCTTCAGGCCCAGCTCGCCCCGCACCTCTTCGCCTCCGGCGGCGGTGACGACGACGGCGGTACGGCTTCCGCGTGGCTGCCGGCCGCTGCGACCGCGCTGATCGAGCGGCGCCGGGGCGGTGGCCGGGCGCCGGCCGCCCCGCCCGCGCCGCCCGTCGCGCCGCCGCAGCCCGCCGAGACCGCGCCGCACCCGCCGCCCGGCACGGACTGGGACGGCCCCTGGCACAGCGGCGCCCCCGCCCGCCCGACCGCCCCGCCGGTGCCCGACGCCGGGGGCCCGGTGCGGCTGACCGGCGTCCAGGTGCCGATCGGGCCCGGGCCCCGGGTGCAGGACGTCCGCGCCTCGGCCTCCGGCGCCGACGCGGGCCCCGCGACCGGCTGGGTCCGCCCGCCCGGCGGGGTCAACGGCACGCCCCCGCCCGTCCCCGTGCCCCCTCCGGCGCAGGCCCCCGATTCCGCGCAGTCCGGGCCCGCCCGGTGGCGGCCCTGGCGGTTCCGGATGTCCAACGACGTGTGGGGCACGCCGGTCGTCGTCGGCGACCTGCTGTACGTCACGTCCTTCGAGGTCCACGCGCTGGACACCGGCAACGGGCGGCGCCAGTTCAAGACCCGGGACGTCGCCTGGGCGATGGCCGTCGACGGCGGCCGCATCCACGCCTCGGACGGCCCCTCCCTCTACGCCCTGGACGCCACCAGCGGCGCCGAGCGGTGGCGGGTGGGCGCCGACGCCTGGGTGTACGCGCTCAAGGCCGACCGGGGCACGGTCGTCACGGCCACCCGGGGCGGCGGCGTCCAGGCGTGGGAGGCGGCGACCGGCGAGAAGCTGTGGGACCTGAGCGGCGCGCAGACGGACTTCGAGACGCCGGAGGGCGGGCCGGTCATCCACGACGGCACGGTGTACGTCTGGCAGGACGCGCGCCTCAAGGCCCTCGACGCCCGGACCGGCGTCGAGCGCTGGTCGTACCCCATCGGCGACGCGGCCTCCTGCGGCGGTGTGCCGGTCCGGGTGACCCCCGCGCCGGACGGTTACGTGTACGTCGCCGCCGGGACGCGGGTCCTCGCGGTGGACATCGCGGCCGGGCACGTCCGCTGGCACTTCGAGTGCCCGGCGGTCTTCCTGTCCCCGCCCGCCTTCGCCCCCGGCCCGGCCGTCACCGGAGGCGGGGTCTACCTCGCGGACTACCTCGGTACGGTGTACGCCCTGGATGCCGCGACCGGCAAGGACCGCTGGCGCATCGCCACGGAGGCCAGGCAGTCGGCGGAACCGGTGCTCGTCGTCGCCGGCAACGTCCATGTGGGCAGCGGCAGCGCGCTCTACACCCTCGACGCGGTCACCGGCACCCCGAAGTGGCGGTTCGCGGCGGGCGGCGAGGTGGTGGGCGCCCCGGTCGTCGCGGACGGCCGCGTCCACTTCGGCTCGGCGGACCACGTCCTGTACACCCTCGACGCGGCGGGCGGCCAGCTCCGCTGGAAGCTCGCCACCGGCGGAGAGATCACGGGCTCGCCCGTGGTCCGGAACGGCGTGGTGTACGCGTGCAGCAAGGACCGCTGCGTGTACGCGCTGGACGCCCTGAAGGGCACGGGGACTGGCGCCCGCGCGCGAGCGTAGGGCTGCCGCCCCGGAGACCCCGTCCGCGCACCGCCCACCAGGGCAACGGTTCCGTCCTCAATCGCCGGACGGGCTGGGAGGTCCGCCAGGCGGGTTGGGTCAGCCGCTGGGCGGGCTGGGAGGTCTGCGGTGTGGGCCTGGGTTGTCAGGGCCCACGTAAGGGTTGTCCCCCTCCGGCTCCGGCCAGGGGCTCGTCTGGACCGAGGGGCCCGGCTCCCGGGTCGGGGGCCACGTGTCGGGGGCGGACGAGTCCGGTGCGGCGTACCGCGGAGGGCGGTGGCGGCCCGACATCGTGGCGGAGCCCAGAAGCATCAGCGCCCCACCCCCCGCGGCGAGCGCGACGCCCACGTCCAGGCCCGAGCCGTCGCCCGCGACGGCCAGGCTGTCCGTCACCTGGAAGACGCGGACCATCCACAGCACGGTGAACCCGAGCACCACCACGCCCGCGAGCGCGACGAGCGTACGGGAGCGCAGCACGACCCCCAGCACCGTCACGACCGCCGCGCACAGGAACGGCAGCCACAGCGAGCCGAACAGGCCGCCGGACTGCGTACCGGTCGCACCGGTGCCGGTGAAGAGGTCGCCCAGCCGGTAGTGCCGCCCGAGGCGGCCGTCGTACCAGTCACGGAAGGGGCTCAGCACGGCGGCCGCCGCTCCGGCGAGAGCGAGGACCGCACCGAGGACGTTGCGGATCATGTCCGTACCTCCAGGACGCGCTCTCGCTCCGACGCTACGCCGCACGGGTTGCCCCCGCCACCAGACGGGGACGAGACCGTGACAGGGTCATGACCGGCCCGCCGGTCATCCGCGCCATGCTGTGGGATACGGTTCCGTGTCGCCCGGCCACCCGGCCGGTCACGGCAGAACACCACACAATCGGGGGCGGATTCGATGAAACGGCAGCACGTCAAGCTGACGGTGGTCCTGGTCGCGGTGGTACTCGCGCTGACCGGCTTCTCCACCGGCAGCCACGGCAGCAAGAGCAGGAGCGGCAAGAGCCGTTCCAGCCACAGCAGCGGTGGCGGTTGCTCCAACGACAAGAAGAGCAACGGCACGTACCACGACACCGACTCCGACTCCGGCACCCGCTACAACCGCACGTCGGGCGGTACCTCGGGCACCACCCGTACGTCCCCGACCCCCACGGCCACCGCCGCCCCGAAGGCGTACGTCTTCCGCTGTGCCACCCCCGCGAAGGGCGCGGCCAAGGCGGTCACCACCTCCACGGTCCGCCTCACCGCGACCGCGAGCGGCAGCCGCACGTACGACGTCGACGTGACCTTCCTCGACGCGTCCGGCATCGCGATCGACACGGGCCGCGCGACGGCGAAGGCGTCCCGCGGCGAGACGAAGACCGTGTCCGTGCCGATGGACCACCCGGACAAGGTCGCCCAGGTCGCGAAGTGCACGGTCACGGCCCAGCTGAGCTACTGACGGCGCCGCGCACACACGTAACGGCCGCGACGGCATCCCCTCCGCGCCGCCGCGGCCGTTCCCCCTACCCCCGTGGTCCCGCCAGATGGCTCAACGCGGATCCGGGCCCGTCATGTGGCTGTCGAGCGGCTTGATCTCGGGCTCGCCGGTCATGTGGCTGTCGAGCGGCTTGACCTTGGGCTCGCCGGTCATGTGGCTGTCCTGCGGCTCGATGTCGCCGGTGGTGCCGGGCTTCGGTGCGGTCACCTTGGTCTTCTTGTCGTCGCTCATGCTGTGAACTCCGTTGCTGGGTGCATGGTTGGTCGGCAAAGCCCGTCCGGCTGTTCCCCCGTGGACTGCCGGACGGGCTGTTCAGAGCCGTTCACCTTAGTGCGCGGTTCCCCTGTCGAATCGCCTGCCCCCCGACGCGACGTTTCGACGGGTACGAGACTGCCGGGCGGCGATAAACGAACGATGAACGCGGAGTCAGCGGGCCTGGGACGAGGTACGGGCGAGCAGGCCGCGCACCATGTCGCTCTCGGGAGCCCTCAGCTGGTCGAAGATCCCCAGCGCCTCCTGCCAGCAGACCTTGGCGCGATCCGCCTGCCCTATGCCGTCCAGGGCCTGCCCCAGCACGGTCAGCACATTGGCCCGGCGCCACTCGCCGCCGATGTGGAGCAGCACCGTCAGCGCCTGCTCGGAGTACTCGGCGGCCCGGGCCGGGCGCTCGGCCGCCAGATGCACCTCGGCCAGCCGGAAGAGCGTCATCCCCTCCCAGAGCCGCTGGCGACTCTCCCGGAAGACGGACAGGGCCTCGGTGAGACGCCCCTCGGCCTCGCTCTGCCGGCCCGCCCGGGTCAGGGCGAGGCCCAGCGCGTAACGGCCGTTCGCCAGGCGCAGGGTGAGTCCGAGACGGGCGTAGAGGTCGATGCCCCGGCCGGCCAGCTCGACGGCACTGGCCGTCCGCCCGATGGCCAGATGGACGCGGGACAGATTGCACAGGGCGCTGGCCTCGCCGGCCTGGTTTCCGTCGGCCCGGAACGCGGCGATGGTCTGCTGGAGGAGGACTTCCGCCTCGTCGTGCTGATTGCGGTACGCGGCGATGATCCCGAGCTCGTTCGGTGCGTTGCAATGGGTCCAGACGTCATCGACCGAGGAGCCGAGGGCCATGGCCTGCCGGGCTTCGTCCTCCGCCCTGTCGAAGCGGCCCGCCGTGCTGTGCACCTGGGCGAGCGTCGTCCGCGCCCGTGCCTCGGAGCGGGCGTCACCGGCCACGGTCGCGGCATCCCGCACGGTCGTGGCGGCCGATTCGAACTGGCGTGAGTTGGCGCCGGATTCGGCGAGATCCTTGGCGGCGAGCAGGAGGTCCACCGCCCGCCGGACGGTTCCGGCGGCGCCGCTCTGCTGGACGCACGCGAGGAGCGGGCTCGCCTCCGCGTACAGCCAGTCGAGGGCCCGTCCGTGATCGGAGAACGACAGCCCGGGGCGGACCGTGTGCTCCAGGTGGTCCACGGTGCGGTCCCCGGGCCGCTCCAGCGCGTACACCCCCGCCGCCGTCGCCAGGTAGAAGTCCAGCAGGCGCGACAGCGCCGCCTCCCGCTCCCCGGGCTCCTGCTCGTCCCGTTCCGCGCAGGAGCGCGCGTAGAGGCGGACCAGGTCGTGGTAGCGGTAGCGGCCGGGGGCGGCGGACTCGACCAGGGACGTGTCGACCAGGGCCTCCAGGAGGTCCTCCGCCGTGTGCGGGTCCCGGTCGAGGAGGGCGGCCGCGGCGGCGAGCGAGATGTCCGGGCCGTCCGCGAGGCCGAGGAGGCGGAAGGCGCGGGCCTGGGCCGGTTCCAGCTGGCCGTAGCCGAGTTCGAAGGTGGCCTTCACCGCGAGGTCGCCCGCCTGGAGCTCGTCCAGGCGGCGGCGCTCGTCGGCCAGCTTGGCGGCGAGGACCGACACGGTCCAGGTGCGGCGGGAGGCCAGCCGGGACGCGGCGATCCGGATCGCGAGGGGGAGGAAGCCGCAGGCGGCGACCACGTCGAGCGCGGCCTCCCGCTCCGAGCTGATCCGCTCCTCGCCGACGATCCGGGTGAAGAGCTGAAGCGCCTCCTCCGGCGACATCACGTCCAGGTCGACCAGATGCGCCCCCGCCAGGTCGACCATCCGCACCCGGCTGGTCACGAGCGCCGCGCAGCCCTCCGTGCCGGGGAGCAGCGGGCGGATCTGGGCGGCGTCGTGGGCGTTGTCCAGGAGGACCAGGACCCGGCGCCCGTCCAGCGTGGACCGGTAGAGCGCGGCGCGCTCGTCCAGCGTCTCCGGAATGGCCGAGTCCGCGGTCCCGAGGGCGCGGAGGAAGGCCCCGAGCACCGTCTCCGGCTCGGCGGCCCTGGCCCCGGCGCCCTGGAGGTCGACGTACAGCTGCCCGTCCGGGAAGTGGCGGCGGGCCCGGTGGGCGACGTGGACGGCGAGCGTGGTCTTGCCGACGCCCCCGATCCCGGCCAGGGCGGAGACGGCCATCACGGACCCCTCCGTCGTGGCGAGCCGGTCGCCCAGCTCGCGTACGAACGCGTCCCGCCCGGTGAAGTCCGGGACGGTCGCGGGCAGCTGGGCCGGGCGGACCGGCGCCGCGGCCGGGGCCGGGTCGTCGGCCGGGCGGGCCAGCTCCTCGTCGGCGCGCAGGATGCGCTGCTGGAGCTGCGCCAGCTCCGCGCGCGGATCGACCCCCAGCTCCTCGGCGAGCAGCCGCCGGGTGTCCGCGTAGACGGCCAGCGCCTCCGCCTGCCGGCCGCTGCGGTACAGGGCCACCATCAGGAGCTCGCGCAGCCTCTCCCGCAGGGGGTGCGCGGCGGTGAGCGCGGTCAGTTCGGAGACCGCCTCCGCGTGGCAGCCGGCCTCCAGGTCCAGATCGAGGCGGGTCTCGGTGAGCTGGAGCCGCCACTCCTCCAGGCGGGTGCGCTGGTACTCGGCGTACGGGCCGGGCACCGAGGCCAGCGCCTCGCCGTCCCACAGGCCGAGCGCCTTGTCGAGGAGGGCCCGCGCCGCGTCCCGGTCGCCGCCCGCCCGCGCCTTCTCCGCGCCCGACGCCAGCTCCTGAGCCACGGTCAGGTCCAGCGCGTCGGCGCCGGTGCGCATCGCGTAGCCGCCGGAGTCGCTGACCAGCGTCTCGGGGCCGAGGACCTTGCGCAGCCGGGAGGCGTAGGTGCGCACGGCGGCCAGCGCCTGCGAGGGCGGCTCGTCGCCCCAGATGCCGTCGATGAGCTCGGAGGCCGTCGCGGTGTGCCCGCCGCGCAGCAGCAGCGCGGTCAGCAGCGCGCGCTGCTGCGGCGACCCGGACGCCAGCGTCTCGCCGCCCCGGTGGACCCGGACCGGGCCGAGTACGGAGAAGTGCAGCACGGCCTCGTCCTCCGGGCCCCGCTCGGGGGTCCGCTGCTGCGGAACGCGTACCCGTGGCCCGTCGACACGGCCCATTGCTGCCTCCTGTCCTGCCTGCGCACGGCCCGGCACGGTCACTGTGTCCGGATCGGTCATAGGCCGTCCGGATTGCTCCATACCGTTGATATCGCCGTCAACAGTCTGCCTTGTGAAGGGTCGGCCCGTCAGTAACGGATGACTCTCTGCACAAGCCCTCGACAACGATTCGGAACGGCCCGCGCACGGGCAGGAGCCCCGCTCCTCCGCCGGTGCGGAGGAGCGGGGCTCCTTGGGTACTGCTCTTACCGGCCGCGATCGGCCGACCCGGGCAACTAGGCCGGGGTGACGTTCTCAGCCTGCGGACCCTTGGGGCCCTGAGTGACGTCGAAGTTCACGACCTGGTTCTCCTCGAGGGAGCGGAACCCGGACGCGTTGATCGCGGAGTAGTGGACGAAGACATCCGGGCCGCCGCCGTCCTGGGCGATGAAGCCGAAGCCCTTTTCAGCGTTGAACCACTTGACGGTTCCGGTAGCCATAAGCCCTCCTTGGGCCAAAGGGTTGCCCTGCTCCAGAACCTGCAATGAAGTCTGAAAACTACAAAAGCCTGCGGGGTTACATGCTCCGCAGGCTCTGTACTGCAAGGGAAACCAAACTGCAACTTGCCGTCGAGCCTAGCACGCAGCGTGTCCGTAGGGGTAGAGGGAAAGATCACTTCACCCGGATGTTTGACGGCCGCCCGGATGAGCCATCCGAGAGGGCCTTCCCGTGCGCCGCGGCCCCCGGTGGGGCGGCCGCGAAGGTACGGGTCTAGCCTCGCGATGTGGACAATTCAACCGTTTCAAACGTCGCGGGCGACGACCGTCGCCCCCGGCCGCGCGTCGGCCACATCCAGTTCCTCAACTGCCTTCCCCTCTACTGGGGGCTGGCACGCACCGGAACCCTGCTCGACCTGGAGCTGTCGAAGGACACCCCCGAGAAGCTCAGCGAGCAACTGGTCAGGGGCGAGCTCGACATTGCCCCCGTCACCCTCGTCGAGTTCCTGCGCAACGCGGACGACCTGGTCGCGTTCCCCGACATCGCGGTCGGCTGCGACGGCCCCGTCATGTCCTGCGTGATCGTCTCGCAGCGGCCCCTGGAGGACCTGGACCGGGCCCGGGTCGCCCTCGGCTCGACCTCCCGCACCTCCGTACGGCTGGCGCGGCTGCTGCTCGCCGAGCGGTACGGAGTCACCCCCGACTACTACACCTGCCCGCCCGACCTGGGCCTGATGATGCAGGAGGCGGACGCCGCCGTCCTCATCGGTGACGCGGCCCTCCGCGCCAACCTGCACGACGCCCCCCGCCTCGGGCTCCAGGTCCACGACCTGGGCGCGATGTGGAAGGAGTGGACGGGCCTGCCGTTCGTCTTCGCCGTCTGGGCCGCGCGCAAGGACTACCTGGCGGCCGAGCCCACCGCGGTCAAGCAGGTCCACGAGGCGTTCCTCGCCTCCCGTGACCTGTCCCTGGAGGAGGTCACCAAGGTCGCCGAGCAGGCGGCGCGCTGGGAGGCGTTCGACGCGGAGGTCCTGGAGCGCTACTTCACGACGCTCGACTTCCGCTTCGGCCCGGACCAGCTGGCGGGCGTCCAGGAGTTCGCCCGCCGCACCGGCGAGGCGGCGGGCTTCCCGGCCGACGTGAAGGTGGAGCTCCTCGGCGGATGAGAACATCCCGCCGCCGGGGAATGGCATTTTCGATTTCGTTGAACATGCGATGAATGGTGGATTGCGCAATCGGTCATCGGCGGACCGGCGCATTCACGCCTTTTATCGCGGTGAATGACGTCGTTCGTTCCCTTGGGGGCGAAATCGGCGGATGGTTTCTCCCGTGACCGGACGAGACTTCGCGGACACGAACTAGGCTTCGGTCGGAGGTCCGGCCGGTTCACAGGGGGAGTCCTTAATATGCAGCCGCTGGAAGCCGGGGAACCGCTCAGCATCGGCTCCTACCGGCTGCTGGGCAGACTCGGCGCCGGCGGCATGGGCCGGGTGTACCTCGGGCGCAGCGCCGGCGGCCGTACGGTCGCGGTCAAGGTCGTCCACCCGCACTTCGCGCTCGACGAGCAGTTCCGCGCCCGCTTCCGGCGCGAGGTGGAGGCGGCCCGGCGGATCGGCGCCCAGTGGACCGCGCCCGTCCTGGACGCCGACCCGGACGCCCCCGTCCCCTGGATCGCCACCGGTTACGTGGCGGGCCCGCCGCTCTCCGCGGCCGTCACCGAACACGGCCCGCTGCCCGAGCACGCGGTCCGGGTGCTGGGCGCCGGACTCGGCGAGGCGCTGGCCGCGGTGCACGAGCGGGGCCTGATCCACCGGGACGTGAAGCCGTCCAACGTCCTGCTCGCCCTGGACGGCCCCCGCCTGATCGACTTCGGCATCGCCCGGGCCATCGACGCGACCGCCTCCCTCACCTCCACCGGGGTCTCCGTCGGCTCGCCGGGCTACATGGCGCCGGAGCAGATCCGGGGCACCGACCTCTCCGGCGCGGCCGACATCTTCTCGCTGGGCGCGGTCCTGGCCTACGCGGCGACCGGCTCCGCACCGTTCCTCGGCGACTCCTCGGCCGTCCTCCTCTACAAGGTCGTCCACGAGGAACCGGAGCTGGGCGATCTGGAGGGCGGTCTGCGCGAGACCATCGCCGCCTGCCTGGCCAAGGACCCGGAGCGGCGGCCCACCCCGGACGAGCTGGCCCGCCGGCTGCTGCCCGGCGGCGCGGCGGCGGCGGTCGCGGCGGGCTGGCTGCCCGGGCCGCTGGTCCGCGAGGTCAGCAGCTCGGCGGTGGCGCTGCTGGACCTGGAGCCGCAGGAGGCCCCGGTGCAGTCGGGGCCGGTGCCGTTCAGCAACCCGTCGCTGGGGACGGGGAGCCCGTTGACCGGGCAGGACACCGGGACGGGCGAACCCTCCGGGGGCCCGTACGGCTCGCCCGCCGCCGCGCTCGGCGTCTTCGGCCCGCCGGTCGACCCGCCGCACCCTCCGACCGCCGGGGCCGACGGGCTGCCGGGGCAGCGGACCGGGGGCCGGAGCCTGACCCTGGGGGCGACGGCGGGCGGCGACGGGGCGGGACGGCGGCGCGTCAGCTGCACGCTCGCGCTCGCGGTGGCCGGGGCGCTGGCCGCGGTGACGGTGGGCGGCGCCTTCTGGCTGGACCTGATGCCGGGCACGGGCGGCGACACCGGCAACGTCGGGCAGGCACCGCCCGCCACCTCCGGAGAGCCCTCGCCGCCGAAGGACTCGGACACCGGCTCGGCGACGAAGGGCCCGACGGCGAGCCCGACGAAGAGCCCGCCGACCCCGGGCGGGGCCGCCGAACTGCCCGACGCGTTCGTCGGCACCTGGAAGGGCCCGCTCACCGAGAAGACCACGGGCGAGCCGCACGGCACGCTCACCGCGGTCTTCACCAAGGGCCGCGAGGGCACGGACGTGGTCCACCTGACCACGTCCCTCTCCATGGGCTTCGAGATCAGTTGCTACAGCGTCGCCACCCTCACCACCGCCTCCGACGACGAGCTGAAGCTGCGCGAGCGCGCCGACCCGGACCGCCCGAGCACCGCGGGGCTCTGCACCACCACCCCGGCCGACCTCCACTTCACCCGCGCCTCCGACGGCACGCTCCGCTTCCGCTCCGACGAGAAGGGCGCGGGACTCCCGTACGGCACGCTCACCCGGTCCGACGGCTGACCGCCGAGCCCCCTGGCGTACGCTGAACCGGTCCGTAGATCCGTTGAAAAACCGCCGAAAGGTGACAGCCCGGTGACCGAGAAGGCCGACCTTCAGCCCATCCTCGACCGAGCCGCCGAAGGCGGCCGGATCACTCCGGAGGAGGCGCTCGACCTCTACCGGTCGGCGCCGCTGCACGCGCTGGGCGCGGCGGCCGACGCCGTGCGCCGCCGCCGTTACGCCGGTACGGAGCACATCGCGACGTACATCATCGAGCGCAACATCAACTACACCAACGTGTGCGTCACGGCCTGCAAGTTCTGCGCGTTCTACGCCGCGCCGAAGGACACCGCCAAGGGCTGGTCCCGGGACCTGGACGACATCCTGCGCCGCTGCGCGGAGACCGTCGAGCTCGGCGGCACGCAGATCATGTTCCAGGGCGGGCACCACCCGGACTACGGCGTGGAGTACTACGAGGAGCACTTCTCGGCCATCAAGAAGGCGTTCCCGCAGCTGGTGATCCACTCGCTCGGCGCCTCCGAGATCGAGCACATGGCCCGGATCTCGAAGGTCTCCGCCGAGGAGGCGATCAGCCGCATCCACGCCGCCGGTCTCGACTCCTTCGCGGGCGCGGGCGCCGAACTGCTGCCGGCCCGCCCGCGCACCGCCATCGCGCCGCTGAAGGAGTCCGGCGAGCGCTGGCTGGAGATCATGGAGATCGCGCACGGCCTGGGCGTCGAGTCCACCTCGACCATGCTGATGGGCACGGGCGAGACGAACGCCGAGCGCATCGAGCACCTGCGCATGATCCGTGACGTGCAGGACCGCACCGGCGGCTTCCGGGCGTTCATCCCGTACACGTACCAGCCGGAGAACAACAAGCTGAAGGGACAGACGCAGGCCACGCTCTTCGAGTACCTGCGGATGATCGCCATCGCCCGGCTCTTCCTGGACAACGTCGCCCACATCCAGGGCTCCTGGCTCACCACCGGCAAGGAGGTCGGCCAGCTGTCGCTGCACTACGGCGCGGACGACCTCGGCTCGATCATGCTGGAGGAGAACGTCGTCTCCTCGGCCGGTGCCAAGCACCGCTCCAACCGGCTGGAGATCATCGACCTGATCCGCAAGGCGGACCGGGTCCCGGCCCAGCGCGCCACCACGTACGAGCACCTCGTCGTGCACGACGACCCGGCGAACGACCCGGTCGACGAGCGCGTCGTCTCGCACATCTCGTCCGTCGCGATCGAGGGCGGTACGGCACACCCCGAGCTCAAGCTTCTCAGCGCCAACTGACCGCTCCATGCTGACGATTCACGCCGCCGCCCTGCTCCTGCCGGGCGGCGGCCGCGCACCCGTGCCCGGTGGTGCGGTGGCCGTGCGGGACGCGGTGGTCGCCGCCTTCGGGCCGTACGAGGAGCTGGCCGCCGCCCACCCCGGCGCCCGCGTCCGCCGCTGGCCGGGCGTCCTCACCCCGGGGCTGGTGCAGCGGGACGCGGTCCGGCTCCTGGAGGAGTGGTACTTCCCCGACCCCCGCGAGGCGGACGCGCTGGGCACCGAACCCCTGACCGGCGCCGCGCTCGACGCACTGGGCCCCGAGGACACCTGGCGTGCGGGCAGCGTGCGGCGCGGGCTGCAGCAGATGCTGCGGTTCGGGACGACGCATCTCGCGGGCCGGTTCACCGATGCGGCGGTCGGGACCGTCGTCGCCCGCTCCGGGCTGACCGTGGTCCCGCCTTCCGGAGACCGCGATGTGCCCGGTGAACCCGGCCTCGATCCCTTCGCGCGGGGCCACGACGTGCCCGGCTCGGAGCACGGCCCCCTCACCGAGGGGGGCCGTGCCGACCTCGCGGTCTTCGACGTACCGGATGTGGCGACGCTCTGCGCTGCGGGCGCGCGGATGTGCGTGGCCACGGTGCTGGGCGGCAGGCTGGTGTACCGCCGGCGGTGAGGGGAAATGTCTCCCCCTCACTTGGAGCGCCGGCGGACCCGAAAGGCTGAGAGCGTTTTATGCGCTATGGGTCAGCTCAGGGGCTTTTGCCAGATTGCGGGCGCATGTGGGGCAGATGGCTGGTATGTCCAGCTTTTCCAGTGCTGCGAGAAGGCAGAGCTGTAACCGGCTGAGACTGCCGAGCTTCGTGCGGAGATTGGTGATGTGGAATTTCGCGGTGCGTGGCGTGATGTGGAGAGATACCGCGAGCGCCTCGTTCGACGGTCCGTCGTGCAGGGCGGCGAACACCTGGCGTTCCATCGGAGTGAGTTGGTGAAGCGGGGTCCGTGTCAGCTGTGTCGGATGTTTCCCCTGGTGGTGCCGTGTACCGCTGTGATCGGCACATACTAGGCAGCGAATCCTCATGATCCCCCCCGGGACTCAGTTCGGATTTTTGAACCTAGCATGGAGATCGGGCGGCCAACGGAAGAGTTTTACGTTACGGGATCCCCCGGACCGGGCGGCGTGGACTCGTCGTGAGGGGAGGGTGCGGAACTTGCCGAAGGCTCCCTCACGGCACGGGCGGCCCGCCCAGGTACGTCCCGTTCTTGTCGTACGGCCAGGCGTTGGCGACGCAGCCCTTCAGGCCGTCGATCTGCTGCATCATCGCGGGCGCCGGGCGGCCCTTGCCGGGGCAGGTCTCGTGGCCGTGGCCCAGCCAGTGCCCGACCTCGTGGTTGATGATCAGTGCCCGGTACTCGCCCAGCGGGCCGCTGAACTCCGGCGAACCCGTCTGCCAGCGCTTCAGGTTGACCATCACGACCGTACCGACGCGGCAGTTGACCTCGCCGTGGGTGTCGAGCCCGCTCGCGCCGCAGATGCGGTCGGTGGTCTCCGGGGTCGCGATCCGGATGACCAGCCCCGCCGGCCCCTTCGCCACCTGGCGGAACCGGTGCTCCCCGTGGTGCGTCCAGCCCCGGGGCGCGGCCAGGATGTGCGCGACGACTGAGGCCGCCTTGTCCGCGTCGAGCCCGGAGCCGTCCTCCACCTCCACCCGGTAGGCGTTGCCCGTACCGCTGTCGGTCGCGGCGGCGCGGGCCACGGTGAAGGCGGCGGGTGCGGGCCCGCGTGCGTCGTTCCAGCGCAGACCGGCGACGGCGGCAGCCGCGAGTACGACGGGGACGACAGCCCATGTGAGCAGCCTGCTCCGGCCGCTCTTCCCCCGGCGCCCTTTCCATCCGGGCATCCGTAACCCTCCCCAGCGATCGACGTTCCGTCCCCCGCTGTAGGACCGGTGATCTGGATGATTGGTTCAGTCCACTTCTCTGAAGGATCGTTACGGCACCGACGGGCCGCCCAGGTATGCCCCGTTTTCGGCGTACGGCCAGGCGTTGGCGACGCAGCCCTTGAGTCCGTAGATCTGCTGCATCATCGCCGGGGCGGGGCGGCCCTTGCCGGGGCAGGTCTCGTGGCCGTGGCCCAGCCAGTGGCCGACCTCGTGGTTGATGATCAGGGCGCGGTAGTCGTCCTGCGGGCCGTCGAACTCGGGCGAACCGGTCTGCCAGCGCTTGAGGTTGACCATCACCTTCTCGCTGATCCGGCAGTTGACCTCGCCGTGCGTGTTCATCCCGCCCTGTCCGCAGATCCGGTCCGTGGTGTCCGCCGTCGCGATGCGGACGACCAGCCCGGCCGGGCCGGAGGCCACCCGGTGGAACGTGCGCTTCCCGCCCTGCCCCCAGCCGCGCGGCGCGGCGAGGATCTCGGCGATCCGGTCGGCGGCCTCCTCCGGATCGACGCCGGTGCCGTCCTCGACCTCGACGCGGTACGCGTACTGCCCGGAGGACGTCGTGTCGGCGCGGGCGGTCGTGAAGGTGCCGGGGCCGGAGGCGGGGATACGGGTGGGGCTCGGCTTCACGGAGGGCTTCGGGCTCCGGACGGGCTTCGCGGAAGGTGTGGGGGAGGGCGAGGGGGACGCGGCGACCGGCTTCGGTGCGGCGGCGGCCGCCGGGGCCTCGTCACCGCCCGCCCAGCGGGGCGCGAGGACGACCACGAGGCCGATCAGCGCCGCCGGTACGGCGACGGCGGTGAGTATGCGTATGCGGCCGCGGCGCCGCGCCCGTCTCGCGCGTCTTCGTCCGCGACCTGCTCCGCCGTGCCGCCCCCGCGTGCTCTCAGCCCCCACGGACAGAGCCCTCCTTCGCTTCCATCGGACGTTCGTCCGCGTACTCGACCAGATTCATGAACTCCGGGTCCTGGACCGCGGTCAGCAGGTCCTCGGCGGTGACCGGCGCCGAGACCATGGCCGTGTCATCACCCCCCACGGTGAGCACGACGCGGCTGTGCCCGTACCTGAAACGCACGGTGGCCCCGGTGATGGTCTTGCCCCCCTTGGCGTTCCCGGCCGCCGTGATCGCCTGGGCCGTGATGCCCCCCGGCAGCGTCACCTCGTCGCACTGGAGGCCCTTCGCCGCGATGCTGAGGCAGGGCGAATCCGCCCGGGCGGCCTTGCCCGTGGCCAGCGGGCGGATGGAGAGCGTGATGGGGAAGACCGGGCCGTCCTCGCCGCCCTGGTAGCGGCTGACGGCGATGTCGACCGGACGGACCGGGCCGATCGCCTTGGGCAGGAGCGCTTCGAGCACCCCGGCGGCCTCGTTCTGGAACACCAGCTGCCGTGAGAGCTCCTTCTCCGGCAGGTCCGCCATGGAGGTCTCGCCGGGGCCCGGCTCGACGTGCACGGGGGGACGGACCGGGATGTACGGGTAGCCGGGGGCCGCCGGTGCCGCCGACGCCGAAGACGCCGCCGACCACCGGCGTACCGGCTCCGCGTCCCCGCCCCACACCGGCAGCGCGGCGCCGAGGACGCCGAGACCGACGATCGCGGTCGCCGCCGCCCCGATGGCGGCGCGGGCCCGGGCCCGGCGGCGGCGGCCCTGGACCAGGGCGCCGGGGACCAGATCGGGCAGCGGCGGCGCCCCGTCGGTGGCCCGCTCCATGGCGGACCGGACCAGCAACTCCTCGTCGTCGCGGGCGGGCTCGTCGCCCGGAGCGGGGTCCATCAACACGTACACGGCGTCACTCCTCAGCTTCGGGCGGTGTAGAGGTGCGCATCGCCGAGGCGGGCGCGCAGCGTGGCCAGCGAGCGCGAGCACTGGCTCTTGACGGTGGACGGGCTGCACCGCAGCAGCCCGGCGACGGTCTCCACGCTCAGGTCCTCCCAGTAGCGCAGGACGACCATCGCCCGGGCGCGGGGCGGCAGTTCGGAGAGGGCGGCGAGCAGCGTGACCGTGAGCTCGGGGCCCACCGCGGGGGCGGGCGCGGCGATCGGCGTGTGGGCGAGGAGGTCGCGGAGCCGACGGCGGCGCTCGGCGATGTAGGTGCGGGTGAGCACGGTCCGGGCGTAGGCGTCCGGATGGTCGGCGGCGCCCGCCCGGCGCCAGTGCTGGAACAGCTTGGCCAGCGTCGTCTGGGTCAGGTCGCGCGCGGCGTCGGCGTCGCCGCAGAGCAGGTACGCGGTGCGGTAGAGCCGGTGCTGACCGGCGCGGGCGAACTCCTCGAAGCCGTCGGCACCCCGGCTGGCTCCCGTGAACATCTGCCCCCCTTCCTGTTCTCGGCGAAGGTCTCTTCGTGACTACTGAGTGCCGCGGGGCGGAAAAGGTTGAAGCGGGATTTCGCCCGGGGCGTCCGCCGCGAGGCCGCACGGACCGGACTGCTTGAATGGGGAGCGTGACCCGAGCATCCCTGGACAAGCAGCCGCACGAAGTCGCCTCGATGTTCGACGGCGTGGCGGCGAACTACGACCTGACCAACGACGTGCTCTCCCTCGGCCAGGACCGGGTGTGGCGCAAGGCGGTCGCCAAGGCGGTGAACGCGCGGCCCGCCGAGAAGGTCCTCGACCTGGCGGCCGGCACGGCGACGTCCTCGCTGCCGTTCGCCGCGACCGGCGCGTACGTCGTGCCGTGCGACTTCTCCACCGGCATGCTCCGCGAGGGCAAGAAGCGTCACGCCTGGCTGCCCTTCACCGCGGGCGACGCCACGAAACTCCCGTTCCGCGACGAGACCTTCGACGCGGTGACGATCTCCTTCGGCCTGCGCAACGTCCAGGACACGGACGCGGCCCTGCGCGAGCTGTACCGGGTCACCAAGCCGGGCGGCCGGGTCGTGATCTGCGAGTTCTCCCAGCCCGTCTGGACCCCGTTCCGCACGGTCTACATCGAGTACCTGATGCGCGCCCTCCCCCCGGTCGCCCGCGCGGTCTCCTCCAACCCCGACGCCTACGTCTACCTCGCCGAATCCATCCGCGCCTGGCCCGACCAGCCCGGCCTGGCGAAGAAGCTCCAGCAGGCCGGCTGGTCCCAGGTCGCCTGGCGCAACCTGACGGGCGGCGTGGTGGCCCTGCACCGGGGTGTCAGGGCCGCCTGACGCTCTACTTGGCGTACATGCCGTAGCCGCCGACCCCGGTGTACACCGAGTCGGCGACCCGCCGGTGGACGTACGTCGGTCCGGCGGGGTCCTTGCCCTTGTCGGTCGGCGGCGTCCGCGTCTCCGTACCCGTCATGAGCGTCGTGGACCCGCCGCCGTCGAGGTTGAGCACGTCGACCAGCGCCAGCTCCGGCGAGTCCAGCAGGCTCGCGAACGCCCGGAGCGAGTCCCCGTCCTCGTGCGTGGTCGACGCGGTGGCCTGCGTCTGCCCGGTGAGCGTGATGAACACCGGGTGGCCCTTGATGTTCGTGCCGATCGCGGTGCGGGAATCGGTGCAGATCAGGTTCGTCCCGTCGGCGCCCGTGACGTGGCCGTTGCACGAGTCGGGCAGCTCCGCGGGTACGCCGCTCGCGCTCAGGAGCCGGTGGAAGGAGCTCACGACGTCCACCGAGTCGTCCAGCGGGATGTCCCGGTCGAGCGTCACGTCATGGAGTCTCAGGTCGACGGCCGGGTGGTCGTCGCGGGTCAGGTGGGTGCGCAGCCAGTCCGCCCCGGTGCCCACCCCCTGGAGGATCCGGCCACCGGCGGGGACGTGGACCTGCTCGGCCGCCGTCTGCCCGCCCCGGCGCTCCCGGGCGTCGGTGACGACGCCGTGCGCGTCGAGGACGACCTCGAAGCCGGGGTCGTCGTCCGTCGTGACCGTCGGGTCGATCCCCGGCTTCGGCACCGGGAAGCCGTAGTCGTCGGTGAACAGGACGATCTCGTCCGGGTCGGTGTACAGCGCCGTCTGGCCCGTCACCGCCGTGTCCTCGGCGTCCCGGGCGCAGCCCCGGCTGCGGCCGGGATCGCGGTTGACGTCGTCTATGCGTACGGTCGCGCCGGAGGCGGTGGTCAGCTTCATGTCCGTACGGAGCTTGGTGATGTACGGGATGCCGTACTGGAGGACCACCCCGTTGCTGCCGGCCCCGTTCATCCAGCAGCTGGAGCTGTGCAGGACGCCGTCGGTGACCGAGACGCCCGAGTGCATGACCGTGGTGCCGTCGGCGCCGGCCGGGAGGACGTGGTCGGGGTGCTTGGGCTCGGTTTTGAACAGGCCGCCGTTGACGCCCGCGTAGGGGTGGCGGGCGGCGACCGTCGAGACTCCGGCGAGTTGGTCGGCGACCGTCTCGGTCAGTCCGTCGGCCTTGCCGACTACGCTCTCCAGGGTGAGCGCGGAGGCGGTCGGGTCGATGTCGACCACGTTCAGGACACGGCCCCGGGTCCGGTTCTCGGGCACGCGCTCGGTGTACCGGGTCAGGGTGACTCCGGTCGCCACCTTCGTCGGCGCCTGCTGATCCCAGTTGGCGGCCAGCGGGCTCGCCGGTGCGTCTGCGGCCGGGGCCGCGGGGGCGGTGAGGACGAGGGCGCTCAGCGCCGCCGCCACGGTCGCCCAGGTGCGGGTGAGGGATCTGCTCATGGTTACTGGCACTCCGAGGTTCCGTTGACGAGCTCGTGCGAGCGGAAGGTCCCGGCGAAGGGTGCCGGGACGGTGGTGCTGTCGCCCTTCAGCACGACGTAGGCGCCGTACTTGGTGGCCGGTGCGGCCGGGTCGGTCCAGGTGCCGGTGAACTTCTCGGTCGGGTAGAAGCAGACATGGCGTGCGGTGCGGTTCCACACGGAGACGGGTGCCACCTCGGCGCCGTACGCGTTGCCGTAGTTCTTTGTGGCCGGATCGGTCACGGGCATGTGCACGGTCATCCGGCCGCGCCCCGCCGCCTCGGTGAAGGTGCAGACGCGGTTCTCGGGGCAGCGCTCGTACCCGGTGAAGCAGTGGGCCCGGGACGGGACCAGCTTGTGGGAGCTGATCTTCCCGGCGAACCGGGGGTCGGCACCGTACTCGTCGGAATTGCCGGGTTTGATCGTCTGGAGCAGCCCGCCGAAGTCGGTGTCCACGTACACGCAGGCCCAGTAGGGGGTGTTGTTCTTCGCGGAGAGCGTCGCGTTGTCCCAGGAGGCGTCGTAACGCGTCCCGTCATCCCGCACGGCGAACGTCCGCTGCGTGCCGCCGCCGCCCGAAGCGCTGTACAGGCACAGCTGTCCGGCCGGGCAGTCGTCGAACGCCTGGGCGCTCGCCGGGAGTACGAAGAAGGTGGAGCACAACAGGGCGAGGGCGGCGGCTATCAGGGAGCCGCGCACCGTGATGATCTTCTTGATGGTCACGACAAATCATCGCACCACCGCACGAATGACCGAGGCACGGGACGGCCCGGTGGACGCGTGAAAGCGGCGGGTGGGATTCCGAGTTGACGGGAACCGGTGGGCAGGGAAGATGTGTCCGTTGATACGGCACGCGTCGTCCCCGTTTCCGTGTGTCACCGTCTCGCCCGTCCCCGGCCCGCTGCGGAGCTCCTATGCCCTCGTACTGCCCGTTCTGTGGAACCCAGGCGCCCGACGAGGCGCGCTTCTGCATGAAGTGCGGGCGGGAGAGGCCGGCCGCTCCGGCCGCGCCTCCGCAGCCCGCCGCTCCGCCGCCGCCGAGCGGGGCGCCGGCCGTCGAACCGCCCGCGGTGCCCGCCTATATGACGCGGCCCGCCGTGCCGCCGCCCGGGTACGCGCCCGTACCGGCCGGGCCCTCGCCCGTCGGGATCTTCTTCGGGCGGGTGATGCGCGGGGACTGGGCGGGCTCGCTGAAGGCGGCCGTCTGGCCGACCGGGTTGATCATCGGGCTCGCCGTGGCGCTCGCCATCCCGGACTACGGGCAGGGGGACGATGTCGTCGTCGGGTGGAGCGACCGGCTGCGGATCGCGCTGGCGATGCTGCTCCAGGCGTTCGGCGGGGGATTCGAGGTCCGGGCCGTCGTGCCGGGTGGCGGCGGCGGATACGGGGGCGCCTCGCCGTACGGGGACACGTACGGCGACTTCGATCCGGGCGGGCAGAGCCAGACGACGCTCTCGCTGATCCCGCTCACCGTCACCGTGCTGTGGATCGGCGCCCTCGTCCTCGGCGCCCGGGGCGTCCGGCGGCAGGGCGGCGGGCTCGACGCGGCGGTCCGGATCAGCGTCGTGGCCACCGCCGCGGTCCTGGTCCTCGGGCTCTACGCCCAGCCGGAGATGCAGGGGTACTCGCTGCACTCCTCGCCGGTCCTCGCGGCCCTCGGCGCCCTCGCCCTCGCGCTCGTCACCACCTGCGCCGTCCTGCAACGCGACGTCGCGGCCGCCTGGCTGGCCCAGCGGCCGGGTGCGCAGAGCTTCGTATGCGCCGCCGGGACCGCCGTCCGCGCGCTCGGTGCCGTCCTCCTGCTGTGCGGCCTGATCGGCTACATCACGTACGCCACCCTGGACGACGTCAACGGCACGGCCCTGCTGATGGCCCTGCCGCTGCTGCCCAACATCGCGCTGATGGTGCTCTCGGTGAGCTGGGGCGGCTCCGTCGAGTACGACGCGCGGGGGCAGGCGGACATCATCGGCTCCGGCATGGACCACGGCTCGTTCGGGCTCGGTGAGCTGAGCGACGCCGCCAACGACTGGGCCCTCGTCGGCGCGCTCGCCACCGGCCTCGTCTCCGCGGTCATCGTCGCGCTGCTCGCCGGGCGCCGCTCCGCCGACCGGCGCGAACAGGTCACCGCGGGCGGCCTGTTCCTGCTCGGGTTCCTCGCGCTGACCGCGATGAGCGGCCTGTCCGCCGAGTTCTCCGGGAATGTCGCGGACATCGGTGGCTCGGGCACCCTGGACGTCTCGCCCAGCGTCGCCGACGCGCTGCTGTTCGGGCTGCTGTGGGTGGGCGGCGCGATCCTCGTCGCGCCGTACCTCGCGCGGATGACGGGCGGCGGCTCCCCGGGCGGCGGCTCCCCGGCGTACCCGGCCCCGCCGAGCCCGTACGGGCCGCCGAACGCGGGCCCGCACATCCCGGGTCCGTACACTCCGGCCCCCGGCCCGTACGCTCCCGCGCCCAGCCAGACCCCGGCTCCGGGGCAGACCCCATCCCCGGGGCAGACCCCATCCCCGGGGCAGACCCCATCCCCGGGGCAGACCCCAGCCCCCGGCCCGCACACCCCGCCCGCCCAGGCCACGCCCGCCGAGGCCGCCGCACCCGAGGCCCCCGTGCCCGGCGTCGAGCCGCCCACCAGCACCCTGCACGCCCCGTACATCCCCGCCCCGGACCCCGCGCAGCCGCCCGCGCAGCCCCCCGCGCCCCGGCGTCGGCGGGCCGTCCTCGTCTGGGGGGCCACGCTCGCCGCGGCGCTGATCTTCGGCGGCGGGGCCACCGCGGGCACTCTCGCCCTGATGGACCGCCACGACGACGACCCGGGCACCTCGGAGAACGACAAGGGCCGGAAGAGCGACCGGGCGACGCCCGCCGAGGACCGGACGAGCGAGGCCCCCTCCGAGGAAGCCCCCTCCACGGAGGCGAGCGCCACCACCGACCCGGCCGAGCTCGTCTTCCCGGAGGGCTACAGCGTCGTCGCCGACACCGCCGGCTTCTCGCTCGCCCTGCCGGACGACTGGGAGCGCCAGGGCGAGAAGGACCACCAAGTCACCTACGCCGCGTCCGCGGGCGACACCGCCCTGCTGAAGGTCGGCGTCATCGCGGACGCCCCCTACACCTCGTACGAGAACTTCCAGGCCCTGGAGAAGACCGCCTCCGCCAACCAGCGGAACTACCAGCAGGTCCAGCTCTCGGCCAACACCTTCCAGGGCCGCCCGGGCGCCCGGTGGGAGTACACGTACGAGGACAAGAGCGGACAGACGGTCCACGCGATCGACCAGAGCTACATCGCCGAGGACGGCACCGAGTACGCCATCTACGTCACCGAGCGGGACGTGGACTGGGTCGCCGCCCGCGAGGTCTTCGACACCGCCCTGTCCACCTGGATGCTCAACGACGTCGACTGACCGTTCACAGCTCCAGCCGGAAGACCCGGACCTCCTGGCCCGGCCGCTGCGGCGTCGAGAAGGTCTCGGCCGGTTCCATGCCCAGGCGCAGGGCCACCGCGGCCGACCGTTCGTTGAGCACGTCGACCGCCGCGACCACCCGTTCCACGCCCGCCGCGCGCAGCCGTTCCAGCGTGAGGCGGGCGGCGGCCGTCGCGTAACCGAGGCCCCAGGCCTGCCGGGCCAGCCGCCAGCCGATCTCGGTCTCGCCCACCGGGCCGTAGGCGGTCGGCCCCCACGGCTGCGCGCCCGTGAAGCCGACGACCTGCCCCTCGCCGTCGAGCACGGTCCACAGGCAGTACCCGAGTTCGGCGTCGTGTCTGCGCTGCCGCGCGGTCCACTCCTCGTACATCGACAGCTCCTCGGCCCGCCCGCCGAAGAACCGCATCACCTCCGGGTCCGCGAAGGCCCGGTGCCAGGCGACGGCGTCCTCGTCGGTCGGGACACGCAGCTGTACGACGGGCGGAGCGGCAGGCGCGATTGACATGAGGCAGCCCTTCGGAGGGTTGGTCGGCAGGCCCCCATAGACTGCCTTGGACCTGTGCCGCGCGGCACGCGAATTCGAGTCTTCGGGAGAACCGACCGTGACCGAACCCCTGTCCGAACACAGCGCGGACGTCATCGTCGTCGGGGCGGGCCCCGCCGGCTCCACGACCGCGTACTACCTGGCCAAGGCCGGACTCGACGTCCTCCTCCTGGAGAAGACCGCGTTCCCGCGCGAGAAGGTCTGCGGCGACGGCCTCACCCCGCGTGCCACCAAGCAGCTCGTGTCCATGGGCATCGACATCTCCGAAGAGGCGGGCTGGCTCCGGAACAAGGGCCTGCGCATCATCGGCGGCGGCGTCCGGCTCCAGCTGGACTGGCCGGATCTGGCCTCCTACCCGGACTACGGACTCGTCCGCAAGCGCGACGACTTCGACGAGCAGCTGGCCCGGAACGCGCAGAAGGCGGGCGCCCGGCTGTACGAGCGGTGCAACGTGGGCGCCCCGATCACCGACGAGCGCACCGGCCGGATCACCGGGGTGCACGCGAAGCTCGGCGAGGAGAAGACCCCGGTCACCTTCCACGCCCCGCTCGTCGTCGCGGCCGACGGCAACTCCACCCGGCTCTCCCTCGCGATGGGCCTGCACCGCCGCGACGACCGCCCGATGGGCGTCGCCGTGCGGACGTACTTCACCTCGCCCCGGCACGACGACGACTACCTGGAGTCCTGGCTGGAGCTGTGGGACCGGCGCGGCCCCCAGGAGAAGCTGCTGCCCGGCTACGGCTGGATCTTCGGCATGGGCGACGGCACGTCCAACGTCGGCCTCGGCATCCTCAACTCCTCGTCCGCCTTCAAGGAGCTGGACTGGCGCGAGGTCCTGAAGGCCTGGTGCGCGTCCATGCCGGAGGACTGGGGCTACACCCCGGAGAACATGACGATGCCCATCCGGGGCGCCGCCCTCCCGATGGCCTTCAACCGCCAGCCGCACTACACCAAGGGCCTGCTGCTCGTCGGTGACGCGGGCGGCATGGTCAACCCGTTCAACGGCGAGGGCATCGCGTACGCCATGGAGTCCGGCCAGATCGCGGCCGACGTCATCGTCCAGGCGCACGCCCGCGCGACCCCCGCCCAGCGGGAGCTGGCGCTGAACAACTACCCGAAGGTGCTCAAGGAGACCTACGGCGGCTACTACACGATGGGCCGCGCCTTCGTGAAGCTGATCGGCAACCCGAAGGTCATGAAGGTGGCGACCCAGCGCGGCCTGACGCACCCGCTGCTGATGAAGTTCACGCTGAAGATGCTCGCCAACCTCACCGACCCGACCGGCGGGGACGCGATGGACCGCATCATCAACGGCCTGGCGAAGGTCGCGCCGCGCTCGTAGCGCCCGTTCACAAACGAAGGAGCCGTCACTCCCGAGCGGGGGAGTGACGGCTCCTTCGTGTGCTTGACGTGCGGATCACGCTTGTGAATCCGTGAACGCGGAGGGTCCTAGAGGACGCGGACCGCGCCGGTCGGCATGTCGTAGTCCAGCGGGCGCTGCACCACACCGGTGGAGGAGTTCTGCGCACCGACGAACTGGCCGCCGCCCACGTAGATCCCGACGTGGTACGCGCTGCCCGCGCCGCCCCAGTACAGGATGTCGCCCGGCTGGAGGTTGCTCAGCGAGACCTGGGTGCCGGCGGTGGACTGGCTCTGCGAGACGCGCGGCAGGTCGACGCCCACGGTGCGGAACGCGGCCTGGACCAGGCCCGAGCAGTCCCACGAGTTGGGGCCGGTGCCGCCGGACACGTACGCGTCGCCGACCTGCGCCTGGGCGAACGCGACGACGGAGGCCGCGGAGCCGGTGGCGTTGGAGGAGTACGAGGTCGTGGTCGCGTTGGTGGAGCCGGACGACGAGGAGCCGGTGGTCTTCTGCAGCGTGGTGCGCGCGGCGTCGCGGGAGGCGCGCTCGGCGGCCTCCGCCTTGGCCTTGGCGGCCGCCTCGGCCTTCTTCTTGGCCTCGGCCTTGCGGACGGCCTCGGCCTTGGCCTTCTTGGCGTCCTTGGCGGCGCTGGTGGCCGCGGCGTCCTCCTGGGCCTGCGTCTCCAGGTCCAGGGCGACCTGCTGCGTCGCCTCGGCGGAGGCGGCGACGGTGGTGGAGAGTCCCGCCGTGATGGTGGGCATCTCGATCGTCTGGGTCACCGGTTCGGCCTGGGCCGGGCCGGCGGCACCCGCGACCGCGATGGTGCTGAGGACGCCACCGGCAACTCCGGCCCGCAGCGCCGACGTCGAGGCGTTTCGGCGGGGCTTCCGGTGGCTGGGTATGTGAGCGGTGTGGGACATGGGTACTAGCGCTATCAGGGCGCGCGGGGTCCCATCAAGAAACGTGTGTTGCGACACAGTTACGTCCGGAATCTGTGAATCCGCTTTCTGGCGGCCTTTATTGACGCCGTAACGGGCAAATCGGGCAGTCGCGATCATGGCTGTGATCACGGGTTTTCTGCAATACGCCCGAATTGCCCGTCACTTACCACCCGTTCACACTGTTGGCCAAGCCCGCTTCTATAACGGCTGATGTGGAGTGACGCAGCTCACAGCATGGTCTTGCTGTGACGGGCATACGAGGCGCGGCACGGGAAGCGGCGGTCCTCGTCCACTTCGTTCCGCGTGAACCCTCGCGCGAGTGACCCCTGTCAGGCCCCCTCGCCTCCGGTCACCCCATCCCGGCCCGCACGGCCCCAGAGTGGGGCAGATCCCTTTATCACCCCATCGTGTCCATCGCCAATTTTGCGCGCAGCGCCGTGGCTTGATAGTGCGACACCGCTTTGACCAGCGGTAACGGCAGGAGATGTCACCTCTCGTGATCACTCGGCCGCTTCGTGTACGAAGGTCACCGCTCATCCGACTTCATGATCGTTCGTCAGGTGGTGGAGATCACAAAGACGTTGGTGACCCCCGTGTCGCAGATCACAGGACGGCGGGCATAGGATGCGGGGCAGTCGGGCTTGTGAACTGCCTCACATGTGCACGATCTTGGTGAGGCGGGGAGCCGGTTCGCCCGATGCGGTCCAACGGTCAAGGACGACTGGAAGGAGCGAGGAGCGTGAATGCCTACGCGCCCATCCTCGTGCTCGGCGCCCTCGGGGCAGGGTTTGCGATCTTCTCCGTGGTCATGGCCACGCTTATCGGCCCCAAGCGGTACAACCGGGCAAAGCTCGAAGCGTACGAGTGCGGTATCGAACCCACACCCACGCCGGCCGGAGGCGGCCGCTTTCCCATCAAGTACTACCTGACGGCGATGCTCTTCATCGTCTTCGACATCGAGATCGTCTTCCTCTATCCCTGGGCGGTCAGCTTCGACGCCCTGGGGATCTTCGGGCTCGTGGAGATGCTGCTCTTCGTGCTCACCGTCTTCGTCGCCTACGCGTATGTGTGGCGGCGCGGCGGTCTGGAATGGGACTGAGGGGCTGAGGGGCACACCATGGGACTCGAAGAGAAGCTGCCGAGCGGCTTCGTTCTGACCACCGTCGAGCAGGCGGCCGGCTGGGTGCGGAAGTCCTCCGTCTTCCCGGCGACCTTCGGCCTCGCCTGTTGCGCCATCGAGATGATGACCACCGGGGCAGGCCGTTACGACCTGGCTCGGTTCGGCATGGAGGTCTTCCGCGGCTCGCCGCGGCAGGCGGACCTGATGATCGTGGCCGGGCGGGTGAGCCAGAAGATGGCGCCCGTCCTGCGGCAGGTCTACGACCAGATGCCGAACCCCAAGTGGGTCATCTCCATGGGGGTTTGCGCATCATCGGGCGGAATGTTCAACAATTACGCCATTGTTCAGGGTGTTGATCACATTGTCCCGGTTGATATTTATTTGCCGGGCTGCCCGCCGCGGCCCGAGATGCTGATGGACGCGATCCTCAAGCTGCACCAGAAGATCCAGGGCTCCAAGCTCGGGGTCAACGCCGAGGAAGCCGCCCGCGAGGCGGAGGAAGCGGCGCTCAACGCCCTGCCCCTCATCGAGATGAAGGGGCTCATGCGATGAGCGACGAGCACAACGGCTCCTCCGTCCCCGCCCCGCGCGACGAGCACGGCGAGGTCATCGGCGTACGGAAGGGCATGTTCGGCGCCAACAACGGCGGCGACACCTCCGGCTACGGCGGCCTCGTCCGTACCGTCGTCCTCCCCGGCGCCTCCTCCCGCCCCTACGGCGGCTGGTTCGACGAGGTCGCCGACGAGCTCGAAGGCGCCCTGGAGGAGCAGGACCTCCTCCCGGAGAACGTCATCGAGAAGACGGTGGTCGACCGGGACGAGCTCACCTTCCACATCGCCCGCGAGCACCTGGTCACCGTCGCCAGGACCCTGCGCGACGACCCGGCGCTCCGCTTCGAGCTGTGCACCGGCGTCAGCGGCGTCCACTTCCCCGGCGACAAGGGCCGCGAGCTGCACGCGGTCTACCACCTGCGCTCGCTCACCCACGGCCGGCTGATCCGTATCGAGGTCTCCACGCCGGACGACGACCGGCACCTGCCCTCGCTGGTCCCGGTCTACCCGACCAACGACTGGCACGAGCGCGAGGCGTACGACTTCTTCGGGCTCGTCTTCGACGGGCACCCCGCCCTCACCCGGATCATGATGCCGGACGACTGGCAGGGCTTCCCGCAGCGCAAGGACTACCCGCTCGGCGGCATCCCCGTCGAGTACAAGGGCGCCCAGATCCCGGCTCCGGACCAGCGGAGGTCGTACTCCTGATGACCACTCCCCATGCAACGCCCCGCGCCACCACCGAGGGGACTGTATATACAGTCACCGGCGGCGACTGGGACGAGATCGTCGAGAACGCCGCCGCCTCCGACGACGAGCGCATCATCGTCAACATGGGCCCGCAGCACCCGTCCACGCACGGCGTGCTCCGGCTCATCCTGGAGATCGACGGCGAGACCGTCACCGAGGCCCGCTGCGGCATCGGCTACCTCCACACCGGCATCGAGAAGAACCTCGAATTCCGCAGCTGGACGCAGGGCACCACCTTCGTCACGCGCATGGACTACCTGACGCCGTTCTTCAACGAGACGGCCTACTGCCTGGGCGTCGAGAAGCTGCTCGGCATCGAGGACCAGATCCCCGACCGGGCCACCGTCCTGCGCGTGCTCCTGATGGAGCTCAACCGGCTCTCCTCGCACCTGGTGTGCATCGCCACCGGCGGCATGGAGCTCGGCGCCACCACGATCATGATCTACGGCTTCCGTGACCGGGAGCTGGTGCTCGACCTCTTCGAGCTGATCACCGGGCTCCGCATGAACCACGCGTTCATCCGCCCCGGCGGCCTCGCCCAGGACCTGCCCCCGGGCGCGGTCGACCAGCTGCGCGAGTTCGTGAAGACCATGAAGAAGAACCTGCCGGAGTACGACGCGCTCGCCACCGGCAACCCCATCTTCAAGGCCCGCATGCAGGACGTCGGCTACCTCGACCTCACCGGCTGCATGGCCCTCGGCGCCACCGGACCGATCCTGCGCTCGGCGGGCCTCCCGCACGACCTGCGCAAGACCGACCCGTACTGCGGCTACGAGACCTACGACTTCGAGGTCCCCACCGCCGACAGCTGCGACGCCTACGGCCGCTTCCTCATCCGCCTGGAGGAGATGCGCCAGTCGCTGCGGATCATCGAGCAGTGCATCGACCGGCTCGAACCCGGACCGGTCATGGTCGCCGACAAGAAGATCGCCTGGCCCGCGCAGCTCGCGCTCGGCCCGGACGGCCTGGGCAACTCGCTGGACCACATCAAGAAGATCATGGGCACCTCCATGGAGGCCCTGATCCACCACTTCAAGCTGGTGACCGAGGGCTTCCGGGTCCCCGTCGGACAGGCGTACACCGCCGTCGAGTCCCCCAAGGGCGAACTCGGCGTGCACGTCGTCTCGGACGGCGGGACCCGCCCCTACCGGGTCCACTTCCGCGACCCGTCCTTCACCAACCTCCAGGCCATGGCGGCGATGTGCGAGGGCGGCCAGGTCGCCGACGTCATCGTCGCCGTCGCATCCATCGACCCCGTGATGGGAGGCGTCGACCGGTGACCGAAGCACGTCAGGAAGTCAGTCTGGGGATGCCGCAGCTCCCCGCCCCCGCCTACCCGGCCGAGGCGCGCGCCAGGCTCGAAGCGGATGCGAAGGAGGTGATCGCCCGCTACCCCGACAGCCGCTCCGCGCTGCTGCCGCTGCTGCACCTCGTGCAGTCCGAGGAGGGGTACGTCTCGCGTACGGGCATGGCCTTCTGCGCCGAGATGCTCGGCCTCACCACCGCCGAGGTCACCGCGGTCGCCACCTTCTACACGATGTACCGGCGCAAGCCGAGCGGCGACTACCAGGTCGGCGTCTGCACCAACACGCTCTGCGCGGTGATGGGCGGCGACGCGATCTTCGACCGGCTGAAGGAGCACCTCGGCGTCGGCAACGACGAGACGACCGACGACGGCAAGGTGACGCTCGAACACATCGAGTGCAACGCCGCCTGCGACTTCGCGCCCGTCGTGATGGTCAACTGGGAGTTCTTCGACAACCAGACCCCGGAGAGCGCGACGCAGCTGGTCGACGACCTCATCGCCGGCCGCACCGTCGAACCCACCCGCGGCGCGCCCCTGTGCACGTACAAGGAGACCGCGCGCATCCTCGCCGGCTTCCCCGACGAGCGCCCCGGCGCCGTCGAGGCCACCGGCGGCGCCGGCCACGCCTCGCTCATCGGCCTCAAGCTGGCCAAGGGCGAGGCCGCGCCGAAGGCCCGCGTGGTGAGCCCGCGCGGCGAGGCGCCCAGCGACCAGCCGCAGAAGGGCGCCGAGCACCTCAGCTCCCACGACGCGCCGCAGGAGACCTCGGCATCCGACCCGGACCACCCGGCCGGACCCGCGGCCGAGGAGGGGGAGTGATGACGTTGGCCACCGAGCTCGATCACAACGGGACCAGCCCCGAGAAGCTGCTCGCGCCCGTCCTGTCCGCCTTCTGGGACCAGCCGGAATCCTGGACCCTGGACACCTACCGCCGCCACGAGGGGTACGAGGGACTGCGCAAGGCCCTCACCATGTCCCCGGACGACCTCATCGCGTACGTCAAGGACTCCGGTCTGCGCGGACGCGGCGGCGCCGGCTTCCCCACCGGCATGAAGTGGCAGTTCATCCCGCAGGGCGACGGCAAGCCGCACTACCTCGTCGTCAACGCCGACGAGTCGGAGCCGGGGACCTGCAAGGACATCCCGCTCCTCTTCGCCAACCCGCACAGCCTCATCGAGGGCATCGTGATCGCCTGTTACGCGATCCGGTCCTCGCACGCCTTCATCTACCTGCGCGGCGAGGTCGTCCCCGTACTCCGGCGGCTGCACGAGGCCGTCCGGGAGGCGTACGAGGCGGGCTACCTCGGCACCAACATCATGGGCTCCGGGCTCGACCTCGAACTCACCGTGCACGCGGGCGCCGGTGCGTACATCTGCGGTGAGGAAACCGCACTGCTCGACTCGCTCGAAGGACGGCGCGGCCAGCCCCGGCTGCGGCCCCCCTTCCCCGCGGTCGCCGGTCTGTACGCCTGCCCCACCGTGGTGAACAACGTCGAGTCCATCGCCTCGGTTCCCGCGATCCTGAACAAGGGCAAGGACTGGTTCAAGTCGATGGGCAGCGAGAAGTCCCCGGGCTTCACGCTCTACTCGCTCAGCGGCCATGTCGCCGGCCCCGGCCAGTACGAGGCGCCGCTCGGCATCACGCTGCGCCAGCTCCTCGACATGAGCGGCGGCATGCGCCCCGGCCACCGCCTCAAGTTCTGGACCCCCGGCGGCTCCTCCACCCCGATGTTCACCGACGAACACCTCGACGTGCCCCTCGACTACGAGGGCGTCGGCGCGGCCGGGTCCATGCTCGGCACCAAGGCGCTCCAGTGCTTCGACGAGACGACCTGCGTGGTGCGGGCCGTCACCCGGTGGACCGAGTTCTACGCGCACGAGTCCTGCGGCAAGTGCACCCCCTGCCGCGAGGGCACCTACTGGCTCGTCCAGCTGCTGCGCGACATCGAGGCCGGCAAGGGCCAGATGTCCGACCTCGACAAGCTCAACGACATCGCCGACAACATCAACGGCAAGTCGTTCTGCGCCCTCGGCGACGGCGCCGCCTCGCCGATCTTCTCCTCGCTGAAGTACTTCCGCGAGGAGTACGAGCAGCACATCACCGGCAAGGGCTGCCCCTTCGATCCCGCCAAATCGACCCTCTGGGCCGACGACAAGAACGCTCACCAGGGGGTGAACGCATGACAGTCACCACGAGTGCGCCCTCCGGGGGCGGCGAAGCGGCGATCCCGCCCGAGGACCTCGTCACGCTGACCATCGACGGCATCGAGATCAGCGTGCCCAAGGGCACCCTGGTCATCCGCGCCGCCGAACTCCTCGGCATCGAGATCCCCCGGTTCTGCGACCACCCCCTCCTCGACCCGGCCGGCGCCTGCCGTCAGTGCATCGTCGAGGTCGAGGGCCAGCGCAAGCCGATGGCGTCCTGCACCATCACCTGCACCGACGGCATGGTCGTCAAGTCGCAGATCACCTCGCCCGTCGCCGACAAGGCGCAGCGCGGTGTGATGGAGCTGCTGCTCATCAACCACCCGCTGGACTGCCCGGTCTGCGACAAGGGCGGCGAGTGCCCGCTGCAGAACCAGGCGATGTCCCACGGCGACCCGGACTCCCGCTTCGACGGCAAGAAGCGGACGTACGAGAAGCCCGTGCCGATCTCCACGCAGGTGCTGCTGGACCGTGAGCGGTGCGTGCTCTGCGCGCGCTGCACCCGGTTCTCCAACCAGGTGGCCGGCGACCCGATGATCGAGCTGATCGAGCGCGGCGCGCTCCAGCAGGTCGGCACCGGCGAGGGCGACCCGTTCCAGTCGTACTTCTCCGGGAACACCATCCAGATCTGCCCGGTCGGGGCGCTCACCTCGGCGGCGTACCGATTCCGCTCCCGCCCCTTCGACCTGGTGTCGACGCCCTCCGTGTGCGAGCACTGCGCCGGGGGCTGCGCCACCCGCACCGACCACCGGCGCGGCAAGGTCATGCGCCGCCTCGCGGCCAACGAGCCCGAGGTCAACGAGGAGTGGCTCTGCGACAAGGGCCGCTTCGGCTTCCGCTACGCCCAGCAGCGCGACCGCCTCACCACCCCGCTCGTCCGGGGCGAGTCCGGCGAGCTGGAACCGGCGAGCTGGCCCGAGGCGCTGGCGGCCGCGGCCGAGGGGCTGTCCGCCGCGCGCGGCCGGACCGGCGTCCTCACCGGCGGCCGGCTGACCGTCGAGGACGCGTACGCGTACAGCAAGTTCGCGCGGATCGCCCTGGACACCAACGACATCGACTTCCGGGCCCGGGTCCACAGCGGCGAGGAGGCCGACTTCCTGGCCTCGCGCGTCGCCGGGCGCGGCAAGGACCTGGACGGGTCCGGTGTCACGTACACCTCGCTGGAGAAGGCGCCGGCCGTGCTGCTGGTCGGGTTCGAGTCGGAGGAGGAGGCCCCCGGGGTCTTCCTGCGGCTGCGCAAGGCCCACCGCAAGCACGGGCAGCGCACCTTCTCCGTCGCCTCGCACGCCACCCGGGGCCTGGCCAAGGCCGGGGGCGCGCTGCTGCCCGCCGCGCCCGGCACCGAGACCGAGTGGCTGGACGCCATCGCGGGCGGGGTCGGCCTGGAGGGCGAAGGCGCCGCCGCGGCCGAGGCGCTGCGCGGTGAGGGCGCGCTGATCGTGGTCGGCGAGCGGCTGGCCGGGGTGCCCGGCGGGCTGACCGCCGCGGTCCGGACCGCGACCGCGACCGGGGCCCGGCTGGTGTGGATCCCGCGCCGGGCGGGCGAACGCGGCGCGGTGGAGGCGGGCGCGCTCCCGTCGCTGCTGCCCGGCGGCCGCCCGGCCACCGACCCGCGCGCCCGGGACGAGGTCGCCGCCGCGTGGGGCGTCGCCGAACTCCCGTCCCGCTTCGGCCGCGACACCGGCCAGATCATCGAGGCCGCGGCCACCGGTGAGCTGGGCGCGCTGGTCGTCGCAGGGGTCGGGACCGAGGACCTGCCGGAACCGGCGCGGGCCCTGGAGGCCCTGGACCGGGTCGGTTTCCTGGTCTCCTTCGAGCTCCGCCCGAGCGAGGTCACCGACCGCGCCGACGTGGTGTTCCCGGTGGCCGCGGTCGCCGAGAAGTCGGGGACCTTCCTCAACTGGGAGGGCCGGGCGCGGATGTTCGAGGCCGCGCTGAAGCCCGACCAGATGACGCGGAACCTCGCCCCGGGCGACGCCCGCGTCCTGCACATGCTGGCCGACGCCATGGACGTCCACTTCGCGCTGCCGGACCTGAAGTCCGCCCGCCGCGAGCTGGACCGCCTCGGCGGCTGGCAGGGCGGGTACGCGGACGAGCCGCGCGTCTCCGCGCAGCCGCTGCCCCGGCCCGGCGACGGCGAGGCGATCCTGGCCGGCCACCGGATGCTGCTCGACCTGGGCCGCCTCCAGGAGGGCGACACCGCGCTCGCCGGGACCCGGCACGAGGCGGTGGCCCGGCTGTCGGCCGCCACGGCTGCGGAGACCGGGGTCAAGGACGGCGACCTGCTGGCGGTGTCCGGCCCGGCGGGCAGCGTCGAACTCCCGCTCCGGGTCACCGACATGCCGGACCGCGTGGTCTGGGTGCCGCTGAACTCGGCCGGGCGGGGCGTGCCGGCCACGACCGGGGCCCGCCCCGGCGGTCTGGTCCGGATCGGCCCCGCCGCTGCCGGTACTCCCGACGTCACACCGGAGGTGCGGGCGTGACCGCCTTCGCTCAACTGGCCGCGGCACCGCACGGTTCGGTGCTCGCCGCCGAGGACCTGTCGATGTTCGGCAACGACCCCTGGTGGCTCGTCGTCATCAAGGCCGTCTTCTGCTTCGCGTTCCTGATGGTGACCGTGCTCTTCTCCATCGTGTGGGAGCGCAAGGTCGTCGCCTGGATGCAGCTGCGCATCGGCCCCAACCGGCACGGCCCCTGGGGCATGCTCCAGTCGCTCGCCGACGGCATCAAGCTGATGCTGAAGGAAGACGTCATCGTCAAGCGCGCGGACAAGGTCGTCTACGTCCTCGCGCCGATCGTCGCCGCCATCCCCGCCTTCATGGCCATCGCGGTGATCCCCTTCGGGCCCTCGGACAACGAGGTCTCGATCTTCGGTCACCGTACGGCGATGCAGCTCACCGACCTGCCGATCGCGATGCTGTACATCCTCGCGGTCGCCTCGGTCGGGATCTACGGCATCGTGCTGGCCGGCTGGTCGTCCGGCTCGACGTACCCGCTGCTCGGCGGGCTCCGGTCCTGCGCGCAGATGATCTCGTACGAGATCGCGATGGGCGCCGCGTTCGCCTCGGTGTTCCTCTACTCCGGGTCGATGTCGACGTCGAAGATCGTGGAGGCGCAGCAGGACCGCTGGTTCATCATCCTGCTGCCGGTCTCGTTCATCATCTACATCGTCACGATGGTCGGTGAGACCAACCGCGCCCCGTTCGACATGCCGGAGTCCGAGGGCGACCTCGTCGGCGGCTTCAACACCGAGTACTCGTCCATCAAGTTCGCGATGTTCATGCTCGCCGAGTACGTCAACATGGTGACCGTCTCCGCCGTCTCCACGACCCTGTTCCTGGGCGGCTGGCGGGCCCCGTGGCCGATCAGCACCTTCTGGGAGGGCGCGAACCACGGCTGGTGGCCGATGCTCTGGTTCGTCGTCAAGGTCCAGCTGCTGCTGTTCTTCTTCATCTGGCTGCGCGGCACGCTGCCCCGCGTCCGCTACGACCAGCTGATGAAGCTCGGCTGGAAGGTCCTGATCCCGGTCTCCGTCGTCTGGCTGATGCTGGTCGCGACCGTACGGGCGCTGCGCAACGAGGGCTACGACTTCTCGAAGATCCTGCTCTACGTGGCGGGCGCCGTGATCGCGGTGCTGCTGATCTCCTTCGTCGCCGACATCTTCCGCGACAAGAAGGAGAAGGCCGCCGCCGAACAGGCCGGGCCCGAGCCGGCGTTCGACCCGATGGCGGGCGGATTCCCGGTGCCGCCGCTGCCCGGACAGACCCTGCCGCCCGTGCCCCGGCGCAGGCCGCGACGCGAGCGGGAGCTCGTTGTCAGTGGCGGGGTGGATACTCAGAGTGACGGAAATCCGAGTGACGGAAAGGAGGCCGACGGTGTCTGAACTGCCTGAGTCGCCGGGGTCCAGGAGGCCGGCGACATCCACCGGCGCGACGGGGTCGACGGCGTCGCAGTCCTCCCAGTCCTCGGAGGACAAGTTCCACAACCCGGTGGCCGGCTTCGGCGTGACCTTCAAGGCCATGTTCAAGAAGCGGCTCACCGAGCAGTATCCGGAGACGCCGAAGGTGACGGCGCCCCGCTTCCACGGCCGCCACCAGCTCAACCGCCATCCGGACGGGCTGGAGAAGTGCGTCGGCTGCGAGCTGTGCGCCTGGGCCTGTCCCGCCGACGCGATCTACGTGGAGGGCGCGGACAACACCGACGAGGAGCGCTACTCCCCGGGTGAGCGCTACGGCCGCGTCTACCAGATCAACTACGCGCGCTGCATCCTCTGCGGACTGTGCATCGAGGCGTGCCCGACCCGGGCGCTCACGATGACCAACGAGTTCGAGCTCGCCAACACCACCCGCGAGAGCCTCATCTACACCAAGGACGAGCTGCTCGCGGGCCTGGAGGAAGGCATGGTCGACAGCCCGCACGCGATCTTCCCGGGCACGGACGAGCAGGACTACTACCGGGGCCTGGTCACCGAGGCCGCCCCCGGTACGGAGCGTCAGCTCGCCGTCTCCAAGGGCGAGAAGCCGTCCGACGAGGCGCAGAGCAACGGCGCCTCGCAGGAGGTGGACGCATGACCGGCCTGGCCGCAGCGGCCTCGCAGACCTCGACCGGCGAGGCATTCCAGTTCTGGGTGCTCGGCACGGTCGCCGTGATCGGCGCCCTGTCCACCGTGCTCATGAAGAAGGCCGTGCACAGCGCGCTGAGCCTCGCCGGGACGATGATCATCCTCGCGGTGTTCTACCTCGCCAACGGCGCGTACTTCCTCGGCATCGTCCAGATCGTCGTCTACACCGGCGCGATCATGATGCTGTTCCTCTTCGTGGTCATGCTCGTCGGCGTCACGGCGGCGGACTCGCTGAAGGAGACCATCAAGGGCCAGCGCTGGCTGGCCGCCGGATGCGGGATCGGCTTCGGCGTCCTGCTGATCGCCGGTATCGGCAACGCCTCGCTGAAGAGCTTCAACGGCCTGGGCACCGCCAACACCGTGCACGGCGGAAACGTGGAGGGGCTCGCCAGCCTCATCTTCACCAAGTACGTCTTCGCCTTCGAGATCACCGGCGCCCTGCTGATCACCGCGACCGTCGGCGCGATGGTGCTCACGCACCGCGAGCGCACCGAACGGGCCAAGACCCAGCGGGAGATGTCCGAGGATCGCGTGCGGAGCAACCACCTGCCGCCGCTGCCCGCCCCCGGCGTCTACGCCCGGCACAACGCGGTGGACATCGCGGGCCTGCTCCCCGACGGCACCCCGTCCGAGCTGACCGTCATGAACACGCTGCGCAAGCGCGGCCAGATGCGCGACGTGTCCCAGGAATCACTGGCCGGCCTCAAGGCACTGGAGCAGCGCTCCGGTGAGCGGCTGGGCCGGGACACCGAAGAAGAGGAGGCCGCCAAGTGAATCCGGTCAACTACCTCTATCTCGCCGCCCTGCTGTTCACCATCGGCGCGGCCGGGGTCCTGATCCGGCGGAACGCGATCGTGGTGTTCATGTGCGTCGAGCTGATGCTCAACGCCTGCAACCTCGCGTTCGTGACCTTCTCCCGGATGCACGGCAATCTCGACGGCCAGATCATCGCCTTCTTCACGATGGTCGTCGCCGCCGCGGAGGTCGTGGTCGGGCTCGCGATCATCGTGTCGCTGTTCCGTTCCCGCCACTCGGCCTCGGTCGATGACGCCAGCCTGATGAAGCTGTAAGGGGCGTTTGCACTGTGGAGAACCTGATTGCGCTGCTCGTCGCGGCGCCCCTGCTCGGAGCGGCGGTGCTGCTGTGCGGCGGCCGTCGCCTCGACCGCGCCGGGCACTGGCTCGGCACCCTGCTCGCCGCCGCCTCGTTCGTCGTGGCCGTGGTGCTCTTCACCGACATGCTCGGGAAGGGCGCCGAGGACCGGGCGCTGCACCAGAAGCTGTTCAGCTGGATCCCGGTCGAGGGCTTCCAGGCCGATGTGGCCTTCCAGCTCGACCAGCTGTCGATGACCTTCGTCCTGCTGATCACCGGTGTGGGCACGCTGATCCACATCTACTCGATCGGCTACATGGAGCACGACGAGCGCCGGCGCCGCTTCTTCGGCTATCTGAACCTGTTCCTGGCGGCGATGCTGATCCTGGTCATCGCCGACAACTACCTGCTGCTGTACGTCGGCTGGGAGGGCGTCGGCCTCGCCTCGTACCTGCTGATCGGCTTCTGGCAGCACAAGCCCAGCGCGGCGACCGCCGCGAAGAAGGCGTTCCTGGTCAACCGCGTCGGCGACATGGGCCTGTCGATCGCGATCATGCTGATGTTCACCACCTTCGGCACGTTCGCGTACGGACCCGTGCTGGAGGCGACCGGCGAGACCAGTGAGGGCAAGCTGACGGCGATCGGCCTGATGCTGCTGCTCGCCGCCTGCGGCAAGTCCGCCCAGGTGCCGCTGCAGTCCTGGCTCGGTGACGCGATGGAGGGCCCGACCCCGGTCTCCGCCCTCATCCACGCCGCGACCATGGTCACCGCCGGTGTCTACCTGATCGTCCGCTCCGGCGCGATCTTCAACGCCGCCCCGGACGCGCAGATGGTCGTCGTGGTGGTCGGCGCGGTCACGCTGCTGTTCGGTGCGATCGTCGGTTGCGCGAAGGACGACATCAAGAAGGCCCTCGCCGGGTCCACGATGTCGCAGATCGGCTACATGATCCTGGCCGCCGGGCTCGGCCCCATCGGCTACGTCTTCGCGATCATGCACCTGGTGACGCACGGCTTCTTCAAGGCCGGGCTCTTCCTCGGCGCCGGTTCGGTCATGCACGGCATGAACGACGAGGTGGACATGCGGAAGTTCGGCGGGCTGCGGAAGTACATGCCGGTCACCTTCATCACCTTCGGCCTCGGCTACCTCGCGATCATCGGCTTCCCCGGCCTCTCCGGCTTCTTCTCCAAGGACAAGATCATCGAGGCGGCGTTCGCCAAGGGCGGCACCGAGGGCTGGATCCTCGGCTCCGTGGCCCTGCTCGGCGCCGCGATCACCGCGTTCTACATGACGCGCGTGATGATCATGACCTTCTTCGGTGAGAAGCGCTGGCAGCCGACTGCATCCGATGGCGGCTCCGCCGCGGGGGAGGGCCACGAGCCGCACCCGCACGAGTCCCCGAAGTCCATGACGATCCCGATGGTCGTGCTGGCCTTCGGCTCGGTCTTCGCCGGTGGCTTCTTCTCGATCGGCGACCGCTTCCTGCACTGGCTGGAGCCGGTCACCGGCCACGACCACGGCGACGCCCCGATCGGCGCGTCGACCGTCACCGCGGCCACCATGGTGGCGCTCGTCATCGGAGTCGCCATCGCCTGGGCGATGTACGGCCGCAAGCCGGTGCCGGTGGCCGCCCCGCGCGGCTCGCTGCTCACCCGCGCCGCGCGCCGCGATCTCCTCCAGGACGACTTCAACCACGTGGTCCTGGTCCGGGGCGGCGAGCACCTGACCCGCTCGCTGGTCTACGTGGACCACACCCTGGTCGACGGCGTCGTCAACGGCACGGCCGCGTCCATGGGCGGGCTCTCCGGCCGGCTGCGCAAGCTGCAGAACGGCTACGCCCGCTCCTACGCGGTCTCGATGTTCGGCGGTACGGCGGTTCTCATCGCCGCGACCCTGCTGATGAGGGCGGTCTGATCACATGTCCTTTCCCCTCCTGACAGCGACGGCGGCGCTTCCGGCGATCGGCGCGGTGGCCACCGCCGCCGTCCCGGCCGCCCGGCGCACCGCCGCCAAATGGCTGGCGCTCGTCTTCTCGCTGGCCACGCTCGTCCTGGCGGGCATCGCGCTCGCCCGCTTCGAGCCCGGCGGCGACCGCTTCCAGCTCACCGAATCGCACGCCTGGATCAAGGACTTCGGCGTCCGCTACGAGCTGGGCGTCGACGGCATCGGGGTGGCGCTCATGGCGCTCACCGCCCTGCTGATCCCGTTCGTCATCCTGGCCGGCTGGCACGACGCCGACCCCCTGGAGACGAACTCCTCGCGCTGGCGCCCCACTCAGGGCTTCTTCGCCCTGATCCTGATGGTCGAAGCGATGGTGATCCTCTCCTTCGAGGCCACCGACGTCTTCCTCTTCTACATCCTGTTCGAAGCCATGCTCATCCCGATGTACTTCCTCATCGGCGGCTTCGGGGACCGGGCGCACACCGGCAGCGACGAGAACGCGGCGGCGCAGCGCTCGTACGCGGCGGTGAAGTTCCTCCTCTACAACCTGGTCGGCGGCCTCATCATGCTGGCCGCGGTGATCGGCCTGTACGTGGTCGCGGGCTCGTTCTCGCTCTCCGAGATCGCCGAGGCCCGGGCCAACGGCACGTTCTCCATGGCGACCGGCACCGAGCGGTGGCTGTTCCTCGGGTTCTTCTTCGCCTTCGCGGTGAAGGCCCCGCTGTGGCCGCTGCACACCTGGCTGCCCAACGCCATGGGCGAGGCGACCGCCCCGGTCGCCGTGCTGATCACCGCCGTGGTCGACAAGGTCGGCACCTTCGCGATGCTCCGCTTCTGCCTCCAGCTCTTCCCGGAGGCCAGCAAGTGGGCGACGCCGGTGATCCTGGTCCTGGCGCTGATCAGCATCGTGTACGGAGCGCTGCTCGCGGTCGGCCAGCGCGACATCAAGCGGCTGATCGCCTACGCGTCCATCTCGCACTTCGGCTTCATCATCCTGGGCATCTTCGCGATGACCAGCCAGGGCCAGTCGGGCGCGACGCTGTACATGGTCAACCACGGCATCTCGACGGCCGCGCTGATGCTGGTCGCGGGCTTCCTGATCAGCCGGCGCGGCTCGCGCCTCATCGCCGACTACGGCGGGGTGCAGAAGGTGGCCCCGGTCCTGGCCGGCACCTTCCTGATCGGCGGCCTGGCCACGCTGTCGCTGCCCGGGCTCGCCCCGTTCGTCAGTGAGTTCCTGGTCCTGGTCGGCGCGTTCGCCGCGTATCCGGCGGTCGGCATCATCGCCACCACCGGCATCGTGCTCGCCGCGATCTACGTCCTGGTCCTCTACCAGCGCACCATGACCGGCCCGGTCAAGGCCGAGGTGCAGGGCATGGCGGACCTCAAGGCCCGTGAGCTCGTGGTGGTCGTCCCGCTGATCGCGCTGCTGCTCTTCCTCGGTGTCTACCCGAAGCCGCTGACGGACATCGTCAACCCGGCGGTGCAGCACACCATGTCGGACGTACAGAAGAAGGACCCCCAGCCCGAGGTGGAGGCCGCCAAGTGAGCGCAACAGCTGTCCACAGCCTGTGGACGACGGCGGGCGGGGTGACATCCGCCGCACCGGACGAGAAGTTCACGGCCCCGGTCATCGAGTACACCCAGCTGACCCCGGTCCTGATCGTGATCGGCGTCGCCGTCATCGGCGTCCTGGTCGAGGCATTCGTGCCGCGCCGGGCCAGGTATCACACCCAGGTCTTCCTGACCGTCGTCGCGCTGGTCGCCGCGTTCGCCGCGGTGGTCGGCCTCGCGGCCGGCGGTTACGGGACGACCAAGGCGCACATCGCCGCGATGGGCGCCATCGCGGTCGACGGACCGGCCCTGTTCCTCCAGGGCGTCATCCTGCTGACGTCCCTGGTCGCGGTCTTCACGTTCGCCGAACGGCGGCTCGACCCCGAGTCGCACGGCAACCGGGTCGACTCCTTCGCGGCGCAGGCCGCGTCGGTGCCCGGCAGCGACAGCGAGAAGGCCGCGGTCCGGGCCGGGTTCACCACCACCGAGGTCTTCCCGCTCGTCCTCTTCTCGGTGGCGGGCATGCTGGTCTTCCCGGCGGCCAACGACCTGCTGACGCTGTTCGTGGCCCTGGAGGTCTTCTCCCTCCCGCTGTACCTCCTGTGCGCCGTCGCCCGCCGCAAGCGGCTGATGTCGCAGGAGTCGGCCGTGAAGTACTTCCTGCTCGGCGCGTTCTCCTCGGCGTTCCTGCTGTTCGGGATCGCCCTCCTCTACGGGTACGCGGGCTCCGTCTCGTACGCCCAGATCGCGACCGTGGTCGACGGCTCGATCCAGAAGATCGACCCGGCGCTCGCCGACACCATGGGCAACGACGCGCTGCTGCTCATCGGCGGCGCGATGATCCTGACCGGCCTGCTCTTCAAGGTCGGTGCCGTCCCGTTCCACATGTGGACCCCGGACGTCTACCAGGGCGCCCCGACCCCGGTCACCGGCTTCATGGCCGCCGCCACGAAGGTCGCCGCGTTCGGCGCGCTGCTGCGCCTGCTGTACGTGGTGCTGCCCGGGCTCACCTGGGACCTGCGGCCGGTCATGTGGGGCGTCGCGATCGTCACGATGGTGGGCGGCGCGGTCGTCGCGATCACGCAGACCGACATCAAGCGGCTGCTGGCCTACTCCTCGATCGCGCACGCCGGGTTCATCCTGGCCGGTGTGATCGCGGCCACCCCCGAGGGGATCTCGTCCGTCCTCTTCTACCTCGGCACGTACTCCTTCGTGACGGTCGGCGCCTTCGCCGTCGTCACGCTGGTGCGGGACGCGGGCGGCGAGGCGACGCACCTGTCGAAGTGGGCCGGGCTCGGCCGCCGCTCGCCGCTGGTCGCGGCGGTCTTCGCGGTGTTCCTGCTGGCCTTCGCCGGTATCCCGCTGACCTCGGGCTTCTCCGGGAAGTTCGCGGTGTTCAAGGCGGCGGCGGACGGCGGCGCGGGCGGCCTGGTGGTGGTCGGTGTGATCTCCTCGGCGATCGCCGCGTTCTTCTACATCCGGGTCATCGTGCTGATGTTCTTCAGCGAGCCGAAGGCGGACGGCCCCACCGTCGCCGTCCCGTCACCGCTGACGATGACCACCATCGCGATCGGCGTGGCCGTGACCGTGGTCCTGGGTGTGGCCCCGCAGTACTTCCTGGACCTGGCGGGCCAGGCCGGGACGTTCGTGAGGTAGCCGGAGACGGCTGTACGGCAACGCCGGACGGGCTTGGCCTTCCCTCGGGAAGTCAAGCCCGTCCGGCGTTGTCACAGGCGGCGCGTAGGGTCTGTCCGGTGGATCAGGGTCGGGTAGGGCGCGGCGTCTGGTGCGGTGCATCGCAAGGCGCCGGGGCGTCCTCATCGCGGAGCGATTAGGGCGTTTCGGCAACGCGGCGAGGTGCCGTGCCAGGCGTCGCGACCCCGGCCCTGATCCACCGGGCAGGCCCTAGGGTGGCAGGGGAGAGCGCTGGGACGCAGCGGGACCGGTATCGGGGGACAGAGCGATGAGCGGGACGGGCGTGACGGGCATGACCACGGATGTGAGCACGGGCGGGACCGCCGCCACGGCCGAGAGCGAGGCGCGGCGCACCCTGCACCGCGTCTTCGGTTACGAGGCGTTCCGCGGCGAGCAGGAGGCGATCGTCGACCACGTGGTGGCCGGCGGGGACGCCGTCGTGCTCATGCCCACCGGTGGCGGCAAGTCCCTCTGCTACCAGATCCCGGCCCTGGTCCGTCGGGGCACCGGCGTCGTGATCTCCCCGCTGATCGCCCTCATGCAGGACCAGGTCGACGCGCTGCGGGCGCTCGGCGTGCGGGCCGGGTTCATCAACTCCACGCAGGACTTCGACGAGCGCCGCTCGATGGAGGCGCAGTTCGTCGCGGGCGAGCTGGACCTCCTCTACCTGGCCCCGGAGCGGCTGCGGCTGGACTCCACGCTGGCGCTGCTGGCCCGGGGCGAGGTCTCCGTCTTCGCCATCGACGAGGCGCACTGCGTCGCCCAGTGGGGCCACGACTTCCGCCCCGACTACCTGGCCCTGTCGGTGCTCGGCGAGCGCTGGCCGGACGTGCCGCGCATCGCGTTGACCGCCACGGCGACGGACGCCACGCACCGGGAGATCACCCAGCGGCTCGGCATGCCCGACGCCAAGCACTTCGTCGCGAGCTTCGACCGGCCCAACATCCAGTACCGGATCGTGGGCAAGGTCGACCCGAAGAAGCAGCTGCTCGCCTTCCTCAAGGAGGAGCACGCCGGGGACGCGGGCATCATCTACTGCCTCTCCCGCGCGTCCACGGAGAAGACTGCCGAATTCCTCTGCCGCAACGGCATCGAGGCCGTCCCGTACCACGCGGGGCTCGACGCCGGGACGCGCGCGGCCCACCAGTCCCGTTTCCTGCGCGAGGAGGGCCTGGTGGTCGTCGCGACGATCGCCTTCGGCATGGGCATCGACAAGCCGGACGTCCGCTTCGTCGCCCACCTGGACCTCCCGAAGTCCGTCGAGGGCTACTACCAGGAGACCGGCCGGGCGGGCCGCGACGGCGCCCCGTCCACGGCGTGGATGGCGTACGGCCTCCAGGACGTCGTCCAGCAGCGCAAGCTCATCCAGGGCGGCGAGGGCGACGAGGCGTTCCGCCGCCGGGCCGCCGCGCACCTGGACTCGATGCTCGCCCTGTGCGAGACGGCCCAGTGCCGCCGCGCCCAGCTCCTGACGTACTTCGGCCAGGAGCCGACCGCCCCCTCCTGCGGCAACTGCGACACCTGCCTCACCCCGCCGGAGACCTGGGACGGCACGGTGTCCGCCCAGAAGCTGCTGTCCACGGTGGTACGGCTGAAGCGGGAGCGCGGCCAGAAGTTCGGCGCGGGCCAGATCATCGACATCCTGCTCGGCCGCCGCACGGCCAAGGTCATCCAGTTCGACCACGACCAGCTGTCGGTCTTCGGCATCGGCGAGGACCTGTCCGAGGCGGAGTGGCGCGGCGTGGTCCGCCAGCTCCTGGCCCAGGGCCTGATCGCCGTCGAGGGCGAGTACGGCACGCTGGTCCTCACGGAGGCGAGCGGCGCGGTTCTCAACCGGGAGCGCGAGGTCCAGCTCCGCAAGGAGCCGAAGAAGCCGACGGCCTCCCGGTCGTCGTCGTCCGGCCGGGGCGAGCGCAAGTCGAAGGCGGCCGCCGCCGCCGACCTCCCCGAGACGGCCGTCCCCGTCTTCGAGGCCCTGCGCGCCTGGCGGGCCGCCCAGGCCAAGGAACTGGGCCTCCCGGCCTACGTGATCTTCCACGACGCCACCCTCCGCGAGATCGCCACGATCCACCCGACGACCCTGGGCGAGCTGGGCGGCATCAGCGGCCTGGGCGAGAAGAAGCTCGCGACGTACGGCGAGGGCGTCCTGGAGGTCCTGGCCGGCCTCGAAACGGCCGCTCCGGCGGAGGCCCCGGCGGCTGCGGAACCCCCGGCCACCCCGGCCCCGGCCCCCGCCCAAAAGCCCACCCCCGCCCCGGCCACCCAGGCAAAGCCCATGCCCGCCGCTCCCCACGACGACGCCGAGTTCGGCTGGGACGAGGAGCCCCCGGAGTACGAGTGAGAGCGGCCCGGTGCGGCGGACCTACTGCGGGTCCGCCGCCCGGCGGCGCGGCGTGATGGTGCTGAGGTCGAGGTCGACCGGGAAGGGGACGGACACCTTCATCCGATCGTGGAAGATCCCCGTCGAGGTGTAGGCGCCGGTGGCGGGCTCCAGCTCGAAGACATAGACCACGGCACGGCCGTCGTGGTTCTCCACCCGCCAGAAGTGCGGGATCTTCACCCGGGCGTACTTCACCGGCTTGGTCTCCCGGTCCCGCGACCTCGACTCCGGCGACACGACCTCGATGGCCAGCCGGACGGATTCGGCGGGGAAGCGGGTCTGACTCGGGTCCTGGACGATATCGCCGTCCACCACGATCACGTCGGGCTCGGGCCGGTTGTAGCGGTCGATGTCGATCGTGAACTCACGCACGACCTCCAGGTCGGGCGGCGCCAGTGACTGCAACTGCCACTCGAAGAAGCTGACCGCCCGAGTATGGAAAAGGGTCTGCGGACTCACGAAGACAAGGCTCCCGTCGATCAGCTCCGTATGCGGAGGCAGATTCGGGAGTGTGTCCAGGTCATCGGCGGTCCAGCCGCCCTCGGGCGGGACCGCCCACCGCGGCTCGGGGCCCTCGGGTTCGACGCTCATCAGTGCTCCCATGGACGGAGTCTCGCGGGAGCTTTCAGCGTATCCGCCGGGAACCGGAAGCGGCTCCCCTGAACGTGTGACAGACCCACGCACCCACCGAGGTCAGCGGAGCAGCGACGCTGCCAGTCGCAACTGCTCCTCCTGCTGCTGTTGGACCTGCTTGAGGGCTTCGGCGTTCTGCTCGACGAGACGCTTCTGATAGGCGCTCTCCACCGCGAAAGCGACGCCGATCAGATTCACCTTCTCCTTGCAGGCCACGTCCGCCTTTGCCACGGTGATCGCCCGTGGTGACTGCGGATCCGTGAACTTGAGGTCGCGATCCTGCGTGAGCGGATCGGGAGAGGTCACGTATCCCTTCTCCTTGAGGCACTCGGCCCACTTCCGCCCCACTGCCACGTACCGGCTGTCATCACGTGTGCGTGACCAGGCATCCGTCATGAGCCCATAGGTAAACGTTATCGGCAGCGATTTCTTGCGCGGGGAGAACACCTTCATGGCCGCCTCGCGTTGACAGCCGCCCACCGGGACCGCCTTTCCCGCGATGACCCCGTTGTTCGCCTCCGACGCTTCGGCCTCCTCCTGACTGCTGGGCAGGTCGGAGGGCTTGAGGTCTTCCTTCCCGAACATCGCCAGCCTCGCCGCGCCTGTCAGCAGCTCGGCCCCGGACGCCGGGGCCTCGGGCTGGTCAGGACCGTCCCCGGACCCGGACCCGTACCCGTACTTGGCTGCCAACTGCGTCGAACTCACCCCGTAGCGAAGCCCGTTCTCGCCGAAGGGGTTGACCGTTGGGCGCTGGGGCGCCGGATGGTACGTGAATCCGAACCGCTTCATGCACTGACGGGTGAGTTCCGCCTGGGCCTTGCTCAGGGTCTGCTGGTCATCCGGCTTGGTGAGGTACGGGTCCAGCGGGAAGGCGAAGGAGTTGGGATCGGTGATCCTGGGGGTGCTGGAGACCTCGGGCTCCTTGGATTCCTCGGTTCCCCCTCCCGAGGAGCAACCCGCAGCCAGGAGCACCGCGGATGCCACCGCAAGGATCGCCGGGGTGAGTGTGGGGCGTCGCAGCGACGACAGACGGTTCACGGCAGCTCCAGGTTCCGGATTCTCGCTACTATGGAGCCGCGCCTCCCTGCCCGGCGTATACGGGCAGGGGGGCGCGTCTCGCAGGGTGGCCGTTAAGCGGCGACTCTCGTCAGCGCTCGTACGCCGACGTCACGTTGTTCTTGTAGTTGGAGCTGAAGTTCCCGGACAGGCCATCCGGGATCCAGCCGTGGACGCCCCCGCGACCCGACTCGGTGTACACGTCCACGTAGGTCGAGTTGCGGTTCCAGTAGGACTCCGTGTTGTCATCAGGGTTGATGCTGGATGCCTTGGGGAACGAGTCGTTGGCGAAGTTCGCGTCGTAGCTGGCGAAGTCGAACACGTAGCTGGCCTGGTTCTGCAGGTAGTACGCGCCGAACTCACCGGAGTTGGTGCTTCCGTCACGGGTGGCAGCCGAGGACTGGCCCGCCGTCGCGAGTACACCGGCCCCGCTCAGAAGAAGCAGGCCGGCCGTGGCGACGAGCCTGGAGGTTCTTGCGTTCACGATTCACGCCTTTCATTGAAATGGCTTGATTCATACGGCTCCGCAGGCCGCACGGCTCATATGCGATCACCTTGAACAGACGTCTGTCTACTGTCCCTGGGGACAGTGGACAGGGACCCCCCGCTGACTTACCGTGAATTTTCATGCGTGCCAATGGAAAACGATCTTTACGGCCCCTGCCCCGGATGGGTGCGGTCGTCCTCATCACTGCATTCCTCTCCGTCAGCTGCTCCAGCGGCGATTCGAAGGAGGGTGAATCCGGAGGATCCGGTTCCGAGTCATCTGCTTCGGCTCAGGCCTTTCCTCACGAGTCCTGCCTGCGGGATCTCGGTATCGAGTTCACGGTGGACGACGGCAAGAGCATTCCCGACAAGGGGAAGAACGCACCGGAGGATCTCCAGGCAGCCATCACGAAATGCGGCGGTGCCGCGGTGCCCACGCTCGACCCCGCAGCCCTGGAGGTGCTGCGCAAGCAGGCGAAGTGCATGCGCGCAGAGGGGATCACGGGGTTCCGGGATCCGACGGCGACCGGCGAGGCCGTTCCCGACGACGCGCTGGAGAAACAGCTCGGAAGCCCGGAAGGCAAGAAGGCCCTCAAGAAGTGCGGGATCACCGCGGAGGACCCCGGCTCCGATCCGGGCGACAAGGCGTAACGAGCTCCGGCGGGATTCCCTTCCTTCGGGCACCTCCCGTCAGTTTTTCCGGCCCTTCCGCGAAGAACCCGAAGATTCCTCTGCCGCCATGGGAAGGCGGCAGGGAATTCACCTCCTCCACACGACACCATGCAGTCGGCAGGATTCTGCGACGGAGCAGCCGGCCGGACCGGCCGGTGTTCTTCGATCCGCCGCCGAAAAATGGCGTGCCAGAATCCCGAGGCGTACATGCGTAACGTGCAGGAAAACCCGGCGGAGACACCACCTGTTCCTCCGGAGGCACCGGTCCGGCCCCGGAGTGTCTGGCTCCGTGGGCGGCGCGGGGTGGTGGTGATCGTGGTCGCGGCCGCCCTTCTTCTGTGTGTCGGCGGGGTGGGGGCCTCCCTGGTCATCAAGTCACCCGCCCAGCAGGCGGCTGAGGCGGGACCTCCTCCGATGGACGTGTTGGTGGCCAGGGTCGAGAAGCGGAAGTTGACCGATTCGGTCATCGTCCGGGGGACGGTGACGGCCGGCCAGTCGGTGCAGGTGGCCCCCGTGATCAGCAGAGGCGAGGGCGGCGGCACACCTGTCGTGACGAAGGTGGCGCTCAAGGCGGGGAATTCGGTGACGGCCGGCACAGTGCTGATGGAGGTGTCCGGGCGGCCGGTGTTCGCGCTCAAGGGAAAATTGCCGGTGTACCGGGACCTCAAGCCGGGTGCCAAGGGTGAGGACGTACGGCAGGTGCAGCGGGCACTGGCCCAGCTGGGCCACGGCAGCGGGGGTGACGCGGCCGGCCGTTTCGGGGAGGGCACCAAGAAAGCGCTGAACTCGTTCTACGCGTCCATCGGCTACGAGCCCGTGCCGGCACTGGCCGACGAAGGTGCTGGACTGAAGGACGCGCAGGATGCGGTCACCGCGTCAGAGCGCGCGCTCCAGGACGCCCGGGACGCGGCCGCGGAATCGCCCCGCGCGACGGGCTCGGCGGGGAGCGACGGATCCGAGGAAGCAGGCGCCGGGTCCCCGAAGGACGGACGCCGGTCGGTGGAACGCGCCCAGGAGGACCTGGCCGAGGCACGCGCCGGGTTGAGCAAGGCACAGGCCGCACAGGGACCCATGCTGCCGGCGGGTGAAGTGGTCTTCCTGGAGGACTTCCCGGCCCGCGTGGACAGCGTGCCCGTCCGGGTCGGTTCGCCGGTCGACGGCCCGGCGATGACCCTGTCCGCCGGTGCGCTGGTGGTCCGTGGGGTCCTCCAGGAGCACCAGAAGGGCATGGTCAGAGCCGGCCAGAAGGCGCAGATCCTTTCGGAGATATCCGGGACCACCGCCCAGGCGAAGGTGCTGTCCGTCTCGGACACCATCCAGCAGCCTGAAAGGCCCGCCGGTGACGGCGAGAACGAGGCTCCGGTCGGCGAGGCCGGTTACGTGATGCTGGTCCGTCCGCTGAAGGCGCTGCCCGTCGCGTTGGCCGGCCAGGACGTGCGGTTGACGATCGAAGCCGGCGCCACCGACGGCGAGGCCCTGGTCGTACCGGTCACCGCCGTCTCCGCAGGCGAGGACGGCAGGACGACGGTCACCGTGGCACGGGGCAAGGAGCAGCATCGTGTCGAGGTACGTCCCGGAACCACGGGGGACGGGTACGTGGAGGTTGTCCCGCTCACCGGCGGCGAACTCAAGGAGGGCGACAACGTCATCACCGGCGTGAATCCGGGGGTGTCGGAGAAGACCGGTCAGGGCCGCACGGAGGACAAGGGCGGTGCGGCCAAGTGACCTACCCAGTCATCGAGTTCGATCAGGTGGCGCTCACCTACCCGGGTCCACCACCTGTGGAGGCTTTCAAGCCGTGTGATCTACGGGTGGACCGGGGTGAGTTCGTCACCGTGATCGGCCCTTCGGGCTCGGGGAAGTCGACCTTCCTCAACATCGCCGGGCTGCTGGACACGCCCACCCACGGGCGGTACCTGCTGGACGGGATCGACACCGGGGCTCTGAAGGACGCCGACCGCACCGCGTTGCGCGGGCGGCGGATCGGCTTCGTGTTCCAGTCGTTCCATCTGCTGCCGCACCGCTCGGCCGCCGAGAACGTCGAATTGGCGATGGTCTACAACGGGGCACCGCGACGTGAGCGTCCTGCACGGGCGCGGGAGGCACTGGAGCGGGTCGGGCTGGCCCACCGGACCGAAGCCTTGCCGACCCGGCTGTCCGGAGGCGAACGACAGCGGGTCGCCATCGCCCGCGCCCTGGTCGCCCGCCCTTCGCTCCTGCTGTGTGACGAGCCGACCGGCAACCTCGACACGGCCAACGCGGCCACCGTGCTGGAACTCCTCGACGAACTGCACGCTGACGGGATGACGGTACTGGTGATCACTCACGACGGTGAGGTGGCCGGGCGCGGACTGCGCACCGTGGCGATCCGCGACGGCGTACTGCACGAGCAGGTGCGCCCATGAATCGCCGTGCTTCCCGTGCCCCGCTCCTGCCGCGGGTGCTCAGGCTCCGACGTCGGCCGGAACCCGAGGTCAAGCCCTCCCGCTTCACACTGCGGGACGCCTTCGCCGAATCGCTCGCCGGCATGCTGCAACGTCCGGCACGCTCGGCACTGACGGCGCTGGGCACCGTGCTCGGCGTCGGCACTTTCGTGACGATCCTGGGGCTGACAGCGACCACGTCCTCTCAGATCGACTCGCGCTTCAACATGCTCACTGCCACCGAGGTGTCAGTCGACGACATCAGCGCACAGGTGGACGAGTACGCCGGGCCGGGCTTCCCCGAGGACGCGGACCAGCGGATCGGCCGGCTGCACGGAGTGCGGGACGCGGGTGTCTACTTCACAGTCCAGACCGGCCCCTCCATGACGGTACGGGCCGCCCCGGTCGGTACCGCAGCCGAGGGCGGCGAACAGGTGGACGTCGTGGGCGCCTCGCCAGGCGCACTGCGCGCAGCCGTTCCGACCATGCGGCAGGGCCGGATCTTCGACGAGTTCCACTCGAAGCAGGCGCTACCGGTGGCAGTGCTCGGCTCGGGTGTCGCCGCCCGGCTCGGCATCACCACCCTGGAGACCCGGCCGGCCATCTTCATCGGCGACGAGCCCTTCACCGTCGTGGGCATCGTGGACAACGTCGAGCGCCAGGCGAACCTGCTGCTCTCGGTCGTGGTCCCGCGCACCACGGCCGTGCGGATGTGGGGCCGGCCGAAGGCGGGCAGCGACAAGATGCTGATCGCCACCGACATCGGCGCCGCCCAGCAGGTGGCGACACTCGCCCCGACCGCACTCCGCCCCGACCATCCCGAATACCTCAAGTCGACACCCCCGCCGGACCCCAAAACCCTCCGGAGCAAGGTCACGTCGGATCTGAACCAGCTCTTCCTCCTGCTGGCCGGCATCTGCCTGATCATCGGTGCCGTCGGCATCGCCAATACGACCCTGGTCGCGGTCCTGGAGCGCACCGGAGAGATCGGACTGCGTCGGGCGCTGGGCGCCAGGGGCCGGCACATCACCGGCCAGTTCCTCGCCGAGTCCGGTGCGCTCGGCGCTCTCGGCGGCCTGATCGGCACATCTCTCGGCACCCTCACCGTCCTCGGCGTGGCCGTCGCCCGTGACTGGACCCCGGTCGTCCACCCCGCCACGGTGGCCACCGCCCCGCTCATCGGTCTCGTCACCGGCCTGGTCGCCGGCCTCTATCCGGCCTGGCGAGCCGCCAGAATCGAACCCGCCGAAGCCCTCCGCCGATGACCTGAGCCTCGCGCAGCACACTCGCCGCGCCTTTGCCGGAGCCCACCGAGCCCTGCGCAACCTCGTTGCCACGATCACCGGTCCCGCGGCCGGGCGGACCTATCGCGGGACCGCCACCCCCCGCCCCGCATACGCCCGCACGTCCGCGTCCGGGTCCGTGACCGCCCCCGCCAGCGCCTCCCCGGCCCCCGGCGCATCCCGGTGCCGCAGCAGCGCGAGGACCGCCGCCTTGCGGACGTCCGCGTTCGGGTCGGACAGGGCGGCGGCCAGGGGGGACACCGCGTGCCCCGGGTCCGCCGAGGTCAGGGCCTTCGCCGCGCCCGCGCGGACCTGCCAGGCCGGGTCTGTCAGGGCGGCGGTCGCGCGGTCGGCGTACGGGTCCGGGCAGCCCGTCTCCGCCAGCGCGCCCAGGGCCGCCGCGCGGACCAGCGGGTCCGGGTCGTCCAGGAGCGGGGCGAGCGGGGCCGGGGCGGGGGAGCGGACGGCGGCCAGGCCCTTCGCCACCGCGACCCGGACCTCGCGGGCCGGGTCGTCCGCCGCGCGGGACAGGCCCTCCACCGCGTCCACCGAGACCAGCGCGCGCACGGTCTCCACCCGGACGCCGAGGTCCGGGTCGTCCAGCGTGCCCGCGTACAGCTCCGCGTCGCCCAGCCGCAGCGCCCGCAGGGTGTCGAGGGCGGCGGCGCGGACCACTGCGTCGGCCGAGGCGAGCGCGGCGACCAGCGGGGTGCGGAGCTCCGGGGACGGGGGCAGGACCTCGACCAGTTCGCGCAGGGATGCCGCGACGGCCGCGCGCACGGCGGCGGACGGGTCGCCCAGGGCCGTGGCCAGCGCCGGGCCCGCGCCCGGCGGAGTGGACTCCGTGAGCGCGGCGACGGCGGCCCGGCGGACGGCGGGGTCCGGGTCGTCCAGGTACGGGGTCAGCGACGCCAGGTCCGGTGCGCCCTCGCTCAGCGCCAGCAGCTCCAGGATGCGCGGCGAGGTGGAGACGGCCGGTTCGGAGGGCGTCGGCACGGGAAGACGCACCGACACCGGAGCCGCCTCTCGCGCCCCCGCCGTCCCCACCCCCACCGGCTCCACCGCGCCGATCCGCCGCACCGGCCCCCCGGCCGGTTCGAACCCCTCCACCGGGACCAGGTACGGCGCCACCGGGCGCGCGGTGAACTCCATCGCCCCGGACGCCGACTTGTACAGGTCCAGGTGGTGGAACCAGTCCGCGTCGTCCCGCTCCGGATGGTCCGTGCGCTCGTGGTAGAGCCCCCAGCGGGACTCCGTACGGGCGAGCGAGGAGCGCGCGGCCATCTCCGCGCAGTCCCGGATGAACGACACCTCCGCGCACCGCATCAGCTCGTGCGGGGTCTTCGCGCCCATCTCCGCGAGGTCCGTCCGCATCCGCTCGAAGGATTCCAGGGCGATCGACAGCCGGGCCCCGGACTTCGGCGGAGCCACGTAGTCGTTCACGAAGCGGCGCAGCTTGTACTCGACCTGGGGCTGCGGCGGCCCGTCCGGATTCCGCAGCGGCCGGTAGACCAGCTCGTGCGCCGCCCGCAGCTGGTCGGCCGGCAACTCGCCCTCGTACGCCGTGAAACGGGCCGCGTCCGCGCCCGCCAGATCGCCGAAGACGAACGCGCCGATCATGTAGTTGTGCGGGACGCACGCCAGGTCACCGGCCGCGTAGAGGCGGTCCACCGTGGTGCGGGCGTGGTCGTCCACGCGCACGCCGGACGCCGAGTGGCCGCCGCAGAGGCCGATCTCGGAGATGTGCATCTCGATGTCATGGGTGCGGTAGTCGTGGCCGCGCCCCGCGTGGAACGTGCCGCGCGTCGGGCGCTCCGTGGAGTGCAGGATCGTCTCCAGCGCGCTGACGGACTCCTCCGGCAGATGGCTGAGCTTGAGGTAGACGGGACCCCGGTCGGAGGCCACCTCCGCCGCGAACTCGGCCATCATCTGCCCCGACCAGTAGTCGGAGTCCACGAACCGCTCGCCGTGCCGGTTGACCTGGTAGCCGCCGAACGGATTGGCGACGTACGCACAGGCCGGGCCGTTGTAGTCCTTGATCAACGGGTTGATCTGGAAGCACTCGATGCCGGTCAGCTCGGCGCCCGCGTGGTACGCCATGGCATAGCCGTCGCCCGCGTTGGTCGGGTTCTCGTACGTACCGTAGAGGTAGCCGGAGGCCGGCAGTCCGAGGCGGCCGCAGGCGCCCGTGGCGAGGATGACGGCGCCCGCGCGGACCGTGACGAACTGCCCGGTGCGGGTGTTGAAGCCGGCCGCACCGATCGCCCGGCCGTCGTCACCGGTGAGCACGCGCACGGGCATGACCCGGTTCTCGATGCGGATGCGCTCCCGCATCTCGCGCCGCCGCAGCTGCCGGTAGAGGACCTTCTTCACGTCCTTGCCCTCGGGCATCGGCAGGACGTACGAGCCGGAGCGGTGGACCTGCCGGACCGCGTACTCGCCGTGCTCGTCCTTCTCGAACTTCACCCCGTACGACTCCAGGCGCCGCACCATGCCGAAGCCGCGCGTCGCGGTCTGCCGGACGGTCGACTGGTCCACGATGCCGTCGTTGGCGCGGGTGATCTCCGCGACGTAGTCGTCGGGTTCGGCGCGGCCCGGGATCACCGCGTTGTTCACGCCGTCCATGCCCATGGCGAGCGCGCCGGAGTGGCGGACGTGCGCCTTCTCCAGGAGGAGGACGGAGGCGCCGTGCTCGGCGGCGGTGAGGGCCGCCATCGTGCCGGCCGTACCGCCGCCGACCACCAGCACGTCGCAGGAGAGTTCCTCGGCGTCCGCGAGGGCGGGGATCTGCACGGGGGGTGCCTTTCAGGAGAGAGGGGTGAGGGATTCCAGGACCTCGCGGCGCAGCGCGACCGTCACCGGATCGGTGTGCGCGGCCCGTTCGCGCGGACGCGGCACCGGCAGCACCCGGCCGCCCGGCAGCAGGGCCACCCGGTCGCCGAGGAACAGCGCCTCGTCCACGTCGTGCGTCACGAACACCACCGTGGCGCCGCTGCCCCGCAGCACCTCGACCAGGAGCTGCTGCATACCGGCCCTGGTCTGGGCGTCCAGCGCGCCGAACGGCTCGTCCATCAGGACCGCCCGGGGCCCCGCCGCGAGCGCCCGGGCCAGCTGGACGCGCTGGCGCTGCCCGCCGGAGATCCGGTGCGGCAGCTTCCCCGCGTGTTCGGCGAGCCCGACCCGGGACAGCCACTCCCCGGCCCGGGCCCGTCGCTCGGCGCGCCCCACGCCCCGGATGGCCAGGGGCAGTTCGACGTTGGCCCGGACCGTGCGCCAGGGCAGCAGCGCGTCGTCCTGGAAGACGAGGGCCCGTTCGGCGCGGGGCCCGGTGACGGGCGCGCCGTCCTCCGTGACCTCGCCGCCGAGCGCGGGCAGCAGCCCGGCCAGGGTCCGCAGCAGCGTGGACTTGCCGCAGCCGGACGGGCCGACGACGGCCAGGATCTCGCCGGGCACGACATCGAGGTCGATGCCGTCGAGGACGGGTGCCCCGGTCCGGCCGAGCGTGGCGCCGCGCAGCGTGAGGCGCAGCCCTTGAGCGGTCGCCGCGCGCGTCGTGTCAGCCGTCATGAGCGCACCCGTTCCTGTGTCGTACGGACCGAGGGGGCAGCGGGGGCCGCCGGGGCGGGGCGGCGGCGCGCGGGGGAGGCCGGGCGGCTCTCCGTGCGCGGCAGCCAGCGGGTCAGCCGGCGGCCCAGCAGCTCCACCGCCGTGGAGGTCAGCCAGCCGAGCAGACCGATGGTGGCCATACCGACGAAGACCCCGGGGTAGTCGACCACCGTGTAGTCCTGCCAGGTCCGGTAGCCGACCCCGTACTCGCCGGAGATCATCTCGGCGGAGATCACGCAGATCCACGAGACGCCGATCCCGACGGACAGGCCGCCGAGGATGCCGGGGAGCGCGCCGGGCAGCACCACGGACCAGAGCACGCGCCGCCGCCCGCCGCCCATGGTCAGGACGGCCTCCTCCCAGACCGGGGTCAGCGCGCGCACCGCGTGCCGGGTGGAGACCATGACCGGGAAGAACGCGGCCGTGCACGTGATGAAGACGATGCCCTGCTCGTTGCTCGGGAAGAGCAGGATCGCGACCGGGACCAGCGCGATGGCCGGGACGGGCCGCAGCACTTCGAGGACCGGGCCCAGCAGGTCGGCGGCGATCCGGGAGCGGGCGACGGCGGTGCCGACGGTGACCCCGAGGACGGCGGCCAGCGCGAAGCCGGTGACGATCCGGGTCAGGCTGTCGGTCAGGTCCTGCCAGTACGCGTCGCCGGAGACCCGGTCCGCGAAGGCGCGGCCGACCTCGGTCACCGTCGGGAACTGCTCGAAGCGCAGCCACAGATTGATGTCGTACGTGGTCAGCGCCTGCCACAGCCCGAGCACCGCGACCAGCGAGAGCACCCGCCGCACGGGCGACCACCGCCCGCTCATGACGCGGACCCGGCGCGTTTCAGCGCGTCGGCGTAGGAGACGGTCCGCGCGCCGGGGCGCGCCGCCACATCGGCGCGGGCCGCCGACTCGGTGACGTACGGCCGCAGCTCCGGGCCGTCCGCGACCCACACCGCGCGGTCCGCGAACCACAGCGTGCCGCTCGAAGCGTCGGGGACGTACGCCGCCCGGACCGCGTCCCGGTGCGCGGCCACGTACCGCAGCACTTCGGCGGAGGTGGCGAAGGCCGTGGTGGCGTCCTTGCCCTTCAGCCACACCTCTCCGCCGCGCCGGGCGGGCGGTCCGGCGGCGAGGGCCTTCGCGTAGCCGGAGCCGTACACCCGCTTGAGGTACCGGTCGTCCACGAAGGCGTCCACGTCCACGTCTCCGACGAGCTTCGCCGAGGCCAGCACCGGGACGTCCTTCTTCAGGGCGGCGATGAGCGCGGGCTTCAGCGTGGTGTCGAAGGTGGCGATGCCCTGGGCGCCGTTGTAGAGGTGGACGACCTCCGCCGGGAGGCCGGTGGCCTTCGCGACGGACTCCGATGCGGCGACGGGGTGTGCGTGGAGGTAGGTCGTCGCCCGGCCCTGGGCGCGCAGGAAGTCCTCCACCACGGCGGACCGCTTCTCCGCGAACTCCTCATTGACCGTGACGCCGTGGAAAGTCGGCAGGTTCAGCTCGGCGCCGTCGTACAGCGCCTTGGCCCGGCCCTGGAAGGCGAGCAGCCCCGGCCAGGCCACGAACTGCGACAACGCGTCCGCGCTGCCCGCCTGGAGCGCCGAAGCCCCCACGGCGGGCTGCTGGTTGAGTTTGCGGATGTCCTTCTCCGGGTCGAGCCCGGCCTGTTGCAGGGCGCGTACGAGGGTGCCGTCGGCGGCGGAGCCGACGCTCGTGGAGACCTTCTTGCCGCGCAGGTCGGTGAGCGTGCGGAGCTTGGAACCGGGCCCGGTGACCACGGTGTTGAGGCCGCCCGACAGGTTGTAGCCGGTGACCGAGACGAGCCGGGTGGGGCGCTTCAGCTGGACGCCCCGGGCCGCGTTGATCAGCAGCGGGAAGTCGCCCATCGAGCCGATGTCGATCTTCCCGGCGGTCATCTGGGCGGTGATCGGGGCGCCGGTGGCGTAGTCCTGCCACTCCACCTTGTACGTGACACCGTCCCGCTTGCCGCGCTTGCGCAGCTCGTCCTCGAAATAGCCGAGGGACCGCAGCAGGGTGCCGGCGGTGACGGTGTTGATGGTGCGGGACTGGTAGCCGACGGTCACCGTGACCGTACCGCCGTCGTCCGCGCTCGCCCCGCCGCCGCAGCCCGTGGTGAGCGTGAGGAGCAGCGCGGCGCCGGCCAGGGCGCCGGGTGCTGTGCGTCGCATGGGAGTTGGGGCCTTTCAGCGCAGGAGATAGGGCATGTTGACGGTGACCGCCCCGGTGGGGCAGCGGGCGGCGCAGGGGCCGCAGTACCAGCACTCGTCCACGTGCATGTACGCCTTGCCGCTGTCCTGGTGGATGGCCAGGGAGTCGAGCGGGCACATGTCGACGCACAGGGTGCATCCGTCGATGCACTTCGACTCGTCGATGGTCACGGGCACGTCGGCCCGCTGGGGCGCCAGAGGCATGGCGGGGCTCCAGGGAAGGGGTTTACGACAGGGTGGGGTGGCTCAACAGGCCCGGTGCAGCACGCCGTTCATGCTGATGCGGTCGCCGCGGAAGCGGATGAACTCCAGGTCCACGGGCCGGCCGTCGGCGAGCCGGGTCAGCCGTTCCAGCATCAGGACCGCGGATCCGCGCGGGACCTCCAGGACGGCGGCGGAGTGCGCGTCGGCGTTGACGGCCTCCAGGGTGATGTCGGCGTCGCCCAGCCGCTGCCCGGTCAGGGACTCCAGCAGCCGGAAGACGTCGGTGTTCTCCAGGTCGGCGCCGAGCAGCCCGGCGCCGAGGTCCATCGGGACGTAGGTGAGGTCGAGGGAGAGCGGCAGCCCGTTCAGCAGGCGGCGGCGCTCGATGTAGAGCACGTCGGTGTGCTCGGCGACCCCGAGCCGCCGGGCGACCGGGGCCGGGGCGGGGACGGGCCCGACGGTACGGACCTCGTTGGTGACCCGGCCGTGCTCGCGCAGGGTCTCCGCCAGGCCCTGGAGCCGGTCGAGCGCGTGCGGGTACTTCTCGGCGACGACGACCGTGCCGACGCCGGGCTGCCGCTCGACCACACCCTCGCCGCGCAGCAGGTCGAGGGCCTGGCGCACGGTGTTGCGCGAGACGCCGTAGTCGCGCCCGATGGTGTCCTCGTACGGCAGCACACCGCCGGGGAACGCGCCCGTGCGCACCTGGTGGCGCAGCAGGTCGGCGAGGAGCCGGGCG
>NZ_LISW01000002.1:387124-718397 GCF_001905735.1 Streptomyces sp. CB01249
GGGGCGAGACCCGCCACCCGCCGGTCCGGCATCCGGACCGTCTTCGCCCGGACCGCCGAGGTCACCCCGCGGGCACGACCCGCCCCGAGACCTCGCCCAGGCCCACCCGGGTGCCGTCCGGTCCCGGGGCCCAAGCGGTGATGGTCACCGTGTCGCCGTCCTCCAGGAACGTGCGCTTGCCCTCGGGCAGTTCCAGCGGGTCGCGGCCGTTCCAGGTCAGCTCCAGGAGGCAGCCGCGCTGGGACGGCTCGGCGCCGCTGACGGTGCCGGAGCCGAAGAGGTCGCCGGTGCGCAGGGAGGCGCCGTTGACCGTCATCTGGGCGAGCTGCTGGGCCGCCGTCCAGTACATCGTGGAGAACGGCGGCTCCGCCACGACGTGCCCGTTGACCGCGACGGAGATCCGCAGGTCGTAGCCGCCGGGCTCGTCCTCCTCCGCGTCCTCCAGATAGGGGAGCAGAGGGAGGTCGCGGGCGGGCGGGGCGGTGCGGGCGGCGTCCAGCGCCTCCAGCGGGGTGACCCAGGCGGAGACGGAGGTCGCGAAGGACTTGCCGAGGAACGGGCCGAGCGGGACGTACTCCCACGCCTGGATGTCGCGCGCCGACCAGTCGTTGAGCAGCGAGAGCCCGAAGACGTGCTCGCGGAAGTCCGTGAGGGCGACGGGCTTTCCCTGCTCGGACGGGGTGCCGACGACGAAGCCGACCTCCGCCTCGATGTCGAGCTTCACGGACGGCCCGAAGACGGGCGCCGGGTCGGCCGGGCCCTTGCGCTGGCCCGCCGGGCGGACCACATCGGTGCCGGAGACCACGACGGTCCCGGCGCGGCCGTGGTAACCGATCGGCAGATGCTTCCAGTTGGGGGTGAGCGGCGCGTCGGCGTCGGGCCGGAAGATCTGGCCCACGTTGGTGGCGTGGTGCTCGCTCGCGTAGAAGTCCACGTAGTCCGCGACCTGGTAGGGCAGGTGCAGCGTGATCGCGTCCAGCGGGTGCAGCAGGGGCTCCATGTCCGCGCGGTGCGCGGGGACCGTGACCCACGCGGTGAGCGCCCGGCGTACATCGCGCCAGGCGGTGCGCCCGGCCGCGAGCAGGGCCATCAGGTCGGGCTGGGCCAGGAGTTGGGCGTACGGCGAGCCGAGGGCGAGCGCGGCGGCCCCGGCGTCCAGGACGTGGTCGCCGATGCGGACGCCGACGCGCCGCTCGCCCGGGCGGTCGGGGGTGGAGAACACGCCGTACGGCAGGTTGTGCGGGCCGAAGGGGTCGCCCTCGGCCACATCGAGCGGACTGCTCTGCTCGGGCATCGTTCGCTGCCTCGCTTTCCGGGTCGCTTGGGGTCAACGTTACGTCGGGGGGACTGCCGGAAGGCAGTTCCCCAACCATCCCCAATGCCCCGGAAAGTACGCTTCACATGCGAGGTCACCCGGACGTGCGCGGGATGCTCTTCTCCCAGGTCCGGTGGAAGACGACCTCGCCGCCCTCGGTGCAGACGACCTCGTTGACGGTGTGGAAGTCGTCCGCGTCGGCGGTGATCTCCGAGCGGGTGTCGATCTGCACGTCCCAGGCCATTTCCGGCCGGTGCAGCCGGATCGTCCAGTCGGACCGGGTCCGCGCGGAGAGCGGGTCGCCCTCCTGGATGGTGTACGTCTCCACCGCGTTCTCGGTGAATTCCAGCCCGTCCGGGTAGACCCGCGTGCCGCCGTAGCGGGGGTCCACCTCCATCCGCCACTCGCCCTTGGCGACATCGCGGACGACGAGCCGTTCGGGGCGCGGCTCGTCCAGCGTCTCCGGGTAGACCACGCCCAGCGGTTCGGACTGCTCGGGCTCCTCGAAGCGGATGGCGGGGTCCTCGGTGTGCCGCCGCACCGGGAGCTCGACCAGGCTGCCGTCCGCCTCCAGGGTGAAGCCCGCCGAGCCCGCCTGCGGCCAGATCCAGGGCCAGTACGAGGACGAGACGGCGAGCCGGATGCGGTGGCCGGGCGGGAAGGTGTGCCCGATGCCGTTCAGCTCGAAGGTGACGTCCTCGGTGGCGCCGGGGGTCCAGTCCTCGGCGCGGTCGCGGCCCTTCCGGGCGGCGAGGTTGAGCGCGCCGCGCGTGACGAGCGTGGAGGAGCCGTCGGGGGCGACGTCGCAGAGCCGGGCGACGGCCTGGCCGCGCTTCCCGTCCATCGTGAGGCGCAGGCTCACCCGGGGTCTGCCCAGGATCTCGATCGGCGCGTCGGCGACCGGGAATTCGAAGCAGACCGACTTGGCGTCCTCGTCGCGCTGATCCGGCGGCAGGTCGGCGTCATTGCCGAACGGGAAGAACCGCCCGGCGTCCAGCCCGGTCTGCTGCGGCGAGTGGACGATCTGCGGCCCGCCCTGGAGGGCGTACGCGACCGGGGTGACGTTCTCCGAGGGCCAGCTGGTCTCGCCGACCCAGCGGCCGGGCAGCGTCTCGTACACCGTGGCGGGCGGGTGCGACTCGCTGATCCAGGACCGCAGCAGCGGCTCCTCCATCACCCCGGTGTTCTCGTCCTTCAGGTGCTGGTCCCACCAGCGCAGGGTCTCCTGGAGGAAGCCGATGCCCGGGCCGGGCGGCAGCCCCCGGTCGGGGTACTGGTGCGACCAGGGGCCGATGATCCCGCGCACCTTCGCCGGGTCCAGGTGCTCGACCAGCCGCAGGACGGTGTCCCGGTACGGGTCGTGCCAGCCGCCGACCGCGAGGACGTTCGCCTTGATCGCGGAGTAGTCCTCGCAGACGCTGCCGTGCTTCCAGTAGGCGTCCCGCGTCTGGTGGGAGAGCCAGGTGTGGATGAAGGGGTCCACCGCTTCGAGCCGGTCCAGCCACATCTGCCGCCAGTCGTCGCCGACGTCCGCCGGGTCGGGCGGGCGGCAGACGAAGGCCAGCATGGTCGCCGCCCAGGCGTGCATGTCCACGGCGAGGACCGAGCCGCCCATGTAGTGGACGTCGTTGTCGTAGCGGTCGTCCGCCGAGCAGACCGTGACGATCGCCTTCAGTGGCTCCGGGGCCAGCGCGGCGATCTGGAGCGAGTTGAAGCCGCCCCAGGAGATCCCGAACATGCCGACCCGGCCCGAGCACCACTCCTGCCGGGCCAGCCAGTGGACGACCTCGACCCCGTCGGCCAGCTCCGTCGCGTCGTACTCGTCGCCCGGCATGCCCTCGCTGTTGCCGTGCCCGCGTACGTCCACCCGGACGGAGGCGTAGCCGTGTCCGGCGTACCAGGGGTGGCGCTGCCAGTCGCGCGGCGCGGTCCAGTCGCTCAGCCGGTACGGCAGGTACTCCAGCAGCGCGGGCACGGGTTCGTCCGTGACCGGCCGCCAGATCCGGGCGTACAGCTGGGTGCCGTCCGGCAGCGGGATGTAGAGGTCCTCGTGGGTCGTCTCGTACGGGAACGCGGTCTGGATGTGCATGGGCGTACCTCAGTGGACGGGGTGCATCGTGCGCCTGAGCCAGGGTGCGGCGGCGATGACGGCCACACCGGCCACCACCGCGACGGCGCCGTTGACACCGAAGTAGGCGGGGTTGGACACCTCGCCGTACAGCTTCACGATCTGGGCCTGGATGCCGTTGGCGAGGGCCAGCGAGAGGAACCAGAGGGCCATGGTCTGGCTGGCGAACGCCTTCGGGGCGAGCTTGGTGGTCGCCGACATGCCGGAGGTCTCCAGCAGGATGTCGCCGAGCCCGAGCAGCAGATAGGAGCCGACGATCCACCAGGCGGCCATCTTGTAGGTGTCGCCGGAGTGCCCGGAGGTGGGCAGGACCATCAGCAGGAACGAGAGACCGCCGAGGATGACCCCGATCGCGATCTTGTTGGACGCGTGCGGCTGGCGCGGCCCCATCTTCGCCCAGACGGCGGCGACCACCGGGGCGAGCAGCACCTCGAAGGCGCCGAGCGCGGAGGCGTACCAGCTCGCCGGGAAGTGGAAGCCGAAGATCTCCGTACGGGCGTTGGTCGACGCGAGCAGCATCATCGTCGAGTACGCCTGGAAGAGGATGAAGTTGAACACCACGGACGCCAGGAACAGCACCACGTACGGGCGCAGCCTGCCGCGCTCCTCGGCGGTGACCCTGGGGCTGCGGAACATCACCACGAAGTAGACGACGGGTGCGATCACCGAGATCAGGGTGAGCAGGTCCACGAAGCGGTCCATGGTCAGCCACCCCGCCAGGGCCAGCGCGGTGGCCACGGCCGCCACCACGACCGCCCCGACGACGATGAGCAGGACCGCCCGGCGCATGGGTCCGGGGGCCAGCGCGTATTCGGCGGCGTGCTTTCGCCCGGCCAGGTGACGGCGGCCCGCCACGTACTGGATGAGGCCCAGCGTCATGCCGAAGGCGGCGGCCGAGAAGCCCCAGTGCCAACTGGCGTGGTCACCGAGCCAGCCGGTGATCAGCGGGCCCAGGAAGGCGCCGATGTTGATGCCCATGTAGTAGAGGGCGAAGCCCGCGTCCCGGCGCTCGTCGTCCGTGCGGTAGAGCTTGCCGACCATCGTCGCCACATTGGGCTTCAGCAGCCCCGTACCGGCGCTGATCAGACCGAGACCGACCCAGGTCATCGCGTCGGTGGGCACCGCCATGGCGTAGTGCCCGCAGGCGATCAGGATGCCGCCGTACAGCACCGCCCGGTACGAGCCGAGGATGCGGTCGGCCAGCCAGCCGCCCGCCACCGAGACCAGATAGACGAGCGTGCCGTACGCGGCGGAGACGGAGGCGGCCGTTCCGGCCTCCATGCCCATGCCGCCGTTGGCGACCGTGTCCGCGAAGTAGAGGACCAGGATCGCCTGCATGCCGAGGAACGAGAACCGCTCCCAGACCTCCAGGCCGGACAGGGTCATCAGACCCCGTGGCTGGCCGAAGAAGGCGTGGTCGTCGGCCGGGGGCGGCTGCGCCGGTTCGGTGTCTGCTGCTGTGTGGGACAAAGCGGCAACTCCTGATCGTATGAGCTGATCCCGAACATACCGGCGGTGGCGGGAAGGCGCCCACGGTGATCCAAAGGGGACCGGATACGCTGACTTGAGTGGTGACAACGACACATCGACATTCCGTGTGATCGTCAGCAGACAGGAGATCCCCTCGTGACCGTCGTCGGGCCGTTCGGACTGAGCGTGCGGGACCAGGCTCTTGAGGCCGGTGTCCAGGCCGGTTTGGCTGCTGTCGAGTCGGGCCTGCTCGATGCCACCAAGAGCGACGTGCCCTTCATCACGGAAGCCGCCCAGCACCTGGTGCGCGCGGGCGGCAAGCGGTTCCGGCCGCTCCTTGCGATGCTCGCCGCCCAGTTCGGCGACGCCGAGGCGCCGGGCGTGGTGCCCGCTGCCGTCGTGGTCGAGCTGACCCACCTCGCGACGCTGTACCACGACGACGTCATGGACGAGGCCGACGTGCGGCGCGGCGTCGACAGCGCCAATTCCCGCTGGGGCAACTCGGTCGCCGTGCTGACCGGCGACTTCCTCTTCGCCCGCGCCTCGCACATCCTGGCCGACCTCGGCCCGGAGGCCGTCCGCATCCAGGCGGAGGCGTTCGAGCGCCTGGTCACCGGCCAGATCCTGGAGACCGCGGGCCCGCGCGACGGCCGCGACCCGGTCGACCACTACCTCGAAGTGATGCGCGGCAAGACCGGCTCCCTGATCGCCGTCGCCTGCCGCTTCGGCGCGCTGATGTCCGGCGCCGACGACTCCGCGGTGGACATCCTCACCCAGTACGGTGAACGGCTCGGCGTGGCCTTCCAGCTCGCCGACGACGTCCTGGACATCGCCTCGGACTCCCACGAGTCCGGCAAGACCCCCGGCACGGACCTCCTGGAGGGCATCCCCACCCTCCCCGTCCTCCACCTCCGGGCGCAGGCCGCGGCGGACGGCAAGCCCGACGACCTGGCCCTCGTGGAGCTGCTCGACGGCGACCTCGGCGACCCGGACCGGCTCGCGGAGGCGCTGCGCCTGCTGCGCGCCCACCCGGCGCTGGCCCGGGCCCGGCAGGACACCGTCCGGTACGCCCAGGAGGCGCGGGCCGTGCTGAAGCCGCTGCCCGAGTGCTACGCGAAGCTCGCCCTGGAGGAGATGTGCGACGCGGTGGTCCACCGCGCCGGCTGACGGCCCCGGAGCCCGTGACCGCCCAACCCCTACTGGACGGCGGAGAAATGGCCCTCCACCGTCATACCGAAGAGGTACGCGAGGTTGCTCCCGGGGGCTGACGCTTCGGGCCGCCCGATTTGGTCAGATGGAGAACAACCACTCCTGACCAAAACGGGTGAGAATGGCGGCACGGAGTGGACGAGTGCATCCCGACGGAAGCCGCCGACCACGGAGGTAGGGCACACATGGCACCGAACGACAGCGCGGAGACCAACGGCACGGCCGCCCGGAGGCCCGCCGGCCGCCGCAAGGCCGCGCGTTACATCGTCCCCGTAGCGGTGGCGGGGGTGGCGGCCGCGACGATCGGCCTGGTCCCGGCGCTCGCCAGCTCGGGCGACCCCGATCTGCCGAAGATCACCGCTCAGGAACTCATCGAGAAGATCGCCGCCTCGGACACCGAGCAGTTCTCCGGCACGGTGAAGATCAGCACGGACCTGGGCATCCCGTCCATGGGCGGCCTGGCCGGCTCCTTCCTGTCCGGCGCGGCCGAGGGCGGCGACGGCGGCAAGGGCGGATCGAGCGCCGACCCGCAGTCCAAGCTCACCGAGCTGGCCTCCGGTACGCACACCCTCCGGGTGGCCGCCGACGGCCCCGACAAGCAGCGCCTGTCCGTCCTGGACCAGGCGTCCGAGTACAGCCTCATCCACAACGGCGACGAGGTCTGGGCCTACGACAGCGGCTCCAACGAGGTCTACCACGCGGACGGCAAGGGCAAGGCGCCGCACGGCAAGGAGCAGGCCGCCCCCGAGGGCGTTCCGACCACGCCGAAGGCGCTCGCCGAGGAGGCGCTGAAGGCCGCCGACGGCACCACGTCCGTCTCGGTCGACGGCACCGCGCGGGTCGCCGGGCGCGACGCGTACCGCCTGGTCCTGAAGCCCGAGCAGAAGGGCTCCACGGTCGGCTCCATCACCGTCGCCGTGGACGCGGAGAACGGCGTGCCGCTGAAGTTCACGCTGCAGCCCAGCAGCGGCGGCAAGGCGGTCGTGGACGCCGGTTTCACCTCCGTCGACTTCGGGAAGCCCGCCGCGTCCTCGTTCGCCTTCACCCCGCCCAAGGGCGCGAAGGTCACCGAGGCCGACGACGCCAAGGCCGAGGGCCACCAGAAGGAGGCCCGCAAGGCCGCCGAGAAGGCCCAGGGCGATCTGGCGAAGTTCGAGGGCGAGGGTGCCCCGAAGATCATCGGCAAGGGCTGGAACAGCATCGCGGAGTTCAAGACGCCCGGCGGCGCGGCGCTGCCGTCCGAGGCGTCGAAGGACGTCCCGGCCGAGGCCCAGCAGTTCCTGGACGCGCTCGGCGACAAGGTCAGCGGGAAGTTCGGCTCGGGCACGGTCTTCAAGACCCGGCTGATCAACGCGCTGATGACGGACGACGGCCGCGTCTACGTGGGCGCGGTCACCAAGGACGCGCTGGTCGCCGCCGCGAACGCGGGCTGACGCCCAGGTCCCTCGTCCGCCCCGCCGTGCGCGTCGCGCGGCGGGGCGGACGCGAGAGTGGGGAGCAGACATGACAAGGCCCGGCACCGCGCCCGTCATCGAGACGCGCGGCCTGACCAAGCGCTACCGGGGCGGCCAGCTCGCCGTGGACGGCCTGGACCTCACCGTCCCCGGCGGCAGCGTCTTCGGCTTCCTCGGGCCCAACGGCTCCGGCAAGACCACGACCATCCGGATGCTCATGGGCCTGATCGCCCCGACGTCCGGCACCGCGAGCGTCCTCGGCCGCCCCATGCCGGACGCCTCGCGCACCGTGCTCCCGGAGGTCGGCGCGCTGATCGAGGGGCCCGCGCTGTACGGGTTCCTGAGCGGCCGGGACAACCTCCTGCGGTTCGACCGGGCCGACCCCACCGCCGACCCGCGCACCCGCGCCGCCCGGGTCGGGGACGCGCTGGACCGGGTCGGGCTCGCCCCGGCGGCCGGGAAGAAGGCGCGCGCGTACTCGCTGGGCATGAAGCAGCGCCTCGGCCTCGCCGCCGCCCTGCTCCGGCCGCGCAGGCTCCTCGTGCTGGACGAGCCGACCAACGGGCTGGACCCGCAGGGCATGCGCGAGATCCGCGCCCTGGTCCGGGAGCTGGCGGCGGACGGCACCACGGTCTTCCTGTCCTCCCATCTCCTGGACGAGATCGAGCAGGTCTGCACGCACGCGGCGGTGATGGCTCGGGGCCGCCTGCTCACGCAGGGCCCGGTCGCGGGCCTGGCCACGGGCGGCCGCCTGGCGGTCACCACACCCGACCCGGCGGACGCGGCGCGGGTGCTGAAGGAGCAGGGCGTCACGGGCATCACGGTGGACGGCGACCGCGTCCGCGCCGACGCCCCGCCGGGCACGGTGGACCCGGCGGATCTCAACACGGCGCTGGTGCGGGCGGGCGTCCGGGTGCGCGCGTTCGGCGTGGAACGGGCTTCGCTGGAGGACACGTTCGTGGCCCTGACGGGAGAGGGATTCGATGTCGCAGGCTGAGGAGGCGGCCGGGGCCGCCGGGGAGCCGGAAGCGGGCGCCGGGGGGCCCGTGCGCAGCCCTCTCTGGACCCTCGGCATCCTCCGCTCCGAGTTCGCCACCACCCTGCGCCGCTGGCGCACCCTCGCGCTGCTCGGTGTGCTGGCCGCCGTTCCCGTCCTGATCGGGATCGCCGTGCGCATCGAGACGGCGGACGGCTCGTCGGCGGGGGTCGGGGGAGGGGGCGGCGGACCGGCCTTCCTGTCCCAGGTGACCAACAACGGGCTCTTCCTGGTCTTCGCCGCGCTCGCCGCGACGCTCCCGGTCTTCCTGCCGATGGCGGTCGGCGTGATCGCGGGCGACGCGGTCGCGGGCGAGGCCAACGCGGGGACCCTGCGCTATCTGCTGGTCGCCCCGGCCGGACGGACGCGGCTGCTGCTCGCGAAGTACGCCGCGACGCTCGGCTTCTGCCTGGTCGCGACGCTCGTGGTGGCCGCGTCGGCGCTGGCGGTGGGCGCGCTGCTGTTCCCGGTGGGCGACGTCACGACGATCTCGGGGACGACGATCGGCTTCGGCGAGGGTCTGGTGCGGGCGGGGGTCGTCGCGGTCTTCGTGGCGGCGTCCCTGACCGGCTTCGCTGCGCTCGGCCTGTTCGTCTCGACGCTCACGAACAGCGGCATCGCGGCCATGGCGGCGACGGTCGGCGTGCTGATCACCGTCCAGATCGTGGACACCATCCCCCAGCTGAGCGGGGTCCACCCGTACCTCTTCCCGCACTACTGGCTGTCCTTCGCGGACCTGCTGCGGGAGCCCGTCTACTGGGACGAGCTGCTGAAGAACCTCGAACTGCAGGGCCTGTACGTGGCGGTGTTCGGCTCTGCGGCCTGGGCCCGGTTCACCACGAAGGACATCACCGCGTGACGGGGACCGGCGCCCGTACCGTCGGCCGGCGAGCCGTCCCCCGATCGGCTCGTCGCGGCACGAACGGCACGAACGGCGCGGAAAACAGAAGGAACGAGCCGACACGGTACGTTCCGTTTCCGCCAGTGCATTGTTCGACTTGTAGCGACTCACTGTCAATAAGGTTTGGCTCAAACAGTCCTATGCTCACCGAATGAACACATCGCCGAGTTCACTGCGCAGGAGCGAGAGCTCACGCAGGGCGACCCTGCAAGCCGCCCTCGACCTCTGTACGGAGAGGGGCTACGGGCGGGTCACGGTCGAGGCGATCGCGGCGCGGGCGGGCGTGAGCAAGAAGACGATCTACCGCTGGTGGCCGTCGAAGAGCGCGGTGCTGTTGGAAGCCTTTACGGAGATGCTGGTCTCGGCGACCCCGTTCGTGGACACCGGCGACATCGCGAAGGACCTGCGCACCCACCTCACGGGCGCGGTGAACGTCCTCGCCGTACCCCCCTTCGGCCCGGCCTACGCGGGCATCCTCTCGGAGCTCCACCACGACGACCAGCTGGCCGAAACGGTTCGCACGCAGCTCATCGACCCCCGCTTCCAGGAGGCGGTCGGCCGCCTCCGGAGCGCCCAGGAACGGGGCCAGATCCCCCCGGACGCGGACCTGGATCTCGCGGTCGAGATGCTCTACGGCCCGCTGTACTACCGCCATGTGCTCCGGAAGCCGATGCAGGACGCGGAGGACGTGGGAAAGCTGGTGGACCACGTGCTGCGGGCGCTGGGGGCGACGGCGGACTGAGGCGGGCGCCGGTTCCTCAGGAGGCGCCGGGCAGGCGAAGGTTCTCGTACTTCGGGTTGGGTTCCCCGCGCACCGCGCTCGTGACCTCGCCCGGGCACCCCTCCGGCGGGTGGCCCGGGACGTCGCGGACCTTGTAGTAGACGCAGACCAGCCGGGGCTCCTCCGTACCGTCGCCGTAGGGGAGCATCCGGGTCTCGCCGCAGGCCGGGCAGCGGGCGTCCGTGTGGAGGAGCGTCCTGGGCTCCGTGAAGACGTGAGGCAGGCGGTTTTCCCTCACGGCGGTCCGGGGCAGGGACAGGCCGTAGTGGTCGCCCAGGATGCGGTAGACGTCCGACATCCCGGTGTCCTCGGAGGCGTCGTCCCTGAAGACGCCGTGCGGGTAGGCGAGGAAACCGGCCTCCGCGACCAGGCGCCGGCTCACCGGGTGGTCGATGTCGTCCGTGCCGTACTCCCGCATCATCCACTCGGTCTCGCCGTCCACGGTCACCGTGACGGCCGGGGGGTCCATGGTGGTGTCCAGGATGTCCACGACCGTGTGGCGGGCCCTGAGGTCCCTGCCGGGGGCCAGCCGGTCGTCGCGGTGCCCCGCCTCGGGTGTCTCCAGGGCGAACGACCAGCCGCCCGCCGCCTCGCCCACCATCGCCCAGTCCGGCAGCTTCGAGGACCCGGCTCCGTGGAAGAACTCCAGGACTCCCGGGGCGGAGTCCGGATCGAGGAGCGTGCCCGGCCGCGCGCCCAGGTACCCCGCGAGGGTCTCGGGGGTGACACCCTTCACCAGGGTGAGGGAGTAGCCGTCCCGGCCCAGTTCGTCGTCCAGCCACGCGATTCCATCGTCCATGGCTGGCACCCTAGCCTGGCGTTCGTACGCCACAGGGGCCCGGCCATGGCGGCCGGGCCCCTGCTTCGGTTCGGGTCAAGCGGTCACGAGGGACGCTTGGCCTCGAGCCAGTAGTTGTCTCCTTCGAGGACTCGGTTCTGCTTGCGCCAGCCCGGCATGTAGCTCATGGACTGGGTGTTCTGGTTGTTCGACATGCTGGAACGCCCACACGGCTCGGTCCAGGTCGGCACGTGGGACCGCGGGTCGGGCTGGAGCCTCCATAGTCCGTCCGTGCCGCGGATGGCGATCGTGTTGAGGCATTCCTCGCCCGAGGTGACCTGCTTCAGGTTCTTCCCGCCCCAGTTCTTCGGTGTCGCGGCGCTCTGCCAACTCGCCGCGAAGGGGAACTCGTCGCAGCTGGGCTTGTCGTTCGCGCCGAGTTCGGGTGACATCGTCGCCAGTTTGTTGCGCTCCCATGCCGTCGGGCAGATCACGTCGCGGTTGTGGCTGACGATGCTCTTCTTGCTCGTCGGCGGATCGGGCACGAGGATGTCGTCGGTCAGGAAGGTCAACGGGTTGTTGCCCCGCAGCCCGTAGTGGCCGGGCAGCTTGTTCTGGATCAGCCAGGCGTGCGCGGCCGCCGCCGGGAACTTCTTCTCGTTCATGACGTACGTCGGCTTGTACGCACTGAACACACAGCCCGGAGTGGCCTTCACGTCACGGTCGCACCGGACGTCCAGCTCCGACTTCTCCGCCGTCATCGTGTTGCTGGTGTCACCGCCCGCGGTTCCCTTGACCGTCAGGTAGGGGCTGATCCGGCCCTGGTCATCGGTGGTGTTGTTCCACTTGATCTTCTGGGTGACCGTGGCCGTGTGGAGGTCGCCCGCGACGAAGGTGGGCGAACCGCTCCACACCGGAGACTGCTTCTCGCAGTAGCCGCGGCAGCCGAAGTCGATGTTCAGGGTCAGCGTGGGAATGGACATCGACGTCAGCTTGACCGACACGGTCTGGGTGAAGGTGTCGCTGTCCGGGTCGAGCGTGAACTCGTGCCGGAGGTCGAAGCTCGCCTTCGGTGTGCCGGTCGTGGTCCCCCTGAACTGCAGGTCGTCCCCGAGGCACGCGTCGGTCCGGGTGTAGTCCAGGGACCTCGTACCGATGGAGCAGCTCAGGGCGGACAGGGTGGACGCCGAACCGCTCGACGTCTTGGCGGACTTGAGGTCCGTCGCCGGCGTGGACGACAGGTGCAGCCCCTCCGAGCCGGTCACGGAGCGCGCTGCGCCGGGGAGACCGGTGACGGTGGGAAGCACACTGAAGTAGTCGCCCGAGATGCTCTGGGGCGGCTCGACCGGGGCCGGGTCCGGGGCCGTGATGTCCGGGTCGCCGAAGGTCAGGTCCTCGGGGATGCCGGAGTAGTCGCCGGGCACGAACGCGAGGGCGTCGAAGGCGATGTCCGCGGAACCGTCACCGCCGTTGAAGTTGTGCAGGCTGACCTCGGGGGTGATGCCGTTGAAGAAGTACGCGCCGAGATCCACCCACTTGTTGGACTGGTTGGAGCTCTGGTCGATCGCCTTCACCGTCTCACCGGCGGAGTGCTTGATGCGGTACTCGGCCTTGGAGGTCTGCGCCCCGTGGTCGGGGATGAAGGCATAGACCTTGGCCTGGCCGCTGTAGGCGGTGATCTCCTTGCCCAGCTTCCAGGTCCCGGTCACCTTCATCCGGTCGCCCGGCGGCGGGTACGACTCGGGGGACCGGGTGTGGGTGAACCAGAAGTGATTGCCGTAGCCCGCGCCGATCTGGTGGGTGTCGATCTTGCCGGGGTAGGTGGTGACGGTCTGCCCGGTCTCCGAGTCGATGATGTCGGAGCCCTGGTACGTGAGCGTGAAGGTGCCGTCCGATTGCGCGGCTCCGCAGCCGCGTGAGGCCGAGCCCGCCGGCGTGGTGCCGTTGGGTATGTCGTCGACGATCAGCGCGTTCGAGGGCAGGCCGGAGCTGCACTTCGGCGGGTAGGAGGCGGCGTCCGGCTGCTCCGGGTAACTGGTGTTGAACCGGTGCACCTGGTGGCCGCACTCGGCCTGCTTGTCGCAGTCCTTCCACTCGGCCGACTTGGCCCACCAGCAGTGCAGCCAGTGCGGGTTGGTGTCGCTGTCACCGGCGTCCAGCGAGCAGGCGCCCATACCGGGGTCGTTGGAGTCGCCGTCGGAGATCTTCGACGGATCGCACGAGTTGGACGCGTCGCAGAAGGTGTCCAGCGGCGGCTTCACGGCCGCGCGCTGGAGGTCGCTGTTCCACCAGGCGGCCAGATAGCCGGGCTTGAAGTCGCCGGGCCCGAACATCGCGGAGATCGGACGCGCGGCCCAGCCGAGCACCTTCTCCTCGTACGGCCAGTCCTGCGGGTGCGCGGCGTGGGAGTAGTCGTCCAGGTGCGGGTCCACCGCGTGCTGGAGGAAGGGGACCCGGTTGGCCTTCCACAGCGGGTTGGCGGGGTTGTTGGTCCAGCCGAGGCCCTTGTGCCCGCCGGAGTCGGCGGCCGGGTAGAAGCCCGAGTTGTACGCCCACAGGGCGAAGAACCAGTTCTCGATCCACTGCGGGTGGCCGTCGTTGACCGCCATCTCCTGGCCGTGGAGATCGTTCCACTTGCGGGAGAGGATGGTCACGCCGTAGGCGATGTTCGCGGCGTAGTCCAGGGCGACCGCTTCCTGCGTGGCCGGCGGCAGAGCGGTCTCGCCCTCCTTGGTCTTGCCCGCGAGCCGCATGCCGTCGGTGGCCTGGGTGATGCCGTAACCGCAGTCCGCCTCGGAGAAGTTGATGCGCCACGGGTCGGCCTGGTCGCCGTCGGCGGTGTACTGGGTGCCGTAGTAGTTGCCGATGAGGCTGTTGGAGGTGACTCCAGGGACGGCGAAGCGAGTCGCCTGCCACATGTTGGATTCCTGCGCGGTGACGCCGAGCATCACCTGCGAGGGTATGTGCCACCGGTCGGTGACGTCCGGGTCCTCGTTGTCGAGGGTGCCGTTGGGGTCGCCGGCCAGGGTGATCGGCGGGAACAGCCCCTGCGGGGTGTAGGAGTCCATGCCGGTGTTCTTCCAGTTCGCCGGCCGGTTCACGTGCAGCTCACCGACGACGGCCTGGTCCACGGCCCATTCCACCTGGCGCGGGGTCGGCTGGAACGCCTGCTTGCGTACGTCGTTGCGGGCCACCGCGCAGTACCGCTCGTCGGTGCCCTCGCTGGGCCCGGTCGGCGACGCGGCCAGTGCTTGCGTACGGAAGCTCTGGGCGGACATGCCCTCGTCGTCGGCACCGGCCGACGGCTTCTTCCCGGTGGGGACGCCCAGCGCCGGGGAGGGCTCGGCTCCGGCCGCTGCCTTCTCCGCCGACAGGTGGGGGGTGGCGTCCAGTTCGGTGTGCTTGCCGGTGGCGACGACATCCAGGGCGATGCGCGCGTCGCGGGCCTGCTGGGCCTCGTCGGGCGTGATCATGCTGGTTTTGCCGTCGGCCCAGGACGTGGAGACGCCCGCGTGGCCGAGGCTCGACATGCGGGCGCCCTTGGCGAGGTGCCCCGGGTTCCGCACCGAGCTGGGGAGCTTCCCCTTGCTCCGGGCCTTCCCGGTGAGGAAGACCGTGCCGCCGGGGGTGGCCGACAGGTCCCAGTCGGCCAGCTTTCCTTCGGCGACCGTCCTGGGGCTGGTCCGGCCGCCCTTGACCTGTCCGGAGTCCAGGTGCTTGGCCCAGGACTTCGCCGTCGTCTTCGTCCCGGCGTCGGCTTCCCGGTCGATGAAGGTCACGCCGTCGGCGCTGTCGGCCGCGATCTGGAACGGCACGTGCTTCGTCGTGGCGAGGACGGTTTCCTTCCGCCCGTTGATCCGGACGAGCTTGTTTCCGTGACCGGCCACGATGCCGTGCCTGGTCGGGACGGCCGAGGTGACCTGCCCGGGGAAGGCGGCCGGCGCGGACTGCTTGCCGGTCGCCGCGTCCACGGTGATCAGGCGGGTCCGCTGTTCCTTGTCCCCGTCGTGGCTCAGCTGGGTGAACACCACGTCGTCCCCGCTGCCGCATCCCGGGGAGAAGTACGCCAGCGACGCCGTGAACGGCAGCTTGGTGACCTTGCCGCTGCCCAGGTCGACGACGGCGGTGAACGCGCCGCGCACCATCAGTTCCGGGTTGTTCGTGAACGTCCGGGGCGCGTAGGCGACAGCCGCGTACCGACCGGACTCGGTGACACAGGTGTTGCCTATCCAGGTGTCCGAGTCGAACCCGTCCTCGCGGAGGGTGGCCACCGTGGTGAACGCGTAGCCGTCCTTCTCCTTTCCGGCCAGGACGTGGAAGCCCGTGCCGTCACCGGAGGTGGACAGGGCCACGTCCTTGGACGAGGCGTAGGCATCGCCCAGGACCGCGGCACGGTCCTTCCCGCCCACCTCGCGGGGTTTGTGACCGGCCGTCGGCAGGCTCTCACCCCCCTGTACCGCGTCGGCGGGGACCTCGGGTCCCTGGGCCTGCGCGGAGGCGGACAGCAACGAGCCGAACATCGCCGTCGCCGCCGCTATCACCACCACGCTTTTTCGGCGTTTCATGCGCACCGTCAAGGATTCCTCATCACTGATTCTGCGCGACGACCTCAGTGACACCGCCGGGCCGTCACGCTCGCGGGGCCCCGATGGGGGTCCCCGCACCGACCCGGCCGGTTCTCCGGCCAGGGATTCTCATATTTCCGTCGCGAAAAGGAGTGGCGCGCGCACTGGGCAGCGCACACCTGCTCCGCATGGAAATCCGGCCGACTTCGCGTGGGCGGACTCAGTACTCCATGACTGAATCCACATAAATCTTCGGGTCGTCCGGAGATTCGCCGTCAGGGAAATCACCCATGACGGTAGTGGTTTCTCTTCCCGTCCGGCCGGGGGCCACGTTCGGGAAGTCGAATTTCGTGGTCCTCACCCATTCCTTGCCATCGCCTATGCTGACGGTGACCTTGAGATTGAGTGTCGAACTTCGATTGTTGGTGATGGTGCAGGCGACGTTGAATCCGAGTTCGCTGCGAGTCGCCCGGACCTCTACGTCGCCAACGGTGACGACCTTCGTCTTCCCCGCATGACTGATGACCGGCGCCGGCTTCGGGCTTTCCTGCGGGTCCTGCTCCGGATCGTCCTCCGGACTCGCCTCCGCGGCCGGGGTGCTCTGCCCGTCGCTCGGCTCAGCGGAGACCGACGGGCTCGTGGAGGGCGACGGGGCAGAGGCGGGGCTGGAATCCGAGCACCCCGTGGCCAGCGCGGCAACGAGCGCTGCTGCGCCCCAGACTGCGGGGCGCAGCAGGTCCCGGCGCAATGGCGTCAGTTGCACGCGCCGATGCCGAGGTAGTTGTCAACCACTACCTTGGTGCCGACCTTCATGTAGGAGTACGTCTGCCCGCAGTATCCGCGGTTCTGATAGAGGGGACCGGCGTAGCTGCTGAAGGTTCCCGAATCCTCGACATCCGGGGTGGCGGTGTAGTTGTCCGACAGCTTGAGCCGCATGGGATGCGCAACCCCGGTGTCGTTGAAGAACACGGCACAGATCGGCTTGTCGTAGTAGCTGCTCCCCGTGGTCTTCCCGTTCGTCCACGTGTACGTCGTGCCGTACGTCCCGTAGCGGGCCGCGCTGACGGAAATGGTGTAGCCCGCTCCGCACACATTGGCGGACGCCGCGGCAACCTTTGCGTCGGCCGCGATGATTTCCTTCGTCGCGTCGTTCGCCTGCTTGTCGACCGCGATCCCCCGAATGTTCACGGTCGCGACCGGCGCACTGCCTGTCGAAGCGGTTCCTTCGCTCGCCGATGCCGTGGGCGCGGCCACGGTTGCGACGAGAAGGGCGGCGCTGACGCCGGCAAGTCCTATGGAAATCTTCATTTCCCCCCCTAGGTGTAAGCACCAAGTGACCTTGGCGTGTGGAGAGTATCGCAACCCGTGCACACTTTGCCAGGCCTTTTATTTCAACCCCCGTGCAGGTACGGGTATTTGGCGTTCAATTTGACATTCCGTTGGATATCAATTGCAAGAAGCCATATGGGGGGACAAAGGGGCGTTGGTCACCACGAAGACGACGGGGTCGCCGCCGGCGCCGGCCGGCGCTTCAGCCGAAGAGGCGTTCCAGGACGACCGCTATCCCGTCCTGCTCGTTGGAGAGCGTCACCTCGTCGGCTGCCGCGCGGAGTTCGGGGTGGGCGTTGCCCATGGCGACGCCGTAGCCGCAGCTGCGGAACATCGGCAGGTCGTTGGGCATGTCGCCGAAGGCGATCGCGGTGCGGGGGTCGACGCCCAACTCCTCGGCGGCGAGCGCGATTCCGGCGCCCTTGTCGATGCCGTACGGCTGGAGCTCGACGGTTCCGGGGCCGGAGTGCGTCACCGTGGCGAGGTCTCCGACGACCGCGCGGGCCTCGGCGGTCAGCGCCTCGTCGCTCAGCTGGGGGTGGCGGATGAGCACCTTGATCACGGGCTCGGCCCACAGCTCGTCCCGGTGCCGGGTGCGCTGCGCGGGGAGCGTGGCGTGGGGCAGCCGGTAGCCGGGCTCGATGAGCGTGCGTCCCTCGGCCCCGTCCTGGTCGACGGCGGCGAAGACCTGCCCCACCTGGGCCTCGATCTTCCCGAGCGCGGTCCCGGCCGCCTCCCGGTCGAGCGTGACGGCCCGGACGGTGCGCCGCGCCCCGGCGTCGTACACCTGCGTGCCCTGACCGCAGACGGCCAGGCCCTCGTACCCGAGCCCGTCCAGCAGCTCCCGCACGCCGGGCACGGGCCGCCCGGTGACGACGAGGTGCCGGGCGCCCGCCGCGCGGGCCAGGGCGAGCGAGGCGCGGGTCCGGGGGCTGACGGTGTCGTCGCCGCGCAGCAGGGTGCCGTCGAGGTCGGTCGCGACGAGGGCATATGCGGGAGGAATGGGCATGGCAGCAAGCGTAGGTGCCCGCTTCCGGAGGCCCGGCGGAGTTGTGGCGGGGCGAGGGCGTGGGGTAGAGCGGCTACGGGATCGTCAGCACGACCTTGCCGCGGTTGAGGCGGTTCTCGATGGTGGCGTGCGCCAGGGCCGCGTCCGTCAACGGGTGGGCTGCGTGGACGGCGGGGCGCAGGCCGCCCTGCGCGTGCAGCGCCCACAGCTCCGCGATCCAGGCGGCGTACCGCGCGGGCTGCGTCCGGGCGATGTGCGCCACCTGGAAGCCGATGACGGACTTGCCGCCGACCAGGACGTCGTACGCCTCGATCGTGCCGCCGCCCGAGCTGTACGCGACGAGGCGGCCGCCGGGGGTGAGTGCGCGGACGGCGCGGGGGAGGAGGCCGCCGCCGACCGCGTCCAGCAGGATGTCGCAGGGCTCGCCCCAGCTCTCGTCGGTGTACGTCACCACCTCGTCGGCCCCGAGCGACCGCACGAAGTCCGCCTTCGCCGGATCGCCCACGGCCGCCACGACCCGGGACGCACCCCGGAGCCGGGCGAGCTGGAGGGCTAGGTGCCCGACGCCGCTCGCGGCCGCCGTGACGAGGACGGACTCGCCCTTCTCCGGCCGCGCGGACTCCAGCGCCCCGAGCGCGACCACCCCGCTGCGGACGAGCGCGACGGCGTCCTGCGCGGTGGCCCCGGCGGGGACGGCCGACGCCATCGCCTGGTGCAACAGGGCGTATTCGGCGTACCCGTGCCCGAAGCAGAGGCCGGTGACCCGGTCGCCGACGGCGTGCGCGGTCGCCCCGTCCCCGAGGGCGACCACCTCCCCGGCGACCTCGCCGCCGAGCGGGATGGGCTCCCGGTTCTCGCGCACCTTCCGCACCACCGGGAGGGTGACGCCGACCGCCTCGACCTTGACGAGGAGCTCGCCGGGACCGGGCGTGGGAACGGGCGCGTCCTCCTCGAACAACACCTCGGGCCCGCCGCTGTGTTCGTACCGAATGCGCCGCATGGCGATGACCTCCGACCGAGGGGGTGTTCATTGGGAACACCAACGATAGGGGGAAAGTCGTGGGGAAGTCCAACGATTCCTGGATACGATGCGAGGCATGGCAGACAAGGCAGCAGCGACGACGGCCCCGAGCCTTATCCGCCCGCTCCCGAGCTGGCTCCTGGGCCGGGCGGCGGCGCGGGGCCGGTCCCTGGTGGCGGATGCGCTGGCCGCGCACGGCATGAAGATGTGGCACCACGTGGTGCTCGCGGCGGCCGCGGACCTGGAACCCGTCGCCCAGGCGGACCTGGGCCGGGCGGTCGCCCTCGACCCGAAGGACCTGGTCGGCATCCTGAACGACCTTCAGGCGGAGTCCCTGATCACCCGCGCCCCGGACCCGAAGGACCGCCGCAAGAACGCGGTGAGCGTGACGGACGCGGGGCGCCGCCGCCTGGAGGAGTGCACGGCGGCTGCGGCCCACGCCAACGCGGAACTGCTGGCCCCGCTGGGCCCCGACGAGCGGGTCCGCTTCCTGGACATGCTGCGCCGGATCAGCGGGGCCCGTTAGGCGCGGGCCACGATGCGCCATGCGTAGGCGCCGTGGTTCGACGTACTGCCGTCGATGACGGCGACGAACTTCCCATCGAACGGAACGGCTTCGGCCTTCGCCCCGCACTCGACCCGTTCTTCGGCGTTCCCCTTCGGGAGGGAGAGGTGCACCGCGAGGGTGCCGCTGCCGGAGCACGCGATCTGGAACAGGTGGGCGCCCGGCAGCGATTCGGAGATCCGCTGGCCGGACGCCGTGGCCCAGTCGTATCCGGAGGCGACGGGCGATGTCTTGTAGCCGCTCGGCGTGTACTGCCCGACGACCGCCACGGCCGGCCGCGCCGTGGCGTCCAGGCTCTTGCCGGCCGACGCGTGCGCGTGCTCCGGGGCCGGTGCGGAGGAATGGCCCCGCTCCGGACCCGCCTCCCCGGAGCAGGCCGCCAGGCCGGTCACCGCGAGCCCGGCCACGAGCAGGTACGCGGCCGCCCGTGCCGGGGCCCGCAACCGGCCATCCACTGTCACGGCGCGCTCACCGCGCGCCCCTGCTTGACGCCCGCGATGAACGCGGCGAACGCGGTGGAGCGGGGGGTGAGGGTGGGCCCGTCCGGGAACTTGGAGTCCCGGACGGGGATGGTGCCGGTGGCGGCGACGAGGTTGGTGGCTACCGCGACGCAGTTGCCGCCGTTGTTGCTGTACGACGAGGTGTACCAGCGGGGGGATTCTGTCGCCACGGGGCTTCCCTTCGTAAGGGCGGATCAGACGGTGTCGAACCTGCCGTCCTTGATGCCCGTAACGAAGGCCGCGTATGCGTCGGCGTGGAGACCGAGAGCGGGGCCGCTCGGCCGCTTGGAGTCGCGGACGGGGACGGCGCCGATGGTGGCGACGAGGTTGGTGGCGACCTGGACGCAGTCGCCGCCGTTGTTGCTGTACGAGGAGGTGTACCAGCGGGGAGATTCGGTCGTCACGATGTGCCCTTTCGCAATTGCCAGATCATGGCCACGGACGCCTCCTGGGACAGAACTATGGCCTGTAGCTGATGGTATGCCGTCAACACAGGTAGTACCGCCGTGCTTTCGCGGTCGAGATGGCCCTGGGTCTGGGACTCGGCATAGCAGACGACGGACCGATCCGGAAGAGTCAGGAGATTGACGGGCAGGTCGAAGGTGCGCCGTTCCCCCATCGCGTACGGGGCGATGTGGAGAGAGGTGTTCGGCATCTCGGCGACCTCGATCAGGCGCGCGAGTTGGGCGTCCATGACGTCCGGACCGCCCACGGGGCGGCGGACGCAGCTCTCGTCCATGATGATGAACAGCATGGGCGGCATGGGGCGCACGAGGGCTGCCTGCCGTTCCGCGAGGAACGAGACGCGCTCGTCCGCCTGTTCCTGAGAGATCGCGCCTCGTTGCACAGCGCTGTTGGCCAGCGCTCTTGCGTACTCCGGGGTCTGCAACAGCCCGGGGACGATTCCGATGTTGAACAGCCGGAGCTCGACGGCGCGCCCCTCGAACCCCACGTACTGCGGGAAGCCCTCCAGCAGTGATCCGTGCCGGATCTCCCGCCACGCGCGTTCGAACGTGTCAACGGTTTCCTGAATGCCGAACGCCACGTCAGCTTGGCGCGAGAAACGGAGCGTTGGCATCTTGCGACCAGTTTCCACGGCCGAGATGTGCGTACTGGAGTAGCCCGTGCGTTCGGCCAGGTTCTCCTGCTTCCACCCCCGGCCCTCGCGCAAGCTGCGGATTCGCGCGCCGAAGGCGGCCTGCGGGCTGCTGTCCGGCTCTAACTCCTTGCGGTTCAAGGGGCGTCACCGACCTTTCGTTCGCAAGTGACACGTTGAACAGCCCCTGACTCTAGGCCACGCTGAGTCCGCTTGGTAGTGGAACGACTACGGAGAGGCACAGCTATGTCCGCAGAGGAACAGGTTCCGGCCATCGGGGCGATCGTCGTGGACGTCGGGCGCTGGGATCAGCCGCTGGTGGGGGAGTTCCGAGGGGTCGCCGGCCCCCACTGGACGCTCCGGTCGCCCAGGGGCGGCACCGAGTGGGAGGTGCGGCCCGAGCACACCCGGGACGCGACCCCCGCCGAACGGCTGGCCGCGCGCACCGCGAGGGAGAACGCGCGCAGCCGTGGCGAGGTCGCGTGAGTACGCCGGGGGAACCCGAACCGTGCCGCACGTGCCAGGAGTTCGACCTCGAAGAGGCCGTCGCCCGGAGCGAGCGGGACGGGAGCCGGGAGACGGACGCCCGGGTACTGCGCAGGCGGCACGTGGAGGCGGAGCACGGGGGCGTCAGTCCTCCGTATTCCCGGCGGTGAGGTCGTCGGTGACGCCGGGGGCGCCTCGCGCCAGGCCGCGACGGTGGGTGAGCCGCTCATCGGTGCCGAAAGGCCCGCCGGACCAGGGGTGACACCGTGACGGCCCGCCGAGAACGGCGAGCCGTCACAAACGCGGTCTTCGGTCATGGCCGGCGGCGTGCGCCTGCCCTGTCCCTAGGTGTCACTGCTCGACGGTGAGGGACCAGGAGACGGTCGAAGGAGCTGTGATCTGCACGCTCCCCTCACTTCTGGCCCTCTTCAGCTGAATCTCGTTGTAGGTGCTGCTGACTTCCCCGTCGACACACTCCAGAGGGAAGGAGAGCCCCACCGGCTTGAGGGCCACGTCAACGGTCCCCTTGCCCCGGCAGTTGACCTGGATGGCCACGCTCCCGGCGCCGATCTTCTTGGTCAGGGGAAGTTCGGCATTGCCCTCTCTGGATGCGACGGACAGCAGGACGTCCCCATCGTTGACAGGCTTGGGGGCTCGCGAGACGGTCTCGCCCTTGACGTGCTCGGCCCGGTCGCCGGTCGGTGACGGGGTGGTGTGCCGGGTCGGCGAGGCCGACGGACCGGCCGACGCGGGCTTCTCGTCACTGCTGCACCCGGCCAGCCCCAGGACTCCGGTCGCGGCGGCCATGGCGAGCGCGACGGAGGGGCGCATGCGGCGCGGGGTGATCAGCTCTCCCACAGGTACCAGCCGACCTTCATGGGTGTGTAACTGGTAACGGTCTTCTTCGCGGTGGTTTTGCAGTTGCTGTAGATCGTGTAACTGGTGCCGGTGTTCTTGAGCCGGTAGACACCGTACTTCGCGTTGGTGGTCTTCTTCGACGGCGTGTCCACGGAGATGGAGTTGCCCATCTTGGCCGTCAGCTTGACGCTGAGGTTGACGCCGTACTTTCCTTCGATCTTTGCGACCATCACGTCCACGCTGGCCGACAGTTCGCCCGAGACGCTCACGCCGACCTCACCGGTGACCTCGGACGTGAAGGTCGACCGAGCTGTGCGCGATGTCTTGTTGTAGTTGGAGTTCGTCGGCCCCACGCCCTTGTGGTACGTCGCTCCCTTGCTCGTCGGGGTGTAGATGTTCTGTGTCGGGCCGCAGTATTCGCCGTTCGTCGTGTCCCCCGGTTTGCTGGGTCGGACGGTCTCTTCCGGCTCAGGATCGGGATCAGTGGCGTCGACCAGATCGGTCTCTTCCGGCTCGGCCGGCGGAGCGGTGTGCACCGACTCCGGGTCATCAGCAGTGACTGCTGCGGTCGGCTGTGCGTATGCGGGCGCCGTAGCGATTCCAGCGAGCACGGCGAACGCTATGACGGAACCCATGGATCCCCGTCCGATGATGCCCATGAGGCACCCTTCCCCCCATGCCGCCTCTTGCTGAAGCGGCTGTGCGATCAGTAGGCCACACCGACTCTGTGATGACCTAGCGTCGTGTATGAAAACTGAGCGTAATTTGAGGTCGTGTGGTCCTCATGAACTACGACCACGACGGTCGGCGGATAAGCCGCGAAGTCCATGAAAGGGGCGCGGCTTCCTTCATTGGGGCGTCAGGCGGGCCGGGCTGTCGCTCGGGCGGCAGTCATGGCGCCGACCTGGGCGGCGATGTCGGTCCACAGGGCGGCGGGGAGGTCGTGGCCGACGCCCGGGTAGGTCACGAGGCGGGCGCCGTCGATGGCCCGGGCGGTGGCGCGGGCCGCGCTGACGCGCAGGATCGGGTCCTGCTCGCCGTGCAGGACCAGCGCGGGGTGGCGTAGCTCCTTGAGGCGGGGGCCGTGCCACTGGGCTCCGATCTGGCGGCTCTGCGCCTTCTTGTCGCGCGGGCCGCTGTCCACCTCGGCCTCGACCCAGGCGCGGGCGGCGGCCTCGTCGAAGGGGTAGCCGGGGGAGGCGACGCCTCGCCAGACGGTGAGGGCGGCCTCGATGTCCCCGTCGCGCCCCTCGGGGAACTTGGCGCGGGCGAGCTTGGCGAGCAGGCCGAATCGAAGGTGGCGCAGGACCCCCGGGCCGGAGACGTCGCTGGGCAGGGCTGCCGATGAGGTGACGCTGAGGACGCGGTGGGGGTGGCGCAGAGCGATCCGCTGGGCGAGCGCGCCGCCCAGCGAGTGGCCGAAGACGTGCGCCCGCTCCCATCCGAGTGCGTCCATCACGGCGATGGCGTCGTCGGTCATGTCCTCGGAGGTGTAGGCGTCGCCGCGCTTGCCGAACAGGGCCTTGAAGGGGTTGGCGGTGGCGGTGTCCGGCATCCGGGTCGACTGGCCGGCGTCGCGCTGGTCGTAGCGGGCCACGGCGAACCCGGCGTCCGCGAAGGCCCGGCAGAGCCCGGCCGGCCACCAGAACCGGGAGGTGGCCAGGCCCATGACGAGCAACAGTGGTTCCCCCTCGGAGCCGTTCAGGCGGTCGAAGGCCAGGTGCACATCGCCGTTGTGCGCGTACCGGGTCGGCGTCCACTCCTGCTGCGGCTGGGGCATGTCGGCTCTCCTTCGGTTACTGCGATCGTTGTTCGCAGTTCATGTGACCTAAGGTACTGCACGCGTTGTTCGCAGAAAAGGAGGGGCCATGACCGAGCCGCCCGCCCGCAGCATCTGGCTGCGCCCCGAACGCGCCGGACGCGGTCCGGCGCCCACGTTCGACCGCGACCGCATCGCCGCCGCCGGGGTCGCCCTGGCCGACGCGGACGGCCTGCCCGCCGTCACCATGCGGGCCGTGGCGGTCGCCCTCGGGGCCGGACCGGCGTCCCTCTACCGCTACGTGGCCACCCGCGACGAACTGCTTGAGCTGATGATCGACCGGGTCCACGGCGAGATGTCCTACGCCGGGCTCGGCTCCGGACGCTGGCTGGACGACCTGCTCGTCCTGGCCCGGCAGAGCAGGGGCGTCTACCTCGCGCATCCGTGGCTGCTCGACGCGACGGCGACCAGAACCCCGCTCGGGCCGCAGACGGTCACCTACCTGGAGCGCGCCCTGGCCGCGCTCGCCGGTCTCGACGCCGCCCCCCGGACCAAGCTGGAGGCCATCGCCATCCTCAACGCGGTCGTCTCCACCCTGACCCGTACCGAGGTGAACCAGCGTCTCGCCGGGCAGACCATCCCGCAGTGGCAGCGCGCCGAGGCGGAATACCTCACCCAGATCGCCCTGGCGGGCCACCACCCGCACCTCGCCGCCGCCCTGACCGGCCAGCCGCCCGAGCCCGAGGAGTCGCCGGACTCGCTCCTCTCCCGCATCCTCACCCGCGTACTCACCGGCCTCCTCCAGCCCGACACCGCCACCGCGGCCTTCGTACGCGGCGCCACGGACACGGAGCCGCCCGCGGCTTCCTGAGGGTCCCCGAGTCATGGTTGGCCCCGCGGTGTACGAACACCCGTGCCGGGTAGGCGAGTTGGGTGACGTCTGTGGCGGGGGCGGGGATGGGTGCGGTTGCACGGGTGCGGGCGGTGTTCCGGGCGCCTCGGTGGCCTCGGGTCCTCGGGGCGGTGTGCGGGTTCGGTGCGGGGGTCGCGTTGACGGGGGCCGGGGTCGGGTACGACCTGCTGCACAACGGGCCGCTCTACTACGCGCCCGGCTACCTGGTGGTCCTCTTCGGTTCCCTGGCCGTCCTGGTCGCGCTCGGGATCCCCTCCGTGGCGCGCGTCGTGTCGTTGTTCCTGCTGGCGATGGTCCTGATCATCGGGGTCCCGTACGGCTTCCGCAGCGCGGTCCTGGACCTGCGGGGCGAGCGGGTCATGGCCACGGTCGTCGAGGTGAAGCACGGGCATCCCACGTACACCGGCAGTGACAACGATGCCTGCAAGGTCGAAGCGCGGGGGGACACCTTCTGGGTCAAGGGGCTCAGGAAATGCGGTCCGGCCACCCGCCCCGGCGACCGCTTCGAGGTCCTGCGCGACCCCGAGGACCTGGTCGCCGCGTTCGGCGGCCACAAGCCGGTCACCTTCCCGATCCTCATCCCGGCCGTAGCCGCCGTCGTGCTCCTGCTCACCGTCCTCGGCGCCCGGGGGCTGCGCCTGCGTGCCATCGAGGACCGGGCACCCTCGGCGGCCTGAGCGCCCGGCGGCCCGCCGCAGCCCCGTCCCGCCGTCCCGGGCGGGGTGCCCGCGCCTCGACGCCGCACGCCCCTATCGCCGCAGGTCAGCGCATGCGCAGCCGCGTCCCACACGCATCCCGTGCCACCCCTCCGGGCTCCCGGGACGGGAAAGCCTGGAGGGACGGGGCGACGGCTTCCTAGGTTCCTCGGTGTCGGCCCCGTCCGGGTCGTCGCACCCCTCAGGAGATGCCCATGCCCACGCTGCCCAAGGCCGTCCGTGCCGCCGCCGTCACCGGTGCCGCGCTGGCCGCCGTCGCCCTCGCCGGACCGGCCCAGGCGTCCACGAGCGCCGGTTACGTCGCGTACGGCGACAGCGGAACCGCCGTCAAGTGCGTCCAGATCGCCGTCAACGCGTCCAACGTGCAGGGCGACATCACGGTCGACGGGATCTGGGGGGCGCGCACCGAGACCGCCGTGAAGACGTTCCAGCTGATCAACATCTGGGGGGTGGACCCGGTCCACGGGGACCCGATCTTCCTCACCGCGGACGGCGTCGTCGGGCCCTACACGGGCGACGTGATGCTCCGTTACATCGCGGACAACGCATCCGGCTGGAAGAGCACCTGCGCCGCCGCGCTGCCCACCACCCACTGACGCCGAAGGACCTCGCATGACCGCGCTCGACCGACCCCACCCGCACCCGCGCCGCCGGGCCGTACTCACCGGAACACTCGCGCTCGGCGCCGCCGCGCTGCTGCCGCTCGCCGCGCCGGGGCGGGCGCGGGCCGCGACCGGGCCCGTGATCTCCGACTGCGCGGCCTGGGGCGCCCGGCAGCCCAGCAGCCCCGTGAAGACCCTGGCCACCCCGCCGCAGAAGATCATCGTCCACCACACCGCGACCCCCAACAGCACGGACTACTCGCAGAACCAGGCGTTCTCGCTGGCCCGGATCATGCAGAACGACCAGATGGACGTGCGGGGGTGGATCGACACCGGCCAGCACTTCACGATCAGCCGGGGCGCGTACGTGACGGAGGGCCGGCACGGCAGCCTCGCCGCGCTCCAGGGCGGGACGCGGCAGGTGGAGTCGGCGCACTGCACCGGGCAGAACACCGTGGCCATCGGCATCGAGAACGAGGGCACGTACATGACGGTCGACCCTCGCGGCGAGCAGTACGCCCGCCTCGTGGAGCTGTGCGCGCACATCTGCCGCCAGTACGGGATTCCCGCGTACCAGATCTACGGCCACCGCGACTTCAACAGCACCGACTGCCCCGGCGACCGCCTCTACGCCCTGCTGCCGCAGCTGCGCCAGGACGTGGCGGCCCGCGTCGGCGGCGACCCGGCCCCGGCCGTGTGGCCCGTGCTCTCGACCGGGAACACCGGCGAGCGCGTCCGTACGCTCCAGCTCCTGCTGAACGGGCGCGGTGCCGCGCTCACGGCGGACGGCGACTACGGCCCCGCGACCCAGGCGGCGGTGCTCGCCTTCCAGAAGAACGAGACCGCGACCCCGGACGGCGTCGCGGGCCTCCAGACCTGGAACCAGCTCGCCGCGCCCGCCCGGCAGGGCGACTCCGGCACGGCGGTGGAGGCCGCCCAGCGCCAGCTCGCGGCGCACGGCATCGCGACGGACGTCGACGGCGCCTTCGGACCCGGGACCGCGGCGAGCGTGGCCCGGTTCCAGACGACCCGGTCGCTGCCCGCCGACGGCGTCGTGGACGCCCGTACGTGGAGCCGGCTCGTCGCGTAATCCCGCTCTTCCCGCACCTCATCCCACAGGAGAAACGTTCATGAGACGCGCAGCGTCCGTCATCACCGCGGTGTTCGCCGCACTCCTCGCCACCCTGCTCGTCGTCCCGGCCGCCCAGGCCGCCGGCTGGCCCGTCGTGGACAGCGGCGACAAGGGCGCCGATGTCACGACCGTCCAGCACCTGCTGACCGCGCGCGGCTTCAGCACCACCGCCGACGGGGACTTCGGCCCCGGCACGGTGACCAGTGTCCGCAACTTCCAGACCGCCAACGGCCTGTCGGCGGACGGCGCGGTCGGCCCCGCCTCCTGGCCGAAGCTCATCGTGACCGTCAGCAACGGCAGCAACGGCTCGGCCGTCAAGGCCCTTCAGGTCCAGCTCAACAAGTACGGCGGCGGGCTCACGGTCGACGGGGCCTTCGGCTCCGGCACCGAGGCGAAGGTGCGCGCGTTCCAGCAGTCCAAGGGCCTCAGCCCGGTCGACGGCATCGTCGGCCCGGCCACCTGGGAGGCGCTGCTCTCCGGCTCCGGGTCCACCGGCGGCGGCAGCGGCACCCTGACGCACGCCCAGGCCGCCGCCCAGTTCAACGCGGCCGGCATCGGCTGGGTCTCCTCCGGCAACTGCTCGGACCGCACCAAGAGCACCTGCACCTCGTTCGACGGGCTGCGCGCCGCCACGGCCAACGGGGCCGTCGCGCTGAAGCAGGCGGTGGGCGGCTGCACGCTCACCATCACCGGCGGCACCGAGACCGGGCACGCCTCGGGCACGTACAGCCACGGCAACGGCTACAAGCTGGACTTCCAGCGGGTGGCCTGCCTGACCAGCCACATCACCGGCACCTTCACGCACACCGGCACCCGCAGCGACGGCGCCGCGCTCTACACCGCGCCGTCCGGCAACATCTACGCGGACGAGGGCAGCCACTGGGACGTGACCTTCGTCGGCTGAGGCACGGAACGCGGAGGGGGCCGGCAGGCCACGGGGGACCTGCCGGCCCCCTCCGCGTCTACTGCACGCAGAATTCGTTGCCCTCGGGGTCCGTGAGCACCGTCCACCGGCCCCCCGGCTCCTCCACCTCGCGCTCGACCTTCGCGCCCAGCGCGACCACGCGCGCCACCTCGGCCTCGCGGCGCTCCGGGCCCGCGTGGAGGTCGAGGTGGAGGCGGTTCTTCACGGTCTTCGGCTCGGCGACGCGCTGGAAGAGCAGGCGACGGCCGTGCCCGGCGCCGCTGTCCTCGTCGTACGGGTCGTCGGGGTGCCGCACCGCCGCCAGGTCGAGCCAGGCGCGGCGGCCGTGCGCGGTGGTGGTGAGCGCTTCGGGGACGGCCCCGATGCCCAGGAGCTTTTCGATCAGGGGGCTGTTGTCCTCGATCTCGTAACCGAGGGCCTGGGACCAGAAGCCGGCCTGCGCGTGCGGGTCGGCGGCGTCGATGACGACTTTCCACTCAAGGGTCATGATCGGCATTCTGTCCCGGCGCCGGGAGTTTTGCCGGGTGCTACCTCGATCCGCTCAGCGCCCGCCGGTGCCGCCGTCGCCGTCGCGGCCAGCCGGGCCGCCTGCGCCTGGGCCCGGTTGCGGCGCGCGGTCCGCAGCGCGTCCCAGGTGAGGACGATCAGCGCCACCCACACCAGGGCGAACCCGGCCCACCGCTCCGGCGGCATCTCCTCGTGGAAGTAGGCGACGCCCAGCAGGAACTGGGCGATCGGGGTCATGTACTGGAGCAGCCCGATGGTCGAGAGCGGGATGCGGATCGCGGCGGCCCCGAAGAGGATCAGCGGCACCGCCGTGACCACGCCGGTCGAGGCGAGGAGCGCGGTGTGCCCGGCGCCCTCGGAGGTCAGGGTCGAGGTGCCCTGCGCGCCCAGCCAGATCAGATAGCCGAGCGCGGGCAGGAAGAGCACGGCGGTCTCGACGGTGAGCGATTCCAGGCCGCCCATGTCGACCTTCTTCTTGACCAGGCCGTACGTCGCGAAGGAGAACGCCAGGATCAGCGAGATCCACGGCGGCTTCCCGTATCCGATGGCCAGCACGAGCACCGCCAGGACGCCCGTGGCGACCGCCGCCCACTGCGCCGGGCGCAGCCGCTCGCCCAGGAGCAGAACGCCCATGGCGATGGTGACCAGCGGGTTGATGAAGTAGCCGAGGGACGCCTCGACCACATGGCCGCTGTTCACGGCCCAGATGTACAGGCCCCAGTTGACGGTGATCGTGCAGGCCGCGATACCGAGCATCCCCAGCTTGCGCGGCTGCCGCAGCAGCGGTCCGATCCAGGACCAGCGGCGCAGCACCAGCAGCAGGACCGCCACCACACCGAGCGACCACACCATGCGGTGGGCCAGGATCTCGACCGCCCCGGCCGGCTTCAGCAGCGGCCAGTACAGCGGGACGAGGCCCCACATCCCGTACGCGGCGAAGCCGGAGAGGAGTCCGGCCCGTTGCTCATTCGTCCCCTGCACGGGCCCCTCCTGGTGGGTGGTGGTCGTACGACCGTCAACCACATGAAGGTAGCGCCGCCGGGCCCCGGTGTCATGTCCGTATCGCCAGACGGTCATGACACCGGGGGCGTACGCATCAGAGCGCGGCGACCGCGGCCGCGACGGTGTCCGCCACCGGGGTCGTCGGGCGGCCGATCAGGCGGGCCAGGTCGCCGCTGGTGCCGGCAAGCTTCCCGCGCCGGACGGCCTGGTCCACGTCGACCAGGATCGCCGCGAAGCCCTCGGGCAGCCCGGCGCCGGTCAGGATCTCCTGGTGGACGGCGGCCGGGACGTCGTTGTGGACGATCTCCTTGCCGGTGGCCTTCGCGACCACGGCCGCGTAGTCGGCGTAGGACAGGGCGGCGTCGCCGCTCAGCTCGTACGCGCGGTTCAGGTGGCCCTCGCCGGTCAGGACGGCGGCCGCGGCGGCCGCGTAGTCGTCGCGGGAGGCGTAGGCGATACGGCCGTCGCCCGCACTGCCGACGACCGCGCCGTGCTCCAGGACCGGGGCCAGGTTCGCGGTCAGGTTCTCCGTGTACCAGCCGTTGCGCAGGAAGGTGTACGGCAGGCCGGAGTCCAGGATCAGCTGCTCGGTCGCCCGGTGCTCGTCGGCCAGCGTGAAGTCCGCGTCGGGCCCGCCGAGGATGCCGGTGTACGCGAGCTGGGCGACGCCCGCCGCCTTGGCCGCGTCGATGACCGCGGCGTGCTGCGGGACGCGGCTGCCGACCTCGCTGCCGGAGATGAGGAGGACCCGGTCGCCGGAGCGGAAGGCGCCCGTCAGGGTCTCGGGGTGGCTGTAGTCGGCGATGCGCAGCTCGACGCCCCGGGCGGCGAGGGGGGCGGCCTTCTCCTTGTCGCGGACCACGGCGACGACCTCGGAGGCGGGGACGGTGGTCAGCAGGTGCTCGATGACGAGACGGCCGAGTGCTCCGGTGGCTCCGGTGACGACGATGCTCATGGGGGGTTCCTCCTCGTTTGTTCGCTTCGCTCTCAGACACCACCTTACGGAATGCGCTAACTAAAAGAAAGTGTGCTGGTCAGGGCATGTAAAACGCGCCGGACCCGCCCCTCGTGGGCAGGTCCGGCGCGCTCTGGTGCCGGGCGTCAGCCGACGACGGTCCAGTTGTCGTTGCCGGCGAGGAGTGCGGCGAGGTCGCCCTTGCCGTGGCGTTCGACGGCGGTGTCGAGCTGGTCGGCCATGGTGGTGTCGTAGACCGGGCGTTCCACGCTGCGCAGGACGCCGATGGGGGTGTGGTGGAGGGTGTCGGCGTCGGCGAGGCGGGACAGTGCGAAGGCGGTGGTGGGGCTGGGGGCGTGGGCGTCGTGGACGAGGATCTGTGCCTTGTTGTCCTCGGTGACCGGGACGACTTGGAGGTCGCCGGTGAGGGTGTCGCGGATGACGCCCTTGGAGCCGTTCGTGCCGAAGACGATCGGCTGGCCGTGTTCGAGGCGGATGACGGCTTCCTGGGCCTGGTCCTTGTCCTTGAAGACTTCGAAGGCGCCGTCGTTGAAGATGTTGCAGTTCTGGTAGATCTCGACCAGGGCGGTGCCGGGGTGGTCGGCGGCGGCCCGCAGCACGCTCGTGAGGTGCTTGCGGTCCGAGTCCACGGTTCTCGCGACGAAGGATGCCTCCGCGCCGATCGCCAGCGAGACGGGGTTGAACGGGGCGTCCAAGGAGCCCATGGGTGTGGATTTGGTGATCTTGCCCTGTTCGGAGGTGGGGGAGTACTGGCCCTTGGTGAGTCCGTAGATCCGGTTGTTGAAGAGGAGGATCTTGAGGTTGACGTTGCGGCGCAGGGCGTGGATGAGGTGGTTGCCGCCGATGGACAGGGCGTCGCCGTCACCGGTGACGACCCACACCGACAGGTCGCGCCGCGAGGTGGCCAGACCGGTTGCGATGGACGGCGCGCGCCCATGAATCGAGTGCATCCCGTAGGTGTTCATGTAGTACGGGAAGCGGGAGGAGCAGCCGATGCCGGAGATGAAGACGATGTTTTCTTTGGCGAGGCCGAGGTCGGGCATGAAGCCTTGGACGGCGGCGAGGACGGCGTAGTCGCCGCAGCCGGGGCACCAGCGCACTTCCTGGTCGGACTTGAAGTCCTTCATGGTCTGCTTGGCTTCGGCCTTGGGGACGAGCTGGAGCAGTTCGTTGACCTCAGGCATCGATGGCCTCCTCGAGAGCGGTGGCGAGCTGCTCGGCCTTGAACGGCATGCCGTTGACCTGGTTGTAACTGTGCGCGTCGACCAGGTACTTGGCGCGGATGAGCGTGGCCAGCTGACCGAGGTTCATCTCGGGGACGACCACCTTGTCGTAACGCGCCAGCACCTCACCCAGATTCCTGGGGAACGGGTTGAGATGACGCACATGCGCCTGCGCAATGGAACGCCCCGAAGCCCGCAGACGGCGCACCGCCGCCGTGATCGGGCCGTACGTCGAACCCCACCCGAGGACGAGGGTCTTCGCTTCCGCCGGGTCGTCGACCTCCAGGTCGGGTACTTGGATGCCGTCGATTTTGGCTTGGCGGGTGCGAACCATGAAGTCGTGGTTGGCGGGGTCGTAGGAGATGTTGCCGGTGCCGTCCTGCTTCTCGATCCCCCCGATCCGGTGCTCAAGCCCCGGCGTCCCCGGAACCGCCCAGGGGCGGGCGAGTGTCTGCGGGTCACGCTTGTAGGGCCAGAACACTTCGGTGCCGTCGGCGAGTTCGTGGTTGGGGCCGCCCGCGAACTGGACACGCAGGTCCGGCAGCTGGTCGAGTTCGGGGATGCGCCAGGGTTCGGAGCCGTTGGCGAGGTAGCCGTCGGAGAGCAGGAAGACCGGGGTGCGGTAGGTCAGGGCGATCCGGGCCGCGTCCAGGGCGGCGTCGAAGCAGTCGGCCGGGGTGCGCGGGGCCACGATCGGGACCGGCGCCTCACCATTGCGCCCATACATCGCCTGGAGCAGGTCGGCCTGCTCGGTCTTGGTCGGCAGCCCGGTCGAGGGCCCGCCGCGCTGGATGTCCACGATCAGCAACGGCAGTTCCAACGACACGGCCAGCCCGATGGTCTCCGACTTCAGCGCCACACCGGGACCGGATGTCGTGGTCACGGCGAGGGAACCACCGAAGGCTGCGCCGAGTGCGGCGCCGATGCCGGCGATCTCGTCCTCGGCCTGGAACGTGCGCACACCGAAGTTCTTGTGCTTGCTCAGTTCGTGCAGGATGTCGGAGGCCGGGGTGATCGGGTACGAGCCGAGGTACAACGGCAGGTCCGCCTGGCGGCCCGCGGCGATCAGCCCGTAGGACAGGGCGAGGTTCCCGGAGATGTTGCGGTAGGTGCCGGTGGGGAAGGCTTGGGAGGCGGGGGCGACTTCGTAGCTGACGGCGAAGTCCTCCGTCGTCTCGCCGAAGTTCCACCCGGCCCGGTAGGCGGCCACGTTCGCCTCGGCGATCTGCGGCTTCTTCGCGAACTTCGCCCGCAGGAACGTCTCGGTGCCCTCGGTCGGCCGGTGATACATCCACGACAGCAGCCCGAGCGCGAACATGTTCTTCGACCGCTCGGCCTCCTTGCGGGAGAGCCCGAACTCCTTCAGCGCCTCGATCGTCAGCGTCGTCAACGGCACCGGATGAACGTTGTACGCCTGAAGCGAGCCGTCCTCCAGCGGGTTGGTCTCGTAGCCGACCTTCGCCATCGGCCGCTTCGTGAACTCGTCGGTGTTCACGATGATTTCGGCCCCGCGCGGCACATCGGCGATGTTCGCCTTCAACGCGGCCGGGTTCATCGCGACCAACACGTTCGGCGCGTCCCCGGGCGTCAGGATGTCGTGATCGGCGAAATGCAGCTGGAACGACGAAACCCCCGGCAGGGTCCCTGCGGGGGCACGGATCTCGGCCGGAAAGTTCGGCAGCGTGGACAGATCGTTCCCGAAGGACGCCGTCTCCGAGGTGAACCGGTCACCCGTGAGCTGCATGCCGTCACCCGAGTCACCCGCGAAACGGATGATGACCCGGTCCAGACGGCGGACTTCCTTCTCGCCGCTTCCTGCGGCTGCGGACTGGGGGGCACGCTGTCCCCCTACGGTCGCCTCGCTGGCATCGTCGGCCTGCTCGGCTGGGCTACTGACCTGGCTGGTCACTTACTGGACCTCCCTCGGCACGGCGGCTCGGAACCGTCCGGCCCGCCGGAGGTCCCCCGCCCACCCTACGTCCGTAAGGGTCGCCTACCTCTGCAGATCACATGATGGACGGCAATTTGAGACGCATTTCGGCACGTTGGCGTAGTGGATGCGGAGACGTGTTCCGGCGCTGTTCCGTCATGATCCACCAGCCGCCCGGCTCCCCGTCGGACCCGCGCCCGGGGCGGTGGCGCCGTGTCAGGAGTTCGGACGCGTCAGGAGTTCAGATACGTCAGTACCGCGAGCACCCGGCGGTGGTCGCCCTCGCTCGGGGCCAGGCCCAGCTTCTGGAAGATGTTGCTGACGTGCTTCTCGACCGCCCCGTCGCTCACCACCAGCTGCTTGGCCACCGCGGAGTTCGTACGCCCCTCCGCCATCAGGCCCAGCACCTCGCGCTCACGCGGCGTCAGCCCGGCCAGCACGTCCTGCTTCCGGCTGCGGCCCAGCAGCTGCGCCACCACCTCCGGGTCCAGCGCCGTACCGCCCTGCGCCACCCGGACCACCGCGTCCACGAACTCCCGGACCTCGGCGACCCGGTCCTTCAGCAGATAGCCGACGCCCCGGCTGGACCCGGCCAGCAGCTCGGTGGCGTACTGCTCCTCCACGTACTGCGAGAGGACCAGCACCCCGATTCCCGGGTAGTCCCGGCGCAGCCGCACCGCCGCCCGGACGCCCTCGTCGGTGTGGGTCGGGGGCATCCGCACATCCGCGACCACCACGTCCGGCAGCGCGTCCTGCCCGGCGAGGTCGCCGATCGTCTTGATCAGCGCCTCCGCGTCCCCGACGCCCGCGACGACGTCGTGTCCGAGATCGGTCAGCAACCGGGTCAGTCCCTCCCGGAGCAGTACCGAATCCTCGGCGATGACCACGCGCACCCTGTCCTCCACCACGACGCTGTTTCCCCCACTGCTCGCTCGCTCGCCGGTACGGCCCGTACGCCGTCCAGCATCCCAGTAACGGCAGTGACGTCGCGAGCGTTCGCGGGGTTGACCTCAGTGGTGCCGTGCCGTGGATGCGCGGTCAGCCGCGCCAGGGCAGCTCCGCCGTGACCTTCGTCGGGCCGCCCACCGGCGAGTCGACCACCAGGACCCCGTCGACGGCATCCAGCCGCTCGGTGAGCCCGGCGAGCCCGCTGCCCGAGGCCGGGTCGGCGCCGCCGCGCCCGTCGTCGGTCACCTGGAGCAGGAGGCGGTCCTCGGTGCGCCACACGTCGACCGAGGCGCGGGTGGCCCCGGAGTGCTTGCTGATGTTCTGGAGGAGCTCGGAGACCGTGAAGTACGCGATGCCCTCGATGGCCTGCGCGGGCCGGGACGGGAGGTCCACCTCCACGGTGACCGGCACGGTGCAGCGCGAGGCGACGGCGGAGAGCGCGGCGTCGAGGCCGCGGTCGGTGAGGACGGCGGGGTGGATGCCGCGGGCGAGGTCGCGGAGTTCCTGGAGGGCGACCTTCACCTCGCCGTGCGCCTCGTCCACCATGCGCGCGGCCGCCTCCGGGTCGTCCGTCAGCTTCTCCTTCGCGAGGCCCAGGTCCATGGCGAGGGCGACGAGGCGGGCCTGGGCGCCGTCGTGGAGGTCGCGCTCGATGCGGCGGAGGTCCGCGGCGGCGGTGTCCACGACGACACCCCGGTCCGACTCCAGCTCCGTGACGCGCTCCGCCAGCCGGGACGGGCTCAGCAGCCCCGCGACCATCAGCCGGTCGACGGTCGCCAGGCCCCGGATCACCCAGGGGGTGACGAGGACGATGCCCAGGCCGAGCCCGGCGGTCAGCGCGAGATCGACGCCCGAGTCGAGGTAGACCTCGTGCTGGGTGTCCCCGTACAGCTGGATGCCCGAGACGCCGGTGTGCGAGGGCACGAACCAGTGCCACAGCGGGTAGGTGAGCGCCGCCCAGCCCCACGCCTGGAGCGTCAGCGCGACGCAGAACGCGAAGACCGCCCACGGGAAGTGCAGCAGCGCGTACAGCAGGTGCCGCCAGGACACCCCGCTCTTCAGGACCGCGCCGGTCCAGGACAGCAGCCCGCCCTTGCGGCCGCGCACCGGCGCCGGATCGGCCACGTCCAGCCGCAGCAGGGTCCGCGCCCGGGTCCGCTCCAGCATCCCGAAGCCCCGGCACATCGCCAGGCCGCCCGCCAGCACCGGGATGCCGAGGAAGGTGACGAGGAGCCCGGCGCCCAGCGAGACCATGGTGATCGCGAAGGTGAAGAGCACGATGCTGATCGGCAGGCTCAGCATGAGGTAGAGGAACTCGCGCCAGGTCCTGCCCTCCAGCGGCGCCCGCAGCGCGGCCGGCAGGACGTGTCGCCGCGGGGGACGGTTCCCGAGGCCGCTTCCCGACCGCTGAGGGTCCCGTGTGTCCGGTCCGTATGCCGTGGCCATGGGGTTCCGTCCGTTTCTTCTGCGTCCGTGAAGGTGCGTGCGTCTGTGGAGGTGCGTGCGTTCTGTACTTCAAGAGTGCTGGGCGGGGCGCCGCCGCACCATGAGGGCGGTATCCGTCTCGGAGCGGGGGTTTTCCCTACCCCTTGACGCGCTGGGCGCTCTTCTCGGCGCCCCGGTCGCGCCACGGCAGCTCCGCCGTGACGGTCGTCGGGCCGCCGGCGGGCGATTCGAGTACGAAGACCCCGTCGACGGCGTCCAGCCGCTCCGCGAGCCCCGCCATGCCCGTACCGCCGTCCATCGAGGCCCCGCCCCGCCCGTCGTCGCCGACCTGGATCAGCAGCCGGTCGCCGGAGCGCCACACGTCGACGGACGCCGTACGGGCCCCGCTGTGCTTGCTGACGTTCTGCAGGAGTTCCGAGACCGTGAAGTACGCGATGCCCTCGATGGCCTGCGCCGGGCGCCCCGGAAGATCCACCCGTACGGAGACGGGCACGGTGCAGCGCGAGGCGATCGCGGAGAGGGCGGCGTCGAGGCCGCGGTCGGTGAGGACGGCGGGGTGGATGCCGCGGGCGAGGTCGCGGAGTTCCTGGAGGGCGACCTTCACCTCGCCGTGTGCCTCGTCCACCATGCGCGCGGCCGCCTCCGGATCGTCCGTCAGCTTCTCCTTGGCCAGGCCGAGCCCCATCGCGAGGGCGACGAGGCGGGCCTGCGCCCCGTCGTGCAGGTCGCGCTCGATGCGGCGCAGGTCCGCGGCGGCCGTGTCGACCACCACGCCCCGGTCCGACTCCAGCTCCGCGATGCGGCGTTCCAGGTCGTCGGAGGGCGAGAGCAGCCCGCGCACCATGGCCCGGTCCGCGTTGCCCATCAGCCGCGCCGCGTAGGGGAGCGCCGGCCACACGATGAGGCAGACGAGCGTCACGACGAAGGTGAGGATGCCCCACGGCAGCCGTACGAACGAGTACAGGGCCGCCCGCCAGGCGACCGGGTCGCGCAGGCTGGTCCACAGCCACACGAAGAACCCGTCGTCCTCGCGGCCCCGGGCCGGCGGGCTCGGCTCCTCGACCACGACCCCCAGCAGCTTGCGGGCGCGGGCGCGCTCGGCGCGGCCGATCAGCCGGGACCCCTGGAGCCCGGCGGCCAGCAGCGGCAGACCGACGACGGTGACCGCGAGGCCCACGCCGATCGCGATCATCACCACCGTGTAGACGAAACCGACGATCGCCGTCGGCAGGTTGGAAAGAAGGTGCGCGACCTCCTTCCACGTCCACCGGCCGAAGGCGAAGCGGACGGGAGGCGGCCCGTCGTGGGCGGGCACCTGGGGGCTCATGGTCATACGACCAGCCTGCCGGGCGCGCGAGGCGGATGCCATGGGGCTCGTGGGTGAGGTGAAGTAGGGATATCCCCACCCGTGCCCCACTCGTGCCCCGCCCGTCCCACCCTCGTTCCCCGTTCGTTGCCCGACGCAACTGCTTACCCGTCCTTTACAGGGCCTAGACTCCCGTGCGTACAGATCGTGGACGGGGCTAGGGAGCGAGGGGCGGACGTGACGGGTCTTCCCGGTGCGGCATCGACACCGGCGCGGACGGTGCTCGCGTCGTCGGACTACTTCCACAGCTACTCGGTGGTCGGACTCCTCGCCCTGGTGGGCGTCCTGTTCGTCGCCGTCGCCTTCGGCGCGGGCCGGCTGCTGCGGCCGGTGGTCCCGACGCCGGAGAAACTGCTCACGTACGAGTGCGGCGTGGACCCGGTGGGGGAGGGCTGGGCACACACCCAGGTCCGCTATTACGTGTACGCCTTCCTGTACGTGATCTTCGCCGTCGACTCGATCTTCCTGTTCCCCTGGGCGACGGTCTTCGCGGCGCCGGGATACGGCGCGACCACGCTGGTGGAAATGTTCATCTTCCTCGGTTTCCTGGCCGTGGGACTGCTCTACGCATGGAAGAAGGGCGTCCTCGAATGGACGTGACGAGCCCGTCGTCGGCCGGGGCGGGGGACGAACCCGCCGCCGTACCCACGTTCCTCCCGGAACCGAAGCGCCTGGGCGTCCTGTCCAGGCTCGCGCCGGAACCGATGAAGGTGGTCCTCAACTGGGGCCGCCGCTACAGCCTCTGGGTCTTCAACTTCGGACTCGCCTGCTGCGCCATCGAATTCATCGCCGCCTCCATGGCGCGCCACGACTTCATCCGGCTCGGCGTCATCCCCTTCGCGCCGGGCCCGCGCCAGGCCGACCTGATGATCGTCTCCGGCACGGTGACGGACAAGATGGCCCCGGCGGTCAAGCGCCTGTACGAGCAGATGCCCGAGCCCAAGTACGTCATCTCCTTCGGCGCCTGCTCCAACTGCGGCGGCCCGTACTGGGACTCGTACTCCGTCACGAAGGGCGTCGACCAGATCATCCCCGTCGACGTCTACGTCCCCGGCTGCCCGCCCCGCCCCGAGGCGCTGCTCCAGGGCATCCTGAAGCTCCAGGAGAAGATCGCGCGCGAGTCGCTGGGGGAGCGTTACGCGGAGGCCGCGGGCGCCCGTCCGTCGACGGCGGCGCTGCGCAGCGGCCTGGTGACGCCGCCTCCGGCCGAGGGGGAGGACAAGTGACCGACGCCTTCGACCGCCTCCCGGACGCGGTGACGGACATCTTCGGCGAGGAAGCGACGGCCGAGCAGGCGTACGACCTGCTGACGGTGGACGTCCCGCCCGCCGCGTGGATCACCGCCCTCGAAACCGCCCGCGACGCCCTCGGCTGCACGTACTTCGACTGGCTGAGCGCGGTGGACGAACCGGGCACGGGCTTCCGGGTGTGCGCGCACGTGGCGGCACTGCCCGGCTCCGGGGTCCGCCGCCTGCTGCTGCGCACGACGGTGCCGCACGAGGCCCCGTCGCTGCCGACGGCGATCGGTGTGTACGCGGGGGCCGCCTGGCACGAACGCGAGACGCACGAGATGTTCGGCGTCGTCTTCGAGGACCATCCGAATCTGGTCCCGCTCCTCCTCCCCGAGAACTTCGAGGGCCACCCCCTCCGCAAGGACTTCGTGCTGGCCGCCCGCGTCGCGAAGGCATGGCCGGGCGCGAAGGAACCGGGCGAGTCGGACCACGGCGGCCCGAAGCGCCGCACGATGCTCCCCCCGGGCGTCCCGGACCCGAACGAGTGGGGCCCCCTCAAGGGCCAGCTGCCGCCGGCTCCGGCGCGCCCGGCGAGGCGGGCCCGCACGGCGGGCGACGCGACCCCGACGACCCCTCCGGAAGCCCGCCCGCGCCGCAGCCGCAGCGCGTCCCAGGGCTCGGCGAGCCAGCAGGGCGCGGACGCCCCGTGGCACACGGCGGGCGAAGATCAGCCCCTCCGGCGTTTGAGGAGCGGGGGCCCGGGGGCGGAGCCCCCGGTTCGACCCGACACCGACACACCCGACACCCCCGACAACGGAGGCGATCAAGAGTGAACGACGCCCTGGACGTCGCCCTCCGCATCGTCATCGTCTTCGCCGTCTTCATGGTCCTCCCCCTCGTCGTCGGCCAGACCGAACACAAGGTCATGGCCCACATGCAGGGCCGCCTGGGCCCCATGTACGCGGGCGGCTTCCACGGCTGGGCCCAGCTCGTCGCCGACGGCGTGAAGTTCGCGCAGAAGGAGGACATCGTCCCCGCCGGCGCCGACCGCAAGGTCTTCCGCCTGGCGCCGGCCGTGGCCCTCCTCCCGTATCTGCTCGTGCTGGTCGCGATCCCGATCGGCCCGGGCGAGGGCGCGGTCGGCCAGGTCGTCGACGCGGGCATCTTCTTCGTGCTCGCCGTGATGGGCGTGGGCGTACTCGGCTCGCTGATGGCCGGCTGGGCGTCGGCCAACAAGTTCTCCCTGCTCGGCGGCCTCCGCACCGCCGCGCAACTCCTCGCGTACGAGCTGCCGATGCTGCTCGCCGCCGCCTCGGTGGCGATGGCGGCGGGCACGGTCTCGCTGCCCGGCATCCTCGACGCGTTCGCATGGTGGTGGCTGCCCTGGCAGATCACCGGCGCCCTGGTCTTCTTCGTGGCCGGACTCGCCGAACTGCAGCGCCCCCCGTTCGACATGCCGGTGGCCGACTCGGAGATCATCTTCGGCGCGTACACCGAGTACACCGGCCTCCGCTTCGCGCTGTTCCTGCTCGCCGAGTACGCCGGCATCGTCGTGCTGTGCGGGCTGACCACCGTGCTGTTCCTCGGCGGCTGGCACGGCCCGATGGGCGCCGACGGACTCGGCTGGGTCTGGACCCTGCTGAAGACCGGCATCCTCGCGTTCGTCGTGATCTGGCTGCGCGTGACGTACCCGCGCCTGCGCGAGGACCAGCTGCAGAAGCTCGCCTGGACGACCCTCATCCCGCTCGCTCTCGCGCAGATCGCGCTCACCGGCATCGTGAAGGTGGCGATCAACTAGTGCCCCCGATCCCCGGCTCAGGTCTGGCCAAGGGCCTCGCCGTCACCCTGCGGACGATGACGAAGAAGACCGTCACCGCCCAGTACCCGGACGTGCAGCCCGAACTGCCGCCCCGCTCGCGCGGCGTCATCGCGCTGTTCGAGGAGAACTGCACGGTCTGCATGCTGTGCGCCCGCGAGTGCCCCGACTGGTGCATCTACATCGACTCCCACAAGGAGACGGTGCCCGCCGCGGCCCCGGGCGGCCGCGAACGCAGCCGCAACGTCCTCGACCGCTTCGCGATCGACTTCTCGCTCTGCATGTACTGCGGCATCTGCATCGAGGTCTGCCCGTTCGACGCGCTGTTCTGGTCGCCGGAGTTCGAGTACGCGGAGACGGACATCCTGGACCTCACCCATGAGCGCGACAAGCTGCGCGACTGGATGTGGACGGTCCCGGAACCGCCCGCGCTCGACCCGCTCGCCGAGGAACCGAAGGAACTCGCCGCAGCCCGCAAGACGGCCGACAAGCTCCGCGCCCAGCAGGAACAGCAGGCACAGGAAGCCGCCGCAGAGGAGGGCGACGAGTGATCACCGCCCTCGCGGCCGCCGAGGCGGCCCCCGGCTTCCTCTCCCCGGCAGGCGTCGAGATCGCCTTCGTCCTCGTCGGCATCGCCACCCTCGGCGCGGCCCTCGTGACCGTCACGACCAGGCAGCTGGTGCACGCCGCCCTCTGGCTGATCGTGGCGCTCGGCGGCCTCGCCGTCGAATACCTCCTGCTCACGGCGGAGTTCATCGCCTGGGTGCAGGTACTGATCTACGTGGGCTCCGTCGTCGTCCTCCTCCTGTTCGGGCTGATGCTCACCAGGGCCCCGATCGGCCGCTCCCCGGACGCCGACTCGGAGAACCGCCTGCCCGCCCTCGCGGTCGCCGTCGCCTCCGCCGGCGCCCTGGTCTGGGTCGTCGTGGACGCCTTCCGTACGACGTGGATCGAGCTGGACCGGCCCGCCCAGGGCTCCACCGAGGTCACCGGCGCCTTCCTCTTCCGTAACTGGGTGCTGCCCTTCGAAGCGCTCTCCGTCCTCCTGCTCGCCGCGCTGGTCGGCGCGATCGTCCTCTCCCGCAAGGGCGGCCGGGCAGCGGACCGGGCCGACGCCACCCCGCCCCGAGAGGACGCGCGCTGATGCACCTCGCCTATCCCGCGGTGCTCGCCGCCCTCCTCTTCTGCACCGGGCTGTACGGAGTCCTCGCCCGCCGCAACGCGATCCTCGTCCTGATGTCCGTCGAGCTGATGCTCAACGCCGTCAACCTCAACCTGGTCGCGTTCGACGTCTGGCTCCGCGACCGCCTGCACTCCGGCCAGGCCCTCACCCTGTTCACCATCGCCATCGCGGCGGCGGAGATCGGCATCGGCCTGGCGATCGTCCTCGCCGTCTACCGCAACCGGGGCAGCTCCGCCGTCGACCGCCTCCGCGACACCGCCGAGACCGACGAGGCCGAGACCGTCCCGGCCGGCGACGACGAGGACGACGCCCCCGACCCCGAAGACCAGGCCACTGCTGCGGCAGGGAAGGCAAAGAAGGCAGAGGCCACCCCGTGACCACCACGACCCTCGCCGTCCTCGTCCCCCTCCTCCCGTTCCTCGGCGCGGCGGCCGGGCTGCTCCTCGGTCGCACCGCACCCGAGTACGTGCGCCCGCTCGCCGTCCTGCCCTCCCTCGTCTCGCTCGTCCTCGCGGCCACCGTGGCCGCGCGCCAGGGCGGCGGCCGGGCCATCGACGCGGCGACCCAGCTCACCCCCACCGGCTCCGTCCCCATCGACCTCGCGCTGCACCTCGACGGCTTCGCCGTCCTCGTCGCCGTGCTGGTCGCCCTGGTCGCGAGCTGCGTGCAGATCTACTCGACCGCGTATCTCCGCGACGACCCCCGCTACCCCTCGTACGCGGCGCTGGTCTCCCTCTTCACCTCCGCGATGCTGCTCGTCGTCTACTCCGGCGACCTGATGGTGCTGCTGGTCGGCTGGGAGGTCATGGGCATCTGCTCGTACTTCCTGGTCGGCCACTACTGGGAGACGCCCGAGGCGCGCGCCGCGTCCCTGAAGGCGTTCCTGGTCACCAAGCTGGGCGACGTCCCCTTCCTCATCGGCCTGTTCGCGCTCGCCGCCGACACCGGCTCCTTCCGCATCACCCGCATCCTGGGCGCCGTCGCCCACGGCGGCCTCGATCACCCCACCCTCATCGCGCTCCTCCTCCTGGCCGGGGTCGCGGGCAAGTCCGCGCAGTTCCCCCTGCACACCTGGCTCCCCGACGCCATGGCCGGCCCCACCCCCGTCTCGGCGCTGATCCACGCGGCGACGATGGTCGCCGCCGGCATCTACTTCGTCGCCCGGCTCCTCCCCGTCTTCGCGGCCTCCGGCGCGGCCCTGGTCGTCCTCGCCCTGATGGCGGCCGTCACCATGATCGGGTCCGGGCTCGCCGCGCTCGCCCAGGACGACATCAAGCGCGTCCTCGCCTACTCGACCATCGGGCAGCTCGGCTACATGTCGGGCGCCCTGGCCGTCGGCGACCGGGGGGCCGCCGTCTTCCACCTCATCTCGCACGGTGCCTTCAAGGCGGTCCTCTTCCTCGCGGCCGGCGTCGTCATCCACGCCGCCGGCACCAACTCACTGGCCGCCATGTCCCGGATGAGCGGCCTCGCCCGCCGCATCCCGGACGCCTACTGGACGATGACCGTCGCGCTGCTCGCGCTCGCCGCCATCCCCCCGTTCGCCGGCTTCTTCTCCAAGGAAGCCGTCCTCGTCGCCGCCGAGCACACCGCCCTCGGTGACCGGCACGTCGCCCCGGCCGCCGCCGGCTGGACGGTCCTCGTCGCCGGGCTGCTGGCCGCCGTGCTCACCGCCGCCTACGCCACCCGCCTCTGGCTCCTCGCCTTCCGCGGCCGGGGCGCCGAGGCCCCCGACCACGGCAGGCAGCCCGCCGCCATGACCGCCGTCCTGTGGGTCCTGGCCGTCCCGACCATCGCCCTCGGGCTGAGCGTCGGCGTCATCGGCGACTGGTTCGACGGCCACCGCCTCGTCCCCTCGCTGACCACCGCGGTCCTGTCCACCGGTGTCGGCCTCGTCGGCGGCCTGGTCACCTACGCGGCCTGGCGCCACACCACCGCGCTCGCCGCCCGCGTCCCCATGGGCTCGGTCGTCGCCCACCCGGACGCGGAACCGGCCCTCGTGGAGATCGAGGCCATCGAGGCCCGCACCGCCGCCTACGGCCCGGCCGGGGACGCCCCCGACCCCGCCGACCCCGGACGCCTGCTGCTCGGCCCGCTCCACCGCCACGCGGCCACCGGCTTCCACCTCGACGCCCTGTACGCGGCGCTGTTCGTCCGCCCCGTCCAGGCCGCGGCCCGCCTCGTCCGCTTCCTGGACCGCGAGGTCGTCGAGACCTACGTACGCGGCTCCGCCACCGGCGCACGCTGGCTCGGCACGGCCGTCCGGCGCGCCCAGACCGGCAATGTGCAGACCTACCTCAGCGCACTGCTGGCCGGTTCCCTGGTCCTGGCGGTCGCCGCCGTCGTCTTCGCCAACGTCAACGCGGGGTCCTGAGCCGTGATCGATATCAGCGCATCCGTGATGCAGTTCCTTCTGGCGTTCGTCGTCGTCGGCCCGCTCATCGGGGCCGTCGCCGCCCTGCTCCCCGCCCCGCCCGGGCTGAAGGGCCGCAGCCCCGACCAGGCCGTGCTCCGCCACGGCGTGACCGTCACCGGGGTCATCCTCCTGGCGACCCTGGTGCTGGCCGCCGGCTTCGACCACGACCACCCGTCGAAGATGCAGGCCACCACCGACATCAGCTGGATCCCGGCGCTCGACGTGCGCATCCACCTCGGCATCGACGGCATCTCGCTCCCCCTGCTCGTCCTGACCGCGCTGCTGACCTTCCTCTGCGCGCTCTACAGCTACTTCAAGCTGCCCGAAGGCCCCTCCCCGAAGGCGTTCGTCGCGCTGGTCCTCCTCCTGGAGTCCGGCACCCTCGCCACCTTCGCCGTCCTCGACCTGATCCTGTTCTTCCTGGCGTTCGAGATGGTGCTCATCCCGATGTACTTCCTGATCGCCCGATGGGGCGGTGCGGGGAGGCAGGCGGCCGCCTGGAAGTTCATCCTCTACACACTGCTCGGCTCGGTCGTCATGCTGCTGGGCCTGCTCCTCATCGGACTGAAGAGCGGCACCTTCGACATGGTGGCACTCGCCACTGACAACGGCCGCGGGCTCACCTCGTCCGTGCAGGTCACCGCCGTTCTGGCGATCGGGATCGGGCTCGCCGTGAAGACCCCGATGTGGCCGCTCCACAGCTGGCTGCCCGACGCCCACACCGCCGCCCCGACCGTCGGCTCCGTGCTCCTCGCGGGCGTCCTGCTGAAGATGGGCACGTACGGTTTCGTCCGCATCCTGCTCCCGGTCGCCCCCGACGGGATGCACACCTTCGCCCCGTACCTCGCGGCCTTCGCCGTCGCCGGGATCGTCTACGGGTCGCTCGCCTGCCTGGCCCTCGCCCGGCCCGGCGCCAAGGGCGACCTGAAGCGGCTCATCGCGTACTCCTCCGTCGGCCACATGGGCTTCGTGCTCCTCGGCATCGCGAGCATGACGCCCACCGGCGTCAACGGCGCGCTCTTCGCCAACATCGCCCACGGGCTCATCACCGGCCTGCTGTTCTTCCTGGTCGGCGCCGTCAAGGACCGGTACGGCACCGCCGACCTGGACACCCTCGCCGGAGCCACCGGCGCCGCGCTCTACGGCCGCGCGCCCCGCCTCGGCGGCCTCCTCGCGTTCGCCGCGGTCGCCTCCCTCGGGCTGCCGGGACTCGCCGGGTTCTGGGGCGAGATGCTGGCCCTGTTCGGCGCGTTCGACCCGGCCGAGGGGCTGAGCAGGCCCGCCTTCCTGACGTTCATGTCGATCGCCGCCTTCGGCACCCTGCTCACCGCTGCGTACCTGCTGATCGTGGTCCGCCGCGTCTGCATGGGCGCCCAGCGCGACGAACCGCAGCCGATCGCCGACGTCCAGAGCTATGAATTCGCCGCCTGGACCCCCCTCGCGGCCCTCACCGTCCTCGCCGGCCTGTGGCCCGCCGTCCTCCTCGGCCTCACCGACCCGGCCGTGCAGAAGCTCCTCGCAGGAGGCAAGTCGTGACCACAGCGGCCGAGAGCGCCACCAGCCTCGTCCAGTCCGTCGACTGGCTCGCCATCGCGCCCCCGCTCACCGCCGCGGCCGTCGCCCTCGTCGTCCTGGTCGCCGACCTCTTCGTCGCCGAGGCCCGCAAACCGCTCCTCGGCTACGGGGCCGTCGCCGGGCTCGTCGCCTCGCTCGCCCTGATCATCCCGCTCCACGAAGGCGACCGCTCCACCTTCTGCCTCACCACCGGCAGCCACGCCTGCAGCTACACCGCCGACCACTTCACGCTGGTCATCCAGGCCCTCGTGCTCGGCGGCGCCCTGCTCACCGCGCTGCTCTCGATCGGCGACACCCGCAAGCTCCCGGCCGGCGAGTTCTGGTTCCTGCTGCTCTCGTCCGCCGCCGGCGCCGCGCTCCTGCCCGCGTCGCGGGACCTCGCCACGCTGGTCATCGCCCTCGAAGTCGCCTCGCTGCCCGCGTTCGCCCTCGTCGGCATCAAGCGCGGCGACCGGCGCTCCTCCGAGGCCGCGCTCAAGTTCTTCCTGTCCTCCGTGACCGCCACCGCCGTGATGCTCCTCGGCGTCAGCTTCGTGTACGCGGCCACCGGCACGCTCCACCTCACGGACCTGGCCGGGCGCCTCGGCCGCGTCGACCCCCAGCTCTCCACCCTCGCCGGGGCGGGCGTCGCGCTGACCCTGGTCGGCTTCGCCTTCAAGACGGCCGCCGCGCCCTTCCACTTCTGGGTGCCCGACACCTACGTCGGCGCCCCGCTGCCCATCGCCGCCTACCTCTCGGTCGTCGGCAAGGCGGTCGGCTTCACCGGCCTCATCCTCGTCACCGTGATCGCCTTCCCGGCCTACGCGGACGTGTGGGGCCCCGCCCTCGCGGTCCTCGCCGCGCTCACGATGACCGTCGGCAACGTCGCCGCGCTGCGCCAGAGCGCTTCCCGCGCGCGCAGCGCCGTACGCCTGCTCGCCTGGTCCTCCGTCGCCCAGGCCGGGTACCTGCTGGTCCCGATCGCCGCCGCCGCGTACGCCGGGGAGCGCAGGATCGGCTCCACCGTCGCGTACGCCCTGATGTACGCCGTCGTGAACCTCGGCGCGTTCGCGGTGGCCGCCCTGGTCGCCCGTACCCGCCCCGGCAACCGTCTGGACGACTACCGCGGCCTGTACGCCACCCGGCCCCTGGCCGCCCTGGCGCTGGCGTTCTTCCTGCTCTGCCTGGCCGGGCTGCCGCCGGGGATCATCGGGCTCTTCGCCAAGGTCACGGTGTTCTCCGCGGCCGTCGACGCGGGCCTGGGCTGGCTCGCCGTCGTGATGGCCGTCAACGTCGTCGTCGCCCTGTACTACTACCTCCAGTGGACGGCCGCCCTGTTCCGCGCGCCCGCCGACGGGGAAGAGGCCGCGCCCGCCGTACGGCACCGCGTCCCGGCGCCCCTGACCGCGGCGATCGTCCTCACCGCGGCCGCCGGAGTCGTCCTGTCGGGCGCTCCGCAGACCGTGCTGAGATTCGCCGCCGTCAATCTCTTCTGATATCGATCACCTGTTCGAAAGGTGACAAGATCGGCTTGCCCCGGGCCGCCCGCACAGGGCAAGGTCGGTGCCTTGGAACGCGTACGACGTTCTCAACACCACAAGGAGCCAGAGCAGTGCTGAGCGGGTTCAAGGACTTCATCCTGCGCGGGAACGTCATCTCCATGGCGGTCGGTCTCGCCGTCGGAGCCGCGTTCACCGCGGTCGTCACCGGGTTCAGCAACGGCTTCATCGTGCCGCTGATCGGCATCATCACGCGCGGCACCGGCGACTTCAGCAACGCGCACTTCACGGTCGACGGCGTGAAGTTCCCGTACGGCCTGTTCATCGCCGCCGCCATCGCCTTCCTCATCACCGCCGCCGTCCTCTACTTCGGCGTCGTCATGCCGATGGCCAAGGTCCAGGACCGCTTCAACGCCAAGAAGGCCGACGAGCCGGTCGACATCAAGGCCGCCCTGCGCGACTGCCCCCGCTGCTACACGGAGATCCCGGCCATCGCCTCCCGCTGCGCCCACTGCACCAGCGAGGTCGAGCCCGACCCCGAGGCCGTGGAACTCGCGAAGCTCCCCGCCCAGCGCTGAGCGCACCCCACCCCTCCACCCGGACGGCCCAGAGCCCGGACCCACGCGTACAGCGGGGCCGGCCTGGGCCGTCGGGCCGTCCGGACCAGGGAACTCGCTCCCGCCGCCTGGCGTTGACCAGTACGGGAGGCTCCACTGAGCGGTGGGGCCCCACCCGCCAAGGGCTCCCCTGCTGCACGATTTGGAGGGCGTACCGTGCACCGCCGGCACAACGGGCTGAGAACCGCCGTACTCCTCGGGGGCCTGTCCGCACTCATCATCGTCATCGGCAGCTTCTTCGGCCGTACGGGCCTGATCGTCGCCCTCGTGGTGGCGGTCGGCACCAACGCGTACGCGTACTGGAACAGCGACAAGCTGGCGCTGCGGGCCATGCGCGCCCGCCCCGTGAGCGAATTCGAGGCGCCCCAGCTCTACCGCATGGTCCGCGAGCTCTCCACCTCGGCGCGCCAGCCCATGCCCCGGCTCTACATCTCCCCGACCCAGGCCCCCAACGCCTTCGCGACCGGCCGCAATCCGCGCAACGCGGCGGTCTGCTGCACCGAGGGCATCCTGAGCCTCCTGGACGAGCGCGAGCTGCGGGGCGTCCTCGGCCACGAGCTGAGCCACGTCTACAACCGGGACATCCTCATCTCGTCCGTCGCCGGAGCGCTGGCCTCCGTCGTGATGTTCCTGGTCAACTTCGCCTGGCTGATCCCGGTCGGCCGCTCCAACGACGACGAGGGACCGGGCCTCCTCGGCATGCTGCTGATCATGATCCTGGGCCCGCTCGCCGCGTCCGTCATCCAGCTGGCCGTCAGCCGCTCCCGGGAGTACGAGGCGGACGCCTCGGGCGCCCGGCTCACCGGCGACCCGCTGGCCCTCGCCGGTGCCCTGCGGAAGCTGGAGGCGGGGACACAGCAGCTTCCGCTGCCCCCGGAGCCCCGGATCGAGACCGCGAGCCACATGATGATCGCCAACCCGTTCCGCGCGGGGCAGGGGATGTCCAAGATGTTCTCGACGCACCCGCCGATGGCGGAGCGCATCGCCCGACTCGAGCAGATGGCAGGTCCTCGCCCGTGAAAACCATTCTGAACGTCATTTGGCTGGTCCTCTGCGGATTCTGGATGTTCCTCGGCTACCTGCTCGCGGGACTCCTGCTCTGCATCACGATCATCGGCATCCCCTTCGGCCTGGCCGCCTTCCGGATCGGCGTCTACGCCCTGTGGCCCTTCGGCCACCGGGTGGTCGACCGCCGGGACGCGGGCGGCCCGTCCTGCGTGGGCAACGTGCTCTGGCTGATCCTCGCCGGCTGGTGGCTGGCGCTCGGTCACATCACCACGGGCATCGCCCTGTGCCTCACGATCATCGGAATCCCCCTGGGCATCGCCAACTTCAAGCTGATCCCGGTGTCCCTGATGCCCTTCGGCAAGGAGATCGTGCGCACCGACGAGCAGTTCGCCGGCTGGTAGGCCCCCGGACCGCGGCGCACGCAACCACCCGCCCGTCCCCGGCGTCTTGGATTCCAGGACAGAGGGACGGGTAGGTTCGCACGCATGACCATTATCGGCTGGATCATTCTCGGGCTCATCGCGGGCGTCATCGCCAAGATCCTGCTGCCGGGGCGCGACCCCGGCGGCCTGATCGGCACCACGCTCATAGGGATCGTCGGCGCGTTCCTCGGCGGCTGGATATCGTCGCGCTTCCTGGACCGCGAGATCACCAAGGACTTCTTCGACCCGGCGACCTGGGTCGCGGCCATCGGCGGCTCACTGATCCTGCTGATCGCCTACCGGCTGCTCTTCGGCAACTCCCGCGAACGCCGCTGACCTCAGCCGCCCAACCCTGTTTCACGCAACGTCACATTGAGCCGGCCACCGCTCATCCCCGTACCGGGAGGGGCGGTGCCGGGCCGGACCACCGGCACTCCGTGGAACGCCCGGCGTGCCGGACCGCCGAACACGAACAGGTCCCCGGACGCCAGCTCCACGTCCGTCCACGGCCTGCCCCGGCCCTCCGTGTTGCCGAACCGGAAGACACACGTGTCGCCGAGGCTGAGCGACACCACGGGCGCCCCGGACCGTTCCTCGTTGTCCCGGTGCATGCCCATCCGGGCCGTGCCGTCGTAGAAGTTGACCAGCGCGGCATCCGGTGCGTACGCCTCCGAGCCGCCTTCCGGCCCGTACGCCTCCGCCACCGCCGCCCGCCCCAACTCCGCGAGCCAGCCCGGGAACGGGACGACCGGGGCGCCGTTCACATCGTCGGCGGTACGCGAGTAGCGGTACGGCTGCCAGTGCCACCCGAGGCACACCGTCCGCACCGACATGACCCCGCCACCCGGCAACGCGGTGTGCCGCAGCGGCACGGGCCCCCGCGCCCACTCCCGGCACGCCGCCACCAACTCCCGCTGCCGCTCCGGCGACAGCCAGTCGGGCACATGCACGGCCCCCGGCGCGACGACCGCCCGCGACCTGGGGAAGAGCCCGTCCATCAGCGGCGGCCCGTCAACGCCCCGCCAGGGCCCCTTCGAGCCCCAGCAGCCGTTCCTTGCGCTCAAGCCCGCCCGCGTACCCGCGCAGCGCGCCGTCCGCGCCGATCACCCGGTGGCACGGCCGCACGACGAGCAGCGGATTGCGCCCGATCGCCGTGCCCACGGCCCGCACCCCGGCGCCGCTCGCGCCGACGCGCGCGGCGATCTCCCCGTACGAGACCGTCTCGCCGTACGGAACGGCGTCCAGCGCGGCCCAGACCCGCCGCTGGAACTCGGTGCCCCGCCCCTGCGCGTACACCAGCTCGAAGCGCGTCCTGCGCCCCTCGAAGTACTCCCGCAACTGGGCGGCGACCCCCGCGAACGCCTCCGGCGCGTACACCCAGCCGTCCTGGACGACGGTGCCGCCCTTCTGGCCCGGCACGGAGAGCGAGACGAGCGCGACACCCGCCCCGCCCGGGGCCTCTTCCCCGACCAGCAGCAGTTCACCCAGCGGGCTGTCGACCGTCGCGTACATGGTCATGACCGGTCCCTCTCCTCGTCCGTACGACCGGCCGGGAAGCCGGCCGCCACGGACCAGTCTGCTGCGCCCGAACCGCCGGAACCGGCGGTATTCGGACATGCAGTCCGGGCACGGAACGAGGGGTTCCGTGCCCGGACCACGACGTTCTAGCGGTAGTTCGCGAACTGCACGTCGAAGTCGAAGTCCTGGGCCTTCAGCAGCGCCTGCACGGCCTGCAGATCGTCCCGGCTCTTCGAGGTGACCCGCAGCTCCTCGCCCTGGACCTGGGCCTTGACGCCCTTGGGCCCCTCGTCGCGGATGATCTTCGCGACCTTCTTGGCGTTCTCCTGCGAGATGCCCTCCTCGATCGAGGCGAACAGCTTGTACTCCTTGCCGGACAGCTGCGGCTCACCGGCGTCCAGCGACTTCAGCGAGATCCCGCGCTTGATCAGCTTGGACTGGAAGATGTCGAGGATGGCCTTGACCCGCTCCTCGCCGTTCGCCTGCATCAGGATCTTCTCGCCGGACCACGCGATCGACGCGTCCGTGCCCTTGAAGTCGTAACGGGTGGAGATCTCCTTGGCGGCCTGGTTGAGGGCGTTGTCGACCTCCTGCCGCTCGACCTTCGAGACGATGTCGAAACTGGAGTCGGCCATGACGTGTGGCTCCTTGGATCGGGGGTGCTGGAAAGTGCGTACCTGGCGCAGCGGCCGCGTAAAGCCTAGCCACCCGAGACCGCCCGGGCCTCCGAACAATCCGGTGGCGTAGCACCCTCGGTCATCAGGTATTGTTTACGTCGTTGCCAGAGAGCACCGCGGGAAACCCGGACTCGAAGGCGGCATCCCTTGGCGGTGTGCCCGAGTGGCCAAAGGGAGCAGACTGTAAATCTGCCGGCTCAGCCTACCCAGGTTCGAACCCTGGCGCCGCCACAAGCAAGGCCCCCGTTCTTCGAACGGGGGCCTTCTTCGTGGGGTGGGTCAGTTGCCCGCGATGTCCTTCACCGCGACCGTCAACGGCACGTTGCCCGAGATCAGTTCCAGGGTCAGGCCCGCCGTGGCCGGGGTGTCCAGGAGCTCGACCAGGGCCGCCGCCACGTCGTCGCGGGGGACCGGGCCCCGGCCCGTGGAGGCGGCCAGGAGGACCTGGCCGGTGCCGGCGTCGTTGGTGAGCATCCCGGGGCGCAGGATCGTCCAGTCCAGGGCGGAGCGGGAGCGTACGTCCGCGTCCGCCTCGCCCTTGGCCCGCAGATACACGTCGAACACCTCGTCCCCGGCGTGGTCCGGGTCCGCGCCCATGGACGAGACCACGACGTAACGCCGCACCCCCGCCCGCTCCGCCGCGTCCGCGAAGAGCACGGCCGCGCCCCGGTCCACGGTGTCCTTGCGGGCCGTGCCGCTGTTGGGGCCCGCACCGGCCGCGAAGACCGCCGCGTCGGCGCCCCGCAGTGCCTCGGCGACCTCGTCGACCGTGGCCGATTCCAGATCCAGCACCACGGGCTCGGCGCCCACCGCCCTGAGGTCGTCGCTCTGTCCGGGGTTGCGGATGATGCCGGCCGCCTCATCCCCGCGCGCGGCGAGCAACCGCTCCAGCCGCAGCGCGATCTGACCATGTCCACCTGCGATGACAATGCGCATACGACCGACGGTACGCCGGAGCGCGCCGCGACGCTCACGGCCCGCCGGTGGATTCCGGCCGTCCCTGGCGGGGAAGACCGGGCCCGCCGCCGGCCTCCGAGTCGCAGTACTCGCGCACCGCGCTGGTCCGGGCCACCACCCGCCCCCGGTGCACCACGATCCGGCTGTACGCCAGCGACAGCGCCCCGGCCAGCCCGTCCCCGCGTACGGCGAGCAGCTCGGCCGGGAAGCCCGCCTCGACGCGGACCTCGGGGAGCCCCATGACGTGCCGGGCGTCGGCGGACACCGCCGCGTAGGCGTGCTCGGGGCGCAGGCCGCCCTGCGAGGCCAGCAGGAACGCCGCCTCCAGCGGGTCGCCGCGCCCCACCGGGTTGGCCGGATCGCGCAGGGCACCGCTGCCCGCGGCGACCCGCACCCCGGCCTCCCGCAGCAGCCGTACGGGGGCGGCGCCCCGGTGTTCCGTACCGCAGCAGCCGCCCTGGGGGAGGCAGGTGACGCTCACCCCGGCCGCCGCGAGCTGGCCGGCCGCCCGGGCGGCGACGTCGGCGGGGAGGCGGGCGAGACCGGCGCAGGGGCCGATGGTGACCTCCTGGCGCAGGCCGCCCGCCAGCGCGGCGAACCGGGCGAGGCGGGCGGGGTCGTCGCCGTCCAGGTGCAGGTCCACGGGGCAGCCGTGCTCGGCGGCGACCTCCAGGACGGCCTCCACGTATCCCGCCGGGTCCGGGTCGAGGTCCGGGCGGCCGCCGACCGCGCCGGCGCCCATCTTCACCGCGTCGCGGAGCATCGACAGGTTGCCCGCCCCGGCGACGCCGGTGAGCAGCCGGGGGACGGCGACCGGGGTCAGGTCGGCCAGGCCGCGCAGCGAGCGCCGGGCCTGGAGGACGGCTTCGAGCGCCGCCAGTCCCTGGGGGCCGCCGATCCGCACGTGCGAGCGCAGGGCCGTCGCGCCGTGGCCGAGCTGGAGCAGGGCGGCCTCCGTGGCGCGGCGCCGGATGTCCTCGGGCCGCTCGGACACGGGCCCGGAGCCGTCCGCGGTGAGGGCGGTGTCGCTGTGGGCGTGCGGCTCGGCGGGCGCGGGGAGCAGGAGGTGGCCGCGCAGGTCGAGGCGGGCGCCGGGGGCGGCGGTGAGGCTGCCCGCGGTCCCGACGGCCTCGATGCGGCCGCCGCAGACGCGTACGTCCACGACGCGGCCGTCGGCGAGACGGGCGCCGCAGAGCGTCAGGGCGGAGGTCTCCGGGCCGCCGGTGGTGTCGGCCGCGTGGTCGTCGGGCCGCCGCGGCTGGCTGTCGGACATCGTGCTCCTGGGAAGGGGTCAAGATCACGCAGAGTGAGTAGAGCCTAGGGGCGGGCGCGGCCCGGTCGGCGGAGGAGCGCAATAGTCGTACCGGTGCGGCCTTGCTGATCAGCGGTGTGAGGGAGCCCCGAGCGGGGTACGCGACCAGGTCGGGCGGGCACCGGGAAACGGATTTGGGCGATCGGCGACCGAGCGTGTAATGTCTTCATCGCTCGCCCCAATAGCTCAGTCGGTAGAGCGTCTCCATGGTAAGGAGAAGGTCTGCGGTTCGATTCCGCATTGGGGCTCTGGTGATCGGAAACCCCGCTTCGGCGGGGGGCCCAGTCATCAAAGCGGTGTAGCTCAGTCGGTAGAGCAAGCGGCTCATAATCGCTGTGTCACCGGTTCAAGTCCGGTCACCGCTACTAAAAGTAGCCGATTGTGGGGTCGGTCCTTCGATCGGCTACTCTTTTTTGCGTTCATCCGTCCATCGTCCGTCCAAGGAGCACTCACGTGGCTGCCACCGACGTCCGCCCGAAGATCACGCTGGCCTGCGTGGAGTGCAAGGAGCGGAACTACATCACCAAGAAGAACCGGCGTAACAACCCGGACCGTCTTGAGATGAAGAAGCACTGCCCGCGCTGCAACTCGCACACCGCGCACCGCGAAACGCGCTGAATCAGGCTCGTACACGAGGCCGTCCCCTTCGGGGGGCGGCCTCGTGTCGTTGTGCGGCGGGTTTGGCGTTGAATGGGGCCGGACGCCGTCACAGGCCGGCCCAGTCGTTCTTTCATCAGGAGGTTGCGAGTTCATGGCGCTCGACCAGTCCTTCGTGGGACGGACCTATCCGCCCACCGCGCCGTACGAGGTCGGACGGGAGAAGATCCGCGAGTTCGCCGAGGCCGTGGGCGACGCCCACCCCGCGTACACCGACCCCGAGGCCGCCAAGGCCCTCGGCCACGCCGATGTGATCGCGCCGCCGACCTTCGTGTTCTCGATCACCTTCAAGGCCGCCGGCCAGGTCATCGAGGACCCCCAGCTCGGCCTGGACTACAGCCGGGTCGTGCACGGCGACCAGAAGTTCGTCTACGTCCGCCCCGTGCGCGCCGGTGACCGGCTGTCGGTCGTCTCGACCATCGAGGCCGTGAAGTCGATGGCGGGCAACGACATCCTGGACGTCCGAGGGGACGTCCACGACGAGTCCGGTGAGCTGGTCGTGACCGCCTGGACGAAGCTGGTGGCGCGCGCCGCCGAGGAGGCGTGATGACGGCGAAGGTGAGTTACGAGTCCGTCGAGGTCGGTACGGAGCTGCCGGCGCGGTCCTTCCCGGTCACCCGGGCGACCCTCGTGCAGTACGCGGGTGCCTCGGGCGACTTCAACCCGATCCACTGGAACGAGCGCTTCGCGCGCGAGGTCGGGCTGCCCGATGTGATCGCGCACGGCATGTTCACGATGGCCGAGGCGATCCGCGTGGTCACGGACTGGACCGGCGACCCGGGCGCGGTGGTGGAGTACGGGGTGCGCTTCACCAAGCCCGTCGTGGTCCCCGACGACGACAAGGGTGCGCAGATCGAGGTCAGCGGCAAGGTGGGCGCCCTGCTGGACGACCGGCGGGTGCGCGTCGACCTGACGGTCATGAGCGACGGCAAGAAGGTCCTGGGCATGTCCCGGGCCGTGGTGCAGCTCGCCTGACGGCGGGCGGCGGCGCGACGCGATGTAAGGGGCACGGTCCAGGAGGCCGTGCCCCTTACGCGTACCCCGGTTCGCAACTCCGCCCGACACCCGCTTGACGAAGTTAGTGATTGAGTACTAACTTATGGGCATGGCAAGGATGAGTGCAGATGAGCGACGCGAGAGCGTCATCCGCGCGGCGATCACCGAGTTCGCCCGCGGCGGGTACAGTGCGACCTCCACCGCGGTGATCGCCCAGCGGGTGGGTGTCTCGCAGCCGTACCTCTTCCGTCTCTTCCCCAACAAGGAAGCGATGTTCCTCGCGGCGGCCGAGCGCTGCCTCGAAGAGACCCGGCGGGTCTTCGCCGAGGCGGCCGACGGGCTGGCCGGCGAAGAGGCGCTGCACGCCATGGCCCGCGCCTACCAGCAGCTGATCGCCGACGACCCCGAGAAGCTGCTCATGCAGATGCAGATGTACGCGGCCGTCGCCGCCGCCGAGGCCGCCGGGGACCACGAGTTCGGCGAGTCGGTGCGGGCCGGCTGGCTGGAGCTCTTCGACTCCGTCAACCTCGCGCTCGGCGCCGAGGTCAACGACACCACCCAGTTCCTCGCGTACGGCATGCTCGCCAACACGCTGACCTCGCTCGGCTTCCCGGCCGGACACCGGATCTGGTCCGGTTTCTACGCCTCCGCCCAGCCGGTCTCCTGAACGTGTTCGACCCCGGGTTCCGCCCGGTTTTCTGCCCAGAAAAGTTAGTCATCAATAACTAACCCTCAGGGGGAGCAGTGAACCAGCAATCGAAGGGCCGCGCGGGAGCGGCCTGGGCCCTCGTCATCACCAGCGTCGCCGGCTTCATGGCGGCTCTCGACAACCTCGTCGTCACCACCGCCCTGCCGTCCATCCGCGAAAGCCTCGGCGGGGAGATGGAGGAGCTGGAATGGACGGTCAACGCCTACACGCTCACCTTCGCCGTCCTGCTGATGTTCGGCGCCGCCCTCGGTGACCGCTTCGGCCGCCGCCGGCTCTTCCTCGCCGGCCTCACCGTCTTCACCGGCGCCTCCGCCGCGGCCGCCCTCTCGTCCGGCATCAACGAACTCATCGCCTTCCGCGCCGTCCAGGGCGTCGGTGCCGCGATCATGATGCCGCTCACGCTCACCCTGCTCACGGCCGCCGTGGAGCCCGCCCGGCGGGGCATGGCGCTCGGCATCTTCAGCGCCGCGACCGGCCTCGCCGTGGCCAGCGGACCCCTGATCGGCGGCAGCCTCACCGAGCACATCTCCTGGCAGTGGATCTTCTGGCTGAACGTCCCGATCGGCCTGCTCCTCCTGCCGCTCGCCCGCTTCCGCCTCGCGGAGTCGCACGCCCCCGGAGCCCGGCTCGACGTCCCCGGCACCCTCCTCGTCAGCGGCGGTCTCTTCGGCATCGTCTACGGCCTCGTCAACGCCAACGCCGACGGCTGGACCAGCCCGACCGTCCTGACCTCCCTCATCGCGGGCATCGTGCTCATCGGCGCCTTCATCCGCCACGGCTTCCGGGGCCGCAAGCCCATGCTCCCCATGCAGCTCTTCCGGGACCGCGGCTTCTTCGGGATCAACATCGCCAGCATGCTGATGTACCTCGGGATGTTCGGCGCGATCTTCCTGCTCAGCCAGTACCTCCAGGGCGTCCTGGGCTACTCGCCGACCGAGGCCGGGCTGCGGATGCTGCCCTGGACCGGCATGCCGATGCTCGTCGCCCCCATCGCCGGGATGCTCTCCGACCGGTTCGGCGGCCGCCCGGTGGTCGTGACCGGGCTCGCCCTCCAGGCGGTCGGCCTCGCCCTCTTCGCCCTGGTCGTCGCCCCGGACGCCTCCTACGTCTCGCAGCTGCCCGCCCTGATCATCGGCGGCATCGGAATGGCCCTGTACTTCGCGCCGGCCGCCAGCCTGGTGATGTCCAGCGTCCGCCCCGGTGACCAGGGCATCGCGTCCGGCGCCAACAACGCCCTCCGCGAGGTCGGCGGCGCCCTCGGGGTCGCCGTGCTCACCACCGTCTTCGCCTCGCAGGGCGGCCTGGAGTCCGCGCAGTCCTTCACCGACGGCACCGTGCCCGCCGTCTGGATCGGCTCCGGAGTCGTCGCCCTGGCCGCGCTCGTCGCCCTGATGATCCCCGGCCGCCGCGCCGCCGGTCAGCAGGAGGCGGCCGTGGAGACGGCCGAGACCCCGGCCCACGCCGAGGAGCAGGTCTCCGTACCCGCCTGACGCACCTCGCACCCGCCACACGGTCCGTGGCCCCGCCCAGACGGCGGGGCCACGGACCGTACCCTTGTCCCCGTGCAGGAACTCCACGACGCGCCCCTCGCCCCCCTGACCACCTTCCGGCTCGGCGGCCCCGCCACCCGGCTCCTCACGGCCACCACGGACACCGAGGTGATCGACGCCGTGCGCGAGGCCGACGACAGCGGCACCCCGCTCCTGATCATCGGCGGCGGCAGCAACCTGGTCATCGGCGACAAGGGCTTCGAGGGCACCGCCCTGCGGATCGCCACCAAGGGCTTCGTCCTCGACGGCGGCTCCCTGGAACTGGCCGCCGGGGAGGTCTGGACCGACGCCGTCACCCGCACCGTGGAGGCCGGCCTCGCGGGCCTCGAATGCCTGGCCGGCATCCCCGGCTCGGCGGGCGCGACGCCCATCCAGAACGTCGGGGCGTACGGACAGGAGGTGTCCGCCACCATCACGGAGGTCGTCGCCTACGACCGGCGCACCCGGGAAACGGTCGTCCTGCCCAACTCCGAGTGCGCGTTCTCCTACCGTCACAGCCGCTTCAAGGCCGAACCCGACCGGTACGTGGTGCTGCGCGTCCGCTTCGGCCTGGAGGAGGCCGGCGGGCTCTCGGCGCCCCTGAAGTACCCGGAGACCGCGCGGGCCATGGGCGTCCAGGAGGGGGAGCGCGTTCCCGCCGCCGATGCCCGCGCGACGGTGCTCCGGCTGCGTGCCGGCAAGGGCATGGTGCTGGACCCCGAGGACCACGACACCTGGTCGGCCGGGTCGTTCTTCACCAACCCGATCCTGGAACAGGCCGAGTTCGACGCGTTCCTCGCCCGGGTCGCCGACCGGCTCGGCCCCGAGGTGACGCCCCCCGCCTTCCCCGCCGGTGACGGACGCACCAAGACCTCCGCCGCCTGGCTCATCGACCGGGCCGGCTTCACCAAGGGCTACGGCACCGGACCCGCCCGCATCTCGACCAAGCACACGCTCGCCCTCACCAACCGGGGCGCGGCGACCACGGAGGACCTGCTCGCCCTGGCGCGCGAGGTCGTGGCCGGGGTGCACGCGGCCTTCGGCGTCACCCTGGTCAACGAACCGGTGACGGTGGGCGTCAGCCTGTAGAGCGCCCGGGCCCCGTGCCCCGGGCGCTCCACGCCTTCAGTACGCGACGCCCACGCCCTGCTTCACCGTCGCGGGGTCGCCGATCAGCGCCAGCATCGCGTGGGCCACGTCGGCCCGGGAGATGGACCGGCCGCTGCGCGGGTTGCCGCCGACGACCGTGCGGTAGGTGCCCGTCAGGGGCCCGTTCGTCAGCTTGGGCGGCCGCACCGACGTCCAGTCCGTGGCCGAGGCCGCCAGCGCCGCCTCCATCGCGGTGAGATCGGCGTACACCTCCTTGAGGACCGCGCCGATCATCGAGAGCATCATCCGGTCGAGCAACGGCTCGTCCGCGGGCGTGGGGATGACCGGGGCGGCGCTGACCACCAGCAGCCGCCGGGTGCCCTCCGCCTCCATGGCCGTCAGCACGGCGCTGGTCAGCCGCTCGGCGATCCCGTCGGCCTTCCGCCCCCTGGACCCGAGGCCGGAGAGGACCGCGTCCCGGCCCGCCACCGCCTCCCGCAGCGCCTCCGGGTCGTCCACCCGGGCGGCCGTGTGCACCGTGATGCCCGAGAGCGGGACCGCGAGCCGGGCGGGATCGCGGACCACCGCCGTCACCTCGTGCCCCGCCGCCACCGCCTGGCGGACGATCTCCTGCCCGATACCGCCGGTCGCACCAAAAACCGTGAGCTTCATGGCACACCCCTTCGAGGTGGGTAAGTGTTCACTCACCTCTAGAGTGGGTGGGTAATCACTCACCCGTCAAGTCTTATCGGAGTGCTCATGGAGCAGAAGCCGGCCCGCGTCCGCCTCGTCGACGCCGCCCACGAGCTCATGCTCACCAAGGGCCTGGCCCGGACCACCACCAAGGAGATCGCCAAGGCCGCCGGCTGCTCGGAGGCCGCGCTCTACAAGAACTTCCTCAGCAAGGAGGAGCTGTTCGTGGTGGTCCTCAAGGAACGGCTGCCCAAGATCGATCTGCGCGAGCTCATCGCCGACCCCGGCGCGGGGGAGCGGTCGGTCGAGGAGAACCTCACCGACATCGCCCGCCAGGCCGCCCTGTTCTACGAGCAGAGCTTCCCGATCGCCGCCTCCCTGTACGCCGAACCGAGGCTCAAGGAGCGCCACGACGCGGCCATGCGAGAGCTCGGCACCGGCCCCCACCTGCCCATCCGGGGCGTCGACACCTACCTCCGGGCCGAACAGACCGCCGGCCGCGTCCGCCCCGACGCCGACACCTACGCGGCCGCGGCACTGCTCCTCGGCGCCTGCGCCCAGCGCGCCTTCGCCTACGACGCCACGGACGACGGCGAACCGCCCCAGCCGCTCGACGACTTCGCGGCGTCCCTCGCCCGCACCCTGCTCAACGGCCTCGCGGGCTGAGGCTCAGGCCGCCGGACCCGCCAGCCACGCGTCGACCCCCGCCAGCAGCTCCGCCCGCACCGGCTCCGGCGCCGTCGAACCGCGCACCGACTGGCGGGCCAGCTCGGCCAGCTCCTCGTCGGTGAACGCGTGGTGGCGGCGCACCAGGTCGTACTGCGCGGCCAGCCGGGAGCCGAAGAGCAGCGGGTCGTCCGCGCCGAGGGCCATCGGCACCCCCGCGTCGAACAGAGTGCGCAGGGGGACATCGGCGGGCTTCTCGTAGACGCCGAGCGCCACATTGGACGCGGGGCACACCTCGCAGGTCACCCCCGCCTCCGCGAGCCGGCGCAGCAGCCGGGGGTCCTCGGCGGAGCGCACCCCGTGCCCCACACGGGCCGCGTCGAGGTCGTCCAGGCAGTCCCGGACGCTGGACGGGCCGGACAGCTCGCCGCCGTGCGGGGCGGCCAGCAGACCGCCCTCCCGGGCGATGGCGAAGGCCCGGTCGAAGTCACGGGCCATCCCGCGCCGTTCGTCGTTGGAGAGGCCGAAGCCGACGACGCCCCGGTCCGCGTACCGCACGGCGAGCCGCGCGAGGGTCCGCGCGTCCAGCGGGTGCTTCATCCGGTTCGCCGCGATCACCACCCGGATCGGCAGCCCGGTCTCGCGCGAGGCGGCGTCCACCGCGTCCAGGATGATCTCGATCGCCGGAATCAGGCCGCCGAGCAGGGGCGCGTACGAGGTGGGGTCGACCTGGATCTCCAGCCATCCGGAGCCGTCCGCCACGTCCTCCTGGGCGGCCTCGCGCACCAGGCGCTGGATGTCCTCGGGGGCCCGCAGGCAGGACCGGGCGATGTCGTACAGCCGCTGGAAGCGGAACCAGCCCCGTTCGTCCGTCGCGCGCAGCTTGGGCGGCTCGCCGCCGGTCAGGGCCTCGGGCAGCCGCACGCCGTACTTGTCGGCGAGCTCCAGCAGCGTCGTGGGCCGCATCGACCCGGTGAAGTGCAGGTGAAGGTGGGCCTTGGGCAACAGACGTACATCGCGTTCCATTGCAAGATCCTGCCGCACGGAGGGGGCGGCGCGGTAGCCGCTTTCTCCATCGAGTGCCCCCTCGAACGCGAAAGCGACCCCCGGTTCCGGCATCGGGGGCCGCTTTTACGGGAAGGGGGCGGTGCTTACGCCTTCGCCTCGCCCAGCAGCTTCTGGAGCCGCGAGACGCCCTCGACCAGGTCGTCGTCGCCCAGCGCGTACGACAGGCGCAGGTAGCCCGGCGTGCCGAACGCCTCGCCCGGGACGACCGCCACCTCGGCCTCGTCCAGGATCAGCGCGGCCAGCTCTACCGAGGTCTGCGGGCGCTTGCCGCGGATCTCCTTGCCGAGCAGGTCCTTGACCGAGGGGTACGCGTAGAACGCGCCCTCGGGCTCCGGGCAGAACACGCCGTCGATGTCGTTGAGCATCTTCACGATGGTCCGGCGGCGCCGGTCGAAGGCGGTGCGCATCTCGGCGACCGCGTCCAGGTCCCCGGAGACGGCGGCCAGCGCGGCGGCCTGCGAGACGTTGGCGACGTTGGACGTGGCGTGCGACTGGAGGTTGGTCGCGGCCTTCACGACGTCCTTGGGGCCGATGATCCACCCGACGCGCCAGCCGGTCATCGCGTACGTCTTGGCGACGCCGTTGACCACGATGCACTTGTCGCGCAGCTCCGGCACGACCGCCGGGAGCGAGGTGAACTTCGCGTCCCCGTAGACCAGGTGCTCGTAGATCTCGTCGGTCATCACCCAGAGGCCGTGCTCGACGGCCCAGCGGCCGATCGCCTCGGTGTCGGCCTCGCTGTAGACCGCGCCGGTCGGGTTCGACGGGGAGACGAACAGGACGACCTTCGTACGCTCGGTACGGGCCGCCTCCAGCTGCTCCACGGAGACCCGGTAACCGGTGGTCTCGTCGGCCACGACCTCCACCGGGACGCCGCCGGCCAGCCGGATCGACTCGGGGTAGGTGGTCCAGTACGGGGCCGGGACGATGACCTCGTCGCCCGGGTCGAGGATCGCGGCGAACGCCTCGTAGATCGCCTGCTTGCCGCCGTTGGTCACCAGGATCTGGGACGCGTCGACCTCGTAACCGGAGTCGCGCAGCGTCTTCTCCGCGATGGCGGCCTTGAGCTCGGGGAGCCCGCCCGCCGGGGTGTAGCGGTGGTACTTCGGGGTGCGGCACGCCTCGACGGCGGCGTCCACGATGTAGCCGGGGGTCGGGAAGTCGGGCTCGCCCGCACCGAAGCCGATCACCGGGCGGCCGGCGGCCTTGAGGGCCTTGGCCTTGGCGTCGACGGCGAGGGTGGCGGACTCGGAGATGGCACCGATGCGGGCGGAGACCCGGCTCTCGGACGGAGAAGTAGCAGCGCTCATGACCCCCATGCTCGCAGACCGTTTTCCGCGTCGGCACGGGGGTTTCAGGGACCGGACAGCACTCGGACAGCATGCGGACACGAAGCGACCAGGAGCGATCAGCAGCTTTCTGTTCGACGCCGGGCCGCTGAGCACGTACACTCTCCTGTCGTTGGCCTTCACCAGCCGCACCGTTCCTGCACTCGGGTCATCCGGGAACATGCGGTAGGTTGGTGGAATCCACAAAGGGTCGTAGCTCAATTGGTAGAGCACTGGTCTCCAAAACCAGCGGTTGGGGGTTCAAGTCCCTCCGGCCCTGCTACACACTCCTTCGCCAGGATGTGTGCGCATGTACGTACTTCAATGCACCGCCGTGCGGCTCCACCGGGCGCGGCACGGCCACGACCCGGAATCAGGTGAGAAGCGTGACGGACGCCGTGGGCTCCATCGACAAGCCTGATGCCGAGGACGAGGCCCCCGAGTCGAAGAAGAAGACCCGGAAGGGCGGCAAGCGCGGCAAGAAGGGCCCTCTGGGCCGTCTCGCGCTCTTCTACCGCCAGATCGTCGCGGAGCTCCGCAAGGTCGTCTGGCCGACGCGCAACCAGCTGACGACGTACACCACTGTGGTGATTGCGTTCGTCGTCGTCATGATCGGCCTCGTAACCGTGATTGACTTCGGTTTCGCGCGGGTCATCAAGTACGTCTTCGGCTGATCCACGCGAAGGGCGCCTGATGGGCGCCCCTTTCGCATGTTCCACCCATCTGTATCCAGGAAGAAGCCACCGTGTCTGACCCGAACCTGAACGACGCCGTCGAGCCGACGGCGGGCGCCTTCGAGTCCGCCGAGGACGAGCTCGACATCGTCGAGGCGGCGGACGCCGAGGAGTCGGACCAGGCCGAAGCCGCCGACGCCGACGAGGCCCCCGAGGCCGGCGACGAGGCGTCCGAGGACACCGCCGAGCAGACCGCGGACGCGGCCGACGAGGAGGAGGCCGAGCCGGCCGAGCCCGTCGACCCCGTCACGGCCCTGCGCGAGGAGCTCCGCGGGCTGCCGGGCGAGTGGTACGTCATCCACACGTACGCCGGTTACGAGAAGCGTGTGAAGGCCAACCTGGAGCAGCGCGCCGTCTCGCTGAACGTGGAGGAGTTCATCTATCAGGCCGAGGTGCCTGAGGAGGAAATCGTCCAGATCAAGAACGGCGAGCGCAAGAACGTCCGTCAGAACAAGCTCCCGGGCTACGTCCTGGTGCGCATGGACCTGACGAACGAGTCCTGGGGCGTCGTCCGCAACACCCCCGGTGTCACCGGCTTCGTGGGCAACGCCTACGACCCGTACCCGCTGACGCTGGACGAGATCGTCAAGATGCTCGCTCCGGAGGCCGAGGAGAAGGCCGCCCGCGAGGCCGCCGAGGCCGAGGGCAAGCCGGCTCCGGCCCGCAAGGTCACCGTCGAGGTCCTCGACTTCGAGGTCGGCGACTCGGTCACCGTCACCGACGGCCCGTTCGCGACGCTGCAGGCGACGATCAACGAGATCAACGCCGACTCGAAGAAGGTCAAGGGCCTGGTCGAGATCTTCGGTCGCGAGACCCCGGTCGAGCTGAGCTTCGACCAGATCCAGAAGAACTGAGCTTTCCGCCCGCTTCTGGACACATGCCTACCGAGCAGGTCAGACAGGCTCTCGCAGCCGGTCTGACCTGCTTGGTTTTTGGTCGCACGGCTATACCCGTTATCGTTGTGCGGTATGCCTGCATCCGGATGACCGGATGAAGGCGAAAACTCTCACTAGGACCCGGAGAGAGCACATGCCTCCCAAGAAGAAGAAGGTCACGGGGCTTATCAAGCTCCAGATCAACGCCGGTGCGGCCAACCCGGCCCCGCCGGTCGGCCCCGCACTGGGTCAGCACGGCGTCAACATCATGGAGTTCTGCAAGGCCTACAACGCCGCGACCGAGTCGCAGCGTGGCATGGTCGTGCCGGTGGAGATCACGGTCTACGAGGACCGCTCCTTCACCTTCATCACCAAGACTCCGCCGGCCGCCAAGCTGATCCTCAAGGCCGCGGGTGTGGAGAAGGGCTCCGGCGAGCCGCACAAGACCAAGGTCGCCAAGCTGACGGCTGCCCAGGTCCGCGAGATCGCCACGACGAAGCTCCCCGACCTGAACGCCAACGACCTCGACGCCGCGTCGAAGATCATCGCTGGCACCGCCCGTTCCATGGGCATCACGGTCGAAGGCTGATTCAGCCCCACGCCCTCAGTGGTAGGACCGGCGCTGGTCCGCACCACGACTCCACACTCTGAAAACCATCAGGAGTAGAAGTGAAGCGCAGCAAGAACCTCCGCGCTGCGGACGCCAAGATCGACCGGGAGCGCCTGTACGCCCCGCTCGAGGCCGTCCGTCTCGCCAAGGAGACCGCCACCACGAAGTTCGACGGCACCGTCGAGGTCGCCTTCCGCCTGGGTGTTGACCCGCGCAAGGCCGACCAGATGGTCCGCGGCACCGTGAACCTCCCGCACGGCACCGGCAAGACCGCCCGGGTCCTGGTCTTCGCGACCGGTGACCGTGCTGCGGCCGCGGAAGCCGCCGGCGCCGACATCGTCGGCTCCGACGAGCTCATCGACGAGGTGGCGAAGGGCCGTCTGGACTTCGACGCCGTCGTCGCAACCCCGGACCTCATGGGCAAGGTCGGCCGCCTCGGCCGCGTGCTCGGTCCGCGTGGTCTGATGCCGAACCCGAAGACCGGTACGGTCACCCCCGATGTCGTGAAGGCTGTCAACGACATCAAGGGCGGCAAGATCGAGTTCCGCGTCGACAAGCACTCGAACCTGCACTTCATCATCGGCAAGGTCTCCTTCGACGAGACCAAGCTGGTGGAGAACTACGCAGCGGCGCTGGAAGAGGTCCTCCGCCTCAAGCCGTCCGCGGCGAAGGGCCGTTACATCAAGAAGGCCGCCCTGGCGACCACGATGGGCCCCGGCATCCCGCTGGACTCCAACCGCACCCGTAACCTCCTCACCGAGGAGGACCCGGCCGCCGTCTGAGCCTCCGCGCTCGTACGACCGCCGCGTCACGTGTGACATGGGACGGGCCCCGCAACCTTTCGAGGTGCGGGGCCCGTCCTCATTCGTACGTGGACATGACTGTCGGAGCCCTGCGTTAGCGTGGGTGACCGAGAGTCGAACGAGGGGTGGGAATCACATATGTTGACCAAAACCGTACGGCGCGTGAGCCTGTCCGTCGCTGTGGCGGCGGCGCTGACCTCGGTCGCGGCCTGTGGGGGATCGGACGACGGCGCCGGCAAGGGCGGGGACAAGAACGAGAGCGTCGGCCGCTCCGTGGCGAAGGTCGACCCGATCGCCGCGCTGGTCGCCGTGCAGAAGAAGACCGGCCAGGCGCACTCGGCCCGGATCGACGGCACGACGACGATGGGCAGCACGATGTCCGCCAAGCAGCAGGGCGCCATCGACTGGTCCGACGGCATCACCGGCACGCTGAAGATCACGTCCACCGGCGGCGCCATGGCCGACAGCATGAAGCAGCTCGGCAGCAACGGCACGATGGAGGCCCGTTACCTCAAGGACGGGTACATGGTGGACATGGGCGAGGCCATGGCCCAGCAGACCGGCGGCAAGCGCTGGATCAGCTACAGCTACGACGACCTGGCCAAGCTCTCCGGCGCCGCGGGCGCCGCGATGAAGGACCAGATGCAGAACAGCACCCCGGAGCAGGGGGTGAAGTCGCTGCTGGCCTCCGGCGACGTGAAGAAGGTCGGCCAGGAGGACGTGCGCGGCGTCAGCGCCACGCACTACTCGGGCACGGTCGACGTCGCCGAGCTGACCGCCAAGAACAGCAATCTGGACGCCGACGAGATCGCCGAGCTGAAGAAGCAGCTGGCCACGTCCGGGATCACCACCGAGAAGATCGACATCTGGGTGGACGAGAACGATCTGCTGGTGAAGAAGACCGAGCGCGGCGAGATGCAGACCGGCGAGCTCAACTCCACGGTGTTCTACAGCGACTACGGCGTGAAGGTGTCGGTCGAGGCCCCGCCGGCCGCCCAGACCGTCGACTTCGCCGAGCTGATGAAGCAGCAGCAGGGAGCCGCTTCCTAACCCGGTTCCGGGACGTTCAAACCTCCCGGCAGCACCCGAAGCGGGACGGATTTGCCCGGCGCGACCCGAGTCGCGTACTCTCCTTTGGAAGCCAAAGACCGCTGGTCGTTTCTTGAATCTGTGATGGATCCAGGAAACCGAAGGCTCCGTTGATGCGGACGACCTGCGCAGGTGACTGTGGAGAGCTCCCGGACTTCGTTCGGTCGAGCTACGCCCTGGCGCCTGCGCCGGGGCGTTTCGTCTTTCCGGTCCCTTTCGAGCGGTCCTCATCACCCGGAAGGAGGCCGACGCTATGGCTAGGCCCGACAAGGCTGCAGCGGTAGCCGAGCTCGCGGACCAGTTCCGCAGCTCGAACGCCGCCGTGCTGACCGAGTACCGGGGTCTCACCGTGGCACAGCTCAAGCAGCTGCGCCGTTCGCTCGGTGAGAACGCCCAGTACGCCGTGGTGAAGAACACGCTGACCAAGATTGCGGCCAACGAGGCCGGGATCGACACGCTGGACGACCTGTTCGCAGGTCCGACGGCGGTTGCCTTCGTCACCGGTGACCCGGTGGAGTCGGCGAAGGGTCTTCGTGACTTCGCCAAGGACAACCCGAACCTGATCATCAAGGGCGGTGTCCTTGACGGCAAGGCGCTGTCCGCCGATGACATCAAGCAGCTCGCGGACCTCGAGTCCCGCGAGGTTCTGCTCGCCAAGCTGGCCGGTGCCATGAAGGGCAAGCAGACTCAGGCTGCGCAGCTCTTCCAGGCGCTGCCGTCGAAGTTCGTCCGCACCGCGGAAGCGCTTCGCGTCAAGCTGGAGGAGCAGGGCGGTGCCGGTACGCCGGCTCCCGCCGAGGCCGCCGAGTAATCACGCTCAGCGGTCCAGCGGGCCCCACGTACGCCCGCCGACATATACATCCGGCACCTGCCGAATAGTGGAAGGACGCCTGTCATGGCGAAGCTCAGCCAGGAAGACCTGCTCGCTCAGTTCGAGGAGCTCACCCTCATCGAGCTCTCCGAGTTCGTGAAGGCCTTCGAGGAGAAGTTCGACGTCACCGCCGCCGCGGCCGTCGCCGTCGCGGGTCCGGGCCAGGCCGGCCCGGCCGCCCCGGTCGAGGACGAGAAGGACGAGTTCGACGTCATCCTCACCGCCGCCGGTGACAAGAAGATCCAGGTCATCAAGGTCGTGCGTGAGCTGACCTCCCTCGGCCTGAAGGAGGCCAAGGACCTCGTGGACGGCGCCCCGAAGCCCGTCCTCGAGAAGGTCGCGAAGGACGCCGCGGACAAGGCTGCCGAGTCCCTCAAGGGCGCCGGCGCCTCCGTCGAGGTCAAGTGACCCGAGGAGTCCTCTGACTCCTCAGGACCCCCGTGCCGCGAGGCGCGGAGTCACATCGCGAAAGGCGATCACCCGTACGGGTGGTCGCCTTTCGGCGTACCGGAGGAGGGTGCCTTGCCCTTCCCGCGTTGACGAGTATGGTGATCTTCGCCGTGCGCCTCTCGCGGGGCCCGAGGGCGGCCGGGGCCGAGGGGGCCCTTGACGAACCGCACGCGGCGCGCAATTCTCAAGGCGCGTCGCCGAATCGATCCGAATCCGAGGCATGGATCGACGGCGAAGCGGGCAGTAAAGAAGGGCGCACCTCGCGCAGGGCTGGACATAGGTGTTGAGAAGAGCTGTTGAGAGCAACGTGGGTCTCTGAAAACCCCGACTGGACATCAGTGTGGCACTTGGCTACACTGACCCTTTGCGCTGCCTGTTAGCTGCCTCCTGCCCGTCACCAGGGGCATACCCATCCTGAGCATCGTGGACCGATCTTCCCTGACCTGGGATTTTCTGCCCTCATGTCCAATTTGGGACCGGTACGCGCGTAGTGAGTCCGAGCCCTCGGAAGGACCCCCTCTTGGCCGCCTCGCGCAACGCCTCGACCGCGAATACGAACAACGGCGCCAGCACCGCCCCGCTGCGCATCTCTTTTGCAAAGATCAAGGAGCCCCTCGAGGTTCCGAACCTCCTCGCGCTGCAGACCGAGAGCTTTGACTGGCTCCTCGGCAACGCCGCCTGGAAGGCTCGCGTCGAGGCTGCTCTGGACAGTGGACAAGACGTCCCCACCAAGTCCGGCCTGGAGGAGATCTTCGAGGAGATCTCTCCGATCGAGGACTTCTCCGGGTCGATGTCGCTCACGTTCCGCGACCACCGCTTCGAGCCCCCGAAGAACTCGATCGACGAGTGCAAGGAGCGCGACTTCACGTTCGCCGCCCCGCTCTTCGTCACGGCCGAGTTCACCAACAACGAGACCGGCGAGATCAAGTCCCAGACGGTCTTCATGGGCGACTTCCCGCTCATGACCAACAAGGGCACCTTCGTCATCAACGGCACCGAGCGTGTCGTGGTGTCGCAGCTGGTCCGCTCGCCGGGTGTCTACTTCGACTCCTCGATCGACAAGACGTCCGACAAGGACATCTTCTCCGCCAAGATCATCCCCTCCCGGGGTGCCTGGCTGGAGATGGAGATCGACAAGCGCGACATGGTCGGTGTCCGCATCGACCGCAAGCGCAAGCAGTCGGTCACCGTCCTCCTGAAGGCGCTCGGCTGGAGCACCGAGCAGATCCTTGAGGAGTTCGGCGAGTACGAGTCCATGCGCGCCACCCTGGAGAAGGACCACACCCAGGGCCAGGACGACGCGCTGCTCGACATCTACCGCAAGCTCCGCCCGGGCGAGCCGCCCACCCGCGAGGCCGCTCAGACGCTGCTCGAGAACCTCTACTTCAACCCGAAGCGCTACGACCTCGCGAAGGTCGGCCGCTACAAGGTGAACAAGAAGCTCGGCGCGGACGAGCCGCTGGACGCCGGCGTGCTCACCACCGACGACGTCATCGCGACCATCAAGTACCTGGTCAAGCTGCACGCCGGTGAGACCGAGACGGTCGGCGAGTCCGGTCGGACGATCGTCGTCGAGACCGACGACATCGACCACTTCGGCAACCGCCGCCTGCGCAACGTCGGCGAGCTCATCCAGAACCAGGTCCGTACGGGTCTCGCCCGTATGGAGCGGGTCGTGCGCGAGCGCATGACCACCCAGGACGTCGAGGCGATCACGCCGCAGACCCTGATCAACATCCGGCCGGTCGTCGCCTCCATCAAGGAGTTCTTCGGCACCAGCCAGCTGTCGCAGTTCATGGACCAGAACAACCCGCTGTCGGGTCTCACCCACAAGCGCCGTCTGTCGGCTCTTGGCCCGGGTGGTCTCTCCCGTGAGCGGGCCGGCTTCGAGGTCCGAGACGTGCACCCGTCCCACTACGGACGCATGTGCCCGATCGAGACCCCCGAAGGCCCGAACATCGGTCTGATCGGTTCGCTCGCCTCGTACGGCCGCGTCAACGCGTTCGGCTTCATCGAGACGCCGTACCGCAAGGTGGTCGACGGCCAGGTCACCGACGAGGTCGACTACGTCACCGCCGATGAGGAAGACCGTTTCGTCATCGCCCAGGCGAACGCGACGCTCTCCGACGACCTGCGCTTCACCGAGCCCCGCGTCCTGGTCCGCCGTCGTGGCGGAGAGGTCGACTACGTCCCCGGTGGCGAGGTCGACTACATGGACGTCTCGCCGCGCCAGATGGTGTCCGTCGCGACCGCGATGATCCCCTTCCTGGAGCACGACGACGCCAACCGTGCCCTCATGGGCGCGAACATGATGCGCCAGGCCGTTCCGCTCATCAAGAGCGAGGCGCCGCTCGTCGGCACCGGCATGGAGTACCGCTGCGCCACCGACGCCGGTGACGTGCTGAAGGCCGAGAAGGACGGTGTGGTCCAGGAGGTCTCCGCGGACTACATCACCGTCACGAACGACGACGGTACGTACACCACGTACCGCATCGCCAAGTTCATGCGCTCCAACCAGGGCACCTCGGTCAACCAGAAGGTCGTCGTCTCCGAGGGCGACCGCGTCATCGAGGGCCAGGTCCTCGCCGACGGCCCGGCCACCGAGTTCGGTGAGATGGCGCTCGGCAAGAACCTGCTCGTGGCGTTCATGCCCTGGGAGGGTCACAACTACGAGGACGCGATCATCCTGTCGCAGCGCCTCGTGCAGGACGACGTCCTCTCCTCGATCCACATCGAGGAGCACGAGGTCGACGCCCGTGACACCAAGCTCGGCCCCGAGGAGATCACCCGGGACATCCCGAACGTCTCCGAGGAGGTCCTCGCCGACCTGGACGAGCGCGGCATCATCCGTATCGGTGCCGAGGTCGTCGCCGGTGACATCCTCGTCGGCAAGGTCACGCCCAAGGGTGAGACCGAGCTGACCCCCGAGGAGCGCCTGCTCCGCGCGATCTTCGGTGAGAAGGCGCGCGAGGTCCGCGACACCTCGCTGAAGGTGCCGCACGGCGAGATCGGCAAGGTCATCGGCGTCCGCGTCTTCGACCGCGAAGAGGGCGACGAGCTGCCGCCGGGCGTGAACCAGCTGGTCCGCGTCTACGTCGCGCAGAAGCGCAAGATCACCGACGGTGACAAGCTCGCCGGCCGTCACGGCAACAAGGGCGTCATCTCGAAGATCCTGCCGATCGAGGACATGCCGTTCCTGGAGGACGGCACCCCGGTCGACATCATCCTCAACCCGCTGGGTGTCCCGTCCCGAATGAACCCGGGACAGGTCCTGGAGATCCACCTCGGCTGGCTCGCCAGCCGCGGCTGGGACGTCTCCGGCCTCGGTGACGAGTGGGCCAAGCGTCTGCAGGCCATCGGCGCCGACCAGGTCGCCCCCGGCACCAACGTCGCCACGCCCGTCTTCGACGGCGCGCGCGAGGACGAGATCTCCGGTCTCTTCGAGGCCACGATCCCGAACCGCGACGGCATGCGTCTGGTGCAGCCCTCCGGCAAGGCCAAGCTGTTCGACGGCCGCTCCGGCGAGCCGTTCCCGGACCCGGTCTCGGTCGGCTACATGTACATCCTCAAGCTGCACCACCTGGTCGACGACAAGCTCCACGCCCGTTCGACCGGCCCGTACTCCATGATCACGCAGCAGCCGCTGGGTGGTAAGGCGCAGTTCGGTGGGCAGCGATTCGGTGAGATGGAGGTGTGGGCCCTTGAGGCTTACGGCGCCGCTTACGCCCTCCAGGAACTGCTGACGATCAAGTCCGACGACGTCACCGGCCGCGTGAAGGTCTACGAGGCGATCGTCAAGGGCGAGAACATCCCCGAGCCGGGCATTCCCGAGTCCTTCAAGGTGCTCATCAAGGAAATGCAGTCGCTCTGCCTCAACGTGGAGGTGCTGTCCTCGGACGGCATGTCCATCGAGATGCGCGACACGGACGAGGACGTCTTCCGCGCGGCGGAGGAGCTCGGTATCGACCTGTCCCGGCGCGAGCCGAGCAGCGTCGAAGAGGTCTGACGGGTTGGCCGGCCGGATCCCCGTGATCCGGCCGGCTCTCCCCGGACCCGTTCAGACCATTGCTGAAGTGCCCCGATTTACTCGCGTGACGCGAGGGGGCTCGAACCCCCGAAAGAGGGATTGACGACAAGTGCTCGACGTCAACTTCTTCGACGAGCTGCGGATCGGCCTTGCCACCGCGGACGACATCCGGACCTGGTCCCACGGCGAGGTCAAGAAGCCGGAGACCATCAACTACCGCACCCTCAAGCCCGAAAAGGACGGACTCTTCTGCGAGAAGATCTTCGGTCCGACCCGGGACTGGGAGTGCTACTGCGGCAAGTACAAGCGTGTCCGCTTCAAGGGCATCATCTGTGAGCGCTGTGGCGTCGAGGTCACCCGCGCCAAGGTGCGCCGCGAGCGCATGGGCCACATCGAGCTTGCCGCTCCCGTCACCCACATCTGGTACTTCAAGGGCGTCCCGTCGCGCCTGGGCTACCTGCTGGACCTCGCGCCGAAGGACCTCGAGAAGGTCATCTACTTCGCCGCGTACATGATCACGTTCGTGGACGAGGAGCGCCGCACCCGCGACCTCCCCTCCCTGGAGGCCCACGTCTCCGTCGAGCGCCAGCAGATCGAGAACCGCCGCGACTCCGACCTGGAGAACCGCGCCAAGAAGCTCGAGTCCGACCTGGCCGAGCTGGAGGCCGAGGGCGCCAAGGCCGACGTGCGCCGCAAGGTGCGCGAAGGTGCCGAGCGCGAGATGAAGCAGCTGCGCGACCGTGCGCAGCGCGAGATCGACCGCCTCGACGAGGTGTGGAGCCGCTTCAAGAACCTCAAGGTCCAGGACCTGGAGGGCGACGAGCTGCTCTACCGCGAGCTGCGTGACCGCTTCGGCACGTACTTCGACGGCTGCATGGGCGCCGCCGCGCTGCAGAAGCGCCTGGAGTCCTTCGACCTCGACGAGGAGGCCGAGCGCCTCCGCGAGATCATCCGTACCGGCAAGGGCCAGAAGAAGACCCGTGCGCTCAAGCGCCTCAAGGTCGTCTCCGCGTTCCTGCAGACCAGCAACAAGCCCAAGGGCATGGTGCTCGACTGCGTGCCGGTCATCCCGCCGGACCTGCGTCCGATGGTGCAGCTGGACGGTGGCCGCTTCGCGACCTCCGACCTGAACGACCTGTACCGCCGCGTGATCAACCGCAACAACCGCCTGAAGCGGCTTCTCGACCTCGGCGCGCCCGAGATCATCGTGAACAACGAGAAGCGCATGCTCCAGGAGGCCGTGGACGCCCTCTTCGACAACGGTCGTCGCGGTCGCCCGGTGACCGGCCCCGGCAACCGTCCCCTGAAGTCCCTCAGCGACATGCTGAAGGGTAAGCAGGGTCGTTTCCGTCAGAACCTGCTCGGCAAGCGCGTGGACTACTCCGCGCGTTCCGTGATCGTCGTCGGTCCGCAGCTCAAGCTGCACCAGTGCGGTCTGCCGAAGGCGATGGCGCTGGAGCTCTTCAAGCCGTTCGTGATGAAGCGCCTGGTCGACCTGAACCACGCGCAGAACATCAAGTCGGCCAAGCGCATGGTCGAGCGCGGCCGCACCGTGGTGTACGACGTCCTCGAAGAGGTCATCGCCGAGCACCCGGTGCTGCTGAACCGTGCGCCCACCCTGCACCGCCTCGGCATCCAGGCCTTCGAGCCGCAGCTGGTCGAGGGCAAGGCCATCCAGATCCACCCGCTCGTCTGCACCGCGTTCAACGCGGACTTCGACGGTGACCAGATGGCCGTGCACCTGCCGCTCTCCGCGGAGGCGCAGGCCGAGGCCCGCATCCTGATGCTGTCCTCGAACAACATCCTCAAGCCGGCCGACGGCCGCCCGGTCACGATGCCGACCCAGGACATGGTGCTGGGTCTGTTCTTCCTGACCACCGACGGCGAGCTGCGTGACACCAAGGGCGAGGGCCGCGCGTTCGGCTCCACGGCCGAGGCGATCATGGCGTTCGACGCCGGCGAGCTGGCGCTCCAGTCGTCCGTCGACATCCGCTTCCCGGTGGGCACCATCCCGCCGCGTGGCTGGGTGCCGCCGGTCGCCGAGGAGGGCGAGCCCGAGTACCAGCCGGGTGACACCTTCCGGCTGCGGACGAGCCTGGGCCGCGCGCTCTTCAACGAGCTGCTGCCCGAGGACTACCCGTTCGTCGACTACTCGGTCGGCAAGAAGCAGCTCTCCGAGATCGTCAACGACCTCGCCGAGCGCTACCCCAAGGTCATCGTGGCGGCGACGCTCGACAACCTGAAGGCGGCCGGCTTCCACTGGGCGACCCGTTCGGGCGTCACCGTGGCCATCTCCGACGTCGTCGTGCCCGAGGCCAAGAAGGCCATCGTCAAGGGCTACGAGGAGCAGGACGAGAAGGTCCAGAAGCAGTACGAGCGCGGTCTGATCACCAAGGACGAGCGCACGCAGGAGCTCATCGCGATCTGGACCAAGGCGACCAACGAGGTTGCCGAGGCCATGAACGAGAACTTCCCCAAGACGAACCCCATCTTCATGATGGTTGACTCGGGTGCCCGAGGAAACATGATGCAGATGCGTCAGATCGCCGGTATGCGTGGTCTGGTGTCCAACGCCAAGAACGAGACGATCCCGCGTCCCATCAAGGCGTCCTTCCGTGAGGGCCTCACCGTTCTGGAGTACTTCATCTCCACGCACGGTGCCCGTAAGGGTCTGGCGGACACCGCCCTGCGTACCGCCGACTCGGGTTACCTGACCCGTCGTCTGGTGGACGTCTCGCAGGACGTGATCATTCGCGAGGAGGACTGCGGCACCGACCGCGGCCTCAAGCTGAAGATCGCCGTCAAGGGTGCCGACGGTGTCCTCCGCAAGACGGACGACGTCGAGACCTCGGTCTACGCCCGCATGCTCGCCGAGGACGTCGTTGTGGACGGCAAGGTCATCGCGCCTGCCAACGTCGACCTCGGTGACGTCCTGATCGACGCCCTGGTGGGCGCCGGCGTCGAGGAGGTCAAGACCCGCTCGGTCCTGACCTGTGAGTCCGCGGTCGGCACCTGTGCCTTCTGCTACGGGCGCTCGCTCGCCACCGGCAAGCTGGTCGACATCGGTGAGGCGGTCGGCATCATCGCCGCCCAGTCCATCGGTGAGCCCGGTACCCAGCTGACGATGCGTACCTTCCACACCGGTGGTGTGGCCGGTGACGACATCACCCAGGGTCTGCCGCGTGTCGTCGAGCTCTTCGAGGCGCGTACGCCCAAGGGTGTCGCCCCGATCTCCGAGTCCGCGGGCCGTGTCCGCATCGAGGAGACCGAGAAGACCAAGAAGCTCGTCGTCACCCCGGACGACGGCAGCGACGAGATCGCCTTCCCGATCTCGAAGCGCGCCCGTCTCCTGGTGGGCGAGGGCGACCACGTCGAGGTGGGCCAGAAGCTCACCGTGGGTGCCACCAACCCGCACGACGTGCTGCGCATCCTCGGCCAGCGCGCGGTCCAGGTCCACCTGGTCGGCGAGGTCCAGAAGGTCTACAACTCGCAGGGCGTGTCGATCCACGACAAGCACATCGAGATCATCATCCGGCAGATGCTCCGCCGCGTGACGATCATCGAGTCCGGCGACGCGGAGCTGCTGCCGGGCGAGCTCGTCGAGCGCTCGAAGTTCGAGACCGAGAACCGTCGCGTGGTCACCGAGGGCGGTCACCCCGCCTCCGGCCGTCCGCAGCTGATGGGTATCACCAAGGCGTCGCTGGCGACGGAGTCGTGGCTGTCCGCGGCCTCCTTCCAGGAGACGACCAGGGTCCTGACGGACGCGGCGATCAACGCCAAGTCCGACTCCCTGATCGGCCTCAAGGAGAACGTCATCATCGGTAAGCTCATCCCGGCCGGTACGGGCCTGTCCCGCTACCGCAACATCCGGGTCGAGCCGACCGAGGAGGCCAAGGCCGCGATGTACTCGGCCGTCGGCTACGACGACATCGACTACTCGCCGTTCGGCACGGGCTCCGGCCAGGCCGTTCCGCTGGAGGACTACGACTACGGTCCGTACAACCAGTAAGCGAGTCGCTTGATACGCCCGGAGGGCGGTCGTCCCGTACACACGGGGTGGCCGCCCTTCGGCGTGTGATACGTCACAGCGGCGGGCCCGTGCGGCAGGGCTTCCGGGGCCCCGCGCGGGGCTCGTACGGCCTCAGAGGCGCTCTCAGAGGGCTGTGGGGCATCCGTACGGGTCGGGACAAGCCGGGCGCGGGGGCCGGCCGCCCGGGCTGGACGGCATTTGTTTTGACCCAGGTCCGTGAGGTAGGTACGCTCAGACCTTGTGCCTGGGGTGTGCCTGGGTTCGTGTGCGTGTCCTCAACCGCATGGCGAGCCTGTCTTCGGCCACCGTGATCCGTGCTCCTCATGCCGTTCCGGTACGGGCTCGCAGGATTCGACACACCCGACCGCGTGGGTCGGTGACGTTCCAGGTTAGTTTCACCGACGGCACACAGAAACCGGAGAAGTAGTGCCTACGATCCAGCAGCTGGTCCGGAAGGGCCGGCAGGACAAGGTCGAGAAGAACAAGACGCCCGCACTCGAGGGTTCGCCCCAGCGCCGCGGCGTCTGCACGCGTGTGTTCACGACCACCCCGAAGAAGCCGAACTCCGCGCTCCGGAAGGTCGCACGTGTGCGCCTGACCTCGGGCATCGAGGTCACGGCCTACATCCCGGGTGAGGGACACAACCTGCAGGAGCACTCCATCGTGCTCGTGCGTGGTGGCCGTGTGAAGGACCTGCCGGGTGTTCGTTACAAGATCATCCGCGGCTCGCTCGACACCCAGGGTGTCAAGAACCGCAAGCAGGCCCGCAGCCGCTACGGCGCCAAGAAGGAGAAGTAAGAATGCCTCGTAAGGGCCCCGCCCCGAAGCGCCCGGTCATCATCGACCCGGTCTACAGCTCTCCTCTTGTCACGTCGCTGATCAACAAGATCCTGCTCGACGGCAAGCGTTCCACCGCCGAGCGGATCGTGTACGGCGCCATGGAGGGTCTTCGCGAGAAGACCGGCGCCGACCCGGTCATCACGCTGAAGCGCGCGCTGGAGAACGTCAAGCCCTCGCTCGAGGTCAAGTCCCGCCGTGTCGGTGGCGCCACCTACCAGGTGCCGATCGAGGTCAAGCCCGGTCGTGCCGCCACGCTGGCCCTCCGCTGGGTCGTGGGTTACTCCCGCGCCCGTCGCGAGAAGACGATGACCGAGCGGCTCATGAACGAGCTGCTCGACGCCTCGAACGGTCTTGGCGCTGCCGTCAAGAAGCGTGAGGACACCCACAAGATGGCCGAGTCCAACAAGGCCTTCGCGCACTACCGCTGGTAGTCGCTACCCCCATCGAGACCGAGAGAAGACTGAGCCTTATGGCCACCACTTCGCTTGACCTGGCCAAGGTCCGCAACATTGGGATCATGGCCCACATCGACGCGGGCAAGACGACCACCACTGAGCGGATCCTGTTCTACACCGGCGTTTCGTACAAGATCGGTGAGGTCCACGACGGCGCTGCCACGATGGACTGGATGGAGCAGGAGCAGGAGCGCGGCATCACCATCACGTCCGCCGCGACGACCTGTCACTGGCCGCTCAACGATGTTGACCACACCATCAACATCATCGACACCCCGGGTCACGTCGACTTCACCGTCGAGGTGGAGCGTTCGCTCCGCGTCCTCGACGGCGCCGTCACCGTGTTCGACGGTGTGGCCGGCGTCGAGCCGCAGTCCGAGACCGTCTGGCGTCAGGCGGACCGCTACGGCGTGCCGCGTATCTGCTTCGTCAACAAGCTCGACCGCACCGGTGCCGACTTCCTGCGCTGCGTCAACATGATCGTGGACCGCCTCGGCGCGACCCCGATCGTCATGCAGCTGCCGATCGGTGCCGAGGCGGACTTCACGGGCGTCGTCGACCTCGTGTCGATGAAGGCCTTCGTGTACCCCGAAGAGGCCGCCAAGGGCGAGATGTACAACGTCGTTGACATCCCGGCCGAGCTCCAGGAGCAGGCGGACGAGTGGCGCGGCAAGCTCCTTGAGGCCGTCGCGGAGAACGACGACGCCATGATGGAGCTGTACCTGGAGGGCACCGAGCCCACCCAGGAGCAGCTGCACGAGGCGATCCGTCGCATCACCCTGGCCTCCAAGGGCGGCGCCGACTCCGTCACCGTCACCCCGGTGTTCTGTGGCACCGCGTTCAAGAACAAGGGCGTCCAGCCCCTGCTCGACGCGGTCGTCCGCTACCTGCCTTCCCCCCTGGACGTCGAGGCCATCGAGGGCCACGACCCCAAGGACCCCGAGACCGTCGTGAAGCGCAAGCCCTCGGACGACGAGCCGCTGTCGGCTCTGGCGTTCAAGATCGCGAGCGACCCGCACCTCGGCAAGCTCACCTTCGTCCGGATCTACTCCGGTCGCCTGGACGCCGGCACCGCGGTGCTGAACTCCGTCAAGGGCAAGAAGGAGCGCATCGGCAAGATCTACCGCATGCACGCGAACAAGCGTGAGGAGATCGACTCGGTGGGCGCCGGCGACATCATCGCCGTCATGGGCCTGAAGCAGACCACCACCGGTGAGACGCTGTGCGACGACAAGAACCCGGTCATCCTGGAGTCCATGGACTTCCCGGCGCCGGTCATTCAGGTCGCGATCGAGCCCAAGTCCAAGGGTGACCAGGAGAAGCTGGGTGTCGCCATCCAGCGCCTCTCCGAGGAGGACCCGTCCTTCCAGGTGCACTCCGACGAGGAGACCGGCCAGACCATCATCGGTGGTATGGGCGAGCTGCACCTCGAGGTGCTTGTCGACCGCATGAAGCGCGAGTTCCGCGTCGAGGCGAACGTCGGTAAGCCGCAGGTCGCGTACCGCGAGACGATCCGCAAGGCCGTCGAGCGCATCGACTACACGCACAAGAAGCAGACTGGTGGTACCGGCCAGTTCGCGAAGGTGCAGATCGCCATCGAGCCCCTCGAGGGCGGCGACGCGTCGTACGAGTTCGTCAACAAGGTCACCGGTGGCCGCATCCCCCGTGAGTACATCCCCTCGGTGGACGCGGGTGCTCAGGAAGCCATGCAGTTCGGCATCCTGGCCGGTTACGAGATGGTCGGCGTCCGCGTCATCCTTCTCGACGGTGGTTACCACGAGGTCGACTCCTCGGAGCTCGCCTTCAAGATCGCCGGTTCGCAGGCGTTCAAGGAGGGTGCCCGCAAGGCGTCCCCCGTGCTCCTCGAGCCGATGATGGCCGTCGAGGTCACCACGCCCGAGGACTACATGGGCGATGTCATCGGCGACCTCAACTCCCGCCGTGGCCAGATCCAGGCCATGGAGGAGCGCAGCGGCGCTCGCGTCGTGAAGGGCCTCGTGCCCCTCTCGGAGATGTTCGGCTACGTCGGAGACCTCCGCAGCAAGACCTCGGGTCGCGCAAGCTACTCGATGCAGTTCGACTCCTACGCCGAGGTTCCGCGGAACGTCGCCGAGGAGATCATCGCGAAGGCCAAGGGCGAGTAACTCTCCCGAGCTCACGCTTTAGGCTTGTCACCGGAGCCCGTGGGGCATTCGTCGCGCAGTTCACACTTCGCGGAGAATGCCCCCGGGGGCCGGCATCCCAGCAAAGATCACCTGGCGCCGATGAAGCAAGGCGTACAGAACCACTCCACAGGAGGACCCAGTGGCGAAGGCGAAGTTCGAGCGGACTAAGCCGCACGTCAACATCGGCACCATCGGTCACATCGACCACGGTAAGACGACCCTCACGGCCGCCATTACCAAGGTGCTGCACGACGCGTACCCGGACCTGAACGAGGCCTCGGCCTTCGACCAGATCGACAAGGCTCCCGAGGAGCGCCAGCGCGGTATTACGATCTCGATCGCGCACGTCGAGTACCAGACGGAGTCGCGTCACTACGCGCACGTCGACTGCCCGGGTCACGCGGACTACATCAAGAACATGATCACCGGTGCCGCGCAGATGGACGGCGCCATCCTCGTGGTCGCCGCCACCGACGGCCCGATGCCGCAGACCAAGGAGCACGTGCTCCTGGCCCGCCAGGTCGGCGTTCCGTACATCGTCGTCGCCCTGAACAAGGCCGACATGGTGGACGACGAGGAGATCCTGGAGCTCGTCGAGCTCGAGGTCCGCGAGCTGCTCTCCGAGTACGAGTTCCCGGGCGACGACCTTCCGGTCGTCAAGGTCTCGGCGCTCAAGGCCCTTGAGGGCGACAAGGAGTGGGGCAACACCGTCCTCGAGCTCATGAAGGCCGTGGACGAGAACATCCCGCAGCCCGAGCGCGACGTCGACAAGCCGTTCCTGATGCCGATCGAGGACGTCTTCACGATCACCGGTCGTGGCACCGTCGTCACCGGCCGCATCGAGCGTGGTGTCCTCAAGGTCAACGAGACCGTTGACATCGTGGGCATCAAGCAGGAGAAGACCACCACCACGGTCACCGGCATCGAGATGTTCCGCAAGCTGCTCGACGAGGGCCAGGCCGGTGAGAACGTCGGTCTGCTCCTCCGTGGCATCAAGCGCGAGGACGTCGAGCGCGGCCAGGTCATCATCAAGCCCGGTTCGGTCACGCCGCACACCGAGTTCGAGGCCCAGGCCTACATCCTGTCGAAGGACGAGGGTGGCCGTCACACCCCCTTCTTCAACAACTACCGCCCGCAGTTCTACTTCCGTACCACGGACGTGACCGGCGTCGTGACCCTCCCCGAGGGCACCGAGATGGTCATGCCGGGCGACAACACCGTCATGTCGGTCCAGCTGATCCAGCCGGTCGCCATGGAGGAGGGCCTCAAGTTCGCCATCCGTGAGGGTGGCCGGACCGTGGGCGCCGGCCAGGTCACCAAGATCAACAAGTAATTACTTGTTCGTCTGACCTGGTTGCTCCGCACAGAGCACCAAGAAGGGCCCCGTCCCACCGTTCACGCGGTGGGGCGGGGCCCTTCGGGTTTTACGGGCTTATGCGGCGGGCTCGGGCCACCTGACCATGAACACGTCCACCGGGTCTTCCCGCTCGGTCACGAAGCCGTGCCGCTCGTACAGCCGCCGCGCGGCGCTGCCCTGGAGCACGTTGAGCCGCACCGGCGCCCCTTCGGCGTCCGTACGCGCCAGCAGGCGCCGCAGTACGCCGGAGCCGATGCCCCGCCCCTGGAGTGCCGCGTCCAGGAAGAAGCTCTCCAGGCACCACCCGTCCTCGTACGGCTTCAGCGTCACGCAGCCCGCGAAGCGGCCGTCCACCACGAGGACCGAGGTGTGCTCGGGGACGTACGAGTCACGCATCCGCTGCCGCACCCGGTGCTCGTCGTAGCGGCCCAGGCGGACCAGGTCGGGGCGCATCACGACGGCCCGGAGCTCGACGATGTCGTCCAGGTCGGCGGGGGTGGCGGGGCGCAGGTCCCAGGCTCGGGTGGTACGTACGTGCATGGCCGGAGTCTGTCAGAGGGCGCCCGGCCCGGCGATCCGGTATCCCACGCCCGGGGTGGTGGTGATGACCGCGGGTTCGCCGAGCTTGCGGCGCAGGCGGCTGATGGTCACGGCGACCGTGTTGGTGAAGGGGTCGGCGTGCTCGTCCCAGACCTGTTCGAGCAGGTCCTCCGCGCTGAGGAAGGCGGGGCTCGCGGCGAGGAGCGCTTCGAGGACGGCGAACTCCTTGACGGAGAGGTCGAGCCTGCGGCCGTCGCGGCCGGCGGTCCGGTGCACCGGGTCGAGCTCGATGCCCGCCGCGCTCAGGGTGCGGGGCCGGGCGGCCGGGCGGCGGCGGGCCAGGGCGCGGATGCGCAGGACGAGCTCGGGGAAGTGGAACGGCTTGCCCAGGTAGTCGTCGGCGCCCAGGGTCAGACCGCTGACCCGGTCGCCCGGCGAACCCGCGGCCGTCAGCATCAGGACCATCGCCCGGTCGTCGCGCTCGGTGATCATCCGGCAGAGGGTGTCGCCGTGGAGGCCCGGCAGGTCCCGGTCGAGCACGACGACGTCGTACGCGGTGGCGTCCAGCTTGGCCGCGGCGTCGAGGCCGTCGTGGGCCACGTCGACGGCCATGCCCTGGTCGCGCAGCCCCTCGGCGACGACCTCGGCGAGGGTGCGGGCGTCCTCGACCACCAGGACTCTCACGGCGCCGCGTCCGTGCCCGCGCCGGGCAGGATGAGCGTGACGCGCAGGCCGCCGGCGGGGCGGGCGCGCAGGTCCAGGGTGCCGTGGTGGGCCCGGGCGATGGCCGCGACGATGGAGAGCCCGAGCCCGCTGCCCCGGCCGGTGCCGGTCCGGTCGCCGCCCAGGCGCCGGAAGGGCCGGACGAGGTCCGCCACCCGCTCCTGATCGAGGACCGGTCCGCCCGACTCCACGACCAGGGACACCGCGCTTCCCTCCGCCCGGACCGCGACACCGATCCAGCCGCCGGGGCCGTTGTGCACGACGGCGTTGTCGACCAGGTTGTCGACCGCGCGGCGCAGCAGCGTCGGGCTGCCGGACACCCACGCGGTCCCGTCGGCCCGGTCCTGGCGTACGGTCAGGTCCCCGGCCGTGATGTCCTCCGCGCGGTCCGCCAGGGCGGCCGAGGCGAGCGGGGCGAGGGCGAGACACGCCGTGTCGGTGAACTCGCCCTGCCGGCTGCGGGCCAGGACGAGGAAGTTCTCCAGCAGCCGGTCCACTTGGTCGAGTTCGGTGCGCAGCCGGGCGGCCAGGGTGGTCGTGGGCGGGGGGAGCGGGCCCGGCTTGGCGAGGGCGACGTCCAGCGAGGCCCGCATCGTGGTGAGCGGCGTGCGCAGTTCGTGGGAGGCGTTCGCGACGAAGAGGCGCTGGCCTTCGAAGGAGCTCTCCAAGCGGCCGAGGAGATCGTCGATCGTGTCGGCGAGTTCCTTCACCTCGTCGCCGGGTCCGTCCATGGCCAGCCGTTCGTGCAGGCCGTCGGCGGTGATCCGGCGGGTGGCCGCCGTCATCACGCGTAGCGGGCGCAGTACCCGGCCGGCGACGAACCAGCCGAGGACGGCCGAGAGGACCACCATCACGCCGAGGGCGATGGCGCAGCCGGTCAGGATCTGCCGGGTCCGGTCGTCGTGCGCCTGGGCCAGCTGTTGCTCCAGCTCGGCGACGCGGTCCTGGACCCGGGCCGCCGCGGGCTGTCCGGTGTCACCGGGGGCGGTCCGACTGTCCCGCGAACCGCCGGAGGCCACCACGGCCGCGATGGTGAGCAGTGCCGTTCCCGACAGCAGGAACAGCGTCACGTACAGGGCGGTGAAGCGGGTGCGGGCGGTGGTGCGGCGCGGGCCCGCGAGCCTTCGGGGAGGACCCCATGTCATCCGCGTGCTCCCCTCTCGCCACGGCCGGTACGGGTCAGGCTAGGCGGAGGCGCCTAACAGCGGGATGACAGCGGCTGTTCGGCTGCTGTGACGCGGTGCCTCCCAGGGTGTGGCCATGAGCGATGAGAGTACGAGCGCGACGATCGAGGTCATCGGTCTCCGTAAACGCTTCGGCGCCCGACTGGCCCTGGACGGAATGACGTTCACCGTGCGGCCCGGGCGTGTGACCGGCTTCGTCGGGCCGAACGGCGCGGGCAAGTCCACCACCATGCGCGTTGTCCTGGGCCTCGACGCGGCCGAGGACGGGGAGGCCCTGGTCGGCGGGGTGCCGTACCGCACCCTGCGCCGGCCGCTCCGGCATCTGGGGGCCCTGATCGACGCCTCCGCGGTGCAGCCGGGCCGCACCGCCCGCAACCACCTGCTGTGGCTGGCCCACTCCCAGGGCCTGCCCGCCCGGCGGGTGGACGAGGTCATCGAACAGGCCGGCCTGGGCGCGGCGGCCCGGCGCAGGGCGGGCGGCTTCTCGCTGGGGATGCGCCAGCGCCTGGGCATCGCGGCGGCGCTCCTCGGGGACCCGCCGGTGCTCATGCTGGACGAGCCGTTCAACGGCCTCGATCCCGACGGCATCGTATGGATGCGCGGTGTCCTGTCGTCGCTGGCCCGGGACGGCCGCGCCGTTCTGGTCTCCAGCCATCTGATGGGCGAACTGGAGGACACCGCCGATCACTTGGTGGTGATCGGGCGGGGCCGGGTCCTCGCGGACACCGCCGTCTCCGCGCTGCTCGCCGAGGCGTCCGGCGGCCGGGTCGTCCTGCGCACCTCCGCACCGGAGCGCGCCGCCGAGGCCCTGCGCGGCGCGGGCGCCACCGTGCTCGCGACCGGCCCCGACACCCTCGGCGTGACCGGCCTGGCCGACGAGGCGGTCGTGGCCCGGCTCGCCCGGACCGGAGTGCCGTTCTCGCAGGTGTCCGCGCACCGGGCGACGCTGGAGGAGGCGTACATGGAGCTCACCCGGGACGCGGTGGAGTACCGGGGCGTTCCAGCGGGGGAGGGCACGCGATGACCGCCATCCGCACGAGGCACACCGGCTTCCTCGCGACGCTGCACGCCGAGTGGACGAAGTTCCGTACGGTGCGGGGCTGGGTCCTCACCATGGCCGGGGCGCTCCTGGCGACGATCGTGGTCGGCCTGCTCGGAACGGCCGCCCCGGGCCCCGGCGGGGCCGACGCCTCGTACCCGAGGGGCCCCGGTGGCGAGGCCGTCAACGACAGCTTCTACTTCGTCCACCGGACGCTCACCGGCGACGGCACTCTCACCGTCCCCCTGCGGTCCCTCGCGGGTGTGGCCGACACCGGGGCCGGGAAGACGGCTCGCGGCACCCAGCCCTGGGCCAAGGCCGGGATCATCGTCAAGGAGAGCCTTGCCCAGGGGTCCCCGTACGCGGCGCTCATGGCCACCGGCGCCCACGGCATCCGCATGCAGTACGCCTACACGCACGACACGGCGGGCCCCGAAACCCCGCAGCGGTGGCTGCGCCTGGTCCGCTCCGGTGACCGGCTCACCGGCTACGCCTCCGCCGACGGCTCCCGCTGGACCGAGGTCGGCCGGGCGTGGCTGCCGGGGCTTGCGCGCACCGTGCGGGCCGGGCTCTTCGCCACGTCACCGCAGGCGAAACAGGACACCGGGGCGGGCGAGGGCTTCAGCCCCGCCGTGGCCACCGGCACCTTCGGCCGGCCCGCTCTGACCGGCGGCTGGTCGCGGACCCCGTGGCGCGGCACGCAGGTGGGCGGCGACGCGGGCACCTCCGGCAGCTACACGGACACCCTCAAGGGCGGCTTCGCCCGGACCGGCGACGGGTTCGCCGTGACCGGGGCCGGTGACATCGCACCGGTCGTCGGCGGACCCGTGATGGGCGTCGGCTTCTCCGTCGAGAACTTCCTCGTCGGCACCTTCGCCGGGCTGATCGCGGTGATCGTCGTGGCCACGGTCTTCCTCACCGGCGAGTACCGGCGGGGTCTGCTGCGTACGAGCATGACGGCCGCACCCCGGCGGGGCCGGGTGCTCGGCGCCAAGGCGCTGGTGGCCGGGGGCGTCGCGGGTGCCGTCGGGCTGGTCGCCGCCGCGATCGCCGTCCCTCTCGGGGCCCGCGGTGCGCGCGGCAGGGGCTTCCTCGTCTTCCCCGTCACGACGGCGACCGAGCTGCGCGTCGTGGCCGGGACCGGCCTGCTCTGCGCGGCCGCCGCCGTGCTCGCTCTCGGGGTCGGCGCGCTGCTGCGGCGCAGCGGTACGGCGGTCGCGCTGGTCGTCGCGTCGCTGGTGCTGTCCTTCCTGCTCGCCGTCTCCGGTGTGCTGCCCGCGGGCGTCGCGGAGTGGCTGCTGCGGGTGACCCCGGCCGCGGGCTTCGCCGTGCAGCAGACGCTGCCGCGGTACGCGCAGGTGCTCAGCGTGTACGAGCCGTCGACCGGGTACTTCCCGCTGGCGCCGTGGACGGGGTTCGCCGTGCTGTGCGGGTACGCGGCGCTCGCGTACGGGCTGGCCGTGGCGCGGGTGCGCGGGAGGGACGTATGAGCGCCCTGCGCGCGGAGTGGACGAAGCTGCGCACGGCGGGGGACCTGGGGAGGCTGCTCCTGCTCGCCGTCGCGCTGACCGCGGCGGTCGGCTGCGGTACGGCCGAGGCCGTGAAGTGCCCGGACACGGGATGCGGCCGGGACGCCGTCAAGCTCGCCCTGACCGGTGTCACGGTCGGCCAGGCGGTCGTCGCCGTCCTCGCGGTGCTGGCCGTCAGCGGGGAGTACGGGACCGGCATGATCCGTACGACGCTCACGGCGATGCCGGACCGGATGACCGTGTTCGCGGCCAAGGCGACGGTCCTCGCGGCGGTCGTCCTGGCCTCCGGCACGGTGGCCGTTCTGGCCTCGCTCCTCGGCGGCCGCCTCCTCCTGCCCGGCAGCGGATTCACCGAGGCGCACGGCTACGCCCCGTTGTCCCTGGCCGACGGCCCGACCCTGCGCGCGGCCGCGGGCTCGGTGCTCTACCTCGCCCTCGTCGCCCTGCTCGGTCTCGGCGTGGCGACGGCGGTACGGGATGCGGCGACCGCCATCGGGATCGTGCTCGGGCTGCTCTATGTCTTCCCGGTCGTGATCGGGGTGGTCCAGGACCCGGAGTGGCAGCGCCACCTCCAGCAGGTCTCGCCCATGACCGCCGGGCTCGCCGTGCAGGCCACGGTCCACGTCCGCGAGCTGCCCATCGGGCCCTGGGCCGGGCTGGGCGTGCTCGCGGCGTGGGCGGCCGCTGCCCTGCTGGCGGGAGGGCTGCTGCTGCGCGGGCGCGACGCGTAGCGGGCCGATATGCGTGTGGCAAAGTGCCCCTTATGTGCCATTACTGCGGCTGCCGCGAGATCCCCCTGATCAAGGAGTTCATCGCGGAGCACGAGTCCGTCACGGACACGGCGGGCGCGGCGTTGCGCGCGCTGGACGACGGGGACCGGGCCCTCGTCCCGGACCTGGTCGGCCGCATGGAGCGGGAGCTCGTGGCGCACTGGCGGGGCGAGGAGCGGGGCCTCTTCGCGGTGATGAGGGCGGACCCGGAGTACGCGGGGTACATCGACGCGCTCGTACGCGAACACCGCGAACTCGGGGCGTTCCTGCGGGAGATCGACCTCACCCGCGCCGAGGACATCGCCCGGCTGCGCGAGGCGGTGGCCGAGCTGCACCACCACATCGCCAAGGAGGAGGACGGCCTGTTCCCTGCGTCGCTCACGGCGTTGACGGGGGAGGAGTGGGACCGGTCGATGCGGGCTTGGCGGGAGGCGCATCCGGCGTAGTCGCGAGGGCGTCGCGTCGGCAGGATGAGGATGGCGATGCGAGGCGACGATCACGGGTTCCCCGTTCGGAATCCGTCCGATGGGCCGGACCCTAGGATGACCGCATGCCTACGACAAAGCGCCACTGGGCTTCGGTCGCCGCGCTGCTCACCCTGCTTGTTCCCCTGGCGGGTTGCGGGGCAGGCGGGAACGGCGATTCCGGAGCGGGAAAGGGCGCCGGTGCGTCGGGCGGAAAGTCGCGTGACGAGCAGCCGATGCCAAGGCCCCCGAAGGCCGGGCTGGGCGACATCATCGTCGAGAACCGGGCGATCACCGGTTCCCGGCCGTCGGGGAACCGCAAGGTCCCCTACCGGCGTACCTACACGGACGGCGAGCTGTACTCGGCCGTGACGGGGTACAGGTCACTGGCATTCGGGCGCAATGAGCTGGAATCGGCGTACGACGACGTCCTGAACCCCGACGCGTCCTCCCCCGGCAGTCGGCCGGGCAACGTGGTGACGGCCATTTCGCCGGCCGTCCAGCGCGCCGCCCTGGACGCGCTGGACGGCCGGGAGGGTGCCGCGGTCGCTGTGGACGTGCGGACCGGGCACATCCGTGCACTGGTCAGCACTCCGTCGTACGACCCCGCCACTTTCAGCGGCAATACGATGGAAGACAGCCGCGGTTGGCACGAAGTGATCAACAACAGGCACAAGCCGTTGCTGAACCGGACCAGGAAGGAAGCGACGCCGCCGGGTGAGACCTTTCATCTCGTCGTCGCGGCAGCGGCTCTGGAGAAGGGGCTCTACTCCTCGGTGGACGAGGCGACGGACACTCCGGCGTCCTACACCCCTCCCGGCAGCAGCAAGGCGGTGACCGGTGACCCCGCCCATTGCGGGAACGCCTCCATCCGCACTGCGCTGCACCATGCGTGCGGAAACGTCTTCGCGCGCTTGGCGGTGGACGTGGGGGAGGCGCAACTCGCCGCGACGGCAGAGTCATTCGGCTTCAACGACGACGAGCTGCTCATTCCGACAAGCCTCAATCCGAGCAACTACCCACGTGGACGGAGCGCGGCGGACCTAGCCGCTGCGGCCAATGGTTCCGGAGGCGTCACCGCGACGCCCGTCCAGATGGCACGGGTGATGGCAGTCATCGCGAGCGGCGGCAAGCAGGTGCATCCGCAACTGGTCACGAAGGTGGTCAAGGGCGACGGCAGCGCCGAGCCGCCGAAGGATCTCGCCGAGGACGACGGCCGCCGGGTGGTGGGGCAGCGAACCGCCGAACAGTTGCAGTCGGCTCTGCGGACTTCGGCCGACGGTGTGACGGGGTGGGTGCGGCAGTGGGACGTGGACAGCGGCGGTAAATCGGTCTCCTGGTCCGTTTCCGTCGCTCGCTCGGGGGACGAGGGCCCGATGGCCATCGCGGTGTGCATCTCCAATCCCCGGGCGTCGAGTGACCGCACAGGGGATGTCGCATCGACCGAGCGCGTCGCGGAACGAGTGCGTGAGGCCGCCGCCGCGTTGCGGTGACTGGCAGGACCCACCGAACCTCTTAGGTCACCGGCCGCTCAGCAGGGCGACCCGCAGTCCGAGACCGCCTGCGGCCCCGCCAGCACGTCGAGGCCGTAGCCGATGGCGGCGAGTCCCGTGACGGCCGTCGCCAGGCCGAGGGCGGTGCGCCACCGCCCCCGTACGGCGGTGAAGGCGGCCAGGGCCGTGAGGACGCCGCCGAGCAGCAGCAGCGGCAGGCCCAGCAGGAGCACGTCGGTGTTGCGCTCGCTCTCGAAGGCGCCGGAGAGGCTGCTCCGGCCGTACGGCAGCCAGACGGCGAGGCCCGCGAGGGCGCCGAGTGTCGCCGTGAGGAGCCCAGCGGTGCCGGTGAGGGCTTCGCGGCGGGACGTCTGTTCGGTTTCCATGCACGGAGAGACGCTCGGGCGAGCCCCGGCGGTTTCGCCTGGTCAGGCGGATGGCGGGTCGTTGGCGGCGTCAAGAGTGAGCTCCTCCGCCGCCAGGTCGAGGAAGTGGTATTCCGACACCCTGGTACGGCCGACGGCATCGAGTTTGCGCCTGAAGCGCACCCGGAAATGCACGTTGTCCCCCAAGACCAAGCGCATACGGTAGAGCTGTTCCGGTTCGACTCTCACGTCATACGCGGCAGCATTCTGTGGCAGCCCGGACTTCACTTTGACCACACCACTGCTGCGCAGCTCGGTGATATGGCCGGAGATCGTGAACTCCTGATCATCGTCCCGTGTGGCCTGGAGCCGTTTGGCGTACTGAACTCCTCGCTGCGTCAGATCTGCCTGCCGCACGCCTCCGTCGGCGGCGTACCAGGTCAGCCCGAGATTCAGCTGGAGCCGATCCAGCGCTTTGGACAAGGCGTCCACCGAATCGAAGAGCTGGGCCCATTCCCGTACGTCGTTCTCCTCCTCCAAGGCGGTGAGGAGCCGGGCGAATGTGCGTACACCCTTGTCCGCAGCTGTGGCCACGGGGCCCCCGAGGGCTTCCGGATCAGGCACCACCGACACGACCGGGCGGGCATGGACGACCGTGCTGCCTCGCGAAAGCCCGGTGACCTCAAGCTCGACAGGTGTGCCCGCGGCCTTGGAAACCGCCCTCTCGACGGGGTCCAGGAGCGCGTTTCCCCACTGGAAGCGCAACGCCCCGCGCTCGGCCTCCGGACCGCTGAGACGGAGGCGAAGCTCCTCCTGGAGGGTTGCCCCCGGCTGGTACTCCCGCATGGCTTCGAGGCGGCTCATGCGATGGTCCGCTTCGATCTCGGCGGCGTCCCGGTCTTCTGTGCCCAGCTCGTCCAGCAGCCGCGCGGTGGCGGCCGGGTCCTGGGCGCGGGCCTCACGCATCCGCCGGCGCCAGCTGCTCTCGCTCACAGTCGCACCTCCAGGTAGCCACGCACGGGCGCTGCACTTGCCTCACTCGGAGCTTGGTCGTCTCCGGCCGGGAGGCGGCACCGTTGCCACCAGTCGTCCCAGATTCCGCGATGCAAGAAGTATGTCTGGTCCTCAGGGGAGACGCTTTGCAGTTCAAAAGCCGACGCTACTGGACGGTATCCCACACGGAGGGGCGAGACGCCGAACTCACGGAGTATGGGTTCGCGGCTCTTGAATGCGTTGGTGAGCCACTTCGAACCAGGGTTTCCTCTGACCGAAGCCTCGGCTGCCACATCGATAAAGACAGTCGCATCGATGTTCCGGGGGTCCTGCTTCGCGCTGACGAAGCTTCCGCCGAGCCAGACCCGGTGGATCAGGGCCCGGCCTTGCAACATTTCGGGATAGCTGTCCTCGAGCGTCAGGAAGCGACCGAGGTACTCCTGGAAGCCGCTCCACAGGATGGGGCGACGCACTGACCGGGCAAACAGGGGATTTCCCACCAGGAAGTGCTCAGCCTCGTCCATGGTCACCGAGACGCGCCCGGGGGGCAGAAACCCGTCCGCAGCGAAGTCCAGCAGCACAGGCTCCCCCATCACGCTTTCAGCCCGACATCCGGAGCGTTCAAGGTATCGGCTCCGCATCCGGTCGGAGACAGGAATCGACGGACAAGTCGTGTCTCTGGGCGAAATGATCCGGCCGCTGTCAGCACGCCCTGGCCTGCTGACAGCTGGCGGCGAGGACGGCTGTTTCGCCAGTGCGGCAGTCCCGGCAGTGGCCCGGTTCCGGGGATCGGAAGACGCGGTCGCAGCGGTCGCAGTCCTGGAGGGGGACGGCGCCGGGGGCCGGTTGCGAGGCGGGGAGGGGTGGTGGCAGGAGGGCGGTGAGGCGGTTGCGTACGAAGCCTGCCGGGTGCCGGACGATCGGTGGGAGGTCGCTCGTCAGGGCGTGCCGGAGTGTCGCGGGGGGTACGTCGCGGGCGAGCCAGGTCGCGACTGCGGGGGCCAGTTCGCTGATCGCCTGTGCGGACAGGGTGAGTTGGGGTGCGTGGCGGCGGAGGCCGGTGAGGAGTGTGGTCGCCGTCGGGTGCGCTTCGGCGGGGGCCGGGGGCGCCGCCGGGGCCGGTTCCTGCTGCTCAGGGGTCGCGTGCGGCTGGTTGTACGACGTCGTACGGGTGACCACCCGGCCGTCCGCCAGGCGTACGCGGCTGCGGTGCAGGTATCCAGCCGCCTCCAACTCCCGTAGCCCGGATGCGATTCGGGCCTCGCTCTCCGGGAATCGGGCCGCGAGGAGCTTGATGCCGACCCGGGCCCCGGCGGGCAGGGACTGGATGTGCGCGGCGAGCCCGATCGCGGTGAGGGAGAGCTGCGCGTGCTGGGCGAGGTGGTTGCCGATCACCGTGAAGCCGGTGGTGTGGCGGACGTTGACGTGCTGGACGCCTGCGGCGGGTGAGCCGGAAGGGGCGCGAGGGGGCGCGATAACCTGCGAGGTAGCCATCAGGAAGTCTGCTTCTTCCGTGTTGGTCAGGCCCTCGGTGGAGATTGGCGTCTCGCCGGGGGCCGTCACGTTCTGTGGTGTTGTCGCGGCGAGCATATGCCAGCGAACCCGGCCCGAATCCAGCCCAGTTGCCCGAGTTCACTCGCGCGAGTGATGCAGGTCAAGACGGGGTGGGGTGGGGTTTGGTCCGGTTCTTTCCCAGGTTCTTTAAAGGCCTTTTTGCGACGCGAAGGACCGCGACCCGGTGGCCCGGGACGCGGTCGGGAGCGTCACGGTAGTCACGGTACGAGGTCGAGCTCGGCCCAGACCGTCTTGCGCGGCACCGGTCCCTCCTCGACGCCCCAGCGGTCCGCCAGCGCCGCCACGATGAGCAGGCCACGCCCGCTCTCGGCGTACGGGTCGGGGCGGTCGGGGACGGGCAGGCGGTCACTCCGCGTGTCCGTCAGCTCGATCCGCAGCCGCGCCGTGTCACTCACGGTGAGGCTGAGCCGGAAGTCCCGGCCCTGCACCCGCCCATGCGTGGCCGCGTTCGCGGCGAGCTCGGCCACGATGTGCGCGGCCGCCTCTGTGGGGAGCCCCCAGTCGCCCAAATGCGCCGTGGTGAGCAGCCGGGCGAGCCGTGCGCCCCGGCGCGTGGGGGAGAGCAGAACGGCGAACTGCCGGGCGGGAGCGGAAGTTTCGGTTCGGGTGATTTCTCGGTTCACGTCACTCAGGGTGGCCGCGGGCGCCTACCGTGAACAGTGACTCGGTGCTTACGTACGGTCATTGTCCCGAGCTTGTCCAGCGTTGTCCCCGCTGTACGGGGTGACGCCCGGGGGACGTACACGGTTGAGGAACGACGGCACGCGTGGAAGCGGGGCACGGATGAGTGTGGACGAGATCGGTGCGGACTGGCAGCCGGACGCCGGAGCGGACGAACCCGGCTGGGACGTCGACCCCGACGACGAGTCGGGCGTCGCGGTGGTCGCCGCCGTGGGCCGCCAGATCAGGGCCTGGCGCGAGGCGGCGGGGCTTACGGCGGCGGAGTTCGGTACGCGGCTGGGGTACGGGGAGAACCTGATCTACAAGGTGGAGGGGGGTAGGCGGATCCCTCGGCCTGAGCTGTTGGACATGGCGGACGAGGTGTGCGGGGCGGGCGGGAAGATCGCCGCGATGAAGAAGGACCTCGCGGAGGTCCGGTACCCGAAGAAGGTGCGGGACCTGGCGAAGCTGGAGGCGAGGGCGGTTGAGGTCGCGGTGTACAGCAACCACAGCATCCACGGTCTTTTGCAGACGCCCGAGTACGCGCGGGCGTTGTTCGAGATGCGTCGACCCGCGTACTCGGAAGACGAAGTGGAGCGGGTGCTGGCTGCCCGCATGTCCCGGCAGAGCATTTTCGACCGGTCCCCTGCGCCTGCCCTCAGTTTCGTCCTGGAGGAGGTGACCCTTCGCCGCCCGGTGGGAGGCACAATGGTGTTGCGACGCCAGCTTCAACGCTTGCTGGAGGTAGGTCGGTTGCGAAACGTGGACATCCAGGTGATGCCGACCTGTCGCGAGGAGCACGCGGGTATGGACGGGGTAATCGAGATCTTAAAGTTCGCGGACGGCACGGCGGTTGGGCGCTCAGACGGAGCCTTCGCCGGTCGGCCGGTCGCTGAACCGAGACACATCAGAATCCTCGACCTGCGCTGCGGCGTGATCAAGGCCCAAGCGCTCACGCCACGGGAGTCGCTGGCCTACATCGAGCGAGTGCTGGGAGAAACATGATTCGCGAAACCTCTGGCGGAGCTGCTCAGCTGGAGTGGTTCAAGAGCAGCTACAGCAGCGGCAGCGAGGGGGAGTCGTGCGTCGAGGTCGCTGCGGCGCCCGGCGCGGTGCACGTCCGCGACTCCAAGGACCTCTCCGTGCCGGAGCTCGCCTTCGGCGAAACCGCGTGGGCGGGGTTCGTTTCGTACGCCGCTGACTCCTAGGGAGTCGTCACGCGGCGGAGCTGCCCACGTGGTGCGCCGCGAGCGCGGTGACCTGGGCGGCCAGGTCCGACAAGGACGGCTCGCGCAGGGCGGCGGCGTGGGCGAGCCGTGCCACATCGTGGCCCCACGCGCCGCTGGCCCGGTCGTTCTCGCCGATCCGGGCGAACCCCCGGTCCAGCAGGCCACGGGCCTCGTCGTCCCGATTCCGGGCCACCGCCTTGACCGCGCCGATGGCGTTGGCCAGGGCACTGGCAGGCCGTGACCACTCGTCGTCACGGGCGCGTGCCGCCGGGTTCTCCGCGTCGTAATGCGGGTCGTCCGCGACCGACGCGGTGCGGACATCCAGGTCGAGGCGCCAGAACAGCGGCACGCCCGCGAAGCGGACGAACAGGAGGCGTCGGCGGTCGGAGCGGTAGAAGTCCGGGTCGAGACGGACGCTGTCGACCGGCCGGACCCCTCCCAGAACCGCCACCGCGCGATCCAGGCAGTCCGGGAACCGCGTGTCCGGCACCACCCACGCGATGTCGATGTCGCTGAAGGCGTCGGCCGTTCCCGACCCCAGTGAGCCGGTCAGCTCCACACGTGATCCGGGGCAACACCTCTTCAGCGCGAGGCACACCTCATGGGCCAGAGCGGCACGATCGGTCTCACTCGCCATGACGCACCCTTCGTCCAGTCGTCAGGCGATGGGTCAGGAGACCGGTCATGGCGCGTACGCCGTGGCCGATCGCGCGTTCGTCCGCTGCGAACTCGGGGGAGTGCGGGGCGCCGTCCATCCCCGCCTCGGCGTTCGCGACGCCGAGGTAGAGCAGCGCGCCCGGGGCCTCGTGGGTGAACAGGGCGAAGTCCTCGCAGTTGTACGGCCAGGAAGCGCGGGCCCACCGGACGGAATCCGGGCCCATCGCCGTACTCAGGTAGTCCCCGGCCGCCGTGCTGAGCTCCGGGGAGTTCACGAGGGCGGGGAACGGGGCGTTCTGGGACTCGACGTGTCCGCCCGCCGCCGCCGCGAGGCGTTCGACCTGTGCGCGTACGTCCGGCAGGTGTTCCTGCGGCCAGACGCGCAGGAGGACGCCGACGGCGGGGCCCGGCTCCGGCCACGCGGCGACGGACGCGGATTCCTGGCGGGCCGCCGCCGCTGCGGGGTCCAGGAGGGCGTGGAAGCCCGCGTGGTACTCGGTGACGTTCTGCGGGAAGTGGACGGTGCCGAGCGCCTCGACCCCGGCCGCGAGGGCCGCCGCGTCCTGGCCGTCCGGGAGCAGGATGCGGAGCTGGTCGAGCCCGGGCAGCCCGTGGCCCGGGGACACCGCGATCGTGCCGGTGGGAAACGGGCTGGTGTGCAGGGCGTAGAACTCACGAGGCGCGAGCCGCTGCACGAGGCCCGTGTCGAGCATCGCGCGGGCGCCCTGCAAGGGCTCCTCGGCGGGCTGGAACACGAAGACCAGCCGACCGCGTACCCGCTCCGAGGACGCGGCCAGCGTCCGCGCGACGCCGATACCGATCGCGGTGTGCAGGTCGTGCCCGCAGAGGTGCGCGACACCGGGCACGGTCGAGGCGAAGCCCTCGTCGTACACCCGTCCCGTACGCGGGAACGGCAGCACGTTACGCGTCGCGTCCACGGCGTCCATGTCCGCCCGGTACGCGATCGTCGGCCCCTCGGCCGAACCGTCGAGCACGGCGACGACCCCGTGCCCCCCGACACCGGTCGTCACCTCCAGCCCCGCCGCCCGCAACTGCTCCGCGACCAGCCCGGCCGTCTCCCGCTCCTCGCCCGCGAGTTCGGGGCGACGATGGATCTCCCGGCGGACCGCTGTCAGTTCCTCGTCGAGTGCCATGAGGGCAAGGTCGCGAGTCGATCTCCGGCGCGCAACCGAATTGATGCGCGTCAGACGCGTTCGCACAGCGCAGCCGCCACCGCGACCTCCGTGCCTGCCAGGCCGACCGAGCAGAAGACGGTGATCTGGTCGGGGCTTGTCCGGCCCAGTGCGGTGCCGGAGAGGATGGCGGCGAGGGCGGTCATCCGGGCGGTGGGGAAGATGTGCGGTTCGTCGTAGGCGGCGGCCTGGGCCGGGGAGTCGGTGAACAGGACGTCGGCCCGGTCCACGAGCGCCGGGGGGACCTCGTGGTGCGCGACCGTCTTGGGGCCGAGCGTGGTCACGTGGGTGCCGGGGGAGACCCAGTCGGCTTCCAGCACGGGCACCGCGCTGTTCGTCGCGACGACCACGACGTCCCGGTCCCGGACGGCCTCCTCCGCCGTGCGCACCGCGCGTACCGCGACCCCCAGCTCCTCGGCCGCCCGCCGGGCGAACGCCTCCGCGCGCTCCGGGCGGCGGGACGCCACCGTGACCTCGTTCAGCTGCCGTACCGAGCGGATGGCCCACAGCTGCGTCCAGGCCTGCGTACCCGCTCCGATCAGCCCGAGCCGGACCGGGCCGGGGTTCGCTGCCGCGTCCACCGCTACGGCCCCGATCGCACCGGTCCGGCGAGGGCCCAGTTCGTCGCCGTGCACGACGGCCCGGAGGCGGCCGTCGTCCGTGCCCCATACGGCCACCAGCTGCTCCGCCCCGACGAGCGTGTCGTAGGCGCGGAAGCCGAACAGCTTCTCCGTACGCAGCTGGCCCGCCGTGAACACCAGGTCACCGCCGCCGAGTTCGGCGTGCACCCGGGCGGGCGCGTGCAGGCCGCCCTCATGGGCGGCCAGGAGCGCGGCCCGGACGGCGCGGACGGCTGTCGGGGCGTCGAGCCGGGCACGTACGTCATGGTCGTTGAGCAGCAGTACGGGCATCGCGCATGTCCTTCGTCAGTCGGCCGCCGGTGGCGGGGGCAGGGACGGGATGAAGCCGGACTGGGTGTCGGGACGGGGATCGCACGGGGTGGCGGCACCCTTGACCGCGGAGTACCACGCGATGTCCTGGTCGATCTCGATCACCAGGGTGTCGCCGGGGTGGAGGGTGGCCTGCCAGCCGGAATCGGAATCAGGGGCCTTCCCCTTGGTGACCGGCGGGGTCGGGACTCCGGGCGGGGCATCCGCCGGTTTCGCGATTTCGATGTTCGTCCCGGGGTCTGCGACGCCCGCCGGGGACTGGATGACCTTCCCCCGGGGCCGGACGCAGGAGCTTCCGAGGGGCAGGGTGTCGATGCTCACCAGCACTCCCAGCTCGCGTACTCGCTTCACCAGTGCCTTCTGTTCTTCGGGGTCCGGGGTGAGGTCGTAGAGGGTGACGGTGACGGTGCCGTCGCCGTTCCGGTCCACGGCGTACGCCTTCGGTGTCGTGGGCGACCCGGGCAGCAGTACCGCCGCCACCGTCGCCGCGGTGGCCAGTCCGGCGACGAGTGCGAGTCGCGGTGCTGTGACCAGGCGGCGCGGGCGGCGTGCCGGGGCGGGCTGAGGCCCGCGCGCCTCGATCTCCCGCTTCAGCTCTTCGAGCAGCCGGTCCTCGAATGTCGCGTTCATGCTCGTTCCCCTGTCCCCGCGATGAGTGCGTCCCTGGCGAGTGCCGGTTCCGGGGGCGGTTGATCCGGGACGCTGCGGGCCGCCCCGCGCAGCGTCTTGCGCGCCCGGTGCAGCCGCACCCGGGCGGTGACCTGGCGGAGGCCGAGCGCCGAAGCGGCCTCGGGGAGGGTGAGCTGGTCCACGGTGATGAGCTCCAGCAGCGCGCGCTCGCCCTGCGGCAGGCCGGCGAGCGCGGCCAGTGCCCGGCGCCCGGCCGCCTCGGCGTCCAGCTGCTCCTCCAGGCGCGCGATGTCGTCCGCCTCCAGCAGCCTGCGCCCGGCTATCCGGGCGCCCAGGGCCGCTTGGCGGGCGGTGCGGCGGGCCTCGGCGCCGACGAGGTTGCGGGCTATGCCGTACAGCCAGGCCGTCTCGCTGCCCCGGCCGGGACGGTAGGAGTCCGCGGAGTCGATCGCGGCGAGGAAGACCTCCGCCGTCACGTCCGCGACCGTGTGGGGGTCGGTGACGCGCCGGGCGACGAAGCGGGTGATCGCGTCGAAGTGGCGCCGGTAGAACTCCTCGAAGAGGTCCGGATCGCGCGCCGCCGCCGCTGGTCCTTCCTCGCTGCGGGTGTCGCTCGTCAAGGTCGTCTCCCCATCTCCCGGCCTGCCTGTCACACCTACTTGGCAGGGGGCGGGCAAGGCGTTACACGCGTATCACGCCACAGGGTTCGGGCCGGGGCCCAGCGACGCCCCCTTCAGCCCGCGCAGGACCTCCGCCCCGATCTCCGCCAGCCGGTGCGCCTCCGGGGGTGTCGTGCCCAGGCCGATCGCGTAGCCCGTGTGGGTCGTTGCCTCGATCGGGCGGGGCCAGATTCGGCAGTCGGGTGCGCCCGCTTCCGCGAGGGCGGCGGTGAGGGCGAGGAGGCGGCCTCGTAGGCGGCCTTCCTCGGATGGGGCTGCCGTCGCGAGGGCCCAGGCGGTGTGCTCGGTGAGCGGGGGCGGGGCGCAGAGCGCGGACGGTTCCGTGTCCAGGAGCTCCCAGGCACGGAACAGCTCCGCCGTCAGCAAGTCGCGCCCCGCGGCGCTCACCTGGGTCGTGCAGGAGCGGACCGGGGGAGTCGGGGTGTACACCGTCACCGGGTCGCCCGTCGCCGGGCCCTCGCCCACCGGGTCGCGCCAGTCCCATGCCGCCCAGGTCGCGAAGAAGTCCCGGAGGCCGCCGCCCTCGTGGGCCGTACGGGCCGCGAGGGCCGCCCACGCGATGCCCGGGAGGCCGCCGCACGGGGCGGAGTCCAGGCCCCTGGCCGCCGCCCACTCCTTCACGTCCCGGGCCAGGGCGGTGAACGCCTGATCGCGCGGGAACGCCTCCGCGTCGCTCACCGCGCTCAGCGCGACGGCCGCCGCCTCGCCCAACTCCGCGCGGCGCGCCACCGCTTCGCCCGGGGGCAGGGCGCCCGTCGCCACGGTGACCAGGTCCACCCGCAGGCCGTCCACGTACCAGCGCAGCCCGGGGACACGGGCCCCGCTCACCTCGCGCAGGTCCCGCGCCTCCGGGAAGGCGGCGGCGAGGCGGTCCCGTACGCCCGTGACGCCGGGGAGCGCCGCCACCAGGTCCAGATCCGCGCCGGGACGCGCACAGCCCATGCGCCGGGAGCCGACGAGGTGGACGTGCGCGTCTGGGAGGGCGGCGGCGACGCGGGCGGATACGGCTTCGGCCGCCTGGGTGGAGCGGGCGGTTTCGGCGGCCGCCCTCAGGGAAGCCGCGCCGAGCCCCACCCGTACCCCGTAGTGGTCCGACACATGCAGTCCACCCGGCCCGGGCTCTTCCCCGAGCAGGGTCGCCGTACCCGCCCGCAGCCGATCCGTACGCAGCAGCACCCGGTCCAGGCGGGACACCCGGCCCGAGAGGGACGAGATCGCGGCGAGCGGATTGGCCGACGGGTCGAAGGTCGGGGTGTCGTCGGCGGGGCCGTGCACCTCCGTCCACGCGTCCGCCATCGCCAGACGGGTCTGCGGGTGATCGCCGCCGTCGTTGAAGTCGCCGACGAGCAGCAGCTCGCCCGCCACGTTCGCCAACCCCGTCGCCAGGTCCGCGAGCTCCGCCTCGCGGCGAGCCGCGCCCTCGGGGGAGTGGTCGCTGCTGAGATGTGTGACGGCCACCGTGACCGGGCCGTCCGCCGTCTCCACCACCGCCGCCGCCACCGCCTTGTGCGGGCCCAGCACGTGCACCGCCGCCTCGCTCACCGGCAGGCGGCTGAGGAGCAGCAGACCGTGATCGGGGACGTCGTGGCCGGTTGGGTCGGTCGCGAGGGTGTAGTGAGCACTCACCCACTCACAGCCCAGCAGCAGTGTGAGCAGCGCGGGCTCCACCTCCTGGAGCGCGATCACATCCGCGTCCGCCGCGCGCAGCGCCTCGGCGAGCAGGGGGCGGCGGCGCGCGGTGTCGATGCGGTCGCTGTCGTAGCGGTCCCAGAGGGTGTTCCAGGTGAGGACGGTCAGCGGACCGCTCGGGCCCTTCGCGCCGGTCGTCGCCGGTTCCCAGGTGCCCGTCGCGGGGGAGTACGCGTGCGGGGTTCGCGCCGTGAAGTACGGGGAAGGCAGGCGGCGCGCCTCCCGTATCCGCCCGGCGTCCGTCGCGTCGATGCGGTCCGTGCCCGTCGCCCGGTCCCAGACCACTTCGCCGTCCGCCTCGAAGAAGAGGACCCGGTGCCAGGGGATGTCCCCGCCCGGCGTGAAGCGGTCCAACGGCACCCGCTTCGGCTCCCGGCCGCGCTGCGCCACGCCCAGCACGAAGCGCGCCGGGTCGAAGCGGGCGTCCCAGCGGACCCGGTGGTAGATCTCCTCGCTCGTACGCATCAGGCCCGGTCCTCCACGGTTCCGCTGGTGCCGATGTACCAGGTGCGGTGCGCCTGGCCGGGGTACGGGGGTACGAACCGGTGCAGCTGCGACGCCAGCACCTGCGGCGGTACGGGGTGCTCCCGGCGCCCGTTGCGCGCGGCCAGCTCCGCCTCGCCGATCCAGGCCACGGCATGCGTGACCAGGGCGTCGCGGCGGCGGGCGACCGCGTGGACCAGGGAGCGCTGGTGCGGGTTGAGCGAGGTGGCGTCCCAGACCACCGTCGCGCCGGGGACGAGGGCCGCGTCCAGGCGGTCCAGGCCCTCGCGCAGCACGTCCCCGTTGGCGCTCTGGTCGGCGCGCGAGCCCCGGGCCAGGCGCAGATCGTCCAGCGAGATGTACGTGGCGACCCCCGGCAGGCCCCGGCCGAAGGTGCTCTTGCCGCTGCCGGAGGGCCCGGCGAGCTGGACCAGGCGCGGGAAGTCCCCGGACCGCCACCGCCAGGTCGCGGCGACGGCCTCCTCCGCGGTGGCGATGCGACCGTCCGCGTACGCCTCTCGGGCCTGGGCCAGGCAGCGCGCGGCGGCCTCCGGCCCGAGATCGGCGAACGCCTCGGCCAGCCCGTCCGGCTCCCGCACCTCCGCCGCGTGCAGCGCCGACCACTCGACCTGCTCCCGCGCCTCGGCGGTGTCCGCCAGCGCCCCGGACACCGCGTGCAGCACGGACAAGTCGGCGGCGAGCGCCATCCGAGCGAGCCCGGCGCGCCGCTCCTCGTCGGGGTAGGGCTGGTGCAGCCCGGGGGCCAGTCCGACGAGGTCCGCGACGCGGCGGGCGAGCGGCATGCCGAGGGCGGGGGCCAGGAGCGGGGCGAGGGCGGGGCGGCGGGTGCCGTGCAGCAGGGCCGCGAGGACGCCGGCGAGGCGGTCGTCCCCGGTGCGGCCGAGGGCGTCCAAGGCGTCGACGGCGGCGAGAGCGCGCTCCGGCCCGCCTTCCGGCTCCGGCCCGGCTTCCGGACCGGCGCCCACCGCCGCGCGCAGCGCCCCCGCGTCCACCGGGGCTCCACTCCGTACCGCCCACAGCGCCGCCCCCGCACCGAGCCCGTTCTCCACGACCTCCGCGTGCATCCAGTGCGTATCGGTCACCACATGCCCCGGCCGCACCCACTTCCCGACGACGCGGCCGAACAGCGCGGCCGGGAAGCTCGCCGCCGGGCGGACGACGTACCCCTCCTGCCGCCCCGTGTCCGGCTTCACCGCGCGCAGCGCCTTCGCGTCGAACACCCCGCGCCACAGCACCGGCGGCGCCGGGATGCCCAGGGAACGCAGGAACTCCACGGTCCGGTCCCAGCCCAGGCAGCGGTCGCCGTCCCACACGGAGAACCCGTAGAAGTGGCTCTCCAGCGCGTCGTACGCCAGGGAGTGCCGCGCGAACATGTTCTCCCCGCAGATCCGCCACCCCTGCGGAATGCGTGCCCCGACGCGTGCCTGGAGGGCCTTCACCCAGGTCCGCGACGGATGGTGCGCCGAATCCAGCGAACGTGCGTGCAGCCCGTCCGCGTACAACGTGGTGTTCTCACCGTCCAGCTTCTCGGTGACGACGACCTCGGTCCCGGCCAGCGCCGCGAGATCGGTCATCCGCACGTCGTCGGACGTGGCCCCGGGCGACCAGGGCAGATGAGCCGTCCGTGGATAGTGCGTCCGCATGATCTTCCGCCCCCGTGCCGTTGCCGTATCCGGTCGGAAACTGTAGGGGCGGGGGCCCTGAGCGTACGAATGAATAACGCGCGCGTCAGTGCGGCAGCGCCGCCCCGAACGCGTCGCCGTCGCTGCCCGCCGAGAAACCGAGGTCGGCCTCCGCGAGGGCCGTGGCCGACTCCAGAGTGCCGGGCTTGACCTTGAGCACGGTGACGGTCCCGGCCGCGTTTCCGGGTGCACCGACCAGCGGTTCGACGCGGCCGTTGCCGTCGGTGTCCAGGGCCCCGACCGTCCAGCCGAAGTGGTCGCCGACGGCCGGGTCACCGGGCACCTTGTCGGTGTCCTGGTCGATCCACAGCGCGCCCTTGGTGGTGACACCGCCGGTCGCGTTGCCGAAGAGGATCATGGAGGCGCCGGCGCCGGTCGCGGAGCCGATCGCCTCGCTGCGCATGCCGACGACGAGGTCGTCCGTCCCGTCCCCGTCGAAGTCGCCCGAGGCGAGGCTGGACGCGAAGTAGTCCTCCATCTCGGGTGCGCCGGAGATGCCGGGGGAGTCCTGGTCGAAGAGCTTCACGCGGCTGGTGGCGGACAGGCCCTGGGAGCTCCCGTAGAAGACCGCGAGCCGTCCGGCCGCGCCCTTCCCGCCGACCTGCTCGTCGGACACGCCGACGGCGACATCCGCGTAGGCGTCGTCGTTGAAGTGGCCCACCGCCAGCGCGCTGCCCGCGAACTCGCCGATGCCGTCGACGTTGCCGGAGTCGATGTAGCCGCCGGCGGCCGGGGCCCCGTTCTTGATGGGGCCGTACAGGATGTGCAGCGAGCCCCGGTCGGAGCTGCCGGTTATCTGCTCGCCGATGGTGGCGGAGATCAGATCTCCGACGCCGTCGCCGTTGACGTCGGCCACAGCGAGCTGTTCGCCGAAGCGGTCCTCCTTCTCGGGGCCGCCGGGCACATTCGCCGTGTTCTGGTCGATCTGGATGGTGTCCTTGGCGTTCAGGCCGGTGGACGTACCGAACATGACCTTGATGGTGCCGGCGTTCGACGCGCCACCGGCGCTGTCGAGGGGCTGGCCGATGGCGAGGTCGCAGTAGCCGTCGCCGTTGACGTCACCCGTGGCCAGTGTGTACGTGAAGATCTCGTCCTTGGCCACGGCACCCGGGTAGGACGCCGTGTCCTCGCTGAAGGTCTCGGTCGTGGCGTTGTAGATCCCGCCGGAGCCGCCGTAGTGGACGCTCAGCATCCCGGCCCCCTCGACGTCCCCGATCGCCTCCATCGGCGAGGCCACCGCGAGGTCGGCGTACCCGTTGTTGTCGAAGTCGCAGCTGGCCACCGACTGGCCGAAGGCGTCGTCGTCCTCCGGGTCGCCCCCCACGCCCGGAGACGCCTGGTCGATGCGGACCGCGCTGCGGGAGGGCCCGGTGGAGGTGCCGTTGGCGATGATGACCGAACCGGCTCCCGCGTGGCCGGACACGGTGTTTCCGGGCAGGCCGACGACGAGGTCCGGCTTGCCGTCGCCGTTGAAGTCATAGGGCTTGGCCGCATGGCCGGAGCCGGCCGTGAGGGCCACCGTCGCCACCACACCCACGGACGCGAGCAGGGCGACGGCCGCATGCCACGCCTTGGGCCGACGCTTCGTTGCCTTCTCTTCGGCCATGACTGTCCTTCACTCGTCTCCGGGGCATGCCGAGTTCGCTCCATGGCCGGTTCTTGCACCATGAGTGCCTCACACGGAAGGCGGAACAGTGGTTCGCGGTGCGGTCCGTGCGATCGACGTCGCAGGTTATCCCGTTGATCATCTCGACTTGATCACGGTCGGACGGCCGCGCGAGGCGGTGAATCAAGGCTGGCCGAAACCGTTTGTCGCAGGCAGGGATGGGTAGTTGAGCCTGTGGAGGAGACGTGGAGACTCCGTGTGACACGGACTCGGGGTGACATGTCGTTATGAATCCGTTGTCATGGCCATGGTTCGGGCGTCCGTTGATCACTTAACGTGTACGCCGCCGAGGTCTCGTGATCTTCGTCGGGTCCCGGCTCCCTGCTTCCGGCCGATCGCTCCCCACGGGTGGGCGGTCGGTCTTCGGTTTGAAGGAGTTCCGTGCCCAGCCGCCCCCGCCCCCGTCCGCACGCGGTCTTCCGGCACGCCTTCGCGTGGCGCTCCTCGCGCGTCGCCGCCCTGACGGCGGGCAGCGTGCTCCTGGCACTGGGCGCGACCCTGCTGCCGCCCCCCGCCCTGACGCCGTTCGCGCGCGCCGCCGACGCCGCGGCGCCCTGGTCCGACACCGAGGCGCCCACGCAGCGCACCGGGACCGCGGCGGGCCGCGACCACGAGGTCGGCGCCGACCGCACCGACGCCACCGGCCGCAACGGCCTCGACCCGGCGGACCTGGAGGCGGGCGACGGCGCCCTGCCGCTGCACGACGGCGGCAACGGGTTCGCACCGGTCGAGCCGGAGGCGGCGCAGACCGCCCTCGAACCGGGCACCGAGAGCACCGAAGAGGACGGCACGACCGGCTACGACCCGGACGAGAGCGTCGAGATACCCGCCGAACGGACGTCCACCTCCAAGGAGTTCGGCAACCCCGACGGCACCCGCACCACCCGCGTCTACACCGAGCCCGTGCACTACGAGGACGCCTCCGGCACCTGGCAGGACATCGACACCTCGCTGGTCCCGGCCAACGAGGCCAAGGGTGCTCCCGAGGCCGCGAAGACGGACAGTGACCGGCTGGCCGCCGCCTCCGACGACACCGGACTCACCCTCGCCCCGCAGGGCGACGACCCGGCCCTGGCCCGGCTGACGCTGGACGAGGGGCAGCATGCGGTCGGCTTCGGGCTCGACGGTGCGTCGGACACCACCGCGCAGGTTCACGGCGACACCGCGCACTACGCCGGCATCCGGCCGGGCGCGGACGTGACCCTTCAGGCGACGCACGGCGCGGTCAAGGAGACCATCGTCCTCGACTCGGCCGACGCCCCGCACATCTGGACGTTCCCGCTCGATCTCGACGGGCTCACCCCCTCCCTGGACGAGCACGGCGCGGTTCTCCTGAAGGACGCCGACGGTGCCGCCCAGGCCGTCATCCCCAAGGGCTGGATGGAGGACTCGTCGCACGACGCGGAGACCGGCGGCCCCGCCCTCTCCGGCGACGTCGACTACGCCCTCACCGAGAAGGACGGCCGCTGGTCGCTGAAGGTCGAGCTGGACGACGCGTGGCTCGACGCGCCGCAGCGTGTGTACCCGGTCAGGGTCGACCCGAGCGTCGACGACATCGACAGCAACGGGGACGCCTTCGTCCAGGACTCCTGGCCGGACAGCAACTTCGCCGGGGACGACGAGCTCAAGATCGGCAGCTACGACGGAGGCACCAACCGCGCCATCAGCTACATGCGGTTCAACAACGTCACCAGCAAGCTCAAGCACCGCTACATCCTCAACGCGGACCTGGGCCTGTTCAACGTCTGGTCCTCCAGCTGCAGCGCCCAGAAGATGACGGTCAACCAGGTCACCGGCTCGTGGAGTTCCACCACGGTCACCTGGAACAACCGCCCGGCGAGCCTGGACCACCTGGTCGCCTCCGACTCGTTCGCGTACGGCGAGAACTGCGGCGGCTCCAAGTGGCGGACCATCGACCTCGGCAACAAGGGAGTCGACCTCGTCCAGGGCTGGGTGGACGGCTCCATCACCAACAACGGGCTGGCGATCTGGGCCGACTTCGACAGCTCCGGCCCCTGGAAGCGCTTCGGCAGCGCCAACTCGGCGAACAAGCCGTACCTCAGCGTCACGCACAGCGCCTACGGCGCGCAGTACACCGTCGGGTCGCAGACCGCCCCGCTGACCGGCGGCCAAAGCGGTGAGGTGGACGTCACCGTCAAGAACACGGGCGACTTCACCTGGGAGCCGCAGGGCTGGAACGAGGTCCGCCTCGGCACCCGGGTGCGCAACTTCAGCACCGGCGCCCTCATGGAACAGAAGGCGTTCACCCGCCTCAACGAGCGCCTGACCCCGGGCGACGACACGACCCTGAGCGCCCGCATACCCCCGCTTCCCCCGGGGAAGTACAAGATCAACTTCGACGTGCAGCGGCTGCGCGACCAGAAGTGGTTCTCCACCGAGAGCGTCCCCGTCGCCACCGTCACCGTCACCTCCCAGGACATCGGCCCCCGCGTCACCGACGTCTACCCGCACCCCGGCGGACAGGTCGGCAGCCTCACCCCGACCCTGTTCATGGACACCGAGACCGTCGACCACTACCCGGCCGGCGCCGCGATCGACCACTACTTCGAGGTCTGCTCGGGCACCGCGGCCAAGCCCACGGGCTGCGTCAACTCCGGCTGGCAGACCAAGCGCACCTGGAACGTCCCCGCGGCCAAGCTGACCTGGGGCAAGCAGTACCTCTGGCGCGTCAAGGCCCGCGAGAACGGCCTGGCGACCGCGCTCAGCCCCTTCTACACCTTCACCACCGCCGTCGAGCAGCCCGCGATCACCTCGCACCTCGGTGACCAGGGGCCGGCCGGCGACGGCCGCGAGGTCGACCCCGGCATCGGCAACTACACGACCACCGACACCGACGCGACCGTCGCCACGACCGGCCCCGGCCTGACCGTGTCCCGCACCTACAACAGCCGCGACCCCCGCTCCGACAACGCCTTCGGAGCCGGCTGGACCACCCGCTACGACATGCGGATCACACCCGACGGAGACGGCACCGGCAACGTCGTCGCCACCCTGCCCACGGGCCGCCAGGTCCGCTTCGGCAAGAACCCCGACGGCAGCTACGCACCCCCGTACGGCAGCTTCTCCACCCTCACCTCGGTCACCGGCGGCGGCTGGACGCTGACCGACAAGGATCAGACCTCGTACGTCTTCGACGGCGACGGGCGCCTCACCCAGGTCACCGACTACCGCGACCGCGCCCAGACCCTCGCGTACAACACCTCCGGCGAGCTGACCACCGTCACCGCGGCCGGTGGCCGTGCCCTGCACCTCACCTGGTCCGGCGGTCACGTCAAGACGGTCACCACCGACGCCCCGGCGACCGGCGCGAACCCGCTGACCTGGACGTACAGCTACGACGGCGACCGGCTGACCCAGGTCTGCGGCCCCGAGGACACCACCGGGCACTGCACCGCCTACAGCTACGGCGACGGCTCGCACCACCGCACCGTCGTCCACGACGCCGGACCGTTCTCCTACTGGCGCCTGGACGAGAAGGACGGCGCCACCGACGCCGCGAGCGACCTCCCGCTCGACCGCGACGAGCACGCCGCGACCTACCAGGACGTCCAGCTCGGCACCGCCGGTGCGCTCAAGGGCAGTGCCGACACCGCCGCCACCTTCAACGGCACCACGTCCTACGTGCAGCTGCCGGACCAGCTGATCTCCGACACCCCGTACCTCACCGCCGAACTGTGGTTCCGCACCACCGGCAGCGGTGTCCTGCTCAGTTACCAGGACCACACCCTCGAAGAGGCCACCACCGGCAAGAACACCCCCGCCCTCTACGTCGGCACCGACGGAAAGCTGCGCGGCGAGTTCTGGAACGGCAAGGCCGCCCCCATCACCTCGGCCACCACCGTCAACGACGGCACCTGGCACCACGCGGCCCTGACCGCCGCGGGCAACACCCAGACGCTGTACCTCGACGGCAAGAAGGCCGGCAGTCTCAGCGGCGACATCACCCAGTACGACCAGCGCTTCGTCTACCTCGGTGCGGGCTACTGGAACGGCTGGGCCGCCACCACCGGCACCATCGGCCACCTCACCGGCGACATCGACGAGGCGGCCGTCTACAGCCGCCCCCTCGGCGCGAGCACCATCGCCCAGCACCACGCCGCCGCCCAGGTTGCCCAGCAGCTCACCGGGGTGACCCTGCCCAGCGGCCGTGTGCACTCCGCGGTCACGTACGACACCGTGTACGACCGGGTGTCCTCCTACACCGACGCGAACGGTGGCGACTACAAGCTCTCCGACCTCGCGCCGACCGGGACCGACGCCAAGCCCGCCACCGACGACCAGGACGCCACCGCCGGCACCACCACGCTCACCGTCACGGTCACCGACCCCGAGAAGCGCACGTCCGCGTACACCTACGACCCGCTCCAGGGCAACCGGCTCATCAGCCAGAAGGACACGGCGGACCACACCGGCACCTTCGCCTACGACACCGGCGGCTTCCTGGCCGCCACCACCGGCCCCGACGGCACCGTCACCCGCTTCGGCAACGACGAACGCGGCAACAAGGTCTCCCAGACCACCTGCCGCGACGCCGCCGACGAGGCCACCTGCCACACCTCGTACTACGCCTACTACCTGAACGCCTCCGACCCGCTCGACCCCCGCAACGACCAGCTCACCGCCGTCCGCGACGCCCGCTCGGCGAGCGCGTCCGACGACACGTACAAGACGGCGTACGGCTACGACGCCCACGGCGACCGCGTCTCCACCACCACCCCGGCCACCCCGGACTTCCCCTCCGGCCGCACCGAGTCCTCCACCTTCACCGACGGCACCGAGAGCGCGGTGGGCGGCGGCAAGGTCCCGGCAGGCCTGCTCGCCGACACGACGGACGCCCGGGGCGGGGTGACCGAGCGGGCGTACACGGCGGCGGGTGACCTGGCGGAGGTGACCGACCCGGCGGGCGCGGTCTCCCGGTACGCCTACGACGGGCTCGGCCGCGAGACCGCCCAGACGGCGGTCTCCGACGCCCAGCCCGACGGCGTCACCACGACGACCGTCTACGACGGTGAATCCCGGCCGGTCACGGTGACCGACCCCGCCGTCACCAACGCGGTCACCGGCGAACAGCACCGGGCGAGGACCACGTACACCTACGACGCCGACGGCAACGTGCTCACGGAGTCGGTCTCCGACACCGTGGGCGGCGACCCGGCCCGCACCACCGAGCGCGGCTACGACACGCACGGGCGGCAGAAGTCGGAGACCGACCCGTCCGGGGCGACCGGGACCAGCACCTACGACGTGTTCGGCCACCGCGTCGCCGGCACCACGGCCGACGGCCAGAGCTACGCGTACGCCTACACCGCGCTCGGCGCGGTCGCCGAGGTGACCCTGAAGGACTGGAAGGGCGACCCGAACAATCCGTCCGACCCCGTCGACAAGGTCATCGACTCCTACGCGTACGACCCGGCGGGCCGGCTCGCCGAGCACACGGACGCCATGGGCCGCACCACCCGCACCACCTACTACGACGACGGGCTGGAGGCCCGGCAGATCCTGACCGGGTTCCACGACCCGGACGGCACCACCCGGGACCTCGTCCTGAGCGAGAAGAAGTACGACGCCGCGGGCAACCTCACCTCCGAGACCACCGGCAACGGCACCGTCACCACCGCCTACGAGGTGGACGCGGCCGGCCGCACCACCGCCGAGGTCCTCGACCCGGCCGGCCTGGCGCGGCGCACCGCCTACACCTTCGACGCGTCCGGCGCCGTCCTCACCGAGACGCACACCGGAGCGGGCGGCAGCCGTGCCGAGAAGGTCACCTACGAGCGCGACATCACCGGCGAGGCCACCCGCCTGACGGTGGAGAACGGCGACGAGGACCTGGTCACCACCCGGACCGTGGACGACCGCGGCCTGGTGCTGTCCGAGACCTCGGCGCGGGGCAACGCACCCGGTGCGGACGCCGCCGCGTACACCACCGACTACGGCTACGACGCGCTCGGCCGCCAGACCGAGGCGAAGGCGCCCCCGGTCACCGCGGAGACCCGCGACGGCGGCGCGAGCACCGTCCGCCCGGTCACCCGCACCGGCTACAACGCCTTCGGCGACCCGACCGACCAGCAGGACCCCGACGGGAACGTCACGCACACCACGTACGACGGACTCGGCCGGGAGACCGCCACCACCCTGCCCGGTTACACCCCGCCGGGCGGCTCCCCGCTCGTCACCCGCACCTCCCGCACCTACGACTCCGCGGGGCGGCCGGTCACCGAGACGGACGAGCTGGGCGGGGTCACCACCTACACCTACGACCAGCTCGGCAACCTCGCCGGGGTGACCCGGCCCGCCCCCACCGAGGGCGCCGACCGGCCCGTCACCACGATGACGAACGACCTCCTGGGTGAGCAGCTGTCGGTCACCGGGCCCACCGGCGCCCGCTCCGAGGCCACCTACGACGACCTCGGGCGGCAGATCACCTCGACCCGGCTGGAGCGCACACCCGCTCCGGGCGCCTTCACCACCACGCTGACGTACGACGACGCCGGCAACCTGGTCGCCACGAAGAGCCCCACCGGGCTCACCGAGGGCAGCGAGTACAACGCGGCCGGCGAGCCGGTCTCACAGACCGACACCGCCGGGAAGAAGACGCTCCACACCTACGGGCCGACGGGGCTCACCACCTCGACCACCACCCCGCAGGGCCGGACCACCCGCGCCGGATTCGACCTGGCCGGGCGCGCCGTCTCCGCCTCCGACGAGGACGCCACGGGCAAGGTGCTGAGCACTCGCAGCTCGACGTACGACGCCGACGGCAACCCCGTCACCGTCACGGACGCCCTGCACCACACCGTCCGGCAGAGCTACGACGCGCTGGGGCGGCTCACCGAGCTGGTCGAGCCCGTCGACGCCGACACGTCCATCACCACCACCTTCGGCTACGACGCCGCTGGCCGGCGGACCCGGCTGACCGACGGCCGGGGCAACACCACCTGGACCACCTTCACCAGCCACGGACAGCCGGAGTCGATTGTCGAGCCGTCCACCACGGCCGACCCGGCCGAGGCCGACCGCACCTGGACCACGGTGTACGACGCGGCGGGCCGGCCCGCCGAGGAGCGCCAGCCGGGCGGCGTGACGCAGAAGCGCGCCTTCGACGCGCTGGGCCGCGTCACCGAGGTCACAGGGTCCGGCGCCGAGGCGGCGACCGTCGCCGACCGCTACGGCTACGACGCGGCCGGGAACCTCACCTCGGTGAGCGCCCCGGGCGGGACCGACCGCTACACCTACGACGACCGGGGCAACCTGCTCACTACGTCCGGCCCCTCGGGCACGGCCACCCTGTCCTACGACGAGGAGGGCCACCTCACCGGGCGCACCGACGCCGCGGGCCACGCGGTCTTCGGCTACGACACGGCGGGCCGCCTCGCCTCGGCGGCCGATCCGCTGACCGCGACGACCCTGACCTACGGCTACGACAACGCCTCCCGGCTGACCTCGGTCGGCTACGGCGCGTCGGGTGCCAAGCGGTCCTTCTCCTACGACGCCCTGGACCGGCTGACCTCCGACACGCTCAAGGCCCCCGGCGGCGCGACGACCGCGGCCACCGGATACGGCTACGACGAGGCGTCCCGCCTGGTCTCGGAGACCACCAGCGGCACGGCGGGCGACGGCGAGCAGGACTACGCCTACGACTGGGCGGGCCGGCTCACCGAGTGGACCGCGGCCGACGGCGCGAAGACGCCGTACGGCTGGGACGCCGCCGGCAACCGCACCAAGGCCGGCACGGTCACGGCCACGTACGACGCCCGGAACCGGCTGCTGACCGCGGGGGACACCTCGTACAGCTACTCACCGCGCGGCACCCGCACCGGCAGCACCGAGGGCGGCGTCACGCACACGGCGGCGTTCGACGCGCTGGGGCGCATGATCACCAGCGACGACACCACCTACACCTACGACGGCCTCGGCCGCGTGGTGGGCCGTGGGGACGACACCTTCGCCTACGCCGACCAGTCGAACAACCTGGTCAGCGGCGGCGGCTCGCTGGTCGTCCGGGATCCCGCAGGGGACGCGCTGGCCACCGCGGACCCGGACGGCGGCAACGCCTCGGCGGTCCTCTCCGACCAGCACGGTGATGTGACCGGCCGCTTCGCACCGGCCACCGGTGAACTCTCGGGCTCCTCCGCGTACTCGCCGTTCGGCCAGGTCACCGCCCGCACGGCGGACGGGACGGGCACCCTGGGCTACCAGGGCGAGTACACCGACCCGGACTCCGGGCAGGTGGACATGCACGCCCGCTGGTACGACCCGTCCACCGGCGGCTTCTCCTCCCGCGACTCCTGGACCCTGAACCCGGCGCCGTCCGGTCAGGCCAACCGTTACGCGTACGGGGCCGGCAGTCCGCTGCTGAACACGGACCCGAGCGGGCACTGCCTTGAGGACCTGTGCGTCGGCGAGGCGATCGTGGTCAGCCTGCTGGCCGGGTACGTGGGGTCGTCCATCTCCGAGTACTACCGGCAGCACCCGGTGCACATCACGTGGCCGTCCTTCTCGTGGCCGTGGTCGCACTCCAGCAGCTCGGCGACGCCCTCGTACACCAACATCTTCGGCAACTCGATGTCGTCCACCGCGAGCGCCATTGCCGCCCAGGCGGCGGCCCAGGGGGCGGCCGCCCGGAGGAACGCCCGTACCCCGGTGGCGGATCACCCGAGCTCCCCCGGCTACACCCCCTACCGCAGCCCCGGCCGCCCGCAGGCTCCCCGTCCCCCGGGTCCGCCCCCGCCGCCCCCGCCGCCGCCGTGGGCCCAGATGATCAAGGCCGTCCTGCGCGTGGTCCAGGCCAGGCCGACAGGCAGCACGGACACGGACGCCGAGCACCAGCGGTACGTGGACGACGCCTTCACCCGCGCCCAGAAGGACCTCAACCTCACCGAGGAGCAGCTGCGCGGCTACTTCAAGCTGTTCCCCGACGGTGACGTGGACTCCAACCCGAGCAGTGCACCTTCACCGCAGCCGAGCCCTTCCGCCGGCAACAGCAGCGGCGCGGGGGATCCTTGCTCGCGGTCCAAGGAGGAGCGGTTCTACTACGAGCCGTTGGTCGACGGCCGTCCGCAGGGCGCGATCGCGCTCATCTGCCCGCAGGACCTGAAGAAGCCGAACCAGGGCCGGGACGACAGCGGGGACCCGTATGTCGCCGGTTTCCCGGATCCGAATCCCGTCGATGCCGACGGCCTCTACATCTACAACCGGACGCATATCGTCGCGGACCGATTCGGCGGCGAATGGCGGTCGGAGAACCTGTTCACCGGCTATCGGCTGATGAACACCAGCGGAATGAAGCGATGTGAGAACAAGATCGCAAAGCAGCTGCAGGCAGGAAATCCGGTGCTCTATTCGGGTCAGCTGACATATCCGAACGATTCGACGAAGATGCCGGACGCCATTCATATGACGGCCGTCACGAAGAAGGGGGTACTCTTCAACACCCCCGTTGCGAACCTGCAGAGGAAGGGCAATTCGTGTTGAGGCGCCTGAGTGATCTGGAGCGAGTCCTGCCGGGGCTGAGGGCCCGGCGTCCCTCCCAGGGCAGGACCATCGACTGGCAGGAGTTCGCCCGGGTGCTGGGCACCGACCTGCCGAGCGACTACAAGGAGCTGAGCGAGGCGTACCCGACCTTCACCGTCGGCGGCTTCCTGGTCGTGGGCGCGCCCAGGCCGGGACAGGAGGCGCAGTCCGCGGCGGGCAAGCTGCGGGCGCTGGGCGTGCTGGAGGAACTGGCCGAGGACGACATGTCCCACGGATACGTGCCCTACCCTCAGCCGGGAGGGCTGCTGCACTGCGCGGAGACCAGCTCGGGCGACCTGTTCTACTGGCGCACGGGCGACCCCGACCCCGACGCCTGGCCGGTGGTGGTGAGCACCAGGAACGACGACTGGTGGGAGCACGAGGACGGCCTGCTGTCCCTCCTGACGGGGCTGATCTCGGGCGAGGTGCCCCCGTGGGGGCTGCCGGAGCCGTTTCTCGGCAGCGATGCGGAAGTGCGAGTGGTGTGAGATGACGCAAGCGCAGCAGGTCGGCGAGAGGCGTGTCGAGATACGGCATGTGACGACGGCCGATCAGTTCCTGGAGGCTTTGCGGGCCCATGCGAAGGTGTCGCCGGCGGCGCGGCGGTAGCGGTGGTTCATGGCCGTGGTGGCGCTCCTCGTCGCGGCCACGGCGGTGCGCATCACGCAGGGCTGTTACAAAGTTAGTTGATCATGTGTTTTTGCTGGTCAAGTGGGCCGTGTCCGGACATGCCGAAGCTCCGTTGGTGTCGGTGAGCTACCAACTCGTCGTCAGCCAACGGAGCTTCGGTGATTCGTCAGTCTGCCATGGTGTGCCCGTGTCTGGAGTGCGCTGCCGGGGTGCCGGGAGCGCGTGGCTTCGTGTCGCTGGTGCTGCCCGGCTTTCGACTGATCCGCCCGCCACTGGAGGCACACCGTGAGTATCGAGCACCTGGCCCGTGACGCCGGGCTGACCGCCCCCCGTGGCTACCGGGTGGACTGGGACCGTGCCGAGGCGGCTGTGGGTACGGGACTGCCGGCGGACTACAAGGAGTACGTGTACTGGTTCGGCCCCGGCGGCTTCGACGACTATCTGATCGTGTGCGTGCCCGGCGTCGAGAACAGCAACACGGAGCTGGCCGCGCACCTTGCCGCGGCGCACGAGGGTGCCCGAGTGCGCGCCCGGCTCACCGGTGCGGCGCCTCGTGTGCCGTTGTTCCCGGATCCGGGCGGCTGGCTGCCCTGGGGTTTCACCACGGGAGGTGACGGCTTGTACTGGGTCACGTCCGAGGACGCCCCCGATCGCTGGACCGTCGCGGGCCGCCCGGGCCGCGGGTCGGACCTCGCGTTCTTCGACGGGGGCTTCACCGCGTTCCTGCACACCTTCGTCCGGGACACCGTGGAGATGCCGTTCATCGCCGAGACCGACAGCGAGGTACCGATCGCCTTCGAGCCCCACGACGGTACGTTACTGGGCGGCGCGGGCACGCGCCTGGAGGCGTACGGCCTCTTCGAGGAGGCCCCGGGAACGGAATCCTGAGCGGGCGGGGCCGTCATCGGCCTCGCGGAAGGCGGCCCTTGAGCCCCTGCCTTCTCACCGCTCCAGTTGGAAGCGGCTTCTGACCACCGCGAGCATCTGACGGTGTGCGTCCCAGTCGGGCCGGTCCATGAGGGGCACGGTGACGACGACCTGTGAGCCGGTGACGTCGTAGACGCTCACCTCCGTGCACCCGCTCTCGTTCTCGTCCGTGGGGTCGATCATGATCCGCGGGGAGCGTCCGCTCTCCAGCCAGGTGCCCTTTCCTCCGGCCGCGACAGACTCCAGTACCTCGGCCCAGCGGTCGAGGTCGTACGCGTTGAGATACAGCTCGACACGGCCACTGACGAATCCGGTGTCGACCACGATCTCGGCGCGGAGGGTGTCGTACCGGTCGGTGCCGGAGAAGCTCATCCTCTCGACGATGCGCACCGAGACGACCTGCTCCCCGTCCGTGAGGGACATCAGCTCGACCGGGCTGGAATCGGGCACGTCGGTTCTGCTTTCTCCTGGGCGGTGTGTACGCACGGTTGCCGCGGCCCGCCGGCCTCGGCCAAGTCGCTCACGTGATCAAGTATCACTTCAAGAAGCTCCAGGAACGGCCGGACGCGATCGGCGGCCGTTTCGCGGCACCGGCTCGCCCAGCGAAGGCGATTTCGCTATGCCGGGCCCCGGCTACGACGTCGTGCGGCGGTGGGGAACGATATGGCCCACGCGTCATGGCGAAACGTGCCCCGTGGACCTGGCCTGGCGAGGACTGGATCGCCGAGCACCGGTGGCGTTTGGAATTCGTCCGGCCGACCTGAAGCACTGCGTGCACAAGACGGCGAAGCAGTTGAGGGCGAACCTGTGACGGTCCGGAACACCTCTGATTGGCAGACGACATGGTGAATGTGACATCTCTGGAAGACGTGGCTCCGGCCATGGTGCCGTTCCGCTCCGAGGCGCCTCGGGGCGTCGATTTCGCCGCCGTCTCCTCCGCACTGGGCTCCGACCTGCCGACGGACTTCAAGGAGCTGGCCCGGCGCTACCCGACGCTGGAGTTCGACGGGTTCCTGCGTGTGCCGCTGCCCCGTCCCGGTGCCGAGTCGGCCTTCGTCGACGGAATCCGTCGGGAACTCGAAATCCTGCGGGATCCGCAGGACAACGACATGGCGGGAGGGTACGAGGCCCATCCGGCACCCAACGGGCTGATTCCCTGGAGCGAGTCCCTCTCCGGTGACGTCTTCTACTGGCGGGTCGCGGGTTCGGACCCCGATTCCTGGCCCGTCGTCGTGAGCGGCAGGAACGACGACTGGTGGGAGTTTCCGGGCGGGGCCATCGCCTTCCTCGTCGGCCTGATCGACGGGTCGGCCGAGCGGCGAGGTCTGCCGGGGGACATTCCGAGCAGGCACCCTGCGGTACGTGCGTTTCCTGGCTGAGCCCGCCTGCGGGCCCCGCTGCCTGGCATTGCCCTCATACCGCCCGACACCCTGCAGGAGCGAGACCGCGCAGATGCTCGACGAACTCGAAGAGGCCCTTCCCGCTCTCCGTGCGCACCGCCGCAGCGACCTTCCCCCGGTCGACTGGGCGTTCATCGAGCGGGAGGTCGGCTGCGCCTTTCCGGCGGATTTCGTGGAGCTGTCGACGTACTACCCGCCGTTCGTCCTCGACGAGTTCCTCTCCGTCCATGTCCCCGAGGCGGGCCGGGAGCGGAACTTCGTGTCCGGGATCCGGCAGATGACCGGTACGTTGACGAGCCTGCGTGACGACGGAATGTCCCACGGACACGTGCCCTCTCCCGAGCCCGGCGGCCTCGTTCCCTGGGGGGACTCCTGCGACGGTGACGACTTCTACTGGAGGACCGGGGGAGACGGTCCGGACGACTGGACCGTCCTGGTGGCGGGCCGCAACGACGACTGGTGCGAGTTCCGCGGCTCCCTCACGCAGTATCTGGCGGGCCTGGTGAAGGGGACCGTGGCACCGGACGGTCTGCCGCCGGACTTCCCGGTGGATAACCCGACGGTCGAGACTAACTGACCAGGCCCCGCCGTCCCGTACCCGTCCTCCCGTAAAAGAGCCGACCCATGAGCACCGTCATACCCCCCCCCCCCCGAGCACCCCGACGACGGACCCGGTGTGGGTCAGCGGGCGTCGTGGACGGCGAGGCGCCGGTCGCCCTGGCGGCGGCGGAAGCAGGTGGCTGAGCCAGCGCTCCCGCCCGGCTGCGGACCGTGCGCTCGGTGCTCGTGCTGGCGCTGGTCGCTGGGGTGACCCTGGTCGTCATACGGCCGTCGCTGCTGCTGGACCGGCTCCCCGGGCACCACGCTGAGGCCGTCTCGGCCGATGCCTCGCCGCTGCCCGCCGAGACCGCGCGGCCGAACGCCGCCCCGGTGGCCCGCGCGGGGCTGCCCGACCGCGCGCACCCGTTCCGGGGGTCGCCCGCCGAGCGGTGGGCCTCCGGGGCCGATGCGATCGAGCTGCCCAAGGCGAAGGCGGTGGGCGGGATGAGCAAGGCGGACGTGGCGCTCGCGCTGCGCCTGACCAAGGAGTTCCTGGTCGGCACCAATCTGGACCCGGCCGTGCTGCGCGGCGGGCAGCCCACCGCCGCGATGGCCCTGCTCGACCCGAAGGATCCGGACACGCTGCCGGAGCTGCGGCGCGCCCTGCGCGACCCGGACGAGCGGCACGATCCGCTGGATCTGGTGAGCCGATTCGACCCGGACGAGGTGGCGCCGGTCGGTGACGTGGTCCGGGTGCGGGGGTGTATCACGTTCGGCGCGGGGAAGCAGGGCGAGGTGCGGGTGCACGCGGACTACACGTTCGTCTATCCGCTGGTACGGGCCGACGGGGACGGCTCCGTCGACCGTCACCGCTCCTTGGGGATGCCGGGCGACGGCCGCTGCGGAACGACCACCCGCACCTGAGCCGAGGCCGCCGCGAGGCCCCCGATGCGCGCCTGCGTTTGACCGGACACTCGGGCGGGGTAAGATCCCCGGCCCGATTGGCCAGGCTCGCAGCCCGTATGGCACACTAGCCAGGTTGCTCGGTTGAGTGTCAATGCTGCGCGCCTCCCGCCGGGAGGACCGGAAGCGAGTCCCACAGTACTCGTCGGCCCCATGCGGGCCGGACGTACGGGAATCTTCCGGGAAGCGTAAGTGGGGCACCGGCCAGGCGCCCGGTGGGGTTTCACCCCCGGCAGCGTGGTCTTCGGCCCGCACCCCCTTGGTTGGGAAATCCTTCGGGACTTCTGCGTAGAGGGGATGCGACACGCCCGACCGCGTGGGTCGGAGGAGAAGGTACCGAACCCCGGGTTCCAGAGCGTTAAACGAGAGACAGGACTACTAGTAGCCATGGCGGGACAGAAGATCCGCATCCGGCTCAAGGCCTACGACCACGAGGTCATCGACTCCTCGGCGAAGAAGATCGTCGAGACGGTGACCCGCACTGGTGCGTCGGTCGCGGGCCCGGTGCCGCTGCCCACTGAGAAGAACGTGTACTGCGTCATCAAGTCGCCGCACAAGTACAAGGACTCTCGCGAGCACTTCGAGATGCGCACGCACAAGCGCCTCATCGACATCCTCGACCCCACCCCGAAGACGGTTGACTCGCTGATGCGTCTCGACCTGCCGGCTGGCGTCGACATCGAGATCAAGCTCTGAGGGGACGGGCCGAGATGAGCAAGAACATCAAGGGCGTCCTGGGCGAGAAGCTCGGCATGACCCAGGTCTGGGACGAGAACAACCGGGTTGTCCCGGTGACCGTCGTCAAGGCCGGTCCGTGCGTCGTGACGCAGGTCCGTACGAACGACAGCGACGGCTACGAGTCGGTGCAGATCGCCTTCGGCGAGATCGACCCGCGCAAGGTGAACAAGCCCCTCAAGGGTCACTTCGCCAAGGCCGACGTCACCCCGCGCCGCCACCTGGTGGAGATCCGCACTCCTGACGCCAGCGAGTACACGCTCGGCCAGGAGATCAATGCCGAGGTGTTCGAGTCCGGCGTCAAGGTTGACGTCACGGGCAAGAGCAAGGGCAAGGGCTTCGCCGGTGTCATGAAGCGTCACAACTTCCGGGGCCTCGGCGCCGGTCACGGCGTGCAGCGCAAGCACCGTTCCCCCGGTTCGATCGGTGGCTGCGCCACCCCTGGGCGTGTCTTCAAGGGCATGCGCATGGCCGGTCGCATGGGTAACGAGCGCGTCACCACCCAGAACCTGACCATCCACGCGGTTGACGCGGAGAAGGGTCTGCTGCTCATCAAGGGCGCGGTCCCCGGTCCGAACGGCGGCCTCGTCCTGGTCCGTACCGCGGCCAAGGGGGCTTGAGGTAATGAGCACCATTGACATCCTTTCGCCGGCAGGCGACAAGGCCGGTACCGTCGAGCTCCCCGCGGAGATCTTCGACGCGAAGACCAGCGTTCCGCTGATCCACCAGGTCGTTGTCGCGCAGCTGGCAGCTGCCCGTCAGGGCACGCACAAGACCAAGCGTCGCGGCGAGGTCCGCGGTGGTGGGCGCAAGCCGTACCGCCAGAAGGGCACCGGCCGCGCGCGCCAGGGTTCGACCCGTGCGCCGCAGTTCGTCGGCGGTGGCGTCGTCCACGGCCCGCAGCCGCGTGACTACTCGCAGCGCACCCCGAAGAAGATGAAGGCCGCCGCCCTCCGCGGTGCCCTCTCGGACCGGGCGCGTCACTCCCGTATCCACGTCGTCACCGGCGTGGTCGAGGGTGGGGTCTCCACGAAGGCCGCCAAGACGCTGTTCGGCAAGATCTCGGAGCGCAAGAACGTGCTCCTGGTCGTCGACCGCAACGACGAGGCCGCGTGGCTCTCCGCACGCAACCTGCCCCAGGTGCACATCCTGGAGCCGGGCCAGCTGAACACGTACGACGTGATCGTCTCTGACGACGTGGTCTTCACCCAGGCCGCCTTCGAGTCCTTCGTGTCTGGCCCCCAGACCGCTGAGACCGAAGGGAGCGACGCCTGATGAGCGAGGCGACCGTTACCAGCAAGACCTACGACGACCCGCGCGACGTTCTCGTCAAGCCGGTTGTCTCGGAGAAGAGCTACGCGCTGCTCGACGAGAACAAGTACACGTTCATCGTCGCGCCGGGCTCCAACAAGACCCAGATCAAGCAGGCCGTGGAAGCGGTCTTCTCGGTCAAGGTCACCGGGGTCAACACGATCAACCGCCAGGGCAAGCGCAAGCGCACCAAGAGCGGTTTCGGCAAGCGCGCTGACACCAAGCGCGCCATCGTGACCCTCGCTGAGGGCGACCGTATCGACATCTTCGGCGGCCCGACCTCCTAGTGAGGCCGAGTCGTCCGGAATCGGACGAGGACTGAGAAATGGGTATCCGCAAGTACAAGCCGACGACCCCGGGCCGTCGTGGCTCCAGCGTCGCCGACTTTGTCGAGATCACGCGGTCCACGCCGGAGAAGTCGCTGGTCCGCCCCCTGCACAACAAGGGCGGCCGTAACAACACCGGTCGTGTGACCGTTCGCCACCAGGGTGGTGGCCACAAGCGCGCCTACCGCGTGATCGACTTCCGTCGTCACGACAAGGACGGCGTGCCGGCCAAGGTCGCGCACATCGAGTACGACCCCAACCGCACCGCGCGCATCGCGCTCCTGCACTACGCGGACGGCGAGAAGCGCTACATCATCGCGCCGCGTGGCCTGGGCCAGGGCGACCGTGTCGAGAACGGCCCGGCCGCCGACATCAAGCCCGGCAACAACCTGGCGCTGCGCAACATCCCGGTCGGTACGACCATCCACGCCATCGAGCTGCGGCCCGGCGGCGGCGCGAAGTTCGCCCGCTCCGCGGGTGCCTCCGTGCAGCTGCTGGCGAAGGAGGGCACCATGGCCCACCTTCGTATGCCGTCGGGTGAGATCCGCCTGGTCGACGCCCGCTGCCGCGCCACCATCGGCGAGGTCGGCAACGCCGAGCAGTCGAACATCAACTGGGGCAAGGCCGGCCGTATGCGGTGGAAGGGCGTCCGCCCGACCGTCCGTGGTGTCGTGATGAACCCGGTCGACCACCCGCACGGTGGTGGTGAGGGTAAGACCTCCGGTGGCCGTCACCCGGTTTCGCCGTGGGGTAAGAAGGAAGGTCGTACTCGTTCGCCCAAGAAGGCGTCGAACAAGTACATCGTCCGCCGCCGCAAGACGAACAAGAAGCGCTAGGAGCGGGTTTAGATGCCGCGCAGTCTCAAGAAGGGGCCCTTCGTCGACGGCCACCTCGCCAAGAAGGTGGACGTACAGAACGAGGCCGGCACCAAGAACGTCATCAAGACCTGGTCCCGTCGCTCGATGATCGTCCCGGCCATGCTGGGTCACACCATCGCGGTGCACAACGGCAAGATCCACGTCCCGGTGTTCGTCACCGAGTCGATGGTCGGCCACAAGCTCGGCGAGTTCTCGCCGACTCGCACCTTCCGCGGCCACGTCAAGGACGACCGGAAGTCGAAGCGCCGCTAACGCGGGGTGACTGACTATGACTTACACCGAAGGGACAACCATGGAAGCCAGGGCCCAGGCGCGGTACATCCGCGTCACGCCCATGAAGGCCCGCCGCGTGGTGGACCTCATCCGTGGCATGGATGCCACGGAGGCTCAGGCGGTCCTGCGTTTCGCCCCGCAGGCCGCGAGCGTGCCGGTCGGCAAGGTGCTGGACAGCGCCATTGCCAACGCCGCACACAACTACGACCACACCGACGCCTCTTCGCTGGTCATCAGCGAGGCGTACGTGGATGAGGGCCCGACCCTGAAGCGGTTCCGTCCGCGTGCTCAGGGCCGTGCCTACCGGATCCGTAAGCGGACCAGCCACATCACCGTGGTCGTCAGCAGCAAGGAAGGAACCCGGTAATGGGCCAGAAGGTAAACCCGCACGGGTTCCGGCTCGGCATCACCACGGACTTCAAGTCCCGCTGGTACGCCGACAAGCTGTACAAGGACTACGTCAAGGAAGACGTCGCCATTCGTCGCATGATGACGAAGGGCATGGAGCGCGCCGGCATCTCGAAGGTTGAGATCGAGCGCACCCGCGACCGCGTCCGCGTCGACATCCACACCGCTCGCCCGGGCATCGTCATCGGCCGCCGCGGCGCCGAGGCCGACCGCATCCGCGGCGAGCTGGAGAAGCTGACCGGCAAGCAGGTCCAGCTGAACATCCTCGAGGTCAAGAACCCCGAGGTGGACGCTCAGCTGGTGGCCCAGGCCGTTGCCGAGCAGCTCTCCTCCCGCGTCTCCTTCCGTCGTGCCATGCGCAAGAGCATGCAGAGCACGATGAAGGCCGGCGCCAAGGGCATCAAGGTCCAGTGCGGCGGTCGCCTCGGCGGCGCCGAGATGTCCCGCTCGGAGTTCTACCGCGAGGGCCGTGTGCCCCTGCACACGCTCCGCGCGAACGTCGACTACGGCTTCTTCGAGGCCAAGACGACCTTCGGCCGCATCGGCGTGAAGGTCTGGATCTACAAGGGCGACGTCAAGAACATCGCCGAGGTCCGCGCCGAGAACGCTGCTGCCCGTGCGGGCAACCGCCCGGCCCGTGGCGGCGCTGACCGCCCGGCCGGCCGCGGTGGCCGCGGTGGCGAGCGTGGCGGCCGCGGCCGCAAGCCGCAGCAGTCGGCTCCGGCCGCCGAGGCCCCCAAGGCCGAGGCGACCGCCGCTGCTCCGGCTGCTGAGAGCACCGGAACGGAGGCCTGACCGAAATGCTGATCCCCCGTAGGGTCAAGCACCGCAAGCAGCACCACCCGAAGCGCAGCGGCATGTCCAAGGGTGGCACGCAGGTTGCGTTCGGCGAGTACGGCATCCAGGCGCTGACCCCGGCGTACGTGACGAACCGTCAGATCGAGTCCGCTCGTATCGCCATGACGCGTCACATCAAGCGTGGCGGCAAGGTCTGGATCAACATCTACCCGGACCGTCCCCTCACCAAGAAGCCTGCCGAGACCCGCATGGGTTCCGGTAAGGGTTCCCCGGAGTGGTGGATCGCCAACGTCAAGCCCGGACGCGTCATGTTCGAGCTGTCGTACCCCAACGAGAAGATCGCCCGTGAGGCGCTGACTCGTGCGGCCCACAAGCTGCCGATGAAGTGCCGGATCGTCAAGCGCGAGGCAGGTGAAGCGTGATGTCGGCCGGTACCAAGGCGTCCGAGCTGCGCGAGCTGGGCAACGAGGAGCTCCTCAACAAGCTCCGCGAGGCCAAGGAAGAGCTGTTCAACCTCCGCTTCCAGGCGGCGACGGGCCAGCTCGAGAACCACGGTCGGCTCAAGTCCGTCCGTAAGGACATCGCCCGGATCTACACCCTGATGCGCGAGCGCGAGCTCGGTATCGAGACGGTGGAGAGCGTCTGATGAGCGAGAAGACTGTGACTGAGAGCAAGACCGCCGAGCGCGGCTTCCGCAAGACCCGCGAGGGCCTCGTCGTCAGCGACAAGATGGACAAGACCGTCGTCGTCGCCGTCGAGGACCGCGTGAAGCACGCGCTGTACGGCAAGGTCATCCGCCGTACGAACAAGCTCAAGGCCCACGACGAGCAGAACGCCGCCGGCGTCGGCGACCGCGTCCTCCTGATGGAGACCCGGCCGCTGTCCGCCACGAAGCGGTGGCGCATCGTCGAGATCCTCGAGAAGGCCAAGTAATTCCTGAGGGGACTTCCCCTCAGGTCAGTTCCGCCAGGCTCGGCAGGGGCTCCCGCAACGGAGCCCCTGCCGGGAACCGGCAGACGATCAGGAGATAGACGTGATCCAGCAGGAGTCGCGACTGCGCGTCGCCGACAACACGGGTGCGAAGGAAATTCTCACCATCCGTGTTCTCGGTGGCTCGGGTCGCCGCTACGCGGGCATCGGTGACGTCATCGTCGCCACCGTCAAGGACGCGATCCCCGGTGGCAACGTGAAGAAGGGTGACGTCGTCAAGGCGGTCATCGTTCGCACCGTCAAGGAGCGTCGTCGCCAGGATGGCTCGTACATCCGCTTCGACGAGAACGCCGCCGTCATTCTGAAGAACGACGGCGACCCCCGCGGCACCCGTATCTTCGGCCCGGTGGGCCGTGAGCTGCGCGAGAAGAAGTTCATGAAGATCATCTCGCTCGCGCCGGAGGTGCTGTAAGCATGAAGATCAAGAAGGGCGACCTGGTACAGGTCATCACCGGTAAGGACAAGGGCAAGCAGGGCAAGGTCATCGTGGCCTACCCCGCTCAGGACCGCGTCCTCGTCGAGGGTGTCAACCGGGTCAAGAAGCACACCAAGGCCGGCCAGACCGCTCGCGGTTCGCAGACCGGTGGCATTGTGACGACCGAGGCCCCGATCCACGTCAGCAACGTGCAGCTGGTTGTTGAGAAGGACGGCAACAAGGTCGTTACTCGCGTCGGCTACCGCTTTGACGACGAGGGCAACAAGATCCGTGTTGCCAAGCGCACCGGTGAGGACATCTGATGACTACCACCACCGCGCCGCGTCTCAAGACGCGCTACCGCGAGGAAATCGCCGGCAAGCTGCGTGAGGAGTTCTCCTACGAGAACGTCATGCAGATTCCCGGTCTGGTCAAGATCGTGGTCAACATGGGTGTGGGCGACGCCGCCCGCGACTCCAAGCTGATCGACGGTGCCGTCAAGGACCTCACCACGATCACCGGTCAGAAGCCGGCCGTCACCAAGGCCCGCAAGTCGATCGCGCAGTTCAAGCTGCGCGAGGGGCAGCCGATCGGCTGCCACGTCACCCTCCGCGGTGACCGCATGTGGGAGTTCCTGGACCGTACGCTGTCGCTCGCGCTGCCGCGTATCCGTGACTTCCGCGGCCTGTCGCCCAAGCAGTTCGACGGCCGTGGCAACTACACCTTCGGTCTCACGGAGCAGGTCATGTTCCACGAGATCGACCAGGACAAGATCGACCGGGTCCGGGGCATGGACATCACCGTGGTCACCACGGCGACCAATGACGACGAGGGTCGTGCCCTCCTTCGTCACCTCGGCTTCCCGTTCAAGGAGAACTGACCGTGGCGAAGAAGGCTCTGATCGCTAAGGCCGCCCGTAAGCCGAAGTTCGGCGTCCGGGGTTACACCCGGTGCCAGCGCTGCGGCCGGCCCCACTCCGTCTACCGCAAGTTCGGCCTGTGCCGCGTGTGCCTTCGTGAGATGGCTCACCGTGGCGAGCTGCCGGGCGTGACCAAGAGCTCCTGGTAATTCTCCTTCGCCCTTTGGGCGTTGGGAATCACCGGAGACTCTCGGTAAGCATCTGGTCGGCAGGAGCCCGGCCCCGCATGCCGTAGGCTTGCAGGGTTGGGCGCCTGCCGCCCATGACCGACTTACTACGCCGTAGGTCCCCGCACCGCACCCGTCCCGCCTCTGAGCGGGGAGAGGGATGGCGCATACAGGAAACCCCGGCGAGAGAGGCCGAAGGCCAACTCATGACCATGACTGATCCCATCGCAGACATGCTCACGCGTCTGCGCAACGCGAACTCGGCGTATCACGACGACGTCGTGATGCCGCACAGCAAGATCAAGTCGCACATCGCGGAGATCCTCCAGCAGGAGGGCTTCATCACCGGCTGGAAGGTCGAGGACGCCGAGGTCGGCAAGAACCTCGTCCTCCAGCTGAAGTTCGGCCCGAACCGCGAGCGCTCGATCGCTGGCATCAAGCGAATCTCGAAGCCGGGTCTGCGTGTCTACGCAAAGTCCACCAACCTGCCGAAGGTCCTCGGCGGCCTGGGCGTGGCGATCATCTCCACGTCCCACGGTCTCCTGACCGGCCAGCAGGCTCAGAAGAAGGGCGTAGGTGGGGAAGTCCTCGCCTACGTCTGGTAGTCGGGAACGGAGGAATAGCTCATGTCGCGAATCGGCAAGCTCCCCATCCAGGTTCCCGCCGGTGTGGACGTCACCATCGATGGCCGCACGGTCAACGTGAAGGGCCCCAAGGGCACCCTCACGCACACCGTCGCGTCGCCGATCGAGGTCACCAAGGGTGAGGACGGCGTCCTGAACGTCGTCCGCCCGAACGACGAGCGTCAGAACAAGGCCCTGCACGGCCTGTCCCGCACGCTGGTGGCGAACATGATCACCGGTGTGACCCAGGGATACATCAAGGCGCTCGAGATCAGCGGTGTCGGTTACCGCGTCCAGGCGAAGGGCTCCAACCTGGAGTTCGCCCTGGGCTACAGCCACCCGATCCTGATCGAGGCCCCGGAGGGAATCACCTTCAAGGTGGAGACCCCCACGAAGTTCACCGTCGAGGGCATCGACAAGCAGAAGGTCGGCGAGACCGCGGCCAAGATCCGCAAGCTGCGGAAGCCTGACCCGTACAAGGCCAAGGGCGTCAAGTACGCCGGCGAGGTCATCCGCCGCAAGGTCGGAAAGGCTGGTAAGTAGCCATGGCATACGGCGTGAAGATCGCCAAGGGCGACGCGTACAAGCGCGCGGCTCGCAAGCGGCGCCACATCCGCGTCCGCAAGCACATCTCCGGTTCGCCGGAGCGTCCGCGCCTGGTCGTGACCCGCTCCAACCGCCACATGGTCGCCCAGATCATCGACGACATCGCGGGCCACACGCTCGCGTCGGCGTCGACCCTGGACGTCTCCATCCGTGGTGGCGAGGGCGACAAGAGCAGCCAGGCCAAGCAGGTCGGCGCCCTGGTCGCCGAGCGTGCCAAGGCCGCAGGCGTCGAGGCCGTCGTGTTTGACCGCGGTGGTAACCAGTACGCCGGGCGGATTGCCGCTCTGGCTGACGCCGCCCGTGAAGCCGGGCTGAAGTTCTAGCCCCGGTTCCTACGCACAGCGGACGTAACAGAGAGAGGTAAATCCAATGGCTGGACCCCAGCGCCGCGGAAGCGGTGCCGGTGGCGGCGAGCGGCGGGACCGGAAGGGCCGTGACGGCGGCGCTGCCGCCGCCGAGAAGACCGCGTACGTCGAGCGCGTCGTCGCGATCAACCGAGTCGCCAAGGTTGTGAAGGGTGGTCGTCGCTTCAGCTTCACCGCGCTGGTCGTGGTGGGCGATGGTGACGGCACCGTCGGTGTCGGTTACGGCAAGGCCAAGGAAGTTCCCGCGGCCATCGCCAAGGGCGTGGAAGAGGCCAAGAAGAACTTCTTCAAGGTCCCGCGTATCCAGGGCACCATCCCTCACCCGATCCAGGGTGAGAAGGCTGCGGGCGTCGTCCTGCTCAAGCCGGCTTCCCCCGGTACCGGTGTGATCGCCGGTGGCCCGGTGCGCGCCGTTCTCGAGTGCGCCGGCGTCCACGACATCCTGTCGAAGTCGCTCGGGTCCTCGAACCCGATCAACATCGTGCACGCGACCGTGGCGGCCCTCCAGGGCCTGCAGCGTCCCGAGGAGATCGCGGCCCGCCGCGGTCTGCCCCTCGAGGACGTCGCCCCCGCGGCCCTGCTTCGTGCGCGTGCGGGAGCGGGTGCGTAATGGCCCGTCTCAAGATCACGCAGACGAAGTCGTACATCGGCAGCAAGCAGAACCACCGCGACACCCTGCGTTCGCTCGGGCTCAAGCGCCTGAACGACTCGGTTGTCAAGGAGGACCGCCCCGAGTTCCGCGGCATGGTGCACACCGTCCGCCACCTCGTGACGGTTGAGGAGGTCGACTGACATGGCGGAGAACAAGCCGCTGAAGGCCCATGACCTCCGGCCTGCCCCGGGCGCCAAGACCGCCAAGACCCGTGTGGGTCGTGGTGAGGCGTCCAAGGGTAAGACCGCTGGTCGTGGCACCAAGGGCACCAAGGCCCGCTACCAGGTTCCGCAGCGCTTCGAGGGTGGGCAGATGCCCCTCCACATGCGTCTGCCGAAGCTCAAGGGTTTCAAGAACCCGTTCCGCACGGAGTACCAGGTCGTGAACCTGGACAAGCTCGCGACGCTCTACCCCGAGGGTGGAGAGGTCACGGTGGCCGACCTGGTCGCCAAGGGTGCCGTGCGCAACAACCACCTCGTCAAGGTCCTCGGACAGGGCGAGATCTCCGTGGCGCTGCAGGTTTCGGTTGACGCCGTCTCCGGCTCCGCCAAGGAGAAGATCACCGCCGCCGGCGGTACCGTCACCGAGCTCGTCTGAGACAACTCGGACACTCAGGTGACCTGAACATCCGACCGGGGATGCCCTCTCAAATGGGGCATCCCCGGTTGGTCGTTCCTAGGGGGGCATGTACGCCGGTAAGGTGGCGTCCGTTGCTGTGGTATCCCCTGGGCGCGTGCGCCCGGGCTCCTTGGCTTTCATACGTATCCGTCGATCCTCAAGACCGTCACCTCTACGCTCTGCGCGGGGGTCGCAGGAGGCACCGTGCTCACCGGCTTCGCCCGGGCGTTCAAGACGCCCGACCTGCGCAAGAAGCTGCTCTTCACTCTCGGCATCATCGTGCTCTACCGGCTCGGGGCCCACATCCCGGTTCCGGGTGTGAGCTACGAGAACGTCCAGACCTGTGTTGATCAGGCCAGCAAGGGCAACAACAGCCTCTTCGGCCTGGTGAACATGTTCAGCGGTGGTGCGCTGCTGCAGATCACGATCTTCGCGCTCGGCATCATGCCGTACATCACGGCCAGCATCATTCTCCAGCTGCTGACCGTGGTCATCCCCCGCCTCGAGGCGCTCAAGAAGGAGGGCTCGTCCGGCCAGGCGAAGATCACGCAGTACACGCGTTATCTGACGGTCGCGCTCGCCATCCTCCAGGGCACCGGCCTGGTGGCCACCGCCCGCAGCGGCGCCCTGTTCAGCGGCTGCCCGGTCGCCGACCAGATCGTCCCGAACGACTCGCTGTTCACGACGATCACGATGGTCATCACGATGACCGCCGGCACCGCCGCCGTCATGTGGCTCGGTGAGCTCATCACCGACCGCGGCATCGGCAACGGCATGTCGATCCTGATGTTCATCTCGATCGCCGCGACCTTCCCGTCGGCCATGTGGGCCATCAAGACCAGCGGCAAGCTGGCGGACGGCTGGATCGAGTTCGCCACCGTCATCCTGGTCGGCTTCGTCATGGTGGCCCTCGTCGTCTTCGTCGAGCAGGCCCAGCGCCGCATCCCGGTGCAGTACGCGAAGCGCATGATCGGACGTCGTTCGTACGGTGGCACCTCCACCTACATCCCGCTGAAGGTGAACCAGGCGGGTGTGATCCCCGTCATCTTCGCTTCTTCGCTGCTCTACATCCCGGCCCTGATCGTCCAGTTCTCCAACTCCAAGGCGGGCTGGGCCATCTGGATCCAGGACAACCTGACCAAGGGCACCCACCCGTACTACATGACGGCGTACTTCCTGTTGATCGTGTTCTTCGCCTTCTTCTACGTGGCGATCTCGTTCAACCCCGAGGAAGTCGCCGACAACATGAAGAAGTATGGTGGCTTCATCCCGGGTATCCGGGCTGGTCGACCTACTGCCGAGTACCTGAGCTATGTGCTCAACAGGATCACTTGGCCGGGCTCGCTGTACCTGGGTCTGATCGCTCTGGTGCCGACGATGGCGTTGGCAAGCTTCGGTGGCGCTAACCAGAACTTCCCGTTCGGCGGGACGAGCATCCTCATCATCGTGGGTGTGGGTCTGGAGACCGTGAAGCAGATCGAGAGTCAGCTCCAGCAGCGCAATTACGAAGGGTTCCTCCGCTGATGCGAATCGTCCTCGTCGGCCCGCCGGGTGCCGGCAAGGGAACGCAGGCCGCGTACCTTGCCAAGAACCTGTCGATTCCGCACATCTCCACGGGCGACCTCTTCCGCGCCAACATCAGCCAGGGCACCGACCTTGGCAAGCAGGCCCGCGCGTACATGGACGCGGGGCAGCTGGTGCCGGACGAGGTGACGATCGGGATGGCCAAGGACCGCATGTCCCAGCCGGACGCGGTCAACGGCTTCCTGCTTGACGGCTTCCCGCGCAACGTGGGTCAGGCCGAGGCTCTGGATGTGATGCTCAAGGACGAGGGCGTGAAGCTGGACGCCGTGCTCGACCTGGAGGTCCCCGAGGACGAGGTCGTGAAGCGGATCGCGGGTCGCCGCATCTGCCGCAACGACAGCGCGCACGTCTTCCACGCCACGTACAACCCGCCGAAGACCGAGGGTGTCTGCGACACCTGCGGCGGCGAGCTGTACCAGCGCGACGACGACAGCGAGGAGACGGTGCGTACCCGGCTGGAGGTCTACCACACGCAGACCGAGCCGATCATCGACTACTACCGGGCACAGGACCTGGTGGTCACCATCTCCGCGCTCGGCAAGGTCACCGATGTGACCGACCGGGCCATGGAGGCGCTGAAGAAGTCCGCGGAGGACTGAGCGCCCACCCCTGTATCACGCAGTACAAGCCGGCCGCGGCGTCCTCGGACGCCGCGGCCGACTGCTTGCCGCCGCGTATCGTGGAAGACCCGCCCCCCGTTCACCGTCCCACCGGAAAGGCGCCGCAGCATGGTGCAGATCAAGACCCCCGAGCAGATCGCGAAGATGCGCGAGGCGGGGCTGGTGGTCGCTGCCATCCACGCGGCCACCCGTGAGGCGGCGGTGCCCGGCGCCACCACCCGCGACCTGGACCAGGTCGCCCGCAAGGTGATCGCCGACCACGGCGCGAAGTCGAACTTCCTCGGGTACGGCGGCTTCCCCGCGACCATCTGCACCTCGGTCAACGAGGTCGTCGTCCACGGCATTCCGGACGACAGGACGGTCCTCAAGGACGGGGACATCATCTCCATCGACGCCGGCGCGATCGTGGACGGCTGGCACGGCGACGCCGCGTACACCGCCTTCGTCGGTACGGGGCACGCGCCGGAGCTGGTCGAGCTCTCCCGGGTGACCGAGGAGTCGATGTGGGCCGGCATCGCCGCGATGAAGGTCAACAACCGCCTGGTCGACATCTCGAAGGCGATCGAGTCCTACATCCGCCGCCAGCCCCGCCCCGCCACCGGCAAGTACGGGATCATCGAGGACTACGGCGGGCACGGCATCGGCACCGAGATGCACATGGACCCGCACCTGCTGAACTACGTCTCCCGCAAGCGCGGCAAGGGCATCAAGCTGGTCCCGGGCGTCTGCCTGGCCATCGAGCCCATGGTCTCGCTGGGCACCCCGCACACCGAGGTGCTGGAGGACGAGTGGACCGTCATCACCACGGACGGCACCTGGTCCTCGCACTGGGAGCACTCCATCGCCCTCACGGAGCAGGGCCCGCTGGTCCTCACCGCCCCGGACTGCGGCCGCGAGAAGCTGGCGCAGTACGGCGTCGAGGCGGCGCCGGACCCTCTGGGCTGATTGGAGCCTCCGGGGAGGTCTAAGGATCTCCCCGGATGGGCAAACTTGACGGATTCGCCTTTGGGAGTCCGCTGACGTAGACTGACTCGTCGGCTCTCGTGCATCCGTGTGCCCGCATACGAAGAGCGAAAGTCGATCAAGGTAGCCGATTCGAAGGGCGAAGCGTGGCCAAGAAGCAAGGTGCCATCGAAATTGAGGGCACCGTGATCGAGTCCCTCCCGAACGCCATGTTCAAGGTGGAGCTCCAGAACGGTCACAAGGTCCTCGCGCACATCAGCGGCAAGATGCGTATGCACTACATCCGCATCCTCCCGGATGACCGGGTCGTCGTGGAGCTTTCTCCGTACGACCTGACGCGTGGCCGGATCGTCTACCGCTACAAGTAGATCTTGCCGCCGTCCGCATCCGTGCGGACGTGGGCACTGACCCGGAGAACCTGACATCCCATGAAGGTCAAGCCGAGCGTCAAGAAGATCTGCGACAAGTGCAAGGTGATCCGCCGTCACGGCCGGGTCATGGTCATCTGCGACAACCTGCGCCACAAGCAGCGCCAGGGCTGACGCACGACCCCCTGCATCTCGCAGTTCGCGCGACGCACGTAATACGTACATACGCAGAGCCCGTCCAAGCCACGGCTGACGGCACCTCCGGCGGGGGCCGGGGACCCGGACGTACCACCTCTCCCAGCGAGGGGTCGGCGGCCGGGAGTGGCTCTGCGGAAGACCCCCGACTTAACAACTGGAGCCATTGAATGGCACGCGTTTCAGGTGTTGACATCCCGCGCGAAAAGCGCGTGGAGGTTGCCCTCACCTACGTCTTCGGTATCGGGCGCACCCGGTCCAAGGAGATCCTCGCCGCCTCCGGCGTGAACCCGAACACCCGCGTTCGCGACCTGGCCGAAGAGGACCTGGTCAAGATCCGCGAGTACGTGGACGCCAACCTCCGCACCGAGGGTGACCTCCGCCGCGAGATCCAGGCCGACATCCGCCGCAAGGTCGAGATCGGCTGCTACCAGGGTCTCCGTCACCGCCGCGGTCTGCCGGTCCACGGCCAGCGCACCAGCACCAACGCTCGTACCCGCAAGGGTCCGCGTCGCGCGATCGCCGGCAAGAAGAAGCCCGGCAAGAAGTAGTCCTCAGCGGACGCACTGCGGGCGACCGGCACCCCCGGCCTCCGCAGCAACCAGCGGTCTTCGCTGTAGGACCGATCACCTCCCCTCTCCATCTGGAGTCAAGACATGCCCCCCAAGGGTCGTCAGGGCGCAGCCAAGAAGGTGCGTCGCAAGGAAAAGAAGAACGTCGCTCACGGCCACGCGCACATCAAGAGCACGTTCAACAACACGATCGTCTCGATCACGGACCCCACGGGCAACGTGATCTCCTGGGCCTCCGCCGGCCACGTCGGCTTCAAGGGCTCGCGCAAGTCCACCCCCTTCGCCGCGCAGATGGCCGCCGAGTCGGCCGCCCGCCGCGCGCAGGAGCACGGCATGCGCAAGGTCGACGTCTTCGTGAAGGGTCCGGGCTCCGGCCGCGAGACCGCGATCCGCTCCCTCCAGGCCACGGGCCTCGAGGTCGGTTCGATCCAGGACGTCACCCCGACGCCGCACAACGGCTGCCGTCCGCCGAAGCGTCGCCGCGTCTGAGTCGTCACGGCCGGTGACGGCCGTGCGCCAGTAGTGCCGGGTCCGGGCGGTACACCTCTTCGGGGGCGTACCGCCCGTACCCTTGTTACATCTGTCGGGCATCAAATAGTGGGTGCCCCCGACTGAAGGATCACAGCATGCTTATCGCTCAGCGTCCGTCGCTGACCGAAGAGGTCGTCGACGAATTCCGCTCGCGGTTCGTCATCGAGCCGCTGGAGCCGGGCTTCGGCTACACGCTCGGCAACTCCCTGCGCCGCACGCTCCTCTCCTCGATTCCGGGTGCCGCTGTCACCAGCATCCGCATCGACGGTGTCCTGCACGAGTTCACCACCGTGCCGGGCGTCAAGGAGGACGTGACCGACCTCATCCTCAACATCAAGCAGCTGGTCGTCTCCTCGGAGCACGACGAGCCCGTCGTGATGTACCTGCGCAAGCAGGGCCCCGGCCTGGTCACCGCCGCGGACATCGCTCCGCCGGCCGGTGTCGAGGTGCACAACCCGGACCTCGTCCTCGCCACGCTGAACGGCAAGGGCAAGCTGGAGATGGAGCTGACCGTCGAGCGCGGTCGCGGCTACGTCTCCGCCGTCCAGAACAAGCAGGTGGGCCAGGAGATCGGCCGTATCCCGGTCGACTCCATCTACTCGCCGGTGCTCAAGGTCACGTACAAGGTCGAGGCGACCCGTGTCGAGCAGCGCACCGACTTCGACAAGCTGATCGTCGACGTCGAGACCAAGCAGGCCATGCGTCCGCGTGACGCGATGGCTTCGGCCGGTAAGACCCTGGTCGAGCTGTTCGGTCTGGCGCGCGAGCTCAACATCGACGCCGAGGGCATCGACATGGGCCCGTCGCCGACGGACGCCGCGCTCGCGGCGGACCTGGCGCTGCCGATCGAGGAGCTGGAGCTCACGGTCCGCTCGTACAACTGCCTCAAGCGCGAGGGCATCCACTCGGTGGGCGAGCTCGTGGCCCGCTCCGAGGCGGACCTGCTCGACATCCGCAACTTCGGTGCGAAGTCGATCGACGAGGTCAAGGCGAAGCTGGCCGGTATGGGCCTGGCGCTGAAGGACTCGCCTCCCGGCTTCGACCCGACCGCCGCCGCCGACGCCTTTGGCGCCGACGACGACGCGGATGCCGGTTTCGTGGAGACCGAGCAGTACTGAGCCTGTACTCCGGCGATTGAAAAGATGTCCTCAATCGCCGGACGGGCTTGATTTGCACATACTTCCGCTCGGCGGCCGCCGGGTGGGAACTGACATCGGTACCTGATACGGCCGGTGCAGCACACAAGGAGAAAACCCATGCCGAAGCCCGCCAAGGGTGCCCGTCTGGGCGGCAGCGCCGCGCACGAGAAGCTTCTTCTCAACAACCTCGCGAAGTCGCTGTTCGAGCACGGCCGCATCACCACGACCGAGGCCAAGGCCCGCCGCCTGCGTCCGGTCGCGGAGCGTTTCATCACCAAGGCGAAGAAGGGCGACATCCACAACCGTCGCCTGGTGCTGCAGTCGATCACGGACAAGGGCGTCGTCCACACGCTCTTCACCGAGATCGCCCCGCGGTACGAGAACCGCCCCGGTGGTTACACCCGCATCACCAAGATCGGCAACCGTCGTGGCGACAACGCCCCGATGGCCGTCATCGAGCTGGTCGAGGCGCTGACCGTGGCGCAGCAGGCCACCGGTGAGGCCGAGGCCGCCACCAAGCGTGCGGTCAAGGAAGACGCGGCCAAGAAGGACGAGACCCCGGTCGAGTCCGTCGAGGACGCGCAGGACGCCTGAGCGTTCCGGAACCACTGAACGGGTCCGCATCACCCTCCGGGGCGGTGCGGGCCCGTTCGGCTGTGCGGGATCTTGAGAGGATGCGCTGGTGAGTGACGAGGTGGAGCCCGGTTTCGTACGGGTACGGCTGGACCTGGCCTATGACGGCAAGGACTTCTCGGGCTGGGCGAAGCAGACCGCGCGGCGGACGGTCCAGGGCGAGATCGAGGATGCGCTGCGGACCGTGACGCGCTCCTCGCACACGTACGACCTGACGGTGGCGGGCCGCACCGACGCCGGGGTGCACGCCCGGGGCCAGGTCGCCCATGTCGACCTGCCGGAAGAGGTGTGGGCCGAGCACGCCGAGAAGCTGCTGCGGCGGCTCGCCGGGCGGATGGCCCCCGATGTGCGGGTCTGGCGGATCGCGGAGGCGGCGCCGGGGTTCAACGCCCGGTTCTCCGCCCTGTGGCGCCGGTACGCGTACCGCATCGCCGACCGCCCCGGCGGCGTCGACCCCCTCGTCCGGGGCCATGTGCTCTGGCACGACCGGCCGCTGGACGTGGCCGCGATGAACGCCGCCGCGGCGCGGATGACCGGGGAGCACGACTTCGCGGCGTACTGCAAGAAGCGCGAGGGCGCGACGACGATCCGGACGCTCCAGAAGCTGCACTGGGTGCGGGACCGGGAGACCGGGATCATCACCGGGACCGTGCAGGCGGACGCGTTCTGCCACAACATGGTGCGGGCCCTCGTGGGCGCGATGCTCTTCGTGGGCGACGGGCGGCGCCCCGACCCCTGGCCGGCCGAGGTGCTGGCCGCCGCCGTGCGCGACCCCGGGGTGCACGTGGTGCGCCCGCACGGGCTGACGCTGGAGGAGGTCGCGTACCCGGCGGACGAGCTGCTGGCGGCGCGCGCGGTGGAGGCCCGCAACGTGCGGACGCTGCCGGGCGCCGGCTGCTGCTAGGCCCTGGCCTAGGTCGTCGTGATGTCGGCGGCGGCGGACGCCTGGACCTCGCCGCGGTGGCGGATGCGGCGGAACGTGTAGTCCGTCAGGTCGTCGCCGGTCGTGTACACGTCCTTGTCGGCCTTGGTGGCGTTGCGGCCGTCCGTGAAGCCGCCGACCGTGAAGTACGCGTACCGGCCGTACGAGTTCGCCGTGCGGCGGCAGATCACGCCGTCGCGGCAGAAGACCGGGACGCCCGACCCGCTCAGCGAGGCCAGGCCGCCGGTCGCCAGCTGCGCGGTCCGCTTCGCCTGGGCCTCCGTGTCGAAGACCGCGATGCCGACGGTGACCGCCACGCCGTTCCGGCTGTACGTGGCCCGGATGACCTGGTCGCAGCCGTTGGCGGTGAGGATCGCGCCCAGCGCGCCCTGGGTGGTCGCCGCGCACTGCTTGGTGCGGTGGGTCGCGCCCCTGGCGTACGTACGGCCTCCGGCGGTCAGCTTGTCGTCGGGGAAGAAGGCGTCGACGTCGACCGGCAGCCGGTCCTTCTTCACGTCCGCTATGTAGTCCCGGGGGTCCGGCGGGGGCGGGGGCGCCACCGACGAGAAGGACGGCTCGGGCGCGGGGAGCTCGGTGTGCAGGTCGTCCCCCGTGGGCAGCTCGCTCGCGTGCTTCCCGGCGGAGGTGCCCTTGCCGCCGCCGTTCGCGGAGATCACCGCCGTCGCGACGACCGCGGCGACGGCCGCCGTGGCGAGGGCGCCGCCGCCGATCAGCAGCCACTTCTTGCGCCGGGCCCGGGCCGCGGAGGCATCGGCCAGCGCCTCCCAGTCGGGAGTGCCGCCGTTCCCGGGCCCTTCGTCGGGCCCCCCGTCCCCAAAGCTCATGCCGCGCATCCTAGACGGGACGTAATCCGGTTGGGCCAACCCTCCGCCGCCCGTGACAATGCTCTGCATGGGACATCTCGAAGCGGGCCACCTTGAGTACTACCTTCCGGACGGGCGGGTGCTGCTCGGCGATGCCTCGTTCCGGGTGGCCGACGGTGCCGTCGTCGCCCTCGTCGGGGCGAACGGCGCCGGGAAGACCACGCTGCTGCGGCTGCTCGCCGGGGAGCTCCAGCCGCACGGCGGCTCGGTGTCCGTGAGCGGCGGGCTCGGTGTGATGCGCCAGTTCGTCGGCTCGGTCCGCGACGGGCGCACCGTCCGCGACCTGCTGGTCTCCGTCGCGCAGCCCCGCATCCGGGAGGCCGCGCTCGCCGTCGACCGGGCCGAGGAGCGCATCCTCACCGTGGACGACGAGGCCGCGCAGATGGCGTACGCGCAGGCGCTGAGCGACTGGGCGGAGGCGCGCGGCTACGAGGCCGAGACGGTGTGGGACATGTGCACCACGGCCGCGCTGGGTGTCCCGTACGAGAAGGCGCAGTGGCGCGAGGTGCGCACGCTGTCCGGCGGTGAGCAGAAGCGGCTGGTCCTGGAGGCCCTGCTGCGGGGCCCCGACGAGGTGCTGCTCCTGGACGAGCCGGACAACTATCTCGACGTGCCCGGCAAGCGGTGGCTGGAGGAGCGGCTGAAGGAGACCCGTAAGACCGTCCTCTTCGTCTCCCACGACCGGGAGCTGCTGTCCCGCGCGGCGCAGAAGATCGTCAGCGTGGAGCCGGGCCCGGCCGGCAGCGACGTCTGGGTGCACGGCGGCGGCTTCGACACGTACCACCAGGCCCGCAAGGAGCGGTTCGCCCGCTTCGAGGAGCTGCTGCGGCGCTGGGAGGAGGAGCACAAGCGGCTGAAGGCCCTCGTGCACCGGCTGCGCCAGCAGGCGGCGATCAGCCCCGACATGGCGAGCCGCTACCACGCGATGCAGACCCGGTTCCGGAAGTTCGAGGAGGCGGGCCCGCCGCCGGAGCCGCCGCGCGAGCAGGACATCCGGATGCGGCTGCGCGGCGGCCGGACCGGGGTGCGCGCGGTGACCTGCAAGGGCCTGGAGCTGACCGGCCTGATGAAACCGTTCGACCTGGAGGTCTTCTACGGGGAACGGGTCGCGGTCCTCGGCTCCAACGGGTCCGGCAAGTCCCACTTCCTGCGGCTGCTCGCGGGCGAGCCCGTCGCGCACACGGGGGAGTGGAAGCTCGGTGCGCGGGTGGTCCCCGGGCACTTCGCGCAGACCCACGCCCACCCGGAGCTGCTGGGCCGCACGCTGGTCGACATCCTGTGGACCGAGCACGCCAAGGACCGGGGCGGGGCGATGTCCGTACTGCGCCGCTACGAGCTGGAGCGGCAGGGGGACCAGGCGTTCGAGAAGCTGTCCGGCGGGCAGCAGGCCCGGTTCCAGATCCTGCTCCTGGAGCTGTCCGGCACGACCGCGCTGCTGCTGGACGAGCCGACGGACAACCTGGACCTGGAGTCGGCGGAGGCGCTGCAGGACGGCCTGGAGGCGTACGAGGGCACGGTGCTCGCGGTGACGCACGACCGGTGGTTCGCGAAGAGCTTCGACCGCTACCTGGTCTTCGGCTCGGACGGGGTCGTCCGCGAGACCTCGGAGCCGGTGTGGGACGAGCGGCGGGTCGAGCGGGCGCGGTGAGGGGCCGCGTTTTGACCCGTCCGGGGCGGGGCGGGTAGTCTCGACGTTTGTTATGCGTATGGGCTGCACCGTCATGGTGCGACAGCCCGTACGCAGGTTCTCTGGAGCAGTTACCAGTGGCTCGCATACGGGCGTCGTCCCGGCATTGTGGGCCCCAGCTGCATGATCGCTTCAGAGGTGTCGTGTGTCTGGACCCCATCCACTGAAGAAGCGAAGGCTACGAAGTGCGTACGTACAGCCCCAAGCCCGGCGATGTGACCCGCCAGTGGCACATCATTGACGCGCAGGACGTCGTCCTGGGCCGTCTCGCCACCACGGCTGCGAACCTCCTGCGAGGCAAGCACAAGGCGATCTACGCCCCCCACATGGACATGGGCGACTTCGTCATCATCATCAACGCCGACAAGGTTCACCTGTCCGGCAACAAGCGGACCCAGAAGATGGCGTACCGCCACTCCGGGTTCCCGGGCGGTCTGCGCTCCGTGCGCTACGACGACCTGCTCGCGAACAACCCCGAGAAGGCCGTCGAGAAGGCCATCAAGGGCATGATCCCCAAGAACTCCCTGGGCCGTCAGATGATCTCGAAGCTGAAGGTCTACGCGGGCGACCAGCACCCGCACGCTGCGCAGCAGCCGGTCCCGTACGAGATCACCCAGGTCGCGCAGTAGTTCCGGCCTCCCCCCAAAGACATAAAGAAAGATCTGAGGAGAATCGTGGCCGAGACCACTGTTGAGACCGTCGAGGGCACCGAGGGCGAGGAGACCTTCGCCGAGGTGACCACCTTCGAGTCCGAGGTCCCCGTCGAGGGTGAGTACACCTCCGAGTCGCTCGCCGGCCGCTTCGGCGACCCGCAGCCCGCCGCCGGCCTCGGCCGTCGCAAGAACGCCATCGCCCGCGTCCGGATCGTTCCGGGCACCGGCAAGTGGAAGATCAACGGTCGCACCCTCGAGAGCTACTTCCCGAACAAGGTGCACCAGCAGGAAGTCAACGAGCCCTTCAAGGTGCTCGAGCTCGACGGCCGTTACGACGTCATCGCCCGCATCGCGGGTGGCGGCGTCTCGGGTCAGGCCGGCGCCCTGCGCCTGGGCGTGGCCCGCGCGCTGAACGAGGCGGACGTGGACAACAACCGCGCGACCCTCAAGAAGGCCGGCTTCCTCTCCCGCGACGACCGTGCGGTCGAGCGCAAGAAGGCCGGTCTCAAGAAGGCCCGCAAGGCCCCGCAGTACAGCAAGCGCTAAACCGCCTGCTCACCCGCGTTACCGTTCGCCCCGGCGGCACCTCTCGTGCTGCCGGGGCGTTCGTTTATCGACATCCTCGGGCATATAACGGCATAAGGCGTTCATAGGCTTGTTGGTTGCGTGATCTGACTTTTGCGTTTCGGAGCACTTTCGGAGGACACCAGTGGGACGACTCTTCGGCACGGACGGCGTGCGCGGTGTCGCCAATGCGGACCTGACGGCCGAGCTCGCGCTCGGCCTCTCGGTGGCCGCGGCACACGTACTGGCCGAGGCGGGCACCTTCGAGGGCCATCGGCCGACGGCCGTGGTGGGCCGCGACCCACGCGCCTCCGGAGAGTTCCTGGAGGCCGCCGTGGTGGCCGGCCTGGCGAGCGCGGGCGTCGACGTCCTGCGCGTCGGCGTGCTGCCGACCCCGGCCGTGGCCTACCTGACCGGCGCGCTCGGCGCCGACATCGGGGTCATGCTCTCCGCCAGCCACAACGCCATGCCGGACAACGGTGTCAAGTTCTTCGCCCGGGGCGGCCACAAGCTCGCCGACGAGCTGGAGGACCGCATCGAGACGGTCTACGAGCAGCACCGCACCGGTGAGCCGTGGACCCGCCCGACCGGCGCCGGTGTCGGCCGCGTCACGGACTACGTGGAGGGCTTCGACCGGTACGTCGCCCACCTCATCGGCGTCCTCCCGAACCGCCTCGACGGCCTGAAGGTCGTCCTGGACGAGGCGCACGGCGCCGCCGCCCGCGTCTCGCCCGAGGCGTTCGCCCGCGCCGGGGCCGAGGTCGTCACGATCGGCGCCGAGCCGGACGGGCTGAACATCAACGACGGCTGCGGCTCCACCCACCTGGAGCTGCTGCGCGCCGCCGTCGTCGAGCACGGCGCGGACCTGGGCATCGCGCACGACGGCGACGCCGACCGCTGCCTGGCCGTGGACGCGGCGGGCGAGGAGGTCGACGGCGACCAGATCCTCGCCGTGCTGGCCCTCGCCATGCGCGAGGCCGGGCAGCTGCGCCGGGACACCGTGGTCGGCACCGTGATGTCGAACCTCGGCTTCAAGCTGGCCATGGAGCGCGAGGGCATCCAGCTCGTCCAGACGGCCGTCGGCGACCGCTACGTGCTGGAGTCCATGAAGGCCGAGGGCTTCGCGCTGGGCGGCGAGCAGTCCGGCCACGTCATCGTCCTGGACCACGCCACGACCGGCGACGGCACCCTGACCGGCCTGATGCTCGCGGCCCGGGTCGCCGCGACGGGCCGCTCGCTCGCCGAGCTGGCCGGGGTCATGGAGCGCCTGCCGCAGGTCCTGGTCAACGTCCCGGACGTGGACAAGTCCCGCGTGCACACCTCGCAGGAGGTGGCCGCCGCCGTCGCGGAGGCCGAGCGCGAGCTGGGCCACACCGGCCGCGTGCTGCTGCGCCCCTCGGGCACGGAGCCGCTGGTACGGGTCATGGTCGAGGCGGCGGACATCGAGCAGGCCCGCTCGGTGGCGGGGCAGCTGGCGGACGTCGTGAAGTCGGCGCTGGGCTGACCGGCGCCGGAGTTTTTGGCGCGGCGACGACCCGGCTTCACGGCCGGGTCGTCGCCGTTTCCGGGTCCCGCCCGCCGTCGCGGCGCTCGCGCTCCAGCGCGTCGGTGATCCGGGCCAGGTCCGCGGGGGCGGCGGCCAGCCGGACCGGCGTGCCGTCGTCGTCCAGCTCGGCGATGTGCCAGCCCCGGGGGACGGTGTCGCCGTCGCTGCCCCGGGCCCGCCGCACGCCGGTGACGGTGAGCCGTTCCGCCGGGATGCGGCGGGCGGCGAAGCGGCCGGGGCCCGGGTGGGGCGTCACGGCCGGCGGGCCGTCGCCGACGACCACGTGGGTGCCGAAGTGGTTCGGGTTGTAGGCGGTGGCCTCCAGGAAACGGGCGGCCAGGAAGTGGTCGCGCCCGTCCGGGGCGGCGGCCCGGGCCTCGCCGGGGGCACGGACGCGGGTGGCGCGCCAGGCGAGGCCGAGCACGGCCGCGGTGACCGCCGCGCCCGCCGCCGCCCAGACGACCCTCCCCGGCGAGCCCAGCGGGTCCGTGGAGTGCAGATAGAGCAGGGGCAGCAGCCACACGGCCGTCACGCCGAGGGCGCCCGCGAACGGAAGGGCGGAGGGCAGCAGCTCGTCGTCGCGCAGCCCGCGCCCGCGCCTGCGGACCAGCAGCCGGGCCCCCGCGTAACCCGCGCCCAGCAGGCAGAGCGCGGAGAACACGGCGAGTTCCCCGGGGCTGATCAGGTGGTCGTGCCAGACCCGGTGCTCACCGGTGACCGTCCTGGCCGAGCCGTGCCAGAAGACCAGCTCCACCTTCTCCCCGGCGCGGAACGCCGCGGCGTCGTCCTGGGAGACCGCGAGCCGGTCGATCGGGCGGTCGTCGGTGAAGTACAGCCAGCTGCTGCCCCTGCCCCGGTTGACGTCGGTCCGCTCGATCACCCCGTCGAAGGTGTCCAGGCAGTCGCGGCGCTCGGCGGCCGGGGTGGCGTCGGTGCAGTCCACGGCCGCCCGCCACGCCCGCTGCTCCGACGCGGCGTCCGCGACGTACGACGCGGCCACCGCCGAGGCGGTGAGCAGCACGACGCCCACGATCCAGGTGATGACGGGCCGGCGCCCCGCCGACCGGGGCGTGATGACCGGGGCCTCGCCGTCCGACGCGGGGCTCCCGTAACGGCGGTGCAGCGCGCGCAGCGCCTCCAGGTCGGCGTCGAAGTCCGTGGTGGCGGCCCCGCTCGTCGGCAGCGGCAGCCGCCAGGTGCGCCCGTCCTCCAGCAGCACGCTGACGCGGTGGATGTCCTGGTTCCGGCCGGTCTGGATGTACCGGCGCAGATCCACGATCCGGGACCACGGCACCGTACGGCGGCGCAGCAGGGTCCGGGAACGCAGTCCGTACGCCCCCGCGCTGAGCCGGGCGGTGGCCGCGTACAGGAAGACCAGTCCCAGCAGGGCGACCAGTGCCCCCGCCGTGAACCACGGGTCGAGCGGGCCGCCCAGGTGCCCCGCGCGCAGCGCGGCCACGGCCGCCCCGGCGCCGCCCACGCCGACGCCCCACCACAGCGCGCGCCGTGACGGAGCGCGGCAGATCACTTCCCCGATTTCGGCCATGGCGGAAGACTGCCATCGGCTCCCCGCCGGGCACTTGTGGGGGTTACGGAAGTCTCGGCGGCCCTCACCCTGCCGGTCAGGCCCTAGGGGGCCGTCGGCTTCGTGTGGGCGCGCTGGAAGTGCCGGGTCCTGCGCCACAGGGCCTTCTGGGCGAGCAGGGTCAGCGTCCCCGCCGCGACGATCCCGCCGAGGTTGGCCAGCAGCTGCTTGACGGACCCGGTCATCTGGCCGTAGTCCCGGTAGCTGAAGGCCACCGCCGCGTTGGCGGCCGCCGGCACGGTCGTCACCGAGATCGCGACCCCGATGAGCGCGCCGGACTTCGCCGAGGTCAGGGAGAGCGTGCCCGCGATGCCGGCGAGGAACGCCACGACGAACGACATCCAGTCCGGCTGCCAGACGAACGCGGTGTTGGGCCGGTCCCCCTCGATCATCGCGCGGTCGAACAGCCCGAAGACGTCCATCAGCCAGGCGAAGCCCACGGTGAGCAGCATCGCCGCGGCGAACCCGCCGATCAGCGCGATCAGCGAGCGCACCACCAGGCGCGGGGCGCGCTGCACGAGTGCCGTCGAGATCCCGGCGAGCGGCCCGAACTCGGGGCCCACCGCCATCGCGCCGACGATCAGGATCGCGTTGTCGAGCATCACCCCGCAGGCCGCGAGCATCGTCGCGACCGCGAGGAAGGCGACAAAGGTGGCGCTGAACGTCGAGTCGTCGTGCGTGGCCTCGACCAGCTCCTCCCAGAGCACCGCGTCCGACCCCTCACCCGGCGCCTCCTCCTCCGCCCGGTCGGCGCGCGCGGAGAGCGTCAGGTCCATGTTCTCGACGGTGATCGCCCCGTACTCGTCGAGACCGAGCCGGCGCAGCGCCGCGATCAGCTCGTCGCCCGCCTCGCGCGCCACGTCGCACAGCACCATGTCGCCGACCGGGTCGCGCGAGACGCCCGGCAGCACCGCGAGGTGGGCGGTGCCGACGGTCCGCTCCAGCAGGTCCGTCACCTCGTCCGTGCGGTCGGCGGGGACGAGCAGGCGCAGGTGGAGCACGGAGCGGCCCCTTCCGGAGTCAGAGTTTGCGCAGTGACAGCCGCTGGACCTTGTGGTCGGGCCCCTTGCGCAGCACCAGCGTGGCACGTCCGCGGGTCGGCGCCACGTTCTCCACGAGGTTCGGCCGGTTGATGGTCCGCCACATGGTGGCCGCGTACTCCATCGCCTCGGCCTCGGAGACCTGGGTGTACTTCCGGAAGTACGAGGACGGGTCCTGGAACGCCGTCTCGCGCAGCTTCCGGAAGCGGTTGAGGTACCAGGTCTCGATGTCCTCCGGCTTGGCGTCCACGTACACGCTGAAGTCGAAGTAGTCGGCGAGCCCGACCCTGGTGCGGCCGTCCTTGCCGGGCAGGGCGGGCTGGAGGACGTTCAGCCCCTCCACGATGAGGATGTCCGGGCGGCGCACGGTGAGCCGTTCGCCGGGCACGATGTCGTAGATCAGGTGCGAGTAGACCGGGGCGGTGACCTCGTCCTTGCCCGCCTTGATGTCGGCGACGAAACGGGTGAGGGCGCGCCGGTCGTACGACTCCGGGAAGCCCTTGCGGGACATCAGGCCGCGCGCGTGGAGCTCCTTCATCGGCAGCAGGAACCCGTCGGTGGTGACCAGCTCGACCCGGGGGTGCTCCGGCCAGCGGGCCAGCAGCGCGCGGAGGATGCGCGCGGTGGTGGACTTGCCGACGGCGACACTGCCCGCGACGCCTATGACGAACGGGGTGCCGCGCTGCGCGCCCTGCCCGTTGCCCGCGTCGCCGAGGAAGGTGTTGAGCGCGCCGCGCAGCCCGGAGGTGGCCTGCACGTACAGGTTCAGCAACCGCGAGAGCGGCAGGTAGACGTCCCGCACCTCGTCGAGATCGATGACGTCGCCGAGCCCGCGCAGCCGCTCCACCTCCTCGGCGGTCAGCGGCAGCGGCGTCTTGTCGCGCAGCGCGCTCCACTCCGCCCGGGAGAGGTCGACGTACGGCGTCGCCGCGTGCTCGGCGCGTCGGGGGCTCCGTGCGGGTGAAGTGATCACGTCTTCATTGTTGCGGGAGTTTTACGGGAGCGGGGGGTGGGCTCGGTCACGTGGGGGAGCGGGCACACCGGTGCGGGCCCGGTTCCGGGGCGCTGGTAGCCTGCCGCCCCGCCTTTCACCTACGTAACGGGGTGCGCATGAAATCAGGCAGAACCGGGGCCGTGGCCGCGCTCGCGGGGGCTCTGGCCCTCTCGGCGCTCACGGCTCCGCCGGCGACGGCCGCGGACACGGGCACGGTGTCGGGGATCGTCGTCAACGGGGGCAAGCCGATCGTGGTGGGGACCATCGATGTGAAGAGCGTGCCGGTCTCGTACCGGGTCAACCTGCCCGCCGGATACAGTGCCGCCGACCCCTACAGCTGGAACGGCGGGCCGTACCTGTATCACGGGACCACGGCCGCCGAGGGGGCAGCGCACGGCATCGGGATGAGCGAATACGGCTGTTACGAGGTGACCGAGAGGGTCGCGCAGTGCGCGGGCACCCTGTCCGTCGACCCCCGCTACGACCTGGCCGTGAACAGCGACGCGACCGCATGGACGGTCGGCTACGGAGTCGTGCTCCTCGGCAACGACGATGCCATCAAGTCCGAGAAGCACGTGGGCACGTCCGGCCGCGTTCAGGTCCGGCGCTACGCCAAGGCCACCGTCAACGCCGCTCCCGAGCCCGTGGCGAAGGGCAAGCCGATCACCGTGACCGGCACGCTGAAGCGGGCGGACTGGGTGAAGCACACGTACACCGGGGTCGCGGACGCGTCCGTCCAGTTGCAGTTCCGGCCCAAGGGCACCACCTCGTACGACACCGTGAAGACCGTGCGGTCCAGCTCCACGGGCGCGCTGAAGGCGACGGTCACCGCGACCCTCGACGGGGACTGGCGGTGGAGCTTCGGCGGCTGGTCCACCACGGGCAGCGCGGTCTCGTCCGGCGACTACGTCGATGTGAGCGGTGCGGGCGGGCTCGTCAGAGAGATGCACGCACGTCCCTGGTGACCTGGGGCGATGGGGGCCGGGCGTGCTTCGGGGCGCCCGGCCCGCTGCTCGTCGGTGCCGGATTCCGCAATCAGGAAGAAGCGAAACGGGCGGTTCGGCAGCAGTCTCTTCGCACACGTATGTGTTTCTCGAAGGGACCTCGTATGGACCACTCAGGAATGCCAGGAATGACGGGTATGCCCGGGATGGAGTCCACCGCGTCGACGGTGGACACCCTGGGCGCCGTCCTGTTCATCGGCTGGGCCGTGGCGATGTGGGGCGCCGTAGCCGTGCTCGCGGTCGGCAACCGGCGGCCGCTGCGGCCGGGGCTGTACAAGGTCGCCGTCGCGCTCATCGGCATCGGCGTCATCGGCCAGATCGGGCACTTCCAGGAGCACGTCGCCCAGGCCGCGTACTGGATCGGGCACCCCTACGACCCGGCGTGGATGACGCCGTGGGGCAACAGCTTCTCGCGCGGGTTCGGGCAGGTCGACGCGAGCAAGCCGTCGCTCGGGATGGAGATCCTGCATCTGATCGGGAACTTCATCTTCCTCGCCGGACTGGTCGGCATCGTGCAGATCACCCACCGGGTCGCCGGGCAGCTGAAGTCGCGCAAGTGGGCCCGGATGGGCGTCTGGATGCAGGGCATCCACGGGCTGGAGCACGTCGTGCTGACCCTCTCCGTCGCGCTCGGCGCCAGCCGGGCCATCGGCCTGTCGACCTGGTTCGGCGCCATCGAGCCGGGCCCGGCGCTGGCCACGTACCGGATCTGGTGGCACTTCGTGGCCAACGCGGTCGGCACGACCATCCTCGGGATCGCGGTGTACCACCTGTGGAAGGAGAAGCGGGCGGTCAGGGCGAGCTTCGGTCTCACGGAGGACGCCCCGGCGGCGGCCACCCCGGCGGAGGACGACCCCGCGCGCACCCCCGAACCGGCGGGGCGCCCCTGACCGTGGCGCCGCGCACTCCCCCCCGTACGGAACAGAGCCGGCCGGGCACCCCGAGGGGTGTCCGGCCGGTCGTCCGTGCGGGGCGGGTCAGTCCGTGCCGGCCTCCATCGCCGCGCGGTCCAGCATCTCGTCCTGGTCCGAGACCTCGCCGCGCGAGGCGATGGCCTCGGCGCCGCCCTCGGGGAGCTGGCCGATCAGGCCGGTGGCGGCGGCCTGGGCCGCGCCGATGGCCGGGTTCGCGGTGCCGATCATGCCGAGGCCCGCGTACTGCTCCAGCTTGGCGCGGGAGTCCGCGATGTCCAGGTTCCGCATGGTGAGCTGGCCGATGCGGTCGACCGGGCCGAACGCGGAGTCCTCGGTGCGCTCCATGGACAGCTTGTCCGGGTGGTAGCTGAAGGCCGGGCCCGTGGTGTCGAGGATCGAGTAGTCCTCGCCGCGCCGCAGCCGCAGGGTGACCTCGCCGGTGACGGCCGTACCGACCCAGCGCTGGATCGACTCGCGGACCATCAGCGCCTGCGGGTCCAGCCAGCGGCCCTCGTACATCAGCCGGCCGAGGCGGCGGCCCTCGTTGTGGTACTGGGCGAGGGTGTCCTCGTTGTGGATGGCGTTGACCAGGCGCTCGTACGCGGCGTGCAGCAGGGCCATGCCGGGGGCCTCGTAGATGCCCCGGCTCTTGGCCTCGATGATCCGGTTCTCGATCTGGTCGGACATGCCCAGGCCGTGGCGGCCGCCGATGGCGTTCGCCTTCAGGACCAGGTCGACGGCGGTCTCGAACTTCTCGCCGTTGATCGTGACCGGGCGGCCCTGGTCGAAGCCGATCGTGACGTCCTCGGTTTCGATCTCGACCGACGGGTCCCAGAACCGCACGCCCATGATCGGCTCGACGGTCTCCACACCGGTGTTCAGGTGCTCCAGCGTCTTGGCCTCGTGGGTGGCGCCCCAGATGTTGGCGTCCGTGGAGTACGCCTTCTCGGTGCTGTCCCGGTAGGGCAGGCCGTGGGCGACCAGCCACTCCGACATCTCCTTGCGGCCACCGAGCTCCGTCACGAACTCGGCGTCCAGCCAGGGCTTGTAGATGCGCAGGTGCGGGTTGGCCAGCAGGCCGTAGCGGTAGAACCGCTCGATGTCGTTGCCCTTGAACGTGGAGCCGTCGCCCCAGATCTGGACGTCGTCCTCCAGCATCGCCCGGACCAGGAGCGTGCCGGTGACCGCGCGGCCCAGCGGCGTCGTGTTGAAGTACGCCCGGCCGCCCGAGCGGATGTGGAACGCCCCGCACGTCAGCGCGGCCAGCCCCTCCTCCACGAGTGCGGCGCGGCAGTCGACCAGGCGGGCGAGCTCGGCGCCGTACGTCTTGGCGCGGCCCGGGACCGAGGCGATGTCGGGCTCGTCGTACTGGCCGATGTCGGCGGTGTAGGTGCACGGAACGGCACCCTTGTCGCGCATCCACGCGACCGCGACCGAGGTGTCGAGGCCGCCCGAGAAGGCGATGCCGACGCGTTCGCCGGTGGGCAGGGAGGTGAGGACCTTGGACATAGGAAGATTATGCATCATCTCGCATGGTCATGCAACGTCCATGCGCATTCCCTTGCGGTAATACCCCTGGGGGTATGCGGTTGGGACGGTGCGTACGGGAAACCCGTCTCGTACCGCCCGACGGAGGGAAGCGCGATGGAACACGTCCACCACGGCGGTCACGCCACCTGGCGGATGGCGGCGCAGGCCACCCTGCACTGCCTCACCGGCTGCGCGATCGGCGAGATCCTCGGCATGGTGATCGGCACGGCCGCAGGCCTGCACAACGGCGCGACCGTGGCCCTGTCCATCGCCCTGGCCTTCGTCTTCGGTTACGCGCTGACCATGCGCGGGGTCCTCAAGGCGGACGTGCCCCTGCGGCAGGCGCTGAAGGTGGCGCTGGCCGCCGACACGCTGTCCATCGCGGTCATGGAGCTCATCGACAACACCGTCATGGTCGCCATCCCCGGCGCGATGGACGCGGGCCTGTCCGACGGCCTCTTCTGGGGCGCGCTCGCCGGCTCGCTGGCCCTCGCCTTCGTCATCACCACACCGGTCAACCGCTGGATGATCGGACGCGGCAAGGGCCACGCCGTGGTGCACGCCTACCACTGAGGGCGGACGGACCTCACTTCCGCCAGAACAGGTGGTGCGTCACCCCGCTCGGGCTCGGGACGACGTCCAGGTGGAAGCGGTCGCGGAGGTCGTCCGGGGAGTCCCAGAGGCGCATGCCCGTCCCGAACTTCACCGGGGACACCGCCACGTGCAGGGTGTCGACCAGGTCGGCGTCCAGGAACTCCCTGATGGTGGAGACCCCGCCGCCGAGCCGGACGTCCTTGCCGTCGGCCGCCTCCCGGGCCTGGGCCAGGACCTCGGCGGGCTCACCGTTCACGAAGTGGAACGTGGTGTCGGAGAGCGTGAAGGAGGGGCGCGTGTGGTGCGTCAGGACGAACACCGGGGTGTGGAACGGCGGTTCGTCGCCCCACCAGCCCTGCCAGTCGTGGTTCTCCCACGGACCGCGCTCCGGGGTGAACTTGTTGCGGCCCATGATCTCGGCGCCGATGTTGAGCGAGAAGTCCCGCGTCATGTAGTCGTCCAGGCCTCGGCTCCCGCCCGGGTCCCTCCGGCCGGGCCAGCTCGCGGTCGCCCCGGCCCAGGCGAACAGCTGCCCCGGATCGACATGGCCGAAGGGCCGTTCCAGGGTCTGGTTCTCCCCGCAGGCCACGCCGTCGGCGGAGACGGTGAAGTTCTGGACCTTCAGCAGTTGAGTCATGGGTGCTCTTCTCCCGGTGATGGGTGACAACGCAAGGGGTGACTCCTCGGGCGGCCCGGACTCATCGCCGTACACCGCCGCGATTTCTCATCCCACCGTAAGCACCGCGTTCCCCCGCACCCGGCGCGCCCGGAGGTCGGCGATGGCGTCCCCGGTCCGCGACCAGTCGCGGACCGAGCCTATCTCCGGGTGCAGCCGTCCGCCCGCCACCAGCCGTACCAGGGTGGCGAGTTCGGCCGCGTACGTGGTGTCGGCGCGGGTGTAGTCGAAGTGGGCGATACGGGCCTGGGCCGGGCCGCCGAAGAAGTCGAAGAAGTCCAGCGTGACCGGGGTCCGGCTCGCCTGGCCGAACCAGACCAGCAGGCCGCCCGGGGCAAGCCGGGCCAGCGCGGCCGGCAGCGAGTCCCCGCCCACCGACTCCAGGACCACGTCATGCGGGCCCTCCGCTTCCTCCGGCGACGTCACCACCGCCTCGGCGCCCAGCTCCAGCAGCCGCGCCCCGCGCTCCCGAGTCGCGCTCACCGCCGTCACCGCCGCGCCCGAGGAGGCCGCCAGCTCCGTGACGTAGTGGCCGACGCCCCCGCTCGCCCCGGTCAGCAGGACCCGCCGCCCCGCCACCGGACCGGCCGCGCGCAGCAGCCGCAGCGCGGTGATCCCGGCCAGCGGGAGGGCCGCCGCCGTCACCGCGTCGACGCTGTCGGGGAGCGGGGCGAGGCTGTGCACCGGGACGGCGACGCGCTCGGCCCAGCCGTACGCGGGCGGGTGGGCGACGACCCGGGTGCCGGCGGCCGGTCCGGTGCCGTCGGCGGCCGCCCGGACGACCGTGCCCGCGACGTCCTTGCCGGGCCGCCAGCCGGGCCACCGGCGGTTCAGCTGCCCGTCGAGCTGGAAGGTCTCGCCCCGGTTGACCGAGTACGCCTCGACCGCGACGAGGGCCTCGTCGGCGGCGGGGACGGGCTCGGGGGCCTCGCCGATGTGGACTGTGCCGCCCTCTTCGGCGGCGGGGAGTTGTGCGCGCATGTCGGGCTCCTCGGTTCCTCGGCTCATCAGGCGAAGACGACGTCGTGGGCGTGCAGGGTGTCGAAGTGCTCCCGGACGGCGGCGATCCGGCCGTCGCGCACGGTGAACACGGCCAGGCAGTGCTGGTCGTAGCGGGCGCCCTTGCGGGTCGTCCCGCGCGTCTTCCACTCCGCGAACACCCGCTCGCCCTCCGCGATCACGCCCAGGAACTCCATCTCCACGGTCTCCGGCACCAGCCGGGCGGTCATCGTCGCCACGAACTCGTCGAAGATCTGGTCCGGCCCGGTCCAGGTGCCCGAGACGGGCAGGTCACCGGCGAGCGTCCAGGTGACATCGGCGTCGAAGAACGCCCTCAGCCGGTCCATGTCGCCCGCGGCGAGGGTCTTCATGTAGTCGAGGACGACGTCCTTGGGGGTGCTGTGCATGATCGTGAGTCCCTTCCTCCGTGTTGCCCCCGACGCTAAGGAGACCGGGGCCCCGCAGGGAAAGACCTGTTCCCGATCGCTTCAGAATCGCACGGCATCACCGCAGCTCATATGCTGTTCCGCATGTCGGATCTACGGCGCCTGCGCTACTTCCTGGCCGTGGCGGAGGAACGCAACTTCACCCGGGCCGCCGAGCGCCTGCACATCGCACAGCCCGCGCTCAGCCGCCAGATACGCGAGCTGGAGCGGGAGTTGGGCGTACGGCTCCTGGACCGCACCACGCACTCCGTCGAACCCACCGAGGCCGGACGGCTGTTGAAGGAGCGCGGCGCGGCCCTCTGCGAGGAGGCGGACCGCCTCTGGCGCGAGGTGCGCGGCTTCGCCGGGGGCGAGAGCGGCACGCTGGTGCTCGGCTACAGCATGAGTACGAGTTACGAGACGGCCCCCGCGATCCTCGCCGCCCTGGCGGACCGGCTGCCCGGCATCACCGCCGACACCCGACTGCTGCCCACCGCCGGGATCCTGTCCGGAGTCGCCGACGGCACCCTCGACGCGGGCCTGGTCCGCTGCCCGCCGCCGACGCCCGAGCTGGTGCGGACACTCGTACGGCTGGAACCGCAGGGCGTCCTGATGTCCGCCGCCCACCGTCTCGCTGCGCGCCCTGCCGTGGACCCGGCCGAGCTGTCCCCGGAAACGCTCCTGATCCACCCGCGCGAGGCCAACCCGGGCCACTACGACGCGATCACGGCGCTCCTGGCCGAGGCGGGCGCCGACCCCGGACTCCTCCTCCGCCCCCTGACGTTCGACGCCGGGCACACCCCGGTCGCCCGCGGCGAGGCGGTCTCCATCGTCGGCGACTCCGCCGCCCCGAGCCTGCCCGCCGGGCTGGTCTGGCGCCCCCTGACCGGAGGAGCCGCCATCGAGCTCCACCTCCTCACCCGGGGCCGTACGGCCCGCCCGGTCGCCGCCCAACTCCTCGGCGTGGCAGGGGAGGTGGCGCGGGCCGGGGGGTGGCTGCGGTCGCCCGGCGGACCCGGCGGGCTCAGATCCACAGCTGCGCCTTCATCAGCAGATGGCCGTGGAGCACGGTGAGATCCGGGTGCGGGGGACTGCCCCGGCGGGTGGCCAGGTAGAACGTGTTCAGCGGGGGGATCTCCGGCTCGATGAGCGGGACGATCGTGCCGTCGGCCAGTTCCTCGGCGCACAGGTACGTGGGCAGGACCGAGATGCCGGCCGAGGACCGGACCGCCGCCAGGGCGCCGCGCAGGTCGGGGATGACCAGGGCGGGCGGGGTGGTGAGGGAGCGGTCGAAGACGGTGTGCCAGTAGCGGCGGATGATCGGCAGGGACTCGGCGTAGCTGATCATCGGCACGTCGCCCAGGACACCCGGGCCCTCGGCCGCGAGCCGGTCCAGGGGGAGGCGCGCGGCCAGCTCGGCCGAGGCGACCAGGACGAACTCCTCGTCGACCAGCGGGGTGGCCGTCACCCGGCGGCCGCGCGGGCGCACGGTCGAGATGACGAGGTCGAACTCGTCGTCCTCCAGCCGGTCGAGGAGGTTGTCGGAGAGCCCGAAGGTGAACGTCAGCCGCATGCCCTCCGACGCGAGGTCGCTGACGGCCGGGATGACACGGGTCGTCGTCAGCTCGACGGGGCCGGCCACCGTCAGCGGCCGGGCCGCCGGGTCGTCGCCGAAGGCCCGGTCCACGGCGTGCGTCAGCAGGTCGATGGGGCCCTGGACCTCGCGGATCAGGCCGTCGGCGGCCTGGGTGGGCTGTGCGCCGTGGGGGAGGCGTTCGAAGAGCGGGCGGCCCATCGCCTGCTCCAGGTTGCGGATCTGATGGGTGACCGCGGGCTGGGAGAGACCGAGTTGGTGCGCCGCCTTGGTGAACGAACCGAGCCGGTAGACCGCGACGAACGTGCGTACCCAGCCGAGTTGTACGGACAAGCCATCCCCCCGGAAGCGTTGTCCCGGTGCGGCACGGGCCGGACCGGCGGTGCGTACGACCCTACGCCAGCGGCTTCGTACGCAGGGCCGGGTCCCCGGCCCGCACGGCCCGGGTGGGTGCCCGGAGGGCCCGGGGGCACCCACCCGCGCGGCGTGCGGTCAGCGGGCGGCGAGCTCCGCGACGACCAGCTCCGCTACCCGGGCGGCCGAGGCCGGGTTCTGACCGGTCACGAGGCGCTGGTCGGCCACCGCGTGCGGGGCGAAGTTGCCGGTCTTGGTGATCTTCGCGCCACGCTCGGCGAGGGTGCTCTCCAGCAGGAAGGGGACGACGCCGGTCAGGCCCACCGCCTCCTCCTCCTCGTTGGTGAAGGCCGAGACCTGCTTGCCCTCCACGAGGTGGCTGCCGTCCGAGAGCTTGATGTTGACCAGCCCGGCCGGGCCGTGGCAGACGGCCGCGACCGCGCCGCCCTGCTCGTAGATGGAGGCGGCCAGTGAGGCCAGCTCCTCGGACTCGGGGAAGTCCCACATCGTGCCGTGGCCGCCGGCGAAGTAGATCGCGTCGTACTCCTCCGCCTTCACCTCGCCCGGCGTGGGCGTCGCGGCGAGGGCCTTCGTGGTCGCGGGGTCCGCGAGGAACTCGGTGACGACCGTGTCGTCGGGGTTGATGCCGTCCTGCGGGGCAGCCCCGCCCCGCACGGAGACGTAGGCGATGTCGTAACCGGCCTCGCGGAAGACCGCCGCCGGGTGAGCAACCTCGGGGACGTAGAAACCGGTCTTACGGCCGGTCGCACCGAGCTCGTCGTGGCTGGTGAGGGCGAAAAGAACCTTCTTGGGCATGGCGGAATCTCCCGAACGGGCCGTGGTGTGCGGTGGGTTCCCCAGGAATCTAGGGACCGCGGGCCCCCTCCGGAAAATAGGTGCGCCCATGCCCGTCATACGGATTCCTATGGACCCGGGCCCTACCCCCGGAACGGCCCGTACGTCAGTTGCTTCACCCGGCGCAGCAGCGGCATCGACTCCACGTGCTCGACGCCGTCCAGGCCGCCCAGGCGGTCGCTGAGGTAGCGGTACAGGTGGCCGGAGTCGCGGGTGATCACGACGGCCATCAGGTTCGACGGGCCCGTGGTGGCCGCCGCGTAGGCCACCTCGGGGTCCGTGGCCAGGGCCGTGCCCACCGCGTGCAGGGCGCGGGGCGCGGCGGTGACGCACAGCATGCTCGCGTTGCGGTAGCCGAGGTGGGCGGAGTCGAATTCCACGTCCACGTACAGCGCGCCCGAGGCCACCAGCCGGGCCAGCCGTCGGCGGACCGCCGATTCGGAGAGGCCGCTCGCACGCTGGAGCTCGGGGTACGTGGCCCGGCCGTCCCGTTCCAGCGCGGCGACCAGGGGCTCGTCCTCGGCGGTGATGACGGCCGGGCCGGGCGGGGCGGGGGAGGGGGACGTGGTGAGCGCGGCGGTCTCCTCCGGGGTCAGCGCCCCGCTCTTGTGCAGCCAGCCGGCCGGACCGCCGTAGAACCGGTGCAGCAGCTGGTGCGCGCGGATGTCCACGATGTGCGGGGTACGCGGCAGCTTGCCGATCAGCAGGTCGTCCGCGTCGTCCCGGCTGCGCACGTTGACCGTGCACGTCACCTCCGTACCGCCCGACGTCAGCCCGATCCACGACGTGTCGGGGCGCTTGGCCAGGGCCTCCGCGATCGGCATCGCACCCTCCGGCGCGCACCGCACCCGCAGCAGCCAGTGCTCGAACGACTCCTCGGTCGCCGCGCACCGCACCCCCACCACCCGCAGCCCCGCCTCCGCCCGCAGCGCGCGGAAGCGGCGCGCGACCGTCTGGTCGGAGACGCCGAGGGCGGCCGCGATCCGGCTGAAGGGCGCACGGGCGTCCAGCTCCAGCGCGTGCAGGATGCGCAGGTCCAGGACGTCGCCCCGGGTGGGTGATTCCACTGCCGAAGCCCCCTTCCATGTCGGATTCCGGCGCCGGGGCGTCACTGGCTGGGGATTCCGGCCGCCTCCGTCCGATCGTACGGGGGTGGCCGCCGGTCACGCGGAACCCGTACGGGAGAAGGAATCAAGGACATGCGTAAGTGGGGGCCGCTCACCGCGGTCTGTCTGGGGACGTTCATGCTGCTGCTGGACGTCACGATCGTCATCGTGGCACTGCCCGGCATGGCGAAGGCGCTCGACGCCTCGCTCTCCGATCTGCAATGGGTCATCGACGGCTACGCCCTCGCGCTGGCGGCCCTGCTCCTCGGCATAGGCGCGGCGGCCGACCGGCTCGGCCGCCGCCGGGTCCACGTCATCGGCGTCGTGCTCTTCGCCGCCGCCTCGCTGGCCTGCGGGCTCGCCTCGTCACCGGGCCTGCTGGTGGCGGCGCGCGCCGTCCAGGGCGTGGGGGCCGCCGCGATGTTCGCGACGACGCTGCCGCTGCTCGCCTCGGTGTACCAGGGCAAGGACCGGTCCGTGGCGCTCGGGCTCTGGGGCGCGGTGGCCGGGGGCGCCGCCGCGATCGGGCCCGTGGTCGGCGGGCTGCTCGCCGAGGGGCCCGGCTGGCGGTGGATCTTCTACGTCAACCTCCCCGTGAGCGTCGTCGCGATCTGGCTGACCGGCAGGACCGTGCCCGAGTCGCACGGGGCGCGGGACCGGCGCACCGACTGGGCGGGGACCGCCGCCTTCGCGGTGTTCGCCGGGGCGGCCACGTACGCCGTCGTCCGGGCGGGCAGCGTCGGCTGGGCGTCCGGGCAGACGCTCGCCACGTTCGCCGTCGCCGCGCTCGCCCTGGTCTGCTTCGTCGTCGTGGAGCTGCGCGTCGCGCACCCGCTGCTCGACCTGTCGCTGTTCCGGACCTCCGCGTTCACCGGGGTGATGGCCGGGTCGCTCGCCTTCAACATGGCGGCCTTCGGCGTGCTGCCGTACACCTCCATCTGGTTGCAGACGGTCCTCGGACTCAGCCCGGTCCAGGGCGGTCTGGCGGTCCTGCCGCTCGCCGCGACCTCCTTCGTGGTCGCCGCCGCCGGCGGCCGGCTGCTGCACGGGGTGCAGCCGCGCTTCACCATCGGCATCGGACTCGCCCTCATCGGCGCCGGCACCCTCGCCCAGGCGGTCCTGGGCGCGGGCTCCTCCTGGCCCGCCCTGATCCCGGGCCTGGCGCTCGCGGGCATCGGTACGGGACTGGTCTCGCCGGCCATCGCGGGCGCGGCGCTCGCCGCGGTCCCGCCGGAGCGGGCCGGGATGGCGGGCGGCGCGGTCAACACCTTCCGCCAGCTCGGTTACGCCTTCGGGGTCGCCGTGCTCGGGACCGTGCTGACCTCCCGGATGGCGGACAGCCTGGGCGACGGGACGTCTCACGCCCTGGCGGGCGGCGGCGCGGCGGGGCTGCGGGCCGCCGGGATGCCGGAGCACGCGCTGCGGACGGCGTTCGCCTCGGGGCTGAACACGGCCGCGGTGGTGGCCGGTGCGGTGGGCGTCGTCGCGGGCGTCGCGGTGCTGCTGCTGGTCAAGGGGGAGCGGCCGGTGGCCCCGAAGGGGGTCGGGGAACCCGTGCCGGAGGCCGTACGGGCCGGGTGAGGGCGCGGCGGCGCGTGGTGCTCAATCGGCTGGTGGACCCGGTTTTCTGCGATTATGCGAAGAACAGGGGCTGGTGACCAGGAAGGGACCACTATGTGCGGAATCGTGGGTTACGTCGGCGGGCAGTCGGCGCAGGACGTCGTCGTCGCGGGCCTCAAGCGGCTGGAGTACCGGGGCTACGACTCCGCGGGCATCGCCGTCCTCGCCGACGGCGGGCTCGCCGCCGCCAAGAAGGCCGGGAAGCTGGTCAACCTGGAGAAGGCGCTCGCCGAACAGCCGCTCCCGGCCGGGACCGCCGGGATCGGGCACACCCGCTGGGCCACCCACGGCGGGCCCACCGACGTCAACGCCCACCCGCACCTCGACAACGCCGGCCGCGTCGCCGTCGTCCACAACGGGATCATCGAGAACTTCGCCGCCCTGCGCGCCGAACTCGGCGAGCGCGGCCACGACCTGCTCTCCGAGACCGACACCGAGACCGTCGCCCACCTCCTCGCCGAGGCGTACAGCCAGAGCGGGGAGCCGGCGGAGGCCATGCGCCAGGTGTGCCGCCGCCTGGAAGGGGCGTTCACCCTGGTCGCGGTCTTCGCGGACGCGCCCGACGTGGTGGTCGGCGCCCGGCGCAACTCCCCGCTCGTCGTGGGGCTCGGGGACGACGAGTCCTTCCTCGCCTCCGACGTCGCCGCGTTCATCGAGCACACCCGGTCCGCGATCGAGCTCGGCCAGGACCAGGTGGTGGAGCTGCGCCGGGACGGCGTCCTCGTCACCGGCTTCGACGGCCGGCCCGCCGAGGTCCGCGAGTACCACGTGGACTGGGACGCCTCGGCCGCCGAGAAGGGCGGGTACGCGTCCTTCATGCTCAAGGAGATCGCCGAGCAGCCGAAGGCCGTCACCGACACCCTCCTCGGCCGCATCGACCCCGAGGGCACCCTCCACCTGGACGAGGTCCGCATCACGCGCGGCGAGCTGCGCGAGGTCGACAAGGTGGTGATCGTCGCCTGCGGGACCGCGTACCACGCCGGGATGATCGCCAAGTACGCCATCGAGCACTGGACCCGCATCCCCTGCGAGACCGAGCTCGCCAGCGAGTTCCGCTACCGCGACCCGATCCTCGACCCGCACACCCTGGTCGTCGCCATCTCCCAGTCCGGGGAGACCATGGACACCCTGATGGCCCTGCGGCACGCCCGCGAGCAGGGTGCGAAGGTGCTCGCCATCTGCAACACCAACGGCTCGACCATCCCGCGCGAGTCCGACGCGGTCCTCTACACGCACGCCGGGCCCGAGGTCGCCGTCGCCTCCACCAAGGCGTTCCTCACCCAGCTCGTCGCCTGCTACCTCGTCGCCCTCTACCTGGGCCAGGTGCGCGGCACCAAGTGGGGCGACGAGATCCGCACCGTCATCCGGCAGCTCTCCGAGATCAGCGGCTCGGTCGAACGGGTCCTGGAGACCATGGAGCCGGTCCGCGAGCTGGCCCGGTCCCTGGCCTCCCACGACACCGTGCTCTTCCTCGGCCGGCACGTCGGCTTCCCGGTCGCCCTGGAAGGCGCGCTGAAGCTCAAGGAACTCGCGTACATGCACGCCGAGGGGTTCGCCGCCGGTGAGCTGAAGCACGGGCCGATCGCGCTCATCGAGGACGGGGTGCCCGTCGTCGTCGTGGTCCCGTCCCCGGCCGGGCGGTCCGTGCTGCACGGCAAGATCGTGTCCAACATCCAGGAGATCAGGGCCCGGGGCGCCCGGACCGTCGTCATCGCCGAGGAGGGCGACGACGAGGTCGTCCCGTACGCCGACCACCTCATCCGCATCCCCGCAACGCCTACGCTGCTTCAGCCGCTGGTCGCCACCGTGCCGTTGCAGGTCTTCGCCTGCGAACTCGCGACGGCCCGCGGCAACGAGGTGGACCAGCCGCGCAACCTGGCGAAGTCCGTCACCGTGGAGTGAGCCGAGCAGTGAGGGTGGGAACGTGATCATCGGGGTCGGGATCGATGTGGCGGAGATCGAGCGGTTCGACGCGGCGTTGGAGCGTACGCCGCAGCTCGCTGCGCGGCTGTTCGTGGAGGCGGAGCTGCTGCTGCCGAGCGGTGAGCGGCGCGGGATCGCCTCGCTGGCCGCCCGGTTCGCCGCGAAGGAGGCCCTGGCGAAGGCGCTCGGCGCGCCTGGCGGGCTGCTGTGGACGGACGCGGAGGTGTACGTGGAGGAGAGCGGGCAGCCGCGGCTTCGGGTGCGCGGGACGGTGGCGGCTTGCGCCGCCGCGTTGGGGGTGCGGCAGTGGCATGTGTCGCTCAGCCATGACGCGGGGGTGGCGTCGGCCGTGGTGATCGCTGAGGGGTGACGGGGGCTCCGCCCCTGTGGCCTCGGGGGGTCCGGCGGGCCGGTTCCGTCCTCAATCGCCGGACGGGCTTGATTTCGCTGAGGTCTGCGTGCGCCACTGAACGTGCGTACGTTGAAGGCATGCGTACTGCCTACAGCGTTGACACCGTACGGGCCGCCGAAGCCGCCCTCATGGCGCGGGTTCCCGAAGGGGCGTTGATGCAGCGGGCCGCTGCCGGGCTCGCCGCTGCCTGTGCCGATCTGCTGCGTCGGGCCGGGCGGGTCTACGGTTCGCGCGTCGTCCTCCTCGTCGGCACCGGTGCCAACGGCGGCGACGCGCTGTACGCCGGGGCGCGGCTCGCGCGGCGCGGCGCCGGCGTGGTCGCCGTGCGGGTCACCCCGGGCCGGGCCCACGAGGGCGGCAGCGCGGCCCTGGTCGCGGCGGGGGGACACGTGGTCGACGGTGCCGAGAGCACCGCGCACGAGGACTGGGCCGGGCGGATCGACCTCGTCGTGGACGCCATCACCGGCATCGGCGGACGCGGCGGACTGCGCCCCGGGGCCGCCGAGCTGGTCCGGAAGTACACCGCGCACGGCGCGCCCGTCGTCGCCGTCGACCTGCCCAGCGGGGTCGAGGCGGACACCGGCGAGGTGACCGGCGACGCGGTGCGCGCCGACGCCACCGTCACCTTCGGCGCGTACAAGCCCGCGCTGCTCGTGGACCCGGCCGCCGAACGGGCCGGGGCGCTGCGCCTCGTGGACATCGGCCTCGGGCCCGAACTCCCCGCCGTGCCCGACCTGGAAGCGCTGCAGTACGCGGACGTGGCCGCGCTGCTGCCCGTGCCCGCCGCCGAGAGCGACAAGTACCGGCGCGGGGTCGTCGGTATCGCCGCCGGATCGGCGCGCTACCCGGGCGCCGCCGTCCTCGCCGTCTCCGGGGCGCTGCGCGCCGGGGCGGGCGCCGTGCGCTACGCGGGCCCCGGCGGCGAGGCGGTCATCGCCCGGCATCCGGAGACCCTGGTCCACGCGGGCCGCCCCTCGGAGGCCGGGCGGGTGCAGGCGTGGGTCGTCGGCCCCGGGCTCGGCGACGGCACCGAGGCCGGGGCGGCCGTCTCCGACGTGCTGGCCACCGAGGTGCCGGTGCTGGTCGACGCGGACGGGCTGCGGCTGCTCGACCCGGACGTGGTGCGGGCCCGTACCGCGCCCACCGTCCTCACCCCGCACGCCGGGGAGGCCGCCGCGCTGCTCGGCGTGGCGCGCGAGGAGGTCGAGGCGGGGCGGCTCGCCGCCGTACGGGAACTCGCCGGGCGGTTCGGGGCGACCGTGCTGCTGAAGGGTTCTACGACCCTGATCGCCACGGACGCCCCGCACACCCCGGTCCGGGTCAACCCGACCGGCACCCCGTGGCTCGCCACCGCGGGCAGCGGCGACGTGCTCTCCGGCCTCACCGGCTCCCTGCTCGCCGCCGGGCTCGCCCCGCTCGACGCCGCATCCGCCGGGGCCTATCTGCACGGGCTCGCCGCCCGCCGCGCCGCCGACGGCTCCCCGCTCGCCGCGATGGACGTCGCCGACGCGATCCCCGGGGCGTGGCGGGACGTCCGGGCCTGAGCGAAGCTGAGGAGGACGACCGCCGAGGACCCGAGGAGAGGTGACCGGCCGTGAGCAGCAGCGGTGACGTGCGCGTACGCCGGGTGTACGACGGGGTGGAGGAGGGCGACGGCACCCGCGTCCTGGTGGACCGGCTGTGGCCGCGCGGGGTGTCCAAGGAGAAGGCCGCGATCGACCGCTGGCTCAAGGACCTCACCCCGTCGGACGAGCTGCGCTCCTGGTACCACGAGGACCGCTCCGCCACCCGCTACGACGCCTTCGTGGAGCGCTACCGCGCGGAGCTCGCCGGTCCGGCCGAGTCGGCGGCCGTGGACGAGCTGGCCGGGCTGGTCCGCGCGGGCGGCCCGGTGACGCTCGTGACGGCCGTCAAGGACGTCGAGCACAGCCACGTACCGGTCCTCGCCGACCATCTGGAACACGAGCTGCGCCACCGCTGACGCGCCCCGCCGGACCGGCCCGCGCGGGCGGCTCTGAGAGACTGGGCGCGATATGAACGAGACAGCGTCCTTGCGAGCCCGTGCCGAGATCGACCTCGCCGCACTCCGCGCCAACGTGCGCGTCCTGCGTGCCCGGGCGGCCGGGGCGCAACTCATGGCCGTGGTCAAGGCCGACGCCTACGGGCACGGCGCGGTCCCCTGCGCGCGCGCCGCGCGGGAGGCGGGCGCCGCCTGGCTGGGCACCGCGACCCCGCAGGAGGCCCTGGCCCTGCGCGTGGCCGGGATCGACGGCCCGATGCTGTGCTGGCTCTGGACCCCGGGCGGCCCCTGGCGCGAGGCGATCGAGGCCGACATCGACGTGTCGGTCAGCGGCATGTGGGCGCTGCGCGAGGTCACCGAGGCCGCCGCGGCGGCCGGGCGGACCGCCCGCATCCACCTCAAGGCCGACACCGGACTCGGCCGGGCCGGGTGCCAGCCCGCCGACTGGCCCGAACTGGTCGCCGCCGCCCGCACCGCCGAGCGCGCGGGCACCGTCCGCGTCACCGGCCTCTGGTCCCACTTCGCCTGCGCCGACGAGCCGGGCCACCCCTCGATCACCGCCCAGCTGGACACCTTCCGCGACATGGTGGCGTACGCGGAGAAGGCGGGCGTCGAGCCCGAGGTGCGGCACATCGCCAACTCCCCGGCGACCCTGACCGTCCCCGATTCCCACTTCGACCTGGTGCGGACCGGGATCGCCATGTACGGCATCTCGCCCAGCCCGGAGCTGGGCACCTCCGCCGACTTCGGGCTGCGCCCCGTGATGACGCTCGCCGCGTCGGTCGCCCTGGTCAAGCAGGTCCCGGCCGGACACGGCATCAGCTACGGCCACCACTACACGACCCCCCGCGAGACCACCCTCGCCCTGGTGCCCCTCGGTTACGCCGACGGCATCCCGCGCCACGCGTCCGGCCGGGGCCCGGTCCTGGTCGGCGGGGTGCGGCGGACGATCGCGGGCCGGGTCGCCATGGACCAGTTCGTCGTGGACCTGGACGGCGACGAGGTGGCGGCGGGCGGCGAGGCGGTGCTGTTCGGGCCCGGCGACCGGGGCGAGCCGAGCGCCGAGGACTGGGCGGAGGCCGCAGGCACCATCGCGTACGAGATCGTCACCCGGATCGGGGCCCGGGTACCGCGCGTCCACCTGGGCGCCACGACCGACTGACACGACCCACTGACACGACCCACGAGGAGCGGGGCACGGGTGAGCGACTTCAGCACGGGTGACGTGGTGGCGACGGCGGCCGCCTCGGGGGCCGGCTGGCGCCGGGCGGGCATCGCCGGCGCCGCCATAGGCGTGCTCGCCGCCGGGGCCGCGGCCGGGGTCGCCGTGGAGCGGCTGACCGTCGGCCGGGGCATGCGGCAACGTGCGCGCCTCGCCCTGGACGCCACCGGCCCGTACGGCGCGCTGCGCGGGACGCCCGGCCGGGCCACCGCCGACGACGGCACCCAGCTCTACTACGAGGTGGACGAGGTCGATCCGCCCGAGGACACCGCCCCCTCGGGCTCCCGCCGACGCCGCCTCTTCGGCCGCAAGGCGCCCGCCCCCGTCACCGTCGTCTTCAGCCACGGCTACTGCCTCGGCCAGGACTCCTGGCACTTCCAGCGCGCCGCCCTGCGCGGTCTCGTGCGCACCGTCCACTGGGACCAGCGCAGCCACGGCCGCTCCGAGCGCGGCCGCGCCCAGGCCCGCGCCGGGGGCGGGGTGCCCGTCGGCATCGACCAGCTCGGCCGCGACCTCAAGGCCGTCATCGACGCCGCCGCCCCCGAGGGCCCGCTCGTCCTCGTCGGCCACTCGATGGGCGGCATGACGATCATGGCGCTCGCCGACCAGTACCCGGACCTGCTCCGCGACCGGGTCGTCGCCGTCGCCTTCGTCGGTACGTCGAGCGGCCGGCTGAACGAGGTCAGCTTCGGGCTGCCCGTGATGGGCGTCAACGCCGTGCGGCGCGTCCTCCCCGGAGTGCTGCGGGCGCTCGGCTCGCAGGCGGAGCTGGTGGAGCGCGGGCGCCGGGCGACCGCTGACCTGTTCGCCGGGCTGATCAAGCGGTACTCCTTCGGCTCCCGGGACGTGGACCCGGCCGTCGCGCGGTTCGCGGAACGGCTCATCGAGTCCACCCCGATCGACGTGGTCGCCGAGTTCTACCCGGCCTTCGCGGAGCACGACAAGAGCGCGGCCCTGCCCCTCTTCCGCGACCTCCCGGTCCTCATCCTGGCCGGGGACAAGGACCTCGTGACGCCCAGCTCGCACAGCGAGGCCATCGCGGACCTGCTGCCCGACGCGGAACTCGTCATCGTGCCGGACGCCGGGCACCTGGTGATGCTGGAGCACCCCGAGACGGTGACCGACCGGCTCGCGGACCTGCTGGTGCGGGCCGGAGCCGTACCGGAGTCCTCTAACGTTGGCGGGCATGGAACCGCAGAACAGCCCGGCGGCCGCTGAGGCCACCGCGTACGAGAACGTCCCCGGCGCCGTCACCGTGCGCCTCGCCCTCGAATCCCCCGAACAGATGCAGGCCCTGGGCCGCCGCCTCGCCGCCGCGCTGCGCCCGGGCGACCTCGTGATGCTCACCGGCGAGCTGGGCGCGGGCAAGACGACCCTGACCCGGGGACTCGGCGAGGGCCTGGGCGTCCGGGGTGCGGTGACGTCCCCCACGTTCGTGATCGCCCGCGTCCACCCCTCGCTCTCCGGGGGGCCCGCGCTGGTCCACGTCGACGCGTACCGCCTGGGCGGCGGGCTGGACGAGATGGAGGACCTGGACCTCGACGTGTCGCTGCCGGAGTCCGTGGTGGTCGTGGAGTGGGGCGACGGCAAGGTCGAGGAGCTCTCGGACGACCGGCTCCAGGTGTTCATCGACCGCGCGGTGGGGGACACCGACGACGAACGCCGCACGGTGACCCTGGTGGGCGTCGGGCCGCGCTGGGCGGGCCTGCGCAACGAGTCCTGGACGCCGTGGGGCTGACCGCCCCGCAGTTTCCGACGTGGTGTCGGCAAAATGTTGCGCGGGACGGGGCGGGCATGGTGACATGGAGGACGAGAGCGGGTTAGGTCTACCTAACCACGCCTTCCCCCGGAGCCGGAGCCCCAGGAGGCGCCATGCCGACATCCGACCGTGACCCGGGACCGCCGAGCACGGCGGTTCCCATGAGCACACTGCTGGCCGCGACGGCAGCGGCAAACGCGGTATCAACGCCGCCATCGCCACGCAACCAGCCCCGCCCGGTGAATCCTGCGCGCCCAGTCAACGCCGCTCACGCGGCAAACCCTGCCCACGCGGCGAAATCCCCCCGCACGGCAAAAGCCGGACGGGCGGCAAAATCAAGCCCGTCCGGCGATTGAGGACATCGGTGAGCGCGGGCACCGACGGCCCGCGGAAAACCAGCCCGTCCGGCGTTTGAGGGCGCCCCCGGCTAGGGGACCACCACCACGGTCGCCCCCACCGTGGCGAACCGCCACACCGCATCCCCGTCGGCCCGAGACATCCGCACGCCCCCTGCCTTCACCGTGGGATCCGGCTCCTCCATCGACCCGTCCTGCGCGGCGCTGAAACCGATCGTCACGTCGTTCACCGTCGCGAACCGCACCACGTGCTCGATCGGCACGCCGTCGGACCCCTTCACGCTGCCCGAGCGCGACGTCACGTGATACGTGCCCGGCGTCGCGAGCACCGTGCTCGGCATCACCTTGAACGTCCGCGACGCCTTCCCCTTCGCGTCGACCAGCCACACCCGGCGGTCGTGCAGCGCGTAGACGACCCGCGCCCCGGTGCCGGAACCGGCGGGAACGGCCAGCGGGTCCTTCTTCGGCTTGGGCTTGCTGTGGCCCCCGGCCGGCGCGGACGCCGAGGCGCTGCTCGACGCCTTCGGCTTCGACGCCAGGTCGTCCGGCACATTCGCGGAAGCCTGGTACGCCAGGAAGCCGACCGCCACGACGGCCGCCGCGGTGAGCGCGGCCACGATTCCCGAGCTGCCCCTTGCCACCGTGCGTGCCTCTTTCGCTGTCGTGTGCCGTCAGGCGCGAACCACAAGTCGTACGCGGACCGTAAGTCGTACAAGCGTTCAAGCGTTTACACGTACTCCGCGTATACCCGGTGACGGTAGCAGCCGGGACCGCCCCGGCAGGGATGCCGTACGGGGCGCGGGGCGGGCCGCGCCGGAGCCGTAGGCTGTTTGCGTGCTCTTGCTCGCAATGGATACCGCCACCCCCGCCGTCACCGTCGCCCTGCACGACGGGACCCGCGTCGTCGCCGAGTCCGTGCAGGTCGACGCCCGCAGGCACGGGGAGCTGCTGCTGCCCGCCGTCGACCGGGTCCTCGCGGACGCCGGGGTGAAACTCGACGCCGTGACGGACGTCGTCGTGGGCGTCGGCCCCGGCCCGTACACGGGACTGCGCGTCGGCCTGGTGACGGCCGCCACCTTCGGCTCGGCGCTCTCCGTGCCCGTGCACGGCCTGTGCACCTTGGACGGCCTCGCGTACGCCGCCGGGCGCTCCGGACTCGACGGTCCGTTCGCCGTAGCCACGGACGCCCGCCGCAAGGAGGTCTACTGGGCGCGGTACGAGGACGCCCGCACCCGGACCGAAGGCCCCTCCGTCGACCGGCCCGCCGACATCGCGGACCGGCTCGCGGGCCTCCCGGTCGTCGGCGCGGGCGCGGTGCTCTACCCGGAGGCGTTCCCGGACGCGCGCGGCCCCGAACACCTCGCGGCGGGCGCCCTCGCGGGCCTCGCCGCCGAACGCCTCGCGGCCGGCGAGGAGCTGCTGGCGCCGCAGCCGCTCTACCTCCGCAGGCCCGACGCGCAGGTCCCGAAGAACTACAAGGTGGTCACCCCGAAGTGACCGTCACGACTGCGGTGCTGCGCGAGATGCGCTGGTGGGACATCGACCCCGTGCTCGCCCTCGAACACGAGCTGTTCCCGGAGGACGCCTGGTCGGCGGGCATGTTCTGGTCCGAGCTGGCCCATGCGCGCGGCCCGGCGGCCACCCGCCGCTACGTCGTCGCCGAGGAGCCGGGCACCGGCCGGATCGTCGGATACGCGGGCCTCGCGGCCGCCGGCGACCTCGCCGACGTACAGACGATCGCCGTCGCACGCGACCACTGGGGCGGAGGGCTCGGCTCCGAGCTGCTGACCGATCTGCTCCGGCACGCCACCGCCTTCGAGTGCGCCGAGGTGCTGCTCGAAGTCCGCGTCGACAACACGCGCGCCCAGAAGCTCTACGAGCGCTTCGGCTTCGAACCGATCGGCTTCCGCCGCGGCTACTACCAGCCGGGCAACATCGACGCGCTCGTCATGCGCCTCCACGTACACGAAGAAAACGAGACTGACTGATGGCTGACGAACCGCTCGTACTCGGCATCGAGACCTCCTGCGACGAGACCGGGGTCGGCATCGTCCGGGGGACCACGCTCCTCGCGGACGCCGTCGCGTCCAGCGTCGACACGCACGCCCGCTTCGGCGGCGTCGTCCCCGAGATCGCCTCCCGCGCCCACCTGGAGGCGATGGTCCCCACCATCGAGCGCGCCCTGAAGGAGGCCGGGGTCAGCGGCCGCGACCTCGACGGCATCGCCGTCACCGCCGGACCCGGCCTCGCGGGCGCCCTGCTCGTCGGCGTCTCCGCCGCCAAGGCGTACGCGTACGCGCTGAACAAGCCGCTGTACGGGGTCAACCACCTGGCGTCCCACATCTGCGTCGACCAGCTGGAGCACGGCCCGCTGCCCGAGCCGACCATGGCACTCCTGGTCAGCGGCGGGCACTCCTCGCTGCTGCTCGCGCCGGACATCACCAACGACGTCCGGCCGCTGGGCGCGACCATCGACGACGCGGCCGGCGAGGCGTTCGACAAGATCGCCCGGGTGCTGGACCTCGGCTTCCCCGGCGGCCCAGTCATCGACCGCCTCGCCCGCGAGGGCGACCCGGCCGCCATCGCGTTCCCGCGCGGGCTCACCGGCTCGCGCGACCCCGCCTACGACTTCTCGTTCTCCGGCCTGAAGACCTCCGTCGCCCGCTGGATCGAGGCCAAGCGGGCGGCCGGCGAGGAGGTGCCGGTGCGCGACGTGGCCGCGTCCTTCCAGGAGGCCGTGGTGGACGTGCTCACCCGCAAGGCCGTCCGCGCCTGCAAGGACGAGGGCGTCGACCACCTGATGATCGGCGGCGGCGTCGCGGCCAACTCCCGGCTGCGCGCGCTCGCCGAGGAGCGGTGCGAGCGGGCCGGCATCCGGCTGCGCGTGCCCCGCCCCAAGCTGTGCACCGACAACGGGGCGATGGTCGCCGCGCTCGGCGCCGAGATGGTCGCCCGCAACCGGCCCGCCTCCGACCTGGAGCTGTCCGCCGACTCCTCGCTGCCCGTCACCGAGACCCACGTCCCGGGCGCCCACACGCACGACCACGACCACGTGCACGAGATCAGCAAGGACAACCTCTACTCATGAGCGCCCCGGTCACCGCCCTGATGTGGGAGGCCCGCGCCGCCGAGGGCCGGGGCGGCGAACTGGCGGAGTGGGCCCGCGCCCGCGCCGCCGCGCTGTCCCGCCCCCCGCTCCGCAGCGAGCTGCTGCGCGCCCCGCAGGACCGGGTGCTCGTCATCACCTGGTGGCAGGGCGGGTACGCCGACGAGCTCCCGGAGCTGCCCGAGCCCGGTCCGGACCTCGTCACCCGGCCGGTCCACCGCTGGCGCTTCGAATCGCTGGGAGAGATCTAGCCCCGGCACGTCGATGAGTTCCGGGCGCCCGCGCGGTCTACCCTTCACGGCACTTTGCCCCTGTACATGAGGAGAGGACCATGCAGAAGGTCACCACGTTCCTTTGGTATCCGAAGGGCGTGATCGAGGAGGCGGCCGACTACTACGTCTCCGTCGTCGGCGGCGACTCGCGCGTCCTGGAGACCACCCGCTGGACCGCCGCGAGCCCCGGCGAGGAGGGCACGGCGATGACCGTACGGTTCCAGCTGGACGGCGCGGAGTACGTCGCGTTCGACGGCGGGCCCGAGATCACCCTCAACGAGGCCGCCTCGCTCTCCGTCGAGTGCGACTCGCAGGAGGAGGTGGACCGGCTGTGGAACGAGCTCACCTCCGGCGGCGGGCAGGAGATCCAGTGCGGCTGGCTCAAGGACAAGTACGGCCTGTTCTGGCAGATCGTCCCGCCGGGCCTCGGTGAGGCGCTCACCGACCCGGATCCGGAGAAGGCCGCCCGCGCGATGAAGGCCATGCTCGGCATGAAGCGCCTGGACATCGAGGCCATCCGCAACGCCTGATCCCCGTGCGGTAATTGGGGCCAGGGGTGCTCGATAGGGTCTGCCCCATGTCCCCTCGCTTCGTGCTGCCGCCGCCCCCGCCGCCCGTGGAGATACGTTCCTGGCCCGACCGGGACGCGCTGCTCGCCGACCGGTCCTTCCTGCTCGGTGTGCTGGTCAAGGCGCACATCGGCCCCGGCCGGCTCGGGCTGCTGTGGCTGTGGGGGGTGGTCGGCGCGATCGGCTGGTCGTTCATCGGGACGGCGATCATCACCTTCGAGGAGTCGTACGACTTCATCAGCGCGATCCTGGGCGTGGTGCTGCTCGCGATGGGCGCCGCCGCCCTGATCCCGGCGGTGATCCTGCTCGTCTCCGGACTGCGCCGGGACGTGGCGCTGCGCCGGCTGCTCACGCAGTGGGGCGAGCTGGACCGCGACCCCGCCCGCGACGCCGGACTCCGGCTCCCCGGCACGAGTCTGGGGTGGCTGCTGCCCTCCTTCGCGCTCGGCGCGCTGGGCCTCTACCTCTGCGTCGTCGTGCCTGCGGGGGCGGTCCGGGGCGAGGACACGTACGGGCTGATGGCGCTGATCATGGGGCTGGGGCTGCTGGCCTGGTTCGTCGGGCTCGTCGGCGTCTTCAAGGCGTTCTGGCACCGGCGCTGGATCGTGCGGACGCTGGCCGGGGCGACCGCGCCGCCGCCCCTGGTGTCCCGGAGCGGCGGCGTCCACCGCTGAAGCCTTTTCGGCCCCTCCGTGTGAGCCACCCGGGGGACCGCGCGTGCCCGGCGGCGGTGTCGTAGCCGATGCCCCGTCACGTACTGGCAGGATCCGGCGCCATGCAGCCAGTACGACAAAAGGACAAATTGGCCATGAATGGGCGTGAAACGGGTCCGGTGACGGGCGGGCGGCAGCGGGTACGGAGTCGCCTGCGGCGCAGACCGGGTTACGCGGTCCTCGCCGCGCTCCTGGTCGCCGCCGCCGCGTCCGGCTGCGCGGCCGGGGACGACTCGGGCGCCGCGGTCCGGAGCGCGAAGGCCCAGGTCGGCCAAGCGGGCCCGCAGGCGGAACCGGCGGCCGGGGCGCTCGGCACCCGCGCGGCGCAGGCGGAACGGGCCAGGCTCGCGCAGGCCGCCCGCGCGGTCGCCGCCAAGAAGTGGGACCTGGCGGCCACGCCGCTCGCGGCGCCCGTACCGCCCGCGAAGAAGCCGCACATCACCACCCGCAAGGGCTTCGAGGTCTCGGGCCAGGACGACTCGCTGCCGCCGGTCTTCACCCGGGTCCCCACCACGGACAAGGTCGTCTTCCTGACCATGGACGACGGGGACGACAAGGACCCCGAGCTGCTGAAGATGATGTCGGAGCTGAACATCCCGTACAGCGCCTTCCTCACCGACTACCTGGTGCGCGACGACTACACGTACTTCGAGGACGCCCAGTCCCGGGGGACCGTGATCGGCAACCACACGCTCAACCACCGCTACCTGCCGGGCCTTTCGCACGACGAGCAGAAGCGTGAGATCTGCGGCCAGCAGGACATCCTCGAGAAGCAGTTCGGCAAGCGGCCCCGGCTCTTCCGGCCGCCGTACGGCAACTACAACACCGACACGCTGAAGATCGCCAAGTCCTGCGGCGTCACCGCCGTGCCGCTGTGGGAGGCGGAGGCGTTCCCCGACCACATGGAGTGGCGCGAGGAGGACCAGAAGCTGCACCCCGGCGACATCATCCTCACGCACTTCCGGGGCAAGGCGGACTGGAAGGGGAGCATGCCCGACCTGGTCCGGTCCGTCATGAAGGTCATCACGGACCAGGGCTACTCGGTGGCCCGCCTGGAGGACTACGTATAGGAGGCGGCGTACGCGCGGGCGTCCCCGGGCTCCGGGCGCGCGTCCTCGTAGGCGCTGTGCCAGGCCGTCAGCGTGAGGACCAGCAGCAGGCATGCGCCGATCAGCTGGACGGTGCCCGCGATCGGAAGCCTCTGACGCAGCAGCACCCCGCCGATCAGGCAGGCCACCGCCGTGATGGCGGCCAGGACGAGAGTGCCGGACCAGTCCATCCCGGGCGGTCCGGCCTCCGTCATGTCCGGGCCCGGCGGTCGGGGATCGGAGCCCGTGTACGCGTAGAAGAGGACCGAGCTGACCAGCATCTCCAGCGCGACGATCAGCAGGCCGAGCAGCGCGTCGAGGCAGCCGGTCATCACCGGTCCCGGGCGGGCGGCGGCCGGGCGGTCCGCGCCGGAGGTTCGTATCCGCATGCCGCCACCGTCCACCGGAACGGTCCGGGGCGGCCCCCGCGTTGTCCCTAAGGTGTCCGGAACGTTGCAGAGCCGCAGCCGTAAGGAGGCGGGCGGGTCCCACGTACGCCACGAGGGGCGTGAATTGGCACTCCGCTTGACCGAGTGCTAATCACGGTCATAGTCTCAGTGCTGGCACTCCCCACTGGAGAGTGCCAGCAGTACTGTGCGACCGGCAGGTCCGGCACCCGCGACGACGGGCCACCTGGTCGCCGACCCAAAGACTGTTAAACCCCGTGAGATCTCCGAAGGGGGAGACCGGATCGTGTCGACCGCCAGCTCCAAGGTTGCGATCAAGCCGCTCGAGGACCGCATTGTGGTCCAGCCGCTCGACGCCGAGCAGACCACGGCCTCCGGCCTGGTTATCCCGGACACCGCCAAGGAGAAGCCCCAGGAGGGCGTCGTCCTGGCCGTGGGCCCGGGCCGCTTCGAGAACGGCGAGCGCCTGCCGCTCGACGTCAAGACCGGCGATGTCGTGCTGTACAGCAAGTACGGCGGCACCGAGGTGAAGTACAACGGCGAGGAGTACCTCGTCCTCTCGGCGCGCGACGTCCTCGCGATCATCGAGAAGTAATTCACCCACGTTTGCTTCTGTTCTGCGCCCCTGGCCCCCTGCGACATAACTAGCCGGGCGGCAGGGGCGCAGTTCTTGTTTTTGAGAGGAACAGTTCAGCTCCATGGCGAAGATCCTGAAGTTCGACGAGGACGCCCGTCGCGCCCTTGAGCGCGGCGTCAACAAGCTTGCCGACACGGTCAAGGTGACGATCGGCCCCAAGGGCCGCAACGTCGTCATCGACAAGAAGTTCGGTGCCCCCACCATCACCAACGACGGTGTCACCATCGCGCGCGAGGTCGAGCTGGACGACCCGTACGAGAACCTCGGCGCCCAGCTGGTGAAGGAGGTCGCCACCAAGACGAACGACGTCGCGGGTGACGGCACCACCACCGCCACCGTCCTGGCCCAGGCGCTCGTCCGCGAGGGTCTGCGCAACGTCGCCGCCGGCGCCTCCCCGGCCGCCCTGAAGAAGGGCATCGACGCCGCGGTCAAGGCCGTGTCCGAGGAGCTCCTCGCGACCGCCCGCCCGATCGACGACAAGTCCGACATCGCCGCCGTCGCCGCGCTCTCCGCGCAGGACCCGCAGGTCGGCGAGCTCATCGCGGACGCGATGGACAAGGTCGGCAAGGACGGTGTCATCACCGTCGAGGAGTCCAACACCTTCGGTCTGGACCTCGACTTCACCGAGGGCATGGCCTTCGACAAGGGCTACCTGTCCCCGTACATGGTGACCGACCAGGAGCGTATGGAGGCCGTCCTCGACGACCCGTACATCCTGATCCACCAGGGCAAGATCGGCTCGATCCAGGAGCTGCTGCCGCTCCTGGAGAAGGTCATCCAGTCCGGTGGCTCCAAGCCGCTGCTGATCATCGCCGAGGACGTCGAGGGCGAGGCCCTGTCGACCCTGGTCGTCAACAAGATCCGCGGCACGTTCAACGCCGTCGCCGTCAAGGCGCCGGGCTTCGGTGACCGCCGCAAGGCCATGCTCGGCGACATCGCCACCCTCACCGGTGCGACCGTCATCGCCGAGGAGGTCGGCCTCAAGCTCGACCAGGCCGGTCTGGACGTGCTGGGCACCGCCCGCCGCGTGACCGTCACCAAGGACGACACCACCATCGTCGACGGTGGCGGCAAGTCCGACGAGGTCGCCGGCCGCGTCAACCAGATCAAGGCCGAGATCGAGGCCACGGACTCCGACTGGGACCGCGAGAAGCTCCAGGAGCGCCTGGCGAAGCTGGCCGGCGGGGTCTGCGTGATCCGCGTCGGTGCGGCCACCGAGGTCGAGCTCAAGGAGAAGAAGCACCGTCTGGAGGACGCCATCTCCGCGACCCGCGCCGCGGTCGAGGAGGGCATCGTCTCCGGTGGTGGCTCCGCCATCGTCCACGCCGTCAAGGTCCTCGAGGGCAACCTCGGCAAGACCGGCGACGAGGCCACCGGTGTCGCGGTCGTCCGCCGCGCCGCCGTCGAGCCGCTGCGCTGGATCGCCGAGAACGCCGGCCTGGAGGGCTACGTCATCACCTCCAAGGTCTCCGAGCTCGACAAGGGCCAGGGCTTCAACGCCGCCACCGGCGAGTACGGCGACCTGGTCAAGGCCGGCGTCATCGACCCGGTCAAGGTCACCCGCTCCGCCCTGGAGAACGCCGCGTCCATCGCGTCGCTGCTGCTCACGACCGAGACCCTGGTCGTCGAGAAGCCGGCCGAGGAAGAGCCGGAGGCCGCGGGCCACGGCCACGGCCACTCGCACTAGCGGTCAGCCACGAAGGCCCGGTCCCCTGCGGGGGGCCGGGCCTTCGCGTTGTTCCACGTTCTACGCCGACCGGTCCAGCGCCGCCGGATGCACCGGCTCCGCGAACGGCCGGCCCTGGGCGTACCGCTCCAGTTCGTCCAGGGCGTGGTCGGTCATGCGGTGGAGTTCGTTGCCGAGGGAGCCGGCCACGTGCGGGGTCAGGAGGACGTTGGGGAGGTTGTACAGCGGGGAGTCGGTGGGGGGGAGTTCGGGGTCTGTTACGTCGAGTACGGCGTGCAGGCGGCCCGGGATCAGTTCGCGGAGCAGGGACGCCTCGTCGATCAGGGAGCCCCGGGCCGTGTTGATCAGCGTCGAGCCGGTCCGCATCAGGGCGAGTTGGCGGGCGCCGATCATGTGGTGGGTCTCGGGGAGTTGGGGGGCGTGCACGGAGACGACGTCGGCGCGGGCGCACAGTTCGTCCAGGGGGACTGGTTCGGCGCCCAGCCGGGCCGCCTCGGCCTCGGTGACGTACGGGTCGTACAGCAGGACCGCCAGGTCGAAGGGGCGGAGCAGCTCGATGACGCGGCGGCCGATGCGGGAGGCGCCGATGATGCCCACCGTGCGGCGGTAGTTGCCGGCCCCGTCCAGCTCGGCGCGCCAGTCGTGGTCGGCGCGGAGCTCGCGGTAGACGTGGGCGGAGTGCGCGACGCGCTTGTTGGCCAGCAGGATCGTGGCCAGGGTGTATTCGGCCACCGGCAGGGCGTTGGCCCCGGCCGCCGAGGAGACGGCGAGGCCGCGCTCCCAGCAGGCGTCGGTGATGTGGTGCTTGACGGAGCCGGCCGCGTGGACGACCGCCTTGAGGCGGGGCGCGGCGGCCAGGACCCGGGGGGTGAGCGGGGTGGCGCCCCAGCAGGTGAACAGGACCTCCGCCTCGGCGAGGGCGGCGGCGACGCGCGGGTCCGGGTCGGCCAGGTCGTGGGCGACGAGGGCCGGGTCCGTACGGGCGAGGGCGGCGAGCCGGGCGCGGTGGCGGGGTTCGAAGAGGCGCTCGTAGATGTCCGGGCCCATGGCGAGCAGGACGGACGGCCGGGGGTCAGTGGTGGACTGCATGGGGGTGAACGACTCCCTTGGGGTGGGGGCTACTTGACGCTGCCGGCGGTGAGTCCGGCCTTCCAGTGCCGTTGCAGGGAGACGAAGGCGACGATCAGCGGGATGACGGCGAGGAGCGACCCGGTGACGACGAGCGGGTAGAAGCCCGGCTCGCTGTGGGTGTTGGTGTTCCAGGAGTACAGGCCGAGGCTCAGCGGGAAGAGCTTGCGGTCCGAGAGCATCACCAGCGGAAGGAAGAAGTTGTTCCAGATCGCGGTGAACTGGAAGAGGAAGACGGTCACGAACCCCGGCATCATCATCGGCAGCCCGATGGAGAAGAAGGTCCGCAGCTCGCCCGCCCCGTCGATGCGCGCGGCCTCCAGCGCCTCGCCCGGGATGTACCCGGCGGAGAACACCCGGGCGAGATAGACGCCGAAGGGGTTCACCAGGACCGGGATCAGCACCGACCAGTACGTGTTGACGAGGCCGAGCTTGCTGGCCAGCAGGTACATCGGCAGGGCCAGCGCGGTCGTCGGGACGAGCACCCCGAGCAGGACGAGCCCGAACAGCTTCTCCTTGCCCCGGAACTCGTACTTGTCGAAGGCGTACCCGGCGGCGACGCAGATCAGCGAGCAGACCGCGGCGCCCACTCCCGCGTACAGCAGGCTGTTCCCGTACCACCGGAAGTAGACGCCGTCCCCGTACGAGGCGATGTCGGAGAGGTTCTTCGAGAGGTCGAAGCCCTTGAAGGAGAAGGTGTCGCCGGCGAGCAGCGAGCCGGTGTCCTTGGTGGCGGCGGTGACCAGCCAGACGAGCGGGAAGAGCATGTAGAGGACGGCCAGGAGCAGCGCTCCGTTGACGGCCGCCTTGGACAGCCAGGGGTTCTTGCGGGTCGTGGTGCTCATGCGCGCGCGCCCTTCCGGCCGGTGAGGCGGGTGACGACGAAGGACAGCAGGGCGGCGGTGAGCGCCAGGAGTACGGAGGCGGCGGCCGCGAGTCCGAAGTCGTTGCGGGCGAAGGCCGCGGTGTAGGCGTACATGTTCGGTGTCCAGGAGGAGGAGACGGCGGACCCGGAGCCGGTGTTGAGGATCAGCGGCTCGGTGAAGAGCTGGAGCGAGCCGATGATCGTGAAGAGCACGACCATCACGACCGAGGACCGGATCAGCGGGAGCTTGATGCTGAACGCGATGCGCCCGCCGCTCGCCCCGTCCACCGTGGCCGCTTCGAGCACCGAGCGGTCGATGGCCTGGAGGGCGGCGTAGAAGATCACCATGTTGTAGCCGAGCCACTCCCACAGCGCGATGTTCACGACGGAGGGCAGCGCGCCGCTCGGCGAGAAGAAGTCGAAGCCGATGCCGCCGGAGTGCATCGCGGAGACGACGGGGCTGAGGCCGGGCGTGTAGAGGTACAGCCAGATCATCGCGGCGATGATGCCGGGCACGGCGTGCGGCAGGAACAGCGCGAGCTGGAAGAAGCGCCGGGCGCGGGCGAGCGCCGAGTCGAGCAGCAGGGCGAGTCCGAGGGCGCCGCCGACCATCAGCGGGATGTAGACGGCGCAGTAGCCGAGGAGGACGAGGAAGCCGTCGCGGAAGACCCGGTCACCCAGCGCCGCCGTGTAGTTGCCGAGTCCGGTGAAGACCGTCTCGGATCCGCCGAAGCCGAGCCCCGACTGCTGTTCGGTGAAGAGGCTGAGCCAGACCGCGTAACCGATCGGGATCAGCATCACGGCGGTGAACAGGACGAAGAACGGGGTCAGCAGGGTCGCGGCGGCGCGGGTGCGGGCTTTCATCCGGTCAGCCCTCGACCTTCAGGCCGCGCTTGGACAGCTCCGCGACCGTCGCGTCGTGGGCGGCCTTCACGGCGTCGGGGATGGTGGTGCCGCCCCCGGCGAGCTTGCCGAAGCGGTCCTTGAGCGTGGTGTTGGTGGTGCCCATCGCCGGGCCCCAGGTCCAGCCCTGCTTGATCGCGGCGCCGCCGTCCTCGAAGACCTGGTAGATGTCCTGGCCGCCGTAGAACTTGGTGTCGAACGCCTTCTTGGCCGCCGGGCGCAGGGCGAGCGCGGCCGGGAACGCGCTGGAGGTGCCGGAGGAGATACGGGCCTTGATGCCGTCCTCCGTGGTGGTCATCCAGGTCGCGAACTCGACGGCCGCGGCGGCCTTCCCGCTGTTCTTCGGCACCGCGAAGGTGGTCCCGCCGAGCATGCCGCCCGCGGGCTTGCCGTCCCAGGTCGGGATCGGGGCGACGGCCCACTTGCCGCTCTGCTCGGGCAGGGTGCCGCCGAGGACGCCGCCGCCCCAGGAGGCGCCGAGGTAGCCGATGGTGCCGCCGGTCTTCAGGGAGTTGGTCCAGGCGGGCGAGAAGGAGGCGTCGGTGCGGACCAGGCCGTCCTTCACCAGGCCCTGCCAGTAGTCGGCGACCTTGGTGGTGGCGGCGTCGGTGGTGTCGACCTTCCAGGTGTCGCCCTCGGCCTTGAACCACTGGGCGCCGGCCTGCCAGACCATCGCCTCGAAGGTGGTCGGGTCGTCCGGGAAGAAGGTGCCGATGCGGGCCTTGGAGTCGGCCTTCTTCACCTTCTCGGCGGCGGACTTGAACTCGGCCCAGGTCTTGGGGACGTCGATGCCGTACTTGGTGAAGAGGTCCTTGCGGTAGAAGAACGCCTGCGGCGCGGCGTCGAAGGGGACTGCCCAGCTCTTGCCGCCGAGCGTGGTCTGCTCGATCGCCTGCGGGAGGAACTTCTTCTTCACGTCGTCCGTGAGGTACTTCCCGATGTCCTGGAATCCGCCCTGGCTGACGTACTCGGGGAGCTGCGGGTACTCGACGGAGACCAGGTCGGGGGCGTTGCCCGCCTTGATCGCGTTGGAGATCTTCGCGTAGCCGCCGGCGTTCCCGGAGGGGGTCTCCTCGAACTTCACCTGGATGTTCTTGTGCGAGGCGTTGAACGCGTCCACGACCTCCTTGGTGCCCTTGGCCCAGCCCCAGAAGGTGATGGTCACGGGCTTGGCGGCGGTGCCGGTGCCGCCGCCCCCGGAGTCGTCCCCGCTCCCGCCGCAGGCCGTGACGACGGCGAGGGCGGTGACGGCTCCGGCTATGGAAAGAGTCGTTCTGCTCCAACTGCGGTTCACGGCGGGCTCCTGAGTCGACGGTGACAGGGACGTTGGGCGTGATCCTTGGTCCACCGATGACCGAAGTCAAGAGCGAAAGATTGATTGATCGAGAAAAGATCAGAACGTTATCGAGCGGTCGAGGCCCGCACCCGCAGCCGCGGCAGCAGCGCCAGGTGCCTGCCCGGCTCCTCCTCGTCGGCCCCCGAACCGTCCCGCCCGGCCCCGTCCCGCCCGGCCGCGAGCCGCCCGATCAGCAGCTCCGTCGCGTACCGCCCGACGTGCCGCTTGGGCGGGCTGACCGCGGTGAGCGGGATGTCGCCCAGCGCCGCGACCTCGTCGTCGTACGCGATCACCGCCAGGTCCTCCGGCACCCGCACGCCCAGCTCCGACAGGCGCTGCACCAGGTGGATCGCGTCCACGTCGTTGTGCACCAGCACCGACGTGGCCCGGCCGGAGGCCACCGCGTCGCGCACCTCGCCCACCGCCTCCTCGAAGCGGCCCGGGTCCACCTCGGGCCCGGACGTCCCGATCATCGCGGGCGCGCCCTCGGCGAGGCCCAGCACCGCGAGCGCGTCCTCGTAGCCGGAGCGCACCGCGAGCGCGGTCGGGCTGTCGGCGCGGGCCACCAGGAGCGGGGTGGCGTGGCCGAGGCCGATCAGATGGCGCACGGCGAGCAGCACCCCGTGGCGGTGGTCCGAGCAGACCCGGTCCAGGCCGTCCAGCGGCGATCCGGGCGCCGGGGTGCGCTCCAGGAGCACGGCGGGCACCGGAAGACCGGCCATCCAGTCCCCGTACGCCGCCTGGTCCTCGGCGCCCCGCCAGGCCGGGGCGATGAGCAGCCCGTCGGCCCCGGAGGCGAGCAGCCCCTCGGCGCGCGCCCGGTCGCCCTCGGGCCGGTAGTCCGAGATCCGCAGCACCAGGCGGCCCCCGGCGCGCGCGGCCGCCTCCTGCGCGCCCCGGATGACCTCGGCGAAGTAGTACGTCGCGGAGGGGGCGATCAGCCCGAGCACCGGGCCGCCGCCGGGGCCGGGACCGGCGGGCGTCGCGGCGTCCCGGGGCCAGGAGACCGAGCCGTGGACCCGGTCCAGCAGCCCGCGCTCGGCCAGCGCCTCGGCGTCGCGGCGCGCCGTGACGGGGGAGACCCCCAGCAGGCCGGCCAGGTCCGAGACACGGGCCGAGCCGCGCTCCCGTACCAGGGCCAGAAGTCGGTCGTGACGTTCAGCTGCACTCTCGCGCACGGCGGCAGTCCCCTTGTTGATCGCGATGTGGTGGCTCGGCTCGCCAGACCCTAATCCACTGTGATCGATTGATGGAAGTTTCGATCATTCGCAACGTCATCCCTTGACGTTCGATCAACCCGCGGTTCAGGATTCCCTGCGACGCCGAAGTCCGCCTCCCCTGGGAGCATCATGCCCACGACCAGTCCGTACACGGGGTACACCCGTGCCGATTGGGAGCGCGCGGCCGACCGACTGCTGCTCGCGGTACGCCCCTACGCCTCGCCCCGCCACGGCCGCATCGACCTCCCCGGCCCCCGGCCGAGCTGGTCCGGGCCCCTCTCCGACGGCCTGGAGGGCTACGCCCGCACCTGGCTGCTCGCCGCGCTGCGGACCGCCGGAGCGCACGGCGAGGACCCGCACGGCTTCCTCGGCCGGTACGCCGAAGGGCTCGCCGCCGGTACGTCGGACCCGGCGGGCAGCCCCGACGCCTGGCCCCGCATCGCGGACGTCCCCCAGGCCATCGTGGAATCCGCGTCCATCGCCCTGGGCCTGCGCCTCACCCGGCCCTGGCTCTGGGACACCCTGGACGACGCCACCCGGCAGCGCGCCGTCGACTGGCTCCTCCCCGCCCTCGACGCGCCCCCGGTGAACAACAACTGGTGGTTCTTCGGGCTCACCGTCGGCGGCTTCCTCCAGGACGCCGGCATCGAGACCGACCGCGCCCGGAAGACCATCGACCGCGCGCTGGAACACGTCGAGGACTGGTACCTGGGCGACGGCTGGTACAGCGACGGCCCGAACCGCTCCTTCGACCACTACAACGCCTGGGCGATGCACTTCTACCCGGTCCTGCACGCCCACCTCGGAGGCGACCGGGACCTCCTGGACCGCTACGGCCCCCGCCTGCACCGCCAGCTGGACGACTACACCCGGATGTTCGGCGCGGACGGCGCCCCCATGCCCTTCGGCCGCTCCCTCATCTACCGCTTCGCCGCCGCGGCCGCCCCCTGGCTCGGCGCGATGACCGGCCACACCCCGCTCACCCCGGGCGCGACCCGCCGCCTCGCCTCCGGCGCCCTCCGCCACTTCCTGGACCGCGGCGCCACCGACCGGGACGGCCTCCTCACCCTCGGCTGGCACCGCCCGTACGCGCCCATGCTCCAGACCTACTCCGGCCCGGCCTCCCCGTACTGGGCCTCCAAGGGCTTCCTCGGACTCCTGATGCCCCCGGACCACCCCGTCTGGACCGCCACCGAGGAGCCGCTGCCCGCCGAGACCGCCGACGCGGTGACCGTCCTCGGCCCGACCGGGATGCTCCTCCAGTCCACCGCCGCGGACGGCCTCGTCCGGCTCCACAACCACGGCTCGAACCACGTGGGCGACGAGGAGGACCCCGGCTACGCCCGCTTCGCGTACTCCACCCGGACCGGCCCCACGCACGGGGACGCCGAGCGCGACAACCACTTCGCGCTGCTCCCCGAGGGGAAGCCGACCGCCCGCCTCACCGCGGACCCGCTCGGCCCCGCCGCCTCCGCGCACACCCCGCTCCCCGGCGTCCGCGTCGTCTCCGCCGTCCTCGCCCACGGCCGCGCCGAGGTCCGCGCGCATCTGGTCACGGGCGCGCCCGACGGCACGCCCGTCCGCCAGACGGGGTGGGCGACCGGGGACGACGGAACGCTCACCGCCCAGCTCCACCCGGTCCACGGCTACGCGGGCGGGGTCCGCGAACTGCCCGGCGGGGACACCATGTTCGGCGAGACCTCCCGGCTCCTGGCCGTCGAGGGCACGACCGCCGGACCCCGGTCCCTGTTCGTCGCGCTCGCCTCGCTCACCGGTGAGGCGGATCCGGCGCCCGTCGGCACCCTCGCCGGGATCCGCGTACAGAGCCCCCACGAGATCCGGGTGACCTGGCAGGACGGCAGCACCGCCGTACTCCGCCTCCCGGCGGAGTGAAGGCTCCCTGCTGCGGGCTCTACTGCGGCCCGTACTTGCGGCCCGTCCGCGAGGTCAGCCCGCCGAGCAGGCCGCGCGGGGCCAGCTTCACCGCGCCCATCAGTACCTTGTAGCGCGGGTCCGGGATCGACACCGGCTTCCCGCGCGCCAGGTCCGCGAGCGCGGCCGTCACCAGCTTGTCCGCGTCGAGCCACATCCAGCCCGGGATGTTGCCCGTGCCCATCCCGGCCCGCTGGTGGAATTCCGTCCGCACGAAGCCCGGGCACAGCGCCATCAGCCGCACCCCGGACCCGGCCAGGTCCTTCGCCGCGCCCTGGCTGAACTGCACGACCCACGCCTTCGAAGCCCCGTACGTGCCGCGCGGGACGAACGCCGCGACCGAGGCCACGTTGACGATGCCGCCCCGGCCGCGCTCCCGCATCGGGGCCGCCGCCGCCGAGGTCAGCCGCAGCACCGCCTCGCAGTGCACCTTGAGCATCGTCAGCTCGTCGGCCATCGGGACCTCCAGATAGCGCCCCTTGTTCCCGAAGCCCGCGTTGTTCACCAGCAGGTCGACCGGGTGCCGGGCGTCACCGAGGCGTTCCTCGACCGCGCGGATGCCCTTGTCCTCGGACAGGTCGGCCCGCAGCACCTCCGCCTCGATGCCGTGCCGGTCGTGCAGCTCGGTCGCCTGCTCGCGCAGCCGCTCCGCGTCCCGGGCCACCAGGACCAGGTCGTACCCGTCGGCGGCGAGCCGCCGGGCGAAGGCGGCACCGATACCCGCCGTCGCGCCCGTGATCAGTGCAGTCGTCATACGCGGCACGTTAGAGCATCCCGGAACGGCGCCTCCGGGGGCTCCCGCGGCCTCAGGAGGCGGTGAGCTCCGCCGCGTACGCGCGCGCCTTCCGCAGCGTCGACGGGGACAGCGCCTCGCCCGCCGGGAGGAGCAGCGGCAGCAGGTCGCGCCGGGTGGTGACGGCCCGGAACTGGAGCTCCACGGTCACCTCGTGGTCCGGCCGGTGCACGATCTCGACCGGGTCGCCCGCGCGGACGGACCCCGGTGTGATCACCCGCAGATACGCCCCCGGGGCCGCCGCCTGCGTGAACCGCTTCACCCAGCGGGCCTCGTCCAGGTGGCCCTGGAACGTGCGGCACGGGATGCGGCCCGAGGCGACCTCCAGGACCAGCTCCCCGCCGATCCGCCAGCGCTCGCCGATCAGGGCCTCGCCGACCCGCAGCCCCGCCGTGGTCAGGTTCTCGCCGAACGAGCCGTTGCGCAGCGTGCGGCCCAGCTCCCGCTCCCAGGCGTCCAGGTCCTCGCGGGCGAACGCGTACACCGCCTGGTTCGAGCCGCCGTGGTGGCGCAGGTCGCACACCGCGTCCCCGGCGACACCGCTGCCGCCCTCGCCCTTGGGGCCGGGGTCCGACACCCGCACCGGGCCGTCCACGGGGTGCTTGTCGATCCCGGTCCTGCCGCCGGGGGCGTCGGTGTAGGACGCCGCCGTGGGACGCCCCGCGTTCACGGTCAGCACAGTCATCGCGGTCATACCGGAACGGTATCCAAGGCGGACTCAAAGTCACACACGGATATCCTGCGACCGCCCCAAGCATTGCTTATGCTGGAGGGGTGATCGAAGCCCGCCACCTCCGCGTCCTGCGCGCCGTCGCCGCCACCGGCTCCTTCTCCGCCGCCGCCCGGGAGCTGGGCTGCACCCAGCCCGCCGTCAGCCAGCAGATGAAGGCCCTGGAGTCCTCGGCCGGGACCACGCTGCTCATCCGGACCGGCCGCGAGATGCGGCTGACCCAGGCGGGCGAGGCGCTGGTGCGGCACGCCTCCGGCATCCTCGCCGGGCTCACCGCCGCCGAGGAGGAGGTCGCCGCGATCGCCGGACTGCGGGCGGGCCGGGTCCGGCTCGTCTCGTTCCCGAGCGGCAGCTCCTCGCTGGTCCCGGGCGCCCTCGCCGCCCTGCGCGCCGCCCACCCCGGCACCCGGGTCTCCCTCGTGGAGGCCGAGCCGCCCCGGTCGGTCGAGATGCTGCGCGACGGCGACTGCGACATCGCCCTCGCCTTCCGCTACGGGGAGCCGGGCGCGGAATGGGACGACCTGGTGGTCCGCCCCCTGCTCACCGACCGCCTCACGGGCCTGGTCCCCGAGGGCCACGCGCTGGCGGACCGGGACGAGGTCGGCATCGCGGAGCTGGCCGGCGAGTCCTGGATCGCCGGGTGCCCCCGGTGCCGCAGGCAGCTCGTGGAGGTGTGCGAGGAGTCCGGCTTCACCCCGCGCATCGACTTCGCCACCGACGACTACCCGGCGGTGATCGGCCTGGTCGGCGCGGGCCTGGGCGTCGCCGTCCTGCCCGCCCTGGCCATCGAGTCGGTACGCCCCCGAGGTGCCAGGACCCTCACAGTGGCCCCGGCCATCGAACGCGAGATCGTCGCCCTGACCCTGCCCGACCTGGCCAGAGTCCCGGCGGTAGCGGCCACCCTGGACCAGCTGGCGCTGACAGCACGCCATTCCAGCCCCACCGGCGCCAAATCCAGCCCCGCCGGCGTTTGAGGCGCGGGGTGGGGTGCAGAAACGTTTCTCCCTCGGTGCGCGCAGCAACGGTCACCCGTGCCCAGGCGGAGACGCCGGCGCCGCAGCGGTGATCAACCGATTGCGCGCACGCCCCATCAACTCCTCACGCTCGTCCTCGGTGAGCCCACCCCACACCCCATAGGGCTCACGAACGGCCAAGGCATGCGCCGCGCACTCCGCGCGTACGGGGCACCGCATGCAGACCTCCTTCGCGGAGGTCTCGCGCGCGCTCCGAGCCGCACCGCGTTCCCCCTCGGGATGGAAGAAGAGCGAGCTGTCGACCCCGCGGCAGGCCGCCAGCAGCTGCCAGTCCCACAGATCGGCGTTGGGTCCGGGAAGTCGGGAGAAATCGGCCATTGCTTGTCCCCTCGAAACCGTGCTGAGTCGGAAGCGTCGTGTGCGTCGTGGGTGGGTGCTTGTCGATGACCGTGTACAAGACCGTACATCTACGGTGTTAGTAGATGTAAATATGACTGATTGCGAATCTAGCCACAGACACCACCAAAAGGGAAGAAATCCCGCTAAATGGGGCACAGGGCCGCCAAAAGTTTCGGTTGACGACTGGACGACCCGTGGCGCTCTCCTCCGTGAGCGCGTACTCACGTAGAGTGCCGAACTCGGTCTTCCGACCCGTAACTCTTTCGAGTGACCATCGTTGAGAGTGCGGAGGCGGTTGGCAGAAAGAGCGATCGGGCAGATGTCCGAGAGCGTCAACCGCACAGGTGACGACTTGTAACAGCCTGGAGGCTCAAGGTGACGCGCATCAGCTGCGGAGGGCGGTCATGACTTCCGTCCTCGTCTGCGACGACTCCCCGCTTGCCCGAGAAGCGCTCCGTCGCGCGGTCGCGACCGTGCCCGGCGTCGAGCGGGTGACGACGGCCGCCAACGGCGAGGAAGTCCTCCGCCGCTGGGGTGCCGACCGTTCGGATCTGATTCTCATGGACGTACGCATGCCCGGGCTCGGGGGGGTGGAGACGGTCCGCCGGCTGCTCTCCGCCGATCCCGGCGCCCGGATCATCATGCTGACCGTCGCCGAGGACCTGGACGGCGTCGCGCTCGCGGTCGCCGCCGGTGCCCGCGGCTATCTGCACAAGGACGCCTCCCGGGCCGAGCTCCGGGCGACCGTCACCCAGGCGCTGGCCGACCCGACGTGGCGGCTCGCCCCGCGTCGGCTGCGGTCGGCCGAGATGGGTGCGGCGCCCACGCTCACGGCGCGCGAGATCCAGGTGCTGGAGGGGATGAGCCACGGCCGCTCCAACGCGGAGATCGGCCGTGAGCTGTTCCTCTCCGAGGACACGGTGAAGACGCACGCCCGGCGGCTCTTCAAGAAGCTCGGCGCCTCGGACCGCGCCCACGCGGTGGCCCTGGGCTTCCGGTGGGGCCTGGTGCGCTGACAGTCGGCCGGGCCCGACGGGCCCGGGCAGGGGTGCGGCGCAAGCCGCCGTACCCCGCCGATCCGGCGGTATGTGACGCTTCCCGGCCGATGCCGCATCCTTGAGACGTGGAGTTCCTCGGGAACGATTCGGTCGAGCGGAAGGGGAGGGCGCAGGACATGACTTCCGGCGCACCCGCTCATAACGCTTCGGTGCACAACTACGGAGGCGGTGCCGCGGATGAAGCGGGGCCGGGGCACCATGGTTCGATGCGCGACGACGGGACGACGGTGATCGGTGCCCTGGTGCACCGCGCCGTCGAGGGCGACGCGCAGGCTACGCACGACCTGCTCGCCCACGTCCACCCGCTCGCCCTGCGCTACTGCCGGTCCCGGCTGAACCGGCTGCCCGGTGACGCCCGCCACTTCGTGGAGGACCTGGCGCAGGAGGTCTGCGTCGCCGTGCTCATGGCGCTGCCGCGCTACAAGGACACGGGCAGGCCCTTCGAAGCCTTCGTCTTCGCCATCGCCGGTCACAAGGTGGCCGACCTCCAGCGCGCCGCGATGCGGCACCCCGGCTCGACCGCCGTGCCCTCCGACGAGATGCCGGAGCGCCCCGACGACTCGCTCGGTCCCGAGGAGCGCGCACTGCTCAGCAGCGATGCCGCCTGGGCCAAGAAGCTCCTGGCCAACCTTCCGGAGAACCAGCGCGAACTGCTCGTGCTGCGCGTCGCCGTCGGGCTGACCGCCGAGGAGACCGGCCAGATGCTCGGCATGTCCCCGGGCGCCGTCCGGGTCGCCCAGCACCGGGCGCTCAGCCGCCTCCGAGCCCTTGCGGAACAGTGAGCCGAGCGGGAGGCCGGGCCCCTCGGAGACGTACGCCACAGCCGTAGAAAGCTACAGAAACCGCGGGTGATCTTGCTCGTGGAATGAGACGCCTCCCGAGGCCGTTAGCATGGACATCCGCACCGATCAAGGCCATTTGGGGAAGGTGTCATGACTGCAAACGTCGACGGAGTGCCCGAGAAATTCGCGACGCTCGGGCTGACATACGACGACGTGCTGCTGCTGCCGGGCGCATCCGAAGTGCTGCCCAACGCGGTCGACACCTCGACGCTCATCTCGCGCAACGTCCGCGTCAACATCCCGCTGCTGTCCGCCGCCATGGACAAGGTCACCGAGGCCCGCATGGCCATCGCGATGGCCCGTCAGGGCGGCGTCGGCGTGCTGCACCGCAACCTGTCGGTCGAGGACCAGGTCAACCAGGTCGACCTGGTCAAGCGGTCCGAGTCCGGCATGGTCACCGACCCGATCACGGTCGGCCCGGACGCCACCCTCGCCGAGGCGGACGCGCTCTGCGCCAAGTTCCGCATCAGCGGTGTCCCGGTCACCGACCAGGCGGGCAAGCTGCTCGGCATCGTCACCAACCGCGACATGGCCTTCGAGTCGGACCGCTCGCGCCAGGTGCGCGAGGTCATGACGCCGATGCCGCTCGTCACGGGCAAGGTCGGCATCTCCGGCGTGGACGCCATGGAGCTGCTGCGCCGCCACAAGATCGAGAAGCTGCCGCTGGTGGACGAGGCGGGCCTCCTCAAGGGCCTCATCACGGTCAAGGACTTCAAGAAGGCCGAGCAGTACCCGAACGCGGCCAAGGACGCCGAGGGCCGGCTGCTCGTCGGTGCCGCCGTGGGCGCCAGCCCCGAGGCGCTGGACCGCGCCCAGGCGCTGGCCGAGGCGGGCGTCGACTTCCTCATCGTGGACACCTCGCACGGCCACAACAGCAACGCGCTGAACTGGATGGCCAAGATCAAGTCGGCCGTGAACGTCGACGTGATCGGCGGCAACGTGGCGACCCGCGACGGTGCCCAGGCCCTGATCGACGCCGGTGTGGATGGCGTCAAGGTCGGCGTCGGCCCCGGCTCCATCTGTACGACCCGCGTCGTCGCCGGCATCGGCGTCCCGCAGGTCACCGCGATCTACGAGGCCGCGCTGGCCGCCCGCGCGGCGGGCGTCCCGGTCATCGGCGACGGCGGCCTGCAGTATTCGGGCGACATCGGCAAGGCGCTCGCGGCCGGTGCCGACAGCGTGATGCTGGGCTCGCTCCTCGCGGGCTGCGAGGAGTCCCCGGGCGAGCTGATGTTCATCAACGGCAAGCAGTTCAAGTCGTACCGGGGCATGGGCTCGCTGGGCGCGATGCAGTCCCGCGGCCAGGGCCGTTCCTACTCCAAGGACCGGTACTTCCAGGCCGAGGTGGCCTCGGACGACAAGCTCGTCCCCGAGGGCATCGAGGGCCAGGTGCCCTACCGCGGCCCCCTCGCCAACGTGCTGCACCAGCTCGTCGGCGGCCTCCGCCAGACCATGGGCTACGTGGGCGCCGCGACCGTGGACGAGATGGAGAGCAAGGGCCGCTTCGTGCGGATCACCTCGGCGGGCCTCAAGGAGAGCCACCCGCACGACATCCAGATGACGGTCGAAGCACCGAACTACAGCAAGAAGTAACGCGCCACGCGAGCACGAGGGGCGGCCCGGGGGTTCCCGGACCGCCCCTTCGGCGCGTGTCGGGGATACTGGACAGCGCAGACGCAGAGGGAAAGGCCACATCATCGTGACTGAGATCGAGATCGGGCGCGGCAAGCGCGGCCGCCGGGCATACGCATTCGACGACATCGCCGTCGTCCCGAGCCGCCGGACCCGCGACCCGAAGGAGGTCTCGATCGCCTGGCAGATCGACGCCTACCGCTTCGAGCTGCCGTTCCTGGCCGCCCCCATGGACTCCGTGGTGTCCCCGCAGCACGCCATCCGCATCGGCGAGCTCGGCGGCCTCGGCGTCCTCAACCTGGAAGGGCTGTGGACGCGGCACGAGGACCCGCAGCCGCTCCTCGACGAGATCGCCGAGATGCCCGTCGAGACGGCGACCCGCCGGCTCCAGGAGATCTACTCCGCCCCCATCCAGGAGGAGCTGATCGGGCAGCGCATCAAGGAGGTGCGCGACTCCGGCGTCGTCACCGCCGCCGCGCTCTCCCCGCAGCGCACCGCGCAGTTCTCCAAGGCCGTGGTCGACGCGGGTGTGGACATCTTCGTCATCCGGGGCACCACGGTCTCCGCCGAGCACGTCTCGGGCGCGGCCGAGCCGCTGAACCTGAAGCAGTTCATCTACGAGCTGGACGTCCCGGTGATCGTCGGCGGCTGCGCCACGTACACCGCGGCCCTGCACCTGATGCGTACGGGTGCGGCCGGTGTCCTCGTCGGCTTCGGCGGCGGTGCCGCGCACACCACGCGCAACGTGTTCGGCATCCAGGTCCCGATGGCGACCGCCGTCGCCGACGTGGCCGGTGCCCGCCGCGACTACATGGACGAGTCCGGCGGCCGTTACGTGCACGTCATCGCGGACGGCGGCGTCGGCTGGTCCGGCGACCTGCCGAAGGCCATCGCCTGCGGTGCGGACGCCGTGATGATGGGCTCCCCACTGGCCCGCGCGACGGACGCGCCCGGCCGCGGCCGGCACTGGGGCATGGAGGCCGTCCACGAGGACGTGCCGCGCGGCAAGCTGGTGGACCTGGGCTCGGTCGGCACGACCGAGGAGGTCCTGACCGGCCCCTCGCACACCCCGGACGGCTCGATGAACATCTTCGGCGCCCTGCGCCGCGCGATGGCCACCACGGGCTACAGCGACCTCAAGGAGTTCCAGCGCGTCGAGGTGACGGTCGCGGACTCCCAGCACCGCCGCTGACAACATCTCTGCCCTTTTTGGGGCCTGAAGCGCCGTCAGGTGCTTCAGGCCCCGTTCCGTGTTCTGCTGCCCGGCATGGAACGGCAGTTGTCCGGGTTGGCGGTGGCCGGGAATTCCGAAGGCTCAGATTTGGATCAAGTTTGCGCGCTTGGGCGGTGCCCCTCGGACGAGCGCTGTTAGCTTTGATCTGCATAGAACGACCAACGTTCGTGGGGGAACACGAGACTTGGTCGTTTTCGACCAATTCCTGAGTCGTGTCTGCCGGCTCCGTCGGTGAAGCGATGGAAAACGAGGGGGATTTTTGTCCAGGAACGCATTTTCATGGGTCCGTGCGGGCCGTAGTTCCGTTGTGGTTCTCGCTTTGGTGGCCGGAACTTTGGGAGTGGCAGCCGAAACCAGCTCGGCGGCTGCACTGAAGAGTTGTACCGTGCGTAGCAACGGCAAGACCTATGAGTTCTGCAAAATCAAGAATGTCAAGTACCTCGGCCTTCAGACGGGCAAGAACTACATCGCCCTCGTGCGAGGGCGTGGTCCCATGACCCTGAGGCTTTCGAGCACCGAGACCGTGAGCAACACCAAGAGCTCCAAGTTCGATGTCACCGCTGGAGCGGTATCGGTGGCGGTCGGCTTCGATGTCACCAAGTCACGAACGAAGAGCATGTCCGGCACCTGGGCCGTTCCGAAGGGGAAGATGGGCACCCTCAAGGCGTACCCGGTCTACAAGGCGTACTCCTTCTCGGCCTACAGCAAGCTCGACGGAAAGTATGTAGGCAAGGGTGTGGCTCGAAAGGCCATCGGCTACCACTACACGCACTCTGCAAAATAGGGGACTTTTGCGTGGCGGGTTATTGATGGGGTGCCGGGACGAAAAGCGGGCGGCGTCACCTTCTGGAAAGGTGGCGCCGCCCGCCGGCTTCGGGTGACGGGCCCTATTCTGCCGCCTTCTTGGCGCCCGAGAACGCGGCGATCGCCGCGATGACGAAGAAGACGTACGTCAGGAAGTCCGCGTCGGTCTTCCATGCCTCGTTCAGCAGGCTGAAGTGGTCGAAGAAGATCTCGGAGACCGTGAGCGGGGTCTCCTTGGCCGCGATCATCGCCTCGCCGAGCAGTTGGCCGAAGTAGACGGCGACCAGCGAGAGGACGGCGCTCAGGACAGGGAGGACCGGATTCCGGCCGCCGAGCTTGCCCGAGGCGAAGCCGACGATGAAGCCGACACCCACAGCCGCGTAGCCGATCTCGTGCTTGGTGGCGCCGATGATCGCGCCGTAGATCGCTGCGGCGACGACGGCCGAGACCACGGCCGCGACGACACCGAGCGCGACATTGTTCCGAGCCGGGGGCGCCGGGGTGAAGGGCGCGGGGCCGCCGCCGAACGGGGCGCCGGGCTGCTGCTGGCCGCCGGCGAACGGGTTGCCGCCCTGGGGCTGGCCGTAGGGCTGGTTCGGCGGTGGTACGGGCTGGCTCATGCTGGGTTCTCCCCCTGGGGACGTCTACGCACTGCTGTGCGAGGAGTGACGCCGCAGGCTAGCAGCCGGTTCCGACATCGGCCCACCGGAATCCTTGGGGGGACTGGGCTGAGGGCCCGTCATCACAGCCGGTGGGCGGCTCCGGCGGGGGTCGCGCCACGGGTGTCCAGGAGGAGCTGCGCCTTCACGGCGAGGCCCTGGAGGTCGTACGTACGGTGCTGCTGGAGCAGCACCGTGAGGTCCGCGCCCGCGGCCGCCTCATAGAGCGAATCGGCGCGGGGGACGGGGAGTTGGCGGACGCGCCAGTCCAGGACGTGCGGGTCGTGGAAGCCGATCTGGGCGCCCATGTCCATCAGCCGGGTGGCGATCTCGCGGGCGGGCGACGCCTCCTGGTCGGCGAGGTCGGGCTTGTAGGTGACGCCCAGCAGAAGAATTCTCGCGCCGCGCACCGCTTTCCCGTGTTCGTTGAGAAGGGTGGCGCAGCGCTGGATCACGTACTGCGGCATCCGCTCGTTGATCTCCTGCGCCAGCGAGACCATCCGCAGCGGGGGGCCTGGGGTGCGGTGGTGGTACGGGAGATGGCCCGGGTCGACCGGGGCGCCGTGGCCTCCGACGCCGGGGCCGGGGCGGAAGGGCTGGAAGCCGAAGGGCTTGGTCTCGGCGCACCGGATGACGTCCCAGAGGTCGACGCCCAGATCGTGGCAGAGCACCGCCATCTCGTTGACCAGGGCGATGTTGACGTACCGGAAGTTGGTCTCCAGGACCTTCGTCATCTCGGCCTCGCGGGTGCCCCGGGCCCGGACCACCTTGTCGGTGAGGCGGCCGTAGAAGGCGGCGGCGGATTCGGTGCAGGCGGGGGTGAGGCCGCCGATGACCTTGGGGGTGTTGGCGTAGACGTGGCTGCGGTTGCCCGGGTCGAGCCGGCTGGGGGAGTGCGCGAGGTGGAAGTCGCGCCCGCCGCGCAGGCCCGAGCCCTCCTCCAGGATCGGGAGCAGGAAGCCCTCCGTGGTGCCGGGGGGCACGGACGATTCCAGGAGCACGGTGGTGTGCGGGCGCAGCCGGGCGGCCAGGGCGCGGGCGGCGTCGGCGACGGCGCTCAGGTCGAGGGTGCGGTCGGGGCCGAGCGGGGTCGGCGCGCAGATCACGGCGGTGCGGACCCGGCCCAGCTCGGCCTGGTCGGTGGTGGGTCGGAAGCCCAGCGAGAGCATGCGGCGGATGTCGGAGGCCGGCAGCGATCCCTCGACCGGGGCACGGCCCGCGGCGACCTCCGCGAAGGCCCGGGGGTCGGTGTCGTAGCCGATCGTCTGGATGCCGGCGTGGACGGCGGCCTGGGCCAGGGGCAGGCCGAGGTGACCGAGTCCGATGACGGCGAGGTCTGCAGGCACGGGGTGGGCCGTCCTTCCCATAAGACCAGGAGGCAGAAAGCGCAACCGCTGTGGACAGCGCTATGTCAGGTTAGGCGTAAATATGACCGACATGTCGCATTGCGGAGCCCTTGTCGTCCGGGTGTTGTCCACAGGCGGTGGCTGAAGTCGCGCAGCGCGGACAGAATCGATCTGTGGGCACGGGCACCGAACGCATGGTCGGGGCCGCGAACCGTGCCGGACACCCCGAGCAACCGGGAGGCAGCGGTGAGGACAGCGACACTGGGACCCGCGGAGCGCGCCGAGGCGCTCGCCGCCATGGCCGAGCGCGAACTGGACGTGCTGGTCGTGGGAGCGGGCGTGGTCGGCGCCGGGACGGCGCTGGACGCGGTCACCAGAGGGCTCTCGACCGGTCTGGTCGAGGCGCGCGACTGGGCGTCCGGCACGTCGAGCAGGTCGAGCAAGCTGATCCACGGCGGCCTGCGCTATCTGGAAATGCTCGACTTCGCCCTGGTCAGGGAGGCGCTGAAGGAGCGCGGGCTGCTCCTCGAACGGCTCGCCCCGCACCTGGTGAAGCCGGTGCCCTTCCTCTACCCCTTGCAGCACAAGGGCTGGGAGCGGCTGTACGCCGGTTCCGGCGTCGCGCTGTACGACGCGATGTCGGTCTCCTCCGGGCACGGCCGGGGCCTGCCCATGCACCGCCACCTCTCCCGCCGACGGGCCCTGCGCGTCGCCCCGGCCCTGAAGCGGGACGCCCTGGTGGGGGCCCTGCAGTACTACGACGCCCAGATGGACGACGCCCGCTATGTCGCCACGCTGGTGCGCACCGCGTCCGCGTACGGCGCGCAGGTGGCGAACCGGGCGCGGGTCACCGGCTTCCTCCGGGAGGGCGAACGCGTCGTCGGCGCCCGCGTGGAGGACGTCGAGGCGGGCGGCGCGTACGAGGTCAGGGCCAAACAGGTGGTCAACGCGACCGGGGTGTGGACGGACGACACCCAGTCGCTGATCGGCGAGCGCGGCCAGTTCCACGTCCGGGCCTCCAAGGGCATCCACCTGGTCGTCCCCAAGGACCGCATCCACTCCTCGACCGGCCTGATCCTGCGCACCGAGAAGTCCGTGCTCTTCGTCATCCCCTGGGGCCGGCACTGGATCGTCGGCACCACGGACACCGACTGGGACCTGGACAAGGCGCACCCGGCCGCCTCCAGCGCCGACATCGACTACCTGCTCGAACATGTGAACGCGGTTCTGTCGACGCCCCTGACCAGGGACGACGTCGAGGGCGTGTACGCGGGCCTGCGGCCCCTGCTGGCCGGGGAGTCGGACGCCACCAGCAAGCTGTCGCGCGAGCACACCGTCGCCCACCCGGTGCCGGGCCTCGTCGTCGTCGCGGGCGGCAAGTACACGACGTACCGGGTGATGGCGAAGGACGCCGTGGACGAGGCGGTGCACGCCCTCGACCAGCGGGTCGCCGACTGCGTCACCGAGGACGTCCCGCTGCTGGGCGCCGAGGGCTACCGCGCCCTGTGGAACGCGCGCGCCAGGATCGCCGCCCGCACCGGCCTCCACGTCGCCCGGGTGGAGCATCTGCTCAACCGGTACGGCTCGATGACCGAGGAGCTCCTCGAGCTGATCGTCGCCGATCCCACGCTGGGCGAACCGCTGCCCGCCGCCGACGACTATCTGAAGGCCGAGATCGTGTACGCCGCCTCGCACGAGGGCGCGCGTCACCTGGACGACGTACTGACCCGGCGCACCCGCATCTCCATCGAGACCTTCGACCGGGGCACCCGCTCCGCCCGGCTCTGCGCCGAGCTGATGGCACCGGTCCTCGGCTGGGACGCCGAACGGATCGACCGGGAGACCGAGCACTACGAGAAGCGGGTCGAGGCGGAACGCGAGTCGCAGCGCCAGCCGGACGACCTGACGGCGGACGCGGCGAGGCTGGGGGCACCGGACATCGTGCCGCTGCTGTGACCTCGCCTCAGCCCTGGCCCGGTTCCGGGCAGAACTCCGCCTCCAGGAGGCCCGGTTCCAGGGTGTCCGCCCCGGCCAGGGTCTCCGTGTCGATGCGGTAGGTCAGCGTGTGGCGGCCGTCGCGGGTGGTGGCGGTGCGGACGTAACTGCCCGCGATGCGGCCGTTGTGGCCCCAGACGGTGACCCCGCAGGACAGTCGCTCCGGGTAGACGCCGAGGCCGTAGACCCCGTCCGTGGCGGAGGTGTTGAGCAGCGCGGCGAGCTGAGCCGGTCTCAGCAACCGCCCGTCCAGCAGGGCGGTGTAGAAGCGGTTGAGGTCGGCGAGCGTCGAGATCAGCTCGCCCGCCGCACCGGCCGGACGCGGGTCCAGTTCGGTGACGTCGGTGAGGCCGCCGCCCGACGCCGGGCGGGAGTAGGCCCGGCCGTGCGGGGCGGGAAGGGTGGTGCGGCTGCCGGGGAGGGAGGTGCCGGTGAGACCGAGGGGGGCGATGATCCGGCGGCGGATCTCCGTCGCGTAGGAGCGGCCGGTGACGTGGCGGACGACGAGGCCGAGGACGGCGTAGTCGGTGTTGGAGTACGCGTAGGTGCCCGGGGCGGCCGCGGGGCGGTGGGCGGTCGCGGTGCGGACGGCCGCCGCGGCGGAGAGGGGGAGTGCGGTGGTGTCGTCGGTGTAGTCGTACAGGCCGCTGGTGTGGCCGAGCAGGGCGCGCAGGGTGATGCGGCGGCCGTCGTTGCCGTGACCCCGGATCAGCCCGGGGAGGTGGCGCTCGACCGGGTCCGAGAGCCGGAGCCGCTTCTCGGCCGCGAGCTGGAGGACGACGACCGCGACGAACGACTTGGTGACGCTGCCTGCCCGGAAGCGGTCCGCGTAACGGATGCCGGGCCCCGTCGAACGGAAGGTGTCCCGGGGCGAGCGGGCCGGATCGTGCGCCAGCAGCGCCGCGTCGGGGGCGCCCCCCGGGCCGGTGAACCGGGGGAGGTAGGCGGCGGCGGGAGAGAGGTGTGATTCGCTGGACACGCGCGCCGTTCCGAGGCCGCACAGCGCAAGCACCACCAGGGTGACGAGCACGGCCCTGACCACCGGCATGACGGTATGTCCCTTCATCGGGCCCCATCATGACCGAGCCGGAAACCACGCCGGAAGCGGCACCAGGACCCGGCACCGGGACCGGTCCCGGGGTGAGGGACAATGAACGCTCTGCCAGGGCGGGTTGATCGCAGAGGGGACGCATGTCGGAGGCGGAGCAGGCACGGGAGCCCCAAGGGGACACGGACGGACGTCTCCTGGCGGGGCGGTACCGGCTGGGGGAGGTGCTCGGCCGGGGCGGTATGGGCACGGTCTGGCGTGCCGTTGACGAGACCCTGGGCCGCACGGTCGCGGTCAAGGAACTGCGCTTCCCGTCGGCCATCGACGAGGACGAGAAGCGCCGCCTCATCACGCGTACGCTGCGCGAGGCCAAGGCGATCGCGCGCATCCGCAACAACGGCGCGGTCACGGTCTACGACGTCGTGGACGAGGACGACCGGCCGTGGATCGTCATGGAGCTCATCGAGGGCAAGTCGCTGGCCGAGGCGGTCCGCGAGGACGGGGTCCTGCCGCCGAAGAGGGCCGCCGAGATCGGCCTCGCCCTCCTCGACGTGCTGCGCTCCGCGCACCGCGAGGGCATCCTGCACCGCGACGTGAAGCCGTCCAACGTGCTGATCGCCGAGGACGGCCGGGTCGTGCTGACCGACTTCGGGATCGCCCAGGTCGAGGGCGACCCCTCGGTCACCTCCACCGGCATGCTCGTCGGCGCCCCCTCCTACATCTCGCCGGAGCGGGCGCGCGGCCACAAGCCGGGACCGCCCGCCGACCTCTGGTCGCTCGGCGGCCTGCTGTACGCGAGCGTCGAGGGCTCCCCGCCGTACGACAAGGGCTCCGCCATCGCGACCCTGACCGCCGTCATGACCGAGCCGCTGGACCCGCCGAAGAACGCGGGCCCGCTGGAGGAGGTCATCTACGGGCTGCTCACCCGGGACCCCGAACAGCGGCTGGACGACGCCGGGGCACGCGCCCTGCTCAACGACGTCATCGCCTCCTTCGAGCAGCCGGAGCGCCCCGTCCCTCCGCCCGCCGACGCCACCCAGGTCATGGCGCTGCCCAAGGGCGTCGCCGACGCGGAGGCGGGCGAGGGCACCCGGGACAGGCTGCGCGGCGCGCTGCGCTCCGTGCGCAACGCCAAGACGCCCGCCGCCGGTGCGGCCGCCGCCCCCGTCACCGCACCGCCCGTCCCGGCCCGGCCGACCTCCGCGCCCGGCGCCGCGTCCCCCTCCGGGGCCGTACCGCCGCAGCGCCCGGCCTCCTCGCCGGTCACCCCGCCCCGGGCGTCCCTCACGGACGTGGTCCCGCGCCGCACCCTCGCGATCATCGCGGCCGTGATCGTGCTCGCGGTCCTCGGCACCGTGCTGGCGCTCACCCTCGGCGGCGGCGACGACAAGCCCGACGACTCCGGTAAGAAGAGCACCGGCGCCTCCGCCCCCGCCGGGGCCCCGAGCGCCGACGCCCCGTCCGGCTCGTCCGACGCCCCCCAGGGCGACAGCGGCAAGGAGCAGGACGCCGGGCAGGGCGAGGACAAGGGTCAGGACAAGAGCAAGGGCCAGGACGACGACGCGGCCGGTCAGCAGGGCGAGGACGGGAAGAAGGGCGGCAAGACCGAGGACGCCGTGCCCGCCGGCTACCACACGGTGACCAACAAGCGGTTCCACTTCTCGATCGCGATGCCCAAGGACTTCCGCTTCGACACCAACTCCGGCCAGGGCGCCGGTGCGATCTACAACGAGGACGGCGGCTTTCCCCGCCTCCAGGTCGACTACACCTCCTCGCCCGGCAACGACGCCGCCGCCTCCTGGAACTCCGCCCGCGGCGGGGTCGCCGCCACCAGCACCAACTACCACCACCTGGGCATCAAGAAGGTGGAGTACAACGGCTATCCGACCGTCGCCGACTGGCAGTTCGAGCGTACGCAGCAGGGCCAGCGGGTCCGGGTGCTCAACCGGGGCTTCAAGGCAGACAGCGACCACGGCTACGCGATCATGATCAGCTGCAAGGCCGACGAGTGGGACGGCAAGGAGTGCCGGGAGCTGCGGAAGGCGGCGTTCGCGTCGTTCAAGCCGGTCGACTGAGCCGGTAGGCGGCGCGATTCGACGCGGCGGGCGCGGCTGGTTGGGCCGACCTGCCGCGTGGCCGCCGCATGCCACGTATGGTGAGAGTCCGGAGACCGTACGCAGCCGGAACACGCAGTCAATTGCACCGCAAGCGACTGTGATTGACCGATTCGGCGCGGTCTCCGTGCCGGGGGACAGCGCGCTCTGGGGAGGCGTCGTGGACGACTACGCGGGTCGGGTGCTCGCCGACCGCTACCGCCTTCCGCTGCCCCCGTCCGACGCGTACGAACTCGTGGAGACACGGGCCTTCGACACCTACAGCGGGCAGGAGGTCCTGGTCCGTCAGGTGCCGCTGCCCGAGATCGTGGACGCGGAGTTCGTGGAGGGCGACGGCCGGGCCTCCGCCGCCCCGCGCACCTCCAGGCGGCCCGCCGATCCGGCCGTGCGGCGCGCCATCGAGGCCGCCCAGGCGGCGGCCCAGGTGCCCGACCACCCGCGCCTGGACCAGGTCTTCGACGTGTTCGCGGAGGCGGGCTCGCTCTGGATAGTGAGCGAACTCGTGGCGTCCCGCCCGCTCGCCGCGCTGCTCGCGGAGCGCCCGCTGAATCCCTACCGGGCCGCCGAGATCGGCTCCGACGTGCTGACCGCGCTGCGCGTGCTGCACGCGCACGGCTGGACCCACCGCAACATCACCGTGCGCACGGTGCTCGTCTGCGACGACGGACGCGTCGTCCTCACCGGCCTCGCCGCCGGGGCCGCCGAGGAGGCGCTGTGCGGCTACAGCCCGGTGCCGAACCCCGACGACGAGGAGCCGGACGAGGAGGGCTTCGGCGGTCCCGCCGTCGAGACCGGCCCGACCGGCCCGTATGTGCCGCCCACCGGCATGCTGCCCGCCTCCCGGGGCCCGGCGGCGATAGAGCCCGGCCGCCCGTACGACTCCGGGGAGGGCTACGCGGAGGCCCCGGCCGAGGAGCCCGCTGAAGACCACGCTGACGGCCCCGCCGACGGCCACGCGCCCCGGCCGGTGCCGCCCGCCGGGCTGCCCGTGCCCGCAGCCGGGGCGGACAGCGCGGCGCGCGCCCGGGCCGGTGCGATCGCCGCGTACCGCGCGGGCACCCGCGCCGCCGCCCGGCGGGAGGCACCGCCGGACCGGGACGCGTGGGCGCGGGACACCGCGCCATCGGGCCCCGGTGCGCCGGGCCGCCCCCGGGACGACGAGGCCGGGCCCTGGAGCGCCCTGCCGCCGGCCCGGGACGAGGCGTACGACGACGATGACGCGTACGGCGACGACGCGTACGGCGACGCCCCCGACCAGCCGCGTCCCGGTACCCCGCCGCGCCCCCGCCCCGAGCTGCCGCAGCTGCCCGGGGGCTGGGTGCGGGGCCCGGACGCGCCGGGGCCGTACGACGCCCCCCGCTACGACGACGAGGAGGACGACGAGGACGAGGACGACGGCCCGCCGCCCCGCCGCCTCCACCTCACCGGCACCTGGGACGACGGGCCCGCCGCCGGGCGCCCCGTGCCCGCGGGCGGCTCCCGCGAGGACGCGCTCCGCGCCGACGCCGCCCGCCGCGGCACGCACCCGGGCGCCCGCGCCGAACTGCCCCCGCCGGACCGGGACGCGGAGCGGCGGGGCCGCGGGCCGTACGCCCCCGAGGCGCGAGGCCGCGACCCCTACGACGCGTACGGCCCCGACGCCCCGGGCCCCGACGGCCCCTCCGGCCGCTGGGACGACGAGGACCCCGAGGAGACCGGCGCGGCCGGGTACCGGGGCCCCGCCACCGCGCTCGCCGCCGAGCGGGCGCGGCAGGCGCGCATCGCCGTGGTCGGCGCGGTCACCGAGCGGTGGGCGCCCGAGCAGGCCGGACCGGTGCGCGGCAACTGGCAGCTGGCGCCGCCCATCGGGCCCGCCACCGACCTGTGGGCCCTCGGCGCGCTGCTCTTCCGCGCCGTCCAGGGGCACGCGCCCTACCCCGAGGACAGCGCGGCCGAGCTGGTCCAGATGGTGTGCGGCGAACCGCCCGCGTTCGCCGAGGAGTGCGGGCCGCTGCGCCCGGTCGTGGAGTCGCTGCTGCGGCAGGACCCCACCGAACGGCCCGACGTGGAGGAGCTGAGCGGCTGGCTGCGCTCCCTCGTACGGTCGGCGCCGGAGCCGGAGGCCGGGTTCGACGTCGTGCCGCTGCCCGCCGAGGACGCCACCCGGCTCCCCGTCGTCCGCAGGCGCGGCGAGCTCGTCCGCAAGCGGCGCTCCCGGCGCGGCGGAGGGACGCACGCCCGGCACCGGCAGAACCGGGACGCCGTGGACCGCACCGCCGTCACCCACCACGAGCCACGCCTCAAGCCGCCCCGCGAGCCCCGTGCGCCCCGGGAACCCCGCGCGCTGCGGGACGGCGACCAGCCGCGCCGCCTCGGCCGGACGCTGCTCGTCCTCATCATGCTGGCGCTCGTCGCGGCCATCGTGTACGCGGTGATGTTCATGCCCAAGTCCGGTGAGGAGGACGACAAGGGGGCCGGTCCCGCTCCTTCCCGTACCGCGTCCGCACCCCCCGCCGCCACGACGCCCGCACCCACGACGGGCGCGTCGCGGAAGCCGTCCGCGTCCGCCTCCTCCGGGGCGCAGAAGCCGCAGACCAGCCGGTCCGCCGCCGCGCTCGCGCCCGGATACACCCTGCGCAAGGACGCCGAGGGCTTCGAGGTCGGGCTGCCCAAGGGCTGGCAGCGCAGCCCCGCCAACGCGGAGCGTCAGATCCACTACGGCAGCGACGGGTTCAGCGTGCTCATCGTCCCCGGCCGCGACACCGCCAAGGCCAACGGCAGCGACCCGCTCGACTACCAGCGGGACAAGGAGCCGGAGCTGAAGCCCTTCCGGGACTCCAGCTGGTCGACGGCGAGTGGCCTGCGGCGTACGGACGTCGGCCGACAGGCCATGGCCGAGGGCCAGTTCACCTGGCAGGACAGCAACGGCCGCGAGGTCTACGTCCGCAACCTCGTCATGCTCGTCGGCGGGCGGTACCACATCCTCCAGGTCATCGGCCCCGAGGACGAGCGCGACCGGATCACCGAGATCTACCAACAGGCCAGTCTTTCCTACCGTGTGACGGGCTGAAGCGCGGGATTCGCATCACAGTGCGGTCTCGTGGGCGATGCGAGGTTCCGTGGCCGCGCGTCCCCTCCGTAACCTGTCATCCGAAGCAACGGGGGCGGGGACACAGGTGGATCGTTCACAGGGCACGGAAGCGGGGCTGTTGCTGGCCGGGAGGTACCGGCTGGGCGACGTCCTCGGACGCGGCGGCATGGGCAAGGTGTGGCGCGCCCACGACGAGGTGCTGCACCGCACGGTCGCCGTCAAGGAGCTGACCGCCGGTCTCTACGTGGCCGAGTCGGACCGGATCGTGCTGCACCAGCGCACGCAGAAGGAGGCCCGCGCGGCCGCCCGGATCACCCACCCCGGCGTCGTCACCGTCCATGACGTGGTCGAGTACGACAACCGGCCGTGGATCGTCATGCAGTACGTGGACGGGCCGTCGCTCGCCGACCGGGCGAAGGAGTCCGGCGGCGAGATCGATCCCCGCGAGGCCGCCCGCATAGGGCTGCACGTGCTGGGCGCGCTGCGCGCCGCGCACGGGGCCGGGGTGCTGCACCGGGACGTGAAGCCGGGCAACGTACTGCTCGCCCGGGACGGCCGGGTCCTGCTCACCGACTTCGGGATCGCCGCGATCGAGGGCGACTCCACCATCACCAGGACCGGTGAACTCGTGGGCTCCATCGACTATCTGGCGCCCGAGCGGGTACGCGGCGGCGACCCCGGCCCCGCCTCCGACCTCTGGTCCCTGGGCGCCACGCTGTACACGGCCGTCGAGGGGCGCTCGCCGTTCCGCCGGATGTCCCCCATATCGACCATGCAGGCCGTCGTCACCGAGGAACCGCCGCCGCCCGCCCGGGCCGGGGCGCTCGCCCCCGTGATCACCGCGCTGCTGCGTAAGGAGCCGGAGCACCGCCCGTCGGCCGCCGAGACCGAGCGGATGCTCCTGGAAGCCATGGAGGGCCGCGCGCCGAGGAGCGCCCAGGCGTTCGTCCCGACGCAGCAGGTCTCCGAGGAGATGCTGCGCGGGGGTACGGCGGTGCTGCCCCACCCCGGCCCCGTCGTGCAGCCCGCCCCGGTCCCGGCCCCCGCCCCGGCCCCCCGCCGCAGCCGGTGGCGTACGAGGATCCTGGTCATCGCCCTGGCCGCGGTGATCGGCGGTGGCGCGGGGATCGCCGCGATGCTGTACGCGCACCGCACGGACGCGGCCGGCAGTACGGACGGCGGCACGAGCGCGCACGGCACCCGCACCCCGGGGCCGGTCACGCCGAAGCCGACGCCCACGCCGAGCCCCTCGGGCACCGTGACGCAGGACGTGCCGGACGGCTGGCGGCGGGTGGTGGACCCGACCGGGTTCAGCGTGCTGCTGCCGGAGGGCTGGGAGCGCAAGGTCACCGACAACAACATCGACTACACCCCCGACGACGGCGTGCACTACCTCCGGGTCAGCACCGACCCGTCCCCCGACTTCGACCACCCGTACGACCACATGATCGGGCTGGAGAAGGGGCTGAGCGTCCGGCTGCCGGAGTACCACCGGATCGAGCTGAACAGCAACGTCTATCGCGACTACACCGGTTCCATCTGGGAGTTCACCTGGACCGAGAAGAACGGCGAGGCGCGGCACGCGATCGACCAGATGTACTTCGAGAAGGACGGCGGTCCGGAGTACGCGCTCTACATGACGGGCCCGGCGGACGACTGGGACAACACCCGAGACCGGTTCAACGCGATCCTCCGCAGCTGGCGCCCTCCGGCCGAGCAGTAGCCGCCGGGAAGTGACCTCCGAGTCGAGCAATAGCCCCTGATCAGGGCTTATGCCGCCAGTGATCACTGGCTGGGTCGACGGGGCTGTGGCGGGACTCCGGGAGAGACGGTGAAAAGGTGTTACCCACGGGTACCCAAAGCCTTCCCGCCGACGTACTCTCGCCCTCATGACGGACTCGCAGGCCTCCACGTCCCCCGCCGCCGCCACGGCCGGCACCAACCCCGTGGCTGCCGCCCCCGCGGGCGTGCGCACGGCCGCCGATGTCGTGACGCCCGAGGTCGTCGCCCGGCTGACACGCGGCGTCACCGGCTCCGGCCGCACCGCCAACCACACGCCGTTCACCGGCGAGAAGCTGGCCGACCTGCCGGAGTCCACCCCCGAGGACGTGGCCACCGCCTTCGCGCACGCCCGCGCCGCCCAGCCCGCCTGGGCCGCCCTGCCGGTCCGCACCAGGGCCTCGGTGCTCCTGCGCTTCCACGACCTGCTCATGGACCGTCAGTCCGAGATCCTCGACCTCGTCCAGCTGGAGACCGGCAAGGCCCGCCTGCACGCCCACGAGGAGGTCCAGGCGGTCGCCGTCGCCGCCCGGCACTACGGCCGCAGGGCGGCCGCGTATCTGAAGCCGAAGCGGCACACCGGGGTCGTGCCGACGCTCACCAAGGTCACCGAGCTCCGTCAGCCGCGCGGTGTCGTCGGCCAGATCGCCCCCTGGAACTACCCGCTGGAGCTGTCCGTCGGCGACGCGCTGCCCGCCTTCGTCTCCGGCAACGCCGTGGTGATGAAGCCCGACACCGAGACCGCGCTCACCGCCCTGTGGGCCCGCGACCTGCTGATCGAGGCGGGGCTCCCGGCCGAGGTCTTCCAGGTCGTCCTGGGGGACGGACCGGTCGTCGGCCCGGAGGTCGTCAAGCACGCCGACTACGTCTCGTTCACCGGCTCCACCCGCACCGGCCGCGAGGTCGCCCAGGGCGCGGCGGCCCGGCTCGTCGGCGTCTCGCTGGAGCTCGGCGGCAAGAACGCGATGTTGGTCCTGGCCGACGCCGACGTGGAGAAGGCCGCCGCCGGCGCCGTCCGCGCCTGCTTCTCCTCGGCCGGCCAGCTCTGCATCTCCATCGAGCGGCTGTACGTCCACGAGTCGGTCGCCGACGACTTCGTGGAGCGGTTCGCCGCCCGCACGAAGGCGATGCGGCTCGGCAGCTCGCTCGCGTACGGCGCCGACATGGGTTCGCTGGTCGGCGAACGGCAGCTGGAGACCGTCAGCCGGCATGTCGCCGAGGCCGTCGAGAAGGGCGCCAAGCTGGTCGCCGGCGGGGTCGCCCGCCCGGACATCGGCCCGCTCTTCTACGAGCCGACGATCCTGGACGGCGTCGAGGCGCCCATGGCCGTGTGCACCGAGGAGACCTTCGGCCCGGTCGTCTCGATCTACCGCTTCCGTGACGAGGACGAGGTCGTGGAGCTGGCCAACGCCACCCCGTACGGCCTGAACTCCAGTGTCTGGACCAAGGACTCGAAGCGCGGCCACCGCGTCGCCGCCCGGCTGCACACCGGCACCGTCAACATCAACGAGGGGTACGCCCCCGCGTACGGCAGCGTGCAGTCCCCGATGGGCGGCATGAAGGACTCCGGTCTCGGCCGGCGCCACGGCTCCGAGGGCATCCTCAAGTACACCGAGGCCCAGACCGTCGCCCAGCAGCGGCTGATCCCGCTCGCCCCGTCCTTCGGGATGGACGACGAGAAGTACGCCGCGTTCATGACCCGCAGCCTGAAGGCGATGAAGGCGTTCCGCCTGCGCTGAGCCCCCCTTTTTTGGGAGCGCCCCCGCACCACTTCTGTCCTTTTCGTACCGAGGAGTGCCATGTCCCAGGACAGCCCTGCCCAGAATCAGGACCGGCCGGCCGGTGCGGCCGACGACGACGCCGCGTACGACTACGACGTGATCGTCGTCGGGTCCGGCTTCGGCGGTGCGGTCTCGGCGCTGCGGCTGACCGAGAAGGGGTACCGGGTCGGCGTCCTGGAGGCCGGGCGCCGCTTCACCCCGGGCACCCTGCCGAAGAACTCCTGGGACCTGAAGAACTACCTCTGGGCGCCCGCCCTCGGCCTCTTCGGCATCCAGCGCGTGCACCTGCTCGGCAAGGTGATGGTGCTGGCCGGTGCCGGGGTGGGCGGTGGCTCGCTGAACTACGCCAACACGCTGTACGTGCCGCCCGCGCCGTTCTTCGAGGACCGGCAGTGGGCGCACATCACGGACTGGCAGGACGAGCTGAAGCCGTACTACGACCAGGCCAAGCGGATGCTCGGGGTCAGGCTCAACCCCACGACGACCCCCTCCGACGTGCACCTCAAGGCGACCGCCGAGGCCATGGGCGTCGGCGACACCTTCCACCTCGCCCCGGTCGGCGTCTTCTTCGGCGACGGGGAGGACGCGGACGGCACCGCGCGCGCGAAGCCCGGCGGGACGGTCGCGGACCCGTACTTCGGCGGGGCGGGCCCGGCGCGCAAGGCGTGCACCGAGTGCGGCGAGTGCATGACCGGCTGCCGGCACGGCGCGAAGAACACCCTCAACGAGAACTACCTCCACCTCGCCGAGAAGGCCGGAGCGGTCATCCACCCCATGACCTCCGTCGTCGGCGTCACCGAGCACCCGGAGGGCGGCTACCGCGTCGCCACCGTGCCCACCGACCGCCGCCGGAAGGCGAAGCCCACGGCCCTGCGCGCCCGCAAGGTGGTCGTCGCGGCGGGCACGTACGGAACGCAGACCCTGCTGCACACGATGAAGGACAAGGGGCTGCTGCCCCGGCTCTCCGCGCGGCTCGGCGAGCTGACCCGTACCAACTCCGAGGGCCTGGTCGGCGCCCAGACCTCCGACCGGCGCTACCGCAAGAAGCACGGGACGAAGCCCGACTTCACCAAGGGCGTCGCCATCACCTCGTCCATCCACCCGGACGCCAACACCCACATCGAGCCCGTCCGCTACGGCAAGGGCTCCAACGCCATGGGCGGCATGACCATCGTCCAGGTCCCCTACAGCGCCCACCGGGTCCGCGCCTGGCTCGCCAACCTGGTCAAGCACCCCACGATCGCCGCCCGCTCGCTCTCCAACCGGCGCTGGTCGGAGCGCGTCATCATCGGGCTCGTCATGCAGTCGCTCGACAACTCCCTGACCGCCTACCGCAAGCCGAGCGGCATCGGCAAGGGCCTGCTCACCGCCCGCCAGGGCCACGGCGCGCCCAACCCCACGCAGATCGCCGAGGCGACGCAGAGCGCGACGCTGCTCGCCGAGGAGATCAACGGCTTCCCCGGGTCCAACATCGGCGAGCTGATGGGCACCCCGCTCACCGCCCACTTTCTCGGCGGCTGCCCGATCGGCGCCACCGCCGACGAGGGCGTCATCGACCCGTACCACCGGCTCTTCGGGCACCCGGGCATCTCGGTGGTCGACGGCTCCGCGGTCTCCGCGAACCTCGGCGTCAACCCGTCGCTGACGATCACCGCCCAGGCGGAGCGCGCGATGTCGTTCTGGCCTAACAAGGGCGAGCCGGACCGGCGCCCGGCGCAGGGTGAGGCGTACGAGCGGCTGGCGGCGGTGGAGCCGCAGGCACCGGCGGTCCCGAAGGAGGCGTTCGGCGCGCTCAGGCTGCCGTTCCTGGGGATGCCGGCGGTGCCGCCGAAGGAGAAGGCGCCGGACAGGCCCTGAGGGCTCGGGAACAGCAGAAGGGGCTGCACCCCCCTCCCAGTGCAGCCCCTCACGCTGTAACCGGTCCGTCGTTCAACAACCGACAACCGGTGTTCCGCATGCATGACCTGCCGGACCCCCGGATGGTTGTCCTCGTACTGATGAAATCCTTATGTGAGGTGGATCACTCCGCTTCTCGTGCCCGATCCGTGATCTGATTTCGGGCAACTTTTCCCGGTGGCCCCCGGTCGTACCCCCTGTCGCCGCCCCAGCGGTCACACAGCTCCCGACGACCCCGAAGGCCCCGAGATGAGAAGCACGATTCCGTTCCGCCGTGCGATGGGCGTCCTGGCCTCGGCCGGTCTGCTGGCCGCCGGAACGCTCACGGCGGCCGGTCCCGCGCAGGCTGCCGACCCGGAGTTCACGATCGGCGGCCCCGCCGAGACCGCCCTGCACCCGTATCCGGCCACGGGCTCCCCGCAGAAGGCGAGCCTTGACATCACGCTCGACAACCCCTCCGAGGACGTGGAGAACGGCGCTTTCCAGGGCTACTACACCGTCCGCTTCGACTTCGGGAAGCTGGCGGGCGTCGCGGACGTGTCCTTCGACAAGGAGGGCAGCCTGGACTGCGAGCGGACCGGGACCACCGCCGTCTGCCGCGACTACGGGATCGGGGCCGGCCTGCGGACCCTCGCCGAACTCCAGGTCAGCGCCGCCCAAGGCAGCGAGGACGGCGACTCCGGCACCATCGAGGTCACCGCCGAGGCGGAGGGCGCCACCTTCCGGCCGTTCACCGCGCGGGTGTCGATCGGCGGGCCCGACCTGTCGATGAAGCCGCTGCCGCTGAAGACGGACCTCGAGCCCGGCGACAGCCAGCCGGTCCCGGTCACCTTCACCAACAACGGCACCCGCGCCGCCCAGGGCGTCCTGCTCACCCTGCGCAACACGCGCGGTCTGGAATTCGCCGAGCGCTACCAGAACTGCGAGTACAGCGAGGAGGACCTGGGCATGGGCCCCGGCACCTGGTCCACCGCGCTCTGCAGCTTCCCCGGCAGCTTCGAGCCCGGCGCCACGTACACGCTGGAAGTGCCGCCCACCCTGCGGGCCACCGAGCGCGCCTTCTACGACAGCTTCCTCTACCGGATCAACGAGGACGGCACCGACGCCCGTACGGCGCTGCGCTCCGGCGCCCGCTTCAGCCCCGGCAAGGGCGCGAAGCTGGCCCTGCGCGAGGCCCCGGCCGTCCGCTCGGCCGACCTGGACCCGTCGGACAACCAGCAGGAAGCCGACTTCCGGACCACCAACACCGCCGACTTCGCGGCCTACGGCGACCGGGCCGCGGGCAAGCCGGGCGACACCGTCGACGTGACCCTGGGCTTCCGCAACAAGGGCCCCGCCTGGGTCGGGTACATCCGCTCCGGCGAGCCCGTCGCCACCGTCGACTTCACCGTGCCCCCCGGCAGCCACGTCGTCTCCAAGCCGGACATCTGCCGGGGCGTGACCGCGGCCGGTGAGTACCGCGAGAACCAGGAGAAGGCCCCGCGCTACTTCTGCTCCACGCCCATGTCCGTCCTGGAGGACGCCGACTTCGCCCTGCCCTTCCGGCTGAAGCTCGACTCGGCCGACCCGGGCAGCAAGGGCGCGGTCGTCGTCCGCAACACCCACCTTCAGGCGCCCCCGCTGCCCTTCGACCCGAAGCCCGCCAACAACGCGGCATGGGTGGAGCTCAACGGCGAGGACCCGGACACCACGACGGGCGGCTCCGGCAACGGCGGCTCGACGGCCACGGGCGGTTCGTCCTCGTCGGGCACGAGCGGGACGAGCGGGACGAGCGGCTCCGGATCGTCTTCGTCCGGCACCAGCGGCGCGCACGGCGGCACGGGCACCTCCGGTTCGTCCGGCTCGGGCGGCGGCGCGCTCGCCTCCACCGGCACCGTCGCGCTCGCCGCGTCCGGCGCGGCCGTGGTCGCGCTGCTCGCGGGCGGCGTGCTGTTCACGGTGTCCCGGCGGCGCGCGACGCGCTGACCCCCGTACACGGAGAAACGGCCGGCCCCGGGCGTCCCCGGAGCCGGCCGTTTCCCTGGAGCGACCTGACGGTCCCTCCGAGTGACCGGGCTGCTGTCCCCTGCCGACCGGTCACGCACGCCGGTGCGTGGTCCCACGGCGTACACGCGGTACGCCACACACCCCGGCGGAGCCACGTGTGGTTCCCCTGAAGATCCGTACCTGGCCGGCACGGACACCGGGACCAACGAAGCCGCGCCGGACCCGGTCACGCGCCGTACGGGTGAGACTCCGCCCGAACTGGGATACGGCGGGGGAGCGCCGTTCAGACCCGGCCCCGGCACAGCTCCAGGAGCGTCATCGCCAGCGGGGTGCCCGGCTTGCCCAGCGCCTCGCGGTAGCGGACCAGGATCTCCGTCTCGCGGGACAGGTTGACCCGGCGGCCGCCCGAGGTCATCCGGGCCTCCTGGATCACCGCCGAGACCGCCATCCGCTCCTGGACGAGTCCGATGATCCGGTCGTCCAGGGAATCGATACGGGTGCGGGCGTCGCCGATCAGGGACGCGGCCTCGGCGGTGCGGGCGCCGGTGATGTCGGTGCCGGTGGTGCTGCTCATGACGGTCTCCCGGTGAGATGCGGCACCCCGGGGCCGGACGGGCCCGGAACGCAGAACGCCCCGGGCCTGTCGGCCCGGGGCACCTGGAACGTTGCTTGTCAGTTGCTCAAGCAGCACGACCATGGCAGCCGGCGGGCCGGATGCCATAGGTAAAGACGAAGGTCGTGTGCTGACGCATGCGGACAGTATGGCCCCCGCGCCCCCGGCCGCCCACACCCGGCCCGGATCGTGAGACGGCGCACACCCCGGGGCGGCGGCCCCTGACCGGGCCGGGCCACTTCCGGCCGCCGGTAGAATTGGGAGGACCGACCCCTCTCCACCGCCGGAAGGCCGCCCGTGCCAGCAGCACCCCCCGCCGCCCCCGACACCGCCACCGACGTGGTCCTGGTTGTCGACTTCGGCGCGCAGTACGCCCAGCTCATCGCCCGCCGCGTCCGTGAGGCCCGGGTCTACAGCGAGATCGTGCCGTCGACGATGCCGGTGGCCGAGATGCTGGCCAAGAACCCACGCGCGATCATCCTCTCCGGCGGCCCCTCCTCCGTCTACGCCGAGGGCGCGCCCTCGCTCGACCGCGCGCTCTTCGAGGCCGGGGTCCCCGTCTTCGGCATGTGCTACGGCTTCCAGCTGATGGCGACCACGCTCGGCGGCACCGTGGACGACAACGGCGCCCGCGAGTACGGCCGCACCCCGCTGACCGTCTCCAAGTCCGGCTCCACCCTCTTCGAGGGCACCCCGGACGAGCAGTCGGTGTGGATGTCGCACGGCGACGCCTGCTCCGCCGCCCCCGAGGGCTTCACCGTCACCGCGTCCACGGACGTCGTCCCGGTCGCCGCCTTCGAGAACGACGAGAAGAAGCTCTACGGCGTCCAGTACCACCCCGAGGTCATGCACTCCACGCACGGCCAGCAGGTCCTGGAGCACTTCCTGTACCGGGGCGCGGGCATCGAGCCCACCTGGACCACGGGCAACGTGATCGAGGAGCAGGTCGCCGCGATCCGCGCCCAGGTCGGCGACAAGCGCGCCATCTGCGGCCTGTCCGGCGGCGTGGACTCCGCCGTCGCCGCCGCCCTCGTCCAGAAGGCCATCGGCTCCCAGCTCACCTGCGTGTACGTCGACCACGGCCTGATGCGCCAGGGCGAGACCGAGCAGGTCGAGAAGGACTTCGTCGCCGCGACCGGCGCCAAGCTCAAGGTGGTCGACGCCGAGAAGCGCTTCCTGGACGCGCTGGCGGGAGTCTCCGACCCGGAGCAGAAGCGGAAGATCATCGGCCGCGAGTTCATCCGCGTCTTCGAGCAGGCCCAGCTGGAGATCCTCCAGGAGGACGGCCCCGAGGTCGCCTTCCTCGTCCAGGGCACGCTCTACCCGGACGTCGTGGAGTCCGGCGGCGGCACCGGCACCGCCAACATCAAGTCCCACCACAACGTGGGCGGCCTCCCCGAGGACATCGAGTTCGAGCTCGTCGAGCCGCTGCGCCAGCTGTTCAAGGACGAGGTCCGGATGGTCGGCCAGGAGCTCGGCCTGCCGGACGAGATCGTCCAGCGCCAGCCCTTCCCCGGCCCCGGCCTCGGCATCCGCATCGTCGGCGAGGTCACCAAGGACCGCCTCGACCTGCTCCGCGAGGCCGACGCCATCGCCCGCGAGGAGCTGACCGCGGCCGGCCTGGACCGCGACATCTGGCAGTGCCCGGTGGTCCTGCTCGCGGACGTCCGCAGCGTCGGCGTCCAGGGCGACGGCCGCACCTACGGCCACCCGATCGTGCTGCGCCCGGTCTCCTCCGAGGACGCCATGACCGCCGACTGGTCCCGGCTCCCGTACGAGACCCTGGCGAAGATCTCCACCCGCATCACGAACGAGGTCGCCGACGTCAACCGCGTGGTACTCGACGTGACGAGCAAGCCGCCGGGGACGATCGAGTGGGAGTAACCCTCCCCGAGACTCCGTGACGATGCCGCCGCCCGACGAACCGGGCGGCGGCATCGCCGTATCCGGCCCGCGGAAACCCACTCCGCCGCACAACCCAGCCCCTCCGGCGCTTGAGGAGCGGGGCCCGGGGCAGCGCCCCGGTTTCGGGAAGGGGCGGGTAGGGGAACAGGCCCGCCGCAGGCGCACCCCCCCACCCGCGCACCCTGAAAACGCGTGGCGGCCACGGACCGCCCATGACAGGCTCCGCCCCCATGTCCGCAGAAGAAATCCGCCCCCTGATGTCCGCCCCCCACAACACCCACCTGACCTGGAACACCCCCCTCTCCACCCACCACGCCACCCACCTGATCACCGCCTGCGCCCCACCCCCCACCGCCCGCATCGCCGACCTCGGCAGCGGCTGGGGCGAACTACTGATGCGCCTCGTGGAGTCCGCCCCCGGCAGCACCGGCGACGGAGTCGAGACCGACCCGGAGGCCACCGCCCGCGGCCGCGCACTCGCGGCGGACCGCGGCCTCGCGGAGCGCGTACGGTTCCACGAGGTCCCCGCCGCCGAGTGGCCGGAGAAGGACTACGACCTCGCGGTGTCCATCGGCGCCTCGCACGCCTGGCCCGGCGGCACCCCCGAGGCCCTGGCCGCGCTGCGGGCATCCGTACGGCCCGGCGGCCGGGTTCTGTTCGGCGAGGGCTTCTGGGAACGGGAGCCGGACGACGCCGCGCTCGCCGGGCTCGGCGCCGAACGCGAGGACTTCGGCTCGCTGCTCGACCTGATCCGGCAGGCCGAGGCGGCCGGGCTGCGGGCACTTCAGGTGACCGCCGCCGACCAGCGGGAATGGGACCTCTTCGAGTCGCACGCCAACATCGGCCGGGGCGAGCGCTGGGCCCTGGCCCACCCGGAACACCCCCTGCGCGACGGGGTCGTCGCCGCCGTGGACGAGCGGCGCACCGGCTACTACGGCGGCTACCGGGGCACGTTCGGCCTGGCCTACCTCGTGCTCAGCACCTGAGCGGGTATCGAACACGCTGACGAAGGCACCCCTCCGGTGCGCCCCGATGCGGCACCCCTCCACCCCGTACGGCACAATTCGCAGCGTTCACAGACGAGTTGACCCGCCGACGGCGGCAACAGGGGCGGGAAAGGGCGGCGTTCTCCGTGGCGTTGGACGAGGCACGACAGGGCGCGCACGGCGGCGGCTGCACCTGCGGGGACTGCCCGCACGGGGCGCGCCAGGGACACCGGCGCGCGGTGGCCGCCTTCCTGGCCAAGCGCGACGAGTTCGCCGCCGGACAGGGGCTGCCCGCCGGGGTCGCCCAGTCGGCGTCCGCGACCCGGCAGTGGGTCTCCGACGAGCTGACCGAGTCCGCGCGCGAGGTGGCCGACCGGGGCCGCGAGGCCGGGGACGCTTGGCTGTACCGGGTGTGGCAGCGCACCCTGGTCGTCGTCTGGGGCGGCCTCGCCGTCCTCGCCCTCGCCGAGGCCGCCACCGCGATCGGGGCGGGCTGGACCCATGCCCGTACCGCCGGACTCGTCGCCGGCCTGGTCACCGCCGGGTTGCTGACCGCCGCCGCGCACGTCCACCGGGCCCGCGGCGGCCTCCTCGCCCCGCTGATCGGCGAGGACAACCGGCTCTCCACCTCCCGCGCGGTCGCCGCGTCCTGGGTGCTGCTCGCCGTGTTCTCCGTGCTCGTCCTCGCCCTGGAACTGGCCGCCGCCTCCGGGCACGCCCGCCGCGACGAGCTGATCGACGGCCTGGACCTGGCGCGCGGCGCCGGGATCGTGGCGGTGCTCGCGCTGGTGTGCGCCGTGGCGGTCGCCGTGCGCCGGGTGGTGAGCGTACGGGTGCTGTCCGGGCGGCTCCAGAAGCTCCGCGCCGACCGGCCGCGCGCGGCGGACCTGCTCACCGACGACTCGGGGCGCGGCGGCTTCACGGACGTGCAGTACGTGCTGGTGTCCACGGTCGCCGTGGTGTTCGCCGCCGTCCGCCTGGCCCGCAGGCCCGAGCAGCTGCCCGACCTGCCGTGGGGCCTCGCCCTCCTGGTGGCCGTTTCGGCGGCCGTCTACTTCACCGGGAAGTTCGGCGAGGGCGGCCGGCCCGTCGTGCTCTCGGTCGTCCGGTCCCGCGAGGCGGGCGACCTGGACGCGCCGATCCGGACCGGGGACGACATCGAGATCCGGGGTGCCGGATTCGTGCCGCCGGGCGCGGGGGCCCCGGACCGGCTGGCCCGGGTCGTGGTGCGGATCGGGACCGTGCACGTCCATGTCCCGCTGGTGCCGGTCCCCGGTGGCTTCGCGAATCCCTCCGACACGCTGCTGACCGTGCCGGTGCCGGTCGAGGTGGAGCCGGGCGTGGTCGAGGTGCAGGTGGTGACGGCCGCGGGCACGGAGACGGCCCCGGTCGCCATCGACGTCACGGACTGACCCCTTCCGGAGCCCTCCGCTCCGTTCGTACGTAAGGTCGGGTGACGGGCCGTACGGTCCGGCGACGCACGGCCGCGGAAGGCGGGAGCAGCATGTACGGGTACGGCGGTAACGGGCGGGGCCTGGGGCGCGTCCAGGGCGAGGGCAGCAGCCTGCGGGACCTCGCGCGGGAGCACGCCCTGCTGCCGCTGCGGATCTTCCTCGGCGTCACCTTTGTGTACGCCGGGCTCGACAAGCTCACCGACAGCGCCTTCTTCCACGCCACCGGGCCCGGGTCGATCGGCGAGCAGATGCACGCCGTCCGCGACTCCGCCGCGATCCCGGGCCTGGTCGACCTGGCGCTGCACAGCCCGTCCGGCTTCGGTTACGCGATCGCGTTCGGCGAGCTGGCCGTCGGCATCGGCACCCTCCTCGGCCTGTGGGCGAGGATCGCCGCGCTCGGCGGCGCCCTCATCTCGCTGAGCCTGTGGCTCACCGTCAGCTGGCAGGTCTCGCCGTACTACCTCGGCAACGACCTGATCTACCTCATGGCATGGCTGCCGCTGCTGCTGGGCGGGGCTCCGTCGCTCTCGCTGGACGCGCTCCTCACCGCGCGCCGCCGACGGATCCGGTAGCCGATCCAGGTCACCCACGCGGCCGTCCACAGCCCGCCGGAGAACAGCACGATGAAGAACTGCGGCGGGGCGTCCCAGGCGCCCGCCGCGTCCGCCGCGTATCCGGCGGCCAGGGCCAGCATCACCAGGCCGGAGACGGCCCGCCCCGGCCGGAACTCATGACGCGGCACGGTTGACCTCCACCTGTCCGTAGTCCACTTCCAGATCCAGGTCGATCGTGCCGCCCGGGGTGCTGCCCTCGGCCGGTGACAGCGTCTTGCGCTGGTCCTGCGTGGCGCGGATGTCCAGATCGCCCTTGCGGTGGCCGTCCACCACCACGAGCGCGCCGAACCGGGTCCGCGCGTGCACCCGGACGGTGACCTCCGGCGGGACGTGCACGAGCACCCGGCCCGCCCGGGCCTCCACCCGGGTCCTCACGGTCTTGCCCTTCGGCACCGTGATCCGTGTCAGGTCCAGCTCGGCCTGGCCCGAGCCGATCGCGTACAACGGCTCGACCGCGGCCACGGACGCCGGGCGCCACTCCTCGCGCACCCAGTGCGTGCCGATGTCCTTGGGCAGCGAGGCGGCGCCCACCAGCAGCCCGGACGTGATCATCGCCAGCAGCAGGGTGCCGAACCCGGTCCGCCCGATGAACGCGCTGATCAGGATCGCCAGCCCGAACACCCCGAGCGCGGCGGCGAACCCGACCTCCAGGCTCGTGCCCATCGGCTCGGACCCCCAGGTCAGCCCCGTACCGAGACCGCCCGCGAGCAGCGCGCCGAGGAACGCCGGGCCCGCGAGGGACCGCGGCCCCCGCACCTCCCGAGACCGGGGCGGCGGTGGGCGGAACGGCGCGTCCGGCGTCGCCCCGCGCGGCTCGCCGAGGACCGCCGCGTCGTGCGGTCCCCACAGGTAGCCGATCGCCACCTTCCCGGTCGAGCCGTCCTTGACTATGGGGTCGCGCCACCACGACGGCCACGACAGCACCGGCGGCGCCTTCACCTCGGGCGGCGCCTCCGACGCCGCCTGCGCGGCCGCCTGGTGCAGCGGGTCCTCCGGATCGGCCCTCTTGCGCGCCTGCGTCCACATGGAGAAGCCGACGACCGCGAGCGACAGCATCGCGGAGAACGCCAGCGTGCCGCCGTTGCCAAGCATCGACAGGAAGAGACCGCAGCCGATCAGCGCGCACAGCACCGCGCTCAGCGACGCCAGCTCGACCCGGCCCGACAGCAGCCGCCGCGCCTCGTTCTCCTCCTCGCCCTCCGCCGGGATCAGCAGCCAGGCGAAGCCGTAGAAGATCAGCCCGAAACCGCCGGTCACCGACAGCACCCCGAGCACGATCCGGAAGATCACCGGATCGACGTCGCAGTACCGGCCCATCCCGCCGCACACCCCGGCCACCACCTTGTGCCGCGGGCTGCGGTGCAGGCGCGGAGCGGGGTCCGGGGGAGGTGCGGCGCCGGGCGGCGCGTCCTGGGGAACGGTCATGACTCCATGGTGACGGCCCCCGCGCCCCACCGGCACCCGCCCCGACCCTGGCCGGTCCCTGATATTGCCCCGCCCGCCTCTCAGGGATGCCGGACCCCGCCTCGGGCCCTCACCCTGCCTCGCGTCCCGGCCGTCTCAGGGTCGAAGTGGGGGCCGACCCTGATGCCCTCGTCCGTACGGGCATGTGACGATCGGACCATGCCAGCCGCCACCACCCGAGCCGCAAGCTCCCACGCCCCCGACCCGGAGGAGCCTCCGCTGCGCAAGCTGTACCGCAGCGCCGACGGCCGGCTCCTCGGCGGAGTGGCGCGCGGGCTCGCGGGACACCTCGGACTCCCGGTCGCCTGGCTCCGGTTCGTCTTCCTCGGTCTGTTCTTCGCGGACGGCCTCGGCGCCCTGCTCTACGCGGTGTTCTGGATCGTGGTCCCGCTCGGCGTCGGCGGTGTGGACGGCCCCCGATCCGTCTTCGAGACCGCCCCCGACGGCACCCGCCGCCTCCGCAAACCCGACAAGGGCCAGCTCTTCGCCCTCATCGCGCTGCTCGTCGGCGCCTTCATCTTCGTCGGCAACGTCGACATGGGCAGCAAGGCCGACCGCTACATCTGGCCCAGCCTCCTCATCGGCGCGGGCTCCGTCCTGGTCTGGCGCCAGGCCGACAACGCCCGCCGCGCCCGCTGGATGGAGGTCGGCCGCCGCCGCCGGGTCCTGCAACTGGCCCGCGCCCTGGCCGGAGTCGCCCTCGTCGGCCTCGGCCTCGCCGTCTTCATGGTCGTACGCGGCTCCGCCGCCCAGCTCGGCAACGTCATCACCGCCGCCATCGCCGTGCTCACCGGCATCGCGCTCCTCGCCGGCCCCTACCTCGTCCGCATGACGCAGGACCTCTCCGAGGAACGCCTCATGCGCATCCGGGCCCAGGAGCGCGCCGAGGTCGCCGCCCACGTCCACGACTCCGTCCTGCACACCCTCACCCTGATCCAGCGCAACGCCGACGACGCCGGGGAGGTCCGCAGGCTCGCCCGCGCCCAGGAACGCGAGCTGCGCAACTGGCTGTACAACCCCGAGGGCACCGGCAAGGACGAGGACGACGAGCCGGAGACCCTGGCCGAGGCCGTCAAACGGGCCGCCGCCGAGGTCGAGGACAAGCACGGCGTCCCTCTGGAGGTCGTCGTCGTCGGCGACTGCCCGCTGGACGAGAAGCTGGCCGCGCAGATGCAGGCCGCACGCGAGGCGATGGTCAACGCCGCCAAGTACGGTGGCGAGGGAGGCGCCGTCCAGGTCTACGCGGAGGTCGAGGGCCGCACGGTCTTCGTCTCCGTGCGCGACCGGGGCCCGGGATTCGACCTGGACTCCGTACCGGGGGACAGAATGGGCGTACGAGAATCGATCATCGGCCGGATGCAGCGCAACGGCGGCACGGCCCGGCTGCGTTCGGTGCCCGGCGGGGGCACCGAGGTCGAGCTTGAGATGGAGAGGACGAGCGATGAACGGGACCAGTGAGGCGACCGGGGGCCAGGAGAACCCGGAGCGCCGGGTACGAGTCGTGCTCGTCGACGACCACCGGATGTTCCGCACCGGCGTACAGGCCGAGATCGGCCGCACCGAGGAGACCGGCGTCGAGGTCGTCGGCGAGGCGGCCGACGTCGACCAGGCGGTCACCGTCATCACGGCGACCCGCCCCGAGGTCGTCCTCCTCGACGTCCACCTCCCCGGTGGCGGCGGCGTCGAGGTGCTGCGCCGCTGCGCGCCCCTGATGGGCGCCGCCGAGAACCCGGTGCGCTTCCTCGCGCTCTCCGTGTCGGACGCCGCCGAGGACGTCATCGGTGTCATCCGCGGCGGCGCCCGGGGATACGTCACCAAGACGATCACCGGCACCGACCTGGTCGATTCGGTCTTCCGGGTCCAGGACGGCGACGCCGTCTTCTCTCCCCGCCTGGCCGGCTTCGTCCTCGACGCCTTCGCCTCGACGGACGCGCCCCCGGTCGATGAGGACCTGGACCGGCTGACCCAGCGCGAGCGCGAGGTGCTGCGCCTGATCGCCCGGGGCTACGCGTACAAGGAGATCGCGAAGCAGCTGTTCATCTCGGTGAAGACGGTCGAGTCCCACGTTTCGGCGGTGCTGCGCAAGCTCCAGCTCTCCAACCGCCACGAACTGACCCGCTGGGCGACGGCGCGACGGCTGGTCTGAGGGCTTTTTCGGATCAGGACGGGTCGAGCGAGATGTTCAGCTTCTCGCCGATCCTGCGGTACCCGATGGAGGCGTAGATCCGCTCCACGTCGGCGTCGCCCGGCTCCAGCCACACCACCCGGCAGCCCCGGTCGAACGCGGTGCGCGTCAGATGGGCGGAGAGCGCGGCGCCGATGCCCCGGCGGCGGAAGTCCGCGCCGACCGCCAGGCCCGCCAGTTCGCTGAGCCCGTCCACCGGGACCGAGCAGCCGCCCGCGCCCGCGGGTACGCCGCCGACCGTCGCGAGCGCGGCGACCCCGCCGCCGGCCACCGCGTTGCGCAGCCACTCGACCGTGCCGTCCTCGGGCTCGCCCTCCCCGCCGTAGCCCAGGTGCTGGACGAGCGCGGCGGCCGCGAACTCCGGGTCGGTGGCGGGCTCGGCCATGACTAGGTCCGCGACCGGCTTCGGGTCGGTCAGGTCGCCGGGGGCGCAGGCGAGGATCGGCGCCCGGTTCTCGACGGTGAACCCGGCGGCGAGCAGCGCCGGTTCGACGGCGGGCGCCCAGCCGGGCAGGAACTCCAGGCGGGGCATCCGGTCCCGCTCGCGGAACGCCGCTATCAGCGCGTCGAGTTCGCCGGGCGTCGGCTCCGCGTCCTGGTCCGGGATCGCGTAGTTGGCGTACTTCAGCGACCAGTTCGGGTTGTAGCGGATCACGAACGGCCCCACCCGGACGTGGTCCGGGGAGCGCAGCGTGAGCGTACGGGCATGGGTCTGGACGTCGGCGTCCATCGGCATGTGCGGGTGTCCTTCGGGCCGTTGGCTTCGGAGGGCCGGAGCCTATGCCACCCGGGTCGCCCCCGCGAAAGGCATTTCGTCGATGGGCGCGATCCGGACCGGCGCCCCGGGACGCGGCGCGTGGATCATCCGGCCGTTCCCGATGTACAGGCCGACATGGCTGATGCCCGAGTAGAAGAACACCAGGTCCCCGGGGGCCAGCTGGGAGCGCGGCACCCGCTGCCCGGCGTTGATCTGCGTGTACGTGGTCCGGGGCAGCGAGACCCCGGCGGCGCGCCAGGCGGCCTGGGTCAGCCCGGAACAGTCGAAGGAGTTGGGCCCGGTCGCGCCCCACACGTACGGCTTGCCCAGGGAGTTGTACGCGAAGGCGACCGCCTGGGCGGCGCGCGCGTTGGGCGCGGCGACGGCGGCGCGGGGCGCGCCGCGGTCCGCGTGACCGGCCCCGCGCCCGTCCTCGGAGGCGTCGTAGGAGGCGCGCTCGGCCGGGGTGAGGCGGGCGAGCAGGCGGCGGGCCTCGGCCAGCTTGGCGCGGACGGTCGCCCGGTGCTCCTTCAGGGCGGCCTGCCGGGAGGCCAGCTCGGTGAGCTTCCCGGCCGCCTCGGCGCGTACCTGGGCGATCTCCGCGACCTGGCGGCGCACCGAGCGCACCTCGGTGGCCCGGCGCTCACCGGCCCGCTCCGCGTAGGTGGCGCGGCGCAGGTACTGGTCCGGGTCGGAGGAGAGCGCCAGCTGCACGGAGGGGTCGATCCCGCCGGACCGGTACTGCGCGGCGGCGTACGCGCCGAGCACGTCGCGGGCGGTGTTGAGGCGGGCGGTCCTGCGGGCGGCCTCGTCGCGCAGGGCGTCGACCGACTTGGCGGCGGCGGTCGCCTCGGACTTCGCGCCGTTGTACTTCTCGGTGGCGACCTCCGCCTCCCGGTACAGCCGGTCCACCTGGGCCTTGACCTGCTTCGCGGTGGGCGCGGGGTCCGCGTGCGCGGCTCCGGGCAGCACGGCGGCCGTCGCGGCTCCGGCGACGGCGAGGGTCGCCGCGGTGCGGGCCGCGGAGGCGGTGGTGAGGCGCTGCCTGGGTTTGCGATGCGCTGCCACGGGGGCGGGCGTCCTTCCGTGCGACGGCCCGACGGGGTATACCGGCGGGCTTCTCCGGTGGTCGGCGAGGACGGTTCCTCTGCCACGGCCACCGGGAAGGGACGCTAATCCGAGGTCACGGGAAGGTGTCGTTATGACGGTTATTGCCCGCTCTTGGCGTGGCATTGTCGGTGAATGACCGCACATGAAGCCTGAGTGACCGGGAAAAGGGCTACAGAATCAGGCAAAAAGTGCATTCATCATTCAAGCGGCCCGTAGGCCCCACCCTGCCCGGAGCGGTCCGGGGAGAGGGTTCTAGGGTGCGGAACCATGCGCGTACTCATCGATTTCGTCGTCGCCCTGCACATCATCGGCATCGCCGCCCTGCTCGGCGGCTTCCTCGGCCAGATGAAGGCGATGAAGGCCGGCACCGCCCGCTTCGTCCCCGGCATGCTGCACGGCGCGCTGACCATGCTCGTCACCGGTGTCGCCCTGGTCGGCCTGGACCAGGCCGACGACCACCCCGTGAACAACGTCAAGATCGGCATCAAGCTGCTGTTCCTCGTCGTGATCCTGGGGCTCGTCTACGTCAAGCGGGACGAGGAGAAGGTCGAGAAGGGCGTCTTCGCGGCGGTCGGCGCGCTGACCCTGGCGAACATCTTCATCGCCACGCTCTGGACCTGAGCGGCGGACGCGCCCCGAAAGCGGGGGCCGGCCCGCGCGGGCCGGCCCTCCTCCCCGGTCAGGCGGGGCGCACACTCCCGTAGATCGGCATGTAGTAGATCGACTCCTCGCGCACGTTCGCCCCGGGCTTCGGCGCGTGGATCATCATTCCGTCGCCCTTGTAGATCCCGACGTGGCTGATGTCGTCGTAGAAGAACACCAGGTCACCCGGCTGCAGATCCGCCGTGGCGACCCGCGTCCCGACGTTCACCTGGTCCCAGGTCGTACGGGGGATGTCGACGCCCGCCGCCTTCCAGGCCGCCTGGGTCAGCCCCGAGCAGTCGTACGAGGCGGGGCCGGTCGCCCCCCAGACGTACGGCTTGCCGATCTGGGCGCGGGCGAACGCGAGGACCTTCTCCGCCTTCGTGGAGGCGCTGCTGCCGGACCCCGTACCGGAGCCGGAGCCCGAGCCCGTCTCCGTACCGCTGCCGCCCGACTCCTTGGCCTTCCGCTCGGCCTCCTTCTTGGCGGCGGCCTGCTTCTTCGCCAGCTCCGCCGCCTTCCGCTTGGCCTCCGCCTCCTTCTTCCGCTCCAGCTCCGCCAGGCGCGCCTTCTCCTCGGCGGTCAACTTCGACAGCAGCGTCCGGGCCTCGGTCAGCTTTGTCTGGACGTCCTGCTTGCTGGTGCGCAGCGCGGCCTGGGACTCGGTCAGCGTCTCCAGGCTCTCCACGGCCTCGGCCCGCTGCTTGGACACCTTCGCCTGCTGCGTACGGAAGTTCGCGACCGCCTGCTGCTGGCGCTCGGCCATGCGGTCCATGAGGTGGGTCTGGTCGAAGAACGACTGCGGGTCGTCGGCCAGGAAGAAGGTCGCGGTCGGCGCGAGGCCGCCGTTGCGGTACTGGGCGGCGGCGTAGTTCCCCAGCGTCCTGCGGGCGTCGTTCACCTTCTCCGTGCGCTTGGCCACCTCGTCCAGGAGCGCGTCGACCTTGGACTTCTGCTTGTCCGTGGCCTCCTTGGCCTGGTTGTACTTCTGGGTCGCGTTGCCGGCCTGCCGGTAGAGGTCGTCCACCTTCTTCTGGACTTCCTCGATGCTCGGCTTCGGCGCGGGCGCGGCCATCGCGCTCTGCGAGGACAGCAGGGTCACCGAGGCCAGCGCGGCCGAGGTCAGCCCGACCGCGGGGACGGTGGAACGCACCCGGGGGCGCGGTTTGCGATGCGACGCCAAGGCCGGCATCTCCTTCCGTGGACCGCCTACCGGGTTAGCTGTCGGGTTCGGGCGGAACGGAAGGCTGCCCTACGGTCCGGTGGGGAAGGACCGATTCACCCCGGTACTGCGTGTGGGTCCCCGGTTCCGGGCGGGCCCGGATTCGGCGTGGCGGCACGCTCGGCGTAGGTCGCCTCTGGGGGTACGGGCCGTCCGAACGTGCACGCTAGCCAACGCATGGGGCCGCTGTGAAGGTTGGTGTGCGATATGCCCGATACATTTCCGTGACCTTTTCGGAGCGGGGCCGGGTGTCAGTCGGGCGCCTTAGACTCGGACAGCGATGAGCAGCCTCTTTGACGACAGTTTCCTGGCCGGCCTCCAGCAGGAGGAGGACGCGGCCCCGCCGCCCCCCGAGGACCCCGCACCCGAAGCGGTGCCGGAGGACCTGTTCGCGGGCGTGTTCGACGGGCCCCCGCCGCCCCGTGACGCGTACTACCGCGACGGCGCGCACCGCCCCGTCATCGACCCCGAGGCGCTGCTCGACGGGCTGAACACCGAGCAGCGCGCCGCCGTCGTGCACGCCGGGTCGCCCCTGCTCATCGTCGCCGGCGCCGGTTCCGGCAAGACCAGGGTGCTCACCCACCGCATCGCCCACCTGCTGGCCGAGCGGGGCGTCCACCCCGGCCAGATCCTGGCGATCACCTTCACCAACAAGGCCGCCGGCGAGATGAAGGAGCGCGTCGAGCAGCTGGTCGGGCCCCGGGCCAACGCGATGTGGGTCATGACCTTCCACAGCGCCTGCGTCCGCATCCTGCGCCGCGAGTCCAAGAAGCTCGGCTTCACGTCCTCGTTCTCGATCTACGACGCGGCCGACTCCAAGCGGCTCATGGCCCTGGTCTGCCGCGATCTGGAGCTGGACCCGAAGCGCTACCCGCCGAAGTCCTTCACCGCCAAGGTCTCCAACCTCAAGAACGAGCTCATCGACGAGGAGACCTTCGCCGGACAGGCCTCGGACGGCTTCGAGAAGACGCTCGCCCAGGCGTACGCGATGTACCAGGCCCGGCTGCGCGAGGCCAACGCGCTGGACTTCGACGACATCATCATGACGACGGTCCACCTGCTCCAGGCGTTCCCCGACGTCGCCGAGCACTACCGCCGCCGCTTCCGGCACGTCCTCGTGGACGAGTACCAGGACACCAACCACGCCCAGTACACGCTGGTACGCGAGCTGGTCGGCCCGGCCGGTCCGGAGAACGCGCCCGCCGAGCTGTGCGTCGTGGGTGACGCCGACCAGTCGATCTACGCCTTCCGGGGCGCGACCATCCGCAACATCCTCCAGTTCGAGGAGGACTACCCGGACGCGACGACGATCCTCCTGGAGCAGAACTACCGCTCCACCCAGACGATCCTGTCCGCCGCCAACGCGGTCATCGAGCGCAACGAGAGCCGCCGCCCCAAGAACCTCTGGACCAACGCGGGCACCGGCGCCCGCATCACGGGCTACGTCGCGGACACCGAGCACGACGAGGCGCAGTTCGTCGCCGAGGAGATCGACCGCCTCACCGACGCGGGCGACGCCAAGGCCGGCGACGTCGCCGTCTTCTACCGGACGAACGCGCAGTCCCGTGTCTTCGAGGAGATCTTCATCCGCGTCGGCCTGCCCTACAAGGTCGTCGGCGGCGTCCGCTTCTACGAGCGCAAGGAGGTCCGGGACGTCCTGGCCTACCTGCGGGTCCTCGCCAACCCCGAGGACACCGTCCCGCTCCGCCGCATCCTCAACGTGCCCAAGCGCGGCATCGGCGAGCGCGCCGAGGCCATGATCGACGCGCTCTCGCTGCGCGAGAAGATCACCTTCCCGCAGGCGCTGCGCCGCGTGGACGAGGCGTACGGCATGGCCGCCCGCTCCGCCAACGCCGTCAAGCGGTTCAACACGCTGATGGAGGAGCTGCGCACGGTCGTGGAGTCCGGCGCCGGTCCCGCCGTGGTGCTGGAAGCGGTCCTGGAGCGTACGGGCTATCTCGCCGAGCTCCAGGCGTCCACCGACCCGCAGGACGAGACCCGCATCGAGAACCTTCAGGAGCTCGCCGCCGTCGCGCTCGAATTCGAGCAGGACCGGGGCGAGGAGGAGGGCGCGGGCACGCTCGCGGAGTTCCTGGAGAAGGTGGCGCTCGTCGCCGACTCCGACCAGATCCCCGACGAGGACACCGACGGCTCCGGCGTCATCACGCTGATGACCCTGCACACCGCGAAGGGCCTCGAATTCCCGGTCGTCTTCCTGACCGGCATGGAGGACGGCGTCTTCCCGCACATGCGGGCGCTCGGCCAGGTCAAGGAGCTGGAGGAGGAGCGCCGCCTCGCCTACGTCGGCATCACCCGCGCCCGCGAGCGGCTGTATCTGACCCGGGCTGCCATGCGCAGCGCCTGGGGCCAGCCCTCGTACAACCCGCCGTCGCGGTTCCTGGAGGAGATCCCGGACCAGCACCTGGACTGGAAGCGGAAGGGTCCGATGGCCGCCCCGGCGGGCCCCACCTCGGGCATCACCTCGTCGCTCTCCGCCTCCCGCGCCCGCTCCGGCCCCTCCGGTTTCGCGACCCGGCGGACCTCGGACAAGCCGACGATCACGCTGGTGGCGGGCGACCGGGTCACGCACGACCAGTTCGGTCTGGGCACGGTGACGGCGGTCGAGGGCGTCGGCGACCAGGCGAAGGCCACGGTCGACTTCGGCGACGACCGCCCCAAGAAGCTGCTCCTGCGGTACGCGCCGGTGCAGAAGCTCTGAGACACGCGTCACGGCCGGAGCCCCCGAGGCCCCGGCCGTGACGACGGTCGTGTCGGGTCAGGTCGGGTTGATCCCGTGGCTGCGCAGCCACGGCAGCGGGTCGATCGCCGCCCCGCCGCCCGGCCGCACCTCGAAGTGCATGTGCGGGCCGGTCGAGTTCCCGGAGCTCCCCGAGTACGCGATGACGTCACCGGCCTTGACCGGGCCCGAGCGGATACGGGTGCTGCTGAGGTGGCAGTACCAGGTCTCCGTGCCGTCGGCCATGGTCACGATGGCCATGTTGCCGTAGGCGGTGTTGTACTGCGTGCGGACCGTGCCGTCGGTCGCCGCCATCACCGGGGTGCCGTACTGGACGGGGAAGTCGATGCCCGTGTGCACGGACATCCAGTTGACGCCCGCCTGCCCGAAGTAGGCGCTCAGCCCGTGCTGCTTGACCGGCATCACGAACTTGGGGCGCAGGGCCTCCTTGCGGGCCGCCTCCTCCTCGCGCTTCTTCTTCTCGGCGGCCTGCCGCTCCTTCAGGTCGATGCGTTCCTGGGTGCGGCTGGCGCGGTCCGCGAAGTTCTCCGCGTCGGCGCTGAGGTTGGCGAGCTGGGTGTCCAGCTCGTTGTTGGCCGCGACCGGCTTGACCGTGCCCGGGTCGGCGGCGGCCATGGTGGTGGTCGCGTCCTTCTTCGTCTCGTCGCCGCCCATCCCGCTCACGGAGGCGGCGGCGATCCCGGCCACGCTCATCACGCAGGCGGAGGGAACAGCGACGGTGAGGAGTGCGGAGCGCTTCGCGGGGGAACGCCTGCGGCTGCGGCCGCCCCGGCGGGGCTCGGCGGGGGCGAGATCGGGGTGCGGCTCGGGGGCCTCATCCGGCTCGGTGCCGTCGGCGGCGCGGCGGTGGGGCTCGTACGGGTCGTAGTCGCCGTTCTCGTACGACTCGCCGTTCTCGTACGACTCGTAGGTCTCGTACGTCTCCGAGGGCTCCGGCTGTTCGGCTTCGTTCGAGGCGGCCGGGCTTTGCACATTTTGCTCTTCGTGCCCGGGCGTGGCGCCGGTGTTCCAGGCGGTGGCGTCGTACACGCCGGTGTCGTACGTCCCCGTGTCGTCCGAGGGCCACGCGGGGGCGGCGGCGGTCCAGGTGGTGGTGTCCCACTGGCCGGAGGAGTAGCCGTCCGGCAGCCAGGCCGTGGTGGTGTCGTACTGCGCGGTCTCGTACTGCGGGTGCTGCTGGGCCTGGTAGCCGTGGTGCGCGCCCGTGTCCCACTGGGTGGTGTCGTACGCGCCGTAGGCGGTCTCGCCGCCGGTGTACGGGATGCCGTAGCCCTGTGAGGTGTCGTACGAGGCGTCATAGGCGCCGTCGTAGCCGGCGCCGGTGCCGGGGAGGGCGCCGAAGAGCGGGTCCGTTTCGAAGCTGCCCGTGTCGAGGCTGCCTGTGGAGTAGCCGTCGTATCCGGCATACCCGGCGTGGGGGTGCTGGTCGTTCACCAACTTCTCTCTCGCCTCGGCAGCAGGACCAGGTTCCGGGGGCGTGGGGTACCCCGGGAGAACTGGCGGCGACTGTACCCGGCGGTATCCGCCATCGACAATCTTCGACGGCGCCGGGACGCGCGGGAAAACGGGCAATCGGCCGTCTTTCGGCGGCGCCCGCACAGAGCCTTGGCTCTATGTTCGAAGTTTGTTCGGTTTAGGCGGCGGGGGTGGAGCGGGTGGTTCCGGGGGCGGTCCCGGGGGCCTCCCGGGCGGGCTCCGCCTCGTCCAGCGCCTGCCGCACGGCCGCCGCCACGGCCGGGTGCACCGGCAGCGCGAGGTGGCCGATGCCGGTGACGCGTACGTTGACCGCGTCCAGATCCGGGTGGTCGACGCAGGCCGCCTCGGCGGGGACGATCACCCGGTCGAGTTCGCTCCAGAAGCTGACGAACCGGGTACGGCAGCCGGGCGCGGGCAGCCGCAGCTCCTCGACGGGGGCCGAGCCCTGGCGCATCTGCCGCACGATGGGCAGCGCCCCGGCCAGCGGGGCGACGGCGGTCCCGGAGTGCGGCGTGCCCAGCGTGACGAGGGTCCGCACCCGGCGGTCACCGGCCAGCCGCTGTACGTAATAGCGGGCGATGAGGCCGCCCAGGCTGTGGCCCACGATGTCCACCCGGGGGTGGCCGGTGCGCGCGCAGATCTCCTCGATGTGCCGGTCCAGCAACTCGGCGGCCGTACGGATGTCGCTGGTCAGCGGGGAGTAGTTGAGCGATTCCAGATGGAGCCAGCCGTGCCGGGCCAGGGAGCGGCGCAGCAGGACGAAGACGGAGCGGTTGTCGATGAAACCGTGAAGAAAGACGACGGGTGGCCGGTCGGTGGGCGTGATGTCCGGGCGGTCGACGGGCTCGGCGCCCTCGTCCGCCGGGGCGCGGCCCGGGTGGCGTTCACCGGCGATCCCGGTCGGATACAGCAGGGCGTGCCCGGCGAGCACGAAGAGCTCCAGCGCGGTCGCTCTCAGCAGTGCGGTCGGCGGGGCGGGGAACGGCAGGCTGGGGGTCTTCATGGTCGGCCTCCTGCTCCGGACGGGCGCCGCGCCGACGGAGGCCCGGGCGGAGCGCCGTATCGGAGGCGACCCGCGCGGACGGAGGCCCGTACCACCGTGCCGTGCGGCTGACGGCGCGGTGATACGGCGACCCGGTGCGGCTCCCCGGGCGCCCGCCCCACCCGGCGAAACCGCCGGAGGGTCAGGGGTGGATGCCCGTGAACAATGTCCCATGTGTGATTTCCCCCTCCCGGCTCACCGCGAAACGGCGGCTTGCGGGATGCTGTGGATAACGTTCGTTCACATCCCCGGCCCTTCAGGCACGGGAGACGCATGTGGAGGCAGTGATGGGTGTGACCGGTCCGATCCGTGTGGTGGTGGCGAAGCCGGGCCTCGACGGCCATGACCGCGGGGCGAAGGTGATCGCGCGGGCGCTGCGCGACGCGGGTATGGAGGTCATCTACACCGGCCTGCACCAGACGCCCGAGCAGATCGTGGACACGGCGATCCAGGAGGACGCCGACGCGATCGGCCTCTCGATCCTCTCCGGCGCGCACAACACGCTCTTCGCCAAGGTGATCGAACTCCTGAAGGACCGCGACGCGGCGGACATCAAGGTCTTCGGCGGCGGCATCATCCCGGAGGACGACATCGCCCCCCTGAAGGACCAGGGCGTCGCGGAGATCTTCACCCCGGGCGCGACGACGACGGCGATCGTCGACTGGGTCAACGCGAACGTCCGCCACCCGGCCGAGGCGTAGGGCGCCGGGGGCGCCGGGGCGCCGGAGGCGCCGGGCTCTGGGGGCGGCCGGGTCCGGGGGTCGCCGGACGCGCCGGGTCCGGGGGCGGCCGGGGGTCGCCGGGCGCGGCCGCCCGAGCACCCCGTGCCACGGCGCGCGCGGGCTGGTCCGGGCTCGCCGGGCGTCGGTGCCGCCGTCGCCGGAGCGGGGTGTCGGCGCCGGTTGAGCGGGTGGGCAGCCCGGGCTCGGGGCCGCGCGGGGGTGTCCTGGGACCGGCCGGGCCCGTGCGTCCCGGGCTGTTGGGGCACGTCGGGCCCGCCCCGGGCCGCGACCTCCGCGCCCGCGCGTTCCGGGTTGCCGGGCGCGTCGCGCGCATCCCGGGCGCCCCGGGCCGCGCGTGCCGCGCCCCGCGTTCGGGCCTGCCACGCGCGTCGCGCCCGCCCCGGGTTGCCGGGTGTGTCGCACCCACCCCGGGCCGCACGTGCCGCGCCCCGCGCCGGGCGTGCCGCGCCGGGCGTGCCGCCCCGCGCCGCGCGGGCGGTTCGTGTCGGCTCCGTGCCCGGGCGGAGCCGGCGCGGGCCGCCCGGGCACGGGGTCACCCCATCGGAACCCCGGACAGCTCGCTGTCCATCGTGGCGCGCAGGCGCAGCGTGGAGACCAGGCGCTGGAACGCCTCCGTCCAGTAGCCGTTCGCGCCGGGGGAGGCATCCGCGGGTTCGGCCGGGGTGGTGGTCAGGACCTCCAGGCGGGCCGCCTCCGCCGGGTCGAGGCAGCGTTCGGCCAGCCCCATGACGCCGCTGAAGCTCCACGGGTAGCTGCCCGCGTCCCTCGCGATGTCGAGCGCGTCGACCACGGCCCGGCCGAGCGGCGGCGCCCACGGGACCGGGCACACCCCCAGCAGCTGGAACGCCTCCGACAAACCGTGCGCGGCGACGAAATCCGCCACCCAGACGGCCCGTTCCGCCGGAGGCAGCACCGCCAGGAGCTTCGCCCGCTCGGCGAGCGACGCCGTACCGGGGCCGTTCGACGGGGGCGTCGACGGCGGACCCAGCAACGCCCGCGCCCACGCGGAATCCCGCTGCCGCACGGCGGCCCGGCACCAGGCCGCGTGCAGCTCCTCGCCCCAGCCGTCCGCCACGGGCAGGCCCACGATCTCCGCCGCGTCGCGTCCGCCGAACCGCGCGGACCAGACGGAGAGCGGGGTCGCCTCGACCAACTGCCCCAGCCACCAGGACCGTTCGCCCCGGCCGGAGGGCGGGAGCGGCACCACCCCGTCGCGCTGCATCGCCTCGTCGCACTCGTGCGGCGCCTCCACCGCGACGAACGGCGCGTCCCCGGTGAGCCCCGGGCTCACGCAGGACAGCGCCCGGTCCGCCATCCGCCGGGCCAGCGCCGAACCGGGCAGCGCGGACAGCAACTCGGCCGCCGTCGCCCGGACATTGCGGCTGCGGTCCGCGAGCGCCCGCTCGAGGAACTCCTCGTCGGCGGCGGACAGCCCGGTGCGCAGCGAGTCCACGAACATCAGCCGGTCCTCGGCCCGTTCCGTCTTCCACGTGGTGGCCAGCAGGGCGCGGGCCGCCTCCGCGTCATGCGCCCGTACGGCCCCGAGCAGCGCGATCCGTTCCGCGAACAGGCCCTCCTCCCAAAGCCGTTGCACCGCCTCCGCGTCGTCCGGCGAGGGCAGCAGGGCGCTGCCGGACGCGCCGCGCAGCGCGAACTTCCACTCCGGGTTGAGACCGGCCAGCCACAGGCCGCGCGGCCCGGCGAACTCCAGGGTCTGCGGGCGCAGATCGGTGCGGGCCCGGGCCGCGTCCAGCAGGGCGGGCAGCGCGGAGTCCGGTGCCCGGTAGCCGTGCACGTTGGCGGTGGCCAGCCACTGCGGGATCAGCTCCGTCAGGTCCGGGGCCGCGCCCCGCCTGCCGCCGGAACCCGCCGCCCGGTCCGCCAGGAGCTGGGCCAGCCGGCCCCGGGCCGCTTCCGGCAGGGGCGGCCGGGGGTCGTCGGGCGCCACGGCGGGGCGCGGGGACGCGGCGGCGGGCAGCAGTCCCGCTCGCCGCCGCACGGTGTGCAGCGCGGCGGCGTCCAGCAGTGCGGCGGCCGTGCCGTCCGGGCCGGTGCCGGACGCGCCCCCGGGCGGCCGCCGGTCCGTGCCGAGCAGGGCCGAGGTGACCAGCTCCTCCCACGGCACGGAGGCGAGCGCGTCGGACGCGGTGGCCGCGCCCGCTGTCGGGGTGGCGGCTGGTGTGGTCGTACGGGACATCGCCCCTCCTTCGGAGCCGGACTACGGGGTCAGATGAGCGTGACGGTCTCGACGGGGGCACCCGTCCCGCCCGCGGGCCACGCCGCCAGCGGGTCGAAGCCCCGGTGGCCGCACTCGCCGAAGACCGTGAGCGGGGCGCCGCCCGAGACCGCGACGAGCTTCCAGAGCGACGGGCGGTTCAGCGCGGCGGGGGTCACGGGCAGGGCCTCCCGGCCCTCCGCGTCCACCAGTTGCCAGCCGTCCGGGGACGGCACCGGTATGACGTCGCGCAGGGTCACCGGCCAGGACTCCGCCCACGGGTCCTCGCCCAGGGCCCGTCCGTACGCGGCGATCGCCTCGGCGACCGTGACACCCGGCGGAGGCGTCACGGCGGGCTCGGGGACGCCGAAGCGCTCGCCCAGCTCGGCCCGGAGCTGCCCGGACCCCGGATGGGGCGTCAGCCCGGCGTCGATCGTGACGCCCACGGGCAGTGCCTGAGCAGGGGAGCGGCCCGCCGCCCCGAAGGACAGCAGCAGCGCGGTGCGCCCCGACTCCTCCCCGTACAGCCAGATGCGGCGGGTGACGATCTTGCCCTCGGGTGTGTCGTACTGGGCGAGGACCAGCCAGCGGTCGCGGACCGGCGGGCCCTCCGGGGAGGCCGGCAGCCCCACCCGGGTGCGGACCGTGGCCGCCAGCGCGGGCGGCAGTCGGTCGCGGCCCAGCCAGGCCGAGTCCAGCAGATGGAGCAGCGCGCACTCCTCCAGGAGCCGCACCGGCCAGCCCGGACCGGACGCCGGGACGGCGCCCAGCTCCCGCACCCGGCCCGCGAGACCGGGCGCCTGCGCGTCGACCATGCGGGCCGCCGTCTCCTCCCACAGCCCGTAACCCGACTGCTCGGCCGCCGCGAGACCGCCCCGCAGCAGGTCGGTGAGCCGCTGCTCCAACTCCCGCGCGCCGCCCCCGATCCGCTCGGCGCGCTTCTTCGCCCGCTTGCGCGCGGCCTCCGGATCGGCGGGCCCCGCCCCCTCACCCCCGGCGGGCCGCGCCTTCGCCTCGGCACGGGCGCGGCGGCCGTCCAGCCACTCCCGCGCCCAGTCCGGCGGCGACCCGGCGGGCACCGCCGCATCGTCGGCGGCGCGGAGCAGCAGCAGCCCCAGCGCGTGTTTGCACGGGAACTTCCGGCTGGGGCAACTGCACTTGTACGCGGGACCGGTGGTGTCGACCACCGTCCGGTACGGCTTGCTTCCGCTGCCCTTGCACAGCCCCCAGACCGCACCCGTCCCGTCCCACCCGGTGTCCGACCAGGAGCTGGCCGCACCGAGCTTGTTCCCCGCCTTGCGTGAGGCGTCGTCAGGAGCCAGGGCCAGTACCTGCTCCACCGTCCAGCGCGCGGCCGAGGCAGCGGCGCCCAAGGGTTCTCCCCCGTCAGTCAGCAGCATGCCAACGACGTTAGGCCGCCCCACTGACAATCGCCCTGACCTGTGCAAAGGCCGAATTGTCAGTGCCATGGTGCACGGTGGAACCACATCCGGCCGACCGACCTGGCGACCGATCCGGAGGGGGATCCATGACCGTGTCCGAAACCACCGAAGCAAGCACTGGCGAGGCCCTGCGCCCGCATGCCGAGGACGCCTTCGCCGACGAGCTGAAGGCGCTCGCGGCGGCCGACGACCGCCCCAGGCCCGAGCGTTGGCGCCTGTCGCCCTGGGCCGTCGCGACGTATCTGCTCGGCGGCACCCTGCCCGACGGCACCGTCATCACACCCAAGTACGTGGGCCCGCGCCGCCTCGTCGAGGTCGCCGTCACCACGCTCGCCACCGACCGGGCACTGCTGCTCCTCGGCGTCCCCGGCACCGCCAAGACCTGGGTCTCCGAGCACCTGGCCGCCGCCGTCAGCGGTGACTCGACGCTGCTCGTCCAGGGCACGGCGGGCACCCCGGAGGAGGCCGTCCGCTACGGGTGGAACTACGCGCAGCTGCTCGCCAACGGCCCCAGCCGCGACGCGCTCGTGCCCAGCCCGCTGATGCGTGCCATGGCCCAGGGCATGACCGCCCGCATCGAGGAACTGACCCGCATCCCCGCCGATGTGCAGGACTCGCTGATCACGATCCTGTCCGAGAAGACCCTGCCCCTGCCCGAGCTGGGCCAGGAGGTCCAGGCGGTGCGCGGGTTCAACGTCATCGCGACCGCCAACGACCGCGACCGGGGCGTCAACGAGCTGTCCAGCGCGCTGCGCCGACGGTTCAACACCGTGGTCCTGCCGCTGCCCGCGACCCCGGAGGCGGAGGTCGACATCGTCTCCCGCCGCGTCGACCAGGTCGGCCGCTCGCTCGATCTGCCGCCCGCGCCCGACGGCCTCGCCGAGATCCGCCGCGTCGTCACGGTCTTCCGCGAACTGCGCGACGGCGTCACCACCGACGGCCGCACCAAGCTCAAGTCCCCCTCGGGCACGCTCTCCACGGCCGAGGCCATCTCCGTCGTCACCAACGGCCTCGCCCTCGCCGCCCACTTCGGGGACGGCGTGCTCCGCCCCGGGGACGTCGCGGCCGGCATCCTCGGCGCGGTCGTCCGCGACCCGGCGGCGGACCGGGTGATCTGGCAGGAGTACCTGGAGACCGTGGTCCGCGAGCGGGACGGCTGGAAGGACTTCTACCGCGCCTGCCGGGAGGCGTCCGCATGACCGGCACCCGCGCCGCGGGGCCGCTGCTGCTGGGGGTGCGGCACCACGGCCCCGGCTCGGCCCGCGCCGTCCGCGCCGCCCTCGACACGGCGAACCCCCGGGCGGTCCTCATCGAGGGCCCGCCCGAGGGCGACGCGCTGCTGCCGCTCGCGGCCGACGAGGAGATGCGGCCCCCGGTCGCCCTGCTCGCCCACGCGGTGGACGACCCCGGCCGGGCCGCCTTCTGGCCGTTCGCCGAGTTCTCTCCCGAGTGGGTCGCGATCCGCTGGGCCCTCGCCCGGGAGGTGCCCGTCCGCTTCATCGACCTGCCCGCCGCGCACTCGCTCGCCATGGAAGCCGACGACGCCTCCCAGGAGGAGCCCGACGAACGACCCGTCCCCGTCGACCCGATCCGGGTGCTCGCCGAGACCGCCGGGTACGACGACCCCGAGCGCTGGTGGGAGGACGTGGTCGAGCACCGCGTCCCCGGCAGCGGCGAGGCGGCCGGACCGCTCGCCGCGTTCGCCGCGCTCGGCGAGGCGATGACCGCGCTCCGCGAGGCGTACGGGGACGGCGGTCATCCCCGGGACGCGGTGCGAGAGGCGTACATGCGTATCCAGATCCGTACGGCGAAGAAGGAGTTCGGCGACGACTTCGCCGTGGTCTGCGGCGCCTGGCACGTCCCCGCACTCCTTACGCGGACGACGCTCACCGCCGACCGGGCGCTGCTCAAGGGCCTGCCCAAGGCCAAGGCCGAACTGACCTGGGTGCCCTGGACCCACCGCAGGCTCGCCCGGCACAGCGGATACGGCGCGGGCATCGAGTCGCCCGGCTGGTACGAGCACCTCTTCGCCGCCCCGGACCGCCCCATCGAACGGTGGATGACGAAGGTCGCCGGACTCCTGCGCGACGAGGACCGGTTCGTCTCGTCCGCCCACGCCATCGAGGCCGTCCGGCTCGCCGAGACGCTCGCCGCGATGCGCGGCCGCCCGCTCGCCGGGCTCAGCGAGACGACTGACGCGATCCGGGCCGTCATGTGCGAGGGCTCCGACGTGCCCCTCGCGCTCGTCCACGATCGCCTCGTCGTCGGCACCACGCTCGGCGAGGTCCCCGACACCGCCCCCGCCGTCCCCCTCCAGCGCGACCTGACCCGGCAGCAGCGCACCCTGCGGCTCAAGCCGGAGGCCGACGAGCGGGAGATCGAGCTCGACCTGCGCAAGGACACCGACGCCGCCCGCAGCCGCCTGCTGCACCGGCTCCGCCTCCTCGGCATCGCCTGGGGCGAACCGGCAACGGGCCGGGGGAGCACCGGCACCTTCCGGGAGAGCTGGCGGCTGCGCTGGGAGCCCGAGCTGTATGTGCGCGTCGCCGAGGCGGGCGTCTGGGGCACCACCGTGCTCTCCGCCGCCACCGCCCGCGCCGAGTCCGACGCCCTGACCGCCACCGCGCTCGCCGAGGTCACCGCGCTGGCCGAGCACTGCCTGCTCGCCGACCTGCCGGACGCCCTGCCGGTCGTGATGCGGGCCCTCGCCGACCGCGCCGCGCTCGACTCCGACGTCGGACACCTCGCGGACGCCCTCCCGGCCCTGGCCCGCACCCTGCGCTACGGAGACGTCCGCGCCACGGACACCACCGCCCTCGGCGAGGTCGCGGCGGGCCTCGCGGAGCGGATCTGCGTCGGCCTGCCCCCCGCCTGCACCGGGCTCGACGCCGAGGGCGCGGAGGCGCTGCGCCGCCAGGTGGACGGCGTCCACACCGCGATCGGGCTGCTCGCGGGAGCCGTCCCTTCGAGCGCGGACGGCCTGCGGACGCGGTGGCGCGCGGTGCTGCACAAGCTCACCGTCCGGGACACCGTCGCGGGCGTCATCCGGGGCCGGGCCGCCCGCCTGCTCCTGGACGACGGCCACCTCGACCAGGAGGCCGCCGCCCGGCTGATGGGCCTCGCCCTCTCCCCGGGCACCCCGCCGCCCGACGCGGCCGCCTGGATCGAGGGCTTCGTCGGCGGGGCGGCGGGCGGCGGGATGCTCCTCGTCCACGACGAACGGCTGCTCGCCCTGGTGGACTCCTGGCTCACCGCGGTCCCCGCCGACACGTTCACCGACGTGCTGCCCCTGCTGCGGCGCACCTTCTCCGCGTACGAACCGGGCGTCCGGCGCACCCTGGGCGACCTCGTCCGGCGCGGCCCGGCCCCCGCCGGGGCGACCGGGGCCGGCTCCCCGTCGGGGGCGGGCGCGACGGCCCCGGGCTTCGGGCCGGTCCTGGACGCGGCCCGCGCGGACGCGGTGGTCCCGGTCCTGCGCCTGCTCCTCGGCCTGGACGAGCGCCCCGCGACGGCCCCCGCGCACCACGACGACACACCCCTGGGGGAAACGGCATGACGGTCAAGGACACCGCCCACGACGAACGGCTGCGGCGCTGGCGCCTGGTGCTGGGCGCCGACAGCGAGGAGAGCACCGGCCGCGCGCTCACCGGCCGCGACGCCGCGATGGACCAGGCGCTCACCGCGCTCTACGAGAGCGGGGGACGGCCCGGCGGCCGGGGCGGCGGCGGGCGCTCGGCCGGACTCGGCGCCTCCGCGCCCTCCGTGGCCCGCTGGCTCGGTGACATCCGGACGTACTTCCCCAGCTCCGTCGTCCAGGTCATGCAGCGCGACGCGATCGACCGCCTCGGGCTCTCCGCGCTCCTGCTCGAACCGGAGATGCTGGAGGCCGTCGAGGCCGACGTCCACCTCGTCGGCACGCTGCTCTCGCTCAACAAGGCCATGCCCGAGACGACGAAGGAGACCGCCCGGGCCGTGGTCCGCAAGGTGGTCGAGCAGTTGGAGAAGCGGCTCACCACCCGCACCCGGGCCACGCTCACCGGCGCGCTCGACCGGTCGGCGAAGGTCACCCGGCCCCGCCACCACGACATCGACTGGAACCGCACCATCCGGGCCAACCTCAAGAACTACCTGGAGCTGCCCGGCCGGGACGGCGCCGGGACGATCGTGCCCGAACGGCTCATCGGCTACGGCCGGGCCGCCCAGTCCGTGAAGAAGGACGTCATCCTCTGCATCGACCAGTCGGGCTCGATGGCCGCCTCCGTGGTCTACGCGTCGGTGTTCGGCGCGGTGCTCGCCTCGATGCGCTCCCTCCAGACCCGGCTGGTCGTCTTCGACACGGCGGTGGTCGACCTCACCGACCAGCTGGACGACCCCGTGGACGTCCTGTTCGGCACCCAGCTCGGCGGCGGCACCGACATCAACCGCGCCCTCGCCTACTGCCAGTCCCGGATCACCCGGCCGGCCGACACCGTCGTCGTGCTCATCAGCGACCTGTACGAGGGCGGCATCCGCAACGAGATGCTGAAGCGGGTCGCCGCGATGAAGGCGTCGGGGGTGCAGTTCGTGACGCTGCTCGCGCTCTCCGACGAGGGCGCCCCGGCCTACGACCGCGACCACGCGGCGGCGCTGTCCGCCCTCGGCGCCCCTGCCTTCGCCTGTACGCCGGACCTCTTCCCGGACGTCATGGCCGCCGCGATCGAGAAGCGCCCGCTGCCGATACCGGACCCGGAGAACGCCCCCACCAGTGGGAATCTGTGACCGTAATCACCGCCCAGGTGTGATCTGCGATTTAGGGTCACACCGGCCTCGGGGATAACCTGCGAGATGGACATGCCGCGTATCCGGTCACCGTGTGCGCCTTCCTAGTGACACCGCAGTCACGTTGCCCCTCGCGGCACGCCCACGCAGAAAACCAACCGCGAGACCATTGATAAGGGACGGACGCGCGTGGACCTGTTCGAGTACCAGGCGAGGGACCTCTTCGCCAAGCACGGTGTACCGGTGCTGGCCGGTGAAGTCATCGACACGCCTGAGGCAGCCCGCGAGGCGACCGAGCGGCTGGGCGGCAAGTCCGTCGTCAAGGCGCAGGTGAAGGTCGGCGGCCGCGGCAAGGCCGGCGGCGTCAAGCTGGCGGCGAACGCCGACGAGGCGGTCGCCCGCGCGACCGACATCCTCGGCATGGACATCAAGGGCCACACGGTCCACAAGGTGATGATCGCCGAGCTGTCGCCGGAGATCGAGGCGGAGTACTACGTCTCGTACCTGCTCGACCGCACCAACCGCACCTTCCTGGCCATGGCCTCGGTGCAGGGTGGCATGGACATCGAGGAGGTCGCGGAGAAGACCCCCGAGGCCCTCGCGAAGGTCCCGGTCAACGCCGTCGACGGTGTCGACATCGCCAAGGCCCGCGAGATCGTGGCCCAGGCGAAGTTCCCGGCCGACGTGGCCGAGGGCGTCGCCGAGGCCCTGGTCACCCTGTGGGAGACCTTCGTCGCCGAGGACGCGCTCCTCGTCGAGGTCAACCCGCTGGTGAAGACCAAGGACGGCCGCATCCTGGCCCTGGACGGCAAGGTCTCGCTGGACGAGAACGCCGACTTCCGCCAGCCGGAGCACGAGGCTCTCGAGGACAAGGCCGCGGCCAACCCGCTCGAGGCCGCCGCCAAGGCCAAGAACCTCAACTACGTCAAGCTCGACGGCGAGGTCGGCATCATCGGCAACGGCGCCGGTCTGGTCATGTCGACCCTGGACGTCGTCGCGTACGCCGGTGAGAACCACGGCAACGTGAAGCCCGCCAACTTCCTCGACATCGGTGGCGGCGCCTCCGCCGAGGTCATGGCGAACGGCCTGGAGATCATCCTCGGCGACCCGGACGTCAAGTCCGTCTTCGTCAACGTCTTCGGTGGCATCACCGCCTGCGACGAGGTCGCCAACGGCATCGTCCAGGCCCTGGAGCTGCTCAAGTCGAAGGGCGAGGCCGTCACCAAGCCCCTCGTCGTGCGTCTCGACGGCAACAACGCGGAGCTGGGTCGCAAGATCCTCTCCGACGCCAACCACCCGCTGGTCCAGCGCGTGGACACCATGGACGGCGCGGCCGACAAGGCCGCCGAGCTCGCCGCGGCTGCGAAGTAAGGAAGAGGGACTCAGACCACCATGGCTATCTTCCTCACCAAGGACAGCAAGGTCATCGTCCAGGGGATGACCGGCGCCACGGGCATGAAGCACACCAAGCTCATGCTCGCCGACGGCACCAACATCGTCGGCGGCGTGAACCCGCGCAAGGCCGGCACGACCGTCGACTTCGAGGGCACCGAGGTCCCCGTCTTCGGCTCCGTCGCCGAGGCGATGGAGAAGACCGGCGCGAACGTGTCCGTCCTCTTCGTGCCGCCAGCCTTCTCGAAGGCCGCCGTCATCGAGGCGATCGACGCCGAGATCCCGCTCGCCGTCGTGATCACCGAGGGCATCGCCGTCCATGACTCGGCCGCCTTCTGGGCGTACGCCGGCTCGAAGGGCAACAAGACCCGGATCATCGGTCCGAACTGCCCCGGCCTGATCACCCCCGGCCAGTCCAACGCCGGCATCATCCCGGGCGACATCACCAAGCCCGGCCGCATCGGTCTCGTGTCCAAGTCCGGCACGCTGACCTACCAGATGATGTACGAGCTCCGCGACATCGGCTTCTCGTCCGCCGTCGGCATCGGTGGCGACCCGGTCATCGGCACGACGCACATCGACGCCCTCGCGGCGTTCGAGGCGGACCCCGAGACCGACCTCATCGTCATGATCGGCGAGATCGGCGGCGACGCCGAGGAGCGTGCGGCGGACTTCATCGCGAAGAACGTCACCAAGCCGGTCGTCGGTTACGTCGCGGGCTTCACCGCCCCCGAGGGCAAGACCATGGGCCACGCGGGCGCCATCGTCTCCGGCTCCTCCGGCACCGCCCAGGCGAAGAAGGAGGCCCTCGAGGCCGCCGGCGTGAAGGTCGGCAAGACGCCGACCGAGACCGCCAAGCTGGCGCGCGAGATCCTCGGCGCCTGACCCCGCCGCCGCGCTCGCGCGGCCGGGTGTCACCGTACGCACGACGCGGGCCCGTCCCCCTCACCCGGGGGACGGGCCCGCGTCGTCGTGTGCGCCGGACCGGTTCAGCCGGTCTTGGGCACCAGCCGGGCCGGGCCGTGGAAGACCTCGTCGCCGAGCTTCTTCCGCAGCTTGACGTCCTGCGGGGTCAGCTTCTGCGGGCCCCCGACCGGCGGCACCCCGCCGACCTTCTGGGCGGGCGCCGGGGGCGTCTCGTACTTCCGGGGAGCCGTCGCCAGGGTGATCAGCGTGAGCCCCACGATCAGCACGGTGAACGCGATGGCCGTCCGGGCCCACAGCTGCGCCTTGCGTTCGCTGCCGGTACGGATCAGCTCCGGGACCGGCAGCGCGGCGACGGGGCGGCTGCGGGCGAGGGTGCCCAGGTGCTCGTGGATCAGCGCGGACTGCCCGGCCGGTGCGTCCGGCTCCGCGATCTCGGGCAACCGCTCGGCTACCGCCGCCCGCGCCGTCACCAGCCGCCCGGCCGCCGCCCGGGTGCTCGCCTCGGTCTCCGCCGCGGTCTCCGGCAGCCCGAGCCCCACCCCGTCGTGCAGCACCAGCGTGCGGCGGTACGAGGGGGGCAGGGCCAGGAGCGCGTCCAGCAGCGCCCGCGAGGCCGGGGCCTCGGGCGGCGGGTCGAGGCGGCGGTGCTCCCGGTTGAGGCGGCGCCACGGGGACATCGCGTACTCGTACGCGGCGGCCCGCACCCAGCCGACCGGGTCCCGGTCCACCGCGACCTCCGGCCACCGCTCCCAGGCCAGTTCGAACGCCTTGGTCACGGCCGCGCGGGACAGGGCGCGCTGCCCGGTCAGCAGATAGGTCTGCTGGAAGAGGGCCGAGGCGGCGTACTGGTACAACGCGTCGAACGCGGCAGCGGGCGCGTCGGGCGCGTGGCCGGGGTCCGGATCGCCAGGAGGCTCCTCGGGCGCCTCAGGCATCTCAGTCACCTCGGGCGCAACAGCCGCCTCGGGCTCAACGGCTCCGTCCGGCTCAGCGGCTTCCGGCTCGACGGCCTCGTCCGGTTCGGTGGCGGCCATGGCTACGCTCCCGGGGGCTTCGACAGGAACCGGCGGAGGGGGCGCCGGGGGCGCGGGGGAGTCCGCGACCGCCCCGATCAGCCGGGCGTACGCCTCGCGCTTGCGGCCGCGCGGGCTGCTGCGGCCCGTCTCCCAGGCCCGCACCGTCGCCCGGGTGACGCCGACGGCCGACGCGACCTGGTCCTCCGTCAGCGACAGCGCCTCCCGCAGCCTGCGCCGCTCCTTCGGCGAGGGCAGCGGAGGGGCGGCGGCCTTCTCGGACGTGCTCTGCGTCATGAGGGCCGCCCACACGGCCTGCACCGGGTGAAAAAGTACATAAACGTATATTGATCGACACCCCGGCTGTTCGCCCGTTACACGAAATAAGCGCGTGTCGTTGGCAGCATGACCGCGTGACCCAAGTGACCGAACGCAGCCCCTTGTTGTCGCAGGACGAGCGGGTACGGCCCGTCGTACTGGTCTCCGCGGTGCTGCGCGGGGCCGTCGCGGCCGGGCTCGGCCTGGGCTCCCTCGTCGTCCTCGTCGCCGCGCTCTGGATCAGCTCACCGGCCCCGGACAGCGGTCCGGGCGAGGCGTTCCACGCGGCGGCCGGGCTCTGGCTCCTCGCGCACGGTGCCGAACTGGTCAGGACCGAGACGCTGACCGGGGCCCCGGCACCGATGGGGGTCGTCCCGCTGCTGCTCTCCGTGCTGCCGGTGTGGCTCGTGCACCGGGCGGCCAGGGACGTGCTGGAGCCGGAGGAGGGGCGCGGCGCCCCGTCGCCCGGGGGCGCGTTCGCCCTGGTGACGGGCGGATATCTACTGGTCGGCGGGGCGGTCGCCCTCTACGCGCGCGGCGCGTCGCTGTCCGCGCGGCCGCTCTCCCTGCTCTTTCCCGGCGCCCTCGTGGTGGCGGGCGCGGCGGCGGCCGGGGTGTGGACGGCCTGCGGGCGACCGCTCGGCCCGCCGCCCTCCTGGGCGCCGGTGCGGCTGCACGAGGCGATGGCGCGCAGCCGGTTCCTGCGGCGGGCCGACGCGGTGGGCCGGTCGGCGCTGGCCGGGACCGCGGTGCTGCTGGGCGGCGGCGCGCTGGTCGTCGCGTCGGCCCTGGTGTGGCACGGCGCTCCGGTCCAGGAATCGTTCCTCCGGCTCTCCGGCGACTGGGGCGGCCGCGTCGCCGTGCTCCTGCTGGCGCTGGGGCTCGTGCCGAATGCGGCGGTGTGGGGCGCGGCGTACGGGCTCGGCCCCGGGTTCGCCCTCGGCACGGCGTCCACGGTCACCCCGCTGGCCTTCACCGGGCCCCCGGCCGTCCCCGACTTCCCGCTGCTGGCCGCGATGCCCGCGCCCGGCCCGGGCGCCCCGCTGAACTGGGCGGCCGCGGCGGTCCCGGTGGCGGCGGCGCTGACCGTGGCCTGGTTCACCGTACGGAGAGCGGTGCCGGACCAGGGCGCAGGGGAAGAGGCGTGGGGCCTGGGGGAGACCGCGCTCACCACCGCACTGGGGGCGGCGGGCTGCGGGCTCGGCGCCGCGCTGCTGGCGGCGGCCGCCGGGGGGCCGCTCGGCACCCACGCCCTCGCGGACTTCGGACCGGTGTGGTGGCTCACCGGGGCGGCGGCCCTGGCGTGGACGACGCTCATCGGCGTCCCGGCGGCCCTGCTGCTACGGGCCTGGCGGCTGCGCGGACGCAAGAAGGAGGACGCCGAACCGGCGGAGCCGGTGAGCACGGCCAAGGCCCCCGAGACCCCCAGAGCCCCCGCGCCCGCCGTCCCCCAGCCGCCCGTATCAGCGAAGGACGGGAAGGGCGCGAAGGACGCCAAGAACGCGAAGGACGAGGACGAAGGCCAAGGCCAGGGCCAGGACGAAGGCGACGACGAGGACGACCTCGACGCGTACGACTTCCTGCCCACCGACCCCTGGCACGCCCGGGAGACCGAGCGGGAGACCGACGCGCCCCCCGGCCCGCCGGCCGCTAGCGCTTGACGCCGAAGAACGGCTCCAGCGGCTTCGGGAGCAGGTCGTTGCAGGTCAGCTGGCCCGACTTGGTCAGGGCGTCGTTCACACAGGTGTAGTAGTCGCGGTAGACCATCTGCACCGTGAACGTCGTCGCGACGATCGCCAGCGCGACCACGCCCGTCACCAGACCGCTCACCGCGGCCGTGGTCTGCTGCCGGCCCCCGCGCTGCGCGGCGAGCGTGTCCGGCGCGGGAGCGGCCCCGTCCGCCTCGCGGTTCTCCGCGCCGCCGGGCGCGGCGGCGCCGGGCACCGGCGGCTTCGGCTTGGCGCGCAGCGCGCTGACCGCCCAGTACGTGGCGAGCGCGCCGAGCAGCAGGGCGATCTCCGAGAAGTCGAAGATCGCGAAGAAGAAGGCCCACATGCCGGAGAGCAGCGCGTAGCGGGCGCGCCGCTGGATGGGGTCGGTCGGGTCCCAGCGCGGACCGGCCGGGGGCCGCTCCGTACCGCCGGGGCCGGAGGGCCGCCCGCCGAAGGAGCCGTTCTGGCGGCCGGGCTGCTGACTGCTCCACTGGCTGCCCCACACGGGCCGGTCGTCCGACGGCTGCCCGTCGGACCCGTTGTCGTCGTCGCCCCCGCCGGACGGGTGGCGCGGCTGCCAGGGCTGGTCGGGGCGGCCCTCGGGCGGCGGGGCGAAGGGGTTGTCGTCGTTCGGGCTCCCGGAGGAACCGGAGGAGCCGGAGGGAGAGGACGAGGAGGAGCGCTCGCGCATCAGCACGGCGGCCCGCTCGGGCAGCGGCTGGCGGAAGGCGGTGCGGCGTCGGTCCGGCATGTGGTGAACGTCTTCCCCATCTCGTCGTTTCCGCCCGGCGGACGGTTCGCTGCCCCTGACGCTACCTTCCGGCGAGGAGGGGCCGAAAGCGGGGAGCGCGGGGGTCCGTCACCCCCGTCAGGCAGGGGTGCGGCGAGGTGCCGGTATCGTTGCTGACGGTCGGCCCGTTCGTAGAGTTCCCCGTATGGGGGAGTGCGCTCCTTTCGTACGACCGTACAAATCGCAGGCCGCCGCCCCGGTGCCGTGGTGGCGGGCCGGCCGCTTCGAACCGCTCGCACGCGAGAAAGGGCCCAGCCGTGGCCTCCCCGCTTCCCTCCGCCGCCCCGGCCCGTGTGGTCGTCCTGGTCTCCGGTTCCGGTACGAACCTTCAGGCCCTGCTCGACGTGATCGGTGACGATCCCGAGGGCTTCGGCGCCCGGATCGTCGCGGTCGGCGCCGACCGCGACGGCATCGCCGGCCTGGAGCGGGCCGAGCGCGCCGGGCTCCCCACCTTCACGTGCCGCGTCAAGGACCACGCCACCCGCGAGGAGTGGGACGCCGCGCTCGCCGAGGCCACCGCCGCGCACCGGCCGGATCTCGTGGTGTCCGCCGGGTTCATGAAGATCGTGGGCAAGGAGTTCCTGGCCCGGTTCGGCGGCCGGTTCATCAACACCCACCCCGCCCTGCTCCCCAGCTTTCCCGGTGCCCACGGCGTGCGTGACGCGCTCGCGTACGGCGTGAAGGTCACCGGGTGCACCGTCCACTTCGTCGACGACGGCGTCGACACCGGTCCGATCATCGCGCAGGGCGTGGTCGAGGTGACCGAAGAGGACACCCCGGAGGGTGAAGCGGCCCTCCACGAACGCATCAAGGAAGTCGAGCGCAAGCTGCTCGCCGAGGCCGTGGGGCGGCTCGCCCGCGACGGCTATCGCATTGAGGGACGAAAGGTTCATCTCGGTCATGTCGGAGAATAAGCCCATCCGCCGCGCCCTGGTCAGCGTCTACGACAAGACGGGCCTCGAAGACCTCGCCCGCGGTCTGCACGAGGCGGGTGTCGAACTGGTCTCCACCGGGTCCACCGCCGGAAAGATCGCCGCCGCCGGTGTCCCGGTCACCAAGGTCGAGGAGCTGACCGGCTTCCCCGAGTGCCTCGACGGCCGCGTCAAGACGCTGCACCCCCGCGTCCACGCCGGCATCCTCGCCGACCTGCGCCTCGACGCGCACCGCGCGCAGCTGGCCGAGCTGGGCGTCGAGCCGTTCGACCTGGTCGTCGTCAACCTGTACCCGTTCAAGGAGACCGTCGCCTCCGGCGCCACCGCCGACGAGTGCGTCGAGCAGATCGACATCGGCGGCCCCTCGATGGTCCGCGCCGCCGCCAAGAACCACCCCTCCGTGGCCGTCGTCACCAGCCCGGAGCGTTACGCCGACGTGCTCGCCGCGGTCAAGGCGGGCGGCTTCGACCTGACCGCCCGCAAGCGGCTCGCCGCCGAGGCGTTCCAGCACACCGCCGCCTACGACGTGGCCGTCGCCGGCTGGTTCGCCGCCGACTACGCCGCCGCCGACGACTCCGGCTTCCCGGACTTCTTCGGTACGACGTACGAGCGCCAGGACGTCCTGCGCTACGGCGAGAACCCGCACCAGCCCGCCGCGCTCTACACCTCCGGCACCGGCGGCCTGGCCGGCGCCGAGCAGCTGCACGGCAAGGCCATGTCGTACAACAACTACACGGACACCGACGCCGCCCGGCGTGCCGCGTACGACCACGCCGAGCCGTGCGTCGCGATCATCAAGCACGCCAACCCGTGCGGGATCGCCATCGCCGACGACATCGCCGAGGCGCACCGCAACGCGCACGCCTGCGACCCGCTGTCGGCGTACGGCGGTGTCATCGCCGTCAACCGTCCGGTGACCGTCGCCCTGGCCGAGCAGGTCGCGGAGATCTTCACCGAGGTCATCGTCGCCCCGGCGTACGAGGACGGCGCGGTCGAGATCCTGGCGCGCAAGAAGAACATCCGCGTGCTGCGCTGTCCCGAGGCCCCGTCCGCCGAGGTCGAGGTCAAGCCGATCGACGGCGGTGCGCTGCTCCAGGTCACCGACCGCCTCCAGGCCGAGGGCGACGACCCGGCCAACTGGACGCTCGCCACGGGCGACGCGCTCTCCGCCGACGAGCTGAAGGAGCTCGCCTTCGCGTGGAAGGCGTGCCGGGCGGTCAAGTCCAACGCCATCCTGCTCGCCAAGGGCGGCGCCTCGGTCGGCGTCGGCATGGGCCAGGTCAACCGGGTCGACTCCGCGAAGCTGGCCGTCGAGCGCGCGGGCGAGGAGCGGGCCGCCGGTTCCTACGCGGCGTCCGACGCCTTCTTTCCCTTCCCGGACGGGCTGGAGATCCTGACCGCCGCGGGCGTCAAGGCCGTGGTCCAGCCGGGCGGTTCGGTCCGCGACGAGCTGGTGGTCGAGGCCGCGAAGAAGGCCGGCGTCACGATGTACCTCACGGGCACCCGGCACTTCTTCCACTGAGCCGGTTCGTCCCCGTACGACCGAGGGCCGTAACCCCACGCGACGCGCGTGCGGTTACGGCCCTCGGGCCTGTCGGACGGCCGGTCAGCCGACGCGGACGACGACGCTGGAGCAGATCTTGTCCGCGAACGTCTGGTTCTTGTCGTCCCACAGCGGCCACAGCCAGCCGATGTAGCAGGCGAGGCTGTCCAGGAAGTGGGCGATGTAGCGGACGAAGGCCATGCCGAAGCCGAGCGGCCGGCCGTCGGCCTCGCGCAGCAGGCTGATGCCGAGGGCCTTCTTGCCGATGAACTGGCCCGTCGTGCCCTCCTTGTAGAGCTTGAACAGGCCGCCGCCGATGCCCACGATGATGCCGAGGAACACGATCGCGGTGCCCGCGCCACCGCCCACGCTGCCGCCGATGCCCAGGAGGATGCCGTAGGGGATGCCGATGACGATGCCGTCGATCACGATCGCGCCGACGCGGCGCCACCAGCCGGACAGCGGCGGGCGCGCGCCGTAACCGGGCTGCTGGCCGTAGTCGCCGCCGGGCACCGGCGGGGCCGTCGGGTAGCCGTAGCCCTGCTGCGGCACCCCCTGCGGGGCCTGCGGGTAGCCGTAGCCCGGCTGCTGCGGCTGACCGGGCTGCTGCCCGTAGGGGTTGTTCGGGTTCGGGTCGCCGAAGCTCATGGGCGTTCCTCCAACAGACGTACGGGGACGGTGCGGCCGCACGGAGGAAAAGAAAACGTCAGCGGTCCAGCCCCCCGGTTACTGCTGCGGCACAGCGGCCCTCATCGTTATAAGCCGTTAGTACGTTTGTCCAGCCGCGGCGCAAGAAGTTGTCCAAGTGCAACCTTGCGTCCATGCCTGGTACCTGATTGGTCCGAGGGCGGGGTCATCCGGGAGTATGGGGACCATGACTGCCCAGATTCTCGATGGCAAGGCCACCGCAGCCGCGATCAAGTCCGATCTGACCGCCCGCGTGGCGGCCCTCAAGGCCCGGGGCGTCACGCCCGGCCTGGGAACCCTGCTGGTCGGGGACGACCCGGGCAGCAGGTGGTACGTGAACGGCAAGCACAAGGACTGCGCCCAGGTCGGCATCGGGTCCATCCAGCGCGAACTCCCCGACACCGCCACGCAGGAGGAGATCGAGGCCGTCGTCCGCGAGCTCAACGCGGACCCCGTCTGCACGGGTTACATCGTGCAGCTTCCCCTCCCCAAGGGCATCGACACCAATCGCGTCCTGGAACTGATGGATCCGGCCAAGGACGCGGACGGCCTGCACCCGATGAACCTCGGCCGTCTGGTGCTCAACGAGACCGGACCGCTGCCGTGCACCCCGCAGGGCGTCGTCCAGCTCCTGCGCCACCACGGCGTCGAGATCAACGGCGCCCACGTCGTGGTCGTCGGACGCGGTGTCACCATCGGGCGGTCCATCCCGCTGCTGCTCACCCGCAAGTCGGAGAACGCCACGGTGACCCAGTGCCACACCGGCACCCGGGACCTGGGCGCCCACCTGAAGCAGGCCGACATCATCGTCGCCGCCGCGGGCGTGCCGCACATCATCAAGCCCGAGCACGTGAAGCCGGGCGCGGCCGTCCTGGACGTCGGCGTCAGCCGCGACGAGAACGGCAAGATCGTCGGCGACGTCCACCCCGGTGTGGCCGAGGTCGCCGCCTGGATCTCGCCGAACCCGGGCGGTGTCGGCCCGATGACCCGCGCCCAGCTGCTCGTCAACGTGGTCGAGGCCGCCGAGCGCGACGCGGCTGCCGTCTCCGCCGGCTGACCCCGTGGCTGCTGGTACGAGTCCGGACACCGGCTCCACGGAGGCCGGTGCGGCGGCGGCCCCCGACGCCCCCGCCGCGACGCGGCGGGCCCGGCGGTTCTCGCTGACCCGGGACACCGCGCGGCCCGAGGGCGGCGGGCGGGCCGCGGGCGGGGACGCCCCGGCCCCGGCCCGGCAGTGGCCGCTGCTCGCGGTGCTCTGCACGGCCGGCGCCGGACTGCTGATCGTGGCGGCCGATCCGTTCGAGCAGGCCTTCCGCGTCGGCACGATACTGATCGGCATCGCCCTCGTCCTGGGCGCGGTCCTGCGCGTGACCGTCCGGTCGGTGGGCATGCTCGCGGTGCGGTCCCGCTTCACCGATCTGGTGACGTACGGCCTGCTCGGCGTCCTCATCGTGCTGCTCGCGCTGGTCGCGCAGCCGGAGCCGTGGCTCGACATCCCGTTCCTGGAGGACGCGGTCCACTTCACGGTCCGCTGAACCCGCGCTCCGAAGAGCGGAAGAACCGGTGGCCGTCCCCTCCCCCGAGAAGGGACGGACACCGGAGTCCGGGGCAACCTCGGAGCGCGAAGCTCCCGAAGCGGCGGTTGAGCGGCCTTGCCCCGTCCTGCGTCCAGCCTTGTTGACGGCCCTCACCCGTTCAAGGGATGGCTGTTCCCTGTGGCACGGAAGTGACCATTCCGCCACCGTGTGATCGACAGGCAACGGGGGCCGGGCGGCCGTGGGGTTCCGGGTCGGATAGCCTGGCCGACGGATATCTCTTCACATCAAGATTCAGGGAGATGTCCCGCACCAGGGGCCAGGAGCCCGGACCGCCAGCTGTCTAACGGAGATCGCCATGACCCGCACTCCCGTGAATGTCACCGTGACCGGCGCAGCCGGCCAGATCGGCTACGCGCTGCTCTTCCGCATCGCCTCCGGCCACCTGCTCGGCCCGGACGTGCCGGTCAACCTGCGTCTCCTGGAGATCCCCCAGGGGCTGAAGGCCGCCGAGGGCACCGCGATGGAGCTCGACGACTGCGCCTTCCCGCTGCTGCGCAACATCGAGATCACCGACGACGCGAACGTCGGCTTCGCCGGTGCGAACGTCGCCCTGCTCGTCGGCGCCCGCCCCCGCACCAAGGGCATGGAGCGCGGCGACCTGCTCTCCGCCAACGGCGGCATCTTCAAGCCGCAGGGCAAGGCGATCAACGACAACGCCGCGGACGACATCAAGGTCCTCGTCGTCGGCAACCCGGCCAACACCAACGCGCTCATCGCGCAGGCCGCCGCCCCGGACGTCCCGGCCGAGCGCTTCACCGCGATGACCCGCCTGGACCACAACCGCGCGATCTCGCAGCTGGCCGCCAAGACCGGTGCCGCTGTCTCCGACATCAAGAAGCTGACGATCTGGGGCAACCACTCGGCCACCCAGTACCCGGACATCTTCCACGCCGAGGTCGCCGGCAAGAACGCTGCCGAGCTCGTCAACGACGAGGCGTGGCTCGCCGACACCTTCATCCCGACCGTCGCCAAGCGCGGCGCCGCGATCATCGAGGCCCGTGGCGCGTCCTCCGCCGCCTCCGCCGCCAACGCCGCCATCGACCACGTGTACACCTGGGTCAACGGCACCGCCGAGGGCGACTGGACCTCGATGGGCATCCCGTCGGACGGCTCCTACGGCGTGCCCGAGGGCATCATCTCGTCCTTCCCGGTCACCACGAAGGACGGCAAGTACGAGATCGTCCAGGGCCTGGACATCAACGACTTCTCCCGTGCGCGCATCGACGCCTCGGTGAAGGAGCTCACCGAGGAGCGCGACGCGGTCCGCGAGCTCGGCCTCATCTGATCCACCACGCACCACACACCACGCCCCCGGCAGCCGCAGCGCTGCCGGGGGCGTGGTGTTCGCTACGCGGTCAGAGTCCGGCCGCGATCTCCCGCACCGCGGCCATGGCCCGGCGCTGGAGCCCCGGCCCGAAGGTGATCCGGGTCGCCCCCAGCTCACCGAGGCGGCGCGGCCCCGGCCCGTCCGGCCGGGCCAGCGCGTTCAGCGGCAGCCCGGGCAGCGCACAGGCCAGCGGCCCGAACACCTCGGGCGGGGCCAGGATCGGATAGACGCCGTCCGCGCCCGCCGCCGCGTAGAGCTCCGCCCGGCGCAGGGTCTCCGCCGCCGGGTCCACCCCGTCCGCGACGCCCGTGACGTACGTGTCGATCCGGGCGTTCACGAACAACGAATCCCCGGCCGCAGCCCGTACCTCCGCCAGCCGGTCCGCCTGCCGTCCGGCGTCCAGCAGGACCCCGTCCACCGTGTCCTCCAGATTGCAGCCGGCCGCCCCGGCCGCGAGCAGCCGCTCGACCAGCTCGCCGGGCGGCAGCCCGTACCCGGCCTCGACATCGGCGGAGACCGGTACGGAGACGGCCCGGGCGATCCGGGCCACCGCCGCGAACATCTCGTCGGCGGGCGTCGAGCCGTCCTCGTAACCCAGCGACGCGGCGACCCCCGCGCTCGGCGTGGCGAGCGCGGGGAAGCCGGCGTCCGCGAAGGCGCGGGCGCTCCCGGCGTCCCACGGGCCCGGGAGGACCAGCGGGTCGCCGGGGGCGCGGCCGTGGTGCAGGGCCCGCAGGCCCGACGCGGTCACCGGGCCGCTCAGCGGTGGTCGCCGGGCGTGTAGTGGCCCGGCACCATGCGGGTGGTCACGGCGAACCGGTTCCAGGCGTTGATCGTGATGATCGCGCTGATGAGGTGGGCCAGCTCCTCCTCGCCGAAGTGCTTCGCGGCCCGCGCGTAGACCTCGTCCGGCACGAAGCCGTCGGTCAGCACGGTCACCGCCTCGGTCAGCTCGATCGCGGCGATCTCCTTCGGCGTGTAGAAGTGCTGCGACTCCTCCCACGCGCTGAGCTGGACGATCCGCTCCAGCGACTCGCCCGCCGCGAGCGCGTCCTTGGTGTGCATGTCCAGGCAGAACGCGCAGTGGTTGATCTGCGAGGCGCGGATCTTCACCAGCTCGCCGATCACCGGGTCGATGCCCCTGCGGGCGGCGGCGTCCAGGCGGGCCATCGCCTTGTAGACGTCGGGAGCGTGCTGCGCCCAGGCCAGGCGCGGGGTGTGCTCGGGGCAGTGGCCGGAGGTGCTGTTGCTGTTCTCGTTCGTCGTCATGCCCTCAACGCTACGGGGAGAGTGGCGCAGCGGTATGGTCCATTTCCATGACAGATGCCTGGGCCACTTTCGGCGCCGACCTCCATATCGACCCGACCGGCTCGACCGGGCTGCGGGCCGGCCTGATGGACGCCCTGCGCGAGGCCGTCCGCACCGGCCGGCTGACCCCCGGCACCCGCCTGCCGTCCTCCCGCACCCTCGCCGCCGACCTCGGCATCGCCCGCAACACCGTCGCCGACGCCTACGCGGAGCTCGTCGCCGAGGGCTGGCTCACCGCCCGCCAGGGCTCCGGCACCCGGGTGGCCCGCCGCGCCGACCCCCGGCCCCCGGCGGCGCCCGAGGCCCCGCGCGCCAGACCGCCGCGCAGCGCACCCGCGTACAGCCTGAAGTCGGGCACCCCCGACCTGGCCACCTTCCCGCGCGCCGAGTGGCTGAAGGCCGCCCGGCGCGCCCTGTCCGCCGCGCCGAACGACGCCTTCGGCTACGGCGACCCGCGCGGCCGGATCGAGCTGCGCACCGTCCTCGCCGAGTACCTGGCCCGGGCACGCGGGGTGTACGCCGACCCGGACCGGATCATCGTCTGCTCCGGCTTCGTGCACGGCCTGATGCTGCTCGGCAAGGTGCTGCGCCGGCGCCGGGTGCGGGAGGTGGCCGTGGAGTCGTACTGCCTCGGCATCCACACCCGCCTGCTCACCGAGGCCGGGCTGCGCATCCCCTGCCTGCCGGTCGACGAGCTGGGCACCCGGACCGGTGAGCTGCCCACCCTGCGCCACGCGGGCGCGGTCCTGCTGACCCCGGCGCACCAGTTCCCCACGGGCGTCCCGCTCCATCCGGACCGGCGGGCGGCGGCCGTCGACTGGGCCCGGTCCACCGGCGGGCTGATCCTGGAGGACGACTACGACGGCGAGTTCCGGTACGACCGCCAGCCGGTCGGCGCCCTCCAGGGCCTGGACCCGGAACGCGTCGTCTACCTGGGCACCGCCAGCAAGTCCCTGGCACCGGGGCTGCGGCTCGGCTGGATGGTGGTGCCGCGCGCCCTGGCCGCCGAGATCGCCGAGGCGAAGGGGGCGAGCGACTGGGCGCCGGGCGCGCTGGACCAGCTGACGCTGGCGGAGTTCATGGCCTCGGGGGCGTACGACCGGCACGTGCGGTCCATGCGGCTGCGCTACCGCAACCGCCGCGACCAACTCGTCGCCGCCCTGGCCGAGCGCGCCCCGGAGATCCGGGTCAGCGGGATCGCCGCCGGGCTGCACGCCCTCCTCGAACTCCCGGAGGGCAAGGAGGCCGAGGTGATCCGGGCGGCGGCCTGGCAGGGCCTCGCCCTGGAGGGCCTGGCCTTCTACCGCCACCCGGACGCCGACCTGAAGCGCGAGGCGCTGGTCATCGGCTACGGCACCCCGACGGACAGCGCGTGGACGGGGGCGCTGGAGGCGCTGCTGCGGGTGCTCACGTAGACCGTCCCTCAGCCCCGCAGGACCTCAGCCCCGCGACACCTCAGCCCCGCAGGACCTCCCGCAGCTGCTCAAGGCCCCAGTCCAGGTCCTCCTTGCCGATGACCAGCGGCGGCGCGATCCGGATCGTGGAGCCGTGGGTGTCCTTCACCAGGACCCGGCGCTCCATCAGCTTCTCGGAGATCTCCCGGCCCGTGCCCAGCTCCGGCTCGATGTCCACGCCCGCCCACAGCCCGCGTCCCCGGACGGCCTGCACCGAGCCCCCGCCCGCCAGGAGGCCCAGCTCGTGGTGGAGGTGGTCGCCCAGCTCGGCCGCGCGCTGCTGGTACTCGCCGGTGTTCAGCATGGCGATGACCTCCAGCGCCACCGCGCAGGCCAGCGGGTTGCCGCCGAACGTCGAGCCGTGCTCCCCGGGGCGGTACACGCCGAGCACCGCCGCCGACGACACCACGGCCGACACCGGCACCACACCGCCGCCGAGCGCCTTGCCCAGGAGGTACATGTCGGGGACGACGCCCTCGTGCTCGCAGGCGAAGGTCTTCCCGGTCCGGCCCAGACCGGACTGGATCTCGTCCGCGATGAACAGCACGTCCCGCTCCCGGGTCAGCTCCCGCACCCCGGCGAGATAGCCGGGCGGCGGCACCAGCACGCCCGCCTCGCCCTGGATCGGCTCGATCAGCACGGCCACGGTGTTCTCCGTCATGGCGGCGCGCATCGCGGTGAGATCCCCGTACGGCACGATCTCGAAACCGGGGGTGTACGGGCCGAAGTCGGCGCGGGCCTCCGGGTCCGTGGAGAAGCTGATCACCGTGGTCGTGCGGCCGTGGAAGTTGTCGGCGGCCACGATGATCTTCGCCATGCCGTCCGGGACGCCCTTGACCCGGTAGCCCCACTTGCGGGCGGTCTTCACCGCCGTCTCGACGGCCTCCGCCCCGGTGTTCATCGGGAGCACCATCTCCATGCCGCACAGCTCCGCGAGGCGCGTACAGAAGTCGGCGAACCGGTCGTGGTGGAAGGCCCGGGAGGTGAGCGTCACCCGTTCCAGCTGCGCCCGTGCCGCGTCGATCAGGCGGCGGTTGCCGTGGCCGAAATTGAGCGCCGAGTATCCGGCGAGCATGTCGAGGTAGCGGCGGCCCTCGACATCGGTCATCCAGGCCCCGTCCGCCGTGGCGACGACGACGGGCAACGGGTGGTAGTTGTGCGCGCTGTGCGCCTCGGCGGAGGCGATGGCGTTTTCCGTGGTCGACACGGGATCTCCGATCGTCGTGCGGCGTGGGCTGAGGTTGGGCCCACTTTGTATCGTCGGTCGGTTCCTCCGCGGGGAAACCTTCGGTTCACGGCGCGGCTGATTCTTCCGCCGCGCGGGCCCTGCGGGCGATTCCTCCACCGGGCGCCCGGGAAGGGCCGCACACCTGAGACAATGAGCGCATGGCCTCTGAACGTCCCCGCGTGCTCTCCGGAATCCAGCCCACCTCAGGCTCGTTCCACCTCGGCAACTACCTCGGCGCGGTCCGCCAGTGGGTGGCCCTGCAGGAGTCCCACGACGCCTTCTACATGGTGGTCGACCTGCACGCCATCACCGTCGCGCAGGACCCGGCGCAGCTGCGGGAGAACACCCGGTTCGCCGTCGCCCAGCTGCTGGCCGCCGGGCTCGACCCCGAGCGCTGCACGCTGTTCATCCAGAGCCATGTGCCCGAGCACGCCCAGCTGGGCTGGGTCATGAACTGCCTGGCCGGGTTCGGCGAGGCGTCCCGCATGACGCAGTTCAAGGACAAGTCCGCCCGGCACGGCGCCGACCGCACCACGGTCGGCCTGTTCACCTACCCGATGCTGATGGTCGCCGACATCCTGCTCTACCAGGCCGACCAGGTCCCGGTGGGCGAGGACCAGCGCCAGCACCTGGAGCTGACCCGTAATCTCGCCGAGCGGTTCAACAGCACCTACGGCGACACCTTCACGATCCCGGACCCGTACATCCTCAAGGAGACGGCGAAGATCTACGACCTCCAGGACCCGTCCTCGAAGATGAGCAAGTCGACGGCGAACCCGAAGGGTCTGATCAACCTCCTGGACGAGCCGAAGACCACCGCCAAGAAGGTGAAGAGCGCCGTCACCGACACCGACACGGTGATCCGCTTCGACCGCGCCGAGAAGCCCGGCGTCAGCAACCTGCTGACCATCTACTCGACGCTCACCGGCGCCACGGTGCCGGAGCTGGAGCAGAAGTACGAGGGCAAGGGCTACGGCGCGCTGAAGACGGACCTGGCCGAGGTCATGGTCGACTTCGTCACACCGTTCCGGACGAAGACGCAGGAATATCTGGACGACCCGGAGACGCTGGACTCCATCCTGGCCGCCGGCGCCGAGAAGGCGCGGGCCGTGGCGGCGGAGACCCTGGCGCTCACCTACGACCGGATGGGCCTTCTGCCCGCCAAGCACTGAGTCCAAGGACCCTGGCGGCACAGGGCCCGCAGGCGGCACACTTGCGGCGTGATGCTTGCGGCCGTCAGTGGCTGAAAACAGACCACCGAGGATTGAGGAGAACGACGTGGGGACCGTAACGCTCGGCGTTTCGATCGCGGTCCCGGAGCCCTACGGCAGCCTGCTCCAGGAGCGCCGCGCGAGCTTCGGGGACCCTGCCGCACACGGCATTCCCACCCACGTCACCCTCCTGCCGCCGACCGAGGCCCTGGCGGCCGACCTGCCCGCGATCGAGGCGCACCTCGCCTCGATCGCGACCGGCGGCCGCCCCTTCCCGATGCGGCTGTCCGGCACGGGCACCTTCCGCCCGCTCTCGCCGGTCGTCTTCGTCCAGGTGGTCGAGGGCGCCTCGGCCTGCTCCTGGCTCCAGAAGCGGGTACGGGACGCCTCCGGGCCCCTGGTGCGCGAGCTCCAGTTCCCGTACCACCCGCATGTGACCGTCGCCCACGACATCCCCGAAGCGGCGATGGACCGGGCGTACGAGGAGCTCGCCGACTACGAGGCGTCCTGGATCTGCGGCTCCTTCGCGCTGTACGAGCAGGGCCGCCTGGACCGGGTCTGGCGCAAGATCAACGAGTTCCCGTTCGGCGCCGGGGGCGCGGGTCCCGCCGTCCCCGCGCAGAGCGGCAGCACCCTGGACACCCCCTCGCTGCACCCGTAACAGGGTCAGACCGGCAGCCGCCGGAACAGCGGCCGGGGCACGTGCCGCAGCGCGGACATCACCGCGCGCAGCGCCCCCGGCACCCACACCGTCTCCTGGCGCCTCCGCAGCCCGGTCACGATCGCGTCCGCCACCGCACCCGGCGTCGTCACCAGCGGCGTCCGGGTGAACGGGATCGTCGCCAGCGGACCCCCGGCCTCCCGCACCCCCGCCGCGTCCGGCACCACGAGCCCCGGCCGCACCACCATCACGTGCACCCCCGTGCCGTGCAGCGCGTCGCCGAGGCCCTGCGTGAAGACGTCCAGGCCCGCCTTGCTCGACCCGTAGATGAAGTCCGCCCGGCGGGCCCGCTCACCGGCCACCGAGGACAGCACCACCAGCGAACCGTGCCCCTGCGCCTGGAGCGCGCCCGCGCACACCAGCCCGGCGGAGACCGCGCCGGTGTAGTTCGTCTGCGCCACCCGGACCGCCGCGAGCGGTTCCTCCTCGTCGCGCCCCTGGTCGCCCGGGATGCCGAAGGCGAGCAGCACCATGTCGATGTCGCCCTCGGCGAAGACCTTGCCGAGGACCGTCTCGTGGGACTCGGTGTCCAGCGCGTCGAACGCCACGGTCTGGACGTACGCCCCCCGGTGGCGCAGGTCCTCCGCCGCCGCCTCCAGGGCGGGCGAGGGGCGGCCGGCCAGCCAGACCGTGCGGGTGCGGTGGGCGATCAGGCGGCGTGCGGTGGCGAGCCCGATCTCCGACGTGCCGCCGAGGACGAGCAGGGACTGCGGGGCACCGAAGGCATCCTTCACGGGAACGCTCCTTGCAGGGGAAGAGAAGAGGGGATCTACAGCGACAGCCGGCGGGACAGGTCCGAGCGGAACGCCCCGTTCGGGTCCAGTTCGGCCCGCAGCGCCCGGAAGTCGGGCAGCCGCGGGTACATCGCGGCGAGCGCACCGGGGCGCAGCCGGGCGTCCTCGGTCAGGGAGACCCGGCCGCCCGCCGCCGCCACCTCCTCGTCCAGCGAGTCGAGGAAGCGGGCGAGCCCCGGCAGACCGGCCGGCAGGTCGAGGGAGAGGTGCCAGCCGGGCGCCGGGAAGGACAGCCAGCCCGGACCGCCCGCGCCGCACCGCCTGAGCACCGCCCGGAAGGAGGGGCAGCGGCTGCGCGCGATGCGCCCGACGATCCGGCGCAGCGTCTCCTCCTGCCCGTGCCCGACCAGGAACGCGTAGTGGATCCGGCCGCCGGTGGGCGATACGCGGTTGCTGTGCGGCCGGGCGTCCAGGGCGCGGAAGAAGGCGCCGAGCGGCTGGAGTTCGCCGGTGCGGGACCGGGGCGCGGCGCGGTAGCCGAGCTCGTTGAGCGCGGTGGCGGACAGCCGGCCGAACAGGCGGGGCAGCAGCGGCAGCGCGGCGGGGCGGCGCGCCGGGCCGAGGGCGAGCGCGGTGTGCCGGGCGTGTCCCGGGAGCGCCTGCACCGGGACGTGGTCCGCGCGCACCAGGACGCCGCGGCCGGTGGCCCGGCCCCGGGCGGTGAGGTCGATCCGGGCGTACTCGTAGGGGCGGTGGCCGCGGGCCATCCGGCCCAGCAGGTCGTCGAGCCCGGCCGCCCGCTCGGTGTCGACGGACATCAGCGCCGTGGTCACGGGCCGGAACCGGAGCGTGGCCGAGAGGATGACCCCGGTCAGGCCGAGGCCGCCCGCGGTCGCGTCGAAGAGCGGGGTGCCCGGGCGCACCGTACGCACCTCGCCGTCGGCGGTGAGCAGCGTGAACTCCGTGACGTGGCGGGAGAAGGAGCCGGCCGCGCGGTGGTTGTCGCCGTGCGCGTCCGAGCCGATCGCGCCGCCCACCGTGACGTAACGCCCGCCGGGCACCACCGGCGGGAACCAGCCGAGCGGAAGCATCACCTCGCGCAGCCGGTGCAGCGTCGTGCCCGCGTCGCAGACCACCAGGCCGGCCGCCGCGTCGATGGTCCGGACGCGGTCCAGCGCCGTCATGTCGAGGACCGAACCCCCGGCGTTCTGCGCGGCGTCGCCGTGCGTCCGGCCCAGGCCCCGGGCGATCGAGCCGCGCGGCCCGCGGCCCAGCACGGTCGCGGCGACCTCCTCGTAACTACGGGGACGGAAACGCAGCGCGGTCGTCGGGGCGGTGCGGCCCCAGCCGGTCAGGGACACGGTGTCGACAGACATGAGGGTGACCGTATCGCCCGGGATAACACCTTTGAGGGATTTGTTACAACACTCACCGAAATGGGTGATTGAGGGTCCGTCATCTCCTCCACCTCGCACCGGGCTTCGGTTTTCACGCGCCGGAGGGGTAGCAGTGGTTCATGGACTGGCTGAAAAATCTCCCCGTCATCGGGCCACTCGTCTCCCGGCTGATGGAGACGCACGCGTGGCGCAGTTACGAGACGCTGGTGCGGGTCCACTGGGCCCGGCTGGCCGCGGCCATCACGTTCATCAGCTTCCTCGCGCTCTTCCCGCTGATCGCGGTCGGCGCGGCGATCGGCGCCGCGCTGCTCACCGACAAGCAGCTGGACAAGATCGAGGACAAGCTCGCCGAGCAGGTGCCCGGCATCTCCGACCAGCTCGGCATCGACGGTCTGGTCGCCCACGCGGGGACGATCGGTCTGGTGGCCGGTGCGCTGCTGCTCTTCACCGGTATCGGCTGGATCGGCTCGATGCGGGACTGCCTGCGCGCGGTCTGGGACATGGACGACCTGGACGAGGGCAATCCGGTCCTGCGCAAGCTCAAGGACGCCGGGGTGCTGTTCGGTCTGGGCGGCGCGGCGCTGGTGACCTTCGCGATCTCCTCGGTCGGCTCGGTGGCCGTGGGCCGGGTCGCCGACCTGCTCAACATCCCCGAGAACGGGGCGGGCGGGGTGCTGCTGCGGATCGCCGCCCTGCTGGTGGGCGTGGCGGCCGACTTCCTGCTGCTGCTCTATCTGCTGACCCTGCTGCCCGGCGTCGAACCGCCGCGCCGCCGGCTGGTGGTGGCCGCGCTGGTCGGCGCGGTCGGGTTCGAACTGCTCAAGCTGCTGCTCGGCAGCTATATGAAGGGCGTCGCGTCCAAGAGCATGTACGGCGCCTTCGGGGTGCCGATCGCGCTGCTGCTGTGGATCAACTTCTCGGCGAAGCTGCTGCTGTTCTGCGCCGCCTGGACGGCGACGCCGAGCAAGGAGGAGGACGAGGAGACGGAGCGGGCGGCGGACGAGGAGGGGGGCTCCACGCTCGCCGCCCGGCGCGTCACGGGCGAGGACGGCGACGCATCAGGTCCGGCAGCGGCCAGCGCCGGTTGACCAGGAACACCCCGCCGGCCAGCAGCACCAGCACCCCGCCGACGATGCCCAGCGCGATCCCGACCCCGCCGGAGCCGTCGGTGGCGGCCGCCGCACGGGCCGCCTTGTCCGGTCCGTGTCCGCCCTGGGCCTTGTCCGCCTCGGCGCCCTTGCCCGCGCCCTCGGTGTCCGTGCCGTTGCCGGTGACCGCGGACTTCGGCGGGACCAGCTCGCCGACCGGGGTCACCTTGCCGGTCGCGGCGAACCCCCAGTCCAGGAGCCGGGCCGCCTCCTTGTACACCGCGTGCGTCTCGTCGTCGTCCGGGTGCATGACGGTGACGAGGAGGACCTTGCCGCCCTGCTCGGCGACACCGGTGAAGGTGTTGCCGGCGTGCGTGGTGTAGCCGTTCTTGACGCCCGCGATGCCCTTGTACGCGTCCACGCCGTCGGCCCCGGTGAGCAGCCGGTTGGTGTTCTGGATGCCGAAGGTCTCGCGCTTCTTGCCCTTCTTCTTCTCGCCGGGGAACTGGGCCTCGGCGGTCGAGCAGTACTCCCGGAAGTCCGCGTTCTGGAGCCCGTCGCGGGCGAAGAGCGAGAGGTCGTACGCGCTGGAGACCTGCTCGGGCGCGTCGTACCCGTCGGGCGACACCACGTGCGTGTCGATCGCCTGGAGCTCCTCCGCGCGGTCCTGCATGGCCTGGACGGTCTTCGGCACCCCGCCGTACATCGAGGACAGCACGTGCACCGCGTCGTTCCCCGACCGCAGGAAGACCCCGAGCCACAGGTCGTGCACCGTGTAGCTGAGGTCCTCCTTGATGCCGACCAGGCTGCTGCCCTCGCCCATGCCGGCGAGGTCCTCGTCCTTCACCGTGTACTCCCGCGTCTTCGGCAGGAGCGCCGGATCAGCGAGGAGCGTGTCCGCGAAGAGCATCTTCAGCGTGGACGCCGGGGGGAGCCGCCAGTGCGCGTTGTGGGCGGCGAGCACCTCGCCGGTCTCCGCGTCCGAGACCATCCACGACCGGCCCGTCAGCTTCTTGGGCAGCACCGGCGCGCCGGGTCCGAGGTTGACCTGGGTGCCGGACCGCCCCAGCTGCGCGCCACCGATCTGCGACATGGTCGCCGGAGGCTTGGGAGCGTCGTCGTCCCCGTCGGCCGCCGAGGCGGGCGTGACGACAAAAGCGGACAGCAGGGCGGCAGAGGTGACCGCCAACGCGGCCTTCTTGAGAGCTGGCACGGTCGAAAACGTACATGCAGTTGATGTGAATATATGTACTGGCCGCGTGACCCGCCGGGCGGACCGCCGGGACGGACCACCCCGCCCGAGCCGCCCGGAGCGCGGCGGCGATACTGAATCCATGAAGCTCAGCCGCCCTGTCTCCTGGTTCCTGCTCGCCTTCGGGGTGTGGTCGTGGATCATCTGGGTCACCTTCGCCAAGAATTTGTGGAAGGACGGCAGCGGCCTCGCCTTCGACGACGCCGGTGACCCGACCGCGTACTTCTGGGTGCATCTGCTGCTCGCCATCACGTCCTTTCTTCTGGGGACGGCCGTCGGGTGGATCGGGTTCCGGGGCGTCAGGGCCCTGCGCACCGAAAAGGCTTGAAACCACGGGTCCCGGCCGGGGCCTGAATCGGGCGTTACCGGGACGGACGAGGCAGGGGAGCGGGCATGCGGGTCGTGGGAGCCGTGCTGGCGGTGCTGGTGGTGCTCGCCCTGCTCGTGGCCGTGCACCGCTATGTGTGGCGCCGGCTCGTCGGTGACACGACGCGCCAGGGCAGCCCGTGGCGCAGGGCCGGCACGATCGCCGCGTACGCGCTGCCGCTGCTCAGCGTCGGCGCCCTGGTCGCCGGGCCCGCGGGCGCGCCCTTCGCGGTCCAGCGGGTGCTGGCCTGGCCGGGCTACCTCTGGCTCGCCGCGCTGCTCTATCTGACGCTCGCCCTGCTCGTCGGCGAGGCCGTACGCCCCCTGCTGCGCCGGTGGCTCGCGCGCCGGGCGGCGGCCGGTGCGGTGCCCGTAGCGGAACCCGCGCCGGTACGTGAACCCGCGCCCGTCCCCGTACCGGCTTCGGCGCCGGAGGCCGGGCCCGGGCCCGAAGCGGAACCCGCCGCGCCGTCCCTGCCCGCCCCGTCGCGGCGGCTGTTCGTGGCGCGGGCGGTCGGCGGCGCCGCCGCCGTCGCCGGGCTCGGGACCGTGGGCTACGGGACGTACGGCGTGCTGCGCGGGCCGCGGGTGAAGCGGGTCACCGTGCCGCTCGCCCGGCTGCCGCGGTCCGCGCACGGGTTCCGCATCGCCGTCGTCAGCGATATTCACCTGGGCCCGATCCTGGGCCGTTCCCATACGCAACGGATCGTGGACACGGTCAACCGGACCCAGCCCGATCTCATCGCGGTCGTCGGTGATCTGGTCGACGGATCGGTCGCCGATCTCGGCCCGGCCGCCGAACCGCTCGCCGGGCTCCGCGCCCGGCACGGCGCGTTCTTTGTCACCGGCAATCACGAGTACTACTCCGGCGCGGCCCAATGGGTTGATCATGTAAGGGAATTGGGGCTGCACCCGCTGGAGAACGCCCGGGTGGAGACCGGTGGTTTCGATCTGGCCGGGGTCAATGACATCGGCGGCGAGAGCGAAGGGCAGGGCCCGGATTTCGCCCGCGCCCTCGGGGACCGCGACCCGGCCCGGGCGGTCGTGCTCATGGCGCACCAGCCCGTGGTCGTCGACGAGGCCGTCGAGCACGGCGTGGACCTGCAACTGTCCGGGCACACCCACGGCGGCCAGCTGTGGCCGGGCAACTACATTGCGGAGCTGTCCAACCCGACTGTCGCCGGGCTCGAACGCTATGGCGACACGCAGCTCTACGTCACCCGGGGCGCCGGAGCCTGGGGGCCGCCCGTGCGGGTCGGCGCGCCGTCCGACATCACCGTGGTCGAGCTCGCCTCACGGCAGGCGTAATCACCCTCGTACGCACGCGAAATGGCGGAACGGGTGACCGTCCGGGAACCCTCTGTATTCGGCGTAAGCGTCAAAGGTTTCGACTGACAAACAATTGGCTATGAGCCTCTGATCTCCCCTTCCAGATGTGAAAATCGTGTGATTTGCTTGGCGCGAACGTGCGGTGATCTGCGTATCTGAGCGCGACACCGAGGTGGGGCAGTTAAGGGAGAGCACGTCAATGCGGTCGATCCGGCTACGGATTCTCGCGATTTTCGCGGTATTGGTCATCGCAGGCGTGGTCGCCTGGCAACTGCTTCCCTCGGACGAGGGGAACTCCGATCCGGTCGTCGTCGGCACGACCGACGCGGTGACCTCGCTCGACCCGGCGGGCGCCTATGACGCCGGTTCCTGGGCGATGTACAGCAACGTCTACCAGTCCCTGATGACGTTCAAGTCCGGGGGCATCGTCCCCGAGCCGGACGCGGCCGAGAACTGCCAGTTCATCGGCGCCAAGCTGCAGACGTACCAGTGCAAGCTCCGCGACGACCTGACGTTCTCCAACGGCGACAAGGTCACCCCCGAGGACGTCAAGTACTCGTTCGACCGGATGCTGGAGATCAAGACGGACGTCGGTCCGTCGGTCCTCTTCCCCAGCCTGAAGAACGTGGTCACCGAGGGCCGGCTCATCACCTTCAACCTCTCCTCGCGTGACGCGACCTTCCCGCAGAAGATCGCCACGGGCGCCGGCTCCATCGTGGAGAAGGACGCCTACGCGGAGCACAAGCTGCGCAACGACGGCCAGGTGACGGGCTCGGGGCCGTACGTCCTGAAGTCCTACGAAGCCGGTGTGAAGGCCGAACTCGTGCCGAACTCGCGGTACAAGGGCGCGGTCACCAAGACCGGCGGCCCGATCACCGTGCGGTACTACAAGGAGTCCGAAGACCTCCTCTCGGCCTGGAAGTCCGGCCAGGTCGACGTCACGCACCGCCAGCTGCCGCCGTCCACGCTCGCCTCGCTGAACCCGGGCGACAGCGACCAGCGCGTCACCGAGGCGGACAGCGCCGAGATCCGCAACCTCGTCTTCAACGTCCGCAAGGGCGCCCCGCTCGCCGACCGCAAGGTCCGCCAGGCCATCGCGGCGGTCATCGACCGCGGCCCGCTGGTGAGCAAGGTCTACAAGGGCACCGTCGAACCGCTCTACTCGCTGATCCCGCAGGGCACCATCGGGCACAGCACCCCGTTCTTCGACGCCTACCCCTCGCCGGACGCCAAGCGCGCGAAGGCGCTCATGGAGGAGGCCGGCGTCCAGACGCCGCTGGCCGTCACCTTCGCCTACCGCGAGGGCGACCAGTACACCGACGAGACCAAGGAGATCCAGCGTCAGCTGAACGCCACCGGGCTCTTCAAGGTCACCATCAAGGCCGTCGAGTGGACCCGCTTCCAGAAGGGCTACGCGAAGGGCGAGTACGACATGTACACCGTCGGCTGGCTCCCGGACTACCCGGACCCCGACACCTTCAGCCAGCCGCTCGTCGGCCGCGACAGCAGCCTCCACAACGGCTACACCAGCAAGAAGATGGACGAGCTGATCAGCGCCACGCTGCAGTACAGCGACCGCAGCCGGGCCTCGAACGACTTCAAGGAGCTCCAGAAGCTGGTCGGCGAGGACGTGCCGCTGGTGCCGCTGTGGCAGAAGAAGGACTACGTCATCGCCAAGGCGGACGTCGCCGGCTCGCAGTACCTCTCCGACGGCACGGGCGTGTGGCGCCTGTGGGAGCTCGGCTGGATCTGATTCCGGCTCAGATCGTCGCGGGTGGCTAGGACTTCACCGGTCCGGCCGCCCGCGCCGTCGTTTCCGGCAGGAACTCCTCCAGCACCTCGGCCACTTGGCGCACCAGCGGCCGCACCACCCGGAACCGGGACAGGGCCAGGGCGCGGGCCGCGATCGGGACCGTACGCGTGACCAGGCGGCGGCTGCGGGCGGCGCCGTCCGTCCGGTCGTACACCCAGAACAGCACCAGGCCCATATGCGCGAGCCACATCAACTGCGGCAGCAGCGGGGTCAGTTCCGGGTCCGTCCGGGTGGTGGAGCCGGTCAGGCAGCGTTCGTGGATGGCGATGACCGCCTCGCGCGCGGTGACCGACTCCGGCGAGAACGGGCTGAGCGGGCTCTCCGGATCGGCCGCGTTCTTGAAGAACTGCGTGGCGAAGGGGCGGTACGGCTCCGCCACGTCCAGCCAGGCCAGCAGCACCCCGCGCAGCCGCGCCGCGAGATCCTTCTCGCCGTCCAGGACCGGCCGCACCGCCTCCGCGTGCTCGGCGGCCAGCCGGTCGTAGAAGCCCTGGACCAGGTGCTCCTTGGACGAGAAGTAGTAGTAGGCGTTCCCCACGGAGACGCCCGCCTCCTGGGCGATGGCCCGCATCGTCGTCCGGTCGTAGCCTCTCTCCTGGAAGAGCCGGAGCGCGGTTTCGAGGATCAGTGCACGGGTCTGCTCGCTCCGGGGGGCCTTGCCGGCCTTTACGTCCTTCTCTTCCTTCACCACGGCCCCGAGCGTATCCGGGCCGCGCCCGCTACCCCGCCGCGGGCGTCGTCCCCGCGGGCGCCCCGGCCTCCCGGGCGACGCCACCGGCGGCGGGCGCCCCGAAACGCCGTACGCCCGGCACCAGCACGGTGGCCGCGCAGGCGGCACCGGCCAGCAGCCCGGCCGCGGCGAGCGGGGCCTCCGTGTTCCAGGCGGAGGCGGCGAGCGGGGCGAGGGTGTAGCCGAGCGGCATCGCGGCCAGCGAGAGCAGCCAGTCGTACGAGGTCACGCGGGCCAGGGCCTGCGGGGGCACCGCGGACTGGACGGCGGTCTCCCAGACCGGGTTGAGGAAGCCGAGACCGGCCATGGCGATCCCGTACGCGGTGAGCGAGACGGCCACCGGGGCGTGCGCGGCCAGCAGGCAGAGCGGCAGCACGTACAGCGCACCGGCGAGATTGGCGGCCAGGACCGCCCGGCGTGGCCGGACGCGGCCGGCCACCAGCGAGCCGACGAGCAGGCCCACCGCACCGGTCTGGAGCAGGACGACCCAGCTCCCCTTGCCGCCCGGGCCGTGCAGGAAGAGGGCCGGGCCGAGCGTGGTCAGCACGGCCGCCGCCCCGTTCCAGACGGCGTGCGCGATCAGGCTCGTCCAGTACCAGTCGCGGCTGCGGACCTCGGTCCAGCCACCCTTGAGGTCGCCGAGCAGCGAGCGGCGGGGGATGGGGACATGGCGGACCCGGATCGCGTACAGCAGGGCGGCGCTCACCGCGAAGCTGGCGCCGTCCAGCACGAAGGCCCAGCCCGGTCCGGCGGTGAGGATCAAGGCCCCCGCGACGGCGGGCCCGCCGATCCGCGCGGTCCCGGAGGCCACCGCCATCAGCGAGTTGGCGCGCAGCAGCCCCGACTCGTCCACGGTGCCCCGGACCAGCGGCGACGAGGTCGGCATCGCGAAGGCCCCGGCCGCGCCGCCGACCGCCTCGGCGAGGGCGATCTGCCAGAGGGCCGGGGTGCCGGAGAGGAGTTCGGCGCCGACGAAGAGCTGGGTCGCGCACCGCACGAGGTCGGTGGTCAGGGCCACCGTGCGGGCGTTGAAGCGGTCGCCGACGACCCCGCCCAGCGGGAGCAGCAGCAGCTTGGGCACCATCGCGCACCCCAGTACCAGGGCGAGAGCGCCGGTCGAGCCGGTGGCCAGATAGACGGCGAGGGTGAGCGCGGCGGGGATCGCGGAGTCGCCCAGCATCGAGAGCGAGCGTCCGATGAAGAGCAGCCGGAACGAGCGTGTCCTTAAGGGATGCGCCGTGGGCGGCGCGGGATTGACCATGGGCGGCAATCTATTTCGGTACCGAAGTATCCGTCAACGAGAATTACGGTTCCGAAGGATCTGGTCTGCCGGAGGACCCCGCCCGTCGAAGGTGCCCGGCCGCCGGAGGACCCCGGCCGCCGGAGGCGTCCGCGTAGGCTGAGCGTCATGGAGCAACGCGACTGGACCGACGGCCACGTGGAGCGCTGGAGACCCGTGCTTCCCGAGCTCGACGCGGATGTCGAGGGCGCGGTGACCCGGATGAAGAAGCTCTCCGTCCATCTGCGCCGGGTGCGCGAGCAGTCCCTCATCGACTTCGACCTGGACCGGCAGGAGTTCGACACCCTGCACAAGCTGGCCGGTCGCGGCGGCACGGCGGCCCCGTCCGAACTGGCCGCCGACCTCGACCTCGCCCCAGCGTCCGTCACCGGCCGGCTGGACGCGGTCGAGCGCCGCGGCTTCGTCCGGCGCACCCCGTCCACCACGGACCGGCGCCGCGTCGACGTGGTGCTGACGGACGAGGGCCGCTCGACCTGGCTCGGCGCGATGGCCTTCCTCGGGCACGAGGAGGAGCGGCTGCTCGGCGTCCTGGACGCGGACGAGCGGGCACTGCTCAACGACATGCTGCGGCGCATCATGGTCGTCGCGGAGGACCGGGGCGGGGCGGCCTGGGACTGACTCAGTCCTCCGCCGTGCGGCCCAGCTCCTCCCGCACCCCGTCCGGCCCGAGTTCCAGCAGCCGGGCCACCGCCTCGTTCCACCTCTCCGCCGCCTGCTCCACCGCGTCCCGGAAGCCCCGCCGCAACGGCCCCCCGGCCAGCAGCAGCGCCACCGCGGCGACCGGGCGCAGCAGCCACCGCCCGCGCACCGTGGCCACCGCCTCGACCGCCCAGCGCCCGTCCTCCGCGCGCCGGGGCCGCAGCTGCAGCCGCGCCTCACCCAGCAGGTGCTTCAGCCGCACGGTCACCGGGGCGCGCGCGGCGGGCGGCGCACCGGGCGGCAGCGCCGCCGCGTCCCACCACGCGGCCAGGTCGGCCCGCGCCCGCCCCGACCCGCGCCGCAGCACACCCGAGCCGTCCGGTCCCCACATCCGGCCCCGCCCCTCGACGAGCCGGGGCCGGTCGGGCGCGGTCAGCCGCAGGGACACCTTGGCGTTCAGGTCCGGGGCGCTCAGCCGCTGCTCCACCTCGACCGCGGAGGTGCGCCGCCACTCCCGTATGCGTACCGCCATCCGCTCGCCGTCGTCCGCCCGGCCGATCTCGTACAGCGCCCCGGCCCGGAGGTGACGCCCCTTCAGCAGCCGTAGGTCATCGACGGGTTGGCCGTCCGGCGTGACGACAGTCGTGCCCTCGGCCCGGGTCGACTCGGCCAGGTCCCAGAGGAGCGGGGCGAGTTCGGCGACGAGGGCGCGCTCCACGGCCAGGACGGTGACGGAGTGCCGCAGGACGGCCATCGGGTGTCCGCCCTCAGACGCTCATCGAGCGGGCGGTGTTGACCTGGGACATCACCATCGGGAAGGTCTCCGGCGCGTAGGCCGGGATCATCGTGGAGTGGTGGCGGCCCGCACTGGTCACCGTCACCTGGACGAAGCCGGTCGTCCGCTTCTGCTTCATCAGCAGGAACAACAGGCCGATCAGGCAGAACAGGGCGAAGATGATCGCCAGCACGATCGCGACCGGCGGGATCTTCTCCTCGGTCCGCGACATGTCCGTCGCCGTCCACACCGCGCCCCGCAGGGGCATCGTCCCGGACGGCGTCACGATCGAATCGCTCATCACCGTGATGTCCCCGATGGACAGCACCGGCGCCCCGCCGCCCGTCGGAGCCGCGCCCGGATACCCGTATCCCGGGGCCTGCTGCGACGGATACCCGTAGCCCGGCGGCTGCGACGGCGGGCCGGAGAGCGGCTGCGGGTAGCCGTAGACCGGATTGCCGGCCGACGGGTAGCCGTAGCCCTGGCCGTTCGGGACGCCGGGCGGAGGCCCGGGAGGTGTTCCGGGCGGCTGGGAGGGCCCCCACTTGGATGAGTCGTCCGCGTACGGATTCGGATCGCTCAACGTTCCCCGCTCTCGCTCTCCCCGCGCAACCCCGTGGCGGCGGTGGGTGAACCGACCACCGGTTCCGCACGACCGTACCGTCCGGGCCGCCGGGACGCAGCAAGAGGCCCGGACCCCCGAGGGGGACCGGGCCTCTTCAGCTGCGCGGGGGGATCAGAAGCGACGCGTGATCAGCGCGCGCTTGACCTCCTGGATCGCCTTGGTGACCTCGATGCCACGCGGGCAGGCGTCCGTGCAGTTGAAGGTGGTGCGGCAACGCCACACACCGTCACGGTCGTTGAGGATCTCCAGGCGCTGCTCGCCGCCCTCGTCGCGCGAGTCGAAGATGAAGCGGTGCGCGTTGACGATCGCCGCCGGGCCGAAGTACTGGCCGTCGTTCCAGAACACCGGGCACGAGGACGTGCACGCGGCGCACAGGATGCACTTGGTGGTGTCGTCGAAGCGCTCGCGGTCCTCGGGGGACTGCAGACGCTCGCGGGTCGGCTCGTTCCCCTTGGTGATGAGGAAGGGCATGACGTCGCGGTACGCCTGGAAGAACGGGTCCATGTCGACCACGAGGTCCTTGAGGACCGTGAGGCCCTTGATGGCCTCGATCGTGATCGGCTTCTCCGGACTCAGGTCCTTGATCAGCGTCTTGCAGGCGAGCCTGTTCTTGCCGTTGATCCGCATGGCGTCCGAACCGCAGATGCCGTGCGCGCAGGACCGGCGGAACGTGAGCGTCCCGTCCTGGTCCCACTTGATCTTGTGAAGGGCGTCGAGGACACGCTCCTTCGGGTCGATCTCGATCTGGAAGTCCTGCCACTGGGCCTCGTCGGAGACCTCCGGGTTGAACCGCCGGATGCGGAACGTGGCCGTGATGTACGGCGAGTCGGCGAAGCCGGCCTCGGGCTCGGGAGCCTTGTCGGCCTTGTCCAGGGTGGGTGTAGCCATCAGTACTTACGCTCCATCGGCTGGTAGCGGGTCGTGACGACCGGCTTGTAGTCCAGCCGGATCGACTCGGTGCCGTCCTCGGCGACCTCGCGGTACGCCATGGTGTGGCGCATGAAGTTGACGTCGTCGCGGTTCGGGTAGTCCTCGCGGTAGTGACCGCCGCGGGACTCCTTGCGCGCCAGCGCCGACGTCGCCATGACCTCGGCCAGGTCGAGCAGGTTGCCCAGCTCGATGGCCTCCAGCAGGTCGGTGTTGAACCGCTTGCCCTTGTCCTGGACGGAGACGTCCAGGTAGCGCTTGCGCAGCTCCGCGATCTTGTCGACCGCGGTCTTGATCGTCTGCTCGGTGCGGAACACCATCACGTTGGCGTCCATGCACTCCTGGAGCTCCTGGCGGATCGTCGCGACCCGCTCGGTGCCCGTGGAGTTGCGCAGCCGCTCGACCTGGTCGATGACCTGCTGCGCCGGGTCCTCGGGGAGCTCGGGGAGTTCGCTCTTCGCGGAGTACTCGGCGGCGGCGATGCCCGCGCGGCGTCCGAAGACGTTGATGTCGAGCAGCGAGTTGGTGCCGAGGCGGTTGGCGCCGTGCACCGACACACAGGCGACCTCGCCGGCGGCGTACAGGCCCGGGACGACGGTGGTGTTGTCGGCCAGCACCTCGCCCTCGACGTTGGTCGGGATGCCGCCCATGGCGTAGTGCGCGGTCGGCTGGATCGGGATCGGGTCCGTGTAGGGCTCGATGCCGAGGTACGTACGCGCGAACTCGGTGATGTCCGGGAGCTTGGCGTCCAGCTGCTCCGGCGGGAGGTGCGTCAGGTCGAGGTAGACGTGGTCGCCCTCGGGACCGCAGCCGCGGCCCTCGCGGATCTCCGTGTAGATGGAGCGGGACACGACGTCACGGGACGCGAGGTCCTTCATGACGGGCGCGTACTTCTCCATGAAGCGCTCGCCGTCCTTGTTGCGGAGGATGCCGCCCTCACCGCGGGCGCCCTCCGTCAGCAGGATGCCCATGCGCCAGATGCCGGTCGGGTGGAACTGGAAGAACTCCATGTCCTCCAGCGGCAGACCCCGGCGGTAGCAGGCGGCCTGGCCGTCACCGGTCAGGGTGTGCGCGTTCGACGTCACCTTGAAGAACTTGCCGGTGCCGCCGGAGGCGTAGATGACCGCCTTCGCGCGGAAGACGTGGATCTCGCCGGTGGCCAGCTCGTAGGCGACGACGCCGGCGGACTTCTTGACGCCGTCCTCCTCGACCACCAGCTGGTCCAGGACGTAGAACTCGTTGAAGAACTCCACGCCCTCCTTGACGCAGTTCTGGTAGAGCGTCTGGAGGATCATGTGGCCGGTGCGGTCGCCCGAGTAGCAGGCGCGGCGGACCGGGGCCTCGCCGTGGTTGCGGGAGTGACCGCCGAAGCGGCGCTGGTCGATCTTGCCCTGGGGCGTGCGGCCGAACGGCAGGCCCATCTTCTCCAGGTCGAGAACGGCGTCGATGGCCTCCTTCGCCAGGATCTCGGCGGCGTCCTGGTCGACCAGGTAGTCACCGCCCTTGATCGTGTCGAAGGTGTGCCACTCCCAGTTGTCCTCCTCCACGTTGGCCAGCGCGGCGGCCATGCCGCCCTGCGCGGCGCCCGTGTGGGAGCGGGTGGGGTAGAGCTTGGTCAGCACGGCGGTGCGGCTGCGCTTGGTCGACTCGATGGCCGCGCGCATGCCGGCGCCGCCGGCGCCGACGATGACGGTGTCGTACGTGTGGATCTGCATGGTTTACCTCTGGTCCTTCGGGCCCGGCGCCTAGCGGATGTTCGGGTCGAAGGTGAAGATCACCAGCGTGCCCAGCAGGACGGTGAACACCGTGGCGGTGTACAGCAGCATCTTCAGCCAGAAGCGGGTGTTGTCCCGTTCGGCGTAGTCGTTGATGACCGTACGCAGACCGTTGGCGCCGTGCAGCATGGCGAGCCACAGCATCGCCAGGTCCCAGACCTGCCAGAACGGCGAGGCCCAGCGGCCCGCCACGAAGGCGAAGCCGATCTTGGACACGCCGCCGTCCAGCACCAGCTGGATCAGCAGGTGGCCGAGGACCAGGACGACCAGCACGATGCCCGACAGGCGCATGAAGAGCCAGGCGTACATCTCGAAGTTGGTGCGCGAGCCCTTGGGGGTCTTGCCGGTCCGCTTGCGCGGCGGCTCGATGACGGGGGCCGGGTTGTCGACGTCGTACAGGGAGACGCCTTCGACGGCGCCGATCGCGGAAGTCTCGGTGGACATGGGCCTCAGCTCCCGAAGAGTTCGCGTACGGCGTGGCCGAGCACGGGGTACAGGGCACCCAGCATCAGCACGATCCAGATGCCCAGCACGACCCAGAGCATCTGCTTCTGAACGCGCGGGCCCTTGGCCCAGAAGTCCACGGCGACGATGCGCAGACCGTTCAGCGCGTGGAAGAGAATCGCGGCCACCAGGCCGTATTCGAGCAGCGCGACGATCGGCGTCTTGTACGTGGACACGACGTCGTCGTAGGCCTCGGGGGAGACGCGGACGAGGGCGGTGTCCAGGACATGAACGAACAGGAAGAAGAAAATGAGGACACCGGTGACTCGATGAGCCACCCAGGACCACATGCCTTCCCGGCCGCGGTACAGCGTTCCAGCCGGCACGGAAGAACCCTCCGGGAGCGGGGATTGGGGTCGGCCGGCTTGACTGTCGGTCTGACCCGGCCGGGTACGGTCCACCGGCCCCGGCCATCGTAGCGACGGTTTGTCGGTTCGATCGCGCGGGGCCCTCCGGTGTGATCAAAGTGGCAACGAAACAGGCACGGACGGGCTATGGACAGCCCTCCGCGACCCTGCTCGGCCCCTCCGTGCGGGGGAATCCGGCCCGCCCGGCCCGCCCGCAACCCGTTATCGACTCGATACCAACGCGGCCAGACGGCCCCGGGCGAGTCGCCGCATCTCGTCCGCCGCGACCGCCCGCTCCCGGTCCTCCTCGTGCCCCAGCCGGGCCCGGATGCCGGCCAGGACCTGGTCCGGGTGCTCGGCGGGCGGGTAGCCGTCCAGGCAGATCACGAAGGCGTGGCCGAACCTGCGTTCGTACTCGGCGTGGGCGGCGGACAGTGCGAGATGGGCGGAGCGGGGCGCGTCCGGCCGCAGCCCCGGTGACTCCTCGGCCGCCAGCGCCTCGGCATGATCGGCGGGGGTCAGGTCGTAGGCCGCCTCGTCGGCCGCGGCGAGCAGCGCGTCCGTGTCCGGGTAGGGGCGGTGGTCGGCGAGCCGGCGCGCCCAGGCCGCGCTGCCGAAGCACTCCAGGAGGGCCGCCTCCGCCTCGGGGGCGGGCGCGCCGTTGAACCGGGGCAGGCCCCAGGCGTGCGGGGCGGACCGGGCGGGGGCGCCGCTGCGGCTCTGTACGGGCACGGCGGTGCGCCGGGCGGGCCGGGGCGGCTGCTCGGGAAGGCCGGCGTGGGACTCGCTGGACCTGGACAGCGGGAGCTCCCGAATGGAGAGATGAAGGGGGACTCGGTTGTGAGGAGACTCAACGCTAGCGAGGAGGAGATAAGGGTGGGCGAAGGATGCGCGAATTTCACCCGGACGGGAGAGTTTCGCGATGCCTGGCGAGCGGATGTGTGAGGAGAATGCCCGGTTACCTCCCTTCATCTGCCCCTTTTCCTTGCGGTTCTGCTCCCTTTACTCCGACCCGCCCCTGACTTTCCCCCGACCCGCCTCTGACTTTTCTCCCCCCACGTTTCTCCGAACCGGAGGTTTCTGACTGATGGCATCCTCACGCGGCGCCCTCCTGGCCGTGACGGCGGCGGCCGCGGCGAGCGTCGTGCTCGTCGGCTGCGGCGGCTCCGGAACCGAGCACGGCAACGGCCCCGAGACGTCCCGTGCGGCGTCGTCGCCTTCCCCCACGCCGTCGCCGACCCGGAGCTACCCGCTCTCCAAAACGCCCCGCACCATCCCCGCCGTACGCGAGCACACCCCCGCCCACGGGCCCGGCTGGAAGCCCGGCAAGGACAGCGGGGTCGTCCTCGCGAAGGGCAGCGGCAAGCTCGCCGACGAGGGCAAGCTGCTGGCCGGCGAGCTGAAGATCCACTACCGGGGCGAGGCGGCCGCCCGCGCCGGTGACGTCGAGCTGGCCCTCACCCCGAAGGCGTCCGGCGGGTCCGAGTCGTACACCCTGCGCACCGCCGACGGGCGGGTGCGGATCAGCGGGCCGGGCGAGGCGGGCGTCTTCTACGGGACACGCACCCTCAAGCAGTCCGTGCGCGCCGACGGCTCGATGCCCGAGGGCGAGGTGCGCGACCGGCCCGACAAGCCGCAGCGCGGCCTCAACCTCGACATCGCCCGCAAGCACTACACCGCGTCCTGGATCGAGGACCGGATGCACGAGATGGCCGACCTCAAGCTCAACCAGCTCGGCCTGCACTTCTCCGACGACCAGGCGTTCCGCATCGAGTCGGACACGCACCCCGAGGTGGTCTCGCCGGACCACCTGACGAAGAAGCAGGTCCGGCACATCGTCGCCCTGGCCGGCCGGCTGCACATCCAGGTCGTCCCGGAGATCGACTCGCCGGGCCACCTCGGCGCGGTGCTGCGCGCCCACCCCGACCTCCAGCTGCACAACGTCTCGGGCGTCGCCTCGACCGGGTCGCTGGACATCTCCAAGCCGGGCGCGGCCAAGCTGATCGACGAGCTGCTCGGCGAGTACGCGGAGCTGTTCGGCGGTGCGTACTGGCACCTGGGCGGCGACGAGTACCGGGCGCTGATGGCGAGCAACCCGGCCGCCTCCTACCCGCAGCTCCAGCGCGCGGCGGTCGCGAAGTACGGCTCCGGGGCCGGTATCTCCGACCTCGCCACCGGCTGGCTCAACGACCGGGCGAAGGTGGTCCGCAAGCACGGCATGCGGCCGAAGGCGTGGAACGACGGCCAGTTCCGCGACAGCGAGGTGCGCGCCGACAAAGACATCGAGGTCGAGTACTGGACGGGCAAGGAGTACGGGGCCCGCTCGCCGGAGGAGTATCTGAGCGAGGGCCGCAAGGTCCTCAACCTCAACGACGAGTTCATGTACTACGTGCTCGGCCAGCCCAACGCCTTCGTCTACCCGACCGGCAAGCGGATCTACGAGCAGTGGACCCCGCTCGTGCTGCGCGGCACCACCCCGGTCCCGGCGCGCTACTCGGACCAGATCCTCGGCGGCCGGTTCGCGGTCTGGGGCGACTTCCCGAACGCCCAGACCGCCGAGCAGGTCGCCGCGGGCATCCGGATGCCGCTGCGGGCGACGGCCCAGAAGCTGTGGGTCCCGGGCAAACCGAAGCTGAGCTACGCGAAGTTCCAGTCCCTGGCGAAGGAGATCGACGCGGGCTGAGCCGCCGGAAACGCCTCTGACCATGGACAATGCGGCCACCGGGCATTACGTTCCGGTGGCCGCGCTCGTCCGGGGAGGGACGCGCGCGCTTCTCGCGTCGACGTCTGAATCCTGGGGGGTTCCGTTTCCATGCTCTGTTCACTCTGCGGTACGAGACCGGTCGGCTCGGCCGGTGCGCGGTGCGCCGTGTGCACCACTGCGGCGGATGCCGCCCGGGGCCAGTCCTGGGCCGGCAGCCCCGGCTGGGCGCCGGAGCCGCTCGGGCCGGACCAGCTGCGCTCACCGGCCGGCCTGGCCAAGGCGGTGTGCGTGCTGCTCGGCGCGGCGGCCGTCGCGGACGTGCTGTCGATCGCCGCCGAGATCCACTCCCGTATGTTGCTCGCGGACGGGCTGGACGACGGTTTCCTGGCGGTGGACGACCACGAGCTGACCCTCGCCGACAACATGACCGGGACCGCGGGTGTCCTCCAGATGCTCACCTTCGTGGCGACGGCCGTGGTCTTCCTCGTGTGGCTGCACCGGGTCCGGCGCAACGCGGAGGTGTTCGACCCGTCCGCCCACTCGCTGCGGCCCGGCTGGGCGATCGGCGGCTGGTTCGTACCCGTCGGCAACCTGTGGCTGCCGTACCGGGTGATGAGCGGTGTGTGGTCCGCCAGTGCCCCGCTCGACGGCCTCGGACACCGGTCCTTCGTGCCGCGCGGCCTGCTGAACGCATGGTGGGCGGCGCTGGTCGTGGACCAGCTCGTGAGCCGTGGTGTCACCCGCTATTACGCCAACGCGGAGAGCGGGGACGAGATGGTGCGCGGGCTCGACATGCTCGCGGCCACCGACGCGCTGGACCTCGGCGCGGCGGTCCTGGCCATCCTGGTCGTCCGCAGGGTGACGGCGATGCAGTCCCGGCGCGTGGAGATCGGCCCGGTCCCCGCGGTGCCGCGTCCGCTCCAGGCGCACTGAGACGGGGCCCCGGCGGCGGTAATCGGCCAGCAGCAGTGACGCTTTTCGGCCATTCGGCGCTGAATGCGATAACAGGAAGCGCTGCGCCCCCCTGTGTCCCGGCATGGGGCACTCACGGGAGGGCTGACAGGAGACGCCGATGAGCCTGCTCGACCTGATCGCCGCCGCCGACGAACGCGGGCTCGCCGCCTCAGCGGTCGCCTGCCTCGAACGCTGTCTGCCCCAGCCCGCCCCGGGCGCCACCGGCCCCGAGCCGCTGCGCCCTCTCTGGGCGGCCTGCGCCGAGCCCCGCCTCTGGCCCGCCCGCCTCGCCGAGGCCCGCACCGCCCTGGACGCCCTCGCGCACCCCGGCGAACCGGCCGCCCGCGTCCGGGACCTGCTCGCCGCCGCCCCCGGCGACCGGGCGGGCGAAGCGTTGCGCGCCTGGGCGGACGCCTGCTCGGTGCTGGCCCTGGAGGTCCACCTCGGCCACGACATGACCGCCCCCGCGACCCCGGACCCGGTGGCCCGCTGCCGGGCGGGCGACCCCTCGGGCGCGGGCCCGCTGCTGGCCGGTGAGGCGGCCCGCCAGACCGCGATCCTGGAGATGCTGGCCGCCCTGGACGAGGACGCCCCCGCCACGGCGGGCCTGCGCCAGATCCGCGACGTCTCCACGGAGGGCGGCCGGATACTCCGCGCGGCGGCTGCCCGACGGGGACGGGTGCGGTCCTGAGCCCTCGGCCCCTACCGCCAGGCGTACGTCAGGTCGGTGAGCGGGGGCAGCAGCACGTCGGCCCCGGCCGCCTCCAGCAGCACCGGTCCGGCCGCCGGGTAGAGGTGCAGCCCGGCGGCCTCCGCGAGGGGCACCCAGACCACCCGCGTCCCGTCCTCGGCGTCCAGCTCGGCGGCCGGGAAGGCCGCGCGCATCTCGCGCGGCACGGTCACCAGATGGATGAGATGGAGCCGGCGGAACGTGCCGGGGCGGCCGGGCCGCGTCGTGACCTGGTCCTGCACCCGGAGCAGCCGGGGCGGTTCGGGCAGCGCCGCGACATCGAGGCCCAGCTCCTCGCGCAGCTCCCGGGCCAGCCCGGCGGGCACCTGCTCGTCCGCGTGCAACAGCCCGCCGGGCAGCGAGTACTGGGCCCCGGCGGGCCGCTCCCGCCGGATGAGGCAGAGCTCGCCGCCTTCGACGAGGACCGCGCACACGCGGACGGGGACGGCGGGAACGCCTTCGGTGGTCGTCACGGAGTCATCCTCGTACGTGAACAGCCGCCGCGTGGCGGGAAGAACGAGGACGACCGGGGCCGCCACCCCCCACAGGAGAGGCCCCGGTCGTCTTCCGCGGGGCCGCAGGGCGACCCCGTACTCATCTCTGCGCCGTGGGTGCGTTTTCTGTCACACCGGGGTGGGGCGATGGAATGTTGCGGGTTGTACAAGTCATGGACGCGGTGCACGCCAAGGACGTAGCGTGCGGAGTCGCGCAGGGTGGCGCGGCAGTGGTGACCAGCTGCGATTCGGACAGCAGGGCAGGGTTGAGGTAGTGCTGGGGGACGACGCGGGGCTTACTGCCGCGGTGCTCGCGGCACAGCGCGGGGACGAGGACGCCTTCCGTACTGTGTACCGCGCTGTGCAGCCGCGGCTGCTTGGCTACATAAGGACACTGGTGGGGGAGCCGGACGCCGAGGACGTGGCGTCCGAGTCATGGCTTCAGATAGCCCGTGACCTCGACCGTTTCAGCGGGGACGCCGACCGCTTCCGGGGCTGGGCCGCGCGCATAGCCCGCAACCGGGCGCTGGACCACATCCGGATGCGCGGCAGGCGCCCCGCCATCGGCGGCGACGAGACGGAGCTCTCCGACAAGCCGGCCGGTTCCGACACGGCCGACGAGGCGATCGAGTCCCTGGCGACCGGGCGCACCCTGTCGCTCATCGCCCAGCTGCCGCAGGACCAGGCCGAGGCGGTGGTGCTCCGCGTGGTGGTCGGCCTCGACGCGAAGAGCGCAGCGGAGACCCTAGGCAAGCGGCCCGGCGCGGTCCGCACCGCCGCCCACCGCGGACTGAAGCGGCTCGCCGAACTGCTCGGGGCGGACGCGGCGGGCACCGCGGCCCAGCGCCCGGGCGGCGAGGGCGGACAGCCCGGCCCCGGCCCGGCCAAGCTCCCCGGTCAGGCGGACGGCACCCGGCGGCGCCGGGCGGAGCCGGAGGGTCCCGAGGCGTCCTCGGCGGCCTTCCGGAAGAATGCGGGGGACGCGCCGGGACGGACCGGGGAGCTCGGTGCCGTACCCGTACAACGCCCCCCACGCACCGGCCTGGTGGCTCCCGCCGGTGTGACGCATTCGCGTCTGTGGACGCAGAAGGACATGTGATGGCCGACGAGCAGTACGCATGGCTTGACAAGGAAGCGGCGGAGAAATTGCTCCGCGGCGAACCGGTCGACCCTGCCGAAGGCCGTCCCCGCCAGGACGCCGAACGCCTGGCCGCCGCCCTCGACGCCGTCGCCCGCACCGCCCGTCCCGCCACCGGTGAACTCCCCGGCGAGGCCGCCGCGCTCGCCGCCTTCCGCGCCGCCCCCCGCAGCCCCCGTACCGCCGGGATCACGGCCGCGCACGAGGACGAGGCCGAGACGGCGACGCTCGCCCCGGTCCACATAGGCCGGGCGACGAGTCCGAAGCGCACCGACCGCCCGTTCCGCTGGAGCCGCCCCCTGCGCTTCGGACTCGTCGCCTCGCTGGCCTGCTGTGCCATAGGAGGGGTGGCCGTGGCCGCCGGGTCCGGGATGCTGCCCGGCCCCTTCGGACGGCACACCCCCTCACCGGCGACCTCGGTCTCGGCCGCCGAGTCCCCCGAGGAACTGGGCACCGACGTGGTCCCCGACGAGGAGACCTCCGCGCCCCCGCCGCCCGGCACCCCCACCCCGGACGCCCCGCCCCCCGGCGACCGTCCCGACGCCGACGACGAGGACACCGCGCGCCCCGGCGACGGCGCGTCCCACGACGACCGGAGCGGCAAGGACGACGGCACCGGCACCGACCGGACGGGCGGCAGCCGCACCGGCGGCGCCACGGCCCCCGGCGACGGCGCCTCCCACGACGACGGCGACGACGACGAGGACACCGGCAAGGGGAACGGCCACTCCGGCGACGACCCCTCCGGCTCCTGGTACGCCAAGACCCTCCAGGCGTGCCGCGACTACCGGGACGGCACGCTCGACGCCGACCGCCGCACCCGCCTCGAAGCCCTGGCCAAGGGCGCCCGCAACCTCGACCGGTTCTGCGACCGGCTCCTCGACGCCGAGGACGGCAAGCACGGCAGCGGCTCGGGCGACGCCGAGCAGGGCGGCGACGCCTCCGCGCCGCTCCCCGCCATCCGGTTCACCGAGTCGCCCGGCCCCTCGACGGCGGCCGTCGCGCCGGACCCGGGGGCGACGGATTTCGCCTCCGAGGACCCCCGGCCGGCGGCCTCCGCGGCGGCCCGCTGAGCGTCCGTACCGGTCGGTGTGACGTTTTCCGGCCTGCCGACGCTGTACGGAATGAGCCGACTGGTCATCGGCAGCGCCCGGAGCCGGGGTTCCCCCCGTACCTGCGGCTCGGCGCACATGGCGCGGGCGGGACACGTTCCCCCGGTCCCGTCCGCGCCCCTCATTCCTCCCGCCGCCTCACTTGTAGACGACGACCTTGTCCCCGGTGCGGACGGCGGCGAACAGGGCCGCGATCTTCCCCTCGTCCCGGACGTTCACGCATCCGTGCGAGGCCCCGTTGTAGCCGCGGGCCGCGAAGTCCGAGGAGTAGTGCACCGCCTGGCCGCCGCTGAAGAACATCGCGTACGGCATGGCCGTGTGGTAGATCGTGGACACGTGGTGGCGCGACTTCCAGTACACGGAGAACGTGCCCTCGCGGGTCGGCGTGTACTGCGAGCCGAACCGCACGTCCATGGACGAGACGACCTTGCCGTCGATCATCCAGGACAGCGTGCGGCTGTTCTTGCTGATGCAGATGACCCGCCCCGTCAGACACCGCTTGTCCGGCTTGGCGACCGGCCGGGTGGTCGGCGGGTTCAGCTCGGTGGCCGTCGGCTCGTGCGTCATGCCGAGCAGCTTCTGCCAGGTGACGGTGTCGGTCTTCCCGGTCCTGGCCAGACCGCGCTTGCCCTGGAAGGACTGCACGGCGGCCACGGTGACCGTCCCGTAGTAGCCCGTGGGGTTGCGGTCGAAATGCCCGATCTGCCGCAGCCGCGCCTGGAGTTCGCGCACCTGCTTGCCCTCGGCCCCGCTCGCCATCAGCACCGTGCCCTGCGGGTCGGGCGCGGGCGTGGTGCGGGTCGCGCTCGGCTTCGGCGACGCCTTGACCGGCTCCTTCGGCTTCGCGCTCGCCGACGGGCTCGCGTAGCCGTCGCCCGGCTTCGCGTCGTCGGCGGGGGAGCTGCTGCCCGCCGGTGCGGAGGGCGCGGCCGAGGCACTGGTCGCGGGCTGCTCCTTGCACCCGGCGGTGACCCCGGCCATCGCCACCACGGCGACGACGGCGGCCCCTCGGAGCGCGTAACCGCGCCCGGTCCTGCCCGTGCGTATCATCCCAGCCCCCTGCATCCTCGGCCCCGGCGTCTTCGGCCCGCGCACTCGCGTATCTCATGGGACGGGTTCCCGCTCCACCCGGTTGCCGAATCCTGCGGATGTGAGAAAAGCGTGACCACCGACGCGTCCCGAGGAGGTAGCACACACCTGGGGGCGAATCCTCGCCGTTTGTCCGCAAGGCTGGATAAGCTCGTGAAGAGTGATCCCCGAAAGGAGGATGCCGTGGCCGTCATACAGCACGAGGAGCAGGTGCACGTGCAGGAGCAGCCGGAGCTGACGCTCGGCGAGGCAGCAGAACAGCTCGCACACTCGCTGCCTGGGCATCGCGTGGAGATTCTCCAGGGGAGGCTCACTGTGACACCACCGGCGGACGGCACGCATGCGCTGGCGTTGTCCTGGCTCGGCGAGGAATTCGGTGCCCGCGCTCGTAAAACGGGCCTCAGGCTGGTTCAAGGTGTCGGGTTGTGGTTGCCCACTGGCCCTGACGACTACGCGATTCCCGACCTGTCGGTGGTCGAGGCCGACTTCCGTGCCGCGCACGCCATGAAGAACTGCTACGCCCCCCACGTCTTCCGCATGGTCGTGGAGGTGACCTCGACCAACTGGGCGGACGACCTCGGGCCCAAGGTCGAGGACTACGCGCAGGCGGGCATTCCGGTCTACGTGGTGGCCGACCGGAAGCACGACCTGGTGCTGCTGTGCACCGACCCCCGCAGTGGCGAGTACAAGAACAAGACGCACCACAAGCGAGGGACGTCGTTCCTCGTGCCCGACGAGGTCGGTGTCGAGATGGAGCTCTCGGTCGACCGCCTGCTCGACGGCGACGAGGACTGACGGGACCGTCGCGGAACCCCCGATTCCGGAGTGTCGTGGGCGCGTGCGAGACTCCGTCTCATGCTGGGTGTCACCGACCTTCCGACCTATCTCGCCGGCCTCGTGCTGATCGTTCTGCTGCCGGGCCCGAATTCGCTGTACGTGCTCTCCGTCGCCGCGCGGCGCGGGGTGCGGACCGGGTATGTGGCGGCGGCCGGGGTGTGGACCGGGGACACCGTGCTGATGACGCTGTCCGCGCTGGGCGCCTCGTCGCTGCTGCAGACGACGCCCGTGCTGTTCGCCATCGTCAAGTACGCGGGCGCCGGCTATCTGACCTGGATGGCGATCGGGATGCTGCGCGCGGCCGTGTCGATGTGGCGCGAGCGGCACCGGCGGGTCGCCGAGATCACCGACGAGGAGCGGGCCGAGGCGCAGGCCCCGGGGGCGATGGAACGGCCGTACCGGCGGGCGCTGGTGGTCAGCCTGTTCAACCCGAAGGCGATCCTCTTCCTGATCTCGTTCTTCGTGCAGTTCGTGGACCCCGGATACGCCTACCCGGCCCTGTCGTTCCTGGTCCTCGGCACCCTGCTCCAGCTCGCCAGCTTCCTGTACCTGTCGGCGCTGATCTTCGGCGGCACCCGGCTCTCCGCCGCCTTCCGCAGGCGCCGACGGCTCTCGGCCGGGGCCACCTCGGCGGCCGGGGTGCTGTTCCTCGGCTTCGCCGCGAAGCTGTCGCTCAGCAGCGTCTGACCGGCCCGGGGCCCGGGGGCGTACGCCTCACTCCGCCCGCAGGTACGCCGACGTCGCCACGCGCCCCAGCAGCCGCAGCCGCGAGGCCCCGTCCGCCAGATGCTTGTCCAGGGCCTCCTGGACGCCCGGCCACGCCGCGTCCCCGTAGTCGTCGAGGACCACGATCCCGCCGGGGGACACGATCTCCTCGACCCATTCCAGGTCGGCGGCCACCCCCGCCATGGAGTGGTCGCCGTCCACCACGATCACCCCGTACTCCCGGTCGCCCGCCTCCGCCCGCACCTCCGGGGCGCTGGAGAAGCCCCGCACGATCCGGGGGTGGTGCGTCGTGCCGCCCCCGGTCAGCGCCAGGTTGGCCCGCACCACGTCCTCGCGGACGGGGGTGCCCGTGGGGTCGGCGGGCTGCGAGGTGCCCGGCTGGAGCTGGGAACCGGCCAACGGGTCCACGATCGTCAGCTCCGGCTCCACCCCCGCCCGGTGCGTCATCCGGGTCAGCGCGGCGGCGAACAGCCCGTACAGCGTGCCGATCTCCAGGATGCGCCCGTTCGGCGGGGCCAGCAGCGGTACGGTCGCCAGCTTGCCGCACACATTGGACGTCGAGCCCGCGAGCCGCCCGACGCCCAGCGCCTCAAGCGCGACCACCGTGCGGTAGGCGGACACCACACTGCGCCGCGCCGCCGCCTGGTTCCCGGCCAGCGCCCCCACCTCGCGGACCAGCCGGTCCACCTCATGGGCCGGGGGCATGCGGTGGGCACCGCGCCCGGTCCCGTCGAGCAGCAGCTCCACCGCGTACCGGCCGCGCCGCTCCTCCTCGTACTCCCTGCGCAGGGTGGCGAGTTCGCCGCGCAACGGTCCGGCGGCGCGCTCCACGCGCTGCTGGATGCGGCGGTCGACCAGGGCGGCGGCGGGGCGCAGGGCGCGCCGGGCCAGGCGGTTGTTCAGAAGGGAGACCATGGCTGGGAACGTACGCGCGAGCGCCGGGCCGCTCCCACCACGCGGAGATGAAGTCTCGGTGTCGTCGCGGGGGTATGGGTTTACGGTGCCGCCCTGCGCCGCCGTCCGAGCAGCCCCACCGCCACCAGCCCCAGCAGCGCCAGGCCCCCGGCGAGGCTCCCCGCCTTCAGCCCCGGCGGCCGGTACGCGCAGTCCAGCACCGGCCGGTCGCCGCTCACCGGGGCCGCGACCAGCCCGAGGTACGAGCCCGCCGGGCGGCCCCCGCAGCTCCATCCGGCGATCCGGGGCGCGGCGAGCACCGCCAAGCCCTTTGTCCCCCGGGGGAGTTCGGCGCGCACACCGCTCCCGGTGACCGTCACCCGCGTCGCCCCCGTCCGCTTCAGCCCGGCCACCGCGCGGGCCAGCCGGTCCCGGTCCAGGCAGCCGACGGCCTGATGCGGGACGGTCCCCGGCCGGGCCACCCGCAACGCCACGTCGAGCGCCCCGCCCCCGTCGCCCAGCTTCCGCAGCTCGGCCCGGCGCCCCGGCAACTCGCCCCGGAAGTCGGCCTCTTCGGACGCCCCCAGCCGCGCGCGGCCGAACAGGTCCGGCGCCCACAGATACACCTCGCTGCCCGCCGGACAGGCGGCGCGGAGGGTGTACGTGCCGGGCCGCACCGCGTAGTCGTACGCGTCCGCGTCCGCCGTACCGCTCCCGTCCGCTGTGCGCAGGGCGGTCTCCGGCACCGTGTAGACGGACGCGCCGAGCAGCTTCTCCTGGTTGCGGAAGGGCGAACGCCCGTAGCGCGCACGCTTGTTGGTGGACCGCACGGTCACCAGCGGCGGCACGTCCTCGTGCGTCACTGTGACCGGGCGGTCGTCCGGGCGGTTCCAGCCCTGGTGCGGGTCGCGCGGCATGTGCACCCGGGCGCCCACGGAGAACACCGCGTCGGTCACCGGGCTGTCCGGGTCGTGCAGGGCGCGGCCGTTGGACGTCCACCCGGCGCCCACGGCGAGGAAGGTGCGGGTCAGCACGTCCGGGGTGTGGCTGCTGTAGTAGGCCCCGCCCTGGCCGCCGGTCAGCAGCGGATCGTTCGCCGTGCTCTGTTCCAGGCCCGGATCGGTCCGGTAGCGCGGCCAGCCGTCCGCCTCGGCGACCGCCGCGGCCTGGAGGCGCTGGCGCTCGCCCCAGGGGGCGTAGTCGTCCAACCGCCCCAGCCGCTGCCGGTCGGCGTACGCGGTCGTCGCGGCGGCCTGCCCGGCCTGCGCCCCGACCAGGAGGAGCGCCGCCAGTACGGCGTACCGGCCGCGCCGGGCCAGCACCAGGGCGCCCGCCACGGCCACCAGGCCCGCCACGGACAGCGGGTACGTCCAGGCGGTGACCAGGGCGCTGGACGCGGCCCCGGCGGCGATCAGCGCGACCACCCCGGCGCCGCCGAGGAGCGCCCGCCGGTCCGGCCAGGCGGAGGCGACCGACAGCCAGGCGGCGATCACCAGGAGCCCGGACAGCACGAACGTCTGGCGGTACGGGCTGCCGTTGGGCGTGGCGAAGGCGTGCCACAGCAAATGCGTCGGCCCCCACTGCAACGACAGCGCGACCCCCGCCACAAGCCCCGCCCACACCAGGCGTTCGGTGCGCGGGACGGCCCGGTGGAAGGCCAGGGCGCCCGCGAGGAGCAGGGCGCCGGTGCCGAGGAAGAGCGCCGGGCTGAAGAAGCCGTACGTCGCCGGGAGCAACCGGGCCGCGACATCGGGCCAGGCCGCCGGGGCGAACTCACGCGTCCAGCCCGGGTAGGCGTGCCGCGTCCCGAGATACACCGGCACCAGGACGGGCGCGGCGAGCCCCACGCCCAGCGCGACCGTCCGTACCGCCCTCCCCAGCCCCCGTACCCGCTCCCGGCGCGTCCCGTCCTCCACCAGCAGCCGCACCACCAGCACCAGCGCCGCACCGAGCGTCGCCATGTACGCGGTGTAGAAGTTCGACACCCAGGCCAGCGTCACCAGCAGCGTGCCCAGGACCGGCCGACGGCCCGTGCGGGCCCACTCGGCGGCCAGGCACAGCAGCGGGAACGCGATCAGCCCGTCCAGCCACATCGGGTTGTACGCGGCCTCGATCACCGACCACCCGCACAGCGCGTACGAGGCCCCGAGCACCACGGCCGCCCACTCCCGGCCCCGGCCGCGACGCAGCGCCGTCAGCAGCCACGTCATCGCGGCCGCCGCCGCCCCGGTCTTCACCAGCGTGACCGCGTACACCGCCAGATCGATGCGGTCCCGGGGAAAGACCCCGACGAGCAGGGCGAACGGGCTGCTCAGATACGTACCGAAGTCCGGCAGGAAGCCCGTGCCGTAGCCGGACTGCCAGTTCAGCAGCAGCCCGCCGTCGGCGCGGCCGTGCAGCAGGTCCCAGAGGCGGGCGTGGAACGGGACGAACTGGTTGCCCAGGTCGTTGACGCTGCGGGTGAGCGGGCCGAAGGGGTAGCTGCGGGCCACCGCGTCCCCGGCGCAGACGGTGAGGGCGGCGAGCACGGCGGCCAGGGCGGCGGCCCGGCCGCGCGGCGACCGGAGTATCGGGAGTTTCCTCATGCTCAGCCGGCCGCGGCCCGCTTCAGGGTGCGGGCCCGGCGCGCGAGGCGGCGGACCGTCGCGTTGCGTGGGATGAACGTGAGCTGCGCCGGAATCGCCCCCGGCAGCCCGAGCGCGGTCAGCCGCCGCCGCTTGAAGTACCGCCGCACGGCTTCCCGGTGGCCGCTCAGATAGCGCTCGGCGGCGGGGCGCAGGGGGGCCTGGAGCTGCGGCTGCATCGCGTAGCCGACCGCGCCGACCAGCCCGGCGGCCCCGCGCGCGATCTCCTCGGGCGAGGGCATCGACCAGCCGGTCACCGCCGCCGGGTCGTCCAGGTCGGGGAGCAGCGCGTCCACGATGGTCACGGGGATGCGGTTGCTGTTCTGGTACGGGCTGAGCTGTTGCAGCAGCGGGCCCGTGCCCAGGCGGGCGACCGGCAGTCCGTAGAACGAGGCGGCGGTCAGCAGCGCGGTGGAGAAGCAGCCGACGACGAGGGCGGGGCGCATCGACTCGAACAGCGTCTCCGCCAGGACCGGGCTGTCCGCCACGGTGAGCACCGCACCGAGCCGTACCGCCTCCTCCTCCAGGGCGCGCGTCCAGTGGGCGGGCGCGCTGGGATGCGGTTTGAAGACGATACGGGTGTGGCCGAGGGCGACCGCGCCGCGCACCATCCCCGCGTGCAGCTCCTCCTCCTGGCGGGGCGTCAGGATGCCCAGCGTGGACAGGTACTGCCCGAGAACCAGCGCGGGGCCCGGGGCCTCCGGTGCGGCGACCGGGTCGGCCAGCTCGCCCAGCACCTTGAGGAACACGTCCGTCGGGACGACCTCCGGCTCCACCCCGAACTCCGTGAGCAGCAAGGGCTTCAGGCCCGGCACCAGGTCCAGGTGGAGCAGCCGGCGGATGCGGGTGCCGATCAGCTGGTCGAGCCGGCTGCGGGTCGGTCCGTAGCTCATCAGCCCGTCCGCGTACACATGCAGCGGGCTGTCCCCGAAGACCGTCGCCAGCGCCTGGGCGGGGTTCGCCTGGATGGACTCGCAGGCCAGCTCGACCGGTCCGTCCCCGAGGTCCCAGGCCGCGCGCACCGCCCGCTCCCACAGCGGGGCGTCCTGCTCCCGGGGGGCCCAGCCGCCCGGGTGGAACGGGCTGATGAAGTCGTTCCAGGACCGCACCGCGTCGAACTCGGCGGCCAGCGCCTCGAATCCGGGCCGCTCGTGGAGCGGCGTGCCGAGCTCCGGGGCGGGCGAGGTGTCGCTCACGACGAGGATGCGCCGGTGCGCGGAGCGCGGCCCGAACATGCCCGAGCGCAGGGCCGCGACGAGCGTCGCGGCGGCGTACTGCGTGCACGCCGAGAAGATCTGGATGGTGGCGGGCATCAGGCCGCGACCTCCCGCGACACCGAGCGGCGGCGCACCCGGCGCAGCCGGTCCGCACGGCGCTCACCCAGTGAATTCAGCGTTTCCGCGAGAATGTCCTGGGGCATGCGCCGCAGCGAAGCCGCACTCATCGAGCGCAATTTCCTGGCCACTGCTGGTTCGAACCTTTCGATGGATTCCAAATGGTGCGCCATGACCGCGCAGTACGTACGCACGGCCTTCGGCATCAGCCGGTCCGCGTCCGGATCCAGGGCCGTTTCCTCCAGCACCTGATCGAACGCGCGAATGAAGTCCAGCTGGCGCACATCGCCGATCTGGGTCAGCGAGGAGGCGACCCCGCGCCGGTAGAAGATCCCGGGCAGCCCGACCGCCGCGAAGGACTCCGCCTCCCGGTGCAGCCGCCAGATCCACGGCCGGTCCTCCGCCGTGCGCAGCCCGTCCCGGAACCGTAGCAGCCCCGAGTCCGCGAGCCGGCGGTGATAGGCCCCGGCCCAGGCGTACGCGTAGTCCACCGGCGTCGACCGGTCGGCCGGCAGGATCACCTCGCGCGGGCTGACCACGGTGTTCCGCAGCCCGAACGGGACGCGGTGGACCGTGCGCACCCGGTCGGTGAACTGCACATGGTCCGTACGGACGAAATCGCAGCCCAGGGCCGTGATCGCGGCGAGCAGCCGCTCGTAGTGCCCGGGCGCCGCCCAGTCGTCGCCGTCCAGGAACGTGAGGTACTCGCCGCGCGCCGCGTCGATCCCCGTGTTGCGCGCGGTGGCCAGGCCCCCGTTCCGCTCGTGCGGGACCAGGACGGCACCCGGCAGCTCGCGCTCGGCGCGCCGGAGGATGTCCAGGGTCCCGTCGGACGAACAGTCGTCGACGAGGATGAATTCGACCCCCTCGCGGGCATTGGCCCGCAGACTTCTCAGGGTGTCGGGGGCGTAGGCCCGAACGTTGTAGAACGGCACGATGACGGAGAGCTTGACCACGCGGACCACGCTAGGCGCCGGTCCGGCATTTACCCTGGACCCGACGGGTACACCAGGTGAACGAAGAATGTCGGGACCATGAACCGGCCCGATTGCCCGCCCCGGAACGCCCTTTCCATCAGCTGATTCTCCGGGTGTCGGCGGGCTGTTAACCCGCTGTTGCCGTCACGTTGGGCCGCGAATCCGAATGCCTTCCTAAATTCGAAGACGTGCCACGACGTACCGAAAAGACGACCGCCCTCAGGGCAGCCGTGATCGCCGACTCCGACACCCGGTGGAAATGGGGCGCGCTCACCGCGCACCGCCTCACCGCCCCCGTGTCCGGGGAGCCCGCGCAGCGGGTGGAGATCAGCGGACTGCTGCTGCGCGGCCGGGCGACCCCGACCCCCCGCCAGCTCGCCGAGGTCGGCGACGTGGGGATCCCCGCCGACCGGGTGCGCGAGGTCACCGCCGTCGAATTCCTGCACGCCGTACGGGACGAGGGATACGACGTCGTCGTCCTCGCCCTCGTCGGCGGCGCCGTCCAGGCCATGCTGCACGGCATCGCCGCGCTCCGGCTGCCCACGAGGCCCGTCCTCGTCACCGGCTACGTCGGCGTCGTCTACGAGAAGCTCACCGACGGGCTCCTGCTGCGCCACGGCGCCGACGTCGTCCTCGCCAACTCCCGCCACGACGCGCAGCGTTTCCGTACGGTGTACGAGGGAGTGGGCGCCGACGCCTCGGCCGTCACCGAGGCCGCCCTCCCGTTCCTCGGCGGCGAGCCGTACCGACCCGAACCCGGCCGCGACACCCTGGTGTTCGCCGCCCAGCCCTCCGTACCGGAGAGCCGCGCCGACCGGGCGTACCTGCTGCGGCGCCTCGTCGAGCACGCCCGGCTGCACCCCGGCCGCGAGGTGCTGCTGAAGCTGCGCTCCAAGCCCGGCGAGCACACCACGCACATCGAGGAGCACCCCTACCAGCGGCTCGCCGAGCGGCTGCCCGGCGGACTCCCGCCCAACTTCCGCCTGGTGTACGGGCACATGGGCGAGGTCCTGGACCGCACCGACCTCCTCGTCACCGTCTCCTCCACGGCCGCCCTGGAGTCCCTGCACCGCCGCATCCCGACCGCCGTCCTCACCGACCTCGGGGTGCGCGAAGCCCTCGGCAACCACCACTTCACCGGCTCCGGACTGCTCACCTCCTTCGACCACCTGGACGGCGGCGGGCACCCGGAACCCGACCCGGACTGGCTGGCCGGCCAGGGCGTCGCCGCCGACGGCAGCTACCCCACGGCCTACGACACCGCCCGGGCCCGGGTCACCGCACTGCTGGACCGGGACCGACTGCCCGACCCGGCGCCCTACTACACGCCCGCCTCCGCCCCCGGCTACCTCCCCGGCATCCTCGCCCGCCACCACCTGGCCCCCGACGGCCACCCGCTGCCCGGCGCCGCCGCGCCCCGGGAGGCCGGGCGGGTCAGGACGGCGGTGCGCGAGGCGGTCCGGGACGCGGCCCGGGGCGCGTACCGGCACGGCGTCCAGCGCGTCGCCCCGGTCGTCCGGCGGATGGGGGAGCTGTGAACACCGACAAGCCACCTACTGGAGCACCGATGAACCGACCCACTGTGCTCGCCGTCATCCCCGCACGCGGCGGCTCCAAGGGCGTACCCGCCAAGAACCTCGCCCGGGTCGGCGGCGTCCCGCTCGTCGCCCGCGCCGTCAACGCCTGCCTGGCCTCCGGCGAGGTCACCGACGTCGTGGTGACGACCGACGCGCCCGCCGTCGCCGAGGCCGCCCGCGCGGCGGCCGAAGCCCTCGGCGAGAGCGCCCGGCTGCACTGCGTACAGCGCCCCGAGGAGATCGCCGGCGACACCGCGACCAGCGAGGCCGCCGTGCTGCACGCCCTCGACGCCTACGAGGCGCTGCGGGGACGTACCGCCGACGTCGTCCTGCTCGTCCAGTGCACCAGCCCCTTCGTCACCCGCGAGGACATCGACGGGGTCGCCGCCGCCGTCGCCCGCGAGGGCGCCGACACCGCCGTCACCGTCGCCCCTTTCCACGGCTTCCTGTGGCGCGACGGCACCGCGGTCGAGGACCACAACTACGGCGTCAACCACGACAAGCGGGTCCGCCCGCGCCGCCAGGACCGCCCCGAGGACCTGCTGGAGACGGGCGCCGCCTACGCCATGGACGCGGCCGGTTTCCGCACCCACCGGCACCGCTTCTTCGGCCACACCGCGCTGGTCCGCACCGACCCGGCGCGCGTCCTGGAGATCGACGACCCGCACGACCTGGCCCGCGCCCGCGCGCTCGCCCCGCTCCTGGACCCGGCCCCGCTGCCGACCCTGGACGACATCGACGCCGTGGTCCTCGACTTCGACGGCACCCAGACCGACGACCGGGTCCTCGTGGACTCCGACGGCCGCGAGACCGTCGCCGTGCACCGGGGCGACGGGCTCGGCATCGCCGCCCTCCGCAAGGCGGGCGTACCGCTGCTGATCCTGTCCACCGAACAGAACCCCGTCGTCGCCGCCCGCGCCCACAAGCTGCGGGTGCCGGTCCTGCACGGCATCGACCGCAAGGACCTCGCGCTCAAGCAGTGGTGCGACGAGCAGTCCCTCGCACCCGAACGCGTCATGTACGTCGGCAACGACGTCAACGACCTCCCCTGCTTCGCGCTCGCCGGCTGGCCCGTGGCCGTCGCGAGCGCCCACGACTCGGTGCGCGCAGCGGCGCGCGCCGTGACGACCACCCCCGGCGGCTCCGGCGCCATCCGCGAGATCGCGGCCTGGCTCCTGGGCCCCACCCTCACCACAGCCCCCACCTCAGCCCCCACCGAGTAAGGAACACCCTCATGAGCACCTCCCGCCTGCGCACCCTCGGCAACCGCACCGCCGGACCGGGCAACCCCGTCTACATCACCGGCGAGATCGGCATCAACCACAACGGCGACCTCGGCAACGCCCTCGCGCTGATCGACGTGGCCGCCGAAGCCGGCTGCGACGCCGTCAAGTTCCAGAAGCGCACCCCGGAGATCTGCACCCCGCGCGACCAGTGGGACATCGAGCGCGACACCCCCTGGGGCCGCATGACGTACATCGACTACCGCCACCGCGTCGAGTTCGGCGAGGACGAGTACCGGGCCATCTCCGAGCACTGCGCGGAGCGCGGCATCGACTGGTTCGCCTCGCCGTGGGACACCGAGGCCGTCGCCTTCCTCGAGAAGTTCGACGTCCCCGCCCACAAGGTGGCCTCCGCCTCGCTCACCGACGACGAGCTGCTGCGCACCCTGCGCGCCACCGGCCGCACGGTGATCCTCTCCACCGGCATGTCGACCCCGCGCCAGATCCGGCACGCCGTCGAGGTGCTGGGCTCCGACAACATCCTGCTCTGCCACGCCACCTCCACGTACCCGGCGAAGGCCGAGGAGCTGAACCTGCGGGTCATCAACACCCTCCAGCAGGAGTACCCCAACGTCCCGATCGGCTACAGCGGCCACGAGACGGGCCTCCAGACCACCCTCGCCGCCGTCGCCCTCGGCGCCGCGTTCGTGGAGCGCCACATCACCCTGGACCGCGCCATGTGGGGCTCCGACCAGGCCGCGTCCGTCGAGCCTCAGGGCCTGTCCCGCCTGGTCCGCGACATCCGCACCATCGAGGCGAGCCTCGGCGACGGCGTCAAGAAGGTGTACGAGTCCGAGCTCGGCCCGATGAAGAAGCTCCGCCGGGTCCCGGGCGTCGTGGCGGAGAGCGACGCGGCGGCCCCGGCCGCCGAGCCGGTCGCGGTCTGACGGGCCGGCCGGTGAACCTCGCCTTCGTCGAGAGCCCGGTCCAGCTCCTGAACGTCCTGGAGTGGGCCGTCACCGAGGGAGGCGGCGGGCGCGTCCTCACGGACGTCACCGTCGTCGTCCTCCCCCCGGTCGACCCGATGTCGCGCGGTCAGCTGCGCCGGATGGCGGAGCTGGCCCGCGACGAGGGCATGACCGTGCGCTGGCAGGAGGCGCGCGGCGACTCGGGCACCCCCCTGAAGTCGCTGCGCGCCCTCACCCGGCTCGTCCGCAACGCCGACCACATCGTCATCGGCGACCCGTTCTCGCGCTACGTGCAGCTGCTGCTGTCGCTCGTACGCCCCCGCCGCCTCACCGTGGTGGACGACGGCACCGCCACCATGGAGTTCGTCGCCCAGCTCACCCGGGGCGAGCGGCTGGTGCGCTGGCACCGGCGCGGCGGCTTCGACCCGCGCGGCCTGGCCCTCGCCCCGGTGACGTCCACCGCGCGGCGCAGGTTCACCCCGTCGGCGGCGCGCGAGGTCGAGCTGTTCACCGCCATGCCCGTGATCCCGCCGCCGGGCGTCACCCTCATCCCGAACACCTTCTCCTGGACCCGGTCCCGCTTCGGCCCGCCCTCGCTCACCAAGGGCGCGGACCTGGTCGGCACCTCGCTGGTCGAGACGGGCGTGGTGGACCGGGACCGCTATCTGGAGGCGGTCGGCGCCCTCGCCCGTACGCACGGCGCCACCCGCTACTTCGCGCACCGCCGCGAGTCCACCGAGAAGCTGCACGCCCTGGAAGCGGTCACCGGCCTGGAGATCGTCCGGCCCGACCTCCCCCTGGAGCTCATCGCCCGGCGCGGCCCGATCGGCCGCACGGTCCTGAGCTTCCCGTCCACGGTGGTGCACACCCTGCCCCTGGCCCTGGCCGGCACCGAGGTGAAGGTCGCGGTCTGCGACATCGCCCCGGAATGGCTCCACGAAACGGCCTCGCCCCGCGCCCAGGGCTTCCTGAGCGGTGTCACGGAGACCGCCCGGGACGTCCACCGCCTCGCGCCCTGGCGGGTCACGGCGGTGACGGGGGAGGCGTAGGAGAGCGCAGGGGCCCGTGCGCGGCTGCCCCGCCCGACCGCCGCTCCACCGCGCGGCGAGCGCCGGAGTGTACCCATCCCGCGCGCGTCCCACACGCCGGGACGCGGCCAAACATTCGCCTGTGTGGCTGAAGTTTTCTTGTTTCATGGTCAGTTGAGGAGGGAACAGGCTTACCCTTCAAAAGGTGAGCCAGTTGATCTGCCCCGAGTCCGAAGCCGGCCCCTCCCAGGGCGAGAGCCTGCCCGGCACGCTGCCCGACGCCCTGCGCGCCGAGCTGATCGCCTTCCGCAGGGATCTCCACATGCACCCTGAGCTGGGCAATCAGGAGTTCCGCACCACCGCGGCGATCAAGGCCCGGCTGGAGCAGGCCGGGCTCGCGCCGAAGGTGCTCGCCTCCGGGACCGGGCTCATGTGCGACGTCGGGACGCGCGGGGAGGACACCCGGCCGATGCTCGCGCTCCGGGCCGACATCGACGCGCTGCCCATCCCGGACACCAAGAGCGGCGTGCCCTACCGCTCCACCGTGCCCGACCGGGCGCACGCCTGCGGGCACGACGTCCACACCACCACCGTGCTCGGCGCCGGCCTCGTGCTCGCCGAGCTGGACCGGCAGGGGCTGCTGCCCAACCCGGTGCGGCTGATCTTCCAGCCGGCCGAGGAGGTGCTGCCCGGCGGGGCACCCGACGCGATCGAGTCCGGGGTCCTCGAAGGCGTCGGCCGGATCATCGGCGTCCACTGCGACCCGAAGGTGGACGTCGGCCGGATCGGGCTCCGGGTCGGCGCGATCACCTCCGCCTGCGACCGCCTCGAACTCTCCCTGGACGGCCCCGGCGGCCACACCGCCCGCCCGCACCTGACCACGGACCTGGTCACCGCCGCCGCCAAGGTCGCCACCGAGGTGCCCGCCCTGCTGGCCCGCCGGGTCGACGCGCGGGCCGGGCTCGCCCTGACCTGGGGGCGCCTGGAGACGGGCCACGCCTGCAATGTCATCCCGCAGCACGCGGAGCTCTCCGGCACGGTCCGCTGCCTGGACCTCAAGGCGTGGCGCGAGGCGCCGGACCTGGTGCACGCCGCGATCGACGAGGTGGCCGGAATGCACCGGGCCAAGACGGTGATCAACTACGTCCGGGGCGTCCCGCCCGTCGTCAACGAGGTCGCGACGACCGATCTGCTGGCCGGCGCGATGGCCGCGCGCCGCGGATCGTATGCGATCGAGGACACCGAGCAGAGCCTCGGCGGCGAGGACTTCTCCTGGTACCTGGAGCACGTCCCGGGGGCCATGGCGCGCCTGGGCGTCCGCACCCCCGGCGACACGCGCGGGCTCGACCTGCACCGGGGCAATTTCGATGCCGACGAGGAAGCGATCACGGTCGGCGTGGAACTCTTCACCGCCTCCGCGTTGCTCCACGTCAACCACCTGTAACCGGACGCGTCGCCCCGCGTTCGGCGTGCGTTCGCGACGATCCGATAACGGCTTCCGTACAGGGCTTTATCTGACATCTACGCGCGTTACGATCGCGGCGAAACCAGCGCCGGAAGAGGCGCTTCGGTCAGGTTTGAAGGAGCCTTCCCTTGCGCCGGGTATCCAAGTTCAGCGCCGCGATCGCCGTCACCGCGGCCCTCGCTCTCACCGCCACCGCGTGCGGCGAGTCGTCCGACGAGAGCAGCGGCTCGGGCGACGGCAAGATGAAGATCGGCATGGCCTACGACGTCGGCGGCCGTGGCGACAACTCGTTCAACGACTCCGCCGCGCGCGGCCTGGACAAGGCCAAGGCCGAGTTCGGCGCCGAGACGAAGGAGCTCACCGCCAAGACCGGTGAGAGCTCGGCCGACCGTGACCAGCGCCTCCAGTCGCTCGCCGAGGGCGGCTACAACCCGGTCATCGCGATCGGCTTCGCGTACAAGGACGCGGTCGACAAGATCGCGCCCAAGTACCCGAAGGTCAGCTTCGGCCTGGTCGACTCGGTCTCCGACGCGAAGAACGTCGCCAACATCGTCTTCACCGAGGAGCAGGGCTCGTACCTCGCCGGTGTCGCGGCGGCGCTGAAGTCCAAGGACGACAAGATCGGCTTCATCGGCGGCGTCGACCTCCCGCTGATCAAGAAGTTCGCGGCCGGCTTCCGCCAGGGCGTCCTGGACACCAAGCCGAAGGCCACGGTGCAGATCCAGTACCTGTCCACCGGCTCGGACCTCTCCGGCTTCGGCAGCCCCGACAAGGGCAAGGCCGCCGCCAAGGGCATGCTCGACAAGGGCATCGACGTCATCTTCGCCGCCGCGGGCGGCTCGGGCGCCGGTTCGATCGAGGCCGTCGCCGGCAAGAAGGGCGCCTGGTCCATCGGCGTCGACTCCGACCAGGCCAAGGACCCGGCCCTGTCGAAGTACGCCGACACGATCCTGACCTCGGTCGTCAAGAACGTCGACTCCGGCGTCTTCGACCTGGTCAAGTCGGTCAAGGACGGCAAGCCGCTGACCGGTACGCAGACCTACTCGCTGGCCAAGGGCGGCGTCAGCCTGACCCCCACGGGTGACCACCTCAAGGACATCCAGACCCAGCTCGACGAGGCGAAGAAGAAGATCGTCGACGGCACCATCACGGTCAAGACCACGACCTGATCCACCGTCGATCGGGGCCCGGCGAGCGGCTTCGGCCGCTCGTTCCGGGCCCCGATTCACGTACCCCCGGCGGGGTGGAGGCCACCTGTGATCAGGTGGCCAACGATTCGGCGACGCTACGCGCGTAGCGTCGGGACTGGAACCGGCCGGGCGCGATACGTTTTCCACCCCCGCCTCCCGTCCTCACCGCCCCCGCCCTCCGCTCCTGCCAAGGAGAGTGCGCCATCAACGCGTCCAGCAGTCCCCACGCCGTGGAGCTCCGCGGTATCACCAAGCGGTTCCCCGGGGTCGTGGCCAACCACGACATCGACATCACCGTGCGCCGCGGCACCGTCCACGCCCTCGTCGGCGAGAACGGCGCCGGCAAGTCCACTCTGATGAAGATCCTTTACGGCATGCAGAAGCCGGACGAGGGCACCATCGCGATCGACGGCGAACAGGCCGTGTTCTCCAACCCGGGCGACGCCATCGACCGCGGCATCGGCATGGTGCACCAGCACTTCATGCTCGCCGACTACCTCACCGTCCTGGAGAACGTCGTCCTGGGCTCCGAGAAGCTCTACGGCATCGGCGACCGGGCCCGCGCCAAGATCCGGGAGATCTCCGACGCGTACGGTCTCGGCGTCCGCCCGGACGCCATGGTCGAGGACCTCGGGGTCGCCGACCGGCAGCGCGTGGAGATCCTCAAGGTCCTCTACCGGGGCGCCCGCACCCTGATCCTGGACGAGCCGACCGCGGTCCTCGTGCCCCAGGAGGTCGACGCGCTCTTCGACAACCTGCGGGAGCTCAAGGCCGAGGGCCTGACCGTCATCTTCATCTCGCACAAGCTGGGCGAGGTCCTGTCGGTCGCCGACGAGATCACGGTCATCCGGCGCGGCACCACCGTGGGCACCGCCGACCCCCGGAACACCACGACCAAGCAGCTCGCCGAGCTCATGGTCGGCAGCGAGCTCCCCTCCCCGGAGACCCGCGAGTCCACGGTCACCGACACGCCCATGCTCACCGTGGACGGCCTGCGGCTCACCGCGACCGACCCGGACGGCGCCGTGCGCGCCGTGCTCGACGGCATCACCTTCACCATCCACAAGGGCGAGGTCCTGGGCATCGCCGGCGTGGAGGGCAACGGCCAGTCCGAACTGGTCGACGCGATCATGGGCATGCGCTCCCCGGACGCGGGCGTCCTCACGCTGGACGGCGCGGACATCTCCCGTACCCCGACCCGCAAGCGCCGCGAGGGCGGCATGGCCGTCATCCCCGAGGACCGCCACCGGCACGGCCTCCTCCTGGAGGCCCCGCTCTGGGAGAACCGCATCCTCGGCCACGTCACCGAGCGGCCCAACAGCCGGGGCGCCTTCCTCGACATCAAGGCCGCCCGCACCGACACCGAGCGCATCGTCCGCGAGTACGACGTCCGCACCCCCGGGATCGACGTCACCGCGGCCTCCCTCTCCGGCGGCAACCAGCAGAAGCTGATCGTCGGCCGCGAGATGAGCCACGCGCCCAAGCTCCTGATCGCCGCGCACCCCACCCGGGGCGTCGACGTCGGCGCCCAGGCCCAGATCTGGGACCAGATCCGCGAGGCACGGAGCGAGGGCCTGGCGGTCCTGCTGATCTCCGCCGACCTGGACGAGCTGATCGGGCTCTCCGACACCCTGCGCGTCATGTACCGCGGCCGCCTGGTCGCGGACGCCGACCCGGCGGCCATCACCCCCGAGGAGCTGGGCTCGGCGATGACCGGCGCGGCCAGCGGCCACCTGGAAGCGCCGGAGGAGGGCGAGGCGCCCGCCGCGCCCGCCACGGACGACGACACCGACCCCCGCGAAGGGGGAGAGGACCGATGAAGAAGATCGACAAGGAGCGGCTGCTCCTGGGGATCGCGGCCCCCGTACTCGCGATCGTGGTCGCCTTCCTGGTGACGGCACTCGTGCTCGCCGCCACCGGCAAGGAGCCGTTCAACGCCTTCGGCATCATGTTCGACTACGGCCTGAAGTCGGACAGCCAGGTCTACATCCTCAACAAGGCGACGACGTACTACCTCGCGGGTCTCGCGGTGGCCGTCGGCTTCCGGATGAACCTCTTCAACATCGGCGTCGACGGGCAGTACCGCCTGGCCGCCTTCTTCGCCGCCGCGCTCGGCGGCGCGCTGACCCTGCCCGGCGCCCTCCAGATCCCGCTGATCATCCTCACCGCGATGATCGTCGGCGCCATGTGGGCCGGTATCGCCGGTCTGCTCAAGGTCACCCGGGGCGTCAGCGAGGTCGTCTCGACCATCATGCTGAACTCCATCGCGACCGCGATCATCGGCTATCTGCTCCAGCAGAACCGCCTCGGCCACCTGGACGAGGCCGGCACCAAGATCTCCACCAAGCCGCTCCCGGAGTCCTCGCACTTCTTCGAGTTCCCGACGACGCCGACGCCGATCTGGGGCTTCATCGTCGTCGCCGTCGCCGCCGGCATCGCGTACTGGTTCACGCTCTCCCGTACGCGCTTCGGCTTCGACCTGCGCACGGTCGGCCAGTCCGGCTCCGCCGCCGAGGCCAGCGGGGTCAACGTCCGCCGCATGGTCATCACCTCGATGCTCATCTCGGGCGCCGTCGCCGGTCTCATCGGCATGCCGACGCTGCTCAACGACAGCCACGAGTTCAGCGGCGACTTCCCGGTCGGCATCGGCTTCACGGGTATCGCCATCGCCCTCCTCGGCCGCAACCACCCCGTCGGCATCGCGCTCGGCGCGCTGCTCTGGGGCTTCCTGGAGCGCGGCACCGGAAAGCTGGAGTTCGAGGGATACGACAAGGAGATCGTCGGCGTGATCCAGGGCGTCATCGTCCTGTGCGTCGTCATCGCGTACGAAGTCGTCCGCCGCTACGGACTCAAGCGCCAGCAGAGCAAGGTCGGCGCGGAACTCGCCGCACAGGCCGCCCGTAACTCCGACCAGCAGGAGGTGTCGGCGTGACCGTCACGGCGACTTCCACCCCGCCCCCGGCGGCCCCCAAGGTCTCCGGCGGCAAGAGCGGGCGCTCCCGCCTCTCGTTCCCCGTCATCCTGCTGATCGTCGCGGGCGTCCTGCTCGCGCTGTCCGCCGTGCGCGCCATCACCGGCGCCCAGGACGTCACCTCGGCGGGCCAGATCAGTGCGGCGCTCGCCATGGCCGTGCCGATCGGCCTCGCCGGTCTCGGCGGCCTCTGGTCCGAACGCGCCGGTGTGGTCAACATCGGCCTCGAAGGCATGATGATCCTCGGCACCTTCTTCGGTGCCTGGGCCGGCTGGCAGACCAGCCCCTGGCTCGGCGTCCTCGCCGGGGTCATCGGCGGCATGCTCGGCGGCCTGCTGCACGCGGTCGCGACCATCACCTTCGGCGTCGACCACATCATCTCCGGCATCGCGATCAACATCCTGGCGCTCGGCTTCACCACCTACTTCGCCAAGCTGTGGTTCAACACCGGCGAGGCGGCGGCCAAGGGCGGCTCCCCGAAGCAGTCCCCGCCGGCCGACGAGATCACCTCGGTGACGATCCCCGGCCTCTCCGACGGACTGCACTCCATCGAGAAGCACCACTGGTTCTTCGTCTCCGACCTGGCCGGCATCCTCGGCGGCCTCGTCACCAACCTCTCGCTGCTGACGATCCTCGCCGTCGTCCTCTTCATCGGGACCTTCTTCGTCCTGTGGAAGAGCGCGTTCGGCCTGCGGCTGCGCTCCTGCGGCGAGAACCCGGTCGCCGCCGAATCGCTGGGCGTCAACGTCTACACGTACAAGTACATCGCGGTGATCGTCTCCGGCGGGCTCGCCGGGCTCGGCGGTGCCTTCCTCTCCCTGGTCACCTCGCACATCTACAACGAGGGCCAGACCGGCGGACGCGGTTACATCGGTCTCGCCGCGATGATCTTCGGCAACTGGCGCCCCGGCGGACTCGCCATGGGCGCGGGCCTGTTCGGCTTCGCCGACGCGCTCCAGCTGCGCAACGGCGGCGAGTCCGTCCACGCGCTGCTCCTGCTGCTGTGCGTGGTGCTCGTCGGCATCGCCGGGTGGAAGCTCTACCGCAAGAGCTGGGTGCAGGGCGTCGTCAGCGCGGTCATCGCGGCGGTCGTCCTGGTCTGGTACCTCGGTACGGACAGCGTGCCCACGGAGTTCGTGAGCGCCACGCCGTACATCGTCACGCTGCTCGTCCTCTCGCTCTCCGCGCAGCGGCTGCGGATGCCGAAGGCGGACGGCATGCGCTACCGCAAGGGCCAGGGCAAGTGACGCCGCCCTTCACCGAGGCCGACTGGGAAGCCCTGCGAGCCGCGGCCCGGGACGCCATGTCCCGGGCGTACGCCCCGTACTCCGGCTACCCGGTCGGCGTCGCCGCCCGGGTGGACGACGGCCGTACGATCACCGGCTGCAACGTCGAGAACGCCTCGTACGGGATCGGGCTGTGCGCCGAGTGCGGCCTGGTCTCCCAGCTGCACGCCACGGGCGGCGGCCGGCTGACCCACTTCACCTGCGTGGACGGGGCGGGCGAGAGCCTGGTCCCGTGCGGCCGGTGCCGGCAGCTGCTGTACGAGTTCGGCGGACCGGAGCTGATCCTGGAGACCCCGGACGGCTTCCGCACCCTGGACGAGATGCTGCCCCAGGCGTTCGGCCCGTCGCACCTCGGCTGACGCCTTCCGCCGGGTGGGCCCGCACAACGGGCCCACCCGGCGGCTCTTTTGCTCTCTATGCGCGTAGAGTCAACGGGACCCACGCGTTTGTACGTACCGGCCGGAAGGACGCCAGACCATGGACGCCATCTCCGTCATCCGCACCAAGCGGGACCGAGGCGAGCTGACCCCCGAGCAGATCGACTGGGTCATCGACGCGTACACCCGCGGCGAGGTCGCCGACGAGCAGATGTCCGCGCTGGCCATGGCGATCCTGCTGAACGGCATGAACCGTACGGAGATCGCCCGCTGGACCGCCGCGATGATCGCCTCCGGTGAGCGGATGAACTTCGACAGCCTCTCCCGCCCCACCACGGACAAGCACTCCACCGGTGGCGTCGGCGACAAGATCACCCTGCCGCTCGCCCCGCTCGTCGCCGCCTGCGGCGCGGCCGTCCCCCAGCTCAGCGGCCGGGGCCTCGGCCACACCGGCGGCACCCTCGACAAGCTGGAGTCCATCCCCGGCTGGCGCGCCCACCTCTCCAACGCCGAGATGCTGGACGTCCTCGACACCACCGGCGCGGTCATCTGCGCGGCGGGCGACGGCCTCGCCCCGGCCGACAAGAAGCTGTACGCGCTGCGCGACGTCACCGGCACCGTCGAGGCGATCCCGCTCATCGCCAGCTCGATCATGTCCAAGAAGATCGCCGAGGGCACCGGCGCCCTGGTCCTGGACGTCAAGGTCGGCTCCGGCGCCTTCATGAAGACCCTGGACGACGCCCGCGAGCTGGCCTCCACGATGGTCGCCCTCGGCACCGACAGCGGCGTCCGCACGGTCGCCCTGCTCACCGACATGTCCACTCCGCTGGGCCTCACCGCGGGCAACGCCCTGGAGGTCCGCGAGTCCGTCGAGGTCCTGGCCGGTGGCGGCCCGAAGGACGTCATCGACCTCACGCTGGCCCTCGCCCGCGAGATGCTGGACGCGGCGGGCCTCAAGGACGCCGACCCGGAGAAGGCCCTCCAGGACGGCTCCGCGATGGACGTCTGGCGCCGCATGATCTCCGCCCAGGGCGGCGACCCCGACGCCGCGCTCCCGGTCGCCCGCGAGCAGCACGTCATCAAGGCGTCCGCCTCCGGCGTCCTGACCCGCCTGGACGCCTACGACATCGGCGTCGCCGCCTGGCGCCTCGGCGCGGGCCGCGCCCGCAAGGAGGACCCGGTCCAGGCCGGGGCCGGCATCGAGATCCACGCCAAGCCCGGCGACGTGATCACCGACGGCCAGCCGCTGCTGACGCTGCACACGGACACCCCGGAGAAGTTCGACTACGCCCTGAAGGCGCTCCCGGACGCGTACGACATCGCCCCCGCGGGCACGGCGTTCACGGCGACCCCGGTGGTGCGGGAACGTATCGCCTGACCTCGATGCGATGAATTCCCGGCGCGCCGCCGGTCTGCCTGGACATGAACCCCGAGCAGCCGACGGCCGTCGTCGTTCTCCCGGACCCCCTCACCCGGGCCGATGTCCCCCGCCTCTGCGCCGAACTGGCGGCGGCCCTGACGGCGTCCCCGACCGCGGAGGCGTCCTGCGACACGAGCGCCGTCGCCCACCCGGACCTGACGACGATCGAGGCGATCGCCCGCCTCTCCCTGACGGCCCGCAGAATGGGCGCGCCGGGCCTGCGCCTGTGCAACACCCCGCCGGAACTACGAGCGTTGCTGGATCTGGTGGGGCTGGGGAAGACCCTTACCTGAGGTCGGCCTCCGTGATGGTCTACACATTACGCACAGTTGCGAATCTCGCGTCCGATGGTGGGGCCCTGGAGTGTAACCAGCCATGCCCTGGGCGAGCTGAGGTCGCCAGTCGCCCTTGCACGGGTGGCGATCGCTGCGAAAGATCTGCCGGTTGCAGGTGGCGATGCAAGGGGTTCGACCTACAACTGTTCTTGGTTTGCGAAGAGTTATGGATTCCTGGTGATCGCCTCACGGTCCGGTTTTGATGCGTTGCCGGTCCAGCTATCCATCATCTTTCAGTCAGGGGACTTTCTTTCGGCGGGAAAGATCAAAACTACTGTGTGTAACCAGAAAGTATGGAGGTGAAGAAGTCGAAGGTCGGCTTTGCCTCTAGCCCGCGTGCGCTTGATCGACTGTTGTTGCCGGCCTGTCACGAGGCGATCCGGCCATACATTGACATGCGCAGGAAGTGCAGTATTTGATTCGCTCTGCTGTGCGCGGAGGAATGAGGCACCGGGGGGTGTTGGCGCGCAGGTTTCTCTCATAGGGGTGGGGTTGTGAAACTGAAATTCCGCATGCCCGGAATCGTCGCTGCGGCTGGATTGCTCGTAGCAGCCTCGGGCTTGGTGTTCGCGGATGCCGTGCCGGCTGCCGCTGCGGCGTGCGCGGGTGTCGGCTCGGACTACAACGGTGACGGGCTGATCGACAACGTAGTCACGGACCCGCAGGCGACGGTGTCCGGAGTCAAGGAAGCCGGACTGATCCGGGTCATCTACGCGGGAGACGTGCCCGCTGCGGAGATTTCGCAGGCGTCGCCGAACATGGGATCCGTGGCGCCCGAGCAGGGTGACCGCTTCGGATCAGCCATAGCTTGGTCCGACTTCAACGGTGACGGTTGTACCGATCTCGTCGTCGGCACTCCGAACGAAGACCTCGGCTCGGGTGCCGAGGTCATGAGGGACGCCGGCATCATCCACATCATCTACGGTTCGCCCGCAGGTCTCGGCGCCGGCGATCCGGCCACTCTCTACGGCCAGGCCTCGTTCGGGCCGGGAGCGAACGAGGCCGGTGACCTGTTCGGCTACGCGCTGCAGGCCGGTACCGCTGCCTCCGGCGAGCCGTATCTCGTCGTCGGGTCCCCCGGTGAAGATGTTCTGGTCGATGGCGTCAGCGTTCCTGACGCCGGTTCCGTCAGCTATGCGGAGGGCAACACAAGAGGCGCGATCACCCAGGACAGCCCGGGAGTCTTCGGTGACGTCGAGAGCGGCGATCAGTTCGGAGCCGCGCTGGCGGGGACCAACCGCTACTTCGCCGTCGGAGAACCGGGGGAGACCCTGGAAAATGCCGCGGCCGCTGGCGGAGTCACCGTCTTCAGCCACACACTCAAGGACGGCATGCCCACCCCGCTCACATGGATCGACCAGGGCGAAGGACTCACCGGCGCCATCGAGCCCGGTGACCGCTTCGGGGCCGCGCTGTCGATGACCAACTACCGCCCGTCGAACCAGACCTACAACACGGATGCCCTGCTCGCCATCGGCACCCCGGGCGAAGCGATCGGAACCGTTCCCGGCGCGGGCAGCACCACGGTGGTGCGCATCGAACCCTCGGGCACGTTCACCGAGATCAAGGCGCTGGACGCCGGTATCGCGAACGTGGAAGGCGAGCCCGGCGCGGGAGACTCCTTCGGACAACGGGTAGCCATCACAAACACCGACACCAGCGTGGTGACCAGCACGTCCACCATCCGACTCGCCGTGGGCGTCCCCGGGCGCGACGTGGACGGGCTCGCGGACGCCGGAGTGGTGCACGTGTTCAAGCCCCTCGACACCGACCCGGGAAGTACGGACAAGATCATCAAGCGGGGCTCCGGAGTGCTGCCCGGCACCCCTCACGCCCGTGACTTCACCGGCATCGCGCTCCGCTCCGGCACAAGCGTCCTGTACATAGGCATCCCCTACAGCAAGGACCCCGCGACCTCCAAGGGTGTGCTCTACACGATGCCGTGGACCGACATCGACGGCACGTCGAACGTCGGCACCAAGACCTTCCAGCCAGGCGCCGGCGGCCTCTCGGACATCGGCACTGCCTTCGCGACCGTCGGATGACCGGCGTGGAACGCGAACGACGGCAGAGCCACAGGAGCGAGAGAGAGCGGACGACCAAGTGAAGAGCAACACCATCACGAGACGCGGGCGCGGCCGACGCCCTCTCGTTGCCGTCACACTGACGGCGCTTCTGGCGGCCGGAATCGGCATCACGCCCCTGTCGGGCGGCCTTTCGTCGGCCTCAGCGGTGCCCTCCGAGGAGCGCACCGCTGCCGGAACGGAAGCGGCCCAGGAAGCAGCGGTGGCATCCGACGAACCGGTCGAGGTACTGAGTCTGCGAGACGAGCGCAGTTCCACCGTGGCCAATCCGGACGGCACCTTCACCACCACGACGGCCGTCCAGCCCGTGCGCGCCCGTAAGAACGGCGAGTGGACGGACATCGACACCACACTCGTACGGCAGAAGGACGGCTCGTACGCGCCGAAGGCCGCCGTGACCGCCATGTCCTTCTCCGGCGGCGGAACGACCACGTTCGGCACGATCCAGAAGGACGGCCGGGCGCTGTCGCTGGACTGGCCGGACAAACTGCCCGAGCCGACGGTCGAAGGTTCGACAGCGACTTACCCCGAGGTGATGCCGGGCGTAGACCTGCAGGTGACCGCCAGCGCCGAAGGATTCTCACACCTCATCGTCGTCAAGGACGCGGAGGCTGCGGACAACCCGGATCTGGCCCGGTTGCAGCTGCCGGTCAGCGCCACCTCGGTCGACCTGAAGGAGTCCGAGGACGGTGGCCTGACCGCGACGGACACGGCCGGAGGGACCGTGTTCGAAGCCCCCGCGCCCTTGATGTGGGACAGCACGGCAGGTGACGACCCCGAACCGGGTGATCCGTCGCCGACGGCCGTGGAGCCCAACAACGGCGAACTTGCGGTGACTCCGCCGGACGGCACCCGTGTCGCCGACGTGGACGTCGAGGTCGGCCGGGACGAGCTGACCCTGACGCCCGACAACGGACTGCTTACCGGTGAGGACACGGTGTATCCGGTCTACATCGACCCTGTGGTGAAGACAGCCAGTCGAAGCGCCTGGACCATGGTTTCGTCGCACTACGCGTCCACCGAATTCTGGAAGTTCGACGACCACGAGGGTGTGGGCCGTTGCCCGGCCGATGTGTCGTACCTGTGCGCCAGTTCCAGCGACACCAAGCGGCAGTTCTTCGCCATCCCCACCGCATCCTTCGAGGGCAAGGACATCATCAAGGCGGAGTTCGCCGTGACGATGGTCCACACGTACAGCAGCGACGCCAAGAGCGTTTTGCTCAGCAGGGTCAACTCGACTGGCGCGAGCGCCATAAAATCCTCCACCAACTGGAGCAACCAGCCTTCCTGGCAAGCGGACGTGGACAGCAAGTCGCCGACAAACCCCGCAGGTTCTTGCACCAAGGACAACCAGAACGTTCGGTTCGACGCCAAGTCCACCGTTCAGCTGGCTGCTGACAAGGGCTGGGACACCACGACCTTCCGTCTGCGCGCCGGGGACGAGGGCAAGTATTCGTACTGGAAGAGGTTCTGCGGAAACGCCCAGCTCGAAGTCACCTACAACCGGCCGCCGCTGGCCCCCGCCATGACAGATCTCACCATGTCACCCGGAGGCAAGTGCGAGTACGGTCACGCGGACGAGCACTACGTGTCCGAAGCCCCCGTCGTCAACGCCACCATCAAGGACTACGACCACAACGACATCGCCGGCCAGTCCGAGCGCCTGAAGGCGCAGTTCCACGTGTTCTGGAAGAACGGCTCGACGCAGGTCGACCACTACGCCACCACGGCCTTCAAAGCAACGACCGGTACGGGACAGACGGGCTCCGCCGCGTTCAAGTACACAGTCGGCTCGGACCTCAGCACGGATTCCGACGCGGGCTTCAGCATCCCGTCCAACGTAGCCATCGGCTGGGAGGTGCGGGGCTCGGACGGAACCGCGTGGGGCCCGTGGAGCTCGGCAGGTGACGAAGCGTACCGGTGTGAGTTCATTTACGACGCCACCGCCCCCAAGGCGCCGGTGATCACGTCCGCGCGGTACCCCGATGACGGGGCATGGCACGCGGGCGTCGGAGACTACGGCAGCTTCACCTTCGACTCCCCGTCGAACGACGTGGCGAAGTACACGTACCGTTTCAAGGGAGGTAACTGGTCCACGGTCGCGACGGCCACGCCAGGCGGCCCCGCGACGGTGAAGTTCATGCCTCCCAGCGAGGGGACGTGGAGCGTCGAGGCCAAGGCCGTCGACGCGGCGGGCAACGCCCAGAAGACGTCGATGGGGTACACCTTCCTTGTCGACCGTGGACGCGCCCCGGTGGGCGGCTGGACTCTCGGTGACGTCAAGGGTGCCACCTCGGCAGCCGGCACCGGCTCGTCCCCGGCTGCCGCACCTGGCCCCGGAGTCACCTTCGGCGCCAAGCCCGGACCGCTCGGCGCGGCCGACACGTACGCCGCACTCGACGGCACCGAGAACGCCTACCTCGACGCCGGTCAGCACATCGTGAACACGGACGCCGGCCTCTCGGTCAGCGCCTGGGTGCGGCTGCCGGAGATTCCGGACCACGACGAGACCGTGATCAGCCAGGACGGCACCGGCCTGCCGGGCTTCGATCTGGGCTACGACAGCGACACCCGCGCCTGGGTCTTCCGTATGCCGTTCAACGACATGGAGTCGCTGGGCAGCTGGCAGGTCACCGGAGGCAAGGTGGTGCCGGACGCATGGACGCACCTCATCGGCTCCTACGACGGCGTAACAGGCATCATGCGCCTCTACGTGGACGGCACGGCGGTCACAACCACCGCGAAGCGGACCACGCCGTGGAACGCCGCCGGAAACCTTCAGATCGGACGCCGGCTGGCCCTCGACGGCTACACCGCCCACCTCAAGGGCGGCATCGCCGACGTCCAGGTCCACGACCGAGTCGTCACCGGCCCCGAGAGCGCGGAGCTGGGCGGCATTGTGGCCCAGCAGCTCGCCTACTGGGATGTCGACACCGCTCCGGCGGGGGCCGCGCCCGAGGCGTACGGCGGCACCGGCCTCACGCTCGGCGGCGGCGCGTCCATCTACGAACCTGCTCCGGGTTGTGACCCGGAGACAGACCCGGACTGCGTGGAGACCGCACCGGAAGAGCCGATGTGGGGCGACGGCCACCTGCTGCTGAACGGCACCGACGCCTATGCGACACGGTCCGCCGGGCTGCTCTCGAAGCAGGACAGCTTCACCCTGACCGCCCGCGCCCGACTGTCCTCCGTGTCGCCCACGAAGGACCAGACGGTCATGGCGCTCAACGGGACCCACGGCAATGCCATCACGGTGGGGTACTCGGCCGCCGACAGCCGATGGATTCTGACAGCCACCGACGCGGACTCGGCGACCGCCACGAGCACCACCGTCAAGGCGACGGGCTTCCTGCCCAGCAGCAGCGGCAAGGGTGACCACCTCGCCCTCGTGTACTCGGCTGTCTTCGGAGACGTCGTGTTGTACGTCAACGGCGTCGAAAGCGCACGCGTGCCCTGGACCAACAGCTGGGACTTCACCACCACCTCGCTCCAGGTGGGCCGCCGGCTAACCGGCACCACGGCCGACGCCTTCCTCTCCGGCGCGATCGATGAGGTCCGTCTGTTCCAGGGCGCGCTCGACGCCAGTCTCGTCGCGACCGTCATGGTCCTTCCCGACGACACGAGCGTCGAGGCGACGCTGTCCTGATCGCCCGCGCTCGGCCGGGGCCGGACCACGTGGTCCGGCCCCGGCCGAGCCTGTCCTCAGAGCACCGATCCCATCTCCAGACGGAGTTCTCATGCGCGCATCACCTTTTGGAAGATCCCATTTCCGCATACCAACACGTTGGGTACGCAAGGTCGTACTGACAGCGACTGTGGCGCTGTCCATCGGCTTGCTGCCCCAATACGCACCGCAGGCAGCGGCCGACGGCGTGACCAGGCCCGATACCCAGACCAATCTGGACGACCCCGCCGAGGGCAGAAACGGTGTAACCCGGAAGCAGAAGCGTGCCGACCAGGCCGCACGCGCCGCTGTGACGAAGGCAGCAGTCACCCGGTGGCCCCAAGCGTCGGCCGACGACGTGGTCGTGGCGGCCAAGGGCTCCAAGGGCACTCAGGCCGAGGGGCTGCCGCTGAAGGTCGCGGCCACGGGCACCGTGAGCCCCCGGTCCGTCCGGCTGGCCGTTCTCGACCGCAAGAAGGCATCGGCCGCCGGTGTCGACGGGCCGCTGATGACCGTGGCCCGCACTGACGGCGGAGCCAAGAACGGACCGGTCGAGGTGTCCCTCGACTACGGTGACTTCGCGGAGGCGTACGGCGGCAACTACGGAGCGCGCCTGCGCCTGGTGACGTACCCGGAGTGCGTCCTCACCACGCCCGACCGGCCGGGATGCGCCACGGCGACGCCACTGGCCACCCGCAACGACACGGACAGCACGACGCTGAGCGCGAAGGTCTCCGCCGCGTCGCCCGCCACGACGGCGGCGTCCGGATCCGGCGTCACCGTGCTGGCCGCGACCGCAGAAGCGGCAGGAAGCCAGGGCGACTTCGGAGCCACCTCGCTGAAGGCGTCCTCCCAGTGGAGCGTCTCCAACTCCTCCGGCGCCTTCAACTGGTCATACCCCATCACCGCGCCGCCCGTGCCCGGTGGTCTTGCTCCGGAAGTCAACCTCGCCTACAGCTCCCAGTCCGTTGACGGGCAGACCGCCGCCACGAACAACCAGGGCTCATGGATCGGTGAGGGCTTCAGTTACGAGCCCGGCTTCATCGAGCGCCGGTACAAAGCCTGCGCAGACGACGGCCACGACGACACGATCGGCGACCAGTGCTGGGGCTTCGACAACGCCACTCTCTCGCTGCCCGGCGGCGCCTCGGGTGAGCTGATCAAGGACGACACCACCGGCGAGTGGCATGTCTCCTCCGACGACTTCTCCAAGGTCGAGAAGATCACCGGAACAACCAACGGTGACAACGACGGCGAGTACTGGAAGCTCACGTCCAACAACGGCACCCAGTACTTCTTCGGCCGCAACCAGCTCCCCGGGTACGAATCCGGCAACGAGGCCACGAACTCCGCCTGGACCGTCCCGGTCTACGGCGACGACTCCGGAGAGCCCTGCTACAAGTCCACCTTCGACACCGCGTTCTGCAACCAGGCGTGGCGTTGGAACCTCGACTACGTGGTAGACCCCCACGGCGACACCATGTCGTACTTCTACGGCAAGGAGCTCAACTACTACACCCAGGGCCTGAAGACCACGGAAAACGGCAAGGCATACGTCCGTGGCGGGTACCTCAAGCGCATCGACTACGGGCAGCGCGAGGACAAGACCTACTCGACCAAGCCCGCCGCGCGCGTGGTGTTCACCACCGACGAGCGCTGCGTCGGGGATCTCACCGACTGCTCGCCCGGCGCGCTGAAGGACGACACAGCGGCCGACTGGCCCGACGTGCCGTGGGACCGGAACTGCAAGGCGGACACCAAGTGCGCCGGCCAGAACTCGCCCACCTTCTGGACGCGTAAGCAGCTCACCGAGATCACCACCCAGATCCGGAACGGCGCGACCACCTACGAGGACGTCGACCGGTGGAAGCTCGGCCACTCGTACGTGGACAACGGCGACGGGTCGAAGTCACTCTGGCTGAAGAACATCGACCACACCGGACTGGTGGGCGACGACAAGTCGGTGCCCTCGGTCGAGCTCCAGGGCATCCAACTCCCCAACCGCGTCGATGTCCCGAACGACAACATCCAGGAGTTCAACCGGTTCCGGCTGGCCGGCGTCGCGAGCGAGTCGGGCAGCGCGCTGTCCGCCAACTACTCCGAGCCGGAATGCACATCCACCACCTTGCCCAAGGTGGGCGAGTCGACGGTGCGTTGCTACCCGGTCAAGTGGAACCCGCCGGGTGTCAAGGACCCGATCACGGACTGGTTCAACAAGTACGTGGTCACGTCGGTGATCGAGGGTGACCTGGTGGGGGAGAGCCCCGACCAGATGACGACGTACACCTACCTCGGTGACGCGGGCTGGCGGAAGGCCAAGCCCGACGGTCTCTCCAAAACCGACAGACTGACGTGGAGCGACTGGCGCGGGTACGGCAAGGTCTTGGTCGAAACCTCCGACGGCAGCATCAAACCGTCCAACACGAAGACCGAGCACGTCTTCTTCCGCGGACTCGACGGCGACGCCCAACCGGGCGGCGGCACCCGTTCCGTCAGCGTGAAGGACAGCAACGGCACCTCCTACGACGACTCCGACTGGAAGTCCGGTACAGAGCTCGAGACGACGACCTACAACGGCGACGAGATCGTCTCCAAGTCGGTCAACACGCCTTGGACGAAGACCACCGCGACCCGCGTCAAGGACTGGGGCACCTCCTACGCCCGGTTCGTGCGCGAGGGCCGTTCCGACACCTACGAGGCGCTGGAGGGCGGGGGCTGGGGGCAAACGGCCTCCACCACGTCGTACGACGACAAGGGCCGGCCGGTTCAGGTCGCTGATTACGGCGAGCTGGACGTAGCGGACAACCAGTGCACCCGCACGGAGTACGCGGACAACGCCTCCAAGCACCTTTACAGCTATGTCTCACGCGTCGAGACCCTGGCCGTCGACTGCAGCACGACCGCCCCGGACCGGTCCAAGGTCGTCGTCTCCGACGAGCTGACGTACTACGACGGTTCGACCACACGCGGTGCGGCGCCGTCCAAGGGTGAGCCGACGCTGGTGAAGCGGCTGGCCTCGCACAACGGCACCACCGGCACGTATCAGGAAGTGTCCACCTCCACGTTCGACCAGTACGGCCGCCCGCTGGTTGTCACGGACGCGGCGAAGACACCCACCACCACGGCGTACACGGACAACGCCTACGGCCTGGCCGTGTCCAAGACCGAGACGAACGTGCTCGGCTGGTCCACGACCACCGAGTACGCGCCCGAGTGGGGCACGCTCTCCGCGCAGACCGACATGAACGGCAAGCGCACCGACCTGGCGTACGACGGTCTCGGCCGCGTCGTCTCGGTGTGGATGCCCGACCGGCCCAAGGCGAGCTTCACTCCCAGCATCAAGTACGACTACGGCATCCGGAAGACTGGACCGAACTACCTGCACACGCAGAAGATCGAGAAGGACGGCGCGTCTTACGGCCACGAGTACACCCTGTACGACGGCCTGCTCCGGCCCCGCCAGGTCCAGACGGAGGCGCAGGGCGGCGGACGCCTGCTGGCGGACACCTACTACGACGGCTCCGGCCGTGTGGTGAAGACGAACGACACCTACTACGCCGCCGGCGCTCCTGCGGCCACTCTGTTCGTCCCGCGCAACGAGGACATCGACGCACAGACGGTGACCGAGTTCGACGGTGCCGGCCGGACCACCGCGACCGTTCTGAAGGTCGCGGGCATCGAGAAGAGCCGCACCACCCTCACGTACGGCGGCGACAGGGTCCACACAGACCCGCCGAACGGTCAGATTCCGACCACGGCCATCTCGGACGCCCGGGACCACACGGTCGAACTGCGCCAGTACAAGGGCGACAAGCCGCTCCTCCCGGGGACGGCGAACGACTACGTCTCGACCAAGTACGCCTACACCCCGGCCGGACAGCTGTCCAAGGTCACCGACAACAAGGGCAACACCTGGTCGTACACATACGACCAGCGCGGCCGTAAGCACACCGCGACCGACCCGGACACGGGGTCCTCGACCTACGAGTACGACGACCTCGACCGGCTCGTCTCCACCACTGATTCCCGCTCCAACACCACGACGACGGTGTACGACAAGATCGGCCGCACCACCGAAACGTGGCAGGGAGCGGCCGGCACCGGTACCAAGCTGTCCGTCTCCAAGTACGACACGGTGGCCAAGGGCGAGCTGTACGGCACGTACACGTACAAGGACGGCGCCGTCCTGTCGTCGGTGACCTATCCGGCGCTGGACGACGACCTCGAACCGACCACCACCAAGTACTACCTGTCCAAGACCGCCGAACCCGAACTGGGCGGCACCTACCAGTTCGACACCCAGTACAACAAGGACGGCACGGTCGCCGGGCAGAACTTCCCGGCCGCAGGCGGTCTGCCCGCGGAGGCCCTGTCCTACCAGTACGACGGCCTCCAGCGTCCGGTAGCGATGAACACCTCGCTCGGCGGAATGAGCTACGTCTCCGGGGTGGCGTACTCGCCCACGAACAAGCTGGAGCAGCTGGAGCTGACCACCGGCGAGACGGGCGCCAAGAAGACCTGGCTGTCCTACTCCTACGAGCAGGGCACCTCACGTCTCATCAACGCCCGGGTCGACGTACAGGGCGCCGCCTCGGTGGCGTACGACGCCCGTTACACCTACGACGACGGCGGTAACGTCCGGTCCATCACCGACGCACCCGACGGCGGCACCCGGGACGTGCAGTGCTTCCGGTACGACGGCCTGCGGCAGATGACGGACGCCTGGACGTCGAATGCCACCCCGAACAAGGCGGTGGGCACCGGAGCGACGGAGACGGCCTGCGCGTCGGCGCCCTCGGCCGCGACCGTGGGCGGGACTGCGCCCTACTGGTCCACGTACGGATTCGACACGCTGGGCAACCGGACGTCGGCAACCGACCACGGTCTGAACGGCGCGGCCACGTCGACGAAGTCGTACGCGTACGGCGAGAACGGGGAGGGCCCCCACCAGCTCACCACCGAGGTCGTGGACACCACGGCCACGTCGAGCACTCCCGCGGTCAAGCTGGCCAACACGTACTCCTATGACGTGACCGGCAACACCGAGCAGCGCGTTCTCAACGGCGACACACAGAAGCTGACCTGGGACAAGCAGGGTGAGCTGACCAAGGTCACCAACGCGGACGGCGCCACCACGGACTACGTCTACGACGCGTCAGGCGACCGACTGCTCAGCAAGACGGCCGAGGAGACGACGTTCTACCTGCCCGGCATGGAGCTGCACCTGAAGAAGTCCACGGGTGCGGTGACGGGCGCGCGTTACTACAGTCTCGCCGGTCAGACGGTGGCGGTCAGGGACAACGGCGGCGTCACCTTCCTCGCTTCCGACCACCACGGCACGGCGCAGCTCGCAGTGAACGCGGCCACTGGCGCTACCCAGCGCCGCCGCATGGACCCCTTCGGAGCGGAACGCGAGGGGTCCGCGACGGACTGGGTCGACGACAAGGGCTTCGTGGGCGGCACGGTCCAGAAGGTCACGGGCCTCACGACCCTCGGAGCGCGGGAGTACGACGACTCGACGGGCCGGTTCATCTCCGCCGACCCGATCATCGACTACACCGACCCGCAGCAGATCAACGGCTACGCGTACAGCCTCAACAACCCGGTCACGTTCTCGGACCCGGGCGGGCTGGCGCCGGACGACTGCGCCTTGGTCGGCGTCACCTGCAAGCCGACCGGCAACGGCGGCTGGGATGTCAAGCCCACAGGGCAGTACTACACCTACTACGGGGTACAGGCGCCCACCGAGACGCCGTCGGATTACAAGGCCCGCCAGGCTCAGACGGACGCGGACATCGCCAAGCAGCGCGCGATAGCCGCGGCCAAGGAACTGGCCAAGATCGCCGCTGACGAACTGGGCATCACAGACGCCCTGGACTGCTTCACGACGGGCGCACTCGGCGCGTGCGGCGCGACCGCGGTCAACATCATCTCCAGCGCGGTCGGCGGGATCGTCGGCAAGCTCGCCAAGAAGTACGGCGTGCCCTGGAAGTGGAAGAAGGCGGCGGAGCTTGGCAAGCGCCTCTGGAACCTCGGCGACAAGCTGATCAGCGGAGTCAAGAACTGGCTCAGCAAGTCGAAACTCGCCAGCAAGCTGATGAGGAGCAGCTGCAACAGTTTCGTGCCAGGCACCGAAGTTTTGATGGCAGACGGAACCACAAAAACGATCGAAAAGGTCAAGATTGGTGACAAGGTTCTCGCGACGGACCCTGAATCAGGAGAGACAAAGGCCCGAGAGGTCACGGCCGAGATCAAGGGCCAGGGCCTCAAGCACCTGGTCAAGGTCACGATCGACACGGACGGCGACAAGGGCGACGACGCGGCTTCCGTCACCGCCACGGACGGCCACCCATTCTGGGTACCCGAACTGCACGCCTGGATCGCCGCTACGGACCTCAAGGTAGGTGAGCAACTCAGCACGAGTACCGGCGGGCTGGTGCAGATTGACGGCCTCGATCGCTGGACCCGGGCAGCCACGGTCCACAACCTTACTGTCAGCGACTTGCACACGTACTATGTGCTGGCGGGTGAGACGCCAGTACTCGTGCACAACGTCAACGAAGGTTCGCTCTGCAATGTGACTCTTGGGCCGGCAATAAAGGGCCAGAAAGCCGAAGGAGTGACCGCTGAACGCGGTGACACTGTCCTGGCTCACGAGCAGCGGATGATGAACGAGTTCGGTGACCGAAATGGCTGCGCTTCATGCGGGGCGACCGAATCGGGATACAAAGACGGTCACTGGACTGGTGACCACAATCCGCCGAATAAGCTCGCGCCCAACGGTCCGTGGACTCTGTATCCGCACTGCAAGGCATGTTCCAAACAGCAGGGCGGGATCGTGCGCACGCTACTCAAGGAGTACTATGACTTCCCGGTGTGGAAACCATGATTGTAGGTGGATTTAATGATGCTCTTCGCCTCGTGCACGACAAGATTCGCCCACGGTCTGGTTGTTGCTGCCGCGCCTGAGAGTGTGGACAACCATGCAGGCTGGGACGCGGCTGCTGATGTAGTGCACGGTGGTCCGGACTCCTTGTTCATCGCGGTGCAGCAAGCCGCCAGTGGTCCGGTGTCAGTCCAATGTGTGCAGGGTCCTTACCAGCCGAGTGGAAAGGTCCTTGTGTACTCAGGGAATCTGACTCTCCCCAAGGCGTCCCTCGAAATTTCGGATCCGAATGAATCGGTGAGACTGCTGATTCCCGTTCCGAATGTAGATAGTCGGGTCGACATCTACGGAGACGGAACCGATGAGCCTGATGAGGTAATCATCGTTCTGACGGGCGATGAGTCGTGGTGATCCACAGCCTCTGACGGAGGGGATCTGTCCGGCAAGTCGGACGGCACGATAAGTTCTCATCTCTGTGTGACGCCTTTCGTCTTGGCATAGCGGTGAATCGACCCCTCTCGGAGCGTAAGAAGCCCCGCCGGATTTCGTTCCGGCGGGGCTTCTTGGGCGTCTGACGGCAACGGTGACGGCAACGTCAGCGGACGACGGCTGCTGCGGGCGGGTCGTCAGGGTCGTCGTCCTGGGCAGCGAGGGCGTTGCCGAGGGTGTCGATGGCTTGGCGTTGGAGGCGGAGTCGGACGTGGGCGTAGACGCCAGCGGTGACGCCGATGTGGGCGTGGCCGAGGAGTTCCTTGATGACGACGAGTTCGACGCCCTGTTCCAGGAGCAGCGCGGCGGTCGAGTGGCGGAGACAGTGAAGCGGATGCGGCGGAGGCCGACCTTGCGGAGGAGCGTGGTGAAGGCGCGGGTGAGGTTGGTCCGGTCGACCGATCTGCCCTGCGCGGTGGTGAACACGTGCCCGCTGTGCTGCCGGTCGGCCGATTCGCCAGGCGGTGCGTTCGGACCTGACACGTATGGGTGAGCTAGTCCTCCAGTACGCCGACTTCCAGCTCGGCGGGGTCGACGCCTCGGTCATCGCGGTGGCCGAGCGCTTCGGCGTGGACCGGGTGGTCACCCTCGACCGGCGGCACTTCAGCGTCGTCAAGCCCGCCCACGTCCCTGCGCTGACACTCCTGCCGTAGCACGACCAGTGGATTCCTGGCTGGCCGTGCTCGGCGATCTGTGCGCTGGAGATGGGCCGCAGTTCTTGGACGGCGCCGCTGGATTCGCTGCGTCTAGCACCTGACGATGACGCCGCCACTGTCACCGCTCGGCATATGTGCGAGGTCGTCGAGCGGATGGTCACGGCCGGACAGTGCGACGCACCGTCCCGTCGCGCGAGTCCGGCGTGAGGGGCTGGCACCCCGCCATGAAGGGCCCATCCTTCTTTGGTCGGCCCTCTTTCGTACCGCGCCCCCGTCTCACCCTGCATCCGCCTCCAGACGGTCCGGGAAGCCGAACAGCGGGAACCAGCGGTCCGCGTCCAGGAAGCAGTGCAGGCCCGTGATCGTGCCGTCCTTGATGTCGATGACCTGGACCGCCCAGGGGAGGAAGCCCGGGCCCGCCGGGTCGGGTTTGTAGTGGGCGAAGGCCGGGGTGCCGTTGGCGGTGGTCGCGAGGAGGCGGGAGCCGGCGCAGCCCGCGCCCAGGGACGTCATGAAGCCGGTGATGTCGTCGTGGCCCCGGAGCCACAGGTCGAACGGCGGCATCGTCATCACCGCGTCCTCGTGGAGGAGGGCGGTCAGGGCCTTCATGTCGTAGCCCTCGAAGGCCGCCACGTACCGTTCGAGCAGGGCGCTCTGCTCCGCGTCCAGCGGGTCCGCCGCGTCGGCCGCCACGGACTCGTGGTCGGTCAGGGTCGCCCGGGCCCGCTGGAGGGCGCTGTTGACCGATGCGACCGAGGTGCCCAGCAGCTCCGCGACCTCCGCGGCCTTCCACGCCAGCACCTCGCGCAGGATGAGCACCGCGCGCTGCTTCGGCGGCAGGTGCTGGAGCGCCGCGACGAACGCGAGGCGCACCGACTCGCGCGCCACCGCCGCCTCCGCCGGGTCGTCGGTCGTCGGGATGATCCGGCCGTCCGGCATCGGCTCCAGCCAGGTGTTCTCCGGCAGCGGGTTCAGCGCGGCCTGGGCGAGCGGCGTCGGCCCGGTCAGATCGACCGGGCGGGCCCGCCGCTTGCCCGCGCTCAGCATGTCGAGGCAGACGTTGGTCGCGATGCGGTACAGCCAGGACCGCAGCGAGGACCGGCCCTCGAACTTGTCGAAGCTGCGCCAGGCCCGTACCAGCGTGTCCTGGACCGCGTCCTCCGCCTCGAACGCCGAGCCGAGCATCCGGTAGCAGTAGCCGGTCAGCTCGACCCGGTGCCCTTCCAGGCGGCTGTTGATGTCGCCGGGCGCGCCGGGCCCCGCTGCCGCCGCTGTCCGTTCACTCATCGCCGATCCACCCTGTCGTGCCGTGCGACCGCTCGCTTCGTCCAGTACTTCGGAAGCTACAGCGGGGCACTGACAACGGGGCGGGCGAGCGGCAGCCGTCAGGTCCCCGGCTTGCGGCCGTACACGTAGACGTCGTCGCCGTTCTTCAACAAATTCCAGTATGACTTCGCGTCCGCGGTGCGCATGTTGACGCAGCCGTGCGACCCCGGCGGGTTCCACATCTTCACGCCGACCGCGTGGAACGCCTGGCCGCCGTCGAAGAACTGCGAGTACGGCATGGCCACGTGGTAGAGGGACGACACGTGGTTCTTGTGGCGCCAGTAGATCTTCTTGGCGCCCGTCCGCGTCTCGTACTTGTCCCGCCCCGTCCGCACCGGCACCGGCCCGAACTTCAGCTTCTTGCCGTCCTGGATCCAGCTGATCTGCCGCGTCAGGTCGACGCAGGCGATGCGCCCCTTGTTGGTCGGGCACTTCCCGGCCTTGTTCGGGTTCTTGCCGGCCGCCTTCTGCGCGGTGAGCGTCTGCATCGTGCGCCAGGTGACCGGTCCTGCGTAGCCGATGGTCGGGGTGACCCCGTAGGTGCTCTGGAACGACCGGATCTTCTTGCAGTCGGCCGCCGACTGCTTCCCGTCCACCTTCAGGTGCAGGTACTTCTCGACCTGCTTCTGGTTCGGGCCCGTGGACGTCGTGCAGGACGCCGCCTGCGCGGCGGTGCCCGTACCGAGGACGAACGCCGGTATCGCGGTCAGACCGGCGACGGACAGGACGAGCCCTCGCCTCATGCCCGTAATGCCCCGTATGTCACGCATGTTCTTCCTGACTCCCATGTACGCCAACTCCCCTTCGCGCGCACTGCGGTGATTCCGCCTGCTAGATGCGCGAAGGGGAGCGACTGGTTGTGCGCCGAATGTCTCAGTTCTGTACGGGCACCGCGGCGGCGGGCCGCAGCCGTTCGGCGCGGGCGGCCCGCGTCCCGTACAGCGTGATGGATACGACTCCGAGGACCGCGAGCAGTCCCAGCGCGACCGTGCCCGCCCAGCCGCCGGTGTGGAAGGCCACCGCGCCGAGCGTGCCGCCCGCGCTGGAGCCGAGGTAGTACGCCGACTGGTACAGCGCCGACGCCTGGGCCCGGCCGGTCGTCGCCGTACGGCTCACCGAGGAGGAGGCGACCGCGTGCCCGGCGAAGAAGCCGGCCGTGATCAGCACCAGGCCGAGGAGCACGGCGGCCAGCTGGTCCCCCAGCGAGAGCAGCAGACCCGCGGCCGTCGTGGAGACGGCGAGGTACAGCGCGCCCCGCCGCCCCAGCCGGGCGACCAGGCGTCCGGCGGCGGCGGAGGAGACCGTACCGACCAGGTACACGAGGAAGATCGAACCGACGACGCCCTGCGGCAGGTTGAAGGGGGCTTCGACCAGCCGGTATCCGATGACCGTGTACACGGCGCCGAACACCGTCATGAACAGCGCGCCGATCGCGTACAGCCGCCGCAGCAGTGGGTTGGCGAGGTGCGAACCGACCGTACGCGCGAGCGCCTTCGGGTTCAGCGTGCCCGGGGTGAAGTGCCGGGCGCGCGGGATCATGAAGTGGAAGACCACCGCGCAGGCCACGGCCAGCAGCCCGACCGCGCCGAGCGCCGCCCGCCAGCCCCACAGCTGCGCGACCCAGCCGGTGAGGATGCGGCCGCTCATCCCGCCGATGCTGTTCCCGGCCACGAACAGCCCGATCGCGGCGACGAGCGCCTTGGGTCGCACCTCCTCCGCCAGGTACGCCATCGCGGAGGCGGGCAGTCCGGCGAGCGCGGCGCCCTGGACCGCGCGCAGCGCGATCAGCCAGCCCAGCGAGGGGGCGAACGGCACGAACAGGCCGACCGTCACCGCGATCACCAGCGAGGCGGTCATCATCTGCCGCCGCCCGAACCGCTCGGACAGCGCGCTCATCGGCAGTACGCACAGCGCCAGCGCGCCCGTCGCGGCGGACACCGTCCAGCTCGCCTGCCCGGCCGTCGCGCCGAAGGACGCGGAGACGGCGGGCAGCAGCGCCTGCGTGGAGTAGAGGAGCGCGAAGGTCGCGACACCGGCGGCGAAGAGGGCGAAGCTCATCCGGCGGTAGCCGGGGCGCCCGGGCGCGAGCCGGTCGGTGGTGTCGGTGACGGGGGACGACTGGGTCGAGGCGGCCACGACGAGAGTGGACGCCCCGGTACTGGCGGGAGGCATGCCATGAAGGTAGGCCGGGTCCGATTCATGCGTCCAATGCACAAACAGCGAATAATCAATCCCATGGTGCATCAACGCAGCTCACAGCCCCGGCTGTCACCGAGCAGTTACGAAGAAGACATTCGCGCGGTCCTCGCGCCGCGTCTCGCGTACTTCGAGGCGGTCGCCCGCCACGAGCACGTCACGCGCGCCGCGCAGGAGCTGGGCGTCCCGCAGTCCACGCTCTCGCGCGCGATGGTGCGGCTGGAGGACGACCTCGGCGTCGCCCTGTTCGCGCGCAAGGGCCGCACGGTGTCGCTGACCCCGGCCGGCCGCACCTTCCTCGGCTCGGCCGAGCGCGCCCTCGCCGAGGTGGAGAAGGCCGCCGACTCGGTACGCGCCGACGCCGACCCCACCGCGGGCAAGGTGGCCTTCGGCTTCCTCCACACGATGGGCTCCGAAACCGTCCCCGCCCTCATCCGCGCCTTCCGGGCCGACCACCCCCGGGTCCGCTTCCAGCTCGTCCAGAACTACGGCGAGGCCATGATCGAACGCCTCCGCGCCGGCGGCCTCGACCTCTGCCTCACCTCCCCGGTCCCGGACGCCCCCGACCTGGTCACTCGCCGCCTGGACGAACAACGCCTCCGCCTGGTCGTCCCCGACGACCACCCCCTCGCCACCCGCCGCCGCATCCGCCTCGCCGAAGCCGCCGACGAAACGTTCGTCACCCTCGAACCCGGCTACGGCCTCCGCCGCATCACGGACGACCTCTGCACCGCGGCGGGCTTCGTCCCCCGCGTCGCCTTCGAGGGCGAGGAGGCGGAAACCCTGCGCGGCCTGGTCGCGGCGGGCCTGGGCGTGGCCCTGCTGCCTCCGCCCGCGGTGGCCCGCCCGGGGGTGGTGGAGCTGACGGTGACGGCGCCGAGAGCGGTGCGCGAGATCGGGGTGGCGTGGCTGGACGGTCACCCGGACACCCCTCCGGTGGCGGCGTTCAAGAAGTTCCTGCTGGGGAGGCGGGGGAGCTTGCTGCCGGGGTGAGGGCCCCGCGTGTGCGGGGAGCGGTCGTTGAACGTGTCCAGCAGGTCTTCGGCCTTCGGGACATCCCCGCGCACGCGGGGGTCGAGCACCGCGGGGAACGGGTTTCTCGTCCCGTACGGGCCATCTCGGCCACGGCATCGTACAGCCGCGCTCCGTCGCCAACTGGCTCTTTGCGCAAGCTCGTTGGAGATGTGCCAATGCCGCCGCCCCGCAGACGTCCGGCTGCTAGCGTCCTGTCCCGTTCGAGCAGGCAACCGTTAAGAGCAACGAGAAACGGTGGAGCGTGGCTGGATCAAATGCCCTGGCCGGTAAAGGCTTACGGCCCCGATGGGACCCCCGGGAATCCCCCTGCGTCCGGGTCCTGACCCTGGACGGCCGGCTCGTGGAGCTGAATCTGGTGGAGCTGTTCCACGATGCCGACGGCCTGCGGAGTGTGGAAGGCGGCACGCCGGGGGAGCGGGTCGCCGTCATCGAGTACCTGCTGGCCATCTGCTACGCCTCCGGTACGTATCCGGAGTCGGCCGCGCAGTGGCCCGCCTGGGTGGACCGGACGGACGCGCTCCGGCCCGCCGCCGACTGGCTCGCCCAGCGCCCGGAGGACGAGGTCTGGGATCTGTTCCACCCCGAGGAGCCCCTGGGACAGAACGCCCTGCTGGCCCCGTTCATCGATGAGCACGGGGCGGGTCCCGCCCAGCTGGTGATCGAGCGGGTGGGCGACTACAACCAGTTCTTCGACCACCACCACCTGGAGCACCCGGATCCGCTCCCGGCCGCCGAGGCGTTCCGGGCCATGCTCACCCAGCACGTGTACGGTCCGGCCGGGCGCGCCCGGATCTCCGGCAAGGAGACGCTCGGGGCCACCCTCACCAACCTCGCCGCCACCCGTCTGGCCAGCCGCATCCGCGTGATCGCGCTGGGGGACACCCTCGGCGAGACGCTGCGCCTCAACCTCGCCCCGGTCCCCGGTCCGCCCGGCGAACTGAACCGCACGTGGACCGCAGGCAAGGAGCGGCGAGGGTTCACGGCCAAGCCGAGCGGCCGGGCGGTCACCGGTCCGGCCGACCTGCACAGCTCCCTCGGCCGGTCGGTCCTGCTGCGCCCGACCCGCACCGGGGACCACGTGGACCGGGTGCTCCTCGGCGCCGGCGAACTGCTCGCACTGGGCGACGAGCACCGGCAGGACGCCGTATACGCGAAGAGGGCGGACGGCGTCAGGAAACCGCTGTGGGCCTCCGCCACCCGGGCCGTCTGGCGGGAGGCGCACGCCCTCTACGCCGCCGTGGCCGAAGCGCGGTCGCACCCGGCGGGCGGCAACGACGGGGGCACCCTGTACCGGCGGCTCGCGCTCTTCCCGGCCCAGGACGTCGCCCCCGAGCCCGGGCAGCAGCCCGCCCGGCGCATCGACCTCTGGGCGGTCGGGCTGGTGGCCAGGCAGACCACGGCCATCGCCTGGGTCGACGGCGTCTTCCCGTTCGCCCCCGGCCTCGAAGCCAGTCTGTACACGGCCTCCCGAGGGGGTTCGGAGATCGCCGAGTACGTGGCGTCCGCCCTGTCCAAGGCGGCGTACGCGGCCTGGACCATCGCGTACCCGAACCCCAAGCCGGCCGACAAGGCCGCCCAGATCGACCGCTTCGACGCCCGCGCCCAGCACTGGGCGGCGACCCTGGAGCCGTTCGACCTGCTGATGGAGGAAACGACGCTCGGCGAGGACGTCCACGCCTCCCTGTACGAGTACGCGGCCACCGTCACCGCCGCCGCCCGCCGGTTCCTCGCCGAACGCCTCGACGCGCTGCCCAGGAACGCGCAGGGGGCGAAGACCCGGGCAGCCGCGCTGAGGAGGTTCGACGCCGAGATGAGCGCACCGAAGGCCCCGGCCGAAATCCGAGGGGGAACCACTTCATGACCACCCGCACGGGCGCCGACGCCCGCACCAGCGAGAGCAGCGCCGCGCTCACGGCCTGGCTCGCCAGCCTGGTCCACAACAACAACTACGCGAGCCTCGCCGAGCTGCGGCGCCCTCGCGTCCAGCGTGAGCCCCACTTCCGGGCCCTGTGGTACAGCCCGACCGAGGCCCAGCGAGAGATCTACGGCCAGGTCGCCTTCCTGTTCGCGGTCTACCACCAGGGGCGGTCGAAGCCCGACTTCGGGTACGGCAGTCTCGGCGAAGCGGCCCGCCGTATCGGCGGCGGAGCCCTGCACGGGCCCGACGATCCCGGCGCGGCCCGTCTGGTGGACCGCATCGTGTCCAGCCGCCGTATTCCGTGGCGCCATCTGCAGCACGCCGTCGCACGGCTGCGCTCCTGCGACCGGCATCCGCCGTCCTGGGCGCGGCTCGTGGACGACCTCTGCCTGTGGCACGACCGCAAGGCCCGCATCTCGTACGAGTGGGGCGCGGCCTTCCACATGCCGCCCGCCCGGACCGCCCCGCCGACTGCCGCCGCCGACCCCGAGAAGGGCTCCCCCGCATGACCAGCAACGCCGCATCCTCCGGCAGCCAGTTCCTCTCCCTGCACCTGCTGGAGACCCTGGTGGCCGTCCTGCCCGTACGCGACGAGAACGGGGCGCCCAAGTCGATCGTGTACGGCGGCTACGAACGTCACATGATCACGAGTCAGGCGCGGCGCAGGGCCGAACGCGTCCACACCCGCAACCGGGCCAACGCGGGCGTCGGTGCCCTGGCCGGCCACCGCACCGGTGTCCGGACCCGTGAGTGGGCGCTCACTACCGCGCGCGCCCTTGATTCCGCGCATGGCTGGGAGTGGGACGAGGCCATCCGTACCGCCCGCGCCGTCATCGAGGCCACCGGGCTGAAGTTCGGGGACCCCGCCAAGAAGACCGTCGCCAACCTGACCAAGGTGCTGCTGTTCGCCCCCGAGGACGCGGGCACACGCATTGCCGCCCACATCGAGGAGCACGCCGCGACGCTCCGGCCCTGGACCGAGGAGTACGTGGAGGCGCAGACCCAGGCGGCCAAGGCCAAGGCCAAGAAGGGCGCCCGCAAGGGGGCCGCCCCGGACGCGCCGGTCGAGGGCGCGGACACCCCGGCGGCCGACGTCAAGCTGCCCCCGCTGCCGGGCGAGACGCGGGCGGCGGTCCTCACCGCGCTCGCCCCGCGCGACGCCGTCGACATCGCCCTGTACGGACGCTTCCTCGCCGAGATCGCGGACTCCCCGAACGTCGACGGCGCGGTACAGAGCAGCCACGCCTTCACGGTGCACGAGGCGGAGCAGGTGGACGACTTCTACGCGGCGGCCGACGACGCGAAGCTGGACCGGAAGGCCAACGCGCTGGACTTCCTCGACGCGGCGGACGACGCCGGAGCGGGCATGACCGGCTACCAGTCCCTGATCACCGGCACCTTCTACCGGCACGCCGTCCTCGACCGCGTGAAGCTGCGCAACAACCTCCGCGCCGCCGGGATGACCGCGGAGGAGGCGGAGGAGGCGTCCGTCGCGGCCGAGGCCGAGTTCGTCACGGCCTTCGTCGACGCCTTCCCGGAGGCGAAGAAGAACTCGACCGCCTCCACCGGATCGCTGCCCGCGCTCGTCCTCGCTTTCGAGGGCGAGCGCCCCTACAACTACGCGGCCGCCTTCCAGGCCCCCATTGACGAGAACCCCGTGGACAAGGACGGCGAGGGCCCCGCGGGACCGGCCGCGGTCCGGCGGCTGCTGAAGCACCACGCGTTCGTCAGCCGCCGGCGCCCCGACATCAGGACCGGCCGCGTCCTCACCTACGACCCGCGTATCGAGGAACTCCTCGGCACCCTTGAGGACACCGGCGCCCTGGCCGTCGCCTCGGCCGAGGAGCTGACGGCGTGACCCCGCAGCACGTCCTGCTCGTACGGCTTGCCGCGCCGCTCCAGTCCTGGGGAGTGGCGTCCCGGTTCTCGCACCGCGACACGCATGCCCGCCCCACCAAGTCGGCGGTCATCGGCATGTGCGCGGCGGCCCTCGGCCGGGAACGCACCGACCCCGTGGACGACCTGGCCACGCTCGCCTTCGGGGTCCGCGCCGACCACCCCGGGACCCCGGTGCGCGACTACCACACGGTCGGCGCCGGGCGGTTCCCCCTGCGGCCCCGGGACGTCATCACCGACCACCGGCGGGCCGCTGCCGTCGCCGCGAGCATGGAGGCGGCCGACGGCGAGGGCTTCGGACACCACGAGCTGGCCGGCTGGTACGGGGCGCCGAAGAAGATCACCGCCGACCCCGTCTCCGGGGCGCTCGTCTCGGCCGAGCTGTCGCGTACGGCCCTGATCACCGAGCGCTGGTACCTGTCGGACGCCGCTTTCGTCGTCGGACTCCAGCATCAGGACCGGGCGCTCCTGGAGGAGGTCGCGCACGCCCTCGAACACCCGAAGCGGCTGCTGTGGCTCGGCCGGAAGTCCTGCCCGCCCTCCGGGACCCTGGCCGCGGAGATCCTGCCCGGCACGCTCGCCGACGCCTTCACGGGCAAGCTGCTGCTTCCCGGGCCGGAGGGGCCCGACACCTCGGGGCGGCGCCCCTGGGCGTGGATCCAGGCGCCGCCGGGCACCCGGGGCGCGCTCCAGGTCAACGACGAGCCGGTCAGCTTCGACCCGGGCCGGCGGGCCCATGTCACCCGCTGGGAGACCCGTACGCGCATCACCATCGCACCGACCGCAACCGGATGGGACATCATCCCGTGAAGAGCACCCGGGCCTCGACGGCCCGCTTCGTCGCCACGCACTCCGTCCTCACGCTGAACGCCCGCCACCCCCTGGTCGCCAAGTCCCTGGTCGACGCCCAGGAGATGCACCGCACGGTGATGAGCGGCTTCCGGGGCTGGGTCGAGGACGGGGAACCCGAGGCGCGCGCCCAGATGGGCGTCCTGTCCACCTGGTCGGTCGACCTGAAGGCGGGGGCCCTCGTCCTGGTCGTCCAGTCCAGGGTCCCGGGCGACTGGTCGCGCATCCCCCGCGAGGCGTTGACGACGGCCCCGCACATCATCACCGTCGACCGCACCTTCGAGCGGGGCGAGGTCTTCGCCTTCCGCGCGGTCGTGAACCCCACACGCAGCAGACCGTCGGGCCGCCCGCCCGCGGAGAAGGTGCGCGGTACCCGCACCGCCCACACCACCCCGGAACACGTGAAGCGCTGGTTCGCACGCCGCCTCCAGGCCGCCGGCGAGCCCCCGGTCGCCGAGGACGGCGTCACCCGCATCGGCGCCACCGCGGACCCGGAGACCCTGGGCATCCGCATGCTGCCGACGGTGTCCAGCGCCCACCGCGCCAAACCCGTCCGCATCGGCCGCGCCGAAATCCGCGGCACCCTGACGGTCACGGACCCGGAGCCCCTGGTGACGTCCCTCTCGAACGGCCTGGGGCATGCGCGGGCGTACAGCTGCGGGCTGATACTGGCGCGTTGACCGACGGAGGGCATCCCCGCGCACGCGGGGGGCCGAGCAGGATCTGCTCCTAACGGGGGCCATCCCCGCGCGTGCGGGGAACCTCCGGCAAGGGCCGAGAGTAGGCCCTCGGACCCCGCCTCGACCAGCCCCGCAGACATCACCGCTTCCCACCGCCGCGCCGCAGCAGGATCGTCAGCGTCGCCCGCGCGTCGCGCCGGCGCTCCGGGCTGCGGAAGAGCACGGAGGAGGTGGCGACGGTGACGACGGCCCCGACGTAGGCGAGGCCGGTGGCGGCGGCTCCTTGCAGGACGGACTCGAGGACGGGCGGCAGGCCGGACATGCGGGTCTCCTCAAGGCGGTCGCCCGGGGCTTCTCCGCCGGGCGGCGTGCCTCAGGTATCCACCGTGCGTCCGGATTCCAGAAACGTTCGGGAAGCCGTACGCGCCCTAAACATGCAGGTCAGGGACGGATGAAGAATATTCCAGAGCACTCTTCCGCAGCGCCCGACTTCAGCGACGACCTTCAGCGGCTGTACGCGGCAGCGGGCGGCAAGGCCGAGGCGCCGAAGCTTCAAAAGTTGGCGAACCTTGGGAAACCATCGGTAGGCATCTCAAGCGTGAGCGCGTGGCTCCGTGGCGACACGTTTCCAACCGATCCTCGCCACAGGGCTTATGTACTGAAGAAACTGATTCCTGAGTTGGAGGAACAGGCGAAGACTCGGTCACCGACCTATGTCGCCCCGACCGAGGCCACCTGGCAGGCCCGATACCACGCGGCCAGAGCGGTCCGCAGGAAAGTTCAGAGCCCTTCCGGCCCCCGGGTGCACAGGACGTCCCCAGGACGTCTGCTGGCCGGGCCGTCCCCGGCCCTCTTGGACGTACTTCCACGTGAGTTCGCGGGCCGGGAGGACGAGCTCGAAGAGCTGGTCGCATTCGTGACGGCAGGCCAGGACGGGCCGGACTACCGGTGGTACCAGGCGGGCCCTTGGGCGGGGAAGACCGCGCTGCTGGCCTGGTTCGCCGATCGCTACCGGCAGTTGCCCGGGATCGACATCGCCCACCACTTCATCTCGGGGCGCCTGGGCACGGACCGACGCGAGGACTTCACGCGCGTGGTCGGCCCGCAGTTGGCCGCCGCGTCGGGCATGCGACGTCTGCCCGCTGCCGCTTTCAAAGACTTCTCTCTGGCGTACGCAGCAGCGGCCCAAGCATGCGAGCAGCGCAATCGTCGGCTCGTACTGATCGTTGACGGGCTTGACGAGGACACCGACGTGGATCGGGACGGCATGGGCATCGCCGGGCTGCTCCCCAAAGTCCCGCCGCACGGCATGCGCGTCATTGTCAGCGGCCGTGCCAACCACCCGGTCCCGCTGAAACTGGCGGCGGATCACCCCCTGCGGGATCCCGGCATCGTCCGGCAGCTCACCACCTCTTCGGCCGCACGGGCCATCCGGGACATGGCTCTGGTGGAGCTGGACGAGCTCCTGGGCGACCCCCGCATCGGCCAACAGGCGTTGGGGCTGCTCGCCACCGCGCGAGGCGCCCTCACGAGAGCGGATCTGGCCAAGATCCTCCGCGTCCGGCCGCGCGAGGTGCGGCTCCGGCTCGGCACCGTGGTCAGCCGCTCCCTCGCGCCCACACGCGTCGATCACCTCGCCCTGGACGTACGGACCGGAGCGGAGGCGGAAGAGGACCGCCAGGCGTTCGTGCTGGCCCACGACGTAATCCTCAGGACGGTGTGTCAGGAGCTGGGGGAGTCCGACCTCGCCGAACGGAGGGACGACCTGCACCGCTGGGCGCAGGCGTACCGGGACCAGGGCTGGCCCGAGGACACGCCCAACTACCTCCTGACCGGCTACATTCGGCTCCTCCAGGAGACCTCCGACACCGAGCGTCTCGACGCCCTCGTCCTCGATCCGTGCTTTCAGCTCCGCCTCGCCGAACGCTCCGGCGCCGACGTCGCTCTCGCTCATCTGCGCCTGCTCGTGCCCCGGCACGCGGACGACGCGCTGTCACTGGACCGGGCAGCCGCGGCCCCCGTTTCCCGGGAGATGCTGCTGGGCCGGGTGCGGCCGGTCCCGGGGGCCGTCGCGCGGGCCGTCGCCCGGCTCGGGGACACGCGGCGGGGGCGGGCGCTGGTGGTCGCGTCGGGGAGTGCCGTGGACAAGGCGCTGCGGCTCGCCGACCTGGCGGGGACGGTGCGGGCGATGGACGAACAGGAGGCCGCCGTCACCGCCCGCGAGGCGGAGCGGTGGGCGCGCACGGCGTTGCGGGAGGCGGACCGGGCCGGGTACGTCACCGATGAGGCCGAGGGTGCGGCGGCGCGGGCAGCCCTCGCCCTGCTGACGACGGCAGGCGGCCGCGATCAGCAGAAGCAGTACGCGGACGGCCTCGCCCTGCTCCGTTCCACCCGGGGCACCGGGTCGGCCCGCTGCGAGACCTGGGCATTGACCGCCGCCCTGCTGGCACCCGACCATCCACAGGACGCGGCCCGACTCCTGGACGAACTGGAACAGCAGGCCGAGCCCATGGGCGGCAAGGGCGTGGCCGTCGCGGTGCAGCTCTGGCAGACGGTGGCGGCCGCGGACCCGGACCGCGCCGACCGTCTGCACGATCTCGCCCTGGAGCGCGTGACGAGGGCGTGGCAGGAGGCCCCCTCACTGGAGGCCGTGGCCGGGCTCGCCGCCACCGCGTCCTTCGTGGCACCCACCCGTCCGGCGCGGGCCGGGCAACTCGCGGCCGCCGCCCGCGACCACCTCGAACACGTGCTGCACGCCGACGCCGGGGAGCGCTCGCCGGCGGACGCCTTCCACCTGGAATTCGGCTTCCCGCACACCCTCGCCGTGCTCGCCCGGGCCCTCACCGACGTGGGGGCACCACCGGAGGAAGCCACCCGCATTCTGGAGCTCGGGCAGCTCGCCGTGCCCTGGGAGCCCGCACACGACCCGGAGGAGGACCCCGCCGAGGACGACGCGTTCACCGAAGCCACCGCGCTCGCCGAGCAGGCCGTCCACCTCGCCGGACGTGGCGACGTGGACGACGCCGAGCACCATCTGCAACAGGCGCTGGCGCTTCTGCCCCCGGCCGGACGCGGCGGCCGGGGACCCGTCTGGCTGCCGGACCTCGCGGGCGCGCTCGTCCGTACCGGCGCGGCCGTCGATCCCGAGGAGCTGCCCGGCCTCGCGCGGCTCCCGGACGAGCGGGTACGCGTGCACGCGGCCATGGCCCTGGCCCATGCGGACTGCGACCGGCAGGCCGAGGCACGCCACCACGCGCGGGAAGCGGCCCGTGGGGCTGCCGGCAGGGGTTGGGTGTACGTCGCGCAGGCGCTGGCTTGCGTGGGCGAGGTGGCAGCCGCCGTCGACCACGTCGAAGGGCACCGGAAACCGCAGAGCCCCGGCGGGCGGGCCGCCTGGCGAATGGCGGATCGGGCGGCCCGGGTCGCCGTCGCAGCCGAGCTCGCGTCACACGACCCCGAAGCAGCGTACGAACTGGTCCGTCCGGTGCTGGAACGTCTGCACGCCTCCCGGAATGCGATCCGAAGCCACGGGCTGCTGCCCTCGCTGGCAGAACTACTGCCTGCCGTTGCAGACCTGCCGCCCCACCAACAGCAGCTGTTCCACGAGCTCATGGCGGCCGCGCGGGAGCAGGCGGCGCGGAGCAATCCCGACTCCTGGCGTCCCGAAGAACTCCTCGTGCACGCGTTCCTTCTCATCGGTGACGGGGAAGAGCCCACCCGTCAACTCGACCGGCTGACACAGAGCATGGCCCATCGCGGGGCCGAGCATTCCCCCACCGCCGCGCTGGCCGTGCTGCACGCGGCCCTCGGCGACCACACCGCCGCGCACCGCGTGGCGATGTCTCCCGCACCCCACCACAGGGCCGCGGCGCTGTCCGCGGTGGCCGCGCACCTCGCCCGCGTACCCTGCCGCCCCTGCCCCGTCCCGGACCCGGTCGGCTCGGACGCGTTCACGCACACCATCCAGTACTTGGCGCTCCACACGACCCGGGCAACACCGGCCGCCGCGCGACCCGCCACACGAGCTCTGCGACCCGCCCTAGCCACATCCGGCTGGCATCACACGATCCCGGCCCTGTCCCGCATCGCCCCCGACGCCATCGCCACCATCGGAGCCATCACGGAGAAGCACCTGGGCACACGGCGGGACACCGAGAACGACTGGACCCTCAGCTGACCCCCAACGACTCCCCGAACCCCACCGCCAACGGCATCCGCAACCCCAGCGGCGGCGGGGCCGCCAGCGCGTCCGTCACCGGGCGGGCGTACGCGTGGCCGAACAGGGTGCCGCGTACGAAGTCGGCGGCCAGGGCCGCGACCTCCGAGCGGTGCTGGCGCAGCGCGTGGCCGTCCGAGTGGACCTCGAAGCGGCAGGTGTCGCGGTTGGCCTTCTTGGCGCGTTCGGCCAGGCGGAAGGACAAGTCCGGGGCGCAGCGCGTGTCGTTGGTGCCGTGGACCAGCAGGACCGGGCGGCCGACCAGGTGTTTGACCGGCTCGGGGGCGGCGGCCGGGTCGCCGGGGAGCCAGGGGGCCATGGCCAGGACCGCGCCGACCGCCGGGTGGCCGCCCGCCCGGAGGGCCGCCCGGGCGCCCATGCCGTGGCCGGCCAGGCAGAGGGGGACGTCGCCGTAGCGGCGTACGGCCTCGTCCACCGCCCACTCCGCGTCCGCCGCGAGGTGGGCGTCGTCCTCGTTCCAGCCGCGGCAGCGGTAGCGCACCACATGGGCGGTGAGGCCGTCGTCGCGGCCCGCGTGGGCCAGGGCGCGGGCCAGCGGGAGCAGGCGGGCGTGGGAGAGGGAGGAGGGGCGGCGGTGCGAGTGCGGCTCGCCGTCCGGGAGCAGCAGGACCACGCCGCCGACCGTTGTTGCTCCGGCCGCCGCTCCGACGGCCCGTCCCAGCCGTGCCGCGGGCTGGGGGAGTGCGCGCTGTGCCATGGCGTAACAGTGTCAGACGAGCGTCCGTCCGCCACCCCTGTTCGCGGGGTCTGTTACGCAGCGGGGCGCGGGGCGGCTCGACCGTACCGTTATGCAACGACAAGCCCGCTCTACGCGCGTAGGCGCTACAGTGCCTGGATGATGAGCCCGACCCTCAACGTGCCCGGCCCGGACCAGATCCGGCGTGCCCCCAAGGTCCTTCTGCACGACCACCTCGACGGCGGTCTGCGCCCCGGAACGATCGTCGATCTCGCTGCGGCGATCGGTTACGACGCGCTTCCCGAGAACGAGCCCGACAAACTCGGCATCTGGTTCCGGGAGGCGGCCGACTCCGGTTCGCTGGAGCGGTATCTGGAGACGTTCGCCCACACCTGCGCGGTCATGCAGACCCGTGACGCGCTGGTCCGGGTCGCCGCCGAGTGCGCCGAGGACCTGGCCGCCGACGGGGTCGTGTACGCCGAGGTGCGGTACGCCCCCGAGCAGCACCTGGAGGCCGGGCTGACCCTCGAAGAGGTGGTCGAGGCCGTCAACGAGGGCTTCCGCGAGGGCGAGCGGCGGGCCCGGCAGGACGGCAACCGCATCCGGGTCGGCGCCCTGCTCACCGCCATGCGGCACGCCGCGCGCTCCCTGGAGATCGCCGAACTCGCCAACCGCTACCGGGACCAGGGTGTCGTCGGCTTCGACATCGCGGGTGCCGAGGCCGGGTTCCCTCCCACCCGGCACCTGGACGCCTTCGAGTACCTCAAGCGCGAGAACAACCACTTCACGATCCACGCGGGCGAGGCGTTCGGGCTGCCGTCGATCTGGCAGGCCATCCAGTGGTGCGGCGCCGACCGGCTCGGCCACGGGGTCCGCATCATCGACGACATCGAGGTCGCGGCGGACGGCTCTGTGAAGCTGGGCCGCCTCGCCTCGTACGTACGGGACAAGCGCATCCCGCTGGAGATGTGCCCGACGTCCAACCTCCAGACCGGGGCCGCGTCCTCGTACGCCGAGCACCCCATCGGACTGCTCCGCAAGCTGCACTTCCGGGCCACCGTCAATACCGACAACCGGCTGATGAGCGGCACGAGCATGAGTCAGGAATTCGAGAAGCTGACCGAGGCTTTCGGATACACGCTCGATGACATGCAGTGGTTCACCGTCAATGGAATGAAGTCCGCGTTCATTCCTTTCGATGAACGTCTGGCGATGATCAACGACGTCATCAAGCCCGGCTACGCCGAGCTGAAGTCCGAATGGCTTTTCGAGCAGACCGCTGCGACCAGCGTGTCTTCCTCGTTGGCCGGCTGACGGAGGCATAAGGAAAACGGCCGGGGAAAGGTTTTCCCGGCCGTTTTCCGCGGTGTCGCATGTTTGCGGAGCGGGGTCGCGGCTGACTACGTTGCATAGCCGCTCACATCCCCTTCCCCAAGGATGAATGTCATATGAAGCAGTCTGCCGCCAGGACTCTCGGCGTCGCCGCTCTCGGTGCCGCTTTCGCCGCTGCCGCCGCCGGCACCGCGTCCGCCTCCGCGCTGCCGCTGGAGACCGCGACCAGCGTGCTGCCCGTCGCCGGCGCCCTGGCCGACGCCACCTCGACGCTGCCGGTCCAGGACACCGCCGACCAGGTCCTCGGCACCAGCCAGACCAAGCTCCTCGGCGACGCCACCACCCCCGTCAAGGGCCTCCTCGGCGGCATGCCGGCCGGTGGTCTGAGCACCAGCGGCCTGTCCGCCAACGGTCTGCCGCTCGGCGGCTGAGCCGAAGCAGCACCACACCGGTGGGCGGGCACCCCGAGCGGGTGCCCGCCCACCGGCATGTGTACGGGAACGACTACCAGGCCGTCGAGGACGACGACCCCTCCTGGGGCAGCAGCAGCCACAGCGCCAGGTAGAGCAGGAACTGCGGGCCCGGCAGCAGGCACGAGACCACGAAGATGATGCGCATGGTCCTCGCCGACGTGCCGAAACGCCGCGCCAGCGCTGCGCACACTCCACCGAGCATGCGTCCGTCACGGGGGCGGGCAAGTGCGGCCATGGTGAGCTCCTTCGCGAACCGTTGCGGGGAGCAGTCCGGTGTGCTCCCGATACGTCCATGGTCCCGCGACGAACCGGACGAAGCGTCGCTCTACGGGGCCATCCCGACCCCGGAAATCGTCGGGGTCGAACCCTGAGGGGCCTCGTGCCCCCTGCGCGCCACCACATGCGTCCGCGTCGCTCCGCCGCGCCGCCGCAGGCGCGCCCGGCACGCGGGCACCACCAGGACATGGGCAAGGGCGACGCCCGCCGTGTTCAGGAACAGCGAGTCCACGTCCACCACCTGGCCGGGCACCCCGGTCTGCCCCAGCTCGATGGCCAGCGAGATCAGGGAACCGGCCGCGACCGTACGGGCCAGCGAGAGCCACGGGGACACGTACAGACGGCCCCCGGCCATCGGGAGCAGCACGCCCAGGGGCGCCAGGAGCAGCAGCCCGCCGCCGATCCGGCGGAACGCGGCGGCGGGACCGAGCGACAGATCGGCCCTGATGCCGGCGAAGGGCGAGAGGTTGGCGGCGTTCATCCACGGCACGTCCAGCGGACGCAGAGTGAGCCACCCGACGAGCAGCAGATGCGCGAGGAGCAGCGACACCCCGAACGCGCGGAAGCGGATGACGGCCTGGCCGTCCGTACCTTGACGCACGATGCCCTAGACGCGGGCGGCGGCAGGATCGGTTCCGCCCGACCTGGGGAGACCTGCCTCACGCCGGGTCCCCGGCCCCCCGAGGCGCCCCTACGGCACCCCCACCGCGCTCGGCATCGCCTTCGGACTGGCCTTCGTCTCCGCCGTGCACAGGTAGCCGCGGGCCGGGTAGTCGCCCGGGCCGCCCAGCGTCACCGTGTCACCGGGAGTCAGGGCCTCGCTGTCCGCGAAGGTGCAGACGACCTGGGCCAGGGCCTCGGCCGGCAGGTCCTCCGGCTGCTCGTTGAGCCGCAGCGCGTCCTTCGCGTCGCCGAGGCGCGGCGCGAAGACGCGGAGCGTCCCGGGCACATCGGTGGAGAAGCCCGCCTGCCGTTCGTCCGCCGTGGGCTGCCTGCGCAACTCGTCCAGCAGCTCCGTGGCGACCGCCAGCCGGTCCGACTTGGCCTCCTGGACCTGCACCGCCCGGTCCACCGTCACCAGCTGCGCGGCGCAGACCAGATACACCTGCACGGGGATGCCCCGCCCGGCCTGGGACGCGGCGTCCTCGGCGGGCATCGCACACGGCACCCGGGACGGGGCGGCACCGGCGTCCACCGGCACCGAGGTCGTACGGATGCCGCAGCCCGCCGCCAGCACGGCACAGAGTGCGGCACCTGCCAGGGCGGCGGCGGTTCGGTGTCCCCGGCGTTCGCTGCGCCTCACGTCGCGTCGTCCTCCTGGTGGTCCGGTATCGGTGCGTCGTGATCCCCGGCGGCACCGCTCGGCGCCCCGGGGTCGCGCGGCAGGCGCAGCACGAAGATCGCGCCGTCGCCGTCGGGGGAGTTGCGGGCGGTGATGTCACCGTTGTGGATGTGCGCGTTCTCCATGGCGATGGAGAGCCCGAGCCCGCTGCCGTCCGAACGGGGCCTGGAGGCGCTCGCCTTGTAGAACCGGTCGAAGACGTGTGGCAGGACGTCCTCGGGGATGCCGGGGCCATGGTCCCGGACCTCGATGACCAGCTCCTCGCCCTCGATGCGCACCGCGACCCGGACCGGCGAACCGCCGTGCTTGAGCGCGTTGCCGATCAGGTTGGCGAGGATCACGTCGAGCCGGCGCGGGTCGAGGCGGACCATCATGCCGCGCTCGGCGTCCAGCTCGACCGCGTCCAGCCAGGCGCGGGCGTCGATGCAGGCGGTCACCTGGTCCGCGACGTCCACGTAGTCCAGGACGAGGCGGGCGGTGCCCGCGTCGAAGCGGGTCACCTCCATCAGGTTCTCCACGAGGTCGTTCAGCCGACGGGTCTCGCTGACCACCAGGTTCACCGCGGGCGCGATCATCGGGTCGAGGCTGTCGGCCTCGTCCTCCAGCACCTCCGTGACCGCGGTGAGCGCCGTCAGCGGCGTACGCAGCTCGTGCGACATGTCGGCGACGAAGCGGCGGCTGGCCTCCTCGCGGGCGCTCATGTCCGCGACCTTCTTCTCCAGGGAGCTGGCGGTCCGGTTGAACGTGCGTGACAGGTCGGCCAGTTCATCGGTGCCGGACACCACGAGCCTGGTGTCGAGCTTGCCCTCGCCGAGCTTGCGGGCCGCGTCCCCGAGCCGCTGCACGGGCCGCAGCACGGTGGTCGCCGCCGCCTGCGCGAGCAGCGCCGAGCCGACCAGGGCGAGCGCCGTGGCGATCCCGAGCGACCAGGCGAGCGAGCTGAGGTCCTGCCGCTCCTGGTCGAGCGACTTCAGCATGTAGCCGGTCGGCCCGCCGCCGATGATCTTCGTACCGGCGACGAGATACGGCGTGCCGCGTATCGAGGTGCGCTGCCAGAACAGGTGGTACTCGTACTTGTTGCCCGCCTTGACCGGCTGCTTGCGGTCCACCTGCTCCTGCAACGACAGCGGGACGTTGTCGCGGGTGAAGGTGTCCAGGTCGCTGTTGCCGACGATGGGCTTGCCCGGGTCGCGCTCGTCGATCAGGAGCACGCTGTAGCCGGGGCTGCTGCTCGCCATCTGCACCGCGGCCGTCTGCAGGTCCTCCTTGGAGGGGCGCAGCGGCAGCGAGGCCGCCCGGGTCTGCATCTCCTGGCGGAAGTCCCCGAGCGCCGCGTCCTGCGTACGCGTCAGCACGGCCTCGCGGTTGAGCCAGTACGCGATGCCGGAGGCCGACACGGCGGCGGTCAGCGCGACCAGGCCGAAGACGATGACGAGCCGCAGGCGCAGGCTGGTCCAGCGGAGCCCGGCGCGCAGGCCCCGCCGCACAGCCGTGCTCACTGCGGCGAGTCCAGCCGGTAACCCACGCCCCGGACCGTACGGATCAGGGTCGGCGAGGACGGTACGTCCTCCACCTTGGCGCGCAGCCGCTGGACACAGGCGTCGACCAGCCGGGAGTCACCCAGGTAGTCGTGCTCCCAGACCAGGCGCAGGAGCTGCTGCCGGGACAGGGCCTGGCCGGGCCGTCGGCTCAGTTCGAGGAGGAGGCGCAGCTCGGTCGGCGTGAGCTGCAGATCCTCCCCGTTCTTGGTGACGGTCATGGCGGAGCGGTCGATCACCACGTTCCCGAACGTCGCGGAGTCGGTCGACTCCCGTTCGCCCCGGCGCAGTACCGCGCGGATGCGGGCGTCGAGCACCCGGCCCTGCACGGGCTTCACCACGTAGTCGTCGGCACCGGACTCCAGACCCACCACGACGTCGATGTCGTCGCTGCGGGCGGTCAGCAGGATGATCGGCAGCTGGTCGGTGCGGCGGATGCGACGGCACACCTCGAAACCGTCGATCCCGGGCAGCATCACATCCAGCACGACCAGGTCGGGGCGCTGCTCGCGCAGCAGGTTGAGGCCGTCCTCTCCCGTCGCCGCGGTGGCCACACGGTGGCCCTGGCGTGACAGCGAGAGTTCGAGGGCCGTGCGGATGGCGTCGTCGTCCTCGATCAGCAACAGGAAAGGCACTTGGTCATTCTGACCCATGGGGCGCCCCAGTTCGACAGTTGGTCCCCCCTGATGCGTGCCCCATACGTCCGTCATGCATCCGGAAGCGCGGATTCGTGCCGTCGCCGGGCCCTGTGACAGCCCTGTGACAGTCGGCGGACAGCGCCATGAAACTGCCCCGGCAAGCTCGTTGGCACAAGGAACGGACGGACTCCACCGATGGGGGGCGCGAGATGAACGCAACTCACAGCATCAACGCAAGCGCAGTTGTCACGCGTCTCCACGATGTCGGACGGAGCACCGAGAAGTCCGGCGCCGCAGTGAACGGACGGGGGTGCGTTCGTGGCGCCGGGCGTCAGCACACGTCATTCATGACGGTGGTTGACACGGGGGGCAACGGGGGAAGCGCGTACGGGGAGGACTCGGGGGAGCGGAAGGCACCGGAACGGTCCGGGGACGCCGAAGCGGCGTTCACGGCCTACGTCCGGGAGCGCCGTGCCTCCCTGTACGCGACCGCCTACCACCTGACCGGTGACCGGTTCGAGGCCGAGGACCTGCTCCAGAGCGCCCTCTTCTCGACGTACCGGGCCTGGGACCGCATCAGCGACAAGGCCGCTGTCGGCGGTTATCTGCGCCGCACGATGACCAATCTGCACATCAGTGCCTGGCGCAGGCGCAAGCTGAACGAATACCCGACCGAGGAGCTGCCGGAGACGGCGGGCGACACGGACGCGATGCGCGGTACGGAGCTGCGCGCCGTGCTCTGGCAGGCGCTGGCGCGCCTTCCCGAGCTGCAGCGCACGATGCTCGTCCTGCGGTACTACGAGGGTCGTACGGACCCCGAGATCGCGTCGATCCTCGACATCAGTGTCGGCACGGTGAAGTCGAGCATCTGGCGGTCGCTCCGCCGGCTGCGCGAGGACGAGGTCCTCAGCTTCGGCCGTGACGAGGAGGAGTCCTTCGGCGAGCTGGTGGCCTGAAGGCTGGGGGAACGGGGGCGCTGCCGCGCCGGGGGACGCGGTGGTGTTGTTACGGGGGAGGTAACGGGGGCCCGAGGGATACGGGGGTATCTCGGGGCACAACGGGGACACGGGGAAGCTGCGGGGTCGGACGGGCCGGGGGGTCTTGTCCGGCCCCGCGGTGCGTTTCGGGGGCGCTGCCCCCGGAC
>NZ_LISW01000002.1:718425-1598773 GCF_001905735.1 Streptomyces sp. CB01249
TCCTCAATCGCCGGAGGGGCTCGATTTCGCCCCGGCAGGCGCCGGCAAACGGCACCGGCCCGCCGCAGCCGCCGCCAGGCGGCCCAACGCCTCCGGCTTCGCGCACGCGTGTGCGCCCAGCGCGACGTGGCGGGCCACGATGCGGCGTTCCGTACGCATCAGGCGCCAGCCCCTCCGCAGCAGGAACGGGACCGACTTGCGGCCCTCGCGGAGGTCGCGCAGGAGGCGGCGGCGGAAGGTCGTGGAGGGGCGGCCGCGCAGGCAGAGGGCGTCGGCCAGGAGGCCCAGGGACTGGCAGCGGTCGATGATGTCGGCCGCGAAGATGCCCTCGGCGACGAAGAGCGGGGTGCGCCCGATGTGCAGGACCTCGTGCCCGGTGCGGGAGCTGGTGGAGATGTCGTACACCGGGATGTCGGTGCGGCCGGTCCGGCAGAGCTCCGTGATCGCGGTGACCGCCGCGTCGGCGTCCCAGGAGCCCGGGGAGTCCCAGTCGATGTCCGTACTGCCGGTGACCAGCGGCAGGGTGGGGTCGTCGGCCTCCTTGTAGAAGTCGTCGAGCCGCAGCACCGGGAGGCCGGTGCGGGCGGCGAGGGACGACTTGCCGGAGCCGGAGGGGCCCGTCAACAGGACGACGCGGGTCGAAAGCGCTTGGGAACTCACAGGACACGAGTGTGAGGCATTGACCCGCACGTGGGACCCCCGGAGGTCTTGTTGGTATCGCGCATCACAACTCAACTACGCTGAGCGTTCGGTTGATTACGCGACCGATGGTTCGATCGGCTCGATCAGGTGGGAAATCCATGGCACGTCACGCACTTTCCAAGTCCCGGCGCCGCACCCTGCTGCGCGCAGGTCTGACCGTCACCGCGGTCGGCGCCGCACTCGGCGCGGGGGGTGCGGCGGCGCAGGCCGCCCCGCTGCCCGTCGTCCAGGAGACCGGGGCCGACGTCGGCCTCGCGGAGGCCACCGGGGCGGCCGGCGGCGCGGTCACCGGGGCGCTCGGGCAGTCGCTGGAGCACAGCGTCGCGCCCGTCACCCACCTGCGGCTCGACCCGCTGGCCGGCACCGGCACGGACCCGCTGGACAACGCGGTGGGCACCCAGATCGCCGACTTCAAGCCGCTCTCCACCGCGCTGGTCACCGACCCGCTGACGAGCGGCGGCGCCATCAAGGACCTGCCCGTCGTGGGTCCGGTCGTGGAGGGCCTGCGCGGCTGACAGCGGGACGGCCCGTTCCCCGGAGGCACCTCCGGGAAACGGGCCGTCGCCGTGTGCGGTCAGTACGAGGAGCCCGACGCGCCCAGCGCGCCCGTCGGGTGCCAGACCGTCTTGGTCTCCAGGAACGCCGTCAGGCGGTGCGTGCCCGGGTCGGCCGCCCAGTCGCCGTCGCCGTCCACAGCCTGTGGACGAGAAACGCGCTTCAGGTTGTCGGCCGCCGCGATCTCCAGCTCCTTCGCCAGCTCCGCGTCCGCACCCGTCAGGTCGATGCCGTTCACGTCCTGGTGGGCGGCGAGCGGCGCCGCGATCTCCGCGGTCTTCCCCGACAGGACGTTGACCACACCGCCCGGCAGGTCCGAGGTGGCCAGCACCTCGCCCAGCGACAGGGCGGGCAGCGGGGCCTTCGCGGAGGCCACCACGACCGCGGTGTTGCCGGCCGCGATCACCGGGGCGATCACCGAGACCAGGCCCAGGAACGAGGACTCCTGCGGCGCCAGGACCGTGACCACACCGGTCGGTTCGGGCGTCGACAGGTTGAAGAACGGGCCCGCGACCGGGTTCGCGCCGCCCACGACCTGGGCGATCTTGTCCGTCCAGCCCGCGTACCAGACCCAGCGGTCCACCGCCGCGTCGACGACGGCCGCCGCCTTGGACTTCGACAGGCCCTCCGCCTCGGCCACCTCGCGTACGAACTGCTCGCGGCGGCCCTCCAGCATCTCCGCGACGCGGTAGAGGATCTGGCCGCGGTTGTACGCGGTCGCGCCGGACCAGCCGCCGAACGCCTTGCGGGCGGCCACGACCGCGTCGCGCGCGTCCTTGCGGGAGGACTGGGGCGCGTTCGCCAGCCACTTGCCCTTCGAGTCCGTCACCTCGTACACCCGGCCGCTCTCGGAGCGGGGGAACTTGCCCCCGACGTACAGCTTGTAGGTCTTGAAGACGCTCAGACGGTTATCGGACATCGAGGTACGCCTCCAGGCCGTGACGGCCGCCTTCGCGGCCGAAGCCCGACTCCTTGTAACCGCCGAACGGCGAGGTCGGGTCGAACTTGTTGAACGTGTTGGCCCAGACGACGCCCGCCCGGAGCTTGTTCGCCACCGCGAGGATGCGCGAGCCCTTCTCCGTCCAGATGCCAGCCGACAGGCCGTACTGGCTGTTGTTCGCCTTGGCGACCGCCTCGTCCGGCGTACGGAACGACAGCACCGAGAGCACCGGGCCGAAGATCTCGTCGCGGGCGATCGTGTGCGCCTGGGTGACGTTGGTGAAGAGCGTCGGGGCGAACCAGTAACCGGCCGACGGCAGTTCGCACGGGGCGCTCCAGCGTTCCGCGCCCTCCGCCTCGCCGGTCTCCACCAGCGCGGTGATCCGGGCCAGCTGCTCGGAGGAGTTGATCGCGCCGATGTCCGTGTTCTTGTCCAGCGGGTCGCCGAGGCGCAGCGTGGACAGGCGGCGCTTCAGCGCGTCCAGCAGCTCGTCCTGGATCGACTCCTGGACCAGCAGCCGGGAGCCCGCGCAGCACACCTGGCCCTGGTTGAAGAAGATGCCGGTGACGATGCCCTCGACGGCCTGGTCGATCGGGGCGTCGTCGAAGACGATGTTGGCGCCCTTGCCGCCCAGCTCCAGCGTGACCTTCTTGTCCGTCCCCGCGACGCTCCGGGCGATGGCCTTGCCGACGGCGGTCGAACCGGTGAACGCGACCTTATTGACGTCCCCGTGCTCCACGAGCGCCTGGCCCGCGTCGCCGTACCCCGTCAGGATGTTCACGACGCCCTTGGGCAGGCCCGCCTGGCGGCAGATGTCCGCGAAGAACAGCGCGGACAGCGGCGTCGTCTCGGCGGGCTTCAGGACGACCGTGTTGCCCGTGGCGAGCGCCGGGGCGATCTTCCACGCGAGCATCAGCAGCGGGAAGTTCCACGGGATGACCTGGCCGGCCACGCCCAGCGGGCGCGGGTTCGGGCCGGCGTTTCCGTCTGTCGTCCTCCGGCCGAACCCCGCGTGGTCCAGCTTGTCGGCCCAGCCCGCGTAGTAGAAGAAGTGCGCGGCGACCAGCGGGAGGTCCGCGTCGCGGGTCTCCTTGATCGGCTTGCCGTTGTCCAGGGTCTCCAGGACGGCCAGCTCGCGGGAGCGCTCCTGGATGATCCGGGCGATCCGGAACAGGTACTTGGCGCGCTCGGAGCCGGGCAGCGCCGACCACTTCTCGAACGCGCGGCGGGCCGCCTTCACGGCCCGGTCCACGTCGTCGGCGCCGGCCCGGGCGACCTCGGACAGCACCTCCTCGGAGGACGGGCTGACCGTCTTGAAGACCTTGCCGTCGGCCGCGTCGGTGAACTCACCGTCGATGAACAGGCCGTACGAGGGGGCGATGTCGACGACGGAACGGGACTCCGGCGCCGGTGCGTACTCGAATGCGGATGCCATGGGTATCAGTCCACCGTCACGTAATCGGGGCCGGAGTAACGGCCGGTGCTGAGCTTCTGGCGCTGCATCAGCAGGTCGTTCAGCAGGCTGGAGGCGCCGAAGCGGAACCAGTGGTTGTCCAGCCAGTCCTCGCCCGCCGTCTCGTTGACCAGCACGAGGAACTTGATCGCGTCCTTCGAGGTGCGGATGCCACCGGCCGGCTTCACGCCGATCTGGACGCCGGTCTGCGCGCGGAAGTCGCGCACCGCCTCCAGCATCAGCAGGGTGTTCGCGGGCGTGGCGTTCGTCCCGATCTTGCCGGTCGAGGTCTTGATGAAGTCCGCGCCGGCCAGCATCCCGAGCCAGGAGGCCCGCCGGATGTTGTCGTACGTGGACAGCTCACCGGTCTCGAAGATCACCTTGAGCCGGGCGGACCCGCACTCCGCCTTCACGGCGAGGATCTCCTCGTACACCTTCAGATAGCGGCCGGCCAGGAACGCGCCCCGGTCGATCACCATGTCGATCTCGTCGGCCCCGGCCGCCACGGCGTCCCGGACGTCCGCGAGCTTCACGTCGAGCGCGGCGCGCCCGGCGGGGAAGGCCGTCGCCACGGACGCCACCTTCACGCCGGAGCCGGCCAGGGCGGCGGCGGCGGTGGCCGCCATGTCGGGGTAGACGCAGACCGCGGCGGTGCGCGGGGTCGTGCGGTCGGTGGGGTCGGGGTTGACGGCCTTGGCGGCGAGGGCCCGGACCTTGCCGGGGGTGTCCGCGCCTTCGAGCGTCGTCAGGTCGATCATCGAGATGGCGAGGTCGATGGCGTACGCCTTGGCCGTCGTCTTGATCGACCTGGTTCCGAGGGCGGCGGCACGCGCTTCGAGGCCGACCGCGTCGACGCCGGGCAGCCCGTGCAGGAAGCGGCGCAGCGCACTGTCGGACGCCGTCGCGTCGGCGAATGCGGGGAGGGTGGTGGGCATGGTCACCACATGAGCATATCTACGCGCGTAGCGACCTGTACAGGGACCCAGGTCACCGGAGGTTCCCGCACCGCGCCCCCACCGCGGGCGAAGCCGCCACCGCGCCCCCGCGCCGCGTCAGGCACAATCGGGCTCATGACGAGCCCCACGCCTGCCGACGAGCCCACCTACGCCGACCGGACCTTCCGGTCGCCCGCCGGGCTGGCCGGCGGCATCCTGCTCCTCGTGCTCGTCTGCGGGATCGGCGGCGACGCCCTGCTCCGGGGCGACGGCCGGGTGCCGTGGATGGCGCTCGCCGGCATGCTGACCGCCGTGCCCGTGATCGTCGCCTTCACGCTGCGCCCGGTGGTCGCCGCGAACGACGCCCGCATCCGCATCCGCAACCCCTTCCGCACGGTCACGCTGCCGTGGAGCGACGTGGCCGACGTACGGGCCGGTTATTCGAGCGAGCTCTTCACGAACGACGGCAAGAAGTTCCAGCTCTGGGCCGTCCCCGTCTCGCTGCGGCAGCGCAAGAAGGCCGCCCGCCAGCAGTCCCGGCAGGCGATGGACGACCCGTACCGGCGTACGTCCACGATCGCCGACGTACGCAACACCAAGGCCCGCACCGCGGCCGCCGACCAGACCGTCGCGGACCTGCGCGAGCTGTCCGAGCGGGCCGGTGACAAGCCCGTGGCCGACGCCCCCGCCGCCTCGGTGCGCTGGGCGTACGAGGTCATCGCCCCGGCCGTCGTCGGCGCGGTGCTGCTCGTGGTGCTCGGCGCGACCGGCTGACGTCCAAGGCCCCCGGACGCTCACAGCCAGCCCTGGCGCTGCGCCTGCAAGGCCAGCTGGAAGCGGTTCGTGGCGCCCAGCCTGGCCATCAGGACCTGCAACCGACGGAACAGCGTGCGGCGGCTGACGCCCAGCTCGCGCGCGATCACCTCGTCGCTCGTGCCGCCCGCCAGCAGCCACAGCAGCCGCCGGTCCGCGGGCGCCAGCCCGCCCGGGCGCGTCGTCCGGCCGCTGAACGGCAGCGCGTTCTGCCAGTACTGCTCGAACAGCGCGATGAGCGCCGAGAGCAGTCCGCACGGCTGCACGACCAGCATCGTGTTGTGCACGTCCGCCTCCCGGATCGACAGCGACACCAGCGCCGACGCGTCATCGATGATCACCAGCTTCACCGGCACCGCGGGCGCCACCCGGGCCTGCTCCCCGGCCCGGACGCACGGCTCGATGACGTCCTTCAGATGCCCGGGGTGCTCCAGGGACTCCCGCGAGTACACGACGCGCTGCGTCACCCCGCGCGCGAGTGTGGCCAGCGCGTCCTCGGTCGCCCCGGGCAGCGGTACGTACGGCGGCGACTCCAGCTGCCGGATCTGCTCCCGCGCGCTCGCCCACGCCCGGCGGATCCTCGGCCCGACCGCCTCGCCGGTCACGGACTCGACCAGATGGTCGTTGTACGCGGCGAGCCGCTGCCGCCGGAACGACTCGAAGGCGCCCCCGACCGCGATCCGGGACTCCTCGACCGCGCTCGCCCGCTGCCGGACCAGGATCTCCAGACCGTCGCCCGGCGGGACCGGGGCGACCACGTCCGCGCTGGTGCCCGCGCCGCTGACCAGCCCCGCGTCCGCCAGCTCCCCGTACGCCGCCGACAGCGCGGGGGCGTCCAGACCGGCCGCCCGGCCGATCACGGTCAGGGGAGCGGGCGCCAGGTCGAGCAGCGCCTGATAGACCCGGGCCGCCGCCTCGCCGATCCCGAGGAGCCGAAGGGCGTCGGCCAGCTTCGCGTTCGTCATGTACGGCATTGTCCGCCGGGAAGGAGGCGCGGTGGTGGCCGATCGGTGCCACTGGCACAGCCGTGCACCCGTGCGCCCCTGGCGGCGATAGCTTCCGGGTGCCGTCGGTGAGGACCCGGCGGTCCCACACCTGCACAGAGGGAGCATGACGTGGCGAAAGGCCGGAAGAACGGGCTCTACACCGAGATCACCGAGGAACTCTCCGCGCTGATGCGGACCGGGTGGGCGGACACCGAACGGCACGACCTCGTACCCGACGAGCAGGCTCCTCATGCCGCCGCCCGGCGCGCCAGGCTCTCCGCGCGCTTCCCCGGCGAACGCCTCGTCATTCCGTCCGGGAACCTCAAAACCCGGTCGAACGACGACGACTACCCCTTCCGGCCCTACTCCGGCTACGTCCACATGACCGGCGACCAGGCCCGCGACGGCGCCCTCGTCCTGGAACCCCGGGCGGACGGCGGCCACGACGCCTACTGCTTCCAGCTGCCGCGCGACAGCCGGGACAACGACGAGTTCTGGACCGGGGCCACGGCCGAGCTGTGGACGGGGCGACGCCGCACGCTCGCCGAGTCCGCGCGCGTCCTGGGGCTGCCCTGCCGCGACGTCCGCACGGCGGCCGAGGCGCTGGCCGCAGGCGCGGCGGGTGGCTCGGTGCCGACCCGGATCGTCCGGGGCATCGATCCGGCCCTGGAACGGGCGGTCGCCACCGACGAGGAGCGCGACGCGGAGCTGGCGGAGGCGCTGAGCGACCTCCGGCTCGTCAAGGACGCGTGGGAGATCGGCGAGATGCGCAAGGCCGTCGGCTCCACCGTGCGCGGCTTCACCGACGCGATCGCCGACCTGTCCACAGCCGTGGCGACCTCGGAGCGGTGGATCGAGGGCACGTTCTTCCGCCGCGCCCGCCTGGAGGGCAACGCCGTCGGCTACGGCTCCATCTGCGCCGCCGGCGACCACGCGACGATCATGCACTGGACGGACAACGACGGCCCCGTGCGCCCCGGCGACCTGCTCCTGTTCGACGCGGGCGTGGAGACCCGCACCCTCTACACCGCCGACGTCACGCGCACCCTGCCCGTCAGCGGCACGTTCACCCCGCTTCAGCGCAAGGTCTACGACGCGGTGTACGAGGCGCAGGAGGCGGGCATGGCCGCGGTGAAGCCGGGCGCCCACTACCGCGACTTCCACGAGGCCGCGCAGCGCCATCTCACCGCCCGGCTCGTGGAGTGGGGCTTCATCGAGGGCCCGGCCGAGCGGGCCTACGCACTCGGCCTCCAGCGCCGCTTCACCATGGCGGGCACCGGCCACATGCTCGGCCTGGACGTCCACGACTGCGCCCGGGCGCGCAACGAGGCGTACGTCGACGGGGTGCTGGAGCCGGGCATGGTGCTGACCGTCGAGCCCGGGCTGTACTTCCAGCCGGACGACCTGACGGTCCCGGAGGAGTGGCGCGGCATTGGCGTCCGCATCGAGGACGACCTCGTCGTGACGGACTCCGGCCATGAGAACCTGTCGGCCGGGCTGCCGCGCTCGGCGGACGAGGTCGAGGCGTGGATGGCGCGCGTGGCGGGCTGAGCGGAGGGCGGCCGGGCCGGGCCCCGGCCGCCCCGTCTCAGATGCCCGCCGCTGCCGCCAGGTCCCGCTTGATGCCGGTCAGCAGCTCCGTGGCGCGGGCGCGGGCGGTCGGCAGCGCGTCGGCGGAGCCCACCGGCACGACGACCTCCAGGTAGCACTTCAGCTTCGGCTCGGTGCCGCTCGGGCGGACGATCACCCGGGCGCCGTCGAGCGTGTAGCGCAGCCCGTCCGTCGGCGGCAGCCGGTCCGTGCCCCGCGACAGGTCCTCGGCCGAGGTCACGGGCAGCCCCGCCAGGGCGGCCGGCGGCTGCTCGCGCAGGCGGCGCATCGCGTCCGCGATGACCGACAGGTCCTCGACCCGCACCGACAGCTGGTCGGTGGCGTGCAGCCCGTGTTCGAGCGCGAGGTCGTCCAGCAGGTCCAGGAGCGTGCGCCCCTGCTCCTTCAGTACGGAGGCGAGCTCGGCGACGAGCAGCGCGGCCGTGATGCCGTCCTTGTCGCGGACGCCGTCCGGGTCCACGCAGTAGCCGAGCGCCTCCTCGTACCCGTAACGCAGCCCCTCGACGCGGGCGATCCACTTGAAGCCCGTCAGGGTCTCCTCGTAGCCCAGGCCCGCCTTCTCGGCGATCCGGCCCAGCAGCGAGGACGAGACGATCGACTCCGCGAACACGCCGGTCGCGCCCCGGCGCACCAGGTGCGCGGCGAGCAGCGCGCCCGTCTCGTCGCCCCGCAGCATCCGCCAGCCGCCGTCCGCCGCCGGGTCCGGCACAGCGACGGCGCAGCGGTCCGCGTCCGGGTCGTTCGCGATGACGAGATCCGGTTTCGCGCGGCGCGCGGTGGTGAACGCGAGGTCCATCGCGCCGGGCTCCTCCGGATTGGGGAAGGCCACGGTAGGGAACGCGGGGTCCGGCTCGGCCTGCTCCGCGACGAGCACCGGGGCCGGGAAGCCGGCCCGGTCGAACGCGGCGGTGAGCACGGAGGTGCCGACACCGTGCATCGCGGTGTACACGGTGCGGGCGGTGCGCGGCGACTCCGCGTCGAGCACCGCGTCCGTCCGCGCCAGGTACGCCTCCAGGACCTCCTCGCCCAGGGTCTCCCAGCCGGACTCCGGGCGGTCCACGGTGTCCAGCGGGCCGACCGCGGCGATGGCCGCGGCGATCTCGCCGTCCGCCGGCGGCACGATCTGCGAGCCGTCGCCGAGGTAGACCTTGTAGCCGTTGTCACGGGGCGGGTTGTGGCTGGCGGTCACCTCGACGCCGGCGACGGCGCCCAGGTGCCTTATGGCGTACGCCAGCACGGGGGTGGGCAGCGGGCGGGGGAGGACCGCCGCGCGCAGGCCCGCGCCCGTCATCACCGCGGCGGTGTCCCGCGCGAAGTCGGCGGACTTGTAGCGGGCGTCGTAGCCGATGACGACGAGACCGCCGGTCTGTCCCTGGTCCTTCAGGTACGCGGCGAGGCCGGCGGCGGCGCGGATGACCACGGAGCGGTTCATGCGCATCGGGCCCGCGCCGAGCTCGCCCCGCAGTCCGGCGGTGCCGAACTGGAGGGTGCCCGCGAAGCGGGTGGTGAGCTCTGCGGTGTCCTCGGCGGCGATGAGCTTGGCGAGCTCTTCGCGGGTGTCGGGGTCGGGGTCCTCCGCGAGCCAGGCGCCGGCACGGGCGAGGAGGTCCGGGGGTGTCGTCACGGGGTGCCTTTCGTGTGCGGTGCGCTGGTGGCCGCGCGCGGCCAAATCAAGCCCCTCCGGCGATTGAGGAGCGGGGGCACGGGGGCAGCGCCCCGCAAGGTGCCGCAGGCTCAGATCCGGTCCAGCACCCGCGCCAGCAGGGACCCCATCCGCGTCGCGGAATCGCGGCCCGCCTGAAGGACCTCCTCATGGTTCAGCGGCTCCCCGCTCAACCCCGCGGCCAGGTTCGTCACCAGGGACAGCCCGAGGACCTCCGCCCCCGCCTCCCGGGCGGCAATCGCTTCCAGGACCGTGGACATGCCGACCAGGTCGCCGCCCATGACGCGGACCATGTTGATCTCGGCCGGAGTCTCGTAGTGCGGGCCGGGGAACTGGACGTACACGCCCTCTTCGAGCGTCTCGTCCACCTCCTTGCACAGCGCGCGCAGGCGCGGCGAGTACAGGTCGGTGAGGTCCACGAAGTTCGCGCCGATGATCGGCGAGGCCGCCGTCAGGTTGATGTGGTCGCTGATCAGGACCGGCTGCCCGGGGCGCATGCCCTCCCGCAGGCCGCCGCAGCCGTTCGTCAGGATGACCGTCCGGCACCCCGCGGCGACCGCTGTGCGGACCCCGTGCGCGACGGCGGCGACGCCGCGGCCCTCGTAGTAGTGCGTGCGGCCCAGGAACACCAGGGCCCGCTTGTCGCCGATCACGTGCGAGCGGATCGTGCCGCCGTGGCCCTCGACGGCGGGCGCCGGGAAGCCGGGCAGGGCCGTCACCGGGAACTCGGCCGCCGGAACGCCGAGCGCGGCAGCGGCCGGCGCCCAGCCGGAGCCCATCACGAGGGCGACGTCGTGAGTCTCGGCACCGGTCAGCTCGCGCAGGCGGGCGGCGGCGTCGGCGGCGGCGGCGTGCGGGTCGCCCTGGATGTGGTCCGGAATAAGTGATGCGTTCACGCGGACGAGCGTAACCGCTGAACCCCTACGCGCGTAGATGCCCCTGTACAGAGTCTGGCGGGAATCGTTCGTGTGTTCCGACAATCGGGTCGGCGGCCGGGCCCCTCAGCAGGGGCGCTTGCGCAGTTCCATCACGTAGTCGTGGGGCGCGCCCGCCGATTCCGCCGCGTCCGCAATCTCGCCGAGATAGCGGGCGGACGGCAGGCCGCCCTCGTAACCGTTCAGCACATAGATCCAGGCCGGCTCCTCGCCGTCCAGGGTGTGCACCCGGATCCGCATGCGGCGGTAGATGTCGAGGCCGACGCCCTCCCAGCGGTCCATGGAGTCCTCGTCCATGGGGGCCAGGTCGTACAGGGCGACGAAGACCTGCGAGCGAGGCGCCTCCACCACGGTGGCCAGCGCGCCCTCCCAGCCCATCTGCTCCCCGCCGAAGGTCAGCCGCCAGCCGTTCAGCCAGCCGGTCCCGCGCAGCGGTGAGTGCGGGGCGCGGCGCGTCATCAGCCGCGCGTCGAGGTTGCCGGCGTACGCGGCGTAGAGCGACATGGGATCGAGGGTACGGGAGGTGGCGGCGGGCATGCCGGTTCCTGTGAGGAACGACCCCCGGGGGGAGGCGGGAACGAGGCGGCCGAGTCCGCCGCGCGCGTGCGCCGTGCGCCCCGGCGCACGTATGGAGGGCCCCGGGGAGAAGCACCTTGGCGCGTGCGGGACAATGAAGTACGTACTGCATTCCCCCGGGGCGATCCCCCGGACCCCCGGCCGGGGCAGCAGACGGCCGTGGGACGAGAAACGCGAGGCGGACTTTTCGTGACCCGGATCGTGATCATCGGCGGCGGACCCGGCGGGTACGAGGCGGCCCTGGTGGGTGCCCAGCTCGGCGCGGAGGTGACCGTCGTCGACTGCGACGGCCTCGGCGGCGCGTCCGTCCTCACCGACTGCGTGCCCTCGAAGACCCTGATCGCGACGGCCGAGGTGATGACCACCTTCGACTCCTCGTACGAGGAGCTGGGCATCATCGTCGCGGACGACACCCCGCACATAGAGCAGGCCGCGCGTGTGGTCGGCGTCGACCTGGGGAAGGTCAACCGCCGCGTGAAGCGCCTGGCGCTCGCCCAGTCGCACGACATCACCGCCTCCGTCACCCGCGCCGGCGCCCGCGTCATGCGCGGCCGCGGCCGTCTGGAGGGCCTTCAGGCCGCCGACGGCTCCCGCCAGGTCGTCGTCACGGCCGCCGACGGTACGGAGGAGACGCTCACCGCGGACGCCGTGCTCATCGCGACCGGCGGGCACCCCCGCGAGATCCCGGACGCGCAGCCGGACGGCGAGCGCATCCTGAACTGGACCCAGGTCTACGACCTGGACGAGCTGCCGCAGGAGCTCATCGTCGTCGGTTCCGGTGTGACCGGTGCCGAGTTCGCCGGCGCCTACCAGGCCCTCGGCTCCCGCGTCACCCTCGTCTCGTCCCGCGACCGGGTGCTCCCCGGCGAGGACCCGGACGCGGCGGCCGTCCTGGAGGACGTGTTCCGGCGGCGCGGCATGAACGTCATGGCTCGCTCCCGCGCCCAGTCCGCCAAGCGCGTCGGCGACCGGGTCGAGGTGACCCTCGCCGACGGCCGGGTCATCTCCGGCACGCACTGCCTGATGGCCGTCGGCGCCATCCCGAACACCGCGGGCATGGGCCTGGAGGAGGCCGGCGTCCGGCTCAAGGACTCCGGGCACATCTGGACCGACAAGGTCTCCCGTACCAGCGCCCCCGGCGTCTACGCGGCGGGTGACGTCACCGGCATCTTCGCGCTCGCCTCCGTCGCCGCCATGCAGGGCCGCATCGCGATGTACCACTTCCTGGGCGACGCGGTGGCCCCGCTGGACCTCAAGACGGTCTCCTCGAACGTCTTCACCGACCCGGAGATCGCCACCGTCGGCTACACCCAGGCGGACGTCGACGCGGGCAAGATCGAGGCGCTGGTCGTCAAGCTGCCGCTGCTGCGCAACCCGCGCGCGAAGATGCAGGGCATCCGGGACGGCTTCGTCAAGATCTTCTGTCGCCCCGGCACCGGCATCGTGGTCGGCGGCTGTGTCGTCGCGCCCCGGGCGAGCGAGCTGATCCATCCGATCTCGATCGCGGTCGACAACAATCTGACGGTCGACCAGATCGCAAACACCTTCACTGTGTACCCGTCCCTGTCGGGATCGATCGCCGAAGTGGCCCGCCAGTTGCACAGCCGTAAGCGCACGGGCGGGGCGTGACCGCTGTTCGATCAGGAGACGACAACAAGGCGACCTCCTATATCACTTGGTGACCGCCTGTGTGTACAACTTCTGCTATTCGGCGCAAACTGCTGAAAAGTCTCGCGCGGTCACGTTACTGTCAGTTTCGTGTTCGCTGCAGAACGTCGTCAGTTGATCCTCGAAATGGTGCGCGCCAACGGGGCGGTATCGCTCCGTGAGCTCGCCCGCGTCGTCCAGACCTCCGAAGTGACCGTACGGCGGGACGTGCGGGCACTGGAGGCAGAAGGACTCCTCGACCGCCGGCATGGCGGTGCGGTCTTGCCGGGCGGTTTTACGCGGGAGTCCGGCTTTCCGCAGAAATCCCATCTCGCCACCGCGGAGAAAACGGCCATCGCCGACCTGGCCGCCGGCCTGGTCGAAGAAGGCGAGGCCATCGTCGTCGGTGCCGGTACGACCACGCAGGAGCTGGCCCGCCGGCTCGCGCGCGTCCCCGGCCTGACCGTCGTCACCAACTCGCTGCTCGTCGCCCAGGCGCTGGCCCATGCCAACCGGGTGGAGGTGGTGATGACCGGAGGCACCCTGCGTGGCTCCAACTACGCCCTGGTGGGCAGCGGGGCCGAGCAGTCCCTCCAGGGGCTGCGGGTCTCCCGCGCGTTCCTGTCCGGGAGCGGGCTCACCGCCGAGCGCGGGCTCTCCACGTCCAACATGCTCTCCGCGAGCGTGGACCGGGCGCTGGTGCAGGCCGCGGCGGAGGTGGTGGTCCTCGCGGACCACACGAAGCTCGGTTCCGACACGATGTTCCAGACCGTGCCGACGGATCTCATCACCCATCTGGTGACGGACGAGCCCGCCGCGCATGACGACCGGTCGGCGGCGGAGTTGCAGGCGCTGGCGGATCAGGGCGTACGGATCGCTGTCGCGGGGGGCGGGGCGGCGTCTTCCGCCGCCGCGGACCCGGGGGCGGGTGGGAGGCCCTCCGCCCGGCGCGAGATGCCGTTGCCCGGGCAGCGGCGTACGCAGGGGCAGCCGTTGCGGGCGCTCGGGGAGGCGGGGGCCGGTGAGCGGGATCGGGCGCGGGTGGCGGACCTGCGGCGGCGGTAGCTCGGGGGCGCTGCCCCCGGACCCCCGCTCCTCAATCGCCGGAGGGGCTTGATGTGCCGTCGTCGGAGGGGCCTGGAGTAAGCCCTCGTAGCGTCAGCTTCAGCAGGCGGTTTGCCAGTTCCGGGTCGTCCGGGGACTGTTCCGCTGCCAGGGCGATCGCGTTGGTCAGTTGCATCAGGTCGTCTATCGAGACGTCCGGGCGGACCGCGCCCGACGACTGGGCGCGGGTCAGGAGCGTCGAACCCGCCTCGCGCAGCGGGGTGTTGCAGCGCGCCAGGGCCGAACTCTCGTCGCGGCACGTGGACATGAGGGCCTGGGCCAGGCCGCGGTACTCGCCCGCGTGGGTGACGATCGCGCCCAGCCACTCCACCAGCGCGGCGCACGGCCGATCCGCGCCCGCGAGTTCGCGGGAGCGGGTGATCAGGGCGGTCACCGCCTCCTGGAAGACCGCGCTCATCAGGGCGTGCCGGGTCGGGAAGTGGCGGTACAGCGTGCCGATGCCCACCCCCGCGCGCCGGGCGATGTCCTCCAGGGACGCGTCGGTGCCGTGTTCCGCGAAGGCGGTACGGGCCTCCGCCAGCAGCCGGCCGTAGTTGCGGCGCGCGTCGGCACGCATGGGCCGGGCCGACGTCCCTGCCGTACTCATCGCCATGGTGCGGTCCCTCCTGTCTCCCCGGTCTCCAGGATGCCATCGCGCGGGCGGCCTCCGTTCCCCGAATGCGCCGGTGCCCCGGTCACGTCCGAGGACATGACCGGGGCACCGGCGGGAAAGACGCGGGTCAGTCCTTGATCTCGCAGATGACGGCGCCCGAGGAGATCGAGCTGCCGACCTCGGCGGCCAGGCTCTTGACCGTGCCGGAGCGGTGCGCGTTGAGCGGCTGCTCCATCTTCATGGCTTCGAGGACGACGATGAGGTCGCCTTCCTTGACTTCCTGGCCTTCTTCGACGGCGATCTTGACGATGGTGCCCTGCATGGGGGAGGCGAGGGTGTCGCCGGAGACGGCCGAGCCGGACTTCTTGGCCGCGCGGCGCTTGGGCTTGGCGCCCGCCGCGAGCCCGGTACGGGCCAGGCTCATCCCGAGCGAGGAGGGCAGCGAGACCTCCAGGCGCTTGCCACCGACCTCCACGACGACCGTCTCGCGACCGGCCTCGTCATCCGCGTCCGCCTCGGCGGGGGCGGCGAACGGCTTGATCTCGTTGACGAACTCCGTCTCGATCCACCGGGTGTGGACCCGGAACGGGTCGGCGGTGAACGCCGGGTCCACCACGACCGCACGGTGGAACGGGATGGCGGTGGCCATGCCCTCGACGTGGAACTCCGCCAGGGCGCGGGCCGCGCGCTGCAGCGCCTGCTCACGCGTCGCACCCGTCACGATCAGCTTCGCCAGCAGCGAGTCCCACGCCGGGCCGATGACCGAGCCGGACTCCACGCCCGCGTCCAGCCGGACGCCGGGGCCGCTCGGGGCTTCGAACTTGGTGACGGTGCCGGGGGCGGGGAGGAAGCCGCGGCCCGGGTCCTCGCCGTTGATCCGGAACTCGAAGGAGTGACCGCGCGAGGCGGGGTCGTCGTAGCCGAGTTCCTCGCCGTCGGCGATCCGGAACATCTCACGGACCAGGTCGATACCGGAGACCTCCTCGGTCACCGGGTGCTCCACCTGCAGGCGGGTGTTGACCTCCAGGAAGGAGATCGTGCCGTCCATACCGACCAGGAACTCGACCGTGCCGGCGCCGACGTAGCCGGCCTCCTTCAGGATCGCCTTGGAGGCCGCGTACAGCTCCGCGTTCTGCGCATCCGACAGGAAGGGGGCCGGGGCCTCCTCCACCAGCTTCTGATGACGCCGTTGCAGCGAGCAGTCACGGGTGGAGACGACGACCACGTTGCCGTGCGTGTCGGCCAGGCACTGCGTCTCCACGTGCCGGGGCTTGTCGAGGTAGCGCTCGACAAAGCACTCCCCGCGCCCGAACGCCGCAACGGCCTCGCGGACGGCGGAGTCGTACAGCTCCGGGATCTCCTCCAGCGTCCGCGCGACCTTCAGCCCGCGCCCGCCGCCGCCGAAGGCGGCCTTGATCGCGATCGGCAGCCCGTGCTCCTGAGCGAACGCGACGACCTCGGCGGAACCGGCCACCGGGTCCGGGGTGCCCGCGACGAGCGGGGCACCGGCGCGCTGCGCGATATGACGGGCGGCGACCTTGTCACCCAGGTCCCGGATCGCGTGCGGCGGCGGACCGATCCACGTCAGACCCGCGTCCAGCACCGCCTGGGCGAACTCGGCGTTCTCCGAGAGGAAGCCGTACCCCGGGTGGATCGCGTCCGCACCCGAGTCCTTGGCAGCCTGGAGCACCTTGGCGATGTCCAGATAACTGGCCGCCGGGGTGTCACCGCCCAGAGCGAATGCCTCGTCGGCCGCACGGACGTGCAGAGCGTCACGGTCCGGGTCGGCGTAAACGGCCACGCTCCCGATCCCCGCGTCCCGGCAGGCCCGAGCAACACGGACAGCAATTTCGCCACGGTTGGCGATGAGCACCTTGCGCACGATGGCTCCCTCCTTGAAACAAGCTGAGTTTAGGGACAACCCACACGGTCCTACGACCCGCCCCCAATGGTGAGCTTGCCCACACGGAGTGTGATTCGAGGTGTGCTCGAGTCGCGAAATCCCTTGTGCCACCACGGTACGCCGGGTTCTGAAACCGCACAGTAGCGACCAGGTGTGGCCCAGGTCTCTATCGCCACGAGCAGCGACTTACGGTGATTCTTTGTGGAGTTCCCACTAAGGGGTGGGCAATTCTTTGCCCGACCCACGAAAGCGCGGAGAAGGAGGGGTGCGTCCGGGTTGCGCACAGCTCTTGTCGTGGCCATTACCGGTTAGTAGGGTCCGCGCTATTGCACGTACTGCTGGTAACAGGGGGTGAGTGTCGTGGTGCGCAGGCTGGTCGCCTTCTTGGCCGCGCTCGTGCTGGCCGTGGAGGCCGTGGGGATCGTGATCATCAACGTGGTCCTGGGCACGGTCGTGAAGAACCAGGACATGTCCCTCGCCGGTACGGACCCCGAGGCGATGTCCAAGGGCACCTGGGTGCTCGGCGGGGTCTCCGGGGTCTTCCTGCTCCTGTGCGCCGTGCTGCTCGTGGTGGCGGGAATCCGCGACCGGGGCCCGGGGCGCGTCGGCCGGATCGTGCTGATCTGCTGCGCGGTCGTCCACGGCGTGCTCGGCGCGCTGACGGTCGGACTCGTCGGCTGGACGGCGTTCGCCTGCATGATGGTGACGCTCGCCCTGATCGTGCTCGTCCTGGTGGCGTACGGTGCCGAGCCGGCCGCCCGGTCCGGGAAGGCCGCTCCCGAGGCGGCCGGGCCCGAGCCGGAGCCCGAGCCGGCCTGATCCCCGCTCAGGCCCAGAGGTCGGTGATCTCGACACCGAGCTCGCCCAGCAGGCGGCGCAGCAGCGGCAGCGAGAGCCCGATGACGTTGCCCGGGTCGCCCTCGATGGAGTCCACGAACGGCGCCGAGCGCCCGTCCAGGGTGAAGGCGCCCGCCACGTACAGCGGTTCGCCGGAGGCCACGTAGGCGGCGATCTCGGCGTCCGTCGGCTCTCCGAAGTTCACCGTGGTGGACGCCGTCCGCGAGACCGTGCGGCCGGTCGTGGTGTCCGTCAGGCTGTGCCCGGTCTGCAGGACCCCGGCGCGGCCGCGCATCGCCTTCCAGCGGGCGGTGGCCTCCTCGGCGTCGGCGGGCTTGCCGAGCGCCTGTCCGTCGAGCTCCAGCACCGAATCGCAGCCGATGACCAGGGCGCCGGCGGCCTCGGGGAGCGCGGCGACGACGGCCGCCTTGGCCTGGGCGAGGACGAGGGCGAGTTCTGCGGGAGTGTCTGCGGTGAGGGCGTCCTCGTCGACGCCGCTGACGATCACCTCCGGGGCGAGGCCGGCTTGGCGGAGCAGGCCGAGGCGGGCCGGGGAGGCGGAGGCGAGTACGAAGCGGCGGGGTGCGGTCATGCGCGCCATCGTACGGACGCGGGCCGTTGCGGGGGCGCTGCCCCCGGGCCCCCGCTCCTCAATCGCCGGAGGGGCTTGGAACGCCTCAGCGCGTACCGAGTACGAACATCGCGACGACCATCGCCAGGGCCAGGATCAACCCTGCTCGGCGCATCATCGTTTCCGCGTCGCGGAGTTCCTTGGGGGGCTTGTTCTCGGGGTCGGACCAGAGCATGACTCGATCCTGCTGCGGGAGGCCCGGGCGGCGCCTGAGTACGCGTACTCAACCGCCGCCCCAGGCGTTACGCGGGCCAGTACGTACGGGCCCAGGCGCGGGGGCCCGGCAGGTGGCGGGCGCGTCGGGCCAGGCGGCTCGGGTGGGACCAGCCGGCCGGGGGTTCCGGGGTGTTGGACGGCACCGCGGACACCGCGGCGGCACGGGCCTGAACCACCGCGAGCGCGGCGGCCAGTTCCTCCGGGGTCGGGTTGCCCCGTACGACCTTGATCATGGCCAGGACCCTTTCTAGAGGGGGATGTTGCCGTGCTTCTTGGGCGGCAGGGACTCGCGCTTGGTGCGGAGCTGGCGCAGGCCCTTGACCACGTGGGCCCGGGTGTCGGACGGCATGATCACCGCGTCCACGTACCCGCGTTCGGCCGCCACGTACGGGTTGAGGAGCGTGTCCTCGTAGTCCGCGATCAGTTCGGCGCGCGTGGCGTCCTGATCCTCGGCGGCGGCGATCGTGCGGCGGTGCAGGATGTTCACCGCGCCCTGCGCGCCCATGACGGCGATCTGCGCGGTCGGCCAGGCGAGGTTGATGTCGGCGCCCAGGTGCTTGGAGCCCATCACGTCGTACGCGCCGCCGAACGCCTTGCGCGTGATCACCGTGATCAGCGGGACCGTCGCCTCCGCGTACGCGTAGATCAGCTTGGCGCCGCGCCGGATGATGCCGCCGTACTCCTGGTCGACGCCCGGCAGGAAGCCGGGCACGTCCACGAAGGTCAGCACCGGCACGTTGAACGCGTCGCAGGTGCGGACGAAACGCGCCGCCTTCTCACTGGCGTTGATGTCCAGGCAGCCGGCGAACTGCATCGGCTGGTTGGCGACGATGCCGACGGGGTAGCCCTCGACGCGGCCGAAGCCCGTGACGATGTTCGGCGCGAACAGGGCCTGGGTCTCCAGGAACTCGCCGTCGTCCAGCACGTGCTCGATCGCGGTGTGCATGTCGTACGGCTGGTTCGCCGAGTCCGGGATGAGCGTGTCCAGCTCGCGGTCCTCGTTGCTCACCGTCAGGTCCGCCTCCTCCGGGAAGGCCGGGGCCTCCGAGAGGTTGTTCGACGGGAGGTAGGACAGCAGCGACTTGACGTACTCGATGGCGTCCTTCTCGTCGCCCGCCATGTGGTGCGCGACGCCCGAGGTGGTGTTGTGCGTACGGGCTCCGCCCAGATCCTCGAAGCCGACGTCCTCACCGGTCACCGTCTTGATGACGTCGGGACCCGTGATGAACATGTGCGAGGTCTGGTCGACCATCACCGTGAAGTCGGTGATCGCGGGGGAGTACACCGCGCCGCCCGCGCACGGGCCGACGATCAGCGAGATCTGCGGGATCACACCCGAGGCGTGCACATTGCGCCGGAAGATCTCCGCGAAGAGCCCCAGCGCCGCCACGCCCTCCTGGATGCGGGCGCCGCCGCCGTCGTTGATGCCGATGACCGGGCAGCCGGTCTTCAGCGCGAAGTCCATCACCTTGACGATCTTCTCACCGTAGACCTCGCCCAGCGAGCCGCCGAAGATGGTGAAGTCCTGCGAGTACACGCAGACGGGACGGCCGTCGACCGTGCCGTAGCCGGTGACGACGCCGTCCCCGTACGGCCGGTTCTTCTCGATGCCGAAGTTGGTCGAGCGGTGCCGGGCGAACTCGTCGAGCTCCACGAAGGAACCCTCGTCGAGCAGCAGCTCCACGCGCTCGCGCGCCGTCAGCTTGCCCTTCGCGTGCTGCTTCTCCACCGCGCGCGCCGACCCGGCGTGGGTCGCCTCTTCGATACGGCGCTGCAGGTCCGCGAGCTTGCCCGCGGTCGTGTGGATGTCGGTCTCTTCCGGCTCGGACATCGGGTGGCGGCTCCCTGCCTGGTCACGGGGACGACTTGGCTGCTGATCTGCTGACGAACAGCTACTGAGCCGTAGCGTATCGGCGCGGATACGGTTCGGCAGTGCGTCCTTTGACACACCTAGGGTGGCTTGCATGACACCTTCGGATGCGCCACAGAGCCGTTGGTCGGACCTCGACCGGCCGCCCCTCAACGTCCCCGCGCTGCGCCGCGGACTGCTGCGGCCCGGCTCGCTGTGGACCGCCCTCGACGTGGTCGAGTCGACCGGCTCCACCAACACCGATCTCGCCGGGCGCGCCGCGGGTCTCGCCGAGGGCACGGTCCTCGTCGCCGAGGAGCAGACCGCCGGGCGCGGCCGCCTGGAGCGCACCTGGACCGCCCCGGCGCGCTCGGGCCTGTTCTTCTCCGTCTACCTGACCCCCGGGGACGTGCCCGCTGAGCGCTGGGGCTGGCTGCCGCTGCTCACCGGCGTCGCCGCCGCGACCGGCCTGGCCCGCGCCGCGGGCGTGGACATGGCCCTGAAGTGGCCCAACGACCTGCTCGTCTCGGTCGATGGGGAGGAGCGCAAGACAGGCGGCATCCTCGCGGAGCGGGCCGGCGACGGCGTCGTCATCGGCATCGGCCTCAACGTCTCGCTGCGCGCCGACGAGCTCCCCGCCCCCACCGCCGCCTCGCTCGCCCTGGCCGGCGCGGTCTCCACCGACCGCGAGACGTTGCTGCGGGGCGTCCTGCGGTCCCTGGAGCACTGGTACGGGCTCTGGCGCGACGCGGACGGCGACGCGGCGGCGAGCGGGGTGCAGGAGGCGTACGCGGCGGGCTGCGCGACCCTCGGCAAGGCCGTACGGGCCCAGCTGCCCGGCGACCGCACGCTCACCGGGGAGGCGGTCGCCGTCGACGGGGACGGCCGGCTCGTCCTGGCCACGGACGGCGGACTGCGCGAACCGGTCTCCGCGGGCGACATCGTGCACCTGAGGGGCGCGGCGGGCGGCCTGACCTGAACCGGCGCCGCCCGCGCACCGTGCCCTGAGGACGTGAGGTAGGGCACACCTGCCGTATCGTTGAGGTGATCCACCGACGGACAGATCGGCAGGGCAGTGCGCAGGGAACGGGCAGGAGGCGGCTGGTGACCGTCGACGACACGACCTCCGGCGATGGAGAGCAGCAGTCGTCGGACTCCTCGGTGCACGCCACACCGCACCACGAAGTCGACCACACGGCCGAGCCGACCGACGACCCCCTCGCGATCCGGCTGGAACAGCTGATCCTGGGCGCCGACCGTCGCTACACGCCGTTCCAGGCGGCCCGCACGGCCGGCGTCTCCATGGACCTGGCCTCCCGCTTCTGGCGGGCCATGGGCTTCGCGGACATCGGCCAGGCCAAGGCGCTCACCGAGGCCGACGTGCTGGCCCTGCGGCGGCTCTCCGGTCTCGTGGAGGCCGGGCTGCTCAGCGAGCCGATGGCGATCCAGGTCGCCCGGTCGACCGGGCAGACCACCGCCCGGCTGGCCGAATGGCAGATCGACTCCTTCCTGGAGGGGCTGACCGAGCCCCCCGAGCCCGGCATGACCCGCACCGAGGTCACGTACCCCTTGGTCGAACTGCTCCTGCCCGAGCTGGAGGAGTTCCTGGTGTACGTGTGGCGGCGTCAGCTCGCCGCCGCCACGGGCCGGGTCGTGCAGGCGGCCGACGACGACGAGATGGTCGACCGGCGCCTGGCCGTGGGCTTCGCGGACCTGGTCGGCTTCACCCGGCTCACCCGCCGCCTGGAGGAGGAGGAGCTCGGCGAGCTGGTCGAGTCCTTCGAGACCACCTGCGCCGACCTGGTCGCGGCGCACGGCGGCCGGCTCATCAAGACCCTCGGCGACGAGGTCCTGTTCGCCGCCGACGACGCGGGCACCGCCGCCGAGATCGCGCTGCGCCTGGTCGAGGCGATGACCGTGGACGAGACCATGCCGGCGCTCCGGGTCGGCATCGCCTTCGGCACGGTCACCACCCGGATGGGCGATGTCTTCGGCACCACGGTGAACCTGGCCAGCCGGCTCACGTCGATAGCGCCCAAGGACGCGGTGCTGGTCGACGGGGCGTTCGCCGAGGAGCTGACGCGTACGGGCGACGCCCCGGTCTCCGAGGCGCGCGCGGCCGAGGAGGCCGCCGCGGCGGCGGAGCGGGCCGCGAAGGAGGGCCCGGACGCGGAGGTGGTCCCGGTGCCGAAGTACCGCTACGGGCTCCAGCCGATGTGGCAGCGCCCGGTCCGCGGCCTCGGCGTGGTCGAACCCTGGCTGCTGGCCCGGCGCGGCGGCTCCTGACCGGCCCGTCCCGCATCCGTTCCGCACACCCTTTCGGGGGAGAGCTCTAGGATCCCTTCGGTAACGCTCGTTAACCGACAGGGGTGCAGCATGACCGTCACGTCCGAGCAGCGGTACGGGGAGTTCGTCGTCGTCCGGGGCCACGAGGGCCTCGATCACGTCGCCGAGCTGGTTCTCGACCGGCCGAAGGCCATGAACGCGGTGTCCACGGACATGGCCCGCTCGATCGCCGCCGCCTGCGACGCGCTCGCCGCCGACCGGGACGTACGCGTCACCGTCCTGACCTCCAGCCATGAACGGGCGTTCTGCGTGGGCGCGGACCTCAAGGAGCGCAACTCCTTCTCCGACGCCGACCTGGTGCGCCAGCGGCCCACCGCGCGCGCCGCCTACACCGGCGTCCTTGAGCTGCCGATGCCGACGATCGCCGCCGTGCACGGCTTCGCCCTGGGCGGGGGCTTCGAACTGGCCCTGTCCTGCGACCTGATCGTCGCCGACCCGACCGCCCTGGTGGGCCTGCCCGAGGTCTCCGTCGGCGTCATCCCGGGCGGCGGCGGCACCCAGCTGCTGCCCCGCCGGGTCGGGGCCGCGCGCGCCGCCGAGCTGATCTTCAGCGCCCGCCGGGTGCACGGCCCCGAGGCGCGGGAGCTGGGCCTGGTGGACGAGCTGGTGGCGGAGGGCGAGGACCGGACCGAGGCGCTGGCGCTGGCCGGCCGGATCGCCGCGCACTCGCCGGTCGGGCTGCGGGCGGCCAAGCGGGCGCTGCGGCTGGGGCACGGGCTCGACCTGCGGGCCGGCCTTGAGGTCGAGGACTCCGCGTGGCGGTCGGTGGCCTTCTCCGGGGACCGGGCGGAGGGCGTGGCCGCGTTCAACGAGAAGCGGAAGCCGAACTGGCCGGGGGAGTGACCCTGAGTGCCCGATTCCGGGCGGATCGATCACGCTCCGGAGTCGCCGAGTGATCACCGGGGCCATATCGCCCTAAACTGGCGCAATGGGTGGTGACGACGCACGACTGCGCGCCGTGGTCTCGCTGGCGCAGACGATGGCCGCGGCGCAGACGCCCCGGGGGTGCTGGCGAGCTGCCGCCCTGGGGGCCTGCGAGGCGCTGGGCGGCAGCTTCGCCGCGCTCTCGGTCTGGGAGCGCGACCGGGGCCGGCTGAGGGTCCTGGTCAACGCGGGTGAGCGGGCCGAGGGCGAGGAGGAGTTCCCCGAGGAGGAGGTCTATCCGGTCCACCGGTTCCCGGAGATCACCGAGTTCCTGCACGAGCGGTGGGCCGGGGGCGGCGAGCCGGACGCCTGGGTGGAGACCGCCGAGGGCCCCGTGGACGGCGGGCCGGGGCGGCGGGCGGCGGCCGGTGCGCACGGGTACGGGCCCGGCTACTGCCACCAGCGGGTGGCGGCGCTGCGCCGGCGCGGGCGGGGCTGCTGCGTGGTCGCGCCGATCGTGCTGCACGGGCGGGCCTGGGGCGAGCTGTACGTTGCGCGGCCGGTGGGCGAGTCGGTCTTCGGGCGCGCGGACGCCGATTTCGCGACGGTGCTGGCCGCCGTGGTGGCCGCCGGGCTCGCCCAGACCGAGCGCCTGGAGGAGGTCCGCAAGCTGGCCTTCACGGACCCGCTGACCGGCCTCGCCAACCGCAGGGCCGTCGATGTGCGGCTGGACGAGGCGCTGGAGGCGCACCGGACGGAGGGTGTGGTGGTCAGCCTGGTCGTCTGCGACCTGAACGGGCTGAAGTGGGTCAACGACACCCATGGCCACGCGGTGGGCGACCGGCTGCTGGAACGTTTCGGCTCGGTGCTGTCGCGGTGCGGGGCCATACTGCCCGGCGCGCTGGCGGCCCGGCTGGGCGGCGACGAGTTCTGCCTGCTGGCCGTGGGGCCCGGGGCGGACGAGGTGGTCGCCGTCGCCACCGAACTGTGCGAGCGGGCGGCCGGTCTGGAGTTCGGCAACGGGGTCGCCTGCGGGATCGCGTCCACCGGTGACGAGATCGGGCCCGTGGTCTCGGCCCGGCGGCTGTTCCGGCTGGCGGACGCGGCGCAGTACCGGGCGAAGGCGGCCCGCTCGGACCGCCCGGTGGTGGCGGGGCGCGACGACGAGGTCATCCGGCTGGCGGACTCCCCGCCGAAGTCCCCGCACGACCGCCGCCGCCTGCGCGGCAATCCGCCCGAGCACTGACCCGTACGAACGGTACGCGCGTCGGGGTCGGCTCAGGATTCGCGTAAGGGGTCAACCCGCCGACCACTGGTGACATGAAGGGTTTCAATCCGTACGCTGCTGAATATGGATATGCATACAGTCGTGGTGGGGACGTCCGGCACCACCGCTCAGGACGTCATCGCCGTGGCCCGCGGCAACGCCCGTGTCGAGCTCTCCGCCGACGCGGTGGCCGCGCTCGCCGCCGCCCGCGAGATCGTGGACGCGCTCGCCGCGAAGCCCGAGCCGGTCTACGGCGTCTCGACCGGCTTCGGCGCCCTGGCCAGCCGCCACATCAGCCCGGAACTGCGCGCCCAGCTGCAGCGCAACATCGTCCGCTCGCACGCCGCCGGCATGGGCCCGCGCGTCGAGCGCGAGGTCGTCCGCGCGCTGATGTTCCTCCGACTGAAGACGGTCGCCTCCGGCCACACCGGTGTCCGGCCCGAGGTCGCGCAGACCATGGCCGACGTGCTGAACGCCGGGATCACCCCGGTCGTCCACGAGTACGGATCGCTCGGCTGCTCCGGCGACCTGGCACCCCTGTCGCACTGCGCGCTGGCCCTGATGGGCGAGGGCGACGCGGAGGGCCCCGACGGCACCGTCCGCCCGGCCGGGGAACTCCTCGCCGCGCACGGCATCGCCCCGGTCGAGCTGCGCGAGAAGGAGGGCCTGGCTCTCCTCAACGGCACCGACGGCATGCTCGGCATGCTGATCATGGCCCTCGCCGACCTGCGCACGCTCTACACCTCGGCCGACATCACGGCCGCCCTCTCGCTGGAGGCCCTGCTCGGCACGGACAAGGTCCTCGCGCCCGAGCTGCACGCCATCCGCCCGCACCCCGGCCAGGGCGCCAGTGCCGACAACATGCTGCGGGTCCTCGCGGGCTCCGGTCTCACGGGCCACCACCAGGACGACGCGCCGCGCGTCCAGGACGCCTACTCGGTGCGGTGCGCGCCGCAGGTCAACGGGGCGGGCCGGGACACCCTCGCGTACGCCGCGACCGTCGCCGACCGCGAGCTGGCCGCCGCCGTGGACAACCCGGTGGTCCTCCCGGACGGCCGGGTCGAGTCCAACGGCAACTTCCACGGGGCGCCCGTCGCCTACGTCCTCGACTTCCTGGCCATCGCCGCCGCGGACCTGGGCTCGATCACCGAGCGCCGGACCGACCGGCTGCTCGACAAGAACCGGTCGCACGGGCTGCCGCCGTTCCTGGCCGACGACGCGGGCGTGGACTCCGGACTGATGATCGCCCAGTACACCCAGGCCGCCCTGGTCAGCGAGATGAAGCGGCTCGCCGTCCCGGCCTCCGCCGACTCCATCCCGTCCTCCGCCATGCAGGAGGACCACGTCTCGATGGGCTGGTCCGCCGCGCGCAAGCTGCGTACCGCCGTCGGCAACCTCGCCCGGATCGTCGCCGTCGAGCTCTACGCGGCGACCCGCGCGGTCGAGCTGCGCGGCCGGCAGGGGCTGACCCCGGCCCCCGCCACGCGTGCCGTCATCGAGGCGCTGCGGGCCGCCGGTGTCGAGGGCCCCGGCCCCGACCGCTTCCTCTCGCCGGACCTGGCCGCCGCCGATGCCTTCGTACGGGCGGGCGGGCTGGTCTCCGCCGTGGAGCCGGTCACCGGTCCGCTGGCCTGAGCCCGATCTCGGGAAGCGCGCCGGAATCCGCGTCGTCGCCCGTTGTCGCGGCCGCGCCGGGCGCGGTCCCCGTATCGCCCGTGGTGGCATCGGCCGACGGGACGAACCACAGGGCGCAGAGCAGGGCCCCCGCAGCGGTGGCGGTCAGGAGCGGGCGGAGGGCGATGGCCACGAAATCGGTCTCCCTTGCGACGGCCGGACGTCCGGCTCGTGCCGATGCTAGGGCCTGTCCTTCGCATCACGCCAGGGCCCTGGGGAAGGCATGGCGGTGAGGCCCCGGGGGAATGCGTGCACGGCGGGGGGCACCCCGGGCGTCCCGCACAATGGGAGGGAGGGCGACGGCTTCGGCGGCCCGGAGCGGCGGGCCCGACCTGCGGGAACGCAGGCCCTGCCCGCTCGCGGCGGACCCGAGCCGGTCCGTGTCGCGGACGCGGGAACCACCGCCCCCGGCACGGCGTCGAAGAGTGGTGTTCCCCACACATTCGACGCACGTGGAACGGGGATCCCGTACAAGGGGTTCTTGGAACATTGACGGGGTTTCGCCGTTGGGCGGCCTTGTTCGGGGTTTTGGGGATTTCGGCAACGATGGAGAAGCGTGTGATGACGGACAGCAAGCGGCGCAAGGGCCTGATGGCCGCGTCCGCACTGCTCGGCGGCGTACTGGTGCTTTCCGCCTGCGACGACGGCGGCGACAAGGGCGGTCCGAGCCCCGAGAGCTCGAAGTCCCAGGCGGCCGACGTCGACAAGGCGGCGGCCCAGGAGACCTCCGAGGCGCAGATAACGATCGCGCCCAAGAACGGCGCGACCAACGCGAGCATCAACAACGCCGCCAAGGTCACCGTCGCCAAGGGCAAGCTGACCGAGGTCACCATGACCAGCGCGGACGGCAAGAGCGTCAAGGGCACCCTCTCCGCCGACGGCACGAGCTGGCAGCCGGACGCCCAGCTGGAGCGCTCGACCACCTACAAGGTCAGCGCCACGGCGAAGGACGCCAAGGGCCGCGAGGCCCACGAGAACTCCTCCTTCACCACCGTCTCGCCCGACAAGAGCTTCATCGGGAACTTCACCCCCGAGGACGGCTCCACGGTCGGCGTCGGCATGCCCGTCTCGATCAACTTCAACAAGCCGATCACGGACACCAAGGCCGTCCAGGACGGCATCAAGGTGACGTCCAGCAGCGGTCAGGAGGTCGTCGGCCACTGGTTCAACAACCAGCGCCTCGACCTGCGCCCCGAGGACTACTGGCAGGCCGGCTCGACCGTCACCCTGAAGCTGTCCCTGGACGGCGTCGAGGGCGCGGACGGCGTCTACGGCGTCCAGCAGAAGACGGTCACCTTCAAGGTCGGCCGCAACCAGGTCTCCACGGTCGACGCCAAGACGCACATGATGACCGTGACGCGGGACGGCAAGACGATCAAGACCATCCCGATCTCCGCGGGCGGGCCCGACAACCCCACGTACAACGGTCAGATGGTGATCTCCGAGAAGTACAAGGAGACCCGGATGAACGGTGCCACCGTCGGCTTCACGGACGACGACGGCAAGGGCGAGTACGACATCAAGGACGTGCCGCACGCCATGCGGCTGTCCACGTCGGGCACCTTCATCCACGGCAACTACTGGGGCAAGGGCATCTTCGGCAAGGTCAACACCAGCCACGGCTGCGTCGGCCTGGAGGACGCCAAGGGCGCCGGTGACCCCAACACGGCCGCCGCGTGGTTCTACAACAACTCCATGGTCGGTGACGTCGTCGTCGTCAAGAACTCCCCGGACAAGACGATCCAGCCCTCCAACGGCCTGAACGGCTGGAACCTCAGCTGGGCCGAGTGGACGGCGGGCTCCACCGCCTGACCGGTCCGTCCGGCCGAACCCCACCCCGTACGCCCGAGGGCGGCGGCACCCGTCCGGTGCCGCCGCCTTCGGCGTACACACTCTTCTCATCCGGCTCTCATGGTGGCCTTAACCCACCATCACGAGCCGTTTCTAGCCTCACGCCATGTTCTTCACCTACCTCCGGCGCGAGCTGCGCCGCCGCAGAAAGGCGGCGCTCGTCGTCGCCTCCGGGCTCGCCCTCGGCATTGCGCTGGTCATCGTCGTCAGCTCCGTCTCCTCGGGCATGAGCAAGGCCCAGGACAAGGTCCTCGAATCGCTGTACGGGCTCGGCACGGACATGACCGTCACCAAGGCGGCCGCGGCGCCGGGGTCGGGCTCCACCGGCCGCCCCAAGTTCGAGTTCGACGCCAAGGACAGCGACGACGACGCGACCCAGAGCACGGACCGGGTCATGGTCCAGGGCTTCCAGACCCTGGCCTCCTCCACCGTCACCAAGGTCGGCGAGCAGGACGGCGTCGCCGGTGCGGTCGGCGGGCTGAGCCTGTCCGTCATGAAGGTCGACGGGCAGTTCAAGCGCGGCGAGTTCAAGCAGGAGGGCGGTACGAGCCAGGGCGGCGGACGGCCCGGCGGCGGCAGCGGCATGCCGCAGGGCGAGGTCAGGGGCGGCGGCGCCTCCTTCGACGTCAACTCCTACACGGTGTACGGAACCGACGTCACCCAGCAGGGCCTCGGCCCGCTCACCTCCTCGAAGATCACCTCCGGCCGTACGTTCAAGACGACGGAGACCAACGCCGAGGTGGCCGTGGTCGACTCCGCGTACGCCAAGGAGAAGAGCCTCGCCACCGGCAAGACCGTGACCATCCACGGCACCAAGTTCACGATCATCGGCGTCTCGACGGCCGACAGCGGTGACGCGGCGGCCAACCTCTACATCCCGCTCAAGCAGGCCCAGACCCTGTCCGACTCCAAGGACAAGGTCACCACGGTCTACGTGAAGGCCGCGGACTCCCAGCAGATCGACGGCGTCAAGTCGGCCATCCAGAAGAACATCTCCGGCACCACCGTCACCACCTCCGCCGACCTCGCGGACACCGTCTCCGGCTCCCTGTCCACCGCGTCCGACCTGGCCGCGGGCGTCGGCAAGTGGCTGTCCTTCGCGGTCCTGGCCGCCGCGTTCCTGGTCGCCGGGCTCCTCACCTCCTCCGCCGTCAGCCGCCGGGTCCGCGAGTTCGGCACGCTGAAGGCCCTCGGCTGGAAGAGCGGCCGGGTCACCCGCCAGGTCGTCGGCGAGGCCCTGGTCAACGGCCTCATCGGCGGCGTCCTCGGCATCGCCGTCGGCCTGGCCGGCGCCTACGTGGTCACCGCCGTCAGCCCCACGCTCACCGCCGAGCTCGGCTCCTCCGGCGGCGGTGGCGGGATGCGCGGCGGCATGATGGGCGGCGGCGGGCCCGGCTTCGGTCGGCAGAGCGCCTCCAAGGCCCTCGACATCGCGCTCACCGCGCCCGTCTCCCTCTCCGTCATCCTCACCGCCGTCGGCCTGGCCGTGGCGGGCGGGCTGATCGCGGGCGCCTTCGGCGGCTGGCGCGCTTCCCGGCTGCGCCCGGCGGACGCGCTCCGCCGCGTCGAGTAGCAGCCCGGACCTCACACCCCGTCAGGAGAGCACCCATGTACACCCTTCAAGGCGTCACCAAGCAGTACCAGCGCGGCAAGTCCACCGTGCACGCCCTCGCCGGCGTCGACCTCACCATCGAGGACGGCGGCCGCCTGGTCATCCAGGGCCCGACCGGCGGCGGCAAGTCCACCCTGCTCCAGATGCTCGGCGGACTGGACCGGCCCACCGCCGGGAGCATCGAGCTCGACGGCATGGACCTCGCCAAGCTGAGCGAGGCCAAGCTCACCAAGGTGCGCGCCGAGAACATCGGCTTCGTCTTCCAGAGCTTCAACCTCATCCCGACGCTCACCGCCCAGGAGAACGTCGAGACCGCCCTCGTGCCCCTCGGCGTCAAGGCGTCCGAGCGGCGCAGAAGAGCCGCCGAGGCGCTGGACTCCGTCGGGCTCGGCGAGCGTCTGGGCCATGTGCCCGGCGAGATGTCCGGCGGCCAGCAGCAGCGCGTCGCCATCGCCCGGGCCCTGGTCAAGCGGCCCAAGGTGCTCCTCGCGGACGAGCCGACCGGCAACCTGGACGAGTCCATGCGCGACGAGATCATGGAGGTCCTGGAGACCCTGTGGAAGGAGCACGGGCTCACCTTCGTCATGGTCACCCACGACAGCGCCATCGCCCGCCGCGCCCCGCGCCTGGCCACCATCCGCAAGGGCAAGGTGACCATCACGGAGAACGCCCCGGCCTGATCCGCCCCGACCCCGTCCCCGACCGCCGCCGGCGGGCCCCCGTGCCCCCGGCGGCGGTGTCAGCTCCCGGGCCGCGCGGCCCTGCGGTACGCCACGAGGTCGCCCCGGCGGACCTGGCGCAGGCCGAGCGGGTCCGCGTACCAGACCTCCTGCTCGCAGCTCCGCACCAGCGGGGGCCCGGCCTCGTCGTCCCGCCCGCGCAGCCCGTGCCAGGGGCGCAGCGGCAGCCAGGCCAGCCCGTAGAGCCAGCGCCGCACCAGCAGGCCGGGTCCGGGGCGGCGGACGTCCGGCAGGCTCACCACCCGGATGCCCATGATCAGCTTGCCCGCGCCCGCGCCGAGGAACGCGGTGAGCACGACCTGGTTGACGAAGGACAGCGCGAGCACCGGACCGGCCAGCAGCGCCGCCGCCTCGGGCAGGGACGCGCTGTCCACGTACGGCCTGGCCAGCAGCCCCGCCGTGAGTACGCAGAGGTAGCAGTCCAGGCCCACCGCGAGGCAGCGCCGCATCTCACCGGCGCGCGGCGGGGTGCGCGGCCCGGGGCGTAACGAGCCGCTGTACCCGGACCGGGCGGGCCGTGCGGGCCCGGCGGGCCGGGGCGGACGGAGACCTCTGCGGTTTCCCCGTATGGATGTCATGAGCGAATCATGTCTGATGACCCGTCATTACGTCCCGGGGCGTTCCGTATTACCCCGCGGGTAATCGACGCCCTCCGGTGCCCTCGGCAGCATGGAGCCCATCAGCCGACGGACGACCACGACCGCACGAACCGGAGGGCCCGCCATGACCGCCTACGCCATCGCGCACCTGTACCCCGAGGGCCGCCCCGACGCGGAGGTCATCGACTACATCGAGCGCATCCAGTCGACGATGGACCCGTACGGCGGCCGCTTCCTGGTCCACAACGCGCCGGTCGAGGTGGTCGAGGGCGCGTGGCCCGGTGCGGTGGTGGTCCTCGGCTTCCCGTCCATCGGGGAGGCGCGCGCCTGGTACGCCTCTCCGGCCTACCAGGAGCTGGCGCCGCTGCGGACCCGGAACATGGCGGGCGACCTGGTGCTCGTGGAGGGCGTCGCGGCGGACTACGACCCGAGGGCGACCGCCGCGGCGCTGCGGGCGGCGGCGGGCGCCGCTCCGGTGGCGTAACGGCTGGATTTCCGGAACCTCACCGTCGAGACCGTGCGGCTGTGAGATTCACCACTTCGGCGGGGCGCCGGTGGCCGCTCCGGTCCGGCCAATCGTGCGCCGATCCCGGCCCCCGCAAGGCCGTTGGCCCAGGTCCGGGGGGTGCGGGGCAGGGTCATCAGGTGGATGCCACGGGCCTTCCGGCGGGCCCACTGGGAGAATCGGGGCTGCCCCCGCGTATGAGCCGACCCATGGAAGGTCTTGATCAGATGCCGGTCACCCCTGACTCCGCCACCTCGCACGCCGCCGAGAACCGCATCATCGAGCCGTTGTACGCCGAGGTGCTGCGCCGCAACCAGGGCGAGAAGGAGTTCCACCAGGCGGTCCGGGAGGTCCTGGAGACCCTCGGCCCCGTGCTCGCCAAGCGGCCGGAGTTCGTGGACGCCCGGGTCATCGAACGCATATGCGAGCCGGAGCGTCAGCTCATCTTCCGGGTGCCGTGGTCGGACGACTCGGGCGACATCCACGTCAACCGCGGCTTCCGCGTCGAGTTCTCCAGCCTGCTCGGCCCGTACAAGGGCGGTCTGCGCTTCCACCCCTCGGTGAACCTCGGCATCGTGAAGTTCCTCGGCTTCGAGCAGATCTTCAAGAACGCCCTCACCGGCATGCCCATCGGCGGCGGCAAGGGCGGCGCGGACTTCGACCCGAAGGGCCGTTCCGACGCCGAGATCATGCGGTTCTGTCAGTCCTTCATGACCGAGCTCCACCGCCACGTCGGCGAGTACACCGACGTACCCGCCGGTGACATCGGCGTCGGCAGCCGCGAGATCGGCTACCTCTTCGGCCAGTACAAGCGGATCACCAACCGCCACGAGTCCGGCGTCCTCACCGGCAAGGGCCTCGGCTGGGGCGGCGCCCTCGTCCGCACCGAGGCGACCGGCTACGGCTGCGTCATGTTCACCGCCGAGATGCTGCGCAGCCGGGGCGAGTCCCTGGACGGCCAGCGGATCTCCGTCTCCGGCTCCGGCAACGTCGCGATCTACGCCATCGAGAAGGCCCAGCAGCTCGGCGCGACCGTCGTCACCGCCTCGGACTCCGGCGGCTACGTCGTGGACGACAAGGGCATCGACCTCGACCTGCTCAAGGAGATCAAGGAGCGCGGCCGCGGCCGCATCTCCGAGTACGCCGAGCGGCGCGGCGCGCACGTGAAGTACGTCGAGGGCACCGGCGTCTGGAACGTCCCCGTCGACGTGGCCCTGCCCTGCGCCACCCAGAACGAACTGCACGAGGCCGACGCGCTCGCCCTCGTCCGCAACGGCGTCAAGGCGGTCGCCGAGGGCGCCAACATGCCCACCACCCCCGAGGCCGTCCGCGTCTTCCAGGACGCCGGAGTGGCCTTCGCCCCCGGCAAGGCGGCCAACGCGGGCGGCGTGGCCACCAGCGCCCTGGAGATGCAGCAGAACGCCTCGCGCGACTCCTGGACCTTCGCCCACACCGAGCAGCGGCTCTCGGAGATCATGCGCCACATCCACGACTCCTGCTACACCACCGCCGAGAAGTACGGCAGCCCCGGCAACTACGTCGTCGGCGCCAACATCGCCGGCTTCGAACTGGTCGCGGACGCGATGCTGGCCCAGGGCCTCATCTGACCCCGGCCACGACGCACGGAACGGGCCCGGGGACGCTTCCCCGGGCCCGTTCCCGTCCGCCGAAGGGCGGGCTTGTGTACACGTTTGTGTGTACGCTTGAGGTATGACTGAGACCGTGACCGTGCGCGAGGCCCGTATGCACCTGGCGGAAGTCATCGACAGGGCCGAGTCCGGCGAAACGACGGTGGTGACCCGCAACGGCAAGCGCGTTGCCGCGCTGGTCCCGATAGAGGTTCTCGACGCCCTGGACGCGGCTGCCGACGAACTGGCCGCCCGGGAGGCGGAGGCGCACCGTCAGGACCCGACCGTCGGCATGGCGGAACTCCTCGCCGACCTCTTCGAGGGGGGGAACCCGGCCGCGTGAAGTACGCCTTCCGCTTCACCGCTCACGCCCAGCGCCAACTGCGCGCGATCGACCGTCAGGACGCGCTCCGCATCCTGACGGCCATCACCCCGCTCGGCGACGACCCGTGGCGGGCGGACGCGGATGTCAAGCAGCTCGCGGGGCACGACGGGCTCTACCGGGTGCGCGCCGGAGACTTCCGGGTGGTGTACGAGGTACGGGGCGACGTGCTGGTCATCCTGGTCCTCCACCTCGGACACCGGAGCGATGCGTACCGGAGCCTGTGAGGCCGGCCGAACGGGACGGGCCCGGGCGCACTTGCCCGGGCCCGTCCCGTTCAGAGGTGTCTCAGCTCTCCGCCGGGGCCACGCCCACCGGGCAGGAGACGCCTGTGCCGCCGATGCCGCAGTAGCCGGCCGGGTTCTTGTCCAGGTACTGCTGGTGTGCCGCTTCGGCGGGGTAGAAGGGGCGGTCCTCGGCCGGCAGGATCTCCGTGGTGATCTCGCCGTGGCCGGAGGCCGTCAGGACCTTCTGGTACGCCTGGCGGGACGCCTCGGCGGCCGCCGCCTGGTCCGGGGTGTGGGTGTAGACCGCGGAGCGGTACTGCGTACCCACGTCGTTGCCCTGGCGGAAGCCCTGGGTCGGGTCATGGGACTCCCAGAACAGCTTCAGCAGCTCGGCGTACGTGACGGTCTTCGGGTCGTACACCACGCGGACGGCCTCCGTGTGGCCGGTGAGGCCCGAGCAGACCTCCTCGTACGCGGGGTTCTCCGTATAGCCGCCCTGGTAGCCGACGAGCGTCGTCCAGACGCCGTCCGTCTGCCAGAACTTGCGCTCGGCGCCCCAGAAACAGCCCAGCCCGAAGTCCGCGACCTCCAGACCCTCCGGGTACGGGCCCAGCAGCGGGTTGCCCAGCACCGTGTGCCGGGCCGGGACGGTGAACTCGGGGACGGGACGGCCGCGCAGGGCCTCCTCCGGGGTGGGGAGCTGGGGGGTGCGGCGGTGCAGGAACATGCGGGGGCTCCTCCTGGGTCGGCGTGCTGTCCGTACAACGCGCGAAGGGCCCTGCGGATTCCTAGTGCGGCAGCGTCGCCGGGCTGCCGCCGTTCGCCTCGTAGCCCGCGACCGCCAGCGCCCGGTACACCGCGTACTCCGCGGCCGGGTCCTCGCTCGCCGTCCACGGCAGCGCGCCCACGTAGCCGTCGATGTGCACCAGCTGGTGCACCGCCTCCGCCCAGCGCTCCATCCGCACCAGGAACAGCACCAGCAGATGGCGGACGTGCGGCAGCATCGGGTCGTCCGCGCGCGCCGAGTGCACCGCGTACATCGCGCCCTCCACGGCCCGGGTCACCACCTGGCTCTCGTAGAAGCCGCGCACCAGATTGACCTCGGGCAGATGCTCGTACACCGCGAACAGCGGCAGGCCCGCCAGCAGCGAGCCCTGCGGGGCGCGGGCGGCGGCGGCCGTCGCGAAGCGGTCGGCCTCCTCGCGCGAGCCGTGCCAGCGCTCGCTCCAGAAGTGCAGCGCCGCGATGTGCGCGCCCAGGTGCGCCGGGGCCCGGTCGATGATCTTCGCCCACAGCCGGTCGAACTCCTCGCCGGAGTAACCCAGCCCGCGCGCGACCGCCAGCTCCACGATGTACGGGACCGGGTCGCCCGGGGCCAGCAGGGCGGCCTCGCCGACCACCGTACGGGCCTCCTCCAGGATGATCCGGAAGTCGTCCGTCCCCGCCGTGGACGAGCGCCACGCCTGCTGCACCAGGAACTCCGCGTGCACCGCCGCCGCGCCCGCGTCCTTCGGCGCCTCGGCGCGCCACTTGCGCAGCCACGCCCCGCCGACGCCCGGCTTCCCCAGCAGTTCGAGCGAGGCCGCCCCGGCGAACGCCTGTACCCGCTGCCAGCGAAGCTCGCCCTCCTTCGGCGTCCCGGCCAGCAGCTGGGACGCGGCCCGCCACTCCTGCGTGTGCTGCACGACCTCCAGCACGTCCAGCAGGTCCTGGTCCGCCCCCGGCGTCCGGACGTCCAGCTCCTCCTGGCGTACGAAGCCGTAGTCCTGCGGGTCGGCGGCATCGGGGGAGCCGGGCGCGGCCAGCCGGATGCCACCGCCGCGGCGGCGCAGCACGTACGGGCCGATCGCGGCGGTCAGCAGGCACAGCGCGAGCAGGAACCACAGAATCTCCATGCCCCCATTGTCACCGGACGGCCATGTGACCCGTGCGGGACCTCGTGACGAACTACGCTCGGCCCCATGAGCGACCAGCACAGCTTCGAAACGCGCGCGATCCACGCGGGGAACACCGCCGACCCCCTCACCGGTGCCGTGGTTCCGCCCATCTACCAGGTGTCCACGTACAAGCAGGACGGCGTGGGCGGGCTGCGCGGCGGTTACGAGTACAGCCGCAGCGCCAACCCGACCCGCACCGCCCTGGAGGAGAACCTCGCGGCCCTGGAGGGCGGCCGGCGCGGGCTCGCCTTCGCCTCCGGCCTCGCCGCCGAGGACTGCCTGCTCCGTACGCTGCTGACCCCCGGCGACCACGTGGTCATCCCGAACGACGCCTATGGCGGCACGTTCCGGCTGTTCGCGAAGGTCGCCTCGCGCTGGGGCGTGGAGTTCTCCGTCGCCGACACCTCGGACGTGGCGGCGGTCCGCGCGGCGATCACCCCGCGCACCAAGGCGGTCTGGGTGGAGACCCCGTCCAACCCGCTGCTCGGCATCACCGACATCGCCGCCGTCGCCCAGGCCGCCCGCGACGCCGGGGCACGGCTCGTCGTGGACAACACCTTCGCGAGCCCCTACCTCCAGCAGCCGCTGGCGCTCGGCGCGGACGTCGTCGTGCACTCCACCACCAAGTACATGGGCGGCCACTCGGACGTCGTCGGAGGCGCGCTGATCGTCAACGACCCGGATCTGGCCGACGAGTTGGTCTTCCACCAGAACGCGATGGGCGGCGTCGCCGGGCCGTTCGACGCCTGGCTGGTGCTGCGCGGCATCAAGACGCTCGCCGTGCGCATGGACCGCCACAGCGAGAACGCCACCAAGATCGCCGAGCTGCTGACCCGGCACCCCAAGGTCTCCCAGGTCCTCTACCCGGGCCTGCCCGAGCACCCGGGCCACGAGGTCGCGGCCAAGCAGATGCGGTCCTTCGGCGGCATGGTGTCCTTCCGCGTCGCGGGCGGCGAGGAGGCGGCGCTGGAAGTCTGCAACCGGGCGAAGCTGTTCACCCTGGGCGAGTCCCTGGGCGGCGTCGAATCGCTGCTGGAGCACCCCGGCCGCATGACGCACGCCTCGGCGGCCGGCTCCCCGCTGGAGGTCCCGGCCGACCTGGTCCGCCTCTCCGTCGGCATCGAGAACGCGGACGACCTCCTCGCGGACCTGACGCAGGCGCTGGGCTAGGGCGTAAAAGAGGCGGGGCCGGTTAGCCGGTCCCGCCCGCTCGGGCGTCAGGCCGGTTCGTCCTCCAGCGTCGCCCTGACCTGCTCCCGCAGCTCGGGACCGTCCGTGTGCTGGTGGACGGAGACGGCGTGCTCGCTCGCGGCCCGCACGACTTCCTCCTCCTCGCCGGCGATCGTCAGCGAGCAGTTCGTCTCACTCGGGTACTTGCGGCAGTCAGCGATTTTCCGGGTCATGACAGCCTCCTGACCACTCCTTTCCAGGGTAGTCCGGAACGCCCCGCCCGCCGCGTCTACCAGCCCTCCACCGGCGTCGTCTCCGCAGGAGGCGTCTCCCAGGGCCGGACCGTCAGCGCCCACACCGCGAACACCGTCACCGCCGCGACCAGCGCCATCACCCAGAGGCGGCGCAGCGCCCGTCTTCGGCGCAGCAGCCGGGCACCCCGTTCCGCCGCCGACGCCGCCAGACCGGCGGGCACCGGCGGGTGCGGGCCCTCCAGCATCCGGCGCACCTCGTCCTGGCGGCGGCCGGTGCCGCTCACGGCGCGGCCCTCAGCAGCCGGGCCGGGCCCCGGCGGGCGGTCGGGCTCCTGGTGCCGCGCATCGTGGCCACCGACCGGTTGCAGACCGCGCGCACCCGCTCCTCGGGCAGCCCGAGCAGGGCCGCCGTCTGCTCCTCCGGCACCCCTTCGTACAGCCGCAGCACCAGGACGAGGCGTTCCTGCGGGGTCAGCCGGTCCAGCAGTCCGCCGCGCGGCCGGTGATGGCGCCATGTCTCGCGGGCGAACCTCGCCGCCAGCTCCTGCCGGGTGCGGTCGTACGGGTCCTCGCCCCGCAGCCGCTCCCAGTCGGCGAACGTCCGGGCCAGCGAGGCCGTCAGCAGCCGCAGCGCGTGCGGGCGGGCGCCGGACGCGTCCGCCGGTTCGGCGGTGAGCAGCGTGGCCGTGTGCAGCAGACGGCCCGCCGCGCCCGCGACGAAGGACTCGAAGTCCTGGGCGCGGCCCCGCAGCGGGCCCGCATGACGCTCTCGCACACGTCAATCCGAACGCGCCGCGGTCCCCAGGTCAACCCCTCGGAACACCGCGGGCTTTCAGTTCGCGTGCGCCGTCTGGTGCGCGGCCTGCCGGGCCGCCAGCGCCGCGTTGAAGCGGGTCAGCAGCGCGCAGAACGTGTCCCGCTCCTCCTCGCTCCACCCGTCCGTCACCTGCGACATCAACTCCCGCCGCGAGTCCCGGACCTCGTCGAGACGGGCCTGGCCGCGCGGCGACAGCTGGAGCACGACCGCCCGGCCGTCCTCCGGATGCGAGGTCCGCTTCACCAGCCCGGTGTCCACCAGCGGCGCGACCTGCCGGGTCACCGTGGACGAGTCGATCCCCATCCCGGCGGCCAGCGCCTTGACGCCCATCGGACCTTCCAGATCCAGCCGGTTCAGCAGCAGATAGGCCGCCCGGTCCATGGAGTTGCGCACCTGGCCCACCCCGCCGAGACGGGTCTGCTCGGCCCGGCGGGCGAATACGGCCACCTGATGCTGAAGGGTGTCGAGAACGTGGTCGGGACCCGGGTTTTCCGGGGCAGCGCCCCCGGAAGGAGACGAGGCAGTCGTCATGTCCTGAGGGGGCATGGCCGGGGGCTCTCTTCGTGCGGTGTCGGATGGGTGGGGGACAGAGTACGCGGCCCCGGGGCAACGCGTACCAGTGCTGCACAAACCTGCGGACATCGGCGCAGGACGGCCCCGCAAGCGGCGGCCGGGACCCCTGCGAGCTGCAAGACTTACGGTATGAACTTCCCGTCGCCCGGCAGCTTTCCCTCCGTGATCCTCGATGACGTACGGGGGGCGCAGAAGATGCTCTCCGGGGTCGCCAAGGTCACTCCGCTCGAAGGAAGCCGCCATCTCTCGGGCCTCGTGGGCGCGCCCGTCCTCTTCAAGTGCGAGAACCTCCAGCGGACCGGTTCGTTCAAACTGCGGGGCGCCTACGTACGCATCTCGGGACTCACCCCGGTCGAACGCGCCGCGGGGGTCGTGGCCGCGAGCGCCGGGAACCATGCGCAGGGTGTCGCCCTCGCGTCTGCGCTCCTCGGCGTACGCGCCACGGTCTTCATGCCCGTCGGGGCGCCGCTGCCGAAGGTCGCCGCCACCCGTGAGTACGGGGCCCGGGTGCGGCTGCACGGCACCGTCGTGGACGAGACCCTGGCCGCCGCGCAGGAGTACGCGCGCGAGACCGGCGCGGTGTTCATCCACCCCTTCGACCACGCCGACATCATCGCCGGGCAGGGCACCGTCGGCCTGGAGATCCTGGAGCAGTGCCCCGAGGTCCGGACGATCGTCGTAGGCATGGGCGGCGGCGGGCTCGCGGCCGGTATCGCGGTCGCGGTCAAGGCCGTCCGGCCCGACGTGCGCATCGTCGGCGTGCAGGCGGCCGGTGCCGCGTGCTACCCGCCGTCCCTGGCGGCCGACCGCCCCGTCTCCATCGGGATGCTCCAGACCATGGCGGACGGCATCAAGGTCGGGCGCCCCGGCGACGTGCCGTTCGCCCTGGTCAGGGACCTGGTGGACGAGGTGCGTACGGTCTCCGAGGACGAGCTGTCCAGCGCCCTGCTGCTCTGCCTGGAGCGGGCCAAGATGGTGGTCGAACCCGCCGGGGCGAGCCCGGTCGCCGCGCTCCTCGGCGACCCGAAGGCGTTCCACGGCCCGGTGGTGGCCCTGCTCTCCGGCGGCAACGTGGACCCGCTGCTGATGCAGCGCATCCTCACCCACGGCATGGCGGCGGCCGGCCGCTACCTCAGCCTGCGGCTGCGGCTCACCGACCGGCCCGGCGCGCTGGCCGCCATGCTCGGCGTCCTCTCGGTCGCCGACGCCAACGTGCTGGACGTCAGCCACGCCCGTACGGACCCGCGCCTCGGCCTCACCGAGGCGGAGGTGGAACTGCACCTGGAGACCAAGGGGCCGGAGCACTGCGACGACGTGAAGGCGGCGCTGCGGGACGCGGGCTATTTGGTGATGGGCTGACAGGTATGCCCCGGCTTGTGTGTTCATCGGGCACGGCGCCCCCGGCAAACCTAGGATCTGGGGTCTGAGAGGTAGCCACCCGAACGCACTGGGGGAATCCCATATGCCAGGCGCCATCTACGCCGAAGGGCTCGTCAAGACCTTCGGTGACGTCACTGCACTCGGCGGTGTCGACCTCGACGTGCCGGAAGGCACCGTGCTCGGACTCCTCGGCCCCAACGGGGCCGGCAAGACGACCGCCGTCCGGGTCCTGACGACCCTGCTCAGGCCGGACAGCGGCCGCGCCTTCGTGGCGGGGATCGACGTCCTGAAGAACCCCAACGAGGTGCGGCGCTCGATCGGGCTCTCCGGCCAGTTCGCCGCCGTGGACGAATATCTGACCGGCCGCGAGAACCTGCGCATGGTCGGCCAGCTCTACCAGATGAGCGGACGCGCGGCGAAGGTCCGGGCGGGCGAGCTCCTGGACCGGTTCAACCTGGCCGACGCGGCGGACCGCCCCGCCAAGACGTACTCCGGCGGCATGCGCCGCCGCCTCGACCTGGCGGCGGCGCTCGTCGTCTCGCCGCCGGTCATGTTCATGGACGAGCCGACGACCGGGCTCGACCCGCGCAACCGCCAGCAGCTCTGGGAGGTCATCGAGGAGCTGGTCGCCGGGGGTACGACCCTGCTGCTGACCACGCAGTATCTGGAGGAGGCGGACCACCTTGCCCACGACATCTGCGTGATCGACCACGGACGCGTCATCGCACGCGGCACCTCCGACCAGCTCAAGGCCCGCATCGGCGGCGAGCGCGTCGAGGTCGTCGTGCACGACCCCGAGCAGATCGAACCGGCGCGCACCGTCCTCACCCGCCTGGGCAAGGGCGAGACCACCGTCCTGCCGAACATGCGCAAGCTGACCGTCCCGGTCGACGGCGGCGCCAAGCTCCTCGCCGAGGTCATCCGCGACCTCGACGCCCAGGGCGTGGAGATCGACGACATCGGGCTGCGCCGCCCCACCCTGGACGACGTGTTCATCTCCCTCACCGGCCACGCGGCCGAGCAGGAGAAGAACGAGGCCGGGAATTCCGGAACGGAGACGGAGAAATGAGCGCCCTCAGCGAAGCCCGTACCGCCGCCCCACGCCCGGGCGGCGGCATCGGCCAGTCGGTCCGCGACTCCCTGGTCATCGGCAAGCGGAACCTGATCCGGATGACCCGGATCCCCGAGATGATCCTGTTCGGGATCATCCAGCCGGTCATGTTCGTGGTGCTCTTCACGTACGTGTTCGGCGGCTCTATCGCCATTCCGGGCGCGGGCGTCAGCGCCAGTGCGTACAAGGAATTCCTGATGGCGGGCATCTTCGCGCAGACCGTCACCTTCGCCACGGCGGGCGCCGGCGCGGGCATCGCGGAGGACATGCACAAGGGCCTCATCGACCGGTTCAGGTCGCTGCCGATGGCCCGGGGCGCGGTGCTGACCGGGCGGACACTGGCCGACCTGGTGCAGACCGCCGTCACGCTCGTCGTCCTCGCGGGCGTCGCGCTGATCGTGGGCTGGCGCACCCACGAGAACATCGGCAAGGTCCTCGGCGGCTTCGGCCTGCTGCTCCTGCTCGGCTACGCGTTCACCTGGATCGGCGCGCTGATCGGCCTTTCCGTCCGCACCCCGGAGGCGGCCACCTCCGGCGGCCTGATCTGGCTCTTCCCGCTGACGTTCATCTCGAACGCCTTCGTGCCGGTCAACGGCATGCCGAAGTTCCTCCAGTACGTCGCCGAGTGGAACCCGTTCAGCGCGACGGTGGCGGCGGCCCGCGAACTGTTCGGCAACACGATCGCGGGCGTCCCGAAGTCGGTGACGGGCGCCTGGCCGATGGAGCACCCCGTCTGGGCCTCGCTGATCTGGTCGGTGCTGATCATCGTGGTCTTCCGGACCCTGGCCGTACGCAAGTACCGCTCGGTCGCCGTCTGAGAGTCGCTGTCCGGGAGTCGCCGTCCGGGAGTTCCCGGACACGGAGGAGCCCCGGCCGCATGGTGCGGCCGGGGCTCTCTCACGTACGGATCAGCCGGTGTACGGCTTCGCCGACAGGATCTTCACCGTGGCGGTCCTGCCGTTCGGCAGCTCGTAGTCGGCGTTGTCGCCGGTCTTCTTGCCGTTCACGCCCACGCCGAGCGGCGACTGCGGGGAGTACGTCTCGATGTCCGCGCTCGCGTACTCACGGGAGGCCAGAAGGAAGGTCATCGTGTCGTCCTCGTCGCCGTCGAAGGCGATCGTCACGACCATGCCGGGCTCGACCACGCCGTCGTCGGCCGGCGCCTCGCCGACCTTCGCGTGTTCGAGGAGCTGGGTCAGCTGGCGCACCCGGAGCTCCATCTTGCCCTGCTCCTCCTTGGCCGCGTGGTACCCGCCGTTCTCGCGCAGGTCCCCCTCCTCACGGGCCGCCGCGATCTTGACGGCGATCTCCGTGCGCGCGGGACCAGACAGGTACTCCAGCTCGGCCTTGAGCTGGTTGTACGCCTCCTGCGTGAGCCAGGTGACGTTTTCGCTGGTCTGGGTCACAGGGTGCTCCTCGTCGGTACTGGGAATACAAAGCAACGCCCTACCCGCAAGCATGCGCTGCTACGGGTGGGCGAAACCACGAGCCTAACAATTCACCGGGAAAAGGGGGAGAAGGTAAAAGTCCCGACCGTGGAAACCGCAGGTCAGGGCCGGTCAAATGGGGTTACGACGGGCGTGCTGCGGTCAACTCGACGCCCCGCCGTCCTCCGTGCAGCCCAGCAGCTCGACGGCGGTCGCCCGGGACGTGGTCCGCAGGGTCAGGATCCTGTCGATCCGGTCGCTGTCGTCATCGAAGCGGAAGTCCTTGCGGGCGACCTCCGTGCCGTTCTCGCTGAGCGAGCGGAGGGTGCAGTAGCCCCGGTCGTCCCGGCCCTTGCGGACCTCCAGGTGCACCTCGACGCGTTCGTCCGAGGTGACCTTGAACTTGATCATCTCGGCGCTGAGGCCCTTGCCGCCCACGTAGTCGTAGCCGATCCAGCCGACCACGCCCAGCAGGACCGCGCCGAGCACCGCGCCGATGATCTTGAGCTTGCGGTCCGCGCGCTGGTCCGCGGAGCGGCCGTAGCGGTTCTCGGGAAGCGCCTCGCGCACCGCCGTCATGATCGTTCCTCCCGTGCCGGGGATCGAGGAATTTTCCACCCCCCGGTTCGGTCACTATAGAAGTCGCACATCGCGACCAATCACTGAGGATCGAGTCTTGACTGAGCAGCTTCGACTGATGGCCGTACACGCTCACCCCGACGACGAGTCGAGCAAGGGCGCGGCCACCATGGCCAAGTATGTGTCCGAGGGGGTGGACGTGCTGGTCGTGACCTGCACGGGAGGCGAGCGCGGCTCCATCCTCAACCCGAAACTCCAGGGCGACGCGTACATCGAGGAGAACATCCACGAGGTGCGCCGCAAGGAGATGGACGAGGCCCGGGAGATCCTGGGCGTGAAGCAGGAGTGGCTCGGCTTCGTGGACTCGGGCCTGCCCGAGGGCGACCCGCTGCCCCCGCTCCCCGAGGGCTGCTTCGCCCTGGAGGACGAGACCGTCGCCGCCGGCCGCCTCGTCGCGAAGATCCGCGCGTTCCGGCCGCAGGTCATCACCACGTACGACGAGAACGGGGGCTACCCGCACCCCGACCACATCATGACCCACACCATCTCGATGATCGCCTTCGAGGGCGCGGCGGACACCGAGAAGTTCCCCGAGGCGGAGTTCGGCCCCGCCTGGGCGCCGCAGAAGCTCTACTACAACCAGGGCTTCAACCGGCCGCGCACCGTCGCCCTGCACGAGGCGCTGCTCGCCCGCGGCATGGAGTCGCCGTACGGGGAGTGGCTGGAGCGGTGGAAGGAGTTCGGGCGCGCCGAGCGCACCCTGACCACGCACGTTCCGTGCGCGGACTTCTTCGAGATCCGGGACAAGGCGCTGATCGCGCACGCCACGCAGATCGATCCGGACGGCGGCTGGTTCCGCGTCCCGATGGACATCCAGCGGGAGGTCTGGCCGACCGAGGAGTACGAGCTGGCGAAGTCTCTGGTCGATACCTCCCTCCCCGAGAGCGACCTCTTCGCGGGCATCCGCGACAATGCCTGATATGTACGCGACTCAGGCACTGACGAACCTCGTCCCGCTCGCCGAGGAACTCGACAAGAACAAGGTGACCCCCGGGGTCCTCGGCTTCATCGTCTTCGCGGCGCTCGCCGTGGGCGTGTGGGCGCTCATGAAGTCGATGAACCGGCACATGGGGCGGGTGAACTTCGAGGAGACCCCGGACCCGGCGGCCGAGGAGTCGGCCGAGCCGGTGTCCGCGAAGCGGAAGTAGGACGGCGGGGCGCGCGCTTGGCTGCGCCCCGCCTGCCGTTGATGGTGCGGAGATCAGACCCTTACGCCCATGATCTCCCGGGTCCGTCGGGACGGCGTCAGGTGCAGTGACCACGCCTGCCAGCCCGTTTCCAGGTCCGCGCCCCGGTCCAGGATCACCCGGTAGGTGTCCGCGCACTCGTCCACCTTGCGGTCCCTGGCCGGGTGGCCGGACGCGCGGAGCTCGGCCAGCTCCTGCTGGGCGACGACCGTGCCCACCTCGGCGCCGCCCGGCGAGGCGTACGGCAGCAGCGTGCACCGCAGGAAGCGCGCCCAGTCCGCGCCGCGCGCGTCCCCGTACGACTCGAACAGGGCGACCGCCTCGTCGCACAGCCCGAGGGCCTGGGGCGTCCGCTGGTTGCCCGCGTCGATCAGCGCGAGGTCCAGGCAGGTCCACGCCTCGCCGTGGGCGACCCCGATGCGCCGGAAGTCCGCCCGCGCGTCGGCCAGCAGCTGGCGGGCGAAGCCGGAATTGCGCAGGTTGCCCGTCTGGGCGGCCCGCTGGTCCCGGGTGACGCGCCCCGAGTGGTGCCGGGCGCACGCGAGACCGTAGACGTCGCGCATCCGCGAGAACATCGTCCGGGCCCGCTCCAGGTGCCGTACGGCCTCCACCGTGTCGCCGGTCTCCTCCAGCGCCTGGCCCAGGTAGTACAGGGTCCACGCCTCGCCGCGCGCATCCTCGTTGTCCCGGTGCCGGGTCAGGGCCGCGGCCAGCTGCTCGACCGCCGCGCCCGGCTCGCCGTCCAGCAGCCGGGCCCGGGCCAGCTGGGTCGTCGCCCACGCCACACCGCGCTCGTCCCGGGTCCGCCCGTACAGATCGAGGGCGGCGCGCAGGGCGGTCTCGGCCTCCTCCACCTCGCCCAGACGCAGCCGGACCTGGCCCGACTGGAACCGGGTCCACGCCTCGCCGTGCAGCGACTCGCCCTCGCGGTGCAGGGTGAGCGCGGTGTCCAGGAGGGTCACCGCCTCGGCCAGGTTGCCCCGGTCGCGTTCGACGGCGGCCAGCGCGTGCAGCGACCAGGCCCGGTCCGCGTCCTGCCCCGCGGCGAGCTGGAGCTCCATCGCCTCGCGGAGCCGGGCCGCCGCCTCGGTCAGGTTGCCCTGGTGGTGCAGCGTGATGCCGAGGGAGCACAGCGCCAACGCCGTACCGGCGTCGTTCTGCGCCTCGCGGTACAGGCCGACGACGGAGGACAGCGTGGTGCGGGCCTTGTCCAGCTCGCCGAGCTGCCGGGCCGCGATGCCCGTACGCCACCGCACCGAGCGTTCGAGGAGGCCCTGGTCGACCGCCTGGGACAGCTCGCTGATCTCGCCCAGCCGGTACAGGTCGCCGCGCAGCAGGCAGTAGTCGCAGAGCGCGCCGAGCAGGGCGAGGACCGCCGCCTGGTCGACGCCCTCCGCGTGCCGCAGGGCGGAGGTGATGAAGCTCGACTCGTCGTCCAGCCAGCGCAGGGCCGCGTCCAGCGAGCTGAAGCCGTGCGAGCCGAACTGACCGGCCCGGGTCGACATCTTGCCGTCCACCATCCGGATCACCGCACCGGCCAGCTCCGCGTAGTTCGCGATCAGCCGCTCCTGCGCGGCGGCGCGCTCCGCCGGTTCCTCCTCGTCCAGCAGCCGGGCCAGGGCGAAGCCGCGTACCAGGTCGTGCAGCCGGTAGCGGGAGCCGCGTACGTGGTCGAGCAGCCCGGCCCCGGACAGGGCCGTCAGCAGCCGCCCGGCCTCCTGCTCGTCGGCGGAGAGCAGCGCCGCGGCCGCCGCAGCGCCCAGGCTCGCCCGGCCCGCCAGCGCGAGCCGCCGCAGCAGCCGCCTGGCCTGCTCGGACTGGTCGGTGTAGCGCAGCCACAGGGCCCGCTCGACGGGCGGCACCGGGCCGTACGCGGCCAGGTCCGCGGCCAGCACGTCCGCCGTACGCGCCCCGAGCGCGGAACCGGCGACGCGCAGGGCCAGCGGCAGCCCCCCGCACAGCTCGGTGATCGCCTCGCTCGACGGATAGTCGTACGGACCCGGCTCGGCCTCCTGCGAGACCCCGCGCAGCAGCTCCTCCGCGCCGCCCGGATCGAGGGCCCCGACCTCCAGCCGGTGCACCCAGGCGGGCAGCGAGTCCGGCAGGTCCAGCGGCTCGCGGGCGGTGACCAGGACCAGGCTGTCGGAGCGTTCCGGGATCAGCGTCGCGACCTGCTCCGCGTCCCGGGCGTCGTCCAGGACGATCGTCACGGCCGTGCCCGTCAGATGCTGGTGGTACAGCTCGCTGAGCCGCCGCACCTGCTGCTCGGCGGACGCGCTGTCCCGGAACAGCAGCTGCTCGCGGGGCGCGCCCAGCCGGTTCAGCAGATGCAGCAGCGCGTCCCGGGTCGGCAGCGGTGCCTCGCCCTCCGCGTCGCCCCGCAGGTCCACCACGCACGCGCCCTTGAACTGGTCCTTCAACTCGTGCGCCGCGCGTACGGCGAGCGTGGTGCGCCCGGCGCCCGGGGGGCCGTGCAGCACGACGACGGTCGGCTTCGTCTCGGTCGACGCGCGGGCCGCGTGCACCCACTGGCCGATGCGGGCCAGCTCGCCCCGCCGCCCCGCGAACAGCCCGTCGGCCGCCGGGAGATGGCCGAACGACTGCTCAAGCAGCGACCGCATCCGCGCGGCCGCGCTGCGGTCCCCGCCGCGCAGCGGGGTGCGCGCCTTGGCGGCGGCCTTCTTCGCCGGGGCGCGGGTGGTGGCGGTGAGCATCCGCTGCTGGTCGAGGAACGGGCGTATGCCCCGTACGTCCAGGGCGGCCAGCCATTGCAGCCGCAGCTGCTCCGGACTCGCGCCCGCCGGGGCGGCCGGCCGGTGCGAGGAGGTGGCCTTGGCGACCGTCGCGGTGGCCCCCGCCACGGCGACGACCGCGCCCGCGCCGAGCGCGAGACCGGACGCGGTGCCGAGCGCCACGTCGGCGCCGAAGGCCGCGGCGGCGGCGACCCCGGTGACCAGCAACGGCGTCGCCATGCTCTCCCGGCGGAAGCGCTGCCCGCCCGCCGCCGCGTCGAGCGCCTGCACATACGCCGCGTACTCCTCCGCCGCGCCCTCCGCGATGGTGTCGAGGGCGGCCCGCGCCCGGGTCAGCAGGACGGACGGGTCGGTCCGTCCGCCGCTGCGCCGTGCCTCTTCCTCCACCGCCCGTACCAACAGCCGTTCCGCGTCGGCCCGGTGGCCGTCCCGCATCAGCATCTGTGTCCCCCTCAGGCTCCGCTGGTCGCGAGGTCCAGTGTCCTGCGTACGGCGCGTCTGCGCGAGGGAGGGGAGCGGCCCACCGGTCGGGAACGCCTTTAGGGCGATGGGGTGTTGGGTCGCTGTGGGCCTGGACAAGCCACCGCTCGCCGAACTCCGTTCTGCTGACCGGGAGTCGATCCCGGTGGGCGTTACCGGAAAAGTTCTCAAGCGCAGGCTCCGCGAGGCGTATGCTGCCGCGGCCGTCCACAGGTGTTGACCGCACCGCAGCGCCGCAGAAGCACTGACCGAGCAGGAGAAAGAGCGATGTCAAGCACCCAGGGGCAGGCATGACTACGGGTACGGGCCGCCCCGCGGCCCCGGCGAAGCAGCGGGTGTTGCCCGCTCTCGTCCGGTACTCCTTTGCGGAGGCCCCGGCCGTGAGTACCCTGACCGTGCTCACGGCCGTGCTGGCCGGCGCCGCGCCGGTCGGTATCACCGTCGCGATCGGTGAACTCGTGGACGGTCTCACCTCGGCGGCCGGCAAGGGCACGAGCGGTTCGGTGGCGGACGACTGCTACCGCTGGGTCGCGGTCATCGTCGTGCTGTTCCTCGTCACCCACCTCACCGAGTCGGCACGCAGCGCGCTGGGCCGGGCGCTCGGCCGCCGGGTCACCGGGCGGCTGGGCGAGCGGGTGATGGGGGCGGCCTCGGAGCCGACGACCGTCGGTCACCTGGAGGATTCCGCCTACCTCGGCCGGATCAGCCGGGCCCGGGGCGCCGGGACCATCGACATGCCCCCGGGGGAGGCCGTCTTCGGCTACTCCACCCGGTCCACCCTGTGGGTGACCGCGATCGGTTCCGCCGCGCTGCTCACCGGGGTCGCCTGGTGGCTGGGGCCGATCGTCTTCGTCGTGTTCACCCTGCTCCACTCCCGGCTGGTCCGGAACTACCGCAAAGCCGTGGTCGAGACGGTGAACCAGACGACGGAACTGCGCCGTACGTCCTACCTGCGGGACGTGCCGATCACCCCCGGAGCCGCCCGGGAGGTGCGGCTGTTCGGCCTGGCCGGGTTCTTCCGCGACGCGTACCAGGCGGAGTGGCGTACGAACATGGCGGGCGTCTGGCGGCGACGGCGGGAGCACGACCTGTTCGTGGTGGTGGTCGTGCTGCTCACCGGCGCCGCCGTCGCCTCGGTCTTCTGCTACCTGGCGTACCGGGCCGCGACCCGCGCCGACGGGACGACCGTGGGTGATCTGGCGATCGGCGGCCTGGCCGTGCGGGCGCTGATGCAGGTGCTGCGGGCGGACGACGATGATCTGCGTATGGGCTTCGGAGGGAAGGCCGCGGCCGAGGCGCTGTCCTTCCCCGCAGCAGAACCCGCCACGGAACCGGCCGTTGCATCGGCCGTCGCCCCGGCGGCCTCCGGGGCCCTCACCTGCGCGGGCCTGCGGTTCTCCTACGGCGGCGGCGCGGGCGAGGTGCTGCACGGCATCGACCTCACCGTGCCCGCCGGACAGTCGCTCGCCGTCGTCGGCCTCAATGGCGCGGGCAAGACCACACTGGCCCGCCTCATCGCCGGACTGGACGCTCCGAGCGGGGGCTCGCTCAACGTCGCCGGGGTGCCGGTCGACGACGCGGGGCGTCGCGGCTGGCAGCGCCAAGTCGTCGCGGTGTTCCAGGACTTCGGCCGTTACGAGTTGACCGTGCGCGACAACATCGCGTTCGGCTCGCTGGCCCACGCGGACGACGAGGACGGACTGCGCGCCGTGGCACGACAGGCCGGACTGCTGGACTTCATCGAGCGGCTCCCCGACGGCTGGGACACGGTGATGTCCAGCGGTTACGCGGGCGGGGTCGATGCGTCGGGCGGCGAATGGCAGCGCATCGCCATCGCCCGGGCGCTGTTCGGCCTGCGCCACGGCGCACAGCTGCTGATCATGGACGAACCGGCCGCCAGCCTGGACCCCCGCGCGGAGGCCCGGCTCTACGACACGTTCCACGAGCTCACCGCGGGGGCCACCACCATCGCCATCTCGCACCGGTTCGCCACCGTGCGCAAAGCGGAGCGGGTGGTCGTGCTCGACGGCGGCCGGATCATCGAAGACGGCACCCACGAGGACCTGCTGGCCGCCGACGGCCGGTACGCGGAGCTGTTCCGCCTGCAGGCCAAGCGCTTTGAGGAGGTGGCGTCTTGATCGGCGCGCTGCGGTTCGTCCTGGCGATCGGACCCCGTACGGACCGGATCCGGTCCCTGCTCGTGGTGGCGGTGGCCCTGCTCGAACCGGCCACCGGGGTGGGCCTGGCCGTGCTGCTCGGCCTCTTCAGCGAGGTGGCGACCCGTCACTCGACGGACGGCCTGCTGCTCCTGACGCTCGCCGCGGCGATATTCGTGATGCTCACCCAGGGCACGTTCATCGCCGGGTACTTCACCCGGCTGCGGCTTCAGGAGGAGATCCAGAACCGGATCGAGCTGCGGTTCATCGACGTGGTCGGTACGACGCCGACGCTGGAGGTCTACGAGCGTCCGAGCCGTTCCGACAAGGCGGCCACGGCCCGGGCCACCCGCGGTGAGATCGGACCGGCCTTCGACCGGCTGCTCTGGCTGACCGGAGCCGCGCTGGCGCTGATCGCCTCGGCGGTGCTGATGGCGTCGGTCGTCCCGGTCCTCGCGGTGCTGCCGCTCTTCGCCGTCCCCACCGTGCTGGCCACCAAGGCCGCGGACAAGCGGCGCGGCGAGGCCGAAGAGCGGACCACGCCCGGCACCCGGCTGGCCGGGCACCTGTTCACGCTCGCCACCACCGCGGCACCCGGCCGGGAGACCCGCCTGTTCGGACTTGCGGGCGAACTGCGGCGCAGGCACCGCGCGCAGTGGGACGCCGCCGGCCGCGACATCGCCGCAACCGACGGGCGGGCCCGGGTGCGGGTCGCCCTGGCGTGGCTGCTCTTCGTGCTGGCCTACGCGGGCGCGATCGTCCTGATGGTGCGCGCCGCCCTGTCCGGCGACGCGTCGCTCGGCCTGGTCATCACCGCCGTCGCCGTCAGCAGCCAGATCACCGGACAGGTGCAGGGCCTGCTGAACCTGAGCTTCTGGACCCTGGAGTCGCTGCGGGCGACCCGGGTCTTCCTCGACGTGGTCGAGGACGCCGAAGCGGAGCGGGCGGCCGTCGTCCCGGCCACCCCGGCGGCGGTGCCGGACGCACTGCGCGACGGGATCACGCTGGAAGGCCTCACCTTCCAGTACTGGAACCGCGACCAGCCCTCCCTGGACGCCGTCGACCTCCGCCTCCCGGCCGGTGCGGTGGTCGCCCTGGTCGGCGAGAACGGCGCCGGGAAGTCCACCTTCGTCACCATGCTCTCCGGCTTCTACCGTCCCGACGCGGGGCGCGTCCTGGTGGACGGCACCGACCTCGCCCAGTTCTCCCCGGAGGAGTGGCGGGCCCGGACCACCGTGGCCTTCCAGGACCCGGTCCCGATCGAGATGTCCCTCCAGGACACTGTCGGACTGGGCCTGCTCGACCACCGCGACGACCCGGAACGCATCCTCGAAGCGCTGCGCACCGCGGGCGGCGACAGGCTCCTCTCCGGGCTCCCCGACGGCCTGGACACCCGGCTCGGCCGCACCTCGTGGGACGGCAAGGGCCTGTCGGGCGGCCAGTGGCAGACCCTCGCCAACGCCCGGGCCGCGATGCGGCGGACACCGCTGCTGCGGATCCTGGACGAGCCCTCCGCCAGTCTCGACGCCCGGTCCGAGGAGTGGCTGTTCCAGCAGTACGCCGAGATCGACCGCCTCGACGGCGGGGTGACCGTACTGGTCACCCACCGCTTCACCACCGCCCGCGCGGCCGACCTCATCGTCGTCCTGGACCACGGCCGGGTAGCCGAGGTCGGCACCCACGACAACCTCATCCAGGCCAACGGCCCCTACGCCGACCTGTACCGCCTACAGGCCCGCTACTTCGTCTGACCGACCAAGCGCTTCCGCCCCCGGCCCCTGTCGTACGTGGGCGTCCGGGGGCGCGTGCGCAAGGATGGCCCCATGGCCAACCGACTAGCGCAGAGCACCTCCCCGTACCTCCTGCAGCACGCCGACAACCCCGTCCACTGGTGGCCGTGGTCGCCCGAGGCGTTCGAGGAGGCCAGAAGGCGGAACGTTCCGGTGCTGCTCAGCGTCGGGTACTCGTCCTGTCACTGGTGTCACGTCATGGCGCACGAGTCGTTCGAGGACGAGGCGACCGCCGCGTACATGAACGAGCACTTCGTGTCCGTGAAGGTGGACCGTGAGGAACGGCCCGATGTGGACGCGGTGTACATGGAGGCGGTGCAGGCGGCCACCGGGCAGGGTGGGTGGCCGATGACCGTGTTTCTCACCGCGGACGCGGAGCCGTTCTACTTCGGGACCTACTTCCCGCCCGAGGCCCGGCACGGGATGCCCTCCTTCCGGCAGGTGCTCGAAGGGGTCGGCGCCGCCTGGGCCGACCGGCGCGACGAGGTCGGGGAGGTCGCGGGGCGGATCGTGCGGGACCTGTCCGAGAGGAGTCTCGCGCACGGCGGCGACGGGCCGCCCGGGGAGGCGGAGCTCGCGCAGGCGCTGCTCGGGCTGACCCGGGACTACGACGAGAAGCGGGGCGGGTTCGGCGGGGCGCCCAAGTTCCCGCCGTCCATGGCGCTGGAGTTCCTGCTGCGCCACCACGCCCGCACCGGCGCGGACGGCGCCCTTCAGATGGCCGCCGACACCTGCGCGGCGATGGCCCGGGGTGGGATCTACGACCAGCTCGGCGGCGGGTTCGCCCGGTATGCCGTGGACCGGGACTGGGTCGTCCCGCACTTCGAGAAGATGCTCTACGACAACGCGCTGCTCTGCCGCGTGTACGCCCACCTCTGGCGTTCCACCGGGTCCGAGCTCGCCCGGCGGGTGGCCCTGGAGACCGCCGACTTCATGGTGCGCGAGCTGCGGACGCCCGAGGGCGGATTCGCCTCCGCGCTCGACGCCGACAGCGAGGACGCGCACGGCAAGCACGTCGAGGGCGCGTACTACGTGTGGACGCCGGAGCAGCTGCGCGAGGTGCTGGGCGAGGAGGATGCCGCGTTCGCCGCCGCGCACTTCGGGGTGACCGAGGAGGGCACCTTCGAGGAGGGCTCCTCCGTTCTCCAGCTGCCCGGCGGCCCCGATGACCTCCGTGACCCCGACGACCCCCGCGCCGCCGCCGTACGCGCGCGGCTGCTCGCCGCCCGGGACGAGCGCCCGCGCCCCGGGCGCGACGACAAGATCGTCGCCGCCTGGAACGGGCTCGCCATCGCCGCGCTCGCGGAGACCGGCGCCTTCTTCGGCCGGCCCGACCTGGTCGAGCGCGCCACCGAGGCCGCCGATCTGCTGGTGCGGGTGCACATGGGCCCCGTCGCCCGGCTCGTGCGGACGTCGAAGGACGGGCGCGCCGGTGACCACGCCGGGGTCCTGGAGGACTACGGGGACGTCGCGGAGGGCTTCCTCGCGCTGGCCGGGGTCACCGGCGAGGGGGCCTGGCTGGAGTTCGCCGGATTCCTGCTGGACATCGTGCTCCAGCACTTCCGGGGCGAGGGCGGCCAGCTGTACGACACCGCGGACGACGCCGAGCGGCTGATCCGGCGCCCCCAGGACCCCACCGACAGCGCGACCCCGGCCGGCTGGACGGCCGCCGCCGGGGCGCTCCTCTCGTACGCCGCGCACACCGGCTCCGAGCCGCACCGCACCGCCGCCGAGGAGGCCCTGGGCGTCGTGAAGGCGCTGGGCCCGCGCGCCCCGCGCTTCATCGGCTGGGGGCTCGCGGTGGCCGAGGCGCTGCTCGACGGGCCGCGCGAGGTGGCCGTCGCCGGGCCGGTCGGCGGGGAGCTGCACCGTACGGCCCTGCTCGGGCGGGCGCCCGGTGCGGTCGTCGCGGCGGGGGAGTCGGGCGGGGCGGAGTTCCCGCTGCTGGCCGACCGGCCGAAGGCGGACGGCGCGCCGACCGCGTACGTCTGCCGGCACTTCGTCTGCGACGCCCCGACGACGGACCCGGAGACGCTGGCCCGCGCGCTCGGCGGGGCGTGAGACCTGTGCGGGGCGCCCCCGGGGCGCCCCGCACAAGCCCCCGCGAAGACGTCAGCTGTGGGTGTACGCCACCAGCGAGATGCCCACGTAATGCACCACGAACGCGGCCAGCGTCAGCGAGTGGAACACCTCGTGGAAGCCGAACCAGCGCGGTGACGGGTTCGGCCGCTTGATGCCGTAGATGACACCGCCCGCGCTGTAGAGCACGCCGCCGACGACCACCAGGACCAGCACCGCGATCCCGCCGGTCCGCATGAAGTCGGGCAGGAAGAAGACCGCCGCCCAGCCCATCGCGATGTAGCACGGCGTGTACAGCCAGCGCGGGGCGCCGACCCAGAAGACCCGGAAGGCTATGCCGGCGAGCGCCGCCGCCCACACCGCCCACAGCAGCGGGGTCCCGGTGGACTCGGGCAGCAGGAGCAGGGTCAGCGGGGTGTACGTCCCCGCGATGATCAGGAAGATGTTCGCGTGGTCGAGCCTGCGCAGGACGGCCTCGCCGCGCGGCCCCCACGTCCCCCGGTGGTAGACCGCGCTCACGCCGAAGAGCAGGCACGCCGTCAGGACGTAGATCGCACAGGCGATCCGCCCCCGGGTGCTGTCCGAGAGCGCGACGAGCACGATGCCCGCTATGACCACGGCGGGGAACATTCCGGCGTGCAGCCAGCCGCGCATCAGGGGCTTCAGCGGAGTGTCGGCGAGCGTGGCCGTGCGGGGGCCGGCGTTGTCGGGTGCGGCAGCGGCAGCAGTCATTCCCGCATCGTACCTACGGGCCCGTAGGTACCGGATATGGGCCGGAACCGAGTGTGCATGCTCACATGGGCGGCCCTCTGGACATATGGGCGCGAGGGTCGGATGATCAAATGAGTGCGGTCGGCACCGGATGAGCGCCAGGGGAATCGAAGGGGTACACGCATCCGGGTCGAGGCCCCCACGGGGCAGCAGGAGCACCAACCGAATACACCCTCATCAAGGAGCGATCGTGGCGCGCGACATCGCGGCTCCCCTCACTGTTCCCACCAACCACCAGGAGCTGATCTCCTGGGTGGACGAGATCGCAGCACTCACCGAGCCGGACCGGGTGGTCTGGTGCGACGGTTCCGAGGCCGAGTACGAGCGCCTGTGCGGGGAGCTCGTCGCCAAGGGCACCTTCACCAAGCTGGACGAGATCAAGCGCCCGAACTCCTACTACGCGGCCTCCGACCCCAGCGACGTCGCCCGCGTCGAGACCCGTACGTTCATCTGCTCCGAGAAGGAGGAGGACGCCGGTCCGACGAACCACTGGAAGGACCCCGCCGAGATGCGGGAGATCTTCACGGGTGAGCGGGGTGTCTTCCGCGGCTCGATGCGCGGCCGCACGATGTACGTCGTCCCGTTCTGCATGGGCCCGCTCGGGTCCCCGCTGTCCGCGATCGGCGTCGAGATCACCGACTCCGCGTACGTCGCCGTCTCGATGCGCACCATGACGCGCATGGGGCAGCCGGTGCTGGACGAGCTCGGCTCCGACGGCTTCTTCGTGAAGGCCGTCCACACCCTCGGTGCCCCCCTGGCGGAGGGCCAGGAGGACGTCCCCTGGCCCTGCAACGAGACCAAGTACATCTCGCACTTCCCGGAGGACCGCGAGATCTGGTCGTACGGCTCCGGCTACGGCGGCAACGCGCTGCTCGGCAAGAAGTGCTACGCGCTGCGCATCGCCTCCGTCATGGCCCGCGACGAGGGCTGGCTCGCGGAGCACATGCTGATCCTGAAGCTCACGCCGCCGCGCGGTGAGGCGAAGTATGTCGCCGCCGCGTTCCCGAGCGCCTGCGGCAAGACGAACCTCGCCATGCTGGAGCCCACGATCTCCGGCTGGACCGTCGAGACCATCGGCGACGACATCGCGTGGATGCGGTTCGGCGAGGACGGCCGGCTGTACGCGATCAACCCGGAGGCCGGGTTCTTCGGCGTCGCGCCCGGCACCGGCGAGCACACCAACGCCAACGCCATGAAGACGATGTGGGGCAACTCCGTCTTCACCAACGTCGCGCTCACCGACGACGGCGACGTCTGGTGGGAGGGCATGACCGAGGAGCCGCCCGCGCACCTCACGGACTGGAAGGGCAACGACTGGACCCCCGAGTCCGGGACGCCCGCCGCCCACCCCAACGCCCGCTTCACCGTCCCGGCCGGGCAGTGCCCGATCATCGCGCCCGAGTGGGAGGACCCGAAGGGCGTGCCGATCTCGGCCATCCTCTTCGGCGGCCGCCGCGCCTCCGCCGTCCCGCTGGTCACCGAGTCCTTCAACTGGCAGCACGGTGTCTTCCTCGGCGCCAACGTCGCCTCCGAGAAGACCGCCGCCGCCGAGGGCAAGGTCGGCGAGCTGCGCCGCGACCCGTTCGCCATGCTGCCGTTCTGCGGCTACAACATGGGCGACTACATGGGCCACTGGATCAAGGTCGGCGCGGACAAGCCGGACCAGTCGAAGCTGCCGAAGATCTACTACGTGAACTGGTTCCGTAAGAACGACGCGGGCAAGTTCGTCTGGCCCGGCTTCGGCGAGAACAGCCGCGTCCTGAAGTGGATCGTGGAGCGTCTGGAGGGGAAGGCGGAGGGCGTCGAGACGCCGATCGGCATCCTTCCCGCGAAGGGCTCCCTCGACACCGAGGGCCTGGACCTCGCCGAGGCGGACCTCGACTTCCTGCTGAAGGTCGACAAGGAGGTCTGGCGCGAGGAGGCGGCGCTGGTCCCCGAGCACCTCAACACCTTCGGCGAGCACACGCCGAAGGAGCTGTGGGACGAGTACCGCTCCCTGGTCGCGCGCCTGGGCTGAGTTCCCGCGTACGTACGCCGATGGCCCCCGAAGCCGCTTCGGGGGCCATCGGCCTGCTCAACGTGCCCTGTTCGTACCCGGGTTGTGATCCTTCAGAGCTGCAGGGGTGAGGCACCCGGCCGTACGGTTGAGCCGGTCGCGCCGCCGGTGCGCGGCAGCGGAGGGGGCCGCTCGGCATGCAGTATCCGCCGTACCCGAAAACGACGGAGGGCGGCCCGCCGCTCTTCCCCGGGCGCCGCATGGGCGGCATGTCGATCGCCCTGATCACCGTGGGCGGGCTGTTCGCCCTGGCTGCGGTGGGCGGGCTCGTCGTCATGATCCTGTTCGCCTACACGTACGGCGAGGTCCATGCGGACATGCGGTACCCGCACGACGATGTCACCGTCACCTCCTGCCGGATGGACGCGGAGACGCGCCGCCCCGTGGCGGGGGTGCGGATCACGAGTGAGGCGGCGCGGCGCGGGACGTACACCGTGCACCTCGTCTTCCGGGACCGCGCGGCCGGGAGCGGGAAGGACGCGGCCGCCGGGAAGCGCACCCTGGTCGTGGAGGACCTGGCGGTCGGCGCCACGGTGTCCGAGCGGGTCGTCGGGCCCACCGCGGTGCTGGGGCCGCCGGAGTGCGAGGCCGACGACGTGACGTTCCAGTCGACGGCCGGGGCCGCGACCGTGTCGCCGTCTGCCCCCTGAGTACTGCGCCCCCGCGGCCCGCGCCGCCATTCGGCCGCCGCTGCGGCGTGTCCCGGGTGGGCTGACCGAGCGTCATATCCCATTTTCTTATGTTTTTTTCATGCGCAAATATGAACGGTTGCTCCACGTTCCGGCCGTGGCGGCCACCGCCTGTGCGGGAACGGCGCTGGGGCTCCTGCTGACCACCGCCTCCGGTGTGGCCCAGTCCGCCGGCCCCACCTCCGACGCCGCACCCGCCGCCTCCTCGTCGGCCCGGGCGCTCGGCCAGTCCGTGCTGCTGGACGAGACCTTCACCGGCACCTCGGTCGCCGACCCCGGCTTCGTCCCCCTGGACACGGCCTGCCTGACCGGCGCGTCGGCCGAACCGCCGGCCGGGCAGTCGCAGACCGGTCCGTGCGACGACCCCGACACCCAGATGACCCCGCCCGTGCCCACCCCGGGCCAGACGCCGGGGTGGCTCCAGCTCACGGACCACGACTACTACCGGGTCGGCGGGATGCTCTACAACCGCCCGCTGCCCGGCAACGGCGGGCTCGACGTCACGTTCGAGCAGTACCAGTACGGGACCGGGGACGCCGGGGCCGACGGCATCGGCTTCTTCCTGGTCGACGGCTCGGTGGACCTCACCAAGGCCGGGGCCAACGGCGGCTCCCTCGGGTACGCCCAGCGCAACCTGGAACCCGGGGTCGACGGCGGCTACCTCGGCGTCGGGCTCGACGCGTACGGGAACTTCGCCAACGACGCGGAGCTGCGCGGCAACGGCTGCCCCGACGGCCAGAAGTCCCCGGTCACCAGCGGACTCCCGGTCCCCGACACCGTCACGCTGCGCGGTCCCGGGCAGGGCGACGACGGCTACTGCTTCCTGGACTCCACCATCGAGGCGGACGCCACCCAGTCGTCCGGCTTCCGCTCCACGCTGCCGGGCAGTCTGCGGGAGAAGGGCACCGACCCGCTCCCCGCCAAGCGCACCGTGCACATCACGGTCAGCCCGGACACCCGGCCGACCGTGGCCGTCGAGATCGACTTCAACGACGGCGCCGGCTTCCAGCCCGTGCTGTCCACGCAGATGACGGCCGACGCCCCGCCCACGTACAAGTTCGGCTTCTCCGGGTCGACCGGCGGCAGCATCGACACCCACCTCATCCGGGCGCTCGAAGCCAGCTCCGTGGACGAGCTCGACCAGCTGAACCTGGTCAAGACGGTGGCGCCCCCGGACAACGCGGCCACCGAGCCCTTCGAGGTCGGCGACACCGTGCACTACCAGTTCCTCGTCACCAACACCGGTACGTCGGAGCTCACCGACGTCCACGTCGAGGACCCGTCCGTCACCGACGTGACCTGCCCGTCCACCACGCTCGGCCCGATGGGGTCCGCGACCTCGTCCATGGTCTGCGAGGGCACCCACGTCCTGACCGAGGCCGACGTCGTCAACGACACCTTCACCAACACGGCCACCGCGCAGGGCACGGCGGGCGACAACGACGTGACGTCCAACGAGTCCTCCGCGTCCGTCCCCGTCGACAAGCTCGACCAGGTGCTGGACATCACCAAGACGGCCGCGCCGGCCCAGGCCGAGCCGGGCGACGCCCTCACCTACACCGTGACCGCCACCAACAGCGGTGAGACCACGCTGAGCCCCGCCCACCTCACCGACGACCTGTCCGGTGTCCTGGACGACGCCTCGCTCACCGCGGGGCCCACCGCGACCACCGGCACCGCGCAGGTGAACGGCGAGACGCTCGACTGGTCCGGCGAGCTGGCCCCCGGAGCCTCCGTGACCATCACCTACACGGTCACCGTGGACGACCCGGACGAGGGCGACGCGGTCCTGCGCAACGCCGTCACCTCGGACACGCCGGGCGCGCGCTGCACCACGGAAGGGGCGCCCGAGCTGCCCTGCACCACCGAGGTCCCGGTGACGAACCCGAGCCCCAGCCCGAGCCCGTCGCCCACGGACGACTGCCCGACGCCGACCCCGTCACCGTCGGACAGCACGAGCCCGTCGCCGAAGCCGACGCACACGCACACCCACGGACCGGGCCCGTCCTGGACCCCGGGTCCGCACCCGACGCACGACGGGGGCCACCACGGCGGGGGCGGCGGGCATGACGGAGGCGGCGGCATGGCCGACACCGGCAGCGCGGCGACCGGTGCGGGCATCGCGGCCGTGCTCCTGCTGCTGGCCGGCATCGTCACCGTACGGATGAAGTCCAGGCCGCGTGGCCGGCACTGATGGGCACGCGTGACAACTGAACATGGGTGGCACCCGGTCCACGCGCCTCTGCGGTGCGTGGACCGGGGCCGTCAGTGGGCGCCGACCGGCGTCCGGGCGTCGGCCGCGAGCGCCTCGGTGTGGGCGTCCATGCGCTCGGCCGAGAGGATCGCGACCGCTGTGTCGGCGCGCGAGGCCGCCACCACCAGAGCCCGGCCCGCGAGGGCGTGGGCGCGGCGGTGGAGGACGGGCGCGGGGGCGTCGCTCAGTCCGGCGTGCCGGACGGGCGGGGCGCCGCGCAGCCTGGCGACCTGACCGGCGATGCGGTCGCCCGCCTCGCCGAGACCCAGCTCGTCGGTGACCGCGAGCAGGGCGGCCAGGTGTCCGGCGAGCTGGATGTCCAGCTCCTCCTCGCGGGTGCGGTGCGGGAAGTCGCCGGCATGGTCGGCCGGTGTGTGGACCGATTTGGTGCGGATCGGTTCGTACATGGATGGCCTCCTGGTGGTGCTGTGAGAACCATCCTAGCTTGGATTCAGTCTAAAGTTGTTCGTCTTCGAGAAAAGCTTGAGCGAGATCCGCTAGACCTGGCTGTAGCCGTCCAGGAAGTGGGCGATCCGGCCGATCGCGTCGGTCAGATCCTCGGTCGAGGGCAGCGTCACCACGCGGAAGTGGTCGGGATCCGGCCAGTTGAACCCGGTGCCCTGCACCACCATGATCTTCTCGGCCCGCAGCAGGTCCAGGACCATCTGCCGGTCGTCCTTGATCTTGTAGACCTTGGGGTCGAGCCGGGGGAAGAGGTACAGCGCGCCCTTGGGCTTCACGCAGGTCACGCCCGGGATCTGCGTCAGCAGGTCGTACGCGACGTCGCGCTGCTCCAGGATGCGGCCGCCGGGCAGCACCAGGTCGTTGATCGACTGCCGGCCGCCGAGCGCGGCGGCCACCGCGTGCTGCGAGGGCATGTTGGCGCAGAGCCGCATGTTGGCCAGGATCGTCAGCCCCTCGATGTACGAGGAGGCGTGCGCCTTGGGGCCGCAGACGGCCATCCAGCCGGAGCGGTAGCCGGCGACCCGGTAGTTCTTCGACAGCCCGTTGAAGGTGAGGACCATCAGGTCCGGGGCGATCGTCGCGGTGGGGGTGTGCGTGGCGCCGTCGTACAGGATGCGGTCGTAGATCTCGTCGGAGCAGACGACCAGGTTGTGCCGGCGGGCGATCTCCGTGAGCGCGCGCAGCATCTCGTCGTCGTAGACGGCACCCGTCGGGTTGTTCGGGTTGATGATCACCATCGCCTTGGTGCGGTCGGTGATCTTCCGCTCGATGTCGGCGAGGTCCGGCATCCAGTCCGCCTGCTCGTCGCAGCGGTAGTGCACGGCCGTGCCGCCCGCCAGCGAGACCGAGGCCGTCCACAGCGGGTAGTCCGGGGCCGGGACCAGCACCTCGTCCCCGTCGTCGAGCAGCGCCTGCATCGACATCTGGATCAGCTCGGAGACGCCGTTGCCGAGGTAGATGTCCTCGACGTCCAGGTCGATGCCCTTGGTCTGGTAGTGCTGCATCACCGCCCGGCGCGCGGACAGCAGCCCCTTCGCGTCGCCGTAGCCGTGCGCCCCGGCGAGGTTGCGCAGGATGTCCTCGAGGATCTCGGGCGGGCACTCGAAGCCGAACGCGGCGGGGTTGCCGGTGTTCAGCTTGAGGATGCGATGCCCGGCCGCCTCCAGCCGCATCGCCTCCTCGAGCACGGGGCCGCGGATCTCGTAGCAGACGTTGGCGAGCTTCGTGGACTGGATGACCTGCATGTCAGCGAGCTTACGACTGTGTTTCACGGCCCGCCCGGGCTTTCGCCGCAGGTTGGTCCGCCCGGGCGCCGGTACGGCTCCGCCCGGGCTTTCATCGCCATGCGCCCGCCTCCCGCGAACCGTGGGAACGCCGGTCACGGGAGGCCCGGGGCTTGGAATGGGGTGGCGCGGCGGTGTGACGCACCGGAACGGGTGACATACGCCACGGAGTGGTGTGCGCCGGGGCTCACCCGGGAAGCCGCACGCCCTCCGGCAGGCGCAGCGCGAAGTCCTCCGCCAGGACGCGCGCCACCTCGTCGGCGTCCGCCAGCTCCCGCTCGCGCCGGTCGCCGCCGTCGTGCGGCGTCACCACGAGGGTGCGGCCGGAGAGCGACAGGTGGGCGTCCCGGGTGGTGCGCTGTACGTACAGCAGCCGGGAGAACGGCGAGCGCGGGTTGGTCGCGATGTGCCAGTTGATGACCTCGTAGTCGGGCGCCTCGAAGGGCTCCCGGGTGAACGCGTACTGCCCCGCCCACGCCCCGTCGCGCGTCCGGGCCCGCAGCTCCCACAGGTCCAGCGGCCCGTCGTGCGGCAGCCGGACGAGGCGGTGGTGGCGCGGGGAGTCGCGCAGCTCCGCGTCCGGGACCAGCGCGATGGGCTCCAGCAGCGCGCCGGACCCGCCGAAGCCGACGTCCGCGAGGTACGGGTCCGGCTCGCCCGCCACCCGGACCTCCATCAGCATGTGGGTGCGCGGCCGGACGTCCCCGGGGGCCGCGCCCAGCACCACGCGGGCGGCGAGCAGGGTGACGCCGAAGCCGAGGGCCCGGAGCGCGGCGGCGAACAGGGTGTTCTGCTCGTAGCAGTAGCCGCCGCGCCCGCCCCGTACGAGCTTCGCCTCCAGGTCGGGCAGGGCGAGCGAGGGGGCGGTGCCGAGGAGCGGGTCCAGATTCTCGAACGGGATGCCCAGTACGTGGGCCCGGTGCACGGAACGCAGCACGTCCGCGGTGGGGCGGCGGTCCCCGTCGTACCCGATCCGGGCGAGATAGGCGTCGAGGTCGAGGGCGTGGACGGCGTCGCGAGTCATGTCCCCGACGGTATGCGGGGGCGCCGCTCCGCCGCCTCCGCCCCGGGGCGGGGTGGCCCTGGTCCGCCGGCCCTGGTCCTCCCGGACCTCTGAAGTAGCTCAACAGCCGGATGCGCCGGGGTGCTCCGGGGGAGGGTCCGAACATGATCGGAAACGGGAAGAAGGACCTGGCCGTGATCGTGGTGCGGGACGCGGAGGCCGTGGCCGCCGTGCTGCGCGAGGAGCTGGGGCGGGCCCCGGACGCGGACCGTCCCGGCCTGGAGCGGGCCCTCGCGCTGGCCGAGGCGCAGGCCGGGGTCCCGGACGCGGAGCTGCGCGGGCGCTGGGCCGCGCGGCGGATCACGGCGGGCGGATACGACGGGCCGCTCGACGCGGTGGCGGCGGTCAAGGCGCTGCGGCAGGCCGAGCCGGGGCTGAGCCTGCGGCAGGCCGTGCAGCTGTCCCGGGAGGCGGCGGCGAAACCCTAGCCCGGCCCGCGTTGTCCCCCGTGCGAGCTACACGCAGGTGTCCCCCCAGCGGTGACGCTTTCGGCGCCGGACGTCCATAGCGTTCAGGGGCAGCCGCGGCAGGTCGCCGCGGGCGCGTCGAAGGGGGACTCATGAGAGTGGTGTGGCAACTTCTCGCCGTCGTGGCGGTCTGGGCGATCGGCGGTCAGTGCGTCAGCGCAGTGGACGGAAACCCATGGCTCACGCTCGTGACCGGCCTGGTGACGGCGGTGCTCGCCGTCGTCGCCTACCGGTGGGTGGTGGGGCGCACCGAGCGCCGCCCGGTCACCGAGCTGGCCCGGGAGGGCGCGCCGGCGGCCCTGGGGCGCGGTGCGCTCATCGGGGCGGTGCTGTTCACGGCGGTCATCGCGAACCTCGCCCTCCTCGGTGACTACGAAGTGGACGGCCTGGGGTCGGTCACGGGAGCGGTCGGGTTCGTCGGCTTCATGGCCGCTGCCGCCGTCACCGAGGAAGTGGTCTTCCGCGGCGTGCTGTTCCGGATCGTCGAGGAGCGCGCCGGGACCTGGATCGCGCTGACGTCGACCGGGTTGCTGTTCGGGCTGATGCACCTGGCCAACCCGGACGCCAACCTGTGGGGCGCGCTCGCCATCGCGATCGAGGCGGGCGGCATGCTCGGCGCCGCGTACGCCGCCACCCGCAGCCTGTGGCTGCCCATCGGCCTCCACTTCGCCTGGAACTTCGCCGCGGCGGGAATCTACGGCTCGGAGGTCTCGGGCAACGGCGCCTCGCGGGGACTTCTGGACTCGACGGCCACCGGCTCCGAGCTGGTCACCGGCGGCGACTTCGGGCCGGAGGCGAGTGTGTACGCGGTGCTGTTCGGGGTCCTCATGACGCTCGTGTTCCTGTGGCTGGCCCGCCGGCGGGGCCTTCTGGTGCCGCGTGGCGGACGGCGCACCGCCCCGGCCCCGGCCGCCACTACAGTGCCCCGGTGATCAGTCCTCGCGAAGTACCGGCTCGGTGGCGGCGGTTGGGCGCCGCCGTCCGGCGGCCGGCGCGGTGGCAGCGGCTCGACCCCGCCGTTCGCGATCTGCCGTTCGGGCTGCTGCTCCTCGCCCTGTCGCTCATTCCGGCCTTTCACCGGCACGGGACGCAGCTGGGCGCCGTGGCGGAGCGTCCGTTCGACGCGGTGGCCGCGGTGGCCGCCGCGCTGGAGAGCCTGTCGCTCGCCCTGCGGCGGCGGTGGCCGGTGATCTGCCTGGCCCTGGTCTCGCTGGGCTTCGCCGTCGACCAACTGGGCGGCTACCACATGGTCGCCGGGACCGCGCTGCCCTTCGCCGTGCTGAGCGCGGGGGCCCATCTGGACCGCCACCGCCGTGCCGTCGCGCTCGCCCTGACCGCCGCCTACCTGCCGCTGGCCTTCGCCCTGCACCGGTACGGCACGGAACCGGTGGACGAGTTCCTGACGTTCTACCTGGTGCTGGCCCTCGTCTGGGGCTTCGGAGCCTGGCTGCGCGCCACCCGGGCCGCCGAGGCCGACCGGCGGCTCCGGGTCGCGGAGGAGAGCCGTAACGCCGAACGGGCCCGGATCGCGCGGGAGTTGCACGACGTGGTGACCCATCACGTCACGGCGATGATCGTCCAGGCCGAGGCGGCCCGCTATCTGACCGCCGCGCCCGACCGGCTCGACGGCGCCCTGAGCAGCGTCACCGACACCGGGCGGCGGGCCGTCAACGACCTGCGCCACCTGCTCGACCTGCTCGACCCGGGCCACGGCGCCGGGGCCCGGGAGCCGTCCGCCGGCCGCATCCGGGGCCTGGTCGAGCAGGCGCGGCGGGCGGGCCAGGACGTGGACTTCAGCGAGGAGGGCGCTCCCGCCGAGTCCGCCGGGAGCGCCGAACTCGTGGCCTACCGTGTGGTCCAGGAGGCGCTGACGAACGCCCTCAAGCACGCCCACGGCGGCCGGACTTCGGTGCGCGTGCGGCACGGCGGAAGAGAGATCACCGTGGAGGTCGGCACGGACGGCTCCGGGGCGCGCGCCGCGGTGCCCCCGGGCAGCGGGCGGGGGCTGGCCGGGCTGCGCGAGCGGGTCGGCGTGCTCGGCGGCGAGTTCCGCGCGGAGCCCGGTCCGGACGGCGGTTTCGTCGTGCGGGCCCGCATACCCTCGGGGAGCGCGTCGTGACCGCACCGGCCCGCGTCCTCGTCTGCGACGACCAGGTGCTCGTCCGCACCGGCCTCGCCACGATCATCGACGCCCAGCCGGACCTGGAGGTGGCGGGCGAGTGCGGGGACGGGCGGACCGCCGTCGAGCTGGCCGGGCGGCTGCGCCCGGACGTCGTGGTGATGGACATCCGCATGCCCGAGCTCGACGGCATCGAGGCGACCCGGCTGCTGGCCGGGGCGGGCGTGGAGCGGCCCGCCAAGGTGCTCGTGGTGACCACCTTCAACCTGGACGCGTACGTGTACGAGGCGCTGCGCGCCGGAGCGAGCGGCTTCCTGCTGAAGGACGCCCCGCCCGCGCAGCTGCTGCACGGCATCCGGACCGTGCACGCGGGCCAGGCGCTGATCGACCCGGAGGTGACGCGCCGGCTGGTCGGCCGCTACGCCGCCCGCATCCGCCCCACCGGGGACACCTCCGCCGACATCCCGCTGACCCCGCGCGAACTGGAGGTGCTGCGCCTCATCGCGGACGGCTTCTCCAACAGCGAGATCGCGGCCGCGCTCGTGATCAGCCAGGAGACCGTGAAGACGTTCGTCTCGCGCATCCTCGCCAAGCTCGGGCTCCGCGACCGCGTCCAGGCGGTCGTCTACGCGTACCGGCACGGTCTGGTGACCTGAACGCGCGGCCGGAATCCGCCCCTTGTGCGCCCCCTCTTCGTACGCCAACATGCGCATGTCAAACCGAAGGAACTTCGGTCGCAGAGGCCAGTCGTGCTCTGTTCAGTCGCAAGAGGGGACCCCCACATGAAAAAGCCTCTCGTCGGTGCACTCTTCGCGGTACTGCTCCTCGGGGCGGGCATCGCACCCGCGACCGCGGCCACGAGCCACGGCGCGGCACCGGCCGGCACGGCCGGGGCCTCGGCCCCGTCCGGTCACACCGCGGTCAAGGCCGAGAAGGAGATACGGGCCAAGGCGGTCAACTTCGCCGGGACCGTGGCGCTCAGCAACTGCTCCGGCTCGGTCGTCCGCACGCCCTCCTCGCAGCCGGGCGACCCCGCCCTCGTGCTGTCCAACGGGCACTGCCTGGAGACCGGGTTCCCGGCCCCCGGCGCGGTCGTGTTCAACCGTTCGTCCACCCGCAGCTTCACCCTGCTCAACGCCTCCGGCAGCGGTGTCGGTACGGTCCGGGCGAGCAAGATCGCGTACGGGACGATGACGGACACCGACATCTCGGTGTACCAGCTCACCTCCACGTACGCGCAGATCGAGAGCCGTTACGGCATCAAGGCGCTGGAGCTCAGCACCACGCATCCCGTCGCGGGCACCGCGATCACCGTGGCGTCCGGGTACTGGAAGCGCCTGTACAGCTGCAACGTGGACGGCTTCGTCTACCGCCTCAAGGAGGGGAACTGGACCTGGAAGGACTCGGTCCGCTACACCTCCGCCTGCCAGACCATCGGCGGCACCTCCGGCTCGCCCGTGATCGACGACGCCACCGGCAAGGTGGTCGCCGTCAACAACACCGGCAACGAGGACGGCCAGCGCTGCACGGACAACAACCCGTGCGAGGTCGACGAGAGCGGGCAGGTGACGGTCCGCCAGGGCATCAACTACGCCCAGGAGACCTACGGCATCGCCGCCTGCATCGGCACCGGCAACGTCTTCGACCTGAACCGTGCGGGGTGCACGCTGCCCAAGCCGTGATCCGTCGTACGTGAGAAGGGGCGGGGCCGCCACGGCCCCGCCCCTTCCTCGCGCCCCCTCGCTCAGAGCTTGCGCCACCGCGCGTTCGCGAGGGAGAAGAGACCGAAGGCGACCAGGCCGACGGCTATGAGGCCCAGCAGCCACGGGCCCGCCGGGGTGGCGCTGAAGGAGCGCAGGGTGTCGTCCATGCCCTTGGCCTCACCGGACCGCGCCTTCACCGCCGCCGACACCGCGAAACCTCCCGCGACCGCGAAGACGAGGCCCCGGCTGACGCCGCCGAAGATCCCGGTGGTGTCCACAGCCCGCCGCTCGACGGGCGACATGGCGTCCATCCGCAGGTGCTTGTGGAACTTCCGGAGCGCCGCACGCCCCGCGATCCACAGGCCCGCACAGGCGATGCCCACCCCGGCCGCGCCCACCAGCCAGCGGCCGCCCGGCAGATCGAGCACCCGGGCCGTGACGTCCTGGGAGCGGGCGTCGCCCTTGCCGCTGCCGCTGCCCTTGTCACCGGCCGCGAACGACAGCACCGAGTAGGAGACGAAGCCGTAGAAGACGGCCCGTCCGCCGGAGGCCAGCCGCTTGGTCGCCTTCTGCCCGTCCGGGCCCGCCGCGCCGAACGCCGCCTCGGACAGCCGCCACAGGGCCATGCCCGCGAGCGCGATGCCCAGGACCCACAGCAGCACATGGCCGAAGGGCTTCTGTGCGATCTCCGTGAGAGCCCCGCCCCGGTCCGCCTGCTTCCCGCCGCCGCCCTTGCCGTTGCTGTCGCCGCCGTTGAACGCGATCCGCAGGGCGAGGAGGCCGACCAGGAAGTAGATGACCCCACGTGCCACGAACCCGGCACGGCCGGCCGTCTCGACGGCTGTGCTGTTTCCCGCCTGCCGGGCTTTGCCTTGGCCCTTCGAGGCTGTCGCAGAGATATTCATGACAGCCGGTTGCCCTGGCGGCGGCCGGAGAAACTACGCCGCGTTGCCCGCCGAGCGCACCGCGCGGCCCGCCAGCACCTGGGTGCGCCTGCCGTCCTCGATGACGAAGCGGCCGTCGATCAGCACGTGCGGGATGCCCACCGGCAGGGTGCGCGGCGCCTCGAACGTCGAGCCCGCCGCCACCGTCGCCGGGTCGAAGAGCACCAGGTCGGCGCGGTAGCCCTCGCGGACGAGACCCCGGTCGGGGAGCCGCAGCCGGGCCGCCGGGCGGGCGGTGAGATGGGCGACGCACTCCTCCAGGGAGAGGATGCCGAGCTCGCGCGCGTAGTGGCCCAGATAGTGGGGAAAGGTGCCGTACGCACGGGGGTGCGGCTTGTCGCCCTGGAGGATGCCGTCGCTGCCGCCCGTGTGCACCCGGTGGCGCATGATCTGCCGGACGTTCTCCTCGTGTCCGACGTGCTGGAGGATCGTCGTCCCGAGCCGGTCCACCACCAGCAGCCGCCGCGCGGTCACCCAGGGCTCCTCGCCCCGCAGCGCCGCCGACTCGGCCACCGTACGCCCGACGTATCCGGCGAGGGCGGGGGTGCCGGTGCCGGAGATCTCGATGGTGTCCCACTCGATCGGCACCCCGTGGCAGCCGTCCGACCCCGTGATCTCCAGGTCGTGGCGGATGCGGGCGGCCGTGTCCGCGTCGGCCAGCCGGGCCAGGACCGCCTCCGGGCCGCCCTCGCTCGCCCAGCTGGGGAGCATCGCGACGAGGGTCGTGCAGCCGGGGGTGTACGGGTAGGTGTCGAGGGAGATGTCGGCGCCGGTGTCCAGCGCGTCGTCCAGGAGGGCGAGGAGGTCGGGGGCGCGGCCCTCGTTGACCCCGAAGTTCATGGTCGCGTGGGCCAGATGCAGGGAGCAGCCCGCGCTGCGGGTGAGCCGCACCATCTCCTCGTACGCCTCCAGGGCGCCCGCCCCGTACGAGCGGTGGTGCGGGCAGTAGTAGCCGTTGTGGGCGGCCACCACCCGGCACAGCTCGGTGAGTTCGGCGTCGTCCGCGTACATGCCGGGGGTGTAGGTGAGGCCCGAGGACATGCCGACCGCGCCCTCGCGCATGCCCTGGTCCACGAGCTGCCGCATCCGGTCCAGCTCGGCGTCGGTCGCGGGGCGGTCGTCCCAGCCCACCGCGTACATCCGGACCGTGCCCTGCGGGATGAGATAGGCGGCGTTGACCGCGATGCCCTGGCGGTCGAGGCGGTCCAGGTAGCCGCCGACGGTCCGCCAGTCGAAGTCGATGTCCTCGCCGCCGCCGTTCCACCCGGAGATGGAGCGGCGGACCTGGGCGAGCGTGCGGTCGTCCACGGGGGCGTACGACAGGCCGTCCTGGCCCAGGACCTCCAGGGTCACGCCCTGGGCGGCCTTCGCGCTGTGGTCCGGGTCGCGGAGCAGTGCGAGGTCGCTGTGGGCGTGCATGTCGATGAAGCCGGGGGAGAGGGCGAGGCCGTCGGCGTCCAGGATGCGGGTCCCGGTGGGGCGGGGGCCGGGGGAGTCCTCGCGGTGGATCTCCGCGATGCGCCCGTCGGTGACGGCCACGTCGGCGCGGTAGGAGGGGGTGGCGGTGCCGTCGATGACGGTCGCGTCGCGGATGACGAGGTCCATGCGGCCTGGCCTTTCTCGGAGTGCTTGGCCCGGATCAGAAGAACGTGCGGACGAAGTCCGTGACCGTGCCGTCCGCCTCCACGAGCGGGATCAGCTGCCACTTGTCGAAGCTCGTGCACGGGTGGGACAGGCCCATCCCCACCCAGTCCCCGACCTCCAGGCGCGCGCCCTCGTCCGTGCGGACCCAGGTGTGCTGGTCGGACAGGCCGGTCACGGTGATCCCCTCGGCCGGACGCACCGAGCCGTCCCGGCCCGAGCGCACCACCTGCGCCTCGGGCAGGTCCAGGTCGTAGGCCGCGTCCCGCTTGCCCGCGTTGAGGAACGCCTGCCCGGCGGACGGGCGCGACACCACCTGCGCCCACAGCCGGAACGCGGGCTGCAGCGCACCCTCCTCCGGGACGCGGTTGAACGGGGTGAGGTGGCGGTAGTGGCCGTCGTCGTGCGAGACGTACGCCCCCGAGCGCAGCAGCTTCAGTACGGGCGCGGAGAGCGCGGGGATCTCGGCGAACACGTCCGCCACCGCGTCGAACCACGCGCTGCCGCCCGCGCTGATCACGATGCGCTCGCCGGCCCCCAGCGCGCCGAAGCGGCCCGCCGCGTCGAAGTCCGCCGCCAGCGCGACGAGCCTGCGCAGCCAGGCCCGGACCCGGTCGCCGTCCGCCTCCGGCACCTCGCCCTCGTAACCGGCCACGCCGACCAGGCGGAGGGACGGCGCCTCCGCCACCGCGTCCGCCACGGCCGCGCAGTCCGCCTCGGTCCGGGCGCCGGTGCGCGCGCCCTCGCCCGCGCCCAGCTCCACGACGACGTCGACCGGGCGGGAGGCGCCCGCCGCGCGCAGGGCCTCGTCCATCAGCTCGACCCCGCGCACGGAGTCCACGTAGCAGACGAAGGCGAAGTCCGGGTCGGCGTCCAGCTCGCCCGCCAGCCAGCGCAGCGCGGCGGCGTCGACCAGCTCGTTGGCGAGGAAGATCCGGCCGATCCCGAACGCGCGGTAGACCCGGGCCTGGTGGGGAACGGCGGCCGTGATGCCCCACGCGCCGTGCTCCAGCTGGCGGGCGAAGAGCTGCGGGGACATCGACGTCTTGCCGTGCGGGGCGAACGCGAGGCCGTGGCGTTCCGCGTACGTCTCCAGGAGCGCGAGGTTGTGCTCGACCGACTCGGCGGACAGGGCGAGGACGGGGGTCGTGAACCCGCCGCCGAAGAGGTTGCGGCGCTCGGCCGCCAGGGCGCCGACCGTCAGGCCCTCGGCGTCGGGCGGGAGGCCCTTGAACCGGTGGTCGACCGGTTCGTCGGCGAGAGCGGTCACGTCGTGCGCGGCGGCCATGGGGTCTCCTCGGTCCGGGTCCGGTCATCCAGTATTGCAACATGTGCAACAACCATTGCGTATATCGCTCAGGGCTGTCTAACATCCGAGCCGACGCCCGGTCAATGGTGAGTGCCGGTGCCGCCGCCCGACTGCTGAGGAGCCCCGCGTGTCCGGAACGACGCCCGCCGATGTCGTGTGCCTCGGTGAGTCCATGGTGACGTTCCTGCCCTCACGGCCCGGGCGCCTCGCCGACGTGCCCTCCTTCGACCGGGGCATCGGCGGCGCCGAGTCCAACGTCGCCTGCGCGCTGGCGGCGGCCGGGCACCGGGCGGCGTGGGTGAGCCGGGTCGGGGCGGACGGCTTCGGCGACCACCTCGTGGAGGCGGTCGCCGCGTACGGGGTGGACACGTCCTTCGTACGGCGCGATCCCGCGCGGCCGACCGGGATCTACTTCCGTACGGCCACGGACCGGGCCACGGATGTCCACGAGGTGGCGTACTACCGGGCCGGATCCGCGGCCTCCGCGATGTCGCCGTCCACCGTGCCGTGCGACGCGCTGCCCGCCGGGCGGATCCTGCACCTGTCCGGCATCACCGCCGCGCTGTCGGCGGACTGCCTGGCGCTGCTCCACGAGCTGACCGCTCCGCGGGTGGGGCGGCCCCTGATCTCCTTCGACGTGAACTACCGGCCGGGGCTGTGGCGGGGGGAGTCGGCCGGGGTGCTGCTCGATCTCGCGCGGCGGGCGGATGTGGTGTTCGTGGGGGAGGACGAGGCGGAGGAGGCGTGGGGGGTCGTGGGGGCCGCGGCGATCCGGGAGGCGTTGCCGGAGCCGGGGGTGGTGGTGGTGAAGCGCGGCGCCGACGGCGTGACGGTGTTCTCTCACCCCACCCCGCCCCTTCCCGAACCGGGGGCGTTGCCCCCGGACCCCCAGTCCTCAATCGCCGGACGGGCTGAATTTCAGCCGGTCCGCGCCGAATCCGAGCCCCTCAGCGGCGACATTCAGCCCCTCCGGCGTTCGAGGAGCGGGGTCCGGGGCGGAGCCCCGGTTCGGGAAGGGGCGGGGCGGGGAGAGGCCCCGCGCAGCGGCCAGGACACCGTCACCCACGTCCCCGCCCTCCGCGTCGACGTCGTCGCCCCCGTCGGCGCCGGCGACGCCTTCGCCGCCGGGTTCCTCTCGGGCACGCTGCGGGGACTCTCCGCGCGGGAGCGCGCCAGGCACGGGCATCTCATGGCCGCCGCCGTCCTCACCGTCCCCGGCGACCTCACCGCGCCCCCCGCCCGCGAGCACGCCGACCGGCTCGCGGCACTGGACGACGACGCGTGGGGGAGACTGCGTCTCGGCCCCGGGTGGACGGGGGACGACACGGAGGTACGTACGCCATGAGCCAGACCGTCGACCGCGCGCTGAGCATCCTGCCGCTCCTCGCCCAGGGGCCCGCCGACCTCGGACAGGTCGCCGACCGGCTCGGCGTCCACAAGTCCACCGCGCTGCGCCTGCTCCGTACGCTCCACGAGCACGGGCTCGTCTACCGGCAGCAGGACCAGCGCTACCGCCTCGGCGCCCGGCTGTTCGCGCTCGCGCAGGAGGCCGTCGAGAACCTCGACGTACGGGAGATCGCCCACCCGCACCTCGTGGAGCTGAACGAGCAGTGCGGGCACACCGTCCACCTCGCCGTGTACGAGGAGAACGAGGTCCTCTACATCGACAAGGTCGAGAGCCGCTACCCGGTCCGGATGTACTCGCGGATCGGCAAGCCCGTCGCGATCACCGTCGCCGCCGTGGCCAAGCTGCTGCTCGCCGACCTGAGCGAGGCCGAGCGGCGGGCCATCGCCGACAAGCTCGACTACCCCATGTACACGTCCCGTTCGACGCCCGGCGCCGCCGCGTTCCTCAAGGAGCTCGCCGCCGTACGCGAACAGGGCTGGGCCACCGACCTCGGCGGCCACGAGGAGTCCATCAACTGCGTCGGCGCCCCGATCCGCGGCGCCGACGGGCGCGTCGTCGCCGCGATGTCGGTCTCCGCGCCGAACGTGGTCGTCACGGGCGAGGAACTCCTCACCCTGCTCCCCCTGGTCCGTCGGACCGCCGACACCATCAGCCGGGAGTACTCCGGCAGCAACCGACCCAAGAAAGTCTGATCAGCGATGACCGACAAGACCGCGCTCACCCCCAGCACCCACACCACCCCGCCCGCGAAGTTCTCGCACGGCGTGCGCAAGGGCAACATCCTCCAGGTCGCCGGCCAGGTCGGCTTCCTGCCCGCCGTCGAGGGCCAGGCGCCCACCCCGGCGGGCCCCACCCTGCGCGAGCAGACCCTCCAGACCTTCGCCAACGTCAAGGCGATCCTGGAGGAGGGCGGCGCGAGCTGGGACGACGTGATGATGATGCGCGTCTATCTCACGGACGTGGACCACTTCGCCGAGATGAACGAGATCTACAACGCGTACTTCGCCGAGCAGAACCTCAAGGAGGCCCCGGCCGCGCGCACCACGGTCTACGTCGGACTCCCGAAGGGCCTCCTCATCGAGATCGACGCCCTCGCCGTCCTGGGCTGAGCCATCCCCGTAAACCCCGCCCTTCCGGGCACGGCGCCGCGCGAGACGGCGGCGCCGTGCCGCGGTCCCCCCTGCCCAAGAACATGGACCAACAACGGAGTTACCCATGCAGCTCGCCGCAGGCCCCACCCCGCCCGAGACGCCACCCCACACCGGTGGACTCCTCCTCCTCATCGATGGCACCGCCGGTCTGCTGACCGTCGCCGTCCTCGGTATCGCGCTCCTCCTCTTCCTGATCATCAAGGTCAGGCTCCAGCCGTTCGTCGCGCTGCTCGCGGTCTCCATAGCCGTCGGCCTGGGTGCGGGACTCTCGGTGACCGAACTCTTCGGCACCGTGCAGAAGTCCGCCGCCGTCTCCGTCATCGAATCCGGCATGGGCGGCATCCTCGGCCATGTCGCGATCATCATCGGCCTCGGCACGATGCTCGGCGCGATCCTGGAGGTCTCCGGCGGCGCCGAGGTGCTGAGCGCCCGGCTGCTGCGGCTCTTCGGTGAGAAGCGCGCCCCGCTCGCGATGGGCCTGACCGGCCTGATCTTCGGCATCCCGGTCTTCTTCGACGTCGGCATCTTCGTCCTCGCGCCGATCGTCTACGCCGCCGCCAAGCGGTCCGGCAAATCGATCCTGCTCTACTCCATGCCGCTGCTCGCGGGGCTCTCCATGACCCACGCGTTCCTGCCCCCGCACCCCGGCCCGGTCGCCGCCGCGGGGCTGTTCCACGTCTCGCTCGGCTGGGTCATCCTGATGGGCGCCCTCGTCGGCATCCCGTCCGTGCTCGCCGCCTGGGGCTACGCCGCCTGGATCGGCAAGCGGATCTTCGTGGACGTCCCGCAGGACATGGTGGAGGCCGCCGAGGAGGCGAAGGCCGCCGTCGTCGCCGAGCAGCGGGCCGCCGGGGTCACCCCGCGCGAGGAGCCGGTCGCGCTCTCCACCGTGCTCGCCATCATCGGCACCCCGCTGATCCTGATCCTCGCCGCCACGTTCTCCTCGATCGCGATGGACCCCTCGACGGGCCGCTCGGTCATCGAGTTCTTCGGGAACCCCTTCGTCGCCCTGACAATCGCGCTGCTCCTCGCGTACTACCTGCTCGGCATCCGGCGCGGCTGGTCCCGCAAGTCCCTGGAATCCGTGTCCACTTCCTCGCTGAAGCCGGTCGGGAACATCCTGCTTGTCGTCGGCGCGGGCGGCATCTTCGGTGCCGTGCTCAAGGGCAGCGGCATCGCGGACGCGCTCGCCGACACCTTCAACGACGTCGGCCTGCCCGTCATCCTGCTCGCCTGGCTGATCTCGGCCGTGCTGCGGATCGCCCAGGGCTCGGCGACCGTCGCCATCGTCACCACCGCCGGCATCGTGGTCCCGCTCGTGGAGAACCAGGGCTTCTCGCAGGCCCACCTCGCACTGATCATCATGGCCATCTCGGCCGGTTCGATCATCGCCTCGCACGTCAACGACGGCGGCTTCTGGATGGTGTCGAAGTACTTCGGCATCTCCGAACGCGACACCCTGAAGTCCTGGACCGTGCTCGAAACCGTCCTGTCGGTCGCCGGGTTCGTCGTCGCCGCGCTGCTCAGCCTGGTGATCTAGCCGTACGCCGGTGCTTCAGGCGGCCGAGGCGCAGATGATGCTGCGGCCCTGGTTGACCTGCCAGTACCAGAACCGCTCGCCGGGCCCCGCCGGACAGGTCCAGTTCTGGCCCTGCTTCGGGGCCCGGTAGAAGCCGGTGATCCGCAGGATCGACTGACCCGCCTTGGGCACCTTCGAGGCGTTGCACTTCCACACCACCGTCAGGTCCGCGTTGGTCTCCCCGTTCACCTTCGCCGGGAAGCACTGGCCCGCCTTGTACACCCGGTCCAGGCACAGCGTCCGTGTGATCCCGTCGTCGCCCGACCGGCTCCACCAGGTGAAACCCGCCCCCGTGTCGCAGGAACCGGATGCGCCGGTGCGGGTGCTCACCTGGTTGACGTGCATGTACGCGTTCGAGGCGGCGCACTTCACCCGGATCGGGCGGCTCGCGCTCATGTGGTCGTAGCCGTCGTTGTAGACGTCGAGGCAGTCGCCCGCGCGCACGGCGGCGAAGGCGCGGTCGGTGGAGTCCATGGTGGGCGTGGGGGTGGGTGTAGGTGTCGGGGTGGGGGTCGGTGTCGGGTCTTCGGTGACTGTGTCGTCGGAGTCGGTGTCGGTGTCGCTGTCCGTCGAGCCTCCGCCGCTGCTCGACGTGTCCGTGTCCGTGTCGGCGGTCGTGCGGTCGTCGGAGTGCGTGTCGAGGTCGCCGCCCGAGGTGACGGAGCCGGACCCGCTGTCGCCCGTCTTCTCCCACGGCTGCCAGGTCAGCAGCCCCGCCACGGCCACCAGCGCGAGCAGCCAGCCCAGGGCGGCGCCGCCGGAGGACGACGAGCGGGGGCGCGGGCCCGCCGGGACGGGGGCCGGGGCGGGCGAGGCGGTCCGGGCCCGGGCCGCCCGCTGGGCGCGCTCGTGGTCGGCGCGGGCCCGGGCCGCCCGCTCCTGCTCCGCGCGCTCCCGGTCGGCCCGTTCCTGGGCGGCCCGCACCCGCGCCACGCGCTCGGCCTCCAGGCGGGCGGCCTCGCGGCGGGCGGATTCGCGGCGGGCGGCCTCCGCGCGCTCACGTTCCTCCCGCTCGGCCCGCACCCGGGCCACCCGCTCCGCCTCCTCGCGCTCCGACTGCTCCCGCTCCGCGCGCTGCCGTTCGGCCAGCTGGGCGAGGGCCGCCATCTCGCGGCGGGTGCGGTCGCGGTCGGCCCGGGCCTGCCGCTGCGGCGAATACACCAGCGTCGGGGGCGGCTTCGGCACCGCGCGCGTCCGCTGCGTCACCGTCGGGGCGTGCGACGGGCCACCCGGGGGCCGGCCACCCGCCCATTCCAGGCCCTGGTCCGCGTACGCGTCGATCAGCGCCGTCCAGCGCGGCGGCAGCCAGCGCGTGCCGCTCGTCGTCATCGGCAGCCCGGCCTGCTGCTCCCGGAAGCGGGCCAGCAGCTCGGCGGGGGTCGGACGGTGCCGGGGCTGCACGGTCAGGCACGGCCGGATCGTCGCGACCAGCTCCTTGGGCAGCCCGGTCAGATCGAGCTCGCCGCGCTGCACCCGGGCCAGCAGCCGCAGCGTGTCGCCGTCCGCGCGGTAGGGCGCCCGGCCGGTGGCCAGCAGGAAGAGCGTGGCGCCCAGCGAGTACACGTCGGACGCGGCGGTGGACTCCTCGCCGCGCGCCTGCTCCGGCGAGGTGAAGGCGATCGTGCCCAGCGTGAGGCCCGTCAGGGTGAGGTCGCTGGCGTGCGAGATGCCGAAGTCGATGACCCGGGGCCCGTCCAGCGGCAGCAGCACGTTCTGCGGCTTCACGTCGCGGTGGACGATCCCCACCCCGTGCAGGGTGACCAGGGCCTGGGCGGTGCCGGCCGCGATCCAGCGTACGGCCGAGGCGGGCAGCACCCCGCAGGAGCGGACCAGTTCGGAGAGCGGGGGCGCGGCGATGTAGTCGATGGCCATCCAGGGCCGCTCGGCGTCCGGATCGGCGTCCCGTACGCGGGCGGTGTAGGCGCTGTCCACCCGCTGGGCGACCGCCACCTCCCGGGCGAAGCGCCGCCGGTCCGTGTCGGCGACCCGGCCCTCCGCGAGGAGCGTCTTCACGGCGACGAGGTCCCGGCCGCCGGCCCGGGCCAGATAGATCCGGCCCATGCCCCCGGACGCCAGCCGCCCGAGCAGCCGGTACGGCCCGAGCGTGACCGGATCGTCCCCGCCCAGCGCTTCGATCCGCGCCCCGGCCATGTCACTCCCCCTGTCGCCCAGCACCGCGCCCACCACGGTGCCACGTCCGGACGCGGACAGCCATGAGGTGGCACAACTCCCCTACAGGACTGTTGCGTTACCGGTATCGAAGCCGTGGCCCGCGGGTGCTGTCCGGACACGCAGCAGCGCCGCCGGGGGAGCGGCGGCGCTGCTGGTCATGGGGATGTGGTTTACGGGAGGCCGTGGACGTGCGGGCCGACCGCGTTCGACCAGGCGTTGCCGGCCGTCGCGTCCCAGTTGGTCGACCAGGTCATCGCGCCGCGCAGACCCGGGTAGGTCTTCGACGGCTTGAAGCTGCCGCAGCTGGTGCCCTTGGCCAGGCAGTCCAGCGCCGCGTTCACGACCGACGGGGCGACGTAGCCGCTGCCCGCGCCCCGGGTGGAGGCGGGGACGCCGAGGCCGACCTGCGACGGGTCGAGGCCGCCCTCCAGCTGGATGCAGGCGAGCGCGGTGAGGAAGTCCACCGAGCCCTGCGAGTAGACCTTGCCGTCGCAGCCGAGCATCGAACCGCTGTTGTAGTACTGCATGTTGACGACGGTCAGGATGTCCTTGATGTTGAGCGCCGTCTTGAAGTACTCGCCCGCGGTGGACTGCATGTCGATGGTCTGCGGGGCCATCGTGATGACGAGGCCGGAGCCCGCCTTCTGCGACAGCGAACGCAGCGCCTTCGTCATGTACGTGGAGTTGAGGCCGTTCTCCAGGTCGATGTCGACGCCGTTGAAGCCGTACTCCTGGATGAGGGAGTAGAGCGAGTTGGCGAAGTTGGTCGCGGACGCGTCGCTGTTGACCGAGACCGAGCCCTTCTCGCCGCCGACCGAGATGATGACGTTCTTGCCGGCCGCCTGCTTCGCCTTGATGTCGGCCTTGAACTGGTCGACGGTGTAGCCGTTCAGGCCCGCCGAGTCCAGGTTGAAGGTGACGGCGCCGGGCGTGGTCGTGGCGTCGGCGAAGGAGACCGCGATGATGTCGTAGTTCGCGGGCACGTCGCTGAGCTTCTGGACGGTCGCGCCGTTGTTGAAGTTCTGCCAGTAGCCGGTCACCGCGTGCTTCGGCACGGAGGTGCCCGGGTTCGGGTTGGTGGACCCGGACTTGGCGGTGCGGCCGCTGACGGTCGCCGACTTCACGGACTCACCGGCCGCGTTGGTGGCGGTCACCGCGAACTGGTAGGCGGTGTCGGCCGCGAGACCGGTGACCGTCGCCGAGGTTCCGGAGGCGGTGGTGGCCTTCACGCCGTCCTTGTAGACGGTGTAGCCGGTCGCGCCGGACACCGCGTTCCAGGACAGGTCGACCGAGGACGACGTGGTCGAGCCGACCGCGAGCCCGGCCGGGGCGCCGGGGATCGACGGGCCGGGGTCGGTGCCGCCGCCCCCGTCGGGGCCGGTCACCGAGAAGTCGTCCACGAGGTAGGCCGCCTGGCCGTACCAGCCGTGCGTGTACACGGTGACGGACGTGGTGTTCGCGCCGGTCGTGAAGCTGGTCTTCAGCTGCGTCCAGTCGGAGGAGCCGGGCGTCCACGTGGAGACGTCGGTGGTTCCGGTGCCGCTGGCGCCCAGGTACGCGTAACCGCCCTGGACCCAGGAGCTCAGCTGGTACGTGGAGTTGGGCTTCACGGCCACGGTCTGCGAGCACTTGGCGTTGTCCTGGCCGGCCGGGGTGGCCTTCAGGGCGGAGGTGCCGCCGTGCACGGGGGAGGAGACGGTGGTGCCGGAGTTGCCGGTACACGTCCAGTTGGCGAGGCCCGATTCGAAGCCGGCGTTCTTGGCGACGTTGACGTCGGCGGCCTCGGCGCTGGTCACGAGCCCGGTGAGGGTCAGGGCGCCGGCCGCGACGACGGCCACGGCGGAGCCGAGGACCGGGCGGGTACGGCGTCTTCTGCGGCTCGGGGCGGGGGAACGATCCACTTGCTGCCTCCGGGGGGAGTCGGGGATGGCGGGGGGCGGCACGGGGGGTGCCGGGGTGTGGAATCGAGGAACGGTGGCCACCGCTGGCCGATAAACTGGTCCAGACCAATCAAGTTGTCAAGACCTCTGGCGGTCTCCGGTCCCCCCGAAGGCACCGATGACCTCATCGCCCGTGCTCCGCGGGCTTCTTGAAAGTGTTCTCTGTCCTGCCGTACGTGGATAAAGTGCTCAGGCGGGAGCATCCGAGCGGAAGCACCCGGCGGGAGCGAGTGCGGCCGGCGGTACGCGGCGGCCCGAGGAACGGGGAGCGGCGTGCCGACAGCCATAGCAGTGACCGGTCCCGGCCTCGTGCTGCCCCCGCAGGACCGCCAGACGCCCCCGGCGGTCGTCCTGCGCGGACCCGCCGAACAGTCCCTGGACCAGGCCCTGGAGGACATGCAGCGCCTCCTGGAACAGCACGGACACGTCATCGCCGTCTACCCGGCCGGCATCTCCGCCGCGCACGAACGCCGGCTGCACACCGTCCGCGCGGTCCTGGAGAGCGACCGGATCGCCCTGCTCAAATCGGACCTGCCGCCGCTCGGCGTGGCCGTACTGGTGCGCCAGTTACGGCAGTTGTCCGTCTGCGACTTCAGCGCCGGAGTGATCGCCTCCGCCGCGCGGCTCCTGTCCCACTACGTGCACGCGGGCGCCCTCCTCCACTCCGTGACCCGGCTCGACCGGGTGCCCGTCAGCCTCAAGTCGCACGCCAAGTCCTGGGTGCCCGGCGCCCAGTTCGGCGTGCTCGCCAACCCGGAACCCCAGCTGGTCAGGGCCGGTACGGGGGAGCTGTCCGGCCCCCGCTTCGCCACGCACCTCCTGGTCGCCCGGGGGCAGTCCCCGTCCGAGTGGGTGACCGGGACGCTGGCCCGGGCCTGGCAGGTCCAGGCGGTGCACGAGGCCGTCCTGCCCGACGAGTCCCCCGGCTGGTGGGGCACCCCGAAGATGATCGAGTTCGCGGCCTATCTGCCCGACATCTCACTGATCTACCAACTGGTCTCCTCGGTGCGCAGAGAGGTCTGTACCTGGTGCGGAAACGAACTCATCGGCGACCGCTGCGGGCTGTGCAACGCCCCGTTGAACCCGCCCGAGGACCGCACGCGCGGCCCCGCCGCGCTGAACCCCTGACGTCCCCGTACCGCCCCGCTCCGTACCGACCACCGGCCCACATACCCCAACGAGGTCGCTCCGCCCATGAATTCACGGCAACGCCGCGGCGTCATCCTGCTCGTCCTGTCGGTCCTGTGCGCCCTCGCCGCCTTCGCCGGTGTGCTGTGGGTGATCGGTGACGTGAACGCGAAGGTGGGCCCCGAGGTGACCGCGTACCGGGTGAAGACCACCATCGCGCCTTACAAGCCGCTGGAATCAAGCCAGTTCGAGAAGATCTCGATGCCCGAGCGGTGGCTCTCCAAGAGCGCCGTCACCGACCTCTCCGCCCTCCGCGGCAAGATCGCCGTCACCGAACTGCACCCGGGCTCCCTGCTCCAGGAAGACATGCTGGTCGACCGCCCGAAGCTGAAGAGCGGGCAGCAGGAGATCGCCATCATGATCGATGCCGCGACCGGTGTCGCCGGCAAGATCAGGCCCGGCAACCTCGTCAACATCTACGCCACCTTCGCCGGCCGCACCGACAAGGAGAAGCCCACCTCGCGCGTCATCGTGGCCAATGCGCACGTCATCGACGTCGGCCGGCTCACCTCCCTCGAACCCAAGCCGGAGGACCGCGGCGACGGCCCCACCGAGGCCGTGCCGATCACCTTCGCCCTGGACACCGACGACGCCCAGCGCGTCGCCTACGCGGAGTCCTTCGCCGAACACGTACGCCTCGCCCTGCTCCCCGCCGACAGCCCGACCACCCTGCGCCCGGGCGAGGGCAGCTACGACCTCGACGAAGACAAGAACAAGTGAGGACCGGATGAGCACACGCATCCTCCCGGCCGTCGGTGACGCCGACGCCGCCCGCGCCGTCTCCGGGCTCCTCGGCCAGCTCCCCGACGCCGAGCCGGCCGCCCCGCTCGGCGACTCGACCTCACTGCTCGACACCCTCGCCCGGCTCGCCGCCGAATCCCTGGACGAGCTCCCCGAGGTCGTCCTCGTGCACGAACGGATCGGCCCGGTCCCGGCCCTGGAGCTGATCCGGGAAGTGGCCCTGCGCTTCCCGGCCGTCGGCGTCGTCCTCGTCACCGCCGACACCAGCCCCGGGCTCTACTCCGCCGCCATGGACTCCGGCGCCCGCGGACTGGTCGGCCTGCCCCTCTCGTACGAGGAGCTGGCGCAGCGCGTCCAGGCCGCCTCCGGCTGGTCCGTCGGCGTTCGCCGCCACCTCGGCTCCGGGGCCGAGCTGCACACCGGACCCGCCGGCACCGTCGTCACCGTCAGCGGCGCGAAGGGCGGCGTCGGCACCACGGTCACCGCCGTCCAGCTCGCCCTGGCCGCCGCCGCCTCCGGGCACACCGTCGCGCTGGCGGACCTGGACCTCCAGTCGGGGGACGTCGCCTCCTACCTCGACGTGCAGTTCCGCCGGTCCGTGGTGGACCTCGCCACCATCCAGGACATCTCGCCCCGGGTCCTCCAGGACGCCCTGTACAACCACGAGTCCGGCGTCGCCCTGCTGCTGGCCCCGGCCGACGGCGAGCGCGGCGAGGACGTCACCGACCGCGTCGTACGCCAGACCGTCAGCGCCCTGCGCCACCGCTACGAGGTCGTCGTCATCGACTGCGGTACGTACATGAACTCGGCCAACGCCGCGGCCGTCGAGATGGCCGACCGGACCGTCCTCGTCACCACCCCGGACGTGATCACCGTCCGGGCCGCCAAGCGCATGGTCCGGCTCTGGGACCGGCTCCAGGTCCGCAAGGCCGAGGAGACCATCACCCTCGTCAACCGCCACACCCGCCACACGGAGATCCAGCCCGCGCTGATCGAGAAGATCACCGCCACCAAGGTCGCCCGGACCGCCGTCCCCGCCAACTTCAAGGAGCTCCAGGCCGTCGTGGACGCCGGACGCCTCCAGGACCTGGACGCCAAGTCCACCGTGAAACAAGCTCTTTGGGGGCTGGCCGCAGACCTCGGTCTGGTCAAGAACGCGGAAGCGGCCGCCCGAGCGGGCAGGCTCAAGGGAGACCGCGGCACGTCGGGCGGCCGGCGGGCGCGGGCGAAATGACCACCGAGGGGGAGTGCCGTGCCATGAACCTCTTACGCGCAGACGTGCGCCGTGACGCCCGCTCCCGCTCCGACCGGGGCCAGACCGCCATCGAGTTCGTCGGCACCCTGCCCCTGATCCTGCTCACCCTCGCCCTGCTCTGGCAGGCGGGGCTCGTCTGCTACACGTACATCCTGGCGGGGAACGCCGCCGACAAGGCCGTCCGGGCCGCCGCCGTCGCGGAGGGCGACCCGGGCGCGGCCTGCGCGCGGGCGGTCCGCGAGGACGTCCCCGGCGGCTGGAGCGCCCACGTGGTCAACTGCGGCGGCGACGGCGAGCTGGTCACCGCGACCGTGCGCATAGACGTACCCCTGCTGTTCCCCGGGGCGTTCAGCGTGCCCATGCACGCCACGGGCGAGGCCAAGGCCAGGAACGAACGGCGGAACACATGGTGACCCGCCGCCGTCCCGGCTCCCGGCAGCGCGGGCAGGCCGCCGTCGAGTACGTGGGCGTGCTCACCCTGCTCCTCGTCGTCGCGCTGGCCGTGGTCCAGCTCGGCCTCGCCGTGTACGCGGCCCAGCAGGCGGGTACGGCCGCGCGGGCGGCGGCCCGGGTGGCGTCGACCGAGGGCCGGCAGGGCCGGGCGGGGGCGGTGGCCCGGGAGTCCATGAGCGGCTGGCTCGCGGACGGGGCGACCGTCAGCACCGGGGCCGGCGCGGAGTCGGTCACCGTGACCGTGCGGGTTTCCGTCCCCGCCCTGCTGCCGATGTTCTCCTTCGGCTCCGTCGAGAAGAGCGCCACCATGCCGAGCGACTGACCCGGAACCGACCGTGCGGCCACAGGAAACGAGGGAGTCGATCACATGAGCCTGCGGGCACGCATCACCAGCCCCGAACCCGTGAACGGGATGAGCGAGGAGAGCCGGCTCGTCGGCGCCTACCGCGCCAAACTGCTGGAGGAGATCGACCTCGCCGAGATGTCCGCCCTCCCGGCGGCCGACCGCAGGGCCCGGCTCGAACGCGTCCTCGGCCACATCATCAGCCGCGAGGGCCCCGTCCTGTCCTCCGTGGAGCGCTCACAGCTCATCCGCCGGGTCGTGGACGAGGCGCTGGGCCTCGGCATCCTCGAACCGCTCCTGGAGGACGCCTCCATCAGCGAGATCATGGTCAACGGCCCCGAACAGGTCTACGTGGAGCGCGGCGGCCGCCTCGAACTCCTGCCGATGCGCTTCTCCTCGCACGACCAGCTGATGCAGACCATCGAGCGCATCGTCTCCACGGTCAACCGCCGGGTGGACGAGTCGAATCCGATGGTCGACGCCCGGCTGCCCTCAGGCGAGCGCGTCAACGTGGTCATCCCGCCGCTCTCCCTGTCCGGGCCGATCCTCACCATCCGGCGCTTCCCCCGCGCCTTCACGCTCCAGGAGATGATCGCGCTCGGCTCGCTGGACGAGCACATGCTGCTCCTGCTCGCCGGGTTCGTCCGCGCCAAGTTCAACGTGATCGTCTCCGGCGCTACCGGCACCGGCAAGACGACGCTGCTCAACGCGCTCTCCGGGCTGATCCCCGACGGCGAGCGCATCGTCACCATCGAGGACTCCGCCGAGCTCCGGCTCCAGCAGTCGCACGTCATCACGCTGGAGAGCCGCCCGCCCAACGTCGAGGGCAAGGGCCGGGTCACCATCCGCGACCTCGTCCGCAACTCCCTGCGCATGCGGCCCGACCGCATCATCGTCGGCGAGGTCCGGGGCGGCGAGACCCTCGACATGCTCCAGGCCATGTCCACCGGCCACGACGGGTCCCTCGCCACCGTCCACGCCAACAGCGCGGAGGACGCGCTGATGCGGCTCCAGACCCTCAGCTCCATGTCCGAGGTCGAGATCCCGTTCGCCGCGATCCACGACCAGATCAACAGCGCCGTCGACGTCATCATCCAGCTGACCCGGCACGGCGACGGCTCCCGCCGCGTCACGGAGATCGCCGTCGTGGACTCGTACGGCCGCGAGGACTACCGCATCGTCTCCGTCTGCCGCTTCGACGCCCTCCCGATGGCGGCGGACGGGCGTGTGTACGGGCAGTTCGCGTACTTCCCCGTGCCCCGCCGGGTCGCGGACCGCTTCTACATGGCGAACGAGACCGTCCCCCCGGCGTTCGGGGTCGCCCATACGGACGAGCAACTGCTGACCCGTACGCCGACTGCCTGACCCCCTCACCCCCTGGAAGGCGCTTCCCGACATGGACAACCTGCCGCTCCTGACGGTCGGCGTGACCCTGCTCGCCTGTGTGCTCGCCGTCGTCGGCCTGCGTGTCTTCGCCTCCGGCAGGGAACAGCAGCGGGCGCTCATCGACCGCCTGTCCCGGACCGGCCCCCCGGCGATCGAGGGGCGCGCCCGGCGCTTCCGGTCGATCGACCGCAGGCTGCGGCGGACCGGCCTCGGCAAGCGGATCGAGCGGAAGCTCGCGGTCACCGGGCTCGACCTCACGCCCGGCGAGTACGCGGTGTACGTCGTCGCCGCCCTACTCGCGCTCTACTTCGTCACCGCGGCCGTGTTCGCCTCGTTCTTCGGGCTCCTCGCCGTCCTCATCGGCGCGTGGGGCGGCAACGCCTTCCTCAACTGGCAGCGCGCCAAACGCACCGAGGCGTTCATCAGCCAGCTCCCCGAACTCACCCGCGTCCTCGCCAACGCCACCCAGGCCGGGCTCGCCCTGCGCACCGCGATCTCCATGGCCGTCGAGGAGCTGGACGACCCCGCCCACGAGGAACTGCGGCGCGTCGCCGACCGCCTGGCGATCGGGCACTCCCTGGACGACGCCCTCAACGAACTCGTGGAACGGCTGCCCTCCCGCGAGCTGACGGTCCTCGTATCGACGCTCATCCTCTCCAACCGGGCGGGCGGCACCATCGTCTCCTCGCTGCGCAACCTCACCAACACGCTGGAGGAGCGCAAGGAGACCCGGCGCGAGGTCACCACCCTCCTCTCCCAGGTGAAGGTCACCGCCGTCGCCGTCCCCGTCCTCGGGCTGCTGTTCCTGCTCCTCATCAACACCATGCGGGGCGGCGCACTGGACGACATGGCCGCCGCGACCCCCGGCCGCATCGCGATCGTCGTCGCCGCCGGGCTCTACGGCCTCGGCTTCTTCCTGATCAACCGCCTGACGCGCGTCCGCATCTGAGGGCCGGAAGGAGACACACATGGAGATCCTGCTCGCCGCCGTCATGGGACTCGCCGTCCTCGGCGCCTTCCATGGTGTCCGCATGTACCGCGCGGACGCCAAGCTCCCCGGCGACCTGGTCCTCGCCCTGGAGGTCGGTGCCAGCCGCACCAGCGCGGCCGGGTCGGCCATCGACCGCATCGGCATGCGGTACGCGCCGCGGGTCCTGTCGCTGATGGGCCCCCGGCGGGTCGACCGCATCCGCCGGAAACTCGACATGGCGGGCAACCCGCGCGGCCTGACCGTCGACCGCTACGCCGCCCGGCGCGCGGTCTTCGGCGGGCTCGGCATCCTGGCCGCCCTGGCGATGCTGATGAACGGGCAGGTGGTCCTGGCGATCATCCTGCTCGTCTACGGCCTCTTCTGGACGGACGTGATCATCCGGGCGGCCATCGCCCGACGCAAGGACGACATCGAGCGCACCCTGCCCGACTTCCTGGACGTCCTCGCGGTCGTCGTCTCGGCCGGACTGGGCTTCCGGCAGGCGCTGGAGCGGGTCTCGGAGAAGTACACCGGTCCGTGGTCCGACGAGCTCCGCATCACCCTGCGCCAGATGGACATGGGCGTCAGCAGACGCGACGCCTTCGACCAGCTCCGCCGCCGCAACGAGTCCGAACAGGTCTCGATGTTCGTCTCCGCCCTCCAGCAGGGCGAGGAGCTGGGCGCCCCCATCGTCGACACCCTGATCCAGATCGCCAACGACATGCGCCGCACGGACGCCCAGAACGCCCGCCGCAAGGCCTCCAAGGCAGTCCCCAAGGCCACCCTGATCGTCACGAGCTTCATGCTCCCGGGCACGATCATCCTGATCGCGGTCGGCTTCTACTACGCGGCGAACGTGAACATCAATGAGATCTTCGGCAGCTGAGCACAAGTCAGCAGATCGGTCACGACGAAATGCCGCGCACCGGGGCCATTTGTGGGACATTCGGAGCTGAGCGGGCGGGAGGTGAAGGTGATGGACGTGATCGCGCCGGGCATATCCCATCAGCGGATCACCGCCGTTACTTTCATCTGCGTCGACCAACGACCGATTCCCGGTCGGTCGAAATCGGAGGGGGCACCATGACGGACATGATGCTGCAGGCTGTCGTCACCACGCGGACGTACGTCAACGGCTGGAAGAACACCGTCATGGAGGCGGTCAAACGCCGCAGCGACAAGGGCCAAGGCGCGATCGAGTATGTCGGCATCACCATCCTCGTGGTCGCGATCGTGATCGCCCTGATGAGCACGAACCTCGGGACGACGATCGCCACGAAGTTCAAGGCGAAGATCGACTCCGTTCTCAACGGTGGATCCGGCGGGGGTTCGAAGGGGTGAAGCGCGAGTCGGGGCAGGCCACACCGCTGTACATCGCAGCGGTGACGGGCCTGCTCTTCGTCGCGTTGATCTTCTTGGCGTTCGGCGAGGCCGACATCCAGCGCAACGGTGCACAGAGTGCGGCCGACGCCGCCGCGTTGGCGGCTGCCAAGGAATCGCGCGGCCTGCTCGCACCGGATCTGGAGGCCCACCTCACGGACCCCGACTACCTCGACTCCGTGTTCAACGCCGCCTTCGTCGGAGTGGCCGGCGACGCCTGCGGGAAGGCATCCGACTTCGCCGCCCGGAACAAGGCGAGCGGGGTCCGCTGCCGGCCACTGGCCGACGGCAGGTGGGGCTACAAGGTCAGCCTGAGGTCCGACAAGGGCATGAGCACGAACGTCATCCCGGGCACCGGAGGAAAGAAGGCGACAGCCGTTGCCGTGGCCGTTGTCGAACCGCGCTGCACGTTCATCCCGGACCCGGACAGCGACCCGGACGAAGATCCGAGCCCTGGCCCGAGTTCGAGTCCGGACCCGGACGCCCCGGACACGCCGGATAAGCCGATCGGCAAGGTTCGCTGTGATGGTGGCCTGGAATGGGGGATTGATCCGGAAGGAACGGAACCCATGCCCGACATGGCTGATTTCTTTTCCGTCCATCTGGCCGAAAACTGACCGATCGCGAAGTGAACGCAAAGGAACTGGAGCAATGAGTATTCGGTACGTGAGAAGCATGCGCCGAACCGGTGCCGCAGCATTGCTGATCGGGACGTTGGCTCTTTCCGTGGCGGCTTGCGGCGGGGACGACAAGGGCGACGCGGGAAACAAGGCTCCTTCGAGCTCGTCCGCGGCGCCCGAGGCCGGTGACAAGAAGCCGGCCGGGCAGGGCCCAACGGATACGGACAGCGACAAGATCCTCGCGACCGTCAAGGGCGCCATGGGCATCGACATGGTGATCCACACCGCCCAGCGTGACCAGGGTGGCTTCCTGACGCTGACGGGCGAGCTGAAGAACACCTCCGGCAGCCGCGTGGTCACGCCGGTGGAGTGGAGCGGCAAGGAGGAAGCGGTCGTCGCGACGGGCCCCTCCCTGGCGGCGATGACGCTGGTCGATTCCCAGGCGAAGAAGCGCTACTACGTGCTCCGGGACACCAACGACCGCCCCCTGACCACGACGAACTACGACTCAGGGATCGACGCAGGTGCGAGTCTGCCCTTCTTCGCGCAGTTCCCGGCACCCGCTCCGACGACCTCCGAGGTGAGCGTTCAGTTCCCAGGGTTCAGCTCGGCGACGATCGAGATCTCCGGATGACCCCCCGCCGCGTCACGACAACCCTCCTCGCCGGGGTGGTCGCCCTGGGGGGTGTCGGGGCCGTGGCCCCGGAGGCGGTTGCCGGGGACAGTCCCTATCCGTCCGCGTCCGCTGAACCCCCCGTCGAGATCGACCCCCACGACACCGACCTGAAGCTCCCCGAGGGCGCCACCCTCGCTCCGCCCAAAGTCCTCGACATCAAGTCCGTCATCGAGGACCTCGGCGGCGAGGAGCGCCGCGAGGACACCAACGCCGACATCAAGTTCGCTCTCCAGGCGGAAGTGCTCTTCGGCAAGGACAGCGCCAAGCTCAGCGGTGAGGCCAAGGGGCGGATCAACGCTATCGCCGAGGAGATCAAGCGGCAGGACGCCAAGAAGGTCAGGGTCTTCGGGTTCACCGACGACCTCGGCTCCTCCGAACACGGCGACGTGCTGTCCAAGAAGCGCGCCGAGGCCGTCCACAACGTACTGGACGAGGCGCTCGGCGGCTCCGGGATCACGTTCGAGATCCGGGGCTACGGCGAGGACTACCCGATCGCCAGCAACGACGACGAGGACGGCCGCCGCAAGAACCGCCGCGTGGAGGTCTCCTTCCAACGCGGCGAGACCGGCTCGCAGAGCTGACCGCACCGCGCGGCGACGGCACAAGGGCCGTCGCCGCGCGGGGGATCAGCGCAGGGCCGTGTAGGTGTTGAAGCCGTAGCCGATCCGGACGCGCTTGTTGAGCTTGCCCGTACCGGTCGACGTGTACCGGTACAGGTCGCCGTAGCCGTTGACCCCCACCAGGTCGGCCTTGCCGTCCCCGTTGAGGTCGCCGATCGCGGCGAACTTGTTGTAGATGTCGAAGCCGGAGCCGATCTTCACGCGTGCCTTCAGCGGCGCGGACGCCTTGCCCGTGCCCTCGTACAGGTACAGCGTGCCGTCCTCGGCGATGCCCACGACGTCCGCCCGGCCGTCCCCCGTGAGGTCACCCGCGCCGACGATGTGGCGGTACGAGCCGTAGCCGTAGCCCACCTTGATCTTCGCCGCGAGCGCGGTGCCCTTGCCGTTCCCCTGGTACAGGTAGAGGTCGCCCTTGGTGTCGCGCGCGAGTATGTCGCCCGCGCCGTCGCCGCTCAGGTCGCCGGGGCCGATGAGGTCGTTGTAGACGTCCCAGCCGGCGCTGATCCGCCCACCCGCGGCGTACAGCACGCCGTTCTTCACCCAGAGGTTGTCCGCGCGCCCGTCGTCGCCGAGGGACGAGGCAACCCGCACCCACCCCTCGGGGAAGGCGAACCGGCTCTCGCGGGCGAAGAACTCGCCGTTGTTCTTGGAGTCGTACACGTACCCGGAGCCCTCGGAGGTGACCCCCATGACGCTCCGCTTGCCGAAGTCCGGGTTGCCGCCCGCACCGACGAACATGGCCGCCTTCTGCCACCCGAAGGTGCCGGGGATCCTCGCACGGTAGTAGCCGATACCGGAGAAGCGGTAGATGTACGTGTCGCCGTTCGGCGTACGGCCCATGAGGTCGCCGTTGCCGTCCCCGTTGATGTCGTCCACACCCACGAGCTGGTTGTACGTGTCGAACCCGTAGCCGATCTTGGACGCTGCCTTGAAGGGCTTCGAAGCGTCCCCGGTGCCCATGTGGAAGTACAGGTCACCGGAGGGGGTCCGGGTGACGACATCGCCGATCCCGTCGCCGGTGGAGTCGTTCAGGCCGACGATCTGGTCGTACGTGTCCCAGCCGGACGCCACCTTGACGGCGGGCTCGAAGGGCTCGCCGTCGATGCGCCCGGTGGAGACGTAGAGATAGATGTCACCGGCGGGCGTGCGCGCGATCAGGTCGTTGTGACCGTCACCGGTCAGGTCGCCCGGCGCGACGATCTTGTTGTACTTCTGCCAGCCCTTCCCGGACCAGGTGGGAGCGGCCCCTTCCGGGTCCATGCCGAACATCGGGTGCAGCGTGAGCGTGCCGGACGCCGTCAGGGTGAGGAGTTCGGGCATGCCGTCGCCCTGCAGGTCACCCGGGGCGATGATGTCCTTGTAGACGATCCGCTCGCCGGGGTCACTGGGGTCGTTGAGCCGGAGAGGGTAGTCGGCCACCGACGTAGCCACCGACTGGAACAGGTACCCCTCCCGTGTCTGGTACAGGATGTCGCTCTTGCCGTCGCCGGTGATGTCCATGCGCGGCGTCGAGCCCACGGCCTTCGGCGCCTCGGCGCCCTTCGCGTCGTCGGCCGAGGCCGGGGCCGCCAGCAGCATGCCGGCGGAGAGGACGAGCGCGGTGCAGGCCGCGATCCGGCGCGCGCGCTTCGCGTGCGCGCGGCCGGTGCGGCCCGATTTCAGTGAAGACAGGTGCAAAGCCCCCCCAGGGGTTGTCTATGAGCCAGCTGTCAAAAAGTCGGCTGGTGTTCATATGACTGGTGCTGGATCCCTTTGGAGGGGGTTGTTTTCAGCCATCAAGCCAGTGCCCTATCGGCCCATCATGCCGCTTCGGTACGTTCCACCACCCGCCCACCGTCCAGTTCCAGCCGCCTCCCGCGGAAGCGGCCCCGCAGCCGCCGGTCGTGCGTGACGACCACCACCGCACCCCCGAACCCGGCCAGCGCGCCCTCCAGCTCCTCCACCAGCGCCGGGGAGAGGTGGTTCGTCGGCTCGTCCAGCAGGAGCAGGTCGACGGGTTCGCCGACCAGACGGGCCAGTTCGATCCGGCGCCGCTGCCCGTAGGACAGCTCGCCCACCCGGAGGCGCAGGTCCGCCGGGCCGAACAGGCCCAGCGACAGCAGGTGTTCCGTGTGCGCGTCGAGGTCACCGCCGCGCCCGTGGGCGTAGGCCTCCGGGAGCGTCAGACCGGCCGGCCACGGCGTCTCCTCCTGGCGCAGGTACCCGACCCGCCCCCGCGTCCGCACGGTCCCCGCGTCCGGCCGCAGCTCACCCGCGAGCACCCGCATCAGCGTCGACTTGCCGGCCCCGTTCGCCCCCGTGACCAGCAGCCGTTCCGCGCCCCCGATTCGCAGCGCGGGCACGGAGAGGCGGCGGCCGACGCGGATTCCGGCCAGCTCCGCCGCGATCCGGGGGGCGGACGCCTCCGCGGCGGTCACCCGGGCGGCGAACACCAGCGGATCCGGCGGCGGCGCGACCGGCCGCTCCGTCAGCCGCTCGACGCGCTCCTTCGCGTTGCGGATGCGGACCATCGCCCCGTGCCCCCGCCCCCGCGCCCGGAAGCCGCCGTGCCCGAACACGGTGAGCGGCACCTTGCGCGGGATCGCGTCCAGCCGGGCCACGTTGGACGCGGCCAGCTCGCGGTTGCGGGCCAGCTCGGCGCGCCAGTCCGCGTACTCCCGCAGCCGGCGGCGGCGATCGGCGGCCTTCGCGCCGAGGTAGCCCTCGTAGCCGTCCCCGTACCGCGTCACCCGGCCCTCGCCGACCTCCAGGATCGTCGTGGTGACCCGTTCCAGGAACACCCGGTCGTGCGTCACGGCGAGCACGGTGCCCCGGTGCGCCCGCAGGTGGTTCTCCAGCCAGTCCACCGCCCGGTCGTCCAGGTCGTTGGTCGGCTCGTCCAGCAGCAGCAGTTCGGGCCGGGAGGCCAGCGTCCCCGCCAGCGCCAGCCGCGACCGCTCGCCGCCCGACAGGGTGGACAGCGGCCGGTCCCGGTCCAGGCCGGGCAGCCCGAGACCGTGCAGGGCGATGTCCACCCGCGCGTCGGCCTCGTAACCGGCGCGCGCCTCGTACCGCGCGACCAGCAGCGCGTACGCCTCCAGCGCGGCGGTCAGCTCCGCGCCCGCCAGGCCCGCGAGCCCGGCCTCGGCCCGGCGCATCCGGGCCTCCAGCTCCCGCAGCCCGGCGAGCGCCGCGTCCACCGCGTCCTGGACGGTGGCCCCGGCGGGCAGGGCGAGCGCCTGGGCGAGGTAGCCCGTGCCGCCGGGCGCGACGACGGTCAGCTCCCCGTTGTCGGGCCGGTCGAGCCCGGCGATCAGCCGGAGCAGCGTGGACTTGCCGGCCCCGTTGTCGCCGATGACGCCGGCCCGTTCGCCGGGCGCGACGGTGAAGGTGACGTCGTCCAGCACGACGCGGTCGTCGTAGCGGCGGGTGACGTTCTGAAGGGTGAGTTGTCCGGTGTGCATGAAAAGCCCCTGATTCTCGGCCCGTGCCGATCGGCGCGCGGTGGTCGGGGCGCGTCCGCGCACGCCGACGGCGCACCGAGGACGCGTGCCGGAAGGGCAGGCGTCACGGAGCCGCGAAGGCGTGGGAATGCGGAGGCGCGGGAGAATGCGCTACTGCGGAGCCGGGCTCAACGCAGGCGCAGGGGAAGTATCACAGAGAACCCATGCGTCCCAAGGTAGGCGGAGGCCAGGGCGGCGGCAAGCGGTTTTCGGTCAGGACGGGCCGCCCAGCCGGACCGGCACCCCGGGGGAGTACAGCACGCTGATGGGCGCCCCGCCCGGGGCCGGCAGGCCCGCCGCCTCGATCAGGTTCTCCTCGCAGACGAGCAGGTCCGCGCGGTGCAGCGGCCAGCGCGGGTGGTCGTTGCGCAGGTAGGCGGTGCGGCCGAGGAGGGACTGGTGCAGGCCCCAGCGCGCGGTGAGGAAGTGCTCCAACTCGGTGGGCCGGTCTATCCGTTCACCGGGGCGCACGGTGATGCGGCTGTACGCGCCGCGAGGGCCGGGCACGCGGCGCGAGCTGGTGTAGCCGATCGTGTCGCCGGCCGCCTCCACCCGCATCCGGGACCACACGTACGGCAGGCCGAAGCCCAGCCGCCCCATCGCCGCGGGGACCAGCCGGGACGCGTCCAGCGAGCGGAAGACGACCCCGCGCCGCCCCCGCTCGTCCACCGAGTACAGGCGGACGTTCGTCTCGGGGAACGAGCCGAGGTACGGCACACCGGGCAGCCCCAGCCACCCCACCCGGTGCATCCGGAAGGCCACGAGACCGACGTACGTGGCCCCGTCGAACGTGTCGGGCACCGTCCCCGCCGGCAGCAGCCCCGCCACCGCCTCCGGCTCCACGGCCCAGTGGACGAAGCAGAGGTCGAGCCACTGCTGGGTGAGCAGCGGGCGGCGCAGGACGTCGGGGGCGTCGGGTGTCACGGGCGAGGTGGTCACGGGCCAAGCGTGGCAGGGCCGTCCGGCGCGTTCTCCACCGCGTCCGGGATCGCGGCAAGATCCGCGATGAGGTCCGGGTCGCGCATCCCGGGCAGCTCGTAGCCCCGGGCCTCGTCCCACTCGACGTCCAGGTCGTCCATGTGCACATGCCAGTCGGCGTCCGGCAGCGCCCGCCGGAACTCCGTGACCGAGTCCAGCACATGGGCGACCACCGGCAGCAGCCGGCCGGGGTCGAACGGCATCTTGGTGGAGCCGTCGAGAACGGTCCCCGGGTCCGATGTCCCGGGGTCGTACACGAACAGGCTCTCCTCGTCCTCGTACGGGAACGACGTCTGGCGCTCGGTGACGATACGGGCGACGGCGGCCGACTCCGACCCGGTCAGCGGGGTCGCGCGGCGCGCGGTGTAGTACAGGGAGACGCTCATGGGGGGAGCGTACGGGCGGGGTACGACAACGGGAGGTCCGGCAGCGCACCCCGGTGCGGAACGGGGTGTACCGGGCGGGAACATGAGCAGAAGAGGAGAGACGGGGAGCGGGCCCGGCCCGTACCCCCGTCACCACGCCTTTCCCACCGCTCACGTCCCCGGAGCCGCAACCGTGTCCAGTCAGTCCAGCGGTACCGCCGCCGGGGCCCCGCCCCACCCGCGCAGAACCCCGCCGACCGCCCCCGGCCCCGGCGGGGCCAGGCGCTGGCCGCTCGCGCTGCGCCGCACCCCCGTCTCGCTGTGGAACGACGACATATCGGACTGGGCCGCGGCCCTCACGTACTACGCGATCCTCGCCCTGCTGCCCGCGCTGCTGGTGACCGTGTCCGTCATCGGGCTCGCCAGCCCGGGTGCCACCGGTGCGCTGATCGCCGACATCACCGCCTTCGCGCCCGCCGAGGCCGCCGCCGCGCTGCGCGAGCCGCTGGAGGCCGCCACCCAGCAGCGCACCGCCGTCTGGGTGCTCGTCGCGACCGGGTCCGTCAGCGCGCTGTGGTCCGCGTCCAGCTATCTCGCGGTGTTCCGGCGGGCGCTGCACGCCATGCACGGCGTGCACGACACCCGGCCCGCGCTGCGCCAGGCGCACATCATCGTGGCGTGGGCGGTCGGGCTGCTCCTGCTGATGATGGCCAGCGCGTTCGCCCTCGTGCTCACCGGACCGCTGGCGCGCTGGGCCGGGCACCGGCTCGGCCTGACCCATGTGGGAGACGCGGTGTGGGCGGTGCTGAAGTGGCCGCTGCTGCTCTGCCTGGTCGCCGGGCTGATCACGGTGCTCTTCCGCACCGGCCCGGAGCCGGCCCGCCGGGCCCGGCAGGCCGTGCCCGGCGGGGTGCTCGCGGCGCTGCTGTGGCTGGCCGCGTCGGCGGGATTCGCGCTGTACGCCACGTACATCGGCTCCTACAGCCGGCTGTACGGCTCACTGGCGGGCCTGGTGGTGTTCCTGATCTGGGTCTGGTTCACCAACCTGGCCCTGTTGTCCGGGGCCCAGTTCAACGTCGAACTGGACCGGGCCCGGCAGGACTAGTCGCCGGTCGTCCCGTCCACGATCTCGCGGATGATGTCGATGTGGCCGTTGTGACGGGCCGTCTCCTCGACGAGGTGGAGCAGGATCCAGCGCAGGTCGGGCTGCCGGCCGCCCACGCGCACCCGTTCGGCCCGGGCGTCCAGGTCGTGGGCCGCGACCAGCTTCCGGTTGCGGGCGCACTGCTCCTCGTACTCCCGCAGCACATCGGCGAGCGGCATGTCGACGGCGATCCGCATCTCGCGGTCGGGGTCCTCGTCCGTCCACGGGCCCTCGTCCTCGCCGCCGAGGAAGACCACCTCGAACCAGTAGTACTCGACCCAGCGCAGATGGTTGACCACCCCCGCGATGGTCATCAGCGGGGAGCCGGGCAGGGGCGCGCGCACGGCGTCCTCCTGCGAGAGCCCTTCGCACTTGGCGACCGCGGTGGCGCGGGTGTAGTCGAGAAACGTGGTCAGCTGGGTGCGCTCGTCCCATGCGGGAGGCGTATCGGTGCGTGTCATCGCCGCACAGCCTCCCGGGCGGAACGGGGGTTGTCCACTGCTTATACGTCCACTGCTCATGCGTCGACGCGCAGTGCGGCATCCCGCAGCGCCGGATGCCCGGGCCCGAGGAACACGGCGATGTCCGGGCCGTCCGCACGGCCGGGCGCCCGGCGCCAGCCGAGCCGCCGGTAGAGGCGCACCGCGGGTCCGGCGTCCGCCGAGGTCAGCAGCCAGCAGCGGCCCCCGGGCGCGGAGGCGGTGACGGACTCCAGGAGCGCGGCCGCCAGGCCGGTCCCCCGGGCGTGCGGGCTGAGCGCGAGTTCGTCCACCTCCAGCGCGCCGACGAGCCAGTCCGCCGTCCGTTCAGGGCCCAGGACCGAGGCGACGGCCGCGTAGCCCCGGGTGGACGGGAAGGGGGAGGCGGTGGTCCAGGCCGTCGCGAACCCCACCACCGAGGCGGCGTCCGGCTCCTCCGGGACGCCGTCCAGCGCGAGCGCGGCCCTGAATCCGGGACGGGCGGCGTCCTCCGCCAGGCGGTGGACGTAGCCGTCGGCCTGATCCGGGTCCTCGTGCCACGGCGGGCCCGCGAACGCCTCCGCGTAGGTCCGCCGTATGCCGTCCTGCCGTGCCGACAGCGCCTCGGCGCCCGTCCGCTGGACCCACCTGACCATGTCGCGACTCCCCGCCGTCCCCGCCCCGCGGACCGGTCCGGCCCGTCCGGCGAGTCTACGAGCCGGGCCCCGGACCAGGGGTTGCCCGTACGCTCGGGTACCGACCACCCGCCGGCCCCCCCCACGCCGCCGCCCCGAGCGGTGCCGCGGGCGGGGCGGGCAGCCACCACGAGTACCGAGGTGACGGCCGATGAGTGACGGTTTCTTCTGCTCGTACCACCTGTGCTGGAGCCGCCCCGACGCCGAGTCGCTGCTCGGCGACCTGGAGGCGGCGGGGGTGCGGGCCGACCACCCGGTCACCCGGCGCATCACCCTGGTCAGCCCCGGCGCCGACCCGTCCGGTACGCAGTCCTGGGTGAGCCGGGACCAACTCGTGCTGCTCACCGGGCTGCAACGCCTCGACCGGGTCGACTTCCTGCTCTGGCTGCCCGACGGCGAGGAGATACGGGCCAGGATCAGCCGGGGCGACGACGGCACGGTGGAACTGCGCTTCGGCCTCGGCGCACTGGACCGCGACGCCCGGGAACGGGTGGTCCGCGCGGTGCGCGAGGCGATCGGACGGGCCTCGCTGCTCTGCGTGGGCTTCGTGCTCGACCGCGAGGGCGCGTCGGCGGCCACCGACTGGGCGGGCTTCATCGTCAAGGGCTCGGTGTACTTCGACTGCTGGCCGGACACCCTCGCGCTGCTGCCCGAAGTGGCCGCCGCCCAGCCGCAGTTGTCCGGCGTGAACTCCTTCCAGCAGTCGCCGTGGGTCGTCTACGGAAGCGACGTGCCCCGCAGATAGACCGCGAGGGCCTACAGACCGCGCGGAGCCTGCTCGACCCGGACCTGTACGCCGGGCCGCAGCCCCCACGCCGCCATCGCGCCCGCCTCCGCCTCGATCACATGGCGGCCGCGCGGCCGGGGCAGGCCGAGCCGGCCCGGCTTCATCGTGTGGACCGCCAGCACGTTGAACCTCCGGTCCAGATAGGCCACATCGATCGTGAACCGCATCCGGAAGGAGTGCACGCTCCCGCACGGCGTGATCATCAGCGCCCCGTCGACCCCGTCCCGGCCGAGCAGCCCGCGCGCCCGGTGCCGGTAGGAGGCCGCGATCCGCAGCGGCACCCGGGTCTCGGTCACCCCGTCCCGGTCCGTGATCGTCAAGGTCCCCGCGCCATCGCGCCATCGAGCCATGGCCCGACGGTAGCGGCGCCGGCCCGCCGCCGGGCCCGAATCCACAGGCCCAACCCCCGTCCGGGGCACGCCGATTAGGATCGCTCAGGTGTACGCCATGCTGATAGGGGTCGCCGCACTCTGGGGCGCCGCGACCGGGCTCCTGGTCCCGCGCGCCGCCTACCGGTTCTCCGTTCCGCCCGGCGACCCCTGGCGCGACGCCTGCCCGGCGGGCCACCCGCTCACCGGCCCCGCCCGCGCCTGGCTGGGCGCGGCGCGCTGCGGCGGGTGCGCGGAGGGGACGGTCGCGGAGGTCCGTACGGGCGCGCCCGCCCCCGTACCGCCCGAGGACGCGCCCACCCCCCGTTACGCCCCTCACCGCCTCGCCCCCGTCGTCACCGCCCTCGCCTGCGCCGCCCTCGCCTGGTCCACCGGCACACGCCCCGAGCTGGCGGCCTGGCTGGTGCTCGCCCCGGTCGCGGTGCTCCTCGCGAGCATCGACCACCGCGTGCACCGGCTGCCGGACGGGCTGACCCTGCCAGCCGCCGGAGCCTCCGCCGTACTCCTGGGCCTGGCGGCCCTGCTGCCGGAACACGCGGGCTCCTGGCTCTCCGCGCTCCTCGGCGGGCTCGTCCTGGGCGCGTTCTACTTCCTGCTCTTCCTCGTCAACCCGCGCGGCATGGGCTTCGGCGACGTCAAACTCGCCCTCTCCCTGGGCACGGTGCTCGGCTGGTACGGCTGGCCCGTCGTCTTCGCGGGCGGCTTCGCCGGCTTCCTCTTCGGCGCGGTGTACGGGGCGGCGCTCGTCGCACTGCGCCGCGCGGACCGCAAGACGGGCATCCCGTTCGGCCCGTTCATGATCGCGGGGGCGTTCCTGGGGCTGGTCTTCGGGGGACTGGCGGCCTGACCGCAGGGGCTCAGCGCGCCCGGGCGCTGTGCCGTGCCACGCGGGCGCGGTTCCCGCAGGCGGGGCTGCACCACTGCTGGCCCGTGCGCAGGGCCGAGAAGAACAGCACGCAGCTGGGCGCCGGACAGCGGCGGAGGAGTTCGCGGCGCGGCGAGGTGAGCAGCCGGGTGGCCGAGGCGCAGACCTGGGTGGCCACGACGTCCATCACCCGCACCCCGTCCGGCCATTCGAGCCGCGGCCCGGTGTCCGGCCAGGTGACCGCGGCCTGCTGGACGCCCCGCGCCCGCTCGGTCACCAGGCCGAGGGACGCGGCGGGCGGGCGCCCCCGGTCGACCAGGGCGTCGAGCAGGTCCCGTACGGCCTCGCGGACGGCGAGCGCGGTCGTGACGTCCGGCGCATCCATCTCCACGCGGGTCCCGGCGCCCATGCCGAGGCGCGGGCGGTACGCGTCGATCCAGTGGGCCAGCCCGTGCGGGGTGCCGACCTCGTCGATCAGGGCGCCCGCCTCGTAATGCCACGAGCTGGTGAACTCGACCGCCAGGGGCTCAAGGGGGCGGATTTCGAGCGTGTCCTTGCCGTGTGTCGTCATGCCGGCCCTCCCTGACCCGGGTACGCGGATTCTTCCAGGTTCCGCGAACGGCCGCGTGATCGGGCGGCTGCGGGTAGATTCACCCCATCGACGCTAACGGGCAAGCCATTAGCGCTCGCCTCGAAGGGAAACCGACACGATGACGCAGACCAGGCCCCCGGCCGAGGTCCCCGCCCCCGCGCGCCCCTGGCACGCGACGCAGGCGCCGCCCCGGCCGAAGGCGCTGACGACGGTGGTCGCCACGGCGAGCAGCGTGATCGCCCTGACCCTCCTGGTGGCGGTGGGGGAGTGGTCGCACCAGGTCCTGCTCATCCCGCCGCTGGCGGCCAGCATGGCGCTGATCGCGGGCGCCTCCCAGACACCCCTCGGGCAGCCCCGCAGCGTGATCGGCGGCCAACTCGTCTCCGCCCTGACCGGCTTCCTGGTCCTCGCCGTCCTCGGCCAGGGCGTCTGGTCCTCCGGCCTCGCGGGCGGCCTCGCCCTCGGCGCGATGCTGCTCCTCCGCGTCGCCCACTCACCCGCCGCCGCGACCGCCGTGATCGTGGCCGCCACCGCCCCCTCCGCCGGCCCGTTCCTCGCCCTGCTGGCAGCGGCGACGGTCCTGCTGGTCCTGGTGGGCCTGGTCGGCAACCGGGTCAACAGGCAGGCGTATCCGGTCTACTGGTGGTGACGCGTGCCCCGATGCCCGGCCCGCCTGGCACGACGCTCCTTCGACTTCACCATCCTTGTCGGCGGCCCTGTCGTTCCGGCCCGTTGAGCCGCGGGCCCTCGTTTCGAGTAGGGGCGGGCCTGGCGGGCTGCTTGGCCGCGAGGGCTTTCTCCATCTCCGCGCGATGAGCTGCCAGCTGGACGTCGTCGCGGACGAGGAGGGGAGAGACCGCCGGCATGGCCCACCGGTCGATGCCGTCCAGGGCCGGAGTAGGCGGCGTCGTGCCACTGGGGCGGAATCCATCGGCCGTATCCGTACAACCGGCGGTTACGGTGGTATCGGTCAACGACGCCCTGCAAGCTCAGGGCCTCGTGGGTGGCGACGAAGGCAACGCCGACCTGGAAGCCCGTTCGACGGAACTCGGTGATCCGTTTGATCGCCCATTGAGGGCCGGCGAGTGGGGCACTGATCACAGTGTCCAGGCGTTGCATGCGCAGCAACCTGGCGGCTCGGCTCCACCAGTGCCCCTTGAGGCCCTCTGATGCCAGGTACGCGCCAGTAAATTCCTCTTCTCTGTGCAGCTGTTCGGATCGAGGGTGTGGAAGTATCAGCTCGTCACCATCGAGTGAGAAGGAATCGGTCCGGCCAAGCCGAGACAGCAGAGTGCCCTGCGCGGTGGTCTTGCCTGAGCCGGGGGCCCCGCCGATGAACAGGACGTTTGGGTTCTCACGCGGCGTGCCGGTGATTCCTGGGCGAACGTATTGGTTGAACACATGGGCGTTCTCGCGGTCGGATCCAAGACGTGGGTAGAGCTCGTCGCTCACGTGCTCTCTCCGCGGACAGCCTGCAGCCGAGCCGGGTAGTCGCGCAGGATCCGAGCCACAGCCGTATTATCCGTCACTGTGAGACGACGTCGCTCGTCCACGTAGCCTCGTTGCTCGACCTGCAGCCGGGCTGCTTCGTCCGTGGCGTCGGTGTTCCCAATTTTGGCACTGCAGGCCGCGATGAGGGCATTGAGCAGTCCGCGGGCATCCCCGTAGGACTCAGCCTGCGCGGCCGTGTAGGGGACATTTGGTTCAGGCGTGATGTTGTTCTGCATGGCTTTTCCTGCTTTCTTTCGGGGGCAGTGGATTTGCGACACCGTTGTCCGTTCCATCCCGCCTCGCGAACAGGACGGGGACAGCGGCTATGGAGCCTGGAAAAGTGCATCCGGTTCGGCGGTGCGACGGGCCAGTTCGGCGGCGGCAGGGTGCGCGGCCTCCGTAGTGAGCACCTCGGCCGAGGTCAAGTACACCTCGAATGCCTCCGATGCGCCGGATGACAGCGGCACCAGTGCCGGGGGTTCCTGGTGGCGACCGCCGGTGCAGGCGGCAAGCCGCAGGCGGGGCGTGAAGTTGTGGAGGACGTTGATCCAGTCGGCCTCGGCGAGGTCCCGCCCGGCCGTCTGATCGCCCGCATAGGTACGCAGCCAGCCGACGTACAGGGCTGTCAGGTGCTCCACGACAGATGGGTGGCGGTACCAACACTGCGGGATGCTGTTGTGCAGCTCGAAGGCGCTGCGCAGCCAGTCGACCCAGATGGCCAGCTCGCGGAGTCGGGCCCGGCGGTCGACGGGATCCATGGCGGCCCATACCCATCGCTGCGGCTCCAGTTGTCCTTGAGCGGGGAGGGCAGGCCACAGCGAGCCCGGGTTGCCGAAATCAGACACGGGGTCCTTCCTTCTCTGTCGCCTTCGGTTGGGTATGACCGGCCGCTCCTGTGGGCGGAACAGGAGCGGCCAGCAGCCTCTTGAGGTCCTTGTCCCGGAAGGTCAGCCGCATCCGGACCTTGATGGGCGCCTGATTCGAGTACTGGGCGATGGCGATGTAATCGGGTAATTGCTGGAGGGAGTGGACCGGGGCGAGGTCCGTCTCGGTGGCTGAGGTGTTGGTGGAGTACTCGCCACGCGACCGGCCGTGGGACACCTTCATCACCTCGGTCCGCCCGTACAGACCGGAGAAGTAGCGCAAGGTCTCCAAGTCGCCGCAGCCGGGCAGCAGCATGCGCAGACCGCTGGCGGAGAGCACGGTGTTGGCCTTCTGCGTGCCGAGCCGCTCGCGGAGCTGGGACAGGTCGTGCCACACGGTCAGGATGTCGATGCCCATGCCCCGTCCGGTGGTGAGGATGTTCGGCAGCCGGGGGTAGCGCAGCATGTTGCCTGCTTCGTCGACGAGTATGCCCAAGCTCGGGTCGAGCGGCTTGCCGGTGGCGTTGTAGCGGACCTCGGCGCCGTGAATGATCGACGCGATGATCGAGGTCAGGAGCGGTGCGAGCCGTTCGGCGTCGGCCTCGGACGCGATCAGGCAGACAGTGCCGTTCTCATCCAAGAGGTCGTCGACGGTGAAGTCGGTGCCGGCGCAGGTCTCACGGACCTCTTCATCGGCGTAGACCCGGGCGCCGCCGCCGGACAGGTTCGAGGCAAGCAGTACCCCCTTCAAGACGCTCTTGGCCTGGTCGATCCAGGGAGCTGCGCGCTTGTCGTCGCCGGAGGAAGCTGCCTCTGCCGTCCATGAGGCCATGCGGTCTGCGGCCTTGGCGTCGGTGCAGTAGTCGACCGGGGACCACTTCTGGGTGGCGCGGCCAGGGATCCCGGCCGGGGCTATCACCCAGACCGGTCCGAGGCGACGGCGCCGCGCGTAGATGACGTCGAGGTCGGCTGCCTTGGTGGTCGTGACGACCAAGGGGCCTTGCCATTCGGCGGCGTTCGGTAGAACCAGCCCGGTTGTTTTCGACGAGCCGGGCACGCCGAACACGGTCGCGCTGATGTTGCGCTGGGCGGCCACGATCTTCTTCGTGTGCATTCCGCGCCCTGCGGTGATCCTGTTGGCCCGCTTGCGAGGGTCCTGTGGTGCGGCGAGCTTGCGTTCCACCTTGGCCCCGCCCCATTGCGCCCCACCCGTGCTGCCCGTGCGGGCCAGGTGACTGATGGCTTTGACGATCAGGAGCAGTATGCAGGCGACGGTGGCGGCGAACAGTACGTAAAACAGCCAGGCGGGTGGGGCAGGGGAGTACGCCGTCCCAGGGCCGCGGTGCCCGTCCGTAATGCGTTCGCGGGCGGCCCGGTCCGGCTGGGACGATGGGCCCATGCCCACTGAATCCGACGCCATCCCGCCCACGCCCGGTGAAGCCGCCCGGTTCGACGCTCTCGTCGCGGAGGCGGACAGCGTCTCCGTCGACGGGTGGGACTTCTCCTGGCTCGACGGGAGGGCCACCGAGCAGCGGCCCTCCTGGGGGTACGCGCGGGCCATGGGGGAGCGGATGGGGCGGGCACGGGCCGCGCTCGACATCCAGACGGGCGGGGGCGAGGTGCTGGCCTCCGTGCCGGAGCTGCCGCCGCTCGCCGTCGCCACCGAGTCCTGGCCGCCGAACATCGCCCGGGCCACGGCGTTGCTGCACCCGCGCGGGGTGGCCGTCGTCGCGGACGAGGACGAGCCGCCGCTGCCGTTCGGGGACGGGGCGTTCGACCTGGTGGTCAGCCGGCATCCGGTGACCACGTGGTGGGCGGAGATCGCCCGCGTACTGGCCCCCGGCGGCACGTACTTCTCGCAACAGGTGGGCCCCGCGAGCGTCTTCGAGCTGGTCGAGTACTTCCTCGGGCCGCAGCCCCCGGAGGTGCGCGGCGCGCGTGATCCGGAGCGGGCGCGGGCCGACGCCGAGGCGGCCGGGCTGGACGTCGTGGACCTGCGGCCGGAACGGCTGCGCACCGAGTTCTTCGACATCGGGGCCGTTGTCTACTTCCTGCGCAAAGTGATCTGGATGGTGCCCGGCTTCACCGTCGAGCAGTACCGGCCCCAACTCGCGGCGCTGCACCACCGCCTGGAGACCGAGGGGCCCTTCGTCGCCCACACCACCCGCTTCCTGATCGAGGCCCGCAAACCCGAGTGAGACGGGTGCCCCCACACGGCGCGAAAACTGGCACTCTGGTCGCGAGCGCTCGGGGAAGGAGCTGGCCATGGACCTCGGCACCGACGGGGACGCCGCGCACGGCCCGCGCCGGGGTGGCGCCGAGTGGCTCAAGGGGGCCAGGATCGTCCGCGTCCTCGGGATCTTCTACCGCCCCGAGGGCCGGATGGGCGAGCCGGAGGCCGTCTCGTTCGTGCTGGACGACGGCCAGTCGGTCCGTCTGACCTGCGCCTCCGACGGCACCCTGCACGTGGGCGCCGGCACCTGGCCGCAGCTGCCCGACTGGTGTGTGCCCGCCGCCCAGTGGGAGTTCGCCGAGCTCGCCGGTCTGCCGCAGGTTCCGGACGGCGGCTGGACGGTGCTGAGCACGGACGAGCGCCGGGACGCGCGGGGCGAGGTCCACGAGGCCGTGATCCGCTGCGAGGGCGGCCGTTTCGTGGTCGTCGGCGGGGACACCGTGGGCGTCCGCTTCACCCGGGGCCACCGGGGCGCGGCCGCCGCGACGTGACGGAACGGCATCGGGTGCCAACTCCCGTCGGCGACCGCCGGGTTGCCGTTCCATACTCGTGCCCATGACTTCCGCGAGACGTACCGCCGCCCTGCTCCTGACCGCCGCCGCCCTCACGGGCTGCGGTACGGAGGTGGTCCACAACGACGGTTCCACCTCTCCGGCCGCCTCGCCCTCGGCACCGGACCCGGGCCCGCAGCAGGGCGGCGACCCCAACTCGCACTACGCCGAGAACCATGCCTTCCAGTCCACCCTCGACCTGTCCGACGCGGACCGCGCTCGGGGCGAGGCGGAGGTGAAGCGGGTGAAGCAGGGGCTCGCCGCGCTCGCGGAAGGGGGCAGGTCCACCGAGGAGACGGTCTTCCGGGCACTCCACGGCCTCGGATACCCGGACGGATCGGTCACCACGAGCAGCTTCGGAACGCACCGCACCTCCTTCACCGTGACCCTCGGGACCCTCTGCCTGGACGGCTCGCTGGACGGCATGGTCAACGGTCTCGTCAACGCCGAGGCGCACGGTCGCTACATGGAGGGAACGGGCTGCGTGAAGCCCCGGGGCGGCCACTGACGAGCGGAATGTGGACATCCTGTGGACGTCTCGGGCGTGTTTCCGGTGCCCGTCCCGGGGTGGGTGGTGTCCTCGCAGGTCAGAGACGTGCGGCGAGGGCCGGCCGGTGACCGGAGCGAAGCCTTTCACTCTCGGAGAGTAATTATTTCGCGCCGCGGCACCCAGCATCACTTACGAAGGGTTATGGTGGAAACCCCCCCTCGGGCCGGTCCGTAACCCCCCCCACGGACCGGCCCGTTTTTTGTGCCCGGCGCCGGGCCGGACGCGCGCTCAGCCCCGCGCGGCCCAGATGTTGGTGCCCTCGGTGTCGACGGCGAAGACGTCGATCTCCTTCAGCTCCTCGGCCGACAGCTCCGGGCCCGCCAGCGCCGCGACGTTCTCCTCCAGCTGCCCCACGCTCGACGCGCCGATCAGCGCGGACGTCATCCGGCTGTCGCGCAGCACCCACTTCAGGGCCAGCTGGGCGAGCGACTGGCCCCGGCGGCGCGCGATGTCGTTCAGCCCGTTCAGCCGCCGCACCACCTCCTGCGACAGCAGGTCCGGGTCGAGCGACTTGCCCTGTGTGGCCCGCGAGCCCTCCGGGATGCCGTTCAGGTACTTCCCGGTCAGCAGCCCCTGGGCCAGCGGCACGAAGGAGATGCAGCCCATCCCGGCCGCCTCCAGCGTGTCCAGGAGTCCGTCGTCCTCGGTCCAGCGGTTGATCATCGAGTAGGACGGCTGGTGGATCAGGGCCGGGACACCCATCTCCCGCAGCAGCCGCGCCGCCTCGGCGGTCTGCTCCGCGTTGTACGAGGACACCCCCACGTACAGCGCCTTGCCCTGCTGTACGGCGGAGGCCAGCGCCCCCATCGTCTCCTCCAGCGGGGTCTCCGGGTCGAAGCGGTGCGAGTAGAAGATGTCGACGTAGTCCAGGCCCATCCGCTTCAGCGAGGCGTCCAGCGACGACAGCAGGTACTTGCGCGAGCCCCACTCCCCGTACGGCCCGGGGTGCATCTCGTACCCCGCCTTGGTCGAGATCAGCAGCTCGTCCCGGTACGGGGCGAAGTCCTGGCGGAGGAGCTTGCCGAAGTTCAGCTCGGCCGAGCCGGCCGGCGGGCCGTAGTTGTTGGCCAGGTCGAAGTGGGTCACACCGAGATCGAAGGCGCGGCGCAGGATGGCCCGCTGGGAGCCGAGCGCCCGGTCGTCGCCGAAGTTGTGCCAGAGGCCGAGCGAGACGGCCGGCAGCTTTAGACCGCTGCGCCCGCTGCGGCGGTACTCCATGGAGTCGTAGCGGGATGCGGCGGCCTGATAGGGGGAAGAGGAATCAGTCACGATTATCTCTTTATCACGGACTTGTGACAGGCCGAGTTGGGTGGGCGCGGCGCCCGCGCAGTAATGTGGCCTGACGGGACTGCCATGACACGGCGGGGCGATCCGCCCCCTTCCAGTGCGGCGATCCGATCCCCAGGGGACGACCCCGGACCCCTGAGCTGGGGCCGGCGGGCCCGCACGGAACCGAGAGGTGGACTCAGTGAACTTGCGCGACCTGGTGTACGGGCTCTACGCGCGCCGGGTGGAGGCCCGCCTCGACCATTCCCAGGTGCCCAAGCACATCGGCGTCATCCTCGACGGCAACCGGCGCTGGGCCAAGGCGTCCGGCGGCACGGCGGCCGAGGGCCACCAGGCCGGTGCCGACAAGATCAAGGAGCTCCTCGGCTGGTGCAGTGAGACCGACGTCGAGGTCGTCACGCTCTGGCTGCTCTCCACCGACAACTTCGACCGGCCCGAGTCGGAGCTGACCCCGCTGCTCGGCATCATCGAGAACACGGTGCGCGGCCTGGCCGCGGACGGCCGCTGGCGGGTCCACCACGTCGGCACGCTCGACCTGCTGCCCGCCCACACCCAGACGGTCCTCAAGGAGGCCGAGCAGGCCACCGTCGGCGTCGACGGGATACTCGTCAACGTCGCCGTGGGCTACGGAGGCCGCCAGGAGATCGCGGACGCCGTGCGCTCCCTGCTCCTGGACCACTCCGCCAAGGGCACCTCCTTCGAGGACCTGGCCGAGATCGTCTCCACCGACCTGATCTCCGAGCACCTCTACACGCGCGGCCAGCCCGACCCCGACCTCGTGATCCGGACCAGCGGCGAGCAGCGCCTCTCCGGCTTCATGCTCTGGCAGAGCGCGCACTCGGAGTACTACTTCTGCGAGGTCTTCTGGCCGGCCTTCCGCCGGGTCGACTTCCTGCGCGCCCTGCGCGACTACGCCGCCCGCCACCGGCGCTACGGAGGCTGAGCCCGGCGGGGTCCGCCCCGCCGTCCCCCGGAAGAGATCCCGTCGGCATGGCCGGCCGGGTAAGAGGGCATATCCCTGACAGGCCGGCGCCCGGTCACCAACCAGGTGGGCGCCGATGACAAGCGGGATGCTCCGCGACGGCCCGCCGTCGCACGCCAGCCTCTTCCGAGGGGGTACGTCCTTCCGTGGTGACCAGCACAAAGCGCCGCCTGCCCGACAGGCGCACCTACGTTCTCGACACCAGCGTCCTGCTGGCCGATCCGAACGCCATGGCCCGTTTCGACGAGCACGAGGTCGTGCTCCCCGTCGTCGTGGTCACGGAACTGGAGGCCAAACGGCACCATCCGGAGCTCGGCTACTTCGCCCGCCAGGCCCTGCGCCTGCTGGACGACTTCCGGGTCCGCTACGGCCGGCTGGACGCGCCGATCCCCCTCGGGGATCTCGGCGGGACGCTCCGCGTCGAGCTCAACCACTCCGATCCCGGCGTCCTTCCCGCCGGCTACCGGTTGGGGGACAACGACTCACGGATCCTGGCGGTCGCGCGCAACCTCCAGGCCGAGGGGTACGACGTCACGGTCGTCTCCAAGGACCTCCCGCTGCGCATCAAGGCGTCATCGGTCGGCCTCCTCGCCGAGGAGTACCGCGCGGAGCTGGCGATCACCGACTCCGGCTGGACGGGGATGGCCGAACTGTCCCTCGCCGCCGACCAGGTGGACCTGCTCTTCGCCGAGGAGACGCTGTACGTCCCCGAGGCCGCGGAGCTGCCGGTGCACACCGGCCTGGTTCTCCAGTCCGAACGCGGCAAGGCGCTCGGCCGGGTCACGCCCGAGGGCAGTGTGCGGCTCGTCCGCGGCGACCGGGAGGCGTTCGGCATCCACGGCCGCAGCGCCGAACAGCGGATCGCCCTGGACCTGCTGCTCGACCAGGAGGTCGGCATCGTCTCGCTGGGCGGCCGGGCCGGCACCGGCAAGTCGGCGCTGGCGCTCTGCGCGGGGCTCGAAGCGGTGCTGGAGCGCGGGCAGCACAAGAAGGTGATGGTCTTCCGCCCGCTGTACGCGGTGGGCGGGCAGGAGCTCGGCTATCTCCCCGGCAGCGAGGCCGAGAAGATGAGCCCCTGGGCGCAGGCCGTCTTCGACACCCTCTCGGCCGTCTCCGGGCGCGAGGTCATCGAGGAGGTGCTGGGGCGCGGGATGCTGGAGATCCTGCCGCTCACCCACATCCGGGGCCGTTCCCTGCACGACGCCTTCGTGATCGTGGACGAGGCCCAGTCGCTCGAACGGAACGTCCTGCTGACCGTGTTGTCCAGGATCGGGACGAATTCCCGGGTTGTGCTCACGCATGACGTGGCCCAGCGGGACAACCTCAGGGTCGGCCGTTACGACGGAGTGGTCGCCGTGGTCGAGAAGCTGAAGGGGCATCCGCTCTTCGCTCATGTGACGCTCACGCGTTCGGAGCGTTCCCGCATCGCCGCACTGGTGACCGAAATGCTGGAGGAAGGTCAGATCTGATACGGGTTGGGACGTTGACGCCGCCCGGCGGGCCAAGCAGCCTAGCCGGGCGGCGGCGTGTTCCGGCGCCTTTTCCGTAATTCAGGTCCGCCAAACGGGGTGTGACCTTTCACACGCAACGGAGAATTGCTTCGCGTGGTCCCGTTCCGGCAGAGTCTTGCTTCCGTCAGGCCCCGCATACGGCACACCGGCACCTCCAGAGGCGCCACGCACCACACAACTCAACAACCGCCGTCCGTATGCCGCCCGCGAGCACCACGCGGCGCTCCCCCCGGGGAGTCGCCCACCGGGCCCGTGCCTTCCCGTGACCCAAGCAGTAGGGAGGCCAGTGCCAGGGGCACGATTGCGCCCGCGAGGTCACCTAAGCGGGCGATGCTGGAAGGACACCGTGTGAGCCGGATTTCGGTCCGGGGGTTCGCCGTGGCATCTGCCACCGCGGTCACCACCGTAGGCGCCGTCGTAGGCGTTGCATCGGGCAGCACTCCCGCTGCCGACGACAACAACTTCGAGGCGACCGCAGCCGACACCACGCTGCTCGCAGACATTCCCGCGGGCCAGCAGGCCCAGGTGCAGACCGCTTCGCTGACGCAGCAGGCCGACGCCCAGGCGTCCGCGGCCGATGCCGCGGCGAAGAAGTCCGCGGAGGAGACCGCCCGCGTCCAGGCCGCCAAGGACGCGAAGTCCAAGAAGCAGGCCGCCGAGGACAAGCTGGAGCGCGAGCGCCAGGCGAAGAAGGACAAGGAAGCCCAGGAGCGCGCTAGCCGCTCCGAGGTCCGTTCCACCTCGTTCGCCGTGCAGGGCTCCTACACCGTGGCCGAGGTCCAGGCCATCGCGCGGCAGATCGTGCCGGCCGACCAGTTCCAGTGCTTCAGCAACATCGTGAACCACGAGTCGAGCTGGAACTACCGGGCGAGCAACCCGTCTTCCGGTGCCTACGGTCTCGTACAGGCCCTTCCCGGCTCCAAGATGGCTTCGGCCGGTGCCGACTGGATGACCAACCCGGCCACCCAGATCAAGTGGGGCCTCAGCTACATGAGCAGCCCGCGCTACAAGAGCCCGTGCGGCGCCTGGGCCTTCTGGCAGGCCAACCACTGGTACTAGAACCAGGGTTCACCAGCTCAACCTCGTGAAGCCCCCCGCCGTCCTTCGGTGGGGGGCTTCACGCGTGTACGGTCGTGCGGAACGCTGCCGGGGGAGCGGTAGGGAGAGCGGACGGGGGTAGAGGAAGCGTTATGTCGAAACTGCCGGGATGGCTCGGACAAGTGGGTGCTGAGCTGAGCAGGCTGAGCGAGCGCCTTGATGAACGACGGGCCGAGACGGAGGCCGACGACCCCCTGCTCGGGGGTACGGACCCGGTGGGCTCCGGGAAGGACGAGGCGGCCCACGTCGACCAGGTGCCCGCGCCGCCCACTTACGCGCCCACCGTGGCCGCGCGGCCCGATCCGGTCGCGGCGATCCCGTGGGGGATGCGGGTCGCGGCCGAGGCGGGCTGGCGGCTGCTGGTGCTGGCGGGGACCCTGTGGGTGCTGATGCGGGTCATCAGCGCCGTGCAACTGGTCGTACTGGCCTTCGTCGCCGCGCTGCTCGTCACCGCGCTGCTCCAGCCGACCGTGGCCCGGCTGCGGCGCCACGGGCTGCCGAGGGGTCTGGCGACGGCCGTCACCGCGATCTCCGGCTTCGTCATCATGGGCCTGGTCGGCTGGTTCGTGGTGTGGCAGGTCATGGACAACATCGACACCCTGTCCGACAAGGTGACGAAGGGGATCGACGACCTCAAGAACTGGCTGCTGGACAGCCCGTTCCATGTGACCGACAAACAGATCAACGACATCGCCAAGAACCTCAGCGACACCGTCGGCACCAACACCGAGGCGATCACCACCGCGGGCCTCCAGGGCGTCACCGTGGTCGTGGAGTTCATGACCGGTGCGCTGCTCGCGATGTTCTCGACGCTCTTCCTGCTCTATGACGGCGCGCGCATCTGGCAGTGGGTGCTCAAGCTGGTGCCCGCGCAGGCGAGGCCCGGGGTCGCCGGGGCCGGTCCGCGCGCCTGGCGGACGCTGACCGCCTATGTGCGCGGCACGGTCATCGTGGCCCTGATCGACGCGATCTTCATCGGGCTCGGGATCTACTTCCTCAACGTGCCGATGGCGGTGCCGCTGGCCGTCTTCATCTTCCTGTTCGCCTTCATCCCGCTCGTCGGCGCGGTGGTGTCCGGGGCGCTGGCGGTGGTCGTCGCGCTGGTCACGGAGGGCGTGTTCACCGCGCTGATGGTGCTGGCCGTGGTCCTCGCGGTGCAGCAGATCGAGGGCCACGTCCTCCAGCCGTTCATCCTCGGCCGCGCGGTGCGGGTGCACCCGCTGGCCGTGGTGCTCTCGGTCGCGGCGGGCGGCATGATCGCCGGGATCGGCGGTGCGGTGGTGGCGGTGCCGCTGGTCGCGGTGACCAATACGGTGGTCGGCTATCTGCGCAGTTACGGGCAGGAGGAGTCGCGCCGCCACTCGCCGCCCCCGCACGGGTCGACCGCGCTGGACGCGGCGCCCGCCCCGGCCGCGTCCGGCGCCCCGCCGGAGAAGCCGGACAAGGGCGGGGACGAGCCGTCACCGGACGCCCCGTAGCGCGTACGCACAGGAAGAAGGGCCCCTCGGACGGTCGGTCGTCCTCGGGGCCCTTCTCGTGTTCCAGGGTACGGTGCCTAGTCGGCGAGCACGGCCTCGGCGTCGAGGGTCACACCCACCGCCTGGATCACCGAGGCGATCTTGACGGCTTCCTGGATGGTCTCGCGGTCCACGCCGGCCTTGCGGAGCACCTGCTCGTGCGAGTCGAGGCACTGGCCGCAGCCGTTGATCGCGGAGACGGCGAGCGACCACAGCTCGAAGTCGACCTTCTCCACGCCCGGCTTGCCGATGACGTTCATCCGCAGACCCGCGCGCAGGTTCCCGTACTCGGGGTCCGAGAGCAGGTGACGCGTGCGGTAGAAGACGTTGTTCATCGCCATGATGGCGGCGGCCGACTTCGCGGCGGTGTACGCCTCCGCGGAGAGGTTGGCCTTCGCCTCCGGCTCCAGCTCGCGCAGCACCTTCGGCGAGCGCGAGGCGATCGCGCAGGCCAGGACGGTGCCCCAGAGCTGCTGCTGCGGGAGCTCGCTGTTGCCGATGACCGAACCGAGGTTCAGCTTCAGGTCCTTGGCGAAGTCCGGTATGGCGGACTTCAGTTCGTCGAGAGCCATGTCGGTATCAGCTCACTCGCCCGAGAGGAGCGCGACCGGGTCCAGGGTGTTCTCGCCCTTGGTCCAGTTGCACGGGCACAGCTCGTCGGTCTGCAGGGCGTCGAGGACCCGCAGGACCTCCTTGGGGTTACGGCCCACGGAACCGGCGGTCACCATCGTGAACTGGATCTCGTTGTTCTGGTCCACGATGAAGACGGCGCGCTGCGCGAAGCCGTCCTCGCCCTCGATGCCGAGGTCACGCATGAGCTCGTGCTTCGAGTCGGCCAGCATCGGGAAGGGCAGGTCGGTGAGGTCCGGGTGGTCCTTGCGCCAGGCGTGGTGCACGAACTCGGAGTCGCCGGAGAAGCCGAGGATCTGGGCGTCACGGTCGGCGAACTCGTCGTTCAGCTTCCCGAAGGCGGCGATCTCGGTGGGGCACACGAAGGTGAAGTCCTTCGGCCACGCGAAGACGATCTTCCACTGACCCTCGTAGGTCTTGTGGTTGATCTGCTCGAACTCCTTGCCGCTCTCCAGCGACACACAGGCGGTCAGGTCGAACTCGGGGAACTTGTCACCGACAGTGAGCACGCGCTCTCCTTGTAGCGTAGGTTCTCCCCTTTTGAGGGAGTTCCTGGGGGTTGGACGATCTCCACCTTGGCACAGAGTGCATTGATCGCGGAAATAGCTACACTCGGTCGTGATGATCGGAGGTGCCTATCAGTGGCGCAGAGCAATCCGGGCAACCGGCTCAAACAGCCCAGCCTCTCGCAGCTGCGCGCCTTCGCGGCCGTCGCCGAACATCTGCACTTCCGGGACGCGGCGGCCGCAATCGGGATGAGTCAGCCCGCGCTCTCCGGGGCCGTGTCCGCGCTGGAGGAGGCACTGGGTGCCCAGCTCATCGAGCGTACGACGCGCAAGGTGCTGCTCTCGCCCGCCGGGGAACGGCTCGCGGTGCGGGCGCGCGTCGTGCTCGAAGCCGTCGGCGAGCTCATGGAGGAGGCCGAGGCGGTCCGCGCCCCCTTCACCGGAGTGCTCAGGCTCGGCGTGATCCCGACCGTCGCCCCGTATCTGCTGCCGGCCGTGCTGCGGCTGGTCCACGAGCGCTACCCGGCCCTCGACCTCCAGGTGCACGAGGAGCAGACCTCCTCGCTCATCGAGGGGCTGGGCGCCGGACGGCTCGACCTGCTGCTGCTCGCCGTGCCCCTCGGCGTCCCCGGGGTCAGCGAGCTCCCGCTCTTCGACGAGGACTTCGTGCTCGTCATGGACCGCGGCCACCCGCTCGGCGGGCGCGCCGACATCCCCCGCGACGCGCTCCGGAAGCTCCCGCTGCTGCTCCTGGACGAGGGGCACTGCCTGCGCGACCAGGCCCTCGACATCTGCCGTGAGGCCGGCCGGACGGAGGGCGCCCCGGTCACCACGACCGCGGCCGGGCTCTCCACCCTGGTGCAGCTGGTGGCCGGGGGCCTCGGGGTGACGCTGCTGCCGCGCACCGCGGTCACCGTCGAGACCGCCCGCAACGAGGCGCTGACCACGGGGTACTTCGCGGACCCGGCCCCGACGCGGCGGGTGGCGCTGGCGATGCGGACCGGGGCGGCGCGGCAGGAGGAGTTCGAGGAGTTGGCGGCGGCGCTGCGCGGGACCATGCGGGCGCTGCCGGTACGCGTGACGGAGGGCGGCCGGACCTGAAGTCCGGCCGCCCTCCGCGGTGTCACTCGCTGCGCAGCCCGTCCGGGCGCATCATGCGCCACAGCGGCGGCAGGGACAGCAGCGTGACCAGCAGGATGAGCGCCCCGCCCGCTCCCGCGAGGGGCAGGAACACCAGCCAGTCGTCGACCGACTTGCCGACCATCCAGCACAGCGCCGCGCCCAGCGAGAGGCCGCCGGCCACCGCCACCGCGAGCCCGATGACCACCGGGAGCGCGGTCTGCCAGAGCACCGACCAGGCGAGGGTGGCCCGCCGGGTGCCGAAGGCGACCAGGACCGACAGCAGCCGCTTGCGCTCGCGCAGCTGCTCCAGCTGGGAGACCAGCATGGAGGCCGCGATCAGCAGCAGCGTGATCGTGGCGCCGACCTGGAGGCCGGTCTGGACGCTGGCGTACTGGCGGTCGCGTGCGACGGACGTCAGGGTGACCAGGCGCATGCCGGGGTCGAGGCGGGCCGCCGTGTTGCGTACGTACTCGGCGGCGTCCGGGACGCTCTCGTCGATGCGGATCTGCGAGACGGTCGTCGCCCCCGGCAGGCTGGTCGCGTCGATCGCCCCCGGGGTGACCATGATCCCCCAGCGGTCCTCGCCGATCGGGTCCTTGCGGCTGACGACGGTCTTCGCGTCGGCGGGCAGCGTCCAGCGCAGCTTCCGGCCGCTCGCCGACTCGAACTCGACCTCCTTGCCCTTGCGGGCGGTCTTGTCCATCCAGCCGGCCATTTCCTTGTCGTTCCTGGGGTGCACGACGAAGGAGTCGCCGTCCTTGCAGGAGTCGATGCGGGCGACCTCGCGCAGGGTGGCGCAGTCACCGACGCTCAGCGACGTGGTGGGCTGCATCTCCCCGTCGCCGTACTTCCCCGGCTTGGTGACGTACGCCTCGACCATGCCGATGACCTGGGTGACGCCCTTGGTGGCGCGGAACTCGTTGATGGTCTCCACGGCGGCGTTGCCGCCGACCTTCTCCGACACGGCGTAGAACTGGGCGCGGGTCGGGTCCTGCCCGGTGGCCTTGTTGAAGTCGGCGTTCATCGAGGCGAACAGCATCTGCACGGCCACCGCGCCGGCCACCGCCACGGTGACGCCGCTGACGGCCCGGGAGGCGGTCCCGCTGCTCAGCTGGAGCCTGCGGGTGGCGAGCTGCCAGGGCACCGGCCCGCCGCGCAGCCGGTTCACGCACGCCTCGACCAGCCACGGCAGCAGCAGGGCGAGTCCGAGGAGGACCAGGACCGCGCCGGTGGCGATGGCGTACGGGTTGACGACCTCGTACTCGCCGGACTGGCCGTTGAGCGCGAGCACGCCGAGTCCGGCGAGCGGGAGCAGCAGCCGCCACCACAGGCGGCGCTTGCGGGCCCGGTTGTTGCGTACGACCCCGAGCGGTTCGATGACCACGGAGCGCATCGCGGACAGCGTGACCAGCACGGCGGTCAGCGGGACGGCGACCGCGATGAGCAGGCAGAGCCGCAGGTCGGGGGCGAGGTCCGAGGGGAAGGCGCTGACGTCCCAGACCTCGATGTGGCTCACGAACTGCCGCCCCACCAGGAAGAGGACGAGGCCGATGAGCAGGCCGAGCGCGGAGCCGAAGAGGGCCTCGCCCGCCGCGATCCGCCGGGTCGACCTGATGTCCGTACCGACCAGGCGCAGCGCGGCCAGCCGGCGGTCGCGGCGGTCGCCGCCGAAGCGCACGGCGGTGGCGATGAAGATGGCGACGGGCGCCAGCAGCACCACGCAGACCATGATCACCAGCACCACGAGCAGCGGGGCCAGCGGCGGGGTCGGTTCGGGCTCGCCATATCCGGTGACGCGGTGGCCGCCCGCGCTCGGGGTCAGGGTGTCGCTGCCGGCGTAGAACATCAGCTCGTTGGGTGAGCGCAGTCCGTCGTCCGCGATGGTGCCGGTGATCTTGTACGGGTAACGCTCCTTGAGCAGGGCGTTGGCCGGGTCGTTCAGCAGGTCCTTCAGGGCGGGGGAGACGACCATCTCACCGGCGGCGGGCATGGCGTCGATGCCCGGCGGGAGCACCGGGTGGCTGCCCTCCGCGCGCATCAGATAGCCGCTGATGCTGCGGTCGTGGAACTCGGTGTCCGCTCCGATCCGCAGGACCGAGGTGTCGGACTTCTTGCCCTGCGCGTCCGGGTTCTCGGAGATCTTGGTCTCGCTGCGCGCCGTGTCGCGGTCGTTGCGCGCATCGAGCGCGTGCGGCACCGAGGCGGCGAGGAACAGCAGCGTGACGCCGAGGCCGACGCCGATCGCGGTGAGCATCGTGCGGGTCCAGCCCTCGCGCCCGCCGGCGGCGGCGAACCGGACGCCGAGGGCGAGGTCGCGCAGCCAGGGCGCGGTGCGGGAGGGGCGGGCCGGCGGCGGAGCGGGCGCGGGGGCCGGGGTCCGCTTCTCGTCCAGGAGCGTCATACGGCGTGCTCCAGGTCACGGGCCCGGCCGTCGCGCACGGTGACGTCGCGGTCGGAGTAGGCGGCGACGCGGGCCTCGTGGGTCACCAGGACCACCGCGACGTTGGAGGAGCGGGCGGCGTCGGTGAGCAGCTGCATGACCCGCTCGCCGTTGAGGGAGTCCAGGGCGCCGGTCGGCTCGTCCGCGAAGATCACCTTCGGGGACGCGGCGAGCGCGCGGGCCACGGCGACGCGCTGGCCCTGGCCGCCGGAGACCTCGCCGGGGCGCTGGGCGCCGATGTCCTCGACCTCCAGGCGCTCCATCCAGGAGCGGGCGGTGCGCTCGGCGTCCTTGCGGCGGGTGCCGGCCAGCCGGAGCGGCAGGGCGACGTTCTCCACGCAGGTGAGCTCGGGCACGAGCTGGCCGAACTGGAAGACGAACCCGAAGTCCGTGCGGCGCAGGGCGCTGCGCTCCGCGTCGGACATGGCGGACAGCTCGCGGCCGTCGTAGGTGATGGTGCCGGAGTCCGGGGTGATGATCCCGGCGAGGCAGTGCAGCAGCGTGGACTTGCCGGAGCCGGAGGGGCCCATCACGGCGACGACCTCGCCGGGGTGGACGGAGAACGAGGCGCCGTCCAGCGCGGGGGTCGAGCCGTAGGTCTTGTGCAGGTCGTGCGCGGAGAGCAGGGAGCCGGCGGGGGTCACGGGGCCACCACTTTCTGGAGCTGGCCGAGGCGGGCGGCGGTCAGTTCCAGCCAGCGCAGATCGGCTTCGAGATGGAACAGGGCGTGGTCGCAGATCAGCTGATCGGCGAGGTCGCCCCGTCGCTTGCGGTCGGTGAGTATGCGCATCAGGCGCAGGTGCTCGGAGCGCTGGGCGTCCAGCACGTCGCCCGCGTTGCGGCCGGTGAGCATGGCCAGGACGACCTTGGTGTACAGGGTCGACTGGAGGTACGGCTCCGGCTTCTCGGGCTGTGCGAGCCAGGTGGCGACATCGGTGATGCCGGCATCCGTGATCGCGTAACGCTTGCGCTCGGGGCCACCCCCGCTCTCCACGCCGTCGACCTCGACGAGGCCGTTCTTCAGCAGCCGGGACATGGTCGAGTAGACCTGTCCGTAGTGCAGGGGGCGGTCGTGCCCGAACTTCTCGTCGAACGTCCGCTTGAGGTCGTAACCGTGGCGTGGGCCGGACTCCAGGAGCCCGAGCAGGGTGTGGCCGATAGACATGCGGAGCACTCTACATGGTGTGTATACCTGCTGTGTATACGCAGGGGGTACATCCGAACGGCGCAGGTGAAAGGCCCGCCCCTGGCGGGACGGGCCTCAGGACCTACTCTTCGCCCGGCGGCTCCGGCGCCGCCTTCGGCGGGCGTCCCCGGCGGGGGATGGGTGCCGTGCCGCCCGGCAGCCGGCCCGCCTCGGCGAGCGCCCGGCGCAGCAGGAACTCGATCTGGGCGTTCGCGCTGCGCAGCTCGTCCGACGCCCAGCGGGCCAGCGCGTCGTGCACGGCGGGGTCCAGCCGCAGCAGCATCTGCTTGCGCTGCCGCGACCGGGCGCGGGGCGCTTCCCGCGCTTCCTCGGCCTCCGGGCTGTCCTCGGTCACTGGTAGAGCGTGCCCGTATTGAGGACCGGCTGGGCGGCGCGGTCACCGCACAGGACCACCATCAGATTGCTCACCATGGACGCCTTCCGCTCCGAGTCCAGCTCCACGATGTCCTGCTCGGCGATCCGGGTCAGCGCCATCTCGACCATGCCGACCGCGCCCTCCACGATCTGCTGCCGGGCCGCGACGACCGCGCCGGCCTGCTGGCGCTGGAGCATCGCGGAGGCGATCTCGGGGGCGTACGCGAGGTGGCTGAAACGCGACTCGATGATCCGCACGCCCGCCGCCTGCACCCGGGCGGTCAGCTCGACGGCCAGCTTCTCGGTGATCTCCTCGGCGTTGCCCCGCAGCGACAGGCCGCCCTCCTCGTGGGCGTCGTACGGGTACTCCAGGGCGATGTGCCGGACGGCGGACTCGGTCTGGGTGGCCACGAACTCCAGGAAGTCGTCCACCTCGAAGAGCGCCTGGGCGGTGTCCTCGACCTTCCACACGACGATCGCGGCGAGCTCGATCGGGTTGCCGTAGGCGTCGTTGACCTTGAGGACGGCGGTTTCGTGGTTCCGGACCCGGGTGGAGATCTTGCGGCTGGAGGTCAGCGGGTTCACCCAGCGCAGTCCGTCGGTGCGGATGGTGCCCACGTACCGGCCGAACAGCTGGATCACCCGCGCCTCGCCCGGTGCGACCATCTTCACACCGCCCATGCAGAAGAACGAGGCGATGGCGAGCAGGACGCCCAGGATGCAGAGCGGGATGCCCACGGCGTTGTTCCCGTTCGAGCCGATGACGCCTCCGACGACGGCGAGGGCGATGCCGGCGATCACGCCGAGCACGGTCAGCAGCAGGCCGAGGCCGCCGCCGATGCTGTGCGCCTTCGTCTCCCGGACCTGCGGTTCCGGCATTTCCGGCGCGTCCGGGGCGAGCCCGGCGGACGGCTGGGCGGCGGTGGTGGGGTCGTGCGGATCGGTCATGGTGGCCCCCGTCATGGTCAGCTAGCCGGTCGCTAGCAATGTGATTACACATTAACGGTTCTCGCAACCTTGCGCACCCCTCAGGAGTCGGTTCCATCGGAGACGGGTGCTGATTCTCACGTCCGTAAAACCTCGGATCGTCGGCTTTCCGGCCTTGCCAACGGTGTTAGCTGGCAGGTCCGGGCTGATTCGGCTGAGCAGAGCAGAGAAACAGGAGCGACCAAGCGATGGGTCGAGCGGAAGCGCGACGAGCCCAGCGGCGGGCTGCGAAGAGCGGCGGCATACGCAGGCTCTTCACCTGGCGCAAACTACTGGGCACCGCCCTCGGGGTGATCCTGCTGGGCATGGGCGCTTTCGCCGTGCTCTACATGATGGTGGACGTGCCGGAGGGCAACCCCAAGATGGAGTTGCAGGCGAACGTCTACAAGTACGCCGACGGCAGCCTGCTCGCCAGGACCGGCGAGGTGAACCGCGAGATCGTGAGCCTCGCGGAGGTGCCCAAGGAGGTCCAGGACACCTTCGTCGCCGCTGAGAACAAGTCCTTCTACAAGGACCACGGCGTCGACTTCAAGGGCACCGCGCGCGGCCTGCTCAACACGCTGTCCGGCAAGGGCAAGCAGGGTGGCTCGACCATCACGCAGCAGTACGTCAAGAACTACTACCTGGACCAGCAGCAGACGGTCACCCGGAAGCTCAAAGAGCTGGTCATCTCGCTGAAGCTGGACCAGAAGAAGTCCAAGAAGGAAATCCTCGCCGGGTACATCAACACCAGCTACTACGGACGCGGCGCCTGGGGCATCCAAGCCGCCGCGCAGGCGTACTACGGCGTGGACGCCAAGGACCTGAACGTCTCGCAGGGCGCCTACCTCGCCGCGCTGCTCCAGGCGCCGAGCCAGTACGACTGGGCCGTCGCCGGTCCGAACGGCAAGCGGCTCGTCAAGGCGCGCTGGGCCTACACCCTGGACAACATGGTGGAGGAGGGCTGGCTCGACTCCGCCAAGCGCCAGAAGCAGACGTTCCCGGTGCCTCGCGAGCCCAAGCCGCTGAACGGGACGGCCGGCCAGAAGGGCTACATCGTCCAGGCGGCCCGCGAGGCCGTGATCAAGCAGGCGGGCATCACCGACGACCAGTTCGACCGCGGCGGCTGGACGATCACCGTCAACATCGACAAGAAGAAGCAGAAGCAGCTGGAGAAGTCGGTCGAGGCCAAGCTGCTCGACAAGCTGGACACCAAGAAGCGCAAGCTCGACAAGGACATCCAGGCGGGCGCCGCCTCGGTCGACCCGAAGACCGGCGCGGTCGTCGCGCTGTACGGCGGACGCGGCCAGAGCGAGCACTGGATCTCGAACGCCGGGCGCAGGGACTACCAGCCCGCGTCCACCTTCAAGCCGGTCATCCTCGCCTCAGCCCTCGACAACGAGTCGAAGACGCAGGACGACGAGAAGATCACCGCGAACACCCGCTACGACGGCACCAGCAAGCGCCCCGTCGTCGGCGGTGACCGGTACTTCGCGCCGGAGAACGAGGACGACCACAACTACGGGCAGATCACCGTCCAGACCGCGATGAACGCGTCCGTCAACTCCGTCTTCGCGCAGATGGGCGTGGACGTCGGCATGGACAAGGTGCTGGCGACCGCGGGCAAGCTCGGCATGAACGTGAAGGACCTGGAGGCCGCGCCCGCGATGACCCTCGGTTCCATGGGCGCGAGCCCGCTGGAGATGGCCGGGGTCTACGCCACGCTCGACAACCACGGCAAGCAGGTCACCCCGCAGATCGTGAAGACCGCCGTGCACCAGGGCGACGCCCCGCTCGACCTGCCCGACGCCATCGGCGACCAGGTGATCTCCCGCCAGGCGGCGGACTCCGTGACGTCCGTGCTGACCGGCGTGGTCGACGACGGTACGGCCCGGGGCTCGGTCCGCAACGCGGAGGGGCTCTCCGACAAGGACATCGCGGGCAAGACCGGTACCTCCGACGACAACAAGTCGGCCTGGTTCACCGGCTACACCTCCAACCTGGTCACCTCGGTCGGCCTGTTCGGCGAGGCCGCCTTCGACCGCACCGGAGACGACGGCAAGGAGATCAAGAAGAACGCGCAGGTGACCCTCCAGGGCGCCGGCGGCGGCGGACGCGTCAACGGTGGCGGCTTCCCCGCCGAGATCTGGGCCGACTACATGGGCCACTCGGTCGGCAAGGCCCGCGAGTTCGACCTCGACACCGACATGGGCGCCGCGGTCAGCCCGCCGCCCGCGTCCAACTCGCCGAGCCCGAGCACCTCGCCGTCCGAGAAGCCCTCGCCCTCCGACACACCGTCCACCTCGCCGTCCTCCGAGCCCCCGCCGGCCAGCGAGTCCCCGCAGAGCTCCCCGCCCGCCTCGCCCTCGGGCGGCCCGACGAGCGAACAGCCCCCCAACCCGTCGACCGACCCGGACCCGGACCCCTCGTCCACCGTGGAGCTCCCGGACCTCTCGGGGGACCGGCGGCCGGACAGCAGCGACGAGCGCTGACCGGCTGACCGGCGCGACAAGGCCGATGAGGCGACCGTCCCGACCGCACCGAGCATGTCGGTGACGTCATGGTCTGTCCTCATCGGCCTTGTCGTATATGCGCCATGTAACTCCGGTTCCCTGGCAGGTCCTTGTATGCGTCACCTAAGGTCGCCACGACCTGCCGTCATGGACCGGCGTCGACGCATGCCAGGGGAGCACTCTTGAAAGCCGGAAGATCCGTCGGAGCGACCTCCATACCCGCGGTGCTGGCGGTCAGCGCCGTGCTGGTCGGGGGTCTGATCCAGGCCGCGCCCGCCGTCGCGGCACCACCCGCACCGAAGGCCGCCCCGTCCCCGAGCAGTACCGCGCCCGCCCCTCCGGCACGGGTCGCCGACCCGGACCGGCAGCTCGGGAAGGGCTGGAAGAGCTCCAAGGACCGGGCCGTGGTCGCCGCGGCCGACACCGACGGCCTGCACATCCTGGTCGCCGACAGCGCGGACGCCTACACGTGGAAGACGGCGGCCAGGCTGTCCGAGCCAGGCATGCCCGCGGACTCGTGGATCGGCAACACCTGCGTCATGGACCGCTCCCACGCCGCGGTCGCCTACGCGCCCAGGGCCTTCACGAACAAGCCGGACCTGATGCAGGGTGGCGCCTTCACCGCGATCGTGGACCTGGACACCGGGCGCGTGACGAAGCTGCCGTTCACGGCGTCACTGGCCTACTTCGACCCCACGTGCAACGCCGCGCAGGGGACGGCCGCGTTCACCGCGTACCGCGGGATGAACGACGTGCGCACCATGAAGACGCGCCTGATCACCGTGAACACGTCCGGGAAGACGCTCGATGAGGCCACGCTCGACGGGCAGTTCACCAGCGCGGTGCCGGCCGAGGGCGGCATGCTCGCCGGGCAGGGGCACGGAGTGGTCCGCGTGGACCACGCAGGCAAGGTGACCAAGCTGGCTACGGCGGACAGCGTCCCGTTCGACATCCGTCCCGCCAAGGACGGCCGGATCGCGTTCGTGGACCGCAAGGGCACCTCCGTGTCCCAGGCCAAGGTGTTCACCGGCCGGGGGAAGCCGGCCCTCCTGGCCAAGGGGAAGGTCGGTGACCTCGAACTCCTGCCGGGCGACGCCGGACGCGTGTTCCTCACCGGCCGTCCCTCCGGGGAGCCGCGTGTCGAGGGAAGCGGTGTCACCGTGCTCGACGCGCCCGCCGACACGACGGTGTCCGGCCTGGGCCGACTCGCCGTCGACCCGGTGCTCACTCCGGGGGTGCAGGCGGGTCTGGAACGGATCAAGAACACGGGCCGCGGATTCACCAAGGCCGAGCCCGAACCGCAGCCGCCGGCCGAGGAGGAGCCGGCCGAGCCGGTGACCGTCACCTCGACGGCCGTCACCACCGGGAAGAAGCTCACGCAGAGCGTCCTTCCGGCCGTCGCCGACCCCGCGTCCCCGGCCGTCCTCTCACCGGCTCTGGCCGACCGGACCAGGGCCACGGCGAAGACCGCGCCCTCCGCGCTCAGCGCGACGGCCGCGGCCGCGTCCACCACGCCGACGGACCCCGACCGCTGGTGCTCGATCTCCCGCAACGATGTGAACGCCCAGGCCCTGCAGCCGACGCCGAACCAGGTCGAGTGGGCCGTGGACATGGCCGTGCGCGGCGAGCTGCGCTCGCAGTGGCTGACCACCGGCGGCTGGCGCAACCAGTACGGTCTCGGCGTCGTGGACCCCCAGGGTCTCTTCCCCAAGCCGAAGCTCGGCGATTCCGCGACCGCCCGCATCCCCGCCAACGTGATGCTCGGCATCCTGGCCCAGGAGTCGAACCTGTGGCAGGCCGAGTCCGGCGTCGTCCCCGGCCAGATGGGCAACCCGCTCGCGGCCGTCGACGGCTACTACGGGCATGACGCGTCCGGCTCGACGAGTGACTACTGGAAGGTCCACTGGGACGAGTCCGACTGCGGCTACGGAGTCGGGCAGATCACCGACGGCATGCGCCTGGCCGGCCACGAGAAGACCGGCGAGACCAGCCTGTCGCCGGAGAAGCAGAAGGCCGTCGCCCTCGACTACGCCGTGAACATCGCCGCGGCCGTGCAGATCCTCGCGGACAAGTGGAACGAGGTCCACACGGCCGGGCAGGAGGTCACCGTCAACGACGACGACCCCTCGAAGGTGGAGAACTGGTTCACCGCCGTCTGGAACTACAACCTCGGCTTCAACCCGCCCACCCCGCATTCCAGCGGCCCCTGGGGACTCGGCTGGTACAACAACCCGGCCAACCCGATCTACAAGAAGAGCTGGGGCCATCCCTTCATGGACACCAGCCTGGACCCCGACGCGAACCATGACGCGGCACACCCGCAGGACTGGCCGTACGAGGAGAAGGTGATGGGCTGGTCCGCCTGGTCCATCGACACGGGCTACTCCTACGGCACGGACGGACGGCAGGACTGGCAGGGCGAATCCGGATTCAGCTCCGCCGGCTTCTACCCCGCCTGGTGGGTCAGCAACGCGGAGCGCAGCAAGGTCTCCCCGGACCTGAGCGTCTTCTGCAACGAGTTCAACAACTGCGACTCCCTCAGCCCGCCGGACTGCGACACCGAGGCGTGCTACGCGCAGTACTGGTGGCACAAGGACAACGCGACCTGGAAGGACGACTGCGCGACCAACTGCGGCCACGAGCACATCAAGTACGAGACGCTGCGCTCGGAACCGGGACGCGGCTACCGGCTCAAGTACGGCACCCCCGTATGTGACGGCGCACCGGCCGGCTCCCTCGTGGTCGCCTCCGTACCGGACGGCACTCCGTCGTGGAACGACTGCGGGACGGTCTCGTCCAAGGGCAGTTTCGCGTTCGGTTTCAACGCCGACTCCGACAACCATTACGAGGCGAAGGCCGACCTCCATCAGGTCGGTGGCGGCTACGACGGCCACTTCTGGTACACCCACACCCGCAACTCGGCGCACCTCGGCGATACCGGGCCCATGGCCATCACCGGTACCTGGACCCTGGGGCAGAGTGCCGGCTGGGCGCGCGTGTTCGTCCACCTGCCCGACACGGGTGCCCACACCCAGCAGGCCCATTACGTCATCAAGGGCACCGACGACGGTGACCGGGACCGCTATGTGAACACCCACTACGGCACCAACACCTGGTTCGAACTCGGTACGTACCACTTCACCGGCACACCCCAGGTGGAACTGTCGAACACCACGGCCGACGGTACGGCCGACGACGACATCGCGTTCACCTCGGTCGCCTTCCAGAAGCTCTCGGCCAAGCCGCAGCACATGGTCGTGGCGATGGGCGACTCCTACTCCTCCGGTGAGGGAGCCGGCAGCTACTCGCCCGAGTCCGACCGGGACCACGGCACCTCCCAGTGGAACGCCTGCCGTCGCAGCGCGAACTCCTGGGCTCGCAAGGTCGTCCTGCCCTTCACCAGCAAGCCGATCGGCGAGCTCGCCGACGGCGGTGACGCTTCGATGGACTTCCAGAACGTCTCGTGCTCCGGTGCCAAAACGTGGCAGCTGACATCCGGTGACCCCAACTCCTGGGGTGAGATGGGCAACTATCACGAGGTGACCCAGATCGACTCGGGTGTCCTCAGCAAGGACACGAGCCTGGTCATGCTGACCATCGGCGGCAACGACGGTGACAACTTCACCAACGCGGTCACCGACTGCTACATCATCGGCATCTGCGACGAGGACGACTTCACCGGCAAGGCGCACACCGCGGTCCAGGACACCGAGGCACTCATCAAGGAGATCAGCGGAGCGGCGTACAACGCCCGGATCGTCCTCATGGGCTACCCGCACATCGTCGCCGACGATCCCTGCATCACGGGGAACTTCGACGTGCTGAACAACCTGGCCGACTACATGCGCGACGAGCAGAAGACGATGGTCGAGGGCCTGGCCGCGAGCGGCTTCAAGGTCACGTTCGCCGACGCGATCCCGGCCTTCCGCGGCCATGCGGTGTGCGACGGCGACCCGTACATCCACGACATCGTGGCCGGGCCGAACGGCGACGGCGACTTCCACAGCGGGGACGACGCGACTCCGACCCCGTGCCTTCCCTGGCCCGGGGACGACATCTGCGCGAGTCTTGAGTCCTTCCACCCGAACGGCTCGGGAACGACGAAGTACGCGCAGGTCATGGATCAGGCCCTGGCCGACGCCAAGTACACGGGGAGCTGATGGCCTCGATTCCCAGCAGTCCGGTGGTGACGCGGCGGCCCGGCCGTCGCGTCACCACCGGCTGTCTGCTTCTGCTGATGGTCCCGGCCGCGTTGCTCGCGTACTTCTGGTACGCGGCCGGGCACGCGGACCGGGTGAACGAGCGGCGGGAGGAGGCGGCCGTGGCCTCTGTTCGCGCGCAGGCCCGGCGCGCCTCGGACGACACGGTCCGGGCGCTGTCGGCCACGCACTCCGCTGCCCCCGACGCGCTCGTCGGCGTCATCTGGCAGCACACGAAGGCCCCGGTCATCGCGTACGACCCGGAGCACGGGACCTACGCCGCCACCGCCCCCTTCTCGTCGGACCACGACGAGAAGGGGGTCGTGCTCGGCGCCGGGTCCGTCAGGACGGAGCGCTGCTTCACCCTGACGTTCGCGCGGAAGGCACCCGCCACCACGTGGACGGCGAAGCGGGCCGAACGGGACGACAGCGCGTGCCGGAGCGGCCGGGTGGTCGGCTTCGACGTGACGCTCGCGCGCAAGCGCCTGGCGACCATGGCCGACCGGGTGACCCCGGCTGAGGCGACCCGGGTCCTCGACCCCGCGCAGCGGAAGCGCCCGTACTCCGTGAAGCAGGTACGACGGTCCGGGGACGCGGACGTCGTCACGGTGCTCGTCCGGGAGAGCGTCGACGGCGCACCCGTACAGCAGTGCTACGCCTTCACCCGCGACCGCGGGGCGGACGCCGCTCCGGTGACCGCGGTCCCGGTGGCCACCTGCTGAACCGGCGGGTCACCGCCCCCCGGTCGGCATCTCGAACCACACCACCTTGCCCGTCGACAGGCGCGTCGCGCCCCAGCGGCGGGCCAGGCGGTTGACCAGGAACAGGCCGCGGCCGTTCTCGTCCATGTCCTTGGCGCGACGCTGCCGGGGGAGCTGCGGGGAGTCGTCGCCGACCTCGCAGCGCAGGGTCTCGGTGCGCAGCAGGCGCAGGGTGACCGGGCGCTCCGCGTACCGCACGGCGTTGGTGACCACCTCGCTGATCAGGAGCTCCACCGAGTCCGAGAGGTCGTCCAGGCCCCATCGGCCGAGCGCCCTGCGGGCCAGTCGGCGGGCCCGGCCGGGAGCGGACTCGTCCGGGTCCAGGAACCAGTAGGCGACGTCGCTCGGCGCGATCCCGTCGAAGCGGGCGGCGAGCAGCGCGATGTCGTCGTCGCGGTCACCGGGGCCCAGCATGTCCAGCACGTCGTCGCACAGGGCCTCCAGCGGCGGCGAGTGGTCCGGGCCGGTCAGCCGGGCGGTCGCGGCGAGCCGTTCCCGCAGCATCTCGATCCCCGTCCACACGTCCCGCAGCCGCGACTCGACCAGCCCGTCGGTGTACAGCAGCAGCGTCGCACCGGCCGGGGCGTCCAGCTCGACGGCCTCGAAGTCGACCCCGCCGACGCCGATCGGGGCGCCCGGGGGCACCCGCAGGACCTCGGCGCGGCCGCCCAGGTGGAGCAGGACGGGCGGCGGGTGGCCCGCGTTGGCGACGGTGATGCGGTGCGCGACGGGGTCGTACACCGCGTAGAGGCAGGTGGCCATGCGGTCGCTGCCGAGGCGCTGCGCCTGCTCGTCCAGGTGGTGCAGGACCTCCTGCGGGGGCAGGTCGAGCCCGGCCAGGGTCTGCGCGGTGGTGCGGAGCTGGCCCATGATCGCGGCGGAGGTCATGGAGTGGCCCATGACGTCCCCGACGACCAGGGCGACCCTGCTGCCGGGCAGCGGAATCGCGTCGTACCAGTCGCCGCCGACCCGGGCCGTCTCGGCGGCCGGGAGGTAGCGCGAGGCGAGTTTCACGCCGGTCGGCTGGGGGAGCGAGTCGGGCAGCATCGTGCGCTGGAGCTCGTCCGCGATGTACGCCTCGCGCCCGTAGAGCACGGCCTTGTCGATGCCGAGGGCGGTGTGCGTGGCCAGCTGGGCGGCGACCAGGAGGTCATTGGCCTCAAAGGCCGGGCGCTCGGCGCCGCGCAGGAAGACCGCCGCCCCGATCACCCGGCGCCGGCCGCGCAGCGGGGCCAGGATCACCCGGTGGCCGGACGGCACCGAGCGGTCGGCGCCCAGCAGTTCGGGCAGCGCGACGCGGGCCGCCGCGGAGTCGCCGAAGACCGGCCGCACCCCGCGCAGCACCTCGGCGAGAGCGCTCCCGGGGCGGACCTCGCAGAGCTCGGCGGCGGGCATCAGGTCGGCCTGCGGGTCGACGGCGGGCAGCCGCAGCCGCTCCGTCTCGGACAGGCTCTCGGTCTCCTCGTCGGTCAGCCGCAGCCGGTCCGAGCGGCGCAGCCGCAGCACGAACGGGTTGACCGGCCGCTCGTCGCCGACGGGCAGCGGGTCGCGGAGGTAGACGAGTATGGCGTCGGAGAACGTCGGCACACTGGCCCGGCACAGCCCGAGCACGATCTCGTCCAGATCGATGCCCCGGGCGATCCGCCGGGTCGCGGCCCCCACGAAGCGCAGCCGGTCGCCCTCGCGCCGCGTCGCCGCCTGTGGATCGGGGGCCGCGCCCGCGGGGCCCTTGGCGGGTGCCGGGATCGCCGTGGCGGCAGCGGCGGCCGCCACGGCGGCGTCCCGCTGTCGCGGCCGGGTGCGTTCCTGCGGCCGGGCGGCGAGAGGCTGCCGGCCTTCGTGGGAGGTGGGGTGCTCCGTCACGCGTGGGATTCCGTCCGTCCGGGCCGGTTGTATGAGGCAATCACCTTGTGGGGCGCTACTGTGCCCCGGCAGGAGCGGCAATAACAACGGCTGACATCGCCTTCCCCGTCGTACGGGGCCGAAACGCGATGTCCGATCAGGATGCCGGTGACAACGTTTCCATGGGAGCGGCAGCGGTCAGCGGACACGTCTCCACCCCCTCGTAGTGGCTCATGCGATGCGGGCAACTCGTGCGACTCATGACGCCGATGCGACCCTTGAGGGCGCGGTCCGCGCGACGAGCCGATGACTTACGGTCAGGTCCTGCACCCCGCCTGCCGGTTGGGGCCGAGCCGCACTCCTCGGGACGATCCTACGTTTGCCCCCCTGGGGTGCATCAAGGGTCTCACGACGGCATGGCGGAAGCCGTACGGTCCGAACCGTCCGGCCGGCGGTCCCAGTCGTCCGGGAGTTCGGGCACCCGCCACGCCGGATCGGGCCGCCAGTCCTCCCAGCCGTCGCGGAACGGCGCCCCCCAGGAGCGGATCATCCCGACCGCCTCGCGCCCCGCCTCGCGCACCCGGCGCGCCGTGTCCGGCGTGATCAGGCCGACCCGCTGGGCCTGCTCGAACTCGTCCTCGTCGCGCCAGAGCCAGCTGCGGTCCGGGTAGACGGAGATGTCCAGGAAGTGGTCCTCGGAGTCGGTGCCCCCGGCCCACCTGGTGCGCGGCTCCTCCAGGTTCACGTACCAGCTGCGGAACTGCCAGCCGCGCTCCCAGAACAGCCAGACGGACCAGGGCTCGCCGGGTCTGGCCAGCTTCAGCACGCCGTTGCCCAGCCAGAGCGAACGGGCCGTCGTGCGCGGGGCGGTGTACCGGGTGGCGAGCGGTTCGGCGTGCACCTCGGTGCCGTCCGCGAGGACCGGCTTCACGCACTCGGTGCCGGGCGCCACCCACACCGCGAGCAGCTCCTCGGTGTCCTGGACGACCGTGACCGGGCGGCAGATGTGGAACGCGTGAGCGGCGGAATCCGGCCGTTCGGGGCCGTTGCCGCGGTAGCGCCACAGAATCTGCTCACCCGGCGCCCAGCGCTCGGTCCCTCCGGTACCCGTCATGGAGAGATCCTACGGAGCGCGCGGCCCCGGCACCGTGGCGCCCGTCACGGGCGGGTCATGCGCAGCACGTCCAAGGCCTCGTCGAGCTGCTGTTCGGTCAGGTCTCCGCGCTCCACGTAGCCGCCTTCGAGGACGACCTCACGGATCGTCCGGCGTTCCGCGAGCGACTTCTTGGCGACCTTGGCCGCTTCCTCGTAGCCGATGTACTTGTTCAGCGGGGTGACGACGGACGGCGAGGACTCGGCGTACTCCCTGGCCCGCTCCGCGTGCGCCGTGATGCCGTCCACCGTGCGGTCCGCGAGCAGCCGGGAGGCGTTGCTGAGCAGCCGCACGGACTCCAGCAGGTTCTTCGCGATGACCGGGAGCATGACGTTCAGCTCGAAGTTCCCGGCGGCCCCCGCGGCGGCGACCGTGGCGTCGTTCCCGGTCACCTGCGCGGCGACCATCAGGACGGCCTCGGGGATGACCGGGTTGACCTTGCCCGGCATGATCGAGGAGCCGGGCTGGAGGTCGGGCAGGGAGATCTCGGCGAGGCCGGTGCGCGGCCCGGACGCCATCCAGCGCAGGTCGTTGCAGATCTTGGTGAGCGAGACACCGAGGGTGCGCAGCTGGCCCGACGTCTCCACCAGGCCGTCCCGGGCGCCCTGCGCCTCGAAGTGGTCGCGGGCCTCGGTGAGCGGCAGGCCGGTGGCGCGGGCCACCTCGGCGATGACGGCGGCGGAGAAGCCGGGCGGGGTGTTGATGCCGGTGCCCACGGCCGTGCCGCCGAGGGGGAGTTCGGCGAGGCGGGGGAGCGAGGCGCGCAGCCGCTCGACGCCGTAACGGATCTGGGCGGCGTAGCCCCCGAACTCCTGGCCGAGGGTGACGGGCGTGGCGTCCATCAGGTGGGTGCGCCCGGACTTCACCACCGTCGCGAACTCCTCCGCCTTGCGCTCCAGGGCGGCGGCGAGGTGGTCCAGGGCGGGGATCAGGTCGGCGGTGACCGCGGCGGTGGCGGCGATGTGGATCGAGGAGGGGAACACGTCGTTGGAGGACTGCGAGGCGTTGACGTGGTCGTTGGGGTGGACCGCGCGGCCCAGGCGCTCGGTGGCGAGGGTGGCCAGGACCTCGTTGGTGTTCATGTTCGAGGAGGTGCCCGAGCCGGTCTGGAAGACGTCGACCGGGAACTCCGCGTCCCAGCGCCCCTCGACGACCTCGCCGGCCGCCTCCTGGATCGCCTCGGCAATGTCCGGGTCGAGGACCTTCAGCTCGGCGTTCACCTTCGCGGCGGCGGCCTTGATGCGGGCCAGGGCCTCGATGTGGGCCCGCTCCAGGCGCTGGCCGGAGACCGGGAAGTTCTCCACGGCCCGCTGCGTCTGGGCCCGCCACTTCGCGTCGGCGGGCACCCTGACCTCGCCCATCGAGTCGTGCTCGACGCGGTAGCCCTCGGCCGTTCCCTGATCCGTCATCGTTCAACCTCCTTGAAGCCGCCCAAAAAGATGAGCACTTGTCTTGTTCGATGTATTCCCAAGCCGCCTACCGACCAGTAAATACCGGGGGTAACCACAACCCGGGGAGGCGCAATGAGGCGCACCAGGCACAGACTCCGCTGTACCGTCGCGGCCGCCGCGGCCATCGCGGCGGCGTTCGGCGGGATGACCGCGGCCGCCGGACCGGCGGTCGCGCAGCCCGGTACCACCAGTACCGCATCCACCCCCCTGTCGCCCGAACTGGAGGCCATCCGCGCCGCGGAGGCCACCCGGCTGTACGGCGACCCGGCCGAGCGCCCGCTCGCCGAGCGCAAGACGGGGCTCATCTCGCTCGGCGACAGCGAGATCTCCGGCGAGGGCGTCGGCACGTACGAGGCGGGCACCAACGGCCCCGACAACTGGTGCCACCGCTCGCCCGACTCCGCCATCCACCGCACGGGCATCCCGGCCGACGTCACGTACAACGTCTCGTGCTCCGGCGCGTACACCGGAAACATCGTCATCGGCGGCTCCAAGCAGTACGCCGACGAGCTGGTGCAGAGCGACAACCTGGCCATCAAGGCGCGCAACACCCGCATCAAGATGATCGTGCTGGTCGCGGGCGCCAACGACGACCTCCAGTTCGGGCCCGTCATGACGGACTGCGTGGAGCGCTGGGTCCTCATCCAGGGCCCGTGCCAGTCGAAGTACGAGGGCGGCTGGCAGGCCCGCGTGGACGGGCTGGTCCCCAAGGTCGAGAAGACCGTGCGCGACCTGCGCACCGTGATGACCGGCGCCGGTTACGCGGACAGCGACTACAAGCTCGTCGTCATGGGCTACCCGAGCCCCATCGGCCCGGACTTCTACGACAACCCGAACTTCCCCGGGAAGCTTCCCGGCGGCTGCGCGGGATACGACTCCGACGCCGCCTGGGGCCGCAACACCGCCGTTCCCGCGTTCGAGCGCGGCATGCGCAAGGCGGCGGCCGACACCGGCGCGGTCTACCTCGACAACTCGCGGCTCTTCCACGGCCACGAGGTGTGCAGCGAGTCCACCTGGGCGCGCGGCCTCTACATCGACCTGTCGCACTTCCCGCCGGACTCCAACTCGGTGCGCCAGTCCTTCCACCCGAACGCGGCCGGGCACGGCGCCTTCGCCTCCTGCCTGACGCAGATCTACAACTCCGGCCTGCGCGAGGCGAGCTGCGCCGACCCGGCGAGCACCGGGCAGCCCGTCCTCCAGCCGGTCGCCTGGGACGACGTCTTCAAGCCGCTGCGCGGCGAGGCGACCTCCAGCTGCCTGGACGCCCCCGCATCCGTCACCCGCAACAACACCGGGGTCACCGGCTGGGAGTGCCACGGCGGACGCAACCAGGGCTGGTGGTACGACTCCGGCACGCAGACCCTGCGCACCGAACTGAGCCACGACCGTTGCCTCGACGTCCCCGGCGCCGACTACAAGGCAGGCGCCTCGCTCATCCTCTACAACTGCTCGGGCGCCGCCAACCAGCGCTTCGTGAGCCAGTCGGGCACCCTGCGCCCGGCCGCGTCCACGGGCCTGTGCGCGACCCTGGCGGGGGCCCACGACCCGCTGAGGCTGCAACCCTGCGACGGCACCGCGAAGCAGCGCTTCGCATAACCCGCCGCTGACGCGGGTACGGGGAAGGACCGGCGTGGCCCTTCCCCGTATCCGTGCCCCTTATCCGGCTGTCACGAACGCCGTCAGGATCGACGCCAGATGACCCGGGTCCCGCGCCCCGCACAGCTCACGGGCCGAGTGCATCGAGAGCCCCGGCACCCCCACGTCGACCGTCGGCACCCCGAGCCGGGCCGCCGTGAGCGGGCCGATCGACGTGCCGCACGGCATCGCGTTGTTCGAGACGAACGGCTGCCACGGCGCGCCCGACCGCTCGCAGGCCGACGCGAACAGCGCGATCCCGGTCGAGTCGGTGGCGTACCGCTGGTTGACGTTGACCTTGACCGTCGGGCCGCAGTTGGGCAGCGGCTGGTGGCCCGGGTCGTGGCGCTCCGCGTAGTTCGGGTGCACCGCGTGCGCCATGTCGGCGGACACGCAGTACGCCCCGGCCAGCGCCCGCGACCAGTCCTCGCCGCTGCCGCCCCGGGCCGACACCGAACGGCTCAGCACCCGCTCCAGCATCGGGCTCTGCGCCCCCGTGTCCGAGCCGCTGCCGACCTCCTCGTGGTCGAAGGCGGCGAGCACCGGGATGTACGCCGGAGGTTCGGCGGCCGTCGCCGCGGCGGTCAGCGCGGTCACCCCGGCGTGCACCGACACCAGGTTGTCCAGCCGCGACGACACCAGGAACTCCCGCTCCGCGCCCAGATAGCCGGGCGGCTGCACGTCGTGCAGCATCAGGTCCCAGCCCAGCACCTCGCCCGGCTCCGCCTCGGCCGCCGCCGCGACCCGGCGCAGCAGCGCGCCCTCGTCGGCCGCGCCGAGCGACCAGATGGGGGCGATGTGGCGCTGCCGGTCCAGGGCGAGCCCGTCGTTGACCGTGCGGTCCAGGTGGATCGCCAGCTGCGGCACCCTCAGCAGCGGCTCGTCGATCTGCACCAGCCGGGACTCGGTCCCGCCGCCCGGCGCGCGCAGCGCGAGCCGCCCGGAGATGCCGAGATCGCGGTCGAGCCAGGTGTTGAGCGGCACCCCGCCGTAGATCTCCACCGCGACCTGCCGCCAGCCCGCCGAACTCGTGTCGGGCGTCGGCTTGATCCGCAGGTTCGGCGAGTCGGTGTGCGTGCCGATGATCCGGAACGGGGCGTGGGCGGGCAGCGACTCGGGCACGTACCAGGCGATCAGCGCGCCCCCGTTGACGACGAAGGCGCCGCCCGTGGTGCCCGTCCAGTCATCGGTTCCGCGCAGTTCGCGGAAGCCCGCCTTCTCCAGCCGCTGGGCCGCACTCGCCACGGCGTGGTACGGGGAGGGGCTGGCGGAGATGAAGGTGAGCAGGTCGTCGGCATGGCTGCGGTGGGGGACCGGCGTCATGCGGTGTCCGCCTTTCCGGAGTGGGACGTGAGGGTGGCGCTGCCGCCCGGGATTCGGACGGGGTCGGCAGGGGCGAGGGCGGCGGCGGGCCCGTGGGGGCGGCCCGCGTCCGTCGGTGGCACCGGGCCGGCCGCCCGGCGGTGCGGAGTTCTCCGGCAACGCCGGACAACCCACCGCATTCGTGTGGCGCCCGCAAGCCCGGCGGGCGGCCCGGTGCGCGAAAGCTGCGGTGCGCTGCGGGGCGCCGCGGAGGCCGGACGGGCGCCCGGGGCCCCGCTCCGGTCCGTGCCGGGTCCCCGCGGATCCGGCCGGGGCCGTGGCGCGGCCGTCGCGGCGGTCGCGCGAGATTGGCTGATTCCCGATGTACGTGTAAAGGGCCCGAATCCGGCCGGGCGCCGCCGTTCCATCACGCCCGTTGCGCCCGTCACGGCGCCGACGCGGCCGCCCGCGCCCGTCGCGTTCCCGCCGCGCGCACCAGGAACACCACCGCCATGGCGAGGGCCGCGCCGTGCGACCAGCCGACGACCGCGAGCGGGCTGAAGTGCTCCAGGGCCGCCGCCACGGCGATCATCCCGGCCCCGAAGCCCAGGTTCTCCACCGTCGCGGACAGCCCGAAGGCGTGCGCCCGGGGCCCGGCCGGCAGGGTCTGGAGGTGCGAGGTGTACGAGACCTCGGTCAGGCCGTCCGCCGCCCCCGCCACCAGCGCGATCACGGCCGTGGCCGCCGCCGGGAACCCGGCGAACGCCAGGATGAACGCCGCCGACATCACGCAGGTGCCGTAGCCGAAGCCCGCCGCGCCCACGGACCGGCCGGTGCGGCGCCCGTACCGCTGGATCACCTGCTGCGCCACGATGTTGCCGACCGCCCACAGGCACCAGAACGCGCTGACGAACAGCGCGGGGTGCGCGTCGTCCAGCGCGGCGGAGTGCACGGGCAGCGCCGCGTTGTGCGACGAGGAGCCGAGCGCGTCCACCCCGCGCAGCCCGACCATCAGCCCGAGCCCCGGCACCGCGGCCAGCGCGGCGAACGCGACGGGCTTCCGGCGCCGGGGCCGTTCCCCCTCCGGCTCCTCCGCAACCGCCTTGCCCCGACCGCCGCCCGCGACCGGCAGCAGCGCCACCGTCAGCGCGCAGACGGCGAAGGTGCACAGGTCCACCACGAACGCGGCGGTGTACCCCACCAGCGACACGACCACACCCGCTGAGGCGAAGCCCGCCACCATCGCCAGCGAACGCCCGGTCACCGACAAGGAGTTCGCCCAGGACCGCCGCTCCTCGCCCACCATCTCCGGCACGGAGCTGCGCAGCGCCACCATGAACAGCGTCCCGCAGGCCCCCACGACCACGGAGACGGCGAACAGCGCGGGCGTGCGCCAGCCGTCCGGCGCGAAGATCAGCGGGACCATCACGGCGCCCTGCGCGACATTCGTCCAGAGCATCACGCTCTTCGCCGTGCAGCGCGCGAGCAGCCCGCCCGCGAGCAGCCCGGCGAGAAATCCCGCGCCCAGCCGCAGGGCCATGAACAGCCCCATCGCCAGCGCCCGCCCCGTCGTCTCGTAGACGAAGAGATTGAGCGCCACCATATTGAGGAACGTGCCGTACGAAGAGACCGCGTACCCGGCCACCAGAAAACGGAAGGAGCGCTCACCGCGCGGTGGTACGGGCGGTTCGCCGACGGGAGCGGGGCTGCTGGAGGACACCCTGTCATCGTGGGCCAGAGCCCGGAACCGGGGCCCGTTCCCCCGTATGCACAAAGGTAATCTGCACCCTTGTGAAGGACGATCAATCCCGCCCACCGGTGTGTGATTGCCGCGAATCGGCGCCGGACGGCACCGGCCGCCCGGGAGACCCGCCGCAGCAGCCGTGCGCGAGTGCCCTCGCCACGTACCGGCGCGCGCTGGTCGCGGGCAGCCTGCCCCGCGAGGAGGTGGCCGGCTGTCTGACCGCCCTTCACCTGATGGTCCCGGACCGCGCGTCACCCGGCTCGATGGTCCCCGTACCGCCGGAGACCGCCTCCTACGCCGCGCTCGCGCCGCTGGAGGAGGCCGTGCTCGAACGGCGCCGCGCCCTGCGGGCCACCCGCGCCACCCTCGCCGCCTTCGAGACCCTGTACGCCGATGTGCACCGGCTCGAACAGCCCGCGCTCACCCGGCTCTCCGGGGAAGCCGTCATCAGCAGGGCCCTGGAGGCCGGGGTGGCCGGCTGCCGCGAGGAGATCCGCACCGCGCAGCCCGGCGGCGGCCGCCCCGAAGAGGCGCTCCGGGAGGCGCTCGTCCGCGATCTGGGGAACCTGCGGCGCGGCATCCGCCAGCGGACCGTCTACCAGCACACCGTCCGCTCGGACCGGGCCACCCTCGCCTACATCGAGCAGGTGAGCGCGGCCGGGGCCGAGATCAGGACGCTCGCCGAGGTGACGGACCGGGTCATCGTCGTGGACCTCGACCTCGCGTTCGTCCCGTTCTCCGACGCACCGCACGAGGCGCTGTGCGTACGCCACCCGGCGCTGGTGCGCTTCCTGGCCCGCGACTTCGACGAGGCATGGGCGCGCGCTGTGCCCGTACGGCCGGAACGGGCGCCGTTGCGCACCCCGGTCGTCACCTCCGACCTGCAACGGGCCATCCTGCAAGCCGTGGTGAACGGCGAGACGGACGCCGCGATAGCCCGCCGGATCGGGATGAGCAGGCGCAGCGTCGCCGAGCACATGCGCAAGGTCTCCGAGCAGCTGGGCAGCACCAGCCGCGCCCAGCTCGGCTATCTCGTCGCCACCTCGGGGCTGCTCGACGGCTGACCGCCGCCGGAAGGGCGCGCCCCTCCGGCGGCGCGGGGCTAGGGCCTTTCGTTTGGATCATGCTGGGCTCGCGGGGCGTAGCACGCACGTCTGCGGCGTTGTCGTCGGTTGCCAACGCTCCGCGTTGTCGCCCTCCTCCGCCTTGCAGCCGCACGCACCACGCCCCGCTCCCTGATCCAGCCTGATCCAAACGAAAGGCCCTAACCCAGGCCCGGGCCGCGCACCGGGATGCTGGTGAACGTGGGCGCCGGGGCGGGCTCGGTGAAGAAGTCGTTGCCCTTGTCGTCCACGACGACGAACGCGGGGAAGTCCTCCACCTCGATGCGCCAGACCGCCTCCATGCCCAGCTCCTCGTACTCGACGACCTCGACCTTCTTGATGCAGTCCTGCGCGAGCCGGGCCGCCGGGCCGCCGATCGAGCCGAGGTAGAAGCCGCCGTGCTCGCCGCACGCGTCGGTGACCTGCTGGGAGCGGTTGCCCTTCGCCAGCATCACCTTGGAGCCGCCCGCCGCCTGGAACTGCGCGACGTAGCTGTCCATGCGGCCGGCCGTGGTCGGGCCGAAGGAACCGGAGGCGTACCCCTCGGGGGTCTTCGCCGGACCCGCGTAGTACACCGGGTGGTCCTTCAGGTACTGCGGCATCTCCTCGCCCGCGTCCAGGCGCTCCTTGATCTTGGCGTGCGCGATGTCGCGCGCCACGACCAGCGGACCGGTCAGCGAGAGCCGGGTCTTGACCGGGTACTTGGTCAGCTCCGCGAGGATCTCGTCCATCGGCCGGTTCAGGTCGATGCGGACGACGTCGCCCTCGGTGTCGAGGTGCTCGTCGGTGGTGTCCGGCAGGAAGCGGGCCGGGTCCTTCTCCAGCTGCTCCAGGAAGACGCCCTCGGCGGTGATCTTCGCGGTGGCCTGGCGGTCCGCCGAGCAGGAGACGGCGATGGCGACGGGCAGCGAGGCGCCGTGCCGGGGCAGGCGCACCACGCGGACGTCGTGGCAGAAGTACTTGCCGCCGAACTGCGCGCCGATGCCGATCTTCTGCGTCAGCTCGAAGACCTTCTCCTCCAGCTCCTTGTCACGGAAGCCGTGCCCGGTGGGGGAGCCCTCGGCGGGCAGCTCGTCCAGGTAGTGCGCGGAGGCGTACTTCGCGGTCTTCAGCGCGAACTCGGCGGACGTACCGCCGACGACGATCGCCAGGTGGTACGGCGGGCAGGCCGCGGTGCCCAGCGAACGGATCTTCTGCTCCAGGAACTTCATCATGGACGCCTCGTTGAGGACGGCCTTCGTCTCCTGGAAGAGGAACGACTTGTTGGCCGAGCCGCCGCCCTTGGCCATGAAGAGGAACTTGTACGCGCCGCCGTCGGTGGCGTACAGCTCGATCTGCGCGGGGAGGTTGGAGCCGGTGTTCTTCTCCTCCCACATGTTCAGCGGGGCCATCTGCGAGTAGCGCAGGTTGAGCTTGGTGTACGCGTCGAAGATGCCGCGCGACAGGGCCTCCTCGTCACCGCCCTCGGTCAGCACGTTCTGCCCGCGCTTGCCCATGACGATCGCGGTCCCGGTGTCCTGGCACATCGGCAGGACGCCCGCGGCGGCGATGTTCGCGTTCTTCAGCAGGTCGAGCGCGACGAACTTGTCGTTGGACGAGGCCTCCGGGTCGTCCACGATCCGCCGCAGCTGCGCCAGGTGCGCGGGCCGCAGGTAGTGCGAGATGTCGTGCATGGCCTCGGCGGCGAGGGTGCGCAGCGCCTCCGGCTCGACCTTGAGGAACGTACGCCCGTCGGCCTCGAAGGTGGACACACCCTCGGCGGTGACCAGACGGTACGGCGTGGTGTCCTCTCCCAGGGGGAGCAGATCGGAGTACGCAAACTCTGGCATTACGGCCATTCCTCACTCGGCAGACAGCGGCTGGCCACCCTTGGACAGCGCACCCACCAGGGTAGGACGCACCGGGAGCGGCGGGCTTGTGAGGTAGGGCTCACCAGCCGGGGCGGCATCGGGCCCGCCGTGCCGCCCCGCCGTGCCGCCCCACCCCTGTCGCGATCTATCGCGTTTCGGTACGCTGGGGCGGTGGACCTCGAGAAGCAGCCCCAGCAGCCCACCGCACCGGCGGACACCGACGCCATCCGTGCCTCCGACGCGGACCGCGACCGGATCGCGGACATCCTGCGCGAGGCGCTGGCCGAGGGCCGGCTGACCCCCGAGGAGCACGCGGAGCGGGTCGACTCCGTCTACCGCGCCAAGACCGTCGGCGAGCTCGAACCGCTCGTACGGGACCTGCCCGCGCCGGGCGGCGCGCCCAGGGCCAGCGCCGGCACGCCGTACGGGTACGGCCCCGAGCCGGCCGCCGGTCCCGCCGACAACCTGGTGGCGATCTTCAGCAGCTCGACCCGCAGGGGCCGCTGGCGGGTGGGTGCCCGCACGAACGCGTTCTCGCTGTTCGGCAGTGTGGAAATCGACCTGACGGAGGCGCTTTTCGGACAGCGTCTCACCGTCATCAACGCGACCTCCGTCTTCGGCAGCGTCGAGATCCGGGTCCCTGAGAACATCTCGATGCGCGGCAGCGGAACGGGCATTTTCGGCAGTTTCGAAGTCCGCACGCTGGAATCCGCCGACCCCGAGGCGCCCGTGGTCGTCGTCAACGGATATTCGGTGTTCGGCAGCGTCGAGGCGAAGCCGAAACGCGGCAAGTTCATCGCGGATCTCCAGGACCGGCTGCGTAAGCACCTCGATAAGCATCTCGACCGCTGAGGCGTCCGGCGGGGCACGTCGGCGGGGGATTCTTTCCGGCCGAAAGGGCACTCGACCGCAATTGCGTGAAGCGGACTTGAGTACCACTCAGTGCATAGGCGCGCGCACAGCGGGTAGGGACTGCTGCATCGCCTCTCGCTCGCGAAGCCGTCGTCAGGAGTGGACCGTGCTGCAACTGCCGCATCAGCCCCTGCAGGTCGCCGCCGTTCCCCCGCAGCGGGTCCCCGCTCGGGAGGACCAGGCAGGCCCCTGGCATTCGGAGGCGGTGTGCCGCCGGGACGAGGCCGGGCTGTTCTTCGCCCCGTCGAAGGAGCCGACTGCCGCCCGCCTCTCGCGCGAGGACTCCGCGAAGCGGGTCTGCGCGCGCTGTCCCGTGATGGTGGAGTGCCGCGAGCACGCCCTGATGCAGCCCGAGCCGTACGGGGTGTGGGGCGGCCTCACGGCCGCCGAGCGCCGCGTGGCGCTGGCCCGGCGCCGGCGGCGGGACGTGGAGCTGAAGGCCGCGGGCTGAGCTGGCGGCCGCACTCCCGTATCCGTACGTACGAAGAGGCGCCCCCACCGCACATGGGGGGCGCCTCTTCGGGCGGGTGCGCGGGTGCTACTTCGCGCGGTCGAAGTCGATGGCGCTGTACGCCCGCAGCTTCGACAGCCGGTGGGTGGAGTTGATCGTCCGGATGGTGCCGGACTTGGACCGCATGACGATGGACTCCGTGGTCGCCGTCTCCGAGCGGTAGCGCACCCCGCGCATCAGCTCGCCGTCGGTGATCCCGGTCGCCACGAAGAACACGTTGTCCCCGCTGACCAGGTCGTCCGTGGACAGCACGCGGTCCAGGTCGTGCCCGGCGTCCAGGGCGCGCCGCCGCTCGGCCTCGTCCTTCGGCCAGAGCTTGCCCTGGATGACACCGCCGAGGCACTTTATGGCGCAGGCCGAGATGATGCCCTCGGGCGTGCCGCCGATGCCCATGAGCAGGTCCACGCCGGTGCCCTCGCGGGCGGCCATGATCGAGCCGGCCACGTCGCCGTCGGAGATGAACTTGATGCGGGCGCCGGTCTCCCGGATCTCCTTGACGATGCCGTCGTGGCGCGGGCGGTCCAGGACGACGACGGTGACGTCCTCGGGGGTGGAGTTCTTCGCCCGGGCGACGCGGCGGATGTTCGCCGAGACCGGGGCGTTGATGTCCACGAAGTCGGCCGCCTCCGGGCCGGTGACCAGCTTGTCCATGTAGAAGACGGCGGACGGGTCGAACATCGCGCCCCGGTCCGCGGCGGCCAGGACGGCGATCGCGTTCGGCATGCCCTTGGCGTTGAGGGTCGTGCCGTCGATCGGGTCGACGGCGATGTCCACCTCGGGCCCGGTGCCGTCGCCGACGTGCTCGCCGTTGAACAGCATGGGCGCCTCGTCCTTCTCGCCCTCACCGATGACGACGACGCCGTTCATGGAGACGGTGGAGACCAGGGTCCGCATGGCGTTCACGGCGGCGCCGTCGGCCCCGATCTTGTCCCCGCGGCCGACCCAGCGCCCGGCGGCCATGGCGGCGGCCTCGGTGACCCGGACCAGCTCGAGGGCGAGGTTGCGGTCGGGGGCCTCCGGGGAGACCTCCAGCTGGGACGGCAGATGATGCTCGGACATCGGAGCGCACCTTTCTGTACGGCGACGACCGGATGAGGGTGATCTGACTCTATCGCCAGGCCGATAAAATGAGCAGACCGGGTCACGTTTGAGCGGGGTGGCCCCCGGTTCGGCCGCACGGAGGCTGATGCGACCATGGGGGCGTGGCAAGCAAGCAAGGCAAGCAGACCGTCCGGGACATGATCCTGTCGCTGTTGGCGATCGCCGCCGTGGCGGGTGTCGTCTACATCTTCATCCCGCACGACGACAAGGCCGACCCGGTCAAGGCGGTCGACTACCGCGTCGAGCTCCTGACCGCGCGGCGCGCCGCCCCGTACCCGGTGGCGGCCCCCGACGGCCTGCCCGCGGGCTGGAAGCCCACCTCGGTCACGTACGAACGGGACAAGGGCAACAGCTGGCACCTGGGTTTCCTCGACCCGGAAGGCAAGTACGTCGCGGTGGAGCAGTCCACGGCCCCGGCGAACGCCTACATCACCCAGGTGAGCCAGGAGGCCAAGGACACCGGCCGTACCCAGGAGGTCGCCGGGCAGACCTGGCAGCGCTGGGAGGGCCCGAAGTACGACGCGCTGGTGCGCGAGGAGAAGGGCGCCACGACCGTGGTGACCGGCTCGGCCCCGGCGGAGCGGCTGGCGGAGATGGCGGCGGCGCTCAAGACGTCCTGACCGCCGTACGGCGTACGTGAAACGGGGAAGGCCCCGGAGCGAGTGCTCCGGGGCCTTCCCCGTGTTCGCCGTTCGGAACGGCGGTGGCTCGGACGGCCGTGACTCAGACGGTCTTGACGACCTCGTCGAACGCCAGGCGCGGCGAGCGCGGGAACCAGGCGTCCTCGCCCGGCTTGCCGATGTTGACGACCATCAGGACGTTGTGGTCGCCGTCCAGGAACTCCTTCTCGATGCCCGCGGCGTCGTAGCCGGTCATCGGGCCGGCGGCCAGGCCGGCGGCGCGGACGCCGATGATGAAGTACGCGGCCTGCAGGGCGGCGTTCAGCGAGGCGGCGGACTCGCGGACCGGGCGCTCCGAGAAGAACAGGTCCTTGGCCTGCGGGAAGTGCGGCAGCAGGGCCGGCAGCTCCTCGTGGAACTCGTTGTCCGCGGCCAGGATCGCGACCAGCGGAGCGGTCGAGGTCTTGGGCTGGTTGCCCTCGGCCATGTGCTGCACGAGGCGCGCGCGGGCGTCCTCGGAGCGCACCAGGACGACGCGCAGCGGCGACTGGTTGAAGGCGGTCGGGCCGTACTTGACCAGGTCGTAGATGGCCTGGACCTGCTCGTCCGTCACCGGCTCGTCGGTGAACGTGTTGGCGGTGCGGGCCTCGCGGAAGAGGAGGTCCTGGGCGGCGGGGTCAAGAACGAGGGACATCGTGCGTATTACCTTCCGGACGTACACGGGGGGATCGGGCCACGGACACGGGGGAACCGGCCACGACGATCACGGTACGGCGGAAGTGCGTTAACGTTCAACTAAATGGGAAGTGGGGAGACTCACTCCGGAAAGCCGGAATAACCGGGGGAGCCGCTACGCCTCGTCCTCCGCCGGGCCCGCGAGCGCGGCGTCGAGCCGGGCACGGGCGCCCTCCAGCCAGTGCCGGCACACCTTCGCCAGCTCCTCGCCGCGCTCCCAGAGCGCGAGGGAGTCCTCCAGCGAGGTCCCGCCCGCCTCCAGGCGGCGCACCACCTCGATCAGCTCGTCGCGCGCCTGCTCGTAGCCCAGCGGGCTCGTCGCTGCGGCGGCCGCCGTCCCGTCGTCCGTCATGTCTTCCACCCTATGCGTCGTCCTGTGTCCGGCCTCTGCGCCGATCCCTGCCCCCGGGGTACCCGGGGCCCCTACTCCGCGACCCGCACCGTGAACTCGCCCCCCGACACCCGGGCCCGCAGCGGTTCCCCGGCCGCGCCCGCGTCCGCGGGCTCCCGCACCACGTGTCCGTCGGCGCGCTGGAGCACCGCGTAACCGCGCTCCAGGGTCGCGGCGGGCGACAGCGCGAGCACCCGGGCCCTGGTGTGGGACAGCTCCGAATCGGCCCGGTCCAGCAGATGGCCCAGCACCCGGCGGGCGCGCCCGGCCAGCGCGTCGACGTCCGCCTCGCGCTCGTCCACCATCCGCTGCGGGTGCTCCATGCAGGGCCGCCCCAGCGCGTGGGCCAGGCCCCGCTCCTCCCGGTCGAGCAGCCCCTGGACCGTCCGCAGGGCCCGGTCCCGCAGCTGCCGCACCCGGTCCAGCTCCTCGCCCACGTCGGGCACGACCTTCTTCGCCGCGTCCGTGGGCGTCGAGGCCCGTACGTCCGCGACGAGGTCCAGCAGCGGGGAGTCCGGCTCGTGCCCGATCGCCGAGACCACCGGCGTACGGCACGCCGCGACCGTACGGATCAGCTCCTCGTCCGAGAACGGCAGCAGGTCCTCCACGCTGCCGCCGCCGCGCGCCACCACGATCACGTCCACGTCCGGGATGCCGTCCAGCTCCTTGACCGCCCGCACCACCTGGTTGACCGCGTGCACCCCCTGCACGGCGGTGTTGCGGACCTCGAAGCGGACGGCGGGCCAGCGGCGGCGGGCGTTCTCCAGGACATCCCGCTCGGCCGCCGACGCCCGGCCGCAGACCAGGCCGATCAGCTGCGGCAGGAAGGGCAGCGGCTTCTTCCGGTCCAGGGCGAAAAGACCCTCGGAGGCCAGGGACTTCTTCAGCTGTTCGAGGCGCACCAGCAGCTCGCCGATGCCCACCGGCCGTATCTCCGTCGCCCGCAGCGACAGCTGACCCCGGGGCGCGTACCACTCCGGCTTGGCGAGGACGACGACCCGCGCGCCCTCCGAGACGACGTCGGCGATCCGGTCGAAGACCTGCCGGAAGCACGTCACGCTCACCGAGATGTCGTGCGACGGGTCGCGCAGCGTCAGGAACACCACCCCGGCACCGGGCCGCCGGGACAGCTGCGTGATCTGGCCCTCGACCCAGACCGCACCGAGCCGGTCGATCCAGCCGCCGATCAGCCGCGACACGTCACCGACGGGCAGCGGCGCTTCCGGGGAAGTGTTCAGAGCCATGCGAGCGAGCGTAACGGCCGGGGCCGACAACAGGGCCCGTCACAGCCTTACGTGGCCACGCCCCGCCGCCCCCGCTGCACCAGGACCACCACCAGACCCACGAACAGCCAGCAGGCGCCCACCACCTGCGCGCTCCCCGTCGCCTCCACGATCACCGCGATCAGCACCCCGGCCCCCACCACCGGCACCACCAGATGACGCCACCAGCTCGGCTCGCCCTCCCGCCGCCGCACCACGAACCAGCCGACCACCGACGCGTGCAGCAGCACGAACGCCGTCAGCGCGCCGATGTCCACCACCGAGACCAGATGGTCGAGCCCGTCGTCGCGCCGCGCCGCCCACACCGCCGCCACCAGCGTCACGACGGCCGCGAGCAGGATCGCCACCCGGGGCACCCCCGAGCGCGGATCGACCTTCGACAGCAGCCCCGGCAGCCGCCGCTCCCGGGCCATCGCGAACAGCAGCCGCCCCGCCGCCGCCTGCCCCGCCAGCGCCGCGAACGCCGCCCCGATCGCCTTGCTGACGGCCACCAGATCGTGCAGCCAGGTCCCCACCGCGGCGTCCACCGTGTCGTAGAACGCCGAGCCCTGCGCCCCCGGATCGGCGGTCAGCTCCGCCGAGGTCATCGGCTCCAGCAGGGCCGCCAGATACGCCTGCGCCACGAACAGCGTCCCCGCGAGCACCAGGCAGAACAGCACCGCCCGCGCCACCTGCGCCGACCCGCCCGTCACCTCCTCCGCGAACGAGGCGATGGCGTCGAACCCGAGATACGAGAGCACCGCCACGGACACCGCGCCCAGCACCGCCGTCATGGAGAACCCGGAATCCCCGGTCAGCGGCGACAGCCAGCCGCGCTGCGCCCCGTCCCGTACGAGCACCACCACGGCGGACACCACGAACACCAGCAGCACCACGATCTCCATCGCCAGCACCGCGAAACCGACCCGGGCGGCGGCCCGCACGCCCCACAGGTTGAGCAGCGTCGTCAGGACCACCGCGAGCGCCGTCCACACCCACCGCGAGACCTCCGGGACCAGCGAGTTCATCGCGATCCCGGAGAAGAGGTACGCCACCGCCGGGATCAGCAGGTAGTCCAGCATCGCCATCCACCCGGCGATGAACCCCGGCCCCTCGCCGAGCCCCTTGCGGGCGTACGCGAACACCGACCCGGCCATCGGGGCGACCCGCACCATCTGCGCGTAACTGAACGCGGTGAACGCCATCACGACGGTCGCGGCGACGTACACCAGCGCGACCGCCCCGTCCGACTTCGCGTCCAGCGTCCCGAACACGCCGACGGGGGCCATCGGGGCGATGAAGAGCAGCCCGTAGACCACCAGGTCCCGGAAGCCGAGGGTCCGCCGCAGCCGGGCCTGCTCCGTGGAGCCGCCGCTGCCGGATTCCGTACCGCTGTCGGCCATGAGCCCTCCATTGGTCGAGTCAAGATCAGTCTCCCGACCTGCTGCCCCCCGCGCCCGTCCGATACGGCCTTACGATGGGACGCATGACTGCTACGACCCCCCGACGCGTCCTCCTCGCCGCTCCCCGTGGCTACTGCGCGGGCGTGGACCGTGCCGTGATCGCCGTGGAGAAGGCCCTGGAGCAGTACGGCTCCCCGGTCTACGTGCGCCACGAGATCGTCCACAACAAGTACGTCGTACAGACCCTGGAGAAGAAGGGCGCGATCTTCGTCGAGGAGACGGCGGAGGTCCCCGAGGGCTCGATCGTCATGTTCTCCGCGCACGGCGTCGCCCCGACCGTGCACCAGGAGGCGGCCGAGCGGAAGCTCGCCACGATCGACGCGACCTGCCCGCTCGTCACCAAGGTCCACAAGGAGGCCGTCCGCTTCGCGCAGGACGACTTCGACATCCTCCTCATCGGCCACGAGGGCCACGAGGAGGTCATCGGCACCTCCGGCGAGGCCCCCGAGCACATCACCCTGGTCGACGGCCCCGAGGACGTCGAGAACGTCGAGGTGCGCGACCCGTCGAAGGTCGTCTGGCTCTCCCAGACCACCCTCTCCGTGGACGAGACGATGGAGACGGTCGGCGCGCTCAAGGAGAAGTTCCCGCTGCTGATCTCGCCGCCCAGCGACGACATCTGCTACGCCACGCAGAACCGCCAGATCGCCGTGAAGCAGATGGGCGCCGACGCGGACCTGGTGATCGTCGTCGGCTCGAAGAACTCCTCCAACTCGGTCCGCCTGGTCGAGGTCGCCCTCGGCGCGGGCGCCGGCGCCTCCCACCTGGTCGACGGTGCCGACGAGATCGACGAGGCGTGGCTGGACGGCGTCTCCACCGTCGGCGTCACCTCCGGCGCCTCCGTGCCCGAGGTACTGGTCGACGGCGTGCTGGCGTGGCTGGCCGAGCGCGGTTTCGAGGACGTCGAGATCGTGAAGGCCGCCGAGGAGTCGATCGTCTTCTCGCTGCCGAAGGAGCTGCGCCGCGACCTGCGCGCGGAGGCGGCGGCCCTGAAGGGCGAGTAGCCCGGTCCTTCGGGAGCCGTTCCGGGAGTGGGCGCGCGCCGGTGCCCGTACCGTGGATCACATGGAGATCTTCGGCGTGGACATCGGCGGATCCGGGATCAAGGGCGCTCCCGTGGACCTGGACCGCGGAGACCTGGCGCGGGAGCGCCACAAAGTACTGACACCGCACCCGGCGACGCCCAAGGACGTCGCCGGGTGCGTGGCCGAGGTCGTCGGCCACTTCGACTGGAAGGGCCCGGTGGGGGTCACCTTCCCGGGCGTCGTCACGGACGGCCTCACCCGCACCGCGGCCAACGTCGACAAGGGCTGGATCGACCAGGACGCCCGTCACCTGCTCGGCGAGAAGCTGGGCCTCCCGGTCACCGTGCTCAACGACGCGGACGCGGCGGGCATCGCCGAGATGACGTTCGGCGCGGGCCGGGGCCGCAAGGGCACCGTGATCATGCTGACCTTCGGTACGGGGATCGGCAGCGCGCTCTTCATCGACGGCAGGCTCGTCCCCAACACGGAGCTCGGCCACCTGGAGCTCAACGGCCACGACGCGGAGAAGCACGCCTCCACGAAGGCCAAGGAGGACGAGGACCTGGGCTGGCACCACTGGGCCCGCCGGGTCCAGAAGTACCTGGCCCATGTGGAGATGCTGTTCTCGCCGGAACTGTTCATCATCGGCGGCGGGATCAGCCGCAAGGCCGACAAGTTCCTGCCGCTGATCGAGCACGTACGGGCGGAGATGGTCCCGGCGGAGCTCCAGAACAACGCGGGGATCGTGGGCGCGGCGATGGCCGCGAAGGCAGCCGCGTCGGACTGACGGCCCGGCGCGAGGAGGGCGGGCTCAGCGCTGCGAGGGGCGGCGGGGTGCCCGCCCCGCCGCGCGGCCCGCGGGTGCCGGCGACGCGGTGGCGGCGGCCGGCCGGGCGGTGTGCGCGGCCTGCATCAGCCGCCGCTGCCGGGCCCGCATCAGCCGCACCTTGCGTACGGAGGCGATGAGGCCCGCGACGAGGGTGCCGCCGTACAGCCACCCGGCGTGCACGGCGAGCGCGGTGACGACGGCCATGGTCCGGCCGCCGAGCCCTCCGCCGCCACCGGCGATGGGGGCGATGCCGAGCGCGAAGGCGATGGGCACGCTGATGGGCGCGGTCACCAGGTCCGCCGGCCGCACCCAGAGCGCGGTGAGCGCGCTGACCGGCAGGAACAGCACGCCGAACACGACCGGCGACTCGTCGAACAGCAGCCAGTCCAGGCACCCGATCAGGAACATCGCGGCGGCCGCGAAGAGCCCTGCGCCGATCCCGGTGAGCCGGGGATTGGGCAGCCGGCGCAGAACGCCCGCGGCGGGCGGTACCGGCCGCCCGGCGGGCGCGCTCATCACCCGGTAACCGAGAGCCCCCGCGCCGTCGGCCTTCCTGGCCCCCTTGGCCGCCCCGAGCGGGGACAACGGGGCCTGCCTGCGCTGCGGGGGACGTGTCCTGTGCTGCTCCACCGGGACAACGTAGGTCGCCGGGAGGCCGGAATCAGGTGCGGGACACGCCCTTTGGCCGACCTTGGCGATGAGTTCGATGCCACACGGCGCAACGGGAACCGGTGGGGACCCGCCGCTTAGACTCGCTCGTATGGTCCGGTCGTCCCGTGGTGAGGTGAGCCCGGGGCTGTGGCGCCGCGAGGCGGGCACGGTCGTACGCCGGGCCGGGGCGCTTCCCGAGCGGGCGACGGACTTCGGCGCCGTCGTCGCCGAGTTCCGGATCGTCCCCGCCCCCACCGAGTGGGCCCAGCACGCGCACCGGCTGCACGAACTCGTCTGGGTGCGCGGCGGGACCCTGACGTCCCGGGTGGGCGACCGGGTCTTCACCGTGTTCGAGGGGCACGGGCTCTGGATGCCCGCCGGGGTGGTGCACGCGGGCCGGGCGACGGAGGGCGCGCGCTTCCACAGCGCCTTCTTCGCCCCCGACCGCACGCCCTTCGCCTTCGGGGAGCCGAAGGCGATCGCGATGACCCCGCTGCTCGTCTCGCTGCTGACTCACCTGTCGCGCACGGACCTCGCCGAGGCCGCCCGGCTGCGGGCGGAGGCCGTCGTCTTCGACGTGATCGAGCCCTCGGAGCACGAACTGGCGCTGCGGCTGCCCGGCGACCCCCGGATCGACGCGATCGCCGAAGCCCTGCTGGACGACCCCGCCGACGGCCGCTCGCTGGAGGAGTGGGCGCGCCTGCGGGGGACCAGCGACCGCACGATCACCCGCGCGTTCCGGCAGTCGACCGGGCTCTCCTTCGCGCAGTGGCGGCAGATGCTGCGGGTGCACCGCGCGCTGATGCTCCTGTCCGACGGCTTCGATGTGATGTCCGTCTCCGAACGCCTCGGCTACGCGCAGCCCAGCTCCTTCATCGCCGCGTTCCGGCGCGTCATGGGGACCACGCCCGGCGCGTTCTCCGGGGCGGTCACGGCCTCCGGGGATGTCCGGAATCCCGTATCGGGTGGCGAGAACGCCGGATTGTCTGCCTGACAAGCGGAATATAGTCTTCTTCGAGTTAGGTAACCCTTAGTTGTTGCTCGCCGTGCGCGGTGCTGCCCGCGTACGTCCGTATGCGGTGCTGCCCGCGTACGGGAGAGCGTGCGGCCCGGCCCGTGAAGGCCGGGCGGGGGGTGCCCCACACCGCGCCCCTCCGATCACCCGGACCTCCTCATGTTCACAAGCCCCTTCCGCCGTGCCGGAAGACTCCCGGACGGCCCCGCCGCACCGGCGTCCGCGCTCCACGGGCGCGACCTGGTGCTGCGCTACGGCGGCGAGCCGGTCGTCCACGGCGTCTCGGTCACCCTGGAGCCCGGCCGCGTAACCGCCCTCGTGGGGCCGAACGGCAGCGGCAAGTCCACGCTGCTGCGCGCGCTGTCCCGGCTGCACCCGGTGGACGGCGGCAAGGTCACCCTCGGCGCCCCCGACGGAGCGGCCGAGCGCGACGCGGCGCTGCTCAGCCCGCGCGGCTTCGCCCGCGAGGTCACCCTGTTCTCCCAGTCGCGGCCCGCGCCCCAGGGGCTGACGGTCGCCGAGGTCGTGGCCTTCGGGCGCCACCCCTACCGGCGCGGCTTCGCCGGACCCACCCCCGAGGACGGCGCCGCCGTCGACCGCGCCATGGGCGTCACCGGCGTCCGGGACATGGCGGACCGGCAGGTCGGGGAGCTCTCCGGCGGCGAGATGCAGCGCGTCTGGCTCGCGGCCTGCCTCGCCCAGGACACCGGCGTCGTGCTGCTGGACGAACCGACCAACCACCTGGACCTGCGCTACCAGTTCGAGACGCTCGACCTGGTCCGGGACCTCGTGGAGCGGCACGGCCTCGCCGTCGGCATCGTGCTCCACGACCTCGACCAGGCGTCCCGGATCGCCGACACGCTCGTCCTCATGCACGCCGGGCGTATCCACGCGGCGGGCGCCCCGGCCGACGTGCTCACCGCCGAGAACATCGGCCTGGTCTACGACATCCGCGTCGACGTCGCCCTCGACCCGCGTACGGGCCGACTGCGCATCGACCCCCTCGGGCGCCACCTCACCTGACGAGGCCCCACCCCCTTCCGGAGCAGCCGTGCGGCGCTCCGACGCAACGTTCGAAAATTTGAGAAAGAGGACCCTCCATGAACCGCGCCAGCCGCCTCACGGCCGCAGCCACCACCGGGCTCGCCCTGTTCGCCCTCGCGTCCTGCGGTACGACGAACGCCGACGACGTCACGGCCAAGAGCAGCGCCAAGGCCGCCCCCGCGTCGAAGAGCTGCGCCGACGACACCACGACCACGTCGACGAAGCCGGTCTCCCTCACGGACGGCGTCGGCCGGCAGGTGAAGCTCGACAAGCCCGCCAAGCGCATCGCGGTCCTGGAGTGGCAGCAGGTCGAGGACGCCCTGACGCTGTGCGTCACCCCCGCGGCCGTCTCCGACGCGAAGGGCTACAGCACCTGGGTCAGCGCGGAGAAGCTGCCCGGCGGGGTGACCGACATCGGCACCCGCGAGGAGCCCGACCTCGACACCCTGTACGCGGCCAAGCCCGATCTCATCGTCGTGGAGGCGTTCGACGCCAAGGACGAGATGATCAAGAAGCTGGAGAAGCGCGGCGTCCCCGTGCTCGCCACGCGCGGCGCCAACCCGAAGGACCCGATCGGCAACATGCGCCAGGTCTTCAGCATGATCGGCGAGGCCACCGGCCGCACCGAGCGCGCCGACCAGGTGCTCAAGGAGTTCGACGCCCACCTGGCGAAGGCCAAGCAGCAGGTCACCGACGCCGACCTGCCGACGAAGGACTTCGTGTTCTTCGACGGCTGGCTGGAGGGCAACAACCTCACCGTCCGCCCCTACAGCGACGGCGCCCTCTTCACCGAGCTGGGCAAGGAGCTCGGCCTGAAGCCCGCGTGGACCAGCAGCGTCAACAAGGAGCACGGCGACGGAGGCGTCGACCCCGCCTACGGCCTCGCGCAGACCGACGTCGAGGGCCTCGTCGCGGTGGGCGACGCCAACCTCTTCTACGCCAACGACGAGGGCGCCGGCGGCTACGTCGCCGCGCTTCAGAAGAACCCGATCTGGAAGAAGCTCCCGGCCGTCAAGGAAGGCCGCGCCCACGCCTTCCCGGCCCGGGTCTGGGGCGCCGGCGGCCCCCGCTCCAACGAGCAGGCGATCGACGCCTACGTCGACGTACTCGACAAGAAGTGAGCGCCGTACCCACCGAGGGAGCGCCCACGCGTCCGCTCAAGGAACGCGGCGGCGCTCCCGCCGGGGCGGCCGTCCTGGCCGTCCTCCTCGCCGCGACCGTCCTGGTGGGCCTGTGGCACCTGACCCAGGGCACCTCCGGCGTCGGCGTCGGCGACCTCGTGCGCCACCTCGCCGGGGCGGAGGACAGCGCCGACGGCGCCCCGGTCGGCGAAATCCTCACCGGCTCCCGGCTGCCGCGCCTCTTCGCGGGCGTCGCGGTCGGCTTCGCGCTGGGCTGCGCCGGCACCCTGCTCCAGTCCGTCACGCACAACGCGCTGGCCTCGCCCGACACCCTCGCGGTCTCGGCCGGGTCCTACTTCGCCGTCTCGCTGGTCGCCGCCTTCGGCCTCTCCGTACCGCTGTGGGCCTCGGGCGTCGTCGCCTTCGCCGGCGGACTGGTCGCGGCGGCGCTCGTCCTGCTCCTCGCGGGCCGGGCGGCGGGCACCTCGGGCACCCGCCTCATCCTCGCCGGATCGGCGCTGGCGATGGCCCTGGACTCCGCGACCGGGATGCTCCTCATCCTGTTCAAGCAGAACACCACCGGCCTCTACGCCTGGGGCAGCGGCTCGCTCTCGCAGCTCGACATCGACGCGTCGCTGCGCGCCATCCCCCTCGTCGTCCTCGTGCTCTGCGCCGCCCTCGCCCTCTCCCGGCGCCTCGACGTGATGAACCTGGGCGACGACACCGCGGCCACCCTCGGCGTCCCGATCCGGAGCACCCGGGTGTTCGCCGTGGTCTGCGCGGTCCTCCTGACCAGCACCTCGGTCACCCTCGCGGGCCCGATGGCGTTCGTCGGCCTCGGCGCCCCCGTCCTCGCCCGCCTGATCGCGGGCCGGGTCCGCGGGCTGCGCCGCCACCTGCTCCTGATCCCCGCGGCCGGCCTGCTCGGCGCGCTGCTCATCCTGCTCGCGGACGCCGTCCTGCGCGCGGTGCAGGGGGCGGACGGGGCGGCCTCCATCCCCACCGGGGTGCCGACCGCGCTGCTCGGCTCCGTCGTGATCGTGGTCCTCGCGCTGCGGCTGCGCGACACGGGCCGGATCCAGCAGCCGCCACGGGCCCGGGTCGCCGCCCGGTCCCGGCGCGCCTACCTCCTCGTCGTCACCGGCGCGGCGGTCCTGCTGGCCGTGGCCGCCCTCGTCGGCACCCTGGCCGGGAGCCTCTGGCTGAAGACCGGGGACATCGCCCTCTGGATCCAGGGCACCGCCCCCGACCTGATCGGCGCCGCCCTGGACGACCGGGTGCCCCGGGTCACCGCCGCGATCCTCGCCGGCATGGCGCTCGGACTCGCCGGATGCGTGGTGCAGGGCACCGTACGCAACCCGCTCGCGGAGCCGGGGATCCTCGGCATCACGGCGGGCGCCGGTCTCGGCGCCGCGGGCGTCGTCACCTCGGGGCTCGGCGGCGGACAGACGGTGCTCGTCGCGGTCGCCGTCGCGGCCGGGCTCGCCACCTTCGCGGTGATCGCCCTGCTGGCCTGGCGCGGGGGCTTCCTGCCCGACCGGTTCGTCCTGATCGGCATCGGGGTGGGGTACGGCCTCAGCGCCGTGACCACGTTCCTGCTGCTGCGCGCCGACCCGTACAACACGCCCCGCATCTTCACCTGGCTCTCCGGCACGACCTACGGCCGTACGTTCTCCGACACCGTCCCGGTCGCGGTGGCGCTGGCCCTCGCCCTTCCCGTACTGCTGGTCATGCGCGAACGGCTCGACCTGCTCGCCGTCGACGAGGACACCCCGCGCATCGTCGGCGTCAGGGTGGAGCGCACCCGCTTCGCGGCCCTGGCGATCGCCGCCGTGCTCGCCGCGCTCAGCGTGATCGCCATCGGGGTCGTCGGCTTCGTGGGGCTCGTCGCCCCGCACCTCGCCCGTTCCCTGGTGGGCGCCCGGCAGGCCCGGACGATCCCGGTCGCGATGCTGCTCGGCGGGGTGCTGGTGTGCGTGGCGGACGCGCTCGGGCGCACCGTCGCGGCCCCCTCCCAGGTGCCGGCGGGGCTGATGATCGCGCTGGTGGGCGCGCCGTACTTCGTGTGGGTGCTGAAGCAGTCCCGCGCGTGATTTTCTCTGGAGCATTCGAATGACGTTCTCCCTGCAAGAAGGGCCCGTGCCCTACGAGCCCGGCATCGCGCCCGCCCCGCTCGTCCCCCCGGAGGTGGCGGAGCGCTGGGACGCGGTCGACCGCTCCGCGCACGCCCCGCACCTCGTGGCCGTGCGCGGTGACGGCGAGGAGTGGGCGGGCGCCGCGGTCGTGACCGCCCGCCCCGGTACGGCGTATCTGAAGATCGTGGACGCCGTCGGTGACGTACCGGCCGTCATCGAGGCCGTCGCCGCGCACGCGCGCGAGCGGGGGCTCGTCCAGCTGAAGTGGGAGGGGTGGACGGTCACGCCCTCGGAGGCCGCCGCCGCGGGCTTCGCCGCTCTGGAGCCGCCGCTCTCGCAGTCGGAGGGCGCGAACGGGCCGGACACCGGTTACGTCCGCTGGCTCAACGACGACGCGGTGACCGCGCCTCCGTACTACGGGCAGACCACCCACTTCAGCTGCGGCGCCGTCACCGCCCTCGTCGCGCAGGTGCACGCGGGCGTCCTGCCCCGGGAGGCGCTGGACCGCCGGGCGGAACTGACGCTGTGGCGGGACGCGACCAACTTCATGGCCTGCGAGCCTGTCGGCCTGGGCGTCGCCCTGCGTCGCGCGCGGCCGTCGTACGGGGTGACGGTCCACCTCGATACGGACCGGCCGGTCATGCTCGACCACCTCGGCCCGGGCGACCAGGAGTGGCGCGCGCTGCTCCAGCGGGTGTCCCGTACGGAGGCCGAAAGCGTCGGCGTCCCGGTCGACGCGGACCACCTTCCGCTGAGCGCGGTCCGGGACGCGATCGGCCGGCAGGACCACGTACTCCTGCTGCTCTCGCTCGCCGCGATGCAGGGGTTCGAGGTGCCGCACTGGGTCCTCTGCCACGGCGTCGTGCCCGGTGCCGTGGTGATCGACGACCCGTGGGCCAACGGGGCGACCGGGGACACCTGGGTCGACGCCCACCTGCTGCCGGTGCCGGACGCTTCGCTGGACGCGATGTCGAGGATGGCGCCGGGGGGCTTCCGCGGGGCCGTGACCCTGCGCTCCGCCCCCCAGTAATCCGGTGCACCGGGCGCGGAGCCGCCCGTACGCTGGGCCCCTTTCCGAACCCGAGGAGAAACGCCAGTGATGGAGATCCGCCCCACGACCGACGAGGACTTCGAGGTCTTCGTCGCCACCGTCCACACGGCCTTCGGGCAGTTCCCGGAGGCCCCGGTCGCGGACGGCGGACGCTGGTGGTCGGCGCTGGAGATGGAGCGCGGCCTGCTCGCCGTGGCACCGGACGGAAAGCCCGTGGGCACCGCCGCCGCGTACTCCTTCGAGCTCACGTTGCCCGGCGGAAAGCCCGTTCCGGCCGCCGGAGTGACCGCCGTAGGCGTCGTGCCCTCGCACCGGCGGCGCGGCGTGCTCAGCGCGATGATGCGCCACCAGCTCGCCGAGGTGCGGGAGCGGGGCGAGTTCCTGTCGGTGCTGCTGGCCTCGGAGGCGCGGATCTACGGCCGGTTCGGGTACGGCCCCGCGACGTCGACGGCCCGGCTGACGGTGCCCCGGCACCGGGCGGAGCCCGCGGCGCGGAGGGGCGGCGCGGCCGAGGACGGCACCGGCTCCGTGGAGGTCCTGCCGCGTGCCGACTGCGGGGAGATCCTCGAAGCGGTCTACGACCGGTACCGCCGCGCGCAGCCCGGCGCGCTGTCCCGGCCGCACCGCTGGTGGGAGCTGGGCGCGGGCCAGCCGCCGGTCTCCCGGGCCCCTCGCTACGTGGCCGTGCACCGGGACGCGGACGGCACGCCGGACGGGTACGCCAGCTACTCGACCGAGTCCGGCACCCTGACGGTGGACGAGACCATCGCCGTGGACGACGCGGCCTTCACCGCCCTCGCCCGGTACGCCCTCGGGCACGACCTGGTCTCCCAGGTCGTGTTCCGCCACGTCCCGCCGGAGCACCCGCTGCGCTGGCAGCTCGCGGACATCCGGGCCGGTGAGGTCGGCGGCCACACCGACTGGCTCTGGGTGCGCCTCCTCGACGTACCGCGTGCGCTGACGGCGCGCGGCTGGTTCACGGACGGGGAGCTGGTGCTGGACGTGGCCGATCCGTTCCTGGGCGAGCACGGCCGCTACCTGCTGACCGTCCGCGACGGCAGGGCGGAGTGCGTGGCGACGGACCGGCGGCCGGACCTGTCGCTGGACGTACGGGACCTGGGCTCGGTCTACCTCGGCGGCACCCGCCCGAGCACGCTCGTACGGGCCGGACACATCCGGGCGCACGACCCGGCCGCCGCCGCCCGCGCGGACGCGCTGTTCGCGAGCGACCTGTCCCCGCACTGCCTGCACTGGTTCTGACCGAGGAGATCTCCTCGGCCCCGTCCCTGTACCGTGATAGGCGCACGTGGACGATGGCGCGCCTGGGCCGCCGTCGCGGCCGACCCCACCCTTCTTGATCCTGAGCGGACGTTTGTGGCATGAGTACTAGTATCGGAATCGTCGGACTGCCGAATGTCGGCAAGTCGACCCTGTTCAACGCCCTGACCAAGAACGACGTGCTGGCGGCCAACTACCCGTTCGCCACGATCGAGCCGAACGTCGGCGTGGTCGGCGTCCCGGACCACCGCCTGGACGCCCTGGCGAAGATCTTCGGCTCGCAGAAGATCCTCCCGGCGACGGTGGACTTCGTGGACATCGCAGGGATCGTACGGGGCGCGAGCGAGGGCGAGGGCCTGGGCAACAAGTTCCTCGCGAACATCCGCGAGTCGGACGCGATCTGCCAGGTCATCCGCGCGTTCAAGGACGAGAACGTCGTCCACGTCGACGGCAAGGTCTCGCCCAAGGACGACATCGAGACGATCAACACCGAGCTGATCCTCGCGGACCTCCAGTCGGTCGAGAAGGCGATCCCGCGCCTCCAGAAGGAGTCCCGCCTCCAGAAGGAGAAGGTCGCGGTCCTCGCGGCGGTCGAGGAGGCGCAGAAGATCCTCGAAGCCGGCGACACCCTCTTCCACGCGGGCATCACCGCCGCCACGGAGAAGGGCCGCCTCCTCCACGAGCTCCACCTCCTCACCACCAAGCCCTTCATCTACGTGTTCAACGTGGACGAGGACGAGCTGGTGGACGAGGACTTCAAGAACGAACAGCGCGCCCTGGTCGCTCCCGCCGAGGCGATCTTCCTGAACGCCAAGATCGAGTCCGAGCTGATCGAGCTGGACGACGACGAGGCCCTGGAACTCCTCCAGTCCATGGGCCAGGAAGAACCCGGCCTCGCCACCCTCGGCCGCGTCGGCTTCGACACCCTGGGCCTCCAGACGTACCTCACGGCAGGCCCCAAGGAAACCCGCGCCTGGACCATCAAGAAGGGCGCCACGGCCCCCGAGGCGGCCGGTGTCATCCACACCGACTTCCAGAAGGGCTTCATCAAGGCGGAGATCATCTCCTTCGAGGACCTGACCGAAACCGGCTCAGTAGCCGAAGCCCGCGCAGCGGGCAAGGCCCGCATGGAGGGCAAGGAGTACGTGATGCAGGACGGGGACGTGGTGGAGTTCAGGTTCAACGTGTGAGCGGATGACACGTCGCCGCGTGGCTGACGTGGCAAGCGTGCCGTTCACAAGGGGTCGACTCCGTGGGAGTCGGCCCCTTCGCTCGTACCGGGGGCTGTGCCGTAGGTACAGGGGATTCAGCGGAGCTCAGGTGTCGTACACGGTGGAGCGATGCCCGATATGGACGACCCACACCACGACCTCTCCGTTGTCGATTGTGTACACGACTCGGTAGTCGCCGACTCGCAGGCGGCGACGGTCCGGCCGTGACACGAGCGCGGTGGTGTTGAAGCCCAGGGGATTGCTCTCCAGCTCGGTCAGTTTGGCCAGGATGCGTAGGGCCATGCCGCGCGGGATCGTTCGGAGTTCGGCCTGGGCCTCGGGGCGGAAGACGGTTCGGTACTTACTCACCGCGTTCCAGCGTCTCCCTCATGACGTCCTCGATCGGGGTGCCGGGTGCGGAGTTGCTCATACGCTCGTCGATGATCCGGTTGATCTCGCGCTCTTCCCACTCCTGGTACTTGCGCAGCACCTCGATGGAGACGACGGCAGCGACCTGCTTGCCCCGTCGGGTGATCACGGTGGGTACGTCGTCCCGGTCGGCACGCTCCACGACCTCGGCCAAGTGCGCGCGTACCGTGCGGATGGACTCTATGGGTTGCGGCTGCGTCATGCGATCAAGCGTACCGAGTGTGCCATGTGTACACCACTGTTTCGATCGATCAGACCTAGGGGTTGGATTCGGACAATCCGCACGGGTGTGAAGATGTGCGAGCAATGTCGCGTTTGTGGTCTGGTCGTCGCTGCCGGGCGCGGCGATGATGCCCGCCGTACCGAACAACGGGGGCGGAGTCATGGGGCGGGAACGGGAGCTGCGTGCCCAGCGGCATGAGGGCTTGGCGGCGGGAGGGCTTCCGGGGATTCCCAGCCAGAATCGGAGGGCGCCGGATGATGCCGGGGAGCACGGCGGCGAGGTAAACCCCACGGCGTCCGTGGTGACCAAGCTGTTGTGTCAGAGCATGTATGCGCGCCCTGACCGCTTGAAGCCGATCAAGGCGTGGTGGCGCAAGCTTCTTGGCAGGGGTGACAAGCCCGAGAAGCCGCGCCGGAGTGCCCGACGGCGTATTTACCTTGAGGGCAGCGACGACTGTCCGCCTCTGGGCGAGCAGATGGCGCAGTGGGTCGTGGATCATGTCGTGCACGGGCCTCCGTGGCCGGTCCCGTCCTACGGGTTCGACCTTGGGCCGGTGGTGGCGCACGGACTTCGTGTCCGGCGGCGGCGCTGGGCACGGCGCGCGGCGCTTCTCCTCGTGTTCGTGGCCGTCGCGGGTGTCGCTCCTTGGGCTTCTGCGGTCTGGGGCGCCGCCGTCCTTCTGGCGCTTTTCCTGCGCTGGGCGGCGGCTAGGGCGGAGCGGAAGCCGAGGGCGGCGGGTCGTTCTTCCCGGCCCGGCCTGGCGTACATGGTGCTCTGCGTGCCGTGGCTGCTGGCTGTCGTTCCTTACAAATGGCCTATTGACGGCCAAGTCGTCGGCATACGGCTCGAATTGGCTCTCGCGCCGTTTGTGCTGCTCATCGGCGGGGCCGTTGTGTTTGCCGCAGACCGGCTCGTGGCCCGCGCCTCGCTGGGCCGGGTCGTCGGCGGCGAGATTGCCTCCGGGCGACTGCCGTGGATGGCCCCGAAGGGCAAGCGGCGGTTCGCTCGGCTGAAGGAGGGGCAGGGGCTCACAGAGCTGCCGTACGACGTACCGGAGCGTTTCGTCGGTGCCGGGCGCTACGTCTGGGGCATCGCGGACATGAATGTTCCGTTGAAGCCCAAGGATGCGAAGGGGGCAGTTGATCCGTTCGAGGATCGCGAGCTGCTGGCCCGCATGCGTGAGGCGTTGGAGGACCTGGGGCGAGGTCCGCAGGAGATCACCGAACCGCTGCCGGGCTTCACGGCCTCCGAGGTGGTCGGTCTTCCTTCGGATTTGTGGCTGCTGCGCACGCGAAATGCGAAGGCGGGGGAGCCGAAACTTCGTGGCCGTGGTCGGCTGTCGCCGTCGAGTGTGCCTGACCGCCTGTATATGCGCGCCCAGTGCGTGACCTGGGACGGCGAGGTCGTGGTCACCGTGTTCGTTCACGCGGCCCTGGAGGCCGGGGAACTCCATTTGACGGTCCGGCCGCACGTCGTGACACCGGTGTACAACGAGCTGCGCGGGACGGACGCGCCGCTGGCGCTCCGGCACTTCCGGCTCCTTCGCTGGCTCACCGTGCAGTCCTTGTTGGACGCGGTGGTGGGTCCGTTGGCTGCCTGGCGGTTCTCGGCCCGCCTCGGACGGGGGCTGGCGAAGCACCAGGAAGAGGGCGGCGACGGCCGGGGCGAGGAGAAGGACCCCGTCAGTGTCCGTGACCGCTACTCCATCGAGGAAGTCACGGACATGCACCAGAGCGACGACGCCAAGAGGCACGTCGTCCTCATGCAGACCTGTGTCTTCCGGACTGTGGCCGAGTATCTCGAAGAGCTGGGCGTCGATACCGCCCCCTACGAACAGCAGGTGGCTGCCGTGATCACCAACATCCAGGTGTACGGCGACAACCACGCACCCATCCAGAACGTCGCCGGCAGCAACATCAGCGGCGTGAGCCAGGGCAGCCCACCCCAAGGAGGCAAGTGATGATCGGCCGTCGACGCCCCGACCCGGACAGGGAACCCAGCTCGGCCATCCACATCGGCGGCGACAGCGTCGCCCCGATTCAGAACGTCGTCGGACGGGACATCTCCGGTGTACACCAGTCGGCGTCGGTCCGGAACACCGCGGGCCCCGAGGACGTACGCGACCTGCTCACCGCGTTCCGCGCCGAACTGGATCGGAATCAGCAGGACTTGGCCACCGCGCCCGTCCTGCGGGGCGTGACGGAGACGATCGACGCCCAGCTTGCCGCGTCACCGCCCGACGAGGGTGTGCTGATGCAGCTGGCACGGACGTTGCCCGCACTGGTTGTCGGGACTGCGGTTCAGGAGGGCGGGCAGGCGCTGGCCGATGCCATCACGGGATGGATCGGCTGACTCGTCAGCAAGGAGACACCATGAGGTCCGTGGTCACTCGGCGGTCTCGCGGAGCGGGACGGCGGCCGGGTTGAGGGCCTTTGTCACCGCCGGAGTGAGGGGGAGGCCCGCCAGGACGTGGCGGATGGCTTCCAGGGGGACGGGGCGTTCGTAGTAGTCCGCGAAGTACGCCTGGACGGTCTCGGGGGAGCGGTCCGTGAGGAGGTCGAAGAGGAAGCCGGAGCCGTCCGGGTCCGCGTTGTCCGGCGGGAAGTCGATGGATGTGCCGGTGTGCCAGAGAGTGTCACCGGTCTCCTGCCACAGGCACGCGGTGACGCGTGGGACGTCGATGTCCTCGTCGCAAAAGGCCGGGTTGTGCAGGATCGGGCTCAGTGAGGCCGGTACCTCGTCTATGAGGCCCGGCCAGACCTCCTCGTTCACGTACGGGCTCATCGCCGACTCGTGGTCGAAGCCCCGGATGAGCACGCCGGCCGGGGTGAAGTGCACGGAGAAGTCGTCGCCCGAGCCGTTGTTCATCAGGGCCACTTCCTCGCCGGGGTCCCACGCCGTATCGAAGGTGTAGCAGACGAACAGCGGGTCGTCGCCGATCGTGGCATCCAGGGTCGCCAGTGCCTTCAAGTGGACGCGCAGTTCCTCGGGGGCGGGGAGGAGGGCTGCGGTTTCGCGTGCGGTGCTCATGGCGTCATGAAAGCAGTGGGCACTGACAACCGGGATGCCTCAGCCCCGTCCCCCCGCCCCCCGCAGGAACGTCTCCACCACCCGCGCCGCCAGTGCGTCCGGGTCCGTGACCGGGTCGTTCGGGTTGCCGTGCAGCGTTTCGCCGAGGAGGGCGTAGTAGACGCGTTGGAGCCAGGGGAGGTCGGACGAGGGGGCGATGAGGTGGTCCTCGCGGGCGCGGGCCAGGACTGCGAGGCAGTGTTCGGTCATCGTTTCGTGGAGGGCGGCCGCCTCCGTGCCGGGGGTGGCGGGGAGGCTGAGGGCGAAGGTCCAGGCGCCCTTGACCTCCAGGACGTTGGCCGTGATGCGGTGCAGGGCCACCAGGGGCGGGGCGGTGGTGGGGCGGCCGTCGTCCACCGCCTGGGCGAGCTGGCGGGCCGCCGACAGGGCCAGGGCGTCGATCAGTGCCTGGCGGTGTGCGAAGCGGCGGTGGATCGTCGTGCGGGAGACGCCCGCCTCGGCCGCGATCTGTTCCATCGAGGCGCCCGGGTCCTTGGACAGCAGGCGTTCCGCCGCCTCCAGGATCAGGCGCACGCTGCGCTCCGCGTCCGCCCGCAGCGGCCGTGCCGTTGTCTCGCCGGCCATCGTCCACTCCTCGTCCACTTTGCTGCCCGAACCCCTGAAACGTAACACCGGTGCGCCATCTTTTGAGTATGTGGGACATTGGTGTTGCAGATAGGGAGGGAATGGGTACTCTCTTGTTGCAGATGTTCGGTCCGTTCGCGCCTCACTCAGGAGACCTCCCATGCCTGCAACCGCTCTCGTCACCGGTGCCTCCTCCGGGCTCGGCGCGGAATTCGCCGCCCAGCTCGCCGCCCGTGGGCACGACCTGGTCCTGGTCGCGCGTTCCGAGGGCCGGCTCACCGCCCTCGCCGCGCGGCTGGAGGCCGAGCACGGTGTACGCGCCCACGTCCTCGTCCAGGACCTCGCCGAGCCCGGCGCCGCCCGCGCGGTCGCCGAACGGCTCGACGAGCGCGGGCTGAGCATCGGCATGCTCGTCAACAACGCGGGGTTCGGGACCTGCGGGCGCTTCGAGGGCATCGACGCGGGGCGCGACCACGACCAGCTGATGGTCAATGTCGTCGCGCTCGTCGGCCTCACCCACGCCCTGCTCCCCGGCATGCTGGAACGCGGCACCGGCGCCGTCGTCAACGTCGCCTCCACCGCGGCCTTCCAGCCCGCCCCGTACTTCGCGGTCTACAGCTCGGCCAAGGCGTTCGTGCTGAACTTCGGGCTGTCGCTGCGTCAGGAGTGCCGCGGGCGCGGCGTGCGCGTGCTCACCCTGTGCCCCGGGCCCGTCGACACCCCGTTCTTCGAGGCCATCGGGACCCGTGAGGCGGCCGTCAACGGGTCGATGAGCACGCCGGAGCCGGTCGTGCGCGCCGCGCTGGCCGCCCTCGACCGCGACCGCGCCTATGTCACCCCGGGGTTCGGCAACGCCCTGTCCGCGCACCTGCTGCCGCGCCGGCCGCGCACCCTGGTCGCCGCGATCGCCGAGCGCGTCACCCGCAAGGTCCTCACCGCCGGGGCCAGCGAGCGGGCCGCGTCGTACGCGGCATGAGCCCGGTCCCGTACGTACCTCTCCGCGGGGCCGGAGCCCCGCGGAGAGACGTGCGTCAGCAGGTGCCGAGGTCCTCCCAGACGCCCCACTCGCCGGTCGTGCCGGGCTGGTCGCCCTGGACCCACCACTTGGCGCGCCAGGTGTGCCCGTTGTACGAGACCGTGTCGCCGCCGTTGTACACGCGGCCGGCCTCCCACGCCGAGGCGGCGCAGTCGCCCGGGTCGCCGCCGTCACCGTCGCCGGGGGTGCCGCCCCCGCCGATCTGGAGGTCGATGCAGGCGTAGAACGCGTTGGCGGTGTCCGCGATGTTCCAGACGGCCAGCACCTTCTGGCGGCCGGAGTAGCTGCCGAAGTTCACGTGGTGGGTCTTGGTGGCGCCGGGCTGGGCGCCGTTGTCGTTGAACTCCGCGATCTTCGAGCCGCCGATGTAGTACTGCCAGGTGCTCGTGGCGTGGCGGGCCGTCAGGGTCCAGGAGAAGTCGGCGGAGCTGCCGACCGGGGTGGCCTTCCAGCCCTTGCTGTCGTTGTCCAGCTCGGCGAACTGCGCGTTTCCTCCGCTACAGCTCATCAGGCCCTTGGGGCCCTCGACGCTCTGCGGCTCGTACTTGATCTGGCCGCAGTCGACGGTGCCCGCGGCGCACTGGGCCTGGCGGCTCGGCGGCGAGGAGACGTAACCGTGCGCGCTGGCCGTGGTGGCCGGCAGGACCACCGCGAGCAGGGGGGCGACTCCCGCACCGAGCACGAGGGCCAGTTTTCGCTTCGCGTTCATGCCAACTCCTTCGCTGGGGACTGCCGCGGGGTGACGGCAGCGGTCGGACATGCCCGCACCGGGCAGCGGCCTCGTCAGGGGGGTGCCGGCGCGGTGGGGGCAGGGGTACGGCCGGTGGCGAGGGGGGAGCCGCCCGCAGCCCCCGCGCACGCCGGTGGACGCCCGGGGGCGACCACGGCTCACCTTAGGTCTAGACCATACTCATGGGCGTGTACTCGTCAATAGGGCCTGTACGTCAAGAGGGCTTGTACGCAAGGATCTTGACGGAGCATCATGGCGCGGGCCGGGTCATCACGATCCGTGCGATCTCCACCCGGGACCGCGCCCCCAGCTTCCGGTAGGACCGGGTGAGCGCCGCCTCCACGGTCTTCACGCTGAGCGTCAGGCCCGCCGCGATCTCCCGGTTGGTCGCCCCCTGGGCCACCCGCGTCACCACACTGCGCTCCGTCGAGCTCAGCCGCTCCGGCCACGCCCGGTCGTCCACCTGGAACAGCGGCGCCTCCTCGGCCCGGTCCCGCTCCGCCCGGACCCCCGCGACCCAGGCCCGCGCCCCCGCCGCCGTGAACACGCGCAGCGCCTGCGTGAACGCGGCATGCGCGGCGCCCTCGTCGCCCAGGCGGCGGCGCACCCGGCCCAGCGCCACCCGGGTCCGCGCCTCCTCCAGGACGTACCCGGCGGCCCGCAGCCGCGCCGCCGCCTCCTCGTAACCCACCGCCGCCGCCCCCAGCCCGCCCCGCGCCTCGCACACCGCCGCGGCCGCCCGGTCCAGGGCCGCCAGGACACCGGCGCGGCCGAGCCGGGCCGCCTGGGCGCGCGCCCGGTCGATCACCGACTCCGCCTCGTCCACCGCCCCGGAGCGCGCCAGGGCCTCCGCGAGGTCGGCGTGCCAGCGGCGGGTCGCCGGGTCGCCCTGACCCTGGGCGCTCTCCAGCTCCGCCGTCCGGCGCAGCAGCGCGGCCGCCCGCCCGGACTCGCCGCCGAACAGCCGGATCCGGCCCTCCGCGTGCAGCGCTCTCGGCAGGAAGAGCCGGTCGTCGTCGTCCTCGCTGTGCCGCCTCGCCGCCTCCGCCGCCGCCAGGGCCTGGCTCAGGCTGCCGCCCGCGGTCTCGGCCAGCGCCACCGCGTACCAGGCGGGCCCCTGGCTCAGCCCCGCCCGCTCCGTGATCCGCAGGCTCTGCCTGGCCATCGACAGCGCCTGGCGGCAGCGCCCGCGCTGGATCTCCAGCTGGGCGAGACCGATCAGGCACTGGCTCAGGCAGTCCGCCGACCCCCGCTGCCGCAGCGTGTACACGAGCGTCCGCAGCTCCGCCCGCGCCTCGTCCAGCTGGTCGTGCGCCAGGTGGAAGCGGTGCTTGAGGTAGATCGGCCCGTTGTGGTGGCTCATCGCGTACGCGTCGTGCGGCGCGGCCAGCGCGGCGGCGAGCGTCGACTCCGCCTCCGGGCGCCCGAGGAACAGCTCCAGGGACGCCTGCTGGGTCAGCGCCAGCACCTCGGTGCGCCGGTCGCCCGCCCGCGCGGCGAGCCCCGCGGCGCGCGCGGCGTGATCGCGGGCCCGCCCGGCCGAGCCGCCCACCATCCACGCGTGCCAGCTCATCCGGTAGTGCAGCGGCGCCAGCAGCCCGGGGTCGTCGCCCGCGTCCCGTACCGCCTCCGGGAACACGTCCGCGATCTCCGACATCGCCTGGCCCGAGGCGTCCACGACCACCGTCCAGGCGCGCACCCGGTCGGCGGGCCGGACCGCGTCGCCCAGCACCTCGTACGCCAGCTCCCGGGCGAAGTCCAGGTCGCCCGCGTCCAACGCGTCCTCGGCCGCGGTCAGGCGGCGGGCCGTGCCGGTGTGCGCGGAGTCCGCCGGGGTGTGGCGCGCCGCGAGCCGCCCGAGCCGGGCCGCCGTGCCCGGTGCGCCCCGGCGCCTGGCCGCCGACGCCGCCTCCACCAGCCGGTCCGCGACCGCCGGGTCGGTCCCCGCCGTCAGCCGGGCCAGGTGGTGGGCCCGCTCCACCGGGTCGTCGGCCGCCTCGGCCAGCGCGCGGTGCGCGTCCAGCCGCAGCGCGTACGGGGCCCGCGCCTCCAGCACCATCGGCGTGAGCGGGTCGGCGAACCGCAGCGCGCCCCGGTCCGGCGGGGCCAGCAGCCCGTGCCGTACGCAGGTGTCGACGTCCGCCGCGGCCTGCCGGCAGCCCGCCCGGCGCAGCAGCTCCACCGTCGGGCGGACCGCCGCGCTCGCGGTGAGCAGCAGCTGCCGGGCCCGCGCCGGGAGGGCCTCCACCCGGTCCAGCACGGGACGGCTCAGCGATTCCGGCACCGGCAGCGGCTCCCAGGCGTCGGGGAGCGGCGCCCCGGCGGCGGCCGACTCGTGCAGCCCGGCGGCGAGTTCGAGGGCGGTACGGGGATTGCCGGACGCGGCCTCGTGGAGGCGGGCGGCGAGCTGCCGGGGCCAGGCGGGTCCGCCGTGCAGACCGTGCGCGTCGAGCACGTCCGCGATCCCGCGCACCGTCAGGGGCGGCAGCGGCAGCGTCCGTACCGGCTGCGGGCACAGCTCGCGCGCGGCCGGGGCGTCCGGGCCGGTGTGCGGCGCGGTGCGCAGGGTGGCGAGCACCGCGTGGTGCGGGCCCGAGCGGCGGGCCAGGAACAGCAGGACCCGGGCCGTCGGCTCGTCCAGCCACTGCACGTCGTCCACGACCAGTAGCAGCGGGGCATCCGAGGCGAGCGCGGCGAGCACCTTGCGTACGGCGACCCGCAGGACCAGCGCGTCCCGGCCGCCCGTGGGGTCGGTACCGGCGGGCGGCGTCCCGCGCAGCAGGGCGCCGTCGAGCACGGCCCGCTCATGGGCGGCCAGCGGGGCCAGGGCCTCGTCACCGGCCGGGCCCAGCAGGTCGATCAGCCCGAGGAACGGGCTGTCCCGGTCGGCCGGGGACGGGGAGCAGCGCAGGACCCGGTGACCGCGTGCCGCGAGGCCATCCGTGATCCGTGCCGCCGCCGTGCTCCTGCCGATGCCCGCCGGGCCGGTGAGGAGGACGGAGCCGCCACCCTCCAGGTGGGCACGGGCGGCCTCGCGCAGCGCGGCACGGGTGGAGCTGGGGGCGGCGGAACGGTCGTGTCCGGTGCGGGTCATCGGGGCCCCTTCGCGCGCAGCCTTGTACCCTCGCCGCCCGTGCGACGGGGCCCGCCCATGACCAGGCCCGAATGTAGGACCGGCCGGGGGCGGGGTCAACGGGGCGTCGGTTCACGTGCGTCGACCGGTCACGGCGCGTGCGGCGCGCGCCGTGACCGGTGATCCCCCGTCAGGCGGTCAGGGGCTCAGCACGCGCCCCCGTCCGTCCACACCGCCCAGGAGCCCGGGGCACCCGGCTCCGCACCGGTGGAGTACCACTGCGAGGTGTAGGTGTGGCCGTTGTACGCGACCCGGTCGCCCGGGGCGTACGGGGTGGTGGCGCTCCAGGCCGGGAGGTCGCCGCAGCCGCCGGGCGGGTTGCCGTCGTCGTTGACGGTCCAGGTGAAGGCGGCGGTGCCGGTGGCGCCCGCGGTGTTCTTCGCGGTGACGGTCACCGACGAGGTGCCCGCGGTGGTCGGGGTGCCGGTGATGCGGCCGGTCGAGGCGTTGACCGACAGTCCGGCGGGCAGGCCGCTCGCGCTGTAGGTGAGCGTCGAGCCGCCCGGGTCGCTCGCCTGGATCTGGAGCGAGACGGCGGTGCCCACGGCGGTCGTCTGGTTGCCGGGATTGGTCACCGAGGGCGAGCCGGGCTGGCTGCCGCAGGTGCCGGGGACCGGGTCGGCGCCGGTGACACTGACCGCCGCCCAGGCGGCCTCGATGGTGTTGTACTCGGTGCAGTGCGCGCCGTAGAGGTCGGCCGCCGCCTTCAGCGAGTCGATGCGCGCCTGGTGGTAGTTCTCGCGGCTGTTGGCGTACGTGGCCAGCGCCTTGAACCAGATCTTCCCGGCCTTGTCGTTGCCGATGCCGGTGACCGTGGAGTTGTTGCAGGTCGGGCTGTTCCCGTAGCCGTGGTTGCCGCTGCCGACGGCGGCGAGGAAGAACCAGTGGTTGAGCGGGCCCATCGAGTAGTGCGGGTCCAGGCCGCCGTTGTTGCTGTTCCAGCAGTCGGGCGAGGAGCCGTCCAGCGAGGGCTGGTTCATCCAGCGCAGCGGCTGGTTGTTGCCGCTGATGTTGATCAGTTCGCCCATGGTGTAGTCGGGCTTGTCCACGGGGTTGTCGGCGTAGAACTCCACCAGCGTGCCGAAGATGTCGCTGGTGCCCTCGTTCATGCCGCCGGTCTCACCGGTCTCGTCCCAGCCGGTGAGCGCGCCGCTCACGCCGTGCGCCATCTCGTGCCCGGCGACGTCGAGTTCGACCAGCGGGCGCTGGTTGCCCTGGCCGTCCCCGTACGTCATCTGGCTGCCGTCCCAGAAGGCGTTCACGTACGCGTTGCCGTAGTGGGTCCGCGAGGGCACGCCCCGGCCGTCGCCGAAGATGCCGCTGCGGCCGTGGGCCGTCTTGAAGTAGTCGTACGTCATGGCCGCCCCGTAGTGCGCGTCCGCGCCGGCCGACGCCGGGTCGCTGGGGGAGCCGTTGCCGAAGGTGCCGGTGGAGCTGGTGAACAGCGAACCGGTGCCGTTGGTGGCGTGGTTGAGGTTGGTCGTGTAGCCGTTGCCGTGCGAGGGGTCCTGGAGGCTGTACCCGCTGCCGGACTGGGTGGCGTCCAGCGACACCTGGCCGCTGTAGATCGAACGGCCGGTGACCGCGGTGGCGGCGGCGGACGGCGCGGGTGCGGCGGAGTCGGTGGCGGTGGCTCCGCTGGTACGGGCCTGAGCCGCCCGGCCCGCCGGTGCGAAGGTGCTCACCTCGTCCCGGGTGCGCAGGACCTTGCCGGAGTGCGCGTCCACCAGGACGTGCAGCCGACTGGGCGTCTGGTCCGCGCGGACCCCGCTGACCACGGTCTCCCAGACCAGGGCGGACGCGGTGCCGTCCAGCTGCACGGCGAGGTGGGGCGTCGAGACCGTGTCGGCCGAGCCGTCGAACGCCTTCTCCGACAGCTTCGCGGCGCGCGACGCGGCGAGCCAGGGGGTGGTGGACAGCGCGGGCGCGGCCTCGGCGGCGCTGGTCAGCGACTCGTAGCTGCCGTCGCTCTTCAGGTGGACGACGACATCGCCGCCGTACGCCGGCAGGCCCTTGTACGTGCGGTCGAAGCGCACGGACGCGGAGCCGTCGCGGTCGACGACCAGATTCCGGACCGTGAAGGCGTCCGATCCACTGCGGTGCGCGACGCGCCCGTGCGCCGCCAGGGCCTTCTTCGCGTCGGCCTCGGCATCGCGCCGGACGGCGGCCGTGGGATTCGTCGTGTACGGGGCCGGGGCGAAGGCATGCGGACCGGCGGTGGGGGAGGGGGCGGGCGGCGCCGGGGCGGCCGACGCGACGGGAAGGGCGAGGGCGGAGGCACACGCACAGGCCAGAGTGGCCGTCAGAAGCCTCGTGGCTCTTCGTATGTACATAGGAACGGGGGTGTCCTTTCACCTCGTACAGGCGGAATCCGGCCACCGTCCCGTGGGGTGGTGAGGGCGGTGCCGACGCACGAGTGTGGGGAGCCGTCCGGCGGGGCTGCCAGGCACCCGGCGAATGCCGAGGGGTTTCCCTATGCGGGCCCCGGGCCTCCCGATTGGACTGGACCAAATATGGGCAACGCTCTTGTCAGCGTGGCCGGATGTGTGCAGGATTCTTCACGCGATCTCCCGATGTGTCAGGAAACCTGCACATACGGGGAGTTGGGCGGATCGCGGCGAGTTCCCCATCACTGGACCCACCCACTGGACCCAAGGAGTCACATGTTCGGGAAGCGCAGTGTCATAGGTACCGCGGCCCTTGCCATGACCGCGGTCGGCGCGATGCTGACGGCGGCCCCCTCCGCCCAGGCGGCGCCGACGGGCTGCTCGGTCTCCTACGGGGGCGGTGCCGGCAGCACGATCTCCAGCCTGTGCACAGGCGGCACCGGCCACCACCGCGTCCACGCCGTGCTCAACGCCCTGGACCCGCGCCTTCCGCAGCGGATCGTCCTCGGCGACTGGGCCCCGGTGGGTCAGGCCTCCGTCGCCACCAACCCGTGGGGCGCGGGCTACATCCAGTCCGTCTGGACGGAGACCGTCGACTGGTGACCGTACGCACGACCGAGGGGCGGCTGCCGGTGCGCAGCCGCCCCTCGGGGTGTTCCTAGCGGTGGGAGAGCCCGCGGTCGACGGCCGTGATCAGCTCGCCGTTCTCGGTGTCCCCGTCCAGCGACCAGAACATCGCGCCGCCGAGCCGGTGGTCGCGGATGTACGCGGTCTTGGTGCGCAGCACCTGGGGGTCGTCGTAGGTCCACAGCGTGGTGCCGTCGAACAGCCAGGCGCTGCCGTCGCGCGTGTTGCGGTGCACCTTGTACGTACCGGATTCGGCCAGCTTCTTGAGGGCCTTGTAGTCCTCGTAACCGGCCGCCCAGGTCGCCGGGGCGGGGCCCGCCGCCGGTTGGCCGAGGCCGTCGCCGCCGCCGGTCACGCCCGTCCAGCCCTGGCCGTAGAAGGGCATGCCCATCACCAGCTTGCGCGCCGGGGCGCCCCGCTTCAGCCAGTCGCGCACGGTCCGGTCGACGCTGTAGTCGTTCTTCGCGTACAGCGCGGACTGCTGGGCCGTCTTCGCCTCGCCGGAGACGTGGAAGTCGTAGCCCTGGAGGTTCACGAAGTCGAAGTCCCGCATGATGCGCGGCACGTCGAACCCGGCGTCGATCTTCTCGGGGGACGCCGGGACGAACGCCGAGAGGTCGTAGTGCTTGGGCTTCGCGCCGTGGTGCCGGCCCTTCTGGGCCTGGGCGGTCTTCCTCGCGTACGCGTCGAGCTGGGTGCGGAACTCGTGGACCAGGGCGGTGAAGTTCCGCTTGTCCTCCGGGCGGTACACCGTGTCGGTGTCACCGGCGGATCCCGGCCATTCCCAGTCGATGTCGATGCCGTCGAAGAGCCCGGCCGCCGCGCCCTCGCCGCCGCGCGTCCCGTCCACCGGCAGGTTGCCCTTGATGTACAGGTCGATGCAGGAGGAGACGAGCGCCTTGCGCGACGCGGCGGTGCGGGCCGCGTCGGAGAAGTGCGTGGACCAGCTCCAGCCGCCGAGCGAGATCATCACCTTCAGACCGGGGTGCTTGGCCTTGAGCTCCCGCAGCTGGTTGAAGTTGCCCGCGAGCTTCTGGTCGTCGGTGTCGGCGGTCCCGTCCACGGAGCCGGCCGCGTCGAGCGGACGGACGTAGTCCGCCCAGGCGTCGGCCTCGCCGGGCACATTGCCCGTGAAGCACTTGCCGTCCGCGCTGACGTTGCCGAACGAGTAGTTGACGTGGGTGAGTTTGGCCGCGGTGCCGCTCGTCTCCAGGTCCTTGACCTGGAAGTCACGTCCGTACACGCCCCATTGGGTGAAGTAGCCGACGCGCTTGTAGCTGGGCGCGGAGCCGTGGTGGCCGTGCCCGCCGCCGTGACCGCCGTGCCCGGACGAGGCGTTGGCGGCGGGGGAGAAGGAGGCCGCGAGCGTGACAGCGCAGGCGGCGATGGCGAGTGAAGACAGGGTTCTTCGACGCATGAGGCCAGAAGTTATTGGTCTGGACCAAACGGGGTCAAGGGTTTGGCAAAGGCGGTTTAAAGGGGTTCTGGTCCACGCGCGGCGGACTATGCGCAGGCCCGCCCAATGTCATCACTTCGAGTGAAACTGTGGCCTGCGCTTGCGATCCGGAACCCACGGTTGCGACGCTGTCGCAGTCCGTCAACCTCTTGGGGAGTGGCCTGTGGCTTTCGGTGAGCAGCCCGCCTATCTGCGCGTGGCGAGCGATCTGAGAGAGAAGATCGTCAACGGTTTGCTGCCGCCGCATACGCGCCTGCCGTCCCAGGCGCGCATCCGCGAGGAGTACGGGGTCTCGGACACCGTCGCGCTGGAGGCGCGCAAGGTCCTGATGGCGGAGGGCCTGGTCGAGGGCCGCTCCGGCTCGGGGACGTATGTGCGCGAGCGGCCGGTGCCCCGCATGGTCGAGCGCTCCGGCTTCCGGCCCGAGGCGGGCGCGGGTCCGTTCCGCCAGGAGCAGGCGGCGGACGGGGCGCGCGGCACCTGGGAGTCGCGCAGCGAGCAGGAGGGCGCGAGCTCCGAGATCGCCGCCCGGCTCGGGATCGAACCGGGCGACCGCGTCATGCGCACGCATTACGTGTTCCGGGAGGCGGGTGAGCCCGTGATGCTCTCCACCTCCTGGGAGCCCCTGGCCATCACGGGCCGAACGCCGGTGATGCTGCCGGAGGAGGGCCCGCTGGGCGGCTGCGGGGTGGTCGAGCGGATGGCCGCCATCGACGTGGTCGTGGACAACGTCGCCGAGCAGGTGGGCGCGCGCCCGGGGCTTGCGGAGGAGCTCCTGGCGCTGGGCGGGGTCCCCGGTCATGTGGTGATGGTGGTCGAGCGGACCTTCTACGCCTCGGGGCGGCCCGTCGAGACCGCCGACGTGGTGGTGCCGGCCGACCGCTACCGGGTGGGGTACCGGCTCCCCGTGAGGTGACGCCCGGGCGGCCCGCCGCCGGATGTCCCGCTGCGACGCCCTGGGGGCGCACTCGCGAGAGTGCGCCCCCGGGGCGTTGGTCCGTTCCTGGCCGGATCGGTACCTCTTTGTGTAAAGACGTATCCGTTGCGTGAAGGTCAGGCGTAGGCTCAGGCATATGCGTACCGGGGTTTCCTGGAGTTCCTTAGAAGCGTGCACATCGTTCAGGGGAGGGGCGCGATGCTCGGGAGAAACACGATGAGTGACAGCGGTGCCGTGCTTTCCTGGCTGGTGATACGGCAGGACGACAACGGCAACCGCTACCGCGTGGGCAGGTACGCCACGCAGGGCGAGGCCCAGCGAGCGGCCGACAAGTTGCAGGACCGGGGGCACAAGCAGCTGTACTGGGTGGAGCGCATCGGGCAGGCCGCCCAGTCGTAAGGAGTGCGGCGCACGGTGCTAGTGCGCCGTGCGCCGGTACAGGGGTGCGAGGGCGGCGCACTGCGCCGCCATCGAGAGGCCCATGGCCAGGCAGATGCCCGGCAGCCCCCACCCCGACATGCCGTACGCCAGCGCGAGTTGGACGGCGACCCCGCAGGCGGTGACGCGGGCGAGCGCCGGACTCGCGCCGCTGCCCTCGAAGACGCCGCCGAGCGCGATGAAGCAGGCCAGCAACAGCAGATACGGGCCCGCGCAGCGCAGATAGAGCGCCCCGGCCCCGGCCACCGCCCCCTCGCTGCCGAACGCCCGCATGATCCAGGGCGCGCCCGCGAGGAGCACGGCCGCGGCCGTGAGGCCGAGCGCCGAGGCCACCAGCAGCGCCTGCCGCCCGATGGCCCGCCGCGCGTCGCGCCCGGCGCCGAGCAGATGGGCGGTGCGGATGGCGGCGGCCTGGCGCACCGCGTAGAACGCCATCGTCGCGACGTACATCGCCTTGGTCGCGATCCCGTACGCGGCGACCTCGTCCACGCCGATCCGGGCGACGACCGCGACGAGCGCGAGCGCGCCCGTCATCCGCGCGACGAAGTCGGCCGACATGGGCAGCCCCGTGGCGGCGGTCCCGCGCGCGTCCGCGGCGAGGCTCCCGCGTACGCGCCCCGCACCGGTCGCGGTGGCCCGCCGCAGCACACCGTTGCGCCGCAGCGCCACCAGGCCGCAGGCGAGCGCGGCGGTCCGGCCCAGCACCGTGGCGATCGCCGCGCCGCGCACCCCCAGCCCGAACCCCAGGATGAGCAGCGGGTCCAGACCGAGGATCAGTCCGTTCGCGAGGACCGCCAGCCGCATCGGGGTGCGGGTGTCGCCCGCGCCCTTCAGGATGCCGTCGACCACGTTCGTCGCGAAGAACACCGCGATGCCCGGCAGCGCGATCGCGAAGTAGCCGGTGGCCAGGGCCGCCGCGCCGCCGTCACCGGCCCCGAGGACGAGCCGGGCCAGCGGCTCGCGGCAGAGGTGGCCGCCCACCGCGACCACCGGCGTGACCAGGGCCCACAGCGCCCACCCGCCGCGCACCGCCGAGCGCAGCGCCGCCGGATCGTCCGCGCCCCTGGCCCGCGCGACGAGCACCGTCGTACCCGAGCCGGCCACCAGGATGACGCCGAGCAGCAGGTTCTCGACGTTGGTGGCGGCGGCCACCGCGGCGACCGCCGCCCCGCCCAGCCGGGCCACCCAGACCATGTTGATGATCCCGGCCGTGACCCCCGCCAAGAGCTCGAAGTAGACCGGATACGCGAGTACCACCAGCGTGCGCCGGTGCTCCGCCGCTTCCATGACCGCCCCCTCTTTCCGCTGTACCTCGAATCGAGGTACAGCGGAAAGAGATAACATGAGGGCGCCGGACGGGCAAGCGGATGACGACGGACGCGGTAAGGAGCTCGACGCGTGCTGGAACTGTCGATTCTGGGATTCCTCTTCGAGGAGCCCCTGCACGGATACGAGCTGAAGGCCCGCATCCAGGCCCTCAGCGGCCATATCCGCCCGGTCAGTGACGGGGCGCTCTATCCGGCCATTTCCCGGCTGGTGAAGGCGGGCCTGGTCGACCAGCGCACCGAGCCCGGCACAGGAGCCGCGCTCCGCCGGGTCCTCTCCCTCACCGAGGCCGGACGCGAGGAGCTGTACGCCCGGCTCGGGCACCCCAAGGAGGCCGAAATCACCGACGGGCAGCGCTTCTTCACGCTGCTCGCGTTCCTGCACCACCTTCCGGACCGCGCCGGACAGGCGGCGGTCCTGCGCAGGCGGCAGGCGTTCCTCGACGTCCCGGCGAGCTTCTTCTACCGGGACGGCGAGCCGGTGCGGGCAGAGGAGGCGCCCACGCTCTTCCGGCAGGGCATGCTGCGCATCGCCCGCGCCACGGGCGCCGAGGAGAGGAAGTGGCTGGCCGAGGCGATCGGCGAACTGGAGGGCGGGGACGCGCAGGTGCTGATCGACACGGTGGCGTGGGTGCGGATCGAGGAGGGCCGCATCCTGTGCGCCCGCCCGCGCGGCAAGGACGTCTTCTACATCCCGGGCGGCAAGCGGGAGGGAGCCGAGAGCGACCTCGACACCCTCGTGCGCGAGATCGAGGAGGAGCTGACGGTCCGTATCGACGCGGAGTCCGTCGCGCACGTGGGGACGTACGAAGCCGGCGGACCCGGCCTGCCGGACGGCGCGGTGGTCCGGATGGCCTGCTACACCGCCGGGTTCAGCGGTGAGCTGAGGGCCAGCAGCGAGATCGAGGACGTGGCGTGGTTCTCGTACGCCGACCGCGACCGGGTACCGCCCGTCGACCAGCTGCTGTTCGACGACCTCAGGGCATCGGGCGACCTGGCCTGAGTCCGGCGCGAGGGGCCCGGGTCCGGCGCGAGGGGCCCGGGTCCGGCGCGCGGATCATGGTGCGGCGCGTGGCGCCGAGGCGTGTGCGCCCCCGCTTCCCGGGCACTCGTACGTGCGCGCCGCCGTACACCCGTACGCCCTGCGTGTCGAGCCCGGCGGTATTTGCTCATGATGATCGGGTATGTGCTGTTTGCCCCGCGCGGACAGGGCGTCACCGTTGCCGGCTCTGGGAGTGATCGGCGTGACCGATACCGAAGGCGATCGAGCCGAGTGGAGTTTTCCCGCTGTCCCCGGTGCCGTGCGCACCGCCCGGCACGCCGTCCAGGACACCCTGCGCGGCTGGGGGCTCGACGCCGCCGTCGGTGACGAGGCGATCCTGCTGGTCAGCGAGCTGGTCACCAACTCCATGCGCTACACGACCGGCCCCATCGGGGTGCGGCTGCTGCGTCCCCGTCCGGACGGGGACCACTCCACCGCCCACGCCGGTCTCCTCGTGGAAGTCTCCGATCCCCTCCCCGACCCACCCACCGAACGTACGGCGGGACCCGACGACGAGAGCGGCCGGGGACTGCAGCTCGTGGCCTGTGCGGCCCGGCGCTGGGGGACCCGGCGGGGAAAGAGCGGCAAGACGGTGTGGTTCGAGCTGGCTCTGCCTGGTTAGGAGTGAGGTGGGACGCACAGCGATCACCGGAGGTCGGGGCCGAACCTGGCTGAAAGGGACTGAGACCGTGCTGTGATCGTGAACGCCGTGCCGGACGGGGCCGTAGTGCTGAATACTGCGGGCATGACCGGTCCGGTGTGTGAGCTGGAGGGGACGGTCGCGTGAGCGAAATACCTGGGACAGCAGGCGACGTCGTGTGGCAGAGCAGCCCGCCCGGCTCGATCTACGACTACATCAGAGTCGCCTCCTTCTCGATCGGGCCCGACGGGCTGATCGAGCAGTGGAGCCGCCGGGCCGCCGGTCTCTTCGGCGTGGCCGCCCACGAGGCCGTGGGCAAGGACCCGGTCGAGGCGTTCCTGCCCGGCGAGGTCCGCCGCGAGGGCCACCGCCGCGTCGGCGAGGTGCTCGACGGCAAGGAGTGGACGGGTCTCGTCCCCTTCCGGATGCCCGGCGAGGACGGGGCGCACGGGCTCGCCGAGATCTATGTGATGCCCAGTGAGACGGCCACCGGCGAACGGGCGGCGGTCTGCATCGTCGTGGACGTCCGCGCCCTGCGCCGCATTGAGACGGACCTCGCCGCCTCGCAGGCGATTTTCGGCCAATCTCCTTTCGGCTTCGTCCTGTTCGGCACCGACCTCACCGTCGTCCGGGCCAACGAGCGCTTCGCCACCGTCTTCGGCGGCCGCGCCGACGACCACCGGGGCCGCACCGTCGGCGACTACCTCACCGGCGCCGACGCCGACCGCCTGACCGCGACCCTCGAACGGGTCCTGGAGACGGGCAACTCCGTCACCGACCTCCAGCTCGTCGGCACGGCCCCCGGCGACACCGAGCGCCGCCACTGGTCGATCAACCTCTACCGGGTGCACAGCGGATCGGGCCGCCCCATCGGCATCGCCGGACTCGCCACCGACGTGACTCGGCGTCACACCGCCGCCCGCGAGGCCGCCAGCGCCCGCCGCAACCTCGCCCTGCTCAACGAGGCCAGCGCCCGCATCGGCAACTCCCTGGACCTGGAGACCACCGCCCGCGAACTCCTCGACGTCGCCGTCCCGGTCTTCTGCGACCTGGCCTCCGTCGACCTCTACCAGGCCCTGCTCACCGGCGACGAGGCGGCGCCCGGCGGCTGGAGCCCGCTCGGCGCGGAGGCGGTCGGCGGCTCCGCCGAACTGCGCCGCGTCGCCTTCGCCAGCGCCGTGTCCGACGCCCTGCCCCACCCGGCCCCCGGCGCCTCCGACTCCGGCCCGCCGGGCGGCGGCGCCGCGCCCCCCGCCCTCGGCGCCGTCCACCGCTACCCCTTCGGCTCGCCCAGCGCCGTCGCCCTGCGCACCGGCCGCATCGAGGACGTGCCGGGCGACGACCGGGGCTTCGTCCAGTCCACGCTGGCCGTGCCGATGGTCGCCCACGACACCGTGGTGGGCCTCGTCCGCTTCTCCCGTACGAAGGGCAGCGAGCCGTTCGACGCCCGGGACCGGGCCCTCGCGACCGAGCTGGCCGCCCGCGCCGCCGTCTGCATCGACAACGCCCGCCTCTACCGCCGCGAGCACGAACGTGCCCTGATCCTCCAGCGCAGCCTGCTGCCCCCCGGCGACCCGGAGGCCGCCGGGCTCGACATCGCGTGTCGCTACCTCCCCGGCAACACCGCCAACGAGGTCGGCGGCGACTGGTTCGACGTGATCGAGCTGCCCGGACACCGCACCGCGCTCGTCGTCGGCGACGTGATGGGGCGCGGCCTGCGCGCCGCCGTGGCCATGGGCGAACTGCGCACCGCCGTGCGCACCCTGGCCCTCCTCGACCTGGAACCCGCCGAGGTGCTGTCCGCCCTGGACGAGGTCGCCCGGGGCCTCGGCGCCCCCGGAGCCGCTTCCGCCTCCGGCGGCGGGGGCGCCCAGTGGCCCGCCCGCGCCGCGCACAAGTCCCGCGAGGCGGACCTCGCCGAGGTGTATCTGGCGACCTGCGTCTACGCGGTCTACGACCCGGTCACCCGGCGCTGCACCTTCGCCAACGCGGGCCATCTGCCGCCCGTCGTGGTCGAGCCGGGCGAGGCCGCGCTGCTCCTCGACGTACCGCCCGGGATGCCGCTGGGCGTCGGCGGCGAACCGTTCGAGGAGGTCGAGGTCGAGCTGAAGGAGGGCGCGCTCCTCGCCCTCTACACCGACGGCCTGGTCGAATCGCGCGACCACCCGCTGGACGAGGGCCTGGCCGCCCTCCGCAAGGCCCTGGTCGAACCGGCCCAGCCGCTGGAGGACGTCTGCGACCGGGTCCTCGGCTCGCTGCACACCCGGCACGGCGAGGACGACATCGCACTCCTGATGGCCCGTATCCAGGGCCTGCCCACCGAGGCCGTCGGCGACTGGCGGCTGCCCCGCGAGCCCCGCTCGGTGGGCCGCGCCCGCGAACTGGCCCGGGGCCAGCTCACCAGCTGGGGCCTCGATGACCTGGTCGACACCACGGAACTGCTGGTCAGCGAGCTGGTGACCAACGCCCTGCGCTACGGCGAGGGCGAGATCCGGCTCCGCCTGCTGCGCGACCGCACCCTCGTCTGCGAGGTGTGGGACGCCGGTCTCGTCCAGCCGAGGCGCCGGCGCGCCCGCGACACGGACGAGGGCGGCCGGGGCCTCCAGCTGGTGGGGCTGCTCAGCGCGGCCTGGGGGGCGCGGCGGACGCCGCGCGGCAAGACCGTCTGGTTCGAACTGCCGCTGCCCGACGGCCGGCCGCCCGCCGAGCGCTCGGTGGAGGAGCTGCTCAGCATGTTCTGAGCAGCGGCCGGGGCGCGGCTCACTTCGTGGTCTTCAGCGCGGCGAGCCGGGCCTCCACCTCCGCGCTGTCGCCCAGGGCGTCCAGGTCCTCGAACTGCGCGTCCAGCGAGGAGGCCGCCAGCTCCTGCTTGCCCAGGGCCCGCGCCTCCTCGCGCCGCACCTTGTCCTCGAACCGGCCCAGTTCGCTGGTCGGGTCCAAGACGTCGATGTTCTTCACCGCGTCCATCATCTGGTTCTGCGCCTGCGCCGACTTGGCGCGCGCCACCAGCTCGTCCCGCTTGGCCTTCAGCTCAGAGAGCTTCGCCTTCATCTGGTCCAGGCCCGTCTTGAGCTTGTCGACCACCTCGGTCTGCGCCGCGATGGTCGGCTCGGCGGTCCTGGCCTCCTTCTCCGACTGCAGCTGCCGGCCCAGCGCGACCTTCGCCAGGTTGTCGAACTTGTCCGCCTCGGGGCCCGAGCCGCCCGCCCGCAGCTCGTCGGCCTTGCGGCTCGCGGCGAGCGCCTTGCCGCCCCACTCCCGCGCCGCCTCCACGTCCTCCACGTGGTCCTGCTCCATGAGGCGCAGATTGCCGATGGTGGCGGCCACCGCCTGCTCGGCCTCGGCGATGTTGTTCGTGTAGTCGCGGATCAGCTGGTCCAGCATCTTCTGCGGATCCTCGGCCTGGTCGAGCAGGGCATTGATGTTGGCCTTCGCCAGCTGGGTGACACGGCCGAGAATGGTCTGCTTGCTCATGGGGCCTCTCCTGTCGGGTGGTGCCGTTCGTGGGGTTACGCGTACGGGGTACGGAAAGCCGACGGTGCGTACGCCTACGGGGTACGGAAGGCTGCCGGTGACTGCGCGTACGGAGGTACGGGAAGCTCCCCGCGTCAGAAGCGTCCGCCGCCGCCCCGGCGGCCCCGTGTCCCTCCGCCGCCGAAGCTGCCGGGCCCGCCGCCTCCGAAGCCCCCGCCCCCGCCTCTGCCTCCGCCGAATCCGCCCCCGAAGCCGCCCCGGCCCCCGCCTCCGCCCATCAGGCCGCCGAGGATGATCCCGCCGAGCACCGCGCCGCCCATGCCCCCGCCACCCCCGCCCGCCATGGAGCCGGGGCCGCCGCGCCCGCCGTAGCCGTAGCCGCGTACGTCCTGCTCGGCCAGGCTCCGCGCCTCGCCGGCCAGCGCGTCCGCGCGGTTCGCCTCGGCCAGGGCGGCCTGCGGGTCGCCGTTGCCCGCCAGCGCGGCGGCCTGCTCCAGGCGGCGCTGCGCCTCCGCGAGCCGGGTCCGGGCGGTGCTGCCGACCGCGCCCCGGTGCGTCGTGACGAAGTCCGCCGCCGCCGCGACCGAGGAGCGCGCGGTGAGCAGCGCCCCGTCGAGCAGCGAGCGTGCCCGGGTGTCGCCCTGTTCGCGTTCCCGCGCCCCGGCCAGCGCCTCGTCCAGCGCCCGGTCCGCCTCCTCCACCCGGCGCAGCGCGTCGATCGGGTCGTACCGGCCGCCCCGCTCTCCGCGTACGTCGCCGGCCACCGCGCGGGCGCGGGCGATCCGGCCGCTCAGGTCGGCGGTGGACGCTCCCTGCGGCATGCCGTCGAGCAGCCCGCCCGCGTCGGCGAGGTCGGTGTCCAGCTCGGTGAGCGCGGCGGTCAGCCGGTCCGCCGCCTCGTCCAGTTCGCGGCCCCGCCGCTCCACGCCGTCGATCAGGGTGCCCGCCTGGTCGAGCGCGCCCTCGGCGGCCCGGACGTAGACGGCCGCCGCCGCGTGGTCGCCGCCGTCCACCGCCTGCCGGGCGCTGTCGAGGGAGGAGGTCGCGAAGGCGAGCCGGTCCCTGGCCTGGTCGGCGTCACCGGCGACGGGGGCCGACGCCTGGTCCGCGTACCGCTCGCGCATCGAGGCGAGCGCGGAATCGGCGGCCGGGACGCGCCCGGTCAGCTCGTCCAGCGCGGTCCCGGCGGCGGCCACGGCCTGCGGCGCCCCGCGCTCCAGCTCGCGCAGCCGGTCGAAGTCCTCGGAGACGGCGTCGAGGCGGCCGTCGGCGTCCGCGCAGCGGCTGATGATCTCGTCCAGCATCCGCCGTCGCGTCTCGTCGTCCTCCGGGAACGCGTCGTCCAGCTGCTGCCGCAGCCGGAACGCGGTGGTCAGCTCGCCCTTGGCGTACGTCACCGCCTCGGCGAACGGCGCTGCGGCTTCCTCCCCGAACTGGGCGGTCGCGAACCCCAGCTCCTCCTCGCTCGTGCGGACCGCGTCGTCGGTGGCCACGAGCGTCTCCTTGGCCTTCGCGTCGAGCTCCGGCAGCGGGGTCGGTGCCGGTACGCCCCCGCCCCAGCCGGTCGTGCCGGGCGTCGTACGGGTGGTGGCGCGCCGCTTGCGCCGCAGGAACGCGTACGCGGCGACGGCCGCGACCGCGCAGAGCAGGACGATCGGAAGGAGCAGGTCGCCGGTGCTGGTGCCGCCCGAGCCGGAGCCCGGGTCGGAGGGGCCGGGGGTGATCGCCGGGGCGGGCACGGGCTCGCCGGACAGGACGGCGGTGTACCCGTCGGCGGCGCCGATCGCGGCGCCCGCCCAGTCGTTCTCCTTCAGCGCCGGCTCGATCGCGGTGTTCGCCACGTCCCGGAGCTGGGTGTCGGTGAGGGGGGCGTCCTGGTCGACGGAGTAGGCGTACTGCCGGGCATGGGTGGCGACGGCGAGCAGGACGTCGTCGCGGCCGAGGCCGTTGCGGTCGGCGGTCGCGTCGGCCCAGTCCTGCGCGGAGCGCCCGGAGAAGTCGCGTACGTACACCACGAAGAGCTGGAGGCGGTGTTCGGCGTAGAGCCGGTCGAGGGCCGTGACCACCTGGGGGCGGCGTTCGCCGAGGGCGCCCACCTTGTCGGTGATCTGCCCGTCGCGGGACAGCGTGACCGGGTCGTCGGCGCGGGCGTCCGGCGCGGGGGCCAGGGCCAGCCAGCACACCGTGAGGAGCGCGGCGAGCAGGGCCCGGCCCGGTATGAGGATCCGGCTTCGGCTCACAGGCGGCGTCACGTTTGTGAGGCTATGTCCCCCTCCGGGCAGCCGCGACACGAGGCGCCCGTGCGGGGACGGTGCGTGGTGGTCGCCGGAGAATGACAGGCTGCCTTGCAAGGTGGCCTGTCGATCTCGTACGGTGAATGTATGACGCACGTACCCGGGGCGGCCCCCGACCCCACGGCCGAAGAGGTGGCGAACCAGCTGGCCTCCGTGGTCGGCCGGCTGCTGCGGCGGCTGCGTTCCTCCTCGTCGGAGTCGCTGCTGACGCCGACCCAGCGCTCCGTGCTGGCCCGGCTGGACGACGGGGGCGCCGCGACCACCGCGGACCTGGCCCGCGCCGAATTCGTACGCCCGCAGTCCATGCGGCTGACCCTGGGCGCGCTGGAGACGCAGGGGCTGGTCGAGCGGGCGCCGGACCCGGCCGACGGGCGGAAGTCCGTCATGACGGTCACGGACGCCGGGCGCGCGACGCTCGCCCAGGTCCGGGCCGCCAAGCGGAACTGGCTGGCGGAGGCCGTCGCCGCCGAGCTGGACGGGCACGAGCGGCGGACGGTCGCCGAGGCCGTGGCCCTCATCGAACGCCTGGTCGGTTCGTGACGGCTCGTGACGTGCTCCCCGGGGCGGTACGCGCGGCGGCCCGCCCGGACCGGACGGAGCCCCGCCCCGGCTTCAGCGCCCGGCTCACCGCTCCGCTGCTGCTCGGCTCACTGCTCAACCCGCTGAACACCACCATGATCTCCACCGCGCTGGTGGCGATCGGGCACCACTTCTCCGTCGGCGCCGCCGACACCGCCTGGCTGATCTCCGTCCTCTACCTCGCCAGCGCCGTCGCCCAGCCCGTCCTGGGCCGCCTCGCCGATGTCCTCGGGCCGCGCCGGGTCTTCCTCGCCGGTCTCGTCGTGGTCGTCGCCTCCGGTCTGGTGGGCACCTTCGCGCAGGGCTTCGGCGAGCTGATCGTGTCGCGGCTGCTGCTCGGCATCGGTACGTCGGCGGCCTACCCGGCGGCCATGGCGGTGCTGCGCGACGAGTCGGCCCGGATCGGCCGGGCGACCCCGCGCCCGGTGCTGGCCCGGCTCTCCTTCGCCGCGCTCGGCAGTGCGGCGGTCGGGCCCACGCTCGGCGGGCTGCTCGTCATGACGACCGGCTGGCGCGGGATCTTCGCCGTCAACGTGCCCGTGGCGCTGATCGCCCTCGGCGCGGCCCTGCTCTGGATCCCCGCCGACCCGCCCCGCGCCCGCGCGGCAGGCGCCCCGGCGCCCCGGCTGGGGCTCGATCCGCTCGGCATCGGCCTGTTCACGACCGCGCTCACTGTCCTGGCCTTCTTCCTGCTCGACCTCGCGCACCCGATGTGGTGGCTGCTCGCTCCGTTCGCCGCGCTGACCGCCGCCCTCGTGTGGTGGCAGCTGCGGGCGCCCGCCCCCTTCATCGACCTGCGGATGCTCGCGGGCAACGGCGCGCTCTCGCGTACGTACCTCCGGCACGGCGTCAGCTACCTGCTGATCTACTGCGTGATGTACGGATACACGCAGTGGCTGGAGGAGGCCCGGGGCTTCTCCTCCGGGCACACCGGACTCCTCATGCTGCCGATGTCCGTCGCCGCGCTGGTGTGCTCGCTGCTCGGCGCCCGTACGAAAGGCATCCGGGGCCCGCTCGTGCTGGCCTGCGTCCTGCTCACCGCCGGGGCCGGAACGCTCTTCCTGCTGTCCGGCGACACACCGGTCGCCGTCCTGCTGCTCGCCGGGGCCTGCTTCGGCATCCCGCAGGGGCTCATCGGGACCAGCAACCAGGCGGCCGTGCAGGCCTACGCGCCGCCCGCCTCCGTCGGCTCGGCCGCCGGCCTCCAGCGCACCGCCCAGTACATCGGGGCGATCACCGCCTCCAGCCTCATCGCCCTGGCCTACGGACAGTCGGCCGGCGACCGGGGGCTGCACCTGATGGCCGCCGTCGCCGCCGTCCTGGGCGTCCTGCTCATCGTCCTCACCGTCACCGACCGCGCCCTGCGCGGGCGTACCTGACCCCCATCAGCACCACCCCAAGGAGCACCACCATGACCGCCACCGTTCTCGACCCCCAGACCGCGCTGATCGTCGTCGACCTCCAGAAGGGCATCACCGGACTGCCCACCGCCCACCCCTCCGCCGACGTCATCGCGAACGCCGCGACCCTCGCCGACGCCTTCCGGGCCAAGGGCCTGCCCGTCGTCCTCGTCCGCGTCACCGGCGGCGCCCCCGGCCGCAACGAGGGCCCGGCCCGGTCCGGGCAGCCCGCCGCCGACTGGGCCGAGATCGTGCCCGAGATGGGCCCGCGCGAGGGCGACATCATCGTCACCAAGCAGCAGTGGGGCGCCTTCTACGGCACCGACCTCGACCTCCAGCTGCGCCGCCGGGGCGTCACTCAGGTCGTGGTGGCCGGCATCGCGACCAGCATCGGCGTCGAGTCCACCGCCCGCTCCGCGCACGAGCACGGCTACCACGTCACGCTCGCCACGGACGCGATGACCGACATGAGCGGCGAGGCCCACGACAACAGCCTGCAGCGGATCTTCCCGCGCCTCGGCGAGACCGGCACGACCGACGAGATCGTCAAGCTCCTCGGCTGACCGGACCCGCACGGAACGGAGCGCCGCGACCCCCACCCGGGCCGCGGCGCTCCGCCGTACGGGTGGGCTTCGGGGCGTACCCGCCGTGTCGGCACGGCGTTCCCGCGCGAGGGCGTTTTCAGTGGAGGGGCGGAACCAGTGTGATCAACTGCAAATGCCACCAAAAACGCTCAATCAGGCCCTTTCCCGGTGCGGGCCGGGCCGTCCCCGGAGGTATCAGCCATGTCCCACGTCGGAGTCCCGCGCGGGACGGCCCGAAAGAGGCGCATCCCCGCCCTCCTCACCGCAGGCGTCCTCACCCTCCCCGCGCTGGCCGGATGCAGCTCGGGCGAGAAGGACACCGCGGCCGTCGCCGCCGTACCGCAGGACGTGGCCCGCGCCGCCCGCGCCCAGGTCGCCGACGGGGGCAAGGTCACCTGGGCGATCGACGCGCTCCCCGCCACCTTCAACGCCTTCCAGGCGGACGCCGACAGCGCCACCAACCGGATCACCGGCGCCCTGCTGCCGACCCTCTTCCCGCTCGACTCCCAGGGCCGGCCGCAGCTCAACCCGGACTACCTCGAATCCGCGAAGGTGACCGAGACCGAACCCCGCCAGGTCGTCGTCTACCGCCTCAACCAGCAGGCCGTCTGGAGCGACGGCCGGGGGATCGGCGCCCCGGACTTCGTCGCCCAGTGGCGGGCGCTCAGCGGCAAGGACTCCGCGTTCTGGACCGCCCGCAACGCCGGGTACGAACGCATCGAGAAGATCGAGCGCGGCCACGACGACCTGGAGGTCAAGGTCACCTTCGCCAAGCCGTACGCGGACTGGCGCTCGCTGTTCTCACCGCTCTACCCGAAGCAGGTGACCGGCTCCCCGGACGCCTTCAACGACGGCGCCCGCACCACCCTCAAGGCGACGGCCGGGCCGTTCCGGCTGCGCGAGGTGGACAAGAAGACCGGCTCCGTCACGCTGACCCGCGACCCGCGCTGGTGGGGCGGCCGCGCCAAGCTGGACTCGCTGGTCTTCAAGGCCGTCAAGCCCGAGGACCGCACCGACGCGCTGGCCGAGGGCGCCGTCGACATCGCCGACATCGACTCCACCACCGCCCACCGCATCGCCCAGGCCGCCCGCGAGGGCGCGGCCGGCGCACCGCCCGCAAGCGGCCCCGGCGCCGCGCAGGGCCCGGCGGACGCCCTGCGCTCCTGGGCCGTGGCGCACGGCACCGACGAGGAGGCGGCCGAGAAGGAGCAGGAGGCGCGGGACGACAAGGCCAAGGCCGCCGACGCGTACGCCACCGAGCAGAGCGGGCTGCGCGCCTTCGTGGTCCGCAAGTCCCTGGAGCCCGCCTACACCCAGCTCGCGCTGAACGGCGAGACCGGACCGCTCGCCGACGACCGGGTGCGCCGGGCCGTCGCCCGCGCCCTGGACCGCCAGGAGCTCGCCGACACCGTGCTGAAGCCGCTCGGACTGCCCGCGCAGCCGCTCGGCAGCCACCTCGCCGTCGCCGGGCAGCCCGCGTACCGGGACGGCAGCGACGCGCTCGGCAAGCAGGACACCGAGCAGGCGCAGGCGCTGCTCGCCGACGCGGGCTGGACGCGCGAGGGCGCGCTGAGCCGGAGCGACGGCACCAAGGCCGGCAGCGAGGGCGAGAAGAAGAAGGACGCCGACGAGAAGAAGGGGAGCGCCGGAAAGGACGCGGACGACGGCAAGGGCAACCGCGCCGCGGGCGAGCCCGCCGCCGACGACGGCCTCTACATCGTCGGCGACGACAAGCCCGGCGCCCCCGGCACCCACGTCCTCGCCCCGGCCCCCGACGCCGCCGCGCAGAGCGTCGCCCTGCTGCGCCAGGCCGGGTACCTCGGCTCCACGGGCACCTCGGAGGACGCCCGGGACGCGATCCGGGCCCAGGACCGGCAGCCCGGAGGCGCCGCCGGGGCCTACGCGCCCGCGGGGACCGCCGCGCCCGCCAAGGCGGCCGACACCGCGCGCGGTCCGCTCGGCAAGAACGGCAAGCCGCTGAGCCTGCGCTTCGTCCTGCCGTCCGGGCCCGGCTCGGCCGGACTGCGCAGCGTCGGCGAGAAGATCGCCGCGATGCTCGACACGATCGGCATCCGCACCGAGATCACCAAGGTCTCCGACGACAGCTACTTCCGCGACCACGTGGCCTCCGGCGACTACGACATGGCCCTGTACTCCTGGCCCGCCACCGCCTACCCGGCCACCGACGACCGCCCGATCTACGCCAAGCCGCTGCCCGCATCGGACGGCTCGCTGCTCGTGGAGCAGAACTACACCCGCGTCGGTACGGACCACATCGACCAGCTCTTCGACCAGGCGGCGTCGGAGCTGGACGAGAAGGCCGCCCGGGACCTCATGCGCAAGGCGGACGCCCGCATCTGGGCCGCCGCCGGATCGATTCCCCTCTTCCAGCGCCCCCAGCTCGTCGCCACCGGCAAGCAGCTCGTGAACGTCGGCGCCTTCGGCCTCGGCGTCCCGCACTACCAGGACATCGGCTACAAGGCCCCGCAGGCGGCGGGCGCCCCGGCCGACCGGAAGAAGTAGCCGGAAATCCACACCTCTGGAACTGCTCAAGTCACTTGTCCGTGAGGTCCGTTACGGCAACCGTGGTCCGTGACCACCGGTGAATTCCACCGGAAGAACGGACCACGGGGGCGGGACCATGAAGCGGACACGAGTGCACCTCGGAGCGGCCGCCGCGATCGTCGCGGCGGCCCTCACGTGCGTCAGCGGCTGCTCGTCGGCAGACGGCGGGAGCGCCGACGCGAAGCCGTCCGGATCGGCGAGGGCGGCGGCGGACAAGGCGGACAAGACCGTCGCCCGGGAGCCGCAGGCGTGCCGGGGCGGTACGTACACCTGGTTCAACATGCAGGACCGTTCCGTACTGAACGGGCTCGCCGACCCGCAGCGCATCGCGCACGGGTCCGGCAAAATGACCAAGCTGACCGAGCCCGTCCGGCGACTGCGTACGGACCAGGCGTCCGTGGTGTCCCAGGGCCCGCGCCTGGACCCGAAGCAGGTGCTCTTCGCACTGAGCACGCACCTCGGATTCACGGAGAAGGAAGACGACCCGGACATGGGCTCGGGGCTGGGCGAACCGGGGGAGTACGCGGAGATCGATCCGGGCGGCGGCGAGGCCGGTGGCTCGCACCGCACCGTCCGGCTCATCTCCTACAGCTTCGTCCGCCTGGTCGAGACCGACTTCCGGTACACCTGCGGAAGCGGTGAGGGCCGGAGGACGACCACGGGGCACGTGGTCACCTGGCCCAGCTCGGGCGGCGGACTCATCAGCTGCGAGGAACCGCTGGACAAGAAGGCGTCGGCCGCCGCGCACGAGGCGTTCAGACTGTCCTGCCCGGCCTAGGAACCCCGCCGGGAAGCCCTCCACCCGCCGGGCCCGTACCATGGGAGTAGCCGTGGCGCGTCCGCCCGGCGGGCGTACGAGGACTCAAGACCGACCCAGGCGCCTGAATCCCCGATCCGAGAGAAGCGCAAGCCACACCATGCCCACGCGCCACGACATCCGTAACGTAGCCATCGTCGCCCACGTCGACCACGGCAAGACGACCATCGTCGATGCCATGCTCAAGCAGGCCGGCTCCTTCGCCGCGCACGCCGCCGAGTCGCTCGACGACCGCATGATGGACTCGAACGACCTGGAGCGTGAGAAGGGCATCACGATCCTGGCCAAGAACACGGCCGTGAAGTACCACCCCAAGGATGGCGGCGACGTCATCACCATCAACATCATCGACACCCCCGGCCACGCCGACTTCGGTGGCGAGGTCGAGCGCGGCCTGTCGATGGTGGACGCGGTCGTGCTTCTGGTCGACGCCTCCGAGGGCCCGCTCCCGCAGACCCGCTTCGTGCTGCGCAAGGCGCTCCAGCAGCGGCTGCCCGTCATTCTGTGCATCAACAAGACGGACCGCCCCGACTCCCGGATCGACGAGGTCGTCAACGAGACCTACGACCTCTTCCTCGACCTGGACGCGGACGAGGAGCAGATCGAGTTCCCGATCGTCTACGCGTGCGGCCGTGACGGCATCGCCTCGCTGACCAAGCCGGAGGACGGCACCGTCCCGGCGGACTCCACCAGCCTGGAGCCGTTCTTCTCCGCGATCCTGGAGCACGTGCCGGCCCCGACGTACGAGGAGAACGCGCCGCTCCAGGCCCACGTCACCAACCTCGACGCCGACAACTTCCTCGGCCGCATCGCGCTCCTCCGTGTCGAGGAGGGCGAGCTGCGCAAGGGCCAGACCGTCGCCTGGATCAAGCGCGACGGCTCGATCCAGAACGTGCGCATCACCGAGCTGATGATGACCGAGGCGCTCACCCGCAAGCCCGCCGAGGTGGCCGGCCCCGGTGACATCTGCGCCGTCGCCGGTATCCCGGAGATCATGATCGGTGAGACGCTCGCCGACCCGGAGAACCCGGTCGCGCTGCCCCTGATCACGGTGGACGAGCCCGCGATCTCGATGACCATCGGCACCAACACCTCGCCGCTCGTCGGCCGGGGCGGCACCGGCAAGGGCGCGGACGCCAAGGCCGCGGTCAAGGACCGCAAGGTCACCGCCCGCCAGGTCAAGGACCGCCTGGACCGCGAGCTGATCGGTAACGTCTCGCTGCGCGTCCTGGACACCGAGCGCCCCGACGCCTGGGAGGTGCAGGGCCGCGGTGAGCTGGCGCTGGCCATCCTGGTCGAGCAGATGCGCCGCGAGGGCTTCGAGATGACCATCGGCAAGCCCCAGGTGGTCACCAAGGACGTCGACGGCAAGACCCACGAGCCCGTCGAGCGCATGACGATCGACGTGCCCGAGGAGCACATGGGCGCCGTCACGCAGCTCATGGGCGTCCGCAAGGGCCGCATGGACAACATGTCGAACCACGGCTCCGGCTGGGTCCGCATGGAGTTCGTCGTCCCGTCCCGCGGCCTCATCGGCTTCCGTACGGAGTTCCTGACGAACACCCGCGGTACGGGTATCGCGCACTCCATCCACGAGGGCCACGAGCCGTGGTTCGGCACCCTGACGACTCGTAACAACGGTTCGCTGGTCGCCGACCGCGCCGGTGCCGTCACCGCCTTCGCGATGACGAACCTCCAGGAGCGCGGCGTGCTGTTCACCGACCCCGGTACCGAGGTGTACGAGGGCATGATCGTCGGCGAGAACTCGCGCGCCGACGACATGGACGTGAACATCACCAAGGAGAAGAAGCTCACGAACATGCGGTCCTCGTCGGCCGACTCCTTCGAGGCGATCGTCCCGCCGCGCAAGCTCTCGCTGGAGCAGTCCCTGGAGTTCTGCCGCGACGACGAGTGCGTCGAGGTGACCCCGGAGGCCGTCCGCATCCGCAAGGTCGTCCTCGACCAGAAGGAGCGCAACCGCAGCGCGTCGCGCGCCAAGCACGGCTGAGCCGGCGCCGGTAGGCGATTTCCGGCCGACGATCCGTCAGCGCAAGGCATTGCCGTAGCCCAGGGCCCTCACAGACACTGTGGGGGCCCTCGGTCATGGTCAACCGGTTTTAGGCTTGTCTGACCAGCATGTGAGACAAATGCGTCCGATTATCGGAGGTTGCTCTCCGAAACATGTGTTAACAGTCCGTTTCGGGGGTGTCTGTCTGGGATCGCTTTGTCCGGATTTTGGTCCGCGCAAGGGTCGGATGTTGTCAAACCGAGACCCTTTAAGTGTGGTTTACAGCCCAGTCGTACTTAATAGTTGGCTCCATTGAGCTCGGGTCAATGGGTCACGCACTGTGGGGAGTGCGCCGACTCACGAGCACACTAAGGGCACTGAAACGATCACCGTCAGGGGTGTCGGTGTATCAACCCAGTGCCCTTCTTGTAGTCAAAAGTGGACTCATGAGGAGGAAACCCATGCGTGGTGCCAAGAGCGCCAAGTGGGTCGCGGGAGCGGCCATCATCGCCCTGGCTGCGACTGCCTGCGGTGGCGGCGACGACGATGCCGACAAGGGCAGCAAGACCGCCAAGGGCGCGGTGAACCCGGACGGCATCTTCTCCGTCGAGGTCGGCGAGCCGCAGAACCCGCTGCAGCCGGCGAACACGATGGAGTCGAACGGCAGCATCGTCACCGACGCGATCTTCTCGCAGCTGGTGGACTACGACGCCTCCGGCAAGCTTGAGATGATCAACGCCGAGTCCGTCGACACCAAGGACTCCAAGCTCTGGACGGTCAAGCTCAAGAAGGACTGGAAGTTCCACGACGGCACCCCCGTCACGGCCGAGTCCTACATCAAGGCCTGGAACTGGGCCGCCAACATCAAGAACGACCAGACCAACGCGTCCTGGTTCGGCGACATCAAGGGCTACGCGGACGTCCACCCGGACGACGCGAAGGCCAAGCCGAAGTCGGACACCATGTCCGGTCTGAAGAAGGTGGACGACTACACGTTCACCATCGAGCTCAACGCCCCGCTGCCGTACTTCTCGTACAAGCTCGGCTACACGGTCTTCTCGCCGCTGCCCGAGTCCTTCTACGCGGACCCGAAGGCCGCCGGTGAGAAGCCGGTCGGCAACGGCGCGTACAAGTTCGTCAGCTGGGACCACAAGAAGCAGATCAAGGTCGTCCGCAACGACGACTACAAGGGTCTCGACAAGGCGAAGAACGGTGGTGTGATCTTCAAGAACTACACCACCCTCGAGACCGCCTACGAGGACCTGAAGTCCGGCAACGTCGACGTGCTCCGCCAGATCGGCCCGAAGGACCTCCCGGTCTACCGGTCCGACCTCGGCGACCGCGCCGTGGACAAGGCGTACTCCGCCATCCAGACGATCGCCGTCGCGTTCTACACCGACCAGTGGAAGAACATCGACCCGAAGGTCCTCCAGGGCCTGTCGATGGGCATCGACCGCGACACGATCACCAAGACCGTGCTCCAGGGCACCCGCGAGCCCGCCACCGGCTGGGTCGCCAAGGGTGTGCTCGGCTACCAGCCGAACGCCACCGGTGACGTCACCAAGTACGACCCCGCCCAGGCCAAGAAGCTCATCAAGGAAGGCGGCGGCGTTCCGGGCAACAAGATCTCGATCCAGTTCAACGCCGACGGCGGCCACAAGGAATGGGTCGAGGCGGTCTGCAACAGCATCAAGCAGTCCACCGGTGTCAACTGCACCACCGACTCGAAGGCCGACTTCCAGGCCGATACCAACGCGCGTGACGACAAGCAGGTCAAGTCCCTGTACCGCTCCGGCTGGGTGCTCGACTACCCGGTGAACGCCAACTTCATCTCGGACCTGTTCCGTACCGGCGCCGCGGGCAACCAGGGCGACTTCTCGAACAAGGGCCTGGACGCGGAGATCAAGAAGGCCGACTCCGCCGCCTCCCTCGAGGACTCCGTCGCCGCGTACCAGAAGATCGAGAAGGAGCTGGTGAACTACATGCCCTCCATCCCGCTCTGGTACTACAAGGTCAACGCCGGCTACTCGGAGAAGGTCCAGAACGTCGACTACGCGCAGGACGGCGACCCGATCCTGACGCAGGTCGAGGTCAAGAAGTAATCACACCGACGTAGTCCGCGCGCACGCGCGGGACCGACACAGAAGGACGGTCCCGCGCCTGCCGCACGCAGTGGCCGGGGGGCCCTTCCACGCAACCGATTCACCCTCAGGGGTAGTCGGCGCGGGGGAGGGCCCGTCGGCTGCCGCCGCCTATTACATGGAGGCATGATGGGGCGCTATGTCGCACGACGACTGCTCCAGATGATCCCGGTCTTTCTCGGGACAACGCTGCTGATCTTCCTGATGGTCTACACGCTGCCCGGCGACCCCGTGCGCGGGCTCTTCGGGGACAAGGGGGCCGATCCGGCCACTCTGGAAGCGATGCGGCACAAGCTCGGACTGGACCAGCCGATTCTGGTGCAGTACTGGGACTACATGAAGGGCATGGTCTTTCATGGGGACTTCGGCAACCAGATAGCCAGCGGACGCCCCGTCACCGACGTGCTCGGCGACGCCTTCCCGGTCACCCTGCGACTGGCGGGCATGGCGTTCGTCATCGAGATCATCCTCGGCATCGGCCTGGGCATGGTCGCGGGTCTGCGGGCCGGCCGGCTGGCCGACAACGTGGTGCTGATCCTGACGCTGCTGATCATCTCGATCCCCGTCTTCGTGCTGGCGCACATCGTGAAGTCCGTCTTCGCCGACCAGCTGGGGCTGATCTCGCCCAACGTCTCGAACGAGGCGACCTGGAGCGAGCTACTGACCCCGGCCATCGTGCTCGGCTCGCTCTCCCTCGCGTACGTGGCGCGACTGACCCGTACGACGATGGCCGAGAACCTGCGGTCCGACTACATGCGTACGGCCGTCGCCAAGGGACTTCCCAAGAGCCGCATCATCGGTGTGCACCTGATGCGCAACTCGATGATCCCCGTCATCACCTTCCTGGGCACCGACCTGGGCGCCCTGATGGGCGGTGCGGTCGTCACCGAGTCCGTCTTCAACGTCAAGGGCATCGGCGGCACCATCGTCGAGTCGATCACCCGGCGTGAAGGCACCACCCTGGTGGGCCTCGTCACCATCCTGGTGCTCGTCTACCTGTTCATGACCCTGATCGTCGACCTGCTGTACGCGGTCCTGGACCCGAGGATCCGTTATGCCTGACGTGACCAAGACCGCACCCGCGCCCGAGGACGTCCACGGCCCCGTCACGGACCCGACCTCCGTGGTGAAGGCCGCCAAGGCGCGCAGCCTGTGGGGCGACGCCTGGGCCGACCTGCGTCGCAACCCGTACTTCCTGGTGTCGTCCGTCCTCATCGTCATCCTCCTGGTGATAGCCGTCTTCCCCGGCCTGTTCACCGGGGCCTCGGCGACCCACGCGGACCTCGGGAAGCACTTCCTGAAGAAGCCCGAGCTGAGCAAGATCGGCTCGGAGGGCTGGCTCGGATACGACGGGCAGGGCCGCAGCGTCTACGCCCGCGTCATCTACGGCACCCGCGCCTCGATCACCGTCGGCGTCTGCGTCACCGTGCTGGTGACCGTGTTCGGCGGCCTCATCGGCATGCTGTCCGGTTTCTTCGGCGGCTGGGTCGACGCGATCCTCTCGGGCTTCACCAACATCTTCCTGGGCCTGCCCTTCCTGCTCGGCGCGATGGTTGTGCTCCAGTCCTTCAGCGAGCGCAAGGTGTGGGTCGTCGTGCTCGCCCTGGCGTTCCTCGGCTGGACGCAGATCGCCCGTGTCATGCGTGGCGCGGTGATGACCGTCAAGGAGGCCGACTACGTCCAGGCGGCCCGGGCGCTCGGTGCGAGCACCACCCGGATCATGTTCCGGCACATCCTGCCGAACGTGATGGCGCCGGTGATCGTCGTCGCCACCATCTCGCTGGGTGTGTACATCTCGGCCGAGGCGACCCTGTCGTACCTGGGCCTCGGTCTCGCCGACCCGACCATCTCGTGGGGCATCGACATCTCGACGGGCTCGAACCAGATCCGGGTGGCCCAGCACATCCTGATCTACCCGTCGATCATGCTCAGCATCACCGTTCTGGCGTTCATCATGCTCGGCGAAGCCGTCCGCAACGCCCTCGATCCGAAGTCGCGATAGGAGGGCGAACGTGGCCACCATCAACAAGACCGCCGAAGTCCCGTCCGCACGCCGGGGTGACGACCACGTCGGTCCCCTGCTCGAAGTCCGTGACCTGCACGTGGAGTTCCACACCCGCGACGGTGTGGCCAAGGCGGTCAACGGGGTCAACTACAGCGTGGACGCCGGCGAGACCCTCGCCGTCCTCGGCGAGTCCGGTTCCGGCAAGTCCGTGACGGCGCAGGCCATCATGGGCATCCTCGACATGCCGCCCGGCAAGATCCCGCAGGGCGAGATCCTCTTCCGCGGCCAGGACATGCTCAAGATGTCCAACGAGGAGCGCCGGAAGATCCGCGGCCAGAAGATCGCCATGATCTTCCAGGACGCGCTGTCCTCGCTGAACCCGGTCCTCACCGTCGGCTACCAGCTCGGCGAGATGTTCCGGGTCCACCAGGGCCTGTCCAAGAAGGAAGCCCGCGCCAAGGCCATCGAGCTGATGGACCAGGTGAAGATCCCGGCCGCCGCGGCCCGGGTCTCGGACTACCCGCACCAGTTCTCCGGCGGTATGCGCCAGCGCATCATGATCGCGATGGCGCTCGCCCTGGAGCCGGACCTGATCATCGCGGACGAGCCGACCACCGCGCTCGACGTGACCGTCCAGGCCCAGGTGATGGACCTGCTCGCGGAGCTCCAGCGCGAGTACAACATGGGCCTGATCCTGATCACCCACGACCTGGGTGTCGTCGCGGACGTCGCCGACAAGATCGCCGTGATGTACGCGGGCCGGATCGTCGAGACCGCCCCGGTGCACGAGATCTACAAGCGCCCCGCGCACCCGTACACCAAGGGTCTGCTGGCCTCGATCCCGCGCCTGGACCAGAAGGGCCAGGAGCTCTTCGCGATCAAGGGCCTGCCGCCCAACCTGCTGCACGTGCCGTCGGGCTGCGCGTTCAACCCGCGCTGCACCATGGCCCAGGACATCTGCCGTTCGGACATTCCGGCCCTCCAGCCGGTGACCGAGCAGGACGGCACCGAGCTGGCCGGCCGCCGCAGCGCCTGTCACTTCTGGAAGGAGACGATCCATGGCTGACATCTCGAAGGAGTCCGTGGACGCCACCCCCAACGTCTCCGAGGTGGAGACCGTCGACGCGGCGAGCGAGGCGGAGGCCGTAGCCGCCATCGACGCGCCCGTGTCGCAGGGGGAGCCGATCCTCCAGGTGCGCAACCTCGTCAAGCACTTCCCGCTGACGCAGGGCATCCTCTTCAAGAAGCAGGTCGGCGCCGTCAAGGCCGTCGACGGCATCTCGTTCGACCTGTACGCGGGCGAGACGCTGGGCATCGTCGGCGAGTCCGGCTGTGGCAAGTCCACCGTCGCCAAGCTGCTGATGACGCTGGAGCGGGCCACCGCCGGCGAGGTCTTCTACAAGGGCCAGGACATCACCAAGCTGTCCGGCCGCGCGCTGAAGGCCGTCCGCCGCAACATCCAGATGGTGTTCCAGGACCCGTACACCTCGCTCAACCCCCGTATGACGGTGGGCGACATCATCGGCGAGACGTACGAGATCCACCCCGAGGTGGCCCCCAAGGGCGACCGGCGGCGGCGTGTCCAGGAGCTCCTGGACGTCGTCGGCCTCAACCCGGAGTACATCAACCGGTACCCGCACCAGTTCTCCGGCGGTCAGCGCCAGCGCATCGGCATCGCCCGCGGCCTCGCGCTCAACCCGGAGATCATCATCTGCGACGAGCCGGTCTCCGCGCTCGACGTGTCGGTGCAGGCGCAGGTCGTCAACCTGATGGAGAAGCTCCAGGACGAGTTCAACCTGTCCTACCTCTTCATCGCGCACGACCTGTCGATCGTCCGGCACATCTCGGACCGGGTCGGCGTCATGTACCTCGGCAAGATGGCCGAGATCGGTACGGACGTCCAGATCTACGACCACCCGACGCACCCCTACACCCAGGCGCTGCTGTCGGCCGTCCCGGTTCCCGACCCGGAGGCCCGCGAGGGCCGCGAGCGGATCATCCTCTCCGGTGACGTCCCCTCGCCGGCCAACCCGCCGTCGGGCTGCCGCTTCCGCACCCGCTGCTGGAAGGCCCAGGACAAGTGCGCCACCGAGGTACCGCTCCTCGCGGTCCCCGAGCGCTTCAAGACCTCGAAGACGCCGGCCGCCCACGAGTCGGCCTGCCACTTCGCGGAGGAGAAGGACGTGGTGCACGCGGCCTCGTAACACCGCGCGCACAACAAATGGCGCCCCGGAACCGATCGGTTCCGGGGCGCCTTTCCCGTGTACCGGGAACCGGGCTCGCAGGGTGCTCGGGTCAATGGGCCGTTGCGTGCCCGGTTCCCCCGGCCGGAGCCGTACGGGGGGCGGGGACCGGTCGGGTCCCGCGCCGGGCGTACGGCCCCGGGGCCGAGGCGAGGGGTGTCAGCCTCGCGCCTCGCGGTCTTCGGACCCGCCGTCCTTCTCCAGGCTCCCGGCGGGCCTCGCGTCCTCCTTGCCGAGGCTCTTGGCGGGCCTCGCGTCCGCCGTACGGGCCTGCGGGACGGCGGCCACCGACTGGGTGTCCTCCGGGTAGTGGCAGGCCGTCAGGTGGCCCTCACGGCTGCTGGAGACCCGGACCAGCGGGGGCGCCTCGCTCGCGCACTTGTCCGTTGCCTTCCAGCACCGGGTGCGGAAGCGGCAGCCCGAGGGCGGGTTGACGGGGGACGGGACGTCACCGGTGAGCCGGATGCGGTCACGGGCCGGGGTGTCGTCCGCGGTGGCCTCGGGCACGGCGGAGAGCAGCGCCCGGGTGTAGGGGTGACGCGGATTCCCGTACAGGTCGTCGCGGTCCGCGATCTCCACGATCCGGCCGAGGTACATCACGGCCACGCGCTGCGAGAAGTGCCGTACGACCGCCAGGTCGTGGGCGATGAACAGGAAGGCGATCCCCAGCTCCTTCTGGAGCTTCTGCAGCAGGTTGACCACCTGCGCCTGGATCGACACGTCCAGCGCCGACACCGGCTCGTCCGCCACGATCAGCTTCGGCTCCAGGGCCAGCGCGCGGGCGACCCCGATGCGCTGGCGCTGACCGCCGGAGAACTCGTGCGGGAAGCGGTTGTAGTGCTCCGGGTTGAGCCCGACCGTCTCCAGCAGCTCCCGCACCCGGGCCTCGCGGCCGCCGGGCGGCTCGATGCCGTTGACCTCCATCGGCGCCGACACGATCTTGCCGACCGTCTGGCGCGGGTTCAGCGAGGCGTACGGGTCCTGGAAGATCATCTGGATCTCGGAGCGGACCGGCGCCAGCTGCTTGCGCCCGGCGTGCGTGATGTCCTGCCCGCGGTAGGTGATCCGGCCCGCGGTCGGTTCGAGGAGCCGGGTGACCAGCCGGCCCGTGGTCGACTTGCCGCAGCCGGACTCACCGACCAGGCCCAGGCTCTCGCCCTCGGCGACGGTGAAGTCCAGTCCGTCCACGGCCTGGACGGCCCCGACGGTCCGCCGGATCGGGAAGCCGCCCTTGATCGGGAAGTGCTTGGTGAGTCCGGAGACGTCCAGGAGGGGATCGGTGCTGCTCATGGTGGGAAAGTCCCGTCTCTTGTACGTCAGTTGGCCCGGGTGCCGGCGAAGTCGGTGAAGAACTCCACGCGCTGCTCCGGGGTCAGGTGGCAGGCCGCCCCGCGCCCGGACACCAGGTCCAGCGGAGGCTGCTGGGCCGAGCAGCGGTCGCCGCCGACCTGCTCGGTGAACGAGCACCGCGGGTGGAAGCGGCAGCCGCTCGGCGGGTTGAGGAGGCTCGGCGGGGTACCCGGGATCGGCGAGAGCGGCACGTCCACCGGGCCTTCGAGGGTGGGCATCGAGCCCAGCAGCCCCCAGGTGTACGGGTGCTGGGGCGTGCGCAGCACCTCCTTCTTCGTACCCCGCTCCACACAGCGCCCGCCGTACATCACGAGGACGTCGTCCGCGATGTCGGCGATGACGCCCAGGTCGTGGGTGATGAAGATGATCGAGGTGCCGAACTCCTGCTGGAGGTCCTTGAGCAGGTCCATGATCTGGGCCTGCACGGTGACGTCCAGCGCGGTCGTCGGCTCGTCCGCGATCAGCAGCGCGGGGTCGCAGACCAGCGACATGGCGATCATCGCGCGCTGGCGCATACCGCCGGAGAACTGGTGCGGGTAGTCGTCCACGCGCAGGTTCGGCTGCGGGATGCCCACCTTGGTGAGCATCTCGATCGCCCGCGCCCGGGCCTCCTGCTTGGAGGCGCCGGTGTGCTTGCGGAACGTCTCGCCGATCTGCTTGCCGATCGTGTGGTACGGCGACAGCGAGGCCAGGGCGTCCTGGAAGACCATGGCCATCTTGTTGCCGCGCAGCCGCTCCAGCTCCCGCTCGGAGGCGGACAGCAGGTCCTGCCCGTCGAGCAGGATCTCGCCCTCGATCTCGGTGTGGTCGGGGTGGTGCAGCCCGAGGATCGCCAGGTTGGTGACGGACTTGCCGGAGCCGGACTCGCCGACGATGCCGAGGGTCTTGCCGCGCTCCAGGTCGAAGGAGAGCCCGTCGACGGCCTTGACCATGCCGTCTTCGCTGGAGAAGTGCACGCGCAGGTCGCGTACGGAGAGGAAGGGGGTGCTCATGGGGTCTCTCCCTAGGCGAGGCGGACGCGTGGGTCGATGAGGGCGTAGACGGCGTCGACGATGATGTTGAAGAGGACGATTGCCGCCGCCGCGACCAGGACGACGCCGAGGATCATCGGCAGGTCGTTGTCGTAGACCGCCTTGATCGACAGGGCGCCGATGCCGTGCAGACCGAAGGTCTTCTCGGTGATGATCGCGCCGCCGAGCAGCAGGCCGAGATCGAGTCCGAAGATGGTGACGATCGGGCCCATCGCGCCGCGCCAGGCGAACCGGAAGAAGACGGTGCGCCGGGACAGGCCCTTGGCCCGGGCGGTGCGGACGTAGTCCTCGCTCATCGTCTCCACGAGCTGGGAGCGGGTCATACGCGTGTAGTTGGCGGTGAAGATCAGCGCCAGCACCATCCAGGGCAGCAGCAGTCCGGCGAACCAGCCGGCCGGGTCCTGGGTGAACGCGACGTCCTTGGGACGGCTGAGGATGTGCCACTGGTCGCTCAGGTAGTACATGGCGACCACGCCGACGATGTAGATCTGCATCGAGGAGCCGATCAGGGACGCCGAGGAGGCGACCTTGTCCAGCGCCTTGCCCTGCTTCACGGCGGCCAGCATGCCGGTGCCCACACCGAAGAGCACGAAGACGACCGCGCTGCCGACGGAGAGGGAGAGCGTCGTGGGGAGGCGGTCCATGATGGTGGCGAGGACCGGCTCGCGGTTGCGGAACGAGTAGCCCAGGCACGGCGCGGGGCAGTGGCCGAACGAGCTGTAGTCGCGTCCGACGAACACGCCCTCCAGCCAGTGCCAGTACTGCACGGGCAGCGGGTCGGCGATGCCGAGGTTCTGCTTGACCAGCGCCAGCGTCTCCGGCGTGCAGATCTTGCCGCAGGCCGCGCGCGCGGGGTCGCGGGGCGCGACGTAGAAGAGGACGAAGGTGATGGCACTGATGATCAGCAGGATGACCAGTGCGCCGATTGCCCGGCGGATGAGGAAGCGGAACATGGCGATGGATTTCCCTGGCAGACGCCGACGAGGGGGAGGGGAGCGGGCGGGGCGCCGCAGGGGCGCCCCGCCTCGGGGGGTGTCGGCTACGCCTTCACGAAGAGCTTGTAGAAGATGGCCGAGGAGTACTGCGGGTGGAACATGGCCCCGCCGACCTTCGAGCCGTACAGGTAGAAGCGGCGCTGGAACGTCTCGGGGATGATCGGCGCCTCCTCCGACATGATCCGCTTGTCGAGCGCGGCCCACTGCTTGCCGGCCTCGACCGGGTCCGCGATGGTGACGTTCTTCTTGATGGCCTCGTTGACCCAGTCGACGTTCAGCTGCGAGATGTTGTTCGCGCCGTCCGCGATGGTGCCGCCGTCGAACAGCGGCTGCACCAGGGTGTAGCCGGTCGGCCAGTCCGGGGCCCAGCCGAACCACATCACGTCGAACTTGTTGTCGATCTTCTGGACGCCGTCGTAGTAGCTGGTGGACTCCAGCGGCTTGAGGACGGGCTCGAAGCCGGCGGCCTTGAGGGCGTTCTCGATGACGACCTTGGTCTTGTCGTAGGTGTTGCTCTGCGGGAAGGCGTAGACGATCTTCTGACCCTCCTTGCCCGCCTCCTTCAGCAGCGCCTTCGCCTTCTCCGGGTCGCCCTGCGGCTTCTTCAGCTTGCCGTAGACGTCGTCCTTGGCGTAGCCCAGGATGTCGGGGCTCAGGATGGACGTGGCGTAGTCACCGGCCGAGGGACCACCGTAGATCTTGCGGATCTGCTCCAGCGGCCACGCGTGGATCAGGGCCTGGCGCACCTTCAGGTCGGTGATGCGCTTGGTGTTGATCGCGTAGTAGTAGAGGCCGGTGAGCAGACCGTTGAAGGTGCGCTTCTTCAGCTCGGGGTCGGTCAGGACCTTCTGGATGCGCTCGGCCGGGACACCGCTGTACGCCATGACGGCGTACTGGTCGTCGCCGGAGTCGGCGATCAGCCGGTCGGTGGCCTGGAGCGACTCGGGGCCGAACTCGTAGACGATGCTGTCCGGGTACGCGTTGCGGATCGCGTCGTTGTTCGGGTCCCAGTGCTCGTTGCGGACCAGGGTCATCGACTTGTCGACGGAGTGCGACTTGATGCGGTACGGGCCGCAGGACACCGGGTCCTTGTCGTACTTCTCCTTGCTGTCGCCCTTGACCGGGACGGCACCGTAGGAGCTCATCGCCAGGGTGAAGTTGAAGTCCGGGCGGGCCTCGGCGAGCTTGAAGGTGATGCTCTTCGCGGCCTTGTCGACCACGACCGAGTCGAGGTGCTTGCCGCTGAACGGGCCCTTGTACTTGCCGCGGAAGTCGGTGGTGCCGGTGAGCGCCTGCTGGGCGTAGCCCGCGCCCTCGGTGGTGAAGCTGGCGAAGCCGCGCTCGATGCCGTGGCGCACGTCCTCGACGGTGAGCTCCTTGCCGTCCTCCCACTTGAGGTTGTCCTTGAGCGTGAACGCCCAGGTCTTGCCGCCGTCCTTGGTGGTGCCGGCGTCGGTGGCGAGGTCGCCGACGAGCTTCATCGAGCCGTCGGAGGCGATCTTGTAGCCGGTCAGGCAGCGGATGAAGAGGTCACCGACCGCGGAGTTCCACGAGAAGTAGATGCGCTGCGGGTCCAGGTGCGAGAAGTCGTCCGGCGCGATGCCGCGGATCGTCCCGCCCTTCTTGGCGCCCGGGATCTCCGGAGCGGCGCCCGTGGAGTCCTCCTTGGTGCCAACGACCACCGAGCCGGTGTACTTGTCGGTGCCGCCGTGGCCCTTGCTCTTGTCGCCCTTGCCGGCGGTGGAGCTGCCGCTGCTGCAGGCGGTGAGCACCATCGTGCCGCCGGCCGCGACCGACGTGGCGATGACGAAGTTTCTGCGGGAGAGAGACATGGCTTCCTGCTCTGGTCGAGTGGAGAAACGATGGATCCGGGTGGGCCCCGTCGCCCGTCCGGAGTACGGCGGATTCAGCGCTTGGTCTTGGGGTCCAGTGCGTCGCGCACGGAGTCGCCGAGGAGGTTGAAGGCGATCACGAAGATCACCATCGACGCGCCGGGGAAGAGCATGAACGTGATGTCGCTCTGGTAGACGTCCGAGCCGCGCTGGATCATCACGCCCCAGTCCGGGGTCGGTGAGGTCAGCCCGACGCCGAGGAAGGCGAGACCCGCTTCCGCCGTCACGTACGCGGGCAGCGCGAGCGTGGCCTGGATCAGGATCGGCGTCCAGAGGTTGGGCAGCAGTTCCTTGAAGATGATCCGCGCCGGGGACGCGCCGGTGACCTTGGCGGCCTCCACGAACTCGCGTTCGCGCAGGGCCAGCACCTCACCGCGCAGCAGACGGGCGATGGAGGCCCAGCCGAAGGCGGTCATGACCGAGATCAGGGTGACCACGGTCAGCCAGACCGGAGTGTTCTCCTCCGGGTCGACCAGGATCGAGAGCAGTACGGGCCAGAAGGCGATGAAGAAGAGCGTGGACGGGAAGGCCAGCAGGATGTCGATGACCCGGCCGACCAGGTAGTCCGTCTTGCCCCCGAGGTAGCCCGCGGTGATGCCGATCGCGATGCCGATCACGGTGACGAGCAGCGTGGTGGCGGCGGCGATGAGCAGGGAGTTGCGGATGCCGTAGAGCAGGAAGGTGAAGACGTCCCGGCCGAGGCCGGGCTCGATGCCGAACCAGAAGTCGCCGCTGATGCCGCCGTTGGGAAGGACCGGGGAGCCGAAGTCGTCCAGCAGGCTGGTGTCGTTCTGCCCGTACGTCGTGTACGGGTCCTTTCCGTACAGCTTCGCGATCAGCGGGGCGGCAATGCCCACCACGAAGAAGAAAATGACCACATACGCGGAAATCACGCCGGTGCGGTCCCGCTTGAAGCGCCGCCAGGCGAGCTTTCCGGGCGACCGGCCGTCGCCTCCCTTGCCGGAGGCGGTCTCGGGCGGAAGGGCCGCCGTCACATCCGCCGCCTCAAGAGGGGCTGCTGCGTTCGAGGTTGGAATCGTCATGGTGCTCCTGGCCCGGAGGGTCGAAGGACTCCGCAGGGCACACCCACGGGCTACCCGGACTTTTTCAACGCAATTCACGCAGGGTCAATGAATGTCGAGCCGCCTTGGTCTGCTCTTTGGCCCCTTGACTCATCCATGACCTTTGCATGGCGAGTCCTTTGCCTTGCGTTTACTCGTTCCAAGGCATATTGCTCTGCAATTCAATGCAATCCGGGCATTGAGTCCGATATCCGGGCGGCATTGTCTCGGAATTCGTACATCCGGATGTGGCGCTATGCGGCCGATGCCGGTTTGTTGCCCCGTCGTTACCGCTTCGCCGCTCGTCAGAGGGGGTGGGGGTGCCCGGCGGAGTGTCGTGTACGCGTCCGGAATCCGGTGTCCGGGGGTGTTCGCCGGCGTCCGGACGGTCGCCGCCATGCCCGAATGGGGGGAGTAGATATGCGTACGCCCCGTTCTGAGGTGATATTTGACCTCACGTAAGCCGGAGCACAATGAGGAGGCACTCCATGCGCGGAGCCACACACGTCAAGTGGGCCGCATGTGCGGCGGCCGTCGCCCTGGCGGCGACGGCCTGCGGCGGGGGCGACAGCGGTGGCGGTGGAGGTGGCGCCGACGGGATCGTCAGCTCGTCCTGGGGTGACCCGCAGAACCCGCTGGAGCCGGCCAACACCAACGAGGTGCAGGGCGGCAAGGTCCTCGACATGGTCTTCCGGGGTCTGAAGAAGTACGACCCGAAGACCGGCGAGGCCACCAACATGCTGGCCGAGAAGATCGAGTCCAAGGACAACCAGAACTTCACCGTCACGGTGAAGGACGGCTGGACCTTCAGCAACGGCGAGAAGATCACCGCCAACTCCTTCGTGGACGCCTGGAACTACGGCGCCCTCCTGAAGAACAACCAGAAGAACGCCTACTTCTTCGGCTACATCGACGGCTACGACAAGGTGCACCCGGAGACCGGGAAGGCCACCGCCACCAAGCTGTCCGGCCTCAAGGTCGTGGACGACAAGACCTTCACGGTCAAGCTGTCGCAGAAGTTCTCGCTGTGGCCCGACACCCTCGGCTACCCGGCCTTCGCGCCGCTCCCCAAGACCTTCTTCACCGACCACGCCGCCTGGTTGTCCAAGCCCATCGGCAACGGTCCGTACACCATCGACAAGTACACCAAGGGCTCCTCGATGAGCCTGCGCAAGTGGGACGACTACCCCGGGGACGACAAGGCGCAGAACGGCGGCATCGACCTCAAGGTCTACACCGACAACAACACCGCCTACACCGACCTGACGGCCGGCAACCTCGACCTCGTGGACGACGTGCCCGCCTCGCAGCTCAAGAACGTCAAGGCGGACCTCGGCGACCGCTACATCAACACCCCGGCCGGCATCATCCAGACCCTCGCCTTCCCGTTCTACGACAAGAACTGGAACACGGCCGGCGCGGTCAAGGTCCGCCAGGGCCTCTCGATGGCGATCAACCGCCCGCAGATCACCGACCAGATCTTCCAGAAGACCCGCACCCCGGCGTCCGACTGGACCTCCCCGGTCCTCGGCGCGGACGGCGGCTTCAAGAAGGGGCTCTGCGGCAAGGAGTGCACGTACAACGCCGCCGAGGCCAAGAAGATGATCGAGGACGGCGGCGGCATCCCCGGCGGCCAGCTCAAGATCTCGTACAACGGCGACACCGGCTCCCACAAGGAATGGGTCGACGCCGTCTGCAACAGCATCAACAAGGTCATGGGCAACAACAAGGCGTGCGTGGGCGCCCCCGTCGGCACCTTCGCCGACTTCCGCAGCCAGGTCTCCCAGCAGAAGCTGCACGGCGCCTGGCGTGCGGGCTGGCAGATGGACTACCCGCTCATCCAGAACTTCCTGCAGCCCGTGTACTACACCAACGCCTCGTCCAACGACGGCAAGTGGAACAACAAGCAGTTCGACGACCTCGTGGACAAGGCCAACGCCGAGTCCGACAAGGCCAAGGCCGTCTCCACCTTCCAGGACGCCGAGAAGGTCATGGTCCAGCAGATGCCCGTCATCCCGCTCTGGTACCAGAACGGCAGCGCCGGCTACTCGGAGAACGTCACCAACGTCTCGCTGAACCAGTTCAGCGTCCCGGTGTACGAGCAGATCAAGGTCAAGTAAGGGACGGAGCCGGGCGACCGTGCGGTGACGCACCGGCCGCCCGGCTTCCCCGTCCCCCCGACTCCTCAGCCTCCGTCCCCCGCGACCCCCGGAGCCCTTCATGGGACGTTATGTGATCCGGCGGCTGCTGCAGATGATCCCGGTCTTCTTCGGCACCACGCTGTTGATCTTCCTGATGGTGAACGTGATGGGTGACCCCATCGCGGGTCTCTGCGGCGACCGCCAGTGCGACCCGGCGACCGCCGCCCAACTCCGCACGGAATTCGGCCTCGACAAGCCGGTGTGGCAGCAATACCTCACCTACATGGGCAACGTCTTCACCGGCGACTTCGGCACCGCGTTCAACGGGCAGAAGGTCACCGAGCTGATGGGCACCGCCTTCCCCATCACCATCCGCCTCACCCTCGTCGCGATCGTCTTCGAGATCGTGATCGGCATCAGCCTCGGCGTGGTCACGGGGCTGCGCCGGGGCCGGCCCGTCGACACCGCCGTCCTCATCCTGACGCTGGTCGTGATCTCCATCCCGACCTTCGTCACCGGTCTGCTGCTCCAGCTGCTCCTGGGCGTCGAATGGGGCGTCATCAAACCGTCCGTCTCGCCCGAGGCCCCCCTGAACGAGCTGATCATCCCGGGCCTGGTGGTCGCCTCCGTCTCGCTGGCGTACGTCACCCGGCTCACCCGGACCTCGATCGCCGAGAACACCCGCGCCGACTACGTCCGCACCGCGACCGCCAAGGGTCTGCCCCGGCGCCGCGTGGTCATCCGCCACCTGCTGCGCAACTCGCTGATCCCCGTCGTCACCTTCATCGGTACGGACGTGGGTGCCCTGATGGGCGGGGCGATCGTCACCGAGCGGATCTTCAACATCCACGGCGTCGGCTACCAGCTCTACCAGGGCATCCTGCGCCAGAACTCGCAGACCGTCGTCGGCTTCGTCACCGTCCTGGTGCTGGTCTTCCTGGCGGCCAACCTGATCGTCGACCTCCTCTACGCCGTACTCGACCCGAGGATCCGCTATGCCTGAGCAGACACCGGACGAGGCGATCTCGGCCGCCGGAGCCGGCGGGCCCACGGACCTCGCGCTCGCGGAGGGCGACAGCCTGGAGAAGACCCCCGGCGGCCCGGACGGCACCGGCCCGGACACCAAACCGCAGAGCCTGTGGTCCGACGCCTGGCGCGACCTGCGCCGCAACCCGGTCTTCATCATCTCCGCGCTGATCATCCTGTTCCTGGTGGTCATCTCGATCTGGCCGCAGCTCATCGCCTCCGGCGACCCGCTCGACTGCGACCTCGGCAAGGCCCAGCAGGGCTCCCAGCCCGGCCACCCCTTCGGCTACGACGGACAGGGCTGCGACGTCTACACCCGCGTCGTCTACGGTGCCCGCAACTCCGTCACCGTCGGCATCTGCTCCACCGTCGGCGTCGCCCTGATCGGCAGCGTCCTCGGCGGCCTCGCGGGGTTCTTCGGCGGCTGGTGGGACGCGCTCCTGTCCCGGCTCACCGACATCTTCTTCGGCATCCCCGTCGTCCTCGGCGGCCTGGTCTTCCTCTCCGTGGTGACCAGCTCCACCGTCTGGCCGGTGATCGGCTTCATCGTCCTGCTCGGCTGGCCGCAGATCGCCCGCATCGCCCGCGGCTCCGTCATCACCGCCAAGCACAACGACTACGTGCAGGCCGCCCGGGCCCTCGGCGCCTCCAACGGCCGGATGATGCTGCGCCACATCGCGCCGAACGCCATCGCCCCGGTCATCGTCGTCGCGACCATCGCGCTGGGCACGTACATCTCGCTGGAGGCGACCCTGTCGTTCCTCGGCGTGGGACTGAAGCCGCCCGCCGTCTCCTGGGGCATCGACATCTCCGCCGCGTCCCAGTACATCCGCAACGCCCCGCACATGCTCCTCTGGCCCGCCGGCGCGCTGGCGGTGACGGTGCTGGCCTTCATCATGCTCGGCGACGCGGTGCGCGACGCCCTCGACCCCAAGCTGCGCTGAGGAGTCCGCTGCCATGTTGCTCGAAGTGCGCGATCTGCACGTGGAGTTCCACACCCGGGACGGGGTCGTGAAGGCCGTCAACGGGGTCAACTACTCGGTGGCCGAGGGCGAGACGCTCGCGGTGCTCGGCGAATCCGGCTCCGGCAAGTCGGTCACCGCGCAGGCGGTCATGGGCATCCTCGACATGCCCCCGGGGAAGATCCCGCAGGGCGAGATCCTGTTCAAGGACCGCGACCTGCTGAAGATGAAGAAGGAGGAGCGCCGGAAGATCCGCGGCCAGGAGATGGCCATGATCTTCCAGGACGCGCTGTCCTCCCTCAACCCCGTCCTGACCGTCGGCGAGCAGCTCGGCGAGATGTACGTCGTGCACCGCGGGATGTCCCGCAAGGACGCGAAGGCCAAGGCCATCGAGCTGATGGACCGGGTCCGCATCCCGGCCGCCAAGGAGCGGGTCGGCAACTATCCGCACCAGTTCTCCGGCGGGATGCGCCAGCGCATCATGATCGCGATGGCGCTCGCCCTGGAGCCCTCCCTGATCATCGCGGACGAGCCGACCACCGCCCTTGACGTCACCGTCCAGGCCCAGGTGATGGACCTCCTCGCGGAGCTCCAGCGCGAGCTGAACATGGGCCTGATCCTCATCACCCACGACCTCGGCGTGGTCGCGGATGTCGCCGACAAGATCGCCGTGATGTACGCGGGCCGCATCGTGGAGACCTCGCCCGTGCACGACATCTACAAGGCCCCCGCCCATCCGTACACCAAGGGCCTGCTCGCCTCGATCCCGCGCCTGGACCAGAAGGGCCAGGAGCTGTACGCGATCAAGGGCCTGCCGCCCAACCTGCTGCACATCCCGCCCGGCTGCGCCTTCAACCCGCGCTGCCCGATGGCCCAGGACGTCTGCCGCACCGACGTGCCGCCGCTGTACGACGTGGCCGAGCACCGACAGAGCGCCTGCCACTTCTGGAAGGAGACGCTCGATGCACGCTGACCACTCGGGGCGCAAGGAAGCGCGCGAGGAGGGCGAGACCGCGCGGACCCTGCTGTCCAAGTCGCGCCAGGAGAGCGCGTACGCGGGCGGCGAACCGATCCTGGAGGTGCGCGACCTCGTCAAGCACTACCCGCTGACCCAGGGCATCCTCATCAAGAAGCAGGTCGGCGCGGTCAAGGCCGTGGACGGGGTCACCTTCGACCTCGGGGCCGGCGAGACCCTGGGCGTCGTGGGGGAGTCCGGCTGCGGCAAGTCGACGGTCGCCCGGCTGCTCGTGCAGCTGGAGAAGCCGACGTCCGGCGCCATCCGCTACAAGGGCGAGGACATCACCAAGCTGTCCGGCCGCGCGCTGAAGGCCGTCCGCCGCAACATCCAGATGGTGTTCCAGGACCCCTACACCTCGCTCAACCCGCGCATGACGGTCGGCGACATCATCGGGGAGCCGTACGAGATCCACCCGGAGGTCGCCCCGAAGGGCAGCCGGCGCCGCAAGGTGCAGGAGCTGCTGGACGTCGTCGGGCTCAACCCGGAGTACATCAACCGCTATCCGCACCAGTTCTCCGGCGGCCAGCGCCAGCGCATCGGCATCGCCCGCGGCCTCGCGCTCAACCCGGAGATCATCGTCGCCGACGAACCGGTCTCCGCGCTCGACGTCTCCGTCCAGGCCCAGGTCGTCAACCTGCTGGACCGGCTGCAGGCCGAGTTCAACCTGAGCTACGTGTTCATCGCGCACGACCTCTCCATCGTGCGGCACATCTCCGACCGGGTCGGCGTGATGTATCTGGGCAGGTTCGTGGAGATCGGCACCGACGCGGAGATCTACGACCACCCCACGCACCCGTACACGCAGGCGCTGCTCTCCGCCGTGCCGGTGCCGGACCCGGCGGCGCGGGAGTTCCGCGAGCGGATCATCCTGCACGGCGACGTGCCCTCGCCCGCCAACCCGCCCTCCGGCTGCCGCTTCCGCACCCGCTGCTGGAAGGCCCAGGAGCGGTGCGAGCTGGAGGTGCCGCTGCTGGCGGTCCCGGCGGTCTTCCAGGACGTGGACACTCCGGCCCAGCACCCCTCCGCCTGCCACTTTGCGGAGGAGAAGCGGGTGGTCCCGCCGGAGGGCACCCTCGACGCGGTGCCGGGGGAGGGCGGCCAGGAGGAGGCGGCCGCGCGGGCGACGGAGGCGGCGGAGGCCACGGGCGCCACGGAGGCCACGGAGGCCACGGAGGCCGCCGAGCAGCCGGGAGCGGCGGACCGCGACGAGGGCCCGCCCCCGCCGTCCGGGAGCAGCCGGGCCGTCTGACGCGGCGTTAACACACGGGCAACCTCCCCGATATACGGACGCGGCATCATCGACAACGTACGGCCGTGCGGGTGCCGTGGAACCGGCCGGTGGGGTGTGACGCCCCCCGGCCGGTCGCCGTACGGACGGCGGCGCAGGCCCTCTTGTCCGGAGGGCGGACGCACGGAAGTATCGCCGGTGTGATACTGACCCGCGGAGCAAGAGCCACCGGAGCCGTCCTGTCCGCCGTGCTCGCGGTGATCGTCGCGTGCTGGCTGATACGGGATGTCGATGCGATCGGTTTCGGCCAACTGTGGCGTTACTGGTCCGGGTTGTACGACACCCGCATGCGGACCGCCCCCACCACCTCGGGCACGGACCTCGTCCTCTTCGTGGTGTACGTGGCCGTCGCCGTGGCCGCCCTCCGCGCCGCGTCCGCCGCGTCCGCGCTCGTCGTCGCCGGGGTGGTCACCCTCACCGTGCGGCTCCCCGGACTCTGGACCATCGGCAGCCGCCGGATGGAGGCCGCGTACTCCGACGACCTGCGCTCACGGGCCCTGATCTGCGCCTTCGTCGCCGTCGCCGCGGCCGCCGCGATGATCATCACCGCCGGAGCGGGCCGCCGCCCGCCCGCCGACTCCTACGAGCGGACGCCGGCGGGACCGGGCCCCGGCGCGGGCGTCCTGGCGTTCCTGGCGCTGTGCGCGGCCGGGGCGGTGCTGATCGCCTGGGAGATCCGCCAGCTCGTCCGGGACCCGGAGTTCTTCCCCGACTGGTACGTGGGCGGTGACCGCATCGCGCAGTACCTGACCGGTCCGCCGCCGGGCTGGGCCACCGTGATGCTCGCCCTGCTCTGCGTGTTCGCCGGGATCAGCGCCGTGGCCCGGGCCCCGCACGCCCGCCCGTTCGGCCTGGTGGCCGCGGCGGTGCTGCTGCCCGGCGGGGTGTTCGGGGTGGTCCGGATCGTGCACTACGACATGCTGGACCACTTCGGCGACCTGCCGACCGAGCTCCAGCTCAGCCTGCTCAGCTCGTTCTTCCAGGTACTCGCCGCCGTGGCCGCGCTCATCGCCCTCGCCGTGCCGGGCCCGGTCCGCGCCCCGGGCCAGGACCCCTGGACCGGCACCGGCCCTGGCTGGGGCCCCACACCGGCCACGCCCCCGCACCACCCCGGCTACGGCTACCCGCAGGGCGGCGGCGGCTTCGGCCCGCCCCCGCCGCCCTCGCAGCCGCCGCCCGGCTGGTAACTACGACGCCTCCCGCAGCCCCAGCGACCGCTTCAGGAAGTCCACCTGGAGCAGCAGCAGGTTCTCGGCCACCTTTTCCTGCGGGGTCATGTGGGTCACCCCGCTCAGCGGCAGTACCTCGTGCGGCCGGCCCGCGGCGAGCAGCGCCGAGGACAGTCGCAGGCTGTGCGCGACGACCACGTTGTCGTCCGCGAGACCGTGGATGATCAGCATGGGCCGCACCTGCTCGGCCGCGCCCGACAGGCCCGCGTCGGTGACCAGCGAGTTGTGCGCGTACACCTCCGGGTTCCGCGCCGGATCGCCCAGGTAGCGCTCGGTGTAGTGGGTGTCGTAGAGCCGCTGGTCGGTCACCGGGGCGCCGACCACCGCCGCGTGGAAGACGTCGGGCCGCCGCAGCGCGGCCAGCCCGGCCAGGAAGCCGCCGAACGACCAGCCCCGGATGGCCACCCGGTCCAGATCCAGCGGGAAGCGCTCCGCGAGCGCGTGCAGGGCCTCCACCTGGTCGTCGAGGCTGAGGGCCAGGTTGTCCTTGACCGCCTTCTCCCAGGCCGGTGAACGACCGGGCGTGCCGCGTCCGTCCGCGACGACCACCGCGAAGCCCTGGTCCGCGAACCACTGCGAGGTGAGATGCGGATTGTGGGCGGCCGCGACCCGTCGGCCGTGCGGTCCGCCGTACGGGTCCATGAGGACCGGAAGCGGACCATCCGATTCCGAGTATCCGGTGGGGAGCAACACGGCGCACGGAATCCGCCGTGCGCCCCCTTCGGTGAACACCGGCCGCGCGGTCAGCACCGGGCGCTCCGCACGGTTCTCCACGACGGCGATCTCCTTGCCGTCCCGCAGCACCCGCGCCACCGCCCCGGGCCGCTCCGGCGTCGCCGAGACCAGCACCGTCACCCGGCCCGACCGGACCGCCGTGTGCACGCCGACGCCCTCGGAGACCCGCTCGACGCCCAGCTCGTTGACCCGGTACACATGGGTCTCGCCGGTCTCCGGCTCGGCCGCCTCCTCGCCCGCCGACGCCGACACCAGGACGTCGGAGTCCCCGATGTCCAGCACCGACTGGATGTGCAGCCGGCTCCTGGTCAGCGTCCGGTCGCCGACCGCGAGCCGCCGCGCCCCGCCCTCGTCCGTGATCCGCACGAGCCGCCCGTCCGGCGCCCACGCGGGCACCCCGGAGAACAGCTCCAGCCAGACCGGGTCCTCGTCCGCGTGCACGGTCCGGGTCGCCCCGGTCTCCGGGTCCACCGCCAGATACAGCTGGCTCTGCTGGTCCCGGGCCTGGACGAGGAGGAGCGGAGCCCCGTACGAGGACCAGTGCACCCGCGCCAGATAGGGGAACCGGGCCCGGTCCCACACCACTTCGGTGCGCTTGCCGTCCAGGTCCAGGACATGGAGCCCCACCTCCGCGTTGGGCGTGCCCGCCGCGGGGTAGGCGACCTCGGCCGGCTTGCGGTCGGGGTGCGCGGGGTCCGCGATCCACCACCGCTGGATGGGGCTGTCATCGGCCCGGGTCACGAGCAGCCGGTCCGATTCCGGCGACCACCAGAAGCCCTGGAAGCGGTGCATCTCCTCGGCGGCGATGAACTCCGCGAGCCCGTACGTGACATGGCCGTCCTCCGGCTCGGCGAGCGCCCGGTCCGCCGCGCCGTCCACCCCGACCACGCGCAGGGCACCCTTGGACACATAGGCGACGTGTCGCCCGTCCGGGGAGGGGCGCGGATCGATCACCGGGCCGGGAACGGGCAGCGCGCGCGCCGTGCCCGCGCCCAGATCGGCGACGTACACCTTCCCCGAGAGCGCGAACGCGGCCAACTCGGCGGCCCCGTCCAGCGCGTAGCCCACGATCCCCGAGGAGCCCTCGCGGCTGCGCTCCCGCCGGGCGCGCTCCTGCGCCGACAGACGCTCCTGTGAACCGCCCAGCAGCGCCCGCGGATCGGCCACCAGGCGTTCTCGCGGCCCGGAGGCCTCGTCCAGGTCCAGCGCCCAGAGCTGCCCCGAGCGGTCCGTACCCGAACCCGAGCGCAGGTAGACCACGCGTCCACCGTCGGGTGACACCGTGAACGCACGCGGTGCCCCAAGGGTGAATCTCATGGTCCGGGCCTGCTGGAGCGGAAACGTGATCTCTGACGAAGTCATGCGCCGAACCTATCGACCCACGCCCGTCCGTGCGCCCCTCGTGCTGCTGTGCCCCGAACAATGCGTTGCCACGGATAGTTATGATCCGTAGCGCTCGGTGGGTATGAACCTGCTGGCTCCATGCGTGCTGCCCGTCCCGACCGTACAGATGGAGGTGAACCGCCGTGGCGCTCTCGATTTCGGCGGTGGTGCTGCTGGCGATCATCGTCTTCCTGCTGATCCGGAAGTCCGGACTGAAGGGAGGACATGCGGTCGTCTGCGCGCTGCTCGGTTTCTATCTCGCCAGCTCGTCCATCGCACCCACCATCTCCGAGCTGACGACGAACGTGGCGGGCATGATCGGCGGCATCAAGTTCTGACCGGGCCACCCGTCGGCGGGCGGCCGTCCTGCGGGCTCGTAGGCTGGTGCCATGACGGACCTTCCCGCCCGGCGGCTGCTCCTGGTGCACGCGCACCCGGACGACGAGTCGATCAACAACGGCGCCACCATGGCCAGGTACGCGGCCGAGGGCGCCCTGGTCACGCTGGTGACCTGCACGCTCGGCGAGGAGGGCGAGATCATCCCGCCCTCGCTCGCCGGTCTCGCCGCCGACCGCGACGACGCGCTGGGCCCGTACCGCAGCGGTGAGCTGGCGGCGGCCATGAAGGAGCTGGGCGTCACCGACCACCGCTTCCTCGGCGGCCCCGGCCGCTACCGCGACTCCGGGATGATGGGCGCCGAGCAGAACCACCGCCCCGGCGCCTTCTGGTCGGCCGACGTGGACGAGGCCGCCGGACACCTCGCCGACGTCATCCGCGAGGTGCGCCCCCAGGTCCTGGTGACGTACGACCCCGACGGGGGCTACGGACACCCCGACCACATCCAGGCCCACCGCGTCGCCACCCGCGCCGCCGAGCTGGCCGCCGACGCCGCGTACCGGCCCGGCTCCGGCGACCCGCACGCCGTCGCGAAGGTCTACTGGAACCGGGTGCCGCGCTCGGTCGCCGAGGAGGGGTTCGCCGCGCTGCGCGCCGAGGCCCCGGACGCGTTCCCGGGGATCGCCGCGATCGGCGACGTACCGGGCGTGGTGGACGACGACCGGATCACCACCGTGATCGACGGCACCGGCCACGAGGACGCGAAGACCGCGGCGATGCGGGCGCACGCCACCCAGATCGCCGTCCAGGGGCCCTACTTCGCCCTGTCGAACGACCTGGGGCAGCCCGTGTTCACCACCGAGTACTACGAGTTGGTCAGCGGCACGCCGGGCGCCCCGGCGGGCGAACGCGAACGGGACCTCTTCGCGGGTGTGCCGGGGGCGGACCGGTGAGCGGCAGCAGCAGGGCGCGGGCCGGCGGCGACCGGACGGGCGCACAGAAGAAGGACATTCCGGCCACCGGTCTGGCCGCCCCCCTCAACCCCGCCCGGATCGCCGCCCTGTTCGGGCTCGCGGTCCTCGGCGCCGTCGTGGGCATCGCCGGAACGCTGGTCCAGCCCGCCTGGTTCCCCGGCGGACTGCTCATCGCCCTGGCGGCGGCGGCCGGCCTCTTCTACGGCGGGCGCACCCTGATGGGCACCCAGCCCGGGGCCGTGGCCCCGGCGGCGGGATGGCTGGTTTCGGTCGTCTTTCTGCTCAGCGGGCGCCCCGAAGGGGACTATGTCTTCGGTGACGCGCTCGGCCTCGGGCTCTTCATGCTGGGCGGAATGGCCATCGCTGTGATCTGTGCCACCATGCCGCGATCGTCCGGGCAGCGGGCCGAAAGCGGCCGACCTGCCAAGTAATGTGCTCCGTCCGATCCCGTAATGCCCCCTGCCCGTCCGGGGGGTGCGCAGTCGTTTCCCCCGGTCGCGGGGTGTGTACCGGCGGCGGCCAGTATGGTGGTTCGCGCGCCCGGGCTGTGGCACGGGGGAAGCACGGGCGGCGGAGCCAATCGGGAGAACCTGCTTTGAGTCGTGAAACTGACAGTTCGTCCTCCGGGCCCCAGGGTCGCGGGGGAGCCGCGTACCCCTCGGGTACGCCGCCGTACGGATCCCGCCAGTATCCGTCGCAGGACGCCTCGGACGGATCCCAGGAGCCCGGCGGGCCGGACCGGCCGGAAGAGCCGAAGACCGAGACGACGCTGACGACGCGCATCCGGATCAACATCCCGGGGTCGCGCCCCATCCCGCCTGTTGTCATGCGTACGCCCATGAGCGACGCCGAGGGCGAGGGCGAGCGCACCGGCTCGACCCCGCGTCCGGGCGCCTCCGCGCCGGGCGGCGCACCGCAGACCCCTCAGGCACCGGCCGCGGAGTCCGGCGAGGACGCGTCCCCGGCGGAGTCCGAGAAGCCGGCCAAGGAGAAGAGCGGCAGCGACTGGTTCGCCCCGCGCAAGCCCCCGGCGGCCGCGAAGCCGCCGACGGGCGGCGGCCCCGGCGACACGGACGGCGCGGGCTTCCCGGCGCCTGGTGACGCGGGTGCTCCCAGCGGTGCTGGCGGGCCTGGCGGTGCTGGTGTTACGGGTGGTCCCGGCGGTGCGGGTGCTCCCGGCGGTGCTGGTGTTACGGGTGGGCCCGGCGGTGTTGGCGGTGCGGGTGGTCCCGGCGCCCCGACGGGTCCCGGTGGCCCCACCGGTCCCGGCACTCCCAGTGGCCCCGGTGGTCCCGGTCGCGTCTCCCCGCCCTCCGGCCCCCGTACCGACCTGCCGTACTTCTCGGACGGGCCGCAGCGCGACTTCCCGGAGGGCCCCGGCGAGGGCCCCGGCGGTCCGCGTGCCACCCCCGACCTGGGTGTGCGCACCCCCGGCCCGGCCGGCCCCACCACGGGCCCGGCCGCCGGAAGTTCGCCGCTCACCCCGAACCTCGACGGCCCCGGCCCCTTCCCGTCGGGCCCCGGCCCCTTCCCGCCGGGCCCCGGTCCGCTCAACACGGGCGGCCCCGGGCAGGGCGGTTCGCCGCCGCGCATGTCCGACGACACCGCCATCCTCACCCCGCAGTTCGCCCCGCCCCCGGGCGGCCCCGGCGGCAACGTCTCGGGTGACACGCTGAACAGCGGCATCCCCGTCGTGCCCGGCGGCCGGAACGTCCCGGGCGACCCGATGGGCACGGGTCCCGGTGGGCCCGGTGGCCCCGGCGGACCCGGAAGCGCGGCGCCGAAGCCCGCCGCCGCCGCGCCCCGGCCCGCTCCGAAGCCCGCGCCCGCCAAGAAGGGCCGCTCGAAGCTGGTCCTGCTCGGTGTGGCGGTCGTCTGCCTGCTCGGTGTCGCGTACGGCGCCGGACTCCTGATGAACCACTCCGACGTCCCCAAGGGCACCACCGTCCTCGGCGTCGACATCGGCGGCGGCACCAAGGAGGACGGCGTCGAGAAGCTGGACGCCGCCCTTGCCAAGCGCGCCGCGACCCCGCTCAAGCTGACCGTGGACGGCAAGGAGACGCAGCTCGCCCCGGACAAGGCCGGGCTCTCCCTGGACAGCCAGGCCACCGTGCGCGCCGCGGCCGGCAGCGACTACAACCCGGTCTCCGTCATCGGCTCGCTCTTCGGCGGCGAGCGGACCGTCGAGCCGGTCTTCCCGGTGGACGAGGAGAAGCTGGGCGTCGCGCTCCAGGACCTGGCCGGGGGCTCCGGCACCGTGCGGGACGGCACCATCAAGTTCGAGCCCGGCAAGGCCGTTGCCGTACCGGGCAAGGCCGGCAAGGCGATCGACGTCAACAAGTCGATGGGCTCCGTCCGGGACGCCTACCGCGCCCAGGTCGAGACCGGCAGCGCCAGGGCCGTCGAACTGCCCGTCGTCACACGGGAACCCACCGTCACCCAGGCCGAACTGGACCGGGCGATGAAGGAGTTCGCCGAGCCCGCGATGTCCGGTCTGATCACCATCAGGGCCGGGGGCAAGGAGATCCCGTTCGGCCCGGCGAAGTCGCTGCCGCAGATCCTGTCGATGAAGGCCGTCGACGGGAAGCTCGTCGACGTCTACGACAAGGAAGCGATCGACCGGCTCTGCGCCGGTGTCTTCGACGGCGTCATGATCACCAAGGGCGACGGCAAGAAGCACCAGCTCAGCGCGGACGACGTGGCCTTCGCCATGAAGGGCGCGCTGATGGGGAAGACCCCCGCCGAGCGCACCGTCACCATCGACCTCGACGGCAACGGCTGACCGGCCCGCACCACAGCCCACCCGCCCCCGACCGGACCCCGGCCGGGGGCGGCGGCGTAACCGGGCGAAACCGGACCCCGCCCGGCGCGGCGGCTTCCCCGCGGCAGACCCCCGTACACCCGCCCCCGTACGCCCGTCACCCCCGGCACATGACATCTGTCATCCCGGATCCACGACCGCTGACCCTGCCGCGCGCACCCCCCGGTCCGCCAGTCTTGACGCATGACAACGACAGCCACCGGAGCGACCGCGACGAGGACCGCGGTGGTCAGCTTCGACCAGGTCAGCAAGGTCTACGGGGACGTACGCGCCGTCGACGGGCTCACCCTGGACCTGCATCCCGGCGAGACCGTGGCCCTCCTCGGCCCCAACGGCGCCGGCAAGTCCTCCACCCTCGACCTCCTCCTCGGCCTGCGCACCGCCGACTCCGGCGCGGTCAGCCTCTTCGGCACCAGCCCGCAGGAGGCCATCAAGGCCGGCCGGGTCGGCGCCATGCTCCAGAGCGGCGGCCTGATGGAGGACGTCACCGTCGAGGAACTGGTCCGGCTCGCCTGCGATCTGCACCCGCGTCCCCACCCGGTCGGCGAGGTGCTGGCCCGGGCGGGCATCGCGTCGATCGCCGGCCGGATGGTCAACAAGCTCTCCGGCGGCCAGGAGCAGCGCGTACGGTTCGCGCTCGCCACCGCCGGCGCCAACGACCTCATCGTCCTCGACGAGCCGACGACCGGCATGGACGTCACCGCCCGCCAGGCGTTCTGGGCCACCATGCGCGAGCAGGCCGAGCAGGGCCGCACCGTCCTGTTCGCCACGCACTACCTGGAAGAGGCCGACGCGATCGCCGACCGCGTCCTCGTCCTGCACAAGGGCCGCCTGCTCGCCGACGGCACCGCCGCCGAGATCAAGGCGAAGGCCGGGGCCCGCCGGATCTCCTTCGAGCTGGAGGGCGCGATCGACCAGGCCGCCCTGCGCGCCCTGCCGTTCCTCGCCTCGCTCGACGTCAACGGCCGCCGGGTGCGCATCCAGTCCCACAACGCCGACGCGACCGTCCACGCGGTCTACGGCCTCGGCCTCTACCCGCGCGAGCTCGAAGTCGCCGGACTCGGCCTGGAGCAGGCCTTCGTCGCCATCACCGAGGCCGAGGAGGCCAAGACCTCATGAACACGCTGATCCGGCTCGAAGTCACCCGCACCCTGCGGAACAAGAAGTTCATGTTCTTCTCGGTCATCTACCCGTCGGTGATCTACCTGCTGATCTCCGGCACCCAGAACGACACCGACAAGATCCCGCACACGGATCTGACCCTCCAGTCCTTCTTCATGGTCTCCATGGCCTCCTTCGGCGCGCTGACCGCCGTCCTCATGGGCAACAGCGAGCGCATCGCCAAGGAGCGCGAAAAGGGCTGGGTGCGCCAGCTGCGGCTGACCGCGCTGCCCGGCCGGGGCTACGTCCTCGCGAAGATCGCCAGCGCCGCCATGGTCACCCTGCCGTGCATCGTCGTGGTCTTCCTCGTCGCCGCCTCGGTCAAACACGTCCGCTTCGACCTCTGGCAGTGGTTCGCGCTGACCGGCGTCATCTGGGCCGGCTCCCTGGTCTTCGCCGCGCTCGGCGTCGCCATCGGCTACATCACCAGCGGGGACGCGGTCCGCCCGGTCACGATGATCATCTACTTCGGCCTCTCCATCCTCGGCGGCCTCTGGATGCCCAGCGCGACCTTCCCGCAGTGGCTCCAGAACATCTCCGAGTGGCTTCCCACGCACGCGTACGCTGCTCTCGGCCAGGCCGTCGAAATGGGCGGCGCGCCCCACGCCAAGGACGTCGCCGTCCTCTGCGTCTACTTCCTGCTCTTCGCGGGCGGCGCGGCCTGGCTCTACCGGAAGGACACCTTGAAGGCGTGAACGACGACGAGATGTCGGTGGGGCTCGGGCGGCCGCCCGCGACCGCCCGGCAGGCCGGGATCAAGCTGCTGTGGATCGGGATCTGGCTCGCCTTCATGAGCGCGCCGGTCAAGGACCTCGCCGACGGCAACCACACACCGTGGGCGACCGCGCTCGGCGTCCTCGGGCTGCTGGTCTTCGTCGGCGCCTACCTGGTCCTGGTCTTCCGGCACACGTCGAAGGCGCTCGACCCCTTCCGGGTCCGGGCGTCGATCGCCTTCCTCGGGGCGGTCGCGGTGCTGATGTCGCTGACGTTCGGCACGCCGTGGCTGGTCCTCTTCGTGTACGTGTCGGTCTCCGTCGGGGCCACGCTGCCGCTGCGGACCGCGCGCTGGCTGATCCCCGTCGTCACCGCCGTCCTGGTGGGCGTCGGGGCGACCCTGGAGGACGCGCGCGAGATCATCACCGCCCTGGTCTTCCCGGCCCTGCTGGGCGGGTTCGCGATGACGGGCGTACGGCAGTTGGTCCGCACCACGATCGAGCTGCGCCAGGCCCGGGCCACCGTCGCGCAGCTCGCCGCCAACGAGGAGCGGCTGCGCCTCGCCCGCGACCTGCACGACCTGCTCGGCCACTCCCTCTCGCTGATCACCCTCAAGAGCGAGCTGGCCGGCCGGATGCTCCCCGACCGGCCCGAGCTGGCGGCCGCCCAGGTCGCGGACATCGAACAGGTCAGCCGCCAGGCCCTGGTGGACGTACGCAGTGCCGTCACCGGATACCGCCGCCCGACGCTCCCCGGCGAACTGGCCGGGGCCCGCACCGCGCTGGCCGCCGCCGGAGTCGACGCCGACGTCCCGGCCGACGTGCCCGAGGGGCTGCCCGAGAAGGCGGAGGAGGTGCTCGCCTGGGGGCTGCGGGAGGCGGTCACCAATGTCGTACGCCACAGTGGTGCGCGCCGCTGCACGGTGACCCTGACGCCCCGCCAGACGCTGGACGGGCGAGTGCTCGAACTCACCGTCGCCGACGACGGCCGGGGCGCCGCCGGAACCGCGCCCGGCAACGGCCTCACCGGCCTCACCGAACGCCTGGCCTCGGTGGACGGCACCCTCACCACCCGGCCCACCCACCCCCGTTCGGGCAAAGGCTTCACCATGGTCCTCAGCGTTCCGTTCGAATCCGGCCTAGGATCCGCGGAATGAGCATGATCAGACTTCTCCTCGCGGAGGACCAGTCCATGGTGCGCGAGGCCCTGGCGGCGCTCCTCGGCCTGGAACCGGACATCGAGGTGGTCGCCCAGGTCGCCCGCGGCGACGAGGTCCTGGCGGCGGCCCGGGAGCACTCCGTCGACGTGGCCCTCCTGGACATCGAGATGCCCGGCATGACCGGGATCGAGGCGACGGCCCGGCTCCGCGAGACCCTGCCGGACGTGAAGGTCGTGGTCGTCACGACGTTCGGCCGGCCCGGTTATCTGCGCCGCGCCATGGAGTCGGGCGCCGATGCCTTCCTGGTCAAGGACGCCCCCGCGTCCCAGCTCGCGGAAGCGGTACGTAAGGTGCTCGCCGGCGAACGCGTCATCGACCCCGGCCTCGCGGCCGCCGCCCTCGCCGACGGGGCGAACCCGCTGACCGACCGCGAACGCGAGGTCCTGCGCACCGCCGCGGACGGCGCGACCAACGCGGAGATCGCCGCCTCCCTCCACCTCTCCCAGGGCACCGTCCGCAACTACCTCTCCATGGCCATCCAGAAACTGGCCGCCCGCAACCGCGCCGAGGCGGTCCGCCTGGCACGGGAGAAGGGCTGGCTGTAGGGCCTGTCGTCGCGGCGGCACCCGCCGCCGCGACCGCGTCACCGCCCCGGGGCCACCAGCCCCGCCTCGTACGCGATGATGACCAGCTGCACGCCGCCTCCGCGCTGCTCGCCCCGGTCGCCGCGCTCGCGGGCCTCGCGCTCCACCCGTCGTCGGAGGCGGGCGCCTGGACCGTCTACGCCCTGTGGGCACTGGTCGCGGTGCACCGCCGCGACCAGTGAGGGCGGTGGGGCTACGCGTTACGCGCCCGGCGTGCCGAAGTAGTGCCCCTGGTCCAGGTCCTCGATGAGCCCGGGTCCGGTCGGCTTCCAGCCGAAGCGTTCGCGGGTCAGGGCGCTGGAGGCGGGCGAGTCGAGGCTCACCATCCCGGCCAGCCAGCCGAAGTGGCCGGGCGCGTCCTCGGGGGTGACGGAGGCCGTGGGGACGCCGAGGTGGCGGCCGATGGTCTCGGCGACGGAGCGCAGCACGACGCCTTTCTCGGCCGCCGCGTGCAGCGTGGTGCCGGCGGGGGCCTGCTCCAGGGCCAGCCGGAACAGGTGCGCGACGTCCTCGCGGTGGGCGGCCGGCCAGCGCTGGGAGCCGTCGCCGATGTAACCGGAGACGCCCTTGGCGCGGGCGGTGGCGACGAGCGAGGCCACGAAGCCCTGGTCCCCGTCGCCGTGGACCGTCGGGGGCAGCCGGACGACGGACGAGCGGACGTCGCGGGAGGCGAGGGCGATCGTCGCCCGCGCGTTGTCCTGGCGTCCGCCCGGGCCGCCGGCCGGCGCGTCCGGATCGGCGCTCCGCCCGTCCTCCTCGGTCGCGACCCGGCCGGGGGCCAGCCCGAGGAGCCCGGAGGCGATGACGAAGGGCTTGCCGGACCCGGCGAGCGCGTCCCCGAAGGCGTCGATGGCCTTCCGGTCCGCTTCGGTGGCGCCCTGGAAGTCCCCGGAGAACGCGATGTCGTGCTTGAACGCGAGGTGGAGCACCCCGTCCGCGTCGGCGGCGGCCTCGCGCAGCACGTCCAGGTCGTCCAGCGATCCGCGTCGCACCTCGGCCCCGGCGGCGGCCAGCGCCTCGGCCGAGGCATCCGAACGGGCGAGCCCGACAACCTGGTGACCTGCCCCGATGAGCTCGGGAACGACGGCGGAACCGATCCAGCCGGACGCGCCGGTGATGAATACACGCATGAGGAAACCTCCTGGAACAGGCTGACGATCCGGGCGGCGGGAACGCTGCCGGACCCCTGATGTCAGCGACTGTCATCAGCCTACTCCCGATGTCAGTGACTGTCATCCCATAGACTCGCCGTATGGGTCGATGGGAGCCGAACGCACGCGGCAGGCTGGAGCAGGCCGCCATGGAGCTCTACGCCGAGCGGGGTTACGAGCAGACGACCGTGACCGAGATCGCGAAGCGGGCCGGGCTCACGGAGCGCACGTTCTTCCGGCACTACGCGGACAAGCGCGAGGTGCTGTTCGCGGGCTCCGCCCTGCTCCAGGAACGCATGGTGAGCGCCCTCGACGGTGCGCCCCCGTCCGCGCCCCCGATCGACGCGGTGGCGGCGGCGCTCCAGGCGGCCGCGGCCGTGCTGGACGAGCGGCATCCGCAGGCGATGCAGCGGCAGCGGATCATCACGGCCAACGCGGAGCTCCAGGAACGCGAGCTGGTCAAGCTCGCGTCCCTCGCCTCGGCGATGGGGGAGGCCCTGCGGGCACGCGGCATCAGCGAACCGGCGGCGAGCCTGGCGGCCGAGGCGGGCATCGCCGTCTTCAAGGTCGCCTTCGTGCGCTGGATCGACACCACCGGGGTGCGCGGCCTGGGCGCGTTCGTCCTGGAGGGTCTCGCCGGACTCGAATCCCTGATGGCGGGCGGCCGCCCCTGACACGACGACGCCCGCCCCGTCGGAAGTGACGGAGCGGGCGTTCTCGCTGAGGACTCCGGTGACCGGAGTCCCGTACCTGCCTGCGGTCTACGGGAAGGACACGACCTGGGACGGGACGGTCTCCGTACCCGAGGTCGGCGAACCCGTGTCGTTGATGACGTGGTTGTACTGGCCCTGGCCGCCGAGCGAGACGACGATCAGGTCGTGGAACTTCACGCCGGCCTTGACCGGGGCCTCGAAGCCGTGGTCCTGGCGGATGCTCGGGTCGACGTTGAAGTAGCAGTAGCTGCCGAGCCCCCAGCCCTCGTGCGTGTTGACCGAGTCGTCCACCTTGTAGGCCGCGAAGCCCTTGACGTCACCGTTCTGGACGGCGTCCTGATTCGGCGCGTCGTAGGCCTTCTCGTTCTGGAAGAAGATCGTCTTGCCGTTCTCGCCGGACCAGCGGACGTCGTACTTGTTGAAGTGCTCGACGAAGAGTCCCGTGGCCAGGACGTTGTCGCCGTTGACCTGGAGGCCGTAGTCGGAGCGGTTGGTCTCCCAGCCGATGCCCTCGCCGTGGTCGGCGCGCCACAGCCAGGTGTGGTCGATGATCGTGTCGTTGCTGTTGATCACCATGCCCGTGGTCGCCTTGCCGGCGCCCGCGCCGCCGACCCGGACGAACACGTCCTGGACGCTGGTCGGGTTGTCCGCGTGGCTCGCGGACGCACCCTCGGGGCCGACCTCGACCAGGGTGTCGCTGTTGGTGGTGCCGGCGTCGATGAGCAGCCCGGCCAGCTTCACGCCGTCCACGTCACCGACCTTGAGGGCGGTGACCCCGTTGTCCGGGATGATCGTGGCCAGGCCGAGGCCCAGCACGACCGTGTTGGCGCGGTCGATGTTGATCGTCTGGTCGACGTGGTAGATCCCCGGCGTGAACAGCAGGTGCAGGCCCTGGTCCACCGCGGCGTTGATCGTCTCCGCGCTCGCGCCCGGCTTCACCACGTAGAACTGGTCGAGCGGGATGGACTCGCCCTGCGGGGTGACGTTGGCCCAGGAGACGCCGCGCGCGTTGGTGCGCTTGGCGGGGACGAACACCTTGTAGTCGTCGCCGTCCAGGTAGAGGAACGGCTTCTCGCGGGAGACCGGGGTGTTTTCGAGGGTGGTGTACGGCGGCTCGGGGAAGCTCTGCGCCGGAGCACCCTCGACACCCGAGAACGTCATGTTCCAGACGCCGTTGCCCCAGCTGCCGATGGAACTGTCGCGGGTGTACCACTGCTGCTGCGAGTACGGTCCGACCTGCCCGTCGATCTTGCTGTCGGCGATGTACCCGCCGCTCGCCCAGCCGTACCCGTCGGGGGCGAGGTTGAGGCCGCCCTTGACGTGCATCCGGCGGAACGGAGCGGCCTGCGAGACGGCCCAGCGGTCGGTGCCGTTGACCGGGTTCAGCGCCAGGTTCTCCGCCGAACGCCAGAAGTTCTGCGTGGCGTTGCCGTTGAACCAGCCCGCGTCCACGGTGACATCACCGTTGAACGTGGTGTCGTCGGGGTTCAGCCCGAGACCAGCGATCGACGTGTAGAAGCCGATCTGCGCGTTGATGTTGTCGTACGTGCCCGGCTTGAACATCAGCGCATAGCGGCCGTCGCCGAACTGCGCCGACTCCTGCTTCTTGAAGACCTCGTCGACCTTGGCCTGGATGTCCGGCGTCGACGGGTCGAACACCATGACGTTGGGCCCGAGATCGCCGCCGCCCTCGACGGCCTGCGCGTCCTGCCCGAAGGCGGTCTGCGCCGTGGGGACGGCCATGAGCAGCGACACGGCGAACGCGGCGAACCCGAAGGTCCTGCCCCGGCGCCTGCGGCGGGAGGGTGCGGTGGAGGTGGGTGTGGGGGGTGTGGTGGGGGCTTCCGTGGGGGGAAGGTGCATGGACGTACGTCTCCTGGGTCTTGGTGCGGGTGACGCGACGAACGGTCCGGTGAACACTCAGAGAGCGCTCTCCGGTGGGTGTTGATGGTTCCGCTGTTACCCGGGACACGTCAAGAGGTGTGCATCGGAAGCCTTACGCGAACCGCTCCGTGCGCAACAAATAATGTCTGCGGCACGGCAATTGACCCGCTCTATGGCCAGTTTGGCGTGCTCTTGCGTTCAGGAACTGGTGGTGGCCGCCCGGGAGCGCGGGGTGCCCGGCTCTCATCGGCACAACCACCCCGTAGGGTCGTACGGATGACCGAACTCGACGCGACCCGCGCCTACTACGACACCGTCGCCGAGGACTACGCCGCCCGCGTCCCCGGCCTCTTTGCCGAGGACGTGCCGGGGCGTGCGCTGATCGGCGCGTTCGCGGAGGAGGTCCGGGCGGACGGCGGGCTCCCCGTCGCCGATCTCGGCTGCGGACCGGGCCATGTGACGGCCCATCTGGCCGGTCTCGGGCTGAGCGTCCACGGCGTGGACGTGTCGCCGCGCATGGTGGACATCGCCCGGCACCGCCACCCGGAGCTGCGCTTCGAGACCGGAACGATGGACGCGCTCGGACTGCCGGACGGCGGCCTCGGCGGGATCGTCGCCTGGTGGTCCATCCTGCACACGCCGCCGGATCTGCTCCCGGTCCTCTTCGCGGAGTTCCGCCGCGTCCTGGCCCCCGGCGGCCGGCTGCTGCTGGGGTTCCACGCCGGGAACGGAGAGCCCTACACCTCGGAGAAGCGTTCCGGCGGATTCGCGTACGCCATCCACCTGCTGTCCACCGACCGGGTTGTCGGACAACTGGAGGAGGCCGGGTTCACCCTCACCGCCCGGCTGACCACCCCGGGCACGAGGTGGCCCCAGGTGTGCCTGCTGGCGCGGGCGGCCGGTGCGTGAGAGGTGACCTGGCCGGCACCTTGGTCAGGTGGGGTGCCGGCCAGGGGCTGTGGGCGCGTCAGGCGCGCGTGATGCGGGCGATGGCCTCGACGGTCAGGGCGCGGTCGTGCGGTTCGGTCTCCAGCGCCCGGTGGATGGAAAGGCCCTCGATCAGCGCGTCGAGCTGACGGGCCGTCGCCGGGTCGAAGTGCCACTCCAGGGCGACCCGGCTGCGGCGCATCCACTCGCGGGTCAGCTCGCGGTAGGCGGGCTTGCGGGCGGCGAGGGTGTACAGCTCGTGCGTGAGGACCAGTTCGCGCTGATTGCCGCCGGACAGATGGTGGACCAGATCGGCGACCGCCTCCCGGGCCTCGTCCTGCGTGGTGGCGGCGCCCAGCCGCTCCTCGAAGACGGCGACGATCCCGCTGGAGAAGCGGGTGAACGCCTCCCGCAGCAGCTCGTCCATGCCGGCGAAGTGGTACGTCATCGAGCCGAGGGGCACCCCGGCGCGCGCGGCGACCTTGCGGTGCGAGGTCCCGGCGACCCCCTCGGCCGCGATCAGGTCGAGCGCGGCGATGATGATGCGCTCCCGCCGCTCGGGGTCGTTCCGTCCGGTCGCCACCTGGGTCCCTGTCTCTCGTCTAGATCGAACGGATCACCCGGGCCGGATTGCCCACGGCGACCACGTTGGCGGGGATGTCCTTGGTGACGACGGCACCCGCGCCGATGACGCTGTTGTCCCCGATGGTCACCCCGGCCAGCACGATCGCCCCGCCGCCGAGCCAGACATTGTCGCCGATCGTGATGGGCCGCGCCGCCTCCAGCTTGTCCCGGCGCGGCTCCGGCTCCACCGGATGCGTCGGCGTGAGCAGCTGGACGTTCGGCCCGACCTGGCAGTCGCGGCCGATGGTGATCGGCGCGACGTCCAGCGCGGTGAGGTTGTAGTTGATGAACGTGTCCTCGCCGACCGTGATGTACGAGCCGTAGTCGACGTACAGCGGCGGCCGGATGTGCGCCCCCGCGCCGAGCCCGCCGAGGAGTTCGGCGACGACCGGCTGCGCGGCGTCCGGGTCCTCGGTGTAGGCGGCGAGATAGCGGGCGGCCAGCCGCACGGCCCGCTTCTGGGCCTCGACGATCTGCGGGTCGTCCGCGATGTACAGGTCTCCGGCGAGCATCCGCTCGTGGTTCGTGCGCGGATCGCCCGCGAAGTAGTCCGTCATGGGTACGAGCGTACACTCCAGGCGTACGATCGTACGCTCGTGGCGCCCGCCACTTTCCGACCGTCGCTTTCCGACCTTCTGACGAGGCCCCGCTGTATGGATGCCGCCACACGCCGCTGGCGTGCCGCACTGTTCCTCTTCATGCTCGCCGCCGGTACCGGCATGGCCTCCTGGGTCGCGCGCACCCCGGCCGTCCGGGACGGGCTCGACGTGTCCACCGGCGCGATGGGCCTGGTGCTGTTCGGGCTCTCCACCGGTTCCATGGCCGGTGTCATGGCGTCCGGGCCGCTGGTGCGGCGCCACGGGGGCCGGACGACGATCCTCGGCGGGGTCGCCCTGATCGTCGCCGGGATGCTGGTCGTCGCGGCCGGCACCGCCCTCTCGCTCGCCCCCGTGGTCTTCGCGGGACTGGCCCTGTTCGGCGGCGGGATGGGGATGAGCGAGGTGGCGTTCAACATCGAGGGCGCCGCCGTCGAGAGCGCCATCGGCCGGCCCGTCCTGCCGGTGCTGCACGGCTGCTTCAGCCTGGGCACCGTCGTCGGGGCGCTCCTCGGCATGGCGCTGACGGCGGCCGCGTTCCCCGTCGGCTGGCATCTGACACTCGTCGCGGTGCTGATAGCCGCGGCCGGTACGCGGTCGGTCCTCGCCATTCCGCCCGGCACCGGCAAGGACGACGCGCCCGCCGCCGACTCCGGGCAGGGCGGCCTGCGCGGCCAGCTGCGCGTATGGCGCGACCGGCAGCTCGTCCTCATCGGCGTGATCGTGCTGGCGATGGCCTTCGCGGAGGGCGCGGCCAACGACTGGCTGCCGCTGCTCATGGTCGACGGGTACGACGTGAGTCCCACGGCGGGCTCGCTGACCTTCTTGGTCTTCGCCGCCTCCATGACCCTGGGCCGGCTCGCCGGCGGCCCCTTCCTGGAGCGGTTCGGCCGGGCGCTGGTCGTCCGGATCAGCGGCCTGACCGCCGCACTGGGCCTGGCGGTGGTCATCGTCGCCCCGAGCCCCCTGATGGCGGGCGCCGCCACGGTGCTGTGGGGGCTCGGCGCCTCGCTCGGCTTCCCGGTCACGGTGTCCGCCGCGGGCGACCACCCGACGGACGCCGCCGCCCGGGTGGCCGCGGTCTCCACGGCGGGCTACGGCGCCTTCCTGGTCGGCCCGCCCGCCCTCGGCTTCCTCGCCGACCACATCGGCCTGCGCCTCACGATGACCGTGGTCCTCGCGCTGGTGGCCGTGGCGGCCCTGCTGGCCGGGGCGCTGGGCCCCGGCCGCGCGAGCGACGCGGCCGGGACGGAGGCGGCGCCGGTCGTGCCCTGAGGAGGCCGCCCCCTTACGCCTCCTCGTCCCACAGCGCGGTGCTGTGCGCGGCGGTCAGCGCGGCGATCCGGGACAGCGCCTCCACGGCCGGCATCGGGGCGAGCCGGCGGCCGTCGCGCAGGCGGAGCGCGACGAGCCCGTCGGCCGCCTCCGCCGCGCCGATCACCACCTGGTACGGCACCAGCCTGGCCTCGCGGATGCGGGCGCCCAGGCTGCCGCGCTCCCGGCCGCTGACCTCCGCGCGCAGCCCCAGCCCGGCGCACCGCCCGGCCAGCGCCTCCGCGTCCGGGAGTTCGGCGTCGGACACCGGCAGGACGGCCAGCTGTCGCGGGGCGAGCCAGGCCGGGAAGGCGCCGCCGTGCTGCTCGATGAGGTGGGCCACGGCCCGCTCGACGCTGCCGATGATGGACCGGTGCACCATGACCGGGCGGTGCTTCGCCCCGTCGGCCCCGATGTAGTGGAGGTCGAAGCGCTCCGGCTGGTGGAAGTCCACCTGCACGGTCGACAGGGTGAACTCGCGGCCCGCCGCGTCCTCGACCTGGACGTCGATCTTCGGCCCGTAGAAAGCCGCCTCGCCCTCCGCCGCCTCGTACGGCAGCCCCGACGCCTCCAGCACCTCGGTCAGCAGCGCGGTCGAGCGGCGCCACAGCTCCGGGGCTGCGACGTACTTGCCGCCCGGCCCCGGCAGCGAGAGCCGGAAGCGGGCCGCGCGGATGCCCAGTGCCTCGTACGCCCGGAGGATCATGCCCAGCGCCCCGCGCGCCTCGTCGGCGACCTGCTCGACGGTGCAGAAGATGTGCGCGTCGTTCAGCTGGATGGAGCGCACCCGGGTCAGTCCGCCGAGCACCCCGGACAGCTCCGCGCGGTACATCCCGCCCAGCTCCGCCATCCGCAGCGGCAGTTCGCGGTAGCTGTGCGCCCGGGAGCGGTAGATCACCGCGTGGTGCGGGCACAGGCTGGGCCGCAGCACCAGCTGCTGTCCCTCGCCCAGGTCCATCGGCGGGAACATGTCGTCGCTGTAGTGCGCCCAGTGTCCCGAGCGCTCGTACAGCTCCCGTTTGCCGAGCACGGGCGAGTACACATGGCGGTAGCCCGCCTGCCGCTCGGCGCCCCGGACGTACTCCTCCAGGGTGTGCCGCAGCTCCGCCCCGTCCGGCAGCCAGTAGGGGAGTCCCGCGCCGATCAGCGGATCGGTGTCGAACAGTTCCAGCTCGCGGCCGAGTTTGCGGTGGTCGTGCATGGCGGTCTCCTCGCGTGGGAAGGGCGAGCGACCCCACGCGAAAGCCCCGGGGCACTCGCCCCGGGGCTTGTCGGCTGGTCAGCAGTCAGCGCGCCGGGACACTCTCCGGCGTCGTCGTGTTCATGGCGGCACGCTGCATGGTTCCGACGCTAACAGCGCCCCGCGCCCGCACGCATCGGGTTTTCCCTCCCGTACGCGGGGGAAGACCGCCGCTCACCCCTTCTTCACCGAGTCCAGGTGCGCGAAGACCACGACGTTGTCCTCGTAGTCCTTGGCCTTCCGGTCGTAGTTGCCGCCGCAGGTGATCAGCCGCAGCTGCGCGTCCGGGGTGTCGGCGTACACCTTGTCGTCCGGGAAGTCCGCCTTGCTGAACGTCTCCACGGTGTCCACGGCGAACGTGGCCACCGTGCCGTCGGCGCGGGTGATGTCGACGGTCGCCCCGGGTTTCAGGAAGCGCAGCTGGAGGAAGACGGCCGGACCGGTCGTGGTGTCCACGTGGCCCGCCACGATCGACGCCCCCCGTTCGCCGGGCGTCGCACCGTCCTTGAACCAGCCGACCAGGTTCTTGTCGTTCGGCGGCGGTGCGTCGAGCCGTCCCGAAGTTCCGATGGAGAGCGGGGTGAACGGCGCGTCCACCGCGATCGCCGGGATGCGCAGCCGCGTCGGCACCGAGCGCGGCAGCGAGGGCGACTCGCTCGGGGTGGCGTCCGCCGAGGCCGCGGCCGACGGCGACGCGGCGGCGGAGGCGGCGGCCGGCGGCGGGGAGGGCGCCTTGTCGTCGGCCGGGGATCCGATGGAGTGGTAGATCAGGGTCATGCCGAGACCGGCCGTCGCGAGGGGCCAGAACAGGGCCCGGCCGAGCGAGCCGGTGCGGGACGCGGCCCCGGGGGAGGGGGTTTCGGTGGTCTGCGGGGCGGCCATGGGGAACGTGCCTTTCGTCCGACGGGGGCGGTACGAGTGAGGGGGACCGGGGAAACGCGGGCGCCGCGGCCGCCGGCCCCGGAGGGACGGCGACCGCGACGACAGAGGACCGCGGGGCCGGTCAGGCCATCGCACCGCCGGACGCCTGACGGCGGCGGAGCCGGTACGCGGCCACCCCGGCGCCACCGAGCAGCAGCAGCGAACCGGCGGCCAGACCGCTGCCGGTCATCGCCATCGCGCCGCCACCCGTGTGCATGCCGCCGTGCGGCTTCTCCTCGTCCTTGTACTTGCCGCCCTCGTCACCGGGCTGCCACTCCGTGACGGTCTGCGCCAGGGCGCCGCCGCCGGTGTGGACGCCGCCGTGGGGCTTGTCCTCGTCGTCCTTGCTGTACTTGCCGCCTTCGTCGCCCGGCTGCCACTCCTTGGCGAGCGTGTTGGCCAGCGCGCCGCCGCCCGTGTGGACGCCGCCGTGCGGCTTCTCCTTGTCCTTGTACTTGCCGCCCTCGTCGCCGGGCTTCCACTCCTCGGCGACCGACTTGGCGAGGGCGCCGCCGCCGGTGTGGACGCCGCCGTGGGGCTTGTCCTCGTCGTCCTTGCTGTACTTGCCGCCCTCGTCGCCCGGCTGCCACTCCTTGGTGACGGTCTTCGACAGCGCGCCGCCGCCGGTGTGGACGCCGCCGTGCGGCTTGTCCTTCTTCCACTCGCCGTCGGAGTTGTCGTGCTCGTGGTCGGAGGCGGACGAGCCGCCGTGCTGCTGGTCGGCGGCGACGGTCATCGCGTAGGCCGAGGGGGAGGTGATGGTGAGGACCGCCGTGACGGCGGCCGCTGCGAACAGGGTGCGGGCAGAGCGCATCTGTACACATTTCCTTTCGTCGCCCCTGCGAGGAGTGACGGCGTGTCGACTCCTGGTGACGCAGTGGCTACGTGATCCACCGTCAGTCCGAACCCGGGAGCGCGCCATCGGAGAGCGCCGCATTGGGGCTACGGCGTGGGCCCATCGAGTGGCGATGAACGGATAATCACCCGTTGGACGGCATGCCGCGCCCCCATGAGGTTTGGGCGCGGCGCCACACCTCCCGCTCCGTCAGTTCAGGAGCGCCCGCGCCGCTCGCGCGCTGTTGCGCACCGACTCCGCCACGGCCGGCTCGATCTCCTCCACGACCTGCGCGTACTCCTCCATCTCGGCCGCCCCGCGGAGGAACTCGCCCGCGCGCACCAGCAACTGGGCGTGCTCGTAGCGCAGCCTGGCCGGATGCGAGGGCAGCAGCAGCGACAGCTCGGCCGCCCACAGCGCCACGGCCGTGTGCTCCGGGCGGGCCGCGGCCCAGGCCCGGATGTTGTTCAGGACCCGCAGCACGACCTCCAGCGGCCGCGCGGGCTCCAGCGACGAGGGCTCCCACCGCTCCCCGGTCGCGCTCGTCACCATCAGCTCCGCGTCCTGGTCCGTCAGCGGCCGCCCCCCGGCGAACGGATCGGCGAGCACCCGCTCGGCCGGGTCGCCGAAGCCGACCACGAAATGACCCGGCAGAGCCACCCCGTACACCGGGGCGCCCGCGCGCCGGGCGACCTCGATCCACACCACCGACAGCAGGATGGGCAGCCCGCGCCGCCGCCGCAGCACCTCGTGCAGCAGGGACGACTCCAGCCGCTGGTAGTCCGCCGCCGCCCCCTCGAACCCGCACCGCTCACCGAGCAGTTCGGCGAGCGCCGACGCCCAGGCATGGGCCCCGCGCAGCCCGTACGGGAGCAGTCCGGCGAGCCGGTCCAGCTCGATCTGGGCCTCGTCGATGCCGTGCGCGTCCAGCTCCGGATCCGCCTCCGCCGCCACCAGCAGGCACAGCAGCGCCAGGTCGGGCCGGTCGGCCCGGGCCTCCTCCGCGAACCGGCGGCGCAGCTCCTCGCGGTCGTTCCCCTCGGGCGCCATCGGTCACACCGGCCGGAAGTGGTGGTAGCGGTGGTGCGTCGCGAAGCCCATCCCGTCGTACAGCGCGCGGGCGCCCTCGTTGTCCGCCTCCACCTGCAGCCAGGCCGCGGACGCGCCCTCGTCCATCGCCTGCCGGGCCAGCGCGGTCATCACGGCCGTCGCCAGGCCCCGGCGGCGGTGCTCGGGAGCCACCTCGACGGCCATGAAACCGGCCCACCGCCCGTCCACCACGCACCGCCCGATCGCGGCGGGCGCTCCGCCCTCCTCGCCGGGCACGGTCGCGAACCACACCGAGGGGCCGCCGTGCAGCACCGCCGTCACCTCAGGACCCGGCGCCCCCACGCGCTGGTAGCGGGAGAGCCACGCTGTACCGGCCGTACGCTCCAGCCGGACCCGGGACACCTCGGCCGGCAGGTCACCGACCGGGGCGAGCGCCGCGATCCGCACCTCCGCCGTCACCTCGCGCCGCCAGCCGTGCTCCTCCAGCGCCGCGCACAGTTCCTCCTGCGCGCCCTCGGCGCCGGTCGCGGTCTGTACGTACGCGGGCAGCCCCCGGTCCGCGTACCACGCGCGGACGCGTCCGAGCGCCGCGTCGAGCGGCATGCCCGGGTCGCCGAGCGGCAGCACCGAGTTGGCGCGGCGGGTGAATCCGGCGGCGGCGCGCAACTGCCAGTCGCCCAGCGGCTCGCTCTCCACGGGCTGCCAGGCGCGCGCGGTCACCCGGGCGAGTTCGGCGAAGGAGGCGGCGGGGCCGCGGCGCCGGGCCGGGGCGGAGGGCACGACCTTGCCCGCCACGAGCGAGGACTCCGCGATGCGCACCGACACGCCGTTCTTGGGTGTGACGCACAGCACACCGTCGTTCCATGATGTGAGAACGCCGACCGTGTCGGTGAATTTCGCCCCGTCGGAGCCGTCTTCGCCCAGACGCCGGACTGATACCCGTTTGCCCACGTCAGCCGGTGCAATTCGGACCTCAAGCCGTCCGCCGATGGTGAATTCCACAGCTCTGTCCGCCCCTCCTGTTCGGATCGTGCCCGCGAACGGAGATACTAGGTGCGGGCATCGACGACGCCGCGCTCCCGCGCGAGAGCCAACGCCCTACCGAGGAGGAACGACAGCGTGACCTACGTCATCGCGCAGCCTTGTGTCGACGTCAAGGACAAGGCCTGCATCGAAGAGTGCCCCGTCGACTGCATCTACGAGGGCCAGCGGTCCTTGTACATCCACCCGGACGAGTGCGTCGACTGTGGAGCCTGCGAGCCGGTCTGCCCGGTGGAAGCGATCTTCTACGAGGACGACACCCCGGACGAGTGGAAGGACTACTACAAGGCGAACGTCGAGTTCTTCGACGACCTCGGTTCGCCGGGTGGTGCCTCCAAGCTTGGTCTGATCGAGCGCGACCACGCGTTCATCGCCGCGCTGCCGCCGCAGAACCAGTAACAGCGCCCCGGCACGTGCGCCGCCCGGTCCCGTACGGCTCGCCGCCGTGCGGGACCGCGGTGTTTCCCGCGCCCGCCGGGCCGCCCGCGTGAACTCCGTACGAGAAAGCAGAGAGCCGTGTCCGCAGTCTCCTCCCGCCTCCCGGTCTTCCCCTGGGACAAGCTGGCGCCCTACAAGTCGACGGCCGAGGCCCACCCGGACGGGATCGTGGACCTGTCCGTCGGGACCCCCGTCGACCCGGTGCCCGAGCTGATCCGGCAGGCGCTCGTCGCGGCTGCGGACAGCCCCGGCTATCCGACGGTGTGGGGGACCGCCGCGCTGCGCGACGCGCTCACCGGCTGGGTGGAGCGGCGGCTCGGCGCGGTCTCGGTCGCCCATGAGAACGTGCTGCCCGTCGTCGGCTCCAAGGAGCTGGTGGCCTGGCTGCCGACCCAGCTGGGCCTGGGCCCCGGCGACAAGGTCGCCTACCCGCGCCTCGCCTACCCGACGTACGAGGTCGGCGCCCGGCTCTGCGGCGCGGAGCCGGTGGTCTACGACGACCCGACCGAGCTCGACCCGGCCGGCCTGAAGCTCCTCTGGCTCAACTCCCCGTCCAACCCGACCGGCCGCGTCCTCGCCAAGGACGAGCTGATCCGCATCGTCGCCTGGGCGCGCGAGCACGGCGTCCTGGTCTTCAGCGACGAGTGCTACCTGGAGCTGGGCTGGGAAGCGGAGCCGGTCTCGGTGCTCCACCCGGACGTGTGCGGCGGTACGTACGAGGGCGTCGTCGCCGTCCACTCCCTCTCGAAGCGGTCCAACCTGGCGGGCTATCGCGCCGCGTTCATCGCGGGCGACGCGGCCGTACTGGGCGAGCTGCTGCAGATCCGCAAGCACGGCGGGATGATGACGGCCGCACCCGTCCAGGCCGCGACCGTCGCCGCGCTCGGCGACGACACGCACGTCGCCGAGCAGCGCACCCGGTACGCGGACCGGCGCGCCGCCCTGCGCACGGCCCTGGAGGCCCACGGCTTCCGCATCGAGCACAGCGAGGCGAGCCTCTACCTCTGGGCCACCCGCGACGAACCCTGCTGGGACACCGTGGCGTACCTGGCCGAGCTGGGAATCCTGGTCGCGCCCGGCGACTTCTACGGACCGGCCGGCGACCGCTTCGTCCGCGTGGCGTTCACGGCCACGGACGAGCGCGTGGCGGCGGCGGTCAAGCGCCTCGGCTGACCACCGGCGTACGAGAGGGCCCCCGGGAGCACGCGCTCCCGGGGGCCCTCATGCGTGGGGCGGGCCTCAGCCGAGCGGCAGGCCCTGGGTGAGCGCGTCGGTGGGCAGACCGCCCTTGGCCGCGCCGGTGAGGGCGCCGGCGACGTCGGTGCCCTTGGACGAGCCCTTGGACGAGCCCTTCGACGAGCTCTTGGTCGCGCTCTTGGCCGTGCCGGAGACCTTCTTCGCGGCGGGGGCGGCCTTGCCGCCGACATCGGTGAGCGTCTTGCCCGCCACCGGCAGCGCGGTGCCGACGAGCTTGCCGCCGGTCTCGTTCGCCGCACCCGAGGCCGGCTTGGCGGCGCCTTCGACCGTCTTGCCGAGACCGGAACCCTCGACGCTGGTGAGACCGCCGAGGTCCGGGGCCTGCGGGAGCTCCGCGGCACCCGCGGCACCGGCCGCACCGACCACGGGGGCCGCACCCGCCGCGATCAGCAGCGCGGTACGGGCGATCCGACGGGTCAGGGGGAGGGACATGATGCTCCTTCGACGGGAGAGGAATTCGGGCTATCCGTGAGCCGGACGCCATGACAACCGTCGTGGGGGCGGGTGAGGTTGCGGTGCGGTGACGTAAAGACTGAGCAATGCGTCGGATAATCCTCAGCGGAGGAACCCGGGCAAACGGTGCGCTCCGCCGTCACCCGGCGAACCGTCACTCCCCTTGCGCCGCAAGGCTCACGGGAGGCGCGCGACCGACCCCCGATGGACCTTCAGGGGGGCGCCGGGGGCGCACGACGGTACCCCCGTCCGGGCGACGGCCCGCACGCGTGCGCGGGCGGCCTCGAGCGTGCTCAGCTCACCAGGCGGAGCCGTACCTCGTCCGTGTCGGACGCCTCGCGCTTCGACGCCTCGCGCTCCGTGCGCCAGCCCGAGCCTGCCGCCCAGACCCGGCCCCCGTACGCGACCTGATCGATGCCCAGCGCCTCCGACTGGGCCACCGCCCAGTGCGCCAGCTCCCAGCCGCGCTGCGGTACGCCGTCCCGGTCGGCGCGGCGGTCCGCCCGCACCGGGACGGTGAGCGCGCCCGAGGCCGCGGGGCCCGCCGCGGCGGTGCCGGCCGGAAGGACGCCCTCGCCGAACGCGTTCACCAGGGCCGCCCGCACCTTCGTCGCATCGCCCGTCCCGGCGGTGGTCCGCGGCGGCTCGCAGTCCAGCGCGGCCGGGGTGCGGCCGGTCAGCGCGGCGGCCAGCAGCGCCGCGTCCGGCTCGTGCTTGGCGTACGCCTGCGGGAAACCGCTGCGCTGGACGCGCTGCGCGGCCTCGGTCAGCGGCAGCCGCGAATAGCCCGGCACCTTGGCCAGGTGCTCGTAGAACTTCCCGGCCGCGTACACCGGGTCCATGATCTGCTGCTCGGTTCCCCAGCCCTGCGAGGGCCGCTGCTGGAACAGCCCGAGCGAGTCCCGGTCGCCGTGGTCGAGGTTGTGCAGCGCGGACTCCTGCAACGCCGTGGCCAGCGCGATGGTGACCGCGCGCTCCGGCATCCCGCGCCGGGTGCCGACGGCGGAGATCGTCGCGGCATTGGCGGCCTGCTCGGGCGTGAGCCGGTACGAACCGTCCGCCGACCGCACCGTGCACTGATCGGACCCGCGCCCGCCCGAAACGTACTGAACCGTCAGATAACCGGCCACCGCCGCGAGCACACCGACGGCCGCCACGATCCGCAGCCGGCGACTGCGGCCGGGACGCCGGGGAGCAGCGGAATCGGTCCTGGTCACAGGGCCCACGGTACGCGAGGCACTAGGCTCGTAGCCATGGCCGAAAGCATGCTTGACCTCACCCTTGACGGGCCCGCCCTCACCGCCGCGCTCGTGGACTTCCCCTCGGTCAGCGGGGACGAGAAGGACCTTGCCGACGCGATCGAGACGGCGCTGCGCGCACTGCCGCACCTGAGCGTCGAGCGGTACGGGAACAACGTCGTGGCCAGGACGGATCTCGGCCGTTCCGAACGCGTGATCCTGGCCGGGCACATCGACACCGTGCCGATCGCCGACAACGTGCCCTCCCGGCTCGACGCGGACGGCCTCCTCTGGGGCTGCGGCACCTCCGACATGAAGTCCGGCGTCGCCGTCCAGCTGCGCATCGCCGCCACCGTGCCGGAGCCCAACCGGGACCTCACCTTCGTCTTCTACGACCAGGAGGAGGTCGCCGCCCACCTCAACGGCCTCGGCCGCATCGCCGACGCCCACCCGGACTGGCTGAAGGGCGACTTCGCCATCCTGCTGGAGGGCTCGAACGGCGAGGTCGAGGGCGGCTGCCAGGGCACCCTGCGCGTCTTCCTCCACCTGACGGGCGAGCGCGCGCACTCCGCGCGCAGCTGGATGGGGTCCAACGCCATCCACGCCGCCGCCCCGGTCCTCGCCCGCCTCGCCGCGTACGAGCCCCGGCGGCCGGTGATCGACGGCCTGGAGTACCACGAGGGCCTGAACGCCGTACGCATCGAGGGCGGCGTCGCCAACAACGTCATCCCCGACGCCTGCACGGTCGTCGTCAACTACCGCTACGCCCCCGACCTCGGTCAGGAGGAGGCCCTGGCCCACGTCCGCGAGGTCTTCGCGGAGTGCGGCGTCGCGGAGTTCACGGTGGACGACCACTCCGGCGCGGCGATGCCCGGTCTCTCTCACCCGGCGGCCAAGGCGTTCATGGACGCGGTCGGCGGCGTCGCCCGGCCCAAGTTCGGCTGGACGGACGTGGCCCGCTTCGGCCCCCTCGGCGTCCCCGCGGTCAACTACGGCCCCGGCGACCCCGTCCTCGCCCACAAGCGCGACGAGCACGTCAAGGTCGAGCGCATCACCCACTGCGAGGAGCGCCTGCGCTCCTGGCTCACCGCCTGACCCACGTCCGACCTTCCGCCTTCCCCTGTCCGTAACCCGTGGCGATCTACGCTGGCGGGAGACGGAGGCGTCGCAGGGCGCCCCCGACGTCGGCGGAGGGAGCAGGTCATGGGCGACCGCGAGGACGCGCGCATTCCCGAGGGTGCGGAGATTCCCGAGGGCGCGGTACGGCCCGAGGAGCAGCGCCTCGGACCCGTACTGCGCCGCAGGGACCAGGTGCAGCCCGGCACGACCGATCAGCGGCTGCTGGATTCCGAGGACGACTCCGAGTGGGTGCACACCGACCCGTGGCGGGTGATGCGCATCCAGTCGGAGTTCGTGGAGGGCTTCGGCGCGCTCGCCGAACTGCCGAGCGCCATCAGCGTCTTCGGCTCGGCCCGTACGCCCGCCGGTGCGCCGGAGTACGAGGCGGGTGTACGGATCGGCAGGGCGCTGGTCGACGCGGGCTTCGCGGTCATCACCGGGGGCGGGCCGGGCGCGATGGAGGCGGCGAACCGGGGCGCGCGCGAGGCGAGCGGCATCTCGGTCGGCCTCGGCATCGAGCTGCCCTTCGAGTCCGGGCTGAACCCGCACGTCGACATCGGCGTCAACTTCCGCTACTTCTTCGTCCGCAAGACGATGTTCGTCAAGTACGCCCAGGGCTTCGTCGTCCTGCCCGGCGGCCTGGGCACCCTGGACGAACTCTTCGAGGCGCTGACCCTGGTCCAGACGGGCAAGGTCACCCGCTTCCCGATCGTCCTCTTCGGCACGGCGTACTGGGGCGGCCTGGTGGACTGGCTCCGCGACACGGTGGTGGCCCAGGGGAAGGCGTCCGAGCGGGATCTGTTGCTGTTCCACGTCACGGACGACGTGGACGAGGCGGTGGCGCTGGTGACGAAGGAAGTCGGCCGCTGAGCGTTACGGGGGCGCTGCCCCCGTACCCCCGCTCCTCAATCGCCGGAGGGGCTTGATTTTGGCCGCGCGGCCACTTTCAGCCCCGCCGGCGTTTGAGGCGCGGGGTCCGGGGCGGAGCCCCGGAAACCCCAACCCCTACGCCAGCCCCCGCCGCGCGACCGCCGGGGGCCGCCACCCCGCGAGGGAAGCCACCATGTCCAGGACATCCCGTGTCTCGGCCACCTCGTGGACCCGGTACACCCGCGCCCCCAGCCACGCGGACACCGCCGTCGTCGCCAGGGTCCCGAGGAGCCGTTCCTTCACCGGCCGGTCCAGCGTCTCGCCCACGAAGTCCTTGTTGGAGAGCGAGACCAGCACCGGCCACCCCGTCTCCGCCATCTCGCCGAGCCGGCGCGTCGCCTCCAGCGAGTGCCGGGTGTTCTTCCCGAAGTCGTGCCCGGGGTCGATCATGATCCCGTCCGGCCGGACCCCCAGGGACACGGCCCGCTCGGCCAGCCCCACGGTCACCCGCAGGATGTCGGCCATCACGTCCTCGTACCCCACCCGGTGCGGCCGGGTCCGGGGCTCCGCCCCGCCCGCGTGGGTGCACACCAGCCCCGCCCCGTACCGCGCCGCGACCTCCGCGAGCTTCGGGTCCACCCCGCCCCACGCGTCGTTCAGCAGGTCCGCCCCCGCCTCGCAGACCGCCTCGCCGACCTCGTGGCGCCAGGTGTCGACGCTGATGACCACGTCCGGGTGGCGGCGGCGCACCTCGGCGACGAACCCGACCGTGCGACGGGCCTCCTCCTCGGCGGTGACCTCGTCACCGGGCCCCGCCTTGACGCCGCCGATGTCGATGATCGCCGCGCCGTCGGCCACGGCCCGCTCGACCCGGGCGAGCGCCGGTTCGTCCCGGAAGGTGGCGCCCCGGTCGTAGAAGGAGTCCGGGGTGCGGTTCACGATCGCCATGATCACCTGCTCGTGCGCCCCGAATTCACGCCGCCCCAGCCGGAGCACACCGCTTGCCATCCGTGTCCCTTCCTGTGAATCCGGCCCCGCATCATTCGCCGAGGCCAACAGCCGACACTAACTGTCAGTGCCGCATGGCACGATCGGACCCGGACGAATTCCGCTCCCGGGGAGATACGCGTGTTCTTGTTCTTGCTGCTGGCGATGGTGGTGGTGGTTGCCGCGGTCACCCTCGCGGTGGTCGGTGGAGGCAGGAGCGCCGTCCTGCAGGACGTGGCGCCCGAGCAGCTGACGGACCCGCTGCCCGCCTCGCGCCCGGTCGGCCGGGCGGACGTCGAGGCACTGCGGCTCCCCGTCGGCCTCCGGGGCTACCGGATGGCGGAGGTGGACGACGCGCTGGGCCGGCTCGGCGCCGAACTCGCCGAGCGGGACGCGCGGATCGCGGAGCTGGAGTCCGCCCTGGCCGGTGCGCAGGCGACCAGGACGAGCGGCCCCGACCTGTTCAAGCCCGACCTGTTCAAGGAGGGGCACGACCAGCCGCCCCACGACGACGAGGAGCCGGGCCGATGACCGGCGGAGCCGTGGCGGCGGCGGACGGCGGACTGCGCTGCCCCTGGGGCCTGTCCACCGAGGACTACCTCTGGTACCACGACACGGAGTGGGGCCGCCCGGTCCACGGCGACGACGCCCTGTTCGAGCGGCTGTGCCTGGAGGCGTTCCAGTCGGGCCTGTCCTGGCTGACGATCCTGCGCCGCCGCGAGGGCTTCCGCAGCGCGTTCGCCGGATTCAGCATCCCGGCGGTCGCCGAGTTCACCGAGGTGGACCGGGAACGGCTGCTGGCCGACGAGGGGATCATCCGCAACCGCGCGAAGGTCGACGCGACCATGGCCAACGCCCGGGTGCTGGCCGGCTGGGGCACCGGCGAGCTGGACGAGCTGATCTGGTCGTACGCCCCCGACCCGCTGAGCCGCCCGGCCCCGAAGACCCTCGGGGACGTACCGGCGGTCACCCCCGAGTCCACGGCCCTGGCCAAGGAGCTGAAGAAGCGGGGGCTGCGATTCATCGGACCGACCACGGCCTACGCCCTGATGCAGGCGTGCGGCCTGGTGGACGACCATCTCGCCGACTGCGTCTCCCGCCCCACCCCCGCGTAGGACCCGCCTACCGCCCGAGGTACTTCGGCTTCTCCTTCGCGAGGAACGCCCGCACCGCGATCCCGTGGTCCTCGGACACCCCCGCCCTGGTCTGGAGCTCGTCCTCCTTCTCCAGGGCCTCGGCCAGGCTGTGACCCGCGCCGAAGGCGAGCGACTCCTTGAGCGCCGCGTAGGCGACGGTCGGCCCGTCGGCCAGCGCGCGGGCCACCGCGGCCGCCTCGGCGGCCAGCTCGGCGGCGGGCACCAGCCTGTTGACGATGCCCAGCTCAGCGGCGTCCCGCGCGGAGATCGAGCGCGGGAAGAGCAGCAGGTCGGCGGCGCGGCTCTGGCCGATGAGCCGGGGCAGCGTCCAGGACATGCCCGAGTCGGCGGTGAGGGCGACCCCGGCGAACGAGGTGTTGAAGGAGGCCGTGTCGGCGGCCACCCGGTAGTCGCAGGCCAGCGCGAAACCGAAGCCCGCCCCCGCGGCCGCGCCGTTGATCCCGGCCACGACCGGCTTCGGCATCTCGGTCAGCGCCCGCACGATGGGGTTGTAGTGCTCCCGCACGGTGCTCAGAGCGTTGCCCTCGCCCGCCGCCTCGGTCTCGGCCAGCTTGGCCAGGTGCTCCTTGAGGTCCTGCCCGACGCAGAAGGCGCGCTCCCCGGCCGCCGTGAGCAGCACCGCCCGGACGCCGGTGTCGGCGGCGGCGGACCGCAGCGTGTCACGGAGAGCGACCTTGGCGGCGGTGTTCATGGCGTTCATCGCGTCCGGGCGGTTGATCGTGATCGTCGCGAGCCCGTCGCTGATGTCGTAGCGCACCACGTCGTCGTGATCGGCCATGAGAGGAGTCCCCTTTGCGTGTCGTTGACCTGCGTGTCCAGGCAAGCATGGCCGACTTCGCCGAAGGCGGACATGTGACCTGCGTCAAACATTTCCGCGCTGTGGAGGGGCTCAAGGGGCCGGAGTATCCCAGTGAGGTCCCCGAATTGGGTGGTTTTGAGTGAGCGCGTTGCCCAAGAGATGCAGAGCGATGTTGGTCATCGGGGTCAGTGATGCGGGATAATGGCGTGGAAGCATTGTGTTCGATGCCGGTGAGGCAGCGCCTGTCATGGGGCCGCCGGTTGCGATGAGCTGGTTTCAGGAAGGGGAACGAGCATGGCGGCCATGAAGCCGCGGACGGGCGACGGCCCGCTCGAGGTGACAAAGGAGGGGCGGGGCATCGTCATGCGAGTTCCGCTCGAAGGCGGCGGTCGGCTTGTCGTGGAGCTGACGCCGGACGAGGCCGATGCCCTCGGCGACGCCCTCAAGCAGGTCGTCGGCTGAGCAGACGCTCATAACTTCACCACTGCCCCGGCACGGATTCCGTGCCGGGGCAGTGGTGCGTCCGGAGCCGGGACACCTCGTACGGCGGGGCGGTCGCGCGTACGCCTCAGCCGCGCCGGACCGCGCAGAGCAGCCCGTCGCCCACCGGCAGCAGCGTCGCCATCAGCTCCTGGCTCTCGCGGACCGCCCGCAGCAGCTCCCGTACGCGCAGCACCTCCGCCGGCTGGGCGGCCGAGTCGACCGTACGGCCGTCCGCGAAGACGCCCTCGAAGCAGACAAGACCCCCAGGTCGCAGCAGGCGCAACGATTCAGCGAGGCAGTCGAGGCTCTCCATCCGGTCGCCGTCGCAGAACACGAGGTCGTAGCCGCCGTCCGCGAGCCGGGGGAGCACATCGAGGGCGCGACCGGGGATGAAGCGGGACCGGTTGGCCGCGAAGCCCGCCGCCCGGAACGCCTCCCGGGCGAACTGCTGGCGCTCGGGCTCCGGATCGACCGTGGTCAGCACCCCGTCCGGCCGCATCCCGTGCAGCAGGTAGATGCCGGACACGCCGGTGCCGGTACCGATTTCCGCCACGGCCTTGGCGTCCGTGGTGGCAGCGAGCAGGCGCAGGGCGGCCCCGGTGCCTGGCGAGACCGAGCGGAGCCCTGCCTCGCGGGCCCGGTCCCGGGCCCAGCGCAGTGCTTCGTCCTCGGCGACAAAGGCGTCGGCGAACGCCCAGCTCGTCTGCCGGTTGGCGGTAATGACCCTCTCCTGTCCCCTTAGTTGGCGCAACGGTGACTGTATCCGCTGGACCCGGGAACCCGCAGATGGGACCGGGCGTTGTCCAAAGGTGGGGAGAAGCCCGGTGACGAGGCCCGCCGGTCGGGTCCGTGGCACGGGTCGGCTTCCGGGGATTTCCCCGGCCCCAGCTGGAAAAAGGCTTATCCGGAGCTAACGGGCGAGGTGGTTATGGTAGGGGCTCCACTGGACACCACCAGAGCCGATAGGGGAGGTGCGGCTGCGCCTGTGGATCGGGGAGGAGTGCTGCGGCGCTTTCTCAGGTCGGCGGGTGAGCCGAAATCCGTGACCGACATTGCTGACCGTTCTTCCAAAGACTCCGCACCGACCGCGACCTTCGCCTCCGATGCGGAATCCCAGGCGTGGACCCCGCCCACATGGGAAGAGATCGTCAGCACGCACAGCGGCCGTGTCTACCGCCTCGCCTACCGGCTGACGGGAAACCAGCACGACGCGGAAGACCTCACGCAGGAGGTCTTCGTCCGCGTCTTCCGTTCGCTGTCGACCTACACGCCCGGCACCTTCGAGGGCTGGCTGCACCGCATTACGACCAACCTCTTCCTGGACATGGTCCGCCGCAAGCAGCGCATCCGCTTCGACTCCCTCGGGGACGACGCCGCCGAGCGGCTGCCCAGCCGTGAGCCCTCGCCCCAGCAGGTCTTCAACGACACCCACTTCGACGCGGACGTCCAGCAGGCGCTGGACACCCTCGCGCCCGAATTCCGGGCCGCCGTCGTCCTGTGCGACATCGAGGGCCTTTCGTACGAGGAGATCGCGGCGACGCTCGGCGTGAAGCTGGGCACCGTGCGCAGCCGTATCCACCGCGGGCGCTCCCACCTGCGCAAGGCGCTGCGCCACCGCTCGCCCGAGGCGCGCGCGGAGCAGCGCTCCCTCGCGGGCGCCGGTGCCCTTCTGACCGGGGAGGGCGGCACGGCGTGAGCCAAACGGATCCGACCCCTGCGGAACAACACCTGGGGGACCGCCTCGCCGCGCTCGTCGACGGCGAGCTGAAACACGATGCCCGCGACCGGGTGCTCGCCCATCTCGCGACCTGCGCCAGGTGCGCGGCCGAGGCGGCCGCCCAGCGCCGCCTGAAGAACGTGTTCGCGCAGGCCGCCCCGCCCTCGCCCTCCGAAGGCTTCCTGGCCCGCCTCCAAGGGCTTCCGGGCGGACCGCCCGGGGGTGACGACGACCGGCAGGGAAGACCCGAGGGCGCCTCCGGGCGGTTCGGTGACGGACTCTTCCCGGGCACGCGCCCGCCGGGCGGCCGGGCGGACCTCACCACCGCCCCCGGCCCCCTGGACGGCTTCGGCTACCTCCCCGCCGCCCACGGCGGGGCCACCGCGCTGCCCCCGGCCGGGACGGGCTTCCGCATCCACGAGGTGGGGCGCGAGGGCGACCGCTCGCCGTGGCGGGGCCGGAGGTTCGCCTTCGCCGCCGCCAGCGCCGTCTCGCTGGCCGCCATCGCGCTCGGCGGCGCCCTCCCGACGACCACCGGCGAGACGCCGACCCGCGCCTCCGGTTCGGGCAACAGCGTGACCCCGGCGGGCGGCGACGCCCGGACCGGCGCCTCCATCCTCGCCGCCCGGCGGAACGGGTCGGGGCAGGGCATGCGCGCCATGTCCGGCCAGGCGGACCGCTCGGTCCCCCTCGCGGTGAACACCGTGTCGGCCGGGTTCGCCGCCCCGACGCTGCTGGGCACCGGCCGCCTCTCCGGCAGTCCGTACGGGCTGAGCCTGCGCTCCGGCATGTCCGCGATACGCCCCGGTGGGGCCGGCTCGCTGCTGGGCCGCACCCTGGGGAGGCTCGACCCGGTCCAGCCCGCCCCCGCCCCGCAGCCCTCCCTGCCGCCCACCTCCGCCGCCGCGAAACCGGCGTCCGCCGACCACGGACTGCCCCTCTCGCCCCGTCGCTGATCCCGCACCCCGTACGGGATGCGCGGCCCCGGCCCAAACCTGGTTGAATTCCGGCAGGATTTTCGGGAGGGACGCCCCTTCGGGGGCGTGCGGAGGGCCGGTTGCGGCAGTTGCGGGGAGAACATGGACGACGGGAAGCCGACCGAGCCCAGGGCGAAGTGGTGGAGCCGGCCCACGGCGGGGCCGGCCACGACCGACGAGGCCCCGGAACCCGCGCCTGCCCAGTCGGCCGGGTCGGCTGACGCGCCCGTGTCCGCTGAGGCACCCACGGTGAGCGTGCCCCCGGCGACGCCCGGGGCACCCGAGGCCCACGACGCCCCCGAGGCGCCCGCGGTGCTCGACGCGCCCCATGACGCACCCGGCGAGGCCCCCGCGCCCCAGCCGCTGCACGAGCCGGACCCGTACGGCACCCCGCCCTACGGCGGCCCGGGCCCGTGGGCGCCCGCCCCTCCCGTACAGCGGCCGACGCCCGCGCACGGCACCCCCGTACCCCCGCCGTACGCGGGGACGAACGGCGCGGGGATCTCCGTCGCACCCCCGCCCGCTCCGCAGGACCCGCACCCGCCCGCCCCGCAGTGGCAGAGCTACGACCCCTGGGGCGCGCCCCGGCAGCCGCTCGTCACCCAGCCGGGCCCCCCGCTCCCGGACGGCCGGCGGAAGAACCGGCGCGGCGCGATGCTGGTCGGCGCGCTGATCCTCGCCCTGGTCGCGGGCGGCATCGGCGGCGGCATAGGCGCGTACATAGAACGCAACGGCGGTCTCACCAGCGTCGAACTGCCCCAGGACGAACGGGACGGCGGCGGCCGGGCCCCCGACAGCGTGGCCGGTATCGCGGCCAGCGCCCTGCCCAGCGTGGTCACCCTGCATGTCACCGGGGCCACCGAGTCCGGCACCGGCACCGGCTTCGTCCTCGACGACCGGGGCCACATCCTCACCAACAACCACGTGGTCGCCCCCGCCGGTTCGTCCGGTGAGATCACCGTCACCTTCAGCGGCGGCGAGACCGCGACCGCCGAGGTCGTCGGCAAGGACAGCGGCTACGACCTGGCCGTCGTGAAGGTCAGCGGCGTCTCCGGGCTGAAGCCGCTCCCGCTGGGCAACTCCGACAACGTCCAGGTGGGCGACCCGGTCGTGGCCATCGGCGCGCCGTTCGACCTGTCCAACACCGTCACCTCCGGGATCATCAGCGCCAAGGACCGCCCGATCACCGCGGGCGGCGAGAAGGGCGACGGCAGCGACGTCAGCTATGTCAACGCGCTCCAGACCGACGCCCCGATCAACCCGGGCAACTCCGGCGGCCCGCTGGTGGACACCGACGCCCATGTCATCGGCATCAACAGCGCCATCCGCGCCGCCGACAGCGGCTCGGCCGGTGAGGGCGGGCAGGCCGGGTCCATCGGCCTCGGCTTCGCCATCCCGATCAACCAGGGCAAGCTCGTCGCCGAGCAGCTGATCAACACCGGCAAGGCGACCCACCCGGTGATCGGCGTCACCCTCGACATGAAGTACACCGGCGACGGCGCCAAGGTCGGCGGGAGCACGCGGGGGTCCTCGCCGGTCACGGCGGGCGGTCCGGCCGACAAGGCCGGTATCGAGGCGGACGACGTCATCACCGAGGTCGACGGGAAGCGGGTGCACAGCGGTGAGGAGCTCATCGTCAAGATCCGCTCGCACCGGCCCGGGGACGATCTCGAACTGACCGTGACCCGCGGTGGTAAAGACCTGTCCATAACTTTGACGCTGGGCTCGGCAACCGGCACGTGACCGCCACGGGAAGCTACCGTCCGGACAGATAGGCCGGGTACCGTGTTCGATGTCCGGACCTCATCCGAGCTGGTCGCGGAGAAACGAGGAGCCGCAAGGTGTTCAACGACATAGGTGGACTCGAGCTGCTGACGCTCGCGATTCTCGGCGTGCTCGTCTTCGGGCCGGAGAAGCTGCCCAAGGTCATCCAGGACGCCTCCCGCATGATCCGCAAGATCCGTGAGTTCTCGGAGAGCGCCAAGGAGGACATCCGCACGGAGCTGGGCCCGGAGTTCAAGGACTTCGAGTTCGAGGACCTCAACCCCAAGACGTTCGTCCGCAAGCAGCTCATGGACGGCAACGACGACCTGGGGCTGAAGGAGATCCGCGAGAGCTTCGACCTGCGCAAGGAGATCACCGACGTCACCGACGCGGTGAACGGGCGCTCCACCGCGTCCGTCGAGGCGAAGACCGGCGTGTCGGGCGGCGCCTCGGTGACGGCCGCGAACGGCTCGAAGGGCGCTCCGGACCTGCTCAAGAAGGGCGAGCAGCCGCCGAAGGACGCCCCGCCGCCGTTCGACGCGGACGCCACCTGAGGGCTGCCAATCCCGGCTCGTCCGGACGGTATGGCTATTCTCCATCTGTCCGGTTGTGAGACGCCCGCGGGGGGCGGGCCGCTCCGGACCTACGGATCGAGGAGGCGGCCGGGCTGATGGAGACGACGAGTCGGGTGGGCGCACAGGACGCGCCGGACACGGTGGAGGCGGTCCCGGCGGCCCGGCTCATGGTGGTCGACGGCTATCTGAAGGCCCCGTTCCCCTGGTACGCGCTGGACGAGGCGTTCACCGGTCCGCGGCGGCTGATGCCGCTGGGCACCGCCGCCGACGGCGAGGTGCAGCACGGCTCCATCGGGCACGGCGACGAGCCGCTGGTCCGGGCCGACTCGGGCGCCGACAAGCAGCGGTTCGCGGTCGTGGTGACCGTCGCCAGCAGCCCCGTACGGCGCAGCGGTGACGGCACCGGGGTGCTGGAGGCGACGACGGTGTCCTCCGCGGCCTGGCTGGCCGGTTCCGGGCTGTTGTCCTGCACCTGGCCCCCGCAGCTCGACCACACCCTGCGCGACGACTGGCTGGACCAGCAGACGGAGACCGCGTTCGAGCTCGCCGACGATCTGGAGGGCCCCGCCTGGTCGGCGCTGTCCCTGCCGGTCGACGGCGTCCCGGTCCCCTTCCACTACCGCGAGTCCGAGTTCGGCTGGGTGCTCGCCGGCTCCGCGCCCGGCGGGGTGCACATCGGCGCCTACGGGCGCGGGATGAGCGCGTACGGGCTGGGCTTCTCGGTGGTCAAGGACATCGAGTCGTACGCGTAGCGCATGCGACAACGGGGAAGGCCGGGACCCGAGGTCCCGGCCTTCCCCGTATCCGCGAACGGGTCAGAACTTGTTGCGCGGGGTGATGCCCAGCGACATGCCGGAGAGGCCGCGCTGACGGCCGCTCAGCTTGCCCGCGATGGTGCGCAGCGCCTTGCCGGCGGGGGAGTCGGGGTCCGAGAGCACGACGGGCTTGCCCTCGTCGCCGCCCTCGCGCAGCCGTACGTCGATCGGGATCGCGCCCAGCACCGGCACCTCGGCGCCGACCGTCTTCGTCAGCCCCTCGGCGACCTTGGCGCCGCCGCCCGAGCCGAAGACGTCGACCATCTCGTCGCAGTGCGGGCACGGCATGCCGGACATGTTCTCGACGACGCCGACGATCTTCTGGTGGGTCTGCACGGCGATCGAACCGGCCCGCTCGGCCACCTCGGCGGCAGCCTGCTGCGGGGTCGTGACGACCAGGATCTCCGCGTTCGGCACGAGCTGCGCGACCGAGATCGCGATGTCACCGGTGCCCGGCGGCAGGTCGAGCAGCAGCACGTCCAGGTCGCCCCAGAAGACGTCGGCCAGGAACTGCTGGAGCGCGCGGTGCAGCATCGGGCCGCGCCAGACCACCGGGGCGTTGCCCGGGGTGAACATGCCGATGGAGATGACCTTCACGCCGTGCGAGGACGGCGGCATGATCATGTTCTCGACCTGGGTCGGACGGCCGTCCACACCGAGCATCCGGGGCACGCTGTGCCCGTAGATGTCCGCGTCCACGACACCGACCTTGAGCCCGTCCGCCGCCATCGCCGCGGCCAGGTTCACCGTCACCGAGGACTTGCCGACGCCGCCCTTGCCGGAGGCGACCGCGTACACCCGGGTCAGCGAGCCGGGCTTCGCGAACGGCACCTCGCGCTCCGCCGTGCCGCCGCGCAGCGAGGCCGCGAGGTCCTTGCGCTGCTCGTCGCTCATCACGTCGAGGGTGACGTCGACCCGAGAGACGCCCTCGACACGGGCCACCGCGTCGGTCACGTTCCGGGTGATCGTCTCGCGCATGGGACAGCCGGAGACGGTGAGGTACACCGTGACAGCGACCACACCGTCAGGATCGATGTCGACCGATTTCACCATGCCCAGCTCGGTGATCGGGCGGTGGATCTCGGGGTCGTTCACTGTCGCCAGTGCCTCAAGCACCGCGTCTTCCGTAGCCATACGGACGATGGTACGGCGCCTTGCCGTACGCGCGGGTAGCCCTGTCAGCGGTCTTCGTCACTCTCGGCCGACAGCAGGGCCCGGCGGTCGTCCAGGTCCTTCACCAGGTCCTCCAGCTCGGACCGGATCCAGTCCCGGGTGGCGACCTCGCCGAGGCCCATCCGCAGCGCCGCGATCTCCCTGGTCAGGTACTCGGTGTCGGCGATGGAGCGCTCGTTCTGCTTGCGGTCCTGCTCGTGTGTGACCCGGTCCCGGTCGTCCTGCCTGTTCTGCGCGAGCAGGATCAGCGGAGCCGCGTACGACGCCTGGAGCGACAGCATCAGGGTCAGGAAGATGAACGGGTACTGGTCGAACCTCAGGTGCTCGGGCGCGAAGATGTTCCACGCCACCCACACGATGATGATCAGCGTCATCCAGACGATGAACCGGCCGGTGCCCAGGAAGCGCGCGATGCGCTCCGAGAACCGGCCGAACGCCTCGGGGTCGTACTCCGGAAGCAGTCGTCGGCGCGGCGCCTTCGGCTGGTCGAGCCGGTTCCTGGGCGTACGGGTCAGCGCCGTCGAGCCGTTCGACGCGCGGGCGCGGTCGTCACCGGTCACGGAGCACCCCCTCGCGGCCGTGGAAGTCCGTCTCCCGCCAGTCCTCCGGCAGCAGGTGGTCCAGCACGTCGTCCACGGTCACCGCGCCCAGCAGCGAACCGCTCTCGTCCACCACCGGCACCGACACCAGGTTGTACGCCGCCAGATAGCTGGTCACCACCGACAGCGGGGTGTCCGGCTGCAGCGGCACCAGGTCGCTGTCCAGGAGCGAGCTGACCAGGGTGAACGGCGGGTCGCGCAGCAGCCGCTGGAAGTGCACCGTGCCCAGGTACTTGCCCGTCGGCGTCTCGTCCGGCGACCGGCACACGTACACCTGTGCGGCCAGCGCCGGGGACAGGTCCGACTGGCGCACCCGGGCGAGCGCGTCGGCCACCGTGGCGTCCGGGCGCAGGATGACCGGCTCCGTCGTCATGAGGCCGCCCGCGGTGCGCTCCTCGTACGACATCAGCCGCCGCACGTCCGCCGCGTCGCCCGGGCGCATCAGCGTCAGCAGCCGCTCCTTGTCCTCCTCGGGCAGCTCGGAGAGCAGGTCGGCCGCGTCGTCCGGGTCCATCGCCTCCAGGACGTCCGCCGCGCGCTCCTCCTGGAGCTTGCCGATGATCTCCACCTGGTCGTCCTCGGGCAGCTCCTCCAGGACGTCGGCGAGCCGGTCGTCGTCCAGGGCCGCCGCGACCTCCGCCCGGCGCTTCGGGGTCAGGTGGTGCAGCGCGTTGGCGACGTCGGCGGGGCGCAGCTTCTCGAAGGTGGCGACCAGGGACTCGGCGCCCTGCCCGTGCTCCTCCAGCGAGAAACCCTTCACCGCCGACCACTCGACGGTCAGCGTCTCGCCCTTGCGGCGCAGCGCCCCGCCCCGGCCCTTGCGGACGAAGTACTTGTCGATCTCCCAGTCGCGGCGGGCGGGCAGCTGCTGGATGGCCACGTCCAGGATGGTGACCTCCTCGTCCGTCTCCACCAGGCGCACCCGGCGGTCGAGGAACTCGCCGAGCACCAGGCGTTCGGTGGGCCGCTGTTCGAAGCGCCGCATGTTGACCACGCCGGTGGTGATCACCTGCCCCGACTCCACGCCCGTCACCCGGGTCATCGGCAGGAAGATCCGCCGCCGGCTCACCACCTCGACCACCATGCCGAGCAGCCGGGGCGGACGGCCGCCGACGCGCAGCATCGCGACCAGGTCGCGGACGCGCCCCACCTGGTCGCCGTTCGGGTCGAAGACCGGCACACCGGACAGGTGCGAGACGAACACCCGGGGCGTCACCGGTGTCATCCCGCACCTCCTCGCTCGCCTCCGGACGGCCCCCGGCCGCCCGCTTCCGACAGTTGTCGCACTGTGATGACGTGATCAGGCTAGCCCGTGCGCACGCGGACCGCCCCGGCTGGCCGTCCGGACGGTTCCGGGCCCGATGGCGTAGGCCACCCGGGTACGCTGCCGTCTGCCACCCCCCACCATGGATACGAGAGGCAGTGCGCCTGTGACCTCTTCCGCCCCGGCCGTACGGGCCCGCCGCCGGAACGCATCCCTCGCCGTCGCGCTGTGCGCGGGGCTGACCGCGGCGCTGACCGCCTGCGGGAGCGAGGACCCGGACGAGGGGACCAACGGCGTCGGCAAGCTCTCCGCGCCGGAGATCGAGAAGAAGGCGCAGACCGCGACGGACTCCGCCGACGCGGTGCGGCTCGCCGGGACGCTGGTCAGCAAGGGCGGCACGTACAAGATCGACATGCGGCTCAAGGACCAGGGCGGCGCGGGCTCCGTCACCTCGAAGAGCAGCACCTTCACGCTGCTGCGGATCGGTGACGAGCTGTACCTCAAGGCCGACGCCGGATTCTGGAGCCACGACGAGGAGGGCAAGGCGGACACCGGCAAGGACGGCGCGGCGGCGGCCGGCAAGCTGGAGGGCAAGTACGTCAAGGTCCCCGAGGGCGACCCCACGTACAAGCAGCTGAGCGGTTTCACCGACAAGAAGGTGCTGCTCGACGGGATGCTCACGCTGCACGGCGAGCTCACCAAGGGCGATCGCGACAAGGTCGGCGGGGTGCGCACCGTGCGGATCATGGGCGGCGAGGGCGCGGGCGGCGCGCTCGACGTGTCGTTGGAGGGCAAGCCGTATCCGCTGCGCTTCGCCCGGGGCGGCGGCGGGGGTGTGATCACGCTCGCCGACTGGGGCAAGGACTTCTCGCTGAAGGCCCCGCCGAAGGACGAGACCGTCGACTACGGCAAGCAGCTTCCGAAGACGTCGTCGTAGCGCCGCTACGCGCGCAGGGAGCGCTTCAGCAGGCGCGGCAGGCCCGCCGGGACCGGCAGCCGGGTCGTCGCCGTCGTCGGCAGCGGCGCCGCGGCCCCGGAGGTCTCGGGCAGGTCGGTGCGCGCGTCGAGGGGCGTCAGCCGGACGACGCGGCACTCGCGCGCCCAGCGGTCCGTCATCCGCTCCGCGTCCGGTGCGTTCAGCCGCTTGCCCTTCAGCTCGGCGACGGCGGCCTCCCACTCCTCGGAGTGCGGGGCGAGCACGGTGACCGAGGCGGACCAGGCGACGAGGCGGCCGCCCTTGTCCTTGCTGCGGACGGTCACCTCGGCGGTGGCGCTCTCGGTGAGCCCGGCCGGGAGCGGCTGCTCGCCGGGGCCGTCGCCGACGAGGTGGGCGGCGCCCTCGTGCCATACGTGCCACAGGGCCCGCGCCGCGCCGGTGGAGCGCACCCAGACGAGGCCGGACTTCTTCGTGGCCTCCTCGACGAGGGCGGGCCCGAGCAGCGTGTCAGGAGCAGTCATGGAGCAGAGCTTAACGGGGGCGCTCAGAGCCATCCGTTGCGCTTGAGCATGCGGTGGATGGAGAAGCAGACCACCCCGATGAAGCCCAGCACCATCGGATAGCCGTACGTCCAGCGCAGCTCCGGCATGTGGTCGAAGTTCATGCCGTAGACCCCGCAGATCATCGTCGGCACGGCGATGATGGCCGCCCAGGACGTGATCTTGCGCATGTCCTCGTTCTGCGCGACGGTCGCCTGCGCCAGGTTGGCCTGGAGGATGGAGTTCAGCAGCTCGTCGAAGCCGATGACCTCTTCCTGGACCCGCACCAGGTGGTCGGCGACGTCCCGGAAGTACTTCTGGATGTCCGGGTCGATCAGCCGCATGGGCCGTTCGCTCAGCAGCTGCATCGGGCGCAGCAGCGGGGAGACGGCCCGCTTGAACTCCAGCACCTCGCGCTTGAGCTGGTAGATCCGTCCGGCGTCCGAGCCGCGCGCGCTTCCCTTGTCCGGGGTGGAGAAGACCTCGATCTCCACCTCGTCGATGTCGTCCTGCACGGCGCCCGCCACCGCGATGTAGCCGTCGACCACATGGTCGGCGATGGAGTGCAGCACGGCGGAGGGGCCCTTGGCCAGCAGCTCGGGGTCGTCCTCCAGGCGGTGGCGCAGCGCGCGCAGCGAGCCGTGACCGCCGTGCCGGACGGTGATGACGAAGTCCCGGCCGGTGAAGCACATGACCTCGCCGGTCTCCACGACCTCGCTGGTCGCGGTCAGTTCGGCGTGTTCGACGTAGTGGATGGTCTTGAAGACGGTGAACAGCGTGTCGTCGTAGCGCTCCAGCTTCGGTCGCTGGTGGGCGTGGACCGCGTCCTCCACGGCCAGCGGGTGCAGCCCGAACTCCCGGGCGATGCCCGCGAATTCCTCCTCGGTCGGCTCGTGCAGCCCGATCCAGGCGAAGCCGCCCTTCTCCCGGACCCGGAGCATCGCCTCGCGGGCGGTGCGGCAGGTGCCGTCGGTCTCGGCGAGCCGGCGGCCGTCGCGGTAGACCGCGCAGTCGACCACCGCGCTGGACGCGGACGGGTCGCGGGTGGCGTCGTAGCTGTTGTGCAGGGGTGCGCTCTTGCGCAGGGAGGGGCGCACGACGGCGCGCAGGTCACGGATCATCGACATGGCTGGCTCCTTCACGGAGGGCCGTCGTCGGAGGGCCTGGAACAGCCCGGAATGGGGACGTGGACTCACATCCGCAAAGCGGGCGGCACCGCGGCGGCACGATGACGGCGTTCGCTACAGACAGGCAAAAAGACGTGCTCTTCCGTCATGCGACATGCCAGGGCCCGACCGGGTGTCAGATCACACGGAGGGGCGTCCGGTGGAAGAGCGGTTGGTACTGCACGATCGACTCGGATCCACCGCAGCCCCACCTCCTCCTGCCGGTCCCCCGTGGGGGATGACGTAGCGCCGGGACTTGAGAGCGACGCTTCAGCGTGCTGTCCCGGGCCGACACCCCAGGCTAGCAGCCGGTAGAGGGCCAATCCCTTACTTTGCCCGTTCCATACGCGACCTATGCTCGCGGCATGGCAGAAATTCTTGCTCTGGTCGAGGCGCGTCTGCGGACGGCCCTGGGTGAACCGGACGCACGTGCGGCAGTGACGTTTCTCGGGACTGACCGGATCGAGGTGCTCCGGTTCATCGACGGCGATGTCGTGCGGTACGCCACGCTCGGCATGTCCGCCCAGCCGATGTCCGACCCGACGGCGGTCGTGGCCGACCCGCTGAAGGGCCCGCGCGCCGAACTGGTCCTGTCGGTACGGGGCGGCCTGGCCGAGACCGACCAGGTGCTGCGCAAGCTCGCGGTGCTCGCGGCCTCGCCCCAGGTGGAGGGCCTGGTCGTGGCGCCCGGAGCCTCGCTGGACGTCGGCGAACCGCTGTGGCCGGGCGCGCCGTTCACCTCGGTGCTGGTCGCGGAGAGCGGGGGGCTGGTCGAGGATCTGGAGCTGGACGAGCCTCTGGAGCCGGTGCGCTTCCTGCCGCTGCTGCCGATGACGCAGAACGAGGCCGCCTGGAAGCGGGTCCGGGGTGCGCAGGAGCTCCAGGAGAAATGGCTGTCGCAGGGGACCGACCTGCGCGATCCCCTGCGACGTTCCGTGACCCTGGACTGACGGCGTCAGTTGGCGAAGACCGTGACACCGTCCTCCGTGGCGTGCTTCGGCTCCAGCTCCTCCGCCTCGTGGCTCAGCGCGGAGCGCCGTACCCAGACGACGATCGCGCCGATCACCGAGGCGGCGGCGGCGACCACGAACGGGATGTGGATGTTGCTCCACTCCTCGATCTTCGGGGCCAGGTAGGGCGCCGCCGCGGCGGCGAACCAGCGGACGAAGTTGTAGCCCGCGCTGGCCACCGGGCGCGGCGCGTCCGAGACACCGAGCGCCAGCTCCGTGTACACGGTGTTGTTCATGCCGATCAGCGCGCCGGACACGATGGTGCAGACGATGGCCGTGGTGTGGCTCCCGTAACCGAGGACCACCAGGTCGGCGGCGAGCAGCACCAGCGAGGCGCCGAGCACCTTCAGCGAGCCGAACCGCTGCTGGAGCCGGGGCGCGACGAGCACCGAGAACACCGCGAGCAGCAGGCCCCAGGCGAAGAAGACGGCACCGGACTTGTACGGCGTCATGTTCAGCACGAACGGGGTGAACGCCAGGATCGTGAAGAACGCGTAGTTGTAGAAGAACGCGGACGCGGCGACGGAGGCGAGCCCGCCGTGGCCGAGGGCCTTGACCGGGTCGAGCAGTGAGGTCTTGCGGGCGGGCCTGGGCTGCTCCTTCAGGAACGCCGTGATGCAGACGAAGCCGATCGCCATCAGCGCGGCCGTCCCGAAGAACGGGTAGCGCCAGCTGGCGTCCCCGAGCAGGGCGCCGAGCAGCGGCCCGCACGCCATGCCGAGGCCGAGCGCCGACTCGTACAGCAGGATCGCCGCCGAGCTGCCGCCGGCCGCCGCGCCGACGATCACCGCGAGCGCGGTCGAGACGAACAGCGCGTTGCCCAGGCCCCAGCCGGCCCGGAAGCCGACCAGCTCGCCGACGGACGACGAGGTGCCGGAGAGCGCCGCGAAGACCACCACGAGCGCCAGCCCGGCCAGCAGCGTCTTGCGGCCGCCGATGCGGCTGGAGACGAAGCCGGTCACGAGCATCGCGACGGCGGTGATCAGGAAGTACGAGGTGAAGAGCAGCGACACCTGGCTCGGCGTCGCCTCCAGGCCCTTGGCGATGGACGGCAGGATCGGGTCCACCAGGCCGATGCCCATGAACGCGACGACGGACGCGCCCGCCGTGGCCCAGACGGCCTTCGGCTGGCGCAGGATGCTGACCGGCTCCTGGTTGAACGGATCCTCTCCGGTTACTGCCTCTGACGGCATGGGCCTCTTCCTCTCCACTGGCTCCACTGGATCGATGCGTTATGCACAGAATAAGTTAGAGAAGCTAATGAATGCAAGTTACATCTAAATTCCGCGAGGGCGGCCCGGTGGCCGGACATCGCGCGGGGTAGAGGGGTCTGGGTGCACGGCGCGCAAGGGTGATCGTCCTTGACGCGGCGACGGCCGGAGAGGACCGTGGGACGGTATGAGGGGCGAACCAAGTTGCCCGAAGTGCGGAGGCCGGGTCAGGGCGCCCGGGCTCTTCGCCGACACCTGGCAGTGCGACGACCACGGCAGCGTGCACCCGCTCCAGCCGGTCGTCCCGCCGAGCGTCGAGGCGCTCGGCGTGGTGGTGCACCGTGCGCAGGTCCCCGTGTGGATGCCCTGGCCGCTCCCCGTCGGCTGGCTGTTCACCGGGGTCGCCAGTGCCGGCGACGACCGCACCGGCGGACGTGCCACCGCCGTCGCCTGCTCCGGACCCGGGCCGCTAGGCGGCATGGGCGAGCTGCTGCTCGTCGCCGAGGAGCTGGGCGTCGGACTCGGCGCGCGGTACGCGGGCATCGACGGACCGGACCCCGGGCCCCTGCTGGGCGTGGACGGCCCCCCGGAATCCAAGGTGCTCGCCGCCGGACGCCCCACCCCCCTCTGGCACGTCAGGCACGCCCCCGCCGACCGCGCCGTCTTCGCGGGCGAGGCGTGCGGCCTGTGGCTGTGGGCCATCGTGTGGCCCGAGCAGTCCGGGCTGCTCATGTACGACGAGCTGGTGCTCACCGACCTGCGCGACGCCGGGGGAGAGGTGGACCTGGTGCCCTGCGGCGCCCTCACCCCCCGCCTGCTGACGGGCCCCTGAGCGGGCCTTCGCACCGCCCTCCGCACCGTCCGGACCAAGCTCGCGCGCCGGTTATCCTGGGGTGTCCCCCCGTCCGGCCGCGAGCACTGGAGTACGAGTCGTGCGCATCGATCTGCACACCCACTCCACCGCGTCGGACGGCACGGACACCCCCGCCGAACTGGTGCGCAATGCCGCCGCCGCGGGCCTGGACGTCGTCGCCCTCACCGACCACGACACCGTGCGCGGCCACGCGGAGGCCGCCGCCGCGCTCCCCGAAGGGCTCACCCTCGTCACGGGCGCCGAGCTGTCCTGCCGCATCGACGGCGTTGGCCTGCACATGCTGGCGTACCTCTTCGACCCGGACGAGCCCGAGTTCGTCCGCGAGCGCGAGCTGGTCCGCGACGACCGGGTGCCGCGCGCCCAGGCCATGGTCCGCAAGCTCCAGGAGCTGGGCGTCCCCGTCACCTGGGAGCAGGTCGCCCGGATCGCCGGAGACGGCTCGGTCGGCCGGCCGCACGTCGCCACCGCCCTCGTGGAGCTCGGCGTCGTCCCGACAGTGTCCGACGCCTTCACGCCCGACTGGCTCGGCGACGGCGGGCGCGCCTACGCGGGCAAGCACGAGCTGGACCCCTTCGACGCGATCCGGCTGGTCAAGGCCGCGGGCGGCGTCGCCGTCTTCGCCCACCCGGCCGCCGTCAAGCGGGGGCGTACGGTGCCCGAGGCGCGGATCGCCGAGCTGGCCGCCGCCGGGCTCGACGGCATCGAGGTCGACCACATGGACCACGACGAGCCCACCAGGACCCGGCTGCGCGCACTCGCCCGCGAGCTCGGGCTGCTGACGACCGGCTCCAGCGACTACCACGGCAGCCGCAAGACCGTGGAGCTCGGCACGTACACCACCGACCCCGAGATCTACGGCGAGATCACCCGGCGCGCCACGGGAGCCTTCCCGGTGCCGGGCGCCGGCGGACCCGCCTCCGCGTAACGGCACCCGGGCCCCGCCCGGTCGTTCTTCCCTACACCCGCCGCCGTCCGGCATGTCCGGGCGGCGGTGCGGTGCGCGTTCCTTCCCCGCGGTCACCCGCCGCACACCTGCTCACTCCCCACAAGGCTCACCCGTGTTCGACGTCGCTGTCTTCGGATCCCTTTTTCTCACCCTTTTTGTGATTATGGATCCGCCCGGAATCACCCCGATCTTTCTCGCCCTCACTGCGGGCCGCCCCGCCAAGGTGCAGCGCCGGATGGCCCTCCAGGCCGTCGCCGTCGCCTTCGGCGTCATCGCCGTCTTCGGCCTGCTCGGCCAGCAGATCCTGGACTACCTGCACGTCTCCGTCCCGGCGCTGATGATCGCCGGCGGGCTGCTCCTGCTGCTCATCGCGCTCGACCTGCTGACCGGCAAGACCGACGAGCCGACGCAGACCAAGGACGTCAACGTCGCCCTCGTACCGCTCGGCATGCCGCTGCTCGCCGGGCCCGGCGCGATCGTCTCGGTGATCCTCGCCGTGCAGCACGCCGACAGCGTGGCGAGCCAGGTCTCCGTCTGGACGGCGATCCTCGCCATGCACGTCGTGCTCTGGCTGACCATGCGCTACTCGCTGCTGATCATCCGCGTCATCAAGGACGGCGGCGTCGTGCTCGTCACCAGGCTGGCCGGCATGATGCTGTCCGCCATCGCCGTGCAGCAGATCATCAACGGCGTCACCCAGGTCATCCGGGGCGGCTGACCCGGACCCGGACGCAACAGCGCCCCCGCACGATCGTTCCGTGCGGGGGCGCTTCGTCTTCGTTACGACGGCAACTCACATCGGCAAGGTGTTACGAAGCCGGACTTTCGGCCGGACGGATATAGATGCGCTGGCCCGTAGCCGCGGCCTGCTGCACGATCCGCTTGACGGAGGCGGCGTCCACGACGGTGCTGTCCACGGCGGTACCGTCGACATCGTCGAGTCGCATGATCTCGAAGCGCATAAGGCTTCCCTTCGTCTGATCCTCCTGCTGGAGAACTACTGGGAGGACGGTGTCCCGTCCGCAAGGATGAGGAGCGCCAGGCATGCCTGTCGTGCGCCCCACGGTGGGTACAACGGCTTGCCTCCTGCAATCATTCCCTACGCTAAGGAAATTTTTCGGATGTCTAAGTACCGGCCGGTAATCACGTGTGCGGGCGCGACGGGACGCGCATGAACGACGTGGAGATCGGCGAGCGGCTGGACCGCACCAACGCCCTGCTCGAACGCGTGCTCGCCGAGGTCTCGAAGACCCCCTCGACCCACGCGATCTTCGTGGACGCGGGCTATGTGTACGCCGCCGCCGGGCTGCTCGTCACCGGCACCGAGGACCGGCGCTCCTTCGACCTCGACGCCGAAGGGCTGATCGAGGCGTTCATCGACAAGGCCCGCACCATCTTCGCGGACAGCAGGCTGCTGCGCGTGTACTGGTACGACGGGGCCAGGCGCCGCATCCACACCACCGAGCAGCAGACCATCGCCGAACTCCCCGACGTCAAGGTCAGACTCGGCAACCTCAACGCCAACAACCAGCAGAAGGGCGTCGACTCCCTCATCCGCACCGACCTGGAATCGCTCGCCCGTCACCGGGCCATCAGCGACGCCGCGCTCGTCGGCGGCGACGAGGACCTCGTCTCGGCCGTCGAGGCCGCGCAGGGCTACGGCGCCCGCGTCCACCTCTGGGGCATCGAGGCGGGCGAGGGGCGCAACCAGGCGGAGCCGCTGCTCTGGGAGGTGGACAGCCAGCGCACCTTCGACCTGGACTTCTGCCGCCCCTACGTGACCAGACGCCCCGTCACCACCTACGAGGAGGACGCCCCCGCGCCCTCCCGCGACGACGTCCACTTCGTCGGCGCCCAGATCGCGGCGGCCTGGCTCGCCGCGCGCGGCCGGGAATCCCTGGCCGACCTGCTGCCCGGCCATCCCTTCCTGCCGGGCTCGGTCGACCAGGACCTGCTGCACGAGGCCGAACGCATCCTCCAGCGCTCCCTGCGCGGCCACCCCCCGCTGCGGCGGGCGCTGCGCGACGGCTTCTGGCAGCACCTCCAGTCCCAGTACTGAGACCCGCCGGTACGGGGAAGAGCTACACGCCGTCCCAGAAGGAGGCGAGCGCGGCGGCGGTCGCCTCCGGCCGGCCCGTGTTGGGGGAGTGCTCGGCGCCCTCGATCCGGGTCCGGCGCGCTCCGAGGCGTACCGCCATCTCGTCCAGCACCGGCACCGGCCAGACGTCGTCCGCCTCGCCGGAGACGACGTGGAGCGGCAGCCCGGTCGCGGCGAGCTCGGCCACCCGGTCCGGCTCGGTGGCCAGCTGGCGGCCCGTCGCGATCAGCTGGGCCGGACGGTGGAGCAGCCAGCGCCGCCGCAGGTCCTCGCCGCCCGTCTCCGCCTCGGCCGGCGGGTCGAAGGCGCGCATCGCGGCCCAGACGTCGTCCATGGTCATGGTGGCCAGCGCGTCGCCGAGGATCTTCAGCTTGACCTGCTGCGCCTCGACCACCTCGGCGGGCCCCGAGGACATCAGGGTCAGCGAGCGGAAGGGCGCCGCGTCCATCAGGACCGCGGCCCGGCAGAGCTGTCCGCCGAGCGAGTGACCCAGCAGGTGCACCCCGCCCTCGACGGGGCCGAGCGCGGCCGTCTGCGCGAGCACGTCACGGGCCAGCTCCTCCTGCGCGTACTCCTGGAGGTCGTCCGTCCCCGGGCTCTCGAACTGCCCGCGCCCGTCGACGGCGACGGCCCGGTAGCCGGCCTCCGCGAGCGGTTCGAGCAGCGCGATGAAGTCCTCCTTGCTGCCGGTGTACCCGGGCACCAGCAGGGCGGTGCCGCGCGGGGTCCCGGCGGGGGCCGCGTCCAGCACGGCGAAGTCCCTGCGCGCGGTGGGCAGCGCACGGGCGCGGGCGCAGGAGGGCGGGATGAAGGTGGGTGGCCTGCTCATGGAACGAGGTTAATTCGTCGCACGCGTCCGCGAACGACGGGCGGCCCCGTCCACGAACGACGGGCGGCCCCGGGGAGAGATCCCCGGGGCCGCCCGTCAGCTGCTGCGTGGTCCGCTCAGCCCTCGGCCTTCGCGGTGGCGCGCGGTGCCCGGCGACGGCGCGGCTTGGCCTCGCCCTCGGCGGTCGCGGTCTCCGCCACGGCCTCCGTCTTCGGCTTGGACGCCGTACGCGTACGACGACGGACCGGCTCGGGCTCGGAGATCGGCGCGATCTGGAAGTCGACCTCGTCCTCGACGGGCTTGATCACCCGGCGACGACGCGGCCGGGTGACGGCGGGCGCCTCCGGCTCGGCCACCGGCGCGGCCTGGGCCACGGCCTCCTCGGTCACCGGCTTGGCCGCACGGGCCCGGCGGCGACGCGGCTTGGCCTCGTCCTCGGCGGTCGCGGTCTCCGCGACGACCTCGGCGGCGACGGCCTCCGTCTTCGGCTTGGCGGTCCGGGTCCGGGTGCGCTTCTTCGGCGCGGCCTCGGCCTCCGGCTCGGCCACCGCGGCCGCGGGGGCCTCGGCCACGGCGACCGCGGCCTGGGCGGCGACGGCCTCCGCCGCGATGGCCTCCGCTCCACCGGCACGGGTGCGACGGCGGCGGCGCGGGGTGCGCGGGGCGTCGGCCGCCGCTTCCGCACCGGCCTCGGCGGCCGGGGCGGGCACGGTCGCGGCGCCCTCGTCGGGCGAGCTGCCCCCACGGGTGCGGCGGCGCTGACGCGGGGTGCGCGGGGCGCGCTCCTCGCGGGCGGCCGGCGCGGCGGACTTGCGGCCGCGGCCGCCCGTCTCGCCCAGGTCCTCGATCTCCTCGGCCCCGAGACCGGCGCGGGTGCGCTCGGCACGCGGCAGGACACCCTTGGTGCCGGCCGGGATGTCCAGCTCCTCGTACAGGTGCGGGGAGGTGGAGTACGTCTCGACCGGGTCCGGGAACTTCAGGTCCAGGGCCTTGTTGATCAGCTGCCAGCGCGGGATGTCGTCCCAGTCGACCAGCGTGATCGCGATGCCCTTGGCGCCCGCGCGGCCGGTGCGGCCGATGCGGTGCAGATAGGTCTTCTCGTCCTCGGGGGACTGGTAGTTGATGACGTGCGTCACGCCCTCGACGTCGATACCGCGGGCGGCGACGTCGGTGCAGACCAGCACGTCGACCTTGCCGTTGCGGAAGGCGCGCAGGGCCTGCTCGCGGGCGCCCTGGCCGAGGTCGCCGTGGACCGCGCCGGAGGCGAAGCCGCGCCGCTCAAGCTGCTCGGCGATGTCCGCCGCGGTGCGCTTGGTGCGGCAGAAGATCATCGCGAGCCCGCGGCCCTCGGCCTGCAGGATGCGCGCGACCATCTCGGGCTTGTCCATCGAGTGGGCGCGGTAGACGAACTGCGCCGTGTTCTTGACGGTCGAGCCCTCGTCGTCGGGCGAGGTGGCGTTGATGTGCGTCGGCTGCGACATGTAGCGGCGGGCGAGCGAGATGACCGCGCCCGGCATCGTGGCCGAGAACAGCATCGTCTGGCGCTTCGCCGGCAGCATCGTGATGATGCGCTCGACGTCGGGCAGGAAGCCCAGGTCCAGCATCTCGTCGGCCTCGTCGAGGACGAGCGCGCGGACCTTGGACAGGTCCAGCTTGCGCTGGCCCGCGAGGTCGAGCAGCCGGCCGGGGGTGCCGACGATCACGTCGACGCCCTTCTTCAGGGCCTCGACCTGGGGCTCGTAGGCCCGGCCGCCGTAGATCGCGAGAACCCGCACGTTGCGCACCTTGCCGGCGGTGAGCAGGTCGTTGGTGACCTGCTGGCACAGCTCGCGGGTCGGCACGACGATGAGGGCCTGCGGGGAGTCGGTCAGCTCCTCCGGCTTGGCGCGGCCCGCCTCGACGTCGGCGAGGACGGTCACGCGCTCGAGGAGCGGAAGGCCGAAGCCGAGCGTCTTGCCGGTGCCGGTCTTGGCCTGGCCGATGACGTCGGAGCCGGAGAGGGCGACCGGGAGCGTCAGCTCCTGGATGGGAAAGGGGGACGTGATGCCGACGGCCTCAAGGGCCTCGGCCGTCTCGGAAAGAATCCCGAGGTCTCGGAACGTAGTCAGGGTGCTGCCTCTTCTGTGAGACGCGGTCCGAGGCGAACGAAGGGGGTCGTACCGTGCCGGGGTTGGTCATCCGGCTGCTGTGCCGGGTGGCGCGGGACCACTGCCGTCGCTCGAGCGCTCGTGCCGCTGAGGGGGCCCCTCATCTGCGGTCGTACGTGTGCACGCACCGCGTGGAGGGCTGTCGGGTCGGAGCCGATCGGGCCACCGACCGGGCATCCTCATTCAATTTCGCGCCACGAGCGGATGCAAAGTGCTCAGTAAGCGCAATACCACTGTACCCCGGATCCGCGCATCTGTGTTGGGCGAATTCGTCGGAACGGTGTGACGTCGGTCGTCGGGCGGGCCCTTCCGCCGCTGCCCGGGCGGGCTATTCTGCGCTGCATGGAGACGCCTGACAACGCCAATGAAGCCCCCGCGACGACCCGGATCGCCGACCAGGACTGGGCCACCGCGGCCGCGCAGCCGCAGTACCGGGCCGCCGTCGTGGATCTGCTGGGTGCCCTCGCCTACGGGGAGCTCGCGGCCTTCGAGCGGCTGGCCGAGGACGCCAAGCTGGCGCCGACGCTGGCCGACAAGGCGGAGCTGGCGAAGATGGCGTCCGCCGAGTTCCACCACTTCGAGCAGCTGACGGAGCGGCTGACCGCCATCGAGGTCGAGCCGACCGCCGCCATGGAGCCCTTCGCCCGGGCGCTGGACGACTTCCACCGCCAGACCGCCCCGTCGGACTGGCTGGAGGGCCTGGTCAAGGCGTACGTCGGCGACTCGATCGCCAGCGACTTCTACCGGGAGGTCGCGGCCCGCCTGGACTCCGACACCCGCTCGCTCGTCCTGGCCGTGCTGGACGACACGGGGCACGGCAACTTCGCCGTCGAGAAGGTGCGCGCCGCGATCGAGGCGGACCCGAGGGTCGGCGGCCGGCTGGCGCTGTGGGCCCGGCGGCTGATGGGCGAGGCGCTGTCGCAGGCGCAGCGCGTGGTCGCGGACCGCGACGCGCTGTCGACCATGCTGGTCGGCGGGGTCGCCGACGGCTTCGACCTGGCGGAGGTGGGCCGGATGTTCTCCCGGATCACCGAGGCGCACACCAAGCGCATGGCCGCCCTGGGGCTGGCCGCGTAACGAGCCGGGTCAGGCGGCGGCCGACCGGCGCAGCCGACGGCTGCGGGGGCGGATCAGCAGGGACACCGTCACGGCGGCGATCAGTACGGCGCCGACCACGACGGCCGCCGCGTGGTGCGGACCGAGCACCGAGTGCATCAGGGACGCGCCGAACAGGCCGCCGAGCGCTCCCGTGCCGAACACGGTCCGGCGGGCCGGGAGCCGGCCGGGGAGCGAGCGCAACGCCGCCCAGGAAAGGGCCACTCCGAGCACGACGGCGCTCACGGTTTCCAGGATCACGGACGATCACCTCGCAGGTATGCGGAACGGGCGCTTCGGTCCTGCTGGTACTACCCGTGAGCGCCCGCTCACAACCCTCCCGCGCACAGGCTTCGCCCAGCCGCCGCACAGCTTGCCCTTGAAGACGGGCACCGAATGAGGAGCGGCCCGGCGGGAAATCCGCCGGGCCGCTCCTCGCGTTCGTACGCCCTACAGCGCGCCGAACCCCACCCGTCGGGTGCTGGGCTCGCCGATCTCCACGTAGGCGATCCGGTCGGCCGGCACCAGGACCTTGCGGCCCTTCTCGTCCGTGAGGCTGAGCAGCTGCGCCTTGCCGGTGAGAGCCTCGGACACCGCGCTCTCGACCTCTTCGGCGGAAAGCCCGCTCTCCAGAACGATCTCCCGGGGCGAGTGCTGCACCCCGATCTTGACCTCCACGGCTATGTCCCTCCGACGGTCAGTCCCTGCGCGGTGAGCCGCGCCGTACGCAGCACACATTAGCCCGCTGAAGGGACTCGTCAGGGCGCCCCCGGCCACGCCCGCAGCGAACACGGGCGGCCGCCGGGCGGTCAGTGCTGATCGATGCCGTGCAGGGGGAAGCCCGCGATGCCGCGCCAGGCCAGCGAGGTGAGCAGCTGGACCGCGGTGTCGCGCGGAATGGCCGACCGGCTCGACAGCCAGTAGCGGGCCACCACCTGGGACACCCCGCCGAGGCCCACCGCGAGGAGCATGGACTCGTCCTTGGACAGGCCCGTGTCGCCCGCGATCACGTCGGAGATCGCTTCGGCGCACTGGAGCGAGACCCGGTCCACGCGCTCGCGCACGGCGGGCTCGTTGGTCAGGTCGGACTCGAAGACCAGCCGGAAGGCGCCGCCCTCGTCCTCCACGTACGCGAAGTACGCGTCCATCGTCGCGGCGACGCGCAGCTTGTTGTCCGTGGTCGACGCCAGCGCCGTACGCACCGCCTGGAGCAGTGACTCGCAGTGCTGGTCGAGAAGGGCCAGGTAGAGCTCCAGCTTGCCCGGGAAGTGCTGGTAGAGCACCGGCTTGCTGACTCCCGCGCGCTCCGCGATGTCGTCCATCGCCGCGGAGTGGTAGCCCTGCGCGACGAAGACCTCCTGCGCGGCTCCCAGCAGCTGGTTGCGTCGGGCGCGGCGGGGCAGGCGAGTGCCCCGCGGGCGCGCCGCCTCGGTCTGCTCGATGGCTGTCACGCCGCCTCCCAAATTCGTGGTCCGACACAGCCGTTCCGTACGTGCCGCGCCATACCGACATCGTACTTTTGGGTAACCCCGGTATGCGCGGCGCGGACGCAGAATTTCACGGACCGGACGGCTGCGGTAGCCGCAGAGCGCCCCTTCCCGTGCGCAGAGCGGGACGTATCAGCGGTAATCGTCCTCGTCCTGGGGAACCACGCGGGCCTGGTCCGCCGCGTCCGCCTCGCTGGCGCCGCTGCGGTCGAGGTCCGCGAGCGGTTCGTCGCTCTCCGGACGGAGGTCGGTGTGCTGCTCGGCGGCGTCCGCCTCGGGCGTCTCCTGGTCGGGCTCGTCCGGCTGGACGTCCTCGAAGGTCTCCGGCTCCCTCGGGTCGACCGTCATGGTGACTCCCTTCCTCGGTTCGAGCCTATGAGGTACCCGGTAAAGGCGCTATGCGATCGTGTGACGGCGAACACATGAACCCCGGTGTGATCATCTCGTAACATTGCCGCATGTCTTCGACCGAGCTGCCGGGAGTCCGCGCCGCCGCCGCGGCGGTGTCACCCACGGTGAGCGCCGTCCGGGTCGCGGAGGGGGAGCGGCTGCGCTCCGTCGAGCTGCCCGGGCTGACACTCACCGTCCGTTCGCGGCCGTCCCGGGCGCCCGGGCTGCCGTCCGCCCTCTTCGTGCACGGCCTCGGCGGCTCCTCGCAGAACTGGTCGGCCCTGATGCCGCTCGTGGAGGAGCTGACCGACTGCGAGGCGGTCGACCTGCCCGGCTTCGGCGACTCGCCGCCCCCGGACGACGGCAACTACTCGGTCACCGGACACGCCCGCGCGGTCATCCGCCTCCTGGACGCCCAGGAACGCGGCCCCGTCCACCTGTTCGGCAACTCGATGGGCGGCGCGGTCGCCACCCGGGTCGCCGCGGTCCGCCCCGACCTCGTGCGTACGCTCACGCTGATCTCGCCCGCGCTCCCGGAGATCCGGGTCCAGCGCACGGCCGCCCCGACCGCCCTGCTCGCACTGCCGGGCGTCGCCTCCCTGTTCGCCCGGCTGTCCCGGGACTGGACCGCTGAGGAACGCACCCGCGGAGTCATGGCACTCTGTTACGGCGATCCGGCACGGGTCTCCGAGGCGGGCTTCCGCGACGCGGTGGCCGAAATGGAGCGCCGGCTGGAACTGCCGTACTTCTGGGACGCCATGGCGCGTTCCGCCCGTGGGATCGTCGACGCGTACACCCTGGGCGGACAGCACGGGCTGTGGCGCCAGGCCGAGCGGGTGCTCGCGCCGACCCAGCTGGTGTACGGCGGACGGGACCGGCTCGTCTCGTTCCGGATGGCCCGCAGGGCGTCCGCGGCCTTCCGCGACGCGCGCCTGCTGACACTGCCCGACGCCGGGCACGTGGCGATGATGGAGTACCCGGAGGCGGTCGCCCAGGCGTTCCGGGAATTGCTCGACGAATGCGGCGGGAGCTGATCCAGGGCGTGGGACGACACAGCCGGAAGGGCCCTGCGCCCAGCGCGCCCGCAACCGGGCAGGCGGAGCCGGACGAAGCGGGGCGCGAGGCCGCCCGGCCCGTCGCCGGCACCGGACGGCGCAGACGGCAGACGGGATCCGCGCCCTTCGCGGGGGCGCCCGAGGTGCGCGGCGGCCACCCCGAACAGCGTGAGGCGGGCGGCGGCTGGGGCGCGGGCCCCATGCGCGCCCCTTCCCGCCCCGGCCTCCAGGCGCCCGCACCCGGCGCGCGCCCCGGCGCTCCGCGCCCCCCGCACCACCAGCAGGCCACCGGCACCCGGCCGCTGATACCGGGTCCGCGGCGCGAGTTCGTGGAAGCCTTCGACAGCCCGCCCGCGCCGCCCGCCCCGCGCCGACGCGGCCCGGTGGCCGAGGACCCGTACCGCTCCGTCACCGACTGGGACACCCGCGAGCCGGAGACCCGGGACGACGAGGAAGCGGCCCCGGCCAAGGAGGCCAAGGGCGGCAAGGGCCGTACGTTCACCGGCATCGCGGCCGCCGCGGTGACCACCGTCCTCGCGGTCGTCGTGGCCGGTCAGGTCGCCCACGACAGCACCTCGGGCAACGGCGCCGCGCAGGCCGCGGGGGTGGACCGGGACGGCGCGGACAACGCCTCCCGCTCCGACAGCCGGACGACCCCCTCGCCCGAGGCGGCCGTCAAGCCCCTGACGTATGAACAGAAAATGGCCAAGCCCTATCCGCTCTCGCCGGCGCTGACGGGCTCGGGGAAGTTCGAGACCGTGCCCGGCTCCGCCAAGGCGCCCGGCAAGGGGACGGTCCACCGGTACCGGATCGACGTGGAGAAGGGGCTCGGGCTCGACCCCCAGCTGTTCGCCCAGGCCGTCCAGAAGACCCTCAACGACGACCGGAGCTGGGCGCACGACGGCGACATGACCTTCGAACGGGTCTCCGAGGGCAAGCCGGACTTCGTCATCACGCTGGCCAGCCCCGGCACCACCGGCAAGTGGTGCGCCAAGTCCGGCCTGGACACCATGGAGGACAACGTCTCCTGCGACTCGGCCGCCACCGAGCGCGTGATGATCAACGCCTATCGCTGGGCGCAGGGTTCGGCCACCTTCGGACCGGACAAGCTGTACTCGTACCGGCAGATGCTCATCAACCACGAGGTCGGCCACCGGCTCGGTCACAACCATGTGAGCTGCCGGACGGAGGGCGCGCTCGCGCCGGTCATGCAGCAGCAGACCAAGACGCTGGACCTCGACGGCATCAAATGCCGCCCCAACCCGTGGGTCTATCCCACCGCTGAGTAACCCTCAGTTTCTATAGCGCGACAGAACGCTATTCCGCTGGGAAAGTTACGCCGGTTCACCCCTTTCGGTGGCGCGATGGACAACCGTCCGTCGCGCCACCGGCGTATCCGCTTACGGTCGTCCCGCCGCGAGTCGCCGAAGGAACGGCGGCCGCTCACAAGGGAGATCGGGGGTGCGCTCGTGCGGATCGGACTGCTCACCGACGGTGGTTATCCGTACGCGACCGGTGAGTCCAGGCTCTGGTGCGACCGGCTCGTACGCGGGCTCGCACAGCACGAGTTCGACCTCTTCGCGCTCAGCCGTTCCGCCGAACAGGAGGCGGCCGGCTGGGTCCGGCTCCCTCCCCAGGTCGCCGGCGTGCGCACCGCGCCCCTGTGGACCGCCGACGAGGACACCCTCGGCCTGCACGCCCCCCGGGGACCGCTCGCCCGGCTGCTGACCGGCGGGGGCGCGCGGACGTACGCCCGGCGCGAACGGCGGCGCTTCGCCGCCCACTTCGCGGACCTCGCGGCCTCCGTCTGCGCCGCCGCGGGCCCGGAGCGCGGCCGTACGGACGCGGGCCACCCGGAAGGCGGCGCCGCGTCCCGGCTCGCGGACGAGCGGTTCACCCGCGGGCTCTACGGCCTCGCCGAACTCGCCTGGGAACACGGCGGACTGCCCGCCGCCCTGCGCTCCGAGACGGCCGTGCGCATCCTGGAGGCCGCCTGCCGCGCCCCCGGCACCGGACGCATCGTGCAGACCGCCACCGTCACCGACCTGCTCGCCTTCACCGCCGAGCTGGACCGGGTGCTGCGCCCCCTCTCCCTCGACTGGTACGAGGAGGACGGCCTCGGTGCCGTGGACCTCTGCCACGCGACGGCGGGCGGTGCCGCCGCTCTGCCGGGGCTGCTGGCCAAACGCTTCTTCGGGGTGCCGCTGCTGGTCACCGAGCACGCCGTCCGGGTCCGGGCGCACTACCTCGCGTCGGGCGGTGCGCCGGTCAGCGCGCCGGTGCGCGCCCTCCTCGCCCACCTGCACGGACGGCTCGCCACCGAGGTGTACCGGCAGGCCGACCTCATCACCCCCGGCAACACCCACGCCCGCCGCTGGCAGGAGCGCTGCGGGGCCGACGCCGCGAAGCTGCGGACCGTGTACCCGGGCATGGAGGCGGCCCGGTTCGCCGCGCTCGGCGAGAGCGAGGACGACGGCGGGCCCGACACGCTCGTCTGGGTCGGCCGCATCGAGCCGGCCAAGGACCTGATCGGCCTCCTGCACGCCTTCGCCGAGGTGCGCCTCGCCGAGCCGGACGCCCGGCTGCGGATCATCGGCGCCCCGGCCCCGGGCCCGGCGGGCGCCGCCTACCTGGCCCGCTGCCGCGCGCTGGCCGCCCAGCTCTTCCCCGAGGAGGACGCGGTCGGCTTCGAGGAGATCGGCGGGCCCGAGGTCCCGGAGCTGGCCCAGGCGTACGCGGCGGGCGGCGTCGTGGTGCTCTCCAGCGTGGTCGAGGGCTTCCCGATCAGCCTGGTCGAGGCGATGTTCTGCGGCCGGGCCACGGTGTCCACGGACGTCGGCGCGGTGGTCGAGGTCATCGGCGGCACGGGGCTCGTGGTCCCGCCGCGCAACCCCCGGGCGCTCGCGGACGCCTGCCTCGCGCTCCTGCGCGACCCCGAGCGCCGTGCGCGCCTGGGCGCGGCGGCGCGCGCCCGGGCGCTCGAACTCTTCACCGTCGAACAGAATCTCGCCGCCTTCCACGGCATCTACCTGGAGCTCATCGCCCGGGCCCCGGTACGCGAGCGGCCGCATCCGGTCACGCACGACGGCCCGCGCCCCTTCGCCACCCCGCCGGAGGCCCACGTCCTGGGCCACTGGCCGGAGCCGGCCGGACCGGAGCGCGCCGACCGCACCCCCAGCTGGGCGGGCGCCGGGAGCGGCGATGCGTAGCCACGAGACGGCAGCCCCGGCACCGGGCGAACAGCACCACGGAGGAACGACGATGAGCCGCGAGGGCCAGCAGGGGGACGCCGCCTCGGCGGGGGAGCTCGCGCCCGGGGACGCGCCCGCGCGCGCCCCCGAAGTGGCGCACGCCCACCCCGCGTCCGCCCTGCGCAAGACGGCCGTCGGTCGGCGGGGGACCGCCGACCCGGTGCGGGCGCTCATGCACCGTCACCGGGAGCTGTGCGAACGGGCCGTCGACCCGCTGGAGATCGCCGCAGGCCTGGAGGCCCACGGGGTCACCGACCGCACCGCCGCCCGCTACCGGCACCGGGACGTGTTCTCGCTCGCCGAGGAGCTCTTCGCCCGGGTCCCCGCGGTCGCGGGGGAGCCCACGGCGACCGGCCCCGCCCCGGCGCGCGACGTCACCACGCGCGCCGCCTGGTCCCTGCGCGCCCTGCTGCCCGGCGCCGCCTGCCTCGTGACCCTCGTCGCGCTCGGGCTCACCGACGGGGTGCTCGGCGGCGACGCCCGCCTCGCCCTCGGCTCCGCCGGGGCGCTCCTCGCGCTCACCGGCCTCGCCCTCACCCTGCGCACCGGCCCGCTCGGCGTCCGGGAAGGGGCGGGCTCGTCCGGCGCCGCCGCGCTCGGCGTCTGCTGGCTGCTCGGCTATGTCCTGTACGGCGACGACCTGCTCCACCAGGTCCTCAGCGGCGGCCCCGAGGGCCCCTGGACGCTGACCCCGGCACCCCTGCTGGGGCTCGCCGTCGCGGTGGCCCCGGCCGCCTGGTGCGCGCACCTCTTCGCCCTGGCCGCGCACCGCCGCCTGCACGGCAGCCATGCGCTGGAGGAGTTCGGGGCGGGCGTGCGCCCCCTGCTCTTCGGCGTCGTCGCGCTCTTCGCCTGCGCCCTCGCCGCCCTGCTGTACCTGGCCCGGCTCGGCTTCGGCCCCGGCGGCTCACCGGCCGGGGCCGCCGCCCTCGGGATGCTGCTTCTGCTGGCCCGCCTGCTGACCGTCCACGGCTTCCCCGAACCCGCCGCCACCGGACTCGCCGCCGCCTGCGCCATGGAGGCCGCGGCCCCCGCCCTGATCCTGGCCGGACGGCTGCCCGGGCTCCACGCGGTCGCCCGACCCGTCCACGCCCTCATCGAGGCGGCGGGCCCCGGGGTCGTGCCCGTGCTGGCCTGCGGCACCGCCGCGTTCGGCCTGCTGATCACCGCCGTCCTCGCCCTCTCCCGGGCCTCCGCCCACGCCGCCCCCTGAGGCGGCCCCCGATCCCCCGCGGAGCCGACGCCGCGGGCCGTCACCACCCGAACCGCACGCACCGACGCGTACGGGACAGCCCTCAAGGAGACACCCACATGACCCGCCAATCCCCCGCACCGGCAGCCCGCCGTCGGCCCTCAGGCCGGGGCGGTGCGCGATGAGGGTGCTGCTGCTCGGAGCCAACGGATTCATCGGCCGGTTCGTGGCCGACCGGCTGCTCGCCGACCCCGCCGTCCACCTCACGGCCCTCGGCCGCGGCGACGACGCCGACGTCCGGTTCGACCTCGCGACCGGCAGCCCCGGAGCGCTCACCCGCTTCCTGGACGCCGTCCACCCCGGGGTCGTCGTCAACTGCGCGGGCGCGACCCGGGGCGGCGCGCGCGACCTCACCCGGCACAACACCGTCGCCGTCGCCACCGTCTGCGAGGCGATGCGGCGCAGCCGCTGCACCGCCCGCCTGGTCCAGGTCGGCTGCGCCTCGGAGTACGGGCCCTCGCAGCCCGGGTCCTCCACCGCCGAGGACGCCATCCCGCGCCCCGGCGGTCCGTACGGCGTCAGCAAGCTCGCCGCCACCGAGCTGGTCCTCGGCTCCGGGCTCGACGCGGTCGTGCTGCGGGTCTTCTCGCCGGTCGGCCCCGGCACCCCGGCCGGTTCCCCGCTCGGCCGGCTCGCCGAGGCGATGCGCCGCACCATGCAGGCAGGCGACGGCGAGCTGAAGCTCAGCGGCCTCGGCGTGCAGCGGGACTTCGTGGACGTACGCGATGTGGCGCGGGCCGTCCACGCCGCCTCGCTCTCCGCCGCCCAGGGCGTCGTCAACATCGGCACCGGCCGGGCCGTCCGGCTGCGCGACGCGGCGGCCGTCCTCGCCAAGGTCGCCGGATACGCGGGCGCGCTCCACGAGCTGGACTCGCCCCCCGCCCGCCTCCCCATCGGCGCGCCCCGCACCTCCACCGAGTCGGTCATCGAACACCTCTCGGCCACCCCGTCCCCGTACCCGGACGGCTGCGGCGCCTGGCAGCAGGCCGATGTGCGCACCGCGCGGGACCGGCTCGGCTGGCGCCCCCGGATCAATCTGGAGGAGTCGCTCGCCGACATCTGGATGGAGGCGGCGTGCCGTATCTGACCAGCACCGGCACCGCCCGGCGCACCAGCGGCGCCGACCGGCTCGGCTTCGGCGTCCCCGGCTACGCCCACCCGCTGCTCGCCCCCGCCGAGTGGGCCGAGCTGAGCCGCCCCGGCACCCCGCTGCACTGGGCCGTCCTCAACATCGACAACGGTCCTGGCAGCCGGCCTGACCCGCACTGCCTGGAGGCGGCCGGCCGGATCCGCAACGCTCGCACCCGCGCGCTGCGCGACGGGGACCCGCTCGACGCCGTGCGCGCGTCCGGCGGCAGGCTGCTCGGGCAGCTCGATCTCGCCCACGGCACCCGGCCGTTCGGGGAACTGCTCGCCGACGCCCGGTCGTACCTGGACTGGTACCGGGTGGACGGTTTCTACCTGGACCGCTGCCCGGCCGGACGCGCCGAGCTGCCGGCCGTCCGACGGCTCACCGGCACCCTGCGGGCCTTCCTGGGGAAGGACGACGGGCACCTCGTGCTGGGCCACGACACCCACCCGTACCCCGGATACGCGGAGACGGGGGACCAGCTCGTCACCTTCCGGGGGGCCTGGAGCGACTACCGCTGGTCGCAGGTGGCGGAGTGGACCGCGGCCTACCCGCCCGGCCGCTTCGCACACTTCGTGCACGGCGTTCCGCGCACGCATCTGGAGGAGGCGATGCGCATCGCCCGCTGGCAGGGCGCCGGGACGATCTTCTTCACCGACCGCGGCGGACGGTCCGGTCCGGGCAACGGCCGGAATGGTCACGGACAAAGCGATCCATTCGCGGCACTGCCCAGGTACTGGGACGAAATCGTCTCGCGGATCGGACCCGGTATCTCGGAATGAGAGGGGGCGTGGCAGTGTTACCGGAAGAACAACCGTACGTAGTCGAAGTACGTAGAAACCGACCACCTGCATTGTTGAGGTTCCTGTGTCGCTGCCACCCCTGGTCGAGCCAGCTGCTGAGCTCACCGTCGACGAGGTCCGCAGGTACTCCCGCCACCTGATCATCCCGGATGTCGGGATGGACGGGCAGAAGCGGCTGAAGAACGCGAAGGTGCTCTGTGTCGGCGCCGGCGGCCTCGGTTCGCCGGCCCTGATGTACATGGCCGCCGCCGGTGTCGGCACGCTCGGCATCGTGGAGTTCGACGAGGTCGACGAGTCGAACCTGCAGCGCCAGGTCATCCACAGCCAGGGCGACATCGGCAAGTCCAAGGCCCAGTCGGCCAAGGAGACCGTCCAGGGCATCAACCCCCTGGTCAACGTGGTCCTTCACGAAGAGCGGCTCGAAGCCGAGAACGTGATGGACATCTTCTCCCAGTACGACCTGATCGTGGACGGCACGGACAACTTCGCCACCCGCTATCTCGTCAACGACGCCGCGGTCCTGCTGAACAAGCCCTACGTCTGGGGCTCGATCTACCGCTTCGACGGCCAGGCGTCCGTGTTCTGGTCCGAGCACGGCCCCTGCTACCGCTGCCTCTACCCGGAGCCGCCCCCGCCGGGCATGGTTCCGTCCTGCGCCGAGGGCGGCGTCCTCGGTGTGCTCTGCGCCTCCATCGGCTCGATCCAGGTCAACGAGGCCATCAAGCTGCTCGCCGGCATCGGCGACCCGCTGGTCGGTCGGCTGATGATCTACGACGCCCTGGAGATGCAGTACCGCCAGGTCAAGGTGCGCAAGGACCCCGACTGCGCGGTCTGCGGCGAGAACCCCACCGTCACCGAGCTCATCGACTACGAGGCGTTCTGCGGCGTCGTGTCGGAGGAGGCCCAGGAGGCGGCGGCCGGTTCGACCATCACTCCGAAGCAGCTCAAGGAGTGGATCGACGCCGACGAGAAGATCGAGATCATCGACGTCCGCGAGCCGAACGAGTACGAGATCGTCGCGATCCCGGGCTCCCGGCTGATCCCGAAGAACGAGTTCCTGATGGGCAACGCCCTCCAGGACCTCCCGCAGGACAGGCGCATCGTCCTGAACTGCAAGACGGGTGTCCGCAGTGCGGAAGTCCTCGCGGTCCTCAAGTCGGCGGGCTTCGCCGACGCGGTCCACGTGGGCGGCGGCGTGATCGGCTGGGTCAACCAGATCGAGCCCGAGAAGCCGGTCTACTAGACGACCCCGAAGGGGCCGGTCCGCAGCGCGCGGACCGGCCCCTTCGGCGTTCGCAGGCGCCGCTACGAGCAGGTCGTGCCGTCCGCCGGGACCTTCCCGTCCAGGAAGTACGAGTCCACGGTCGACGTCACACAGCTGCTGCCGCCGTACGCGCCGTGCCCCTCGCCCTTGTTGGAGAGCAGCACACCGACGCCCTCGCCCAGCTCGTCCGCCATCCGGCGGGCACCCTCGTACGGCGTGGCCGGATCGCCCGTCGTGCCCACGACCAGGATCGGACCGGCGCCCGGAGCGCTCGCCTCCGGGTGGTCGTGCTCGCCCTCCACCGGCCAGCCGGAGCACCAGCCCGCCGTGTCCCAGGCCAGGAACGGCCCGAAGACCGGGGACAGCTTCTCGAACTCGGGCAGCAGCGCCTTCGCCTCGGCCGCCATGGGCCGCGCCTTGCCGTCCGCGCAGGAGATGGCCCGCTGCGAGTGGTTCTGGGTGTCGTAGTGGCCGTTCTCGTCCCGGCCGTTGTACGAGTCGGCGAGCTGGAGCAGCAGGGCGCCGTCGCCGTCCTCCGCCGCGTCCAGGGCGCGGGTGAGGGTGGGCCAGCTGTCCTGGGAGTAGAGGGGGGTCACGATGCCGGTGATCGCCAGCGACTCGTTGAGCGCGCGGTCCGTGCCGGTCGGCAGCGGCTCGGCGTCGATCCGCTTCAGCAGCGCCGCGATCCGCCGGGTGCCCGCCTCCGGGTCCTGGCCGCGGTCCTCGAGGTAGTTCTCCAGGGCCCGCTGGAAGCCGGTCGCCTGGTTGCGCGCGTGCCCGGTGCTGTCCGCGGTCGGGTCGACGACCGCGTCGAGGACCGTACGCCCCACGTTCTCCGGGAAGAGGTGGGCGTACGTGCCGCCCAGCTCGGTGCCGTACGACATCCCGAAGTACGTCAGCTTCCCGTCCCCGAGCGCCCGGCGGATCACGTCCATGTCGCGGGCGGCGTTCGTCGTGCCGACGTACGGGAGGACCTTGCCGGACAGGCGTGCGCAGCCGGCCCCGAAGTCGGCGCCGTCCTTCATGAACGCCGCCTCCTCGGCCGCGGTGTCCGGCGTCATGTCCACATTCTGGTACGCCTTCTCCTGCGCCTTGTCGTCGCGGCACCGCACCCCGGCGCTCTGCGCCACCCCGCGCGGGTCGAAGCCCACCAGGTCGTACCGGGTGTTGAGGGTGGCGTACCCGGCGGCGGCGCGCGGCAGGATCGAGACGCCGGAGCCGCCGGGCCCGCCGAAGTTGAAGAGCATCGAGCCCAGGCGCTTGGACTGGTCCGTGGCCTCCTTGCGGATCAGGGCGATGCCGATCGTTTCGCCCTTGGGCTTCGCGTAGTCCAGCGGCACCTTCACCGTCGCGCAGCGCCACTCGGAGCCCGGCTCCTCACCGCCCTCGGGGGCCTCGCACCGGGTCCAGTCCAGGCGCTGCGAGGCGGGCGACGAGGCGGCGCCGCCGTCCGCCCGCTTGCCCGGCTCGTCGTCCGTACCGTCCTCGCAGCCCGCGAGCACCCCCGTCAGCAGCAGTGCGGCGGTGGCCAGTGCCCCGGCCCGTGCGTGTGCGACCACGTGTGCGTTCCCTCCCCGTCGTGCGCTGCCCGTACGGCAGTTCGCCCATCGTAGGGGGGTGCCTCGCGGGGGCTCAGCCGCAGACGGTGCCGGCCTCCGGGGTCCTGCCGTCGAGCAGGTAGCCGCCGACCGCCTTCTGCACGCAGGCGTCGCCGCTGTTGTACGCGCCGTGGCCCTGGCCCTTGTACGTCATCTGCACGCCGACGTCCTCGCCCAGCTCGTCGGCCATCGCCTTGGCGCCCGCGTACGGAGTCGCCGGGTCGCCGGTGTTGCCGATGACGAGGATGGGGGCGGAGCCGGGGGCGCTGACGTCGGGGGTCTTCCAGGTGCCCTTGACCGGCCAGTCGGTGCAGCCCATCAGGCCCCAGCCCAGGTAGTTCCCGAAGACCGCCGAGGCGTCGCGGAATTCGGGGAGCTTCGCCTTCGTCTGCTCCAGGGTGAACCGCTCGCGCGAGTCGGCGCAGCTGATCGCGGAGTAGGCGGCGGCGGAGTTGTCGTAGCGCCCGTCGTCGGAGCGGCCGTTGAGGGAGTCGGCGAGCGCCAGGAGCAGGGAGCCGTTCCCGCCGTCGGCCTCGTCCACGCCCTGTTCCAGCAGCGGCCAGGTCTCCTTGGAGTAGAGGGCCGCCGCGATGCCGGTGGTGGCCTGGGTCTCGGTCAGCTTGCGGGCGCCGATGCCCTTCATGGGCTTCTTCTCCAGCTGGTCCAGCAGGGAGGCGATGCCCTTCTCGATCTCCTTCGCGTCGGAGCCGGGCAGCTTGCAGGCGTCGCCCCGGTCCGCGCAGTCCTTGGTGAAGTTCTCCAGGGCGAGCTGGAAGCCCTTGGCCTGGCTCAGCGAGGACTGCTCGGCGTCCTCGGTGGGGTCGACCACCGCGTCCAGGACCGCCCGGCCGACCTTCTTCGGGAAGAGGTGCGCGTAGACGCCGCCCAGCTCGGTGCCGTACGAGATGCCGAAGTAGTACAGCTTGTCGTCGCCGAGCACCTGGCGCATCAGGTCCATGTCGCGGGCGGCGTTGGTGGTGCCGACGTGCGGAAGCTGCTCGCCGGACCGCTTCTCGCAGGCGGCGGCGAACCGCTTGGTGTCCTGGACGAACGCCTTCTCCTCCGCTGCGTCGTCCGGGGTGCCGTCCTCCTGGTAGCGGGCGTCCAGCTGCTTGTCGGTCTCGCACTCGACGCCGTCGCTGTTCCCCACTCCGCGCGGGTCGAAGCTCACCAGGTCGTACCGGGCGCGCAGTTTGTCGTACGCCGTACCGAATGCGGGCAGGGTGGCGACGCCCGAGCCGCCGGGGCCGCCGAAGTTGAAGATGAGCGAGCCGATCCGCTTCTTCGGGCTGATCGCCTTCGCGCGGATGAGTGCCAGCTCGATGGTGGCGCCGTCCGGCTTCGCGTAGTCGAGGGGGGCCTTCATGGAGGCGCACTCCCAGTTCGCCCCGCCGGGCAGCGGGGACGGTGGTTTGCCGCCCCCCTGGGCCTGGGAAGGCGCGGGGCACTTCTTCCACGTCAGCTTCTGGGAGGCGAGGCCGGACGACGGGCTGCCGGTGGTGGCGTTCGCCGCGCGGGCCTGGCTCGTCGGTTCGGCGGCTTCCTTGTCACCGCCGTCCGCACAGCCGGAGAGGGGGAGCAGCACGGTCACGGTGGCGGCGAGGGCCGCGGCGCGCAGGGCAGGGGAGGTCCTCATCGCTCCATGCTGCGGTGGCGCCGGGGCGCGCGCACGGGGTGCCGGTCCAAGTGGGTGGCCCGTGCACGCAGGTCGTCCGGGCGCCCGGACCTACAGCTGCCCCTTGCGCGTGAGGTGGTTGAAGCACAGCCAGCCGGGAAGGACCGGCAGCCACAGGGTCATGAGCCGGAACAGCAGCACCGCCGGGGCGGCGACCTCCTTCGGCAGCCCGACCGCGATCAGACCCAGCGTCAGCGCGCCCTCGACGGCGCCCATGCCGCCCGGCGTCGGCGCGGCCGAGCCGAGCGCGTTGCCGGCGAGGAAGACCACCGCGATGCTCGCGTAGCTGAGGTGCGGGGTGTCCGGACCGCTGAACGCCCGCACCGAGGCGTCCAGGCACATCACGAAGACGCCGGTCAGCAGCAGCATCCCGCCGATCCCGGTGAGCAGCTTCTGCGGGCGCTGCACCACGTCGAGCATGCGGGGCACCACCCCGGCGAACAGCGACCGCACCCGGGTCACCACGAACTTCCGCAGGAACGGGATCGCGGTGACCACCAGCACCAGCACGGCGACCGTCAGCAGCCCGGCGATGACGGTCCTGGACGGGGTGAGCGAGGACGGCGTCTTCTCGGTGCCGGTCAGATAGCCGAAGGCGCCCAGCAGCAGGATGTGGCAGCCCAGACCGAACAGCTGGGACGCGCCCACGCTGGCCACCGCGAGACCGGGGCGGACCCCGGAGCGCTGGAGGAACCGGGTGTTCAGCGCGACCCCGCCGACCGCCGCCGGGGCCACGATCTTCACGAACGACCCGGCGACCTGCGCCAGGACGGTCCGGCCGAACGACACCCGCTCGGGCACGAAGCCCAGCAGGCTCATCGCGGCGGCCACGTAACTCAGTGCCGAGAAGCCGAGCGCGGCGGCCACCCAGCCCCACTCCGCCTGCTCCACGACCGCCCCGAAGTCGGCCTCGGTGACCTGTGAGATCAGGAAGTACGCGGCGATGGCACCGGCGATGAAGCTGAACAGGGTGCGCGGCTTGATGCGTTCCAGGCGGACCGGCTCGACCGGCGCCTGCGGCCGGATCAGCAGGACCTCCCGGCGGATCTGGGAGAGCAGGTCCTCCTCGCGCGCCTCTTCGAGGGCGTCGTCCATGGCCCGCTTCTCGGCGCGCACCGACTTGCGGGCGGACTTGCGGTCACCGTTCCTGGACAGCTCCGCGTCCTCGGCCCGGGCGCGCTTGGCCGCGTCCGACGCTTCGAGGACCGCCTCGCGTTCGCGCTGCGAGCGTTCCCGGGCGAGCCTGCGCAGCTGCGCCCGGGTGGAGCGGCTGAGCGCGATCGGCTGGAGGAGGGGCAGGCAGTCGGCGACCGCGTCGGGGCCGAGCACGGCGAGCGCGGCGGCCACGGCCCGCTCGGGGCCCACCCGCAGACCGGTGGTGGTGAGCAGCTGCGCGACGTCCATCCGCAGGACCAGGTCACCGGCCGCGATCTCGCCGCCGCGCAGGTCGGTGACGAACACCGTGCCGAAACGATCCACCAGTATGGCGTCGCCGGTGAGCCTGCGGTGCGCGATCCGGCGCGACTGGAGGGCCTTCACCTGCTCCCACGCCCCGCGCACCAGATCGTCGGTGATCTCGGTGTCCTCCAGGGCGTCCAGGGACCGGCCGCCGATGTGCTCGTAGACCAGCATCACGGCGTCCGGGCCGAGCTCGGAGGTGGCGATGAGCTTGGGCGCGTTGGCCCCGGCGGCGATGGCCGCGTACGCGAGCAGCGCCTCCTGCTCCAGCGCCTGGCGCAGCGACTGGATGGACCGGCGCTGGGTGATGCCGCGCAGGGTGAGCCTGCGCCACACCCGGTAGAAGAACCCCTGGGCCTGTTGCTCGCGGTCCACGACGGTCACGTCGAGCGGTGGCCCGTCCTCCAGGGAGACCAGATAACGGCGCCCCCGGTCGCTCTGGTCGCCGGAGTCGGGCGCGTCGTCCGCCCGCATCGCGGTGACCGGCCGGAAGCCGACGTGCCGCAGACCGGCCATCAGGTGCTGGCCGGTCGGGCGGACGTTCGGCGAGCCAACCGCGTACAGCGTGCCGTACGCCACCGTCCAGCCGATGAGCACCGTGAGCACGATGGAGAAGGGGGTCGTGTAGCCGCCGACCAGCATCGCGAAGGCGTCCAGCAGCAGCACCATCCACAGCACGACGCGCCAGCGCGGCCGTCTCGCCATGCCGACCGCGGTCATGTACGCGATCACGGGCGCGAGGTAGCCGTGGACGGGATCGGTGACCGCGTCGCCGGGCTGCGGCTGGGTCAGCGCGTCCTGGATGGTGCCGGAGGCGGACTTGGCCACCCACAGGTCCGTGGCGAGCGTCACCCCGTGCGCCAGCACCGCGGCCAGCACCCCGTCGGCGATCCGCAGTCCGTCGCGTTTGATCAGCCGCTCGATGGCGAAGGCGACCGGCACGAGCAGCACGGCGATGCTGGAGACCAGCCCGGCGAGCTTGATGAGCAGGTCGGGGGCCTGGCCGGTGCCCTTGTTGATGTCCTGTTCGAGGCCGGTGGTCGTGCCGTGGGCGAAGGCGGCGACGGAGAACAGCACGACGACCGCCAGCACCCCGATGAGCAGGCGCAGCAGGTCGGAGGGGCGGTGCACCCGGGCGGGGAGCAGCGGTTCGTCACCGGAGACGCGCTCGGCCTGCGACGCTTCGGAGCCGGCGAGGGTCGATCCGGCCGGGGTCTCCGCGTCCGAGTCCGGCTCCCGCCGGTCGCTGTCCGGACGCGGCTCGGCATCGGAGGCGTCGGCCGCCTTCGGTGGCTGCACGCCCTGCTCCTTCGTCGCCTCTGATTGGTCTTCGTGTTCTCGTATCACCGGTCACCGCCCGCATGATGGTGGCACGGCCGCTGGGCGCAAGGGGGCATCAGGGTGCGATGCGGGGGCGTGCGATGCGCAACATACGCTCCTTTCCCGCCGTGCGCACGCTGCGTGTGCGCGCGAACACGGCACGAGCGGAGTTGTCGGTGGCGTGCGGCAGGATGGGGCGGATGAGCGAACACCCGACGGGCGACGCGCTGCCGGAGTACGCGGAGCGCGTGCTCGACGTCGCCGACCTGATCCCGCCCGGCCGCGTCATGACGTACGGCGATGTGGCGGAGTGGCTGGACGAGGGCGGCCCGCGCCAGGTCGGCCGGGTCATGGCGCTGTACGGGAGCGCGGTGCCGTGGTGGCGCGTGGTGCGCTCCGACGGCAGGCTGCTGCCCGGCCACGAGCTGCGCGCCCTGGACCACTACCGCGCGGAGAACACCCCGCTGCGCGAGGCCCCGGCGAGCGCGGAGGGCCACCTCCCGCGCCTGGACATGCGGCGCGCGCGATGGGACGGCGTGACGGGCGGCCCGGCGGCGGCCGGCGGCGGTGGGGGAGCTCACACCTGACAGCTTCGGCCATGGGGCGGCGGAACGGGCGGATCCGCGTCCGTGCGGTGCGGGCGGGGCGTCCGCGACCCGGTCCGCCGGGGGCGTCCGGCCGTCCTGCGGTGTGCGGCCGGGAGAACGTGACGATCCCCGCAGCCGTCCCGCCGCATTCGGGGGGCGCGCCGGAGTAGCGTCTTCAGTTCGCGGCGGACGCCGCGCCCTCACCACCCGTACACCCACCAGGACCGGCGAACCCACGTGAGCACCTCCTCCACCACCCGGCACAGTCCTCACCGTCACGCACGGCCGGGGACCACGGGCCCGTACCGGCTGGTGCGCACCCTGCCGGGTTCGGTGGAGCCCCCTCTCCTGGACGCGGCGCAGCGCGCGGTGGTTGACCACCCGGGCGGCCCGCTCCTGGTCCTCGCCGGGCCCGGTACGGGCAAGACGACGACGCTGGTGGAAGCCGTCGCCGCGCGCATCGCCCGGGGCGCCGACCCGGCCCGCCTGCTGGTCCTCACCTTCAGCCGCAAGGCCGCCGTGGAACTGCGCGACCGGATGGCCGCCCGGCTCGGCGCCGCCAGGGGCCCGCAGGCCACCACCTTCCACTCCTTCTGTTACGCCCTCGTCCGCGCCCACCAGGACGCCAACCTCTTCGCGGACCCGCTGCGGCTGCTCTCCGGCCCGGAGCAGGACGTGACCGTCCGCGACCTCCTGGCCGGACAGCTCGAACTGGAGAAGGAGGGGCGCCCGCACATCAGCTGGCCCGACGAGCTGCGCGCCTGCCTGACCACGCGCGGCTTCGCCGACGAGGTACGCGCGGTCCTCGCCCGCAGCCGTGAGCTGGGCCTCGGCCCGGACGCCCTCGCCGCCTTCGCCCGGCGCACCGGCCGCCCCGACTGGGGCGCCGCCGCCCGCTTCCTCGCCGAATACCTCGACGTGCTGGACGCCCAGGGCGTGCTGGACTACGCGGAGCTGGTGCACCGCGCGGTGCTCCTCGCGGAGCGCCCCGAGGTGTCGGCGCAGCTGGCGGGGGCGTACGACGCGGTCTTCGTGGACGAGTACCAGGACACGGACCCCGCCCAGGTGCGGCTGCTGCACGCGCTGGCCGGAAACCGGGGCAGCACCCCGGGGGGCGGCGGCGGGCGCGACCTGATCGCCTTCGGTGACCCGGACCAGTCGATCTACGCGTTCCGGGGCGCCGACGTCAACGGCATCCTCGACTTCCCGGAGATGTTCCGGCGTGCAGACGGCGCCCCCGCCCCGGTCGGCGTCCTCACCACCTCCCGCCGCTCCGGCGACCGGCTGCTCGCCGCCACCCGGCTGCTCACCCGGCGGATGCCGCTCACCCGGCTGCCGTCGGCGAAGGTCCGCGCCCACCGCGAACTCGGCGCGGTCCGCGAGGGCGGCAGCGTCGAGGCGTACACCTATCCGACCGCCTCCACGGAGCTGGACAACATCGCGGACCTGCTGCGCCGGGCGCACCTGGAGGACGGGGTGCCGTGGTCCGAGATGGCGGTGCTCGTCCGCGCCGGAGGCCGCACGCTGCCCTCCCTGCGCCGGGCCCTGACCTCGGCGGGCGTCCCCCTGGAGGTCGACGGCGACGACCTGGCCCTGCGCCACGAACCGGCGGTGGGCCCGCTCCTGACGGCCCTGCGCGCGGTGGCGGAGGCGGCGGTGCGCGGGGCGGACGGGGAGGCCCCCTGGCTCGACACCGAGACCGCGCTCACCCTGCTCGCCTCGCCCCTCGGCGCGATGGACGCCGCCGACCTGCGCCGCCTCGGCCGCGCCCTGCGGGACGACGAGCGCGCCGCCGGGAACAAGGTGCCCGCGCCCTCCGGCGAGCTGCTGGCCCGGGCGCTCGCCGAGCCGGAACACCTGGTCGCGCACGATCCGGCGTACGCCCGGGGCGCCCAGCGCCTCGGCGCGCTCCTGCGCACCGCCCGCGAGCTCCTTGAGGCGGGCGGCACCGCCGAGGAGGCCCTGTGGGCGCTGTGGTCCGGCACCCCGTGGCCGGGCAGGCTGGAGCGGGCGGCCCTGCGCGGGGGCACCGCGGGGCGCAACGCCGACCGGGACCTCGACGCGGTGTGCGCGCTGTTCGAGACCGCCGCCCGCGCCGAGGAGCGCACCGGCGGCCGGGGCGCCCTCAACTTCCTGGAAGAGGTCGACGCCCAGGACATCGCGGCCGACACCCTCTCCCGCCGCGCGGTCCGCCCCGACGCCGTCCGGCTGATGACCGCCCACCGCTCCAAGGGCCTGGAGTGGCGCCTCGTCGTCGTCGCGGGCGTCCAGGAAGGGCTGTGGCCGGACCTGCGCCGCCGGGGCTCGCTCCTCGAAGCGGACCGGATCGGCCGCGACGGGCTCGCCGAGCCGCTGACGCCAGGCGCCCTCCTCGCGGAGGAACGGCGGCTGTTCTACGTGGCGGCGACCCGCGCCCGCGAGCGCCTGGTGGTCACGGCGGTCAAGGCCCCCGCCGACGACGGCGACCAGCCTTCCCGCTTCCTCACCGAGCTGGGCGTCGAACCCCGCGACGTCACCGGCCGCCCGCGTCGCCCGCTGTCCGTCGCCGCGCTCGTCGCCGAGCTGCGCGCCACCACCGTGGACCCGGCCGCGTCGGACGCGCTGCGCGAGGAGGCCGCCCGCCGCCTCGCCCGGCTCGCGGCGCTCACCGACGACGACGGCCAGCCGCTCGTACCGTCGGCGCACCCGTACCGCTGGTGGGGCCTGTACGAGCCGACCCGCTCGGTTGTGCCGCTGCGCGACCGGGACCAGCCGGTCACCCTCTCCGGCAGCGCGCTCGACCAGCTAGCCAACACCTGCGCGCTCCAGTGGTTCCTGGGCCGCGAGGTGAAGGCCGACGCGCCCGCGACCGCCGCCCAGGGCTTCGGGAACGTCGTCCACGTCCTGGCCGACGAGGTGGCCTCCGGCCGTACGCCCGCCGATCTGGCCGTCCTCATGGAACGGCTCGACTCGGTCTGGGACGGGCTCGTCTTCGACGCCCCCTGGAAGTCGCGCCAGGAGAAGGAGCAGGCCCGCGCCGCCCTCGAACGCTTCCTGCGCTGGCACGTCATGGACCGGGCCGGACGCACCCCCGTCGCCAGCGAGCACGACTTCGACGTGACGCTGGAGGCGGGGGAGTACGAGGTGCGCATCCGGGGCTCCATGGACCGCGTCGAGCGCGACGCCGAGGGCCGGGCCTACGTGGTCGACTTCAAGACCGGCAAGCAGTCCCCGACGAAGGACGAGGTCCACCGTCACCCCCAGCTCGCCGTTTACCAGCTGGCGGTACGGGAAGGCGCGGTCGACGACGCCTTCGGCGGTACGCGGCCGGAGCCGGGCGGCGCCGAACTCGTACAGCTGCGCCAGCCCGCCCCCAAGAAGGAGGGCGGCGACTCCGCGCCCAAGGTGCAGGCGCAGGCGCCGCCGGACGGCGAGTGGGTCTCCGACCTGCTGGCGACCGCGGCGGGCCGGGTCCTGGACGAACGGTTCACGCCGACGACCGGCCAGCACTGCGGCCACTGCTCCTTCAAGGCGTCGTGCAGCGCGCAGCCGGAGGGGCGGAACGTCATCGAGTGATCAGCGCTTGCGGGCCACCAGGCCGTACACGCTGACGTCGGCGTCGGTGACGTCGTTGATGTCCTGGTAGCGCGTACGGTCCAGCTCGTCCAGGCCCGCCACGAACTCGGGGTCCGGGTTCTCGGCCTCCGGCAGGTCCACCACACGCTCCGGGCGCCAGCGGTGCACGGGCACGATGCCGGGTTCCAGGAGTTCCAGGCCGTTGTCGGTGACGAAGCGTTCCATCTGGGCGTACGACCGGCGCACCATGGCGAAGCCGCGCTCCTTGAAGCCCTTGGTGATGCTGCCGACCTGCTCCTGGTTGAGGTCCGAGCTGACGTTGCTCAGGACGAGGACGCTGCCGGGGGCCAGCGCGTCCACGAGCCGCTTCACGACCGGGTAGGCCGTCTCGTCCTCGATGAAGTGGGTCACGGCCGCGAGGACCAGGGTGACCGGGCGGTCGAAGTCCAGCGTGCGGCGGGCGGCCTCCAGGATCCGGTCCGGGTCCCGCAGATCCGCCTCGATGTAGTCGGTGCGGCCCTCGGGACCGCTGGTCAGCAGGGCCTGCGCGTGCACGAGGACCACCGGGTCGTTGTCCACGTAGACGACGCGCGACTCGGGCGCTATGCCCTGCGCGATCTGGTGCACGTTCGCTTGCGTGGGCAGCCCGGTGCCGACGTCCAGGAACTGCCGGATGCCCTCGTTCGCGGTGAGGGTGACCGCCCGCCGCATGAAGTCCCGGTTGTGCCGCACGGTGAGGTAGCCGCGCGGATTGGCGGCCAGCGCCATGGCCGCGGCCTCGCGGTCGGCCGGGTAGTTGTCCTTGCCGCCGAGGAAGACGTCGTAGACCCGCGCGGGGTGCGCCTTCGTCGTGTCGATGCGCTTCCTGAGCTCGGTGGCGTCAGGGGCGGGTGCGTCGGCGCTCATATGACCGTCCTCGTAAGGCTGTTGGTGCGACAAGCAGACAATTTAGACCCGCTTCGGTGTGACGGACGCCACCGGGAGGCGGGGATGTGAGCTCCCTCCGCGACTTCGTGGGTTGTCGGTGGCGCCGGTTAGCCTCTGTGGAGTGTCCCCGCGCCTCACCGATCCCGAGCAGCTCAAGGAGCTGCTGGGCATCCCCTTCACCCCGGAGCAGACGGCCTGCATCACCGCGCCGCCCGCCCCGCAGGTGATCGTGGCCGGAGCCGGGTCGGGGAAGACCACGGTGATGGCCGCCCGCGTGGTCTGGCTGGTCGGCACCGGCCAGGTCGCCCCCGAACAGGTCCTCGGGCTCACCTTCACCAACAAGGCCGCCGGTGAGCTCGCCGAGCGCGTACGCAAGGCACTCGTCGCCGCCGGGATCACCGACCCGGACGTGATCGACCCGGACAACCCCCCGGGCGAGCCCGGCATCTCCACGTACCACGCCTTCGCCGGGCGGCTGCTGACCGAGCACGGACTGCGCATCGGGCTCGAACCGGGCACCCGCCTCCTCGCCGACGCCACCCGCTACCAGCTCGCCGCCCGCGTGCTGCGCGAGGCCCCCGGCCCCTACCCGGCCCTGACCCGGTCCTTCCCCACCCTCGTCAGCGACCTCCTGGCCCTCGACGCCGAACTGGCCGAACACCTCGTACGCCCCGAACAGCTCGACGCGTACGACACCGAACTGCTGGACGCGCTGGCCACCGCGAAGCTCAGCAACGAGGAGCTGCGCAAGATCCCCGCGACCGCCGAGGCCCGCCGCGAACTGCTCGCGCTGACCCGGCGCTACCGCGAGGCGAAGCGGAGCCGCGACCTCCTCGACTTCGGCGACCAGATCGCCCTCTCCGCCGAGCTCGCCCTCACCCGACCCGAGGTCGGCACGATCCTCCGCGACGAGTACCGGGTCGTCCTGCTGGACGAATACCAGGACACCTCCGTCGCCCAGCGCCTCCTGCTCTCCGCCCTCTTCGGCAGCGGCCCCGGCACCGGTGGACCGACCGGGCACGCCGTCACCGCCGTCGGCGACCCCTGCCAGGCCATCTACGGCTGGCGCGGCGCCTCCGTCGCCAACCTGGACGACTTCCCGAGCCACTTCCCGCACGCCGACGGCACCCCCGCGACCCGCTACGCCCTCAGCGAGAACCGCCGCAGCGGCGGCCGCCTCCTCCACCTCGCCAACGGACTTGCCGCGCCCCTGCGTGCCATGCACGAGGGCGTCGAGGCCCTGCGCCCCGCCCCCGGCGCCGAGCGCGACGGCCTCGTCCGCTGCGCCCTGCTGCCCACCCACACCGAGGAGATCGCCTGGCTCGCGGACTCCATCGCCCACCTGGTGCGCACCGGCAAGGCGCCCGGAGAGATCGCCGTCCTGTGCCGCACGGCCGGTGACTTCCCGGAGATCCAGGCCGCGCTGGTCGCCCGGGACATCCCGGTCGAGGTCGTCGGCCTCTCCGGGCTGCTCCACCTCCCCGAGGTCGCGGACCTCGTCGCCGTCTGCGAAGTCCTCCAGGACCCGGGCGCCAACGCCTCCCTGGTCCGCCTGCTCACCGGCCCCCGCTGGCGGATCGGCCCCCGCGACCTGGCCCTGCTCGGCCGCCGGGCCCGCCTCCTGGTGCACCGCGCCGCCCACGGCGACGACGAGGACTACGATCCCGACCGCAGGCTCGCCGAGGCCGTCGAGGGGATCGACCCGGCCGAGGTGATCTCCCTCGCCGACGCCCTGGACACCTTCCTGGACGGGGGCGGCGAGGAGGACGACCGGCTTCCGTTCTCCGCCGAGGCCCGCGTCCGCTTCGCCCGCCTCGCCGCCGAACTGCGCGACCTGCGCCGCTCCCTTGCCGATCCTCTGATGGACGTCCTGCACCGCGTCCTCGCCACCACCGGCCTGGAGGTCGAGCTCTCCGCGTCCCCGCAGGCCCTGGCCGCCCGCCGCCGCGAGACCCTGGGCAACTTCCTCGACGTCGCCGCCCGCTTCGCAGCCGTCGACAACGAGGCCACGCTCCTCGCCTTCCTCGGCTTCCTGCACACCGCCGTCCAGTACGAGAAGGGCCTCGACAACGCGCTGCCCGGCGGCGAGAACACCGTCAAGGTCCTCACCGCGCACAAGTCCAAGGGCCTGGAGTGGGACGTCGTCGCCGTGCCCGGCCTGGTCACCGGCCAGTTCCCCAGCGGCCAGTCCCGGGACGCCTGGACCTCCCAGGCCAAGGTCCTCCCGCACGCCCTGCGCGGCGACACCGCCACCCTGCCCGCCCTCCGCGGCTATGACGCCAAGGGCCTCAAGGGCTTCAAGGCGGAGATGAAGGAGCACCAGCACACGGAGGAGCTGCGCCTCGGCTACGTCACCTTCACGCGCCCCCGCACGCTGCTGCTCGGCTCCGGCCACTGGTGGGGCCCCACCCAGAAGAAGCCGCGCGGCCCGTCCCCCTTCCTCGACGCGTTGTACGAGCACTGCGCCGCCGGGTACGGCGAGATCGAGGTGTGGGCGGACGCCCCGGCGGAGACCGAGGAGAACCCGGCCCTGGCCGAGGCGTCCGCCGACCACGCCTGGCCGCTCCCGCTGGACGACACCGCCCTCGCCCGCCGCAGGGCCGCCGCCGACACGGTCATGGAGCTGCTGGCCCGGCCGGAGGCCCCTGAGGTCCCGGCCGACGCCCCGGACGTCCCGGCCCCCCGCACGCCCGCCCGTCTCACCCCCGAGGAGACGCGCACCCTCGCCTCCTGGGACCGGGACCTCGACGCGCTGGCCGGGGAGCTGCGCCGGGCCCGCGCCACCGTCCGCGACGTCCTCGTCCCCGCCTCCCTCTCCGCCACCCAGCTGCTGCGCCTCGCCGACGACCCCGACGCCTTCGCCCGCGAGCTGGCCCGGCCCATGCCCCGCCCGCCGCAGCCCGCCGCCCGCCGGGGCACCCGCTTCCACGCCTGGGTGGAGTCCCGGTTCGAGGAGCTGCCGCTGCCCATGCTCGGCCCCGACGAACTGCCCGGGGGCGACGAGAGCGACGCGGACATCGCCGACGAGCGCGACCTCGCCGACCTGAAGGAAGCCTTCGAGCGCACCCCGTACGCCCGGCGCACCCCGTACCGCGTCGAGACGCCGTTCCAGATCACCCTGGCGGGCCGGGTCATCCGGGGCCGGATCGACGCCGTGTACCGCACGGGGGACACGTACGAGATCGTGGACTGGAAGACCGGCCGCACCCACACCGCCGACCCGCTCCAGCTCGCCGTCTACCGGCTGGCCTGGGCCGAACTGCACGGACTCCCGCTCACCGACGTCACGGCCACCTTCCTCTTCGTCCGCAGCGGCGAGGCCGTCCGCCCGGCCTCCCTGCCGGGCCGTCCGGAGCTGGAGCGCATCCTCCTGGACGAGCCACTTCCGTCGGACGGATAAGCTGAAGGTCATGAGCGACACCCCGGACAGCGCCGTCCGCACGTACACCGAGCAGCACCGCGCGGCCTTCCTCGACGACCTCGCCGAGTGGCTGCGCATCCCCTCCGTATCCGCTCAGCCGGAGCACGAGGGCGACGTACGGCGCAGCGCCGAGTGGCTGTCGGCCAAGCTGAAGGAGACCGGATTCCCGGTCGCCGAGGTCTGGGAGACCGACGGCGCACCCGCCGTCTTCGCCGAATGGCCCTCCGACGACCCGGCAGCGCCCACGGTCCTGGTGTACGGACACCACGACGTGCAGCCCGCCGCCCGCGAGGACGGCTGGAGCAGCGAGCCCTTCGAGCCGGAGATCCGCGACGGCCGGATGTACGGGCGCGGCGCGGCCGACGACAAGGGGCAGGTGTTCTTCCACACCCTCGGCGTCCGGGCCCACCTCGCCGCCACTGGCCGCACCGCCCCCGCCGTGCACCTCAAGCTGATCGTGGAGGGCGAGGAGGAGTCCGGCTCCCCGCACTTCCGCGACCTGGTCGAGCGCCACGCGGGCCGCCTCGCCGCCGACGCGGTGATCGTCTCGGACACCGGCATGTGGAACGAGACCACCCCGACCGTCTGCACCGGGATGCGCGGCCTCGCCGAGTGCGAGATCGAGTTCCACGGACCCGGGCAGGACATCCACTCCGGCTCCTTCGGCGGCGCCGTCCCCAACCCGGCCACCGAGATCGCCCGCCTCGTCGCCGCGCTCCACGACGCGGACGGCAAGGTCGCGGTCCCCGGCTTCTACGACGGCGTGGCCGAGCTCAGCGCGAACGAACGCGCGCTCTTCGCCGAGCTGCCCTTCGACGAGGCCGACTGGCTGCACACCGCCAAGTCCCGGGCCGCCTCCGGAGAGACCGGGTACTCGACGCTGGAACGGATCTGGGCCCGCCCGACCGCCGAGGTCAACGGCATCGGCGGTGGCTACCAGGGCGCCGGGAGCAAGACGATCATCCCCTCGTCCGCCCGCGCGAAGATCAGCTTCCGCCTGGTCGCGGGCCAGGACCCGGACCACATCGAGAAGGCCGTACGGACCTGGGCCGAGGCCCGCGTCCCCGCCGGGATCAGCCACCGGATCACCTTCCTCCCCGCCACCCGGCCCTGCCTGACGCCCCTGGACCACCCCGCGCTCCAGGCCGTGGCCCGTGCCATGGGCCGGGCGTTCGGCAAGAAGGTCCTCTTCACCCGCGAAGGAGGCTCCGGACCCGCCGCCGACCTCCAGGACGTGCTCGGCGCGCCCGTCCTCTTCCTCGGCATCTCCGTACCGTCCGACGGCTGGCACGCCCCCGACGAGAAGGTCGAACTGGACCTCCTCCTCAAGGGCGTCGAGACCGCCGCCCACCTCTGGAGCGACCTGGCGGCCGCCCTCCGCTGAATTCTCTGAACGCCCGAACCATCCCGGGGGAGTAGGAAGCACCTGTGAGCACCTTCGACAACGCCACCACGGACCGGCCCATCGGTCTGACCGCGCCGAGCGGCATCGACCGCGCGGCGCACCACCGCCTTGACGAGGCGTGGCTGTCCGCCGCGTGGAGCCATCCGACGACCCGGGTCTTCGTCGTCTCCGGGGGGCAGGCGCTGATCGACGACACCGACGACGGCACCGAGCTCGTGATGACGCCCGCCTTCGAGGCCCCCGTCACCGAGACCCACCGCTACTTCCTCGGCACCGACGCGGACGGCGTCAGCTACTTCGCCCTCCAGAAGGACACCCTGCCCGGCCGCATGGACCAGTCGGCCCGCCCGGCGGGGCTGCGCGAGGCGGGGATGCTGCTGGGCCCGCGCGACGCCGCCCTGATGGTGCACGCGGTGGCCCTGGAGAACTGGCAGCGGCTGCACCGCTTCTGCTCCCGCTGCGGCGAACGCACGGTGATCGCGGCGGCCGGACACATCCGCCGCTGCCCGGCCTGCGGCGCCGAGCACTACCCGCGCACCGACCCGGCGGTCATCATGCTCGTCACGGACGACCAGGACCGGGCGCTGCTCGGCCGCCAGGTGCACTGGCCCGAGGGCCGCTTCTCCACGCTCGCCGGATTCGTGGAGCCGGGCGAGTCGATCGAGCAGTCCGTGGCCCGTGAGGTCTTCGAGGAGGCCGGCATCACGGTCGGCGAGGTCGAGTACGTCGCCAGCCAGCCCTGGCCGTTCCCGTCCAGCCTGATGCTTGGCTTCATGGCCCGCGCCTCGACGTTCGACATCAACGTGGACGGCGAGGAGATCGAGGAGGCGCGCTGGTTCTCCCGCGAGGAGCTGACCGCCGCCTTCGAGTCGGGCGAGATGCTGCCCCCGTTCGGCATCTCGATCGCCTCCCGGCTGATCGAGCTCTGGTACGGCAAGCCGCTCACGAAGCCGGTGCGCGCGGGCGCCTGACCCGGGCCCGGACAGGGCACCGCCCCCACCGGTACGGGACCGGAGGGGGCGGGATCGCGCGGGGGATCAGGCCCCGAGGGCCTGCTTCACCTGAGCGAGGCTCGGGTTCGTCATCACGACGTCCTCGCCGCCGCTCTCGGGGACCACCAGCACGGTCGGGACCGTCTGGTTTCCGCCATTGGCCTTCTCGACAAAGGCGGCCGACTCCGGGTCCTGCTCGATGTTGATCTCGGTGTAGGCGATGCCCTCGCGGTCCATCTGCCCCTTCAGCCGACGGCAGTAGCCGCACCAGGTGGTGCTGTACATCGTCACAGTGCCCGGCATGTCTTCGCGCTCCTCTGTCTCTTCGGTCCCGGCCGTCCCGTCACGCCCGGACGGGCGCCCACGCGTCTGGTACGTCACACGGGGCCCGGGGCGTGCGTGGCCGCACGCCAGGTGAACGTATGCGACCCGGCCGCCATTCCCGCCCCCGGGGCCCTTGCGGGACGGCGTACGGGACCGCCCCGCGACCTCCCCCGCATTAGTACGACGGATACCTCACCCCTGTGGACAACCACCGCACGCGTCCCGGGCGACCTGGCAGCATGGCGGGGTGACATCAGCGACGCACTCCACCCTCTTCCCCCGGGTCCCGGACACCGCGGACGCCGTCCTCGACGGGCTCGACCCCGAGCAGCGCGAGGTGGCCACGGCCCTGCGGGGCCCGGTGTGCGTGCTGGCCGGAGCCGGTACGGGCAAGACGCGGGCCATCACGCACCGCATCGCCTACGGGGTGCGCGCGGGGATCCTCCAGCCGTCGAGCGTCCTGGCCGTCACCTTCACCAACCGGGCGGCGGGCGAGATGCGCGGCCGCCTGCGCCAGCTCGGCGCGGGCGGGGTGCAGGCGCGCACGTTCCACTCCGCGGCCCTGCGCCAGCTCCAGTACTTCTGGCCGAAAGCAGTCGGTGGCGAGCTGCCCCGGCTCCTTGAGCGCAAGGTCCAGCTGGTGGCCGAGGCGGCGGCCCGCAGCGGCCTGCGGCTCGACCGCAACGAGCTGCGCGACGTCACGAGCGAGATCGAGTGGGCCAAGGTCACCCAGACCGTCCCCGCCGACTATCCGGCGGTGGTCGCCAAGGCCCAGCGGGACGCCCCGCGCGACCCGGCGGAGATCGCCAAGGTCTACGAGACCTACGAGGAGCTGAAGCGCGAGCGCACGGTGATCGACTTCGAGGACGTGCTGCTCCTCACCGTCGGCATCCTCCAGGACCGGCACGACATCGCCGCCCATGTCCGCCGCCAGTACCAGCACTTCGTCGTGGACGAGTACCAGGACGTGAGCCCGCTCCAGCAGCGGCTGCTCGACCTCTGGCTCGGCGATCGGGACAGCCTCTGCGTCGTCGGCGACGCCGGGCAGACGATCTACTCGTTCACCGGGGCCACCCCGGACCACCTGCTCAACTTCCGCACCCGCCACCCGGCGGCCACCGTCGTCAAGCTGGTCCGGGACTACCGCTCCACCCCTCAGGTGGTCCACCTTGCCAACGGGCTGCTCTCCCAGGCCACCGGCCGGGCCGCCGAGCACCGCCTCGACCTGGTCTCGCAGCGGGAGCGCGGCCCCGAGCCCGCCTTCGTGGAGTACGCGGACGAGCCCGCCGAGGCCGAGGGCACCGCCCGCCGCATCCGCGACCTGATCGCTGCGGGCGTCCCGGCGGGCGAGATCGCGGTGCTCTACCGGATCAACGCCCAGTCCGAGGTCTACGAGCAGGCCCTCGCGGACGCGGGCGTGCCCTACCAGCTCCGGGGTGCCGAGCGGTTCTTCGAGCGCGCTGAGGTCCGCGAGGCAGGCGTGGCCCTGCGCGGCGCCGCCCGGGCGGGGGGCAACGACTCCCTCCTGGACCACGCGGACGACCTCCCCGCCGAGGTGCGCGCGGTGCTCTCCACGACGGGGTGGCGCAGCGAGCCGCCCACCGGGTCCGGTGCGGTGCGCGACCGCTGGGAGTCCCTGGCCGCGCTCGTCAGGCTCGCCGAGGACTTCGAGCGGGCCCACCCGGGGGCGACGCTCTCCGACCTGGTCGCCGAGCTGGACGAGCGGGCCGCCGCCCAGCACGCGCCCACGGTCCAGGGCGTCACCCTGGCCTCGCTGCACTCCGCGAAGGGCCTGGAGTGGGACGCGGTGTTCCTGGTCGGGCTGACCGAGGGCATGATGCCGATCACCTACGCCAAGACGCCGGAGCAGATCGAGGAGGAGCGCCGCCTGCTCTACGTCGGCGTCACCCGGGCCCGCTTCCACCTCGCCCTGTCCTGGTCGCTCTCCCGGTCGCCCGGCGGCCGCCCCGGACGCCGCCCGACCCGCTTCCTGAACGGGCTCCGCCCCGGCTCCACGGGCCCCGGCGGCCGGAGCGCGGCGGCGGCCGGCCCGGGCGGCGTCTGGGCCGGCGACGGCTTCCGCAGCGGCGAGGGCGGGGCGGCCGGTGGCGGCGGCGAGGGGCGTCCGGCGGCGGCCAGGCGGAAGCCCCGGACGCCGGCCCGGTGCCGGGTCTGCGGCAGGACGCTGACGGACGCCGGCGAGATGAAGCTGATGCGCTGCGACGACTGCCCGTCCGACATGGACGAGGCGCTGTACGAGCGGCTGCACGACTGGCGGGCGGTCCGGGCGAAGGAGATCGGCCAGCCCGCCTACTGCGTGTTCACCGACCGGACGCTGATGGCCATCGCGGAGGCGGTGCCCGGCAGCGAGGGCGAGCTGGCCGGGATCCCCGGGGTCGGCGCGCGGAAGCTGGGCCGCTTCGGCGCCGCCGTTCTCGACATCTGCGCAGGTGGGGACGGATGTGAGGGTGAGGCGGAGGCCGCCGGGGAGATGTGAGAAAAACTCGTCGCAAAAATAGTTTGCGCCCGCCCCAGTCGTCACCATAGGTTCTTAACCACGGAAACAGCGGCTTCTCTGAAGCCCTGGATCCGTGCTGTACTTATCCGAATACGCAGGACCGGCCCGCCGGTCCCCCCGAGACGCCGAGAGGAGGCGATTGAAGTGATCAGCATCATCGAGACCAACAAAATGACCGATCTCTCGGTCGTCTCCGCCTGCTCGCTCGGCCTTCTCGCCCGTGCCCCGAAGTCCTCCCTGCGCGCCACCGGTGTGTCCGGCGTCTCCGCCGTCATTCCGATGTCCCTGGCCGGCCTTCCCGTGCGGGAGCGCAATGAGCGACCGACCCAGGCACCGGCAGCAGCAGTAGCGAAGGGACAGGCCCCGGCCTATGCCTTTGCGGCCGTCGGTGCGGGAGCGGAAGCCGGCGTCACCGAGCAGACGAAGCACCACCACACGATGTGGGCCTTCCGTGGGCCTGAACCCTGGAGTGATCCAGCCTGATCCAGCATCAGGCCGGCGCCTTCAGGGCCGCGGAACCCCACTCGGGATCCGCGGCCCTTTTGTTTTGCCTCAACGGGCGAGACAACGAGAAGGGGCCTCGGGACAAGCAGGACCTGGTACCAGCCGCCCCCCGGCCAACAGGCCGGAAACGACCAGACGAGGACACCACCACCGTGCAACTCGAAGCGCACGCCCCGTCCGTACCGCCTTCCGACACGATCTCCCCGCCCGGCCTCACGGAGGACTCCACCTTGACCCCCCTCACCGCGCTCACCGCGCTCGACGACGCCATCGAGAACCTCGGTGTACCCGTCCCCTGCCGTGCCTACGACCCGGAGGTCTTCTTCGCGGAGTCGCCGGCCGACGTCGAGTACGCCAAGTCCCTCTGCCGCACCTGCCCGCTGGTCGAGGCGTGTCTCGCCGGCGCCAAGGAGCGCCGCGAGCCGTGGGGTGTCTGGGGTGGTGAGCTCTTCATCCAGGGCGTCGTCGTCGCCCGGAAGCGGCCGCGTGGCCGTCCGCGCAAGAACCCGGTCGCGGCGTGACCGCCGACCTGGGGGTCCCGGCCCCCAAGCCCATGAAGCGCATCGGAACCATCGACCGTCCCCTGACCCACGATCCCCGAAACCAGGCTCCAATGACCATCCCCACCCCCGCGTCCGAGCCCGCAGGCTCCGCGACCCCAGACGTCACCATCATCGGCGCGAACGACTCGCGTCAGAACAGGACCCGCGAAATGCAACTCATCCCAGAAGCCCTGGCCCGTGCGCATATGCACGAGCGCATGCGCGAAGCCGACGCGAACCGTCAGGCCGTGCGCCTGATCTCCGCCCGGCGGATGCAGCGCCGCGCCGAGCGCGCCTCGATGCGCGCCCGCCGCGCGCTGGCCATGGCCGTCATGCACTGACCCGGCCAGGCCGGCCATGGAGGCCCCGCCCGGACGCAGCCGCTCTCTGCGCCCGGCGGGCCAGGCCTCCCAGCGCCACCCGCGCAGCAGCACCCCACCCCGGGGCCGATCCGTCCAACGGACCGGCCCCGGGGGCGTTTTGCGGGGCGGGGCGCGGTGGGGGACCCGCCCGGCGGCCCCGGACCACCGGGCGCCGTCCGACCCGGCTCGACTAGCCGGCGTCCACCGTTTCGGCAGACCTCGGTGCCGGCGGCACGCGCTCCGGATCGTGGCCCTCCGCGCCCGGCTCGTCAGGCGCCTCCATGTCCTCCGTCGGCAGGAACCCCGGGAGCCAGGACTCGAGTTCGTCGCGGAGGCGGACCGTGGCGCCGAGCTGGCACAGCACCCCGATCGTGCTCAGCGTCACCCGGTGTATCAGCAGGTAGGACGGCGGAAGGTTCAGCTGCTTGCCCAACTGGTGGGCCGGGGAGCGCGGATCCGCTATCCGGGCCGCCTGAGAACGCATCCAGCTCCGGCTGAACGTGAACTCCTCCACCTCGGCCGGCTCGATGATCGGCAGCAGGTAGTCCAGCACCGCGTCCGGTTCCAGGTCGATCGAGTCCTTGACGAACCCCTCCGCCCGCAGCATCTCGTAGACCGCGTCCGCGTCGCCCCCCAGCGTCAGCCGCAGCGCGTCCCCGATGGTCTGCGGCAGACCGCCCGGCAGCCGGTCCACCGTCCCGAAGTCCAGCACCCCCAGCCGCCATGAGCCCTCGTCCGCACCCTCGCCGCCGGACGCGTCCGCCTCCGGGTCCGGGGGCAGCAGCCGGAAGTTGCCCGGGTGCGGGTCGGCGTGGAGCAGGCCCGTGCGCGCGGGGCCCGAGAAGAGGAACCTCGCGAGCAACTGGCCGGCCCGGTCGCGCTGCCCGGCCGTGCCGGCGGCGATCACATCGGCCAGCGGGACCCCGTCCATCCACTCGGTGACCAGCACCTGCGCCGACTGGTGGACCACCTCCGGGACCACGACATCGGGATCGTCCGCGAACTCCTCGGCATGCGCCTGCTGGGACCGCGCCTCCTGCTCGTAGTCCAGCTCCTCGGAGACCCGGTCGCGCATCTCCGTGATCAGCGGCTTGATGTCCATGCCCGGAACCAGCGGGCCCAGCAGCCGCGCGAACCGGCTGAGCTGGGTCAGGTCCGAGAGCAGCGCCTCGCCCGCGCCCGGGTACTGGACCTTCACGGCCACGTCCCGGCCGTCGTGCCACACCGCCCGGTGCACCTGGCCGATCGACGCCGCGGCCGCCGGCTTGTCCTCGAAGGTCAGGAACAGCTCCCGCCAGTCCTCGCCGAGCCGCTCCGCCAGGATCGCGTGCACCGTGCCGCTCGGCATGGGCGGCGCGGCTTCCTGGAGCCTGGTGAGCGCCGCGCGGTAGGGCCCGGCGACCTCCTCGGGCAGCGCGGACTCGAAGACGGACAGGGCCTGGCCGAGCTTCATCGCCCCGCCCTTCAGTTCCCCGAGGACCTTGAAGAGCTGGTCCGCGGTGCGCTGCTGCACCTCGCGGGCCACCAGCTCCGCCGACTTCCCGCCGATGCGCTTGCCCAGCCCCCAGGTGGCACGACCGGCGAAACCCAACGGCAGCGCGGCCAGCTTGGCGGTACGGGTGACCGCCTTCCGGGGAAGATCAGACATGTGCTCCTCCAATTCCCAGACTGCCGCGCTGCGTGCGGCGGTTACCCGGCCATTGTGTCGTGCGCCGTGCCGGCTTCGGAGGCGCGGACCCCCTCAGTGTGACCGGCGGCGCCACAGGAACAGTCGAGGTGCGCCCCGATCCGTTCCGACCTCCAGTCCAACAGCGGCAGCGCCGCCTCCCACCGCGCACCGGTGCTCGCGGGCAGCTCGCCGTCCAGAAAGGCCAGCGCGTGCGCCGCCGCGAGCCCCGCCACCGCCGTCGCCAGGCCCAGATCGCACGCCTGCGCGGCGCCGCGCCGCCCGGACTGCCACTGCGCCAGCATGCGCGGCCACTGCGGATCCCGGTCCCGCCGGTGCAGCTGGAGGCAGCCGGCGCAGGCTGTGCCGCCGGGCAGGACCAAGGGGCCGACGAACCCGGTGGCCTCCATCACCCCCGCGTACAGATGAGGCGTGCCCGAGGAGATCCACGGCTCGGCGGTGCCCGGATCGGGCACGTACGCGGAGAGTCCGTCGCGCGGGGCGACCACGATGAGGGACAGCCCCGGCTCGTGCCCGGCCGGACCGCAGCCCGCCGCCCCGGGCGCCCGGGGCCCCGGGCCGGGGGCCGAGCGGCGGACCAGCTGCCGGGCCGCCAGGTCCCTGCGCTCCCCGACTGCGGAGGCGGGCAGCCCGCCCGGGGACACGTCCCCCGGCTCCGCACACCCGCCGTCCATGACCTCCACCCGGCCGACCCCCGCTCCGGAGAGCACCGCCGCGACGGCCGCGCCGACCCTGCCCGCGCCCCGGACCTGCACGCGCATCGAGCGGCGGGCCGCGAGTCTGCGCATCCCGCCGCCGGGCTCGGGATGCACGACGGAGAGCGAGGCCAGGTCGGGCCGGTGGCGCTCCAGGACATCGGACCTGGCCCGCAGCGCTTCCGCCGCCGGACCGCCCGCCCGTACGTCGTCCACGAGGCCGGCGTCCGTCAACCGGGTCACCAGCATGTCCACATGACGCTCGCTCAAGTCCATCGCTCTCGCCTGTTCGCGGAGCAGTGGCATGCCTCTGGTGCCGTCGAGCAGTTCCATGAAACAGCCCGTCGCGATATCCATCGGGCCGAGCTTCACCGCATGTGCGGGTGTCACTCCGAATTGCACGGTGTCCCCGCCCCGCCAAGCGCGGCGCAGTGCGGGCTTCAACATCGGATGCACGGCTTCCCCCGGTCTGTCTGTCTGTGACTCCGTTGTGCGCGACCAGCTCTGCACGACCAGCTGTGTGCGACTTGCTCTGCGTGTTCCTTTGCCAGAATGCAGCGGGGCGCCGAGACGTGCGGAAAGTTATCCACAGGCGTGGGTATTAGTCGTTCAAATGGTGCAAGGCGTGGAGCCGATCATGGAGAACCGTCCCGGAGGCGGGACTTCCCCCGCACACAGCGGGTAACGTCGAGGCGTGCCCGCCGACCCGTCGCCCGGCTCCGCCGGGGAGCCTGCCGTGCCCGGCGCCGGACCCCGCCGGCGCGGTGCGAACCCTGCCCGCCGCGCCCCGGCGACGAGCGCGGTCGAGGTCCGCAGAAGCGCCCGTCGCAGCAGAACGGTCTCCGCCTACCGCGAGGGAGACCGCACGATCGTGCTCATCCCCGCCCGGATGTCCGAGGCCGAGGAGCGGCGCTGGGTGGACGTGATGCTCGACAAGCTCGCCGCCCAGGAGAGCAGGCGCGTCCTCGGTGACACCGAGCTCGCCGAACGGGCGGAGCGCCTGTCCGCCCAGTACTTCGAGGGCCGGGCCAGGCCCGCGTCCGTGCGGTGGGTGACCAACCAGAACACCCGGTGGGGCTCGTGCACCCCGTCCGAGGGCAGCATCCGGCTGTCGCACCGGTTGCAGGGCATGCCGGAGTACGTCGTGGACTACGTGCTCGTCCACGAACTGGCCCACCTCCTGGTGCCCGGGCACGGGCCCCGGTTCTGGCGGCTGCTGGACGCCTATCCCCGCACCGAGCGTGCCCGCGGTTATCTGGAGGGCGTGGTGGCCGCCGACCGGCTGCCGCACCTGCCGGCCGCACGCGGCGAGTGACCGGTGGTGGCGCCGGGTGAGCGGGGTCGGGTGTTTCTGTACCGGGTCTGTACCGGCTTCGCCCGATGCCGGAGTTTGCGGATAGCCTGACGCGACGCATTCACCTTCCGGATGGGGGACGGTCGTTACGCATGGCCAGGGAATTCCAACGCGGCCACAAGGCCAAGATCAGCGATCTCACGCCGGGGACGGACCTGTACGTAGGTGTGCAGATCGCCGGCCCGGGGCTGAGCTTTGACATCAGCTGCTTCGGGCTCGATGCCAATGAGCAGCTCTCCGACGACCGGTATTTCATCTTCTTCAACCAGCCGAAATCCCCCGAGGAGTCCATTCAGCTCCTCGGCGCCCAGAGCGGTGACACCGAGTCGTTCCGTGTCACCCTGGACCGCATTCCGGCGAACATCCACAAGCTGTCGTTCACCGCGACCGTGGACGGTGCCGGACAGATGTCGCAGGTCGGGCCCGGCTACATCCGGATCGTGGCGGGCGGCCAGGAAGTCGTCCGGTACGCGTTCAACGGCTCGGAGTTCAGCACCGAGCGCGCCGTCATGCTGGGCGACTTCTACCTCAAGGACGTCTGGCGCTTCGCCGCGGTCGGCCAGGGCTTCGACGGCGGCCTGGAGGCGCTGCTGAAGAACTTCGGCGGCGAGGTCGCCGAGGAGACGCCCGCCGCCGCGCCGCCGCAGGGCGCCGCCCCGTCGTTCGCCCCGCCCGCCCAGGCGTCCCCGGCCCCGTCCTTCGGCGCCCCGGCGGCCTCGCAGGCACCCCAGGCCCCGCAGCCCGCGCCGTCCTTCGGGGGCCCGCCGCCCGCACCCGGCCCGGTGCCGACCCCGCAGCAGCAGATGCACGCCGCGCCGACGATCGTCGCGCCGATGACCCCGCCCGGCGGCACCGTGCCCCCGCCGCCCGCGCCGGCCCCGTACGGACAGCCCGGCCAGCAGCCGCCGCAGCACTTCGGGCAGCAGCCCCACCCGCCCCAGCAGCAGTTCGGGCAGGTCCCCGGCCAGGCGCTCGCGCCCTACGGACAGCAGGCCCCGTCCCCGTACGGCCAGCAGCCTCCCGGCATGCCGCCGGGCGGGCACGGCATGCCCGGCGGTGTTCCGCAGGCCGCCGGCGCCGGTCTCCAGGCCGCGCTCCAGCCGTACAAGGAGACCGCGACCGGGCAGCGCTGGACCCCGCAGAACCAGCAGCTCATGCGGGTCGACCTGACCATGGGCGGCACCGGAGTGCTCGCCCGGCAGGGCAGCATGGTGATGTACCAGGGCAAGGTCGACTTCAGCTACAAGGGCGCGGGTTTCGCCGGCCGCATGGTGGGCAACGCCACCGGCCAGGAGATGCAGCTCATGCGCTGTACCGGCCGTGGCCAGGTCTTCCTCGCCGAGGAAGGCGCCCATCTGCACTCCATCGAGCTCCAGGGCGACGGAGTCTGCGTCTCCGCCGAGAACGTGCTCGCCTTCGACGAGTCGCTCCAGTACGAGGTCCGCCGCATCGAGGGCCACGGCATCCCCGGCGGCGCCCTGTTCACCATGCAGTTCCAGGGCTCCGGCACCCTCGTCGTCAAGACGCACGGTGTGCCCGTCGTACTGCCGGTCACCCCGACCACCTTCGCCGACTGCAACGCCGTCGTGGCGTGGTCGTCCGCGTCCCAGGTGATCATCTCCAGCCAGGTCCGGCTGCGCCGCAACGCGTACCCCGGACACAGCGGGGAGACCGTGAACCTCCAGTTCCGGGGTGCGCCCGGCAACTTCATCGTCGTCCAGCCCTACGAGGTCTGAGGGAGCCCGTCATGAATCAGCAACTCGCGGGCTACGCCCCGACCCCCGTCACGGCACGGATGGAGAACCACGGCCATTCCATGCTGAAGGTCGCCATGGCGACCGGCCAGGACCTCTACGCGCGCACCGGATCGATGGTCGCGTACGAGGGCTTCATCCAGTACGAGCCCAACCCGCCCGCCGTCCGCCAGATCGCCTCGCAGTGGATCACCGGCGAGGGCGCGCCCCTCATGAAGTGCACCGGCGACGGGCTGCTCTACCTCGCCGACTACGGCGCCGACGTCGTCGTCATCAACCTCAACAACGACTCGATCTCGGTCAACGGCACCAATGTGCTCGCCTTCGACGGCCACCTCACCTGGGGCGTCGAGCGGGTCAAGGGCCTCGCCAAGTTCGCAGGCCAGGGCCTGTGGAACGTCTGCATCTCGGGGACCGGCTGGGTCGCGATCACCTCGCGCGGCACGCCGCTCGTGGTCGACTGTGGACGCGGCGAGGACGAGACGTACGTCGACCCCGACGCGCTGGTCGCCTGGTCCCCGAACCTCAAGGTGAAGGGCAAGCGCAGCTTCAAGGCGTCCTCCCTCATTGGGCGGGGCAGCGGCGAGGCGTTCCAGATGGCCTTCTCCGGCCAGGGGATCGTCGTCGTCCAGCCGAGCGAGGACAGCACCGACCGGCTGCGCGTCCGGCACTGACGGGGAGGGAGAACACACCATGCAGAGTTCGCTTTTCGGCCTCACGGAACAGCAGTCCCAGGAGCGCTACACCATCCAGAACCCGCAGCTCCTGCGGGTCGCGCTGACCGGCCACGACGACGTCCTCGCCCGCAAGGGCGCCATGGTCGCCTACCAGGGGCTCATGGAGTTCGACGGCGAGTACCAGTCGAACGCCCAGCGCCGTTCCCGCGCCCACACCGGTGAGGGCCTGGACCTGATGCGCTGCTCCGGGCAGGGCACCGTGTACTTCGCCAACCTGGCGCAGTACATCCACGTCGTGGACGTCGACCACGACGGCCTGACGGTCGACAGCTCCTACGTCCTGGCGCTCGACTCCTCGCTGCACACCGAGGTCATCGCGGTGGACAGCCAGTACGGCATCTCGGGCACCGGCAAGTACCAGCTCAACATCTCCGGCACCGGCAAGGTCGCCCTGATGACCTCGGGCCAGCCGCTGATGATGCAGGTCACGCCCGACAAGTACGTCAGCGCCGACGCCGACGCGATCGTCGCCTGGTCGACCTCGCTGCGGGTGCAGATGCAGGCCCAGACGCACTCCTCGGGCGTCTTCCGCAGGCGTGGCAACACCGGCGAGGGCTGGGAGCTCAGCTTCCTCGGGCAGGGCTTCGCCCTGGTCCAGCCGAGCGAGCTGATGCCGCCGCAGAACGCCCAGATCGGACAGGGCCTCGCCGCCCAGTACGGCATGGGCCAGCACGGCGCGCACGGCCAGAACCAGAACAACGCCTGGAACTGAGCCATCCAGCGAAGTAAGGGGCGGCCTCCCTGGAGGCCGCCCCTTACCGTTCGCCACGTCGTACGGGTGGCTACCGGCCGCCCTCCAGCACCGCGCGCGTACGCTCCACCAGCCGGATCACCGAGGCGTCGGCGACCCCGGCCACCTCGTCGTAGGCGAACCAGCGCAGGTCCAGGGATTCGTCACTGATGCTCTCCGTCGCGCCCGCCGGCGCCACCGCCGCGTACTGCACGTCCAGGTGCCAGTGGCACGGCGCGGGGATCGCATGCCGGTCCAGGACCACGGGCCCGCCCGGCAGCAGCGTCAGCCCGGCGATCCCGGACTCCTCCGCGGCCTCCCGCAGCGCGGCCGCCGCGAGCGTGGCGTCACCGGGCTCGCAGTGGCCGCCCATCTGCAGCCACATCCGCAGCTTCCGGTGCAGGGTGAGCAGCACCCGCCCGCGCTCCGGGTCCACGACCAGGGCGCTGGCCGTCAGATGCCCGGCCCCGCAGGACTTCCACATGCCGTCCGGATGGCGCGCCAGGTGCTCCAGATAGGCATCGCGCAGCTCCTCCTGGGCGGCTCCGGCCCCCGCCCCGTAACCCTTGAGTACGAGGACGGCGTCGTCGTGCAGGCTCACTTGTCGGTGTCGTCCTTGCCGTCGCCTTCGCCCTCGTCCGTGGCGTCGTTCTTGGTGTCCGCGTCCGCGTCCGCACCCGGCCCGGCCTTCTTCGGGCCGTTCGCCGCCTCGCCGAGCATCTTGTCCAGCTCGGAGAAGTCCAGCTGCTCGTGGTGGACGAAGCCGTCCGGGTCGTCCAGGTCGTGAGCGGTCGGGAGCATGTCGGGGTGCTCCCACAGCGCGTCGCGCCCCTCAAGACCACGCGCGTCCGTGAGCGAGGCCCACAGCCGCGAGGCGTCGCGCAGCCGGCGCGGACGCAGCTGGAGGCCGATCAGCGTGGCGAAGGTCTGCTCGGCGGGGCCGCCGGACGCACGGCGCCGGCGCATCGTCTCGCGCAGCGCGTCGGCCGAGGTCAGCCGGGACTTCGCGGCGGCGTGCACCACCGCGTCCACCCAGCCCTCGACCAGCGCGAGGGCCGTCTCCAGACGGGCCAGGGCCGCCTTCTGCTCCGGCGTCTCCTCCGGCTGGAACATGCCCTGCTGAAGGGCCTCCTGCAGCTGCTCGGGCTGCGAGGGGTCGAACTGGCCGACCACGTCCTCCAGCTTGCTGGTGTCGACCTTGATGCCGCGCGCGTACCCCTCGACGGCGCCGAAGAGGTGCGAGCGGAGCCACGGGACATGGGCGAAGAGCCGCTGGTGGGCGGCCTCGCGCAGCGCCAGATACAGCCGCACCTCGTCCTGCGGGACCGACAGGTCCTTGCCGAACCGCTCCACGTTCAGCGGAAGGAGCGCGGCGCGCCCCGCCGGGCCCAGCGGCAGCCCGATGTCGGTCGAGCCGACCACCTCGCCCGCCAGCACGCCGACGGCCTGCCCGATCTGCTGGCCGAACATCGCGCCGCCCATCGACCGCATCATGCCGATCAGCGGGCCCGCCATCGCCTGCATCTCCTCGGGCAGCACATCGCCCATGGCGAGGCCCACCCGCTCGGCGACCGGGTCCACCAGCTGCTGCCAGGCCGGGAGCGTCGCCTCCACCCACTCCGCGCGGCTCCACGCCACGCTGGAGATGGCACCGGACGGCATCGACGTCACCCCGTCCAGCCAGAGGTCGGCCAGGCGCAGCGCCTCGTCGACCGCCGAGCGCTCGGCGGGGCCCACGCTCGCGTCCTTGGAGCCGTCCGGGGTGCCCTGCGACACCGTCTGCCGGGCGATCTGCTTGGCCATGTCCCAGTTGACCGGCCCGCCCTCGTAGCTCAGCATCTGGCCGAGCTGCTGGAAGGCGGCTCCCAGGTCGTTCGGGTTCATGGAGCCGAACATGGCGGCGAAGGGGTTGTCACCGCCCGCGCCGGGGCCGAAGCCGAACGGGTTCGCCGGACCGCCCGAACCCTGCCCACCTCCGGTGGGGTCGTTCTTCTTGCCCTTGTCGCCGTCGTCCGGCTCCTCCGGCGGAAGGCCGAATCCGAATGGGGTGTCACTCACGGGTTTCCTCGGCTCGTAGGGCCGCCGGGGGAACCGACGGCGACTGCCCGACATCACCATCCAGCGTAGACACCAAGTCCGCTCAGGGCCTCAGTGCTCCGCCCGGTCCGGCCCTGCGGCAGGATGGACGCCACCTGGTACGTACGTGTCACGCGGGTACGTACTGAAGACAACCGCTGGAGACGCCCGGTGAGTTCCCCAGATCCGCAGGTTCGCGCAGCGCGAAACCTGGCCGACCCGTCACCCGAGAAGAAATCCGTCCCGGGCCGCCCCAGAGGCCGCGGCCCGGTCGTGGCCGTCACCGGAGCCGCGACGGGCGTCGGTGAGCTGCTCACCGCGCGCCTCGCCGCCTCCGAGGAGATCAAGCAGGTCATCGCCATCGACGAGCGGCGGGGCGAGGTCTCCGACGCGACCTGGCACCTTCTCGACGTCCGCGACCCCGCCATCGCCGACAAGCTGCGCGGCGCGGACGTCGTCGTCCACCTGGCGCTCGACCTCGACCTGGAGACCGACCCCGCCGCGCGCACCGCCTACAACGTGCGCGGCACCCAGACCGTGCTGACCGCCGCCGCGGCCGCCGGTGTCCACCGGGTCGTGCTGTGCACCTCCGCCATGGTCTACGGGGCGCTGCCCGACAACGACCTCCCGCTCGCCGAGGACGCCGAGCTGCGGGCCACCGCCGAGGCCACCGGCGTCGGCGACCTGCTGGAGATCGAACGGCTCGGCCGCCGCGCCCCGCGCGCCCATCCCGGGCTGCATGTCACCGTCGTGCGCCCGGCCGTGCTCGTCGGCGGCACGGACACGGCGCTGACCCGTTACTTCGAGTCACCCCGGCTGCTCGTGGTCGCCGGTTCCCGACCCGCCTGGCAGTTCTGCCACGTGGAGGACCTGGTCACGGCGCTGGAGTACGCCGCCCTGGAGAAGATCGACGGGGAGTTCGCGGTCGGCTGCGACGGCTGGCTGGAGCAGGAGGAGGTCGAGGAGCTGAGCGGGGTGCGCCGGATGGAGCTCCCCTCCGCCGTCGCGCTGGGCGCCGCCGCCCGGCTGCACCGGATCGGCCTCACCCCCTCGCCCGCGGGCGACCTGGCGTACACCATGCACCCCTGGGTGGTCAGCGTGAGCCGGCTGCACGACGCGGGCTGGCGCCCGGCCTGGACCAACGAGGAGGTGCTCGCCGCGCTCCTGGAAGAGGTGGAGGGCCGCCACACCGTCGCCGGCCGCCGCCTCGGCCGCAAGGACGCCACCGCCGCCGGAGCCGCCGGGGCGACCGTCGCACTGCTCGGCACCGCGGCCCTGGTGCGCCGCGCCCGCAAGGCCCGCCGCCGCATCTGAGCACCCTGTAGGAGACTCCAACACGGGGCGCGGCCCGCCGGGTGAATCGGCAATTCCGTCCCGTCGGCGCAGTACGGCACGATGGGGTCATGGCACTCACGTACGACCACCCCGGCGAGCAGACGGCGCGGGACCCGATCCGGCTGCTGGACATCCGTGACACGCCGCTGTCGGTGGACGAGGTCTTCCGGGCGGTCGGCGACGACGCCGCGGGCGGCACCACCCTGTTCGTCGGCACCGTGCGTGACCACGACGGCGGACAGGACGTCGACGGCCTCGGCTACTCGTGCCACCCCTCGGCCGCCGAGGAGATGCGCCGGGTGGCGGAGAAGGTCGTCGCCGACTTCCCGGTCCGGGCGCTGGCCGCCGTCCACCGTGTGGGTGAACTGCGAGTGGGTGACATCGCGGTCGTCGTGGCGGTCTCCTGCCCCCACCGCGCGGAGGCGTTCGCGGCCTCCCGCAAGCTCATCGACGACCTCAAGCACGAGGTTCCGATCTGGAAGCACCAGCACTTCTCGGACGGCACGGAGGAGTGGGTCGGCGCCTGCTGAGCGCAAACCGGAACGGCGGGCATCCGCCCCGATTTGCGTAACCGCACCCCTGCCACGAGCGTTGTTTTTCCAGATGGTTAATCTGCTGATCGGCCAGTCGGTCGCATCAGGGGGTAGGGAGGTCGGCATGGCAGCGCTCGCCTGGTTGTTGATTCCGGTTTTTGCCGCGTTCGGCGCTGCGATATGGGGAGGCTGGGCCGCCCGCAACCGCACCACCGGTGACGTCACCGAACTCGCCGGGTACGCGAAGTTCCGCGAAGCGATGGAGAAGTCCCACTCCGGTTCCGAACCGGTGGAGCAGATATCGAACGTCTGAGGCCGCGCACGCCGTCCTCACCCAGCCCGCCCCCGGCCCCGTACGGACCGGCCCCGGCGGTGCACTGACAGACCCTTCCCGTACTGTCGTTCCATGCCACGCCGCACCGCGACGATGCTCGCCTCCACGCTGATCCTGATCGCGCTGCTCTGCGCGGGCGTGCTGATCAAAGTGCCGTACTCGGAGATGTCTCCCGGTCCGACGGTGAACACACTCGGCGACGTCGAGGGCGACCCCGTCCTGCGGATCACCGGCCACAAGACGTACAAGACGTCCGGCAACCTCAACATGACGACGGTCCGCGTCACCGGCGCCGACTACAGCATGAATCTGGTCGAGGCCGTCTCCGGATGGCTGGGCCACGACAGCGTCGTCGTACCGCACGACACCCTCTACCCGGACGGCAAGACCGAGGAGGAGTCGACGCAGGAGAACGCCGAGGAGTTCAGCCAGTCCCAGGAGAGCGCCAAGGTCGCGGCCCTCAAGGAGCTGAAGATCCCGGTCACCTCGCGCGTCGTGGTCTCCAGCGTCGTCAAGGACAGCCCCTCGCAGGGCAAGCTGCACGCGGGCGACGTCATCAAGAGCGTCGACGGCACCGCGGTCGAGAAGCCCGAGGACGTCTCGAAGCTGGTCACCAAGCGCAAGCCGGGCCAGGACGTCACCTTCACCGTGATCCCGGCCAAGACCGCCGCGGCGGCCGAGAAGGCCGGCAAGGAGCCCGAGGGCGCCGAGAAGGTCACCCTCACCACCGTGAAGGACCCCCAGGAGGACCGCGCGATCGTCGGCATCCAGGCGGGCACCGACCACACCTTCCCCTTCGACATCGACATCAAGCTCGCCGATGTGGGCGGCCCGAGTGCGGGGCTGATGTTCTCGCTGGGCATCGTGGACAAGCTGACCCCGGGGCAGCTGACGGGCGGCAAGTTCATCGCCGGCACCGGCACCATCGACGACGACGGCGAGGTCGGCCCGATCGGCGGGATCACCATGAAGCTGGTCGGCGCGCGCAACGCGGGCGCACGCTACTTCCTGACCCCCGACGACAACTGCGCGGCCGCCGCCGAGGACACCCCCGACGGGCTCACCCTGATCCGCGTCAAGAACATCGACGACGCCAAGAAGTCGCTGGACAAGCTCCGCGCGGGGGACACGGCCGGGCTGCCGAGCTGCTCGGCGAGCTGACCGCGCCCCCGCGGCACACGGCGGACGGTCAGGACTCGAAGGTGGCCGCCAGCGCCTCGGCCAGCCCCGGCACGAGACCGGCACCGGTCAGCACCTCGCTTGCCGAGTCCTTCTCACGCAGGCGTACGGCGGACTCGCGCGCCCCGTCCCGCAGGACGGCCACGGTCATCCGTACCTCCTGCCGGTCCGGGTGCTGGGCGACCCACTTGGTCAGCCGCTTGTCGTCCAGCCCTTCCGGCACGGACGCCTCGGCGGACGGCGGCAGCATCAGGCGCTCCACCGTCATCGCGCACCCGGCGACCGCGTCGGGCCAGGCGATCGTGGCGAGGAACTCGTCCAGCGCCGCGCCCGCGGGCAGCTCCTCCTGCTCGACGGGGGTCAGCGCGGCGGCCTTGGCACCGTCGTCGTCAAGGCCGAGCTGGGTGGCGAGGCCGGGTTCCTGGGCCCGCAGCCGCGCGGTGTCGACCAGGGCGAAGAGGCGGGCCGGCTGGTCCCAGCCGAGGGTGGAGACGTACTCGTCGATTTCGAGCACCGCGACGGTGAGCGGGCTCGCGGCCATCGGGGGGCCTGAGGGGGAAACGTTGGACATGGGCAACATCCTGCCTCCTTCCGCCCCCGGAACGGGAACTAGGTAAAGCATCAGTAAGTTGAAGGGATGGGCTCTACGATCGCTGGGCCCGCTCCACACGACCCGCGAACTTCGAGGTGCGCACGTTGGCTTTCCAGATGCCGGACCGCGGCGGAGGCCCGACCGGGCCACGGATCAGAGTCGGCCGCCCGTCCCGGCGCGCCCGAACCCTGCTCATGACTCTGGGCGTCCTGGCGATTCTCGCCATGGCGTTCGTCATGTTCGCCGGGTTCTGGACGGACTGGCTCTGGTACCGGTCGGTCGCGTATTCGTCCGTCTTCACCACCACCCTGTGGACCAAGATCGGGCTGTTCCTCGTCTTCGGACTGCTGATGGCCCTGGCCGTCGGCCTGAACATCTGGCTCGCGCACCGGCTCCGGCCGCCGCTGAGCGCGATGTCGCTGGAGCAGCAGAGCCTGGACCGCTACCGGATGAGCCTCGCCCCGTACAAGAAGTGGGTGCTGCTCGCGGTCACCGCGCTGGTCGGTCTGATCGCCGGCGCCTCCGCCTCGGGTCAGTGGCGGACGTGGCTGATGTACGTGAACGGCGTGTCGTTCGGCCAGAAGGACCCCCAGTTCCATCTGGACGTGTCGTTCTACGCCTTCGACCTGCCTTGGTACCGCTTCCTGCTGGGCTTCGGCTTCGCGGCCACGGTGCTCTCGCTGATCGCCGCCGCGCTGACCCACTACCTGTACGGCGGGCTGCGGGTCACCAGCCCCGGCGCGCGGGCGACGGGCGCGGCCACCGGCCACCTGTCGGTGCTGCTCGGGGTCTTCGTCACGCTGAAGGCCGTGGCGTACTGGCTCGACCGGTACGGCCTGGCGGTGAAGTCGAGTGACTTCAAGGCCACGGACAACTGGACGGGTCTGCGGTACGTCGACGCCAACGCGTACCTGCCGGCGAAGACGATCCTGTTCTGCATCGCCGCGATCTGCGCCGTGCTGTTCTTCGCGACGCTCTGGCGGCGCACCTGGCAGCTCCCGGTCATCGGCTTCGGGCTCATGGTGCTCTCGGCCATCCTGATCGGCGGCCTCTACCCGGCGATCGTGCAGAAGTTCCAGGTCCAGCCGAACGAGCAGGCCAAGGAAGCGCCGTTTATCCGGAAGAACATCGAGGCCACGCGCGACGCGTACGCCATCGACGACGCGCAGGTCTCGGACTACACGGGCAAGTCCACCGAGGACGACGACGCCAAGCTCCGGGCCGCGGCGAACGACGCGGCCAGCTACCGGGTGATGGACCCCAACGTCGTCTCGCCGGCCTTCCAGCAGCTCCAGCAGAAGAGGAACTACTACCAGTTCCCCAAGACGCTCGACGTCGACCGGTACAAGGACGCCGCCGGCAAGGAGCAGGACACGGTCATCGGTCTGCGCGAGCTCAACATCCAGGGCATCCCCAAGCGCAACTGGATCAACGACCACTTCACCTACACCCACGGCTACGGCGCCATCGCCGCCCGCGGGACCACGACCGGCAAGAACCCGAAGGGATCTCCCGACTTCACCGAGTCCGGACTGCCGACCACCGGCGACCTGGGCACGTACAAGCAGGAGATCTACTACGGCGAGAAGACCGAGCAGTACTCCATCGTCGGCGGGCCCCAGAAGGAGCTCGACTACGAGGAGGACGGCGAGAAGACCACCAGCTACAAGGGCGACAGCGGGGTCAGTCTCTCCAACACGTTCAACCGGGCCGCCTACGCCGTGGCGTTCAGCGAGCCGCAGATCCTGTACTCGGGCGCCATCGGTGACGGTTCGCGGATCCTCTACAACCGCACGCCCAAGGAGCGCGTCGAGGCGGTGGCCCCCTGGCTCACCATCGACGGCGACGCCTACCCGGCCGTGGTCAACAAGCGCATCCAGTGGGTGGTCGACGCCTACACGACGACCAACGGCTACCCGTACGCCTCGCGCACCACGCTCGGGGACACCACGGCCGACTCGCTGACCACCAACCAGCGCGCGGTCGTCGCCCAGCAGAACCAGGTCAACTACATCCGGAACTCGGTGAAGGCCACCGTCGACGCGTACGACGGCACGGTCACGCTGTACGAGTGGGACACCAAGGACCCGGTCCTGAAGACCTGGCGCAAGGCGTTCCCCGGGACCGTGAAGCCCCGGGCGGACATCCCGCAGGACCTGATGGACCACCTGCGCTACCCGCAGGACCTGTTCAAGGTGCAGCGCGAGCTGCTGACCCGCTACCACGTCACCAGCCCCGCCCAGTTCTACAGCGGCAGTGACGCCTGGCAGGTCCCGGACGACCCGACCAACAAGGAGTCCGGCTCCGTCCCGCCGTACTACCTGAGCATAAAGATGCCGGGTCAGACGGCTCAGAAGTTCTCGCTCACCACGACGTTCACCCCGAAGGGGCGGCCCGACCTAGGGGCGTTCATGGCGGTGGACGCCGATGCGGCCAGCAAGGACTACGGCACCATAAGGCTCCTGAGAGTCACCGGTGCGGTGAAGGGCCCCGGGCAGGTACAGAGTGAGCTCAACGGCAACGACGACGTCGCCGAGTTCGTGAGAAACCTCAAGGGCACCGACTCCGACATCGAGTACGGCAACCTGCTGACCGTGCCGCTCGAAGGGGGCTTCCTCTACATCGAGCCGGTCTACACGCGCGGTGGCACGCAGAACTACCCGCTGCTGCGCAAGGTCGCCGCCTCGTACGGCTCGAAGATCGTCTTCGAGAACAGCCTCGGCGAGGCCCTGAACGCCGTGTTCGGCGCCGAGGGTTCCGATACGGGCGAGCCACCGGGCGACACCACCGAGCCGCCGGACACCAGCCAGCCGCCGGCCACCGGTGACGCCGCGCTCAAGAAGGCCATCGCCGACGCCCAGAAGGCGTACGACGAAGGCGAGGCGGCCCTGAAGAAGCAGGACTGGGCGGCCTACGGCAAGGCGCAGACCGATCTCCAGGACGCGCTGGAGCGGGCCGCCGCGGCCCAGTCCAAGGCGGCCGACGACGGCAAGGCCGACAAGTCCGATGACGGCAAGGCGGCCAAGCCCGACAAGGCCGACAAGAGCGACAAGGCCAGCCAAGCCAGCGCTTCGGACAAGGCGGGCGATGAGGGCGGGGGCTGAGTAATCCGGTAAAGCTCCACCTCCGCGTCGTGGTACGGTTTGAACACAACGACGCGGGGTGGAGCAGCTCGGTAGCTCGCTGGGCTCATAACCCAGAGGTCGCAGGTTCAAATCCTGTCCCCGCTACTGAAAGACGAAGGCCCGGATCCTCCAGGGGATCCGGGCCTTCGTCGTGTCGTGGTGGCCTGCTTCGCAAGGTGGGCGTGAAGTGCGGTTCGAGGGGCACGAGTTGGCCGGGGACGTGTTTGACTTGTCTCTCTGTGGGCATGTCGACAAAACGCTGAAGTGACGTCACTGACCGCGATATACCAGGTGTACGCGGGTTACAGGTGGTGCGACGATGGTATTTATGGGGGACAGGTCAACTCTGTTGAAGACAGGGCGGTTTGCGCGGGGGCACGTCCATCCGGCGGAAAAGTTGGTGGATGAGGTGTTTGCCGCTGCCGCCGAGCAGTACAAAGACACCATCGAGAGCGCCGAGACTTCCGAGACCGTCGAGAACGCCCAGACTGTCGAGAACGCCCAGCCCGTCAACAACGCCGAGAACGCGGAGAGTGCCGCGACCGCCGAGACCGCAGAGACCATCGAGACCGCCGACGGCGTGGAGAACGCCGAGCGGGCGGAGACCGAGGCGAGCGCGGACGGCGCGGAGACCGAGGCACGCCACCGCCGCGCGGCCGACGCCGGTGACACCGCGTCGATGAGCGTGCTCGGCGCGCTGCTCCTGCGCCGGGGCGACCTCGCCGGCGCCGAACCCTACCTGCGGGGCGCCACCGCCGACGGAGACCGGGCCGCCGCCAACAACCTGGGCGTCCTGCTGCACCAGCGCGGCTACCCCGACGAGGCGGCCGGCTGGTGGCGCACCGCCGCCGTGGCCGGCTCCGCCGCGGCCGCGCACGCCCTGGGCCGGCACTTCCGCGAGCGCGGCGACGAGCCCGCCGCCGAGTACTGGCTGCGCCAGTCCGCCGAGCAGGGCCACGCGCTCGGCGCCTACGCCCTCGCCGACCTCCTGGAGCACCGCAGCGACGTCGGCGCCGAGCGCTGGCTGCGCGCCGCCGCCGAACAGGGCCACCGCGAGGCGGCCTACCGGCTGGCCCGCCTCCTGGAGCGCAACGCCACCGACGCCGCGCACGAGGTGTTCGGCCGCCCCGGCCTGGGCCCGCGCACCGGCGCGGAGCCGGTGGAGCCCGGCGTGCCCCGCCGCACCGCCGAGGGCGACGGCCCGGTCGCCGGCCCCGACCACGCGCGCGGCGGCGAGGCCGAGCAGTGGTACCGGCAGGCCGCCGCGCGCGGTCACCGGCGCGCCGCCCTGCACCTCGGCGCGATCCTCGAACAGCGCGGCGAGCTCAAGGAGGCCGGGCGCTGGTACCTCATGTCGGCCAAGGCCGGCGAGGCCCGGGCCGCCTGCGCGCTCGGCTTCCTGCTGCGCGACGCGGGCGACCGGGAGAGCGCCGCCGTGTGGTGGCTGCGCGCCGCCCAGGACGGAGACGGCAACGCCGCGAACGCCCTCGGCGCGCTGCACGCGGCCCGGGGCGAGCAGCAGACCGCCGAGCGCTGGTACCGGGCGGCGATGGACGCGGGCGACGTCAACGGCGCGTACAACCTCGGGCTGCTCTGTGCCGCCCAGGACCGCACCGCCCAGGCCGAGCAGTGGTACCGCCGTGCCGCCTACGCGGGCCACCGCGAGGCCGCCAACGCGCTCGCCGTGCTCCTGCTCCAGGCCGGCGACCCGGCCGGCGCCGAGCCCTGGTTCTCCAAGGCGGCCGAGGCGGGCAGCGTCGACGCGGCCTTCAACCTCGGCATCCTCTACGCCGGGCGCGACGAGGACCGCACCGCCCTGCTCTGGTACGAGCGGGCCGCCGCGGCCGGGCACACCGAGGCGGCGCTCCAGGTCGGCATGGCGCTCCTGCACCACGGCGAGGAGCAGGAGGCGGAGCGCCACCTGCGCTGTGCGGCGGGCGGCGGCAGCGCGGAGGCGGCCTTCCGCCTGGCCGGTCTGCTGGACGCGCGGCAGCCGCCGCCCGGGCCGCCCGCACTGGGCGAGCCGCTGCCCGAGAAGACCGAGTGCGAGGAGTGGTACGAGCGGGCCGCCGAGCAGGGGCACCGCCGCGCCCAGGTCCGCGTCGGCATGCTCGCCGCCTCCCGGGGCGACGTGGAGAGCGCCGGGCACTGGTACCGGGCGGCGGCCGAGTCCGGCAGCCGCAACGGCGCGTTCAACCTCGGCCTGCTCCTGGCCCGCGAGGGCAGCGAGCGCGAGGCCGCCCTGTGGTGGACCCGCGCCGCCGCCGACGGGCACGGGCGGGCGGCGCTGCGGCTGGCCCTGCTCGCCGCGCGGCGGGGTGAGCTGGCGGAGGGGCAGCGCTGGTGCGCCCGGGCGGTCGAGCTGGGCCCGGCGGAGGTCGCGGAGCGCGCGGCCCGTCTGCGCGAGGCCCTGCACCAGGAGCTGACGGCGTAAGGGCGTCCGGGCCGCCCCATGGGCCGTCCGAACGAATTTGCACTGGTCCGAGCCGTCCCGTAGGGTTGTGAACACAACGACGCGGGGTGGAGCAGCTCGGTAGCTCGCTGGGCTCATAACCCAGAGGTCGCAGGTTCAAATCCTGTCCCCGCTACTGAAGACAGAGGGCCGGATCTTTTCGAAGATCCGGCCCTCTGTCGTATGCGCGGTCGGGTGCGCGCGAAAACCGCCCCCGGCTCGGGGGCGGTTCGATGTGCGGCGTTCAGGCCGCCGCGGCGCAGTCCGGGCAGATGCCCCGGTACGTCAGCTCGACGCCGGAGATCGTGAAGCCGAAGCGCTCGCCGGCCGGCAGGTCCGCCAGCGGGTCGCCCGACGGGTGCACGTCGCGGATGGCGCCGCACTGCGCGCACACCAGATGGTGGTGGGCGCGGTGCGCGTTGGGGTCGTAGCGCTTGGCGCGGCGGTCGGTGGAGACCTCGATGACCTCGCCGAGGCTCACCATCTCGCCCAGCGTGTTGTAGACGGTGGCGCGGGAGATCTCGGGCAGCTTGGCCACCGCGCGGGCATGGACCTCGTCGGCGGTCAGGTGCACATGGTCCCCGTCGAGGACCTCGGCCACGACGCGCCGCTGCGCGGTCATGCGCCAGCCGCGTCCTCGAAGTCGTTCCAGCAGGTCACTCATGGGCGCCATTCTAGCAGCGCAAGGGCCAGGTCTTGAATAGGTGCGACTTTGGATGCTCAGTTGACTTGGACTTTGTCCAATGTAGGATCGCTTATGGCGTCGGCCGGAGGACAGGAAGGCCGGACGCGGGCACGGCATGAAGGCATGACGTGCGGAAACGACGCAGGAGGCGCACGTGACGCAGGGACCGCTCACCACGGAGGCAGGCGCACCGGTCGCCGACAACCAGAACAGCGAGACCGCCGGGACCGGCGGCCCGGTCCTGGTGCAGGACCAGCTGCTGATGGAGAAGCTGGCGCACTTCAACCGCGAGCGCATTCCGGAGCGCGTGGTGCACGCCCGGGGCGCCGGGGCGTACGGAACGTTCACGCTGACCCGCGACGTGTCGCAGTGGACGCGGGCGGCGTTCCTCTCGGAGGTCGGCAAGCAGACCGAGACGTTCCTGCGGTTCTCCACCGTCGCGGGCAACCTCGGCTCCGCCGACGCCGCGCGGGACCCGCGCGGCTTCGCGCTGAAGTTCTACACCGAGGACGGCAACTACGACCTCGTCGGCAACAACACCCCGGTCTTCTTCATCCGGGACGCCATCAAGTTCCCCGACTTCATCCACACCCAGAAGCGCGACCCGTACACCGGCTCCCAGGAGGCGGACAACGTCTGGGACTTCTGGGGGCTCTCGCCCGAGTCCACCCACCAGGTGACCTGGCTCTTCGGCGACCGGGGCATCCCCGCCTCGTACCGGCACATGGACGGCTTCGGCTCGCACACCTACCAGTGGCAGAACGCGGCGGGCGAGGTCTTCTGGGTCAAGTACCACTTCAAGACCGACCAGGGCATCAAGACCCTCACCACCGAGGAGGCCGTCCGCCTCTCCGGTGTGGACCCGGACAGCCACCAGCGGGATCTGCGCGAGTCCATCGAGCGCGGCGACTTCCCGTCCTGGACGGTGCAGGTGCAGATCATGCCGGCGGCCGAGGCGGCGACGTACCGCTTCAACCCCTTCGACCTCACCAAGGTGTGGCCGCACGCGGACTACCCGCCGGTCGAGATCGGCAAGCTGGAGCTCAACCGGAACCCGGAGAACATCTTCGCCGAGGTCGAGCAGTCCATCTTCAGCCCGGCGCACTTCGTCCCCGGCATCGGTCCGTCCCCGGACAAGATGCTCCAGGGCCGTCTCTTCGCGTACGGCGACGCGCACCGCTACCGCGTCGGCATCAACGCCGACCACCTGCCGGTGAACCGCCCGCACGCCACCGAGGCGCGGACCAACAGCCGCGACGGCTATCTGTACGACGGCCGCCACAAGGGCGCGAAGAACTACGAGCCCAACAGCTTCGGCGGCCCCGCCGAGACGGGCCGGCCGCTCTCGGGCGCCATCCCCGTCACCGGCGTCACGGGCAACCACCCGACCCCGCTGCACGCCGAGGACGACGACTTCGTGCAGGCCGGGAACCTCTACCGGCTCATGTCCGAGGACGAGAAGGCCCGGCTGGTCGACAACCTGTCCGGCTTCATCGCGAAGGTCTCGCGCGACGACATCGCGGAGCGCGCGATCGGCAACTTCCGCCGTGCCGACGAGGACTTCGGCAAGCGGCTGGAGGCGGCCGTGCAGGCGCTGCGCGCCTGAATCCCCTCGGTCGTACGACCGGCCCGGCCCCGCACCCGGGGGCCGGGCCGGTCGCGTGTGCGGGGTGGTCAGCCGACCAGTTCGGCCGGGCGGGGGCGGGATGGGGACCAGCAGCGGATGATGTCGCGGACCGAGACGACGCCGACCGGGCCGCCCTCGTCGAGGACGATCAGGTGGCGGAAGCCGCCGTGCGTCATGGCCGCCGCTGCCTCTTCGAGCGTCCAGCCGGGGGCCGCGAAGACGACGTCGGTGGTGGTGTGGGCGGAGGCCGTCTCGGTGTCGGGGTCCTGGCCCGCGCCGACGGCGTTGAGGATGTCGCGCTCGGTGAGGATGCCGAGCCCGCAGGTATCGGGGTCGTGGACGACGGCCGCCCCGATCCGGCGGGCCGACATCAGCCGGGCGGCCTGGCGCAGCGTATGGGCCGGGCCGATGGTGAGGACCATCGTGCTCATGGCGTCACGGACGAGCATGAAGAGTGCCACCTCCTCGGTGAAGCGACTGCGTGGGCCGATTCACAAGTTCACAAGTGGGGGAATGCTCAGAGTTGCACCGATGCGGGAAGGCGACAAGGGGTCGCGAAGATCACGAAAGGGGCGCGCGGCCCCGCCGCGCGCCCCTCGAATGTCCGTTACGCCGCCCTGCGGGCGGGGCGCACTCAGTAACGCTGGTTCAGGTACCCCAGCAGCTCGCGGTGGAGCGCCCCGTTCGACGCCGCGCCGTTCCCGCCGCCCGGCCCGTCCACACCGTCCAGACTGGTGAACCGGCCGCCCGCCTCCTGGACGACGATCGCGTTCGCCGCCATGTCCCACAGCGAGAGCTCCGGCTCCGCGCAGATGTCCACGGACCCCTCGGCGACCATCATGTACGGCCAGAAGTCCCCGTAACCCCGGGTGCGCCAGCAGGCCCGGGTCAGGTCCAGGAAGCCGTCGAGCCGCCCCTGCTCCTCCCAGCCGGTCAGCGAGGAGTACGCGAACGAGGCGTCCGCGATCCGCTCCACGCTGGAGACCTTCAGCCGGGTCGCGGAGGTCAGACTGCGGCCGGTGTACGCCCCCGAGCCCTTCGCCGCCCACCAGCGCCGGTTCAGCGCGGGCGCCGAGACGACCCCCACGACCGGCTGGAAGCCGTTCTCGCCCGCCTCCATGAGCGAGATGAGCGTTGCCCAGACCGGCACGCCCCGTACGTAGTTCTTGGTGCCGTCGATCGGGTCGATCACCCAGCGCCGCGGACCCGTGCCCTCGATGCCGTACTCCTCGCCCAGGATCGCGTCCCGCGGGCGCGCCCGGTGCAGATGGCCCCGGATCAACTCCTCGGCGGCCTTGTCGGCCTCGCTCACCGGCGTCATGTCCGGCTTGGTCTCGACCTTGAGGTCCAGAGCCTTGAACCGGTCCATCGTCACCGCGTCGGCGGCGTCCGCCAGTACGTGGGCCAGGCGCAGATCATCGTGGTAATCGGGCATGCCGTCACAGTATCGACCCGCCGGTGAGCCGGGCCACAGGGGCCCGGGGCGGTCAGTGCGCGGAGCCGGAGAGCTGGAGGCCGATCACGCCGAGGATCACCAGCGAGATCGACACCAGCTTGAGCGTGGAGACGATGTCACCGAGGAAGACCATGCCGTAGATGGCGGTCCCCGCCGCGCCGATGCCGGTCCACACCGCGTACGCGGGCCCCACGTCGAGCTTTTTCAGCGACATGGTGAGCAGACCGAAGCTGCCGAGCGCGAAGATGCAGAACGCGACGGTCGGCCACAGCCGGGTGAAGCCGTGCGAGAGCTTCAGGCAGACCGCGAACCCGGTCTCCAGAAGTCCCGCGACCACGACCAGCAGCCATGCCATCGTCCGCACCCTCCCGCATCGCCGACCGCCCGCACCGGCCGGTGCCGCTGGGCGTGATTATGCACTTACCGGAAGCGAGTGATCGCAAACGTGCGCGGCCCGGTCGCCGCTCAGTCGCCCTCGCGCCGGTTGCGGGTGGCGAGCAGCCGGCGCAGCGAGTCCAGCCGCGCCGGATCCGCGTGCCCCGCCGCCACCCAGGCGTCCAGCGCGCATTCCGGTTCGTGGCTGTCGTGGGTGCAGCCGCGCGGGCACTCCTCCGTGCCGGGCTGGAGGTCCGGGAAGGCGTTGATGACCCGCGAGGGGTCGATGTGGTTCAGCCCGAACGAGCGCACCCCGGGGGTGTCGATCACCCAGCCCCGGTAGCCCGGCAGCGGCAGCGCCAGGGCGGACGTGGTGGTGTGCCGGCCCCGGCCGGTCACCGCGTTCACGACCCCCGTGGTGCGCCGCTTCTCCTTCGGCACCAGCGCGTTGACCAGCGTGGTCTTGCCGACGCCCGAGTGCCCGACGAACGCCGTCACCCGGTCGTTGAGCTGCTCGCGGACCCGGTCGGCCGCGTCCCCGTTCTCCAGCTCCTCGCGGCTGGTGACGACGAACGGCACCCCCAGCGGGGTGTACGCGCTCAGCAGCTGGTCCGGGGACGCCAGGTCGGACTTGGTCAGCACCAGGAGCGGGGACAGTCCCCCGTCGTACGCGGCGACCAGGCAGCGGTCGATCATGCGCGGACGCGGTTCCGGATCGGCCAGCGCGGTCACGATCGCCAGCTGGTCCGCATTGGCCACGACCACCCGTTCGAACGGGTCGTCGTCATCCGCCGTCCGGCGCAGCACCGAGCGGCGCTCACCGATGCGGACGATCCGGGCGAGGGTGTCCTTGTCGCCGGACAGGTCGCCGACGAGCGAGACGGTGTCGCCCACCACCGCGGCCTTGCGGCCCAGTTCGCGGGCCTTCATCGCGACGATCGTGCGGTTGCCGACCAGGACGGTGAGGCGGCCCCGGTCCACGGTGAGGACCATGCCGTCCTCGGCGTCCTCGTGCTTGGGCCGGATGTGGGTGCGCGGGCGGTTGCCCTTGCGGTTGGGGCGGACGCGGATGTCGTCCTCGTCGGGGTTCTTGCCGTAGCGGCGCATGTCTCAGGCCCCGAGCATTCCGGTCCACATCTGCGGGAAGTCCGGCAGGGTCTTGGCGGTCGTCGCCACGTTCTCGATCTCCACTCCGGGGACGGCAAGGCCGATGATCGACCCCGCGGTGGCCATCCGGTGGTCGTCGTACGTATGGAAGGTACCGCCGTGCAGCGGGCGCGGGCGGATGTGCAGGCCGTCGGCCGTCTCGGTGACGTCGCCGCCGAGCTCGTTGATCTCCTTGGTGAGCGCGGCCAGCCGGTCCGTCTCGTGCAGCCGCAGATGGGCGACGCCGCTCAGCGTGGAGGGGGAGTCGGCCAGGGCGGCGACGGCGGCGATGCCCGGGGTCAGCTCGCCGACCTCGGAGAGGTCCACGTCGATGCCGTGGACGCGGCCGGAGCCGGTGAAGGTCAGCCCCTGCTCGGTGAGCTCGCAGCTGCCGCCCATCGCGGTGAAGATGTCGCGCAGTGCGTCACCGGGCTGCGTGGTGCGCACCGGCCAGTCCGGGATGGTCACCCGGCCGCCCGTGACCAGCGCCGCGGCCAGGAACGGCTGGGCGTTGGACAGGTCCGGCTCGATGGTCAGGTCGCGGCCGAGGAGCGCCGAGGGGGAGACCCGCCAGACGTTCGGCTCGCCGCCGGTCTCCGGCTCGTCCACCTGCGCGCCGACGGCCCGGAGCATGTCCACGGTCATCCGGATGTGCGGCATCGAGGGCAGCCGGTCGCCGGTGTGCCGGACCTCCACGCCCTGGTTGAAGCGCGGCGCGGACAGCAGCAGCGCCGAGACGAACTGCGAGGACGAGGAAGCGTCGATCGCGACCGGGCCGCCGTCCAGCGCGCCGCCGCCGTGCACGGTCATCGGCAGCGAGCCCCGGGAGTCGTCGTCGATCCGGGCGCCGAGGACCCGCAGCGCGTCGATCACCCCGGTCAGCGGGCGCTCGTAGGAACGGGGGTCGCCGTCGAAGCGGACGGGTCCTTCGGCGAGCGTGGCCACCGGGGGCAGGAAGCGCATGACCGTACCGGCGTTGCCGACGTCGACGGTGACCGGGCCGTGCAGCGGGGCCGGGATGACCCGCCACGCCTCGCCCGCGGCCTCCGCCCCGGCGGCCGCGCCGGTCGCGGCGGAACTGGAGGACACCGTCTCCTCGATGCGTACGCCCATCGCGCGCAGCGCGTCCGCCATCAGCAGGGTGTCCCGGGAGCGCAGCGGGCGGCGCAGCCAGCCCGGCTCCGAGGAGAGCGCGGCGAGCACCAGCGCGCGGTTGGTGACCGACTTGGAACCGGGCACCGTGACGGTCGCGTCGACGGCCCCGCTCGCGAGGGGGGCGGGCCAGAGGGCAGGGTGCACGGCGCTTTCGGTCATGCGCTCACTTTAGAGGTTTGGGCGAACGTGAGCCCGGTCACAGCCCCAGCAGCCAGCGCCCGCCGCCGATCAGGGAGCACAGCGACACCGCGTGGAAGAGGAACAGCCACAGCGCCGCCGGGACGTCGGTCAGGCGGGACAGCTGGTCCGCGTCCGAGTCCGGTGCCCCGCCGTGCCGCCGCTTCGACTGGAGCTCGAACACCGGGCGTACGCCGCCCAGCAGCAGGAACCACACCACGCTGTACGCGAACAGCGACTGCCAGGCGGGCGAGGCCAGCCACGAGACCAGCAGGAACACCGAACCGGTGAGGATCACCGTCAGTGCCCCGTACACATTGCGGATCATCACCAGCATCACCGCGAGCAGGGCCGTCGCCAGCCACAGCAGCAGCGTGATCCGGCCGTCCACCAGCAGCCAGGCACCGCCGAGCCCGAGGAGCGAGGGCGCGGTGTAGCCCGCCGCCGCGGTCAGCACCATGCCGATCCCGGTCGGCTTGCCCCGGCTCACGGTCAGCCCGCTGGTGTCCGAGTGCAGCCGGATGCCGGAGAGCTGCCGGCCGGAGAGCAGGGCGACCAGTCCGTGGCCGCCCTCGTGCGCGATGGTGATCGCGTTCCGGGACATCCGCCAGAGGATGTTCGGCACGACCGCGATGAGCGCCGCGGTCGCGGTCACCACCACCAGCCACTGCTCCGGGGCGGGCTGGGTGCCGGTGACGCGGTCCCACAGGTTGCCGAGATCGGTGCTGTCCATGGGGCGGGCGGCTCCTTACCGGATCGGGGTCCGTTCGGGATGGCGGTCGTGGCAGTCTGGCACTTATGTGCGGACGGTATGCAGCGAGTCGGCGGCCCGAGGACCTGACCGGACTCTTCCAGGTGGAGAAGTGGGAACCGGCCGAGGCGCTGGAGCCCGACTACAACGTGGCGCCGACCAAGGAGGTCTACGCCGTACTGGAACGTCCTGTGAAAGACGCGGACGACCAGCGCCCGGTTCGCCAGATGCGGGCACTGAAATGGGGGCTCGTCCCGTCCTGGGCCAAGAACCCGGAGGGCGCCGCCCGGATGATCAACGCCCGGGCCGAGACCGTCCACGAGAAGCCGTCCTTCCGCCGCCCCTTCGTCTCCCGGCGCTGCATCCTGCCCGCCGACGGCTATTACGAGTGGGTGACCGGCGCCGAGGAACGGGAGCTGGAGGAGAAGGGGCGCCGCAAGCGCCCCCGTAAGCAGCCCTACTTCGTGACCCCGGCCGACGGCTCGGTCTTCGCGATGGCCGGACTGTACGAGTTCTGGCGCGACCGCACCCTGCCCGACGACCACCCGCAGGCGTGGTGGGTCACCTGCTCGGTGATCACCACCGAGGCGGAGACCGGTCCGCTCGCCGTCGCCCCCGCCGACGGACCGGCCTCGCTCTCCGACATCCACCCCCGGATGCCGCTGATGCTCACCCCGGACCGCTGGGACGACTGGCTGGACCCCTCGCGCACCGACATCGAGGAGCTGCGCGCCCTGCTGACACCGCCGCCGCCCGGCCTGATGCGCGCCTACCCGGTCGCGACCGCCGTCAGCAACGTCCGCAACAACGGCCCCGAGCTGAAGGACGAGCTGGCCGAGCCCGAGGTGAGCACCCTCTTCTGAGCCGTACGCGACGGGGCGCCGCGCCATCCCCGTACCGCCCACCGGTGTTGGTTGGATGGACCCGTGAACACCGACGACGTGACCCCCCGCGCCGAGACCGTCGAGACCGGGGCCGGCACCGCCCGCGTCACCTGGCTGGACGCCCCCGCCCCGCGCCTCGTCCTCGCCCTCGGCCACGGCGCCGGAGGCGGCATCGAGGCACGCGACCTCAAGGCCCTCGGCGCCGCCCTGCCCGCGCACGGCGTGAGCGTCGCCCTCGTGGAGCAGCCCTGGCGGGTGGCCGGCAAGAAGCTCGCGCCCGCCCCGAAGACCCTGGACACCGGCTGGCGCGGACTCTGGCCGGCCCTCGCGGCGGCCGGGCCGCCGGTCGTGGCCGGGGGGCGCAGCGCCGGGGCCCGTGTGGCCTGCCGCACCGCCGCGGAGCTCGGCGCCCGGGCGGTCCTCGCGCTCAGCTTCCCGCTGCACCCGCCGGGCCGCCCCGAGAAGACCCGCGCCGACGAGCTGCTGGGCTGCGGGGTGGACGCCCTCGTCGTCCAGGGCGGCAACGACCCGTTCGGGAATCCCGCCGAATTCCCGCCCGGCGACTACCGGATCACCGAGGTGCCGTACGGCGACCACGGCTTCTCCGTACCGAAGAGGTCCGGGCTCACCGAGGAGCGGGCGATGGAGATCCTCACCGCGTCCGTCGCCGGGTGGCTGGCGGATCTGAAGTGACGCGGGCCCCTCGCACGCCCGGGAATGCCCGGCGGAGGGCCGCTGTTGTGAGGGACATCGGTACGCCAACGTCGTAAGTGGAGAGGGAGTCCGTCGCATGGGTTCGACCATCTGCCCACGTCGCTCGAACACCGCTGACCTGGAGTGGACGGTCCTGCACGCGGCCAAGACCACTCCCGAGCGGTCACTCGGCGGGACGGAACGACAGCCCGCGCCGGACCAAGGTCGACTATTCTCCGATTCGAGCGGGTCCGGTTTCGGCTCCGCCCCAGCGTTGGAGGAGGTGGGTCCGGTCACAGGGACCGACACAGGGACCGACGACGGCCGCCCGCAGGAGACGACGGCCGAGCGCAACGCGCGTTTCGAGCGCGACGCCCTCGGTTTCCTCGACCAGATGTACTCGGCCGCGCTGCGCATGACGCGCAACCCCGCGGACGCCGAGGACCTGGTCCAGGAGACGTATGCCAAGGCGTACGGCTCCTTCCACCAGTTCCGTGAGGGCACCAACCTCAAGGCGTGGATGTACCGCATCCTCACGAACACCTTCATCAACTCGTACCGCAAGAAGCAGCGCGAACCCCAGCGCAGCGCCGCCGAGGAGATCGAGGACTGGCAGCTGGCACGCGCCGAGTCGCACATGTCCACCGGGCTGCGCTCCGCCGAGTCCCAGGCCCTCGACCACCTGCCCGACTCGGACGTGAAGTCCGCGCTGCAGGCGATTCCCGAGGAGTTCCGCATCGCGGTCTATCTCGCCGATGTCGAGGGCTTTGCCTACAAGGAGATCGCGGACATCATGGGGACTCCCATCGGTACGGTGATGTCCCGACTGCACCGGGGCCGCCGTCAACTGCGCGGCATGCTGGAGGACTACGCCCGTGACCGCGGGCTCGTCCCGGCCGGCGCCGGGGAGTCGGACGATCGGAAAGGCTCGGGCTCATGAGCTGCGGAGAGCCGCACGAGACGGAGTGCGCAGAGGTCCTCGACCACCTCTACGAGTTTCTTGACCGGGAGATGCCCGACAGCGACTGCACCAAGTTCGAGGAGCACTTCGTGGAGTGCTCCCCGTGTCTGGAGAAGTACGGCCTGGAGCAGGCCGTCAAGAAGCTCGTGAAGCGCTGCTGCGGCCAGGACGACGTGCCGGCCGACCTGCGCTCCAAGGTGATGGGCCGCATCGACCTCATCCGCTCGGGACAGGCGGTGCCCGAACAGGACATCGCGGTCTCCGGCCCCGAGGTGCCGAGCGCCGCCAAGGAGTAGGCGCCCCGCGCCCCACCTCCACGCCGCACCCCCGCGCGCTTCACCCGAACGTGCTAATCGCCCCCAACGGCACCCGCCCGGATCGCCCCGCTCGTTAGCGTGGCCCCTCCATGAGCGGAGCTGGGGGGCGAGCGAGGGTGAGAGCCACACGCGGGGCGGCGCGGGCCCATATCGGGGCCGTCGCCCTCGGCGCGGCCCTGTGCGCCGCGCCCGCCCTGCGCCCCGGCACCCCCTGGACCACCCTGGCCCTGCTCGCCGGGCTCTACCTCGCCTGCGAACTCCTCGGCCGCCGCCCCTTCCCCGTCGGCGCCGTCGGCGCGGGGTCCTTCTTCCCGCTGCTGCTCGCCGCCGCGTTCCTGCTGCCCCCCGCGGCGGCGGCGCTCGTCGCCGTCCCCGGCTCCCTCGCGGGCCGGGCCGGGAAACCGCCCGCCGCCGCCCGCCGGATCTGGCGCGCCGCCGAGCCGGCCCTCGCCGTCTGGGCGGCCGCCCGGGTCCACGCGCTGCTCGGCGGGCCCGCCGCGCTCGGCAGCCCGCCCGACCTCCCCTACGCGCTGCTGCCCGTCTGCGCGGCGGCCCTCGCCTTCAGCGCCGTGCTCGCCGCCCTCGACGGCTCGATCCTGGTCGCCGCCGAACAGCTCCCCGTCCGGCGCGCCTGGCGCGGGCTCCTGCCGCGCTCGCTCGCGCCCCACCTCGTGCACGGCCTGGCCGGGCTGATGATGGCCGTCCTCTGGAACAGCTCCTACGGGCCGCTCGCCGCGCTCTTCGTGCTGCTGCCCATGTACATCTCCTGCTGGGTCTACGCCCAGTACCACCGCGAGCACGCCGCGCACCGGGCCACCATCAGGGCGCTCGTCCAGGCCGTCGACATCAAGGACACCTACACCCGGGGCCACAGCGAACGGGTCGGCCGCGCCTCCGTCCTCATCGCGCACGAACTGGGCCTCGACCGGGAACGCGTCGAGGTCCTCCGGTTCGCCGGGATCCTCCACGACGTCGGCAAGCTGGGCGTCCCCACCCGCGTCCTGCGCAAGGACGGCCCCCTCACCCCCGAGGAGCGGCGTGTCATCGAGCTGCACCCGGAGTACGGGCACGAGATCGTCCGGGGCATCGGCTTCCTCGGCGAGGCCAGGGCCGCGATCCTGCACCACCACGAACGCCTCGACGGCAGCGGGTACCCGTACGGGCTCTCCGGCCGGGGCATCCCCGAATGCGCCCGCATCGTCGCCGTGGCCGACGCCTTCGACGCCATGACCTCGACCCGCTCCTACCGGCGGGGCCGGCCGGTCCCGGTCGCCGTGGAGGAGCTGAAGCGGTGCGCGGGCACGCAGTTCGACCCCCAGATGGTGCGGGCCCTGGCGCGCGGCCTGGAGCGCTACGGCTGGTTCGGGGCCGTCACGGCGGACGACGCGCAGCTCCCGCCCCCGCGCGAGGAGGACGCCGGCCGGGGCGTGGGCGCCGGGGCCCTCAACGCACCGCTCACCCCCCGGCCGCCCGACGCCACCGAGGGGCCGCGGTGACCCCGGGGCCCGCGACCCTCTGCGTGCGGGGCGCCGCCCTGCTGCTCGCCGCCGCCGGGCTCGGCCACACCCTGTGGCGCGGGGTCCACGATCCGGGGCACGCCCTCGCCTTCGGCGCCCTCATCACCATCGGGGAGCTGGCCCGCTGGGGCGCCCTGCCCGGGGAACGGGAGCCCGCACCCCTCGGGGCCGCCGGGGCCCTCGCGTACGCCCTGCTCGGGCGCAGCGGCGGGCAGCCCACCAGCCACGGGGTGCTCCAGGTCGTCGCGGTCCTCGCCGCCGCCCAGCTCGTCGCCTCGGTGCCGCAGCTGGCGCGGGGCGACGGGCCGGGCGCCGACCAGGTGGCCCGGCGGCTGCTCACCGTGACCTTCGCGGCGGTCTGCTTCCAGCCGCTGTACAACGCGGGCCTCAGCGAGCAGTGGTTCGGCGACGGTCCGTACTACGCGGCCTTCCTGCTCCTGCTGCTCGGCCTGACCGCCCTCTGCGACGCGGTGCTCGCCGCGCTCCTGCTGCGCGCCCGCACCCTTCCGCGCGGCTCCCGGGCGGCTCCCGCCCCGTACGGGCCGCTGCTCCGCGACGAGCTGCGGGCGCTCATCGGCATCGGCTCGGCCGTCTGCGCGACCGGCGCGGTCATGGCGCTCGGGGTGGCCGCCGCCGGGCTGTGGGCGCTGCCCGTGCTCTGCGTACCGCTGCTGCTCACCCAGCTCTCGTACCGCAGGTTCGCCGCCGTGCGCACCACGTACCGGCAGACCATCGCCTCGCTGGCCCGGTCCACCGAGATCGCGGGCTACACCCCGCACGGCCACGCCCGCAGGGTGGCCGAGCTGTGCACGGCCGTCGGGCGCGAGATGGGCCTGTCCGGGCCGGAGCTCACCGTCCTGGAGTACGCGGCGCTGATGCACGACATCGGCCAGCTCTCCCTGGTCGACCCGGTGCCGGACGGGGCGACCGCCCTGCTGCCGGCCGCCGAGCAGCGCCGGATCGCGCTCCTCGGCGGTGCGGTGGTCCGGCAGACCGGGGTGGACGCGAAGGTGGCCGTCGTGGTGGAGCGGCAGGCCGACCCCTACCGCGAGCAGCCGCTGTCCGCCAGGATCGTCCGGGCGGTGAACGCATACGACGACCTCAGCGGGGAAAGTCTCTCCGGGCCACTGGGTGCGCTGGAACAGCTCAGGCTCGGCACCGGGCACGACTACCAGCCGCAGGTGGTGGAGTCGCTGGCCCGGGTTCTGGCCCGGGGCGGTCTGACCCCCGTCCCGCCCGGGTAACCGATGGGTAATGAGCGGGCCCCAGGCCCGGCATGGTTGGATGCGAAGAGAGCGGTAGAACGAGGGTGTCCAGTCGGGACAGGCGGGAATCGTGAGGATCTTCGGGAAGGTACGGCATCGGCCGTCCGCCTCTTGGCGGCAGGCCACGGACCGCGCGTTCACGCTGATCGGCGACGGCCGGTACGAGGACGCGGGGGCGCTGCTGACGCGCGCGGCGGACCTGGAGCCCTGGCTCTCCGAGTCATGGTTCAACCTGGCGCTGCTGCACAAGTTCCGGCACGACTGGGAGCAGGCGAGGGCCGCCGGGCTGCGGGCCGTCGCCCTGCTCGACAAGGAGTCCGGGGCGCCGGACTGGTGGAACGTGGGCATCGCCGCGACCGCCCTCCAGGACTGGCCGCTGGCGCGCCGCGCCTGGCAGGCGTACGGCCTGAAGGTCCCCGGTGGCGGGCAGCAGACCCCGGCCGCGGGCAGCGAGCCGGTGGGCATGGAGCTGGGCAGCGCGGCGGTACGGCTGTCGCCGGAGGGCGAGGCCGAGGTCGTGTGGGGCCGCCGGCTCGACCCGGCCCGCATGGAGGTGCTGTCGATCCCGCTGCCGTCGTCCGGGCGGCGCTGGGGCGAGGTCGTGCTGCACGACGGGGTGCCGAACGGCGAACGGATCACCGCGGCGGGCCCGTCCTACCCGGTGTTCGACGAGATCGAGCTGTGGGCCCCGTCGCCCGTGCCGACCTGGGTGGTGCTGCTCGAGGCGGCCACGGAGGCGGACCGGGACGCGCTGGAGCAGCTGGCCTCGGACGCGGGCTTCGCAGCCGAGGACTGGTCCTCGTCGGTGCGGCTGCTGTGCCGTTCCTGTTCGGAGAGCCGGATGGAGAGCGACGAGGGCGACGGCGAGCACCTGGACCCGCACGACCACAGCGAGCCGGGGCACCCGGGCCCGCTGGGCCACCGCACGGCCGGTGAGCTGTGGGTGCCGGAGCGTGAATGCGGCCTCGCGGCCCCGGCCGGACTGGTGCGCGGACTGCTGGACGGCTGGGTGGCGGACAGCCCGGACAGCCGCGAGTGGCGCGATCTCGAAGAAGTCTGCTGAGCGCTGCCCGTAGTCTGTGTACGCACCGATTCGGGTTTTGAGGAAGGCGTACGGCGGACATGGCGCAGCAGGAGACGGACGAGCAGGTCAGCGTCGACGAGGAGGGCTTCCTCATCGACACCGAGGACTGTGAGGCGCGCGAGACGGCACACCGCGAGCGCGGTACCTCCCGTCCGATCACGGTCGTGGGCAACCCGGTCCTGCACAAGGAGTGCAAGGACGTCACGGAGTTCGGCGACGAGCTGGCCGCGCTGATCGACGACATGTTCGCGAGCCAGCGCACGGCGGAGGGCGTCGGCCTGGCCGCCAACCAGATCGGCGTGGACCTCAAGGTCTTCGTCTACGACTGCCCCGACGACGAGGGCGTCCGGCACGTCGGCGCGATCTGCAACCCGGTCCTGGAGGAGCTGCCGCCCGAGGCGCGGGTCCTGGACGACTCCGGCGAGGGCTGCCTCTCCGTGCCGACGGCGTACGCCAAGCTGGCCCGCCCGGACTATGCGGTGGTGCGCGGGCAGGACGCGCAGGGCAATCCGGTCCGGGTGCGCGGCACGGGCTACTTCGCGCGCTGCCTCCAGCACGAGACGGACCACCTGTACGGCTACCTGTACATCGACCGGCTCTCCAAGCGCGAGCGCAAGGACGCGCTGCGGCAGATGGCCGAGAACACTCCGCGCTACGAGGTCGTCCCGAACGACTGATCCGTTGCGGCGAACGCGGCGCGGGCCCGTCCCGCGCCGCGTTCGCGTTTCCGCCAACCCCCGTTTCTACACGCGTAGTTGACGGACTCCGCCGCATCCGACAGGCTCGTGCACCACACCTTCGACAGCGGTAGGGAGCCCCCGTGATCAGACGTTCCGCACGACTCCTGCTCAGCCTTGTCATGACCATGGCCTTTGCGCTGGGCGGTGCCGTGGTCACCGCCGGCACCGCGCACGCCGACGGCTGCTACACCTGGACCCGCACCCTGCAGTCCGGTGCCGCCGGCAACGACGTGAAGCAGCTGCAGATCCGGGTCGCCGGATACCCCGGCTACAACTCGGTCCTGGCCATCGACGGCTCGTACGGCCCCGCCACCACCGCCGCCGTCAAGCGCTTCCAGGCCGCCTACGGGCTGGCCGCCGACGGCATCGCGGGCCCTGCCACCCAGGCCAAGATCTACGCCCTCCAGGACAACGACTGCACCCCGGCGCACTTCACGTACGCCGAGATGAACCGGTGCAACAGCACCTGGTCGGGCGGCGCGGTCTCGGCGGCCACCGCCAAGGCCAACGCGCTGAGCACCATGTGGAAGCTGGAGGCGCTGCGCCACGCGCTCGGCGACCGGCCCATCAACATCAACAGCGGCTTCCGCTCGACGTCCTGCAACAGCGCCGTGGGCGGAGCCTCGAACAGCCGCCATCTGTACGGTGACGCGGCCGACCTCGGCGGGATCGCGTTCTGCACCCTCGCCAAGGAGGCCCGCAACCACGGGTTCAACGGGATCCTCGGCCCGGGCTACCCGGACCACAACGACCACGTCCACGTGAACCAGGGCCCCAGCCACTACTGGTCTGCTCCCAACTGCGGTATCTGACAAGCGTGGTGGGGCCCGCCGGTCACCGGCGGGCCCCACTCGCGTGTTACGCCCCGGCGCGCAGCGGGGTGCCGCCCGTCGTCTGGACCGCCGCTCCGTCCGACGAGCGCTCGGTCAGGCGCAGCTGCGAGATCGCGTTGCGCAGGACGACCGTCCCGTGGCCCGCGTCCAGCTGCCAGCGCTGGGTGCGCGCCTCCGCCGAGCAGGCCCCGAGCGACAGTTCGGCGCCCACCTCCAGCGGCGCGCCCAGGTACTTCTTGCCGCGCACCGCGTCCAGGCACAGCCCGTCCGCCGAGCGGACCGTGTAGTAGCCGTCGGCGGTCGCGGTGAGCGTCCAGGCCGCCTTCGCGCCCTTCACCAGGGCGACCCCGGAGTCCGCGGCCGGGGCCAGCGCCTTCGCGCCGGACGTCAGCCGGTAGGTGCCGTCGGCCAGCGGGGCGCGGTCGGTGTTGGCCCAGCCGGGGGCGTGGCCGATGCGGCGGGCCATGGCCTCGAAACCGGCGTACGTCGGGCTGGGCTTCGGGCCGCCCCAGGTGGCCTGGGCGAGGAAGCGCAGCGGCATGAAGACCTTCGCCTCGACCTCGTTCTCGGTCTCGGCCGCCGCGCTGTCCGGCCACAGGCTGATCTTCGCGCCGGTCAGGTTCGCCGCGGCGGTGGGCAGCGTCTCGCCCTCGAAGCGCAGGGGCGTCCAGTCGCTCTCGTACAGCTCCTGGGTCTTGGTGGTGTAGCCGCCGCGCACCAGGTAGAGCGCGTAGGCGGAGTTCATCACCGGGCGGCCCTCGGCGAGCAGGGCGGACGGCTGCTGGATGGCGCCGCCGCCGAGCCAGTGCTCGACGGTGATGTCACGGTCCAGCGGGACGAGCGTGTTGCGGCCGAGCAGCCCGTCGTTCCAGATGCGCAGTGAGCGGCCCCGCTCCTTCACATGGGCGTTGACCTGGTTGACGAAGTCCGCGAACAGGTCGTCCGGGGTGGCCGACGCGCCGAACTTCGCGACGGCCGCCGCCTGGAGCTGCGGATAGTCCGGGTAGGAGGAGCCGAGCATGTACTCGTCCGCGCCCATGTGCCAGGTGTCGGTGCCCCAGACGTCCAGGGCCTCGTCGACGAGTGAGGTGTAGTACGTCAGCGCCTCGGGCCGCGAGATGTCCAGGCGGGGCGCGGAGGCCGTGCCGTCCTTGTCCTTGAGCTGGAGTTCGGGGTGGTTCTCCAGGTAGGGGTCCATGTGGCCGGGGGAGTTGATCTCCGGGACCAGCTCGATGTGGTACTTCTTCGCCATCGCGGCGAGGGCGCGGATCTGCGGCTTGGTGTAGTAGCCCCAGAACGCCGACTCGGGGTCGGTGTCGCTGCGGACCTTCGCCTCGATCCAGAGCTGGTTGAGCTTCTGGGACGCCATGTCCTTCATCAGCCGCTCGAACCAGGGCAGCGACACGTTGATGTAGCAGGCGCAGACCCCGACCCCGCGTTCCCGGTACGCGGGCACGTCGGTCGCCGAGCCGCGCGCGGCCCGCCCGTCGTCGTTGAGCAGTTGCAGCACCGTGCGCGAGCCGTAGAACACCCCCGCCGAGGTGGCCGCCGTGACCGTGACCCGGTCGCCGACCTCCAGCCGGTAGCCCTCCGCCCCGAGCGAGCCCTTCAGCGAGGCGTCCTGTCGCAGCACGATGTCACCGGCGCGCGCCCGGCCCCGGGACACCTGCTGCCTGCCTTCCAGCTCACCGGCGAACCGGGCCGCGTCGTCCGCCGTACGCCGCTCGCGCACCCCGTCCAGCACGATCCTGGCCCGGCCGGTGAGGACGAACTCCCCGCTGTCCGGCTGCCACTGGCGCAGCGTGGGCAGCACCTCCGGCGGGGGAGCGGTCGCCGGGGCCGCCTGGGCCGGGGCGGTCTGCCAGGGGAGCAGGGCGGCGGCGAGCGCGGCCACCACGGCCCCGATGGCCCTTCGTCTTGCCTTCAGCATGTCCATGGCATCGACCCTGACGCGCGCGCGAAGGCCCGGTCCATGGACAGGTCGTGCGACCGGTTGGACGAATGATCGGATGTGCCCCGCTCGCCTCAGGCCGCCTCGGTGAGGCCGGTCGGCCCCCGGAAGGTGCGCCGGTACGCCTGCGGCGTGGTGTCCAGCGCCCGTACGAACTGGTGGCGCAGCGCCGCCGCCGTCCCGAAGCCGGTCCGGTCGGCGATGGTGTCGATGGTTTCGTCGGATGTCTCCAGGAGGTGCTGGGCCAGCAGGACGCGCTGGCGCAGCAGCCAGCGATACGGAGTGGTCCCGGTCTCCTGCTGGAAGCGGCGGGCGAAGGTGCGCGGCGACATGTGGGCCCGGTCCGCGAGCTGTTCGACGGTCATCTCGCGGTCGAGGTGGCGCTCCATCCAGGCCAGCGTGTCGCCCACGGTGTCGCACCGGGTGCGCGGCAGCGGCCGCTGGATGTACTGCGCCTGCCCGCCGTCCCGGTGCGGCGGCACCACCATCCGCCGGGCGATGGTGTTGGCGGCGGCGGGCCCGTACGCCTGGCGGACCAGGTGCAGGCAGGCGTCGATCCCCGCGGCCGTCCCCGCCGAAGTGATGATCGGCCCCTCGTCCACGTACAGCACGTCCGGCTCCACCACGGCCTTCGGGAAGCGGCGGGCCAGTTCGGCGGCGTGGCGCCAGTGCGTGGTGCAGCGCCGGCCGTCCAGCAGACCGGCCGCGCCCAGCACGTACGCCCCGGAGCAGACGCTCAGCACGCGCGCGCCGCGGTCCACGGCCCGGCGCAGCGCGTCGAGGACCTCCTCGGGATACTCCCGGTCCATGAAGTGGCTGCCGGCCGGTACGGCGATGAGGTCGGCCTCGTCCAGCCGGTCGAGGCCGTACGGGGTGCTGATGGTGAACCCGGCGTGGGTCCGCAGCTCGGGGCCCTCGGCGGAGACCACCGCGAAATCGTGCACGGGCAGGCCCTCGTCGCTGCGGTCGAGTCCGAAGACCTCGCACAGGACGCCGAGTTCGAAGGGATGGACCTCATCGAGGAGCAGAGCGGCGACATTGTTCAGCATGGACCCAGTGTGGCAGTAATTCGATGTCCTATGACAGTCCTGCCACTGCCGCTTCCTCGCCGGAACGAGGACAGTAGAGGCATGAACACATTCCAGAACTTCCTCGGCATTTCCGCACTTTTCGCCCTCGTCCTGCTGCCGGCGCTCATCGGTGCCGCCCGCGAGCGCCGCATCGACCGCGAGCTGCGCGCGGCGGAACAGGACCGGAGTACACGCCCACCGCGAACGGCGGACGCCGCGCGGCCGGTGGGGGCCGCACGGCGTCCGTACGTCAGGAGCTGGGCGAGGATCTAGCCCTTCCGCCTAGAAGTCGTCGTCGAAGCCGACCGTGCCCTCGACGGCCACCTGGTACGCCGACGGGCGCCGCTCGAAGAAGTTCGTGAGCTCCTGGACCCCCTGGAGCTCCATGAACGAGAACGGGTTCTGCGAGCCGTACACCGCCGGGAAGCCCAGCCGGGTGAGCCGCTGGTCGGCGACGCACTCCAGGTACTCGCGCATCGACTCGGTGTTCATGCCGGGCAGCCCGTCGCCGCACAGGTCGCGGCCGAACTGCAGCTCCGCCTCGACGGCCTCCTTCAGCATGTCGGTGACCTGCTGCTGGAGGGCGTCGTCGAAGAGCTCCGGCTCCTCCTTGCGGACCGTGTCCACGACCTCGAACGCGAAGTTCATGTGCATGGTCTCGTCGCGGAAGACCCAGTTGGTCCCCGTGGCGAGGCCGTGCAGCAGCCCGCGCGAGCGGAACCAGTACACGTACGCGAAGGCGCCGTAGAAGAACAGCCCCTCGATGCACGCCGCGAAGCAGATCAGGTTCAGCAGGAAGCGGCGGCGGTCCGCCTTCGACTCCAGCCGGTCGATCTTCTCCACCGAGTCCATCCAGCGGAAGCAGAACTGCGCCTTCTCGCGGATCGAGGGGATGTTCTCCACCGCCGCGAACGCCGCCGCGCGGTCGTCCGGGTCGGGCAGATAGGTGTCGAGCAGCGTCAGATAGAACTGGACGTGCACGGCCTCCTCGAACAGCTGCCGCGACAGATACAGCCGCGCCTCGGGGGAGTTGATGTGCTTGTACAGCGTCAGCACCAGGTTGTTCGCGACGATCGAGTCACCGGTCGCGAAGAACGCCACCAGGCGTCCGATCAGGTGCTGCTCGGCGGGCGTCATCTTGGCGAGGTCCGCCACGTCCGAGTGGAGGTCGACCTCCTCGACGTGCCAGGTGTTCTTGATCGCGTCCCGGTAGCGCTCGTAGAAGTCCGGGTAGCGCATCGGCCGCAGGGTCAGTTCGAAGCCCGGGTCGAGCAGGTTCTTCTCGTTGTTGACAGCGGTCATTACTGGCAGGCCTCGCAGGACTCGGGGTTTTCCAGGGAGCAGGCGATGGCGTCCGCGTCGGGCGCCTGCTGTACGGGGATGGGGGCGGCGGCGGCCGCCTGGCCGGACGCGGCACGGGCGATCCGGGTCGCCGGACGCGACCGCAGGTAGTACGTCGTCTTCAGGCCCTGCTTCCAGGCGTACGCGTACATCGAGGAGAGCTTGCCGATCGTCGGCGTCTCCAGGAACAGGTTGAGCGACTGGCTCTGGTCCAGGAACGGCGTACGGGCCGCCGCCATGTCGATCAGGCCGCGCTGCGGGATCTCCCACGCGGTGCGGTACAGCGCCCGCACGTCCGCCGGAATCCAGGCGAAGCCCTGCACCGAGCCGTTCGACTCGCGCAGCGCCTCACGCGTCCGCGCGTCCCACACGCCGAGCCGCTTCAGCTCGTCCACCAGATAGCCGTTGACCTGGAGGAACTCCCCGCTCAGGGTCTCCCGCTTGAAGAGGTTCGAGACCTGGGGCTCGATGCACTCGTAGACACCCGCGATCGAGGCGATCGTCGCGGTCGGGGCGATGGCCAGGAGCAGCGAGTTGCGCATCCCGGTCGTCGCGATCCGGGCGCGCAGCGCGTCCCAGCGCTCCGGCCAGTTCAGCTCCGCGTCGTAGTGGTCGGGGTGCAGCACCCCGCGTGCGGCCCGGGTCTCGGACCAGGCGGGCAGCGGACCGGACCGCTCGGCGAGGTCGCAGGACGCCTCGTAGGCGGCGAGCATGATGCGCTCGGCGATCTTCGTGGAGAGCGCCCGGGCCTCGGGGGAGTCGAACGGCAGCCGCAGCTGGAAGAAGACGTCCTGGAGGCCCATCGCGCCCAGGCCCACCGGCCGCCAGCGGGCGTTGGAGCGCCCGGCCTGCTCGGTCGGGTAGAAGTTGATGTCCACGACCCGGTCGAGGAAGGTCACCGCGGTCCGCACGGTGGCGTCCAGGCGCGCCCAGTCGATCGAGCCGCCGTCCACGAACGCGCCGAGGTTGACCGAGCCGAGGTTGCAGACGGCCGTCTCGCCGTCGTCGGTGACCTCCAGGATCTCGGTGCACAGGTTCGAGGAGTGCACGACCCTGCCCGGCTCGGCGGTCTGGTTCGCCGTGCGGTTGGAGGCGTCCTTGAACGTCATCCAGCCCTGCCCGGTCTGCGCCAGGGTCCGCATCATCCGGCCGTACAGCTCACGGGCCGGCATGGTCTTGCGGGCCAGGCCCTTCGCCTCGGCCGCCCGGTACGCGGCGTCGAAGTCGTCGCCCCACAGGTCGGTCAGCTCGGGCACGTCCGCCGGGGAGAAGAGCGACCAGGTCCCGTCCGCGTCGACGCGGCGCATGAACTCGTCCGGGATCCAGTGCGCCAGGTTCAGGTTGTGCGTGCGCCGCTGGTCCTCGCCCGTGTTGTCGCGGAGCTCCAGGAACTCCTCGATGTCCGCGTGCCAGGTCTCCAGGTAGACCGCGGCGGCACCCTTGCGGCGGCCGCCCTGGTTCACGGCGGCGACGGAGGCGTCCAGCGTCTTGAGGAACGGCACGATGCCGTTGGAGTGCCCGTTGGTGCCCCGGATCAGGGAGCCCCGGGCGCGGATGCGGGAGTACGAGAGGCCGATGCCGCCCGCGTGCTTCGACAGCCGGGCCACCTGGTGGTAGCGGTCGTAGATCGAGTCCAGCTCGTCCAGCGGCGAGTCCAGCAGGTAGCAGGAGGACATCTGCGGGTGGCGGGTGCCGGAGTTGAAGAGCGTCGGCGAGGACGGCAGGTAGTCCAGCCGGCTCATCAGCCCGTACAGCGCCGCGACCTCGTCCAGCGCCCGCTCGGAGGTGTCCTCGGCGAGCCCGGCGGCGACCCGGAGCATGAAGTGCTGGGGGGTCTCGATGACCTGGCGGGTGATCGGGTGGCGCAGCAGGTAGCGGCTGTGCAGGGTGCGCAGCCCGAAGTACCCGAAGCGGTCGTCCGCCCCGTCCGCGAGGGACCGCTCGACCAGGGCGTCCAGGGCGGCGGCGTGCAGCGTGACGAACTCGGCGGTGCGGTCCGCGATCAGGCCCTCGCGGTGGCCCACGGCGACCGAGGCGGAGAACGAGGTGGCGCCCTGCCCGGCGGCCTCGTCCGCGATGGTCCGGGTGAGCAGCCGGGCGGCGAGGCGGGAGTAGGCGGGGTCCTCGGAGATGAGGCCCGCCGCGGCCTCCGTGGCCAGCGAGCGCAGCTCCGCCTCGTCCGACCGGGCGTTGCGGCCGCGCAGGGCGGCGGCGGCGACGCGGCCGGGGTCGGTGTCGGGCAGGTCGGCGGTGAGGTCGGTCAGGGTCCGCAGCAGTGCGGTGCCCGGTCCGTCGTTCTCGGTCCCCGCTGCTTCGGCCGCTGAAACCGGATCGGCTGGCGCGATGGTCACGTGGTGCTCTCCCTCGCTCGGCTCTGGGCCGGCGGGGAACACGGGGGCAGCCGGGCAGGAGCGGGCCCGGGCGGGGCGGCACTCCGTGCGGCGTCCACCGGCCCATCCCACGAGGCCCGGACGTCTGGGCATCCGGTTCGGTCGAGCCGGATGCGCTGTCGGCAGGTCCTCGGACTTGTCGGGTGCGCGAAAGCACACCGATTACACCGTTGCGGGACAGTTCCGGATTCGCACCGGATTCCCCTGCGGCGACAGCGAGCACGAGCATACATGTGGGGGCCGCCCTGTCGGGCAGCCCCCACATGTTGTGTCGCGAGGCGTAAAGGTGTGCGGTCAGTGACCGCCCGGCGCTCCCGCCGTGGCCGGCGGCAGCTTCTCCTGGACGCCCGCGTCGCCCACGTCCGCGGTGTAGTCGCCCGGAGAGGTCTCGTCGGTCCCGGCGGGGGCCTTGACCGCGTTCAGGACGAAGGTGAGGACGATGACGACCACGACGTTCAGCACGAACGCGGTGAGGCCGATGTAGCCGATCTCACCGAGACCCGGGATCTCCTTGGAGGACCCGCCGAAGTGCTTCTGCGTCGGGCTCGCGACCCCGTACGCGGCAGCCGTACCGTAGATCATGCCGACCGCCCAGCCGGCCAGCAGCGCCCAGCGGTGGAACCACCGGGTGAACAGGCCGCCGACCAGGGCCGGCATCGTCTGGAGGATCCAGATCCCGCCCAGCAGCTGGAAGTTGATCGCGACGGTCTTGTCCATGGTGAGGACGAAGGCGAGCGCGCCGACCTTGACCAGCAGCGAGACCAGCTTGGAGACCTTGGTCTCCTGCTCGGGCGTCGCGTCCGGCTTCAGGAAGTCCTTGTAGATGTTGCGCGTGAACAGGTTCGCCGCGGCGATCGACATGATCGCGGCCGGCACCAGGGCGCCGATGCCGATCGCGGCGAACGCCACCCCCGCGAACCAGTCGGGGAACATGTTCTCGAACAGCTGCGGGATGGCCAGCTGGCCGTTGTCCACCTTGACGCCTGCGGCGATCGCCATGAAGCCGAGCAGCGCGAGCAGGCCCAGCATCAGCGAGTACAGCGGCAGGATCGTGGTGTTGCGGCGGATCACCTCACGGCTGCGGCTGGACAGCGTCGCCGTGATCGAGTGCGGATACATGAACAGCGCCAGCGCCGACCCGAGCGCCAGGGTCGCGTAGCCCCACTGACCGGCCGCGGCGGGTGCGAGGCCGCCCGCGCCCGCCTTGGTGAACTTGTCCTGGGCGGAGGCGAAGATGTCGTCGAAGCCGCCGAGCTTGATCGGGATGTAGATGATCGCGACGGCGATGACCAGGTAGATCAGCCCGTCCTTGACGAACGCGATCAGCGCGGGCGCCCGCAGCCCGGAGGAGTAGGTGTACGCGGCGAGCACCGCGAACGCGATCAGCAGCGGCAGGTCCTTGACGAACCAGTTGGTGTTCTCGCCGCCGCCGACGCCCATCACGTCCAGCACCGCCTGGATGCCGACGAGCTGGAGCGCGATGTACGGCATGGTGGCGAGGATGCCGGTGACCGCGACGGCCAGCGAGAGGCCCTTCGAGCCGAACCGGCCGCGGACGAAGTCCGAGGTGGTGACGTACCCGTGCTTGTGCGAGACCGACCAGAGACGCGGCAGGAAGGTGAAGATCAGCGGGTACACCAGGATGGTGTACGGCACCGCGAAGAAGCCGGCCGCGCCCGCCGCGTAGATCGCCGCGGGCACGGCGACGAAGGTGTACGCGGTGTAGAGGTCGCCGCCGAGCAGGAACCAGGTGACCCAGGTGCCGAACGACCGTCCGCCCAGGCCCCATTCGTCGAGCGTGGCCTCCTTCTCGGCCTTGCGCCAGCGGGCGGCCAGGAAGCCCATGACCGTGACGGCCAGGAAGAAGAAGATGAAGACGCCGAGCGCGACGCCGTTCACGCCGTCCTTCATGCCGACGCACCCCCCTTGCGGGCGCGCTGGTCACGCTGCCACAGCTTGTACGCGATCATGGTGAGCGCGGTGGAGATCAGCACCCAGAGCATCTGGTACCAGTAGAAGAACGGGATGCCGATGAAGGCCGGGTCGACCTTCGCGTACGAACTCACCCAGAGCATCGCCACGAACGGCGCGATGAGACACAGGGCGATGACCACCCGCAACGGTGTGACCGTCGGTGGCTTTCCTTCTGGTTCTTCCGCCATGGCGGCGACTCCGTCCCCTCGCTGATCACCTGTAATGCGCAGGAAATCTAGGCGAGTCATCCGGCCACCGTCACCCCCCGTCCGCATTGCGGTCCGGCAACGGTCGTCAGGGGACGGGTGGATGGCCCCAATGGCGGCAAACGTCCGGGGGTTGGTCCAGTCCAAGCCGGGTCACGGGAACGCCGAACGGCCCCCGGAGGCGGTTCCGGGGGCCGTTCGCGGAGCACATGCGTACGACGGGTCAGTCCGTACGACGGGTCAGTCCAGCGGTCGCTTCAGGCGGGCCACGAACTTGTAGCGGTCGCCGCGGTAGACCGAGCGCACCCACTCGACCGGTTCGCCCTGCTCGTCCAGCGAGTGGCGGGAGAGCATCAGCATCGGCAGGCCGACGTCGGTGCCGAGCAGCCCGGCCTCGCGCGGGGTGGCCAGGGAGGTCTCGATGGTCTCCTCGGCCTCCGCCAGCCGGACGTCGTACACCTCGGAGAGCGCGGTGTAGAGCGAGGTGTACTTGACCAGTGAACGGCGCAGCGCGGGAAAGCGCTTGGCCGAGAGATGCGTGGTCTCGATGGCCATCGGCTCGCCGCTCGCCAGGCGCAGGCGCTCGATGCGCAGGACCCGGCCGCCGGCGCTGATGTCGAGCAGCCCGGCGAGGGTGTCGTCGGCGGTGACGTAGCCGATGTCCAGGAGCTGCGAGGTCGGTTCGAGGCCCTGGGCGCGCATGTCCTCGGTGTACGAGGTGAGTTGCAGGGCCTGGGAGACCTTCGGCTTGGCGACGAAGGTGCCCTTGCCCTGGATGCGTTCCAGCCGGCCCTCGACCACCAGCTCCTGGAGCGCCTGGCGCACGGTGGTGCGCGAGGTGTCGAACTCGGCCGCCAGGGTCCGTTCCGGGGGGACGGGGGTGCCCGGCGGCATGGTGTCCGTCATGTCGAGGAGATGTCGCTTCAGCCGGTAGTACTTGGGTACGCGCGCGGTGCGCGTCCCGGCGCCCGCGCCCGTCTCGTTCTCCGAACTGCCCCCGTCGGCGCCCATGGCCCGCCTTCCCGACTGCTGCGTTGCTGCCGTCACCGGCTCCTCCGTCTGTCGCGGCTCACATGGTGGCACGGTCCGGTCACGGCTCGTCGCCCTCCCTCAGGTGTCGGTCCTATAACGGACGCGAGTGCACTTCTTATACACCCTTGACACCCCTAAAGGTCTAGGCCAAGCTCCCGGTACTGGTCTAAACCATTAAAGACCAGGTCCCAGCCCCAGAGGTACTCGTCGACGTTCTCGCGCGGTGGGGAGGGGGTTGCAGCATCCCTGAGGAGGGTGGCGTGAAGCGCAAGCTCATCGCGGCGATCGGCGTCGCGGGCATGTTGGTTTCCATCGCGGCGTGTGGTTCGGACGACAAGACGTCCTCGAAGGACCCGAAGGACCGCAAGGAAGACCTGACTGTCTGGCTCATGGGCGAGGCCCAGTCGACCTGGCCCGAACTGGTGAAGGACGTCAACGCCCAGTTCAAGAAGAAGTACCCGAACGTCAACGTCAAGATCCAGTACCAGGGCTGGGCTGACAAGGTCAAGAAGCTCGACACCTCCCTCGGTGGCGACAAGTTCCCGGACGTTGTCGAACTCGGCAACACCGAGACCATGCAGTACATCCTCAACGGCGCGCTCGGCGAGATCGACACCTCGAAGTACGAGAACTCGGACACCTGGATCAAGGGTCTGAAGGACACCTGCTCCTACGAGGGCAAGATCTACTGCGTTCCTTACTACGCCTCCGCCCGCCTCGCGGTCTACAACAAGGACATGCTGAAGGCCGGTACCGGCAGCGACGCCCTTCCGCAGAACGAGGACGACTTCCTCAAGGCGATGGACAAGGTCCAGGCCGAGCTCGCGAAGAAGGACAAGCGCGCCTCGTCCCTGTACTACCCGGGCCGTTACTGGTACGCCGCCATGTCCTACGTCGCGGCCGAGGGCGGCCAGATCGCCAAGTACGACGAGGGCTCGAAGGAGTGGAAGGCCACCCTCTCCACCCCCGAGGCGCAGAAGGGCATCCAGCACTTCGTCGACCTGGTCAAGAAGTACAACAAGGCCGACCAGACGAAGGACGAGCAGGACCACGCCAACGTCATGGCCAACGAGAAGGCCGCGGTCATCTACGGCCAGGCCTGGGAGGCCGGCAGCGTCACCACCGGTGACAACGGCAACCCGAAGCTCGAGGGCAAGATCGCCACGGCCGGTATGCCCGGCCCGAACGGCAAGGCGCTCCCGTCCTTCATCGGCGGCTCCGACCTCGCCACCATCTCCAAGTCCAAGGTCCAGGACCTGGGCGAGGAGTGGATCTCCCTCTTCACCAACGCGAAGTCCATGGACGTCCTCGCGTCGAAGAACATCCTCCCGAACAACGAGAAGCAGCTTGAGCCGCTGAAGGCCAAGCCCGAGACGGCCGCCATCGCCAACGCGGTGCCGGACGCCTGGTTCACGCCGATCGCTCCGGGCTGGGCCTCCATCGAGAAGGAGGAGATTCTGGAGAACATGCTCCTGAAGATCCTCAAGGGCACGTCCGTCGCCGACGCCACCAAGAAGGCCGACAGCGAGATCGACGCACTGATCAACAAGAAGGCCTGAGCCTTCTGATCGCCAGGCGGGGGCCCGGCACTGCGCCGGGTCCCCGCCCCCTTTTGCTCAAGCACGCCGTGTTATCCGGGGCCCGCCTCGGACCCGCGATGGAAGGTCAGCCACGTGACTGCCGCCGATACCAAGGCCGCCGGGCCACCGGTCCCCGTACCACGTGATCCCAAGGCGGACGGGAGCCCGCTGTCCGATGAGGGCGGCAACGCACCCCTGAAGCAGAAGAGGAAGCGGAAGAAGGGCGAACTGCTGCCCTACCTCCTGATCCTCCCGGCGATCGTGGCGATCGCCGCCGTCTACCTCTACCCGCTCGCCAAGACCGTCATCATGTCCTTCCAGGACATGGGCCGGCGCGAGCTGTGGACCGGTGATCCCGCACCCTGGGTCGGCTTCGACCAGTTCACCAACATCCTCGGTGACTCCGAGTTCTGGTGGGTGACCTTCCGCACCGTCGTCTTCATGGCCGTCTGCGTGTCGCTGACCATGGGCATCGGTCTCCTGATCTCCCTGCTGATGCGCCGGCTGTCCACCTGGGTGCGGCTCATCCTGACCTTCTGCCTCATCGCCGCCTGGGCGATGCCGCTGATGGTCGCCGCCTCCATCTTCCGGTTCATGGCCGACTCCGACTACGGCCTCATCAACACCCTCATCGCGAAAGTCGTCGGCGACGACTGGCTCGGCCACAACTGGTACCTCGATCCGGTCCAGGGCTTCGCGATCATCACGCTGCTGGTCGTCTGGGGCGCCATCCCCTTCGTCGTCGTCACCCTGTACGCCGCCCTCACCCAGGTCCCGCAGGAACTGGAGGAGGCCGCGTCCCTCGACGGCGCCACCAGCTTCGGTGTGTACCGCTACGTGACCTGGCCGGTCATCAAGCCGGTCTTCTCCATGGTCGCCACGCTGTCGGTGATCTGGGACTTCAACGTCTTCGGCCAGATCTGGCTGCTGCGCGGCAGCAAGCCCGAGCCCGAGTACGAGACCCTCGGCCTCTACTCCTACTCGAAGGCCTTCGAGTCCACCTCCTTCAGCCAGGGCACCGCGATCGCCCTGATCACGGTGATCCTGCTGTCCGCGGTGGCCGTGTACTACCTGCGCCAGCTCATGAAGACGGGAGAGGTCGAATGAGCACCACGACCGACACACCACAGGTCCTGCGCCCGGACCGCAAGAAGACCCGCGTCGGCCTGAACATCCTCGGCCTCTGCATCTCGCTGGTCATGGTCTTCCCGGTCTATTGGCTGGTCGTCAGCGCCCTGCGGCCCAGCCGCGAGATCCGCTCCTACGACCAGACCCTGTGGCCCTCCTCGATCACCTTCGACAACTTCGTCAAGGCGGTCCACCAGCCGAACTTCGGCACCGCGGTCCAGTCCAGCCTCATCGTCACGATCACCGCCGTCGTCGGCGGCATGATCATCGCCACCCTGGCGGCCCTCGCCATCGGCCGGTTCCGCTTCTTCGGCCGCAAGCCGCTGGTCCTGATCATGATCCTGGTCCAGATGCTGCCGCCCACGGCGATGCTCATCCCGATCTACGCCCAGCTCAACGCCATGGGCGGCATCGACGAGTACTGGAGCCTCATCGTCGTCTACCTGGTCTCCACGCTGCCGTTCGCGACGATCATGATCCGCGGCTTCGTGGTGAACATCCCGGTGGAGCTGGAGGAGTCCGCCATGGTGGACGGGTGCACCCGCTTCGGCGCCTTCCGCCGCGTGATCCTGCCGCTGCTCGCGCCCGGCCTCGCCGCCGCGTCGATCTTCGCGCTGGTGAACGCGTGGAACGAGTACCTCTTCGCCTACATCCTGATCAACGACAACTCCAAGTACACGCTCAACGTCTGGCTGATGACGTTCACCAGCGAGCGCGGTACGGACTACGGCGCCCTGATGGCGGCGTCCACCATGATCGCTCTTCCGGTCGTCATCTTCTTCATGTTCGTGCAGAAGAAGATGGCCGCGGGGCTCACCTCCGGCGCCGTGAAGGGATAACGCCGCCCCATGACCACCCTCACCTCCACCACGGACACCGTCACCCGTGACGCGCTCGCCGTGCTGCAGCCCGGTTTCACCGGCACCACGGCGCCCGAGTGGCTGCTGCGCCGGGTCGGCGAAGGGCTCTCCTCCGTCGGCCTGTTCGGCCGCAACATCGAGACGCCCGAACAGCTCGCCGCGCTCACCGCCCAGCTCAGGGCCGAGCGGGACGACGTGCTCGTCGCGATCGACGAGGAGGGCGGCGACGTCACCCGCCTCGAGGTACGCCACGGCTCGTCGTTCCCCGGCAACCTGGCGCTCGGCGCGGTGGACGACACCGAGCTGACCCGGGCCGTCGCCCACGAACTGGGCCGCCGGCTCGCCGCGTGCGGGGTCAACCTCAACTGGGCCCCGTCCGCGGACGTCAACTCCAACCCGGGCAACCCCGTCATCGGCGTTCGCTCCTTCGGCGCCGACCCGCACCTGGTCGCCCGGCACACCGCCGCGTACGTCGAGGGCCTCCAGGCCGCCGGGGTCGCCGCCTGCACCAAGCACTTCCCCGGGCACGGCGACACCGCGGTCGACTCGCACCACGCGCTGCCCCGCATCGACGTCGACCTGGAAACCCTGCACGCCCGGGAGCTCGTCCCGTTCCGGGCGGCCATCGCGGCCGGTTCCAAGTCGGTGATGAGCGCGCACATCCTGCTGCCCGCGCTCGACCCGCACCGCCCGGCCACCCTCAGCCCCCAGATCCTCACCGGTCTGCTGCGCGAGGAGCTGGGGTACCAGGGGCTCATCGTGACCGACGCCGTGGAGATGCAGGCCATCGCCTCGACGTACGGGATCGAACGCGGCTCCGTCCTCGCCGTCGCGGCCGGTGCCGACGCGCTCTGCGTCGGCGGCGGGCTCGACGACGACAGCACCGTCCTGCGGCTGCGCGACGCGCTGGTCGCGGCGGTGCGCTCCGGTGAACTTCCCGAGGAGCGGCTCGCCGATGCCGCTGCCCGGGTCCGCGCCCTCGCGTCCTGGACGCGGGAGGCACGGGGGGCTGTACGGGAGCCGGGCGCGGCAGCACAGGAGGGGACCGCGCCCGGCACCGCACAGACCACCGGCATCGCCTCGGACATCGGTCTGGTGGCCGCCCGCCGCGCGGTGACGGTGACCGGCGAGGCCGCACCGCTCACCGGTCCGGCATACGTGGCCGCCTTCACCCCGGTCGCGAACATCGCGGTCGGCGACGAGACCCCCTGGGGCCTCGCGGCCGAGCTGGCCCGGCTCGTCCCGGGCACCGGGACCGACACCTACGACGGCGAGTCAGAGGCCCCGGCCGAGGCCGCGCTGCGGGCGGCGGGGGAGCGGCGCATCGTCGCCGTGGTCCGCGACGCGCACCGCCACGCGTGGATGACCAAGGCCCTGGACGCGCTGCTGGCGGCGCGCCCGGACACCGTCGTGGTCGAGATGGGCGTCCCCCAGGCCGAGCCCCGGGGAGCGCTGCACATCGCGACGCACGGCGCCGCCCGCGTCTGCGGCCAGGCGGCGGCGGAGATCATCGCCGGGAGCTGACCCCGCGCATACGGAAGGGCCGGGACACCACGCGGTGTCCCGGCCCTTTCACGTAAAGAACTACAGCCCCTGCCAGGCCGGCTTCGCCGCGTACGTCGCCCGGAAGTAGTCCGCCAGCTTCAGCTTCGACGCCGCCGCCTCGTCCACGACCACCGTCGCGTGCGGGTGCAGCTGGAGCGCCGACGCGGGCACGATCGAGGCGACCGGTCCCTCGACCGTCGCGGCCACCGCGTCCGCCTTGCCCTCGCCCGTCGCGAGCAGGATCGGGTGGCGGGCCTCCAGGATGGTGCCGATGCCCTGGGTGATGACGTGGTGCGGCACCTGGTCGATGTCGTTGTCGAAGAAGCGCGCGTTGTCGACCCGGGTCTGCTCGGTGAGCGTCTTGATCCGGGTGCGGGAGGCGAGCGAGGAGCACGGCTCGTTGAAGCCGATGTGCCCGTCGGTGCCGATGCCCAGCAGCTGGAGGTCGACGCCGCCGGCCTCGGCCAGCGCCCTGTCGTACGCCTCACAGGCCGCCTGGACGTCCTCGGCGGAGCCGTCGGGGCCCATGAACGCGGCCTCGGAGAGCCCGAGCGGCTCGACCACCTCGCGCAGCACCACGGAGCGGTACGACTCCGGGTGGCCCGCCGGCAGCCCGACGTACTCGTCCAGCTGGCAGACGCGGGCGCGCGAGGCGTCCACGGCACCGGAGCGGACCAGGTCCGCGAGGGCCTGGTAGATGGGCAGCGGGGTAGAGCCGGTGGCAACGCCGAGAAGGGCGTCGGGCTTGCGGCCGAGCAGGGTGCCGATGGCCCCCGCGATCAGTTCGCCGCCTGCCTTGGCGTCCGGGACGATGACAACTTCCACGCGGGGCCTGCCGATCCGATCGAGAGTGACGATATGTGGTATAGACCAATCAAGGTCCCAATCTAGCAGACTCGGCCCGCCCCCAGGGGCCCGTACCGGTACGCGGACGCCCTGCCGGCCGCCGCCCGCTGGCGGCCCCCGCGTACCCCGTGTTCGACTTGGGCGAGCCAGCGCGACCCCCCGGGAGGTACCAGACATGTCCGCCACGTACCCGGCCGGTGAGGGCGAGTGGCCCGGCCGCATCATGTCCGGCGAGATGGCCGAGCAGCCCGCGATGCTCCGCCGCATCCTGGAGCGCGGCGCGCCCGCCATCCGCGAGACCGCCGGGCTGATCGCGGCCAGGAACCCGCGCTTCGTCCTGCTCACCGCCCGCGGCACCTCCGACAACGCCGCGCTCTACGCGAAGTACTTGCTGGAGATCACGCTGGGGCTGCCCTGCGGGCTGGCCTCGATGTCGACCACCACGGCGTACGGCGCGAAGCCGGACCTCCGCGACGTCCTGGTCATCACCGTCAGCCAGTCCGGCGGCTCGCCCGACCTGGTGGCCTCCACCAAGGCGGCCCGGGAGGCCGGCGCGGTGACCCTGGCGGTGACCAACAACCCGGACTCGCCGCTCGCGGCCGTCTCCGAGTACCACATCGACATCCTGGCCGGGCCCGAGAAGGCGCTGCCGGCCACCAAGACGTACACCGCGTCCCTGCTCTCGCTGTACCTGTTCGTGGAGGGGCTGCGCGGCGGCGACGGGGCGGCGGCCGCCGTCCTGCCGGACCTCGCGGAGGAGGTGCTGGCCCGCAAGGACGAGGTGAGGTCCCTGGCGTCGCGCTACCGGTTCGCCGAGCGCATGGTCATCACCTCGCGCGGGTACGGCTACCCGACGGCCAAGGAAGCCGCCCTGAAGCTCATGGAGACGAGCTACATCCCCGCTCTCTCGTACTCCGGCGCCGACCTGCTGCACGGCCCCCTCGCGATGGTCGACAACATCTCGCCGGTCATCGCCGTGGTGACCGACGGCCGGGGCGGCGAGGCCCTTCAGCCCGTCCTGGACCGGCTGCGCGGCCGGGGCGCCGACCTCTTCGTCGTCGGGCCCGCGGCCCAGGTGGCGGCGGCGTCCGCGGGGTTCGTGCTGCCGACGGCCGGGGTGGCGGAGGAGGTCCAGCCGATTCTGGAGATCCTGCCGCTCCAGATGCTGGCGTACGAGGTGACGATCGCGCGGGGCCAGGACCCGGACGCGCCGCGCGCGCTCGCGAAGGTCACCGAGACCCGCTGAATCCCGGGAGGCCCCGGAAGAACCCGCGGGCCGCGGCGCCGGGCCGGGACCCTCAGCCCGACCAGCACCGCAGCCCGGAGTAGGGCCGCCCTCGCGGGCGGCCGGCTCGGCCGGCGGTGTGCGGTGCCCCCGGCCGGGGGAGAGGCACCGGCGCAGTCAGGGCAGAGAGCGCGGTACCTCGTTCCGCTCTCCTGTGCGGGGAGAGCGGAGGTTCTACACCAGCATTGTGGACTAGACCACTGGGCCGTGTCCATCCATGCGCGGCGCGAATGTCGGCCCCGGTTCACTGCACGTACGGGCGGCGCTTCCGGTTCGGACGGGCACGCATCCACGGGTACGCTCGCACACGTGCCCTCCATGAACGACCTCGTACGCCAGCACACCGCTCTGAGCGACACCGACCTCGAGTGGCTCCACCTGCTGGTCTCGGAGTGGCAGTTGCTCTCCGACCTCTCCTTCGCCGACCTCGTCCTGTGGGTCCCCACCCGCGACGGCACGCGGTACGTCTCCGTCGCCCAGATGCGGCCCAACACCGGCCCGACCTCCTACCAGGACGACATGGTCGGCCACCTGGTCCCGCGCGGCCGCCGCCCGCTGCTGGACGCCGCCCTGGACGAGGGCCGGATCGTGCGCGAGGGCGACCCGGAGTGGCGCGAGGAGGTGCCCGTACGGGTCGAGTCGATCCCCGTACGCCGGGAGGGCCGGGTGCTCGGCGTGATCGCGCGCAACACCAACCTCCTCACCGTGCGCACCCCCTCGCGGCTTGAGCTGACCTACCTCCAGTCCGCCTCCGACCTCGCGCAGATGATCGCCGCCGGGTCCTTCCCCTTCCCGGGCCAGCAGGTGGACATGGACGCGTCCCCGCGCGTCGGCGACGGCCTGGTCCGGCTGGACGCCGACGGCGTCGTGCAGTACGCCAGCCCCAACGGCCTCTCCGCCTACCACCGCCTCGGCCTCGCCTCCGACCTGGTCGGCCAGCACCTCGGCCAGATCACCGCCGAACTCGCCCCGTCCCGGGGCCCGGTGGACGAGGCCCTGGTCAAACTGGCCAGCGGTTACGCGCCCCGTGAGTTCGAGGTGGAGTGCGCGGGCGGGGTGATCCAGCTGCGCGCGATCCCGCTCAAGCCCAAGGGCGTCCGGATCGGCTCCCTGGTCCTCCTGCGCGATGTGACGGAACTGCGCCGCCGCGAGCGCGAGTTGATCACCAAGGACGCCACCATCCGGGAGATCCACCACCGGGTGAAGAACAACCTCCAGACGGTCGCCGCCCTGTTGCGCCTCCAGGCCCGCCGGATGGACTCCCCGCAGGGCCGCGAAGCGCTCAACGAGGCGGTGCGGCGCGTCGGTTCGATCGCCATCGTCCACGAGACGCTGTCCCAGAACCTGGACGAGCGGGTGGAGTTCGACGACATCGCCGACCGGGTGATCGCCATGGTCGCGGAGATTTCGCCGGGCAAGGTGACCTGCCGCCGCACGGGGCGCTTCGGGATACTCGACGCCGAGGTCGCGACGCCGCTCTCGATGGTCCTCACCGAGGTGCTGCAGAACGCCCTGGAACACGCCTTCTCCGTCGCGGAGTCCGGCACCGTCGAGGTCTCGGCGGTCCGGGGCGGCTCGCCCGCCGAGGGGCGGCTGCTCATCACCGTCCAGGACGACGGCTGCGGTCTGCCCGAGGGGTTCGACCCGCAGAAGGCCGGCAACCTCGGCCTCCAGATCGTCCGCACGCTGGTCGAGGGCGAGCTCGGCGGCACGTTCGGCATGGTGCCGGCGCCGGAGCGCGGGACGCAGGTCGTCCTCGACATCCCGGTCCGCAGCGAGAAGTAACGGGCCCCGAACACAAGCGGGCCCCGAACACACCGAAGAGCCCGGACCGTTGGTGAACGGTCCGGGCTCTCTGGTCAAGCATGCGCTTCGGGGGTACTGCGCGCTGCGACTCGGGGGGCGGGGTGGTGCGTACGCGCTGTACGCGCCGCCTGCGCTGAGGTTCGTAGCGGTGGCGTCGGTCAGGCGCTGGCGTTGCGCGCCCGGTTGCGAGCGGCGCGGCGCTTCATTGCGCGGCGCTCGTCCTCGCTGAGGCCACCCCAGACGCCGGAGTCCTGGCCGGACTCGAGCGCCCACTGCAGGCACTGCTCCATGACGGGGCAGCGACGGCAGACGGCCTTGGCTTCCTCGATCTGCAGCAGCGCAGGACCGGTGTTGCCGATGGGGAAGAACAGCTCCGGGTCTTCCTCACGACAAACGGCGTTGTGACGCCAGTCCATGGCTGCTACCTCTCCTTGGTGTTACGTACTGTGGCTTGTGAATGTGAACGCTTTCACGAATCCCCCCGCAGGTGTAGGCCCGACGCCCAGATGAACTGGTTGTGGTCCTGTGCAGTGAGGAGGGGTTCTGGCTCTCAGTGGAGGCCGTTGTTGCGGGCCGTCCCGATCGCCATGTAGAGATTCGCAAACCTCGGCGGCGGATACAACCCCTTCAGGAAAGTTTTTTTTGATTCCTCGGTGTCGGCTAGGTCACAGCCGTACTTCTAGAGGGTGGAGGCCAGTCCAAACGTTCGAGTTAAAGGACTTTGGTCCCTTCCACTCACACAATCACACGCAGTGCACGGCGTACGCCTGTGAACGTCACACTGGTACGCACTCCGAGGTGGTCACCGTCCATCTGGAAGGGCAGTGGAACCTTTGAATGCAAGGTGAAGTCCGTGAGGTCGTGCCGTGAAACCGCGTGCTTCCCCCGCGGACCCTTCTCCGGGCTCGACATGAGCAGCTGGGTCGCATAGCGGCCGACCGCCGCCGTGGAGAGTTTCCGCAGGCCCAGCACGTCGAGCGCGGTGTCGAAGGACGCCTGCGGGGCCGCGTACACCGGCCGGTTCCCCAGGTACGTCCACGGGTTCGTGTTGCAGATTATGGAAAGCGCGAGATCGGTGACCGGCTCCTCGCCGGGCACATCGAGCGTTATCACGCCCTGCCTGCGGTGCGGCTCCTCCAGGAATTGCCGGAGCACCTGGCGCACGTACAGGGCATGGGTCGAACGTTTGCCGCGCTCCCGCTGCTGTTCGACCCGCCCGACCACCCCGGCGTCGAATCCGAGGCCGGCGCAGAAGGTGAACCAGCGCTCCGGCACCGATTCGTCCTCCGTGCCCGGAGTCCCCGCCGCGAGCCCGAGGCCGACCGTGCGTTCGGTCCGGTTCGCCAGCGCGTCCAGAATGGCGCCGGTCGCCTCCACCGCGTCGTTGGGGAGCCCGAGGGCCCGCGCGAAGACGTTGGTGGAGCCGCCGGGCACCACGGCCAGCTTCGGCAGGTTGTCCAGATCGGGGCCCCGGTGCAGCAGGCCGTTGACGACCTCGTTGACCGTGCCGTCACCGCCGAGCGCCACCACGAGGTCGATGTCGTCGCTGTCGGCGGCCCGCCGTCCCAGGTCGCGGGCGTGCCCGCGGTACTCCGTGGAGACGGCCTCCAGCTTCATCTCGCTCGCCAGCGCGTGGATCAGCACGTCACGGGTCCGCGCACTGGTGGTGGTGGCGGCTGGATTGACCACAAGAAGTGCGCGCATGACTGCCAGCCTACCTACCGCGAGGTACACCCCCGAAGTCCTGGCCGCAGGACCTCACGCTCCGTGACGGCGTAGACGTGCGGCGGTGGCGCGCACCACCCCGGCTTTCCTTCGCCGGGTCCGGGATGCCAACCTGCAAGGGTGAGTACTCAGCAGAACGCGCCCTCGCCCCTGGCGGAGCCGGCGAAACCGGCCAGGATCACGCTGGTGGCCGCACTCAGCGGCCTGGAGGGCGCGGCCCTCGTCATCGGCGGGATCTACATGCTGGTGATGGGCCTGCTGGGCAAGCCCGACAGCCCTGAGCAGGCCGAGATGGGCGGTCTCACCGTCATCGCGCTCGGCCTGATCCCGCTCTTCGCCGCCCGCGGCCTGCTGCAGCGCCGCAGCTGGAGCCGGGGCCCGGCGCTCATCACGCAGATCATCGCGCTGCCGGTGGCCTGGACCCTGCTGCGCTCCCACGGCGTGCTGATCCCGGCCGGGATCGTCCTCGCCGCGGTCGCGCTGACCGCGCTCTACCAGCTGGTCAGGCCCGCCACCATCGACGCCCTGGGCATCCGCAGGCCGGGCAGCACGCCCGAAGCGGACACCGAGGACGCCTGAGGGCTCCCGGACACACGAGGAGGCCGCCGGGACGACCCGGCGGCCTCCTCCGCGTAAAGCGGGCCCGCTACTCCTCCACGAGCAGCCGCTCACGGAGCTGCGCGAGCGTGCGGGCCAGCAGCCGCGAGACGTGCATCTGCGAGATGCCGACCTCCTGCGCGATCTGCGACTGGGTCATGTTGCCGAAGAACCGCAGCAGCAGGATCCGCTTCTCGCGGGGCGGCAGGTCCTCCAGGAGCGGCTTCAGCGACTCCCGGTACTCGACGCCCTCCAGCGCCTCGTCCTCGGAGCCCAGCGTGTCCGCCACGGCCGGCGACTCGTCGTCGGTGTCCGGCACGTCCAGCGAGAGCGTGCTGTACGCGTTGGCCGACTCCAGGCCCTCCAGGACCTCCTCCTCGGAGATCCCCAGCCGCTCCGCCAGCTCGTGCACCGTCGGCGAGCGGCCGTGCAGCTGGGAGAGCTCCGCCGTCGCCGAGGTCAGCGACAGCCGCAGCTCCTGGAGGCGGCGCGGCACCCGCACCGCCCAGCCCTTGTCGCGGAAGTGGCGCTTGATCTCCCCGACGACCGTCGGCGTCGCGTACGTCGAGAACTCGACGCCCCGCTCCGGGTCGAACCGGTCGACGGACTTGATCAGCCCGATCGTGGCGACCTGGGTCAGGTCGTCCAGCGGCTCCCCACGGTTGCGGAAGCGACGGGCCAGGTGCTCCACCAGCGGCAGATGCATCCGCACCAGCCGGTTGCGCAGCTCCGCCCGCTCCGGCGAACCGTCGGCGAGCTTGCCCAGCTCGATGAACAACGCCCGCGCCTCGCTGCGGTCGTTTGGATCGTGGTGCCCGTGCTCGCTCATCTGGCCTGCCCGCTCCGCCTGCGACTGCTCCACCGCGACCGTAATGCCGGCGGGCCCGTCCGTCCCGTCCACCGCACGGGGCAGCTCCGCCCCGTCCACCGGATGAGGCAGGGCCTGCTGCTCCGGGATGCCTGCCGCACGCACCACCCCTGGTCGGATCGTCTCGTCCCGCACAGGACCGTCCCCGTTCCCGTTGCTCACGCCGGCCCGGGTCCCGCGCCGCGCTGTTTGTACAGGCTGATGCTGACCGTACGGTCGTCGGCGACCGAGGAGTCGACCTTTCCGGCCAGTGCGGAGAGCACCGTCCAGGCGAAGGTGTCGCGCTCCGGGGCGCGGCCGTCCGTGGTGGGGGCCGCGACCGTCACCTCAAGAGAATCGTCGATGAGACGGAACACGCAGCTGAGGACGGAACCGGGCACGGCCTGCTGGAGCAGGATCGCGCACGCCTCGTCCACCGCGATGCGAAGGTCCTCGATCTCGTCGAGAGTGAAGTCCAAGCGTGCTGCGAGACCGGCCGTGGCCGTGCGCAGCACCGACAGGTAGGCACCCGCAGCGGGCAGCCGGACCTCTACGAAGTCCTGATTCCCGGGCTCGCCTGCGATCTGGGACACCCTCACCTCCAAGGTGGCACAAACTCATTCGAGGTTCCGGGAGAACGCCCGGAGCCATGCGGTACGTCTTCGGTTCTCGGTCCGGCGACGCTATCGCGATCCATGATGCCGTGTCGCCGGAACCCCTTCCTGCGACTGTCACTCATGGTAGGTCCATGGGTACGCACAGTGCCTAGGGGTCTGCGTCGCTCAATTACGAACAACGCGCGCCGGTTTGACGTACCCGGACGTCAGACGATCGAACCGTCGACAAAGCACCAACGCCAGTTCTCGCCCGGTTCGAAGCTCCGCATGACCGGATGTCCGGTCTGCTCGAAGTGCCCCGTCGCGTGCCGCCCCGGCGAGGAGTCGCAGCAGCCGACATGGCCGCAGCTCAGGCACAGCCGCAGCTGCACGGGGTGGGTGCCGGCCGCCAGGCACTCGGGACAGGTTTCACCGAGGGGCGCGGGCTCGGGGCGCGGCAGGTCCGGTACATGCGGGCAACCACTCATGATGGCCAGGTTACGACGGATGCGAGGATCATGAGATGGACGCATTGCCCCTGGTGGCGCTGGTCGCGGGCAGTGCCGCGACAGCGGGCCTCGCACGCCGCACCCCGGTGCCGGCCCCGCTTCTCCTGGTCGCCGCCGGCCTGATCGCCTCGTATGTGCCGGGGGTGCCGTCGTACACCCTGGACGCGCACATCGTGCTCCCCCTGCTGCTGCCGCCGCTGCTCTACACGGCCGCCGTGGACAGCTCCTACCTGGACCTGCGGGCCAACCTGCGGCCGGTGGCCCTGCTGTCGGTGGGCTACGTCCTGTTCGCGACGGTCGCGGTGGGGTGGCTGGCCTATCTGCTGGTGCCCGACCTGCCGCTGACCGCCGCGCTGGTGCTGGGCGCCGTGATCGCCCCGCCGGACGCCGTCACGGCCGCGGCGATCGCCCGACGGGTGGGGCTGCCCGCGCGTGTCACGACGATCCTCCAGGGCGAGTCCCTGGTGAACGACGCCACCGCGATCACCGCGTACAAGGTGGCGCTGGCCGCCGCCGTGGGGGAGGGGATCAGCTGGGGCGGCGGGGCGCGGGAGTTCCTGCTGGCCTCGGTCGGGGGCGTCGGGGTCGGCCTGCTGCTGATGGTCCCGCTGCACTGGCTGCGCACCCACCTGAAGGAGCCGCTGCTCCAGAACACCCTGTCGCTCCTCATCCCGTTCGTGGCGTACGCGGCGGCCGAGCGCGTGCACGCCTCGGGGGTGCTCGCCGTGGTCGTCGTCGCGCTGTACCTGGGCCACCGGTCCTGGCAGGTCGACTTCGCCACCCGGCTCCAGGAGGCCGCCGTCTGGAAGATGGTCGCCTTCGTCCTGGAGTCGGCCGTGTTCGCGCTGATCGGCCTCCAGCTGCCGTTCGTGCTCAAGGGGCTCGGCACGTACTCGGTGGCGGACGCCTTCGGGTACGCGGTGCTGGTCTTCCTGGCCGTGGTGGTGGTCCGGTTCGTCTGGGTCTACCCGGCGACCTATCTGCCCCGGTGGCTGTCGCGGCGGATCAGGGAGCGGGAGAGCGGTACGGACTGGACCTCGCCGCTCATCGTCGGCTGGGCCGGGATGCGCGGGGTCGTCTCGCTCGCCATCGCCTTCTCCGTCCCGCTCGTCACCGCCGACGGCGACGCCTTCCCGGCCCGCAACCTGGTGCTGTTCCTGACGTTCACCACCGTCATCGGCACGCTGGTGGTCCAGGGGCTCACCCTGCCGCTCCTGGTGCGCGTGCTGAAGCTCCCGGGCCGGGACCGGCAGGCCGACACCCTGGCCGAGGCGCAGGCCCAGAACGAGGCGTCCACGGCCGCCGAGGCCCGCCTGGACGAGCTGCTCACCGACGAGCGCAACCGGCTGCCCGAGCCCCTGGCGGACCGCCTCCGGACCGTCCTGGAGCGCCGCCGCAACGCGGTCTGGGAGCGCCTCGGCGCGGCCAACCCGGTCACCGGGGAGTCGGCGGACGAGACCTACCGGCGGCTGGCCGGCGAGATGATCGAGACCGAGCGGGAGGTCTTCGTACGGCTGCGGGACGCGCGCAGGATCGACGACGAGATGATGCGGACCCTGCTGCGCCGCCTGGACCTGGAGGAGGCGGCGGCCTACCGCGAGGAGGGCTGAGCCTCCTCGTCGGGGCGGCCGGTGATCACCGCCGCGAGCGTGGTCCCGGCGGGGAAGGCGCCCTCCTCCGTCAGCACGGTGAGCGCGTGCAGCATTTTGGCCACATACAGTCGCTCCACGGGCAGCCCGTGCCGGTCCTCGAAATCCTTTGCGAACGCGTGCAGGGCCGGTGTCGTACGGGCGTAGCCGCCGAAATGGAACCGCTCGTCCAGCCACCAGTCGCCCGCCGGACCGCCGAACGCCTCCCGCTGGAGCTCCCGCACCGCCTCGCCCAGGAAGCCGCCGCGCAGGACCGGGACGCCGAGCGCGCGCTGCCCCGGCGCGAGTCCGGTGGCGAGCCCGGCCAGGGTGCCGCCGGTCCCGCAGGCCACCGCCGCCACGTCGGCCACGCCCCGCAGTTCGCGCCCGAGCGCGGCGCAGCCCCGGGCCGCGAGGGCGTTGCTGCCGCCTTCCGGGACGACCTCGCAGTCCCCGTACGCCTCCAGCAGCCCGGCCAGGACCGCCGGGTCGGCCTTGGCGCGGTACGTCGCCCGGTCCACGAAGTGCAGCCGCATGCCGTCGGCGGCGCACCGGGCGAGCGACGGGTTGAGCGGGCGGTGGGCCAGCTCGTCACCGCGTACGACCCCAATGGTGCGGAATCCGAGGAGCCGCCCGGCGGCGGCGGTCGCCCGCAGATGGTTGGAGTACGCGCCGCCGAAAGTGAGCACGGGGCGCCCGGCGGCGGCCGCCAGATTGGGCGCGAGTTTCCGCCATTTGTTGCCCGGCAGATCCGGGTGGATCAGATCGTCGCGCTTGAGCAGCAGCGTCACCCCGTGCCGGGCGAAGCGCTCGTCCTCGGCCTGCTGCACGGGCGAGGGCAGCAGCGGGCGCAGCCGGGATGCGGGAGACGGGGCGGACATGTGCTCCATTGTGGCGGCGGGCGGCCGCCGGGGTCACTTGAGGCGGTCGTGGATACGGTCGCGCAGGTCGCCCATCGAGAAGCCCTTCGGGTCCACCTTGCCGGGCTGCCACTCGCGGTGGCCGATGACCGACCGGGCGGTCCAGCCGTGGTGCCGGCAGATGGCCGCCGAGACCTTCTCGATCGCTTCGAGCTGGGCGTCGGGCCAGGGGTCCTTGCCGTCGCCGAGGTTCTCGCACTCGAAGCCGTAGAAGTGCCGGTTTCCGTCGGTGTTGGCCTCGTTGTCGTGGGGAAGGCGCTTCTTCTCCGCGACGACCGCGCGCAGGACGTCGTCGTCGCCCATCCCCGCGTGGTTGGTCCTGCCGTAGCCGACGAGATGGACCCGGCCGTCCTTGGCGATGACGCCGTGGCAGAGCGGGCCCGGCAGGTCGGGGTGGCCGTCGCGGCACATCTTCACCGTGGCGTCGGTCCCCTTGGTGACGGAGTGGTGGATCATCACCCCGTTCACCGGGCCCCAGGGGCCCTTGTGGTTCCGGTTGCGGCTGCGCCAGTCGCCGACCTCGACGACGGTGAGCCCTTCCTTCTTGAGGGCGGCGAGAAATGCGCTCGCGGACATGGGTGAGGACATCACCGGCTCCTTTTGTGCGGGTTGGAGCGGTTCTACCCGGGCGGAAGGGCCCCGACCGGTCGCGGGGCGACGGCGGGGCCCTGTTCGGATCCTGTGCGAGCCGATCCGGACACGCGGTGGCTCAGGAGGCGAGCCACAGGTCGGGGCCGAAGACCTCGTAGTGGATGTCGGAGGCCGGGACGCCCTTGGCGAGCAGTTGGGTGCGCACCGCGCGCATGAAGGGCAGCGGGCCGCAGAGGTAGGCGTGGGTGCCCGGGACGACGACGAGACCGCTCAGGTCCACCAGCCCGGTGCGGTCGGCGGGGTGGCCGTCCTCCGGGTTCTCGTACCAGAAGTGGGCGGCGGCGTCGTGCAGCTTGGCCGTGAGCGCGGTGTGGTCGGTGCGCAGCGCGTGGTCGGCGGGGGAGCGGTCGCCGTGCACGACGGTGACCGGGGCGCGGTGCTCCGACTCCGCGAGGTGTTCCAGCATCGACAGGATCGGGGTGCAGCCGATGCCCGCGGAGGCGAGCAGCAGCGGGGCCTCGTCGGACTTCAGTACGAGGTCGCCGTACGGGGCCGAGACGCGGAGCCGGTCACCGGCGCGGACCTCGGCGTGCAGGTGGCGGGAGACCTCGCCGTCCGGGGCGTCGTTGCCGTGCACCCGCTTGACCGTGATCGAGCGGAGCGCCGAGCCCGGAGCGCTGGACAGGCTGTACTGGCGGATCTGGCGGGCGCCGTCCGGGAGTTCGACCTGGACGGAGACGTACTGGCCGGGGCGGAAGGCGGGGGCGGGGGAGCCGTCGGCGGGGCGGATGCGGAACCGGGCGACATCGTCCGTCTCCTCGGTGCGCGAGACGACCTCCCACGAGCGCCAGACGTCGCCGGCGACGACGCCCTGCTCCGCGTACAGCCGCTCCTCGATCGCGATCAGGGCGTTGGCCATCAGCCAGTAGACCTCGTCCCAGGCGGCGGCGACCTCGGGGGTCACCGCGTCGCCCAGGACCTCGGCTATCGCGGCGAAGAGGTGGGTGTGGACGACCTCGTACTGGGCCGGGGTGACCCCGAGCGAGGCGTGCTTGTGCGCGATCCGGCTCAGCATCACGTCGGGGCGGGTGTCGGGCTGCTCGACCAGCTGGGTCGCGAAGGCGGCGATGGAGCCGGCGAGCGCCTGGCGCTGGGCGCCGGACGCCTGGTTGCCCCGGTTGAACAGGTCGCGCAGGAGCTCCGGGTGGGCGGCGAAGAGCTTGCGGTAGAAGAGATCGGCGATGTCCCCGATGGCGGCGCCGACGGCGGGCAGGGTGGCGCGGACGGTGGCGGTGGACGACTCGGAGAGCATCGGTGACTCCTCGGATATTGAATTGGCATCTTGGATGCGCATTTAACGGCAGTGTAGGCACCGGGCCGGTGGCCCGGTGTGGTGGGGGTCAGTCCCCGGCGGGCGGCCCGGCGCTGAGGCCGATCAGCAGGGGGCCGGTGGGTGCGGCGGTCAACTCCGCGATGGTGAGCGGGTCCAGGGAGGCGTAGAAGGCTTCCTGTGCCTCGCGCAGCGCGCCGCGCAGCCGGCAGGCGGCCCGGAGCGGGCACGGGGTGGCGCCCTCGCAGTCGACCACGTCGCCGGGCTCCTCCAGTTCGCGGACGAGGGCGCCGACCGACGCGTTCCTGCCCGCCTCGGTGAGGGTGAGCCCGCCGCCCCGGCCCCGTCGCGCCTCGACCAGGCCGAGGTGCTGGAGGCGGGCGACGACCTTCGCGGCGTGCGAGTACGGCACCTGCATGACCGCCGCCACCTCGCGGGTGGTCGGCGGGTCCTCGTGCTTCACGACGGCGAGGCGCATCAGGACGCGCAGCGCGACGTCGGTGAACTTGGTCAGCCGCATGGCGGCCAGATTAGGTAAGTGTCATTCCGGATGCAAATTAAAGCCGGTGCGGGGTATCGCGCAGCGTTGTGCCCCGCCCAAAGCCCGATTAGTCACACTCTTTTGTGTAATGGCGTGCCCCGTCCTCGTGCTGGAAGTGTTCTTCCCGCAGGTCAGCCGATAGATCGAGAGGACGACAGATGTCCGTTGGTGAAGAGGTTCAGAACGTGCAGGTGCCGCCGCAGCAGAGTCTCGGCACGGCGGCCGCGCGGAACCTCGCGACGACCACCAAGTCCGCTCCGCAGATGCAGGAGATCACCTCACGGTGGCTGCTGAAGATGCTGCCGTGGGTCCAGGTGCAGGGCGGCACGTACCGGGTGAACCGCCGGCTGAGCTACTCGGTCGGGGACGGCCGGGTCACGTTCGTGCAGACCGGGGACCGGGTCACGGTCATCCCCGCCGAGCTGGGTGAGCTCCCGGCGCTGAGGGACTTCGAGGACGAGGAGGCGCTCGCCGAGCTGGCCAGGAGGTGCGAGCAGCGCGAGATCCCCGCCGGGCAGCTCCTGGCCACGGCGGGCGAGGCGGCGGACCGCGTCTACCTGCTGGCGCACGGCAAGGTCGAGAAGGTCGGCACCGGGCCCTACGGGGACGAGACGGTGCTCGGGGTCCATGCGGACGGGGCCTATTTCGGGGACCACTCCCTCATCGAGGGCGACGCCGTCTGGGAGTACACGGCCCGTGCCGTCACCGCGTGCACGGTGCTGACGCTGCGGCGGGCCGATGTGCTCAACCTCGCCGAACGCTCCGATCCGCTGCGCAGTCATCTCGCCGGGCTGCTGTCCGTCCCGCAGCAGCGCACCAACAAGTACGGCGAGGCGGCGATCGACCTCTCCGCGGGCCACGTCGGCGAGGCCGTCGTCCCGCACACGTACGTGGACTACGACGCGGCGCCGCGCGAGTACGAACTGAGCGTCGCCCAGACCGTCCTGAAGGTCCACAGCCGGGTCGCGGACCTCTACAACCAGCCGATGAACCAGACCGAGCAGCAGTTGCGGCTCACGGTCGAGGCGCTGCGCGAGCGCCAGGAGCACGAGCTCATCAACAACCGCGAGTTCGGCCTGCTCAACAACTGCGACTACGGCCAGCGGCTCCAGCCGCACGACGGGGCGCCGAGCCCCGACGACATGGACGAACTGCTCTCGCGACGGCGCGGCTCCAAGCTCTTCCTCGCCCACCCGCGCGCCATCGCCGCCTTCGGCCGCGAGTGCAACAAGCGCGGTCTCGTGCCGGAGAGCGTGGACGTCGGCGGGCACCACGTGCCGGCCTGGCGCGGGGTTCCGATCTTCCCCTGCAACAAGATCCCGGTCAGCGAGGCCCGCACCACGTCGATCATCTGCATGAGGACGGGGGAGTCCGAGCAGGGCGTCATCGGCCTCCAGCAGACCGGCATCCCGGACGAGATCGAGCCCAGCCTCTCGGTGCGCTTCATGGGCATCGACGAGCAGGCGATCATCTCCTACCTCGTGACGGCCTACTACTCCGCGGCGATCCTCGTCCCGGACGCCCTCGGTGTCCTGGAGAACGTCGAGGTCAGCCGCTGGCGGTGAGCCACGGGGCCCGGACCCTCGCGGTCCGGGCCCCCGGCCGCCCGCTCCCAGCAACCACCCACGTCCCCGGCCCCGCCGCGCCAGCGGCCGGGCGGGGCGGCAACGACAGGGGTGACCGATTGACCATGACCCGAACAGACGCCGCGACCGAGGGCAACGAGGCCGCGGCGCTCCTTGAGTACACCCGGACCCTCGTGGACCCGCACCTGCGGGCGGCGGTCGCCTCCCTGCCCGGCTCGATCCGGCGGGTCGCGATGTACCACTTCGGCTGGCAGCACGCCGACGGCAGCCCGGCTGCGGGCGGCGCGGGCAAGGCGATCAGACCGGCGCTCGTCCTGGCGGCCACCCGTGCCCTGGGCGGCGACCCCGAACAGGCCGTCCGCGCCGCCGTCGCCGTCGAGCTCGTCCACAACTTCACCCTGCTCCACGACGACGTCATCGACGAGGACCAGACCCGCCGTCACCGGGCCACCGCCTGGACGGTGTTCGGCGTCCCGGACGCCGTCATCGCGGGCGACGCGATGCTGGCCCTCGCCCAGCGGCTGCTCGCCGAGGACGGCAGGGCGATGTCGCCCGGCGCCTCGGCCCGGCTCTCGACCTGCGTGATCGAGCTGTGCGCGGGCCAGCAGGCCGACTGCGCCTTCGAGGACCGCGACCCGGACCAGGTGTCGCTGGACGAGTGCCTGACCATGGCGACGGCGAAGACCGGCGCGCTGCTCGGCTGCGCCTGCGCCCTGGGCGCGCTCTACGCGGGCGCCGACGACCGGGCGGTCCGGGCCATGGACGGCTTCGGCCGGGAGGCGGGTCTCGCCTTTCAGCTGATCGACGACCTGATCGGCATCTGGGGCGACCCGGCCCAGACCGGGAAGCCGGTCGGCGCGGATCTCAGCGCCCACAAGAAGTCGCTGCCTGTGGTGGCCGCGCTCACCGCGGGCGGCCCGGCCGCGGCCGAGCTCGCCGAGCTGTACCGGGGCGCGATGAACACCCGCGCCGAGGTGAGCCGGGCCGCGGAGGCCGTGGACCGGGCGGGCGGCCGGGACTGGGCGCAGAGCTGCGCCGCGGACCGCATGGCGCGGGCCGTGCACCACCTGTCCAGGGCGGTCCCGGACCTCTCGGCGGCGGGCGATCTGCTGGCCCTGGCCGAGTTCGTCACCCGCCGGAAGCACTGACAAACCGCCCGCCGGAAGGAGGTGTTGAGGGGCGTCACGGGCCAAGCGGAGGGCGGCAGGGGCGGTGTCGGAGGCAGGGGCTACAGTCCCTGCTCATGACAGATGAGTCGTGGGCAGGGTGGTACCGGGACCGGCAGGGATCGGACGCCGTCATCCTCACCACCGACGGGCAGCAACTCCGCCTCCGCGTCCGGGGCGTGGACTTCGAGGGCGGCAGCTTCGACGGCCTGCGCCCGGTGGCGGCCGGACCCGCCGAGCAGGGGCTGTTCGCGCTGACGGACGGCGTCCTGGGCGACTGCGTCCTGGAGTGGGACCTGCCGTTCCCCGTCATGGCGGAGGGCGTGGAGCGGCAGGCGACCCTGAGCTGCCTGCTGTCCCTCCGCAAGCCCGACCCGTATCTCTACCTGGAACTCCGGTTCTGCGGGGCGGCCTTCGGCTCGCAGCGGGCCGAGAGCGACTTCGGGTCCGCGCTGGCGACGATCCAGCGGGAGCTGCCGACCGGCGTCCGCCTGCGGACCTGCATAGCCTGCGCGTTCTCCGACTACTTCCCGGCCCCGGAGCCCGAGCGCGGTCTCTCCGGCGGGCTCGCCTGCTTCCGGGGCGCCAAGGAGGCGTACCGGGGCACGGCCGGTGAGCAGGACGTGCTCGGGCTGTGGGAGCGGCGGACCGGCTTCGTCCAGGAGGTCTGGAGCTGCCGGGAGTTCGAACCCCGGCCGACGGAGGGCGCCGGAACGGGCCACCGGGGAGCGTTCCCGCTCGAAACGGCCTGACCGCCCGGGCGCCCAGCCGCCCACCTCGTCCCGTTGATCCCACCGCCGTACCGCATACCTCATTGCCGTCACCTTCATTGTTCTACTAGCATGCGAACAAGGGAGGTTTTGATGAACCTGAAATCCGTCGGCCGCGTGGTGCTCACCGCCCTGCCGTTCGTGCTCGCGCTCGCCGTCGACCTGCTGCTCTTCGCCACCCGCCGCGACCGGCTGCCCGACCGGCTGGCCAGCCACTTCGTGGGCAACGGCCGGGTGGACGACTACGCCGGCCAGACCTCGTACCTGGTCGTCACCACACTCGTCCTGCTCGGCATCGGTCTCCTGTGGGCGCTGATGACGGGGTTCGGGAAGTTCGCCGGCGCGGCCTACCGGGCGACGGTCGCCCTCGGGTACGCGTTCGCCGCCTTCCTCGGCTACCTCATGGGGGCCGTGCTCCTCATCAACGTGGACGCCGTCGAGGACGCGCAGGGCCGGGGGCAGGACGTCCACTTCCCCCTGTGGCACCTGGCCGCCGCCGCCGGGGCGGCCGTCGTCGCCTTCGGGATCGGCTACCTCGCGGCGATGCTGACGCCGGTCCCCGAACCGTTCCCCGACGACGGAGCCGAGGGGGACGGCGAGCGCATCACGCTGGGCGCCGGGGAGGTCGCCGGATGGGGCCGGGGCGCCGGGTCCTGGTGGCTTCCGCTCACCGCGGTCCTGGTCATCGGCGCCGGTATCGCCACGCTGTTCACGGCCAGTTGGCCCTTCGCCCTGCTGCCCCTCGTCCTCGGGCTGCTCATCGCGACCTTCGCCCGCCCGTACGTCATCGTGGACCGGCGCGGGATCACCGTCTCCGGGCTGCTCCCCTGGCCGCGCATCCGGGTCCCGCTGGACCGGATAGAGGCGGCGGCCAGCCGCGACATCCGCCCGTTCAGCGAGTACGGCGGCTGGGGGTACCGCATCCGGCCCGGGCGCAGCGGTGTCATGATCCGGTCGGGGGAGGGCATCGTGGCCCGGCTGACGAACGGCCGCGACTTCGCGGTGACCGTGGACGACTCGGCGACCGGGGCCGCCCTCCTCAACACCCTGATCGACCAGCGCCGAACGGACGACTGACCATGCTCTTCCGAGTCGACCCCACCTCCACCGTGCCGCTCGGCGACCAGATCGCCGCCTGTGTGCGGCGCGCCGTGGCCGACGGCGCGGCGGGTCCCGGCGAACGGCTGCCCGCCGCCCGCGTCCTGGCCGAATCGCTCGGCGTCAACGTGCACACGGTGCTGCGGGGCTACCAGCGGCTGCGCGAGGAGGGCCTGATCGAGCTGCGCCGGGGCCGGGGCGCGGCCATCGCGGACGGCGCCTCCCCGCACCGCGCCCGCCTCCTCGAACGGGTCCGCGAGACCGTCGGCGAGGCCCGGGGCCTGGGGCTCACGGTGGACGAACTGCTGACCCTGATCCGTACCGAATACGGCACCGGCTGACGGCACACCGACAGGCCGCCCCGTCCTGCGGGGCGGCCCATCGGCGCGCGTGCGAGCGGAACGGGTCAGGAACGGGCGCCCGCCAGCGCGGCCGCGAAGCCGTTCTGCCAGAGGTAGTTCACCTGGTTGCGCTCATTGGCGTCCGGATACGGGTTGGTGCACGACGGGCCGGGGCCGCCGCCGGACATCAGCTCGCTGCACGGGCCCGAGTAGTGGTCCGGCAGGCCGAGCACATGCCCGGTCTCGTGGGTGGTGACCCGGGTCGAGTCGTACTGCTGGTTCTGCGCGTAGTCCAGGAAGATGTAGCCGTTGCCGTGCCCGTCGGTGCTCGCGTACGAGCCGCTGGGGTCGTTGCCCTCGTAGTACGAGAAGTCGGCGTTCGAGCCCTCCTGGAGCCGGACGTTGGAGACCGAACCGTTCCAGATCGACGCGCTGTTGGCTATCTGGGTGCGGAAGCTCGGGGCGTTCGCGGTGCTGTAGACGATGGTGACGGACTGGGCGCCCGGGTTGGCGGCCCGCTTCTCGGCCACCGACTTCGCGACCGCCTCGAAGAACGCCTTGTTGGCGGCGGCGCTCTCGTGCGAGTTGGAGGGTCCGGTGAACGCCACGTGGGGGGCCGTGGCGGCGGTGTCCGGAGCGGCGACGGCGGGGGCGGTGCCGAACGCGGCGGCGAGCGAGAGGCCGAGTCCGAGCACGGCCGACATGACGGTCCTGGGGTGTCTCATGTGGGGGGTCTCCTACCAGTTACCTGTCAGAGGAACCCGTCCGATGATCGGACTCGGACGGGGGCGGTACGGAGAGAGTGTCGGGGAAGTGGAGCCCGCGCGGATGATGTCAGCCGGTGATAACGCGGCCCTATCGCCCTCGTGTGCACATCTCGTGCACGTCTGCGGTCCCCATGCCCAACCGACGCTGAATTGCTCGCTTTTGACGGGATTACGGCCCATGGTGCGCCCGGACGGCCCGCCCTAATCTCGGCACCATGGAGCTTGAGGTGAGACACCTCAGGGCGCTGTGCGCCATCGCCGACAGCGGCAGCCTGCACCGGGCGGCCCGCACCCTGGGCGTGAGCCAGCCCGCGCTCACCACCCAGCTGCGCCGGATCGAGAACGCGCTCGGCGCCGAACTCTTCAGCCGCGAACGCACCGGCTGCCGCCCCACCCTCCTCGGTCGTGCCGTCCTCAGCCGCGCCCGCCCCCTGGTCCACGGCATGAGCGCCCTGGTCAGCGACGCGAAGGCGGAGGCCGCAGCCGTCGAAGGACCCCGGCTGCGCATCGGCTGCACCGCCAGCCGGGTCATCGGCGGCTGGCTGCGCCGACTGAGGGTGAGGCTGCCCGGGACCGACATCTCGCTGCGGGTCGACGTCTCCGCCCACGCCCTCCTCCGTGCGGTCGACGCCGGACGGCTCGACGTGGCCTTCGTGCACGAGGTGGAGGGCTGCCCGCTCGCCGTCCCGGACGGGCTGGAACAACGGGTCCTGGTGGACCGCGAACCGCAGTTCGTCTCCATGGCCCGCGACCACCCGGCCGCCGCGCTGCCGGTGGTGGATCTGGCGGACCTGGCCGCCGACCGGTGGATGGTCGACCCCACGGTGGACGGCGAATGGGACGGGCTGCGCCGGATGTTCAGCGAAGCCGGGCTGGCGCCCGTCGTGCTCCACGGCGACTACCTCACCGCCGCCTCCCTCGTCGTCCTCGGCGAGGCGGTCGCCCCCTGCCAGCCGACCTCGGGCCCCCGCGACGACATGGCGATCCGCCCGCTGCGCGACGACCCGCTCGCGGTCCGGCTGCTGCTGGTCTCCCGGCCCGGCGCGGACATGACCGCGGTCTACGCGGAACTGGAGGCCGCCTACCGGGACGCGGCGCGACGGGTGGCCGGATACCACCAGTGGCTGCTGCGCCACCGCAGCCCGCTGGCCCTGTCCTGAGGCGGAGGCGCCCGGGCCGGGGGAGTTCCCGCCTCCGGGCGATTCAGCCGAGAGCGTGGGCCGTTCCGGACCGGGCCGCGACAGGGCAGAGTCGGGGACATGAGGCTTCTGATGCTGGGCGGTACGGAGTTCGTCGGACGGGCCGTGACCGAGGCGGCCCTCGCGCGCGGCTGGCAGGTCACGGTCTTCCACCGGGGCCACCACGCCCCCCCGCCCGGGACCACCGAGATCATCGGCGACCGCACCGCCGAAGACGGCCTGGCCGCGCTCGCCGCGACGACCGAGGGCCCCACCTGGGACCTGGTGGTCGACACCTGGAGCGGCGCGCCCTCGGCGGTGCGCGACGCCGCCCGGCTGCTCTCCACCCGGGCCGCCCGCTACACGTACATATCGAGCCGTTCCGTCTACGACTACCCGACCCCGGCGGGCCTCACCGAGGACGGCCCCGTGGTGGCGGGCGCCTCGCCGGACGCCGGTGACGACCAGTCGTACGCCCTGGCCAAGCGCGGCGGCGAACTGGCCGCCCAGGCCGCCTTCGGCGACCGCGCCCTCCTGGCCCGGGCGGGCCTGATCCTCGGCCCCTGGGAGAACATCGGCCGACTGCCCTGGTGGCTGAACCGGATCGCCCGCGGCGGCCCGGTCCTGGCCCCCGGCACCCCGGACGCGGACATCCAGTACATCGACGCCCGCGACCTCGCCGAGTGGGTGCTCGACGCGGCGGAACGCGGGCTGCACGGCCCGTACAACCTGGTCAGCCGGCCCGGGCACACCACCATGGGCGGACTGCTCGACGCCTGTGTGCGCGCCACCGGTTCGGACGCCGAACTGCGCTGGACCCCGGCGGAGAAGATCCTCGCGGCAGGCGTCGAGCCGTGGACCGACCTGCCGGTGTGGCTGCCGCCGGGGGAGACGTACGACGCCCTCCACCAGGGCGATGTCGGGCTCGCCCACGCGGCCGGGCTGCGCTGCCGCCCGGTCGAGGAGACCGTCGCCGACACCTGGGCCTGGCTGCGCGAGCTGGGCGGTACGGCCCCGCAGCGCCCCGACCGCCCCGTCGTGGGCCTCGCCCCGGAGACGGAGGCGAAGCTCCTGGCGGGCTGAGGACCGGGCCGCCGCGCCGACGCGGCGAGGGGTTATCCACAGGGTCCGCCCCGAGGCCTGTCCCGGAGTTAGCCTCGGGCCATGGCCGAACTGCTGCACCTCACCGAAGGACCGCTCTGGGAGGCGGCCCGCGGGATCGGGACGTACGAGATGTCCACCCGCGGCCGCACCCTGCACGAAGAGGGCTTCATCCACTGCTCGCTGCCCCACCAGCTCCCCGGTGTGGCCGAGTTGCTGTACGGAGCGGAGAGCCGGGCCGGAGCCGCCGACCAGGAGCTCGTGGTCCTCGTCATCGACCCCGAACGGCTCACCGCGCCCCTGCGGTACGAGGCGGCGGTGCCGGGCGGCGAGGAGTTCCCGCACATCTACGGACCGCTTCCCGTCAACGCGGTCGTCGAGGTGCGTCCCTGGCCGTCCGAGGAGGGCACCCCCGCATGAGCCCCGATTCCGCCTCCGGGCCCGTCACCAGCGGTCCCCCCACCGCCGTCACCGGAGCGAGCGGTGCGCTCGGCGGCCGCGTCGCGACCCGGCTGGTCCGGGCGGGCGTCCCCGTCCGGCTGCTCGGCCGCGACCCGTCCCGGCTGCCCGTCCTCCCCGGCGCCGACCTCGCACCGCCCGCGCCCTACGGCGACGGCGAGGCCATGCGGCGCGCCCTCGCCGGGGCGCACACCCTGTTCCTCGTCTCGGCGCACGAGAGCCCCGACCGGGTCCGGGAGCACACGACGGCGGTGGACGCGGCGGTCGCGGCCGGGGTCGAACGCATCGTGTACGTCTCCTTCCTTGGCGCCGCCCCCGACGCCACCTTCACCTTCGCCCGGGACCACTGGCACACCGAGGCGCACATCCGGACCGCCGACGTCCGGTACACCTTCCTGCGCGACAGCTGGTATCTCGCCGGGCTCCCCGCCATGACCGGCGCCGACGGCGTGCTGCGCGGCCCCGCCGGGGACGGCCGGGTCGCCGCCGTCGCCCACGAGGACATCGCCGACGCCGCGACCGCCGTGCTCCTCGCGGACACCGACGCGACCGGCCCCTCGCACGACGGCCGCACCTACGACCTGACCGGCCCCGAGGCGTTCACGCTCGCCGAGGCGGCGGAGGAGCTGAGCCGGGTCACCGGACGGACCGTCAGCTATGTGCCGGAGACCCGCGAGGAGGCGTACGCCTCACGGGCGGGCTACGGGGCCCAGGACTGGGAGGTGGCCGGCTGGGTCACCTCGTACGAGGCCATCGCGGCCGGGGAGATGGACACCGTCTCGGACGCCGTCCCGACGCTGACCGGCCGCCCCGCCACGGACCTGGCCACCTATCTGCGCGAACACCCCGACAGTTACCGCCACCTCCTGAAGCAGAGCTGACCGCCATGCGCACGGAAACCCCCTGGGGTGTCTGGGACCCGCCGCCGCTCGCCGACGCCGTCCGCCTGCTCGCCCCGCTGCGCGCGCCGTGGTGGATCGCCGGAGGGTACGCGGTCGAGCTGGCGGTGGGCCGCGCCTACCGGGAGCACGGGGACATCGACGTGCTCCTGCTGCGCCGCGACCAGGCGGAGGCGCAGCGGGTCCTGGCCGGCTGGGAGTGGTGGGCCGCCGATCCGCCCGGGACCCTGCGGCCCTGGCGCCCCGGCGAGACCCTGCCCGCCGGTGTCCACGACATCTGGTGCAGGCCGGGGCCGGACGAGCCGTGGCGGTTGCAGTTCATGCTGGACGACACGGACGGCGAGGACTGGGTGTTCCGCCGCGACCCCCGGGTCCGCCTCCCGCTGGAGCGGCTGGGCCGGGTCTCCCCGGACGGCGTGCCCTACCTCGCGCCCGAGATCCAGCTCCTCTACAAGTCCAAGTCCCGGAGGCCCAAGGACGAGCGGGACTTCGAGGAGGCGCTGCCGGTCCTGGACGACCACGGACGCGCCTGGCTGGCCGAGACGATCACCCTGGCCGAGGGCGCGGACCACCCGTGGGCGGTCCGGCTGCGGGCGGCACTCGCGGAGTGAGACGGGGGCGGCGGCCCGTCGGCCCCGGGCCCGTCTCCGTAAGCGCCCCGCCCTCACCTCCGTAAGCACCCCGCCCTCACCCCACGTACGCCCCCGCCTTCGCCGCCAGGACCGCCGCGTCGGCGGCGCGGTCGGCGGCCGCCTCGTCCAGCGGGTCGCCGCTGGCCAGCAGGCGGTAGTAGAGCGGCGCGGAGACCGCGCGCACGACCTCGTCCGCGTCCGTGCCGGACGGCAGTTCGCCCCGCTCGACGGCCTCGGTGACACAGCCGGCCCACTCCTCGACCCGGATCGCGTAGAAGCGGTGCAGCGCCTGGGCGGTACGCGGATCGCAGGTCGCCGCCGCGATCACCGAGCGGAACAGCGCGCCCTGGCGCGGATCGGTGAGCGTCTTCAGCACCAGCCGCGCGTTCGCCCTGAGGTCACCCTCCAGCGAGCCGGTCCGCGCGCGTGGCGACGACTGCTCGGCCATGTCGTCCAGCAGGTCCGCGATGAGCCCGGTGGGCGAGGACCAGCGCCGGTAGACGGTCGTCTTGCCGACCCCCGCGCGGCGCGCCACATCGGCGAGGTCGAGGCGGTCGAAGCCGTGCTCGGCCAGCGCGTCGCCCGCCGCGCGCAGGACGGCCTCGCGCACCCGGGCGGTCCGCCCGCCGGGCCGTACGGTGCCCGGTTCCACGCTCTCGGATGCCATAACGGGTCTCCAGTTCCATTAAAGAGCATTCCTCTGCTACGGTCACCCCATCTTAACGGAACCACGGGACCATTTAGGTTCCGTCCGTACGGCTTCCGTCCGAGGAGGGACGACCATGTCCGCGCCCAGCCGCACCCCGTCACGCCCCGCACCCACCGCCTCCGTACCGCCACTTTCCGCCCGGATGACCGGGCGCCAGAAGCTCGTCCTGGCCCTGCTCCTCGGCGCCCAGTTCATGATCGCCGTGGACTTCTCGATCCTGAACGTCGCGCTGCCCGTCGTTGGGGAAGGGCTCGGCTTCGCACTCCGGGACCTCCAGTGGATCGCCACCGCCTTCGCCCTCGCCGCCGCCGGATTCACGCTGCTGTTCGGGCGCGTCGCCGACCTCGTCGGCCGTAAGCGCCTGTTCATCGCGGGCATGGCGGTCCTGGGCCTTTCCTCGCTGCTGGGCGGCCTGGCCACCTCGCCGGAGGTCCTGCTCACGGCCCGCGTGCTCCAGGGCCTCGCCACCGCCGCCGTCACGCCCGCCGGGCTCGCCCTGCTGACCACCGCGTTCAAGGAGGGCCCGCTGCGCGAACGCGCCCTGGGCCTCAACGGCGCCCTGATGTCCGCCGGGTTCACCGCGGGCGCGATCCTCGGCGGGCTCCTCACCGACCTGCTCTCCTGGCGGTGGGCCTTCCTGGTCAACGTCCCCGTAGCCGCCCTCGTCGTCGCCCTGGCCCCGGCCGTCATCGCCGACTCCCGCCCCGCCGAGCGCCCCCGGCTCGACGTCCCCGGCGCCGCGGCCGTAACCGGCGGCCTGCTGCTCCTCGTCTACGGGCTGACCCAGGCCGGGGCGACCGGCTGGACCACCCCCACCACCCTCGTGGCGCTTCTCGCCGGGCTCGCCCTGCTCGTCGCCTTCTGGTTCGTGGAGAAGCGGGCGACGGCGCCGCTCGTCCCCGTACGCATCCTCAAGCGCCGCAGCGTCATCTGGGGCAACGCCACCGGGCTCATCGCCTTCGTCACCGAGACGTCCCTGGTGTTCCTGCTGACGCTCTACCTCCAGGAGGTCCTGGGCTACACCCCGCTCGCGACCGGTCTCGCCTTCGGCGTCCTGGGCATCGGCACCGTGATCGGCGGCACCCTCGGCGGCCGGGCGGTCGGCCGCTTCGGCAACCGGAGGACCATCGTCGCCGGGGGAGTCGTCCAGGCCCTCGCCACGCTCTCGCTGGTGGCGCTCGGGACCTCGGGCGCCTGGATCTGGTTGCTGCTGGCCGCCACGTTCATCGGGGGCATCGGCAACATGCTGATGATCGTCGGCTTCATGGTCACCGCGACCTCGGGCCTCCCCGACGAGGAGCAGGGCCTCGCGACCGGCCTCGCCACGATGACCCAGCAGGTCGGCATCACCCTCGGCATCCCGGTCATGAGCGCCGTCGCGACCGCCCGGATGACCGCGCTGGGCGACACCGGCCCGGACGGCGTCCTGTCCGGCGTCTCGGTCGCCGTCCTGGTCAACTCGGCGCTGGTGCTGGGCGGAGCGGTGCTCGCCGGTACGTTCCTGCGGACGCGCCGAGAGGGCTGAGCGCAGGGCCCTAGAGCGTCAGCCAGCCACGTGAAGCCGCCTGCACGCCGGCCTGAAAGCGGGTCTCCGCCTTCAGCTCCTGCATCAGGCGGCTGATGCGTCGGCGGACCGTGTGGACGTGCACCTCCAGGCGGCGGGCTATCGCCTCGTCCTTCAGGCCGGAGGACAGCATCGTCAGCAGCTCCCGGTCCTCGTCCGTGACCTGGCCGTTGTCGACCGAGCCGATCGGTACGGCCCGCTCCCACACCGCCTCGAACAGCGGCACCAGCGCGTTGCTCAGCAGTGCGTCGCTGACCACGAGGGCGGTGGCGGTGGGGTCGGCCGCGTCGGTCGGCGGCAGCAGCGTCATCCGGCGGTCGACGGTGATCAGCTTCGTCGGCAGGGCCATGCCGAGCCGGATCTGCACCCCCTCCGCGGCCAGCACGTTCAGCCCGCGCGCCCGCCCGTGGAAGCTCAGCCCCTCCCGGTCGACCACGGCCCGCACGCGCACCCCACGCCGGACCGGCTCGGCCATGTTGATCGGCTCGGGCATGCCGTCCGGCTCGCTCGCGGCGTACGGGGGGCGGTCCAGGAGGGCCACCTCCTCGGTCGCGGACACCACCAGCGAGGTGACCCGCTCGGCGATCGCCTTACGCCCCCGCAGCGTCTCGATCCCCAGGGTGCGCGGGGTGTGCGAGGCGGACATGAGCTGCGCGGCGATCCGGTCCACGGAGCCGGTGAGCTCCTCCAACTCCGCCTCGCGCCGCAGTAGTTCCGCCTGGTGCAGATGGATGAGGTTGCGCAGGGCGGTGGCCGGGGCGTCCGGGACCGGCAGCCCGGAGCCCCGAGCGGGGCGGGTGAAGCCGCGCTCGGCGAGACGGTCCAGCGCGTGGCGGAGCTGCCGGGGCGAGAGGCCGACGCCCTGGGAGAGGGCGGTCCGGGTGGTGTCGCCGGGGGTGTTCAACAGCGCCTCGTACACCCGGAGTTCGTCCGCACCGAGCCCGAGGGCCTGCCACTGTTCGTCCAGATCAGCCCATTTCACCAGCCGATTTTCGCCGCTGCCTGTAGGCCACACAAGTGTGCACGTACAGAAGTCTGCAGGTGGAACGCATTGTTCACATCCCGCTCCGGGTCTTCCATGTCGGCATCCGATAACCGTTCACGCTTTCGTGGCATCCGGAGGAGCACCGTGCGATCTTCAGCACGCAGACGAGCAGTTGGTTCACAGGGACGCCGCACCGGCGTCGTCGTCGGCCAGGGCATAGCCGCGCTGCTGGCCACGGCGGGCCTGATGGCCACCGCCATGCCGGCAGCGCACGCCGACACCGCGGCGGCCGCCCCCGCCGCGTCCGACACCACGCCCGGCAGCGAGACCGACACCCCCTCGCTCGTGACCGGTCTGCACGAGGAGGTCGCCGCCACCGGCAGCGCGGCCGACGCCGCCCGGGGTCACCTCAAGGCCAAGAAGGGCCGCTACCACATCGCCGACACCTCGGCGAAGGACCTGACCTCCGTCGGGACCACCACCGAGAAGGGCGGCAAGGAAACGGTCCGCCTCCAGCAGAAGTACAAGGGCGTCGAGGTCCTCGGCGGCCAGTACGTCGTCCGGATGACCAAGAAGGACGGCAAGCGCGCCGTCACCGGCACCTCCGGCAACTACTTCACCAAGCTGAAGCTGGACACGGTCGCCCCGAAGGTCTCCGAGAAGACCGCCATCGAGCGTGCGGTCGGCGCGGTCGCCGCGAAGTACAGCGACGGCCTCCTGCGCGCCCCGGCCAAGGGACAGAAGGCGGCCAAGGCCGACTTCAAGGGCACGGCCGGCGCCGTCACCATCCTTCCGCAGGGCACCGGCGTGCTGACCCGGCACATCACCGTCACGGGCACCAACCCGGCCGACGGATCGGCGGTCCAGCAGGAGGTGTACATCGACGGGCACTCCGGATTCCCCGTCATGCAGTACAGCGGCATCCAGACCTTCGGCGCGACGGACACCGCCGCCGGTGCGACGCAGGGTGCGGCTGCCCCCGCCGACGCCTCCACCGACGCCGCCGACCAGCTGATCGTCAAGGGCAGCGGTGTCCGCTACAACGGCCAGAAGGTCGACATCAATCTGTACAAGGACACCACCGGTGCCCTGCAGATGATCGACTACAGCAAGCGGGCCGCGGACTCCCCGTACGAGGGCCCCATGATCGCCACGTACGACGCGCGCGGCCGTGAGGCGTCGAGCGCGTCCGGCGTCTGGCCCAGCGGCATCAAGACCTTCCGCCCCGCCACCCCCGAGCTCGGCGAGGACTACACCAACTCCGGTGCCGTGGACGCGCACTGGGCGGCCGGCAAGGTCTACGACTACTACAAGAACCACTTCGACCGGAACAGCCTGGACGGCAAGGACGGCTTCATCTACTCCCTGGTCGGGGTCGTCAGCAACGGCCAGCCGTACAACAACGCCTTCTGGGACGGCCAGAAGATGGTGTACGGCCAGGGCGGCGGCGACTACCGTACCTTCTCCGCGGACACCGACGTCGTCGGCCACGAGATGACCCACGGCGTCGTCACGCACACCGCGAACCTGGTCTACGCGGGCCAGTCCGGCGCGATGAACGAGGCCATCGCCGACTACTTCGGCAACGCCATCGACCTGGAGGCCAACGGCCAGTCGATGGACGACCCGGACGCCGGGCTCCTCGGCGAGGACCTGTGCACGACGCTCAGCCCGCGCGAGTGCGCCCTGCGCGACCTGAACGACGGCGCCACCACGTCGAAGAACTTCATCGGCGTCACGTACGGCGGTGACAGCGGCGGCGTCCACCTCAACTCCACGATCTTCTCCGGCGCGCTCTGGGACATGCGCGAGGACCTCGGCGCCGAGCTCGCCGACCAGATCGTCTACCGCGCGCTCTCCGCGTACATGACCCCCCTGGACGGCTTCACCGAGGGCCGCGCCGCGGTCATCGCCGCCGCGCAGGAGCTGGGTGTCACCAAGGCCCAGCTGAAGATCGTCAAGCGGTCCTTCGACGCCCACGGCATCGCTCCCGGCTGGGAGAAGGCCCTCGGCATCGACACCGACACGATCCTCTCCAAGGTCAACATCTACAGCACCGGCGTCGGGGCCGGCGGCGGCAAGTACGCCGTCTCCCGCTCCAACGAGGACGGCAGCGAGCCGTACTCGGTGTGGCTGGGCAACACCACCGGCAAGGGACAGCCGCAGCTGGTGAGCCCCAACAACGGCGACTACAACGTGTACGCCAACACGGACGGCAAGACGGTCGTCTGGGCCGACTACGGCAGTGACGCCGTGCGGATCATGGCGCGCCCCGTCAAGGGCGGTCTCGCCAAGCAGATCGACGGCATCGGCAGCAACGTCTCCGGCCTCGTGGTGGACGGCGACTGGGTCGCGTACACCGCGACCAACCCGCAGTACGGCGTCACGAACGTCCGCTACGTCAACATGAAGACCGGCAAGGTCGGCCTGGTCGACGGCGGCCTTCCGTACCGCGTCTCGGGCCTGCCCTCGATCCGGGACGGCAAGATCTCGTACGTCGCGCTGACTCCCGACGCGAACGGCAACGCCACGCTCGACGTCCGGGTCTTCGACGGCGCCACCGGCACCACGACGAAGATGCCCGTCTCCGACAAGGTCATGGGCGTCGGCCAGACCGCGATCACCGACGACGGCGTCTTCTGGATCGAGGACGACGACATCACCGACGACGGCCAGGCCGCGGTCCGCCGCGCGAACCTCGACGGCACGAACCCGGTCACCGTCACCCCGGAGGCGGGCGAAGGCTCCCTCTACGCCTACTCCCTGACGGCCTCGGACGACGCGGTCAGCATTTCGACCGTCATGCCGGCCACCTGGTGGGCCAACGACACGATGATGAAGCTGTACCAGGTCGCGCCCGACGGCAAGGGCGGCCCGCAGCGCGTCTCCTGCAACCGCGGCGAGCAGGCGTTCGGCACCGCCGACGAGGGCACCCGCGTCCTGTGGCTGGACGGCACCACCGGCTACACCAACCTGGTCAAGCGCGACCGCCCGGCGGGCAAGTGCTGACCTGACCGTTCCTATTCAGTGAGCAGGAGTGGGTCTTGGACCCATTCTTGCTCACTGCGGACATTCCGAACGGTGTTGGGTGTCCCGGTTGCCCGCGCTCTCGCCGCGTCCGGCGGCATCGTGACGGGACATCTTCCGGTGCGGGGTGGTCAGCGGCTTCTGCCAGTGCTGGCCACCCCACATCGGAATTCTGGTCCAGACCAGCCAATTGACGTGTCCCTGACCCATCGATACGCTCCAGGAACTCTGGTGAGAGCGCTCTCAAAGCCGCTTCGGGCGTCTCGCGCCGGCTACCTCCGCAGCACGGCCTTCCGGATGAGGAGTAGAGCTTGTCTGCCAACCTTCCTTCCGCACCCCGTACGCGCCGAGCCCGCCGCCCCAGGGCCGCCGCCCTGGTCGCCGCGCTCGCGCTGGCGGGCGGATGCCTCGTCGCCACCCAGGTCACCGCCGCCACCGAGGCCGCGGCCGTCCCCGCGACCATCCCGCTCACGCTCACCAACAACTCAGGGCGGGGCGAGCAGGTCTACGTCTACGTCATCGGCACCGAACTCTCGTCGGGGCGCCAGGGCTGGGCCGACGCGAACGGCACCTTCCATCCGTGGCCCGCCGGGGGCAACCCCCCGACGCCCGCTCCCGACGCGTCCATCGCCGGGCCGGCCAACGGGCAGGCGAAGACGATCCGGATGCCGAAGTTCTCCGGCCGGGTCTACTTCTCCTACGGGCAGAAGCTGGTCTTCAAGCTCACCACCGGCGGTCTGGTGCAGCCCGCGGTGCAGAACCCGAGCGACCCGAACGCGAACATCCTCTTCAACTGGACCGAGTACACGCTCAACGACGCCGGCCTGTGGATCAACAGCACCCAGGTCGACATGTTCTCCGCCCCTTACGCGGTCGGGGTGAAGCGCCCGAACGGCACCACCCTGAGTACGGGCCACCTCAAGCCCGGTGGCTACAAGGCGTTCTTCGACTCCCTGCGCAGCCAGTCCGGTGGCTGGGGCGGGCTCATCAGGACCCGTTCCGACGGGACGATCCTGCGGGCGCTCGCACCCGGCCATGGCATCGAGGCAGGGGCGCTGCCGGCCTCCGTCATGAACGACTACGTCAACCGCGTATGGAGCAAGTACTCCTCGCAGACGCTGACCGTCCAGCCGTTCGCGGACCAGCCGAACACGAAGTACTTCGGACGGGTCCAAGGCAACACCATGAACTTCACCAACAGTTCGGGAGCGGTCGTCACCAGCTTCCAGAAGCCCGACTCGGATAGCATCTTCGGTTGCTACAAGCTTCTCGACGCGCCCAACGACCTGGTCCGGGGACCCATCTCCCGTACCCTGTGCGCCGGTTACAACCGGTCGACGCTGCTGAGCAACCCCAACCAGCCGGACGCGAATGACGCGAACTTCTACAAGGACGCGGTCACCAATCAGTACTCCGCCAAGATCCACGCCCAGATGGCCGACGGCAAGGCGTACGGCTTCGCCTTCGACGACGTCGGCGCGCACGAATCACTCGTGCACGACGGCGACCCGCAGCAGGCGTACATCACGCTGGACCCGTTCAACTAGATCTGCTCTCCGCAGAGCCTGGTGACAGGCCCCACGTGGCGTGATTCTGAACGAGTGAGGGCCTTCCTGTTCGGTGCGGATGGCGACATCCGCACCGAACCGAGCCCAGGTGCTTCTTGCGCATCCGGGCCGTATCTCTGCGGCCGTCCCGGACGGCCCGGCCGAGCGTCAAGCAGGTCCAGATGGTCCTCGGGCACGCGTCCGCCGTCATCACGCTGCGGATCTACGCGCGCCTGTGGCTGGGGAAAGAAGACCGCACCCGGTCCGTCATGGGCGCCGTTCTCGGCGGCCTGCGGACCGGGTGCGGATCGGTAGGGGGTCTGACCGCAGGTCAGACGGCCCAACCAGAGATCAAGCCTTCTTGGTCTCCCAGAAGATCTTGTCGATCTCCGCGATCAGGTCCAGCGCCTTCTGGCCGGTGGCCGGGTCGGTCGAGCCCTTGGCGGCCGAGAGGGCCTTCAGGGTGTCGTTGACCAGCTGGTGCAGCTCCGGGTACTTCTCGAAGTGCGGGGGCTTGAAGTAGTCGCTCCACAGCACCGAGACGTGGTGCTTCGCGAGCTCGGCGCGCTGCTCCTTGATGACCACGGCGCGGGCCCGGAAGTGCGGGTCCTCGTTGGCCTGGAACTTCTCCTGGACGGCCTTGACGGACTCCGCCTCGATGCGGGCCTGGGCCGGGTCGTACACGCCGCAGGGCAGGTCGCAGTGGGCGCTGACCTTCACCTTGGGGGCAAACAGGCGGGAAAGCATTGAGCTGTCCTTCCTCGTGATCGTCTTCTCAGGTGGGACATTACTCCGTGAGAAGCCTGTTTTTGCGAGTGCCCCCGGGGGCTTAGGCCAAAAGTCCGGGATGCGTGTGGGTCCCGTGGCCGAATGTACGAAACCCTGTGAGGAACGGAGATGAGGGAGGTGCCGGAGGTGCCGGAACCGGCCGACGAGCAGCCCGTGCGCGGGCTGGGGCGGGTGCCGTTCCAGGTGGTGGAGGTGACGGGGCCCTCGATGGTGCCCACGCTCCACCACGGGGACTGGCTGCTCGTGCAGTACGGGGCGCCGGTGCGCCCCGGGGACGTGGTGATCCTGCGCCACCCGTTCCAGCAGGACCTGCTGGTGGTGAAGCGGGCCGTGGAGCGGCGGGCCGAAGGCTGGTGGGTGCTGGGGGACAACAGTTACGCGGGCGGGGACAGCACGGACTACGGGGCGGTGCCCGAGGAGCTGGTGCTGGCCCGGGCCCGGGCGCGGTACCGGCCGCTGACGAAGGATCAGCGCTCGGTGCGCGGGGTGGTGACCTGGGCGGTCTCCGCGCTGCGCCCCGTGTCGGCGGCGCGCTCCGTCTCCAGGCGCTTGCGGGCCCGGTAGGCCGCCACGTTCGCCCGGGTCGCGCAGCGGTCCGAGCAGTAGCGGCGGGAGCGGTTGGTCGAGGTGTCCAGATAGGCGTTGCGGCACGGCGCTGCCTCGCACAGGCCCAGCCGGTCCACGCCGTACGAGGTGAGGTGGAAGGCCAGGCCCATGGAGGCGATCGCGGCGTACCCCGCGGTCGCGTTGGACGGGTGGTCCGCCAGATGCATGTGCCAGTCCGGCCGGCCGTCCGCGTCGCGCTCCTCGTGCCCGGAGATCTGCGGGCTGACCGGGAACTCCATCAGCAGCGAGTTCAGCCGGTCCACCGCCAGCCGCTCGTCCCCGGTGTCGGCCGCCTCGAACACCGCGCGCAGCCGGGCCCGTACCGAACGGAACCGGGTCACGTCCGCGTCGGTCGCCCGGCGGGCCGCCGAGCCGCTCGGGCCGAACAGCTCACGGACCGCGTCGACCGAGGTGAGGACGTCCGTGTTCCGGGCCGGCTGCTCGGTGTTGACCAGGCGCACGGCGTAGTCCGCGTAATAGGCGAGTTCCACGAGGTGTCCTTACGGCGTCGGTCCAGGGGCGGTGCGAAGCGGGCGTAATGGGTCGCTCAGCGTACAGGGTATTACGGGAGGGGGTCGGGGTGTCCGGGAGGTCGCGGCGCCCCGAAAATATCTCCGCGCAGGCCGCAACCCGCCGGGCCGACCACCGCACTGGAAGGGTGAGACGGTCCGCGCCCGCGGGCCGGGGGAGGGACAACCGGATGCGGAGCGATGACCACGCCGCGCTGCACGCCTTCGTGGAGGGCAGGCGTACCGCGCTGTTCCGCAGCGCGTTCCTGCTCTGCGGCGACCGGCACGAGGCCGAGGACCTGGTCCAGGCGACCCTGGTCAAGGTCGTGCTCGGCGGCCGGCGCCACGGGCGGCTCGACAACATCGAGGCGTACGCGCGCAAGACCCTGGTCAACACCTTCATCGCGGGCCGCCGCCGGTTCTGGCGCCGCGAGCAGGCGTACGGGGAACTGCCCGAGCGGGCCGTCGAGGCACCCGACACCGACACCGGCCTGGCGGTACGGGCGGCTCTCGCCCGGCTCTCGCCCAGGCAGCGGGCGGTCCTGGTGCTGCGCTACTGGGAGGACCTGAGCGTGGAGGCCACGGCCCAGACGCTCGGGATGCGGGAGAACACGGTCAAGAGCCACACGGCTCGGGGGTTGGCGGCGCTGCGCGCCGAGATGGCGGAGGTATTGGTATGAACGACGTGCGTGAGCTGCTGGGGAGGGCCGCCGACGACGCCGGACGGCCCGTCATCAGCACGGAGGCGGTCTACACGAAGGCCGCCCGGGTCCGGTGGCGGCGGCGGACCGCGGTGTCGGCGACGGCGGTCTGCGCGGTCGCGGCGGGGGTGTTCCTCGTGCCCCAGCTGTCCGGCTCCGCGCCGGCCGCCCCGCAGACCTCCTCCGTGGCCTCGTCGGCCGAGTCGCCCGCCGCCACCGGGCGCGCCGGACGGCTGACCGCGCTGCTGCCGAAGGGGGTCGGCGCGATCGAGGAGGTGTCGTTCGCCGACATCATCAAGCACGCCTCGCCCCTGCCGCCCGAGCCGCCCAGGACCGGGCCGCTGGACGGCCAGTACGCGGTCCGGCGGGACGGCGGCGTCGGCTATCTGACCGTCGACGTCATGGACGCGAAGGCGGTGAAGAAGAAGCTCGGTGGCGGGGCGCGGGCGGTGGACCTGTGCCACCCGACGAACGGCGAGCCGGCCCCCGACAACTGCGTCCGCGAAGAACTTTCCGGCGGCCGGGTGCTCACCATCTGGAGCGACGACATGAACTACGGCGACGGCACCCCGCAATGGGGGCCGGAGCTGGCCGCCCGGCTCACCCTGGCGGACGGCACCCTGCTGGGCGTACGCGACAGCACCGGCTTCGAGGCCGACATTGTCCAGGGCCCGTTGCTGAAGACCCCGCCGCTCACCCGCGTGCAGCTGCGCGCACTGATGCTGCGTACGGAGCTGCTGCCGAAGCAGTGACCCCCGCACGGAAGAAGGGCGGTACGGACCCCTGGTCCGTACCGCCCTTCCGCGTACCGCTCTTCGGCCTGACGACAGGGCCTAGAGCACCTTCGACAGGAACGACTTCGTCCGGTCGTGGTGCGGGTTGGACAGGACGTCGCGCGGGTGGCCCGACTCGACCACCACGCCGTCGTCCATGAAGACCAGCGCGTCGCCGACCTCGCGGGCGAAGCCCATCTCGTGCGTGACGACGATCATCGTCATGCCGTCCTCGGCGAGGCCCCGCATCACGTCGAGCACGTCACCGACCAGCTCCGGGTCGAGCGCCGAGGTGGGCTCGTCGAAGAGCATCAGCTTCGGCTCCATGGCCAGCGCCCGGGCGATGGCCACCCGCTGCTGCTGCCCGCCGGAGAGCTGCGAGGGGTAGTTCCCGGCCTTGTCGCGGAGGCCGACCCGGTCGAGCAGCCGCTCGGCACGGGCCCGGGCGACCGCCTTGGACTCGCGGCGCACCTGGACGGGTGCCTCCATGACGTTCTCCAGCGCCGTCATGTGCGGGAACAGGTTGAAGCGCTGGAAGACCATGCCGATGTCCCGGCGCTTCAGGGCGACTTCGCTGTCCTTGAGCTCGTAGAGCTTGTCGCCCTTCTGGCGGTAGCCCACCAGATCCCCGTCGACGTACAGCCGTCCGGCGCTGATCTGCTCCAGGTGGTTGATGCACCGCAGGAACGTCGACTTGCCGGAACCGGACGGGCCGATCAGGCAGAAGACCTCCTGCGGGGCGACCTCCAGGTCGATGCCCTTGAGGATGTGCGCGGCGCCGAAGGACTTGTGGACGCCCTCGGCCTTCACCATCGCGGTCATGCGATGCCTCCCTTCGGGCGGCCCACCGAGAGCACGGTGGCCCTCAGCTTCTGGAACGGGGTCGGCGGCAGGCTGCGGCTCGATCCACGCGCGTAGTACCGCTCCAGGTAGTACTGCCCGACGCTCAGCACCGAGGTCATGATCAGATACCAGGCGGCGGCGAGGAAGTACATCTCCACCGGGGCCCCGGACGCCTGACCGATGTCCTGGGCGTTCTTGAAGAGTTCGTAGAACTGCACGGCCGCCACCAGCGAGGTCGTCTTCAGCATGTTGATGACCTCGTTGCCCGTGGGCGGCACGATCACCCGCATGGCCTGCGGGATCACGACGCGCCGGAGGGTCTTGGCGTGGCTCATGCCCAGCGCGTGCGACGCCTCGGTCTGGCCCTCGTCCACCGAGAGCAGACCGGCCCGGCAGATCTCCGCCATGTACGCGGCCTCGTTGAGGCCGAGCCCGAGCAGCGCCGTGAGCAGCGGCGTCATGAAGCTGGACCAGTAGTCCTTGTAGATCGGCCCGAGGTTGATGTACTCGAAGACCAGACCCAGGTTGAACCACACGAACAGCTGCACCAGGACGGGTGTGCCCCGGAAGAACCAGATGTAGAACCACGCGATGGACGAGGTCACCGGGTTCTTCGACAGGCGCATGACGGCGAGCAGGATGCCGCCGACCACGCCGATCAGCATCGACAGGGCGGTCAGCAGCAGCGTCTGGCCGACCCCGTCGATGATGCGGTCGTCGAAGAAGTAGTCCGGGATCGCGCCCCAGTTGATCTTGCCCTGGCTGAAGGCGTAGACGAGGGACGCGAGCAGGGCGATTGCGACCAGCGCCGCGACGTACCGCCCGTAGTGCCGGACCGGGATGGCCCGGATGGCCTCCGGTGCGGGTGCCGCCGCCGTGGCGGAGGATGCGGGCGGCTCGTCGGCCGGTCCCGTCTTCTTGATGTCAGTCACGGCTGATGCCTTTCAGCGCCGGATCCGGTCAGGACCCGCCGTTCACCTTGGCCTCGGTGACCGCACCGGCCTCGACGCCCCACTTGGCGATGATCTTGTCGTACTCGCCGCTCTTGATGATCTCGTCCATGGCCGCCTTGATGGCCTGGGTGAGCTTGTCGTTGCCCTTGGCCACGGCGATGCCGTACGGGGCCGCCTCGACCTGGTCGCCGACGATCTGGAAGTCCTTGCCGCCGCCCGAGGTCTTCACCGCGTAGGCGGCGACCGGGAAGTCGGAGGAGCCGGCGTCGGCGCCGCCCGAGCGGATACGGGTCTGGGCCTCCAGGTCCGTGTCGTACGTCTCGATGGCGATCTTCTTGCCGCCGGCGCACTTCTTGGACTCGTCCTTGGCCAGGTCGTGCGAGACGGTGTTGCGCTGGACGGCGATCTTCTTGCCGCAGAGGTCGGCCCAGGTCTTGATGCCCTGGTCGTCGCCCTTCTTGGTGTAGATCGAGACACCGGCGGTGAAGTAGTCCACGAAGTCGACGCCCTCGCCGACCTTCTTCTTCGTCTCCGGGTCGATGCCCTCCTGGCGCTCCTTGCTGTCCGTCATCGCCGACATCGCGACGTCGTAGCGCTTGGCGCGGAGGCCGGTGACCAGGGTGTCGAACGTGCCGTTCTCGAACTTGAACTCAACGCCCAGCACCTTGCCGAGCGCGTCGCCGAGGTCGGGGTCGATGCCGACGGTCTCGCCGGACTTGTCCTTGAACTCGACCGGCGGGTAGGCGATGTCGGAGCCGACCCGGATGACGCCCTTGGACTTGATGTCCGCGGGCAGCAGGTCGGCGGGGGAGGCCGTACCGGCGGAGGCGCCGGTGCTCGCCTTGGTCGATCCGGAGTCGTTGTTCTTCGTCTGGTCGCCACAGGCGGTCAGCAGCATGGTGCCGGCGACCGCGATGGCGCCGACCGCGGCGATGCGGGTGGTCGCGGCCGTACGACGGGTGGAGCGTGCGGTCATGTTCGGGTTCCTCCGGCAGGTGGGGACGGTTCGCCAGGCGGTAATGGCACACGGCGTCGGGTGTCGCCGCCTTGTGTGATTACGGCATGTTGCCATGCGGATTAGCCCGAACAGGGGGCCCGGCATGTCAAAATCGGGTAACGGGCGATCCCCGAACCTCTTGAGGCCGGTACACCAAGGCCGGACCTTTTATGGGGTTTCCTTCTCGCGGCCGGAGGATCTGCGGCGCGTCTCGCGTGCCGGACTCAGGTCCGGCACGAGGCTGACCTGTTGAAATGGCAGCCCACTATGAGTCATGTCACGGAGCGCATATGGACTCGTCCGTGACCAGGTCCGTCCGGTAAGAAAGACCTTTACACCCCTCATCCGGGGCTCAGGGCGCGTGTGCGGCGCGCCCGCGCGTACGTACCTCCCCCTGCCGGGGCGGGCCAACCGCCAGGCGCAGGGCACGTACGCGGGTCCGCCCACCCCTCCTCAACCAGGAGTGGCCACCCTCAAACGATGAAGACTTAAGGGGTCAACACCATGGCAGCGGAGATCGTCAATCCTCGCAGCGACAGCAGTACCGACAGCACCACCGACGAGCCGTTCGATCCGGCCTTCGCGCTCCACCGGGGCGGCAAGATGGCCGTGCAGGCCACCGTCCCGATCCGGGACCGGGACGACCTGTCCCTCGCGTACACGCCGGGCGTGGCGAAGGTGTGCAGCGCGATCGCGGAGCAGCCGGAGCTCGTCCACGACTACACCTGGAAGTCGCAGGTCGTCGCCGTCGTCACGGACGGCACGGCGGTGCTCGGCCTCGGCGACATCGGTCCCGAGGCGTCCCTCCCCGTGATGGAGGGCAAGGCCATCCTCTTCAAGCAGTTCGGCGGGGTGGACGCGGTGCCGATCGCGCTCGCGACCACCGACGCGGACGAGATCGTGGAGACCGTCGTCCGGCTCGCCCCCTCCTTCGGCGGGGTGAACCTGGAGGACATCTCGGCGCCGCGCTGCTTCGAGATCGAGCGCAAGCTCCAGGAGCGGCTGGACATCCCGGTCTTCCACGACGACCAGCACGGCACGGCCGTCGTCACGCTGGCCGCCCTGCGCAACGCCGCGAAGCTGTCCGGGCGGAGCCTGGGCGACCTGCGCGCGGTGATCTCCGGCGCCGGTGCCGCCGGGGTCGCCATCGCCAAGTTCCTGCTGGAGGCGGGGCTCGGCGACGTGGCCGTCGCGGACCGCAAGGGCATCGTGAGCCGGGACCGCGAGGACCTGACCGACGTCAAGCGCGAGCTGGCGGAGCTCACGAACCGGGCGGGCATCTCCGGCCCCCTGGAGGTGGCGCTGGCCGGCGCCGACGTCTTCATCGGCGTTTCCGGCGGTACGGTGCCGGAGGCGGCGGTGGCCTCGATGGCGCCGGGGGCCTTCGTCTTCGCGATGGCCAACCCGAACCCGGAGGTCCACCCGGACATCGCCCACAAGTACGCGGCCGTCGTCGCGACGGGGCGGTCGGACTACCCGAACCAGATCAACAACGTGCTGGCCTTCCCCGGGATCTTCGCGGGGGCGCTGCAGGTGCGGGCGTCCCGGATCACGGAGGGCATGAAGATCGCGGCCGCCAACGCGTTGGCCGACGTGGTCGGCGATGAGCTGGCGGCGGATTACGTGATCCCGTCGCCGTTCGACGAGCGGGTTGCCCCGGCGGTCACGGCCGCGGTGGCGGCGGCGGCCCGTGCGGAGGGCGTGGCCCGCCGCTGAGCCTGTGCGGGGGCGCTGCCCCCGTACCCCCGCTCCTCAATCGCCGGAGGGGCTTGGTTTTGGCCCCCGTTGCCCCAGATCTGCGGCAACGGGGGCCTTTGGGCGCGTGGGCCGGGGCGGAGCCCCGGAATCAGCGGCGCGGGTCACAGTCGCAGGCGGTTACGTGTCGGTACGGTGACGCCTATCGTCGGCGGCATGTTCGCCGCCTACGCAGCCGCCCTGGACCCCGCCCACCCCCTCAACGGCCTGGAGCTGGGCGACCGCCCAGCCCCGCAGGACCGGCCGGGATGGACCACCGTCGACGTCCGGGCCGCCTCCCTCAACCACCACGACCTCTGGTCCCTGCGCGGCGTCGGCCTCGCGGAGGACAAGCTGCCGATGATCCTCGGCTGCGACGCCGCCGGGATCGACCAGGACGGCAACGAGGTCGTCCTGCACTCCGTCATCGGCCAGACCGGGCACGGGGTCGGGCCCGACGAGCCCCGGTCCATCCTCACCGAGCGCTACCAGGGCACGTTCGCGGAGCGGGTCACCGTGCCCACGTACAACGTGCTGCCCAAGCCCAGGGAGCTGAGCTTCGAGCAGGCCGCCTGCCTGCCGACCGCCTGGCTCACCGCGTACCGGATGCTGTTCACCAACGCCGGGGTGCGCCCCGGCGACTCCGTGCTCGTGCAGGGCGCCGGTGGCGGGGTCGCGACCGCCGCGATCGTGCTCGGCCGGGCCGCCGGGCTGCGGGTCTACGCCACCAGCCGCGACGAGGCCAAGCGCAGGCGGGCCGTCGAGCTGGGCGCCGTCGAGGCGTTCGAGGCGGGCGCCCGGCTGCCGCACCGGGTGGACGCCGTCATCGAGACGGTCGGCGCCGCCACCTGGTCCCACTCCGTCAAGTCGCTGCGCCCCGGCGGCACCCTGGTCATCTCCGGCGCCACCAGCGGCGACCGCCCCTCGCACGCCGAGCTGACCCGGATCTTCTTCCTGGAGCTGAAGGTCGTCGGCTCGACCATGGGCTCCAAGGACGAGCTGGAGGACCTGCTCGCCTTCTGCGCCACGACCGGCGTGCGCCCCGTGATCGACGAGGTGCTGCCCCTGGACCGCGCCCGGGAGGGCTTCGAACGCCTCGCTGCGGGCGACCAGTTCGGGAAGATCGTGCTCACTGTCAACAACGGTTGACAAGGTCCGCATGTCAACGTAAGTTGACATCATGACCGAAGCAACGGATCTCGCCGAGCGGGCGGGCGACCGTGACCCCCGCGTGGGGCTGCGGTCGGTCGCCGCGCTGCGGCGGCTGCTGGAGCAGCTGGAAGCCGTACAAGTCAGAAGCGCCCGCGCCAAGGGCTGGTCGTGGCAGGAGATCGCCGCCGAACTGGGCGTCAGCAGGCAGGCCGTGCACAAGAAGTACGGGAGGCATTGATGTTCGAGCGATTCACCAAGGACGCACGCGCCACAGTGACCGGCGCCGTGGAACACGCCGGGCGGGCCGGGGCTACCACGGTCACCGGGGAGCATCTGCTGCTCGCTCTGCTGGACCAGGAGGGCGGAAGGGCCGCGTTCGCGCTCACCGCGCTGGGTCTCGTGGACCGCAGGGAGTCCGTCGAGGCGGCGCTCGCCGAGGCCGGCCGGCGCGGCGGCATGAGCAGGGCCGACGCCGACGCGCTCGCGGACATCGGCATCGACCTCACCGCCGTCGTCTCGCGCATCGAGGAGGCGCACGGCGAGGGCGTCCTGCGGGGCGACGGCGGGCGGCGGCGCCGGGCGGGCCGCCCGTCCTTCTCCCGGGAGGCGAAGAAGGCCCTGGAGAAGTCGCTGCGCGTCGCGCTCGGGCGCGGCGACCGGTCCATCGGCGGCGAACACCTCCTGCTGGCCCTCACCGCGACCCCCGGCCCCGTCGCCGACGTGCTCGCGGAGCACGGGGCGACGTACGCCTCGGTCGAGCGCGCGCTGTACGGGAACGGTGGCGCGGACGGCCAGGACCGCAGGGCGAGCTGACCCGGCGGGGGCGGGGGCAGGCGTACGGGGGCCGGTCGCCCGGCCCCCGTACCTACTTCTCCCCGTCCCCCCGCAGCACTGCACCCACCTGCGCCGCCGCCGTCGCCAAGTGGCTGCGGACCTCGGCGAGCTGGGCCTCCGTCACCCCGTGGTCCCTGGCCGCGTCGCGGATCTCGTCGCGGAAGCGGTCGAGCAGCCGGTCCAGATCGCGGGCCGGGTCACCCGTGCCGCCCGCGTCCCGGCCCCACTCGGGGTCGGTGCCGGCGGCGTCCGGCTTGACGTGCGGCCCCCAGCTCCCCGTACGCGCGAAGCCGCCCAGCTGGCCGGTGATCTCGGCCAGGCCCTCGCGGACCCCGGCCGGCCAGTCGCCCCGGGCGAAGTGCTCCTGGACCTGGCGGGCGGCGTTCTGCATCTGCTCGCGCGCCCGGTCCTGGGCCTCCTTGGCCTGGCGGCGGGCCTGCTGGGCGTCCTGGCGGGCGCGCCGGGACTCGTCCTTGGCTCGGCGGGCCTGCTCCTTCCACTCCTGCTTGGCCTTGCGCAACTCGTCCTTGGCGGTACGCCACGTCTCGTGGTCGCCGATGTCGCCGAACGGCGCCTTGGTGCCCGGAGTGGCCCCCGGCGTGTGGCGCGACTCGTCGGCCGCCGCCCGCATCTCGCTGCGCAGCTTGCCCGCGGCCCCGCGCACGTCGTCGCGCATTTCGGCGGCCAGCTCGGAGACCGACTCCCGGATCTCCAGCTCCAGATCGGCCAGCTCCCCGGTGCGGTCGGCGAGTTCGGCGCGGCCGGCGTCGGTGATGGAGTAGACCTTGCGGCCCCCCTCCGTGGCGTGCGTGACCAGGCCCTCCGCCTCCAGCTTGGCCAGCCGGGGGTAGACCGTGCCGGCCGAGGGGGCGTACAGGCCCTGGAAGCGCTCCTCCAGCAGGCGGATCACCTCGTAGCCGTGCCGGGGTGCCTCGTCCAGCAGCTTGAGGAGGTACAGCCGCAGACGGCCGTGGGCGAATACGGGGGGCATGTCAGAGCACCTTTCCGGTGGGCTCGGCGTCGTACGGTTCCTCCTCGGCCGGCGGGCGGCGCAGGAGCGCGATCGACCCCGATACGGTCGTCGCCCGCAGGGTGCCGGTGCCGGGGCCCAGCGTGCCGGTGATCTTCTTCGCGCCCCACTGGCCGCTGACCCGCAGGTCGTCGAAGCCGTTGGAGACGGAACCGCTCGCCGTGTTCGCCTCCACCCGCGCGTCGGCGGGGTGCGGCAGCCGGATGGCGATCTCGCCGGAGACCGTGGTCAGCCGGATGTCCGTGGGCTTCCCGGTCGGGTCCAGGTCGAGCACCATGCCGCCGCTGACGGACTCCGCCTTCACGGAGGCGCCCGCGCCCTCGACCACGGTCAGCTCGCCGGAGACCGACTTGAAGCGCAGGTCCCCGGTGACGGACTGGGCCTCGATGCTGCCCGACACCGTCTCCGCGCCGACCGGCCCCGAGAGCTTGACGAGCGTGGTGTCACCGGTGACGCCGCGCACCTCCGTACGACCGCGGACACCGGAGACGAAGGCCCCGGCGCCGACCACGCCGACCTCCACCGAGGAGCCGGCCGGGACCGCGAGCGAGACGACCGCGGTGCGGCGCCACTCCTTGCGGTCGAACCACTTCAGCAGGTTCTGCCAGGCCAGGTCCTCGTACGCCACGGTCAGGACGCCGTCCTCCTGCGTCACGATCAGCGGCGGGCCCTCGATGGCGGAGACCTCCAGGCGCGCGGTCGGCTCGTCGGTGCCGACCACGTTGACCGTGCCGTTGACGACGCGCACCTTCAGCGCGGTCACGGGTTCCTCGAAGGCCAGTTTCCGAGGCTCGGCGACGGTCCACGTCGAGACAGGCATGGATCTGACCTCCCGATAGCACTGGCGACGCAACATATCGCGTCTCTTGGAGAACACGATATATCGCGGTCTCGGGAAGTCAAGAAAAGGGGTGCGGGCGCGGATGGGAAGGGTGCGCAAAACCCCACAAGCCGGGGCAAGGTGTCCTACGGTGTGGGCATGGACGCGACCTCACCCGTGGGTGCCCTGCTGCTGTGCCGGACCGTGCCGGACGCCGTGCGCCCGGTCGCGCAGCTGCTCCGCGAACCGCTGCTGCTCGCGCCGGCCGGACCGGGCTGGAGCGTTCTCGTACCGGAGGGAGAGCCCTGGCAGGGCGGCCGCCGGGCCAGGGCGGGCGAGGGGGAGCGGGCGGAGCCCGTCGACCGGGTGCTGGGCGGCTGGGCCACCGCGCTCGCCGTCGGCTCCACCTGGCCGGTGCTCGCGCTGTGGTGGGACGGCGACCGGGCCGGCTACACGCTCGCCTCCGGCTTCCGCCGCCCCGTGGGCTACGTCTGGCTGGCGGACGGCACGCCGGCCGGTGAGGACGAGGCCATGCGTACGTTCGCCGAGCGGCTGGGGCTCGACCCCGTACTGGACGTGCAGTCGCTCGAAGCGCTCACCCGGCCCGACCCGGACGCCGACGCCCGGGCCCGGTTGCGCGGGCTGCTCGCCGTGCTCACCCGCACCGGCCTCACGCTCCCGGCCGGGCTGGACGCGAACGCCGAGCGCATCGAATGGCCCGGCTGGCGCGACGCGGTCAAGGTCGACCTGGGCGCGGTGGAGAGCAGCCGCTTCGGCCCGTGGGTGCGGGGCCCGCGGGCGCGGGCGCTCGCGGGGGCCCAGCTCGCGGCGGGACTGCCGCTCGCCCTGTGGGGAGCGGCCCGGCGCAGCGGCGGCTGGGCGTTCGCCGGGGTGCTGCTGATGGCGCACGGGGCGCTGGGACTCGCGTACGACCGCGTACGCGAGGGCCGCCCCGACGGGGAGTGACCCCTACTCGTCCTCGTCCTCGTCGTCGTCCAGACGGGCCAGCCAGGTCGCGAGGCGCTCGACCGGCACCTCGAAGTCGGGATTGAGATCGACGAACGTACGAAGCTGCTCGGCGAGCCACTCGAAAGTGACCTCTTCCTCGCCTCGCCGCTTCTCCAGCTCCTCGATACCGCGGTCGGTGAAGTACATGCCGCAAGTCTAGTGGTGGGGCAGGGCGGCCCTGTGGCCGCTCCGGGCGTGCGCGGCTTCCCGGCCCGTCTGGCGTCCGCGCTCGGCGGGGCCCTTCTCGCGGAGCCGCTCGCGTCCTGGTCGAAGTGCCTCGCCCCGGACCGTTACGGCCGTTAATCTGCGGGTAGTTGGTGAACGGGGGGTGTCATGGGTGACAGTGGGTCCCGTATTACGCGTATTGAGCTGCCGGACGGCACACCGGTCTGGGCCAGGATCTCCGGGGCCGAGGAGCTGACCGGGCCGGGGACCGGCGGTGGGCCGACCTATACGGACACCGGGTTCGGGGACTTCGCGGACCAGGTGCAGGCCCGGGTCGAGAGCCTGCACTCCGTGGTGACCGGGGTCGCGCGCTCGCTCGCCGTGCCGTTGCGGGCGGTGCGGCCGGACGAGGTGAGCGTCGAGTTCGGCATCGAGCTGACCGCCAAGGCCGGGAAGATCGTCGGGCTGCTCGCGGACGGCGAGGCGAAGAGTGCCATCACGGTCACCCTCACCTGGAACGGCGGCGGGCCGCCCATCGACCCGCCCCCGCCCGCCCCCGTACCGGCGCAGACGGCCCCGCCCCCCGCGCCCGCCGCACCACCGCCGGGCGCCGGCGCACCCCCGGGCTTCCCGCCCGCCGGGGCACCCCCCGGCGCACCGGCACACCCTGGCGGTGCGGGCGGCAGCGACGGCGGCGGGGCATGACCTTCGGGGAACAGGGGGGCGCAGAGGGGGCCCTCGGCCCCGCTCAGGCCGCTCTCATGGACCTCGTCCAGGACGCCACCGTACGCATCCATCGCCCGCCGTCCGGGTATGCCCAGGACGGGCCGGAAGGGGACTTCCTGGGCAGCGGCTTCTTCGTCGCACCCAGCTGGGTCCTCACGTGCGCGCACGTGGCGATGCGGGGGGAGGCGGGCATGGTGGGCGTGTGGTTCAAGGAGGACCGCTACAGCGCGGAACTGACCGAGGTGCCGGGCCGCGTCGTCGCCGCACTGCCGGGCACCCGGCCCCCGGGCCCGGGCGGCTGGCCCGCCCCCGACCTGGCGCTCATCCAGCTCCAGCGCCCCGTCGAACACCCCTGCGTGTACGTCACCGAGCGGTCCGAGGCGATGCTCCGCAGCCGCGAGGTCCGCTGCGTGGGCTGGGCGCCCGTCCAGGGCGGCGGGCTCCAGAACCGCAGCGGTGTCTGCGTCGTCAAGGGCTCGTACGGGGGATCGGGCGACGCCGAACAGGTCGTCAGGATCGACGGCGACTGGGTGGAACTCGGCATGTCCGGCGGGCCGTTGGTGGACCTCGCCCGGGGCGAGGTCGTCGGCGTCATCAAGTCGCAGATCAACGGCCACCAGGGCGGCACCGCCGTCGGCGTCGAACGGCTGCGCACCCTGGAGGTGCCGGCCGGGCCCGTCGAGACCGAGACCGACGACATATACCAGTCCGTCTTCCACGCCCACGACCGCTACCACGCCGACCGGCACACCAGCTCCGCCGGGACCGAGCGGACCTGGACCGACGCGCAGAGCGACCTGCCCGACCCGCCCGGCGGCATCCTCGGACCCAAGCTCCGCGCCGAACTCCTGGGCCGGCTCGCCGAACTGCCGCCCCCGGCCAGCACCCGGTCGCTGCTGACCCTGCTCGACCGGCTGCCCGGGGTGTACGCCCGCGACCACCGCCCGGCCCCGCGCGGCTGGCGCGACGGGCTCGGCGCGCTGTACGACGCCCGTGCCCGCGACCGCGAGGCGCGGTTCGAGCTGATCGTCCGCTACTGCATGGGCGTCCTCGCGGCCGACCGCCCCTGCGGCCAGCTCTCCGTGCGCAACGCCAAGGCGCTCTGGGGCTGGGTCAAGCGCGTCGCCGACACCGAACTGCCCCGCGACCTGCGCCGCCGCCTCGACGTGGAGTGGGCCGCGATCCGGCTCCGCCTGGAACAGAACCGCCAGCAGGCCGCCCGCGCCCCGGCCGGCGACCCCGTCCTCTACGGCGAACGAGACTGCGTCGTGCTCCATGTCGACCTCCAGGGCTGGGCCCGCGACCAGTACGACTGGCGGGTCGCCGTGGACCGCCGGGCCGGGGAGGCGGAGCCCGTGGACGAGGACAGCCGCGGCGTGCCGCTCGGCACCGTCCCGGACCGGCTCGCCGCCGCGCTGACCGAGGCGTTCCGCCGGTGCGACGAACCGGACAGCCCCGCCATGCTCCAGGTCGTCGTCGCGCCCGCGCTCTTCGGCCTGCCGGTGGACGACTGGGAGCTGCCGCCGTCCGGGATGCGGCTCGGAGCCGTACGCCCTGTGGTGCTGCGCAGCCCGTACCCGGGGGCTACCGACGAGCGGCCCGCCCGGTGGGACGCGGGTCTGGCGGCCGCGATCCGGGCCGAGGTCGTCGACTGCGAGGACGAATTGCGGGTACGTGTACCGGAGTCGGCGCGGCTGCGCACCCTGGCCCACGAGACCGTGCCCGTCCTGTGCCGCTACGGCAACCCGGACCCCGACGTCACGGCCGGGGTGGTGCGGCTGCTCGACAGCGGCTTCGGGGTGGCGCTGCTCCAGCGGCGCACCGCGGAGGGCGACACGGTCTGCAAGGAGTTCCACCGCCGCGTGGCCGAGGCGGTGTCGGACACCCGCACCCACGACCGGCTGCCGTGGAAGATCCACGAACTGAGACGCGGGGTGAGCGCGGGGCGGACGGAGATGTACTGGTCCGCAGGCGCTGCCCTCTACTACGACGACCCACACCGTCCGCTGCCGGGCTCCGACTTCCTGGAGGCGCCGTGAGCCACCGCGCAAAGCATCAGTCGTGTAAGCGAACTGGCTGTCCCCTTACGGGTGTTGAGCCGGATCGCTACGGTAGGGCACGTCCGACGCAGGCCGCCCCTGGCGGACGAGTGACAACGAGGGACACGCTATGAGTGAACCGAGCGAGTGGCTCATCTACCGGGGCATCGGCGAACCGCACGACGAGGTTCCCCAGCTGCCGCCCCCGCCGCCCTGGCGCGACTTCACCGGAGGCCGCGGGCCCGGCGGGGCGGACGGCGGCGAGTCCGCCGACCGGCGGCTCGGCATCCCCGGGCGCGTCGCCGAGGAGCACCGGCCCGGCGCCGAGGAACTGGAGATGATCAACGCGGCGCTGTACCTGCGGCGCCCCCTGCTCGTCACCGGGGACCCGGGCGCGGGCAAGAGCACCCTGGCCCACTCCGTGGCGCGGGAGCTCGAACTCGGCAAGGTGCTGCGCTGGCCCGTGGTCAGCCGCACCACCCTCCAGGACGGCCTGTACCACTACGACGCCATCGCCAGGCTCCAGGACGTCCAGATCGCCTCGCACGCGGCGGCCGGCGGCGCGGAAGGGGCCGACGCGGCCCAGAGCGTGGGCAGTTACATCCGGCTCGGCCCGCTCGGCACCGCGCTGCTGCCCTCGGACCGGCCGCGCGTCCTGCTCATCGACGAGCTGGACAAGAGCGACATCGACCTCCCCAACGACCTGCTGAACGTCCTGGAGGAGGGCGAGTTCGCCATCCCGGAGCTGGAGCGGATCGCCGACCGGCTGCCCGACGGCGAGGCGGACGTCCTCGACCACGACGGCAACAAGGTCCGGATCAAGGGCGGCCGGGTGCAGTGCCGGGCCTTCCCCTTCGTGGTGCTCACGAGCAACGGCGAGCGGGACTTCCCGGCCCCACTGATGCGCCGTTGCATCCACCTGGAGCTCGGCCGCCCCGACCACAAGCGCCTCGCCTCCTTCGTCAAGGCCCACCTCGGCGAGGAGGCCGCCCGCGCCAGCGACGACCTGATCGCCCACTTCCTGGAACGCTCCCGCACCGAACTCCTCGCCACGGACCAGCTGCTGAACGCCATATACCTCACGCACGCCGCGTCACCGGCGGGCCGCGACCGGCTCGCCGACCTGCTCATCCAGCGACTCGACCGGCCGAGGTGAGGTTCTGATGTCCGGTGCGGCGGACGAGAACGGTGGCGGCGGCGGGCCTGGCGCCCCGGAGCTCCACGACGACGGGTTACTGCCCGAGCTGGTCGCGCGGCTGCGCGGCGCCGGGCTCGACCCGGACGTCGAGCAGCTCTGCGACGCCCTCTGGCTGGCCCGGTGGACCCGCGGCGCGTCCGCGCCCGACGAGGAGGGCACCGGCCGGGACCCCGCGCGCCGCCCCGGCCACCGCCCCGCCGAAGAGCGCCCCGACCCCCGCCGCACCACCACCCCGGACGCCCGCACCCCGGACACGGACCCGGACGCCCGGAGCGAGGAGACGCCCGCACCGGGGGACGGCGAGCGGATCTCCCTGCACCCCGTCCCCGGCCGTACCCGGCCCGGCGACCCGGACACGGCACCGGACCCGACGGGCGTGCGGTCCGGCGCGGACGCCCGCGCCGCCGTGCTGCCCCTCGGCGTACCGGCCGCGCCCGTGCTGCCCGCCCCCCTCGAACTGACCCGCGCACTACGCCCGTTGCAGCGCTACCGCCCGGTCTCCGCACCGCTGCGCCAGGTCCTGGACGAGTCGGCGACCGCCGAACGCAGCGCCCGCGCCGGGGGTGTGGTCATGCCGGTCTTCCGGGGAGTCCGGCGCGGCGACGCCGTCGTCCAGTGCGTGATGGACGCCTCATCCTCGATGCTGGTCTGGGACCGGCTGTTCGAGGAGCTCCAGCAGATCTTCGCCCGGATCGGCGCGTTCCGGGACGTCCAGATCCGCTACCTCCACCCCGGTCCCGACGGCGGCTGCACGGTCAGCCGCAGCCCCGACCCCACCGCCGCCCCGCTCCACTCGGCGGACCGGCTCAGCGACCCCACCGGCCGCCGGGTGACCGTCGTGGTCAGCGACTGCGCGGGCCCCCTCTGGCGCACCGGACACGCCCACCGGCTGCTGCACCAGCTCGCCCGGCTCGCCCCGGTCGCCGTGCTCCAGCCGCTGCCGCAGCGCATGTGGAACCGGACCCGGCTGCCGGTCACCTTCGGCTCGCTCACCCGGGGCGAGGGCCCGGCCGGGGCCACCCTCCTCAAGGTCAGCGGCGACGCCGGAACGGGGCCCGCCCACCCCGGCGCCCTCGCCGTCCCCGTGCTGCCGCCGGTCGCGGACGCGCTCGCCGCCTGGGCCCGGCTGCTCTCCGGCACCGGCGCGGCCTCGGTGCCGGGCGCGGTCGGCTGGGTCCGCGCCGACCAGCCCGCGGCCCCCGCCCGCCGCCCGGGCGACACCCCGTCCTCGCTGCACCTGGTCAGCCGGTTCCGCTCGACGGCCTCCCCGGCGGCCGGACAGCTCGCCGTCTACCTCGCGGCGGCCCCCCTCTACCTGCCCGTCATGCAACTCGTCCAGCGCACGATGCTGCCCCACTCCGGCCCCTCCGAACTCGCCGAGGTCCTGCTCAGCGGACTCCTCAAGCGGCAGGAGGGCGGCACCGGACGCGGACAGTGGTACGTCTTCGAGCCCGACGTCCAGGAAGCACTGCTCGGGCCCCTCGGCCGCGACGAGGCCCTCCTCGTACTCAAGCACTGCTCGCAGTACATAGAGCAGCGGTTCGGCAAGGGCGGGCCCAACTTCCCGGCCCTGGCCTACGCCCAGCTCGGCGACGGCACCACCCGCGACGCCGGGCACGGAACCCCCTGGCCCGTCCCCGCCCGGGACGCCGCCGGGGACACGGACGAAGCCGACGAGAGTGAGGAGAACGACGGGAACGGGGGGAACGAGACACCCGGGGGCCCACGCGTCCCCCACGCCTTTGCCGAAGTCGCAGCCCGCGTACTGGAGCGATTCATGCCCGTACCGCCACCATTCGTCACCCGGGAGCCCAAGACCCCCGGAAACCCCCAGGCCGCCGGCCTCGCCGTGCGCCGCGCGCGGGAACTCGTGCGCCACTTCGAGACCGACAAGATGGTGCAGCGCCTGATCGACGCCGTACAGCTGCTCAGGGGCGCCGCCGAGCACGGCCAGGCCCCCTCCGACGACACCGAACTCCAGGCGGAGTACGCGCGCTGCGTGCTGCGCCTGTGGGAGGTCCAGGGCGGCGCCGACCTGCTCGAAGAGGCCGAACGCGCCGCGGAACGGGCCGCCGCCCGCCCCGGCGCCGTACGGGAACGCGCGGTGCTCGCCAAGGTGCTGCACGCGGCCGCCGACGACCGGCGCAGGCGCGGCGACCGGCGCGGCGCGCTGGAGCTGCTGCGGCGCGCCGACCGCGAGTACACCGCGGCCTGCGCCAGCCCCGGCCTGGAGCCCGGCGAAGCCCTCCGCCTCACCCTGGAACGGGTCCGGGCCCTGGAGGCGCAGTGGCGGCTCGACGGCGACACCGCCCTCCTCCAGAGCGCCTGCGGCATGCTCGAAGCGTTCGCCGACGCCTGGCCCGACCAGGAGAACCGCCCCGCCGTCCTGCCCCTCCAGCACGGCCGCACCCTCCTGAAGCTGGCCCGCGCCACCCAGGACGGCGAACAGTCCCGCGAGTACGCCCGCCAGTCGGCCCGGTCCCTGCGCACCGCGTTCGCCCAGAGCACCGGGCAGACCATGGGCACCGAGGTCCGCATCGTCCTGGACCTGGTCGACGCGCTGCTCGCCTCGGGCGCCGAGCCGGAGGAGGCCGCCACCCTCACCGCCCAGTCGCTGGAGACCGTACGCGACCAGCGGCAGCGCGCCCAGCTCCAGACCCGGGCCGGCCGGGTCCGGGCCGCCCGCTACGAACACACCGGCGACCCCGCCGAACTCGTCGCCGCCGCCGAGTGGTTCGCCCGCGCGGCCCGGGGCATCCCCCGCGACTCGCGCGCCTACACCGACCTGCTCGCCGAGTGGGGCGCCACGCTGCTGCGCCGCGCCGAACTCCCGGACGGCCGCGCGCACATCGGCGCGGCGGTCCGGGTCCTGCGCGACTGCCGCTCCGAGATGCCGGCCGGCGGGGCCCAGCAGTCCGAGCGCCTGCTGATGCTGGGCCGCGCCCTGATGCTGCGCCACCGCGCCACGGCGGACCGGGTCGACCTGCGGGAGGCCGAGTACCTCTTCAAGCTGGCGGCCGAGGAGGCCACCGCCCCGCTCACCGCCGCCCGCTGCTGGCTGGAGCTGGGCCGGGCCCTCCTCCAGGCGGCCGGGGTCCTCGACCGCCCGGCCCGCCGGGACGAGGCCGCGGAGGCGTTCCGGTCGGCCGCCGACGCGGCCGCCGAGGCGCAAACGGAGCAGGAGAGTCCACAACATCTCCAGGAAGCCGTCGAGTTGGCTGCTACAGCCAACCACTGGCGGGGTATGACGTACGAGAGGGCGGGACGCCCCCGGGCCGCGCGCGACGCGTACCGGGCGGCCCGCCAGGAGTGGCGCAAACTGCCGGACACCGGCGGCGCGGCGGGTGAGGCGACCGCCGAGCGGCTGGCGGAGCTGGAGCGGTGAGAGCGGCGCGCTCGACGGCGAGCGTGGCCCGGGCCCCGGCGTACACGTAGGGCAGGGCACGACAAGGCAGGTCAGGGATGCGGGACCGGCGGAACGCGCTCAACGGCGAGCGGGTCACCGGCCGGCCCGGTGCTGCGGTACGGGGAGGCGTGATGAGCGAGTCGACACGGTACGAGGGAACGGGCGCGGCCGGCACGGATGAACTGCCGGACCTGCTGGGCCTGGACCTGGCGACCCTGCGGACGATGGACCACCCGGTGCTGTCCGAGGTGGTGGCCGATCTGCGCGGGCGGGCGGAGCAGCCGAAGGAAATGCTCTGGGGGTTCACCAACGCGTTCTGAGTGTCCTACCGCACGGTTTCGGCCGGGGGGTGTGCCCGTTCAGGACATCATGGCCCGGGCCGGGCCTGCGTCCGCCGTACGACGGGGACACTCACCCCGGGCCGACAGCGGGGCCATCCCGGCCGGCGTACAGCACGGGGGTGCTCGAATGGCTGGACGGACGACGCCGCGGGGGGAGCGGCCCGCGGAACCGGCGCCGCGGGGTGATGCCCGGGCGCGCGGCCGCGGGCACACGGTGCCCTTCGGGCAGTTCATCGTGAAGGTGCACGGCCGCTGCAACCTGGCCTGCCGATACTGCTACCTGTACGAGGGACCCGACCGCACCTGGCGCGACCGGCCGTCCGCCGCGTCGCCCGCCGTCCTCGACCGCACCACCGCCCGGATCGCCGAGCACGCGGCCGCCCACGGGCTCGGGAGCGTCGCCCTCGTCCTGCACGGCGGCGAACCCCTGCTCGCCGGGCCGGGCCGGCTGGCCGCCCTCGCCGACGCGGTGCGCGAACGGGTGCCGGCGGACTGCGCCGTCCACACCACCGTGCAGACCAACGCCACCCTGCTCACCGGCCCCGCCGTCACCACGCTCGCCCGGCACGGCATCCGCGTCGGCATCAGCCTCGACGGCGGGCTCGCCGCCCACAACACCCTGCGCACCGACCACGCGGGCCGCCCCTCCTGGCCCGCCGCCTCCCGGGGCGCCCGGCTCCTGGCCGACCACCACCCCGAGGCGTACGCGGGCATCCTCACCGTCGTGGACCCGGACACCGACCCGGTGGAGATGTACGAGTCACTGCTCGCCCTGCGCCCTCCGGCCCTGGACCTCCTGCTGCCGCACGGCAACTGGTCCAGCCCGCCGCCGGGCCTCTCCGCCGCTCCGGGTCCGGGGCGCCCCACCCCGTACGGCGACTGGCTGTGCACGGTCTTCGACCGCTGGTGGGGGGCGCCCCGGCGGGAGACCCGGATCCGGCTGTTCGAGGAGTGCTTCGCGCTGCTCCTCGGGCTGCCCGCCGCGACCGAATCCCTCGGCCTGGACCCGGTCAACGCGGTCGTGGTCGAGACGGACGGCTCCATCGAGCAGGTCGACTCGCTCAAGTCCGCGTACGACGGCGCGGCCGCCACCGGCCTCGACGTTTTCCACCACACCTTCGACGAGGCGCTGCGCCACCCGGGCGTGGCCGCCCGCCAGGCGGGGGCCGGCGCGCTCGCCGCCGCCTGCCGCGCCTGCCCGCTGCTGACCGTGTGCGGGGGCGGCCACTACGCACACCGCTACCGCGCAGACAACGGCTTCCGGAACCCCTCCGTCTACTGCGCCGACCTCGAACGGCTGATCCGCCACATCGCGGACCGGCTGGCCGATGCAACCGCTGGAGACCCCCCATGAGTTCTGCCGTCCCCGACCACGTCCTGCGCGAGCTCGGCCGCACCGAGGGCGACGCCGCCTCGCTGGGCCTGCTCGTCCGCGACCAGGACACCCGCCGCCTCGTCCTCCTGCGCGCGGTGCTCGACGCGGCGGAGGCCGCCCCGGCCACCGTGTGCCCACCCCCGCTGCTGGACCGGCTCCGCGCGGACTGGGCCCTCCTCGAAGCCGCCGAACACGCGGACCGGGGGGCGGTGCGGACGGTTCTGTTCCACCCCATGGCCGGGCCCTGGGCGCAGCGGCTGCTGGGCGGGCTGACGTCGGAGGCGCCGGCCGGGCCGGAGGTTCGCGCCGGTCTGGCGCATCTGACGGCGTTGGCGGCCGCGGGGGCTGCGCGGGCGGGGGTGAGATTCAGCGTGTGTCTGGGGCCCTGGGGCGGACTCCTCTCGCTGCCCACCCTGGGAGCCGTACGCGTGGATCCCGGCCCTGTCGAACTGACTTGCAACGCAGGGGAGCTGACGGTCGCGCCTGCCGGCGGCCCGTTGCTGAGCGTCCGGATACATCCGGACGGGACCACGAGCTCGGCGGACCCACGCTGGCTGCCCCTCCTCATGCTGCCTGCAGCACTGCCTGGGGGGAGCCCGGTAGCCCTGGACGACTTGGACCCGTACCGGACGCTCGGCAGCGGGGTGGAGCAGTACGGGTTGAGCGGTGCCAACCAGATCGAGGACTGGGAGCGCAAGACCTGGATCGAGTCCTGGTCCGGGGTGGAACGGCTGCTGCGTGTGGGCGGGGAGCACCGGCTCACCGAGGCAGCCGTCCTGCTGCGCTGCATGGTCCCGCTCGGGCCGCCGCCCGGTTCCGGGCCCACGGGGCGCAGCGCGGCGCACTGCAGTGGTACCCGGCGTGAGGCGTTCGGCGCGGTCCTCAGCAGCAAACCGGCGACCGCGGCCTACTTCGCCTCGACGCTGGTACACGAACTGCAGCACACCAAACTGTCCGCGCTTTCCGCGATGGTGCAGCTCCATCAGGAGGGCGCTGCCGAACGGTACTTCGCCCCGTGGCGAACCGATCCCCGGCCCTTCGACGGACTGCTCCAGGGTGCCTACTCACACGTGGCGCTCGCGGACTTCTGGCAGCGGTTTGCACTGCACGCGCCCCGGTCCGCCCACCGTGACCTGGCTTGGGCCGAGCACGCCCGCTGTCGTGAGCAGGTCGGTGCAGTGCTGCCTGTGCTGGCCGGCTCTGCGGCGCTGACCCCCGAAGGCCGGACTCTCGTCAACGAAATGATCTCGGTCTACGACCGTCTGGACGATTCTCCGCCTCCCCCCGGGCACCTCGCGCGCGCTCAGGCGTACGTGAGTACCGCCAAGGTGATATGGCAGCAGAGGAACGGCTCGCGAAGGCAGTGAGCATCGCCCCGATTCCGGTCGGAGCGACCATGCTCCGGGGTATGTTGAGAAGGCTCGTATCGAGGCAGGGAGACGGTTGAATGCCCGCAACGCGTAAGCCAGTTGGAGTAAACGGGGCGGACGCCGTCACGATCAGTTTCGCCGGTTTCAACCGTGCCTGGGCGGCGTGGATCGCGGACCGTCTGGAGCGGCGTGGCGTGACCGTTGTCCAGCAACGGTGGGACCCGCCGGTCTCGATCCCGCTGGAGGAGTCGCTGCGGGACCTGACGCTGGCACGCGGCCGTGTCCTGGTGATCCTCAGCGACTGGTACTTCCAGCTCGGCCCCCGGAGCCACGAGGAGTGGAACCGGGCCCTGCGCTCCGAAGTCGCCCCCGACCCGGACCGGTTCGCGGCCGTGTGCGTCACCACGTCGGCGTTGCCCGGAGCCACTTCTGCCTTTGGCGCGGCCGACCTCACCAACGTCGGCGCCGAGGAGGCGGAGCGGCGGCTTCTGGTCCGGCTGGGGCTGCCCACGGACCCCCTGCCCGAGGCCCCCTCGGGTCCGCGCTTCCCGTCCGACAGCCCGCAGGTATGGGGTGGGGTACCGCGCCGCAACATCCGCTTCACCGGCCGCGAGCAACTGCTCACCGACGCCTACCGGGCGCTCCAGGAATCCGGACCGGGCGCCGGGGTCGTAACCCTTCACGGCATGTCCGGCGTCGGCAAGACTCAGCTCGCCGCAGAGTATGTCTACCGCTTCGGCTCCGAGTACGACGTTGTCTGGTGGGTGCCCGCCGACCGCCGTGCGATCTACCGGCAGAAGCTCGCCGAACTCGCCCCGGAACTGGGCCTGTCCACCGGCCCCGAGTACGGTGAACGGCTTCGCGCCGTCCGCGACTCGCTGCGCCGGGGCGACCCCCACTCCCACTGGCTGCTCATCCTGGACGGCGCCGACGAACCCGACCAGATCTGGGACCTGGTGCCCACCGGACCCGGACACGTGCTCATCACCTCCCGCAACCCGGAGTGGAGCGAGCACAACAGCAACCTGGTCGAGGTGCCCGTCTACCGGCGCGACGAGTCCGTGGCCTTCATCCGGCGCCGCGCCCCGCGCCTCACCCCGGCCGAGGCCGACCAGCTGGCCGATGCCCTCGAAGACCTGCCGCTGCTGCTGGACCAGACCGCGGGCTGGCTCAACGACTCGGACCTGTCCGTGGAGGAGTACATCGAACTCCTCGAAGGCGGCATTGACCAAGACGTCGTGAAGGTCTCCGCGGACTTCCCGCTCGCCTTCCAGACCGCCTGGTCGATACTGCTGAACAAGCTCCGGGACACCGTCCCCGAGTCCGTCGACCTGCTGCGCCTGTGCAGCTTCTTCGCGCCCGGCTCCATCCCCGTACGGCTGCTGAAGGAGATGCCGCCAGGTGACCTGCCGGAACAGGTCTCCGGCCTGATGAGCGACCCCCTGCTGTGGAACAAGGCGATCAACCAGCTCCGTCAGTACTCCGTGGTCCGCCTGGAATCCCATGAATCGGGCGGTGACGCGACGTCCTCCGGGGAGACCGTCTACATGCACCGGATGGTTCACCAGATCATCGGGCACGACATGACGGAGGAGAACCGGCAGGAGTTCATCGACGTCGTCCGGCGCGCCCTCGCGGCGGCCGATCCCGGACGTCCCACCGACACTCGCCTGTGGCCCGCGTACGCCGAGCTCACTCCGCACCTCAAGTGGGCCGACGTCCTGAAGAGCACCGATCCCGCTGTGCAGACGCTGGTCCTCAACTGCCTGCGCTACATGTACCTGTCGGGGGAGTACCGGGCGGGCATCAAGCTGGGCGAACGCGCGATGGCCGCCTGGCGTGAGCTGTTCGGCGAGAACCATCCGAGGATCTGGGACGTCAGCTACCACTACGGCAACCTGCTCAGGGCCGTCGGTGACTACGCCGGGACGGAGGCCATCGAGCGCGCCGTGGTGGAGCGGCTGCGCGCAGAGCGCGGCCCCGAGGATCTGGAGCATCTGCGGGCAGCTTCCGGCCTGGCCGCCGACCTGCGGGGCCTCGGCCGGTACGACGAGGCGCTGGAAGTCTCCAACTGGGTCCTCACCTCGTACCAGGGACTGCTGGGTGACCAGGACTCGCGGACGCTCAACGCACAGAGCAACCTGGCCGTCACCTTGCGGCTGCTGGGCCGGTACGCGGAGTCCTTGGAACTCGACCTGCGCACGCTGGACTCCCGCCGTCAGCTCCTGCGGCAACGGCACGCCTGGACGCTGTACTCCGAGACCGCCTACGCCACGGACCTGCGCCTTCTCGGTCGCTATCACGAGGCTTTTTCCCTCCAGAACCAGAGCGTCCAGGTGCACCGACGCGTCCTGGGGCAGGACAATCCTCAGACCCTGCGCGCCGAGTACAACCTCGCGCTGTGCCACTACCGCAACGGCGAACGCGCCAAGGCCTCCGGTCTGTTCACCCGTGTTCTGGAGCGATGTGAACGGGTCCTCGGCGAGAGCGACCCGCTGACGATGATGTTCTCGGCCGGTCAGAGTTGTTTCGCCCGTGAACATGGAAACATCGACCAGGCACGAGCCATAAGCGAGAAGGTGGTTGGTGGCTACACGGGTATGCTCGGCGAAGACCATCCTTACGCAGCGGGCACCCGATCCAACCACGCCCTGATCCTGCGCAACGTGGGAGAGCGGGAGCATGCCCACATGCTCCTCGAAGACGCGCTCGTCGCCATGACCCAGGCCGTCGGCGAGAACCACCCGTGGACGCTGGGCTGCGGCATCAACGCCTCGGCCCTGCGGAATATCGTGGGCGACCCCGAGGGTGCTGCCGCGCTGACGGACTCCGTCATCACCAGGGCCGTAGAAGTGCTCGGCCGTACCCACCCGCTGACGTTGTCGGCTCGCATTGCCCACGCCGCCGACCTGCGTGGTATCCGCGACCGGCAGAAGGCCGAGAAGATCGAGAGCGAGGCCTTGGACGACCTCGTGTCGACCCTCGGCGCCCAGCATGTGCACACCGTCTCGGCCCGCTCCCGCAACCGTCCGTACTGGGACTTCGAGCCGCTGATCGTCTGATGCCATGGCGATATTAATGGCCAGTCAGTTGCGTTGTGCTGTAAGTCAGTTGATCAAACGTTGGGGGCATCGATGGCCGTAGTAGTGGGCTCACCCGCACCGGGCGAGGACGCCCCCATCCCGGTGGTCGTGGACGCCGACGCGTTCGCGGCCACCGTGCCGCCGGTCACCGACGCGGACTCCCTCTACGGCAGCGAGGAGACCCGGGACAACGCCGGGCGCCGGGCGCTCGGCGCGGCGCAGGATCTGTACGGGGACGGCCTCGACCTCGCCCGGCGCTGCGCGTCGCAGGCGATGCGCAGGCTGGGCGATCTCGGGGACGGCCTGCGGCCCGACGAGGTCGAGCTCCAGGTCGGCATCACCTTCGAGGCGGGGATGGCCGCCGTGGTCAAGGCCGGGGCGGAGGCGCAGATCCAGGTCACCTTCCGCTGGCAGCCGGGACGTGAGGAGCGGGTGTCCACGGCGGTGGCGCCCTCGTGAGCGACGCGGCGGCCGAGGCGTTACCGGCGCCGATCCTCCCGTACAGCCGCATCGTCGGGCAGGACGAGCTGAAACTGGCCCTGGAGCTCAACTTCATCGCACCGGCCATCGGCGGCGTCCTCATCGCCGGGCAGCGGGGCACGGCCAAGTCCACCGTGGTGCGGGCCTTCGCGCTGATGACCGGCGGGTGCCTGCCCGTCACGCTCCCGATCAACGCGACCGACGACCGGGTGCTCGGCGGCTGGGAGCTGGACGCCCTGATGCACGGCCAGGCGCGGCGGCAGCCCGGCCTCCTGGAGGAGGCGCACGAGAAGGGCCTGCTCTACGTGGACGAGGTCAACCTCCTGGACGACCACATCGTCAACATCATCCTCGACGTCGTCTCCACCGGGGTCCTGTCCGTGCAGCGGGAGGGCATCGACACCGAGGCCCATGTCTCGTTCGGGCTCGTCGGCACGATGAACCCCGAGGAGGGCAGCCTGCGGGCCCAACTGCTGGACCGGTTCGGGCTGATGGTGACCGCTGCCGAGCTGGACATCGAAGAGCGGCACCGGATGATCACCACCGTGCTCGCCTTCGAGGAGGAACGCCTCGTCGCGGACTCCGCCTGGTTACGGGCCGCCGAGGACGACAACAAGCGGCTGCGGGACGCCCTGGTCACCGCCCGGGAACGGCTGCCAGCGGTCCGGCTGGATCCGGGGATCAGCAGGCTCTGCGCCGAGGCCGCCGCCCGCACCGGAGCCGTCGGCCAGCGGGGCGACCTCCTCGTCGCCAAGGCCGCCCGCGCGCTCGCCGCGCGCGAGGGCGCCCGGTCCGTGGAGCGTGCCCATGTCCGCCGGGTGGTGCCGCTCGCCCTGCGCCACCGCCGGCCCGACTCGGTGCACGGACCCGAGCCGGTCTGGGGGCCGGACGAGGAATCCAAGCTGGACGAGCTCTTCGGCTGACAGGGGGACACCGGTGCGAGCGACAGGCGACCAGGACCCGGACGAGCCGGACGGGGACCTCCGGCGCCTGCTCACCGTGCTCGTCTCCGCCGCGCTGGAACCCTCGCTCGCCGGAGTCCTGCTCTTCGACCTCCCGCCCGAGCACCTGCCCGCCGTCTCCCGGACGTTCGCCCAACTCCTCGGCCGCTCGACCGGCGACCCGACCGGCCACCCCGCGCCCCGGACCGTGCTGGACTCCGCCACGGTGGACGAGGACCTGTGGATACGCCCCCGCGTGCGCCGGGGCCCGGAAGGCATCGGGTTCACCTTCGGCCCCGGGCCCCTCGCCGAGCCGGACGGCGGGCCCCGGCTGGTCGTCGTCCCCGACCTCGCCCGGCTCAGCCTCCCCGGCCAGCGCGCCGCCGTACAGCTGCTCGGCGCGGACACCGCCGCCCTGGAGCACTCCGGCATCCGGCACCACTGGCAGCCCCGCGCGCGGTGGCTGGCGTGCTGCCGGTCCGAGGACGCCGCACTCCTCTCCCCGCACCTCCTGGACCGCTTCGCCCTGCGCCTCGCCGCCCCGGATCTGCGCCCGCACCCCGGACCTGACCCCCTCGGCCCGCTGCCCGCCGCCTGGGCGACGGCCCTCGCCCCGGACACCCCCCGGCCCCGCGTCGCACTCACCGACGAGGCCGCCTCCGCCGTGCTGGACCTCCTGGACGAGCAGGAGGGCGGCGGCAACCGGCGCGCCCTCGCCCTGGCCCGCATCGCCCGCGCCCTGTGCCGACTGGACGGCCCGGCGGACGCGGCGCGGACCCCGCACGGCGCCCCGGAGGACGGCCTCCCCGTCACCCCCGCCCACGTCGACCGCGCCGCGCGGCTCATCCGGCTCCGCACCCCGCACCGCCCGGAAGCGCGGCCGGAGCATGCCCCGGACCGGGAGCTGCCCGAGCCGCCGGGGACAGGCCGCCCGTTGCCGCGCCCGGAGCCCTCGCGCGGCGCGGAGCAGGACGCCGGAGAGGGTGTCCCCGTGCACGGGCCGGAATCCGCGCAGCCGCTCGGCCCGGCGGCGGCCCCCGGGGAACCGTCACCGGCCGCGAACCTCCCGTATCCGGAGGACACGGCGGGTCCGGGGCACCGCGAGGCCACGCTGCGGGTGCCGGCCCGGCGCGACGCGGGGGCACGGGCGTCCCGGGGGCCGGTCATCGGGGTGCGGCGCGCCCGCGACCTGTGGGATCCCGCCCCGGTCCGCACCGCGATGGAGGCCGCGAAGTACCGGGCCGTCCGCAGCGGTACGGAAGGCCCGCTGGTGATCGTTCCGGCGGACCTGCGCGGCTATGTCCGGGCCCCGGAGCCCGTACGGATGCTGACCGTCGTCCTCGACCACACGTGCCGGGGCGGCTGGGACTGGTACCCGGCCCTCGAACCGTTCCTGCGCTGGGCGTACGTCACCCGGGCCTCCGTCCATGTGGTCGAGGTCGGCGGCGGGGGCGAGCCGGACGAGCTCCGGGCCCGCGCCTTCACCGCCCGCTCCACCCGGGATCCCCGCATCGCTGCCGCGCTGGCCAGGCGCCCCGGACGGGCCACCCCGCTCGCCCACGGTCTCGACCTGGCCGGGCAGGCGCTGCGGCGGGCGTTCCGGCACCACAGCGCCGGTCTTGTCGAAGCGCTCCTGGTCGTCGCCACCGACGGCCGGGGCAACGTCCCGCTCGCCGTGAGCCGCAGCGGCCGCCCGGTGCGCGGCCCGGTGCGCCGTACGGGCGTGGACGACGCCGTGGCCGTGGCGGAGCACATCCGCGCCCTGGGCCGCAGCCGCCTCCGCAGCGTCGTCGTGGACCCCGGCCGGCCTCCCTACACCCGCCTCCCGGCCGCCCTGGCCGAGGCGCTGGGCGGCGGGGTCGTCGGAGGGGCTGGGGACGCCTCCGACGCGCCGGACCGGGAGGCGCGCCATGGGTGACGGCCGGCTCCGGCTGATCCGGAGCATGGTCGCCTCCGCCGCACAGGCGCTGCCCGGACCACGTCCCCCGGCCCTCGAGGCTCCCGAGCCGCGCGGCCTGGGCGCCGCGCCCGTGGACGCCGCCCGCCCGCCGGCCACGGCGTACGCCCGCATCCGGGTCGCGCGCCACCACACCGGGCCCGGCGCCCCCGACGCGTTCGGGATCGAGGCCTGGTGCGCGGGCGTCGACCCCCTCCCGTACACCACGGGACCCGGCCAGCTCCGGCCCGGGGACATCGGATTCGGCCACGCGCGCCGGGGCGGCACCCCGCCCTCCGAGCTCTTCCGGTCCATCCGGCGCTGGTCGACGTACCAGCGCCGGCTGACGGACTGGATCAACCGGTGCCGACGGGTCCACGGCGACGCCCTCCAGATCGTCGTCCTGGACCAGACCGGCTTCGAACTGCCCTGGGAGGCCCTGGACCTGCCCCCGGAGCCGGGCGCCGGGCTGCGCGGCGGGCCGCTCGGCGCGCTCGTGGACGTGGCGCGCTGGCTGGACGACTTCCCGGACCGGGCGGTCGCCCCCGACGGCCGGGTCCTGAGCTTCTTCCACGCCGACATGACCCGCGACCAGGAGTTCTTCGACCCGTACGAACACCGGCCGCACTTTGGCATCGAGAGCTTCCTGAACACCCTGGACGATCTCGCCGGGCAGCGCACCGGCCTGGTGTACATGGGCTGCCACGGCACCTTCGACGAGGAACTCAGCAAGCTCACCCTGGGCGGCGGCACCTGGGCCGACTACCACGACCTCGACATGCGCCTCCTCGGCCGCGACGAGGCCCTCGTCTGCCTCAACGCCTGCCATTCCGGGCGCTTCCTGGACTACGGCGGCGACGGCAGGCAGTATCTGCGCGGGTTCACCCAGATCTTCCTGCGCAACGGCGCGGGCGGCTGCATCGTCTCGGCGGGCGCGGTCGGCGACCCCGAGGCCCGGGTGATGATCCGCCGCATCGTCGACACCGTGACCGAGGACTCCGGCCGGCCCGTCGCCGGTGCGCTCCGGGCCTTCCGCGCGGAGGTCTACGACACCTTCCTCGCGGGCGGCGGGGTCCCGATGATGGTCAAGGACGACGGCACCTTCGACGCGGAGCGGCAGCGGAACGTGCTGCGCCTGCTGTACAGCCTGATGTTCCAGTACTACGGGCATCCGCTCAGCACCCTGCGCCTCACCGCGCGCACGCACGGCGCCCCCGTGGCGGCCGAGACGGGCGGGCGGCCATGACCCCCGACGAACGCCCGCTGCTGATCGAACCCGTCGTGGGCTGGCTCCCCGAGGTGGAGCCGGGCCTCGTCCAGTGCGTCAGCGTCGACCTGCGCGGTCCGCTCGACGCCCACGGGGACACGGACGGCGACGCCTGGCCGTACGAGGAGGAGGAGCTGACGTTCAGCGTCGCCCTGGAGGGCGCGCCGCACTTCGTCTGCGAGGCGATCGAGGACCCCGGCCTCGTCCTGCACCGCTTCGGCGGTACGTACGGTCCCGCGACGTTCCTCGTCACGGCGGGGCCGTCGGCCGGCCCCGGGGTGCTGCGGCTGACCATCTTCAACCAGTGGGGCGCGTCGGTCCGCAAGGCGGAACTGCCCTGCGCCATCACGGAGTCGGCCGGGCCGGGTGCGGTGGTGCGGGGCGCGGTCGGGACGCGCCGGACCGCGTCGGCCGCGCCGCCCGGGCCCCCGCAGCCCGACGCGAGCATCACCATCGGCTCCGCCGGGTACGACCGGGCGTGGGCGGCGTGGATCGCGGACCGGCTGGAGCGGCGCGGGGTGCCGGTGAGCCACCGGGAATGGGACCCGGCACCGGACGAGCCGCTGGAGGACGCCCTCGGGGATCTCGCCGCCCGCGCCTCGGGCCGCGTCCTCCTGCTGCTCAGCGACTCCTTCTTCCAGCGGGGCTCGCGCAGCCACGACGACTGGAACCGGGCTCTCCGCGACGTCGTCGCACATGCTCCGGACCGCTTCGCCGCGGTGTCCCTCACGGACTCCGCGCCGCCCGGGGCCGCTGCGGTCCTGGGCGCGGCGGACCTCACCCGCGTCGGCGCGGACACGGCGGAGTCACGACTGCTCCGGCGGCTGGGGCTGCCCACGGGCCCCCGCGGGTCCACGGCACGCACGGGCCCCCGCTTCCCGCTGGACCCACCCGCGGTATGGGGCGGCGTCCCCCGCCGCAACACCCGCTTCACCGGCCGCGACGAACCGCTGATGGCCGTGTACGACCTCCTCCGCGCCGGGACCGGACACGGCCGCGTCGTCCTGCACGGCATGTCCGGCATCGGCAAGACACAGCTCGCGGCGGAGTACGTGTACCGCTTCGGGGCCGACTACGACGTGGTCTGGTGGGTGCCCGCCGAGCGGCGCGCCACCTTCCGCCGGCAACTCGCCAACCTGGCACCGGAGCTGGGGCTCTCCACCGGTGCCGAGTACGGCGAGCGCCTGCGCGCCGTCCGGGACGCGCTGCGCCGCGGCGAGCCGTACGCGCGGTGGCTGCTCGTCCTGGACGGCGCGGACGAGCCCGAGCAGATCCAGGACCTCGTGCCCACCGGACCGGGCCATGTCCTGATCACCTCCCGCAACCCCGAGTGGACCGGGCACGGCTGCACCGCCCTCGACGTCCCCCCGTACACGATTCAGGAGTCGGTCGCCTTCGTCCGCCGCCGGGCCCCCCGCCTCACCCGGGAGGAAGCCGCCCGGCTGGCCGAGGCCCTGGACGGGCTCCCGCTCCTGCTCGACCAGACGGCTGGCTGGCTGGGGGAATCCGCCATGTCGGTCGAGGAGTACATCGGCCTGCTGGAGGAAGGCGCCGAGCAGGACGTCGTCAGGGTGTCGGCCGACTTCCCGCTCGCCTTCCAGACCGCCTGGTCGATCCTGCTGAACCGGCTGCGCGAGAACGCCCCGGAAGCCGTCGGACTGCTGCACCTCTGCTGCTTCTTCGCGCCCGGAGCCGTCCCCGTACGGCTGCTCGGGTCCGTCCCGCCGGAGGTGCTGCCCGAGGGGATCGCCCGTCTGATGCGCGATCCGGCGCTGTGGAACAACGCGATCCGCCACCTGCGCCAGTTGTCCGTGATCCGCGTGGAGTCCCGGGGGGCCGACGAGTCGGTCCATCTGCACCGCATGGTCCAGCAGATCATCCGCAAGGACCTGCCCGAGCAGGAGCGCTGGGCGCTCGCCGAAGGGGCCGCCCGGGCGCTGGCCGCCGCCGACCCGGGCGACCCCTCGGACCCGCGCCACTGGCCCGCGTACGCCGCGCTCACCACCCACCTCGAATGGGCGGAGGTCATGGACAGCACGGACCCGCGGGTCCACCAGCTGGTCCTCAACTGCCTGCGCTACATGTACCTCTCCGGCGAGTACGGCAGCGGCATCCGGTTCGCCGAGGCGGCGATGGGGTCCTGGGAGGCCGCGCTCGGCGCCGCCGACCCCCGGACCTGGGCCCTGCGCCACCATTACGCCAATCTGCTGCGGGCCCTCGGCGACTACCGGAACAGCGAGCGGGTCGAGCGCGCCACCGCGGACTTCCTGGCGGCCGAGCGCGGCGAACTGGACCTGGACCACCTGCGGGCCGCCGGTGGACTCGCCGCCGACCTGCGCGGGCTCGGCCGCTACCAGGAGGCGGCGGAGCTGTCCGCGTCGATCCTGGAACGCGACCGCCGGCTCCTCGGCCCCGAGGACCCGCGCACCCTGAACGCGGAGAACAACCTCGCCGTTTCCCTGCGGCTCCTCGGCCGGTACGGGGACGCGCTCGCCTTGGACGAGCGCTGCCTCGAACTCCGGCGGGCGGTGCTGTCACCGGACGCGCCGCCGTCGCTGTACTCGGAGATCAACCTCGCCATGGACCTGCGGCTCCTCGGCCGGTACCGGGAGGCGGAACAGGCGCTGCGGGAAACGGTCGACCACCATCTGCGGGTGCTCGGGGGCAACGCCCCGCAGACCCTGCGCGGCCGCTACCACCTGGCGCTGTGCCGGTACGAGACCAGGGGCGCCCCGGCCGTGCTGGAGGACCTGGACCGCATCAGGCGGGACGCCCTGCGCACCCTGGGCGAGTACGCCCCGCTCACCCTCATGATCAGCGCCGGCACCGCCTCCGTGCGACGGGAGGCGGGCGACCCCGACGAGGCCCTGGAACTCCACGAGCAGGTGGTGGCCGGCTACCGCAGCATGCTGGGCGACGCGCACCCGTACACCATCGGGACGCGCGGGAACCTGGGGCTCATGCGCTGGACGGCCGGCGACCGGGACCGGGGGGCCGAGGGCATCGAGCGGGCCGTCGTCCGGATGGCGCGGGCCGTCGGCGACGACCACCCCTGGGCGATCGGCTGGGCGCTGAACGCGGCGCTGGTGCGGCCCGCGGACCGGCGGCTGCCGGGGCGTACGAACAGCGCCCGGGCCGATGAGGTGCTGGGCCCCCGCCACCCGCTGGCCATGGCCTGCCGTCAGGTGGCCACCGCCGGTCCGGCGGACCCGCCGCCCCGGTTCTGGCCCTTCGAACCGCTCGTCACCTGAGCCCCCACGCCCGAGGGGCCCGCCTCGCGCGGGTGCGCGGGACGGGCCCCTCGGGCGTACGGGCTGCCGGTCAGGCCTCGAAGACCTCGTTGACCAGCTGGGTCTGCTCCGCCTGGTGGCGCTTGGCCGAGCCGACCGCCGGGGACGAGCCGTGCGGGCGCGAGATGCGGCGCAGGCGCTCGCCGTGCGGGACGTCCGCGCCGACGGCCAGGTCCAGGTGGTCGATCAGGTTCAGGGCGATGAACGGCCAGGCACCCTGGTTGGCCGGCTCCTCCTGGGCCCACAGGTACTTCGCGGCGTTCGGGTACTTGGCGATCTCGGCCTGGATCTCCGCACCCGGCAGCGGGTACAGGCGCTCCAGCCGGATGATCGCGGTCTCCGTGTCGCCCCGCTTCTCGCGCTCGGCCTCCAGGTCGTAGTAGACCTTGCCGGCGCAGAAGACGACCTTGCGGACGGCGCTCGGCTCGACCGAGTCGTCGCCGATGACCGGGCGGAAGCCGCCGGTGGTGAACTCCTCCACCTTCGACGCCGCCGCCTTGAGGCGGAGCATCGACTTCGGGGTGAAGACGATCAGCGGCTTGTGGTGCGGGTTGTGCACCTGCCACCGCAGGAGGTGGAAGTAGTTCGACGGCAGCGTCGGCATCGCGACCGTCATGTTGTCCTGCGCGCACATCTGGAGGAAGCGCTCCGGGCGGGCGGACGAGTGGTCCGGGCCCTGGCCCTCGTAACCGTGCGGCAGGAGCAGCGTGACGCCGGAGGTCTGGCCCCACTTCTGCTCGGCCGAGGAGATGAACTCGTCCACGACGGTCTGCGCGCCGTTGACGAAGTCACCGAACTGGGCCTCCCAGATGACCAGCGACTCCGGGCGGGCCAGCGAGTAGCCGTACTCGAAGCCCATCGCCGCGTACTCGCTGAGGAGCGAGTCGTAGACGTTGTAACGGGCCTGGTCGTCCGTCAGGTAGAGGAGCGGGGTGTAGTCCTCGCCCGTGACCTGGTCGACCAGGACCGCGTGGCGCTGGCCGAAGGTGCCGCGGCGGCTGTCCTGGCCGGCGAGCCGGACCGGGGTGCCCTCCATCAGCAGCGAACCGATGGCCAGGGTCTCGCCCATGCCCCAGTCGATCGTGCCGTTCTCCACCGAGGCGGCACGGCGCTGCATCTGCGGCATCAGGCGCGGGTGCACGGTGATCGACTCGGGGATGTTGACCTGCGACTCGGCGATCCGCTTGACGACCTCGGCGGAGACCGCGGTGTTCACGGCGACCGGGAAGTGGGCCTGCGGGTCGGAGACGTGCGGCTGCGCGGGCTGCGAAGTGGCCTCGCGGACCTCGGCGAACACCTTCTCCAGCTGGCCCTGGAAGTCCTGGAGCGCCTGCTCCGCCTCTTCCAGGGTGATGTCGCCGCGACCGATCAGGGACTCGGTGTAGAGCTTGCGCACCGAGCGCTTCTTGTCGATCAGGGTGTACATCTGCGGGTTGGTGAACTCCGGGTTGTCGCCCTCGTTGTGACCGCGGCGGCGGTAGCAGATGAGGTCGATCACGACGTCCTTGTTGAACGCCTGGCGGAACTCGAAGGCCAGCCGGGCGACCCGGACGACGGCCTCGGGGTCGTCGCCGTTGACGTGGATGATCGGCGCCTCGATCATGCGCGCCACGTCCGTGGCGTACATCGAGGAGCGCGAGGACTCCGGGGCGGCGGTGAAGCCGACCTGGTTGTTGATCACCACGTGCACGGTGCCGCCGGTGCGGTAGCCGCGCAGCTGCGACATGTTGAGCGTCTCGGCGACGACGCCCTGGCCCGCGAAGGCCGCGTCGCCGTGCAGGGCGACGGGCAGGACGGTGAAGTCCGTGCCGCCCTTGTTGATGATGTCCTGCTTGGCGCGGGCGATGCCCTCCAGGACCGGGTCGACCGCCTCCAGGTGCGAGGGGTTGGCGGCCAGCGAGACCTTGATCTGCTCGCCGTCCAGGCCGGTGAAGGTGCCCTCGGCGCCCAGGTGGTACTTCACGTCGCCGGAGCCGTGCATCGAGCGCGGGTCGAGGTTGCCCTCGAACTCGCGGAAGATCTGGGCGTACGACTTGCCCACGATGTTCGCCAGGACGTTCAGGCGGCCGCGGTGGGCCATGCCGATGACGACCTCGTCGAGGCGGGCCTCGGCGGCGGAGTCGATGACCGCGTCGAGCAGCGGGATGACGGACTCGCCGCCCTCCAGCGAGAACCGCTTCTGGCCGACGTACTTGGTCTGCAGGAACGTCTCGAACGCCTCGGCGGCGTTGAGGCGGCGCAGGATGCGCAGCTGCTCCTCGCGCTCCGGCTTGGGGCGCGGACGCTCCACCCGGTCCTGGAGCCACTTGCGCTGCTTCGGGTCCTGGATGTGCATGAACTCGATGCCGGTGGTGCGGCAGTACGACTCGCGCAGGACGCCGAGGATGTCGCGGAGCTTCATCATGGACTTGCCGGCGAACCCGCCGACCGCGAAGTCCCGCTCCAGGTCCCACAGGGTGAGGCCGTGCTCGGTGATGTCCAGGTCGGGGTGCTTGCGCTGGTGGTACTCCAGCGGGTCGGTGTCGGCCATGACGTGGCCCCGGACCCGGTAGGAGTGGATCAGCTCGAAGACCCGCGCGGCCTTGGTGACGTCGTCGTCGTGCGAGGCGTCGATGTCCTTGAGCCAGCGGACCGGCTCGTAGGGGATGCGCAGCGCCTTGAAGATCTCGTCGTAGAACTCGTTCTCGCCGAGCAGCAGCTGGGAGAGGATGCGCAGGAACTCGCCCGACGCGGCACCCTGGATGACCCGGTGGTCGTAGGTCGAGGTCAGGGTCATGACCTTGGAGATGCCCAGCTTGTTCAGGGTGTCCTGCGAGGTGCCCTGGAACTCCGCCGGGTAGTCCATCGCGCCGACGCCCATGATGAGGCCCTGTCCGGGCATCAGGCGGGGCACCGAGTGGACGGTGCCGATGCCGCCGGGGTTGGTCAGCGAGGCGGTGACGCCGGTGAAGTCGTCCATGCCGAGCTTGCCGTTGCGGGCGCGCCGGACGATGTCCTCGTACGCCTGCCAGAACTCGAAGAAGTTGAGCGTCTCGGCCTTCTTGATGGCCGCGACGACCAGCTGGCGGTCGCCGTTCGGCTTCACCAGGTCGATGGCGAGGCCGAGGTTGACGTGCTCCGGCTTGACCAGGGTCGGCTTGCCGTCCTTCTCCGCGAAGGAGTAGTTCATGGCCGGCATGGCCTTGAGCGCCTGCACCATCGCGTACCCGATGAGGTGCGTGAAGGAGATCTTCCCGCCGCGGGCGCGCTTGAGGTGGTTGTTGATGACGATGCGGTTGTCGAAGAGCAGCTTCACCGGGACGGCGCGCACGGACGTGGCCGTGGGCAGCTCCAGCGAGGCGTTCATGTTCTTCGCGACCGCGGCGGACGGGCCGCGCAGCGTCACGTACTCCGGTCCGCCCGGCGCCTCGGTGTCCGCGGCGGCCTTGGCCTTCGCGGCGGGGGCCTTGGCGGCCGGAGCCGGGGCGGCCTTCGCCGGAGCCTTGGGCGCGGCGGGCGCTGCGGGCGCGGCCGGGGCTGCCTGGGCCGGTGCGGCGGGCGCCGCCGGGGCCTGGGCGGCGGGCTGCGCCGGAGCGGCCGGGGCCGCCGGTGCGGTGGTGGGGGCGGCCGGGGCCGCGGGCGCTGCAGCCCCCGCGGCTGCGGCACCGGGCTTGTCCGCCGTGCCGGTCTTGCCCGGCTTGTAGTCGGCGAAGAAGTCCCACCAGGCACGATCGACCGAATTCGGGTCCTGGAGGTACTGCTGGTAGATCTCGTCGACGAGCCACTCATTGGCGCCGAATGCCGCGGCCGGGTTGGTGCCCGGGCCGGCCTGGTCGGTCGAGATGCTCGAGTTACTGGGGGACTGAGACGACACGGCGGTGACCGCCCTCTTCCGCTTCGCAAGGTGATGGACAGCGGGAATCAAGGCTACGCCTCCGCGGCCGTTCCTTGCAGGCCGGGGAGGTCTTCGTCGTGCAAGTCACATCGAAAGCCGGGTTTCGGCGCTGGAAATGGCGGGAAACAAGCATGGTTCCGCTTCGCTCCGGGTACGCGAGGCCGCCGCAGCGGCCGCCTCGACCGTATCCCGTTCCCGGAACACGTAGAACGCGGCCTTCCGGTTCGAACCCTATGTCAACCTCGCGGTTGGGGAATCCCCGGAAGAGTGACGCGTATCCGGCAGCCGCGAGCAGATTCGGCCACTCCGATCCGGCCGCCGTGGAGATCCACCGCCCAGCGGGCGATGGCCAGGCCGAGCCCCGTACCGCCGTCGCTGCCCGGGCCGTGCGGCGAGGCCACGTCGCCCCGGTTGAACCGCTCGAAGACCCGGTGGCGCTCGGACTCCGGGATGCCGGGGCCCTCGTCCACCACCTCCAGGTGCAGGGACTCCGGCTGCGGGCCGCGCCGGGCCAGCACCGTGACCCGGCCGTGCGGCGGGCTGTGCTTGACGGCGTTGTCGATGAGATTGGCCACCACCTGGTGCAGCCGCTCCGCGTCCGCGTGCGCGGTGAGCTCCGGCGGCGACACGTCCAGGTGCAGATGGACGTCCGTACGGGAGTGGTTGCCGGACCCGGAGGAGAGCCGGCGGTGCGCGGCGGCGAGGTTCGCCTCCTTCAGCACCCCGGACAGATAGGGCCACACCTCGAAGCGGTTGGCCTTCAGCGTGACGACGCCGTTGTCCAGCCGGGACAGGTCGAGCAGCGTCTCCACCAGGCGGCCCAGGCGCTCCGTCTGTTTCAGCGCGGTCCGCATCGTCTCCGGATCGGCCGATGACACCCCGTCCACGACGTTCTCCAGGACGGCTCTCAGCGCCGCGATGGGCGTGCGCAGCTCGTGCGAGACATTCGCCACCAGCTCCTTGCGGTGCCGGTCCACGGCCGCCAGGTCGTCGGCCATCAGATTGATGGTCTGCGCCAGGTCGCCGAGCTCGTCGCGCCGGCCCGCGCCGTTGACCCGCCGCGTGTAGTCGCCGTGCGAGATCGACCGGGCCACCGCGCGCATCTCGTCCAGTGGCGCGGTCAGGCCGTGCGCCACGAACTGGGTGATCAGCAGGGTCGCGATGACCGAGAACACGGTGATGAACCGGAGCTCGGTCCGCGTACGGAAGGCCACCATGATCAGCCCGGTGGTGATGAACACCGAGACCACCACCAGGGTGCCCAGCTTGGCCTTGATCGAGAACGGCCGCAGCCCCGGTCCGGGCGAGGTCATGGCGCGGGGGTCTCCAGCGCGTAACCGACGCCGTGCACGGTACGGATGCGCTCCGCGCCGATCTTCCGGCGCAGCGCCTTGATGTGGCTGTCGACCGTCCGGGTGCCGGAGGCGTCCGCCCAGTCCCACACCTCGGCGAGCAGCTGCTCCCGGGAGAGCACCGCGCGCGGGGTGTTGGCCAGGCAGACCAGCAGGTCGAACTCGGTCGGGGTGAGGTGCACGTCGTCGGCGCGGACCCGCACCCGGCGCTGTGCGTGGTCGATCTCCAGCTCGCCGAGGCGGAGTATGCCGCTGCGCGGCGTCACCGCGGCCAGTGCGGCCCGCTCCACCCGGCGCAGCAGCACGTGCACCCGGGCGGCCAGCTCACGCATCGAGAACGGCTTGGTCATGTAGTCGTCGGCGCCGACCCCGAGCCCGACGAGCATGTCCGTCTCGTCGTCGCGCGCGGTCAGCATCAGCACCGGCACCGGCCGCTGGGCCTGGACCCGGCGGCAGACCTCCAGGCCGTCGAAGCCGGGCAGCATGATGTCGAGCACCATCAGGTCCGGCTGCCACGCCTCGGCCGCGTCCACGGCGGCCGGGCCGTCCTGCGCGGTCTGCACGAGAAAGCCCTCCGCCCGCAGCCGGGCGGAAATGGCATCGACGATCGTGGCGTCGTCCTCGACCACCAGCACCCGGCGCTGCGCGCCCGGGGTGGCCGCGACGCCGCTGTGGGTGGTGTGTGTCTGTTCCATCGCCCCGCCCCTGCCCGTTCTCACGGAGGCCATTCCCCCGGACGTACGGTTTTCGCTCGTGATTTTCGTGGGTGATCCCGCTACCGGTCAGCAGCGTAGAGGCAGCGGAGGGTTTCCGGCTACGCAGGGTGCAAGGCCGAACCGCCCCGCGAGGTCCCCGCGCGGGGCGGAGTGTCGTGCTTGTGGGCCTTGGCCCCCGGGTGTTCGGGGGCTTTCGATACCCGTAGGGGGGATCTCACGCGTCCCGGATTGCGAGATGGACCACGTCCGGCACACCTCGGGCAACGCCCACTTCTTCCGCCCGAACCCCCTGGAACCCGGCATTCCGTAGGGCTTGGTCGAATGCCTCGGACGGTTGTGCGGACCAGACCGCGAGCACCCCGCCCGGGTTGAGGCGCGCCCGGCAGTCGGCGAGACCGGCGGGGGAGTAGAGGTCGTTGTTGTCCTCGGTGACCGTCCAGTCCGGCCCGTTGTCGATGTCCAGACACAGGGCGTCGTAACGGTCCGTAGTCGTCCGCAGATACGCGACGAGGTCGGTCGTCAGGATCTCCGTACGGGGGTCGGCGAGCGCGGGCCCCGAGATCCGGTCCAGCGGCCCCCGCCGGTGCCAGTCCACGATCGCCTCCTCCCGCTCGGCGACCGCGATCCGGCCCCACCGCGGCTCGGCGGCGGCCCGCGCCAGCGAGAACCCGACGCCGAGCCCTCCGATGAGCACGGCGGGCCCGGTGCGGCCGACGGGGAGCGCGGCGAGCGCGGCGTCGACCAGCAGCCGCTCGGAGCGCCCGTCGGAGGTGTCCATCAGGAAGCACCCGTTGGCGATGATCTCGAAGTCCTCCCCGCGCCGGCGCAGGACGACCTCCCCGTACGGTCCCTCGCGGCGGTCCAGGGTGACGGGGGCGTCGGCGTCGGGGCCGAACGTGTGGGGCATGGCACTGATCTCCGGTGGCCGGGGCGGCTGTCCCGGCCATCCTGTCGCGCGGGGGCGGGCGGATGCCAGCGAGTTCGTACGGGGGGACTGCCCCGGTCAGCCGCCTTCGCGGCGCGCCCCGCGTACGGCGTGGAGCGCCGCCCCCGCCGCGAACGCCGCCGCGGCCACGGCCCACGCCCCCACCTGGGGCCCCGGCTGCATCGGCCAGGCCCACACGGAGGCGGCTCCGCCCGGGGTGCGCGGCGCGGCCAGATAGACCGCGCCGGTGTACACGGTGAGCGGCAGCCAGCTGAGCCGGGCGCCGATCAGGGCGGCCGCGGCGGCCGTGATCCCGGTCGCGCCGAGCACGTTGCGCACCATGCCGGGCGCGCCGAACGCCTCCGGGTGCCCGGGGACGGCCAGCGCGAGGGCGGCGGCGGCCGGGACGGTGAGCGCGAGCAGGTGCGCCAGCCGTCGGGGCCACCAGCGCCGGACCGCCGTCCGGTCGAGCTCGTCCGCCGGGGCGTACAGGCTCGTCCCGATGGCCGACGCGACGAGCAGCGGGGCCAGGACCAGGACGGGGACGCGGGCGCTGTGGTCGAAGGTCGGCTGCGCCTGGATCCAGTGCGCCGCCCAGGCCGCGAGCAGGGCCGTGCAGGCGAGGGCCGCGGCGGTACGGGGGAGGGCGCGGGAGCGGAGATAGAGGACGGGGAGGCTCACAGGACCGGCACCTCCGAGGGGTCGCAGCTGTTGCGGGCGGCCATGTAGCGGCCCAGCCAGGCGCGGCGCTCGGCGTCGGGCATGGCTTCGAGGCGGCGGAGCTCCGGGGAGTCCGAAACATAGGTCTCCTGCGCCGCGTGGGGACCGATCAGCCACCCGGCGACCGCGGAGTCGGTCTCTATCACGCGGTCCAAGCTCTTGGATCCCGCCGCGCGACCGGAGCAGTCCCGGTCGAGTAGTCGCATGGCCACCTGCCAGGCGAAGTGCTCCCTGTGCTGGAGTCGCCCGCGCAGGAGGTACCAGCCGACATTCGGGGTGGGCACCCACGACTCGTCGGGGTGCTGCACGGGCTCTCGGTCGACGTAACGCTTCGGTGCGCCGGGCACCCCCTCCAGCCGCCCGGTCAGCCCCGACAGCGCCTCGGTGACCTGGGGCAGCAGGTGCTCCTGACGCCCACTCAGGCAGATCTGCGGGCTGCCCTCCGTGCAGGCGAGGTGGTGGGCCGCCGGGTCGTCCCGGAACATGCCGTCGCCCGTGGACACGATCAGCGGGGCGACGGCGGCCGCCACGGCGAGCGGCACGAGGGCGGCGAGCCGGCGCCGGGCCGCGACCGCGGTGAGCGCGGCGGCCGCCAGTCCGCAGGTCCAGGCCACCATGGCGGGGGCGAACCACCACACGGGCAGCTGGTCCCACAGCGCGTACTGCACGGCCGGGTCCAGGTACTGCGTCGAGGATTCCAAGTAGTTGGGCACCCCGAGCACCAGGTACATCAACGCGGCGAGCACGGGCGCGGCCAGCCGCCACCGGCACAGCACGCCGACGGTGAACCCGAGCAGCGCCACGGCCGCCAGGAAGGCGGCGTCCACGACGACGAGCGAGAGGAGCGGGCCCCCGCCGCCCGCGTACGGCCAGGTGGCCGCCGACGAACCGGCCAGCGCGACCACGTACCCGGCGACCGCCCACAGCGCGAGCGGTAGTACGGCGACCGCCATCCGCTGCCACCGCGCACGCGGCGTCGAGCGCCACAGCTCATCGGTGGCGCGCCGGTGGTCGCGGGCACCCTGCCAGCAGGCAGCCGCGGCCACCAGCGGGCCGGTGAGCAGGGTGGCGCCGGTGTGCAGGAGCCTCTGGGTCTCGATCCAGTCGCCCTGCCACTGGTAGGCCTTCCCGGCCATGGTCACGCCGAGCGTGAGCGCCGTGGACAGCCCGGTCCACGGGCCGATGCCGCGCCGCGCCTCGGCCCGCAGTGCGGGGCCCGGGGCCTTGCGCCGCGCGGGAGTTCCGGTGAGGGTCATCGGGCGCCCGCCGTCGCCCGGTGGGAGCGCAGGGCCGCCGTGTAACCGCGCTCGATCGGGCTGCCGTGCAGCACGTCCGGGGCGTCGCCGTTATTGCCGAGGGCCGCCAGCTCGTCCGTCGTCCCCCGGTACGCGACGCGGCCCGCCTCGATCAGCGTCACGTCCTCGCAGGCCGCCACCACGTCCTCCACCAGGTGCGTGGAGAGGATGACCGTCGCGTCCTTCCCCAGGTCCCGCATCAGGGCCCGGAACTCGACCCGCTGTTCCGGGTCGAGCCCGGCGGTCGGCTCGTCCAGGAGCAGCAGCTCCGGCTCGTTGACGATCGCCTGGGCGATGCCGACGCGCCGGACCATGCCGCCGGACAGCGTCTTCATCCGGGAGTCGATCCGGTCGGCGAGGCCCACGCGGTCCACCGCGCGCTCCACGGCGGCGGCCGCCTGCGCCCCGTCCATCTCCTTGAGCCACGCCACGTAGGCGACGAACTCGCGAACGGTGAACCCGGCGTAGTGGCCGAACTCCTGCGGCAGATAGCCCAGCCTGCGCCGGACCTCCGCCCGGGCACGGTGGTCGGACGCCGCGCCCACGTCGGCGCCCAGCAGCTCGATCCGCCCGGCGTCCGGCGCTGCGGCCGTGGACAGGACCCGGATCAGCGAGGTCTTGCCCGCCCCGTTGGGGCCCAGGAGTCCGTGCACTCCGGGCCCGAAGGCGAGATCGACGGCGTCCAGGGCGGTCCTGCGGCGGTGCCGGACCGTCAGCCCGGTCACCTCCACGGTGCTGTTCGCGCTCATGACGTCTCCAGGTGGTCGAAGGATCGGCGGCGCAGGACGAGCAGCGCCGCGCCGAGCACGGCCGCCACCGCCCAGGCGCCCTGTGCGGGGAGCCCCGCGAAGTAGCGGAGCGCCGTCGGCGTTCCGTCGAGCAGTGCGGACGGGGAGGTGTCGAGCGCCGGTACGGTGACGGCGGCAGCCCAGCCCGCCGCGACGACGAGGGCCGCGGTGCGGCAGCCGACGTACGAGCCGATCCCCAGGGCCGCGAGGGTCAGGGCGAGCCCGGGCAGCAGCCAGGCCAGGGGCCCCGGGCCGCCGGCCGAGGCGGGCAGCACCGCCCAGGCCAGGGCGAGCACCGGGACGGTCACCCCGAGCACCGCGGCCGTCCTGGTCAGCAGCAGCCGCAGCCCGCCGCCGGGGGAGGTGGCGATGATCTCGTGCAGGGGGTCGGCGGAACGCCCGTACGAGACCCCGACCCCGGCGAGCGGCAGCACGGGCGCGACGAGCAGCAGCAAGGCCCGCACGGAACCACCGAGTCCGCCGCCGTACGCAAGCGCGACGGCCGCGCACACCACGAGCGCCAGGGCCCCGGTCCACGGTCCCCGCAAGGCGGGCCCCGCCGCCCACAGCACCCGGCCGAAGCGGTGGCGTCCGGGCAGGCGGTGCCACGCGGGCCCGGTCCCGGGCGCGCGGCCGCGCCAGGCGCCGAGGCGGGTCACCGGACGTCCCGCCCCCGCGCCGCCGGGCACCGGAACCGCCTCCGCCAGCACCGCCGCCCGGATCGCGTCCAGCGTCGCCGCTCCGGAGCCCCGGTCGCGTACGGCGGCCGACACGCGTTCCGCGCACCCCGTGCAGGACTCGACGTGCTTCTCGACGGACCAGGCGTCCGGTTCGCGGGCCGTGCCCTCCGCGTACCGCAGGACCAGCTCGTCCGTCACGTGCCAGGTCGTCATGTCGTGCCTCCCAGGGGGCCGCTCTCGGCGACCAGCCGGTCGAGGGCGGCGCGCAGTTCGCGGCGGGCCCGCATGGCCCGGGTCTTGACCGTGCCCTCGGGTATGCCGAGCAGCCGGGCGGCCTCCCTGGTGGTGAGACCGTCGACCACCGTGGCGCGCAGGACCTCCCGGAGCTCCGGCGAGATCCGGTCGAGCGCGGCGCCCACGTCCCCGTACTCCAGGCCGGCCAGGACGCGGTCCTCGGCGGAGGGCGCGGGGGCGGTCCAGCGGGTGTCGCCCGCCTGCCCGGCCGCCGTCGCGCGTTCCGTCCGGGCCCGGGTGCGCTGCGCGTCGACCAGGCGGCGGGCGGCGATCACCCAGAGCCAGCCGCCCGCCTCCGCGCCCCGGTGCGCGGCGGCGGAGCGCCAGACCGTCACGAAGGTGTCCTGGACGACCTCCCGCACGGTCTCCGCGTCCGGGCAGCGGCGGCTCAGCCGGGCGAGGAGCCAGCCGGCGTGCCGGTCGTAGAACGCGGCCAGGGCGGCCGTGTCCCCCTGCGCGACGGCACGCAGGAGTGCCTCGTCGGTCCGGTCGTCCCCCGAGGGGCGCAAGTCGCTCACACCCCCTCTATCGGCGGTCGCCCGCCGCCCGGTTCACGCCCCGGGCGGCGCCGTGAACCGTACGGCCGAGGCGGCCGTGGTGACGTCCGCGTCCGCGCTGATCGCCCAGGCGGCGACCCGGGAGACGACGGCGGCGGGCACCGTTGCGCTGATCCCGGGCGCGGCCGGGACGTCGTGGGTGGCGTGGGCGTCGTACGGGAGGACGACCCGGTAGCCCAGCTCAAGGGCGGTGCGGGCCGTCGCCTGGACGCACATCTCCGACATGACGCCGCAGACGGCCAGCGACTCCACGCCCGCGTCCGTCAGGACGGCGCCCAGGTCCGTGTCCTTGAAGCCGTCGTCCCAGGTCTTGCGGATCACGGACTCCGCGGGGCCGTCCACGACCGGCAGATGCAGCGCCCAGCCCGGCGTGAACGGCTCGTCGCCCGACCCGGGGTCGCCGTCGTTCTGGAGGTGGACGACGACCGCGCCCGCCCGCCGGGCCCGCGCCAGCAGCACCGCCGTACGGTCCAGCAGCACATCGGCCCCGGGGACGGCCCCCGCGCCGGTCACTCCGTCCTTCTGCACATCCACGACGATCAAGGCCTGCACGGGGAGCGGGGTCTCGGTCATGCGGCCATCCTGTCCGGCGCGGTGCCGCCGTTCCACGGAATATCGAGGCCGCTCAGGGCCGGGGCATAAGCGTCCCGCGCAGCTGGTTGATCCCCGTGTGCCAAGGCCCGTCCTCCGCTTCCTCCCAGAGCTCCAGCGCCTCGGACGGTTCCGTCAGGACCCGGTCCAGCGCCCTGAGCGCGAGTTCGCGCAGGCCGGTCAGGTCCGGAAGGGGCTCGTCCGGGCCGTACGCGGAGTCGGCGGGGGCACCCCCGGGGCACTGCGCCGCGACCAGGGCGGCGGCCGCTATCGCCTCGTTGGCCACGTCCGAGTCCAGGTAGTCGGTGGTGCCGGCCGTCTCGGCCAGCGCGGCCCGGACCATCCCCTCGCGCGCCTCCGGCGCGGCGTCGTCCAGCCCTCCGCACCAGTCGGCGGCGGTGTCGTTGTCGAACGGGCCCACGTCCCACGTACCCATATGTGTCTCCCTGGTGGATCGATCTCCACGCATCGTGACAGGCACCACTGACAACGCCCGCCGCGCCGGTCGACGACTGATCGCTCAGAGCGAACAACCCTGGGGGAACATTGCGGGGCTCACAAGCATTGAGCCGGTATAGCTCAACTTGACTGCCGAAGGGGAGATCATGGCTACTGAGTCCACTGCCGTCACACCGCTCACCCTGCCCGTGCTGCCGCTCGACGACGAGGTCGTGCTGCCGGGAATGGTGGTGCCGCTGGACCTGTCGGACACCGAGGTGCGCGCCGCCGTCGAGGCGGCGCAGGCCGCCGCCCGGGAGGACGGGGGCAAGCCCGAGGTACTGCTCGTCCCGCGCATCGACGGGACGTACACCGGGATCGGTGTCCGCGGCACCGTCGAACAGGTGGGGCGGCTCTCCGACGGTGACCCGGGCGCCCTCATCCGGGGCCGCGACCGGGTCCGCATCGGAGCGGGCACCAGCGGCCCCGGCGCCGCCCTCTGGGTCGAAGGGGTCCGGGTGGACGAATCCGTCCCCGACCCCGTCCCCGGGTCCGTCGCCGAACTGGTCAAGGAGTACAAGGCGCTCGCCACCAGCTGGCTGAAGAAGCGCGGGGCCTGGCAGGTCGTGGACCGGGTCCAGCAGATCGACGGCGTCTCCGCGCTCGCCGACAACTCGGGGTACTCGCCCTTCCTCACCACCGCCCAGAAGGTCCGCCTCCTGGAGACCACCGACCCGGTCGCCCGGCTGAAGCTGGCGATCCAGTGGCTGGGCGAACACCTCGCCGAGCAGGATGTCGCCGAGTCCATCGCCAAGGACGTCCAGGAGGGCGTCGACAAGCAGCAGCGCGAGTTCCTGCTGCGGCGCCAGCTCGACGCCGTACGCAAGGAGCTCTCCGAGCTCAACGGTGATCCGGAGGACGAGTCCGACGACTACCGGGCCCGCGTCGAGGCCGCCGACCTGCCCGCGCACGTCCGCGAGGCGGCGCTCAAGGAGGTCGACAAGCTGGAGCGCGCCTCCGACCAGAGCCCCGAGGGCTCCTGGATCAGGACCTGGCTCGACACCGTCCTCGAACTGCCCTGGACCGAGCGCACCGAGGACGCGTACGACATCAAGGGCGCCCAGGAGATCCTGGACGCCGAGCACGCCGGGCTCCAGGACGTGAAGGAGCGCATCACCGAGTACCTCGCGGTGCGCAAGCGGCGGGCGGACCGCGGCCTCGGCGTCGTCGGCGGGCGGCGCGGCGGCGCGGTGCTGGCCCTCGTCGGGCCGCCCGGCGTCGGCAAGACCTCGCTCGGGGAGTCCGTCGCGCACGCCATGGGCCGCACGTTCGTCCGCGTCGCGCTCGGTGGTGTCCGGGACGAGGCGGAGATCCGCGGCCACCGGCGTACGTACGTCGGGGCGCTGCCCGGACGCATCGTGCGCGCCATCAAGGAGGCGGGCTCGATGAACCCGGTCGTCCTCCTGGACGAGATCGACAAGGTCGGCTCCGACTTCCGGGGCGACCCGGCCGCCGCCCTCCTCGAAGTGCTCGACCCCGCGCAGAACCACACCTTCCGCGACCACTACCTGGAGGTCGAGCTCGACCTCAGCGACGTCGTCTTCCTGGCCACCGCCAACGTCCTGGAGGCCATCCCGGAGGCGCTGCTCGACCGCATGGAGCTGGTCAGGCTCGACGGCTACACCGAGGACGAGAAGGTCGTCATCGCCCGCGACCACCTGCTCCCGCGCCAGCTGGAACGGGCCGGTCTGGAGAAGGACGAGGTCGCCCTGGACGAACCGGCGCTGCGCAAGCTGGCCGGCGAGTACACCCGCGAGGCCGGCGTACGGAATCTGGAGCGGGCCGTCGCCCGGCTGCTGCGCAAGGTCGCGGCCCAGAGCGAACTGGGCGACCGCGAGCTGCCGTTCACGGTGGGCGCGGACGACCTGCGCGGTCTCATCGGCCGCCCGCACCATGTGCCCGAGTCCGCCCAGGACCCGGCCGAGCGCCGTACGTCGGTGCCGGGTGTGGCCACCGGGCTCGCGGTGACCGGGGCGGGCGGGGACGTCCTCTTCGTGGAGGCGTCGCTCGCCGACCCGGAGACCGGGGCGTCCGGGCTGACCCTCACCGGCCAGCTGGGCGACGTCATGAAGGAGTCCGCGCAGATCGCGCTGAGCTTCCTCCGGTCGCACGGCGCGGAGCTGGAGCTGCCGGTCGCGGACCTCAAGGACCGGGGCGTGCACATCCACTTCCCGGCGGGCGCGGTCCCCAAGGACGGCCCGAGCGCGGGCATCACGATGACGACCGCGCTGGCCTCGCTGCTCTCCGGCCGGCTGGTCCGCACGGATGTGGCGATGACCGGTGAGGTCTCGCTGACCGGGCGGGTGCTGCCGATCGGCGGCCTGAAGCAGAAGCTCCTGGCCGCGCACCGGGCGGGCGTCACCACCGTGGTGATCCCCAAGCGGAACGAGGCCGACCTGGACGACGTCCCGGCCGAGGTGCTTGAGACCCTGGAGGTCCACCCGGTCACCGACGTCCGCCAGGTCCTGGAGATCGCCCTGGCCCCGGCCACGGCGGAGCACAGGATTCCGGCGGCCAAGGCGGCGTAACGGGAGCCATGGACGCGGAACGGCCCGGGCGCGCGGGCCGTTCCGCGTACGGCCGTGCCTACGGGCGGTAGATCGTGCCCGGGACCGGCTCGGCGGGGGCCATCAGCTGGGGGACCGTCACGAAGGTGTAGCCCTGCTTCTTCAGGGTGTCGATGATCCCGGGGACCGCGGGCACGGTGCCCTTGTAGATGTCGTGCAGCAGGATGATGCCGTCCTTGCTCGCCTGGTCGACTATGCGCTTCCTGATCAGCGCGGAATCGTTGGTCGAGTAGTCCTTGGCGGTGGCGCTCCACAGGATCTGGGAGAGCCCGAGGTCCTTGCAGATGCCGGAGATCGTGTCGTCGGTGCGGCCCTGCGGCGGGCGCATCAGCCGGGGCTTCTTGCCGGTGATGTCCGCGATGGCGTTCTGCGTCTTCTCCAGCTCGGCGCGTATCTCGGCCGGCTTCCGGTCGGTCAGGATCTTGTGCGACCAGGTGTGGTTGGCGATCTCGTGGCCCTCGGCCGCGAGCCGCCGCACGGTCTCCGGGTGCTTCTTGACGTGGTTCTTGCCGAGCAGGAAGAACGTCGCGTGGACCTTCTTCTCCTTGAGGATGTCCAGCAGATGGGGCGTGTCCTCGGCCGGTCCCGCGTCGAAGGTCAGGGCGATGCACTTGGCCTTGCGGCAGTCCACCGGGCCCATCGGCGCCTTGGCGTCCGAAGCGGCGTCGTCGCGGGCCGAGCCGGGCGCGGTGGTCTCCATCGTGCAGCCGCTCAGGGTGAGCGTGAGCGCTGTCACAAGAGCGACGGCCAACCCCGTACCGATGGACTTCCTCTTACTGGGCACGGCGTGCCACTCCCTCTGGTGAACGAACGCACTGGTGTGCGACCTGGGACGGCGACTATACCTGCGATGTATACACCGGGTTCATAGTGGGGTGGCCGGGACGCGACGAAGCCCGGCGACGGGGTACGTCACCGGGCTTCGCGCCGTACGGGGAGGCTGTCGCCGCTATCCGTTGGCGAGTGCCTGTACGCGGTCGAGGGCGCCGTTGAAGTGGTTGTGGTCGCCCACCGTCGGACCGGAGGACGTGTACTGCCAGATCGTGTAGAAGCCCCAGCCGGCCGGGAGCTCGCCGACCGTGGTGTTGTAGCGGGCCACCCACAGCGGGTTGGTGGTCGCGAAGCCGCCGTTGTTGCCGGTGCAGTCCTTCCACCAGCTGGTCGCGGTGTAGATGACCGCGTCGCGCCCGGTGCGCGCCTTGTACGTGTTCACGAAGTCACGGATCCACGACACCATCTGGGCCGCGGTCTTGCCGTAGCACTGCGCGCCGTACGGGTTCCACTCGATGTCGAGCACGCCCGGCAGGGTCTTGCCGTCCTTGGACCAGCCGCCCCCGTGGTCCACGAAGTAGTTGGCCTGGACGGCGCCGCTCGTGGTGTCCGGGGTGGCGAAGTGGTAGGCGCCGCGGATCATCCCGACGTTGTACGAGCCGTTGTACTGCTGCGCGAAGTAGGGGTTCGTGTAGTACGTCCCCTCGCTGGCCTTGGTGTAGGCCCACTTCACGCCGCTGTTCCAGAGCGTCGACCAGGCGACGTTGCCCTGGTAGCTGGCCACGTCCACGCCCTCGGTCTGGGCGGCGCGGCCCTCGACGGGCAGGCCGCCCTTGCCGTCGTGGGCGACGACGCCCATGCCCATGGTGGCGGTGCCGCGCGCGGGCGCGGTGGGGTCACCGCCTGCGGCGTTCGAGGCGCCGGGGAGTGCGATGAGGAGGGAGAGGGCTGCGAGCAGCGTGCCGGCCGCGGCGAAGCGCGAGCGGCGGGACTTCGTGGAGCCGGATCTGTGCACGGGCATTGCGTGCCTCCGAGACCTCGGTGGGGGGATCTGCCGACCCGGGAGGCGCCGCACGGCGACCCCGGCGGCATGCCATGGTGTGGACATGCCATGCATGACGCTACGCACGTAGACCCGTGCGGCGGAAGAGGGCCTGGGCGGCGCCGTTGGTCTACTCCTGCGAAATACTGGCGGAGCTGCGGTGATGGCCGTCGGCGGAAGAAACTTTCATCTTCGGGAAAGCTCTTGAGGGGAGTTGACGTGCACGGGAGCGAAAGCGGACGTGAACCCGGCGCTGCCGGGGGAAGTGGTGTGGACCACGAATTCCTGGCCCTGGAGCTGGAGTTGGCCGTCTTTCTGCGCCGGGCGCGGGCCAATTCCGGCGAGATGGCGCGCGAGGTGCACCCCGAACTGGAGGCGGCCGCCTACGGCCTCTTCGTACGCCTGGAATCCGCGGGCCAGCAGCGGGCCACCGATCTCGCCGCCTACTTCGGCGTCGGCAAGGCCACCATGAGCCGCCAGCTCCGCGCCCTGGAAGCGCTCGGCCTCGTCGCGCGTGAGCCCGATCCCGCCGACGGGCGCGCGTTTCTCGTGCACCTCACCGAGGAAGGGCTCGCCCGCTTCCGGAGCGTCCGCGACGCCCGCCGCGACCGCTACGTTCGCAAGCTGGCCGACTGGGACCGCGCCGAGGTCGCGGAACTGGCCCGCCTGCTGCACCAGCTGAACGCGAGCGCCGAGGACTGAGGGCTCGGGGAGGGGCCCGCAGCCGCCTACAGCCGTACGTACGCAGCCGTCGCGTCGTCGTGGGTCTTGCCCCGGAGGTGCTTACGCTCCGTGTCCGCGTCCTCCAGGGCGCGGACCCGGTCGATCAGCGCCTGCGGGCCCTCCTTCTCCAGGATCCCGAGGCACTCCGCCCAGTCGCCCGCGCCGAACATCTCCGTCCAGCGACTCGCCCCGTCCGTCATCGCGGCCAGGGCCCGCACCCCGGCGCGCGGCGTCCGCCCGGTGACCGCGCGCTCCGCCACGGCCGGGTCGGCGGCGGCCGTGAAGAAGCCACCCTCCTTGTTGCGCGCCCGGGCGTCCGCCACCGCGTCCGAGACCAGGAACTCCCGGGGCAGCCGGTCGAGCCGGTCGTCCAGGACCGCGCGGACGCCGCCGTCGGGCGAGGCGAGGAGCAGCACCGAATCGGACAGCACCAGGTGCTCCACCTCGGCCTCGTCCCAACGCACCACGACGACGGTTGCCTGTGGCGTACGCACGTGAGAAAGGTCACAGGTCGAGCGGTGGGCGTCCGCGGTGCGCCGGATGGACTCCGCGAGGATCTCCCGCAAGGTCAGATCCCGCCGCGAACCGGACAGTTCGACCAGGGCCCCGCCCAACCGGGCCGTGAACCACGGAACCGGGTGCACACAACCGGTGTCGCCCATCGGCGGGGTCACGCCGTCCAGCAGCACCAGCCCGCCGCCCCGACCGGAGGCGGGGAGGACCGAGGCCGTCCAGTCCTCGTTCGGGCGGTCCGGAGTGCCGGGGGCGGTCGCGAGTTCGATACGCATACGGCCAGTCTGCACGATGCCTTCACCGTGCCTGCACCGCACCGAGATTGGTGTGTACCAGCAGGTCAGAAGGGTGGCCGAGGCGGAAGGAATCCCTCCGCACCGAGGTGCGGGCGGGCATCCTGCCAAAGCCCGGGCGGAAGTTCCAGCCGGTGTCCACGCATGGCGCCGGGGCCCGCTGGGGAGACTTGTTCGCCAACTCGGGAGTGTTGTTCACTCGTTCGTGTGGCGGAGCGGTTGATGCGCGCCCCCTCCTGAAAAGCACTGGAATGGTCGGGAGCCGTACCAGGGGGCGGGACGCTCGTTCATGTGACCGTGCGTCACCTCTGCTTCAAGGGCGGACGAGTCGAGATTGCGAGCACCGGTGCAGAAGAAGCGGCCTCGGAGCAAGGGCGGCAGCAACAGCGGTTCCGAGGCGGCGCCGACGACCCAGGCCGAGGGCGGTCGCCGTGTGCGCGTCCGCAGCCGGCTGGTCGCGGGCGTCGCCGTCGTCGGGATCACCGCCATAGCGGCGGGGACACCGGCCGTGCTCGCCGCCTCGTCCGACCTCACCGACTCGCAGCACCTGGTCACCCTCGCCGAGCTGAACCAGCAGGCGATCTCCCTGGCCCACTCCCTCGCCGACGAGCGCGACGAGGTCACCGTCTACATCGCGGGCGGCCGGGAGGGCGAGCCGGGCAACCGGGGCGCCCGCGTCGACCAGCAGGTGGACGAGATCCGCGAGGCGGCCCCGGCCGACCTCCTGCGCGACCTGTCCACCATCCCGTCCCTGCGCCGCGACGCGATCAGCGGCAAGGGCACGGCCCTGGAGGCCCACCGGGCGTACTCCGAGGTCATCGCCAAACTCCACGGCCTCGCCGACGAGCTCGCCCGCTCCACCCCGCCGCGCGCCGCCGACGCCACCCGCACCCCGCAGGCGCTCGGCCGGGCCACCGAGGAGGCGTCCGCCGCCCGGGGGCTGCTGCTCGCCGCGCTCGCGGTGCCCCGCCCGGAGCCGGCGCCGCCGCGCATCGACCCGTTCACCGGACTGCCCGTGCAGAGCGAGGACGAGGGCGAGACCAAGGAGGACCGCACCCGGAACGCGCTGAGCGCCGCCGCCCAGCAGGCCCGGGTCGGTGAACTCTCCGCGCTCGCCGACTTCGACCAGTCCGCCGGCGCCACCGCCCGCGACAAGCTGTCCTCCACCGTCACCGGGCCCGAGGTCAACAGCGCCGAGAAGTACCTCGCCGAGCTGACCGACCGCCCCGAGCTGTCCGACTCCGACCTGAAGGTCAGCGACAAGAAGGTCGCCGCGGCCCTCGCCGCCCGCGTGGACCGGATGCGCTCCGTGGAGTCCGCGCTCGGCACCGCCCAGGTCCGGGGCCTCGAAGAGCTCCGCGACGACGACGTCACCGCCCTCGAACTGCGCATCGCGCTCCTCGGGGCCTGCTTCCTCGTCGCGGTCGCCGTCTCCACCGCCGTCGCCCGCACCCTCACCCAGCCGCTCGCCGTGCTCCGGATCGGCGCCGCCCGCCTCGCCGCCGAACCCGCCACCGCCGAACCGGTCCGCTACACCGGCCGCAACGACGAGTTCGCCCAGACCGTCCGCTCCATCAACACCCTGCACGGCCGCCTGCGGGAGCTGCTCCAGCAGTTCAACGCGCGCTTCGAGAGCCTGGAGACCGAGCGCGCCGAACTGCTCGCCGGACGCGAGGCGCTCACCGTGCAGCGCGCCGAACTGCAGGTGCAGGCGGCGGACCTGACGGCCCAGCTGGAGAAGCTGAAGAACACCGTCCACCACACCTTCGTCAACCTCTCGCTGCGCACCCTCGGCCTGGTCGAACGGCAGCTCGGCGTCATCGAGTCCCTGGAGGAGCGCGAGCAGGACCCGGAACGGCTCGGCACGCTCTTCAAGCTCGACCACATGGCCACGGTCATGCGCCGCCACAGCGAGAACATGCTGGTCCTCGCGGGCGCGGACCACGGACACGGCCACCCGGGGCCGATCCCGCTGGTCGACGTCCTGCGCGCGGCCGTCAGCGAGATCGAGCGGTACGAGCGGGTCACCATCCAGTCCCTGCCGCCGAACGCCCAGGTCGCCGGGTTCGCCGCCGACGACCTCAGCCACCTGGTCGCGGAGCTCCTGGAGAACGCCACCTCGTTCTCCCCGCCCGACTCCCACGTCCAGCTCTCCGGCTGGCTCCTGGAGAGCGGCGAGGTGATGCTCTCCGTGCAGGACGAGGGCATCGGCATGTCCTCCGTACGGATGGGCGAGCTCAACACCCGCCTGGCGGACCCGGCACTCTTCGAGGCCGGCGAGCAGAACGCGGACGGGGCCGGGCTCGGTCTCCAGGTCACCTCGCTGCTCGCCGCCCGGCACGGCGTACGCGTGGAGCTGCGCGAGCAGAAGGGGAGCGGGGTGACCGCGGTCGTCGTCCTCCCGGAGGCCCTGCTGCCCAAGGCCCTCCCGGCGGCGACGCCCCCGCCCGTCACCGCCCCGGGCGACGCGCCCACGCTGAACCTGCCGGGCTCAGTGGCCGAGGCCAACTCCAACACCCTGCCGGGGCGCACCGCCTCCACCTCGGACGACCCGATGATCGCGGCGGCGGAACGGGCCCTCGCGGGGGCCGCGAAGCCGCCCGTGGCGCCGGAGGCGCCGGTGACCCCTGAGGCCGTCGAGGCGCCGGAGGCCCAGGAGGCCCCTGAAGCCGACGTGACCCCTGAGGTCCCCGAGCCGGAGCCCGCCCCCGAGCCGGAGCCCGAGGCCGACCCCGAGCGCACCCTCCAGGTCCGCCTGCCCCGCCCGCCGCAGACGGCGGACACGACCGCCGCCGACCCGTACGCCATCGGCCCCGACCGCCACGAGCGCGCCGCCGACGAGGCCCCGGCCCCCGTGACACCCGCGGCAGCGGAACACGCGGAACCCGCGCAGCCCGCCGAGACCGTCCCCGCCCCCCGTAAGCCCGAAGGGGAGACCGTTACCGACAAGGGGCTGCCCAAGCGGACGCCCAAGGTCGTGCGGCCCGCCGGGGCGCCCGTGGCCGAGCGGCGGGGCAGCGTCGACAAGGAGGCCCTGCGGCGCAGGCTCGGCGGCTTCCAGCAGGGCGCCAGGGACGGCCGCCGCGACGTCGAGGCCGAACTCGCCGAGGGCGCGAGCCCCACACGTACCGAGCACGCCGAGCCGGCAGGCCGTAGCGACGGCCGGACCGGAGAGACGGGGGACACAGTCGAGGAGGCACGCAGTTGACTGCGCCCAGCACATTCGGGCTGAGCACCGAGGCCCGGAACCTGCACTGGTTGCTGAGCAATCTCGTGGAGGAGGTGCCAGGGGTCCACTCGGTCACCGTCGTCTCGTCCGACGGGCTGATGCTGCTGTCCTCCGACCCCGGCCACCACAACGCCGCCGAGCCCGCGGCCCCGCAGAGCGGACCGCGCGGTTCCAGCGCCGACCTGGCGACCATCGTCTCCGGCATCGGCAGCCTCACCGTCGGCGCCGCGAAGCTGATGGACGGCGGCGGCGTGAAGCAGACCATGGTCGCCATGGAGGAGGGCAGCGTCTTCGTCATGTCGATCAGCGACGGGTCGCTGCTCGGGGTGCACGCCGCCCCCGACTGCGACATGGGCGTCATCGCGTACCACATGGCGCTGTTCGTCGGCCGCGCCGGACACGTACTCACCCCCGAACTCCGCAGTGAGCTGCGCAAATCGATGGAGAGCGCCCAGTGAGCCACGCCGCAGCCGGACCCGCCCGCAAACTGCCCGTCCGGGGGGCCGGCAAACGGCCCGCGCGGGTCCGCCCGTACTCGCTGACCGGCGGCCGCACCCGCTTCGGGCACGTCCTGCTGGTGGAGACGTTCGTCGCCGCGCTGGAGGCCCCCGAGGAGCGCCGCGAACTCACCAACGGCAATCTGGCGACCCGTCTGATGCCGGAGCTCCGGGCCATCGTCGAGCTCTGCCGCCGGATGCGTACCGTCGCCGAGATCTCGGCGCTGCTGAAGATGCCGCTCGGCGTGGTCCGGGTGCTGCTCAGCGACTTGGCCGACCAGGGAAAGATCCGCGTGTACGGGACCGGGCACGGCACCGGCCAGCCCGACCGCGCACTGCTCGAAAGGGTGCTCGATGGACTCCGCCGTCTCTGAGTCGCTGTTCGCACCGCGGCAGCCCGGCCCGGAGGAGCAGCCCGAGGAGCAGCTCCAGCCCTGGCAGCTGGACCGCACCCGGGCCCCGATCGCCACGAAGATCGTGGTCGCGGGCGGCTTCGGCGTGGGCAAGACCACGTTCGTGACCGCGGTCTCCGAGATCACCCCGTTGCAGACCGAGGCCCTGATGACCCGGGCCAGCGAGGACACCGACGACCTCAGCGCCACCCCGGACAAGGCCACCACGACCGTCGCCATGGACTTCGGCCGGCTCACGCTGGACGACGACCTCGTGCTGTACGTGTTCGGCACCCCGGGCCAGCAGCGGTTCTGGTTCATGTGGGACGACCTGGTGCGCGGCGCGATCGGTGCCGTCGTCATGGCCGACACCCGCCGCCTCGCCGACTGCTTCCCCGCCCTCGACTACTTCGAGAGCTGCGGACTGCCGTACATCGTGGCCGTCAACCACTTCGAGGGGACGCCGGGCTTCGAGGCCGAGGACGTCCGGGAGGCCCTGACCGTACCGCCGCACGTGCCCATAGTGATCATGGACGCGCGCAACAGGATCACGGTGGTCGAGTCCCTGCTGGCCCTCGTCGGCCACGCCCTCGACGCCACCCCGGCCTAGAGCCTTTCTGATCACACACAACGGAGAACCGCGATGCGGAAGATACTGATAGTCGGAGCCGGTCAGTCCGGGCTCCAGCTCGCCCTGGGACTTCAGTCCAAGGGGTACGAAGTCACCCTGATGTCCAACCGCACCGCCGACGAGATCCGCTCCGGGCGGGTCATGTCCACGCAGTGCATGTTCCACACCGCGCTCCAGCACGAGCGGGACCTCCAGCTCAACTTCTGGGAGTCCCAGGCTCCCCGCATCGAGGGCCTCGGCGTCTCGGTCGCCGCCCCCGACTCCTCGCGGGCCGTCGACTGGGTCGGCAAGCTCGACGGCTACGCCCAGTCCGTGGACCAGCGCGTCAAGATGGCCGGCTGGATGGACACCTTCGCCCAGCGCGGCGGACAGCTCGTCATCCACGGCGCGGCCGTCTCCGACCTGGACTACTTCTCCCGCACCTACGACCTGGTGATGGTCGCGGCGGGCAAGGGCGAGCTGGTCTCGATGTTCGGCCGGGACGCCTCCCGTTCGCCGTTCGACGCCCCGCAGCGCGCGCTGGCCGTCGCCTACGTCCACGGCATGGGCCCGCGCCCGGAGCACCCGGAGTTCGACGCGGTCCGCTGCAACCTGGTCCCGGGCGTCGGCGAGCTCTTCGTGATGCCGACCCTGACCACGTCCGGCCGCGCCGACATCCTGTTCTGGGAGGGCGTCCCGGGCGGTCCGCTCGACGCGTTCCAGGGCATCAAGGACCCCTCCGAGCACCTGGCGAAGACCCTGGAGCTGATGGAGACCTTCACGCCCTGGGAGTACGCCCGCGCCACCAAGGTCGAGCTGACCGACGCCAACGGCACCCTCGCCGGCCGCTACGCCCCGACCGTCCGCAAGCCGGTCGGCCGGCTGCCCGGCGGCGGCCTGGTGCTCGGCGTCGCGGACGTCGTCGTCGCCAACGACCCGATCACCGGCCAGGGTTCCAACTCGGCGTCCAAGTGCGCCGCCGCCTACCTCGACGCGATCGTGGAGCACGGCGACCGGGCGTTCGACGAGGCGTGGATGCAGTCCACGTTCGACCGGTACTGGAACACCGCCCAGCACGTCACCAAGTGGACCAACGCCATGCTCGGCGTCCCGCCGGAGCACGTGCTGAACCTGATCGGCGCCGCCGGACAGCTCCAGCCGGTCGCGGACCGCTTCGCCAACGGCTTCAACGACCCGGCCGACTTCGAGAACTTCTTCTTCGAACCGGAGAAGGCCGACGCCTACCTCGCCTCGGTGGCGGGCCCGGCCGCCTGACGTGCTGTTCGGCCCCGGCCGCTCAGGTGGCCGGGGCCGCAGAGGCCCCGTACCCCTCGTCCGAACCGTCCGTCGCCCCCTTGGGCAGCTCCGGGCCCTGGTACGAGGTGAGCGGCGTGCCGTCCGGGTCGGGCCGGACCGCGCCGAGCACCGGGTTGGACGCCACGGGCGAGACCTTCACGCTGGTGCCGGGGCGGGGCGCCTGCACCACCAGGCCGTTGCCGATGTACAGCGCCACATGGGTCGCCTCCGGGAAGTAGACCACCAGGTCGCCGGGGCGCAGCGCGTTCATCGGGACCCTGGTCAGCTGCCGCCACTGCTCCTGCGAGGTACGCGGGATGACGCGGCCGGCGCTCGCCCACGCCTGCGAGGTGAGCCCGGAGCAGTCGAACGAACCCGGACCCTCCGCGCCCCACACGTACGGCTTGCCGATCTGCCGGACCGCGTACCCGACGGCCTGGCCACCCTGGGCGGTCGGCGGCCGGGACGAGGAGAGCGCGCCGGAGGCCACCAGGGCGCTCTGGGCCTGGTCCGTGTTCTTCCGCTCCAGCCCCGAGACGTCGGCGAGCTGGTCCGCGGTGAGCGAGGCGAGCTTCGCCTCCACCTGTTTCAGCCGGGTGCGTACGGTGTCGCGGTCCTTCTTCTTCCGCGCGGCCAGGGTCCGCTGCTCGGCGAGCACCTTGCGGGATTCCTTCGCCAGTGCGTCCGCCCGCTTCTCGGCCGCGCCGAGCCGCTGCACGGCCGCCATCCGCCCGGCGGCGAGGCGCTGGATGACCTGGCCCTGGGTCAGGGCGGCCTCGGGGTCGCGCATCAGGAGCAGCCGCAGATACGCGGAGAGCTCGGACCGGCCCTGGTACTGCTCGCGGGCCAGCTGCCCGGCGGCGTCCCGGCCCTTGGTCAGCGAGCGGCGTGCGGTGACGAGGGCCGCGTCGAGCTTCTTCGCCTGCGCGGCCCGCTTCTTCAGCTCGGCCGTCGTGCCGTTGTAGGTCTCGGTGGCCTGTTCGGCCTGCTGGTAGAGGCGCTGCAACTCGGTCAGCAGCCCGGCGACCCCGGCGGCCGGAGCGCCGGGTGCGGGTGGCGGGGGCGAGGGGGCCGCTACGGCGGTGGCCGGCGAGACCACGACGACGGCGGCCAGCGCCGCCGTACCGAGGGAACGCACCAGGGTGCCCGACGACACGACATCACCTCCGGAACCGGGGTGAATCGTCCGACTACCCCATGAGTGAGCGCAATGCGTCCATACGCTCACCCGTGCGACGGGGCGATGCAAGAAGCCACGGCCGTGGCGACACCCGGCCGCCTTCCGGATTCGCCCGGAAGGCGGCGGGCGGCGGGCCGGGCGGTGCCGTCAGGCGACCGGGAAGGCGTACGCGTTGCGGCCGCGCCGGACGAGCGCCGTCTTGTCGTACGTCAGCACCTGGTAGCCGGCGTTGACGGTCTCGCCCTCCGGGCCCTGGTCGCCGATGTCCTGGAACTTCCAGAGCCGCTTGCCGTCCGAGGTGGAGAAGACGGTGACCTGGCCGGTGTCGGCCGCGAGCAGGGTGTCGCCGGTGGAGCTGACGGAGAGCACGGCGGAGCCGGTCCCCGCCGCCTCCGTGGAACGCTGCCACGCCGGCTTCCCGCTCTTGCGGTCGACCGCCCCGACCATGTGGTTGCGGTTCGTGGTGTACAGCACGTCGCCCGCCGCGAGCGACGGGCCGAAGACGGAGCCGTTCGTGGTGGCCTTCAGCGTCCACCGGGCCTTGCCGCCGGGGGTCTCGAAGGCGCGCAGGCCGCTGCCCTCGGCCGCGTACAGCATGCCGTCCTTGTCGCCGACCGCGGCCCCGCCGAGGTTGACGTTGCCGAACTGCCGGGTCCACTGGACCTTGCCGGTCTTGCGGTCGTAGCTGCGGAAGACGCCCTTGTTCTTCGCGGCCTTCAGGTCGGCCGGGGTGAGCGTCAGACGTTCCTGCCGTACGACGACGGCGTCCGGCCGGATCGCGATCAGGCGGAGCACCGGCGCGATCGGGCCCACCGCGTTGGGCACCGGGGTCCGCCACAGCTCCTTGCGCTGCACGATGTCGTAGCCGAACAGGTAGGACTTGACGACCTGCTGGTCCTTGCCGGGCTTCTGGCCCTTCTTCGGCTTCGGCGCCTTCACGGTGGTCCGGTGCGAGCCGGTGAACCAGATGGTCGCGCCCTCCGACCCGATCAGCGTGCGGATCGTCATGCCGGGTACGCCCTGGAAGCCGTCGGAGAACGGGACCCGGTGGGCGGCCTTGCCGTCCTTCGCCGACAGCCACAGGAACTCCGTCGGCGTCGCGACGAAGCAGAACTCGTCGCCCGCGGCCAGCGCCGCCTGGCCCTTCGCGCCGTCCGCGTTCTGCCACAGCCTGCGGCCGGTCCGCAGATCGACGGCGCTGGCCTGGCTGTCGTCGGTGAGGACCAGCAGCCGGTTCTTCCAGACCGCGGCGGTCCGGGGGAGCGGATCGGAGTCCGGGTGGTTGTAGACCCACTGGGGCTGCGGGGCGGACCCCGCCACGCTGGGCCCGCCCGACGTCGGCGCCGGCTTGGGGTCCGGGCCCGGCTTGTCGTCATCGTCGCCGGAGGTCAACGCGTACAGCGTCCCGCCGCCGACCAGCAGCCCGGCCACGCCGCCCACCGCGCCGAACAGCAGCCCGCGCCGGCTGGGCCCGGAGCGCCGGGGCTCGGCGGGCGGTGCGACGTTCGGGATGGGCGCGGGCGGCAGCGGTACGGGGACGGGCTGGGGAGCCTGGTGCTGGTACGGGGGCTGCGGCTGCTGCTGCGGGTACCCGTACGCGGACTGGTCCGGCCACGGAGCGGGCTGCCCCTGCTGGGCGGGCTGCCCGATCGCCCCGAGCTGCGTGGTGCGGGTGTCCGGCACGCCGGACGCGTCCGGAACCGTGCTGCCCCCGGCGACCGTCGGCTGCTGCCACGCGGGCACCGGAGTCGGCTCGTGCTGCGGCGGCACGGCGTCCTGTATATCGGGCTCGGGCGCCGGCCGGGGCGCGGGCGCGACGGCGTCCCAGACGTCCCCGTACGACTTCGGGGCGCTCGCGCCCCGGGCGCCCGAGGGGTTCTCGTCGGACACCGGATACTGATCGGACACGGGGTTCTCCACAGACGCGTTCTTGATGGACACGGAATTCTCGGGCGCGGCCGCCAGCCGCCGGGCCTCGGCGCCCTGTTCGGCCACCACCGCCGCCAGCTCCTCCGGGAGCCAGCCCGACGCGGCCAGGGCGGACGCGCCCTCCAGGGCGAGGTCGGCGGCCACCGTGCCCGCCGAGGGGCGGTCGGCCGGGTCCTTCGCCAGGCAGCGGGCGATCAGGTCGCGCAGCTCGTCGGGGACCCCGCCGAGCTCCGGGGCGGCCTGCGCGATGCGGTCGGCGGCCTCGGCCGGAGGGCCGTCCGCCAGCGGGGTCGTCCCGGTCGCCGCGTAGGCGAGCAGCAGGCCGAGCACGAAGAGGTCGGAGGCCGGGCCCGCCTCCTCGCCCGCGAGCTGTTCCGGGGTCAGATAGCCGAGCCGTACGGAGAGCCGCCCGCCCGGGCCCGCCGACGCCTCGGCCGCCGCGCCCAGCGGGCCGAAGGCGGTGAGCCGGGGGCCGTCCTCGGCGAGCAGCACGGTCCCGGGCGCCAGGCCGTGCAGCACGGCGCCGGTGGCGTGGACCCGGGACAGGGTCTCGGCGAGGCCCGCGCCCAGTATCCGCACGGCACGCCCGGGCAGCGGACCGGCGGCCTCTATGGCCTCGGCCAGAGTCAGCGCGGGGACGTACGGCGCGGCGGTCCAGGGCGCGTCGGCCCCGTCCGCGCGGGCCTCCAGCGGCCCGTCCACCCAGCCCCCGGCGACCCGGCCCGCGAGGCGCGCCTCCGCGTCGAAGCGGTGGCGAAAGGCGGGCGAGGCGGCGAGCCCGGGCCGGGCGGCGGTGACCACGACGAGCCCGGCGGGGTCCGTACCGTGCGCGAGGTACTGCACCGCGGCGGCCGTCTCACGCAAGCGGGCCAGCACGGTGTACGGACCGAAACGGCGTGGCTCGTCCTGACGCGGCGCCTCCATGGCGCATCCCCCCTTGTGACCGTCCCCGTCCCGTCCCCAGGGACCAGACGTTCGATCTTAGGGCCTGCCGTCCCGCTGCCGCCTGCCGGGCGACGCCTGGCACGCACGCTCGCGGCGTTGCCGAAAAGCCCTAGTAGCTCCGCTACGAGGACTTCCCGGCGCCTTGCGATCGCACGCACCAGACGCCGCCCGGCCGCCCTCCGGGCGACGACGGCAGCGGGACGGCAGGCCCTAATGGGGCGGTTCCTGGCGCTTGCCGCCCGGCTTCGACCAAGGCCACCGGGGCCGCTCGCGCCCCTCGGGGGCGTACTCGTAGACCCACCCCCGCTGGATGCCGAGCCGCTTCGTGTGGCCGGCCGGGGTCCGGCGGTACGCGTACACCGTGGGCGGTCCGCCGGCCGCGTCCGGGACCGGGACCTCGTACCACTTGGGCGGGTGGCCGGTCGCGCCGGTCAGGACGGGCAGGACCCGGCCGTCCAGCGGGCCGCCGACGAAGGCGGTGTTCTCACTTCTCACCCGGTCAGTCTGACCGATCAGTCCGGCGGCAGCAGATGCGCGGCCACGGCGGTCAGCGGGGCCAGCCGGTCCGCCAGCCGCCCGGCCGGGCCCTCCGCGGTCTCCAGCGGGAGCAGCGCGGCCACGGCGGCCGCGGTCTGCGGGTCCGAGGACGAGGTGACGGCCAGCAGGCCGATGAACTGGTCGACCAGCCAGTCCCGCAGCTCGGCGGCGTCCGGCCGCTTGCCCTCGTCCAGCCAGATCAGCGAGGCGGCCTCGACCGCGGCGATCCAGGTACGCACCATCATGCTCATCCGGGGCGCGGGTTCGCTGTGCTCGTCGTGGCCCAGGTGGCACAGGATCTGCTCGGCCGCCGCGCGCCGCACCTCGTCCACGATGGTGGTCGTCCGGGAGGTCTCGGCGACGCTGCCGCCCCGGAGCAGGGCGCTGAAACCGGCGTCGTGCTCGTCCACGAAGGCCAGATAGCGGTCGAGGACGCGGGTCACCCGCTCGGTCGGCGGGCCCTCGGGCGGCTCGGCGAAGCACAGCTTCAGCTGCTCGGCGGCCGAGCGGAGCGCCGCCTCGTACAACTGCTGCCGCCCGCCCGGGAAGTAGCGGTACACCAGCGGGCGCGACACCCCGGCCACCGCCGCGACCTCGTCCAGCGAGACCTCGTCGGGGGACCGGTGCGCGAAGAGCGTGAGGGCCGCGCCGAGCAGCTGGGTGCGGCGTTCCTCGACGCTGAGTCTTCGGTACGCGCGGCCGGGCGGCGCGGCGGCGGCTGGGGTCATGACACCCAGCCTAAGGGGGTCCGGCGATTGAGGGGCGGCGTCGCGGGGCTGGGTACGCGCATCTGCGGCGTTGTCGTCAATCACCATGGCTCCGCCATGGCTCAATCCTCCGCCTTGCAGCTGCACGCACCCAGCCCCGCTCCTTCTCCCGCCCCTCAATCGCCGGACCCCCTAAGCGCACCCACGGTCACGCCAGCAGGCCCGAGCTCTTCCAGAGGCGGCGTCCCACCCCGTTCAGGACACCGATGTCCTCGAAGAAGTCGGTCAGCCGCCTGGCGCCCGTCTGCATGACCTCCGCCCGGTGTCCGCTGGCCTTGACCTGGGCGACCGCCTCGTGGCGGTTCAGCCCGACGTTCTCGTACACCTGCGGGTTGATGAAGCAGACGGAGAAGACCCGGGCCGCCTGTCCCGAGCTGACACGGGCCAGTTCGCGTTCCCAGCGGGGCGCGGTCACCATCTGGCGGCGCAGCTCCTCGCGGGCGTAACGGACGTGCCGCGCCTCCTCGATGACGTGGATGCGGGTCACTCCGCGCACCAGGGGCTGGACGCGCTCGTCGGGGAAGGTCAGCCGCTGCATCCAGTCGAGGATCTCCTCGCCGAGGAGCGTCCCGGCGAACGAACCGGGCGTCGTGGACACGCTTTTGAGGACGCGCGCCATGTTGTGGTAGCGGCGCGGCACGGTGTACGTGGGCCCGCCGCCCCAGGTGATCATGCGGCCGAACATCATCGAGTGCCGGCACTCGTCGGCGATCTCGGTGAGCGCGTAGCGGACGTGGTTGCTGGTCGGGGGCTTGTCGTAGACGTGCCGGACGAGCAGCTGCATGAGGATGATCTCGAACCAGATGCCGAGCGAGGCGAGGGACGCGGCCTCGTGCCGGGCCAGTTCCTGCCGCTGGTCGTGCGACATCCGCTGCCACAGCGGGGTGTCGTAGAGCGAGACCAGCTCGGGCGGCCAGAACCACTTGCCGTCCTCCGGCGGAGCGTCCCAGTCGAGTTCCTTGTCGGGGTCGAAGGAGTGCTTGGCGGACGCCTCCAGGAGCCGTTCGGCTATCTGCTCGCGCCCGCGCAGCGGGCCGAGTGCGTCGCGGAGCGTCTGCAGGTCGCTTTCGGACACGGTCGTCATCGCGGAGGCACCTCACCCATGGGTTACCGACGGTCACCCCCTATGAGACTGCTTGTCAGCAAGGCCGTCAATCCCTTGTGCGCGACTTGTTGACCGCGCGTCTACCAACGTGTGAACCTGCCAACTGAGCGGGGAGCCCGCCGACTTCCCGGCAGTCGCGAGGCGAAGGAGCCGTCCGTGTCGACCCACGACCTCTACACCACCGCCCCCGAGGAACCGCTCTGGACCGTGCCCGCCACCGGCGCCGCCCGCTTCAGCTGGGACTACGACGACGGCCGCGAACGCCTCCTCGCCCTGTACCAGAAGGGCAAGGACAAGCAGTGGGACGGCAACAAGCGCATCGACTGGAGCCTTGAGGTCGACCCCGCCGACCCGCTCGGCACCCCCGACGAGGCCCTGACCCTGTACGGCACCCCGCACTGGGCGCGGATGACCGAGAAGGACCGGGGCGAGCTGCGGCAGCACTACACCTCCTGGCAGTTCAGCCAGTTCCTGCACGGCGAGCAGGGCGCGATGATCTGCGCCGCCCGCATCGTGGAGGCCGTCCCCGACCTGGACGCCAAGTTCTACTCCGCGACCCAGGCGATGGACGAGGCCCGGCACGCGGAGATATACGGCCGGTTCCTGCACGAGAAGATCGGGATGCTCTACCCGGTCAACAACAGCCTGCAGGGCCTGCTCGGCGACACCCTGCGCGACTCCCGCTGGGACATGCCCTACCTCGGCATGCAGGTCCTCATCGAGGGCCTGGCCCTGGCCGCGTTCGGCATGATCCGCGACACCACGACCCGGCCGCTGCCCAAGCAGATCCTGGCGTACGTGATGCAGGACGAGGCCCGTCACGTGGCCTTCGGGCGGATGGCGCTGCGGGACTACTACAAGCAGCTCAGCGATGCGGAACGGCGCGAGCGCGAGGAGTTCGTCATCGAGGGCTGCTACCTGATGCGCGACCGGCTCAGCGGGGTCGAGGTCCTGGAGAACTTCGGCGTCGGCAAGCAGGAGGCGAAGGAGCTCTCGGAGCACTCCGAATTCCTCCAGCTCTTCCGTAAGCTGCTGTTCAGCCGCATCGTCCCGTGCGTCAAGGACATCGGCCTGTGGGGCGAACGGCTCCAGAAGGCCTACGTCGACATGGGCGTCCTCGAACTCGGCGACTCCAGCCTCGACCTGCTCATGGCCCAGGACGAGGAGATCGCCGAACAGCTCGACAAGGAGCGCTTCGAGGAGGAGGAACGGGCGCGGGTGGCGGAAGTGGCCGAGGCGATCGCACAGGGCGGGGTGGATGGGGCGGAAGGATGACGGCGGCCGCGCGGCCGGTTACGCGGCGGTGGCCACCCGGCTCGCCCTGCTGAGCGACCGCCGCCTCGGCCGGGAGGTCGCCGCGGCCACCCCGCTGAGCTCCGGTCTGGGCGGCCGGGCGGCGGAGCTGGACGTCGACGGCACCCGCGTCTTCGTGAAGCGGGTGCCGCTCACCGACCTCGAACTCCGCCCGGAACACGTGCGGTCCACCGCCAACCTCTTCGGGCTGCCGCTGTTCTACCAGTACGGGATCGGCTCGGCCGGATTCGGCGCCTGGCGGGAACTGGCCGCGCACATCCTCACCACGCGCTGGGTGCTCGACGGCGCCCACCCGGACTTCCCGCTGATGTACCACTGGCGGGTCCTGCCCGACACCCCGCCGCAGGGCTACATGGACGCGCTCGGCGGCATCGAGGGCGCCGTGGCCCACTGGGAGGGCCACCCCGCCGTACGCGCCAGGCTGGAGGCCATCGGCCGGTCCACCGCGAGCCTGGTCCTCTTCCTGGAACACGTGCCGCACACCCTGGGGGCCTGGCTGGCCGACCGCCGCGCCGCCGCCGCGCGGGGCGGCGAGGCGCCACCGTACGCCCGGATCGACGCGGACCTGACGCGCGGCGCGGACTTCATGAGCGCGCGGGGGTTCGTCCACTTCGACGCCCACTTCCGCAACGTCCTCACCGACGGCCGGTCGATCCGCTTCGCCGACTTCGGCCTCGCGCTGAGCACCGCCTTCGAACTCTCCGCCGAGGAGTCCGCGTTCCTGGCCGCCCACCGCACGTACGACCGCCACTACGTCGCGGGCGACCTGCTGCGCCACCACCTGTCCGACGAGGTGTACGACGCCGCCTTCCTCCGGGCCTGGCTCGACGGCACCCGCCCCGCCGCCGTACCCCCCGAAGCCGCCGCCCTCCTGGACCGCCACGCCCCGGCCGCCCTCGCCCTGGACGCCTTCCACCACGGCCTTCTGAAGGAGAGCAGGCGCACCCCGTACCCCGCCGCAGCGATCGACGCGGCGGCGGGACGGTGACCTACGCGGGCGGCCGCTCCATGCGGACGAGGTCCGCGCGCTCGTCCCATGACGGTACGACGGTGAAACCGAGGCGTTCGTAGAGTGCGACGGCCCCGGTGCGCCAGTGCCAGACCGAGAGCCGCACGGTGCGGGCGCCTGCGTGCCCGGCCTGCTCCAGCGCCGCGCCGAGCAGCGCGGAGGCGACGCCCCGGCCGCGCGCGGCGGGGGCCGTCCAGAGCCGCTTGATCTCCGCAGCCCCGTCGACCGGGCCGGTGACCACGACACAGCCCACCGCCGCACCGCCGTCCCGGGCGACGAGCACGGTGGCATCCGCGAACGCGCGGTCCGGGTCCTCCGTCTCCCGCCGGTAGCGATCCGGCAGCCCGGACGCGTCGGGGACGGGCGCGCCCTTCTCCGCCTCGGTGCACAGGTGGTAGTCGGTGAGCAGCGCGGCCAGGCCGGGCACGGCGCTCAGCGAGCCGGGCGGCGGGCATTCCACGGAGACGGGGCGGTGGTCGTTCATGGCCCGAGAATCGCACGACGACGCCTCCGGCCCCCGGCCGGGCAGGCCCCGGAAGGCGTCGCGCGCGCATGCCGTAGCTTGTGCGGCATGAGCATGCCCCCGCCCCCGCAGGACCCTTACGGCGCACCCCAGGGCCCCTACGGCCCGCCGCAGCCCCAGCCGAATCCGTACGCCCAGCAGCAGCCGTGGGGAGCCCCGCAGGCCGCCGCGCCCCAGCCGTGGGGAGCTCCGCCCGGCGGACCCGGATTCCCGCCGCCCGCCCGGCGGACCCGGCCCGGGGTGATCGTGGCGGCCGTCGCCGGGGCGCTCCTGGTCGCCGGCGGCGTCGTCTTCGGCGTCGTACAGCTGGGCGACAAGGCCGACGACAAGCTGCCGGTGTCCAGTGGGTTCCCGGCGGCCGAGTACAAGCTGACCGTGCCGAAGACGCTGCTGGAGGGCGACTACACCCTCCAGGCGGACACCTCGGCGACGGACGGCAAGGACATCGAGGAGACGTACGACCCGACCATCCGCGACCCCAAGGCCGTGGTCACGCAGTACGCGTCGGAGGACGGCGGGACGCTGATCGTGTCCGGGATGTGGGGCCGCATCAAGAAGCCCGAGTTCTCCCGCGACACGATCCTCAAGGGTGCCGCCGAGGCCGAGGGGATGACCGTGGCCGTGCCCCCGCGGGAGTTCACGCCCGCGGGCTACGGGATCACCGTCGCCTGCGAGGTCGTCCGCTCCGACGACGGGGGCGTCACCAGCACCCTGCCCATGTGTGCCTGGGGCGACGACAACACCGCCTCCTTCGTCGCCGTCGTCACCGAGGAGACCGCGCTCCAGGACCCCGACGAGGTGGACCTCGCCGAGGCGGCCCGTCAGGCGGCCCAGGTGCGCAAGGAGATGCGCGAGCCGATCGGTTCAGGGGCGGCAGGCTGACCGGACGCTACTGCGAGACCTCGATGATGTTCCCGTCCTTGTCGAGGCTGTGCTCGTTCCAGTACGTCCACCACTTGTCGTCCACATGCTTCGGGACCTTGCCCTCGGGGTAGCGGGCGTACCCCTTGGGCGGCTCCTCGCCGTCCTTCACGCACGCGCCGCCCGTGCTGCCGACGTACAGCACCGGGTACTCGCCGCCGGAGCAGACCGCGTCCGCCGTCGAGCAGGCGGACGTGAGCAGCGCGAACACCGCGCTGCCGACGGTGAGGGCGGCGGTGGTCCGCAGGGAACGGGGGCGGCCGGCTGTACGCATAGTGGCACTCCTTCAGGGGGTGGCTGTCGGGATCCAGGCTGCCGTCCCGGCCGCCGGCCGCCCTGAGTACACGTACTCATCCACGAAGTCCGCGTACGTGTGCGAACGGTGCGCCCGGACCCCACAGCGCCCGCTCCACCGCCCCCGCCGCGCCCAGCAGTTCTGCGTCCCGTCCCCGGGCGGCGACGAGTTGGAGCCCCACCGGACAGCCGTCCCCGGTGAATCCGGCGGGCACGCTCGCCGCCGGATGGCCGCTCAGGTTGAACGCCCAGGTCAGCGCGGTCGAGAAGGTGTCGCCCGGACCCTCGTGGCCGTGCGGGCGGTTGGGCGTGACCGGGGTCAGGAGCAGGGGCGTCCGGGCGAAGAAGGCGTCCAGGCGGCGATCGTTCTCCGCGCGCACCTCCGCCTCCGGCGGGCCCGCGTCCCCGCCGCGCACCGCCAGCCAGGCGGCCGCCGGGTCCAGCAGATCGAGGCCTCCGCCGAGCCGCACGACCCCGGCCGCCTCAAGGCGCCGCACCGCGCCCCGCACCACCGCCGCCACCTCCGGCTCGGTCTCCGCGAAGCCCAGGTCCGGGCTGTAGGCGGCGGACAGCGGCAGCTCCGGCGGAACATCCGCGTACCCGTCCAGCACGCAGCGCAGATACGTCTCCGCCTCGGCCGCCGACGCCGCCAGCACCCCGGCCGACGCGAGCCCCGACCGGTCCGGCGAGGGCAGCAGCCCGTTCGTCGTCTTCAGGCCGAACACCCCGCACCAGGCCGCCGGAATGCGCACCGACCCCGCCCCGTCGCTGCCCGTCGCCAGCGGCACCAGGCCCGCCGCGACCGCCGCCGCCGAGCCCGCCGATGAACCGCCCGGAGTCCGGTCCGGGCGCCAGGGGTTGACCGTACGGCCGTGCCTGCCGAGGCCCCACGTCTGCCAGTGCGTCCCCGGACCGGGCACGGAGGTCGAGCCGACCGGGACCCCGCCCGCCGCGATCAGCCGCCGCGCCGCGTAGGAGCGGAGACCGGTGGGGCCCTTCACCGCGAAGGGGAGCCCGGCCAGCGGGAGCCGGGACGCGGCGGGCAGCCGGGCGAGCGCGTCCTCGGGCCGGACGTCGAGGAACGCGCACAGCCCGGGGTCCTCGCGGTCGATCGAGGCCAGCACCGCGCGCAGTTCCCCGGAATCGGCCATGGGCTCAGTCTTCCAGGGCCGCCTCCATCACGGCACGGGCGATCGGGGCCGCGCTGCCGCCGCCGCTGATGTCGGCGCGGTCGGCCTCGGCGTCCTCCACGACGACGGCGACCGCGACCGCCGGGCGGGCCGCGCCGTCCGCCTGCGCCCAGGAGATGAACCAGGCGTACGGCAGGTCCGAGTTGTCGACGCCGTGCTGGGCGGTGCCGGTCTTGCCGCCGACGGTCGCCCCGTCGATCGCCGCGTTCCCGCCCGTACCGTCCTGGACGACGTCGACCATCATCTGCCGCAGCTGCGTCGCCGTCATCGGGTTCATCGCCCGGTGGTACGACTTCGACCCCGTGGTGCGGACCGTGGCCCCGTCGTGCTTGGTCGTCCGCTCCACCAGGTGCGGGTACATCAGCTCCCCGCCGTTGGCGACGGCCGCCGCGACCATCGCCATCTGGAGCGGGGTCGCCGTGGTGTCGAACTGGCCGATCGAGGACTGCGCCAGCTGGTCGTCGCTCATTTCCGTGTCGAAGTTGCTCTTCGCGACCCCGGACGGGATCCTCAGCCCGGTGTCGTTGAAGCCGAACCGCTCGGCCGCGTCCACCATCCCGTCGAGCCCGACCTGCACCCCGAGATGCGCCATGACGGTGTTGCAGGAGACCCGGATCGCGTCCGCGAGGGACGCCTTCTCGCAGCCGCGCGACTCGTTGGGCAGCACGGTCGAGGTGCCCGGCAGGACGTACGGGGACGGCGTGTCGGTCTCCTCGTCCGGATCGGTGACGACCTCCGCGTCCAGTGCGGCCGCCGCCGTCACGATCTTGAAGGTGGAGCCCGGCGGATAGGTCTGCCGGATCGCCCGGTTGAGCATGGGGCGGCTCTCCGCGTCGTTCAGGTCCCGCCAGGCGCCCGTGACGGACGCGCCGGTCCCGGACAGCCGCCCGGGGTCGTACGAGGGCGTGGAGACCAGGGCCAGGATGCGCCCGGTCGACGGTTCGACGGCGGCGACCGCGCCCCGCCGGTTGCCCAGCCCCTCGTACGCGGCACGCTGCATCGCGTCCCGGACCGTGGTCACGACGTCCCCGCCCGGCTGCTGGGTCCGGCTCACCTCGCCCCACAGGGGGAGCGGGGCGAGCAGCGGGTCGGTGCCGGCGAGGATCCCGTCCTCGGCGTTCTCGATGAGGGTGGTGCCGTACGTCTGCGAGGCGTAGCCGGTCACCGGGGCGTACAGCGGTCCGTAGCGGTAGGTCCGTTCGTACGCCAGCTGCTCGCCGGTGTCCTTCGAGCCGGTCACGGGCCGCCCGTCGGCCAGGATGTTGCCGCGCGGCTGGTCGTAACGGGCGATGGTGTTGCGGCGGTTGGCCGGGTTGTCGTCCAGCGAGTCGGCCTCGAAGACCTGGACCCGGGCGGCGTTGGCCAGCAGCGCGACGAGCAGCAGCAGACAGAACGCGGCGGCGTGCCGGATGTAGCGGATCACCGCTCGTCCTCCCCGGCCGGGGACTGCGACGGGCCCGCCGGGACCGACGCCACCACACCCGTCTCCACCTCGTCCGGCGCCGGTCTGCGGGCGAGATCGCTGACCCGGATCAGCAGCGCCACGATGATCCAGTTGGTGACCACGGACGAACCGCCCTGCGCCAGGAACGGCATCGCCATCCCGGTCAGCGGGATCAGCCCCATCACCCCGCCCGCGATCACGAAGACCTGGAGCGCCAGGATCGAGGCGAGCCCGATCGAGAGCAGCCGCCCGAACGCGTCGCGCAGCGAGAGCCCCGCCCGGAACCCCCGGGCCACCAGCAACGCGTACAGCAGGAAGAGCGCGGTCAGCCCGGCGTACCCCAGCTCCTCGCCCGCCGTCGCCAGGATGAAGTCCGACTTGGCGGCGAAGCCGATGAGCACGGAGTGCCCGAGCCCCAGCCCCGTACCGAGCATCCCCCCGGCCGCGAAGGCGAACAGCGACTGGGCCAGCTGGCCGGGACCGCGTCCGGCGTCGATCGAGGCGAACGGATCGAGCCAGTCCTGCACCCTGCTGTGCACATGCGGTTCGAACGAGCCGACGACGAACGCGCCGACCGCCGCGAGGAGCAGCCCCACCGCGATCCAGCCCCGGCGCCCGGTCGCCACGTACAGCAGGATCACGAAGAGCCCGAAGAACAGCAGCGAGGTGCCCAGGTCGCGTTCCAGGACCAGCACGCCGACGCTGAGCAGCCAGATCGCCACGATCGGGCCGAGCACCCGTCCGGTGGGCAGCTGGAACTTCCAGACCGTGCGGCCGGTGTACGCGAGGGCGTTGCTGTTCGCCGCGAGGTAGGCGGCGAAGAACACCGCGAGCAGGATCTTGGCGAACTCGCCGGGCTGGAAGGAGAAGCCGCCGACCCGGATCCAGATCTTCGCCCCGTTCACCGCCGGGAAGAAGATCGGCACGATCATCAGGACCAGCGCGGCGGCCACCGACACGTACGCGTACCGCTGGAGGAGCCGGTGGTCGCGCAGGAACACCACGACCGCGATGAAGAACGCGACGCCGATCGTGGACCAGATCAGCTGGGTCGTCGCCGCCCGGTCGCCCGGGGTCTCCAGGTCCAGCCGGTAGATCAGCACCAGGCCGATCCCGTTGAGCAGGACGGCGATCGGCAGCAGCAGCGGATCGGCGTACGGGGCGCGGAGCCGTACCGCGAGATGCGCGAGCAGCGCCAGCAGCCCGAGCCCGCCGCCGTACCCCGCGACATCGGGCGGGACCGCGTCGTCGTGGGCGAGCCCGACCGCGGCGTAGCCGCAGACGGAGATGAGGACGGCCCCGATGAGGAGCGAGAGTTCCACGCCGCGCCGCCGGGGCAGGCGCAGCTCGGGCGGGGGTGCGTCCGCCGTCGATGCGGTCATGCCCCGCAACGTAGCAAGACGCGGGTGTTATGTCGGTTATGTCGCGACGCGTGCGGGGCGGCTCATGGCTCCTCGCGCCGCTCCTCGCTGTCCGGCCCCTCGTACCGGGGCAGCGTCAGCCGGGCCACCGCGCCGCCGTCCGGCGCGTTCCCGAAGGTGAGCGCCGCGCCCATCACCTCGGCCTGGCCGGCCGCGATGGTCAGCCCGAGGCCGTGCCCCTTGCCGCCGCCCTCGGTGCGGAAGCGCTGCGGGCCGCCCGATGTCAGGTACTCCGGGAAGCCGTCTCCGTGGTCCCGCACGGTCACCGCGGGCCCGTCGACGGTGAGCACCACGGGCGGCCGGCCGTGCCGGTGGGCGTTGCTGATCAGGTTGCCCAGGACGCGTTCCAGGCGCCGCCGGTCCGTCTCGACGCGCACCGGCTCCCCGACGACCTCGACCCGGGTGTCCGTGCCCTGCGCCACGCGGGCGGCGAGCGGGGGCAGTTCGTGGACGGCCAGGTCCACGTGCTCGGTGCGGGCGTCCAGGCGCGAGATCTCCAGCAGGTCCTCGGTCAGGGCGCGCAGGGCCCGGGCCCGGTCCTGCACCAGCTCCGACGGGCGGCCCGGCGGCAGCAGTTCGGCGGCGGCCGACAGGCCCGTCAGCGGGGTCCGCAGCTCGTGCGCCACGTCCGCGGTGAACCGCTGTTCCGCCTGGAGCTTGCGCTGGAGCGCCGAGGCCATGGTGTCCAGCGCCCCGGCGACGACGGCGACCTCGTCCTGCCGACGCGACGGGTCCGCCGTGCGCGGGTCGCCGACCCGGGCGTCCAGGTCGCCCGCGCCGATCCGCCGGGCCACCCGCGCGGTCTGGTGCAGCCGCCGGGTGACCCGGGTGACCGCGAAGGCGCCGACCAGCAGCGTGGCGCCGATCGCCAGCACCGAGGAGCCGATGATCGCCCCGTCCAGGCCGTTGATGGTGCGGGCGCTCTGGCTGTAGTCGGTCCAGGCCGCCAGCGCGTGCCCGCCGTCCGCCGGGGCCGCCGCCCACATCACCGGCCGCCCGACGAGCCGGCCGGTCATGGTCCCGCGCCGCCCGCCCGCCGCCAGCACCCGCAACGGCCCCGGCAGGCCCGGCGGATCGACCCCGGAACGCGGCGGCAGCGCCTCGCCCGCCTCGTAGGCGCGCGACACCTCCGCCAGCCGGGCGAGGGACTTCTCGCGGGCGTGGCCCACGGTCTGACGGGTGACCGCGGTGTGCACCAGGACGCCGAGGAGCGCGGCGAGCACGCAGCACATCACGGTGATGAAGACCGCGGCCTTCCAGGTCAGCGTCGCCGTCCAGGCCGGAAGCCGCGGCCGCGGGCGCCGCCTCGGCGCCTCCGCCCGGCGGCTCACCGGCGCTCCGCCGACAGGGAGGCCGTGGGCCTGGGCGTGCGCGGGGCGGAGGGGCGCGGCACCGGCGTCCGCCGCCCGCGGTCCCGGGTGCGCAGGATCTCGTCCTGCGTCGGCAGCATCGCGCGCTGCCGCCCGTCCCAGGACCAGGCGGTGCGGTACTCGTACCCCGTGATCGCCGACGGCGCCCGCATGATGAGGTCGCGCCCGGCCAGCTGGACGCTGATGACCGCGTCCGACGTGGACATGATCCGGGTCAGCCCGCCGGACTCCGGCATGTAGACCCGGACGGACAGCTGGCGGCCGGGCATCCGGACCGCGAGGACCATCTCGTCCCGGCCGTCGCCCGTGAGGTCCCGGAAGTACGGCGGCAGCACCGGGCAGGTCCGGGGCGCGGACCGGCAGTTCTCGACCAGCTTCACCGTCCCGGCGGGCAGCTCGCCGCCCTCCCCGGCCCGCTCGGGCGGCACCTTCAGGCCCGCCCGCACCACCGCCACCGGGTCGAGCCGTCGCACGTCGCCGCCGGTGACCCGGATGCCGGGGATGCGCGCGGTCTCGCCCTCGCCGTAGTCGTAGGGGGCGGCGGACGCGGGCGGGAGGGACGGCCACAGCCGCACCGGGCCGTTCGCGGGCGGCGTCCGCCCGGCGCTCCGCAGCTCCCCGCCGCTGCCGCAGCCGGTCAGCAGCACGATGCCCAGGGTCGCCAGGGCGGGCAGCCGCAGACGCATGACTTCCTCCGTTCCCGGGCGGGCGGACGGGCCGACCCCGCCGACCCTATTCGGAAGGAAGTCTCATATGTGTATTTGGTGCTGATACCCGGTCAGGGTGGCGCCGCCTACTGCTGGTACGGGTTCTGCCCCTGCCCCAAAGGCCCCGAGGCGCCCGGCGCGTAACCCTGCTGCGGCGCCTGGCCGTACGGGTTGCCGCCCTGCGAGGCCATCTGCTGGGCCAGCAGCTGCTCGGCCTGGTCCTTGGGTATCCGCTGCTCACCGCCGCAGAACGTGCACTGCGTGGCGTACGAGGTCGAGATCGGGAACAGCGGCACGAAGAACAGCGTGAACTTCGTGACCCGCTTGCGCAGCGTGTGCGCCGCCGGGTTCCCGCACCAGCCGCAGACCAGCGTGAGGATCGCCAGCTGGTACAGATAGCCTCGCGTGCCGAAAATGATCATGTCGGTTCCTTCCCCGTGTTCCCCGGGAGCGCCCGGCGGCAGAGCGCCAGCAGCTTTTCGTCGGTGTACGTGTCGTGGCTGCCGCAGTCGCCTTCCGGCGCGTTGTGACGGCGTACGGAGGTGAGTTCGGCGAGCAGCACACGCGCCGCGTCCGACCCTGCACCAACGGGTCCCGTCCGCGCCAGGCATTCCGCGACCCGGACCCGGACCCGGTGGTTCTGCTCCCAGGCGGTCAGCAGCACCGGGACGGACTCCTCGGCACGACCGGAAACCTCCCACAGCGCGATCGCCGCGTCCACCCGCAGCCACACGTTCCCGTCGTACAGCAGCTCCCGCAGCCGGGGCGCGCCCGCCGCCGCCCGCCAGCCGAGGCGTCCCACCGTGCCCACCGCCGCCCGCCGCGCCTCCACGTCCCAGGCCGCCAGCCCCGCGATCAGCGCGGGCAGCACCGCGTCGGCGTCCCCCTCCACCGCCCACAGCGCCCCGGCCGCCTCCGCCGCCTCCACCGTGCCGGTCCGCCGCACCAGGGCGCGCAGTTCGGGTACGGCGCAGCCCGCGGCGGGCCCGAAGGCGGCGAGGGCCCGCAGCGCCGCCGTACGCAGCCGCTCGCCCCCGGAATCCGGGGCCCCGCGCAGCACCCGCAGCACCTCCGGGGCCGCCGCCCCCGCCCGGAGCGCGGTGAGCGCGACCAGCACCGGGCCCACCCGGTCGTACGCCCGCTCGTCGAGCACCGCCTCGCCCAGCCGCTGCCGCAGCGCACCGGCCAGCGGCAGGGCCGCCTCGCCCAGGCGGGCGACCGCGGTCCCCAGCTCGGACGGCACCAGGGGATGGCCGAGGGCCGCCGTCAGCGCGGGCAGGACGCGCGGGTCGCCCAGCCGGGCCAGGGCCGTCGCCGCGCACCCCAGCTGGGTCCGCCCGTCCGGCCGGGTCCGCACCCAGGCCGCGGGGTCCGCCGCGACCCGCTCCGCCAGCGCGTCCGCCGCCGGGGCGGCCAGCCCGGACAGCCCCGCCAGCAGCCGCGCGGCGGACTCGGCGAGCCTCGGCTCGGGCGCGGCCAGCTGCTCGCCCACCAGCCGCACCAGCTCCGCGTACGAACCCCGGCGGCCGCCTATGAGCCGGTCGCTCATGCGGACGGCGTCGACGCGCTGCCAGGGGTCGGGGCTGCGCAGCTGGTCGGCCAGGAGCGCCACCCGCTCGGCGACCCGGTCGTCGAGCCCGGCGTGCAGCGTGCGCAGCAGATCGGCGGTCCACGGCGCGGCCCGTCCCGCCGTCTCCTCGGCGGACAGCGCCCGCAGCTGGCCCCGCAGGGTCAGCGGGGCCGCCTCGGCGCCCTGGCCCGGCGGCTCGACGGGGCGCGCCCGGGGTCCGCCGGGGCCCGAGGCCGAGGTGCGCAGCTGCCCCAGCAGGCCCGTCACCACGGGCACCACATCGCCCGGCAGCGCGTGCGGGGCGCAGCGCGCCAGCTGGGCCAGGGCCGCGAGCCGCAGCCCCGGCGGGCCGGGGTCGCCCACGAGCCGGGCGAACCAGTCGGCGACCGGGCCCGCCAGCGGCCGGTGGCGCAGGGCGAGTCGCCCCGCCGCCTCGACCAGGGCGAGCCGCACCTCCTCGTCCCGCTCCGCCGCCAGCCGCGCCCGCAGCAGGGCCAGCACCCTGGCCGGGTCGTCGTGCAGGGCGGCCAGCGCGAGCGGGGCGCTCAGCCGTACGCCCGGGTCCTCGTCGGCCAGCAGCCCGAAGAAGACCTCGGCACCGGCGGAGACGGCCGCCGCGGCCATCGCGTAGTTCGCGGCGCCCTCCGCCTCGTCCTCGTCGATCTCCTCCTCGTCGTCCGAGCCGAGGTCGATGCCGCCGATGCTGGTCAGCAGCTCGACCACGTCGCCCCGGTCCGGCACCCAGGGGTCGGCGACCAGCTCGAAGAGGAACGGGATGCAGGCGAGCGTGCACGGATAGACCTCGCCCTGGTGGTGCACCGCCCCGTACATCCCGTCCAGCGCCCGTTCCCGCTCCGCCGGATCGGCGGAGGCCAGCCCCCGTAACAGCCCCGGCACGTCGTCCGCCGGTCCGTAGGCATGTCTCATCGAGGCCCAGTCGACCTCTTCGATCCCCGCGAACACGCCATCGCCTCCCCGCCGACGTCACACACGCAGTGTCTGCGCAGAGTGTGCACCACCGCTCGGACGATCCGACCATCTCCGGCGCGCATTTGCCCTGTGACATGACAAGAGTCGCGTACTTACGGTATGGACGGGGCGGGTCCGTCCGATCAGTCCGGAAGCCGTCGTCCCTGGTCCGGATCGCAGAGCGGGGCGAGCAGATCGCCGTGCCGGTCGAGCCGTGCCGCCATGTCGTCCGCCAGGAACACCAGATCGCCGGGGGAGCGGCAGCCCTCGATCTCCGCCCAGGTGACCGGCGCCGAGACGGCGGGCTCGGCGCGGGCGCGCAGGGTGTAGGGCGTGGCGGTGGTCTTCGCGGCGGCGTTCTGGCTGAAGTCGACGAAGACCTTGCCCGGGCGCAGCGCCTTCCGCATCCGGTGCACCACCAGGTCCGCGAGCTCCTGCTCCGCGCGGACGGCGAGGCCCTTCGCGTACGCCGACACCGCCGCCGAGTCCGTGGGGACGACCGGGACCAGCAGGTGCAGGCCCTTGGCGCCCGAGGTCTTCCCGTACGCCGTCAGGCCGTCCTCGGCCAGCCGCTCCCGCAGCCACAGCGCGACCCGGCAGCACTCGACCACCGTAGCGGGCGGCCCCGGGTCCAGGTCGAACACCAGCCGGTCGGCCACCGCCGGGGTCCCGGCCCGCCACTGCGGGGTGTGGAACTCCACCACCAGGTTGGCCGCCCACATCAGCGAGGCCAGATCCTCCACGACCACCTGCTCGGACGGCTCGCTCTCGCGGTGCGGCACGGGGGCCCGGCGTACCCAGGACGGAGTACCGGGCGGCGGGTTCTTGGTGAAGAACAGCTGGCCCTCCGGCCCGTCCGGATAGCGCAGGAAGGACACCGGCCGGTCCCGCAGATGCGCGAGCAGCACCCCGGCCGCCGTGGCCGCGTAGTAGTGCAGCACCTCGCCCTTCGTGGTGCCGGTGGCCGGATACAGCACCTTGTCCAGATTGCTCAGGGACAGCCGTCGCCCCTCCACGTCGGTGATCGGCGTCATACGATAAGAATCACACGCAGAACGCAGCTTTCTCCGTATCTCCGGATACAAGGGGTGAACCGGTGAGATCCATCTGGAACGGCGCCATCTCCTTCGGGCTGGTCAGCATCCCGATCAAGCTGGTCAACGCCACCGAGAACCACTCGATCTCGTTCCGGCAGGTCCACGTCGAGGACGGCGGGCGCATCCGCTACCGCAAGGTGTGCGAGCTGGACGGGGAGGAGGTGCCGTCCGCCGAGATCGGCAAGGCGTACGAGGACGCCGACGGCACCATGATCCCGATCACCGACGAGGATCTGAGCCGGCTGCCGCTGCCCACCGCGAAGACCATCGAGATCGTGGCCTTCGTCCCGGCCGACGCGATCGACCCGCTCCAGATGGACGCGGCCTACTACCTCTCGGCCAACGGGGTCCCGGCGGCGAAGCCGTACACCCTGCTGCGCGAGGCCCTGAAGCGGAGCCGGAAGGTGGCCCTCGCCAAGTACGCGCTGCGCGGGCGCGAGCGCCTGGGCATGCTCCGGGTCGTGGACGACGTGATCGCCATGCACGGGCTGCTCTGGCCGGACGAGATCCGGGCCCCCGAGGGCGTCGCCCCGGAGTCCGACGTGACCGTCCGGGACGCGGAGCTGGACCTCGCGGACGCCCTGATGGACACCCTCGGCGAGGTCGACATGGACTCGCTGCACGACGACTACCGCGAGGCGGTCGAGGAGCTGATCGCCGCGAAGGCGTCGGGCGAGGCGCCGGAGCAGCCCGAGAAGGGCGCGAAGGGGGGCGGCAAGGTCATCGACCTGCTCGCGGCCCTGGAGAGCAGCGTCAAGGCCGCGAAGGAGGCCCGGGGCGAGGAGGGGGAGGACTCGGTGGCGGACGTGACGCACCTCGCCGACCGCAAGCCGTCGGGCGGCGCCGCCAAGAAGTCCGCCTCCTCCCCGAAGTCCAGCGGCGGCAAGAAGTCCACGTCGAGCGGTACGGGCAAGCAGGCGGCCAAGAAGACGGCCACCAAGAGCACCGCGAAGAAGACGGCCGCCAAGAAGACGACGGCGAAGAAGACGGGCTCGAAGAGCACCGCGTCCCGCAAACGCGCCTCGGCCTGAGCCTGCCCGGACGCATGGACATGGGGCCGGTCCACCGCGATCGGTGGCCGGCCCCACGCCTCGTCCCAGCGCCGGTCGGTCAGCGCCGGCGGTAGGAGCTCACATAACCGGCGGCCGGGGTGCCGACGCCGGTCACGTCGTCGTAGCCGCGCACGGCCGCCAGCGAGGCGTCCTTGCCCAGGCTGCGCACGGTGGTCCGCAGACCGTCCGCCGCGTCGACGCCGTTGACGTAGTCCACCCGGACGACCGCCAGGTCACGGTGTGCGCCGAGCGGGTGGTCGGTCACGTCGTGGTACGCCTTCGAGTGGTACCGGGCGTAGATCGCCGGGTTGGCGAACCCGATCGGCCGCCCGTGCTGGGCCTGCTGCGCCAGCGCCTGGATGCCCGCGATGACCGGGGCCGCCAGCGAGGTGCCGCCGATGCGGTACTCGTCGTAGCCCAGCGAACCGTCGGGCAGGGTCTGGGTCTGCCCGACCAGGAAGCCGGTGTTCGGGTCCGCGACGGCCGCGATGTCCGGCGCCGTGCGCATCCGGGTCTTCCCGTTCGCCCGCGCCAGCGAGTCGGGCACGATCCCGCGCTGGTAGAACGGCTGCTTCACGGTGGAGCTGGTGCCGCCGCCCGCGCCCGAGGTGTAGGCGCCGGGGAACCCTTCCCAGCTGCGGCCGTCCGCCGCCAGCGGGGCGTTGAGCGTGCCCCAGCCTGTCTCCCAGAGGTACTTGTCGTGCTTGCCGACCGCGAGCGCGGTGCCGCCGACCGAGGTCACCCAGGCCGAGTTGGACGGGACGTCGATCTGCTTGGTACCGGTCGAGTCGACGTTGTCGCCCGCGTCGCCGGAGGAGAAGTAGAAGCCGATGCCCTCGATCGCGCCCATCTGGAACACGTGGTCGTAGGCGAGCGCCAGGTCCGGCGTCTGGTTGGCCTCCACATCGCCCCAGGAGTTGGAGACGATGTCCGCGAGGTGGTGGTCGACGACCTTGTTCAGCGAGTCGAGCAGGTCGTTGTCGTAGCAGGACGCGCCGCCCACGTACACGATGTCGGCGGCGGGCGCGACCGCGTGCACGGCCTCGACGTCGAGGGTCTCCTCGCCGTACCAGCCGGAGGCGCCGCACTCCTCGGTCTTCGTGTACTCCTTGGGCAGCACCTGGCTCAACTGGCCGTGCTTGTAAGGGGCGTCGCCGTTGCGCTTCGCGTACTCGGCGGCGTCCTTCGCGATGGTCGGCGAGGCGTACGCGTCGGTGATGGCGACGGTCACGCCCTTGCCGGTGTAGCTCCCGGCCCCGTACGCGGCGCGCAGCTGCTTGCCGGTGTAGCCCTTGATGGCGTACGGCGCCTTCGACCCGTACGCCTTCGGCAGCGAGGAGGCCGTCTTCGACCCGAAGTACGAGGAGAACGGACCGGAGTTGCGGAACACCGCGTCCGGCGGCGGCAGCACGTCGTCGTGGCGGGCGGTGTGCGGGGCGTTGTCCAGGCCGGACACGGCGAGCACGGCGTCGCCCAGCCCGGCGGGGACCGAGGCGGTGCTGGACGGGGCTCGGTAAGTGCGGCCGCCCTTGCGGTAGTTGCGCAGCTGGGTGGAGAACGCCTTCTCGGCGGCGGCGACGTCACCGGTGGCCGAGACGTAGTGCTGGTTCGCCCCGGTGACGGTCAGCCCACCGGCCTTCAGCCACTGACTGACCCGCTCGATCTGCTCCGGCGTGGCCCCGAACCGGGCCTGCGCCTGCGCGGGGCTCAGGAACTTCCCGTACGAGGACGAGTCCGGGTCCGACACGGCGGCGGCGTAGGCGGCGAGCCCCTTCGCGTCCCGGCCCGCCAGGTGCACCCGGACGGCCACCTTCGTGCTGTCGGAAGCGGCCCCCTGGTCGGCCGAGGCGGTCGCCCAGGCCGGTTTGGTGCCCTGCAACGCGTCCCGGCCCCCGTGCCCGGCATCGGCACTGGCGTCGGGCATCCCGAGGGCGAGCGCCCCGGCGAGCAACGGCAGTGTCACTGCCATGCTCAGCCCGGCGCGTCGTCCGGCGCGGCTGAATATCAAAACAACAACCCCCTGCGATATGGGTCTCGCGTACGGAGCATGTGCCGAATGAAGTGCACATGTAATGCGCCACTCTGGCGAGTAACCCTTCATGCAGGGGGCATGCATTCCCCAAGACTCGGCCAAGTGCCGTGGCAAGCGGGTCGGTTCACCTGCCGCCGCGCACCCCGCCCCGCCGCCCGGTAAGGTGCGGAGGGCCGCGACTGGCGCGCACTCCTCGCGGGGTGCTCAGTGGAATCGACCACGAGGGAGCGGCACACCCCGGGCGTGCCCGGGGGCGTCATGCCGGAGAGCCGTCCGCCTGGGCATCCGGGTCCACGCCGCAGCGATGCGTCCGACCCGGGAGGAACCCGTGACCGCGTCCGTACCCGCACAGCCCCGCCACCCCGCCCTGGCGGAGGCAGACCCCGAACTCGCCGCCCTCGTGGCCGCCGAGGAGCGGCTCCAGGCGGACACCCTGCGCCTGATCCCCAGCGAGAACTACGTCTCCGCAGCGGTGCTCGAAGCGTCCGGCACCGTGCTCCAGAACAAGTACTCCGAGGGCTACCCCGGCAAGCGCTACTACGAGGGCCAGCAGGTCATCGACCAGGTCGAGACCCTGACCGCCGACCGCGCCCGGGCCCTCTTCGCCATGGACCACGCCAACGTCCAGCCGTACTCCGGCTCCCCGGCCAACCTCGCCGTCTACCTGGCCTTCCTCAAGCCCGGCGACACCGTGCTCGGCATGGCCCTGCCCATGGGCGGCCACCTCACGCACGGCTGGGGCGTCTCCGCCACGGGCACCTGGTTCAACGGCGTCCAGTACGGCGTCCGCCGCGACACCGGCCGTGTCGATCTGGACGAGGTCCGCGATCTGGCCCTCGCCGAGCGGCCGAAGCTCATCTTCTGCGGCGGCACCGCCGTGCCCCGCGAGATCGACTTCGCGGGCTTCGCGGAGATCGCCCGCGAGGTCGGCGCGGTCCTCGTCGCCGACATCGCGCACATCGCGGGCCTGGTCGCGGGCGGCGCCCACCCCTCGCCCGCGCCGCACGTGGACGTCGTCTCCACGACCACCCACAAGACCCTGCGCGGCCCGCGCGGCGCGATGCTCCTCAGCCGCGCCGAGCACGCCCGCGCCCTGGACCGCGCCGTTTTCCCCGGCCTCCAGGGCGGCCCGCACAACCAGACCACGGCCGCGATCGGCGTAGCCCTGAAGGAGGCGGCCACCCCGGACTTCCGCGCGTACGCCCACGCGGTGGTGGCCAACGCCCGCGCGCTGGGCGAGGAGCTGGCGGCCCGAGGCTTCGACCTGGTCTCCGGCGGCACCGACAACCACCTGCTGCTGGTGGACCTCACCGCCAAGAACATCCCCGGCAAGCCCGCGGCCAAGGCCCTGGACCGCGCGGGCATCGTCGCCAACTACAACGCGGTCCCGTACGACCCGCGCAAGCCGTTCGACCCGTCGGGCATCCGCCTCGGCACGCCCGCGCTGACATCGCGGGGCATCCCGGTCTCGGAGATGGCCAGGATCGCGGGGTGGATCGACCGCGTGATCACGGGTGATGAGGACACGATCGGGAAGGTGCGCGCGGAGGTGAAGGAACTGATGGACGCGTACCCGGCGCCGGGGCTGCCGGTGGGGTGAGCCGCCGCGTACGACTGTGCCCCGCAACGGAGTTGTCCGGTGCGGGGCACGGTGTGTGGCTCAGTTCTGGGCGGCGTACGCGATGAACTCGTTCCACGTCGTGGGGGAGAGGGCGAGTTCGGGGCTGTGCTGGTCCTTGGAGTCACGGACGTGGACGGCGGTGGGGCAGGTGGCGACCTCGACGCAAGCGTCCCCCTGGGAGCCGCTGTAGCTGGACTTGTGCCAGTCCATCGCCACCTCGACGCAGTTGTCTCCCTCCGAGCCGCTGTAGCTGCTCTTGAACCAGGCCAGGCCGGACGTGCTCATAGCGCTCCTCGCATTCGCTTCAGCAGGCTCAGCGAGTCCTCGGGCGTCAGAGCCTGCGAGCGCAGTTTCGCATACCGCTGCTGGAGCACGCTGATCTCCTTGGGGTCGGAGATGAGCCGTCCGTTCTTCTGTCCCTCCGAGTAGGCGAACCACCGGTGCTCAGGAGTCTCCGCCAGCACGATGGGCCCATCGGTCCCCGCATGCGAGACCCGCCGCGTAGGCATGATCTGAAACTCGACGTTCCAATTTCCCTCGATCAACTCGATCAGGTGGTCCAGGAGTTCACGCGTGACATCGTCCCCACCCGTGTGCCGCTCCAGGACCGACTGCTCCACGATGAAGCTGAACGCGGTCGGCGGCTTCCGGTTGACGGAAAGAATCTCCTGACGGGCCATGCGTGCCGTGATCCGCTGCTCCAACTCCTCCGGGTCCGGGAGCGGCGGCACGGCGAGCGAGATGGCACGGGCGTACGCCTCTGTCTGCAACAGGCCAGGGATCACCCGGCATTCATACGTGTAGACGCTGATCGCCGTCGATTCGAGGCGCGCCCACTGCACGAACCAGTTCGCCAGCCCGGCCTGCCGGGTGAGGTAGGGCGCGGCCTTGCGCAGGGCACCCGTGTTGCCGAGGACCGGTTCCGCGCTCTCCACGAAGCCGCGCTCCGGCCACCGGCGGCCCTGCTCGATGGAGGCGATCGTGTGCCTTGAATAGCCGACCAGTTTGCCGAACTGCTCGCGGCTCAGGCCCGCGTGTTCGCGTAGGGCATGGACGACCGCGCCGAAGGTGCGCAGACTGTCCGAAGCCTCCGGCTCCGTACCGCCCGCAGATCCCGTAACGCCGTCCGTGTTCCCGTAGGCCATCGTGGCCACCTTTCGCGCCGCCGCACCCCGTCGTACCGCTTCTGACTCGGTGTCATGGTCGAGGCGGGGGCTACGTACTGTCCACCAGGCGTGTGCGTACGCTGACGCAGCGTACGCGCTGCGGACCTGGTGCGAGCGGGGATTTCGGCGTTGCGTGCGAAGCCTTGCACACGCTTTCGTTTCGGACGGGTCCGTTGATCCGCTCAGCGGGGCCGGAGCTCGGCGAGGAGGTCACGGACGTGCCGCTCGATGCGGTCGCGGATCGGCCGGACGGCCTCGATCCCGTGACCGGCGGGATCTTCGAGTGACCAGTCGAGGTACTTCTTGCCGGGGAAGACGGGGCAGGCGTCTCCGCACCCCATGGTGATCACCACGTCCGATGCCTGTACCGCTTCGACGGTCAGCACTTTCGGGGTCTCGGCGGAGAGGTCGATGCCGACTTCCGCCATGGCCCGGACGGCGGCCGGGTTCACCGAGGCCGCGGGGGCGGACCCGGCGGAGCGGACCTCGACGCGGCCTTCGGAGAGATGGGTCAGGAAGGCGGCGGCCATCTGCGAGCGGCCCGCGTTGTGGACGCACACGAACAGCACGGACGGCTTGGGTTCAGGCATGGGCGGAGCCTTCCGGGGAGGCGGGGAAGTGGCGGCGGGCGGCGAGGGCGACGTGGACGAGGCCGATCAGGACGGGGACCTCGATGAGGGGGCCGACGACTCCGGCGAGGGCCTGGCCGCTGGTGGCGCCGAAGGTGGCGATGGCGACGGCGATGGCGAGCTCGAAGTTGTTGCCGGCCGCGGTGAACGCCAGCGTCGTCGTCCTCGGGTAGTCCAGCCCCACGGCACGGCCGACGGCCATGGACCCGGCCCACATGAGCGCGAAGTACGCCAGCAGCGGCAGCGCGATCCGGGCGACGTCCAGGGGGCGGGAGGTGATGGCGTCGCCCTGGAGGGCGAAGAGCACGACGATGGTGAACAGCAGCCCGTACAGGGCGACCGGGCCGATCCGGGGGATCAGCTTCGTCTCGTACCAGGTGCGCCCCCGGGCCTTCTCGCCGAGACGCCGGGTGAGGAAACCGGCCAGCAGGGGGATGCCGAGGAAGATCAGGACCGAGCGGGCGATCTCCCACACGGAGACGTCCAGCGCGGTCTGCTCAAGGCCCAGTCGACCGGGCAGCACGGACAGGTAGAACCAGCCCAGTGCGGCGAAGGCGAGCACCTGGAAGAGCGAGTTCAGGGCGACCAGGACGGCGGCGGCCTCGCGGTCGCCGCAGGCGAGATCGTTCCAGATGACGACCATGGCGATGCAGCGGGCGAGCCCGACGATGATCAGGCCGGTGCGGTACTCGGGCAGGTCCGGCAGGAAGATCCAGGCGAGCGCGAACATCAGCGCCGGACCGACAACCCAGTTGAGGACCAGAGACGTCAGGAGCAGCGGGCGGTCGCGGGTGACGGTGTCGAGGCGGTCGTAGCGGACCTTGGCCAGCACCGGGTACATCATCACGAGCAGGCCCAGCGCGATCGGCAGCGAGACGCCGGTGACGGTCACCCCGGCCAGCGCGTCCCCGAGACCGGGCACGAGACGCCCCAGGCCGAGCCCGGCCGCCATCGCGAGCAGAATCCACACGGCGAGGAAGCGGTCGAGGAACGCCAGCCGTCCGGCGACCGGTGCCGGTGCGGCAGCGGCGTCCGTCGTCACGAGACGGGTCCGGCGGGGCGGGTGAGGATCGCGGCGAGCCGGTCCGTCATCGCGGGCAGCAGGCGGTAGTACACCCAGGTCCCGCGCCGCTCGGAGTCGATGAGCCCGGCCTGCTTCAGCAGCTTCAGGTGATGGGAGATCGTCGGCTGCGACAGGTCGAAGGCAGGCGTCAGATCGCAGACGCAGACCTCCCCGCCCGCGCGGGACGCGATCATCGACAGCAGGCGCAGCCGCACCGGATCACCCAGCGCCTTGAACACCTTCGCCAGGTCGGCGGCCTGGTCCTCGTCCAGCGGGGCGGTCAGCAGCGCCGGGCAGCATCCCTCGGCACCGTCCTGGCCGATCACCACGAGCTCTTGTTTCGACATGCTTCTATATTGACGTCCTTCAATCCACGACGCAAGCTTGTATCGACAGACATCGAATCAACCCGTTCGGGGAGTACCGCCATGTCCCGTGTCCAGCTCGCGCTCAACGTCGCCGACCTCGAAGCCTCGGTGACCTTCTACTCCAAGCTGTTCGGCGTCGAACCGGCCAAGCGCCGCCCCGGCTACGCCAACTTCGCCGTCGCGGAGCCCCCGCTCAAGCTCGTCCTGATCGAGGGCGAGCCCGGCCAGGACACCCGCCTGGACCACCTCGGCGTCGAGGTCGAGACCACCGCGGCCGTCACCGCCGCCACCGACCGCCTCAAGGAGGCCGGCCTCGCCACGTTCGAGGAGAACGACACCTCCTGCTGCTACGCCCTCCAGGACAAGGTCTGGGTCCACGGCCCCGGCAAGGAACCCTGGGAGGTCTACGTCGTCAAGGCCGACGCCGACCAACTGGGCAAGACCCCGGCAATCGAGGCCGAAGCCGGTTGCTGCGCCGACCGATCCCCGGCGACCGCGAGCTGATGCGGACGCCCTGAGCACGTACGCTCACAGGGAGTACGCAGGTGATCACTGGTGCGGGGCGGGGCCGTGCCGCCAGATTTGAGGGCATGACACCACTGCCCACCGCGGTCGCCCCCCAAGCTCCGGCCACCGCAAACGCGTTCACCCAGCGCTTCAGCTCCACCCCGCGCGGCGCCCGGCTCGCCCGGCGGCTCGCCCTGCACCAGCTCGACGCCTGGGGCGTGCCGTACGGCAGCACGGCGTCCGACACCGCCGCCGTGCTGGTCGCCGAGCTCGCCGCCAACGCCGTCACTCACGGCCGCGTCCCCGGCCGCGACTTCGAGCTGGTCGTCCGGCTCACCGGCCGCACCCTGCGCATCGAGGTCTCCGACACCAGGGGCGAACACCGCCCGCCGTCCGGCGCCGTGGCCGAGCCCGCACCGCTTGCCGAGGAGGGCCGAGGACTGCTCCTGGTCGCGGCGCTCGCCGACCGGTGGGAGGTGCTGGACCGGGCCCCTATCGGCAAGACGGTCGCGGTCGAGCTGGAACTGCCGCGCTGACAGCGGACTGCGGGCCCGGGTGTACCGCGTGGGAGAGTGGGAGACGGAGGCTGCTTATGGCTGCGACCACGTTTCGTGCCGCCGTGCGCGACAAGGGAGAGCTGACGCTGCCCGCAGGAATCCGAGAGGTGCTCGGAGTCTCCCCGGGTGACGAGCTTGAGTTCGCCATCAATGACGACGGCGTTGTCGAGGTGCACGGACTACGGAAGATCCGTGCGGACCAGGCGTGGTTCTCGACGGAGCGGTGGCAGGCGGGTGAGCGTGAGGCGAGCGAGGACGTTGCCGCCGGGCGCACCACCCGGCACGAGGGCGTGGACGAGATGTTCGCGCACCTCACCTCACCGGCGCCGGGTCGCCGGTGAGGTGACGGGGGGCCAGGCGGCCCTGCCGCCGGTCCGCGTCGCCCCTCAGACGGCGACGATCAAGGCCGCCACCGCGAACAGCGCCGCCGCCGTGCCGGCCAGCGCGCTGAGTACGCCGATGCAACGGAAGAGCACCGGGGGCCAGGCGAAACGCGACGTGACGGGCATGCCCTCGGTCAACGCCCACAGCGCGATGCCCTCTTGGTGGCGTCGCGCCATCGCGGTGGCGTTCCGGACCATCCGCACCCCGAAGACGGTGAAGGCGAGCGCGATGAGCAACCCCACGATGATGACGAACATGGTCCCCCCTGGACACGCGCGCCACGGCCGGCGCGGCTCGGCCGCATCGTACATACGCGAAGACCCCGACCTCAGTGTTTCCACTGACGGCGGGGTCTTTTCGGCACTTCCTGAGAAGTGCCCCCGGCAGGATTCGAACCTGCGCACCCGGCTCCGGAGGCCGATGCTCTATCCCCTGAGCTACGGGGGCGTATCGCTGTGCTGCTCTGCGACGGGTGAAACACTACCAGCTCCGACGGGGTGCCCGTGAACAGGTATTCCGCGTCATCGCGTGACGGTGCGCACCCCCTCGTACACACATCCGGCCATCCTTATGGGGGCTCCTCCGGGGGCGGAAGTGGGCAAAACCCGGACGCAGCCCCTCCGGCGCGCCTACTCTCGAAGGGTGTCTGGGGCATGCGGCCGCGTGCTTGTTGTCGACGACAACAAGGTCATCCGGCAGTTGATCAGGGTCAATCTCGAGCTGGAGGGCTTCGAGGTCGTGACCGCGGGCGATGGTGCCGAGTGTCTGGATCTCGTGCACCGGGTCCGTCCCGACGTGATCACGCTCGATGTGGTCATGCCCCGGCTCGACGGCCTCCAGACCGCCACCCGGCTGCGGTCCGACCCGCGCACCCGGCATCTGCCGCTCGCGATCGTCAGCGCGTGCACGCCGTACGAGGTGGACAGCGGGGTCGCCGCCGGGGTCGACGCGTTCCTCGCCAAGCCCTTCGAGCCGACCGAGCTGGTACGGCTCGTGCGCCGGCTGATGGAGCGCGGCCGGACGGCCGCGCTCGACGGGCGGGCGGAGAGCGCCGCGGGCTGACCGCATGGCGAAACCGGTTCGCGAAGGGCCCCCCTCCCTCCCCTACGCTTGTGCCGTGACCCCCGTCGATCTCTCCACGACCGTGCTGCACGCCGTGCGCCGCGCGGTCCGCGAGGACGCCCTGCGCGCGCCCGTGCCCGCGCGCGTGCGGGTGGAGAGGACCCGGCCCGGCGGGCGCGGCGACTACGCCAGCGCCGTCGCGCTCCAGCTCGCCGGACCCGCAGGGCTCCGCGCCCGCGAGGTCGCCGAGATCCTGCGCGACCGGCTCGCCGGAGCCCCCGGGGTCGCCGGGGTCGAGATCACCGGACCCGGCTTCCTCAACTTCACGCTCGACGCCGCCACCGGCGCCGCCGCCCACCGCGACCTCGTCCACCGGGTGCGGGCGCAGGGGGAGCGGTACGGGTACGGGGACGCCCTCGCCGGACAGCGGCTGCGGCTCGTCCACGCCCGCGAGGTCCGGGCCGCCGTCACCGCCGACGCCGTCCGCCGGCTGCTGGCCGCCCAGGGTGCCGACGTGAGCGTCGGCTGCGACGGGGAGCCGGACCCGGACTGGACGCGCCTCGGGGTGCGCACGGAGGCGTCCGACGACCAGGCGGAAAACCCCATACGCCCCGTCCCCGCCGGGGACACCGCCGCCGCCCTGCTCGACCGCCTCGGCCCCGACGCCGCCCGCTGGGGCCTCCTCCGCGCCGCCGGGCACGACCGTGCCCCCCTCGGGCCCGAGCTGATCGCGCAGACCGAGGCCAACGCCCTCTTCCGCGTCCGGTACGCCCACGCCCGGGCCCGCGCCGTGCTCCGGGGCGCGGACCGGCTCGGGTTCGCCGTCGCCGGGGCCGGTGAGGACATCGACGCCACCGGGGCCGACGCCCTGCTCGCGCTGCTCGACGCGCACCCCGCCGTCCTCGCGGGCGCGGCCCGCCACCGCGCCCCCGACCGGCTCGCCCGGCACCTCGACGCGGTCGCCGCCGCCTTCTTCGACTTCCACGACGCCGCCCCACCGCTCCCCGTCGGGGACGAGAAACCCTCGGCCGCCCACCGCTCCCGGACGGCCCTCGCCGAAGCCGCCGGGACGGTGCTGGCCGGCGGCCTGTCCCTGCTCGGCGTCAGCGCGCCCGAACACCTCTGAGCACCCGAGAGAGCAGAGCCACACGATGAGCCGATCCGCACACCCCGCCGGACCCCGTCACGCCGACGTCATGTCCGAGGGCCACTACCTCGCCCCCGCCGACGACCTCAACGTCCTGGACGAGAAGGTGTGGTCCCGCACCGTCACCCGCGACGAGCACGGCGCCCTGACCGTCGGCGGGCTCACCGTGTCCCGCCTCGCCGAGGAGTTCGGCACCCCCGCCTACTTCCTGGACGAGACCGACTTCCGCGCCCGCTGCCGCGCCTGGTCCGACGCCTTCGGGCCCGGGGCCGACGTCTTCTACGCGGGCAAGGCGTTCCTCTCCCGGGCCGTCGTGCGCTGGCTCAAGGAGGAGGGGCTCAACCTCGACGTCTGCTCGGCCGGCGAGCTGGCCACCGCGCTCGACGCCGGGATGCCCGCCGAGCGCATCGCCCTCCACGGCAACAACAAGAGCGTCGAGGAGATCGAGCGCGCCGTCACGGCGGGCGTCGGGCGCATCGTCCTCGACTCCTTCCAGGAGATCGTCCGCGTCGCCCACGTCGCGCAGAGCCTCGGCAAGCGCCAGCGCGTCCAGATCCGGGTCACCGTCGGCGTCGAGGCGCACACCCACGAGTTCATCGCCACCGCCCACGAGGACCAGAAGTTCGGCATCGCGCTCGCCGGGGGACAGGCCGCCGAGGCCGTGCGCCGGGCGCTCACCCTGGACGGGCTCGAACTCGTCGGCATCCACTCCCACATCGGGTCCCAGATCTTCGACATGGCCGGCTTCGAGGTCTCCGCCCGCCGCGTCGTGCAGCTGCTCGCCGAGGTGCGCGACGAGCACGGCGTCGAACTGCCCGAGATCGACCTCGGCGGCGGTCTCGGCATCGCGTACACCTCCGAGGACGACCCGCGCGAACCGCACGAGATCGCCAAGTCGCTCGGCGACATCGTGACCCGCGAGTGCGAGTCCGCCGGGCTCGCCACCCCCCGCATCTCCGTCGAGCCCGGCCGCGCCATCGTCGGCCCGACCGCCTTCACGCTGTACGAGGTCGGCACGATCAAGCCGCTGGAGGGTCTGCGCACCTACGTGAGCGTCGACGGCGGCATGTCGGACAACATCCGGACCGCGCTGTACGACGCCGAGTACAGCGTCGCGCTCGCCTCGCGGACCTCGGACGCCGAACCGATGCTCGTCCGGGTCGTCGGCAAGCACTGCGAGAGCGGCGACATCGTGGTCAAGGACGCCTTCCTGCCGGCGGACCTGGCCCCCGGCGACCTGATCGCCGTGCCCGCCACCGGCGCGTACTGCCGCTCCATGGCGAGCAACTACAACCACGCCCTGCGCCCGCCGGTCGTCGCCGTGCGGGACGGGGAGGCGCGGGTGATCGTCCGGCGCGAGACGGAGGAAGATCTCCTGCGTCTCGATGTCGGCTGATGCCGTATTTCCGGGGGCGTACCACGCTATCCCCGTAAACATCTCAGGATCCGGACGGGTGGCGGGAACACCCGTCCGGTGAGTGAGACTGGTCCGTACTACAGGTGTAAAGGAAACGAGGTCGGATGATGCGTACGCGTCCGCTGAAGGTGGCGCTGCTGGGCTGTGGTGTGGTCGGCTCAGAGGTGGCGCGCATCATGACGACGCACGCCGACGACCTCGCCGCGCGCATCGGCGCGCCGGTGGAGCTCGCCGGCGTCGCCGTACGCCGGCCCTCCAAGGTGCGCGAGGGCATCGACCCCGCCCTGATCACCACGGACGCGACCGCCCTCGTCAAACGCGGCGACATCGACGTCGTCATCGAGGTCATCGGCGGCATCGAGCCCGCCCGCACGCTGATCAGGACCGCCTTCGAGCACGGCGCGAGCGTCGTCTCCGCCAACAAGGCCCTGCTCGCCGAGGACGGCGCGGCCCTGCACGCCGCCGCCGAGCAGCACGGCCGGGACCTCTACTACGAGGCCGCCGTGGCCGGTGCCATCCCCCTCGTACGACCGCTGCGCGAGTCCCTGGCCGGCGACAAGGTCAACCGGGTGCTCGGCATCGTCAACGGCACCACCAACTTCATCCTCGACAAGATGGACACCAGCGGCGCCGGCTACTCCGAGGCGCTGGACGAGGCCACCGCCCTCGGTTACGCGGAGGCCGACCCCACCGCCGACGTGGAGGGCTTCGACGCCGCCGCGAAGGCCGCGATCCTCGCCGGGATCGCCTTCCACACCCGGGTGAGGATCGGCGACGTGCACCGCGAGGGCATCACCGAGGTCACCGCCGCCGACATCGCCTCCGCCCGCCGCATGGGCTGCACCGTCAAGCTCCTCGCCATCTGCGAGCGCGCCGCCGACGGCGCCTCCGTCACGGCCCGGGTGCACCCCGCGATGATCCCGCTCAGCCACCCGCTCGCCTCGGTGCGCGAGGCGTACAACGCGGTGTTCGTGGAGGCCGAGGCGGCCGGGCAGCTGATGTTCTACGGCCCCGGCGCGGGCGGGGCGCCCACCGCGTCCGCGGTCCTCGGCGACCTCGTGGCCGTCTGCCGCAACAAGCTCAACGAGGCCCCCGGGCCCGGCGAGTCCGCGTACACGCGCCTGCCGGTGAGCCCCATGGGCGACGTCGTCACGCGGTACCACATCAGCCTCGACGTGGCCGACAAGCCGGGCGTGCTCGCCCAGGTCGCGACGGTCTTCGCCGACCAGGGCGTATCCATCGATACGGTCCGCCAGCAGAGCCGGCCGGACAGTCAGGAAACCGACGGCGAGGCATCGCTCGTCGTCGTCACCCACCGCGCGCCCGACGCCGCCCTCTCCGGGACCGTCGAGGCGCTGCGCAAGCTCGACACCGTGCGCGGTGTCGCCAGCATCATGCGTGTTGAAGGGGAGTAAGGACCCATGACCACCAAGGGCACCCACCAGTGGCGCGGCATCATCGAGGAGTACCGGGACCGTCTCCCGGTCACGAGCACGACGCCGGTCGTCACGCTCCGTGAGGGCGGTACGCCGCTCGTCCCCGCTCAGGTCCTCTCCGAGCGCACGGGCTGCGAGGTGCACCTCAAGGTCGAGGGCGCCAACCCCACCGGGTCCTTCAAGGACCGCGGCATGACCATGGCCATCACCCGGGCCAAGGAGGAGGGCGCGCAGGCCGTCATCTGCGCCTCCACCGGCAACACCTCCGCCTCGGCCGCCGCCTACGCGGTCCGGGCCGGGATGGTCTGCGCGGTCCTCGTGCCGCAGGGCAAGATCGCGCTCGGCAAGATGGGCCAGGCGCTCGTGCACGGCGCCAAGATCCTCCAGGTCGACGGCAACTTCGACGACTGCCTCACGCTGGCCCGCTCGCTCTCGGACAACTACCCGGTCGCGCTGGTCAATTCGGTCAACCCGGTCCGTATCGAGGGCCAGAAGACCGCCGCGTTCGAGATCGTCGACGCACTCGGCGACGCCCCGGACATCCACGTCCTCCCGGTCGGCAACGCGGGCAACATCACCGCGTACTGGAAGGGCTACACCGAGTACGCCGGGGACGGCATGGCGGCGCACAAGCCGCGCATGTGGGGCTTCCAGGCGTCCGGCTCGGCGCCCATCGTGCGCGGCGAGGTCGTCAAGGACCCGTCGACCATCGCCACCGCGATCCGGATCGGCAACCCGGCCTCCTGGAACTACGCGCTGGCCGCGCGGGACGAGTCGGGCGGCTTCATCGATGAGGTCACGGACCGTCAGATCCTCTCCGCGTACCGGCTGTTGGCCTCCCAGGAGGGCGTTTTCGTGGAGCCCGCCTCGGCCGCGTCCGTCGCCGGTCTGCTCAAGGCCGCCGAGGAGGGCAAGGTCGACCCGGGCCAGCGCATCGTCTGCACGGTGACCGGCAACGGCCTCAAGGACCCCGACTGGGCCGTCGCGGGCGCCCCGCAGCCCGTCACCGTCCCGGTCGACGCGGCCGCCGCCGCCGAGAAGCTGGGCCTGGCGTAACCACGTAACGCCACACCCCCGGGCCGGTCCGGACGACGGCCCGGGGTCAGGGCCTTTCGTTTGGATCATGCCGGGCTCGCGGGGCCTGGTGCCGCACCTCGCGGCGTTGTCGTCAATCACCAACGCTCCGCGTTGCCTCAATCCTCCGCCTTGCGATGCACGGCACCAGGCCCCGCTCCCTGATCCGGCCTGATCCAAACGAAAGGCCCTGCGCGACGACTCGTCAGAAAGGGCTCCTACCGGCCCTTTCCGGCAACAAGAGCGCACCGCGGGCGTGCGACACGCATCGTGCGCCTCCTGTGCGCCCTATGTCGCCACAGAACCTTCCTTCGATAAGCTGTACCCAACCCGCCCCGCCGCATCTGCCGGGGTGCCCCGGGCCGTTGCGGCTCCCCCGAAGAACCCCCGCCCGCAGCCCCCGGAATCCCCGCCGCCTCACAAGGAGAGTCGTCACAGCGATGGCCGGTCCCGCCTTCCGAGCCGCCGCCGTCCGGGTGCGCGTCCCCGCGACCAGCGCCAACCTGGGCCCCGGTTTCGACGCCCTCGGCCTGTCGCTCGGCCTGTACGACGACGTCGTCGTCCGCGTCGCCGACTCCGGACTGCACATCGACATCGCCGGTGAGGGCGCGGACACCCTGCCCCGCGACGAGAAGCACCTGCTCGTACGCTCCCTGCGCACCGCCTTCGACCTGCTCGGCGGACAGCCGCGCGGCCTGGAGATCGTCTGCGCCAACCGCATCCCGCACGGACGCGGCCTCGGCTCCTCCTCCGCCGCCATCTGCGCCGGAATCGTCGCCGCCCGCGCCGTGACGACCGGCGGTGACGCCCGCCTCGACGACGCGGCCCTGCTGGAGCTCGCCACGGAGATCGAGGGCCACCCCGACAACGTCGCGGCCTGCCTGCTCGGCGGATTCACGCTCGCCTGGATGGACGGCGCCTCCGCCCGCGCGATCAGGATGGACCCCGCTGACTCCATCGTTCCGGTGGTCTTCGTCCCCGGCAAGCCGGTGCTCACCGAAACCGCCCGCGGACTCCTGCCGCGCACCGTCCCGCACGTCGACGCCGCGTTCAACGCCGGCCGTGCCGCCCTCCTCGTCGAGGCCCTGACCAGGCGCCCCGAGCTGCTGCTCACGGCCACCGAGGACCGGCTGCACCAGGACTACCGCGCGCCCGCCATGGCCGAGAGCGTCGAGCTCGTCGGCCGGCTGCGCGCCGAGGGCGTCCCCGCGGTCATCTCCGGCGCGGGACCGACGGTGCTGGCTCTGGCCGGGGACGGCGACGCCGACAAGGTCGCCCGACTGGCGGGCGAGGGCTGGGCGGCCAACCGGCTCGCTCTCGACGCGCAGGGCGCCAGCGTCCTGCCGCTGGCCCCGTAGCCCGCGAGGCCGCTGGCCGAGAAGTGATTGCCGGTGAGTGAGAGGGGGAATGTTTGTTGGAGCCGGTAGTGTTAATCTCAAGTCTGCAATCGACGTCCAAGAGGCGCGTTGCTTCGTGTCCCCTTCGGGACCACCATTTCTTCCGGGAGCCTCCCCAACTGCCTGAGCAGCCTGCCTGAGCAGTTGCGAGCACGCTCCGGAACCGGCACGACACCCCTCGCTCGTCCAGGAGTGGGCCGAGCAGGGGGATGCTCGCGCCGGGCACATGCACACCTCATCTCTCCGCCGTTCCATCCGGCGGACCACCGCCCCGGCACGGGCCGCACCAACCGAGGACCGCAGCCGGACAGCACAACCGGTCGCCGAGCCAGAAGGCCGACGTCCGCTCCAGGGAAGGACCCTTCGTGAGCGACACCACCGATCTGATGGGCGTGACTGCCGACAAGAGCGTCGACAGCGCCGCGCCCGCCGAAGGTGCTGCCACTGGCACCACCGCACGGCGCCGCCGCTCCGGCACCGGCCTTGAGGGCATGGTCCTGGCCGAGCTGCAGCAGGTCGCGTCCGGCCTCGGTATCAAGGGCACCGCGCGGATGCGCAAGAGCCAGCTGATCGAGGTCATCAAGGAGGCCCAGGCCGGCGGCGGCTCCTCCGCCCCCAAGGCCAAGGCCGCCGCGGCCCCCGCCGAGGCAGCCGAGACCAAGCCGAAGCGCCGCGCCACCTCCAAGACGCGCACCGGCGCCGACGAGGCCCCGGCCGCCGCGCCCGCCGACAAGGCCACGGCCCAGCAGCAGATCGACATCCCGGGCCAGCCGGCCAGCGACGACCAGCCCGCGGGCGAGCGTCGTCGCCGCCGCGCCACCGCGCAGGCGGGCAGCCCGGAGAGCAAGCCGGACGCCAAGGCGCAGAGCAAGGACCGCGCCCAGGACGAGCCGAAGCAGGACCAGAAGCACGAGGCGCCCGCCGAGGACCGCTCCGCCGAGTCCAAGGCCGAGTCCGGCGCGGACAACGCCGAGGGCCGCCGGGGCGACCGCGGCGACCGCCAGCGCGGGGACCGCGGTGGCGAGCAGCGCCGCGACCGTCAGCGCGACGGCCGGCGCGGCAAGGGCGACGACCAGGGCGGCAACCGGCGCCAGGGCCAGGGCGGCGGCGGCCAGAACCAGGGCGGCAACAACGGGCCGCAGGACGACTTCGACGACGACGGCGGCCGGCGCGGCCGTCGCGGGCGCTACCGCGACCGCCGGGGCCGTCGTGGGCGCGACGAGTTCGCCGACGCCCCGCCCGTCACCGACGACGACGTCCTGATCCCCGTCGCGGGCATCCTGGACATCCTCGACAACTACGCGTTCATCCGGACCTCCGGCTACCTGCCCGGCCCGAACGACGTGTACGTCTCGCTCGCCCAGGTCCGCAAGAACGGCCTGCGCAAGGGCGACCACGTCACCGGTGCGGTGCGCCAGCCCAAGGACGGCGAGCGCCGCGAGAAGTTCAACGCGCTGGTCCGCCTCGACACGGTCAACGCCGGAGCGCCCGAATCGGGCCGCGGCCGCCCCGAGTTCCAGAAGCTGACCCCGCTCTACCCGCAGGACCGGCTCCGCCTGGAGACCGACTCCAACGTCCTGACGACGCGGATCATCGACCTGGTCGCCCCCATCGGCAAGGGCCAGCGCGGTCTGATCGTGGCCCCGCCGAAGACCGGCAAGACCATGATCCTCCAGGCCATCGCCAACGCGATCACGGTCAACAGCCCCGAGTGCCACCTGATGGTCGTCCTGGTGGACGAGCGTCCGGAAGAGGTCACCGACATGCAGCGGTCGGTGAAGGGCGAGGTCATCTCCTCGACCTTCGACCGCCCCGCCGAGGACCACACCACGGTCGCCGAGCTGGCCATCGAGCGCGCCAAGCGCCTCGTGGAGCTGGGTCACGACGTGGTCGTCCTGCTGGACTCGATCACCCGCCTGGGACGCGCGTACAACCTCGCCGCCCCGGCCTCCGGCCGCATCCTGTCCGGTGGTGTCGACTCGACCGCGCTCTACCCGCCGAAGCGCTTCTTCGGTGCCGCGCGCAACATCGAGGACGGCGGCTCGCTGACCATCCTGGCCACCGCGCTGGTCGAGACCGGCTCGCGCATGGACGAGGTGATCTTCGAGGAGTTCAAGGGCACCGGCAACATGGAGCTCAAGCTCGACCGCAAGCTCTCCGACAAGCGGATCTTCCCGGCGGTGGACGTCGACGCGTCCTCCACCCGCAAGGAGGAAATCCTGCTCGGCAGCGAGGAGTTGGGGATCGTCTGGAAGCTGCGCCGGGTGCTGCACGCGCTCGACCAGCAGCAGGCCATCGAGCTCCTGCTCGACCGGATGAAGAAGACCCAGTCGAACGCGGAGTTCCTGCTCCAGATCCAGAAGACGACGCCGGCCCCGGGCAACAACGACTAGTCGTCGCCCTCCGGCAGCACACAGGGCCGCCCCCGCACCTCCGGTGCGGGGGCGGCCCTGTGCCGTATCCCGTTGCCGTTCCGAGACCTTCGCCACACGGGCACGGCCGCGCGGGACCCTCGTACGACCGTTGTACGGGCCATGAAACCGCAGGTGAGCGCCGGAATACGGGCCGTTCCCGCAGCCGCCCGAGCGGTTCCGGGCTCCTCGGGGGGCCACAGCGTCCTGTGCCACGCTTTTTGTCGCCACCACGGAAAGAGGGGGTACCCGGACAGCAGCCGACGGAACGAGGGAGACGCATGAGCGAGCGAAGCGGGAGCAACGGCCGAATACGGGCCACCGGCAAGCGCCGGAAGAAACCGTCCCGCGGCCGCAGGGCCACGCGCATAGCCGTCTGGAGCCTGGCCGGCGCGGTCGTCGTGGGCGGTGCGGGCCTCGGTTACGCGTACGTCCACCTCAACGGCAACCTCCAGGCCGTCGACATCAACACCGCGCTCGGCAAGGACCGCCCCGAGAACGTCGACAACGGCTCCGAGGACATCCTCGTCCTGGGCTCCGACTCCCGCTCCGGCGCGAACGGCAAGTACGGCGAGGACGGCGGAGGGGCCCGTTCCGACACCGCGATGGTCGTCCACGTCAACAAGGGGCACAAGACCGCGAGTGTGGTCTCCATCCCGCGCGACACCCTCGTCACCCGGCCCGACTGCACCGGCGACGTCAGCGGTGATCCGGTGGCCGGGCAGCAGCGCGCCATGTTCAACACGGCGTACGAGGTCGGCGGGCCTGCCTGCGCGGTCAAGACCGTGGAATCCATGTCCGGCATCCGCATGGACCACTACATCGAGGTCGACTTCACCGGCTTCAAGAAGCTGATCGACAAGCTCGGCGGCGTCGAGATCACCACCACCAAGGCGATCGACGACCCCGACAGCCACCTGGACCTCCAACCCGGCACCCACACCCTGGACGGCGAGCAGTCGCTCGGCCTGGTCCGCACCCGGCACAGCGTCGGCGACGGCAGCGACCTCGGCCGCATCCAGCTCCAGCAGGCATTCATCAAGGCGCTGATGCAGCAGGTCAAGAGCGTGGGCGTGTTCGACGGCACCAAGCTCTACGGGATCGCGGACACCGCCACCAAGGCCGTCACCACCGACTCCGACCTCGGCTCGGTCACCAAGCTCGCGAGCTTCGCCAAGGGCCTCAAGGGCCTCGGCTCCGACAACGTGAACATGGTGACCCTGCCCGTCGAGTACGACCCCGCCGACCCCAACCGCGTCATCCCGCTGGAGAAGGCCGACCGGCAGGTCTGGGACGCCCTGAACGCCGACAAGCCGGTCCCCGCATCGGCGACGAAGCAGTCGGCCGGCGACAAGGGCGACGCGGGCAAGCTCGTCCGGTGACCCGGGCCCCCGGCCGTGTCCGGGGGAATACCCGGCCGTCCACCCTGGTTTTGGGAGATACGGCCGGTCCTGGCAGACTGGTACGTCGGCCCCGGTTCACGGACGCGCAATCCGCGCGTACGACCCGGTGCCCTCCCGAACCTAGGAGACACCCTTGAAGCGCGACATCCACCCCCAGTACGTCGAGACGCAGGTCAGCTGCACCTGTGGCGCGTCGTTCACCACCCGCTCCACGCTGGACAGCGGCACCATCCGTGCCGAGGTCTGCTCCGAGTGCCACCCGTTCTACACGGGCAAGCAGAAGATCCTCGACACCGGTGGCCGTGTGGCCCGCTTCGAGGCCCGCTTCGGCAAGGGCGCCAAGGCCGCCGGCAAGTAGCGAGCCGTCCGCGCCGGTCCGCGGTGCCCTCTTCCCGGGGGCGCCGTGGCCGGCGTTTTTTTCCGGTCCGGGCACGGGGTCTCCGTATCCCGGCCCCGGCAGGCACCCACCGGCCGGCAGGCACGACGAGCGAAGGAACCAGGAGCCCGAGATGTTCGAGGCGGTCGAGGAACTGATCGGTGAGCACGCCGATCTCGAGAAGCAGCTCGCCGACCCCGCGGTCCACGCCGACCAGGGCAACGCGCGCAAGCTCAACAAGCGCTACGCGGAGCTGAGCCCGATCGTCGCGACGTACCGCTCCTGGAAGCAGTCCGGTGACGACATCGAGACCGCCCGCGAGTTCGCCGCCGACGACCCCGACTTCGCCGCCGAGGTCAAGGAGCTGGAGCAGCAGCGCGAGGAGCTCACCGAGAAGCTCCGCCTCCTGCTCGTTCCCCGCGACCCCAGCGACGACAAGGACGTGCTCCTGGAGATCAAGGCCGGGGCGGGCGGCGACGAGTCCGCGCTGTTCGCCGGCGACCTCCTGCGCATGTACCTGCGCTACGCCGAGCGCGTCGGCTGGAAGACCGAGATCATCGACTCCACCGAGTCCGAGCTCGGCGGCTACAAGGACGTCCAGGTCGCCGTGAAGACCAAGGGCGGCAACGGGGCCACCGAGCCCGGCCAGGGCGTCTGGGCCCGGATGAAGTACGAGGGCGGGGTGCACCGCGTGCAGCGCGTGCCCTCCACCGAGTCCCAGGGCCGCATCCACACCTCCGCCGCCGGTGTCCTCGTGACGCCCGAGGCCGAGGAGGTCGACGTCGAGATCCACGCCAACGACCTCCGCATCGACGTCTACCGCTCGTCCGGCCCCGGCGGCCAGTCCGTCAACACGACCGACTCCGCCGTCCGCATCACGCACCTGCCGACCGGCGTCGTCGCCTCCTGCCAGAACGAGAAGAGCCAGCTCCAGAACAAGGAGCAGGCCATGCGCATCCTGCGCTCCCGGCTCCTCGCCGCCGCCCAGGAGGCCGCCGAGCAGGAGGCTTCGGACGTACGTCGCAGCCAGGTGCGTACGGTCGACCGTTCCGAGAAGATCCGGACGTACAACTTCCCGGAAAACCGGATCTCGGACCACCGCGTCGGCTTCAAGGCGTACAACTTGGACCAGGTGCTCGACGGCGACCTGGACGCGGTGATCCAGGCGTGCGTCGACGCCGACTCCGCCGCCAAGCTGGCCGCCGCCTGAGCCCACCACCTGCCCCGCCCCGCTCGTGAACCCGTACGGAGAACCGCGATGAACCTGCTGCTCGCCGAGGTGGCCCAGGCCACCCAGCGGCTGGCCGACGCCGGTGTTCCCTCACCGAGATTCGATGCCGAGGAACTCGCCGCCTTCGTCCACGGCGTCAAGCGGGGCGAGCTGCACAACGTGCCGGACGCCGACTTCGACGCCCGCTACTGGGAGACCATCGCCCGCCGCGAGGCCCGCGAACCCCTCCAGCACATCACCGGACGCGCCTTCTTCCGCTACCTGGAGCTCCAGGTCGGGCCCGGCGTCTTCGTGCCCCGCCCGGAGACCGAGTCGGTCGTCGGCTGGGCCATAGACGCCGTCCGCGCGATGGACGTGGTGGAGCCGCTGATCGTGGACCTGTGCACCGGCTCCGGCGCCATCGCCCTCGCCATGGCCCAGGAGGTCCCGCGCTCCCGCGTGCACGCCGTGGAGCTCTCCGAGGACGCCCTGAAGTGGACCCGGAAGAACGCCGAGAACTCCCGCGTCACCGTTCACCGCGGCGACGCGCTCACCGCCCTGCCCGAGCTGGACGGCCAGGTCGACCTGGTCATCTCCAACCCGCCGTACATCCCGCTCACCGAGTGGGAGTACGTGGCGCCCGAGGCGCGCGACCACGACCCCGAGATGGCGCTGTTCTCCGGCGAGGACGGCCTCGACACCATCCGGGGCATCGAGCGCACCGCGCACCGCCTGCTCCGCCCCGGCGGCCTCGTCGTCATCGAGCACGCCGACACCCAGGGCGGCCAGGTGCCCTGGATCTTCACCGAGGAACGGGGCTGGGCCGACGCGGCCGACCACCCCGACCTCAACCGGCGACCCCGGTTCGCCACCGCCCGCAAGGCGATGCCGTGACCCGCGCCCCGCACCCCTACCCGTACATGCTTGAGGAGGCCGGCTGATGGCACGGCGATACGACTGCAACGACGCGACCGACCGTACGACGGGGCTGCGCGAAGCCGCGTCGGCCGTCCGCCGCGGCGAGCTCGTCGTGCTGCCCACCGACACCGTGTACGGGATCGGCGCGGACGCCTTCGCCTCCGAGGCGGTCGGCGACCTCCTGGAGGCCAAGGGCCGGGGCCGCAACATGCCCTCGCCGGTCCTCATCGGCTCCCCGAACACCCTGCACGGCCTGGTCACCGACTTCTCCGAACAGGCGTGGGAGCTGGTCGACGCGTTCTGGCCGGGCGCCCTGACCCTGGTCGCCAAGCACCAGCCGTCGCTCCAGTGGGACCTCGGCGACACCCGGGGCACCGTCGCCGTCCGGATGCCGCTGCACCCGGTCGCCATCGAGCTCCTCACCGAGGTCGGCCCGATGGCCGTCTCCAGCGCCAACCTGACCGGCCACCCCTCGCCGGAGGACTGCGACGCGGCCCAGGAGATGCTCGGCGACTCCGTCTCCGTCTACCTCGACGGCGGCCCGACCCCCGGCATCGTGCCCTCCTCCATCGTGGACGTCACCGGCAAGGTGCCCGTCCTGCTGCGCGCCGGAGCGATCTCGGCGGAGGAGCTGCGCAAGGTGGTCCCCGACCTCGAGGTGGCCAATTGACCGCCCCCGAGGGGCGTGGCATAGCGGGGCGGCCCGACACTTTCCGCATCCTCCACGTCAGCACCGGCAACGTCTGCCGCTCGCCGATCACCGAGCGGCTGACCCGGCACGCCCTGGTGCACCGGCTCGGGGACCCGCTCCAGGGCGGGCTGATCGTGGAGAGCGCCGGGACCTGGGGTCACGAGGGCGCCCCGATGGAGGCCAACGCCGAGGTGGTCCTCGCCGACTTCGGCGCCGACGCCACCGGCTTCACCGGCCGTGAGCTGCTGGACGAGCACGTGATCCGTGCCGACCTCGTGCTCACGGCCACCCGCGACCACCGCGCCCAGGTCATCTCCATGGGCCACTCGGCCGGGCTGCGCACCTTCACGCTGAAGGAGTTCACCAGGCTGGTGCGGGCCATAGACCCGGCCACCCTGCCCGACGCCCGCGAGGAGGGCGTGGTCGAGCGTGCCCGCGCCCTGGTCCGGGCCGCCGCGGCACTGCGCGGCTGGCTGCTGGCCCCGACCCCGGACGCTGACGAGGTCCACGACCCGTACGGCGCCCCGATCACCTTCTTCCGGTCCATCGGCGACGAGATCAGCCAGGCCCTGGACCCGGTCGTCACCGCGCTGACCGGCGTCTCCGCGCCCCACTGACTTCCTCTGTGCAACCATCGCGGCGGACTCCGTGTCCTCAACCATGGGACCTGTCTAGTTAAGGTGTGGGCTGAGATGGCCGGCGATATCTGTGGGGCAGCCCGTGCGTGATTACCTGCTGACACTCTGTGTCACGGCCGCTGTGACCTACTTGCTCACCGGTCCGGTGCGCAAGTTCGCCATCGCGGTCGGGGCGATGCCCGCGATCCGCGCGCGCGACGTCCACCGCGAACCGACCCCGAGGCTCGGCGGCATCGCCATGTTCGGCGGGCTGTGCGCGGGGCTCATCGTCGCCAACCACCTGGCGAACCTCGACGGTGTCTTCGAGCTCTCCAGCGAACCGAGGGCGCTGCTCTCCGGAGCGGCGCTGATCTGGCTCATCGGGGTCCTCGACGACAAGTTCGAGATCGACGCCCTGATCAAGCTGGGCGGGCAGATGCTCGCCGCCGCCGTCATGGTCCTCCAGGGCCTCACGATCCTGTGGCTGCCGATCCCGGGCGTCGGCACGGTGGCCCTCACCCCGTGGCAGGGCACGCTGCTCACCGTGGCTCTGGTCGTCATCACGATCAACGCCGTCAACTTCGTGGACGGCCTGGACGGGCTCGCGGCCGGCATGGTCCTCATCGCCGCCGCCGCGTTCTTCCTGTACACCTACCGGCTCTGGTACGGGCACACCATCGAGGCCGCCGCCCCGGCGACGCTGTTCGCGGCGATCCTGATGGGCATGTGCCTCGGCTTCCTGCCGCACAACATGCATCCCGCGCGGATCTTCATGGGCGACTCGGGTTCGATGCTCATCGGCCTGGTGCTCGCGGCCGGCGCGATCTCGGTGACCGGGCAGGTCGACCCGGACACCATGAAGATCTTCGAGGGCAGTGAGCGCCAGGCGACCCACGCGATGCTCCCGGTCTTCATCCCGCTGCTGCTGCCGCTGACCATCATCGCGATCCCGGCGGCGGACCTGGTGCTGGCGATCGTCCGGCGCACCTGGAACGGCCAGTCGCCGTTCGCGGCGGACCGGGGCCACCTGCACCACCGGCTGCTCAACATCGGCCACTCGCACAGCCGGTCGGTGCTGATCATGTACTTCTGGTCGGCGCTGATCGCGTTCGGCGCGGTGGGGTACTCGGTGCACTCGACGTCCCTGTGGATCGTGATCGTGATCGTGGGGCTGAGCGCGCTCGGGCTGATCCTGCTGCTGATGCCCCGGTTCACCCCGCGCGCCCCGCGCTGGGCGGAACGCTTCGTGCCGCCGCGCTACCGCCGCAGACGGCGTCTGCCGGAGGGGCCGGGTGCCGCCGCGTCGGAGGAGGCCGCGGAGGGCCAACAGGGGGCCGTGGGCGGCCAGATGGAGACGGATGGGGCCGAGGGGGCCGGAGGTGCGGCAGAGGCGCGTGAGGCGGCTGCCGGGGCTCCCGTCGCCGCGGGTGTCTCGGGCGTCAACGGGGCGACCGCGATCGGCCACCGTTCGCGTACGACCGACCGCCGGGCGGCCGGTTCCACCCGTCACTGAATCGGGCACCGGCGCCCATTAGCAGACAAAGCGACGCCGTGCCTCGCTCACGCGTGCTCGTTAGCCCTCACGTGTGACAGCAAGCACACTTTCTAGGTAAAGACCTCATCAAATAGTTTGTGATACCGTTCACGAAGCCCGGTGACAGAGCCGAAGGACCTGATGTAGCACGGTCCATCGGCCCGAGGCATCGACTCGGACCGGGCCTACGCTCGTCCATGACGACACACTGCCCACCCCCTGCAAGCGGAGCTGCCGCCATGCCGTCCAACGACGTCCGGACTCTCCTCCAGACCGCCGTACCCACCGCTGCCGCCGGCGCCGTAGCCGCCGCGATCAGCGCTGGCGTCGCCGGTGGCAAGGGAGCCCTGGGCGCGATCGTGGGGACGGTCGTGGTCATCCTCTTCATGGGGATCGGACTCCTGGTCCTGCAACGGACCGCGAGGTCCATGCCCCACCTGTTCCAGGCGATGGGGCTCGCGCTCTACACGGCACAGCTCCTGCTGCTGTTCATCTTCGTCGCCGTATTCAAGAACACCTCGCTGTTCAACCCGAAGGCGTTCGCGATCACCCTGGTCGCGACGACCCTCGTGTGGATCGGCGCACAGGCGCGTGCGCATATGAAGGCGAAGATCCTTTACGTGGAACCCGAATCCGAGAAGGCCGACAAGGCCGGGAAACCGGGGTCCGACGCGTGAAGGGTAGGGGCGGAATAAGTGCGGGGTCAGGACCCTGCTATCGTCCGGTTCCAACTGCGGCACTGCGGGCGCGTGCATGTGAGCTGACGCCTGCTCGATCGCGAGGCTCACATGCCTGACTGCCGCTCACACATCCGAAACACCAGTCCAGTGCCGAACCGCGGCTGCGCGCCGCGCCGACACAACGAGGTTGCCGTACCTATGCGCCACGCTGAAGGAGCCCGCGGTGAGTGCTGACCCGACACAGGTGCTCGCCTTCGAGACCGATTGCCACCTCTTCGACGGTTGTGGCTTTCCGGCACCCGGCCTGCACTCGTTCCTGTTCGAGCCCCTCTGGGGCGACGCGGACAGCAACTTGTACTTCAACAAGACGATGCTGCTGGCCCTGCTCGGCTCGGTGATCATCGTGGGCTTCTTCTGGGCCGCCTTCCGCAAGCCGAAGTTGGTGCCCGGCAAGCTCCAGATGACGGCCGAGGCCGGATACGACTTCATCCGCCGCGGCATCGTCTACGAGACGATCGGCAAGCGCGACGGCGAGAAGTACGTCCCGCTGATGGTCTCCCTGTTCTTCGTCATCTGGATGATGAACCTCTGGTCCATCATCCCGATTGCCCAGTTCCCCGTGACGGCGATCATTTCGTACCCGGCGGTCCTCGCCGGAATCGTCTACCTGCTCTGGGTCGGTCTGACCTTCAAGAAGCACGGGTTCGTCGGCGCCCTCAAGAACTTCACGGGCTACGACAAGAACCTCGGCGGGGTCCTGCCGCTCTCGATGACCATCGAGTTCTTCTCGAACCTCCTGGTCCGGCCGTTCACGCACGCGGTCCGACTCTTCGCCAACATGTTCGCGGGCCACACGCTCCTGCTGCTCTTCACGATCGCCAGCTGGTACATGCTCAACGGCATCGGCATCGCCTACGCGGGCGTGTCGTTCGTGATGGTCCTCGTGATGACGGCCTTCGAACTCTTCATCCAGGCTGTTCAGGCTTACGTCTTCGTGCTGCTGGCCTGCAGCTACATCCAGGGCGCTCTCGCCAAGGGCCACTGAGCACCCCACTCCTGAAGCACCCGGTGGCCAACCCCCACCGGACATTGAAAGAGAAGGAAGAACCGGCATGTCCGCTCTCCAGACCCTCGCCGCCGGCGTCGAAATCAAGGGCAACCTCGGCTCGATCGGTTACGGCCTCGCCGCGATCGGCCCCGGCGTCGGCATCGGCATCATCTTCGGTAACGGCACCCAGGCGCTCGCCCGTCAGCCCGAGGCTGCCGGTCTCATCCGCGCCAACCAGATTCTCGGCTTCGCCTTCTGTGAGGCGCTCGCCCTGATCGGTCTGGTCATGCCGTTCGTCTACCCGACCTCCTGACCGGTCGCGAACAGCCCATTCGACGGAAGGCACTGACGTGAACCCCCTGGTTCAGCTCGCGGCGGAGGAAGCGGAAAACCCGCTCATTCCGCCGATCCCTGAGCTCGTCATTGGCCTCATCGCTTTCGTCATCGTCTTCGGCTTCCTCGCCAAGAAGCTCCTCCCGAACATCAACAAGGTTCTGGAAGAGCGCCGCGAGGCCATCGAAGGCGGTATCGAGAAGGCCGATGCGGCCCAGACCGAGGCCCAGAGCGTTCTTGAGCAGTACAAGGCTCAGCTCGCCGAGGCCCGCCACGAAGCCGCTCGCATGCGCCAGGAGGCGCAGGAGCAGGGCGCCGTGATCCTGCAGGAAATGCGCGCCGAGGGTCAGCGCCAGCGCGACGAGATCGTCGCCGCCGGCCACGCCCAGATCGAGGCCGACCGCAAGGCCGCCGCCGCCGCGCTGCGCCAGGACGTGGGCAAGCTCGCCACCGACCTGGCCGGCAAGCTCGTCGGTGAGTCCCTGGAGGACCACGCCCGGCAGAGTGGCACCGTCGACCGCTTCCTCGACGAGCTCGAAGCGAAGGCCGAGGCCGTCCGATGAACAGCGCGAGCCGCGAGGCACTGGCTGCCGCACGCGAGCGTCTCGACGCGCTGACCGACTCCACGTCGGTCGACGCGGCGAAGCTCGCCGAGGACCTGGCCGGCGTCACGGCGCTGCTGCACCGCGAGGTGTCGCTGCGCCGGGTCCTGACCGACCCGGCGCAGCCGGGCGAGGCCAGGGCCGAGCTGGCAGGCCGCCTGCTCGGCGGCCAGGTGGGCGGCGAAGCCGTCGACCTGGTCTCCGGCATGGTCCGCTCGCGCTGGTCGCAGTCGCGGGACCTGGTCGACGCGGTCGAGGAACTGGCGAACACCGCCGACCTCACCGCCGCCCAGCGCACCGGCGACCTGGACGACGTCGAGGACGAACTCTTCCGGTTCGGCCGCATCGTCGCCTCGGACACCGGCCTGCGTGCCGCGCTCACCAGCCGGACCGCGACCCCCGCCGCCAAGGGCGAGCTGCTCCGCAGCCTGCTCGGCGGCAAGGCGCGGCCCGCCACCGAGCGCGTCATCGTGCGGCTTGTCACCCAGCCGCGTGGACGTAGCCTGGAAGCGGGACTCGACTCCCTGTCCAAGCTCGCCGCGGAGCGCCGGGAGCGCATGGTCGCGATCGTCACCTCCGCGGTGCCGCTCAGCGACCGGCAGAAGCAGCGCCTGGGGTCCGCCCTGGCGAAGATCTACGGCCGCGCGATGCACCTGAACCTGGACGTGGACCCCTCGGTCCTCGGCGGGATCGCGGTGCGGGTCGGCGACGAGGTCATCAACGGCACCATCGCGGACCGCCTCGACGAGGCGACCCGCCGTATGGCCGGCTGACGCAGGCGCGGAGCAACAGAACAGAGCAAGACCAGCGGCCCGGTTGGGCCGTGCAGAAACTGCAGAAGATTCCTGGGGGTCGCCCCCAGACCCCCTTAAGAAACTTCGGGCCCAACAAGGAGAGCAGGGAACCCAGATGGCGGAGCTCACGATCCGGCCGGAGGAGATCCGGGACGCGCTGGAGAACTTTGTCCAGTCGTACAAGCCGGACGCGGCCTCGCGCGAGGAGGTCGGTACGGTCAGCGTTGCCGGCGACGGCATCGCGAAGGTGGAGGGCCTGCCCTCCGCCATGGCGAACGAGCTGCTGAAGTTCGAGGACGGCACCCTCGGTCTCGCCCTCAACCTCGAGGAGCGCGAGATCGGTGCGATCGTCCTCGGCGAGTTCAGCGGCATCGAGGAGGGCCAGCCGGTGCAGCGCACCGGTGAGGTGCTCTCCGTCGGCGTCGGCGAGGGCTACCTCGGCCGCGTCGTAGACCCGCTCGGCAACCCGATCGACGGTCTCGGCGAGATCGCGACCGACGGCCGCCGCGCCCTCGAGCTGCAGGCCCCTGGCGTCATGGTCCGCAAGTCGGTGCACGAGCCGATGCAGACCGGCTACAAGGCCGTCGACGCCATGGTGCCGATCGGCCGCGGCCAGCGTCAGCTGATCATTGGTGACCGTCAGACGGGTAAGACCGCTCTGGCCGTCGACACGATCATCAACCAGCGCGACAACTGGCGCTCGGGCGACGTGAACAAGCAGGTGCGCTGCATCTACGTCGCCATCGGGCAGAAGGGCTCCACGATCGCGTCCGTGCGCGGCGCCCTCGAAGAGGCCGGTGCGCTGGAGTACACGACCATCGTCGCCGCCCCGGCGTCCGACCCGGCCGGCTTCAAGTACCTCGCGCCGTACACCGGCTCGGCCATCGGCCAGCACTGGATGTACCAGGGCAAGCACGTCCTGATCATCTTCGACGACCTCTCGAAGCAGGCCGACGCCTACCGCGCCGTCTCCCTGCTGCTGCGCCGTCCGCCGGGCCGTGAGGCGTACCCCGGCGACGTCTTCTACCTCCACTCGCGTCTGCTGGAGCGCTGCGCCAAGCTCTCCGACGACATGGGTGCCGGTTCGATGACGGGTCTCCCGATCGTCGAGACCAAGGCGAACGACGTGTCGGCGTTCATCCCGACCAACGTCATCTCCATCACCGACGGCCAGTGCTTCCTGGAGTCCGACCTGTTCAACGCCGGTCAGCGTCCGGCCCTGAACGTCGGTATCTCGGTCTCCCGCGTCGGTGGCTCCGCCCAGCACAAGGCCATGCGCCAGGTGTCCGGCCGACTCCGCGTGGACCTCGCCCAGTACCGCGAGCTGGAGGCGTTCGCCGCCTTCGGTTCCGACCTGGACGCGGCCTCGAAGGCTTCGCTGGAGCGCGGTAAGCGCATGGTCGAGCTGCTGAAGCAGCCGCAGTACGCCCCGTTCCCCGTCGAGGAGCAGGTCGTCTCCGTCTGGGCCGGCACCAACGGCAAGATGGACGACGTCCCGGTCGAGGACATCCGCCGCTTCGAGACGGAGCTGCTGGAGTACCTGCGCCGCGAGCGCAAGGACCTCCTCACCAGCATCCGCGAGGGCGCCAAGATGTCCAACGACACGCTGGAAGCGATCGCCGACGCCGTGGCCGCCTTCAAGCAGCAGTTCGAGACCTCGGACGGCAAGCTCCTGGGCGAGGGCTGATCGATGGGCGCTCAGCTTCGCGTTTACAAGCGCCGCATCCGCTCCGTCACCGCCACGAAGAAGATCACCAAGGCGATGGAGATGATCGCCGCCTCGCGCATCGTCAAGGCGCAGCGCCAGGTGGCGGCGTCGACGCCGTACGCCACCGAGCTGACCCGCGCGGTGACGGCGGTGGCGACCGGCTCCACGACCAAGCACCCGCTGACCACCGAGGCCGAGTCCCCGGCCCGGGCCGCGATCCTGCTCATCACGAGCGACCGCGGTCTGGCCGGCGGTTACTCCTCCAACGCCATCAAGGCCGCGGAGAAGCTGACCGAGCGGCTGCGCGGTGAGGGCAAGGAGGTCGACACGTACGTGATCGGCCGCAAGGGTGTCGCCTACTACGGGTTCCGCGAGCGCAAGATCGCGGACTCGTGGACCGGCTTCACCGACAGCCCGACGTACGCGGATGCCAAGCGGGCGGCTGCCCCGCTGATCGAGGCGGTGTCCCAGGAGACCGCCGAGGGCGGCGTCGACGAGCTGCACATCGTCTTCACGGAGTTCGTGTCGATGATGACGCAGAACCCGGTCGACGACCGGATGCTGCCGCTCAGTCTCGGTGCCACGGAGCAGGAGACCGGCAAGGGCGAGATCCTGCCGCTCTTCGACTTCGAGCCGTCGGCGGAGGACGTCCTCGACGCCCTGCTTCCGCGGTACGTCGAGAGCCGTATCTACAACGCGCTGCTGCAGGCCGCTGCTTCCGAGCACGCCGCCCGCCGCCGCGCGATGAAGTCGGCCACCGACAACGCCGGTGAGCTCATCAAGACGCTCTCCCGGCTTGCCAACGCGGCCCGCCAGGCCGAAATCACCCAGGAAATCAGCGAGATCGTCGGTGGTGCCAGTGCGCTGGCCGACGCGACCGCGGGGAGTGACAAGTAATGACGACCACAGTTGAGACGGCCGTTGCCACGGGCCGCGTCGCCCGGGTCATCGGCCCGGTCGTCGACGTGGAGTTCCCCGTCGACGCGATGCCGGACATCTACAACGCGCTGACCGTCGAGGTGGCCGACCCGGCCGAGGACGGCAAGCTCAAGACGCTGACGCTCGAGGTCGCCCAGCACCTCGGTGACGGCGTGATCCGCGCGATCTCGATGCAGCCGACCGACGGTCTGGTCCGCCAGGCCCCGGTCACCGACACGGGCACCGGCATCACGGTCCCCGTCGGCGACATCACCAAGGGCAAGGTGTTCAACACCCTTGGCCAGATCCTGAACAAGCCCGAGGCCGAGGCCGAGGTCACCGAGCGCTGGCCGATCCACCGCAAGGCGCCCAACTTCGACCAGCTCGAGTCCAAGACCGAGATGTTCGAGACCGGCGTCAAGGTCATCGACCTCCTCACCCCGTACGTCAAGGGTGGAAAGATCGGTCTGTTCGGTGGTGCCGGTGTCGGCAAGACCGTGCTGATCCAGGAGATGATCTACCGCGTCGCCAACAACCACGACGGTGTGTCGGTGTTCGCGGGCGTCGGTGAGCGCACCCGTGAGGGCAACGACCTCATCGAGGAGATGGCCGACTCCGGCGTCATCGACAAGACGGCGCTCGTCTTCGGCCAGATGGACGAGCCGCCGGGGACCCGTCTCCGCGTCGCCCTGGCCGGTCTGACCATGGCGGAGTACTTCCGCGATGTGCAGAAGCAGGACGTGCTCTTCTTCATCGACAACATCTTCCGGTACACCCAGGCCGGTTCCGAGGTGTCCACCCTGCTCGGCCGTATGCCGTCCGCGGTGGGTTACCAGCCGAACCTGGCCGACGAGATGGGTCTGCTCCAGGAGCGCATCACGTCGACCCGCGGTCACTCGATCACCTCGATGCAGGCGATCTACGTCCCCGCGGACGACCTGACCGACCCGGCGCCGGCGACCACCTTCGCCCACCTCGACGCGACGACGGTTCTCTCCCGTCCGATCTCCGAGAAGGGCATCTACCCGGCCGTGGACCCGCTGGACTCGACGTCCCGCATCCTCGACCCGCGGTACATCGCGGCGGACCACTACGAGGCCGCCATGCGTGTCAAGGGGATCCTCCAGAAGTACAAGGACCTCCAGGACATCATCGCGATCCTCGGTATCGACGAGCTGGGCGAGGAGGACAAGCTCGTTGTCCACCGTGCCCGTCGCGTCGAGCGCTTCCTGTCGCAGAACACCCACGTCGCCAAGCAGTTCACCGGCGTGGACGGTTCGGACGTTCCGCTCGACGAGTCGATCGCCGCGTTCAACGCCATCTGCGACGGTGAGTACGACCACTTCCCCGAGCAGGCGTTCTTCATGTGCGGTGGCATCGAGGACCTGAAGGCCAACGCCAAGGAGCTCGGCGTCTCCTGAGCCCCCGGCTCACCGAGGGGGGCGGGTGCGTCCCGTCCCCCTCACCACGCCCCGTAGAATTGACCCAACACCCGGCACGACCGCCGGGTGGTGACCCGAGGAGCCACCCTTGGCTGCTGAGCTGCACGTCGAGCTGGTCGCCGCGGACCGCAGTGTCTGGTCCGGCGAGGCCACCCTGGTCGTCGCGCGCACCACGTCCGGCGACATCGGCGTCATGCCCGGTCACCAGCCGCTTCTGGGTGTGCTGGAATCGGGCCCGGTGACGATCCGTACGAGCGAGGGCGCGACCGTCGTCGCCGCCGTGCACGGCGGTTTCATCTCGTTCGCCGACGACAAGCTTTCGCTTCTCGCGGAGATCGCGGAGCTTGCCGACGAGATCGACGTCCAGCGCGCCGAGCGTGCGCTGGAGCGTGCGAAGTCGGACACGGACGCCGCTTCCGAGCGGCGTGCCGAAGTACGACTGCGTGCGGTGGCGGCACACTAGCCACCTCACGACATGGATTTACCCTCAGCCGCGGCCCGGTCCGGAGACTCTCCGGACCGTGTCGCGGCTGAGGCGATGCAGATGCAGGTGACGTACGGACGGTGTCCGTTTACTCGATGATGCGAGGAGGTCGGTGGAGATGTACCTCGCGCTGTGGGTGGGCGGACTGGTCGTCGCACTGGTCGCGCTGGGACTCTTCGTCTTCGGTCTGCGCCGGCGGCTGATCCAGCGTTCCGGCGGGACCTTCGACTGCAGTCTCCGGTGGAACGTACCCGAGGAACCCGACCTGTCCGGCAAGGGCTGGGTGTACGGCGTCGCCCGGTACAGCGGCGACAAGGTGAACTGGTTCCGGGTCTTCAGCTACTCGCCGCGTCCGCGCCGGGTCCTGGAACGGTCCGCGATCGAGGTCGTGGCCCGCCGGATGCCGGAGGGCGAGGAGGAGCTGGCGCTGCTCTCCGACGCGATCGTGCTCGGCTGTCTCCACCGGGAGACCCGCCTGGAGCTGGCGATGAGCGAGGACGCGCTGACCGGTTTCCTCGCCTGGCTGGAGGCGGCCCCGCCCGGCCAGCGGGTCAACGTCGCCTAGCGCTTTTACGCCGGATCAGGCCGCGACCGTCGGGCGCACCCGGGTCAGCATCAGCTCCAGGAAGCGGTCCGGGTGCCGGAACGACGCGAAGTGGCTCGCGTCCTCGATCAGCGCGAAGTCCTTGGCCGGTGCCGTGACGGCCTCGTAGAACGCGCGTGCCGGTTCCGGCGGCGTCAGCACGTCGTGCGCCCCCTGGAAGACGAAGAACGGCAGGGCGAAGTCGGTGCCCTCGGCCCACTCGTCGATCCCCACGGCCTCGGGCGCGACGCGCTCCGAGAAGGTCATGCCCCGCAGGTAGGAGCGCAGCCCGCGCAGCGTGTGCAGGGGTGAGAACCACAGCGAGCGGACCACCACGGTCTTCATGGTGTCGTAGGTCAGCGGGTCGGACGTCACGACGATCTTCGCTCGGGCCGACCACTGTTCCGGGGTCCAGGCGGCGGGGTCGGGGCCCATCGCGGTGATGGCGGCCAGGTCCTTGCGCTTCCCGGCCGCCCGCAACCGTTCCAGCAGGGCGTCGTGGGCGCTTCGGTCGCGGCCGCCCCCGTTGATGTTCTGGTCGGTGCCGACGTACGCGGAGTACCGCTCGGGGTGGCTGCGGGCCAGCCGCAGTCCGATGACCGTGCCGAACGAGTTGGCCACCAGCAGCACCTTGTCGACGCCCATCCGGGCCCTGATGTGGTCGGTGACCTCCAGGGCGTCCTCGTACAGCCGGTTCAGGGTGAACTCCCCCTGGCCGTCGGGGCCGTGCGCGGCGAAGGTGCGGCCGGCGCCGCGCATGTCCCAGCGGACGACGGTGAAGTGCCGCTCCCAGGCCCGGGTGCGCGGCAGGAAGATGTGGTTGGAGGCGCCGGGGCCGCCGTGGATCTCCAGGATCACCGGGTTGGCGCGGTCGTCGCCGCGTACGGAGATCCACTGGTCGATGCCGCCGATCCGGACGAAGCCCGACTCCTCGATCCCGTGCGGTGCGGTGATGCGCAGTTTCCGGGCGTGGGCGGTGCGCTTGAGCTGCCGGTAGCCCAGCATTCCGGCGGCGGGGGCGGCTATCAGGGCGGCGGCGGACGCGGTGACGATCGTGGCCGGCATGGCTGACTCCTTAAACTGTTTATGGCATAAGCGGTAGTGCTTAAGGTATATACAGTTGTTTAGATGGTGTCAACCGTCCGACGGAGACCAGGGAGTACGCGATGGCCGGGGCAGCCGGGAGAAGCAAGCGGACGGGGCCGAGGGACATCCGGGCCGGGGTCGAGCTGCTCTGGGGTGAGCGGGAGCGGCCCGCCCGGGGCCCCAAGCCCTCGCTGACCCCGCGCCGGATCGCCGACGAGGCGGTCGCCGTCGCCGACGCGGAGGGCCTGGACGCGGTCTCGATGGGGCGCGTCGCGGCCGGGCTCGGGGTCTCCGGGATGGCGCTCTACCGCTATGTGCCCGGCAAGACGGAGCTGGTCGAGCTCATGGTGGAGGTGGCCCTCGCCGACGTACCCGACCTCGCGGACGCGGGGCCGGGCTGGCGGGAGCGGCTGGCCGCCTGGAGCCGGCGGTCCCGGCAGGTGTACGCGGACCACCCGTGGCTGCTCACGGCCACCGCGATGCGCCGGCAGATCATGGGCCCGCACCAGCTGGGCTGGCTGGACGCGGCCCACGCCGCGCTGGAGCCGACGGGGCTCGGGGCCGCCGACCGGCAGCAGGTCGTCCTGCTGCTGATCGGCCAGGTGCGCAGCCTCGCCCAGCAGACGGCGGACTTCGACGTGGAGCACGCCCGGGAGTGGGGCCGGCTGACCGGGGAGCTCCTGGAACGGCACGCCGACCGGTTCCCCGCGCTCACCCGGGCCATCGCGGCCGGGGCCTTCGACGCGAGCGGCACCGACTCGCCGGACTTCGGTCTGGACCGCATCCTCGACGGCGTCCAGGCGCTGATCGACGCGACGGCACCGTAAAGGCGCCGCGGGCACGCGAAAAACCGGGGAGACAGGGGGCGGACCTGTCTCCCCGGCGTTTTCGGGGGGTTGAGCCTCGGGGGCTAGTTGAGGCCGGTGTTCATGGCGCTCACGAGTTCACCGTTGCTGGTGTCCCCGCTGAACTCCCAGAAGAACGCGCCGCCCAGGCCCTGCGACTTCGCCCAGGCCATCTTCGACTTGATGGTGGCCGGGGTGTCGTAGCTCCACCAGTTGGTGCCGCAGTGGGCGTACGCGGTGCCGGCGATCGTGCCGGTGGACGGGCAGGTGTTCTTGAGGACCTTGTAGTCCTCGATGCCCGCCTCGTACGTGCCCGGGGCGGCGCCGGTGGCGGTGCCGCCGGGCGCGTCCTGGGTGACGCCGGTCCAGCCGCGGCCGTAGAAGCCGATGCCGAGCAGCAGCTTGGACGCGGGGACGCCCTGGGCCTTCAGCTTGGCGATGGCGTCGGCGGAGTTGAAGCCCGCGATCGGGATGCCGGAGTACGAGTTCAGCGGGGAGTGCGGGGCGGTCGGGCCCTTCGCGTCCCAGGCGCCGAAGAAGTCGTACGTCATCACGTTGTACCAGTTGAGCGACTGCGCGGCGCCGGCGTAGTCCGCCAGGTCGATCTTGCCGCCCTGGGAGCCGTCGGCCGTGATGGCGGCGGTGACCAGGTTGTTGCTGCCGAACTTGGTGCGCAGCGCCGAGGTGAGCTTCTTCAGCGCGTCCGGGCCGCTGGAGTCACAGGTCAGACCGCAGGCGTTGGGGTACTCCCAGTCGATGTCGATGCCGTCGAAGACATCGGCCCAGCGCGGGTCCTCGACCAGGCTGTAGCAGGAGTCGGCGAACGCGGCCGGGTTCTGGGCCGCCTGGCCGAAGCCGCCGGACCAGGTCCAGCCGCCGAAGGACCACAGCACCTTGATGTGGGGGTACTTCGCCTTCAGCTTGCGCAGCTGGTTGAAGCTGCCGCGCAGCGGCTGGTCCCAGGTGTCGGCGACGCCGTCGACGGACTGGTCGGCGGTGTACGCCTTGTCGTAGTCGGCGTAGGAGTCGCCGATGGTGCACTTGCCGCCCTGGACGTTGCCGAAGGCGTAGTTGATGTGCGTGATCTTCGCGGCCGAACCGGACGTGTCCAGGTTCTTGACGTGGTAGTTGCGCCCGTAGACGCCCCACTCGGCGAAGTAGCCGAGGTTGACCTTGTCGCCGGTGCCGGGGTCGGTGCCGCCACCGCCCGTGGTGTGGACCTTGACCGCGCCGCTGACCGGGCCGGTCTGGTCGGCGGTGTCCCGCGCCTGCACGCTGTACGAGTAGTCCGTGCCCGCGGTGAGGCCGGTGTTCGTGTACGTGGTGCCGGTGACCGTGGCGACGACCGAGCCGTCGCGCAGCACGTCGTAGTTCTTGACGCCCTTGTCGTCGGTGGCCGCGGTCCAGCTGATCTTCGCCGAGGTGTCGGTGACGGCGCTCGCGGTGGGGGTGCCCGGCGCCGACGGGGGATTGTCACCCGGGACGGTGGGGCCGCCGTCGCAGGAGGCGCCGTTCAGCGTGCAGTTGGTGGCGGCGCCGCTGCCGGAGCCGGTGCCGTTGAAGCCGAAGGAGACGCTGGCGCCGGGGGCGACGGTGCCGTTCCAGCCGACGTTCTTGGCGGTCCAGTGGTTGCCCGTGTGGGTGACGGTGGCGTCCCAGGCGGAGCCGACGCCGGTGCCGCTGGGGAAGTCCCACTCGATGGTCCAGGAGCTGAGGGACGTGGTGCCGGTGTTCTTCACCGTCCACTGGCCCTCGAAGCCGGTGCCCCAGTCGGACTTCTTGACGTACGTGGCCGTGGCGGAGGTCGCCGCCTCGGCGGGGGAGGCCATGCCGACCATGGCGGCAAGGGGAAGGAGCAGCGCGGTGAGGCCCGCGACGGCTCTGCTTCTGGTGGCTCGACCGGACCCGAGTCTGAATCGGGTACGGCGGGGGGTCTCAGTGCTCAACGGTGCTCCTCGGGTGAGGTCCGGACATACGGGGTGGTCCGTGAACTGCAACCCTGCGCCGCCCTGAACCCGCTTTGTCATGGCAGGTTCACCGCAGTGTGTTCGGTGAGATTAAGAAGGTCTGGACCAATCGTCAAGAGGTCTGGACCAAAGATCGTGACCGTCCGCTGAATAAACCTCAGACACCCAACTCCTGTGCCAGCACGGCCGCCTGGACCCTGCTGCGCAGCTCCAGCTTGCCCAGCAACCGGCTGACGTGCGTCTTCGCCGTCGCCTCCGCCATGGACAGCCGTTCGGCGATCTCCGCGTTCGACAATCCCTCGCCGAGGCACCCCAGCACCTCGCGCTCCCGCCGGGTCAGCGCCTCCAGCACCGACGCGTCCGGAGCGTCCGCCCGTACGGAACCGCCCCCGGCGAACTCCGCGATCAGCCGCCGCGTCACGGCCGGGGCGATCAGCCCCTCACCGCGCGCCACCGTGCGCACCGCGTCGAGCAGCCCGACCGCCTCGGTGTCCTTCAGCAGGAAGCCCGAGGCCCCCGCCCGCAGCGCCCCGAACACATAGGCGTCCAGGTCGAACGTCGTCAGCACCAGGACGTCCGCCAGCCCCTCGGCGGTCACCTGCCGGGTCGCCGCGACCCCGTCCAGGCGCGGCATCTGCACGTCCATCAGCACCAGGTCCGGCCGCAGCTCCCGGGCCAGCCGCACCGCCTCCTCGCCGTCCCCGGCCTCCCCGACGACCTCGATGTCCGGCGCGCTGCCCAGGATGAGCACCAGCCCCGCCCGTACCGCCGTCTGGTCCTCCGCGACCACCACCCGGACCGTCATGACCCCACGCCTCCTTCGTCCACGGGCAGTTCGGCCCGCACCCGCCACATCCCGCTCACCGGCCCCGCCTCGAACTCCCCGCCGAGCAGCGCCACCCGCTCCCGCATCCCCACCAGACCGGCCCCCGACCCCGGCGCGCGCGGCCCCGCCCGGTCCCCGAGCACGCTGCTCACCTCCACCGTCAGCCGCCGCCCCGTCTGTCCCAGCCGCACCGTCACCGGGCCCGGCGCCGCGTGCTTGAGCGCGTTGGTCAGGGACTCCTGCACGATCCTGTACGCGGCCGGCCCGACCGGCGCCGGCAGGGGCGCCCCGCCGTCCCTGGTGTCCTCAAGTACGCAGGTCAGCCCGCCGTCCGCGGCGGCCGCGCGGTGCTGCTCGACCAGCGCGTCCAGCGAACCCAGGGACGGCGAGCTGCTGGGCTCCGCGTCGGCGGCCCCGGTGCGCAGCAGCCCGATCAGGCGGCGCATTTCGGCCAGACCCTCGACGGAGTTCTCGCGGATGACCCCGAGGGCGTTGCGCGAGGTCTCCGGGTCGCCGAGGGAGAGCGCGGCGGTGGAGTGGATGGCGATCGCGGACAGGTGGTTGGCGACCAGGTCGTGCAGCTCGCGCGCCATCCGGGCCCGCTCGGCGGTCACCGCCTGGGTGCGGTCCATCTCGGCGAGCAGGGCGGTCTGGTCGGCGCGCAGCCGGGCCGCGTCGGCGGCGTCCCGGTGGTTGCGCACGCTGACCCCGGTGAGGGCGGGCACGAAGACGACGAGGGCGGTGACGATGCCGAGGAGCAGGGCCTCGGGGCTGCGGATCCAGGCGAGCGAGCCGATGGTGACGACCAGGGAGATCAGGAAGGTCACCACCGGGATGCGGCGGGCCGCCGCCGGGGTGCCGTACAGCACCGCCGCGTACATGACGTCGGTGTACATCGCCACGGTGGCCAGATTGCCGTGGGTGCACTGGTCCGCGACGAGCGCGACGGAGCCGACGGCCAGGGCGGTGCGCGGCGCGGTCCTGCGCAGCAGCTCCGCCGCCGCCATCACGACGAGCGGGACGAGCGGCAGGCGGGTGTCCCCGAAGACGTCACCGGTCCGCATGTACAGGTTGAGCGACCACAGCACCAGTCCGCCGAGCAGCCCGAGGACCGCGATGAGCACGTCGTCGCGGTGCGGGCGGGGCAGGGAGAGCGTCGGCACTACATCGAAGTATGCAGTCGTCTTTCGTCACCTGGGCCGACGCCCCGGGCCCGCGCGGCGGCCAGGCTGGAGGGGAGCGCAAAGGAGCGGACCCGTGATCGTCACACTCATCGTCGCCTGCGAGATCGCCTTCTGGGTGCTGCTGGCCGCCGGGCTCGCCCTGCGGTACGGGGCGCGCAAGCCGCGCCTGGGCGCCGCGGTGCTGCTGTGCGAACCGGTGCTGGAGCTGGTCCTGCTCGCGGTGACCGCCGTCGACCTGAAGAACGGCGCCGAGCCGGACTGGAAGCACGGGCTCGCCGCGGTGTACATCGGCTTCACCGTCGGCCTCGGGCACTCCACCATCAAGTGGGCCGACGCCCGCGTCGCCCACCGGTTCGCCGGTGGCCCGCCGCCGGTGAAGCCGCCGAAGTACGGGAAGGCGCGGGCGGTCCACGAGTGGAGGGTCGCCGGCCGCTGGACCGTGGCCGCCGCGACCGCGCTGGCGCTGCTCCAGGCGGCCGTCTGGTACGTGGGCGGCGACGGGGACGTGAGCTCGCTGCGGTCCTGGCAGCGGACGATGCTGCTGGTCATCGGGATCAACCTGGTGATCGCCGCGAGCTACACGCTGTTCCCGAAACGGGAGCCGGGCCCGATTCCCTAGCGCTCGCCGCCCGGCACCCAGAGGACGTCGCCGACCTCCTTGTTCGCCACCCGGGCCAGGATGAACAGCAGGTCCGAGAGGCGGTTGAGGTAGGTCGCCGTCAGCGCGTTCATCACCTCGCCGTGCACCTCCATCGCCGCCCAGGTGGACCGCTCGGCGCGCCGGACCACGGTGCACGCCTGGTGGAGCAGCGCCGCGCCCGGCGTACCGCCCGGGAGGATGAAGCTGCGGAGCTTCTCCACCTGTTCCAGGTAGTGGTCGCAGTCGGCCTCCAGCTTGTCCACGTACGACTGCTCGACGCGCAGCGGCGGGGCCATCGTTTTTGAAAGAGCCGGGTCCTCGACCACCGGCGTGGAGAGGTCCGCGCCCACGTCGAACAGGTCGTTCTGCACGCGGACGAGGACCTTCACGACGTCCTCGTCCAGCCCCCCGAGGGCGATCGCGGTGCCGATGACCGCGTTGGCCTCATTGGCGTCGGCGTACGCGGAGATCCGCAGATCGGTCTTGGCGGTGCGGCTCATGTCGCCGAGGGCGGTGGTGCCCTTGTCGCCGGTACGGGTGTAGATGCGCGTCAGATTGACCATGCGGCCAGAGTAGTTACGCCCCGGCCTTCCGGAAGACACCTGTGCCCACCGTCACGGCCAGCGCCGCGAAGCCGAGGGCGACCAGGACCCCGTACAGCATGTGCGCGGTGGCGTACGAGCCGACGTACGCGTCCCGCACCGCGTCCACCAGGTAGCGGAACGGTGTGAAGTGCGAGAGGACGTCGAGCCACTTCGGGCCGAGCGTCATCGGCAGCATCAGGCCGGACAACAGCATCGCGGGCATGGTGAGGGAGTTGATGACGGGCCCGAACTCCTGCGGCGTCGAGACCCGCATGGCCAGTGCGTACGAGAGCGAGGCCAGCGAGACCGTCAGCAGGCCGACGAAGAGGAAGCCGATCAGCACCCCGGCCAGCGGCGCCCGCAGCCCCATCAGTACGGCGACGAGCACCAGCAGCACCGCCTGGAACACGAACAGCAGCGCGTCCCGCAGCACCCGGCCCAGCAGCAGCGCCGCCCGGCTCACCGGGGTCACCCGCATCCGCTCGACCACCCCGGTCGATTTGTCGATGATCAGGCCGAACCCGGCGAACGAGGCGCCGAACAGGCCGAGCTGGAGCAGCAGCCCGGGCACCAGGACCTGCCAGGAGTCGGTGCCCCCGCCGAGCGGCAATTCGGTGAGCAGCGGGCCGAAGAAGAGCAGGTAGAGGAGGGGCATCAGGATGCCGAAGAGGACCTGGAACTTGGAGCGCAGGGTCTGGCGGGCGTAGCGCCCGAAGATCAGCGCGGTGTCGTGCAGCAGCATGGGTGTCCCGGGAGGTGTCAGACCGCGAGGGGAGCGGTGTCGGCGGCGGGGGCGCGTCCGGTGACGGCGAGGAAGGCGTCCTGGAGCGTGGCGTCGGGCGAGCCCGCGTACCGGGTCTTCAGCGCGGCGGGGGTGCCCTCCGCCGCGACCAGGCCGCCGTCGACGACGACGAGCCGGTCGGCGAGCGCGTCCGCCTCGTCCAGGTAGTGCGTGGTGAGCACGACGGTGGTGCCGTGCGCGTCGCGCAGTCGGCGCACCAGGTCCCAGAGGTCGGCGCGGCTGCCCGGGTCGAGCCCGGTGGTCGGCTCGTCCAGGAAGAGCACGGCGGGGCGGTGGGTGAGCCCCATGGCGATGTCGAGGCGCCTGCGCTGGCCGCCGGAGAGGGTCGCGGTGCGCCGGTCGAGCAGGTCCGACAGGCCCAGTTCCCCGGCGAGTTCGGCGGCCCGGGCGACCGCGGCCGCCTTGCCGAGCCGGTACATCCGGCCCTGGGTGACCAGTTCCTCCCGCACGGTGGCGTGCGGGTCGACCCCGCCCGACTGGGCGACGTAACCGCACTGCTCGCGTACGCCCGCCGGGTCGGCGACGAGGTCTCGGCCGGCGACGGTGGCCGCGCCGCCGGTGGGGGCGAGCAGCGTGGTGAGCATGCGCAGGGTGGTCGTCTTGCCCGCGCCGTTCGGGCCGAGCAGGCCGACGATCTCGCCGGCCGCGACGGTCAGGTCCAGGCAGCGGACGGCCTCGACGGGGCCGGACTTGCTCATGAAGGTCCGGGCGAGCCCGGACGTGCTGATGACGGTCATGGCCCCCACGAAAACAGAGTCACTGAAAAAATGCAATGACCCCAAATTTGCAGGGACCCCAGACGATCTACGATGGAGGCATGGCTGAGGGACTCAGGGAGCGCAAGAAGCGGCAGACCAGGCAGCACCTCTCGGACGTGGCCACCGGCCTCTTCCTGGAGCGGGGCTTCGACGCGGTGACGATCGCCGAGATCGCCCACGCCGCCGACGTCTCCGTCAACACCGTGTACAACTACTTCCCCGCCAAGGAGGACCTGTTCCTCGACCGGAGCAAGGGCGTCGTGGAACGCCTCTCGCGGTACGTCAGGGGCCGCGACGAGGGCGAGTCCGCGGCCGATGCCGTGCTGCGGGAGCTGCGCATCCAGGTCGAGAGCGTCTCGCCCACCGTCGGCCTGATGGAGGGGTACGCCCGCTTCATGCGGGTCATCGAGGAGGCCGACAGCCTCAAGGCCCGGCTCTGGCACATCCAGCAGGAGGCCGCGCGGCACCTGGAGGCCACCCTCGTGGAGGTGAGCGGCGCCGGGGCGGAGGACCGGACGCCGGTCCTGGTGGCCGGTCAGCTCTCCTGGGTCCACAGCACCCTCATGGCGTGCATCGGGCAGGAGATGGTGGCCGGCGGCAAGCCCGCCGAGGTGTCCAGGCGGGCGCTCGTCCTGCTGGACGACATCGAGGACCTGCTGGGCGAAAAGGTGCTCAACTACGCCCGGCGCACCGCCGAATGACGGCCCCCGGTGTGATGTCCGTCATTTGAGACGTGACGCGCATCTCTTCGCCGCCCCAGCACCCGCCCCGGGTACTAACCTCCGCCGGAGGGCATGGACCAGAACCAGCGACATATACAGAGGGGTGCCAACGTGGCCAGGAAGCTCGCCGTCATCGGAGCCGGACTCATGGGGTCCGGCATCGCGCAGGTCTCCGCCCAGGCCGGCTGGGACGTCGTCCTGCGCGACGTCACCGACGAGGCCCTGACCCGCGGCCGCGACGGCATCAAGGGCTCCTTCGACAAGTTCGTCGCCAAGGGCAAGCTGGACGCGGCCGACGCCGAGGCCGCGCTGGGCCGGATCACCACGACCACCGACCTCGACGCCGTCGCCGACGCGGACATCGTGGTCGAGGCCGTCTTCGAGAAGCTGGAGGTGAAGCACGAGATCTTCCGGTCGCTCGACAAGATCGTCCGGGACGACACCGTGCTCGCCTCCAACACCTCCGCCATCCCGATCACCAAGATCGCGGCCGTGACGGAGCGCCCGGAGCGCGTGGTCGGCGTGCACTTCTTCTCGCCGGTCCCGATGATGCAGCTCTGCGAGCTCGTACGCGGCTACAAGACCAGCGACGAAACCCTCGCCACCGCGCGGGAGTTCGCCGAGTCCGTCGGCAAGACCTGCATCGTCGTCAACCGCGATGTGGCCGGCTTCGTCACCACCCGGCTGATCTCGGCGCTCGTGGTCGAGGCCGCCAAGCTGTACGAGTCGGGCGTCGCCACGGCCGAGGACATCGATGTCGCGTGCAAGCTCGGTTTCGGCCACGCGATGGGGCCGCTCGCGACCGCGGACCTCACCGGTGTCGACATCCTGCTGCACGCCACGAGCAACATCTACACCGAGTCGCAGGACGAGAAGTTCGCCGCCCCGGAGCTGATGCGCCGGATGGTCGATGCAGGTGACATCGGGCGCAAGAGCGGGCAGGGCTTCTACACCTACTGATCATTTTCGGTCCGGTCCGGCTGATCCGCTGTCAGCCAGACCGGGTGCCGTTCGGGAAACGCCGTCCGGATCCACCGGATCCACCAGCGTTCGCGACCCTCCCGCATCACTCCTCGGAGTGAATTCGGTATCGGTTCGCTTACAGACGGCAACTACCCTGTCGCTGCCGCAGTCAGTTGGGGCAGAGACAGTTTCGGACAGACGGACCGGGCCACGGAGCATTCCAGGGGAGCGCATATGCACATCAGGGGCGACCACGCCGAGCTGGTCGTCGGGGGCCGCCTCGACGTCCGAAGCGCGGCGGACGCCCGTACGGTCCTGCACTCGGCCCTGGACGACGGAGTCGGCGATCTGGTGCTCGACCTGACCGAGCTGGATTCGTGGGACGCCACCGGTCTCGGCGTCATCATGGGCGCACACCGCAGGGCCGGGCGCGCCGGACGGCGCCTCGTGCTGCGCGGTGTGCCTCCGCAGATGCAACGCCTCCTGGTGGCCACCCGGCTGCACCGCATCCTCGCCATCGAGGGCGGCATCGCGGCGGAGTCCCTGCCCCGCGTCTGACGGGTTCACGGGGACGCCCCGTGGCCCCCGGCGGACCCTCGGTGACCGTACGGCTCACAGGGCACACAATCCTCACGAGACCGTGATCTCGGGGCGGCGCGCCACCCCGGATGGTCATGGATACTGTGCGAAGGTTTAGGGTTCGGCCGTCTGCCGATTGACGGACCCGACCGGCGGACACCGGACCGTGGGCGGCATCTGGACGTGCGAGGCCGGGAGGGACAACCGCGCTCGACACGTCTTGGGGGCTTTGGCGATGGACCCGATACACCGGGGGCCGGAAGAGTTCGGCCACGACAGCAAGGACTTCGCCGACGAGGCCGGCCGACGCCGCCCCTCCCGCGATCCACTGACCCCGGATTTCGGTCAGCAAACACCGCAGCAGGTCCGCATGGTCACCCTCGTCGCCGGCGACCTGACGCTCACCGTCAACCCCGTCGACGGCAGCGAGGTCGAGCCGTGCCCGCCCGGTGAGCGGCCCGCCGCGCCCGTCCGCCGCACCCCCGAGGAGCGCGCCGCCCGGGCCCGCGCCGCGACGCCCCCCGTCCCGCCGGGCCCGCCCGTCCTCCAGCTCCCGCTGCTGCGGCGCGACGAGGAACGCGAACGGCTGACCCGCCTCCTCGCCCGCGGCCGCTCCGTCCGGCTCACCGGACCGGCGGGTTCCGGCCGTACCGCCCTGCTCGACGCCGTCGCCGCCGACTGCGCGGACTTCGCGCCCGACGGGGTCGTCCGCCTCAGCGGCCACAAGCGCACCGCCACCGATCTGCTGTACGCGCTCTTCGACGCCGTCCACGACGCCCCCCTGCACCGGCCGGACCGGGCGCTCCTGCTGGAGACGCTGCGCTCCACCGGAGCCGTCGTCGTCCTGGACGACCTGGAGCTCGGCGGCGCCGCCCTGGACGAACTCCTCGACGCGACCCCCGAGTGCGCCTTCCTGCTCGCCGCCACGCCCGAGGTCGCCGCGCCCGGCGCCGACTCCGCGCTCGAAGAGGTCTTCCTCACCGGCCTCGACCGCGCCACCTCCCTCGACCTGCTGCGCCGGGTGGTCGAACGGCAGCTCACCGAGGAGGAGGCCAACTGGGCCGGAGACCTCTGGTTCGAGTCCGAGGGCCTGCCCCTGCGCTTCGTCCAGGCCGGTGCGCTGCTGCGCCAGCGCGACCAGCTGCACACGGACGCCACCGCCTACGACGAGTACGGCTATCTGGAGAACCGGCCCGCCGACGCGCCGCCCGCGCCCGAGGCGGCCGGGGAGTCCGAGGTGCCGCTGCCCAGCCTCGGCGAGGGCGCCGCGCCCGCGGCCCTGCTCGCCTCCCGGCTGAGCGGCGCCGCCCAGGACACGCTGCGCTTCGCCGTGGCCCTCGGCGGCGAGGTGCCGCACCAGGCCCATCTGCCCGCGCTCGTCGGGGACACCCACGCCGACGCCGCCCTCGGTGAGCTGGCCGGCTGCGGGCTGCTCTCCCCGTCCGGTTCCCGCTACCGGCTGGCCGCCGGGGTCCTGGCCCAGCTGGCGGCGGCCGGTTACGAGGACGAGGCCGCCGACCGCGCCCGCACCGCCGCCCAGCACTACGCCTGGTGGACCGGGCACCCCTCGGTCACCCCCGAACGGGCGGCCGCCGAGGCCGACGCGATCATCGCCGCCCTGGCCCGGCTGGTGCCGGGGGAGGGGGCCGGAGGGACGAGCGCCGCCGTGCTCCTCGCCCGCAGCGCGGCGCCCGCCTTCGCGGCCGGGCTGCTCTGGGGGGCCTGGGAACGGGCGCTCCGGATCGGCCAGGAGGCCGGACGGCTCGCCGGGGAGGTCGCGGAAGAGGCGTACTTCCACCACGAGTTGGGCGTCCTCGCGCTCTGTACCGGTCACCCCGACCGGGCCCGGGCCGAGTTGGAGACCGCGATCAGCATGCGCGGGGCGCTCGCCGACAAGAGCGGCGCGGTGGCCGGACGGCGCGCGCTCGCGCTGGTCGAGGACCGGGCCGCGGGTCCGGCGGCCGACGGGGCGTTCGAGGCGTCGCCGCCGCTGGGGCTGCCCGCCGTCGTGCCGGTCTCGATGACGAGCGCGTTCGCCGACACCGCCGCGGTGCCCCGGCAGGAGCCGATGACCGTGGCGGTGCCTTCGCCCGCGGCGGGCGGCGGCAAGGGCGCGGCGCGGGGCGGGCCGCTGGCCCTCATCGGCGGGGCCCGGCGCAACCTGGTCGCCGCCGGGGCGGGGGTCCTGCTGGCCGGGGTCCTCGGCACGGTGGTGACGCTCGGGCTGACGTCGAACAGCGACCCGCAGGGCGGGGCCGGTACGTCGACCGAGCAGGAGGCGCCGGACGACGGCATCTACGACGAGGAGGTGGACACCGGGGAGCCGGCGGACGGGCCGTCCACGACCGAGGCGCCCTCGGGATCCGCGTCCGCGTCGGCCTCGGTGACACCGTCCGCCACGGGGAGCGAATCGGCGCCGGTCGGCGGGGTGACGCCCTCGGCGACGTCCTCGGCGCCGGACACGCCGTCGTCCTCCGGATCGCCGTCGTCGCCGCGCGCGACGGAGTCGTCCCACAAGCCGCCGACGTCCTCTTCGCCGACGCCCACGAAGACGGCGGGCTCGCCGACGCCCACCGAGACGCCGACGGAGACGGAGTCTCCGACGGAGGATCCGGAAGAGCCGCCCACGAAGCCGGAGACGCCTGAGCAGGCGAGTGGGTCCACGGGTGCGGCGAGCGGTAGCCCCACGGGGGAGTAGTCCGAGAGTGCGCCGGCCCCCGGCCCGAGGGTTCCGTCCTCAAGCGCCGGACGGGCTTGAAATGCCCGCCCGTCCGGCCCCTGCGCTCAGAACAAGCGGAGCTTGTCGTCCTCGATGCCTCGCATCGCGTCGTAGTCCAGGACCACGCAGCCGATGCCGCGGTCCGTGGCCAGGACGCGGGCCTGCGGCTTGATCTCCTGGGCCGCGAAGATGCCCTTCACCGGGGCCAGGTGCGGATCGCGGTTGAGGAGTTCCAGATAGCGCGTCAGCTGCTCGACGCCGTCGATGTCGCCGCGCCGCTTCAGCTCGACGGCCACCGTCTGCCCGTCCGCGTCGCGGCACAGGATGTCGACCGGGCCGATCGCCGTGAAGTACTCGCGGCGGATCAGCGTGTAGCCCTCGCCCAGGGTCTCGATGCGGTCCGCGAGCAGTTCCTGGAGGTGCGCCTCGACACCGTCCTTGATCAGGCCCGGGTCGACGCCCAGTTCATGGCTCGAGTCGTGGAGGATTTCCTCCATCGTGATGATCAGTTTTTCGCCCGCCTTGTTCACCACGGTCCAGACGCCCTCGGCGTCGCCGCTGCCCTCCTTCAGGGTGCAGGGCGGCGACATCCAGTTGAGCGGTTTGTACGCCCTGTCGTCGGCGTGAATCGACACGCTCCCGTCCGCCTTCACCAGGATGAGGCGGGGAGCGGAGGGCAGGTGGGCCGTGAGCCGGCCGGCGTAGTCCACGGAGCAGCGGGCGATGACGAGACGCATGGTCGGCAACGCTACTCGACGTCGGGGGCCCGGCGCGATTCACCCATCCGTCACTCCCGTCCCTTCCGGAGTTGACGCTTTCTGTCTTGCCCCTCTTTGAACCCCTTCGTTATTGGCCGGTTGTGTTCCCAATCTCCTGGTGCGGCCCGGACTGCGCCCTTACCGTGGAAGCGGGAGGTCGCCGTGCGTGCACGCTGCGTCGTCGTCGGCCTTCTTCCCTGCCCGTAAGGCTCCGGTAATCCGCCGGGGCCGCGAGAGGAGAACCCATGTCGCTCGACGTCTCACCGGCTCTGTTGGAACAGGCCGAGCGAGGCGAGGTCGACGAAGCCGACTTCGTCGACTGCGTCCGGACCTCCCTGCCCTACGCATGGGAGATGATCAGCTCGTTGGTGGCTCAGCTGAAGGTCGACGGCGGGGAGTTCGCCGACAACCAGACGCCGCCGCCCAACGAGCAGGCACGTGGTCAGCTGCTGCGCGCGCTCGCGAGTGATGCGATACGCGGAGCGCTGCAGCGGCACTTCGGGGTGCGTCTCGCATTCCAGAACTGCCACCGCGTCGCGGTGTTCCCGCTGGACGCCTCGGTCGACGACCGACTGGCCAAGTTCACCTCGGTGAGGGGCCAGTTGCTCAACCAGTCGCCCGAACTACGGGACTGCTGAACGCTTCCGTCGCCGTTCCGGGCCGCGGGAGGTGCAACTGGTCCGGGGCGGCGGCTCCGTAAGCGCACCGCCGTACACCCTTCCGTCCGTGCGCGGGGGTCATTCGAGGAGTGGCCGTACCTCCGTGCCCAGCCGCGCTACGTTCTCCTCCGTGGCGACGAGATCTCCGGAACCCTCCACCAGGAGCGCGAAGCGGGTGATGCCCGTGCGCTCGGCGGTGACCGCGAGGCGCTCGGCCGCCAGCTCCGGCGTGCCCACCGGATGAAGGCCGCACAGCAGCTCCGCGTACCCGACGGGGTCCCGCATCACGCGGTGCCGCCCGTCGACGGTGACATGGGCGCCGAGCCCCTGGCGCAGCCAGCCCGGCATCGCCTTGACCAGCGTCTCGACGGCGTCCTCGGTGCGGTCGGCGATCTGGGCCACCCCGGCCGAGACGTGCCCCGCCCCGTGGACCCGCTCCGGCGCGTGGCCGGCCGCCAGCGCGCGGGACCGCCAGAGCGCCACCATCTCCGCCTTGTCCTCGTCCCCGCAGTGCATGCCGAGCAGCATCGGCAGCCCCTGGTCGGCGGCGAGCTCCACGGTCTTGCGGGAGGTGCACGCGACGATCACCTCGGGCCCGGCCCCCTCCGCCCCGTCCGCGTCGATCAGCTCGTCGGCCCGGGGGACGACCGCGACCTCGCGGAACGGGTACCGCTCGCCCCGGCCCGCCACGCGCGGCTTCCGCAGCCAGTCGAGCAGCAGCCCCAGGGACTCCGGGAACCCCTTCTCGTACGCCTCCAGTCCGCCGCCGAACACCTCCAGGTCCACCCACGGACCGCCCCGGCCGACGCCGAGGCTGAACCGGCCGCCGCTGGTCAGATGGAGCAGCGCGGCCTGCTCGCCGAGGGCCACCGGGTGCTGCGTGGGCAGCACGCTCACCGCCGTACCGACGCGGATGCGGCGGGTCCGGCCGAGCAGCTGCGCGGCCAGGGTGACAGCGGACGGGCAGACCCCGTACGGCACGAAGTGATGTTCGGCCAGCCAGACCGAGTCGAGCCCGGACTCCTCGGCGACCTCGGCGGACCGGATCGCGCGGTGCAGCGCTTCCCCCGGCCCCTGGCCCGGAAACTGGGCCGCCAGTACGAACGTTCCGACACGCATCGCCAATTGCCTCCTTGCGGCCGCCGCGGCTCTCCCCTACTGGCAACAACGTCTGACACGTGCCAAAGGCACGGTCCGGCGCGGAGTTGTTGCGATTTTCCGGTAACCGCTGGCGCCACGAACCCAGGGAGGCGGGTACCCCGCCCGAATGGCCCTACGCTGGACGGGTCCCGCCCTGCCCGTTCCGTGAGGTGAAACGTGTCCCCGCGCCGCAACCGCCCCCGAGGCGGCGAGAGCCCCAACGACAGTGCGAGCGAGTCGGCGGACCGGTACGGCGGGGGAGGGCGTACGGAGGAGTGGCAGGGCGAGGAGTGGTCGGTGCGCCCGGTCAGCGGCGCGAGCGCGGCCGGCAAGCGCTACCGCTGCCCGGGCTGCGACCAGGAGATCCCGTCCGGCGTCCCGCATCTGGTGGCCTGGTCCGAGTACGGCGGGGTGGACGACCGCAGGCACTGGCACAAGGCCTGCTGGAACGCGAAGGACCGCCGCACCACGAAGGTGCAGCGGTCCCGGAACGCGCCCCGCTACTGAGGCGGCGCGGCCTCAGACGTCGCGCTGGTTCATCGACAGGTACGCCCCGCCCATGGCCACCGCCGTCACGACGAGCAGGATCCACAGCGGCTGCCAGCCGGACGGGCCGCCGGACGACGTGACCGAGTTGTCGTAGAAGACGCTCAGCTGGTTGGGGATCGAGTACTCCAGCAGCTTCTCCTGGACCGTCGCCAGCGACGACGCGAACATGAAGATGGCCAGCACGAGCGGCAGCAGCACCACGCCGATCATGATCGTGATCGCGCCGGCCGAGTGCCGGATCAGCGCGCCGACGGCGAGCGCCAGCAGCCCCAGCGTCGCCACGTAGAGCGAGACGCCGACCGTGGCGCGCAGCCACTCCCCGCTGGTCGGCGACACCGCGTCCAGCATGGACGACTGGATCAGGGCGACCACCGACGTCATCACCGTGGTGATGACGAAGGTGAGCAGGAAGAAGACGAGCGCCTTGGCGCCGAGCACCCGGCCCCGGCTCGGGCAGGCCGTCAGCGTCGTACGGATCATGCCGGTGCCGTACTCCGAGGCGATCGTCATCACGCCGAGCGTGATCACACAGATCGTGCCGAGCAGCACCCCGAAGAAGCCGAGGCTCAGCACCGGCGTCTCGCCCAGGTCCGCGTCGGACGCGGAGACGGTGACGGCCGCGAGCACTCCGATGACCAGCAGCAGCGCGGTCATGACTCCGAGCGTCCACATGGTCGAGCGCACGGACCGGATCTTGGTCCACTCCGAGGCGACCGCGTCCCCGAACGTCGCGGGACGCAGCGGGATCGGCGAGACGTAGAAGCCCTGCCCCTGCTGGTACGCCTGCTGCGGTGCGGGCTGCTGGTACGGCGCCTGCGGCGCCGGCGGCGTGGTCATCGGGGGTCCTCGCTGGTCTCGCGCTTGGTCAGGTCTGCGGGGGCGGGGGCCTCGGCGGGCGCCGCCGGGGCGGGAGCGGTGGGGGCGGGAGCGGGCGCCTGGGCCGGGGGCACGGGCGCCTGGGCCGGCGCACCGGCCGCGTACGGGTTCTGTCCGGGCGGCGGCGGGGCGTACCAGCCCTGCTGCGGCACGTCCGGCACGGGCTGCTGCGGCGGCGGGGCGTACCCCGGCTGCTGCCCGTAGCCGGGATGCGGCGGCTGCTGCTGGAGGTGGGCCCGCTGGTCGACCGTCGAGCGGTAGTCCACGGCGCCCTGCGTCATCCGCATGTACGCCTCCTCCAGCGAGGCCTGGTGCGGCGAGAGCTCCCAGAGCCGGACGTCCGACTCGTGGGCCAGGTCGCTGATGCGGGGGAGCGCCAGGCCGGTGACCCGCAGGGCCCCGTCCGGCTCCGACAGGACCTGGCCGCCCGCCTCGGTCAGCGTGGTGGTCAGCTTCTCCCGCTGCTCCGGCGTCTCGTCCGGGACGCGGACCCGGGCGAAGTCGGCCGAGTTGGCCGAGATGAAGTCCTTGACGCTCATATCGGCCATCAGCTGGCCGCGCCCGATCACGATCAGGTGGTCGGCGGTGAGGGCCATCTCGCTCATCAGGTGCGAGGAGACGAAGACCGTGCGGCCCTCGGAGGCCAGCATCTTCATCAGATTGCGGACCCAGAGGATGCCCTCCGGGTCGAGGCCGTTGACCGGCTCGTCGAACAGCAGCACCTGCGGGTCGCCGAGGAGCGCCGCCGCGATGCCGAGCCGCTGCCCCATGCCCAGCGAGAACCCCTTGGAGCGCTTACGGGCCACGTCCTGGAGGCCGACGACGCCCAGCACCTCGTCCACCCGGGCCTCCGGGATGCCGGCCAGCTGGGCGAGCGAGAGCAGGTGGTTGCGGGCGCTGCGCCCGCCGTGCACCGCCTTCGCGTCGAGCAGGGCGCCCACCTGGCGGGGCGCGTTCGGCAGGCTCCGGAACTCGTGGCCGCCGATGGTCACCCGGCCGGCCGTCGGCCGGTCCAGGCCGAGGATCATGCGCATGGTGGTCGACTTGCCCGACCCGTTGGGACCGAGGAACCCGGTGACGGCCCCCGGCCGCACCTGGAAGGAAAGGTTGTACACGGCCGTCTTCGCGCCATAGCGCTTGGTCAGGCCGACTGCCTCGATCATGCTCCAGCCCCATCGACTTATCTGTCGTCGGGGCACACGCCGTCCGGCCGTACGCCCCCGTAAGAGTTAGGAGGATATCCGCGCCTTGACGGTTCCGGCCAAGTCGTTACGGGGGCGAGTCCCGGGCCGCCCTGTCGTACGGGGCCCTCAGGCGTCCCGCTTCTTCAGTACGAGGTAGCCGCCGAGCACCGCGGCCGCCACCCAGCCCACCATGATCAGCAGCCCGGCCCACGGCCCGTACGGCGCCGGATCGCTGTTCATCGCGTCCGGCACCACCTGCATGATCTTGGAGCCCGCCTGGTCCGGGAAGTACTGGGCGACCTTCTTGGCGCCCGGCACCGCCGACAGGATCTGCGAGACCAGGAAGAAGAACGGCACCAGGATGCCCAGCGACAGCATCGAGCTGCGCAGCATCGCCGTGACCCCCATGGAGAACAGCGCGATCAGGCCCATGTAGAGGCCGCCGCCGACCACCGCGCGCAGCACGTTGTCCGCGCCGATGTCCGTACCGTGGTCGCCCAGCAGCGCCTGGCCGAGGAAGAACGTGACGAAGCTGGTGAGCAGCCCCACCACCAGCGCCAGGACCCCGGCCACCAGCATCTTGCTGAACAGGAAGGTCGCCCGCCGCGGCACGGCCGCCAGCGAGGTGCGGATCATGCCGGAGCTGTACTCCGTACCGACGACGAGCACCCCGAACACCACCATCGCCAGCTGGCCGAGGATCATCCCGGAGAAGCTGATGAACGTCGGGTCGAAGGTCAGCCGCTCGGCCTCCGACAGATCATCGAACTGGGCGTTCATCACCGCGCACAGGGCCGCGCCCATCGCCACGGTGACCAGGAACGCCGAGATCAGCGTCCATGTGGTGGAGGAGACCGTGCGGATCTTGGTCCATTCGGAGGTCAGGACCGCGGGCACCGAAGCCATCGTCACGCCCCCTCTCCGCCGCCGGGCCGCTGGACCCAGCCCTCGCCCCACTGCGGGCCCTCGGGCGGCGGTGGTGCGCCCCCGCCCGGCTCCGAGTGCGCGTGGTACTCGACGGAGCCCGCCGTCATCTGCATGAACGCCTCCTCCAGCGACGCCCGCTGGGCGCTCAGCTCGTGCAGCGTGATCGCGTGCCGGGCGGCCAGCTCACCCAGGTCCTCGGTGGTGGCACCGTCCACCTCCAGCGTGCCGCCGTCCGCCTCGACGGCGACCACGCCCTCCTGGTGCAGCGCGTCGCGCAGCCGCTCCTGCTGCGGGGAGCGCAGCCGGACGTAACTGCGCGAGTTCTCCTGGATGAAGTCGGCCATCGACGTGTCGGCGAGCAGCCTGCCCTGGCCGATCACGATCAGGTGGTCGGCGGTCAGCGCCATCTCGCTCATCAGGTGCGAGGAGACGAAGATCGTCCGGCCCTGCGAGGCGAGCGTCTTCATCAGGTTCCTGATCCAGTGGATGCCCTCGGGGTCGAGACCGTTCACCGGCTCGTCGAACATCAGGATCCGGGGGTCACCGAGCAGCGCCGAGGCGATGCCCAGGCGCTGGCCCATGCCGAGCGAGAAGCCCTTGGACTTCTTCCGCGCCACCGCGGTCAGGCCGACGGTCTCCAGCACCTCCGCCACCCGCTGTTCGGGGATGCGGTTGCTCTGCGCCAGGCAGAGCAGGTTGTTGTACGCGCTGCGCCCGCCGTGCATCGCCTTGGCGTCCAGGAGCGCCCCGATGTACTTCAGCGGTTCGGGGAGTTCTCGGTAGTGCTTGCCGTCGATCCGCACGGAACCGCTGGTGGGGTTGTCGAGATCGAGCATCATCCGCATCGTGGTGGACTTGCCCGCCCCGTTGGGTCCCAGAAAACCCGTCACCATTCCCGGTTTGATCACGCACGACAACTGGTCGACGGCGACCTTGTTCCCGTACCTCTTCGTGAGGCCATCGAGCTCGATCATGCGTTCACGCTAGAACGGCCGCGTGCCCGGCGCCACCACAAGGGCGGAACCGGGCACGCGGACGCGGCAGCGGGAATCAGCGGGTCTGCTGGGCCGGGACGCCGCGGGAGGCGGGCTCCTCGTCGGCCGGGGTGCCGGCGGCGGCCACCGCGGCACCGGTCAGCGTCGCCAGCATCTCGCGGACGTTGGTCAGCTGCGCGTTGATCGAGTCGCGGCGGTTGGTGAGGGCCGCGAGCTCGCGCTCCGACTCGCTGCGGATGCGGTCGGCCTTCGCGTTGGCGTCCGCCACGATGTCCTCGGACTGGCGCTGCGCGGTCTCGACCGTCTGACGGGCCCGGCGCTCGGCGTCCGTGCGCAGCTTCTCGGCCTCCAGGCGCAGTTGCTCGGCGCGGTGCTCGATCTCGGCGAGTCGCTTCTCGGCCTTGGCCTGGCGGGACGCGAGGTCGCGCTCCGACTGGTCGCGGCGCTTGGCGAGGTTGGTCTCGAAGTCCGCGGCGGCCTGGGCGGCCTTGGCGCGGGTCTCCTCGAAGAGGGCGTCGGCCTCCTCGCGCTTCTGCGCCGCGTCCTTCTGCGCGTCGGCGCGCAGCGCGGTGGCCTCACCCTTGGCCTTGTCCACGATGCGCACACCGTCGTCCTCGGCCTTGGCCTTGCGCTCGGAGGCGAAGGTCTCGGCGTCGTTGCGCACCTGCTGGGCGGCGGACTCGGCGAGCTCGCGGTGCTGCTCGGCGGCGCGACGGGCCTCCTCGCGCAGGTCCTTCGCCTCCTCCTCGGCCAGACGGAGGATCTTCTCCACACGCGCGCCGAGACCCGCGTACGACGGCTCCGCGTCGTTCACCTGGGCCTGGGCGTTCTGCGTTTCGAGGTGCAGCTCCTCGATGCGCTTTTCCAGCGATGTGATGCGGGCGAGAGCACTATCACGGTCGGCGACGAGCTTGGTAATGCGGTCATCCACCTGACCGCGGTCGTAACCACGCCGCACGAGTTCGAAGCCGAAGGGGGAGGAAGGGTCACTCATGGGGTTCCTGTCGAAGTGAGACCGGTGAGGTGATAGAGGGAATCCTAGGGGCCGGAACGGCGTGTCATCGAGCAGATGCCGGTTTGATCTGCAGAATGACCCCCCTTTTGAGTGGCTGACCCCCCGTAACCCTTGCCACTCGGACGAATGACGGTCCATGCGCAACCACGGACGACGGCCGGTCGGCTACCCATCGGACTGCTTGCCACTCGATCGAGTGCCCGCCGCGGCCCCGGCCTTGACGCCGGCGGCCGGTGCGGAGCCCCCGCCCTTACCGCCCGCCGCAGGGGTCTCGAAAGACTCCAACGCCTCCAGCACGTCCTGGACACGGGAGATCTCCGTGTTGATGTCCTCGCGCCGGCGGACCAGGACCTCCAGCTCGTGCCGGCCCTCGTCCACCACCCGCTTCGCCTCCGCCTCGGCGTCCGCCCGCAGCTTCTCGGCCTCGCGCACCAGGCTGGCCTTCTTCTGCTCGGCCTCCTTCAGCAGCGACTCGGCCCGCTTCACGGCGGCGATCCTGACCTTGCTCGCCTCCGAATTGGCGTCCGCCAGCAGCTCCTTGGACTTCGCCGCGGCCTCCTCGCGCTGCTCGGTGGCGGCCTTGATCAGCTTGTCGACGCGCTCGCCGACCGTCTTGACCTGCTCCGCCGTCTCCCGGCGCGCCCGGTCGTGCAGCTCCTGGACCTCGGTCTCCGCCCGGGTCTTCAGCTCCTCGGCCCGCTCCCGGATCTGTGTCGCGTCCCGGCGCGCGCCGACCAGCAGCTCGTCCGCGTCCGTCCGGGCCCGCTCCACCAGCGAGTTGCCCTCGACCGTCGCCTCGGAGGTGATCCGCACGGCCTCCTTGCGCGCCGCGCCGACCATCGTGTCGGCCTGCTCCTCGGCCTCCGTGGCGGCGCGCAGCGCCTCCTCCTGAGCCTTGGCGATGAGCTGGTCCGCCTGCTCCGCCGCGTCCGCCCGGCGCTTCGACGCCGCCTCGCGCGCCTCGTCCAGCAGCCGGTCCGCCTCCTGGCGCGCCTCGGCCCGCATCTGCTCGGCGGCAGCCTCCGCGTCCGCCCGCAGCCGCTCCGCCTCCTCCCGGGTGCGCGCCGCGTGCTCCTGCGCGGAGCCCACCGTGGCCGAAGCCTCCGCGCGCATCCGCTCCGCGTCGCCCGCCGCCTCGTCCACCGTCCGGGCCGCCTGGCGCTCCGCGTCCGTGCGCAGCCGCTCGGACTCCGCGGTCGCCTCGGACACCAGCAGGTCGGCCTGGGCCGCCGCCTCGGTCCGCATCCGGTTGGCGTCCTCGCGGGCCTCCGCCCGGCTGCGCGACGCGTCCTGCTCGGCGGACGCCAGCGCGTCCGACGCCTCGGTGCGCATCCGCTGGCTGTACTCGGCGGTGTCCGCCCGCAGCCGCTCGGACTCCGCGATCGCGTCGGAGACCGTACGCTCCGCCATCGCCTTCGCGGCGTCCGTCTCCTCCTTGGCCACCTGGCGGATGCGCGCGGCGTCCTCGCCCGCCCGCTCCCGCTCGGCGTGCGCGTCGGCCCGCAGCCGGTCGGCCTCCTCCTGGGCCTCCGACTTGGTCCGCTCCGCGACATGCTCCGCCGTCGAGCGCAGCCCGGCGATCTCCGCCTCGGCCTGCTCCTGGAGCCCGCTGACCGAGTCCCGCACCTGCTGGGCGGTCTGCTCGGCCGCCGCGACCAGCTCGGCCGCCCGGGTCTCCGCCTCGCCGGTCAGGCGCTGCGCCTCGGCCTGCGCCTCCTCGACCCGCTTGCGCGCGGAGGCCAGCAGCTCCTCGCTCTGCTCACGGGCGCGCTCGCGCTCCTGGTTCGCCTCGGAGCGGGCCGCGTCCAGCGTCTCCTCGGCCTCGCGCCGGCGCCGGTTCGCCTCCTCCTGGGCGGCGGCCAGCGCCTCGGCGGCCTCCGTGCCCACGCGCTCCGCGGCCGCCGCGGCCTCCGACCGCAGCCGGTCCGCGGTCTCCTGCGCCTCGGTCCGCAGCCGCTCCGCCTCGGTGGCCGCCTCGGTGCGCAGCCGTACGGCGACGGCCTCGCCCTCCGCACGCGACTGCGAGGCGTCCGCCGCGGCCTCGTCACGCAGCCGCTGGGCCTCGGCCTCCGCCTGCTCCTGGAGCGTCCGCAGCCGCTCGGCGGACTCCGCGCGCAGCCGCTCGGACTCCTCACCGGCCTCGCGCCGGATGCGCTCCGACTCCGTACGCGCCTCGCCCAGCGCCTGCTCGGCGGCGGTGACCCGGGTCTCGGCCTCGTCCTTGAGCCGGGTCAGCTCACCGGCCGCCTCCGCCTGCCGGGCCGCGACGGCGAGCTCGGTCTCCTCGCGCAGCGCGGCCGCCGCCTCCTCGGCAGCGGTCCTCGCCGCCTCGGCCTGCTCCTCGGCCTCCGTACGCAGCTGCTCGGCCTCGGCGCGGGCCCGGTCGAGCGCGTCCTCCGCCTGCTTGCGCAGCGCGGCCGCCCGCTCCGTGGCCTCGGTCCGTACGCGCTCGCCCTCGGCCGTCGCCGTACCGCGCAGCTCCTCCGCGTCGGCCTTGGCCTTCGCAAGGAGCTCCTCGGCGGTCTTCGCGCCCTCCTCGATCTGCTGAAGGGCCTCGCGGCGGGCCTCGCCCCGGATCCGCTCGCCCTCCGCGACCGCCTCGGCCCGCAGCTGCTCGGCCTCACCGCGCAGCCGGCGCGCCTCCTCCTGGAGCTCGACCGTCTTGGCCCGGTACTCCTTGGTGTCGTCCTTGGCCGCGCCCTTGAGCTGGTCGGCCTGCTCGGCCGCCTCGCCGCGCAGCCGGTCCGCCTCGGCCTCGGCCTCGCGGCGGATGCGCTCGGCCTCCTCGCCCGCCGCCCGGGTGGCCGCCTTCGCGTCCTCGGACGCCTTGGTCAGGATCTCCTCGGCGGACCGGGCCGCCTTCGCGAGCTGGGCCGCCGCGTCCTCGGCGGCGGCGGTGCGCGCGGCCTCGGCCGCCTCCGAGCGCAGCCGCTCGGCCTCGGCGCGGGCGTCCGCGAGCGCCTGCTCGGCCTCCGCCTTGAGGGACTCGGACTCCTTGGTCGCCTCGCCGACCAGCCGGGCGATCTCCGTCTTGGCGGTCCGGGTGCGCTGCTCGTTCTGCGACTCGGCGGACGCCAGTCGCTTGACCGCGGCCTCCTTGGCCTCGGCGAGGACCTTCTCCGCCTCCAGGCGCGCCTCGCGCAGCCGGGTCTCGGCCTCCTGCATGCGCTGCTCGGCGGCCCGGTTCAGCTCGGTGGTCTGCTGCCGGGTCTGCTCGGTCTCCGCGGTCGTCGTCTGCCGCAGCTGCTCCGCGTGGCTGGTGGCCTCCTGCGCCTGGCCGGCGGCGGCGCTGAGCATCCGCTCCGCGTCCTTGCGGGCCCGCATCAGGATCGACTCCGCCTCGGCCCGGGCGGACTCCGCCTCGGCACCGGCGCGCTGACGGGTCTCCTCGGCCAGCCGGGCGGCCTCGGCCCGGGCGGTGGCGAGCGCCTGCTCGGCCTCGGCCCGGGACTCCTCCATCAGGCGGCGGGCCTGCGACTCCGTCCGGGCCCGCAGCTGCTCGGCCCAGGCGACGTTCTCGTTGACGTGGGACTCGACGGTCTGACGGCGCTCCGCGAGCTCCTGGTCGAGCTGCTGGCGGCGCTGGACCGCCTCGTTGTGCAGCTCGGCCTGGAGGCGGGCCTGGTGCTCGGCGTGCTCCTGGAGGATGCGCTGCGTCTGGGCGCGGGCGTCACGCAGCTCGCGCTCGGCGTCGCTGCGCAGCTGCTCGGCCTGGACCTGGGCGTTCCGGAGCAGCTGCTCCGCCTGGTAGCCGATGTCCGCGCTGTCGTAGGCGGGACGCATCGCCAGACTGCGCCGGGCCTCGTGCAGCTTGGCGCGCAAGACCTCGACCTGGTAGCCGAGGTCCTCGGCGTGCTGGACGGCCTTCTCCCGGTCGGTCCTGAGCCGGTCCATCTCGGCCTCGAACCGCGAGAGATGGTCGTCTTCAGCTCGGTGGCTCTCCTGGCGTTCGTAGCCCCGCACTGCGCGGTCCCATCCTTCCCCGAGCTCTCAACGTTCGGGGAATGGTGACAGATCAACGGCTGGGGACGCGGCGCGCCCCCGACCCGGCCCCGGCCCGGAAGAGCCCACTCTACCGGGCGGGTATGGCTGGGGTCAGTGCTCCTTCTTCGCCGTGACCAGTTCGGTGAGGACGCCGTGGCAGTCCTTCGGGTGGAGGAAGGTGATCCTGGACCCCATCGAACCCGTCCTGGGCTCGTCGTACAGCACCCTGACCCCCTTCTCGCGGATGTCCGCGGCGTCCGCGTCGACGTCCGCCGTACCGAAGGCGATGTGGTGCACGCCCTCCCCGTTCTTGGCCAGCCATTTGCCCACGGCCGAGTCCTCCCGGGTGGGCTCCAGGAGCTGGAGGTAGGAGGCGCCGCCGTCGGACGTATCGTTGATCTTGAGCATGGCCTCGCGTACGCCCTGCTCCTCGTTGACCTCGGAGTGGAAGACCTCGAACCCGTAGGTCGAGCGGTAGAACTCGACGGTCTTGTCGAGGTCGAAACAGGCGATCCCGATGTGGTCGATTCGCGTCAGCATGGGGACAGTGCAGCGTGCTCCCGACGGTTACGCAAGGTGCGCGCGATCACACTCGCGGGCGGATGACGGGGCGGGTACCGCTCAGTACATTCAAGTAAACCCTCGTTCACATCTACTCCAAGGGGCTGTGCCTCATGTCAGGAACGACCGGTACCACCTCCGTGATCGTCGCGGGCGCGCGGACGCCCATGGGCCGGCTCCTCGGCTCCCTGAAGACCTTCTCCGGCGCGGACCTCGGCGGTATCGCCATCAAGGCGGCGCTGGACCGGGCCGGAATCGGCGGCGACCAGGTCGAGTACGTGATCATGGGCCAGGTGCTCCAGGCCGGCGCGGGCCAGATCCCCGCCCGCCAGGCCGCGGTCAAGGCCGGCATCCCGATGAACGTCCCCGCGCTCACCGTCAACAAGGTGTGCCTCTCCGGGCTCGACGCCATCGCCCTGGCCGACCAGCTCATCCGCGCCGGTGAGTTCGACGTCGTCGTGGCCGGCGGCCAGGAGTCCATGACGAACGCCCCGCACCTGCTCCCGAAGTCCCGCGAGGGCCACAAGTACGGCGCGATCGAGATGCTCGACTCGATGGCGTACGACGGTCTGACCGACGCCTACGAGAACATCCCGATGGGCGAGTCCACCGAGAAGCACAACACCCGCCTCGGCCTGGACCGCGCCGCGCAGGACGAGATCGGTGCCCTCTCCCACCAGCGCGCCGCCGCCGCCCAGAAGAACGGCCTGTTCGAGGCCGAGATCACCCCGGTCGAGATCCCGCAGCGCAAGGGCGACCCGGTCCTCTTCTCCAAGGACGAGGGCATCCGCCCCGAGACCACCGCGGAGTCCCTGGGCAAGCTGCGCCCGGCCTTCGCCAAGGACGGCACGATCACCGCGGGCACCTCCTCGCAGATCTCCGACGGCGCCGCCGCGGTCGTCGTCATGAGCAAGGCCAAGGCCGAGGAACTGGGCCTGGAGTGGATCGCCGAGATCGGCGCCCACGGCAATGTGGCGGGCCCGGACAACTCGCTCCAGTCACAGCCGTCCAACGCCATCCGGCACGCCCTGAAGAAGGAGGGCATCGGCGTCGAGGACCTGGACCTCATCGAGATCAACGAGGCGTTCGCGGCCGTCGCCGTCCAGTCCATGAAGGACCTCGGCGTCACCTCGGACAAGGTCAACGTCAACGGCGGCGCCATCGCGCTCGGCCACCCCATCGGCATGTCCGGCGCCCGCGTGGTGCTGCACCTGGCGCTGGAGCTGAAGCGGCGCGGCGGCGGCACCGGTGCGGCGGCACTGTGCGGCGGCGGCGGCCAGGGCGACGCGCTGATCCTGCGCGTGCCGGGCAAGTAGAGCGGTACGGGAACGAGCGGAACGGAGCGGTGATGGTGGACGTCCCCACCCTGGTGGAGCAGGCCCGCGCGGGCGGACCCCGGGCGGTGGCCCGGCTCATCTCCCTGGTGGAGGGGGCCTCGCCGCAACTGCGCGAGGTGATGGCGGCCCTGGCGCCGCTGGCGGGCAACGCGTACGTGGTCGGCCTGACCGGTTCGCCGGGCGTCGGCAAGTCCACGTCGACGTCGGCGCTCGTCTCCGCGTACCGGAAGCAGGGCAAGCGGGTCGCGGTGCTCGCCGTCGACCCGTCCTCGCCGTTCTCCGGCGGGGCGCTGCTCGGCGACCGGGTCCGGATGTCGGACCACGCCTCCGACCCGGGCGTCTACATCCGCTCCATGGCGACCCGGGGCCACCTCGGCGGCCTCGCCTGGGCGGCCCCGCAGGCGATCCGGGTGCTGGACGCGTCGGGCTTCGACGTGGTCCTGGTGGAGACGGTGGGCGTCGGCCAGTCCGAGGTGGAGATCGCCTCGCAGGCCGACACCTCGGTCGTCCTCCTCGCCCCCGGCATGGGCGACGGCATCCAGGCCGCGAAGGCGGGGATCCTGGAGATCGGCGACGTGTACGTGGTGAACAAGGCGGACCGGGACGGCGCGGACGCCACCGCCCGCGAGCTCAACCACATGCTGGGCCTCGGGGAGTCCCGGGGGCCCGGCGACTGGCGGCCGCCGATCGTGAAGACGGTCGCCGCCCGGGGCGAGGGCGTCGACGAGGTGGTCGAGGCGCTGGAGAAGCACCGGGCGTGGATGGAGGAGCGCGGGGTCCTCGGCGAACGCCGGGCGGCCCGCGCCGCCCGCGAGGTCGAGACGATCGCGGTCACCCGCCTCCGCGAACGCATCGGCTCCCTGCACGGCGACCGCCGCCTGGACGCCCTGGCCGAACGCATCGTGGCCGGTCACCTGGACCCGTACGCGGCGGCGGACGAACTCGTGGCGGGACTGACGGGCGAGAGCTGACGGCCACTCCCGGGACGCGGCGTACGGGCCGCGCCCCGGGAGGACCCGTACGCCGCGTGCGGGCCGCGTCCGAGAGGACCGTACCCGCCTCAACTCCCGTACCCCCGTGGCAGGATGGCCGCCGGTCATGCGCACGAGGGGGGAAGTGCCACATGCTCGGTCCGCTCAGGGACGACTCGCCCAGGGCCATCGGCCCGTACACGATCCGGGCCCGGCTGGGCGCGGGCGGCATGGGGGAGGTCTTCCTCGGCGACCGGGGCGGCTCCACCGCGCCCGCCGCCGTCAAGACCGTCCGGCGCGACGTGGCGCAGGACCCCGGCTTCCGCGACCGCTTCCGCCGCGAGATCGCCGTCGCCCGGTCCGTCACCGGCCCCCACCTCGCCCCGCTGCTCGACGGGGACGCCGACGCCGACGTGCCCTGGCTCGCCACCGCGTACGTGGCCGGGCCGACGCTCTCCGCCGCCGTGCGCGGGGCGGGCGCGCTGGACGAGGCCGAGGTACGGCTGCTGGGCGCCGGGCTCGCCCGCGCGCTGGCGGCCGTGCACGCGGCGGGGATCGTGCACCGGGACGTGAAGCCGGGCAATGTGATGCTCGCCGCCGACGGGCCCCGGCTCATCGACTTCGGGATCGCCCGGGACACCGGCGCCACCCCGCTCACCACGACCAGCCGGATGGTCGGCAGCCCCGCCTTCATGTCCCCGGAGCACGTCGCGGGCAGCGGACGCGTCGTCCCGGCCTCCGACGTCTTCTGCCTCGCCTCCGTGCTCTGCTTCGCCGCCACCGGCCGCGACCCCTTCGGCGACGGGCCCGTGGCGGCCGTCCTGTACCGCGTCAAATACGTCGAGGCCGACCTCGCGGACGTGCCGGACGGGCTGCGCGCGGTCCTGGACGACTGCCTCACCGCCGACCCGGCCGCCCGCCCCACCGCCGCCGCCCTCGCCGAACGGCTGACCCCCGGCGCCGCCTCCGGCTGGCCCGCCCAGGTCGGCGCGCAGATCGCGGAGTACGGCCGGGAGCTGGCCCGGGTCACCGCGCTGGACGGGCCCCTGCTGCCCGGCTACACGCCCACCCAGGCCGCGACGGGGGTCCCGGCCGCCCCGCCCCACCCGGTCCACCTCGCCCCCACCCAGGGCCCTGGCCTTCCCGCGCCCGCGCGGCGCCCGAGGCGGGGGCTCGCGGCCGCGCTGGTGGCCCTGGTCGTGCTGGGGGCGGCCACCGGCGGGTACCTGGGGTGGCGCGAGCGCGGCGGCGGTGCGCCCGGGACGGCGCCGATGGTGGCGGGCGTGGGCGAGAGGGGCGGCCCGGACGCGTCGGGGACCGTCCCGTACGGCCGTGACGTACGCCCCACCGGCTGGAAGAAGCCGTGGCGGGGCGCGTTCGCGGAGCCCCCGCTCGGCTGCGCGACGGGGCGTGACGTGCTGGTGTGCCGGCTGCTCGACGGCACGTACGAGGGGCTGTCGGCCGCCGACGGGCACCACCTGTGGACGTTCGACTCGGGCCAGGAGATGTCCGGCCGGCAGGCGGGCTACGGGCCCAGCGGCGCGTTCTTCATGCCGGCCGGGGCCACCCTGCCCACGGTGTACGACGACACCGTCCTGCTCGCCGTCGGCGACCGCCTCCACGCGCTGGACGCCCGTACGGGAAAGGGGCGTTGGGAGACCAGGGCGGGCGCGGCCCTGTCCCTGGAGAGCGCGCCGCTGGTCGTCGGCGACCTCGTCTTCGCCGCCGCCTCGGCCTCCGGAGGGGCCGAACTCGCCGCGTACGACCGGAGGACGGGCGCCGAGAAGTGGCGGAAGCGGCTGGCGGAGGAGGACATCGCCATGGCGCAGAAGGGCAACTTCTGGCCCGTCGCCACGGACGGCGAGGTGGTGTACGCGATCGGCCTGGAGGGCCCGAAGGCCTTCCGCCCCGGGGACGGCCGGCTGCTGGGCACGGCCCGGGGCGACGCCACCCAGAAGTCCACGAACTCCGGCTGCGCGGACCTGCGGGTGCGCGGCGCCTCCGCCTTCTGCGCGACGTTCACGCCCAACGACGAGGGCGACTCAGGGTTCGGCGAGGACGTCGCCGTGCTGCGGTTCACGGCCGGCGACCTCAGGTCCGCGGGGCGGCTGAAGCTGGACGTCGGGCTGGTCTCCGGCGCCACGCTGGCCGCCGTCGACGACCGGGTGGTCGTGCTGAGCAGGGGCGACGAGTACGTGGAGAGCGTGCCCGACGAGATCGACGTGGTGAGCCGGGCGGACGGCCGCACCCTCGGCCGCTTCCCGGTGACGGTCCACCCCGAGGAGGGGACGAGCAACCCGGTCTCCGCCCCGCTGATCGTCGCCGACACGGTGGTCTGGGCGGACACCGCGACGCTGTACACGGTGGCCGTGCGCCCCGACGGCACGCTCGGTCCCCTGAGGAAGACCGAGGTCCCCGGCGCCCCCGGCCCGAGCGCCACCCCCGACTACGACCGGGCCCAGGGCATCGAATTCGGCAAGGAACTGCTGCCGCCCCGGGTGCTGCCCGTGGGCGGGGTGGTGCACGTGGTGTACGACGACGGCACGGCGGTCTCCGTACGCCTGCCGGACTGAACCGCCCGTCACCCCCGCACACCGCCCGCAACCCCGCACGGAGGAGAGCGCACCGTGATCCAGCCGCTGCCGCCCGGCCGGGCCCGGCTGACCGGGCCGTACCAGCTGCTCGGGCTGCTCGGCGCGGGCGGCATGGGCGAGGTGTTCCTCGCCCGGCCCGCGGCCGGCCCGCCGGCCCTCGTCGCCCTCAAGACGGTCCGCCCCGACCTGGACCTGGACGACGGCTTCCGGGTCCGCTTCCGCCGCGAGATCGCCGCTGCCGAGGCCGTCCGCAGCCCGCACACCGCCGCGCTGGTGGGCGGCGACGCGAGCGCCCGGCTGCCGTGGCTGGCCACCGAGTACGTCCCGGGACCCTCGCTCGCCGAGGCGGTGGCCCGGGGCGGACCGCTCCCCGAACCGGTGGTCCGGGCCCTCGGCGCCGGTCTGGCCCTGGCCCTCGCGGACATGCACGCCGTACGCGTCCTGCACCGCGACCTGAAGCCGGGCAATGTGCTCCTCGGCCCGGACGGGCCCAAGGTCATCGACTTCGGGATCGCCCAGGCGTTCGACGCCACGCAGCTCACCCGGACCGGCGTCGTCGTCGGCAGCCCCGGCTACATCTCGCCCGAGCACGTCAACGGCTCCCGCGCCCTGGTGCCCGCGTCCGACGTGTTCTGCCTGGGCGCGGTACTGGCGTTCGCGGCGACGGGGCGCGGGCCGTTCGACGACTCCGACATGGCCGCCGTGATCTTCCGGATCTCGCGGGGCGAGGCCGAGCTCTCCCGCGTACCGCCGGCCCTGCGCCCGCTGATCGAGGCGTGCCTGCGCACCGACCCGGCGGCCCGGCCCACCCCCGCCCGCCTGGCGGACCTGCTGCTGCCGGAGCGGCCCGCGCCGGGCGCGTTCCCGTGGACCGATGCGGTACGGGGGCAGTTGGCGGCCCACGCGGCGGCGGCCGACGCCTGCGCACGGGCGGCGGCACCGCCCCCGGCCGCCCCGCCGCTCCCGCCCCACCATCCGGCGTTCGCCCGCACCCCGGTCGTGCCGGTGGCGGTGCCGGGGGCCCGGAAGGGCGGCAGGCGGCTGCGGCTCGGGCTCGCCGCGCTGGCGAGGGCGGCGTGCGTCGCGCTGGGCGCGGTGCTCCTCCCGGGGCTCCTCTCCGGTGACGACGGGCCGGATGACGCGTCCGGGGCCGCCTGGCCGACGGCGTCCGCCGGGGGCGCCGGCCAGGTCGTCTTCCCGGGCGCGGACCCGGGCCGTACCGGTGACTTCGGTACGGCGGCGGCCGATGTCTCCACCCGCCCGGAGGGCTGGCGGGCCTGGCACACCCAGGTGGACGACGGCCCGGTCGCCTGCGTGTACGCCGGTACGTCCGTGGTGTGCGCGGGCCCCCGCCGGATCACCGCGCTCGCGTCGGCGGACGGCAAGCGGCTGTGGCGCGGCGCGCGAACGGCGTCCGGGCCCACGTCGGTGGCGGCGGTCCTGGACGGCACGGTGTACGCCTTCGAGGGCGGCGCCCTGGTGGCGCGGGCGCTGTCCGACGGCACCGAGAAGTGGCGCGAACCGCTGCCGGACGGGGTGGCCGCGGCGGACTCCGTGCAGTCGGGCGACACCCTGTACTACGCCACGAAGGCGCGGGGCGCCGCGACGGGCCGGCTGACCGCGCGCCGCCTGACCGGTGACCGCGCCCGGCTCTGGGACAAGGAGTGGCGGGAGCCGTCCGACACCCCCGAACTCCTCCTGGCCGACGGCCGCCTGGTCGCGGCGGGCGACGCGGTGACGGTCCTGAGGGCGTCGGACGGTTCCCGCGTCGCGGAGTCCGGGACACCGTGCCGCACCCCGGCCCTGAAGGGGAGCCGGCTCCTGTGCCCGGGCCCGGACGGCCTGACGGTGGCCGACGTGACGTCCCCCGGAAAACGGCGCACGCTCGTCCCCGGCGTGGACCTCGCGTACCGCCCCGCCCTGGCGTCCGACGGCACGGTCGTGGTCAGCAGCCGGAACCGGATCTTCGGGGTGGACCTGGCGTCCGGCAAGACGCGGTGGTCGACCTGCGACTGCGACGACGCGATGGCCCAGTCGGGCGCCCCGTTCATCGTCGGCGACCGCGCGATGATCGTGCAGGGCTACGGCCCGGGGGCCGTACCGCTCACGTCCGAGGGCGAGGTCCTGCCGAGGGGCGGCGAGGTCAAGGGCTGGCCGAAGCCGGCGCTCGAACGCTTCGACCCGGCGACGGTGTCCTTCGTCGCCCAGGGCGACACGGTGCTCGCGGGCTTCGAGAACGGCACGGTCCTGTCGGCGTACGCCCCGTGACCCGGGCTGCAGCGGGGGCGCTGCCCCCGCACCCCCGCTCCTCAATCGCCGGAGGGGCTTGATTTTCGCTCCTGCCGCCGCAGATGTGCGGCGACGAGAGGCAAAGATCAGCCTCGCCGGCGTTTGAGGCGCGGGGTCCGGGGCGGAGCCCCGAAATCCAGCCTCTCCGGCGCTTGAGGAGCGGGGCCCGGGGCGGAGCCCCGGTTTCGGGAAGGGGCGGGGAGGGGACAAGGCCCGCCGCAGGCGCCGCGCTCCGGGGTCAGCCCCCCGTCGCCGCCCTCACCGCGTCGTCCAACGACACGACCCCACCCCGAGGCGCCCCGCGCCCGTCCTCGTCCCGGTCCACCCGGCTCCCGACGACCTTCCCGCTCTCCGCATCCACCGTCACGTCATGCCACACCTTGTCGGAGCCGTACACCTCCAGCTCCCAGACCAGCCGCCCGTCCTCCTCATCGAGCTCCGCCTCCGTCACCGTGCCGGGCACGGCCTTCGCCCCGGCCGGAACCCGCGCGGGCGCGGCCCGGTCGTCGTCACCCCCCACGGCGACCGCCGCGCCGGCGGCCCCACCACCGATCAGCACCGCCGTCACCACACCGATCACGATCTTCCGCTTCATGAGGTTTCCTCCCGGAATCGATAAGAATCACCGAACTGAGACGCCTCCCACACTGCCCGCGCCACCCTGAACGCAGCCTGAAGCCACCTGAAACCGTCTTCAGCTTCCGTTTGGGACGCTGGGCGCATGCGCCTGTTGATCGTGGAGGACGAGAAGCGGCTGGCGATCTCCCTGGCCCGGGGGCTCACCGCCGAGGGATTCGCCGTGGACGTCGTGCACGACGGGGCCGAGGGCCTGCACCGGGCGACGGACGGCGCCTATGACCTGGTGATCCTCGACATCATGCTGCCCGGGATGAACGGCTACCGCGTCTGCGCCGCCCTGCGCGCCGCGGGCCACGACGTACCGGTGCTGATGCTGACCGCGAAGGACGGCGAGTACGACGAGGCGGAGGGCCTGGACACGGGCGCCGACGACTACCTGACCAAGCCCTTCAGTTACGTGGTGCTGGTCGCCCGGGTCCGCGCCCTGCTGCGCCGCCGGGGCGGCACCGGCTCACCGGTGGTCACCGTGGGGGCCCTGCGCGTGGACACCGCCGCCCGCCGCCTGCACCTCGACGGCGAGGAGATCGCCCTGACGGCCAAGGAGTTCGCGGTGCTCGAACAACTCGCCCTGCACGCCGGTCAGGTGGTGAGCAAGGCGGAGATCCTGGAGCACGTCTGGGACTTCGCGTACGACGGCGACCCGAACATCGTCGAGGTGTACGTCAGCACCCTGCGCCGCAAGCTCGGCGCGGCCGCCATCCGCACGGTGCGGGGCGCCGGTTACCGGCTGGAGGCGCTGTGAGGTCGGTACGGGCCAGGGCCGCGCTCGGCGCCACCGTGGTCGTCGCCCTGGCCCTGGGCGCCGCCGGGCTCGCCGTCCTGCTCGTTCTGCGCGCCAACCTCACCGACCAGGCGGGCCTCCAGGCCGAGGTGGCGGCCCGGGAGGTCGCCGGACAGCTGGCGCTCGGTGTGCCGTACGCCGAGCTGGACACGGGGGACGAGGAGGAGCACCCGGTCCAGGTTACCGACGAGGACGGGCGCGTGGTCGCCGTATCCAAGGACCTGGAGTCGATATCCGGCACCGGCACGGACCGGGTCGCCGCGTCGGGGACGGCCGGGACGGGCGACGACGACCACGACGACCGCGACGGCGACGACGACCCGGGCCGCGGCGAGGTCTCCACGGACGAACCGGACTTCGGCAACGGCACCGCCACCGTGGACGGCGACCGCGCCGACTACCGGTTCGCCGCGGTCGAGGCGACGGACCCGGCGGGACGCACCCTGACCGTCCACGCGGGCGCCCCGCTCGCCGCCGAGCGGCGGGCCGTGGACAGCGTGCGCTCGGCCATGCTGGCCGGGCTGCCCGTGGTGCTCCTGGTCGTCGCCGGGGTGACCTGGCTGGTGACCCGGCGGGCCCTGCGCCCGGTGGAGGGCATCCGGCGCGAGATGGCGGCGATCACCGCGTCCGAGGACCTGGCCCGGCGGGTGCCGGAACCGGGCTCCCATGACGAGGTCGCGAGGCTGGCCCGTACGACCAACGAGACCCTCGCCGCGCTGGAGGAGTCCGTCGGCCGGCAGCGGCGCTTCGTGGCCGACGCCTCGCACGAGCTGCGCAGCCCGATCGCCTCGCTGCGCACCCAGCTGGAGGTGGGCGCCGCGCACCCGGAGCTGCTGGACGTGCCGGGCGCGGTCGCCGACACCGTACGCCTCCAGGCACTCGCCGCGGACCTGCTGCTGCTGGCCCGCCTTGACGCGGGGGAGCGGGCGGGGCTCACGCGGCTCGACCTGGGGGCGCTGGTCCGCGAGGAGGTGTCCCAGCGCGTCGGCGACCGCGTCCCGGTCACGGTGTCCGTGAGCGACGGCGGCCTCGACGTGACCGGTTCGCGCGCCCGCCTGGCCAGGGTCCTCGGCAACCTGCTGGACAACGCGCAGCGGCACGCGGTGCGTGCGGTGTCCGTCACGGTGGCCCGGGACGCGGGGGAGGTGCTCGTCGCCGTGACGGACGACGGGGCCGGGGTGCCGGATGCGGAGCGGGAGCGCGTCTTCGAGCGCTTCGTCCGCCTCGACGAGGCGCGGGCCCGGGACGACGGCGGGGCGGGCCTGGGCCTGGCCATCGCCCGAGACGTGGCCACGCACCACGGCGGCACCCTCACGGTGTCGGGAGCGCGCTTCGAACTACGGCTGCCCCACCCGGGGGCGCTGCCCCCGAACCTCCGCTCCTCAATCGCCGGAGGGGCTTACAGGTAGGCCCCCTACCGCTGTCCCCGCAAATGCTCCGCCACCGGCGTCAACGCCGCCCGCAGTTCCGCCAGCGCCTCCGGCGACAGCAGATCCATGAAGTGCTTGCGGACCGAAGCGACATGGTGCGGCGCCACCCGCCGCATCGTCTCCGCCCCCTCCTCCGTCAGCACCGCGTACAACCCCCGCCGGTCCGACTCACAGTTCTCCCGCCGCACAAGACCCGCGCTCTCCATGCGCGTGATCTGGTGCGACAGCCGGCTCTTGGACTGCAGGGTCGCCCCCGCGAGGTCGCTCATCCGCATGCGGCGGTCGTCCGACTCCGAGAGGTTGACGAGGATCTCGTAGTCGTTGTTGGTCAGCCCGAACGGCTGGAGGTCCTTCTCCAGCTGGTGCATCAGCAGCCTGCTGACGTCCAGGTGGGTGCGCCAGGCGCACTGCTCGGCGTCGCTCAGCCAGCGGGTGGCCGTCTCGGTCTCCATGTATGGATTCTACCTAAGAAGTTGAAAGCCGGACGAAGTGTGAAGGTGTGACACCCGGCACCGCACCACCCGCACGGGCGGCCCGCACCGGGGCGCAGACGTTCGATGTCACACTCCGCAGACTACCGTTCACTCCACGGCCGCCAGGATGCCCGGTCATCCGGAGAACGGAGAAGCGGGTTCCCGTCGCGGGGTCAAGGAGCGCCGGAGCTCTCTGCGCATCTCCCCTGACCTGCACGCTCTTTCGTTGTCAGTGCGGACTGTTACGTTGCGGATCATGACGACAGCGGTTGCCGGCGAGGGGGCCGGGCAGGTCCGGTACACCTACCGGCTCCGCGTCTCATCCGGCGCGCTCGCCCAGCTGGAGGCCGAGTGGGCGCGCTGCCGGTGGGTGTGGAACGAGTGCGTGGCGGTGTCCCGCAGGGTCCACGGCCTGAACGCGGCCGATGCCGGGAGACCGACGTGCGGCCCGGCGCGGCTCGACAAGATGCTGACCGAGGCCCGCGCTGCCACGGTGTGGCTGCGCGAAGGCTCGTCGGTGCCGCAGCAGCAGATCATCCGCGACTTCGGTAAGTCCCGCACGAAGGCATTGCGGGACATCAAGGCGGGGTTGCCGATGCGGCAGCGCGCGAGAATGCCCCGTGCCAAGCGCAAGCGGGATGCGCTCCCCTCGCTGAACTACACCCGGCGGGGATTTCGGTTGAAGGGCGGGCGTCTCCACCTCGCGGGCGGCATCGGGCTGACGGTGGTGTGGTCCCGTGATCTCCCTGCCGCCCCCACGTCTGTGCGCGTTTTCCGGGACAGCCTCGGCCACTGGTACGCCTCGTTCGTCGTAGCCGTCAGAATCCAGCCGCTTCCTGATACCCACCGGGCGATCGGTATCGACTGGGGCGTCAGGGAGACGGCCACCACGACCAGCGACCCGCACGACCTTCCTCACGCGCAGCACGGGAAGCGCGCTGCCGCGAAGCTCGCCCGACACCAGAAGCAGATGGCGAGGCGGAAGCCCGCGCGAGGAAAGGCCGCATCGAAGGGCTACCGCAAGGCATGTCGTGCGGCGGCGAAGGTACACAAGAAGATCGCCCGGCAGCGCCAGGACGTCGGCCGTAAGTGGGCGAAGAAGGTGGTGCGCGACTTCGACGAGCTCGCTGTCGAGGACTTCCGCCCCAAGTTCCTCGCCAAGTCCACGATGGCCCGCAAGGCCGCTGACGCGGCGATCGGTGCGACCAAGACCGCGTTGATCGCGATGGCCCGTAAACATGGCCGCGTCGTGCACTTGGTGCACCCGGCGCACACCACGATGGACTGCGCACAGTGCGGAGCGAGAACCAAGCACGCACTGCCCCTGTCCGAACGAACCTACGCGTGCACGGCGTGCGGAGCCGTGTCTCCCAGGGACAAGAACTCCGCACGCGTGATGCTCGTCCGGGCTGGTCTCGACCCGGCTGGTGCTGATGGTGGAAGACCTGCCGGGGCGTCGCTCCGGCAGGCGGCCTGAGCCAGGAATCCCCTCCCGCCAGGGAGGGGAGGTTTCAAAAACCGAAGCGACGCTGGAGGTCCCCCAGCTGACCGGGCGCCCGGGGCGTCTGCCCCGGTCCGGCGCCTCCGCCCGGCACCCCCGCCTGCTGCGGCACCGCCCCCGTCGCCTGTTCGGCCATGAGCTCCTCGGAGGACTGGAGCAGCACCGTACCGGCGCCGACGAACTCGAACTGGTGCTCCTCGCCCGAGGCGCCGCCGATCCCGGTCAGCCCGCGCAGGCCGCCCAGGAGGCCGGTCATGTAGCCGTGGTCGTAGTGGTGGCAGGGGGACGGGCAGTCCGCCCAGCCGACCAGGGCCTGCGGGTCCACCCGCAGCGGGGGCTCCATGAAGACCACCGGTCCGTTGGACGCGGCGACGAACTTGCCCGTGCCGATCAGCGTCAGGAAGCCGGGCACGATCGACTGCTTCAGCGCCAGCGACGGCTGGTACGCGAGCAGGTTGCCGGACCGGATGGTCAGGTTCCCGTCGTCCAGGTCGTAGGAGTTCACATCGAACGCCCGGTCCGCGAGCAGCATCTTGCCGCTGCCCTCGGCCACCACCCAGTCGCTCGCGTGCAGCGGGGAGTGGAAGCTCGACCGGACCAGCCGCTCGAAGCGGCCGTGCCCGATGCCGTCGAAGTTGATCTGCCCGTAGTAGGCGATCATCTTGCCTTTCTGGAGGAACCACTGGCTCCCCTTGAGCTCCACACAGAAGGTGTACGCGTTGACGTTGTCGTCCGCCGGCAGCGTCATCGGGTCGAAGACCACGGGCCCGTTCACAGCTTCTCCTCCGACGCCTGGACGTACACCGCACCGCTGCCGCTCAGCTCCAGCTGGAAGCCCTCGCCCGAGCCGCGCCCCACCATCTCGCGCCAGCCGAGCGCGGTGGAGAGCTTGTTGCGTACGTCGCCGTGGTGGGCGACGTACGCCTGGGGATCGACGTGCACCTCGCGGCCCGGCGTGATCGGCAGCTCGATCACCCCGCCGTGCGCCATCACGGCCACCGCCCCGTGCCCCTTGAGCGTCGTGGTGAACAGGCCCTGCCCGGTCACCTGGCCGCGCACCATGCCCATCACCCCGCCCTGCGAGCCCATGAACATCGTGCCCTGCTGGAGCGTCCCGTCGAAGGCGAGCAGCCGGTCCGCCTCCACGTAGAGGGTGTCCCCGGAGAGGTTGATCACGTGAATGTGGTGGCCGCCGTGGCCGAACATCACCGTGCCGTTGCCCTCGACCGTCATCAGCGGGGTCGCCTCGTTCGCCATCCGGCGGCCGATCATCGACATCATGCCGCCCTGGCCGCCCTGGATGTTCGGCGTGAACGCCACCTCACCCCGGTACGCGAGCATCGCCCCGCGCTGACTGAACATCTTCTGGCCGGGGACCACCGTCGCCTCGACCATCTTCGAGTTGATCTCACGGAACGGCATCAGACGTTCCCCCCGATCGTGTTCCGCTCGCTGGGCTGCACGTAGACCAGTCCGTCGCCCTCGAACCGGATCTGGAAGGACTCGCCGGAGCCCTCGCCGATCAGCGTCCGGAAGTTCACCCCGGACTGGAAGTTCTGCTGGAGGTTGCCCTGGTGCGCGATGTACGCGCCCGGGTCCACGAACAGCGGGTACTGCGGGGAGACCCGCAGCACCACGGCCGTGCCGTCCGACATGATCGCAGCCTGGCCGGTCCCCTCCACGGTGGTGGTGAACAGGCCGTTGCCCGTCGCCCCGCCGCGCAGGCCGGTGAACGTGGTGCCGGTGCGCAGGCCCGCGTCGGTGCAGAGCAGATTGCTCGCCTCGACGTACAGCTTGTCGCCGTGCAGCGAGACGAGGTTGATCTCGCTCGCCCGGTCCGCGAAGTAGCAGGTGCCCTGGCCGGTCACCTGCATCACCGCCATCGACTCACCGGTCAGCCTGCGGGTCACCATCCCGCGCAGTCCCTCACCGCCGCCCGTCATCTTCTTGAACGTCATCTGGCCCTCGTACGCGACCATCGAGCCGTTCTTCGCCTTGACGGCATCGCCTGCCAGATCGACGGCGAGCGTCTTGTTTCCCTCAAGCCGGAACATTGCCACCCGGCGAAAATAACCGCAGCCACCGCCGCCGGAACAGGGGCAGCCACGCGATCGGGCGCCCGTGACCGCCCCTGATACGCATCCGGTACGGGATCCGGACGCGATGGGGACGTACTTCTTACGGAGCGACGGGCGCCGGGGCCGGCGGCCCGTCCGGACCCGGCGCCGGAGCCGCCCGCCCGCGATGTCACAATGGGTGCCGCTTGTGCGTGCGTTCACAAGCTGTCACGACCCTCCCACCGAAGGTGCCCCCGTGGACATCAAGACCGCTACCGCCCTGCACCGGCTGCGCCTCATCTCGATTCCCGAGGCGCTGTCCTTCCCGGCGCTGATCCTCTTCGGCTCGGTGCTCAGCCGGGTCTCCGACATCGACTTCCTGATGATGCCGCTGGGCATGCTGCACGGCGTGCTCTTCGTGATCTACGTCGTGCTGCTGCTCGACGTGTGGGCGAAGACCAAGTGGCCGCTGAAGCGCGTCGCGTTCTTCTTCCTGCTGTGCGTGCTGCCGTTCGGCGGTCTGTACGGGGACAAGGTGCTCAAGCGCTACGAGGCGGACAGCGTCATCGCCGCCCGGGCCCGCCGCGAAGGCACGGTCAGCGCATGATCGTCGCCTTCTCCGTCAGCCCGCTCGGGGTCGGCGAGGACGTGGGCGAGTACGTCGCCGACGCCGTCCGGGTCGTCCGCGAGTCGGGGCTGCCCAACCGCACGGACGCCATGTTCACCTCCATCGAGGGGGAGTGGGACGAGGTCATGGACGTCGTCAAGCGCGCCGTCGCGGCCGTCGAGGCGCGGGCGGGCCGGGTCTCCCTGGTCCTGAAGGCGGACATCCGCCCCGGGGTCACCGACGGCCTGACCTCCAAGGTCGAGACGGTCGAGCGCTACCTCGCGCAGTGACCCCGCACCGCCCATGAGCCCCTGCCGGACCGGCGGGGGCTCTCCTCATTCCGGCACCGCGAGCGCGATCCCCAGCGGCGTCCGCTCGTACAGCACCTGGTGTCCGTAGCGCCGCGAGGTCAGCAGCCCCGCCGCCCGCAGCACCGACAGATGCGCCGACACCGAGGACGCCGCCAGGCCCAGCCGGTGGGCGAGCGTGCTCGTGCCCGCGGGCTCGTCCAGCGCGCACAGCACGTCCGCCCGCGCCCGCCCGAGCAGCCGGGCCAGCGCCTGAGGGGTACTCGCGCCCGGCTCCGTCCACAGGCCCCCGATGCCGCGCGCCGGGTAGATCACGGCGGGTGGCCAGGGCGGCTCGTAACCGCTGACCACGTCCGGCCAGGCGAAGACGCTCGGGATCAGCACGAGGCCCTGCCCGCCGAGCACCCGGGAGTGCCGGCCGCGCATCCCCACCAGGGTCAGGGTGGAGTCCGTCCACGTCAGTTGCGGGCTCAACTCCCCGAGAAGCCGTGCGAATCCCACCTCGGCCAGCCGTCGCGAGTGGTACGCGACATCGGCCTCCAGCAGGGCGCGCAGCCGCGACCAGTCCGGTTCGATCAGCGTCCGCCAGGCCTCTTCGAGCAGATCGGCCAGGTCCCGCAGGGTCCGTGCCGGGTCGGCGAGCAGCGCCCGGCCGTCGGGGGAGTGCGGGCCGCCGGGCCGGTCGGCCAGCGTCAGCTTCAGGTCCTGGGCGACCAGCTCCGGGTCGGTGGCGCGTACGGCCGCGATCTCGTCCTCGAACGCGACGTAGGGCCCCGTGGGAGGCGGGCAGAGGAAGTCCGGATTGTGCCCGCCGTCGGTCATCAGCGACCACAGCGGCCGCAGATCGAGCCCCGAGGCCGCGCCCTTGATGCGCCGCAGCCAGGGCTGGTGGTACCCGTGCCGCCGCGGGCGCAGCAGCGTACGCACGGCGGCCTGCGTCTCCCAGAGCGGGGAGAGCGCGAACCGGCAGCGCAGCAGATCGTTCTCGTCGAGATGCAGGTGGAACGGCATGGCGGCCCCGGGAAGATTCGGTGTCAGCCGAAAGTCTACGGAGCGAGGTACCGGCTCCTCCAAGCTGCCGCCATGCCGAGCAACAGCACCCGCCCGCAGGGCACCGTCCACGACACGGCGGACACCCCGTCCACCCCTCGCGGCTACCGCGCCGTCTTCGCCGTACGCGAGTTCCGGGCGGTGTTCGCCGCGCATCTGCTCTCGCTGCTCGGCGTCGTCGTCAGCGAGCTGGCGCTCACCGTCCTCGTCTACGACCTCACCTCGTCGCCCCTGCTCAGCGCCCTGACCTTCGCGCTCGGCATGCTGCCGTACCTCGTCGGCGGCACCCTGCTCGCCGGGATCGCGGACCGCTACCCGGCCCGCCGGGTCCTGGTCACCTGCGACCTGGTCTGCGCGGTCTGCGTCGCCGTGATGGTGCTGCCGGGCACCCCGGTCGCCGGGCTGCTGGTGCTGCGCTGCCTGGTCGCCGCCGTCTCGCCGGTCTTCACCGGGACGCGGATGGCCGCGCTCACCGACATCCTCGGCGAGGGCGAGCTGTTCGTGCTGGGGCGCTCGCTGCTGCGGATCATCTCGCAGGGGTCGCTGCTCGCCGGTTTCGGCGTCGGCGGGGTGCTGCTGACCGTGCTCACGCCGCGCGGCGCGATCACGATCACCGTCGCCACCTTCCTCTGCTCGGCGGCGCTGCTGCGCCTCGGCACCCGTGACCGGCCCGCCCGTGCCCGCGAAGGAGGCGCCGGACTGCTGCGGGAGTCCCTGTCCGGCGCCCGGCTGGTCCTCGGCCACCGCCGCCTGCGGGCGCTGATGCTGCTGTTCTGGCTGCCCCCGCTGTTCGTCGTCGCCCCGGAGGCGGTCGCGGCGCCGTACGCCGACGAGATCGGCGTCGGCCCGGCCGCGCTCGGGCTGCTGATGTGCGCCATGCCCGTCGGCCACATCGCCGCCGAGCTGTACGCGGGCTCCGCGCTGCGCCCGCGCACCCGGGAGCGGATCGTGCTGCCGCTGGCCGTCGCCGGGCTGCTGCCCCTCGCGGTGTACGCGCTGACGCCGGGCGTCGCGGCGGCGGCCGCCGCGCTGGTGGTGGTCGGCGCCTCGTCCGCGTACAACATCGGCCTCGACCAGTGGTTCGTGGCCGCCGTGCCGGAGGAACTGCGCGGGCGGGCCATGACCCTGCTCACCGCCGGGCTGATGACGCTCCAGGGCGTCGGGATGGCGCTCACCGGGCTCGCCGCCGAGTTCTTCCCCGTGCACCAGGTGGTCGCGGGGGCGGCCGTCCTCGGCACGCTCTGCCTGCTCCCGCTGGTCGCGGAGGTCCGCAGAACCGCACCCGTTGCCGGGAGCCGGACCGAAGTGCGAGACGGGGAGGACCGACAAGTTCCCCATGGGTAAGGTCGTGGCCGTGCCGAAGCCGCTCAGCCTTCCCTTCGATCCCATCGCCCGCGCCGACGAGCTCTGGCAGCAGCGCTGGGGCCCGGTCCCGTCCATGGGGGCGATCACCTCGATCATGCGGGCGCAGCAGATCCTGCTCGCCGAGGTCGACGCCGTCGTCAAGCCGTACGGACTGACCTTCGCGCGGTACGAGGCGCTGGTGCTGCTCACCTTCTCCAAGGCGGGCGAGCTGCCGATGTCCAAGATCGGCGAGCGGCTGATGGTCCACCCGACGTCCGTGACGAACACGGTGGACCGGCTGGTGCGCTCCGGCCTGGTCGACAAGCGCCCGAACCCGAACGACGGCCGGGGCACGCTGGCCTCGATCACCGACAAGGGCCGCGAGGTCGTGGAATCGGCCACCCGGGACCTGGTCGCGATGGAGTTCGGACTCGGGGTGTACGACGCCGAGGAGTGCGCCGAGATCTTCGCCCTGCTGCGGCCCCTGCGCATCGCCGCGCAGGACTTCGAGGAGATCTGAGAGGCGCCGTTCCGGTGCCCGGCCCGCTGCAAGATCGCCCCGGACGTCCGGTTACGCTCGTGGGCATGAAACGCAGTGTGCTGACCCGATACCGGGTGATGGCTTACGTCACCGCCGTCATGTTGCTGATCCTCTGCGTGTGCATGATCTTCAAATACGGCTTCGACAAGGGCGAGGGTCTGACGCTCGTCGTCTCCCAGATCCACGGCGTGCTGTACATCATCTACCTGATCTTCGCCTTCGACCTGGGTTCCAAGGCGAAGTGGCCGCTGGGCAAGCTGGCCTGGGTGCTGCTCTCGGGCACGATCCCGACGGCCGCGTTCTTCGTGGAGCGCAAGGTCGTCCGCGAGGTCGAGCCGCTGGTCGCCGACGCGACGCCCGCGGCCCCCGCGAACGTCTGACCTCGCCGAACCGCCCCGCGCGAAGCGCCGGGCGGTTTGTCATCGACATTTACTAGGACGTCCTAGTAAATTGGAGGGCATGGACGCTGACGCGATCGAGGAAGGCCGCCGCCGCTGGCAGGCCCGTTACGACAAGGCCCGCAAACGTGACGCGGACTTCACCACGCTCTCGGGCGACCCGGTCGAGCCGGTCTACGGCCCCCGCCCCGGGGACGCGTACGAGGGCTTCGAGCGGATCGGCTGGCCCGGTGAGTACCCCTTCACCCGGGGGCTCCACCCGACCGGCTACCGGGGCCGCACCTGGACCATCCGCCAGTTCGCCGGCTTCGGCAACGCCGAGCAGACCAACGAGCGCTACAAGATGATCCTGGCCGCCGGCGGCGGCGGGCTCAGCGTGGCCTTCGACATGCCGACGCTGATGGGCCGCGACTCCGACGACCCCCGCGCGCTCGGCGAGGTCGGCCACTGCGGCGTCGCCATCGACTCCGCCGCCGACATGGAGGTCCTGTTCCGGGACATCCCGCTCGGCGACGTCACGACGTCGATGACGATCAGCGGCCCGGCCGTCCCGGTCTTCTGCATGTACCTGGTCGCCGCCGAACGCCAGGGCGTCGACCCGGCGGTCCTCAACGGCACGCTCCAGACCGACATCTTCAAGGAGTACATCGCGCAGAAGGAGTGGCTCTTCCAGCCCGAGCCCCATCTGCGCCTCATCGGGGACCTGATGGAGCACTGCGCCGCCTCCATCCCCGCGTACAAGCCGCTCTCCGTCTCCGGCTACCACATCCGCGAGGCCGGGGCGACGGCCGCGCAGGAGCTGGCGTACACCCTCGCCGACGGCTTCGGTTACGTGGAGCTCGGCCTCTCCCGCGGCCTCGACGTCGACACCTTCGCGCCCGGCCTGTCCTTCTTCTTCGACGCGCACCTCGACTTCTTCGAGGAGATCGCCAAGTTCCGCGCCGCCCGCCGCATCTGGGCCCGCTGGATGAAGGAGACGTACGGCGCGAAGACCGACAAGGCCCAGTGGCTCCGCTTCCACACCCAGACCGCCGGGGTCTCCCTCACCGCGCAGCAGCCGTACAACAACGTCGTACGCACCGCCGTGGAGGCCCTGTCCGCCGTCCTCGGCGGCACCAACTCGCTGCACACCAACGCCCTGGACGAGACCCTGGCGCTCCCCTCCGAGCAGGCCGCCGAGATCGCGCTGCGCACCCAGCAGGTGCTGATGGAGGAGACCGGCGTCGCCAACGTGGCCGACCCGCTGGGCGGTTCCTGGTACGTGGAGCAGCTCACCGACCGCATCGAGGCCGACGCCGAGAAGATCTTCGAGCAGATCAAGGAGCGCGGCACCCGCGCCCACCCGGACGGGCAGCACCCGGTCGGCCCGATCACCTCCGGCATCCTGCGCGGCATCGAGGACGGCTGGTTCACCGGCGAGATCGCCGAGTCCGCGTTCCGCTACCAGCAGTCCCTGGAGAAGGGCGACAAGAGGGTCGTCGGCGTCAACGTGGCGCACGGCTCCGTCACCGGCGACCTGGAGATCCTGCGCGTCAGCCACGAGGTCGAGCGCGAGCAGGTCCGCGTCCTCGCCGGCCGCAAGGAGGCCCGCGACGACGCCCGGGTCAAGACCGCCCTCGACGCGATGCTGGCCGCCGCCCGCGACGGCTCCAACATGATCGCGCCGATGCTCGACGCGGTCCGCGCGGAGGCGACCCTCGGCGAGATCTGCGGCGTCCTGCGCGACGAGTGGGGCGTCTACACGGAGCCGGCGGGCTTCTGACGTACCGGCTGTCCGGCGGCCGCGCCAAGCCCCGCCAGCAGCAGCAGCGTGAAGCGCCGGGCCCAGTCGGCATCGACGGGCTCGGCGCTCACCAGTGTCCGGTGCACCACCGCACCGGCGATCACATCGAAGATCAGGTCCGCCGTCAGGTCGGCCGTGGCCTCGTCCGGCTCGACGGGCAGTTCGCCGCGCTCCTGCGCCCGCCGCCGCCCCTGGAGCACGAGCCGCTTCTGCCGGTTGACGATCGAGTCGCGGATGCGGGCCCGCAGCGCCTCGTCCCGCGTCGACTCCGCGACCACCGCCATCAGCGCGGTCCGGGTCTCCGGCCGGTCGAGCAGTGCGGCGAACTGCAGCACGACCGCCTCCACATCGGCGGCCAGGCTGCCCAGGTCCGGCATCTCCAACTCGTCGAAGAGGACGGCCACCGCGTCCACGACCAGTTCGTTCTTGCCCGCCCAGCGCCGGTAGAGGGTCGTCTTGGCGACCCCGGCCCGCGTCGCCACGTCACCCATGGTCAGCTTCGACCAGCCGAGGTCCACGAGCGAGGCTCTGGTCGCCTCCAGAATCGCCTCGTCGGCCTCGGTGCTGCGAGGACGTCCCGATCGTGCGGGTTTGGGGTGGCTGCGGCTGAGCATGCGGCGACCATACCCGTCAGTAGGTAAATCCGACCGGCCCCCGAAGCCGTGAGACAGATCACCGAACACTCTTGTGCGTGAGGGGGCGTGGCCAGTTACGCTACGGGTCGTAGCGTAAGGCGACGGTCCGGACCGTCGTGGACGCCACGAACGAACGACAGCCACAGGCGCCGGGTGGGGACCGGGCGCCGAACCGGGTCTTTCAGGGGCCCCACAACCGTGTCTGTCCGCCCACCCCGCACACCGGCGGGGGTCGCGGACGGGCGCGGTTCACGTATCGCTTTCCGGAACCGCGCACCGAAGGGGGAGGATGTAAGCATGCAGCCCAGAAACATGTCCATGAGCGGCGTCGTCGACCTCGCCGCGGTGAAGGCGGCCGGAGAGGCCAAGGCGAAGGCGGAGCAGGCGCGCGCCGAGTCCGCACGCCAGGGCGGCCCCGCGGCCGTCCCCGCGTCCTCCCTCGTGATCGACGTCAACGAGGCGGGCTTCGAGAACGACGTCCTCCAGCGCTCCGCCGAAGTGCCCGTCGTCATCGACTTCTGGGCCGAGTGGTGCGAGCCGTGCAAGCAGCTGGGCCCGCTCCTGGAGCGCCTGGCTCGCGAGTACAACGGCCGCTTCCTGCTGGCCAAGGTCGACGTCGACGCCAACCAGATGCTGATGCAGCAGTTCGGCATCCAGGGCATCCCGGCGGTCTTCGCGGTCGTCGCCGGACAGGCGCTGCCCCTCTTCCAGGGCGCGGCCCCCGAGGCCCAGATCCGGCAGACCCTGGACCAGCTGATCCAGGTCGGCGAGGAGCGCTTCGGCCTGACCGGCATCGCGGTCGACCCGGCGGCGGGCGAGCCGGCCCAGGCGGCGGCACCGGTTCCGCCGGGCCCCTACGACTCCCTCCTGGAGGCGGCGGCGCAGGCGCTGGACGCCAACGACTTCGCGGGCGCCGTCCAGGCGTACAAGAACGTGCTGTCCGACGACCCGGCCAACACCGAGGCGAAGCTGGGCCTCGCCCAGGCCGAGCTGCTGGCCCGGGTCCGGGCGACGGACCCGCAGAAGGTGCGCGCGGAGGCGGCGGAGAAGCCGGGCGACGCGGACGCGCAGCTGGCGGCGGCCGACCTCGACCTCGTCGGCGGCCATGTCGAGGACGCCTTCGGCCGGTTGGTCGAGACCGTGCGCCGGACGTTCGGCGAGGACCGCGACCGGGTCCGGCTGCGGCTGCTCGACCTCTTCGAGGTGATCGGCCCGGAGGACCCGAGGGTCGGTGCCGCGCGTACCGCACTCGCGCGCGTCCTGTTCTGATCCGGTCTGTCCGATCCGATTGTTCTGAACTGACAACACGGCCGCGGCCGCCTCCGGGCGCCGCGGCCGTTTTCGCGATCAGGCGATAAGAGTGGGCCCTGCTTTACCAAATCTTGATAAAAGCACGGCCTGTTACTCGCAGTAAATCGATCTTTGCGATCTGCCCCGTTTCGCTCGCGCTTCCTCCTTTTCGTCCGTTGGTCCGGGGCCACCCTGCGTGGCCGCTCGGTGCCAGCAGGTCGTGGCCCGGTTATGAGGGCGTTACCAGCGAGTAACGAACCCCCTTGTGTCACGGCCGGGAATGGACCACGATCGGCCACGCTCGGTCCAATAACGCCAGTCCGGCTGCCAGTCGGGAGCGGCGGCTCCGTTGGGTCCCCGCCGGGCGGGTCGGCGGCAGTGGCGCCGGCTCCGGACAGGGGGGTTCCTGCCGGCCGGCAGGGCCTGTCCGATCAGGTCGCGTACGTGCGTGACCAGTGGTTGTCGCTCGGGGGTGATCGCCGGTGAAGCGGACGCGGTACAGCCTCCGTTCGCGGGCGCTCTCCTTTCCGAGGACGTAGCACTTCTCCCATCCCGGGTCGGGCAGGATGCCTGACCGGAGATGTACGTCCGAGAAGGAGGAAAAGTATGAGTTCCCAGGTTCGCGGTGGCACGAGATGGAAGCGTTTCGCTGTCGTCATGGTGCCGAGCGTCATAGCCACCGCCGCCGTCGGCGTCGGTCTGGCCCAGGGCGCGCTCGCCGCGTCCTTCAGCGTGTCGGGCCAGGAGTTCAAGGTCACGGCCGCCGAACTGAACGGCGAGAACTTCGTCCAGTACGGCAGCATCGCGACCGAGGACGGCGCCGACCCCGCGAAGGAGGGCAAGGCGCACGCCGTTGCCGTCTCGGGGTTCAGTCACGCCACCATCACCAAGATGTGCCAGTCGGTCGTCACCCCCAACCTGCCGTTCGGGCTGGGCAGCGTGACGCTGCGGCTGACCGCCGGTGACCCGAAGGACACCGACAAGAAGGTCGACGCCACCGGCCTGTACCTCGACGTCTCGGATCTCCAGGGTGACGCCGAGTTCGGCAACATCGACATCGGTGTGCGCACGGGCGATCTGAAGAACCCGGGCGTCCAGCCCAACGGTGGCAAGTACGTCAACCCGAACGGGTTCGCGCAGCGCGCTGAGACCGCCAAGCTGACGAACGTCAAGCAGCGGGCGTGGGCCACCACGGCAGGAACGTTCAAGCTGCCGGGTCTGCACCTTGGGCTGTCCAAGGGCGTCAACGAGTGCTACTAGGGCACTGGCCCGGGCGGCCGGGGGCGCACAACGGGTCCCCGGCCGCCCACCCTTCTCTTTCTCACAGCAGTACCGGTTCCCAGGGAGCTGTTTTCCATGAGCCCCGAATCCCAAGGGCAGAACGAGCACTACCTCACCCTCTCCCGGCGAGGCTTCCGCACCTGGCGGGGTGACCGGCCGTTCTGGGCCGGACTGTTCACCATGCTGGGCGGCGTGCCCATCATGTACTTCCCGTACGCGAACATGCACCTCGGCAACGTGACGCTGGCGATGTCCACCACGGCCGGCGCCGGTTCGCTGATCATCGGGGTCCTGCTCGTCACGCTGGGCCTGACGATGTGGTTCCACAGCATCGTCCGCGTGTTCGCCGGTGTCGCGGCGATTCTGCTGGCCCTCATCTCCATACCCGTCGCCAACATCGGCGGCTTCCTGATCGGCTTCATCTTCGCCCTGCTCGGCGGCGCGCTCTCCGTGTCCTGGGCCCCGGGCGAACCGCAGCCGGAGGCCGAGGCGGAGCCCGCTTCCGCCGAGGAGGCCCCGGAGACCGTCTCGTTCGCGAAGGACGAGCCGTTCCCCGAGGGCGCGCTCCACGGCGCCGGTGTTCCCGAGCAGCCGCAGGCCCCGTACGACACCACGGTCGAGGCCGAGGGCGGGAGGCACCGTGCGGGGTGACGACGAGCAGATGAACGGCGCGGACGAGAACGGGACCCGCGAACGCAGAGGTCCCCGCCACGCCGCCCCCAGGAAGTCGCTGCTGACGAAGCTCCACATGCCCGTCGGCAAGAAGGCGTTCGCGCTCGCCGCGATGCCGACGGCGGTCTTCGTCGGGATGGGCCTCACGCCCCGCCTGGCGATGGCCGACGACACGGCGGACATCCCCTTCGCACCCGGCCCCTGTGTCACGCGCTCCGACGAGCCGAGCGAGTCGGCGTACCCGACGCCCTCCGCGTCGAAGACGCCGTCGCCGTCCACGAGCGAGAGCGCGAAGCCGACGCCGGAGACGACCGACAAGGCGACCCCGAAGCCCACGGCCACGGGCTCGGCGGACGACACCGCGAAGAGCACCGACGCCGCGAAGAAGAGCACCGACGCCGCCCCGGCCGAGACCCCGGCCGCCACGCCGTCGCCCACGAAGACGAGGAACCCGCTCGACCCGCTGGGCCTCGGCGACGCGCTCAAGGACCTCTTCGACGGCAACAAGGACAAGGAGACGGCGAGCCCGTCCCCGAGCCCCACCACGGCGTCTCCGAAGCCGTCCGCCACCGCGGACACCGAGGACTCCAAGGACGAGCCCACGGACAAGGCCACCGACGCGGCGAAGGACGCGGTGAAGGACACCGCCGACACCGCCGACAAGACCACCAAGGCCATCCGCGACGCGGCCGGCAAGGCGGGCCGCACGGTCGAGGACCTGGACGAGGACGTCAAGGGCACCGACGCCAAGAAGGACGAGGACATCCCGGACGGCGCCAAGCAGCCGTTCCCGTGTCCCAGCGCGGACCCGGAGGCCCTGGCCAACGCGAAGGCGGAGCCGGGCATCCCGAACCTGCCCACCGACCCGTGGATCCTGGAGAGCTCGCTGCTCACCCTGAACGGGCTCGACTACAAGGGCATCGTGGAGGTGCGCACGGGCGACGGCGCCACCAAGAAGGTGCTGAAGTTCACCGCGTCCTCGATCGACATCAAGGACCTGCACCAGCTGACGACCGGCCCGATGCCGGGCACCACCGGCCACGTGCAGGCGCGGAAGGGCTCCACCTCCACCATCCGCAACGGCACGGTGACGATGTACACGGAGGAGCTGAAGGGCAACCTCTTCGGCCTCATCCCGATCACCTTCAGCCCGGAGACCCCGCCCCCGCTGAACGTCCCGTTCGCCTTCTTCACCAAGGTCAAGGTCACCCAGGCCGGCCAGTTCGGCGGCACCCTGACCGTCCCGGGACTGCACAACTACTTCACCAAGGACGGCGCCTGACGCGTCCGGGAGTCGCACAAAGGCTGTGGGCCGCACTCCGAGGGTGCGGCCCACAGCCGTTTTCTCGCTGAGGCTAGCCGCCTGCGAGATGCTCGACATCGCTCACGACATACTCGCCGTACCGGAACTCCCGTCCCAGGGAAGCCAGCCGTGCGTACTGCTCCCGCGACAGCTCCAGGTAATCCGGAGAAAACGCCATGCTTGCTTCGGGCAATGCCTGCAGGAACAGCCTGAAGGCGAGATCTGGGGTGCAGCGGTCGACGCACTCGGTGAGCGCCTGGACCATATCCCGGTCGAACCAGTCCGCGAATTCCTTGATCATGTTCCCGACCCGACCGTCCAATTCCCGGCCCTCGTACCGGTCCGCCTCGGAGAGCGTCACCGCATGCGGATGGCGAAGGAGCCATGCGTCGCACACCTCGATCACCTGCCGCACCCATTCGGCACCGTCGGTGAGCCGACTGTTGAGGAAGAAGCGCTCGCCGTTCTCCACACATCCACTCCACAGGGTGGTGATCCGCTCGGCGGAAAGCCGCTCGTGGAGCATGCGCGCGTCACGGCGTACCAACAGCACCGATTCCGGGTCCAGTTCCTCCACGAACTGACCGGCGACGGCATGGGCTTCGGAGGACGCGTCCAGCTTCCAGTCCTGATGGAAGAAGCTCGCGACCCAGGGGAGGCCGAAAGTGAACTCAGTGGACCGATGCACCCGATGCTCCTAGCGTGGAATGTGCCTGCACGAGGGTATGGGCGATGCCGCAACGGGGGAGACGTGATTTCGTTGTACGCGACACAGCCGGGTGAAGCGCGGAGCGAGGCGCCGGGCGGGCTCGGGGGCGGGGTTTATTACCCGCGGTTCTTCGAGCCGGGGGACGACCACTTCGGGCGCATCCGTGCCGAGCACGCGTTCCAGTCGCTGACCGAGTCCACCAAGGCCGGGACGGCCCACCGGACCGGGGTCTACCTCACGCCCGTGACCCGCGAGGGGGACGCGCTGCACTTCCGGCTGCTCCGGTGCTCCACGAACCTCTCCGGGCCGACCGAGAACTTCCGGGCGACCGATACGGAGATCGTGGACGCGCTGAACCGGGAGGCGGCCGGCCTCTTCCGGGGGCACGCGCCGCTGAACCACGTGCTGGCGCAGACGTACCACAACACCCGTGCCACCGCGGAGCGCAAGCAGACCAAGGCCCGGATCTCGTCGCACGCCGACAAGACCAAGGACATGCCCCGCAACGGCATCATGGCCTTCTGCACCTTCTACGACCGGCTCGACGGGCTGAGCCCCATGGCCGACGACCCCTACGACTACGGCGTGGGGCGGGCCAGCGCGCTCACCCGGCTCCGCTTCCGGCTCAAGGACCCGGCCGCCGAACGCGAGGACCGGCCCGCGCAGTTCACGCTGACGCTGCACCCCGGCTCCGTCTTCCTCATGCCGCTGTCCACCAACCGCCTGTACACGCACGAGGTCCGGCCCTCCACGCTGAACGCCGAGTACCTGCCGACCCGCCTGGGATACGTGGTGCGCTGCTCCAGCACCGAGGCCGTGCACCGGGACGGCCGTACGTACCTCAAGGGCGCCGCGGGACCGGTGGAGCTGGAGCAGCCCACCGAGGAGGGCATGGCGGAGCTGCGCGGGCTGTACGCCGAGGAGAACCGCTCCACGTCGTTCATCGAGTACGGCGACCGGTTCCGCTTCAGCATGAACGCGGGGGACTACCGTGCTCCCCGGATCTGAGGACATCGTCCGGTGCGCGCTGCCGGGGGAGGCGGACCGCTTCGCGGAGCTGTGCGCGGCGACGCCCATGGAGGACGTGGGGAAGGGCCGGAAGGGCGCCGTACTCACCAGGCCGGACACGGACGGCGGCGTGCCGCTCGTACGGACGACCACGCGGTACGCGCGTCCCGCGCTGCGCTTCCGGGACGTACACGCGCGGCTGGCCGCAGAGGTGCGGGAACGGGCGGGGCTCCCGGCCGCCTTCGACAACGCGCTGGCCGAGCGCTACGCGAGCGCGTACACGACGATGGGCCGCCACTGCGACCAGGCGCTCGACCTGGCCGAGGACACCTTCATCGCGGTCTTCTCCTGCTACCGGGACCCGGACGCGTACCCGCGCCGGAAGCTGGTCTTCGAGTCCAAGGAGCGGCCGGACGCCGGGACGCTGGAGATCCCGCTCGTCCACAACGGCGTGGTCGCCTTCTCCGTGGCGGCGAACCGCCGCCTGCGGCACCGGATCCTTGCGGACCCGGCGGGCGGGGCCGGGGACAACGAGTGGCTGGGCCTCACGTTCCGGACGTCGAAGACCCTCCTCCGCTTCCGCGACGGCGTCCCGTACCTCCCGCAGGGCGTACCGCTCACGCTCGCGGACGAGGCGCGGGGCCGGGAGTTCTACGGGCTGCGGCGCCGCGAGAACGAGGAGACGGACTTCGCGTACCCCGCACTGGACCGCACCGTCAGCGCGAGCGATCTGCTGCCGCCGGTCTGAGCCCGGAAACGGCGGCGCCCCCGGTTCCGGAGCGTTCCGGAACCGGGGGCACCGCCCGCGCGGAGCGGGTCAGTCCTGGCCGCCCACGTGGTGGACGCGGACCATGTTGGTGGTGCCGGGGACACCGGGGGGCGAGCCGGCCGTGATGACCATCGTGTCGCCCTCGTTGTAGCGGCCGAGCTTCAGCAGCTCCGAGTCGACCAGGTCGACCATCGCGTCCGTGGTGTCCACGTGCGGGACGACATGGGCCTCGACGCCCCAGCTGAGCGCCAGCTGGTTGCGGGTGGACTCGTCCGTGGTGAAGGCCAGGATCGGCTGCGCGGCGCGATAGCGGGACAGCCGGCGGGCGGTGTCACCGGACTTGGTGAAGGCGACCAGGGCCTCGCCGCCCAGGAAGTCCGCGATCTCGCAGGCCGCGCGGGCCACCGAACCGCCTTGCGTACGGGGCTTCTTGCCCGGCACCAGCGGCTGGAGGCCCTTGGAGAGCAGCTCCTCCTCGGCGGCGACCACGATCTTCGACATGGTCTTGACGGTCTCGATCGGGTACGCGCCGACCGAGGACTCCGCGGAGAGCATGACCGCGTCCGCGCCGTCCAGGATCGCGTTGGCGACGTCGGACGCCTCGGCGCGGGTCGGGCGGGAGTTGGTGATCATCGACTCCATCATCTGGGTCGCCACGACCACCGGCTTGGCGTTGCGCCGACACAGCTCCACCAGGCGCTTCTGCACCATCGGGACCTTCTCCAGCGGATATTCGACGGCGAGGTCGCCACGGGCGACCATCACACCGTCGAAGGCCATGACGATGCCCTCCATGTGCTCGACGGCCTGCGGCTTCTCCACCTTGGCGATGACGGGGACCCGGCGGCCCTCCTCGTCCATCACCTTGTGGACGTCCTTGATGTCGTTGGCGTCGCGGACGAAGGAGAGCGCGACCAGGTCGCAGCCCATCCGCAGGGCGAAGCGCAGGTCCTCGACGTCCTTCTCGGACAGGGCCGGGACGTTGACCGCGGCACCCGGCAGGTTGATCCCCTTGTGGTCGGAGATCACCCCGCCCTCGATGACGATGGTGTGGACCCGGGGGCCGTCCACGGAGACGACCTTGAGCTCGACGTTGCCGTCGTTGATCAGGATCGGGTCGCCCTTGGCGACGTCACCGGGCAGGCCCTTGTAGGTCGTGCCGCAGATCGACTTGTCCCCGGGGACGTCCTCGGCGGTGATGACGAACTCGTCCCCGCGGACCAGCTCGACCGGACCCTCGGCGAACTTCGCCAGGCGGATCTTCGGGCCCTGGAGGTCGGCGAGCACGCCGACCGCCCGCCCGGTCTCGGCGGCGGCCTTGCGGACCCGGTCGTAACGACCCTGGTGTTCCGCGTGGGAGCCGTGACTGAAGTTGAAACGGGCCACGCTCATGCCGGCCTCGATCAGAGCGACGAGCTGCTCGTGGGAGTCGACGGCGGGGCCGAGGGTGCAGACGATTTTGGAACGGCGCATGAGGCGGATCCTATCGGTTTGTTTCGCTGCGGAATATTCCGGCTGGTGGAAGATACAAAAGGGCGGGGGTCCGCTCAGTTGTCGACCAGTGCGAAGGTCTGGTTGGCGATCTCCAGCTCTTCGTCCGTCGGCACCACGGCGACCGCGACCCGTGCGTAATCCGGCGAGATCAGCCGCGGTACGCCGGACCGTACGGCGTTGAGATCCGCGTCCACCGCGAGGCCCAGCTCCTCCAGACCGGCGATGGCAGCCTCCCGCACCGGGGCCGAGTTCTCGCCCACCCCCGCCGTGAAGACCACGGCGTCCACCCGGCCGAGGACCGCCGCATAGGCGCCGATGTACTTCTTCAGCCGGTGGACGTAGATGTCGAAGGCGAGCGCGGCCCGCTCGTCGCCCTCGTCCACCCGGCGCCGGATCTCCCGCATGTCGTTGTCACCGCACAGCCCCACCAGGCCGCTCTTCTTGTTGAGCAGGACGTCGATCTCGTCCGCCGACATCCCCGCCACCCGCTTCAGATGGAAGGTGACGGCCGGATCGATGTCCCCGGACCGGGTACCCATCACCAGCCCCTCCAAGGGGGTCAGGCCCATCGACGTCTCCACGCACCGCCCGCCCGCGACCGCCGACGCGGACGCCCCGTTGCCCAGGTGCAGCACGATGACGTTGACGTCCGCCGGCTCCTTGCCCAGCAGCTCGGCCGCCCTGCGGGAGACGTACGCGTGCGAGGTGCCGTGGAAGCCGTAGCGGCGGATGCGGTGGGCGTCGGCCGTCTCCACGTCGATCGCGTACCGCGCCGCGTACTCCGGCATCGTCGTGTGGAAGGCCGTGTCGAACACCGCCACCTGCGGCAGGTCCGGGCGCAGCGCCTGGGCGGTGCGGATGCCCGTGATGTTGGCCGGGTTGTGCAGCGGCGCCACGGGGACCAGGCGCTCGATCTCCTTGAGGACCTCGTCGGTGATCACGGTCGGCTCGGTGAACCGCAGCCCGCCGTGCACCACCCGGTGCCCGATCGCCGCCAGCTCGGGGGAGTCCAGGCCGAGCCCGTCGGCGGCCAGCTCCTCGGCCGCCGCCTTCAGCGCCTCGTCGTGGTCGGCGATCCGGCCCTCGCGCTCCCGGGGTTCGCCGCCCCCGGCCAGCGGGGTGTGGACGAGCCGGGAGGTCTCCTCGCCGATCCGCTCGACCAGGCCGGACGCCAGCCGGGAGCGGTCGTCCATGTCGAGGAGCTGGTACTTCACGGAGGACGAGCCGGAGTTGAGCACGAGCACCCGGCTCGGCTTCCGGGCCGCCGCCGCGTCTTCGGTGTTCGGGGTGGTCATGCGGGTCACTCCTCGCCCTGGGCCTGGATCGCGGTGATGGCCACGGTATTCACGATGTCCTGCACGAGCGCGCCCCGGGACAGGTCGTTGACCGGCTTGCGCAGTCCCTGGAGGACCGGGCCGACCGCCACCGCGCCCGCCGAGCGCTGCACGGCCTTGTACGTGTTGTTGCCGGTGTTCAGGTCCGGGAAGATCAGGACCGTCGCCTGCCCGGCCACCTCGGAGCCCGGCAGCTTGGTCGCGGCCACGCTCGGCTCGACCGCCGCGTCGTACTGGATGGGGCCCTCGATCCTCAGGTCCGGGCGGCTCCCGCGCACCCGGTCCGTCGCCTCGCGCACCTTGTCCACGTCGGCGCCGGTGCCCGAGGTGCCCGTCGAGTACGACAGCATCGCGATCCGGGGCTCGACGCCGAAGCGGGCGGCCGTGGCGGCGGACTGCACGGCGATGTCCGCGAGCTGTTCGGCGTCCGGGTCCGGGTTGACCGCGCAGTCGCCGTACACCAGCACCTTGTCCGCGAGGCACATGAAGAAGACCGAGGAGACGATCGAGGCGTCCGGCTTGGTCTTGATGATCTCGAAGGCGGGCCGGATCGTCGCCGCCGTGGAGTGCACCGCCCCGGAGACCATCCCGTCGGCCAGGCCCTCCTGGACCATCAGGGTGCCGAAGTAGTTGACGTCCGAGACCACGTCGTACGCCAGCTCGACCGTCACTCCGCGGTGCGCCCGCAGCTGTGCGTACCGCTCGGCGAACGACTGGCGCAGCTCCGAGGTCTGCGGGTCGATGAGCTGGGTCTCGGCCAGGTCGATGCCGAGGTCCGCGGCCTTCTTGCGGATGACGTCGACGTCGCCGAGCAGCGTGAGGTCGCAGACGTCCCGGCGCATCAGCACGTCGGCGGCGCGCAGCACGCGTTCCTCGGTGCCCTCCGGGAGCACCACCCGGCGCCGGTCCGCGCGCGCCTGCTCCAGCAGCTCGTGCTCGAACATCATCGGTGTGACCCGGCCGCTGCGGGCGACCGAGATCCGGTCGAGGAGGGCGGCGGTGTCGACGTGGCGCTCGAACAGGCCGAGCGCGGTCTCCGCCTTGCGCGGGGTCGCCGCGTTGAGCTTCCCCTCCAGGGTGAAGAGCTCCGCGGCGGTGGGGAAGGAGCCGCCGGCCACCGAGACGACCGGGGTGCCCGGTGCGAGCCGCGCGGCCAGCGTGAGTATCTCCTCGCCGGGCCGCTCGTCCAGGGTCAGCAGCACCCCGGCGATCGGCGGCGTCCCGGCGCTGTGCGCGGCGAGCGAGCCGACCACCAGGTCCGCGCGGTCCCCGGGCGTCACCACCATGCACCCCGGGGTCAGCGCCTTCAGCAGATTCGGCAGCATCGCCCCGCCGAAGACGAAGTCCAGCGCGTCCCGGGCGAGCCCGGAGTCGTCGCCGAGGAGCACCGTGCCGTCCAGGGCCGCGGCGATCTGGGCGACCGTCGGCGCCGAGAGGGCCGGCTCGTCCGGCAGCACCGAGCAGGGGACCGGCAGGGTCGCGGTGAGGCGTTCCGCGACGACGTCCCGGTCGGCGGGGGCCACCCGGTTCACGATCATCGCGAGCACGTCGCAGCCCAGGCCCGAGTAGGCCCGGTACGCGTTGCGGGTCTCGGCGCGCACCGACTCCGCGTTCTGGGCCTGGCCGCCGACCACCGCGATCACCGAGGCGCCGAACTCGTTGGCCAGGCGGGCGTTGAGCGCCAGCTCGTCGGGGAGCTGGGTGGCGGCGAAGTCGGTGCCGAGAACGAGGACCACCTCGTAGTCGACGGCCACCCGGTGGAAGCGCTCGACCAGCCGGGAGACGAGTTCGTCGGTGCCCTGCTCGGCCTGGATCGCGGAGGCCTCGTGGTAGTCCATCCCGTAGACCGTGCCCGGGTCCTGGGAGAGCCGGTAGCGGGCCCGCAGCAGCTCGAAGAGCCGGTCGGGGTCGTCGTGCACCAGGGGGCGGAACACCCCGACCCGGTCCACCTGGCGGGTCAGCAGCTCCATGACGCCCAGGTCCACGACCTGGCGGCCGTCTCCCCGGTCGATCCCGGTCACGTACACGCTGCGCGTCACGCGTGCTCTCCCGTCGTCTCTGGTCCGGTATGGTGCCCGGTTCGAGTGGTAATCGCCCGTTTGACGATACCCGTGGGGGCGGAGGGGCCGCCCGCCGGACGACTGCCCCGCGAAGGCGCCCGCAGGCCGCCCCGGAGCAGCCGGGAGCGCGAGCCGCGCGCCCGGCGTGGGACACTCGTCGTGACTCACGGTACGGGGGAGGCGGAAGAAGCCCCCGTTCCGGATGCCAGTGGACGGGCCCAGCGAGCAGGAGACGGAACAGGATGCGCATCGGAGTTCTCACCGCAGGCGGCGACTGCCCCGGCCTGAACGCAGTGATCCGTTCGGTCGTCCACCGGGCCGTCGTCGGCCACGGCGACGAGGTCATCGGCTTCGAGGACGGCTTCAAGGGCCTTCTCGACGGCCACTTCAGGCCCCTCGACCTGAACGCGGTCAGCGGCATCCTCGCCCGCGGCGGCACCATCCTCGGCTCGGCCCGCCTGGAGCGCGCCCGGCTGCGCGAGGCCGCCGAGAACTGCGCCGAGCTGAGCCGGCGTTACGGCATGGACGCGCTGATCCCGATCGGCGGCGAGGGCACGCTCACCGCCGCCCGGATGCTCGCGGACGCCGGAATGCCCGTCGTCGGCGTCCCGAAGACCATCGACAACGACATCTCCTCCACCGACCGCACGTTCGGCTTCGACACCGCCGTGGGCGTCGCGACGGAGGCCATAGACCGTCTGAAGACGACCGCCGAGTCCCACCAGCGCGTGATGGTGGTCGAGGTGATGGGCCGCCACGCGGGCTGGATCGCGCTGGAGTCCGGCATGGCCGGCGGCGCCCATGGCATCTGTCTCCCCGAGCGCAAGTTCGAGGTGGACGACCTGGTCAAGATGGTCGAGGAGCGCTTCGCGCGCGGCAAGAAGTTCGCCGTCATCTGCGTCGCCGAGGGCGCGCACCCGGCCGAGGGCTCGATGCCGTACGCCAAGGGCGAGATCGACCAGTTCGGACACGAGCGGTTCCAGGGCATCGGCAACCGGCTGGCCGTCGAGCTGGAGAAGCGGCTCGGCAAGGAGGCCCGCCCGGTCATCCTCGGCCACGTCCAGCGCGGCGGCACCCCGACCGCGTACGACCGCGTCCTCGCCACCCGCTTCGGCTGGCACGCGGTGGAGGCCGCGCACCGCGGCGACTTCGGCCGGATGACCGCGCTGCGCGGCAACGACATCGAGATGGTCCCGCTCGCCGAGGCCGTCACCCAGCTCAAGACGGTCCCGCTGGACCGGATGCACGAGGCCGAGTCCGTCTTCTGAGTCCGTTGCGCGGAAGGGGCGGCCCGTTACGCCGGAGGGCCGGCCGCCTCCCAGAAGCGGGGCACGATCCCGGCGAGGAAGGCCCGGCCCTCCTCGCCGGTGTTGCCCGGCCGGTCCGTGCCCGCGCTGCTCCAGCTCAGCGTGGAGACCATCAGCGCCTGGTAGTCGCCGTGCAGCCGCTCCAGGACCTCCTGGACGCGGCGCCGGTCCACCGGTGCCAGCTTGGCCACCGGCCGGGCGTACGCCTGCCACCGCGTCGTCACCGCGCTGCGCAGCAGGTCCGCCAGCTCCTCCTCGCGCCCGGTCGCCGTCACGAAGTCCGCGGGCGTCAGGCCCAGCGCCTCGCTCAGGGCGGCGGACTGCCGCTCGTTGCCCCGCCAGCGCCCCGACTCCTCCATCCGCAGATACGCGGAGGTGGCCATTCCCACCCGGGCGGCCAACTCGTCCGGCGACAGCTCCCGGGAGACCCGGTGCTCGCGCAGGCTGCGCGCGGCCGTCAGCAGCTCGCCCGGGGCACACCACAGCACCCCGGCCAGTGCGGTGAGTTCGTATTCCGTGGGGAGCGCGAGCCCGCGCTCCCAGGCGGCCACCGTCTCGGCGGTGATCCGTAGTCCGTACTGAGCGCCGAGGCCGTAGGCGACATGGCCGGGAGCCATACCCAGGGCCTCGCGGAGTCTTCGGGCGGCGGGGGCGTTGAAAGGCGGAGAGGGGTGCACGGGGACACCGTAAGGAGGTCGGGGCCCCGCTGACTACGGTGTGTTCGCCCGAGAACACGGCTCATAGGAAGGTCCTAGGGACAAAAGCCGCGCCACGGGACCGGTCGCCCCCGCTCAGCGCCCCTCCGGCCGCCACCGGTAGTGCAGCTCGGGCCGTCCCACCTGCCCGTACTGCGGACTGCGCACCGCCCGCCCGGCCGTCACCAGGTGCTCCAGATAGCGGCGCGCGGTGATGCGCGAGATCCCCAGCTCCAGGCCCGCCGCCGCAGCCGTCAGTCCGTCCGGGGCCGCCCGCAGCGCCCCGGTCACCGCCTCCAGGGTCGGACCGCTCAGCCCCTTGGGCAGCCGGGCCGGCTCCGGGGCCCGCAGCGCGGCGAGCGCCCGGTCCACCTCGTCCTGCCCGCTCGCCTCACCGGCCGCCGCCCGGAACTCCGCGTACCGCACGAGCCGGTCCCGCAGCGTGGCGAAGGTGAACGGCTTCAGCACGTACTGCACGACGCCCAGCGAGACGCCCTCCCGGACCACGGCCAGGTCGCGGGCCGAGGTCACCGCGATCACGTCCGCCGAGTGCCCGGCCGCCCGCAGCGAGCGCAGCAGCTGGAGCCCGTGCCCGTCGGGCAGATAGAGGTCGAGGAGCAGCAGGTCGACCGGGGTGCGCTCCAGGGCGCGTACGGCCTCGGCGCGCGAGTGCGCCACGGCGGCCACGGCGAAGCCCGGCACCCTGCCCACGTACAGCTGGTGCGCGTCCGCCGCCACCGGGTCGTCCTCCACGACCAGCACCCGGATCACGACCGCACCCCCGCGCCCAGCGGCAGCCGTACGGTGAACTCCGCGCCCCCGCCCGGACCCCGCTCCAGCGCCACCGTCCCGCCGCCCCGGTGCGCCGCCTGCCGGACCAGGGCCAGGCCGAGGCCGCGCCCCGCGCCGTGCGTCGACCAGCCGGCCCGGAACACCTCGGCGGTGTCCGCCGGGGCGACCCCGGCCCCGTTGTCCGCGACCCGCAGCAGCAGTTCGCCCCCGTCGGCGAGCGCGGTGACGGTGACCCGGCCGCGCACGGGCGCCTCCTGGGTCACCGCGTCCACCGCGTTGTCGATCAGATTGCCGAGGATGGTCACCAGATCGCGGGCGGGGAGCGACGCGGGCAGGGCGCCGTCGTCTATCAGGCTGTCCTCCGCGAGCACCAGCTCCACGCCCCGCTCGTTCGCCTGCGCCGCCTTGCCCAGGAGCAGGGCCGCGAGCACCGGTTCGGCGACCGCGCCCACCACCCGGTCGGTGAGCGCCTGGGCCAGCTCCAGTTCGGCCGTGGCGAAGCCCACCGCCTCGTCCGCCCGGCCCAGCTCGATCAGCGAGACCACGGTGTGCAGCCGGTTCGCCGCCTCGTGCGCCTGGGAGCGCAGCGCCCGGGTGAAGCCGCGCTCCGAGTCCAGCTCCCCGGAGAGCGCCTGGAGCTCGGTGTGGTCGCGCAGGGTCACCACGGTCCCGCGCCGTTCGCCGCCGACCACCGGACGGGTGTTGACGACGATGACCCGGTCCGCCGTCAGGTGCACCTCGTCCACCCGCTCCTCGGAGGCGAGCAGCGCCCCGGTCAGCGGGGCCGGCAGATCGAGGTCGGCGACCCGGCGGCCGACGGCGCCCGGGGCCAGGCCGAGCAGGTCCCGGCCCGCGTCGTTGACCAGGGCGATCCGGCGCTGCCCGTCCAGCATCAGCAGTCCCTCGCGCACCGCGTGCAGGGTCGCCTCGTGGTAGTCGTGCATCCGGCTCAGCTCCGCCGCGTTCATCCCGTGCGTGTGCCGCCGCAGCCGCGCGTTGATCACGTACGTGCCGAGCCCGCCGAGCACCAGGGCCGCGCCGGCCGCCAGCGCGAGGGCGCCCAGCTGCGCCCGCACCTGCGAGGAGACCCGGTCCACGGTGATGCCCGCGCTGACCAGCCCCGTGATCCGGCCGCCGTCGCGGACCGGGGTGACGACCCGGATCGAGGGCCCGAGCGTGCCGGTGTACGTCTCCGAGAAGGTCTCCCCGCGCAGCGCCCGGGCGGTGTGCCCGAGGAAGGTCTCGCCGATGCGGTCGGCGTCCGGGTGCGTCCAGCGGACCCGGTCCGGGCTCATGATCGTGATGAAGGCGATCCCGGTGTCCTTGCGTACCCGCTCCGCGTACGGCTGGAGCGCGGCGGACGGGTCGTCGCTGCGGATCGCCTCCCGGACGGACGGCGATCCGGCCACCGAGAGGGCCACCGCCCGCACCTGCCGCGCCGCCGTCTCCTCGGCCTGGCCGCGTCCGGAGACGTACGCGAAGAACGCGCACCCCGCCACGACGGCCGCCACCAGCACCACCTGCCACGCGAACAGCTGGCCGGCCAGGCTGCGCGGTCGGGTACGGGGAAAACGCATGCGGATAAGTGTGCCTGGCCGAAAACCTAGGTGGGGCCGGCCACCGGGGGGCGGCGTCGCGGGGCTGGGCACGCGCATCTGCGGCGTTGTCGTCAATCACCAACGCTCCGCGTTGGCTCAATCCTCCGCCTTGCAGCTGCACGCACCCAGCCCCGCTCCTTCTTCCACCCCCCGGTGGCCGGCCCCACCTGTGAACGAAATGCACGCAACGGTGACCGGCGTCACAGCGGGCGGGATAGTCGCCGGGACCCCCGGCACGGGGGTGGGACGACGACGACCCGAGGAGACCCCCGTGGCTGTGAGCGCCGCCGAGCCGGAACGCACCAAGCCGGACCGTACGAAGTATCTGTATCTCGCCGTGATCGTGGCCGTGGGCCTCGGCATCCTCGTGGGCTTCGTCGCCCCCGACGCCGCCGTGGAGCTCAAGCCCATCGGCACCGGGTTCGTGAACCTGATCAAGATGATGATCTCGCCGATCATCTTCTGCACGATCGTCCTGGGCGTCGGCTCCGTCCGCAAGGCCGCCAAGGTCGGCGCCGTCGGCGGGCTCGCCCTCGGCTACTTCCTGGTCATGTCGACCGTCGCGCTGGCCATCGGCCTGATCGTTGGCAACATCCTGGAGCCCGGCTCCGGCCTTCACATCACCGAGGCGGTCCGCGCCGCCGGTGAGAAGCAGGCGGCGGGGGCCGGCGAGTCCACCACGGACTTCCTGCTCGGCATCATCCCGACCACCCTGGTCTCCGCCTTCACCGAGGGCGAGGTCCTCCAGACCCTGCTGATCGCCCTGCTCGCGGGCTTCGCACTCCAGGCCCTGGGCTCGGCCGGTGAGCCGGTGCTGCGCGGCATCGGGCACATCCAGCGCCTCGTCTTCCGCATCCTCGCCATGATCATGTGGGCGGCGCCCGTCGGCGCGTTCGGCGCGATGGCCGCGGTGGTCGGTGAGACCGGCGTGGACGCGCTGAAGTCCCTCGCGGTCATCATGATCGGGTTCTACGTCACCTGCGCGCTCTTCGTCTTCGTGGTGCTCGGCGCGATCCTGCGCCTGGTCGCGGGGGTCAACATCTTCGCGCTGCTGAAGTACCTCGGCCGCGAGTTCCTGCTGATCCTGTCCACCTCCTCCTCGGAGTCGGCGCTGCCCCGGCTGATCGCGAAGATGGAGCACATGGGCGTCAGCAAGCCCGTCGTCGGCATCACCGTGCCGACCGGCTACTCCTTCAACCTGGACGGCACCGCGATCTACCTGACGATGGCCTCGCTGTTCATCGCCAACGCGACCGGCGACCCGCTGAGCATCGGCGAGCAGATCTCCCTGCTGGTCTTCATGGTCATCGCCTCCAAGGGCGCCGCGGGCGTCACCGGCGCCGGTCTCGCCACGCTCGCGGGCGGCCTCCAGTCGCACCGCCCCGAGCTGGTGGACGGCGTCGGCCTGATCGTCGGCATCGACCGCTTCATGAGCGAGGCCCGCGCCCTGACCAACTTTGCGGGCAACGCGGTCGCCACGGTCCTCGTCGGTACCTGGACCAAGGAGATCGACCGAGAAAGGGTCGACCAGGTGCTCTCCGGCGCGATCCCCTTCGACGAGAAGATGCTCAGCGACGAGGGCCCGGCCGAGCCGTACGTCCCCGAGGCCCGCGAGGGCGGCGAGGACCGGCCCTCGCTCACCAAGGTCTGACGCCCTTGCCTTGACGTCGGCGTCAAGGATTACGGTCGCGGTATGCGAATCGGGGAGCTGGCCGAACGGGCCGGGACGACGACGCGGACGCTGCGTTACTACGAGTCGCGGGGGCTGCTGCCCGCGCGGCGCGCGGTGAACGGCTACCGCACGTACGACGAGGGCGACCTCAGGCTCATCCAGCAGATCCGGACCCTCCAGGACTTCGGGTTCGACCTGGAGGAGACCCGGCCCTTCGTGGAGTGCCTGCGCGCCGGGCACCCCGCCGGGGACGCCTGCCCCGCCTCGCTCGCCGTCTACCGGCGCAAGCTCGGCGAGCTCGACCGGCTCATCGAGCAGCTGCGGGCCGTCCGCACGGAGGTGGGCGCCCAGCTGGCCCGCGCCGAGCTGGAGGCGTCCGCCGAACTGCCCGGCGGCCCCGAACCACGCTGCGAACTGGGAGGATGACAGATGATCCACGTCACGGGCGTCGACGAGCTCACCGACGAGACCTTCGACGCCGAGGTACGGGGGGAGGCCCGGCCCGTGCTGGTGGAGTTCACCGCCGACTGGTGCGGCCCCTGCCGCCAGCTCGCCCCGGTCCTGGGCGCCATCGCCGAGGAGGAGCGCGAACGGCTCCGCGTCGTCCAGATCGACGTCGACCGCAACCCGGGGACCAGCACCCGGTACGGCGTCCTGTCGATGCCGACCCTGATGGTGTTCCGGGACGGCGAACCGGTGAAGTCCATGGTCGGCGCCCGCCCGAAGCGGCGGCTGCTCCAGGAGCTGGAGGACGTGCTCTGACCGCCCGAGGGGGCGGGGCCACCGCGGCCCCGCCCCCTCACCGCGTCACGCCGGTTTGAACCACACCGTCGCCAGCGGCGGCAGCGTCAGCGACACGCTCGACGGCCTGCCGTGGGACGGCACGTCCTCCGGCTTCAGCGGCTCCTCGTTGACCACCCCGCCGCCCCCGTACCGGGCCGCGTCCGTGTTCAGGACCTCCGCCCACAGCCGGGGACCCTCCGGCACCCCGAGCCGGTAGTCGTGCCGCACCACCGGCGAGAAGTTGGAGACCGCCAGCAGCGGCGCGCCCTTCGCGTCGTGGCGCAGGAACGCGAACACGTTGTCCTCCGCCGCACCCCCGTCCACCCAGGCGAAGCCCTCCGGACGGGTGTCGCGCTGCCAGAGCGCGGGCGTCGCTCCGTACACCCTGTTGAGGTCGCCCACCAGCTCCCGCACCCCGCGGTGGTCGCCGGACGCCTCGTACGCCGGGTCCAGCAGCCACCAGTCCGGGCCGTGGCCCTCCGACCACTCCGCGCCCTGGGCGAACTCCTGCCCCATGAAAAGCAGTTGCTTGCCCGGGTGGGCCCACATGAAGCCCAGGTACGCGCGGTGGTTGGCGCGCTGCTGCCACCAGTCGCCCGGCATCTTGCTCACCAGCGCCTGCTTGCCGTGCACCACCTCGTCGTGCGAGATCGGCAGCACGTAGTTCTCGCTGTACGCGTACACCATCGAGAACGTCATCTCGTTGTGGTGGTACTTGCGGTGCACCGGCTCCTTGGAGACGTACACCAGCGAGTCGTGCATCCAGCCCATGTTCCACTTCAGCCCGAAGCCGAGCCCGCCGTGGTCGGTGGCCCGGGTCACGCCGTCCCAGGCGGTCGACTCCTCGGCGATGGTGACCACGCCCGGATTGCGCCGGTAGACCGTGGCGTTCATCTCCTGGAGGAAGGCGACCGCGTCCAGGTTCTCCCGCCCGCCGAACTCGTTGGGCGACCACTGGCCGTCCTCGCGCGAGTAGTCCAGGTAGAGCATCGAGGCGACCGCGTCCACCCGCAGCCCGTCGATGTGGAACTGCTCGCACCAGTACGTGGCGTTGGCGACCAGGAAGTTGCGGACCTCGGTCCGCCCGTAGTCGAACTCCAGCGTCCCCCAGTCCGGGTGCGCGGCCCGCTTCGGGTCCTCGTGCTCGTACAGCGGCCGCCCGTCGAACTCCGCGAGCGCCCAGTCGTCGCGCGGGAAGTGCGCCGGCACCCAGTCCATGATCACGCCGATCCCGGCCCGGTGCAGCGCGTCCACCAGGAAGCGGAAGTCGTCCGGCGAGCCCATCCGGGAGGTCGGGGCGTAGAACCCGGTCACCTGGTAGCCCCAGGAGCCGCCGAAGGGGTGCTCCGACACCGGCATCAGCTCGACGTGCGTGAAGCCCAGCTCCGCGACGTACGCGGGCAGTTGCTCGGCCAGCTGCCGGTACGAGAGACCGGGCCGCCAGGACGGCAGGTGCACCTCGTACACCGAGAACGGCGCCTCGTGCACCGGCACGTTCCCGCGGTTCGCCATCCACTCCTCGTCCTGCCACACGTGGTGCGCGGCCGTCACCACCGAGGCGGTGGCGGGCGGCACCTCGGTGTGCCGGGCCATCGGGTCCGAGCGCGTCGTGTGCGAACCGTCCGGGCGGCAGATGTCGAACTTGTACAGCGCGCCCTCCCCGGTCCCCGGCAGGAACAGCTCCCACACCCCGGACGAGCCCAGCGACCGCATCGGGAAGCCCGTGCCGTCCCAGTAGTTGAAGTCACCGCACACCCGCACGCCCCGGGCGTTCGGCGCCCACACCGTGAACCGCGTCCCGGCGACCCCCTGGTGCTCCATCGGCCGCGCCCCGAGCGCGGTCCACAGCTCCTCGTGCCGCCCCTCCCGGATCAGGTGCAGATCCAGCTCCCCTAGCGCGGGCAGGAAGCGGTACGGGTCGTGGACCTCGATCTCGTTGTCGTCGTACGTGACCAGCAGCCGGTACTCCGGGACCTCCGGCAGCGGCAGCACCCCGGAGAACAGCCCGTCCCCGTCGCTGTGCAGCGGCGCCCGCAGCCCCTTCGCGAGCACGGTGACCGCCCGGGCGAACGGGCGCAGCACCCGGATCTCCACCCCGTCGCCCACCTGGTGCGCGCCCAGCAGGCCGTGCGGGTCGTGGTGCTCGCCGGCCAGCAGCCGGCCCCGGTCGGCGTCGTGCAGCGGGGTGGCGGGGCGCAGCTCCTGGCTTCCGGCGCTGCGGGGCTTGGGCGGCGCGGCGGCCTTCTTCGCGCGCTTCGGCGGGGCGGCGGCGGACCCTGTCGCGGGGGTCTTCTTCGGGGCGCGTTTCTTCGCGGGCGGCCCGGCCTGCGGGGAGGACAGCGTGGCGGCGATCGGTTCCTCGGTGAGCGGGAGCTCGGCGGCGGGCGCGGCGGGGGTGGCGGACACGGCGGGCTCGGACTTGCGGGACGGCTTGCGGGCGGTCACAGGGACAGCCTCCTCGGAGGTGTTGGCGGGGTGGGACGGGCGGGGCGGTACGGGGGAGGGGGCATCCTCAGCCGGCGGAGTCCGCGGCCAGGCGGTGGATCGCGGCCATCGGGACCGGCAGCCAGTCGGGCCGGTGCCGGGCCTCGTACAGCACCTCGTACACCGCCTTGTCGGTCTCGTGGGCGCGCAGCAGCTCCGGCTCGGCGCGCGGGTCGGCGCCCGCCGCCTCGGCGTAGCCGTCGCAGTAGGCGTCCCGGCAGCGGGCGGCCCACTCGGGCTTCCAGGGCCGGTGCGAGCGGGCCGCGTAGTCGAAGGAGCGCAGCATCCCGGCCACGTCGCGCACCGGGGGCTGCGGGCTGCGGCGCTCCGGGAGCGGCCGGGCCGGCTCGCCCTCGAAGTCGATCAGCGACCAGAAGCCGTCGGCGCCCCGCAGGGTCTGGCCGAGGTGGAGGTCGCCGTGCACCCGCTGGGCGGCCCAGCTGCGCCCCTCGTGCCCGAGCGCGGCGACCGCGTCGAAGGCGGTGCGCAGCCCGGGGACGTACGGGACCAGCTCCGGGACCGCGTGGGCGGCGGCCTCCAGGCGCTCCACCATGGCGGCGGCCAGCTCGTCGGTCTGGGAGCGGCGGAGCAGCGGGGTGGGCAGGGCGGCGGCGAGCGCGGTGTGCACCTCGGCGGTGGCCCGGCCCAGCGCCTTCGCCTCGGCCAGGAAGTCGTGGCCGGTGGCGAGGGCGCGCAGGGCGAGCTGCCAGCCGTCCTGGGCGCCGCGCAGGAAGGGCTGGAGCACCCCGAGCGTCAGCCGCTCCGGCGTCGCCGCCTCGAACCAGGCGACGGGTGCCGGGACCCGCCCGCACCCCTCGCGGGAGAGGGCGAGCGGCAGTTCCAGGTCGGGGTTGGTGCCCGGGAAGACCCGGCGGAAGATCTTCAGGATGTACGCGTTGCCGTACACCAGCGAGGAGTTGGACTGCTCGGTGTCCAGCACCCGGGGCGGCAGGTCCTCCGGGATCGGGGCCGCGCCCCGGTCGAAGCGGACCGCGCCGAGCCGGCCGGGGGTGCGCAATCGTTCCAGCAGCAGCGAGGCGAGGCGTGCGTCGTGCAGCCCGTCGTAGACCGCGAGCCCCGCCAGCGGCCCGTCGGGCACCCGGCCGATGGCGGCGGGCGCGAGGTGCTGGGGCAGCGCGGAGCGGACCCCGAGGAGCAACTGGTAGCAGTCCACGGGGGGCTGGGCGGGCATGGTGGGCTGGTGGACCCGCACCAGCAGGTGCAGCAGCCCGGGGGTGGTGCCGTCGCCGCCGTCCACCGGCAGTATCTCGGTGGCCGAGACGAGCGAGAAGGCGGTGATGGGCCGTCCCTTGCCCGCGAACCACCGCTGCCGGGGCAGCCATTCGTGGAGCAGCGGTCCGAGAGACGGGATCAGGGCTGTGCTGTTCGCCAGGGTGACCTGAGCGGATGCAGCCTCCGACATGGCATCGCGTCCTTTCCCCGGGCACACCACAGGATGCGAAGAGTGTCCCGGATTGCGGCATTGGCTGTCCGGCTGTGCGGGACGTGTCGGGTCAGGATGATCCGTACGGACTCGACATGAGGGGATAGAAACGCCAGGAGGATCCAGGAAGCTTCCTGAACCACCCGGTATGGGTGCGAGTGCCCCGTGCGAGGCGGCGGAAACCGCCCCGCACGGTGCCGTACGCGTCAGCTCGGCGGCGCGTCCTTGCGCAGCCTGAACCAGTAGAAGCCGTGTCCCGCGAGAGTCAGCAGGTAGGGCCACTGACCGATGGCGGGGAAGCGCACCCCGCCGATCAGCTCCACCGGATGACGCCCGTTGAAGGACCTGAGGTCGAGCTCCGTCGGCTGTGCGAACCGGGAGAAGTTGTGGACGCACAGCACCAGGTCGTCCCCGTGCTCACGGGTGAAGGCGAGCACGGCCGGGTTCGACGACGGCAGTTCGTTGTAGGTGCCGAGGCCGAACGCGGGGTTCTGCTTGCGGATCTCGATCATCCGCCGGGTCCAGTGCAGCAGCGAGGACGGGGAGGCCATCGACGCCTCGACGTTGGTGACCTGGTAGCCGTAGACCGGGTCCATGATCGTGGGGAGGTAGAGCCGCCCCGGATCGCTGGAGGAGAACCCGGCGTTGCGGTCGGGCGTCCACTGCATCGGGGTGCGGACGGCGTCCCGGTCGCCCAGCCAGATGTTGTCGCCCATCCCGATCTCGTCCCCGTAGTAGAGGATCGGGGAGCCCGGCAGCGAGAGCAGCAGGGCGGTGAACAGCTCGATCTGGTTGCGGTCGTTGTCCAGCAGCGGCGCCAGCCGGCGGCGGATGCCGATGTTGGCCCGCATCCGCGGGTCCTTGGCGTACTCCGCGTACATGTAGTCGCGCTCTTCGTCCGTCACCATTTCGAGCGTCAGCTCGTCGTGGTTGCGCAGGAAGATGCCCCACTGGCAGTTGTCCGGGATCGCCGGGGTCTTCGCCAGGATCTCGGAGACCGGGTAGCGGCTCTCGCGCCGTACGGCCATGAAGATGCGCGGCATCACGGGGAAGTGGAACGCCATGTGGCACTCGTCCCCGCCGGAGCCGTAGTCCCCGAAGTAGTCCACCACGTCCTCGGGCCACTGGTTGGCCTCGGCGAGCAGGACGGTGTCCGGGTAGTTGGCGTCGATCTCCTTGCGGACCCGCTTGAGGAAGTTGTGGGTCTCGGGGAGGTTCTCGCAGTTGGTGCCCTCGCGCTGGTAGAGGTACGGCACCGCGTCGACCCGGAAGCCGTCGATGCCCAGGTCCAGCCAGAAGCGGAGGGCGGAGATGATCTCCTCCTGCACCGCCGGGTTCTCGTAGTTGAGGTCGGGCTGGTGCGAGAAGAACCGGTGCCAGTAGTACTGCTTGCGCACCGGGTCGAAGGTCCAGTTGGACGACTCGGTGTCCACGAAGATGATCCGGGCGTCCGGGAACTGCTTGTCGTCGTCGGCCCAGACGTAGTAGTCGCCGTAGGGCCCGTCGGGGTCGGTCCGGGACTGCTGGAACCACTCGTGCTGATCGCTCGTGTGGTTCATGACGAAGTCGATGATCACGCGCATGCCGCGCTGGTGCGCGGCGTCCACGAACTCCACGAAGTCGGCGAGGTCGCCGAACTCCGGCAGTACGGCGGTGTAGTCGGAGACGTCGTAACCGCCGTCGCGCAGCGGTGACTTGAAGAAGGGCGGCAGCCAGAGGCAGTCGACCCCCAGCCACTGGAGGTAGTCGAGCTTGGCGGTGAGCCCCTTCAGGTCTCCGATGCCGTCGCCGTTGGAGTCCTGGAAGGACCGGACGAGCACCTCGTAGAAGACGGCACGCTTGAACCAGTCGGGATCGCGGTCCTTGGCCGGGGTGTCCTCGAACGTGTCGTGGACGGGCTCATTGACGATCATGGTGTGGGTGACCCTCCGGTCGGCGGGGACGGTCGCAGGACGGCGACGTGCGCGGGCGTGACGCCCGGCTCTAGGCGCACGTAGAACGTCCTGCCCCAGTGATAGGAAGTGCCGGTGAGCTCGTCGCGCACCGGCACGCTCTCGTGCCGGTCGAGGCCGAGTTGCGGCATGTCCAACGAGACGGTCGCCTCCTGGGTGTGGTGCGGGTCGAGGTTGACGACCACCAGAAGGATGTTCGAACCGGAACGCTTGCTGTACGCGATCACCGCGTCGTTGTCGGACGCGTGGAAGTGCACGTCACGCAGCTGCTGCAGGGCCGGGTGGCGGCGCCTGATCCGGTTGAGCGAGGTGATGAGCGGGGCGAGCGAACGGCCCTCGCGCTCTGCGGCTTCCCAGTCCCTGGGCCGGATCTCGTACTTCTCCGAGTCGAGGTACTCCTCACTGCCGTGGTGGATCGGGGTGTTCTCGCACAGCTCGTACCCCGCGTACACCCCCCAGGAGGGGGAAAGGGTCGCCGCGAGCACCGCCCTGGCCTCGAACGCGGGCCTGCCGCCTTCCTGAAGGTATCCCGGAAGGATGTCGGGCGTGTTCACGAAGAAATTCGGCCGCATGAACGCGGCGGTCTCACCGGCCAGTTCGGTCACGTAATCCGTGAGTTCCTGACGGGTGTTCCGCCAGGTGAAATACGTGTACGACTGCTGGAACCCGATGGCGCCGAGGGTGCGCATCATCGCCGGCCGGGTGAATGCCTCGGCCAGGAAGATCACATCGGGATCGGTGCGGTTGATCTCCGCGATGACCTTCTCCCAGAAGATCACCGGTTTGGTGTGCGGATTGTCGACGCGGAAGATCCTCACCCCGCGGTCCATCCAGAACCGCAGGATGCGGACGCTCTCCGCGACGATGCCCGGAAGATCCTTGTCGAAGGCGATCGGATAGATGTCCTGGTATTTCTTCGGCGGATTCTCCGCGTACGCGATCGAGCCGTCGGCCCGGTGCTGGAACCACTCGGGGTGCTCCTCCACCCACGGATGGTCCGGCGAGCACTGGAGGGCGAAATCCAGGGCCACTTCGAGGCGCAGGTTGCGGGCCGTCTCCACGAAGTGGACGAAGTCGTCCAGCGTGCCCAGATCCGGGTGGACCGCGTCGTGCCCGCCCTCCGCCGAACCGATCGCCCAGGGCACGCCCACGTCGTGCGCGGAGGGGGTCAGCGAGTTGTTCGCGCCCTTGCGGTGCGTCGTGCCGATGGGGTGGATGGGCGGCAGGTAGACCACGTCGAAGCCCATCGCGGCGACCGCCGGAAGCCGCTCCGCCGCCGTCCGGAAGGTGCCGCTGACCAGCCGGGGCTGCTGCGGCTCGGCGGCCTTGGCGCCCCGGCCCTTGCGCGGCTTCGGGGTCTCGTACCTGGCCCCCTCGGAGCGCGGGAACATCTCGTACCAGGAGCCGTACAGCGCGCGCCGGCGCTCGACCACCAGCGGGTGCGGGCGGGACGCGGTGACCAGTTCGCGCAGCGGGTGGCGGTCCAGCGCCTCCCGGGCCTCGGGCGCCAGGGCCGCCGCGAGGCGCGCCTCGGCCGGCCGGGACGCGTCGCGCAGCGCGTCCACCGCCGCCAGTACCGCCTCCCGGCCGTCGCGCTTCGGGACGCCCTCGGCGGCGCGCTCGTACAACTCGGCGCCCTCGGCGAGGACCAGCGCGGTGTCGATGCCCGCCGGGACCTTGATCCCCGCCGCGTGGCGCCAGGTCGCGACCGGGTCGCTCCACGCCTCGACCGTGTACGTCCAGCGGCCCTCCGAGTCCGGGGTGACCTCGGCGCCCCAGCGGTCGGTGCCCGGCGCCAGCTCGCGCATCGGCGTCCAGGGGCCCGGACGGCCGCTCGGACTGCGCAGCACCACATTGGCGGCCACCGCGTCATGGCCCTCGCGGAAGACGGTCGCGGTGACCTGGAAGGTCTCACCGGCAACGGCCTTGGCGGGCCTTCTGCCGCAGTCGACGAGCGGATGGACGTCGAGAACGGGAATGCGACCGATCATGGAATCACCTGGGGGCTGGAGCTGGGACTCGGCAAAGTGGGCAGCGTGCGCCGAAGGCTGAACGCGCGCGCCGCGAAGGTGGGGATGCGTCCTTTCTAGCCGCTCCGTGGATGACTGGTGGGGTGTGGGCATGGCCGCTCCTGTGCGCGTTCACTCGAATGGCAGTCCAAACAGGTCGTATACGAACCGGGGGACCGATCACCGTTGGCCGGGGAATGAAAGACATGCGTGCCGGAGAAGCCTTTCCCCGCAACGTGGTGGGCCAATCCGGTGATATGTCATCTGCTCGGTCGTACGGGGGACGTGGGAATGGGCGCCACCCGGCAGCTTTCCTTGTGCCGCGAAGGCCCACAAGACCGAATGAGGAGAAGGAATCGGCCATAACGCCTGTGACGTACGGGCCCGGTGAAGCCTTCCGGGACGGCAGAGGCATACGGGAAAACCATGCGCCGTGTCCGGCGCGCCGGGGACCCGGCTACCGTCGAGGGTGACGGAGCGGCGCACATGGAGGTGCGTCCCGCTCGGATTCGTACGTCCCCTGTAAAGGTGGAATACGTGAAGGCCATTCGTCGATTCACCGTGCGTCCCGTCCTTCCGGACTCCCTCCAACCCCTCAGCGACCTGGCGCGGAACCTGCGCTGGTCCTGGCACACCGAGACCCGCGAGCTCTTCCGGGCCGTCGACCCGGCGGCCGGCTCCGACGCGGAGTGCGACCCCGTACGCCTGCTCGGCTCCGTGTCCGCGGGGCGGCTCGCCGAGCTGGCCCGGGACGAAGCGTTCCTGCGCCGGCTCGCCGAGGCGTCCGCCGACCTCCGCGCGTATCTCCAGGGCCCCCGCTGGTACCAGGAGCAGCGCGAGCAGGACGACGCGCTGCCCGCCGCCATCGCCTACTTCTCACCCGAATTCGGGGTGACCGCCGCCCTGCCCCAGTACTCCGGCGGGCTCGGCATCCTCGCCGGGGACCACCTCAAGGCCGCCAGCGACCTGGGCGTGCCCCTCATCGGCGTCGGGCTGCTCTACCGCCACGGCTACTTCCGGCAGAGCCTGTCCCGGGACGGCTGGCAGCAGGAGCACTACCCCGTCCTCGACCCGAACGAGCTGCCCCTCACCCTGATCCGCGAGGCCGACGGCACCCCGAGCCAGGTCGTCCTGGACCTGCCCGGCGGCCGGTCCCTGCACGCCCAGATCTGGCAGGCCCACGTCGGCCGGGTCCCCCTGCTGATGCTCGACTCCGACGTCGAGGAGAACGCCCCCGGCGAGCGCGAGGTCACCGACCGGCTGTACGGCGGCGGCAGCGAGCACCGGCTGCTCCAGGAGATGCTGCTGGGCATCGGCGGCGTCCGCGCCGTGCGCGCGTACTGCCGGCTCACCGGCCACGCCGCCCCCGAGGTCTTCCACACCAACGAGGGCCACGCCGGCTTCCTCGGCCTGGAGCGCATCCGCGAACTCGCCACGACCGGGCTGGACTTCGACTCCTCGGTGGAGTCCGTCCGGGCCGGCACCGTCTTCACCACCCACACCCCGGTCCCGGCCGGAATCGACCGTTTCGACCGCGAACTCGTCGCCCGTCACTTCGGCGAGGACGGCGAACTGCCCGGCGTCCCCGCCGACCGCGTCCTGGAACTCGGCACCGAGACCTACCCCGGCGGCGACCCGGGCGTCTTCAACATGGCGGTCATGGGGCTGCGGCTCGCCCAGCGCGCCAACGGCGTCTCCACGCTGCACGGCGCGGTCAGCCGGGAGATGTTCGCCGGGCTCTGGCCGGGCTTCGACGCGCCGGAGGTCCCGATCACCTCCGTCACCAACGGCGTCCACGCGCCGACCTGGGTCGCCCCCGAGGTCTACCGGCTGCGCGCCGAGTCGGGCGGCACCCCGGGCCGCTGGGACTCCGTCGCGGACATCCCGGCCCGACGGCTCTGGGACCTGCGCCGCACCCTGCGCGAACAGCTGGTCGCCGAGGTCCGGCAGCGGCTGCACGCCTCCTGGCGCCACCGGGGCGCCCAGCCCGCCGAGCTCGGCTGGATCGACGGTGTGCTCGACCCGGACGTCCTCACCATCGGCTTCGCCCGCCGCGTCCCCTCGTACAAGCGGCTGACGCTGATGCTGCGCGACCGGGACCGGCTGCGGGCGCTGCTGCTCGATCCGGAGCGGCCGGTCCAGATCGTCGTCGCGGGCAAGGCGCACCCGGCCGACGACGGCGGGAAGCGGCTGGTCCAGGAGCTGGTCAGGTTCGCCGACGACGCCCGGGTCCGGCACCGGATCGTCTTCCTGCCCGACTACGGGATGGCGATGGCCCAGAAGCTCTACCCGGGCTGCGACGTCTGGCTGAACAACCCGCTGCGCCCGCTGGAGGCGTGCGGCACGAGCGGGATGAAGGCCGCGCTCAACGGCTGTCTCAACCTGTCCGTGCTGGACGGCTGGTGGGACGAGTGGTTCGAGCCGGACTTCGGCTGGGCGATCCCGACGGCCGAGGGCGGTGCGCTGGACGAGGACCAGCGCGACGACCTGGAGGCGAATGCCCTGTACGAGCTGATCGAGGACCGGGTCGCCCCGCACTTCTACGAGCGCGGGGACGAGGGGCTGCCCGGCCGCTGGATCGAGATGGTCCGCCGCACGATGGGCACCCTGGGGCCCAAGGTGCTCGCCGACCGGATGGTCGCGGAGTACGTGGAGCGGCTGTACGCCCCCGCCGCGCTGGCCCAGCGCTCGCTGGACGTGCCCCGGGCGCGGGAGCTGGCGGGCTGGAAGGCGAAGGTCCGGGCCGCCTGGCCGAGGGTGGCCGTCGACCACGTGGAGGCGGTGACCCCGACCGCCTCCGGTACGACGGCGGAGCTGGGCTCCACGCTGGCGCTGCGGGTCCGGGTCTCGCTGGGCGCGCTGGCGCCGGACGACGTGGAGGTGCAGGCGGTGGCCGGGCGGGTCGACTCGGCCGACGCGATCACCGAGGCCCAGGTCTTCCCGCTGAAGCCGGCGGGCGGCCAGGACCTGGAGGGCCACTGGCTGTACGAGGGCCCGCTCGCCCTGGACCGCACGGGACCGTACGGCTACACCGTGCGCGTGCTGCCCGCCCACCGGCTGCTGGCCAGCGGTGCCGAACTCGGCCTGGTCGCGCAGCCGACCGGGGCCACGGGTGACGGCGGGGGAGTGCTGCTGCGCTGAGGCGTGCGGCCCCCGGGGCCCGGCACGGGAAAGACCTTCCCCGTGCCGGGCCCTTCGCTTTCTGAAGACAGAACCTTGACGTGTCCATGAAATGCCTTTAGGTTCCTCACCCATCGCAGTGTTCACAACCCGGCCCATCGTTCACACACATGAACATCGAACCGGAAGGCACCCCCACATGCGCACCGGAACCATCGCGCGCGGCCTCGGCCTCGCCGCCGCCCTCGCGGCCCTCACCTCCGGCCTCTTCACGGCCCCCGCCTCCGCCGGCCCGGCCGCCGCCCCGGCCCCGGCCCGGGCCGCCGCCCCCGCGGCCTTCACCCATCCCGGCGTACTCGTCAGCCGCCCCCAGCTCGACTTCGTACGCTCCAAGGTCCAGGCGGGCGCCCAGCCCTGGAAGAGCGCCTACGACCAGATGATGGGCAGCAAGTACGCCTCGCTCAGCCGGACCGCCAAGCCCCGCGCGGTCGTCGAGTGCGGCTCGTACTCCAACCCCAACTACGGCTGCACCGACGAGCGCGAGGACGCCATCGCCGCGTACACGCTCTCGCTGGCCTGGTACATCACCCAGGACAGCCGGTACGCGCAGAAGGCGATCGAGATCATGGACGCCTGGTCGGCCGTGATCAGGGACCACACCAACAGCAACGCCCCGCTCCAGACCGGCTGGGCGGGCTCCTCCTGGCCGCGGGCCGCCGAGATCATCAAGTACACGTACAACTCCTGGCCGAACTCCGGCCGCTTCGCCACCATGCTGCGCGACGTCTATCTGCCGAAGGTCATCAACGGCTCGAACAGCAACGGCAACTGGGAGCTGTCCATGACCGAGGCCGCGATCGGCATCGCGGTCTTCCTGGAGGACCGGACCGCCTACGACAAGGCGGTCGCCAAGTTCCGGGGCAGGGTCCCCGCGTACATCTATGTGAGCGCGGACGGCGCGCTGCCGAAGACCGCGCCCGGCAGCGGGCTCGACACCCGCGACAAGATCATCAACTACTGGCAGGGGCAGTCCACGTTCATGGACGGGCTCTCCCAGGAGACCTGCCGCGACCTCACCCACACCGGATACGGCCTCTCGGCCATCTCGCACATCGCCGAGACCAGCCGCATCCAGGGGCAGGACCTCTACCCGGAGATCGCCGAGCGGCTGCGCCACGCGCTGGGGCTGCACGCCAAGTACCAGGTGGGCAACCCCGTCCCGGGCAATCTCTGCGGCGGCAGCCTGAAGGACAGTCTCGGGCCGGTCACCGAGGTCGGGTTCAACGCGCTGCACAACCGGATGGGCATCGCGATGACCAACACCCAGACCCTCACCGAACGGCAGCGGCCCGCCGGGTCCAACAACCTGTTCGTCGCCTGGGAGACGCTGACCCACGCGAACAACCCGAACTGAGCACACGCGCGGCCGCCCGGGAGAAGGGGTCTTCTCCCGGGCGGCCGTGTCGTGTCAGCGACGGGTCATGCGGCGACCCACGCTGTGGGGGGTGGCGCCGAGGGGTTTCAGAAGGTCAGCTTGAAGCTGTTGATCTTCCCGGTGTCCCCGCTGTAGACGTCCTGGACCTTGAGCTTCCAGGTGCCGTTGGCGGTCTCGGACGAGGCGTTGACGGTGTACGTCGTCTTGACGTTGTCCGCCGAGTCGCTGATGCTCGAGTTCTTCAGCCGGTAGGTGCTGCCGTCCGGGGCGACGAGGTCGATGACCAGGTCACCGCGGTAGGTGTGGGTGATGTCCACGCCGACCTTCAGGGCGCTGGGCGCCTTGCCGGTGCGGCCGGTGACGGTGACCGAGCTGGTGATGGCCGAGCCGGCGTCCGGGATGGACACGGCGGTCTTGTTCTCGAAGACCGTGCCGTCGCCCGGGTCCGTCGGGTCGGTGCCGCCGGAGCGCGCACCGACGTTGATCCCGGCCCAGGCGTCCTGGACGGCCTTGTACTCGGCGCTGGTCGTGCCGTACAGCTCACCGGCCACCGCGAGCGTCCCGGTGCGGGCCCCCGCGTAGTTGGTGGTGGAGGTGAACTTGGTGGAGAGCGCCTTGAACCAGATCTGCTCGGCCTTCGCGCGGCCGATGCCGGTCACCGGCAGGCCGTCCGAGGTCGGCGAGTTGTAGCTGACGCCGTTGATGGTCTTCGCGCCGCTGCCCTCGGACAGCAGGTAGAAGAAGTGGTTGGCCGGACCCGACGAGTAGTGCACGTCGACGTTGCCGATGCCCGAGTACCAGCTGTCGGGCGAGATGCCGTCGCGGCTCGGCTTGTCCTGGTAGCGCAGCGGCGTGCCGTCGCCGTTGATGTCGATCTTCTCACCGATGAGGTAGTCGCCGACGTCGGTGGAGTTGTTGGCGTAGAACTCGACGGCGGAGCCGAAGATGTCGCTGGTCGCCTCGTTGAGGCCGCCGGACTCGCCGCTGTAGTTCAGACCGGCCGTGTTCGAGGTGACGCCGTGGCTCATCTCGTGGGCCGCCACGTCCAGCGCGGTCAGCGGGTGGGCGTTGCCGCTGCCGTCGCCGTACGTCATGCAGAAGCAGCTGTCGTCCCAGAAGGCGTTGACGTAGTTGTTGCCGTAGTGGACGCGGGAGTACGCGCCGACGCCGTCGCCCTTGATGCCGTTGCGGCCGTGGACGTTCTTGTAGTAGTCCCAGGTCTCGGCCGCACCGTAGTGGGCGTCCGCCGCCGCGGTCTCCGGGCTGGTGCCGTTGCCGTCTCCCCAGACGTCGTCGGCGCCGGAGAAGAGGGTGCCCTTGCCGGACGTGCCGTGGTTCAGGTTGTACGTCTTGTGGCTGCCGCGCGCCGTGTCGGTCAGGTTGTACGAGCCGGAGGACCCGGAGGTCCCCAGGGTGACCTGGCCGCTGTACTCGGTGTTGCCGACGCCGTTCTCGATGGCCTGCCACTCGTAGAGCTTGGCCCCGGTGGAAGCGTCGGTGATGACGTGCAGCGCGTTCGGGGTGCCGTCCTCCTGGAGGCCGCCGACCACGGTCTCGTACGCGAGCTGCGGGGTGCCCGAGGCCATCCAGACGACCTTGCGGGGCGCCTTGTCCGCCTCGGCCTTGGCCGAGCCGGCCGCCTTCGCCGCGCCGAGCGCCTGCTTGGAGGCCGCCGCCGGGGTGATGTCCGCGACGGTGTCGACGGCCTTCAGCTGGGCGGTGGTGGCGCGGGACGCCTTGACGACGCTCTCGGTCGCGCCGGCCTTCGACTCCTGGACGACCAGGTCGCCGCCGAGAACCGGGAGGCCGTCGAAGGTGCGCTCGTAACGGGTGTGCGTGGTGCCGTCGTTGTCCTGGACGACGTCCTTGACGACGAGCTTCTCCTGGGACCCCAGGCCGAGCTCCTTCGCGGTGGCCGCCGTGCTCGCGGTGGCCTCGCGGATCAGCTCGGCGCGCTGCGAGGGCGAGAGCTGCTTGGTGAGGGCGCCGGGGTTCGCCTTGGACGCCGAGGCGGTCCGGGCGGTGCCGTTGTCCGGGGCGGCGGAGGCCGGTCCGGACTGGACGCCGACGGCGAGAAGGGCTGCTGCGGCTATAAGAGCGCCGGTCGCGGTGGCACGACGGCTGTGCGTGGATCTCACGCGGACTCCTTCTGCGAGGGGGGTACCGGCGGCTGGGTGAGCCGTCCGGGCAGAGCAAGCAGAGCGCGGAACGGGGTGAAGAGTGTCAGGAGTCGGCCATCCCTGTCAGGACCGCGTCAACAACTTGGCCGGAATTCGTTCGTTGCCGGAAGATGCGTGTTCGTTAAGCGGACGTTTCGTGAATGGCCACGCGGGGGTGCGGAGGGGTGCCCGGAGGGCTCGTGCCGCCTGAAAGCGCAGGGCGCGTCATGGTTGCGGGCGGAAGGGCGGAGTGCGACGCGAATGTGAACAAGCGGAAAGTTCCCACCTGTCGAGACGGTGTGAAGGCGTGGCCGGATCCGGCTGCCCGCCCCTGGGGCAAAAGGGGCGGGCGGCCGGGGTGGCGCGGGGCCGTCAGGCCAGGCTCTCCCGCCAGGCGCGATGCAGGCCGGCGAAGCGGCCCGTACCCGCGATGAGCTCGGCCGGCGTGCCGTCCTCCACGATCCGGCCCCGCTCCATCACGAGCACCCGGTCCGCGACCTCCACGGTCGAGAGCCGGTGCGCGATGACCACCGCGGTGCGGCCGTGCAGCACCGTGTCCATCGCCCGCTGCACCGCGCGCTCACCGGGGATGTCCAGCGAACTGGTCGCCTCGTCGAGGATCAGCACCGCCGGGTCGGCCAGCAGCGCCCGGGCGAACGCCACCAACTGCCGCTGCCCCGCCGAGATCCGGCCGCCCCGCTTGCGGACGTCGGTGTCGTAGCCGTCGGGCAGACCGGTGATGAAGTCGTGCGCGCCGATCGCCTTCGCGGCCCGCTCGATCTCCTCCCGGCCCGCCTCCGGGCGGCCGATCGCGATGTTCTCCGCGACCGTCCCGGAGAACAGGAACGCCTCCTGGGTCACCATCACCACCCCGCGCCGCAGCTCGGGCGTGGCCAGGTCGCGCAGGTCGGTGCCGTCCAGCAGGACCCGGCCCGCGCTCGGGTCGTAGAACCGGGCCAGCAGCTTGGCGAGCGTCGACTTGCCGGCCCCCGTGGAGCCGACCACGGCCACCGTCTGCCCGGCCGGGATCGTCAGGTCGAACGGGGGCAGCACCTCGCCGCCCGTCCGGTATCCGAAGCTCACCGCGTCGAAGACCACCTCGCGGCCCGGCTGGTCACCGGTCCTGGCGGGCAGCTCCACGGGCTCCAGCGCCTCCGGGACCGTCGGCGCCTGGGCCAGCAGCCCGGCGATCTTCGTCAGCGAGGCCGCCGCGGACTCGAAGGAGTTGAGGAACATGCTGAGCCGGTCGATCGGGTCGTACAGCCGCCGCAGATAGAGAACCACCGCGGCCAGCACCCCCAGCGCGAGACCGCCGTCCGCCACCCGGTAGGCGCCCCACAGCACGATTCCGGCCACCGCCGTGTTGGCGACGAGCCGCGAGCCGACGACGTAGCGCGCGTTCTCCAGCATCGCGGCGCCGTTGGCGGCCCGGTGACGCGTGTTCAGTTCCAGGAACGCCGCGTCGTTCACCGGCTCGCGGCGGAACGCCTGGACGGGCCGGATGCCGTTCATGGTCTCCGCGAACTTCACGATCACCGTGGCGATCGCCGTCGAGCGGGCGGCGAAGATCACCGAGGAGCGCTTCCGGTAGAGCCGCACCAGCAGATACAGCGGCAGGAAGGACGCCAGCGCCGCCGCGCCCGTCGCCAGGTCCAGCCAGAGCAGCACCACGGCGATGGAGGCGAACGACAGCACGATGTGGATCAGCTCCTGGAGCCCCTCGTCCAGCAGCTCCCGCAGCGACTCCAGGTCGGTCGTGGAGCGCGAGATCAGCCGCCCCGAGGTGTACCGCTCGTGGAAGTCCACGCTCAGCGCCTGCGCATGGCGGAAGATCCGGCCGCGCAGGTCGAGCAGGACGTTCTGGCTGACCTGCGCGGAAAGCCGGATGAACGCGTACTGGAGGAGGCCCGCGGCCACCGCGCACAGCGCGTAGCCCAGCGCCACGGCGATCAGCGGCCCGTAGTCGTCGTCGCGGAAGGCGGGCACCCCGCTGTCGATGGCGTACGCCACCAGCAGCGGCCCGGCCTGCACCGCGGCCTGCTGCAACAGGATGGCCAGGGCGGACGCGGCGACCCGCCCCCGCATCGGCCGCAGCAGCGAGGCGAGCAGCTGCCCGGTGGCGCCGCGCGGGGTCGGCAGGTCGTCGCGGTCGAAGGGGTCCCCGGCCGCCGCGTCCGGCGCGGCCGCGCGCTCGTCCTCCTCGCCGGGTTCGGCGGGCTCGGCGGGCCGTCCGGTCGTCGTGCTGCTCATCGGGTGCTGCCCTCCTCGGCAGGGGCCTTCGCGCCCAGGGGTTCGGTGGGACCGGTGTCGGGGACGGGCTGCTCAGGTACGGGCTCCGCCTCCGCGTCGCCCGAAGTCTCCGCGTTGCCCGACGCGCCCGCCCCCGACATCAGCCAGGCGTACTCCGCGTTGGTGCGCAGGAGTTCCTGATGGGTGCCGACCGCGCTGATCCGGCCCCCGGACAGCAGCGCCACCCGGTCCGCGAGCATCACGGTCGACGGCCGGTGCGCGACCACCACCGCCGTGGTCTCCGCGAGGACCTGCCGGAGCGCCGCCTCCACCAGGGCCTCCGTGTGCACGTCGAGCGCGGAGAGCGGGTCGTCCAGGACCAGGAAGCGCGGCCGGCCCACCACCGCCCGGGCCAGGGCGAGGCGCTGGCGCTGGCCGCCGGACAGGCTCAGGCCCTGCTCGCCGACCTCCGTGCCGGTGCCCTGCGGCAGCTCGTGGACGAAACCGGCCTGGGCGACCGAGAGCGCCCGCAGCAACTCCTCCTCGCCGGCCTCCTCGTCGCCCATCAGCACGTTCTCGCCGACGCTCGCCGAGAAGAGCGTCGGCTCCTCGAACGCCACCGACACCAGCTCCCGCAGCCGGGCGCGCGGCATGGCGGAGATGTCCTCGCCGTCCAGCGTGATCCGCCCGGCCGTCGCCTCGTACAGCCGGGGCACCAGCGAGGTGAGCGTGGTCTTGCCGGACCCCGTCGCGCCGACCAGGGCCATCGTCTCGCCCGGCCGGATGCGCAGATCGATCCCGGCCAGCACGGGCGCCGAGCCCTCCTCCGCGTCGGGATAGCGGAACTCGACGCCCTCGAAGACCATCCCGCCCGCCCCGGCGGTCCCGGGCGCGGCAGCCTGCCCGGTGTCCTCCTCCTCGGCGGCGTCCATCACCTCGAAGTACCGCTCGGTCGCCGTCGCCGCCTCCTGGCTCATCGCCAGCAGGAACCCGATGGACTCGACGGGCCAGCGCAGCGCGAGGGCCGTGGAGAGGAACGCGACCAGGGTGCCCGCCGACAGGTTGCCGTCGGCGACCTCGATCGTGCCGAACACCAGGGCGGCCCCGATGGCGAGTTCGGGGAGCGTGGTGATGAGGGTCCAGATCCGGGCGAGCAGCCGGGCCTTGACCAGCTCCGTGGTGCGCAGCTTCCCGGCGAGCGCCCGGAAGGCGGCGGCCTGGCTGCGGTGGCGTCCGAAGCCCTTGATGATGCGGATGCCGAGCACGCTCTCCTCGACCACCGTGGTCAGGTCGCCGACCTGGTCCTGGGCGCGGCGCGCGACGTTCGCGTACTTCGCCTCGAACGCCGAGCAGATGATCACGAGCGGGACGACCGGGGCGAGCAGCACCAGGCCGAGCGTCCACTCCTGGGACAGCAGGACCACGAAGCCGACGAGGATCGTGGTCGCGTTGACCAGCAGGAAGGTCAGCGGGAAGGCCAGGAACATCCGGACCATCATCAGGTCGGTCGTCCCGCGCGACAGCAACTGCCCCGAGGGCCACCGGTCGTGGAAGGCCACCGGCAGCCGTTGCAGATGCCGGTACAGGTCCGCCCGCATCGACGCCTCGACCCCGGCCAGCGGACGCGCCACCAGCCACCGCCGCACCCCGAACAGCACCGCCTCGGCGATGCCCAGGAGCAGCAGGTACAGCGCGCCGAGCCAGACCCCGCCCGGGTCCGCGTCCGCGACCGGGCCGTCCACGATCCACTTCAGGACGAGCGGGATCACCAGGCCCAGACAGGAGGCGACGATCCCCACCAGGGCGGCCCCGGAGAGCCGTGCCCGTACCGGCTTCACGTACGGCCACAACCGCAACAGCGAGCGCACGGCCGACCGGTCCTTGGGTTCTACATGTTCCTGGCGCATCAGGGAGGAGCCTACGGTCCGTCCGGATATCGGTCCTGCGGTTTTATCCCGCCACAGCACGCGCCCGCGGACCCCCTGAACCCCCTAGGGGTCGTACGGGACATCAACCGATCGGCCGATGCCGGTTCGAGCGCGATGGCCGATACCGGGGCGGGCCCGGCGGGCCGATGCTCGGTGCCATGGCAATCATCGAAGCGAACGGGGTGCGCAAGTCCTACGCCGGCCGCCCCGTGGTCGACGGGGTCACCTTCGCCGTCGACGAGGGGGAGATCTTCGGGATTCTCGGCCCCAACGGCGCGGGCAAGACCACCACCGTCGAGTGCGTCGCGGGCCTGCGGGTCCCCGACGCGGGCACCGTCCGGGTCGCCGGGCTGGACCCGGTCGCCGACCGCGACCGGGTGACCGGACTGCTCGGCACCCAGCTCCAGGAGAGCGAACTCCAGACCAAGATCACCGTACGCGAGGCCCTGGACCTGTACAGCGCCTTCTACCCCCGGCCCGCCGACTGGCGCCCGCTCGCCGAACGGCTCGGCCTGGACGGCAAGCTGGACACCCGCTTCCACCGGCTCTCCGGCGGCCAGAAGCAGCGCCTGTCCATCGCGCTCGCCCTCGTCGGCCGGCCCCGCGTGGTCATCCTGGACGAGCTGACCACCGGCCTCGACCCGCGGGCCCGGCGCGACACCTGGCAGCTGATCGAGGACATCCGGGACGGCGGCGTCACCGTCGTGCTCGTCACCCACTTCATGGAGGAGGCCCAGCGCCTCTGCGACCGCATCGCCGTCATCGACCGGGGGCGCGTCGTCGCGCTCGACACCCCGGCCGGTCTCGTCGCCGGCGCCGACGGCTCCACCGTCATCTCCTTCACGCCCTCCGCACCGCTGCCCGAGGCCGAACTCGCGGGCCTGCCCGGCGCGGTGTCGTACGAGACCGAGGGCGGCCGGGTCGTCATCAACGGCACCGACGAGACCGTCAACGCCGTGATCTCGCTGCTGGCCCGGCTCCGCGTCACCGCCCACCGCCTGCGCGTCTCCGAGGCCACCCTGGACGACGCCTTCCTCGACCTCACCGGCCCCGCCGACGGGCCCGGCCGCACAGAACGGGCAGCCTGAGATGGCCACAGCGCACACCGCACCCACCGCCCCCGCCGCCGCGCCCCGCACCGCCGTGCCCGGCGCGACGCTCGCCGTCCTCAAGGCGGAGACCCGGCTCTTCCTGCGCGAACCGGGCAGCCTGTTCTGGATCGTGGTCTTCCCGACCGTGCTCCTGACGATCCTCGGCTTCGTCCCCTCCTTCCGGGCGCACGACGACGGACTCGGCGGCCGTCGCGTCATCGACCTGTACGTGCCCGTCGCGGTGCTGCTCGCCCTGATCATGTCCGGGCTCCAGGCGATGCCGCCCGTCCTCACCGGCTACCGCGAACGCGGCATCCTGCGCCGGATGTCCACCACACCGGTGCGGCCCTCCGCGCTGCTCGGCGCGCAGATCGCCCTGCACGGCGCGGCCGCGCTCGTCTCCGCCCTGCTGGTCGTCGCCGTGGGCCGGATCGCCTACGGGGTGCGGCTGCCGGACCAGCCGTTCGGCTATCTGCTGGCGCTACTGCTCGCGGTCGCCTGCGTCCTCGCCATCGGCTCGCTGATCTGCGCGCTCTCGCGTACGACGAAGATCGCCGCCGCCGCGGGCTCGCTCGTCTACTTCTCCATGATGTTCACGGCGGGCGTCTGGGTCCCCGTTCAGGCCATGCCCGACGCGCTGCGCCGCGTCGTCCAGGCCACCCCCTTCGGCGCCGCGTCCCAGGCCCTGGACCAGGCCGCCCGGGGCGACTGGCCCGCCCTGGCCTACCTCGGGGCGGTCGCCGCCTGGGCCCTCGCGGCCGGGTGGACCGCGATCCGCACGTTCCGGTGGCAGTAGGGCCTTGGGAGACTTCCCCGCATGAGCGCACACGTCACGACGGCGGAGCAGTGGTGGGGGCGGTTCTTCCGCTACGGCCCGTACGGGCTGCTCGGCCTGGCCGCCGTCGTCTCGGCCGTCACCCGGAACCTCGTCATGTCCCCGGCCGACGAGCGCGTCGCCGTGGTGCTCCTCCCGGCGGCGCTCGGGCTCCAGCTGTGGTGGTCCCGCACCGCGTCCGGCGCCGGACCGAGGGCGAGCGTCTGCTACTTCGGCGCCCGCACCCTGCTCGCCTTCGGGCTCACCTGGTGCAACCCCTTCTTCTCCATCTACGCGGTGTTCGGCTACTTCGACGCCGGCCGGGTCCTCCCGCAACGCGCCTTCCGGCCCGGGCTGCTGGCGGTCGCGGTCATCATGGCGGGCGCGCAGAGCGGCAGCCCCCTGCCGCCCGCCACCCTGATGAACTGGATCGTCTTCGGCGTCGTCCTCGCCGTCCACGCCACGCTCACCATGGTCTTCGCCCAGATCGGGGAGCGGGAGGCCGACCAGGACCGGTCCAGGAACGCGACCATCACCGCACTGGAGACCGCCAACGCCCGCCTGGAACAGGCCCTCGCGGAGAACGCCGGGCTGCACGCCCAACTCCTCGTCCAGGCCCGCGAGGCCGGGGTGGCCGACGAGCGGAGCCGGCTGGCCGCCGAGATCCACGACACCATCGCCCAGGGACTCACCGGCATCATCGCCCAGCTCCAGGCCGCCACCTCCACCGGTGACACCGACCCGGACCTCGCCCGCGAACACCTCGTACGGGCCGCCGCCCTCGCCCGGCACAGCCTCGGCGAGGCCCGCCGATCGGTGCACAACCTGCTGCCCGCGGCCCTCGAACACGACGACCTGCCCGGCGCGCTCAAGAAGACCGTCGCCACCTGGTCCCGGCGCACCGGGGTGCGCGCCGAGTTCACCGTCACCGGCACCGTCGCACCCCTGCACGACGAGGTCGGCGCCACCCTGCTCCGCATAGCCGAGGAGGCCCTGGCCAACGCGGCCCGGCACGCCCGGGCGTCCCGGGCCGGGGTCACCCTGTCGTACATGGGCGACGAGATCACGCTCGACGTCCGCGACGACGGGCGCGGCTTCGACCCGGCCGCGCTGCCCCCGTACCGGGGTGCGGGCGGATTCGGCCTCGGCGGCATGCGCTCGCGCGCCGAACGCATCGCGGGCACCGTCGAGGTGGAGACCGGACCCGGCCTCGGCACCGCGGTCAGCGCCCGCGTCCCACTGGTGCCGCAAGCTCAGGGCGTGCTTTGAAAGTACCGCCTGCCGGGCGGCGTCTGGCACGCACGCTCGCGGCGTTGCCGAAAAGCCCTGGTAGCTCCGCTACAAGGACTTCCCGGCGCCTTGCGATCGCACGCACCAGACGCCGCCCGGCCCGCCCTTCGGGCGGACGGCGCTACTTCCAAAGCACGCCCTGAACCCGTCCCGTACGGTGTCCGTCATGGACCGGGAACCCGCGCGCGTCATCACCCTGATCGTCGTCGACGACCACCCCGTCGTACGGGACGGGCTGCGCGGGATGTTCGCCTCCGCACCGGAGTTCCGGGTGCTCGGTGAGGCGGCCGACGGGGTCGAGGGCGTCGAGATGGCCTTCCGGCTCGACCCCGACGTGGTGCTCATGGACCTGCGCATGCCGGGCGGCGGCGGGGTCGCCGCGATCACCGAGCTGACCCGGCGCGGCGCCCGCTCCAAGGTCCTCGTCCTCACCACGTACGACACCGACTCCGACACCCTCCCCGCGATCGAGGCGGGCGCGACCGGCTACCTCCTCAAGGACGCGCCCCGCGAGGAGCTGTTCACCGCCGTCCGGGCCGCCGCCGAGGGACGGACCGTCCTCTCACCGGCCGTCGCCTCGCGCCTCGTCTCCGCGGTCCGCGCCCCGGCCGCCGCCGGCAACGAGACCCTGTCCGCCCGCGAGCGCGAGGTGCTGGGGCTCGTCGCCCGGGGCACCTCCAACCGGGAGATCGCCGCCGAGCTGTTCATCAGCGAGGCCACCGTGAAGACCCACCTCACCCACCTCTTCGCCAAGCTCGGCGTCAAGGACCGCGCCGCCGCCGTCGCGACGGGCTACGACCGCGGCATCCTCGGTTAGCGCGCCCCTCACTCCCGTACGCGCAGCAGCAGCACCGACCGCTCCGGCACCGTCAGCCGCTCGCCGCCCCCGTGCACCGTGCCCGGGGGTTCGGCCTGGTCCTCCCGCGAGGTGTCCAGGACCAGTTCGTACGCCTGGGCCCACGGCGGGCCGGGCAGCAGGAAGTCCGCCGGTTCGTGGCCCGCGTGCAGGACGGCCAGGAAGCTGTCGTCGGTCACCTGCTCACCGCGCGCGTCCCGCCCGGGGATGTCCCGGCCGGAGAGGTAGAGCCCGACCGTCGCGGCCGGGGCGTACCAGTCGGCCTCGGTCATCTCCGTGCCCTCACCGGTGAACCAGGCCAGGTCCCGCAGCCCGTCCGGGGCCTGCGGCCGCCCGGAGAAGAACGCCCGGCGGCGCAGCACCGGGTGGCGGTGGCGCAGCGCGAGCACCCGCGCGGTCAGCGCCGCCAGCTCCCGCCACTCCGATCGGTCGAGGAGTGACCAGTCGACCCAGCCGGTCTCGTTGTCCTGGCAGTACGCGTTGTTGTTGCCGCCCTGCGTACGCCCCATCTCGTCGCCCGCGACCAGCATCGGCACCCCGGTCGACAGGAGCAGCGTGGTGAGCAGGTTGCGCAGCTGGCGGCGGCGCAGCGCGTTGACCTCCGCGTCGTCCGTCTCACCCTCGGCCCCGCAGTTCCAGGCCCGGTTGTCCGAGGTGCCGTCCCGGTTCTCCTCGCCGTTGGCCTCGTTGTGCTTCTCCTGGTAGCTCACCAGGTCGCGCAGGGTGAACCCGTCGTGCGCGGTGACGAAGTTGACCGAGGCGTACGGGCGGCGCCCGCCCCACGCGTACAGGTCGCTCGACCCGGTCAGCCGGTAGCCGAGGTCCCGTACGTCGGGCAGCGCGCCGCGCCAGAAGTCCCGTACGGCGTCCCGGTAGTGGTCGTTCCACTCCGTCCACAGCGGCGGGAACGCCCCCACCTGGTAGCCGCCGTTGCCGACGTCCCAGGGCTCGGCGATGAGCTTGACCCGGCGCAGCACCGGGTCCTGGGCGATCACCGCGAGGAACGGCGAGAGCATGTCCACGTCGTGCATGGAGCGGGCGAGCGCCGCCGCCAGGTCGAAGCGGAAGCCGTCCACGCCCATCTCGGTCACCCAGTACCGCAGCGAGTCCGTGATGAGCCGCAGCACGTTGGGCTGGACGACGTGCAGGGTGTTGCCGCAGCCCGTGTAGTCCGCGTACCGGCGGGCGTCGGCCTGGAGGCGGTAGTAGCCCCGGTTGTCGATGCCGCGCAGCGACAGCATCGGGCCCAGCTCGCCCGCCTCCGCGGTGTGGTTGTAGACGACGTCGAGGATGACCTCGATGCCCGCGTCGTGCAGCGCGCGCACCATCCGCTTGAACTCGCCGACCTGGCCGCCCGTGGTGCCGCTCGCCGAGTATCCGGCGTGCGGGGCGAAGTAGCCGATGGAGTTGTAGCCCCAGTAGTTGCGCAGCCCGCGCCGCAGCAGATGGTCCTCGTGCGCGAACTGGTGCACCGGCAGCAGCTCCACCGCCGTCACCCCGAGGTCCTTCAGATGCCCGATCGCCGCCGGGTGGGCGAGCCCGGCGTAGGTGCCGCGCAGCTCCTCCGGAATGCCGGGGTGGCGCCGGGTGAAGCCCTTCACGTGCAGCTCGTAGATGACGGAGTCCGCCCACGGCGTCTTCGGCCTGCGGTCGTCGGCCCAGTCGTCGTCGTCGTGGACGACGACCCCCTTCGGCACGTACGGGGCGGAGTCCCGTTCGTCCCGTACGGTGTCCGCGAACTGCTGGTCGGGCCAGTCCCTCACATGGCCGTACACCTCGGCCGGAAGGGTGAATTCGCCGTCCACGGCCCGGGCGTACGGATCGAGCAGCAGCTTCGCCGGATTCCACCGGGCGCCCGTCCACGGATCCCACCGGCCGTGCACCCGGTATCCGTACCGGCGGCCCGGCCTCACCCCGGGGACGAAGCCGTGCCAGACCTCGTGGGTGAGCTCGGTCAGCGGGAGCCGCGTCTCCGTGCCGTCCTCCTCGAAGAGGCACAGCTCGACGGCCTCCGCGCCACCCGCCCAGAGCGCGAAATTGGTGCCCGCCACCCCGTCGGGGCCGGTCCTGAAGCGGGCACCGAGCGGCATCGGCGCCCCCGGCCACACCGCCGGCGGGCGCGGTCCGGGGGCCGGGGCGGGGACCGCCTCCGCGACCGCCCCGGCGGTTCCCACGTCCGTCATCGGTACTGCTTCCTGCTCGGCTGCGCTCGACACCTTCTCGCCTCCCGCGGCTCGGGGGACCGGCACCGGAAGGGGGTGTGCGGCGTCCCGGCCGCGGCTCCCCGAGTGCGGCCGTCCCCTGTGTTCTGCCCACCGGGCGGCCCGCACTCACGTTTCCCCCGAGCCGCCCGCGTCGTTGGGGGGACATGACTGACGTAGCGAAGAAGGCAGGGACGCGTCCGTTCGCCCCACCGCCCGCGCGGTGCCTGCTCGCCGTACTGGCGCTGCTGGCCGTGCTGACGGGCTGTTCGGGCGCCGGTTCGTTCATCGGCGGGAAGGGGAGACCGCAGGAGGCCATCCGGGTCACGCCCGCCGACCGGGCCGAGGACGTCCGGGCGGACGGCCGGGTCGGGGTGGAGGTCCCGGACGGCCGGCTGGAGAGCGTCCGGGTGCGGCGGATCGAGGACGCGCAGGAGCAGGAGGTGCCGGGCCGGATCGCCGAGGACGGCCACTCCTGGGCCCCGGTGAAGGGGGCGCGGCTCGGGCTCGCCGCGAAGTACAGCGTGGACGCGGTCGCGGTGGACGGCGGCGGCCACCGCGCGGCCCGGCACACCACCTTCACCACGGCCGTCCCCAAGGACCGCTTCATCGGCTACTTCAAGCCGGAGAACCGCTCGACCGTGGGCACCGGCATGATCGTCTCCTTCGAGTTCAACCGGCCCGTCACCCGGCGGGCGGCGGTGGAGCGGGCGATCCGGGTGACCGCCGATCCGGCGGTGACGGTGGCCGGGCACTGGTTCGGCAGGAGCCGCCTGGACTTCCGCCCCGAGGAGTACTGGCAGTCCGGCACCGAGGTCACCGTGGACATCGCACTGGCCGACGTGGAGGGCGCGCCGGGGGTGTACGGCAGCCAGCGCAAGACCGTGCGCTTCACGGTGGGCCGGGAGCAGGTCTCCCGGGTGGACTCCGCCGCGCACACGATGGAGGTGCGCCGGGACGGGCAGCTGGTCTCCACGGTCCCGGTCACCGCGGGCTCCCCGACGACCACCACGTACAACGGAAAGATGGTGGTGAGCGAGATGCACGAGGTGACGCGGATGGACGGGCGGACCGTCGGCTTCGGCGGCGAGTACGACATCAAGGACGTGCCGCACGCCATCCGGCTGACCAAGTCCGGCACCTTCCTCCACGGCAACTACTGGTCCGACGACAGCGTCTTCGGCTCCACCAACGTCAGCCACGGCTGTATCGGGCTGCGGGACGTCCAGGGCGGCAGCGGCTCGACCCCGGCCGGGTGGTTCTTCGACCGCACCCTCATCGGGGACGTCGTCGAGGTCGTCAACTCCCCGGACAAGACGGTCGCACCGGACAACGGACTCGGCGGCTGGAACCTGGACTGGGCCCGGTGGCGGGCGGGTTCGGCGCTCCGGTAGCGGGGCGGCGGAGGCCCGGGGCCAGTTGGGACGGAACGGTGACAATTCCGAGAGGATCTGCCCACAGTCGGTGTGATTATCTCTCTGCTGAGCGCGCGTATGCAGTGCGCGGGGGCGGGAACCCACGGGTTCCCCGGGCCTAGGCGGGGCCAGGCCGTGTGAGGGGAGACGACCACATTGAACGGGCAGCCGATATCGGGGACATCGGCCGGGACGGGCGGCAGGCGGCGGCTGCGGGGAGCCACCGGTCTGCCGGCCCTGGCGGTGGGCGCGCTGTTGCTTCTGGTGACGGCCTGCGGCGGGGGAGACGCCGACGCGGGCAGCGCGGACGGCAAGGCGGGCGGGGTCAAGGACCAGGACACCAGCGCCTCGCAGGCGGTGGTGACCGTCGCGCCCAAGGACGGGACCGATGACGTCGCGACGAGCGGCGCGCTGAAGATCACCGCCGCGCAGGGGAAGCTGACGGTCGTCAAGGTCTCGGACCCCAAGGGCGGCGAGGTCGAGGGGAAGATCGCGACGGACGGCGCGAGCTGGGTGCCCGACCACCACCTGGCATCGGCGACCAAGTACAAGGTCCACGCGGTGGCCAAGGACGCCAAGGGCCGTGAGTCCGCGAAGGACACCTCCTTCACCACGCTCGTCCCCAAGAACACCTTCATCGGCCAGTACACCCCCGAGGACGGCTCGACGGTCGGCGTCGGCATGCCGGTCTCCATCCACTTCACCCGGGGCATCACCGACCCGGAGGCCGTCGAGAAGGCCATCAAGGTGACCGCCGAGCCCGCCGTGCCCGTCGAGGGCCACTGGTTCGGCAACGACCGGCTGGACTTCCGCCCCGAGCAGTACTGGGCCGCCGGCACCAAGGTGACCGTGAAGCTCAACCTCGACGGCGTCGAGGGACGGCCCGGGGTCTACGGCAAGCAGGCCAAGACCGTCTCCTTCACCATCGGCCGCAGCCAGGTCAGCACCGTCGACGCGAAGACGCACCGGATGAAGGTCGTCCGGGACGACAAGCAGATCAAGGACATCCCGATCTCGGCGGGCGCCCCGGCCACCACCACGTACAACGGCCAGATGGTCATCAGCGAGAAGCTGCGGGTGACCCGGATGAACGGTGACACCGTCGGCTTCGGCGGCGAGTACGACATCAAGGACGTGCCGCACGCGATGCGCCTGTCCACCTCGGGCACCTTCATCCACGGCAACTACTGGGGCGGCCCGGGCGTGTTCGGCAACGCCAACACCAGCCACGGCTGCGTCGGCCTCCAGGATGTGCGCGGCGGCGGCAGCTCCTCCACCCCGGCGGCCTGGTTCTTCGACAACTCGCTCATCGGCGACGTGGTCGTCGTGAAGAACTCGAACGACAAGACCATCAGCCCGGACAACGGCCTCAACGGCTGGAACATGAGCTGGTCGGAGTGGACCAAGTAGGTCCACGCCCCTCACACCCCGGCGGGCCCGGCACCGAGATCCACGGTGCCGGGCCCGCCCGCGTCCGCCGTGACGCACGGCACCGCCCCCGGCCCGCGCCGCCCGCGGTTAGCGTTGGTTCAGACCGAGCGGCGCATGGGGGGCGGCGTCGCGGGGCTGGGCACGCGCATCTGCCGCGTTGTCGTCAATCACCATGGCTCCGCCATGGCTCAATCCTCCGCCTTGCAGCTGCACGCACCCAGCCCCGCTCCTTCTTCCGCCCCCCATGCGCCGCTCGGTCTAACCTGCACCCCATGACCGTAACCCTCGAAGTACGCGACGGCGTCGGCACCATCCGCCTGGACCGTCCGCCGATGAACGCCCTGGACGTGGCGACCCAGGACCGGCTGCGCGAGCTCGCCGAAGAGGCGTCCCGGCGCGACGACGTGCGCGCCGTGGTGCTCTACGGCGGCGAGAAGGTGTTCGCGGCGGGCGCGGACATCAAGGAGATGCAGGCGATGGACCACGCGGCCATGGTGCTGCGCTCCAAGGCCCTCCAGGACTCCTTCACCGCCGTCGCCCGCATCCCCAAACCCGTCGTCGCGGCCGTCACCGGCTACGCGCTCGGCGGCGGCTGCGAGCTGGCCCTCTGCGCGGACTTCCGTATCGCCGGGGACAACGCCAAGCTCGGGCAGCCGGAGATCCTGCTCGGCCTCATCCCGGGCGCCGGCGGCACTCAGCGCCTCGCCCGGCTGGTCGGCCCCGCCAAGGCCAAGGACCTCATCTTCACCGGCCGCCACGTCCGGGCGGACGAGGCCCTGACGATGGGGCTCGTGGACCGCGTCGTGCCCGCCGCCGAGGTGTACGAGCAGGCGCACGCCTGGGCGGCCAAGCTGGCGAAGGGGCCGGCGCTGGCGCTGCGCGCGGCCAAGGAGGCCGTCGACGGCGGCTTGGAGACGGACATCGACACGGGCCTCACGATCGAACGGACGTGGTTCGCCGGTCTGTTCGCCACGGAGGACCGGGAACGCGGAATGCGCAGCTTCGTGGAGGAGGGTCCCGGCAAGGCGAAATTCCTCTGACGGCAAGCTGGTTGAAACCCCGACCGAACGCCGGTGGAGAACGCAAACGGGCGCGTTCATCCGTGCGGGCGGATTAGCGGAACCTTAAGAGCGGCCGCGCCCGGAGCGTCGGAGAACCCGACCGGAGGGATTGTTTTCGCAGGTCAGGTGGGCTGTTTGGGGGCGCGTAGTGCCAGTGGCATATGCCAAACAGCCCTCGGGGAACGACTGATTACGGGTCGCGTATTCCCTCGGAACGGCCCCGGAAGGCCCGCTGTGCGGCCATGATGGTGTGCATGGCGGGCCTGGAGGGTGTGGAGCAGCCGCGACCGCGCAGCAGCGCGACAGCGGCACGGAGATTGCCGGCCGTCGAGGACGAACAGGCGTTCAAAGCGCTGGAGTTGTTCGGAAACCCGACGGAGGAAGAAGTCCGGCTGCCCTCCCGCCCGGAGTCCGCGGCCACCGCCCGCCGGCTCACCTCGTGCGTGGTCCTCCATCAGTGGGCGCTCTCCTCGCAGGCCGCCGAACACGCCGTCCTGCTCGTCTCCGAGCTCGTCGGGAACGCCGTGCGGCACACCGGCGCCCGGGTCTTCGGACTACGCATGCTGCGCCGCCGCGGCTGGATCAGGATCGAGGTGCGCGACCCCTCGCGCGGGCTGCCGTGCCTCATGCCGGTCCGCGAGATGGACATCAGCGGCCGCGGCCTCATGCTCGTGGACAAGCTCTCCGACCGCTGGGGCGTGGACCTCTTACCCCGGGGCAAGACCACCTGGTTCGAGATGCGCATCTCCGACCGCTGACCCCGCCCTCCGCGGGCCGCCCCGGGCAGACAGAAGCCCCCGTGTCGGCCGTGGTGACGGCGCCTCGGGGGCTTCTGTGGGGGGACCGTGAAATGGGGGGTGTGTTCACGGCCGCTCATGACGACCTGGCCCGGGTCAATGGGGGTCGTGCCACCGACTATGACAGACGGAAGACTCCCCAGCCAAAGTCGCATTCTTTGTATATCGCTACAGATCCGGACATTTCATCGAGGAAACGCAGGTGTGGTCGGTCACGTGCCTGGAAATCGATGAGTATTCATGAGTTCACGCGCATGATCCATTGATCGTCCACGATGTGGACGGCGTGTGCCGGTCGGCTGCCCCTCCCACGCATCGGCCCGCCCGGGGCGCCGGATAATCTGAGCCCCGTCAGACAGTCATACGAAAGGGCGGAACAGTGGCGGACATCGAGTCGGCGCGCAAGGCGTTCGAGCGGTACGACCTGAACGGCGACGGGCTGATCTCGGCCGCCGAGTACAAGAGCGTCATGGCTCAGCTGGGTGACCCGTACGTCACCGAGCCGGTCGCGCAGGCCGTGATCAACTCCCACGACGCGAACGGCGACGGGCTCCTCACGTTCGACGAGTTCTGGGCCGCACAGAACAAGGGCTGAGCAGCACCAGGCCCGAGCGGAACAAGGGCGGATCCGGGACAGGCTCCGTGGCCACCGGTTCCGGCCACCGGCGGCCTCCCGGCCCCCGGCCGGGGAGCGCGGGGGCGGCGCGGCGAGAAATGTCCGGAAATCGCTGACGCGGTGCCGCGCACCGGTCCCGGTCGCCTCCCCGCCCGCCCCCGCTCCGTCCCGTCAGGCCGCGAAGTTACGGGACATCGAGCCGTCCTCCTCGATCTCCGTCAGCTCCGGGCGGGTGTAGCGCTCGGCCCGGGCGTGGTAGTCGAAGTCACCCCGTACGAGCCCCCGGTAATCCAGGACGCAGCGCTCCAGGGCGGTGCGCGTCGGGCCCTCGATTCCGGCGGCCTCGATCTCCTCCACGAGTTCCTTCTCGGCGCGCTGCACCCGGTCGGCGATACGGCCGAGCAGAATTCCGGCCTCGTCCACCGCCTCCTGGAGCGTGCAGCCCCGGTCGCGCTGGAGCAGCCGGACGGTGTTGTGCTCGTATCCGAGCACCGCTTCCTTCTCGAACGAGCAGATGTCGTTGCAGAGCCCGGAATGGTCGGCCACCGCATTGCGCAGCGCGATATAGGCGGGCAGGCTCCGGGCGGATTCCGGGAGGTCGATTCCGGCGGTGATCTCGTGCAGATCCAGGAACGGCTGCATCGCGACGGAATCGCGGCGGTGCTTCACGAAGTCGGCGGTGGTCGGCACATGTCCGGCCGCCCGGTCCACGGCCTCCGCGTAGTACGTCCACAGCCAGGCCGCCGTGTCCCGCCGGAACTGCCGCACCCAGTGCGCCGGACGGTCCACGCAGGTCCGGGCGAGCAGTTCGTCCAGCGCGTGCTCCATGCGGCCGACGGGTGCCCGCACCCCGTCCAGGACGTCCACCAGACGCCCGATCGCGCCCTCGCAGAGCCGCGGGTCGCGCCCGGCCGGGCCGTCGTCGAACTCGTCGTCCACCAGGAAGGCCCAGAAGAGCCACTGGCAGAACAGGTCCAGATGCTTCTGCGAGGCCCGGGGGAATATCAGCGAGATCCAGAGTTCCGGGCGGGTCCGGATCATTTTCTTCACGGCCACGGGTGACAGGACGAGTTCACTGGCCTCCGCCCATTCCCAGGCGGCCTTCTTCGTCTTCTCCACTCCCGGATGACATCCCGCACTTTCGAACGGCATGTGGAATGCGGGAAGCGCGATCTTGCTCATGGTGCACCTCGTCGTGACGATAAGAACAGGGCAGGGGGATGCGCGAGACGGATACGCGCACGCGGAACGCGCGACGACGAATGGCGGACGCACGCACGGCCCTGCGGCCATGGCCCGCACCGGCACGGCGGGAGCGCGGTGGGACAGCGGGCCGGGCGCGACGGAGCCCGCCGCGCCCCCGGACCGGAGCCGGTGCGGCGGGCGGTCACCGCCGGACCCCCGGCCACCCCTTCCGGACGGCCGTACGCGGCCCGCACGGCCGGATCACGCCGCGGGCGTGCCGGGGAAGGGGCGGCCGGCATGACTGTCCTCTTTCCTCCGCGCGGACCGGGCGGCCGGAGCAGGGCCCGGGGCAGCGCACCGCCTGACGTGCGCGGCGGTCGCGTCACCATTCGTCACGTCCAGTGAACTCCCTGCGAGCAAGGGAGGGAAGGAGCCGGTGACCGAAAATGTGTGATCGACATGAACTCCTGCGCGCTTGTGAGCAGTTGGCTTACTCCTGGGCCTCCCGCGCGTCGCACGGCGGCGGACCCCGGATGGCTGAATCGGTGGGCCGGTCAGTTGTAGCCGAAGCCCGCCGGGAGCGGCGACGGTGCGAAGAGGCGGGCCGGGACCGCCTCCGCGAGGGCCCGGTAGCCGGCCGGGTTCAGGTGCAGGTGGTCACCGACGTCCAGGGAGGCGCGGATCGCGGTGGGCCGGTGCGGGTCGCGGACCGCCCGGTCGAAGTCCAGCACCGCGTCGAACCGGCCGCTCGTGCGTATCCAGGTGTTGACCGTACGGCGGGACTCCTCGCGGTACCCGTTCGGATCGTCGTAGTCCGTGTTGCCGCCGAAGGGCGTCAGTGTCGCCCCGTACACCCGGATGCCCTGGGCGTGGGCGCGGGTGATGATCTGGTCGTACGCCGTGATGACGGCCTCGGCCGTGCGCTTCTGGGCCGCCGGGGTGGCGTCCGCCGTGCCGATGTCGTTGACGCCCTCGAAGACGATCAGCCGGTCCGTCCCGCTCTGCGCCAGGACGTCGCGGTCCAGCCGGGCCAGTCCGTTGGGGCCCAGTCCGTCGGCGAGCAGCCGGTTGCCGCCGGCCGCCTGGTTGACCACGGAGGTGCGGTCCGTCAGCCGGCCCTGGAGCGCGTCCGGCCAGCGGTCGTTGCCGTTGGTCGTGGAGCCCCGGCCGTCCGTCAGCGAGTCCCCGAGCACGGCCGTCGCCGACGTGGTGCCCCGGGCCCAGACCTCGACCCCGCTGAGCAGGTACCAGTGGTCGGTGGTCGTCGCGCCGGGCAGGTCCCCGTCCCGTACGTGGTCGCCGCGCAGCAGGTACGAGGTGGTGCGGGAGCCCGGGTGCGAGGTGAGGGCGGTGGACGCCTGCCCGGTCGCCAGGTAGACCGTCGCCGTGAGGTTGGACCCGGGGGCGACCCGGAAGTCCAGCGGGTCGGAGACGGCCTGCGCCCCGGCCGGTACGTCGATGGAGGCCGAGCCCCGGAAGGTCACCTTGTGCGAGGTCCCCGGACGGATCGCCCCGGTCCCCGCCTTCCCGTCCAGCGGGAGCGCCACGGAGACCTCGGTGATCGGCAGCACCGCGCCGCCGAACGCGTTGGAGAACCGCAGCCGGATGTGGTCGCCGCCCGCCGAGACATGGACGGTCTGCCGCAGCGTCGTGTCCGTCAGCACGGAGTCGTCGCCGGTGAAGGGGGCCGGGGGCATGTTCGACGGCTCGGTCAGCTGAGGCATGGACGTCCAGCTGCTGACCCAGTGCGCGCCGCGTTCCCGGGGGCCGGGCGCGCCGCCGGAGTGAGCCTCCGCGGCGCCGAGGGCCGGGGAGACGGCGGCGAGGGTCGCGCAGAGCGACCCCGCGGTGATCAGGCTGAGGAGCGACGTTCTTCGGTTCATGGCGGTGTTCCCTCTGCGTGTCGGGTTTCTCCATGCACACGTGCGTGCCCCGGCCGGGCACGCGGCAGATTAGCGCCGCCGGAACTTTCGGTCAACGGTTCGAAATATTTCGATCGTACGGGGGTGAGGGCGCCCCGGAACGCGCAATCGCCCGGCCGGAAGGACCCGGCCGGGCGACGACGTACGACTGTGCGGGACTACTGGGCGCCGAAGCGCGAGCGCCACGCCTCCAGGTCCTCATCGGTGATCTTGGCGAAGAGCACCGGCGGCACCGTGAAGGCGGTCCCGGCCGGTACGGACGCCAGGGCGCGGGCCTCGTCGGCGCTCACCCAGGTCGCCGTGTCGTCCGCCAGGGCGAACGCCTCGCGCATGGCCCGCGCGGAGGACGGGATGAACGGTTCCGAGACGACCGCGTACAGGTGGATCAGGTTCATCGCGGTGCGCAGCGTGAGCGCGGCGCCCTCCTGGTCGGTCTTGATCTCCAGCCAGGGGGCCTTCTCCTCCAGGTAGGAGTTGCCCGCGCTCCACAGCGCGCGCAGCGCCTGGGCCGCCTTGCGGAACTGGAGCGCCTCCATGTGGCCCTCGTACTCCGCGAGCAGCCGCGCGATCTCCTCGCCCAGCTTCCGCTCGGCCTCCCCGGCCTCCTTGCCCGCCGGGACCTCGTCGCCGAACCGCTTGCGCGAGAAGGACAGCACCCGGTTCACGAAGTTGCCGAGGGTGTCGGCCAGGTCCTTGTTGACCGAGGTGGCGAACAGCTCCCAGGTGAACGACGTGTCGTCCGACTCCGGGGCCTGCGCCATCAGGAAGTAGCGCCAGTAGTCCGCGGGCAGCAGCTCCAGGGCGGTGTCCGAGAAGATGCCGCGCTGCTGCGACGTCGAGAACTTGCCGCCGTAGTAGTTCAGCCAGTTGAACGCCTTGACGTGGTCGACCCGCTTGACCGGCTCACGGGTGCCGATCTGCATCGCCGGGAACATCACCGTGTGGAACGGGACGTTGTCCTTGGCCATGAACTGCGTGTACCGGACGTCGGACGCCTCGTACCACCAGGAACGCCAGTCCCGGGTCTCCGGCTCCAGGTCCGCCCACTCCTTCGTCGCCCCGAGGTACTCGATGGGGGCGTCGAACCAGACGTAGAAGACCTTGCCCTCGGCCGCCAGCTCCGGCCAGGTGTCGGCCGGGACCGGCACGCCCCACTCCAGGTCACGGGTGATCGACCGGTCGTGCAGGCCCTCGGTGAGCCACTTGCGGGCGATCGAGGACGCCAGGTGCGGCCACTCGTCGCTCGTCTTGTCGATCCACGCCTCGACCTCGCCGGACAGCTTCGACTGGAGGAGGAAGAGGTGCTTGGTCTCCCGGACCTCCAGCTCGCTGCTGCCGCTGATCGCGGAGCGCGGCTCGATCAGGTCCGTCGGGTCCAGCACCCGGGTGCAGTTCTCGCACTGGTCGCCGCGCGCCTTGTCGTACCCGCAGTGCGGGCACGTACCGACGATGTAGCGGTCCGGCAGGAAGCGGTCGTCGGCGATCGAGAAGACCTGGCGGATCGCCCGCTCCTCGATGAAGCCGTTCTCGTGCAGCTTGCGGGCGAAGTGCTGGGTGATCTCGCGGTTCTCGGCGGAGGAGCTGCGCCCGAAGTAGTCGAACGCGAGCCCGAACCCGTCGTAGACCGCCTTCTGCGCGTCGTGCTGCTGCGCGCAGAACTCGGCCACCGGCAGCCCGGCCGCCTTCGCGGCCAGCTCCGCCGGGGTGCCGTGCTCGTCGGTGGCGCAGATGTACAGCGCCTCCTCGCCCCGCTGGCGCAGATACCGCGTATAGACGTCCGCCGGGAGCATCGACCCGACCAGGTTCCCCAGGTGCTTGATCCCGTTGATGTAGGGAAGCGCGCTGGTGATCAGGTGTCGAGTCATCGTTGGATGCTCCCAGTTTCTAAGGTGCCGGTGCCTCTGTCGCAGGCCGTTTGCATCTTATCGAATGGGAGACAGCCCCCTTTACCGCATTTACGGCCCCTCAGCACTCGATGATGTTCACCGCGAGCCCGCCCCGGGCCGTCTCCTTGTACTTCACGGACATGTCCGCGCCGGTCTCCTTCATGGTCTTGATGACCTTGTCCAGGGAGACCTTGTGGCTGCCGTCGCCGCGCAGCGCCATCTTCGCGGCCGTGACCGCCTTCACCGCGGCCATGCCGTTGCGCTCGATGCACGGGATCTGGACGAGGCCGCCGACGGGGTCGCAGGTGAGGCCCAGGTTGTGCTCCATGCCGATCTCGGCGGCGTTCTCCACCTGCTCGGGGGTGCCGCCCAGGACCTCGGCGAGGGCGCCGGCGGCCATCGAGCAGGCGGAGCCGACCTCGCCCTGACAGCCGACCTCGGCGCCGGAGATGGAGGCGTTCTCCTTGAACAGCATGCCGATCGCGCCCGCCGCCAGCAGGAAGCGGACGATGCTGTCGTCCTTCTCGGCCTCGGTCGCGCCGCCCGCCGCGAAGTTCACGTAGTAGTGCAGGACGGCCGGGATGATGCCGGCCGCGCCGTTCGTCGGGGCGGTGACCACGCGGCCGCCCGCCGCGTTCTCCTCGTTGACCGCCATCGCGTAGAGGGTGATCCACTCCATGGCGTGCGTCTGGGGGTCGCCCTCCGCGCGCAGCTGGCGGGCGGTCTTCGCGGCGCGGCGGTGCACCCTGAGGCCGCCGGGCAGGACGCCCTCGCGGGACATCCCGCGCGTCACGCACGCCTGCATGGCCCGCCAGATGCCGAGGAGCCCGGAGCGGATCTCCTCCTCGGTGCGCCAGGCGCGCTCGTTCTCCAGCATCAGCGAGGAGATCGACAGACCGGTCTCGCGGGCCAGCCGCAGCAGCTCGTCACCGGTGCGGAAGGGGTGCTTCAGGACCGTGTCGTCGAGCACGATCCGGTCCTCGCCCACGGCGTCCTCGTCCACGACGAAGCCGCCGCCGACCGAGTAGTACGTCTTCTCCAGGAGCGGGGCGCCGTCGGCGTCGTACGCGAAGACGGTCATGCCGTTGGCGTGGTACGGGAGCGCCTTGCGGCGGTGCAGGATCAGCTGCTCGTCCGCGTCGAAGGGGATCTCGTGCATCCCGAGCAGGTTGATCCGGCCGGTGGAGCGGATCGCCTCGACGCGCTCGTCGGCCGTCTCGACGTCCACGGTGCGCGGGGACTCGCCCTCCAGGCCGAGCAGGACCGCCTTGGGGGTGCCGTGGCCGTGGCCGGTGGCGCCGAGGGAGCCGTACAGCTCGGCCCGGATCGAGGCGGTGTGCGCGAGCAGGCCCTCGTTCTTCAGGCGGCGCGCGAACATACGGGCCGCGCGCATGGGGCCGACCGTATGGGAGCTGGACGGGCCGATGCCGATCGAGAACAGGTCGAAGACCGAGATGGCCACGGGTGACTCCTAAGGGTTGGTAGACGCCGTTGTCTGCCGGGTAGTGCGGTACGGGCCGGGTCGGCCCGAAGTGCGGGTGACAAGGGATGGGGCACCACGCCCACTGTTCAGTGTGCGGGGTGCCCCATCCGAAAGCGCAAACGCGCCGGGTCGGCTACTTCAGGCCGGGGTACAGCGGGAACTTCTCGGCGAGCTTCGTGACCCGGGCCTTCAGGTCGTCCGCGTCGTAGGACGGCTTGAGGGCCGAGGCGATGATCTCGGCGACCTCGGTGAAGTCCTCGGTGCCGAAGCCGCGGGTGGCCAGGGCCGGGGTGCCGATCCGGAGGCCGGAGGTGACCATCGGCGGGCGCGGGTCGTTGGGGATGGCGTTCCGGTTGACCGTGATGCCGAGCTCGTGGAGCCGGTCCTCGGCCTGCTGGCCGTCCAGCTCCGAGTTGCGCAGGTCCACCAGGACCAGGTGCACATCGGTGCCGCCGGACAGGACGGAGACGCCGACCTCGGTGACGTCGGGCTGGACCAGGCGCTCGGCCAGGATGCGGGCGCCCTCCAGGGTGCGCCGCTGGCGCTCCTTGAACTCCTCGCCCGCCGCGACCTTGAACGAGACCGCCTTGGCCGCGATCACGTGCTCCAGCGGGCCGCCCTGCTGACCCGGGAAGACCGCCGAGTTGATCTTCTTGGCGAGCTCCTGGGTGGAGAGGATCACACCGCCGCGCGGACCGCCGAGGGTCTTGTGCGTGGTGGTGGTGACGACGTGGGCGTGCGGCACCGGGCTGGGGTGCAGGCCCGCGGCGACCAGACCGGCGAAGTGCGCCATGTCGACCATCAGGTACGCGCCGACCTCGTCCGCGATGCGGCGGAAGGCGGCGAAGTCCAGCTGGCGCGGGTAGGCGGACCAGCCGGCGACGATCAGCTGCGGCTTGGCCTCCTTGGCCAGGCGCTCGACCTCGGCCATGTCCACGACACCGGTGTCGTCCACGTGGTACGGGACCACGTTGTAGAGCTTGCCGGAGAAGTTGATCTTCATGCCGTGGGTCAGGTGACCGCCGTGCGCCAGGTTCAGGCCCATGATCGTGTCGCCCGGCTTCAGCAGCGCGAACATCGCGGCGGCGTTCGCCTGCGCACCGGAGTGCGGCTGGACGTTCGCGGCCTCGGCGCCGAAGAGCGCCTTGATCCGGTCGATCGCGATCTGCTCGACCACGTCGACGTGCTCACAGCCGCCGTAGTAGCGGCGGCCGGGGTAGCCCTCGGCGTACTTGTTGGTCAGGACGGAGCCCTGTGCCTCCATGACCGCGACCGGAGCGAAGTTCTCCGAGGCGATCATTTCGAGCGTGGACTGCTGGCGCAGGAGCTCGGCGTCGACGGCGGCGGCGACGTCCGGGTCCAGCTCGTGGAGGGAGGAGTTGAGAAGCGACATCAGGTGGTCCCTTGGGGTCTCAGTTGCCGGAGAACTCGGAGTACTCGTCGGCGGAGAGCAGGTCCTTCGGCTCCTCCGCGACGCGTACCTTGAACAGCCAGCCGCCTTCGAACGGAGCGGAGTTGACCAGCGACGGATCGTCCACGACGTCCTGGTTGAACGCGGTGATCTCACCGGTCACCGGCGAGTACAGGTCGCTCACCGACTTGGTCGACTCCAGCTCGCCGCAGGTCTCGCCCGCGGTCACGGTGTCGCCGACCTCGGGAAGCTGCGCGTAGACGACGTCACCGAGCGCGTTGGCCGCGTGCTCGGTGATGCCGACCGTGGCCACACCGTCCTCGGCGGGCGACAGCCACTCGTGCTCCTTGCTGTACCGCAGCTGCTGGGGGTTGCTCATGGTCTGAATTCTCCTGTACGCGGGGAGTGCGGATGAACGATGGTCTTACGGTGTGAGACGGGACCGCGTCACGTGTGCGGCGCCCGGCCGGGTCCTACGGTTCTACTTCTTGCGCTTGTAGAAGGGGAGCGCCACGACCTCGTACGGCTCGTGGCTGCCTCGGATCTCCACCGCGACTCCGGCGGTGCCCGGCTCGGCGTGCGCCGCGTCGACGTACGCCATGGCGATCGGCTTGCCCAGCGTGGGGGAGGGGGCCCCGGAGGTGACCTCGCCGATGACCTCGCCGTTCGCCACGACCGGGAAGCCGGCGCGCGGCACCCGGCGGCCCTCGGCGACCAGGCCGACGAGCTTGCGGGGCGGGGCGGTCTCGGCGCGCTCCGCGGCGGCCTCCAGCGCCTTGCGGCCGACGAAGTCGCCGTCCTTCTCGAACTTCACGACCCGGCCGAGCCCGGCGTCGAACGGGGTCAGCGAGGTCGTCAGCTCGTGCCCGTACAGCGGCATGCCCGCCTCCAGGCGCAGCGTGTCACGGCAGGACAGGCCGCACGGGATCAGGCCGTGCGCGGCGCCCGCGTCGGTGAGCGCCCGCCACAGCTGCTCGGCGTGGCCGGGCGCGACGAACAGCTCGAAGCCGTCCTCACCGGTGTAGCCGGTACGGGCGATCAGCGCGGGGACCCCGGCGACCGTGCCGGGCAGTCCGGCGTAGTACTTCAGGCCGTCCAGGTCGGCGTCGGTCACGGCCGCGAGGATCGCCGGGGACTCGGGGCCCTGCACGGCGAGCAGCGCGTAGGCGTCGCGGTCGTCGCGGACCTCGGCGTCGAAGCCGGCGGCGCGCTCGGTGAGCGTGTCCAGGACGAGCTGGGCGTTGCCGGCGTTGGCGACGACCATGTACTCCGTGTCCTGGAGGCGGTAGACGATCAGGTCGTCCAGGATGCCGCCGTCCTCGGCGCAGATCATCGTGTAGCGGGCCCGGCCGGTCGAGACCGTGCCGATGTTGCCGACCAGCGCGTGGTTCAGCAGGTCCACGGCCTGCGGGCCGGTGACCGTGATCTCGCCCATGTGGGACAGGTCGAAGAGACCGGCCTTCGTGCGGACGGCGTTGTGCTCGTCGCGCTCACTGGCGTACCGCAGCGGCATGTCCCAGCCCGCGAAGTCGGTCATGGTGGCGCCCAGCGAACGATGCAGGGCATCGAGGGCGGTGAGACGGGGGGTGCTGCTCATGAAACGGGCTCCCAGGGCATGACGACGACGAGGACGATCCCTCCCCATCTGTCATCGGAACCTGAGAGGTTCGCCGAGAGACCCCACAGGGGTTCGGCTTGCACCTTGGGTGGAGCCGCCGGGCGACTCGCTTTTCAGATCTGCCTCATCCACGCGGTACGGGGCCTGAGAGATTCAAGGGAGGATCTTGCTCCTTCGGCGCCCGGCACGGTGACCGGGACTCTCCCGCGCGGATTCAAGCGGCCTGTATGCAGTTGGCGGGGTCATCATCGCACGCATTCCGGGGGAGCGGGGCGCCGGGACCGGTGGGCCGGGTCACGGTTTCGCGGCGGGTCGGACGGTTGCCTCGCATTACCTTTTCTTTACACTTCGGGGGTAGGTATCGGTCCTGCACGCGTCGGCCGTACGGCCAGGGGGAGGCGATGACGTTGCGCTACGCGACGACCGCGGGAACCACGGGCACCGCGCTGCCCGCACAGTCCGGCTCACCTCCCCGGCAGGCGGTGGGCACCCATCCGCCCGTCGTCCGGGACCTGCGCGGCCGGTCCGGGCGCGGCCCGCGCGCCCTGCGCTTCGCCGCCGGGGATGTCGTGGTCGTCTCCGGGCTCCCCGGCAGCGGCAAGTCCACGCTGATCTCCCGCACCGCCCCGGCGCACGCGGTCGACTCCCAGGACACCCGGGACCGCTGGGCCCGCCGGCTGCCCCGCTTACTCCCCTACGTCCTCTACCGCCCGCTCGTCCGCCTCGCCCACTACCGGGGACTGCGGCGGGCGCTGCGCTCCGGCGCCTCCGTCGTCGTCCACGACTGCGGTACGCAGAGCTGGGTCCGGGCCCTGCTCGCCCGCCATGCCCGGCGCCGGGGCAGCGGCCTGCATCTGGTCCTGCTCGACGTCTCCGCCCGGACCGCGCGCCAGGGCCAGCGCGAGCGCGGCCGGGGCGTCTCCGCGTACGCCTTCGCCCGGCACCGCAGAGCCGTGGGGCGGCTGCTGCGGGACACCGAGGCCGGGCTGCTGCCGCGCGGCTGCGCCTCGGCGGTGCTGCTCGACCGCGAGGCGGCCGCGATGCTCACGCGCATCACGTTCGCGAACGCACAGACCGACGGCTGAAAACGGACCGTCCAACGGCTGGACGGTAGCCGGGACGGGCGGTTTCCGGACAGGCCCTAGGAGCGACGGAGGCCGGGGGAGGCCGTACCCTCTTGCTGCACGGCAACGGGGCGAGAGGGAAGCAGTGGACATTCCTGCACAGGCCGGGAGCCTGCCGCAGAGCGGCTGGCCGGCCAATGAACTCGAAGAGGTGCTGGGCGCCTCGCTCGGCACTCCGGAGGCGGGCGGCCGCCTGCTGGAGGTGCTGGGACGCAGCCATGTCTGGGTGCCCCTGCCCAACGGCGGCGGGCCCGAGGCCCGGGAGCTCGACCTGCCCGCGATGGACATCGACGGCGTCGCGTACGTCCCCGTCTACAGCTCCGAGCACCAGTTCCTCACCTGCGTCGGCGACCGGATGTCCTTCACCATCGCCCCCGCCGCCGAATTCGCCCGCGGACTGCCCCCTCAGCTCGGCCTCGCCGTCAACCCGGGCGGCGCCGTCGGGCTGCCGCTGCCTCCGCCCGCCGTGGCCGAGCTGTGCCGGGCCGGGCGCACCCCGCTCGACGGCCCGGCGACCGGGGGCCGGGTCCGGCTGTACGAGCCGGACTGGAAGGAGGAGCCCGTCGACTTCCTGGCCGCCGCCGCCGGCGAGTTCCAGGAGAGCGGCGTCGTCCGCACCGCCCGCCGGGTCCTCGCCAGCATCGAGGGCGACGACCCCGTGCTCTTCGTCGGCGTCGAGTTCTCCACCTGGGACGGCGCCGGGCAGAGCGCCCCGATGGAGGCCCTGGGCCGGGCGCTCGGCCGCGTCGCGGTGCCGTGGCCGGTCAACCTCGTCCTCCTCGACGTGGCGCAGGACCCGGTCGCCGAATGGATGTTGGAGCGGGTGCGGCCCTTCTACACGCGCGCCCCGGAGTGACGGGGGGCGGCCACGGCGTCAAGCCGGTGACAGTGCGGCCGCATAAGCTGGTTTGATGGCTGAAGGCCGATGCCCGGTGGCCGAAGCAGAGGATCTACGAGGGGCGGGACCAGGGTGAGTGCGTCAGGCACCGCGGCGGCCGGTCAGGTCGAGCACATGCTGCGACAGGTCGCGCCCGGGCGCTACGACGCGTACGAGGCGCTGCTCCAGGCCCTGGCGTCCGGCCGGGTCTGGATGCTGCTGTGGCACGGCCGCCCCGGCGCCCCCGACGCCCAGTACGGGAACATGGAGGTCGACGGACTCGGGTACGCCCCGTGCGTCACCTCCCCCCAGGAGCTCACCGCCAGCGGCTGGAGCCGGGACCACGAGGTCGTCGCCGGACTGGACATCGCGCGCGCCCTCTACCCGGACCGCTGGGGCGTCTGGCTCAATCCGCACGCCCCGGGCGGCGGCGTCGGCATCCCCTGGCTGGACCTGCGCCGCATCGCGACCGGCCTCGACCGGATGCCCGCCGGGCCGCTGCGGATCAGCGAACCCGCCCTCGACCTTCCGCAGTTCTACGCCCAGCTCACGCAGAACGCCCACCACACCCCCGCGATCCGCTCGCTGCGCCGCGCCTGGGTGCAGCCCGCGCTCGGCGTCCCGTACCTCGCCGTCGGCCTCGACCTGTACGACACGAGCCGGCCGTCCGTCGACGCGGTGCGCGCGATGATGCGCCAGTCGGTCGGCGCCGTCCCCGAGGGGCTGCCGGTCTCCACGGTCGCGATGTCCGACGAGTACGACCCGGTGGCGATGTGGCTGCGCGCCAACTCCCGCCCGTTCTACGACCGCGAGGCGCACGCCGCGCCCGGTTACGGCTACCCCCAGGCACCCGCGTACTGATCCCACGTCAGGTCCCCGGCATATCAGGGGCATTACGGGCACTTCGGTGTTCGTGCGCGAAGTGTTCGTTATCGCTGTTTTGCGACCGGGAGGCCCGACTTCCGAGCCCTGCTGTTCGGATATCGGTTGCATTCTGACGTCATCACGTTTGAGCAAACATTCCCCGTCAGGTCTGGCGGGTGTGCGCGCCGTGGCTGAAGACTCCCACGCAACTAGCTATGTACGAGCCGCTACCGCGGCGGTCACGGGCCGGCCACCGCCGGCCGAGAGGGGTCTCCAGCGCAATGACGGCACCTATCGAGACCACCAGGGCGGATACGCGGCCCGAAGCGGTGCTGGAAGGCGCGGGCCGCAAGGAGATCGAGGGCCGTTCGCTCGGCCGCATCGCCTGGACCCGGTTCAAGCGGGACAAGGCCGCGATGGCCGGTGGCATCGTTGTCGTCCTGCTGATCCTGACCGCGGTGCTCTCCAAGCCGCTCCAGTCGCTCCTGGGTCTCGACCCCAACGCGTTCAACCAGACGCTGGTCGACCCCGTCATGCTGGCGCCCAAGGGCAGTTTCGGCGGGATCAGCTGGGACCACCCGTTCGGCGTCGAGCCGCAGACCGGCCGCGACATCTTCGCGCGCATCCTCGAAGGCTCCTGGGTCTCGCTCGTCGTGGCCGTCGGCTCCACCCTGCTCTCCGTCGCCATCGGCGTCGTCATGGGTGTCGTGGCCGGGTTCTACGGCGGCTGGGTGGACAGCCTGATCAGCCGGCTGATGGACACCTTCCTGGCCTTCCCGCTGCTGCTCTTCGCGATCTCCATCTCCGCGTCCCTCCAGGGCAACGCCTTCGGGATGGAAGGGCTCACGCTGCGGATCGCGGTCCTGATCTTCGTGATCGGCTTCTTCAGCTGGCCGTACATCGGCCGCATCGTGCGCGCGCAGACGCTGTCCCTCCGCGAGCGCGAGTTCGTGGAGGCCGCCAGGTCGCTGGGCGCCCGCGGGCCGTTCATCCTCTTCCGCGAGCTGCTGCCCAACCTGGTCGCGCCGATCCTCGTCTACGCGACGCTGCTGATCCCCACGAACATCCTCTTCGAGGCGGCCCTGTCCTTCCTGGGCGTGGGTATCGCACCGCCGCAGGCGTCCTGGGGCGGCATGCTCACGCAGGCGGTCGACCTCTACGAGGTGGACCCGATGTTCATGGTCATCCCCGGCATGGCGATCTTCATCACCGTGCTGGCCTTCAACCTGCTGGGGGACGGGCTGCGTGACGCACTCGACCCTCGTGGCAAGTAAACGCGGCAGTGCCGCACAGGACTAGCGAGGGGGCTTTCCTCAGCATGCAGAACAGAAAGACAGCGGCGCTCATAGCCGTCGCGATCGCGGTGTCGCTCGGCGCCACGGCGTGCAGCAAGGACTCGGACGGCGGCAGCGGCAAGGGCGGCGGCGGCAACGCCAAGGCCGACGCCGGTCTGACGAGCATCGTCAACGCCAGCGACAAGAAGGGCGGGACGGTCACCTACGAGCACACCAGTGGCCCGGACTCCCTCGACCCCGGCAACACGTACTACGGCTGGGTGCAGAACTTCTCCCGCCTGTACGCCCGTTCGCTGGTCACCTTCCAGCCGGCCGCCGGCAAGGACAGCCTGAAGGTCGTCCCCGACCTCGCCACCGGCCTCGGCAAGGCGAGCGCGGACGCCAAGACCTGGACGTACACGCTGCGCAAGGGCGTGAAGTTCGAGGACGGCTCCGAGATCACCTCGCAGGACGTCAAGTACGCCGTCGAGCGCTCCAACTTCGCGCCGGAGGCCCTGTCCAACGGCCCGACGTACTTCAAGGCGTACCTCGAGGGCGGCGACAAGTACAAGGGTCCCTACAAGGACAAGTCCACCGCGGGTCTGAAGTCCATCGAGACCCCGGACAAGTACACGATCGTCTTCCACCTGAACAAGCCGTTCGCGGACATGGACTACCTGGCCGCGTTCTCGCAGACCGCGCCGATCCAGCAGAAGGCCGACACGGGCGCCAGCTACGTCCAGAAGATGGTCTCCTCGGGTCCGTACAAGTTCTCGGCGTACGACGAGAGCAAGGGCGCGACCCTGGTCCGCAACACGGAGTGGGACCCGAAGACGGACCCGATCCGCAAGGCGCTGCCGGACAAGATCGAGCTGAAGTTCAACGTCAACCCCACCACCGTCGACGAGCACCTGCTCAACGACGAGACCACCGCGGACATCGCGGGCACGGGCCTCCAGTCCAAGACCCAGCCCAAGGTCCTGGCCAAGGCGTCCGAGAAGGCGAAGACGGACAACCCGTACGCCGGCGCGCTGCAGTACCTCGCGCTGAACGTCAACGTGAAGCCGTTCGACAACGTCGAGTGCCGCAAGGCCGTCCAGTACGCGGTCGACAAGCAGAGCATGGTCGACTCGATCGGCGGCTCGGTCAAGGGCGACCCGGCGAGCACGGTCATCCCCCCGACCGTCGCCGGCTACAAGAAGTTCGACCTGTACCCGACCGAGGGCAGCAAGGGCGACGTGGCCAAGGCCAAGGAGCACCTGGCCAAGTGCGGTCACCCGGACGGCTTCAAGACCACGCTGACGGCCCGTTCGGACCGTCCTGACGAGGTCACCGCTGCCACGCAGCTCCAGAACAGCCTGAAGGCGATCGGGGTCACCGCCGAGATCAAGCAGTTCCCGGCGGACAAGTACTTCACCGACTTCGCGGGCGTTCCGGCCTGGGTCCACAAGAACAACGCGGGCATGATGATGATGGCCTGGGGCGCCGACTGGCCGACCGGCTTCGGCTTCCTCGACCAGATCGTCAACGGCTCGGCCATCAAGCCCTCCGGCGGCACCAACCTGATGGAGCTCAACGACAAGGGGATCAACGACCTCCTCGTCAAGGGCATCGGGACCGTCGACACCACGGAGCGCAACGCCACGTGGGGCGAGGTCGACCAGAAGGTCATGGAGAACGCCTCGGTCGTTCCCCTCTTCTACCGCAAGAACCTGCTCTACCGCCCGGCCTCCGCGGCGAACGTCACCGTCACCGACGCGTACCTCGGCATGTACGACTACGTGCTCATGACGTCCACCAAGTAGCACCTGTTCATCAAAAGCATCCCCTGAAAGGCAGGTGAAGGCGCCGGGCGGCGGGGTTACCCGCCCCACCCGCCCGGCGCCGCACGGCTGTGGCTGCGTATATCATCCGACGCGTATTCGCCGCGGTGTTGCTGCTGCTGGTGGTCAGCGCAGTCACGTTCGCGATCTTCTTCCTGGTGCCCCGCCTCGGCGGGCAGACCCTCGACTCCATGGCCGCCCAGTACGTGGGGAAGAGCCCCGACCCCGACGTCATCGCCGCGGTCAAGAAGAACCTGGGGCTCGACCAGCCCCTGTACCTCCAGTACTGGCACTTCATCAAGGGCATCGTGGTCGGCGCCCAGTACCAGTTCGGCCCCGACCCCGTCACGTGCAACGCCCCCTGTTTCGGCTACTCGTTCAAGACGCACACCGAGATCTGGCCGCAGCTCGTGGACCGGGTCCCGGTCACGCTCTCGCTGGCCGTCGGTGCCGCCGTCATCTGGGTCATCTCCGGTGTCGCGATCGGCGTCGTCTCCGCGCTGAAGCGGGGCTCGCTCTTCGACCGCCTCTCCATGGGCGTCGCCCTCGCCGGTGTCTCCCTGCCGATGTTCTTCACCGGCCTGGTCGTCCTGGCGCTCTTCGGCAACGGGGAGTACGTGCCCATCACCGAGGACCCGGTCGCCTGGGCGGGCAGCCTGGTCCTGCCCTGGTGCACGCTCGCCCTGCTGTACTCCGCGCTCTACGCCCGGCTCACCCGGGCCGGGATGCTGGAGACCATGAGCGAGGACTACATCCGCACCGCGCGCGCCAAGGGCCTCCAGGAACGCAAGGTGGTCGTCAAGCACGGGCTGCGGTCCGCGCTCACCCCGCTGGTCACGATCTTCGGCATGGACTTCGCGCTGCTCCTCGGCGGCGCGGTCATCACCGAACGCGTCTTCTCCTTCCAGGGGCTCGGCGCCTTCGCGATCCAGGGCGTGACCACCGCCGACCTGCCCAAGGTGATGGGCGTGACCCTGGTCGCGGCCTTCTTCATCGTCATCTGCAACCTGCTGGTGGACCTCGTGTACGCCGCGATCGACCCCCGGGTGAGGCTCTCATGAGCGGCGCGACCAAGAAGGACTCGACCACGAAGGACGCCGAGAAGGACGCGGCCGTCCCGGCCCCGCGTCCGGGCGACGGTCACCCGTTCCTCTCCGTACGCGACCTCAGCGTCCACTTCGACACCGACGACGGCCTGGTCAAGTCCGTGGACGGCGTCAGCTTCGACCTGGAGGCCGGCCAGACCCTCGGCATCGTCGGCGAGTCCGGCTCCGGCAAGTCCGTGACCTCGCTGGGGATCATGGGCCTGCACACCTCGGAGCGGGCCCGCATCGGCGGCGAGATCTGGCTGGAGGGCGAGGAGCTGATCGGCTCCGGCGCCGAGCGCGTACGGCGGCTGCGCGGCCAGAAGATGGCCATGATCTTCCAGGACCCGCTGTCCGCCCTGCACCCGTACTACACGATCGGCGCGCAGATCGTGGAGGCCCACCGGGTCCACCACAAGGTCGACAAGAAGACCGCCAAGAAGCGCGCCATCGAGATGCTCGACCGGGTCGGCATCCCCGAGCCGCACCGCCGGTTCGATGACTACCCGCACCAGTTCTCCGGCGGCATGCGCCAGCGCGCGATGATCGCGATGGCCCTGGTCAACAACCCGCAGCTGCTCATCGCCGACGAGCCGACGACCGCCCTCGACGTCACCGTCCAGGCGCAGATCCTCGACCTGATCCGCGATCTGCAGAAGGAGTTCGGCTCCGCGGTCATCATGATCACCCACGACCTCGGCGTCGTCGCCGAGATCGCGGACCAGATCCTCGTGATGTACGCGGGACGGTGCGTCGAGCGCGGCTCCGCCGAGAAGGTGTTCTACGAGCCCCAGCACCCGTACACCTGGGGTCTGCTCGGCTCGATGCCGCGGATCGACCGGGAGCAGACCGAGCGGCTGATCCCCGTCAAGGGCTCGCCGCCCAGTCTCATCAACGTCCCGTCGGGCTGCGCCTTCCACCCGCGCTGCCCGTACGCCGACGTCCCGCCCGACAACATCACCCGCACCGAGCGTCCGGAGCTGCGACTGGTCGGCGACGGGCACTTCTCCGCGTGCCACATGTCGCCCGAGCAGCGCGACCGGATCTGGACCGAAGAGATTGCGCCGAAGCTGTGACTGAGCTGAACAAGAAGACTCCCGCGCCCGCCGCGGCCGGGTCGGACGGGTCCGGCCCCGAACCGCTCCTCAAGGTGGACGGCCTGGTCAAGCACTTCCCGATCACCAAGGGCGTGCTGAAGCGCAAGGTCGGCGCGGTCCAGGCCGTGGACGGGCTCACCTTCGACGTGCGCCCGGGGGAGACCCTGGGCGTCGTCGGCGAGTCGGGCTGCGGCAAGTCGACCATGGGCCGGCTGGTGACCCGGCTGCTGGAACCGACCGGCGGCAAGGTCGAGTTCCAAGGCCGCGACATCACCCATCTGTCCGCCGGACGGCTGCGGCCGATGCGGCGCGACATCCAGATGATCTTCCAGGACCCGTACGGCTCGCTGAACCCGCGCCACACGGTCGGCGGGATCGTCTCCACCCCCTTCCGGCTCCAGGGCGTCAAGCCCGAGGGCGGCGTGAAGGCGGAGGTCCAGCGGCTGCTGGAGCTCGTCGGGCTCAACCCCGAGCACTACAACCGCTATCCGCACGAGTTCTCCGGCGGCCAGCGCCAGCGCATCGGCATCGCCCGGGCGCTCGCGCTCAAGCCGAAGCTGGTCGTCGCGGACGAGCCGGTCTCCGCGCTGGACGTGTCGATCCAGGCGCAGGTGGTGAACCTGCTGGACGACCTCCAGGACGAGCTCGGGCTCACGTACATGATCATCGCCCACGACCTGTCGGTGATCCGCCACGTCTCGGACCGGATCGCGGTCATGTACCTCGGCAAGATCGTGGAGCTGGCGGACCGCAAGTCGCTGTACGAGGCGCCCATGCACCCGTACACGAAGGCGCTGATGTCCGCGGTGCCGGTGCCGGACCCGCGCCGGCGCGGCGCCAAGAGCGACCGCATCCTGCTCAAGGGCGATGTCCCGTCGCCGATCTCGCCGCCCGCCGGCTGCCGTTTCCACACCCGGTGCTGGAAGGCGACGAAGGTCTGCGGCACGACCGAGCCGCCGCTGCTCCAGCTGAAGACCGGGCACCAGGTGGCCTGCCACCACCCGGAGAACGGCGAGGACCAGGTGCCGGGCGACGCGCCGCTGGTCGCGGACGTCATCACGGTCCGGTCGGCGCCCGCGAAGGAGCCCGCCGAGGCACCGGTGAAGGAGGAGCCCGCGCAGGCCGCCGAGCCCTCCGAGCCCGCCCCGGACGGTACGAAGGAGTAGTACGGGCACAATTGCCCGGTGCTCAACGAACTGTTCACGCCCTCCGTCCAGCACGCGCTCGACATCGTGGGGATCTTCGTCTTCGCGATCTCGGGCGCCCTGCTCGCCGTACGCAAGAACTTCGATGTCTTCGGCATCGCGGTGCTCGCCGAGGTGACCGCGCTGGGCGGAGGGCTCTTCCGTGACCTGATCATCGGCGCGGTGCCGCCCGCCGCCTTCACGGATCTGGGGTACTTCACCACCCCGCTGCTCGCCGCCGGGCTGGTCTTCTTCCTCCACCCGCACGTGGAGCGCATCCAGGTCGGCGTGAACGTCTTCGACGCGGCCGGTCTCGGGCTGTTCTGCGTCACCGGCACGGTGAAGGCGTACGACTACGGGCTCGGCCTCACCTCGTCCGCGGCGCTGGGCCTGGCCACGGCGGTCGGCGGCGGTGTGCTGCGCGACGTCCTGGCCAACGAGGTGCCCTCGCTGCTGCGTTGGGACCGGGACCTGTACGCGGTGCCCGCCATGGTCGGTGCCACCATGATCGTGCTCTGCATCCGCTTCGACGCGCTCAACGCCCTGACCAGCGGCGCGGCCGTGATCACCGCGTTCGTCCTGCGGCTGCTCGCGCTCCGCTTCCACTGGCGGGCGCCGCGCGCCTACAACCGGCGCTCGGCGCGGGCGGACGAGGGGTGACCTACTCGGGAGCACAAAAAGCTACCGCTCAGTAATACAATCGGTGTACGGTGCGTCCATGGCACAGGCAACCATCGGGGACAGCGAGTTCGACCGGGACACCGCGGTCACCCTGCGCGAAGAGGGCGTCTACGACGCGGAGCTCTCGGCGGGCTGGACGATCATCCATGCCGTCAACGGCGGCTACCTGCTGGCGATGCTGGGCCGTGCGCTCGGCGAGGCCCTGCCGCACGCGGACCCGTTCTCCGTCTCGGCGCACTACCTCACCGCCTCCGTGCCCGGCCCGGCGGTGATCCGGACCCAGACCGTCCGCACCGGCCGCACCCTCTCCACCGGTCAGGCGTCGCTCTTCCAGTACGCCGAGGACGGCACCGAGGTCGAGCGCATCCGCGTCCTCGCCACCTACGGCGACCTGGACGCGCTCAGCGACGACGTCCGCACCGCCGCGAAGCCGCCGGCCATCCCGCCGCGCGAGCACTGCCTCGGCCCCAGTGACGGACCCGCGCCGATCCCGGGCAGCTCCGCGATCACCGAACGGCTCGACATCAAGCTCGACCCGGCCACCATCGGCTGGGCGATCGGGCAGCCCTCCGGCAAGGGCGAGATGCGCGGCTGGTTCGGTCTGGCCGACGGCCGCGACCCCGACGCGCTCTCCCTGCTGCTCACCGTGGACGCCCTGCCGCCGACCTCGTTCGAGCTGGGGCTCAAGGGCTGGACGCCCACCATCGAGCTCACCACGCACATCCGCTGCCGCCCGGCCCCGGGCCCGCTGCGCGTCTCCATCACCACCCGCAACCTGGCGGGCGGCTTCCTGGAGGAGGACGCGGACGTCTGGGACAGCGCCGACCGCCTGGTCGCCCAGTCCCGCCAGCTCGCCCGCGCCCCGCGCGACTGATTTCCCCGGTCCTCCTTCTCAGGCGCCCTGTGCCGGCTCGTCGAGCCAGTGCAGGGCGCCGAGTGCGATGAGCCGCAGCCGGCGCCCCGCCGTGCGGGCCACCCGCTCGTCGTCCGCCGGGCCCGCGTCCAGCAGGGCCGACGCGGTGATCACCATGTGGTCCACATAGAGACCGCCCAGCATCAGCAGGTCCTCCTCGGCCCAGCCCCGGGACTCCGGCTCCGCCGCGAGAGTCGCCGCCACCTCCTCGGCGAACAGCCGCAGCTGCGCCGCGATGGCCTCGCGGACCGGGCCGACCCCGCCGTGCTGTTCCCGCGCGATGAAGCGGAAGTGCGCGGGCTGCTCCCGTACGTGACGCCGTATCAGCTCCACGCTGCGGTCGAGCCGGACCTCGCTGTCGCCGGTTTCGGTGAGGATCGCGCCGATCATGCCGTGCAGGCTGCCCAGGGTCTGCTCGACCAGGGCCACGCCGAGCGCGGGCACGCTCTCGAAGTGCCGGTAGAAGGCCGTGGGCGTGATGCCGGCCGCCCGGGTCACCTCGCGCAGCCCGAGGCTGCTCAGGCTCTGCTCCGCCAGCAGTCCGAGGGCGGCGTCCAGGAGCGCCTGGCGCGTCTTCAGCTTCTGGTTCTGGCGGACCCCGGCGATGTGACTCATGCCATTCAGTAAACAACTGTTCTCCGGAGCGGGGAAGGGGTGTGCGGGTTTAGACTCAAGAGTCAGTGAACAGTCGTACTCTGAATGTTCCTGGCACCACGCCATCCGCACACGGAAAGGCCGAACATGATCGTCCTTGTCGCCGCCCTGCTCCTGCTGGGGATCGTGCTGGGAGCGGTGGCCCAGATCCCGCTTCCCCTGTCGCTCGTCCTCGGCGCGCTCATCGCCTGCTGGCTCCTGGTCTTCGCCGTGCGCGAGCGGGCGCGGGGTTCCCGGTGAGCGCCCCGGTGCAAGCCGCCCCGCGCACCCGCCGGGACGCCGACGGGCTCGCCATCGCCTCGTTCGTGCTGGGCCTGGTCGGGCTGCTGGTGATGAACCTGCTGCTGGGCCCCGCCGCCATCGTGATGGCCCTCGTGGCCCTGGCCCGCTCCACCACCCGGCGCACCCGCGCCTTCCTCGGCCTCGCGCTCGGCGTCGCCGACCTGGTGGTCCTGGCCTTCCTGGTCACCGGAAACGGCGTCGTCGCCTGGAACTTCGGGGGCTGATCCGCCCGGCCCGCACAGTGCGCGGGGAGCGGGACCCCATGCGCCCGCCGTACGCCCCACCGGGGGCTCGTAGAATCGAGCCCACCATGGCTTACCTCGACCACGCCGCGACCACGCCGATGCTTCCCGAGGCGATCGCGGCGATGACCGCGCAGCTCGCCGTCACGGGCAACGCGTCCTCACTCCACGCCGCCGGGCGCCGGGCCCGCCGTACCGTCGAGGAGTCCCGGGAATCCCTCGCCGACGCCCTCGGCGCACGCCCCAGCGAGGTGGTCTTCACCTCGGGCGGCACCGAATCGGACAACCTCGCGGTGAAGGGCCTGTACTGGGCCCGCCGCGACGCCGACCCCCGCCGCACCCGGGTCCTCGCCAGCCCCGTCGAGCACCACGCCGTCCTCGACGCGGTCGACTGGCTGGCCACCCACGAGGGCGCGACCGTCGAATACCTCCCCGTCGACCGGTACGGGCGGGTCCACCCCGAGGCGCTGCGCGAGGCGGTCCTGCGCGACCCCGACGACGTCGCGCTGATCACCGTGATGTGGGCCAACAACGAGATCGGCACGATTCTGCCGGTACGCGAACTGGCCGAGGTGGCACGCGAGTTCGAGATCCCGATGCACGCCGACGCGGTCCAGGCGTTCGGGCAGCTCGACGTGGACTTCGGCGCGTCCGGGCTCGCCGCGATGACCGTCAGCGCGCACAAGATCGGCGGGCCCACCGGCGTCGGCGCGCTGCTGCTCGGCCGCGAGTACACCCCGGTGCCCGTGCTGCACGGCGGCGGACAGGAGCGCCACGTCCGCTCCGGCACCCTGGACGTGGCGGGCATCGCCTCCTTCGCCGTCGCCGGACGGATCGCCGCCGACCGGCGCGAGGACTTCGCCCGGGAGGCCGGCGCGCTCCGCGACGAGCTGGCCGCCGCCGTCCTGGCGGAGGTCCCCGACGCGATCCTGGGCGGCGACCCGGCACCGGGCGGCCGTCTGCCGGCCAACGCGCACTTCACCTTCCCCGGCTGCGAGGGCGACTCGCTCCTGCTGCTGCTGGACGCCCAGGGCATCGAATGCTCCACCGGCTCCGCCTGCACCGCCGGGATCGCCCAGCCCAGCCACGTGCTGCTCGCCACCGGCACCGATCCGGACCTGGCCCGCGGCACCCTGCGCTTCTCGCTCGGCCACACCTCGGTCAAGCAGGACGTCCAGGACGTGGCCCGGGCGATCGGCCCGGCGGTGGAGCGCGCGCGCTCGGCGGGGCTCAGCTAGGCCTTGCCCGTCTTCGGGGCCCCCTCGGCCTTCCCCGACGTCTTCGCGCGCCGCACCAGCTCCATGTAGCGGTCCCAGTCCCAGCCGCGGCCCGGGTCCGTGTGGTCGGCGCCCGGGACCTCGACGTGCCCGATGATGTGCTCGCGGTCCACCGGGATGCCGTACCGCCCGCATATCGCCGCGGTGAGCTTCGCCGACGCCCCGTACATCGCGGCGGTGAAGTCCTGCGGGCGCTCCACGAAGCCCTCGTGCTCGATGCCCACACTGCGTTCGTTGTACGAGCGGTTGCCCGCGTGGAACGCCACGTCCAGCTCGCGGATCATCTGCGTCACGTGCCCGTCCTTGCGCACCACGTAATGCGCCGCCGCCTGGTGGCCCGGGTCCTGGAAGGCGCGGACCGCGCTGTTGAAGCTGCCCTGCGTGACATGGATGACCACCCGGTCGATGCCGTAGTCGTCGGGGCGGTCGGCCCGCCGCCAGTTCGCCTCCGAGGCCGCGACCCACTGCGCCGCCGCGTAGTCCACCGCCCCCGGTGTGCGCGGCTTCTCCACGCCCGGCAGCCGCCACCAGGCGCGCTTCAGCCGGTCCCGGGCCAGCGCCGCCGTGCCCACGGCCGTGACGGCACCGCCGATCAGCACCGAGCGCCGGCTGATCCCGGTCCCGGTGCCGCTGCCGTCCGTCCCCTTGGTCCCCATGAGACGGACAACGCTTATCCGCGAGCTTTCGGTTCCCGCCCCCACGTACCCTGGTGGGGCTATGACTGAGACTCCCCAGCGCCCCCTCCGTGTGCTCGCCGCCATGTCGGGCGGTGTCGACTCCGCCGTCGCCGCGGCCCGCGCCGCCGAGGCGGGCCACGACGTGACCGGTGTGCACCTCGCCCTCTCCGCGAATCCGCAGTCCTTCCGGACCGGCGCCCGGGGCTGTTGCACCATCGAGGACTCCCGGGACGCCCGCCGCGCCGCGGACGTCATCGGCATCCCCTTCTACGTCTGGGACCTGGCGGAACGCTTCCGCGAGGACGTCGTGGAGGACTTCGTCGCCGAGTACGAGGCGGGGCGCACCCCCAACCCGTGCCTGCGCTGCAACGAGAAGATCAAGTTCGCCGCGCTCCTCGACAAGGCCCTCGCGCTCGGCTTCGACGCGGTGTGCACCGGCCACTACGCCACCGTGGTCACCGGCGCCGACGGCAACCGCGAGCTGCACCGCGCCTCGGACATGGCCAAGGACCAGAGCTATGTGCTCGGCGTCCTGGACGAGCGCCAGCTCGCCCACGCGATGTTCCCGCTCGGCGACACCCTCACCACCAAGGACGAGATCCGCGCCGAGGCCGAGCGCCGGGGCCTCGCGGTCGCCAAGAAGCCCGACAGCCACGACATCTGCTTCATCGCCGACGGCGACACCCAGGGCTTCCTGGCGAACCGCCTCGGCGGCCCGTCGGAGGGCGACATCCTGGACGAGTCCGGTGCGAAGCTCGGCACCCACGAGGGCGCCTTCGGCTTCACCATCGGCCAGCGCAAGGGCCTGCGCATCGGCCACCCCGCCCCCGACGGCAAGCCGCGCTACGTCCTGGACATCTCCCCGGTCAACAACACGGTGACCGTCGGCCCCGCCGAGGCCCTGGACGTCACCGCGCTCACCGCGATCAAGCCCCGCTGGTGCGGAACACCGCCGTCCGGCCCGGGGACGTACACCGCGCAGCTCCGCGCCCACGGCGGCGAGACCGAGGTGACCGCCGAGCTGGCCGACGGCATCCTGCACGTCACGTTCACCGAGCCGGTCCGGGGCGTCGCTCCCGGTCAGGCGGTCGTGCTGTACGACGGGACCCGCGTGGTCGGCTCCGCGACGATCGCGACGACGGTCCGCCGGGAGCGCGCCGCCGCGAGCTGAGCACCGTACGCGCGCGAAAGCCCCGCACGGCAACGCCCGACCCCAGTACGGGCGTGGCCGCGCGGGGCGCTTTCGTGGCGGTGCCACGGATTTCAGGGTCCGCCACACCGGCGCCCGCCGCATCCCGGCAGCGGCTCCGCGCGGGGCGGGTCGTACCGTGGCGGTCATGAACATCTGCGTCTTCCTCTCCGCTGCCGACCTCGACGACCGCTACACCGTGCCCGCCCGTGAATTCGCCGAGCTGCTGGGGCGCGGCGGGCACACCCTCGTCTGGGGCGGCTCCGAGAGCGGCCTGATGAAGGTCGTCGCCGACGGCGTCCAGGAGGCGGGCGGCAAGCTGGTCGGCGTCTCGGTGGACTTCCTGGCCGCGAAGGCGCGCACCAACGCCGACGAGATGGTCATCGCCCGCGACCTCGCCGAGCGCAAGGCGCTCCTGCTCGCGAAGTCCGACGCGATCGTGATCATGGTCGGCGGCACCGGGACGCTGGACGAGGCGACCGAGATCCTGGAGCTCAAGAAGCACGGCAAGCACACCAAGCCCGTCGTCCTGCTCAACACCGCCGGCTTCTACGACGGCCTGCGCGAGCAGTTCCAGCGCATGGAGGACGAGGGCTTCCTGCCCCTCCCGCTGACCGAGCTGGTCTTCTTCGCGGAGGACGGCGTCGGCGCCCTGGCCTACCTGGAGGAGTCGGCCGGCCTGCAGTGATGTGACGTACGGGGCCCGGGCGGCGGATGCGACGATGGGGGCCATGTCCACTCACCTCATCACCGGTGCCGGTTCCGGCATCGGCGCAGCGGTCGCCCGGCGTCTCACCGAGCGCGGCGACGACCTCGTCCTGCTGGCCCGCGACGCGGGCCGCGCCAAGGAGCTCGCCGCGCTCCACCCCGGCGCCCGCACCCTCGTCGGCGACCTGTCCAACCCGGACCGGCTCTCCTGGGCCCTCGCCCAGCAGAGCGTCCCGGAACGGCTCGACTCGCTGCTGCACGTCGCGGGCGTGGTCGAGCTCGGCCCGGTCGGTGAGCTGACCCCCAAGGCCTGGCACTACCAGCTCAACGCCAACCTCGTCGCCCCCGCCGAGCTGACCCGGCTCACCCTGCCCCAACTGCGCGTCGCCCAGGGCCACGTACTCTTCGTCAACTCCGGCGCCGGGCTCTCCGCGAGCCCCGAGTGGAGCGCGTACGCCGCCAGCAAGCATGGCCTGAAGGCCCTCGCGGACTCGCTGCGCCACGAGGAGCACGGCAACGGCGTCCGGGTCACCACCGTCTACCCGGGCCGCACCGCCAGCCCCATGCAGGAGAAGGTCCACCGGCAGGAGGGCAAGGAGTACGACCCCGCCCGCTGGATCGACCCCGAGTCCGTCGCGACCACCATCCTGATGGCGCTCGACCTGCCCCGCGACGCCGAGGTCAACGACCTCACCGTCCGCCCCGGCCGCTGATCGCAGGGCCTTAGGCTTCTCGCGTGAGCGAGATCAGCGAGTTCAGGGACTGCCCGGCCACCGGGATCGGTTCGATGCCCGGGGGAGACGCCCGGGAGGCGGCGAAGACCGTCACCGGCTCCTTCGGCGACGGCGAGGGCATGCCGTACCTGGCGGAACTTCCGGCCCGCGGGCCCGGCGCCGACATGATCGGCCGCACGATCGGACTCCTCTCCGAGCTGTACGGGCACGTCGAGCCGAGCGGCTGGCGGATCAGCGACCGGCCCGGCCGCGACACCCGCCGCGCCCGGTCCTGGCTCGGCGAGGACCTGGACGCCCTGGAGGAGTTCACCCAGGGCTACGAGGGCCCGCTCAAGGTCCAGGCCGTGGGGCCCTGGACCCTCGCCGCCGCCCTGGAACGCCGGGGCGGCGAGGCGTTCCTCGGCGACCCGGGGGCCTGCCGCGACCTCGCGGACTCGCTCGCCGAGGGTCTGCGCGGCCACCTCGCCGAGGTGCGCCGCCGGGTGCCCGGGGCGCGGATCGCCCTCCAGCTGGACGAGCCCTCGCTCACCGCCGTGCTGCGCGGCCGGGTCCGGACCGCCAGCGGCTACCGCACCTACCGGGCGGTGGACCGCCAGGTCGTGGAGGCCACCCTGCGCGAGGTCCTCGCGGCGGCGGGGGAGACCGCCACGCTGGTGCACACCTGCGCCCCCGATGTGCCGTTCGCGCTGCTGCGCCGGGCCGGGGCGGACGGCATCTCCTTCGACCTCTCCCTGCTCACCGAGCGTGAGGAGGAGGCCGTCGGGGAAGCCGTCGAGGGCGGCACCCGGATGTTCTTCGGGGTCGTACCGGGCACCGACCCGGCCTCGGGCCGATTGTCCGACCCGGGCGGTAGCGTCATGGGTGTCAGGACGCTGTGGCGCAGGCTGGGGCTGAATCCGGGGACTCTCACCGAGTCCGTGACGGTCACCCCCTCGTGCGGACTCGCGGGTGCGTCGCCCGCGTACGCACGGGCCGCGCTCGCCCACTGCGCCCGGGCCGCGAGATCGCTCGCAGACAACCCTGAGTAGCGGGACGCTGGGTAACGGGAGGACGGGACGATGGCCGGCGAAGAGCAGACGGCGGTGCCAGCCGAGGCACAGGAGCGGCACAAGCTCCTCGCGGAGCAGATCGAGGAGCACCGCTTCCGGTATTACGTGAACGACCAGCCGGTCGTCAGCGACGCCGAGTTCGACCGGCTGCTGCGCGAGCTGGAGGCCCTGGAGGAGTCCCACCCCCCGCTGCGCACCCCGGACTCGCCGACCCAGAAGGTCGCCGGGCCGTACCGCACGGAGTTCACCTCGGTCGAGCACCGCGAGCCCATGCTGTCCCTGGACAACGCCTTCGACGACGAGGAGCTGTCCGCCTGGGGCGAGCGCATCGCCCGGGACGTCGGCGCGCCCGGCTACCACTACCTGTGCGAGCTGAAGATCGACGGCCTCGCCGTCAACCTGACGTACGAGCACGGCGTGCTGACCCGCGCCGCGACCCGGGGCGACGGCCGCACCGGCGAGGACATCACGCCCAACGTCCGCACCATCGCGGACATCCCGCACCGCCTCAAGGGCGACCGGGTGCCCCCGCTGGTCGAGGTGCGCGGCGAGGTCTTCTTCCCGATGGAGGGGTTCGAGGAGCTGAACGCCCGGCTGGTGGAGGCCGACGACAAGCCCTTCGCCAACCCCCGTAACGCGGCGGCCGGTTCGCTGCGCCAGAAGGACCCCAAGGTCACCGCCACACGCCCGCTGCACATGGTGGTGCACGGCATCGGCGCCCGCGAGGGCTTCGACATCGACTGCCTCTCGCACGCCTACGAACTGCTGCGCGAGTGGGGCCTGCCCACCGCCAAGTACAACAAGGTGGTCGACTCCCTCGCAGGCGTACGGGAGTTCATCGCCTACTTCGGCGAGCACCGGCACTCCGTGGAGCACGAGATCGACGGCGTCGTCGTCAAGCTGGACGAGATCCCGCTCCAGGGCCGCCTTGGCTCCACCTCCCGCGCCCCGCGCTGGGCCATCGCCTGGAAGTACGCGCCGGAGGAGGTCAACACCAAGCTCGTCAACATCCGCGTCGGCGTCGGCCGCACCGGCCGCGTCACCCCGTACGCCCAGGTCGAGCCGGTCGTGGTGGCGGGCTCCGAGGTCGAGTTCGCCACCCTGCACAACCAGAACGTGGTCAAGGCCAAGGGCGTCCTGATCGGCGACACGGTGGTGCTCCGCAAGGCCGGGGACGTGATCCCGGAGATCCTCGGCCCGGTCGTGGACCTCCGCGACGGCACCGAGCGGGCGTTCGTCATGCCGGACCACTGCCCGGAGTGCGGCACCGAGCTGAAGCCCATGAAGGAGGCGGACGTCGACGTCCGCTGCCCCAACGCCCGTTCCTGCCCGGCCCAGTTGCGCGAGCGCGTCTCCTATCTCGCCGGCCGCAAGTGCCTCGACATCGACCACTTCGGCTACGTGGTCGCCGCCGCGCTGACCGCACCGCTGGAGCCCGCCGAACCGCCGCTGCGCGACGAGGGCGACCTCTTCGGGCTGACCGTGGACGAGCTGCTGCCGATCCGGGCCTACGTCCTCGACCCGGACAGCGGGCTGCCCAAGCGCGACCCGAAGACCGGTGAGGAGAAGATCGCCCGGGTCTTCGCCAACCAGCAGGGCGAGCCCAAGAAGAACGCCCTCGCGATGCTCGACGCCATCGCCGCGGCCAAGGAGGCCCCGCTGGCCCGCGTCCTCACCGGGCTCTCCATCCGCCACGTCGGCCCGGTCGCGGCCCGGGAGCTGGCCCGCCAGTTCCGGTCCATCGACCGCATCGAGGAGGCCACCGAGCAGGAGCTGGCCGACGCCGACGGGGTCGGGCCCATCATCGCCGCCTCGGTCAAGCAGTGGTTCGCCGAGGACTGGCACCGCGAGATCCTGCGCAAGTGGCGCGAGGCCGGAGTCCGGATGGAGGACGAGGGAGCCGGTGAGGACGAGGGCCCCCGCCCCCTCGAAGGGCTCACCGTCGTCGTCACGGGCACCCTGACCGGGCACACCAGGGATGGCGCGAAAGAGGCCCTGCAGAGCCGGGGAGCGAAGGTCACCGGTTCCGTTTCCAAGAAGACCGCCTTCGTCGTCGTCGGCGACAACCCCGGATCCAAGTACGACAAAGCGGTCCAGCTGAAGGTCCCCGTGCTCGACGAGACCGGCTTCGCCGTCCTCCTCGCCGAGGGCCCGGACGCCGCCCGCGAGGCGGCCGTCCCGGCCGGGGAACCGGCTCCGGAGGAGGGCGCCGCCCCCGGAGAGTGAGCGCCCGCCGACGCATCGTCGGCGTCACCCGATCGGCGCAAGGGCGCCCCCTAGCAGATGCTGACGGATAGTCGGTTCGCATTTGGGCAAGACCCGTAGACCGCTGCCCGTAGCAGCCCTCCGCGGCCTACTGTGGTCAGACACGCCCTCGAACCTGGCCACCGGGCGGGGCCGGGGTGCGTCGTGGCACGGCACGCATTCATCGGGTGACATCGGCATCGCCGGCTGTGAGAGGGACGGAATGAAACCGACCGAGAGCGCCGCACCGGTGGCGCGGCTGCAAGGTTTCGTGGGACCCGCGCCCAAAGTGGGCGCCGTCGTGGTGGCCCTTGCCACGATCCAGCTCGCGACCGGCTTCTCCCGCGCCCTCGACCAGGGGCGCGCCCTCTTCCCGGACGGCAAGGCCGGCTGGTCGCTGGCCGTCCTCACCGGCATCGTCGTCGGCCACCTCGTCGCGCTCGGCCGCGACCGCTGGTGGGGCGGCACCGGCTCCGGCGCCGCCCTCACCCTGGCCGTCCTGCTGCTGTACGGCTGGGTGCCGGCCGGACTGGTCAGCCTCGTCGTGGTCGTCCTCGTCGGCGTCGCCCGCAGACACCGCTGGTGGCAGGGGCTCCTGCACGGCGCCGTGGACATCCTCGGGGTCGGGGCGGCGGCCCTGGTGCTCGCCGCGTTCGGCGAGGTGCAGTCGGTCGAAACGCCGTGGCGGCCACTCGACTGGGGCATCGACGCCGTCCCGGAAGTCCTGCTCGCCGCCTCCACCTATCTGCTCGTCACCCGGGTCCTGCTGTGGTACTCGCGGGCCCAGCCCGGCGGCGGCCTGCCCACCGTCGCCCGCACCGCGATGCTCCGTCAGGGCCTCGTCGCGGTCGCCCTGCTCGGCATCGCCCCGCTGATCTGCGTCGTCGCGATGGCCCGGCCGGTCCTGCTGCCGCTCTTCGCGGTGCCGCTGATCGCGCTCGACTCCACGCTCTGGATCGCCCGCGCCCGGGCCGAGGAGCAGCTGAAGGACCCGCTGACCGGGCTGCCCAACCGCCAGTGGCTGCTGGAGCGGACCTGGACCGCGCTGGAGGAGGCGGAGGGCGTCGGCAGCCGGGTCGCCCTCGTCCTCATCGACCTCGACCGCTTCCGGGCCGTCAACGACACCCTGGGCCACCTGGCCGGCGACCGGCTGCTGCTCCAGATCGCGGAACGGCTCCGGCTCGCCCTGCCGCGCGGCGCGGAGGCGGCCCGGCTCGGCGGCGACGAGTTCGCGGTCCTGCTGCCCACCGCCGACTCCACCACCAGCGCCCAGCGCGTCGCCCGCCACCTGGTCGCCGAGCTGTCGTCCCCGCTGGACCTGGACGGGCTGACCCTGGTCCTGGAGGCCAGCGCGGGCGTCGCCGTCTTCCCGGACCACGCGCTGGACGCGGAGGGGCTGCTGCGCCGCGCCGACGTGGCGATGTACCAGGCCAAGCGGGACCGCACCGGCGTGGAGGTGTACGAGTCCAAGCGCGACAGCAACACCCCGGACCGGCTCGGCCTCCTCGGCGACCTGCGCCGCGCGCTGGACGCGGGCGAGGTGGAGCTGCACTACCAGCCCAAGGTCCGCTTCGACGGCCAGGTCGCCGGGCTCGAAGCGCTGGTGCGCTGGGTGCACCCGGAACGCGGCAGAGTGCCCCCGGACGAGTTCATCGTCATCGCGGAGTCCTCCGGGCTGATGCCGCACCTCACCGAGTACGTCCTGGAGACGGCGCTCGCCCAGGTCGCCCGGTGGCGGGCCCAGGGCCTCTTCGTCCCGGTCGCCGTCAACGTGTCGCCGCGCGATGTGCACACCCCCGGGTTCGCCGGCGGCGTCGCGGCCCGGCTCGCCCGGCACGGCGTCCCGGCGGGAGCGCTCCAGCTGGAGATAACGGAGCACGTGCTCCTGGAGGACCCGCAGCGGGCGGCGGACACGCTCGCCGGGCTGACCGGGCACGGCGTGAAGATGTCCCTGGACGACTTCGGCACCGGGTATTCGTCGCTGGTCCACCTGCGCCGGCTGCCGGTCAGCGAGCTGAAGATCGACCGCTCCTTCGTGGCCCGGCTCGCCATCGACCACGAGGACGCGGAGATCGTCCGCTGCACCATCGACCTGGCCCACTCGCTGGGCCTGCTGGTCGTGGCGGAGGGCGTCGAGGACGACGAGACCTGGGAGCGGCTGCGGGACCTGCGGTGCGACGCGGTCCAGGGCTGGCTGGTGGCGGCCGCGATGCCGCCCCAGGAGACCACCGCCTGGCTGCGGGCCCGGGGCGAGCACGGCTGGCGCCGCCCGGCGGAGCTGGCCGCGGCGGCGGGGGCGCCGGCCCCGGCGGCCTCCGCCACGACGCCCACGGCCCCGGCGGCCGAGCTGGAACAGCGCCCCTCCGGCCGCACGACGGGCTCGCGCCCGGCGACGACGTAGAAACCCTGTCCTCGGGCACGTGGCCGACCCCATAGGATTGGGCGAAAACCACACACCAACCCCTGAGGATCGCTGCATGCCTGGCATCACGCGCGAGGAGGTCGCCCACCTCGCCCGGCTGGCGCGTCTGGAGCTGAAGGGCGAAGAGCTCGATCACTTCGCCGGACAGCTCGACGACATCATCGGCGCGGTCGCCCGCGTCTCCGAGGTAGCCGACCAAGACGTACCGCCGACCTCCCACCCGCTGCCGCTGACGAACGTCATGCGGGCGGACGTCGTCCGTCCGTCTCTCACCCCCGAGCAGGCGCTCTCCGGCGCCCCGGCCCAGGAGCAGCAGCGTTTCAAGGTGCCGCAGATCCTGGGGGAGGACTGACAGCCATGACGGACATCAGCAGCATCATCAAGCTCACCGCGGCCGAGATCGCCGCGAAGATCGCCTCCGGCGAGCTCACCGCCGTCCAGGTCACCGAGGCCCACCTCGCGCGGATCGACGCCGTGGACGAGAAGGTGCACGCCTTCCTGCACGTCGACCGCGAGGGCGCGCTCGCCCAGGCCCGTGCCGTGGACGCCAAGAAGGCGGCCGGCGAGAAGCTGGGCCCGCTGGCCGGCGTCCCGCTCGCGCTCAAGGACATCTTCACCACGAAGGACATGCCGACCACCGTCGGCTCGAAGATCCTCGAAGGCTGGGTCCCGCCGTACGACGCGACCCTCACGCGGAAGCTGAAGGCCGCCGACGTGGTCATCCTCGGCAAGACCAACATGGACGAGTTCGCCATGGGGTCCTCCACCGAGAACAGCGCCTACGGCCCGACCGGCAACCCCTGGGACCTCACCCGCATCCCGGGCGGCTCCGGCGGCGGCTCCTCGGCCGCCCTCGCCTCCTTCGAGGCCCCGCTCGCCATCGGCACGGACACCGGCGGCTCCATCCGCCAGCCCGCCGCCGTCACCGGCACGGTCGGCGTCAAGCCCACCTACGGCGGGGTCTCCCGCTACGGCATGGTCGCCTTCTCGTCCTCCCTCGACCAGGGCGGCCCCTGCGCCCGCACGGTCCTGGACGCGGCCCTGCTGCACGAGGCGATCGCCGGGCACGACCCGATGGACTCGACGTCGATCGACGCGCCGGTGCCGCCGGTCGTGGAGGCCGCGCGCAACGGCTCCGTGCAGGGCATGCGCGTCGGCGTCGTCAAGCAGTTCTCCGGCGAGGGCTACCAGGCCGGGGTCGTCCAGCGCTTCAACGAGTCGGTCGAGCTGCTGAAGTCGCTCGGCGCCACGGTCGTGGAGCTGGACTGCCCGACGTTCGACCTGGCCCTTTCGGCGTACTACCTGATCGCGCCGTCCGAGTGCTCCTCGAACCTCGCCCGGTTCGACGCCATGCGCTACGGCCTGCGCGTCGGGGACGACGGCACGAAGTCCGCCGAGGACGTCACCGCGCTCACCCGCGAGGCCGGCTTCGGCGACGAGGTCAAGCGCCGCATCATCCTCGGTACGTACGCGCTCAGCTCCGGCTACTACGACGCGTACTACGGCTCCGCGCAGAAGGTCCGTACGCTGATCACGCGCGAGTTCGAGCAGGCGTTCGAGCAGGTCGACGTGATCGTCTCGCCGACCACGCCCACCACCGCCTTCCCGATCGGCGAGCGCGCCGACGACCCGATGGCGATGTACCTGGCCGACCTGTGCACCATCCCGACCAACCTCGCCGGCAACGCCGCCATGTCGCTGCCCTGCGGCCTGGCCCCCGAGGACGGACTGCCCGTCGGGCTCCAGATCATCGCCCCCGCGATGAAGGACGACCGGCTGTACAAGGTCGGAGCCGCCGTCGAGGCCGCTTTCGTGGAAAAGTGGGGACACCCGCTGCTCGAGGAGGCTCCGTCGCTATGAGTGCCATGACCAAGAAGGCCAAGAACTTCAAGAAGTCGAAGACCGGGCTGTACGTGTCCATGGGCACCACCGCCTTCGGTGCGCTGAGCGTCGCCAAGCAGGCGAAGATGGCCCGCTCGGACAACGACACGCTGCGCCTCATCGACGCCGCCGTGTCCGCCGCGGCGATCGTGACCGGCCTCGCGATCCTCTATCGCGAACTGAAGCGTCTCGGCGACGACGACGTACTGCTGGGCTGAGAGGGAAAGTTTTCCGTGACTGTCATCGACCTGGAGTCGTACGAGGACGCCCTCGCGACGTACGACCCCGTCATGGGCCTTGAGGTCCATGTGGAGCTCGGCACCAAGACGAAGATGTTCTGCGGCTGCTCCACCGAGCTGGGGCAGGACGCCAACACGCAGACCTGCCCGGTCTGCCTCGGGCTGCCCGGCGCGCTGCCGGTCGTCAACGAGATCGGCGTGGAGTCCGCGATCAAGATCGGCCTCGCGCTGAACTGCGAGATCGCCGAGTGGTGCCGCTTCGCCCGGAAGAACTACTTCTATCCGGACATGCCGAAGAACTTCCAGACCTCCCAGTACGACGAGCCGATCGCCTTCAACGGCTATCTGGACGTCCAGCTGGAGGACGGCGAGGTCTTCCGGGTGCAGATCGAACGCGCCCACATGGAGGAGGACACCGGCAAGTCGACGCACGTCGGCGGCGCCACCGGCCGTATCCACGGCGCGTCCCACTCCCTGCTCGACTACAACCGCGCGGGCATCCCGCTCATCGAGATCGTCACCAAGCCGATCGAGGGAGCGGGCGCACGGGCCCCCGAGGTCGCCCGGGCGTACGTCGCCGAGCTGCGCGAGCTCATCAAGGCGCTCGGCGTCTCCGAGGCCCGCATGGAGATGGGCCAGATGCGCTGCGACGTCAACCTGTCGCTGCGCCCGAACGGCACCGAGACGTTCGGTACCCGCTCCGAGACGAAGAACGTGAACTCGCTGCGTTCCGTCGAGCGCGCCGCCCGCTTCGAGATCCAGCGCCACGCCGCGGTGCTGAACTCCGGCGGCACGATCGTCCAGGAGACCCGGCACTTCCACGAGGAGGACGGCTCCACCACGGCCGGCCGCATCAAGGACAACGCCGAGGACTACCGCTACTTCCCCGAGCCCGACCTCGTGCCGGTCGCCCCGGCCCGGGAGTGGGTCGAGGAGCTGCGCAAGGACCTCCCCGAGCTGCCGCGGCTCCGTCGCGCCCGGCTCAAGGAGGAGTGGGGCGTCTCCGAGCACGACATGCAGTCCATCCTCAACGCGGGCGCGGTCGACCTGATCGTCGCCACGACCGAAGCGGGCGCCCCGTCGGACCAGGCCCGCAAGTGGTGGATGGGCGAGCTGGCCCGCAACGCCAACGAGACCGGCCGCGGCCTCGACGAGCTGCCCGTCACCCCGGCGCAGGTCGCCCAGGTCGCCGAGCTCGTCGCCGCGGGCGACCTCAACGACAAGCTGGCCCGCCAGGTCCTGGAGGGCGTGCTCGCCGGCGAGGGCGACCCGGACACCGTGGTCGAGAAGCGCGGCCTGAAGGTCGTCTCGGACGAGGGCGCGCTGTCCACCGCCGTGGACGAGGCCATCGCGGGCAACGCCGCCATCGCGGACAAGATCCGCGGCGGCAAGGTCGCGGCGGCCGGCGCGCTGGTCGGCGCGGTCATGAAGGCCACCCGGGGCCAGGCGGACGCGGCCCGCGTCCGCGAGCTGATCCTGGAGAAGCTGGGCGTCGAGGGCTGAGCCTCCCGTACGGCCCGAAGGGGCGGTGTCACGGTCTCCGGACCGGTGACACCGCCCCTTCGGCGTGCTTGGACTTTCGGGGCGGACCTGTTGGACGTTCACCACCGGTCCGCGCGCAGTCCTTCCCCGCGCCACCCGGCCTGCATAGCTTCCCGGCTGTAACCACCGGAATGGGGAGGCTCTTTTGACCACGGACATGTCACGGCGTCGGCTCTTCGCGCTGGGCGGCGGCGCGCTCGGCGTCGCTGCGGCGGGATCGTTCCTGCCGCCGTCGCTCCAGACCGCCATCGCCGCGCAGCCCGCCCACGCGGGGCCCGGTGGCGGAGGGCTGCGGGACATCAGGCACGTGGTGATCCTGATGCAGGAGAACCGTTCCTTCGACCACTACTTCGGCACCCTGCGCGGCGTACGCGGCTTCGGGGACCGCAACGCCGTCGAACTGCCCACCGGCACGACGGTGTTCGAGCAGCCCGGCGCGGCCGGCTCCACCGTGCTGCCCTTCCCGGTGCGCGGCGCGGCCGAGGAGCAGAAGAAGGACCTCCAGTACATCGGCGCCCTCGACCACTCCTGGAACGGCGGCGCGAAGGCCTGGGGCGGCGGCTGGATGAACGGCTGGATCAGCGCCAAGAGCGCGGCCACGATGGCGTACTACGACCGCCGCGACATCCCGCTGCACTACGAACTGGCCGACACCTTCACCGTCTGCGACGCGTACCACTCCTCGATCCACAGCTCCACCAGCCCCAACCGCAACCATCTGTGGAGCGGGAAGACCGGCTTCGAGCCGAACGGGAAGCGGGCCGTCGGGAACGACGCCTACGACGAGGGCACGCACCCCGGCTACGACTGGTCCACCTATGCCGAGCGGCTGGAGAAGGCCGGGCGCAGCTGGCGCACGTACACCGAGTGGGAGAACTTCACCGACAACCAGATCGAGTTCTACGCCACCTTCAAGGCCGTCGCCCGCAAGGCGCTGGCGAAGACTGGTGGCCACACCTACATGGAGTCCTTCTACGCGCAGGTCCGGGGCGCCTCCGAGGCCGAACGGGAGCGGCTGCTCGGGCTCCTGGAGCAGGGCGTGGCCACCCTCACCCGGCAGGAGCGCAGCCTGTTCGAGCGGGCGCTGCGCCGGGTGCCGACCGGGACGCTGGCCGAGGAGTTCGCCAAGGACGTGGCGGCCGGCACGCTGCCCGAGGTCTCCTACCTGGTCCCGTCGGCCATCGACTCCGAGCACCCGAGCGTCTCCTCGCCGGTGCACAGCGCCACCGTCGTCTACAAGATCCTCGACGCGCTCGGCAAGCACCCGGACGTCTGGCGGCACACCGCCGTGCTGATCAACTACGACGAGAACGACGGCTTCTTCGACCACGTCCCGCCGCCCGTCGCGCCGCCCGGCGTGACCGACGAGCAGTGGGAGGGCCGCCCGACCGGCCTCGGCATCCGGGTGCCGATGCTCGTCGTCTCGCCGTGGACCGTGGGCGGCTACGTCTGCTCCGAGGTCTTCGACCACACCTCCGTCATCCGCTTCCTGGAGCGCTGGACGGGTGTCGAGGAGCCCAACATCAGCGACTGGCGGCGCCGTGTCACCGGCGACCTCACCTCCGCGTTCGACTTCACCCGGCAGCGGCGGCAGCCGGCCGTGGCGCGGCCCGGGGCGATCCCGCCGCTCAGCGGCCGCTGGCAGCCCGAGCCGCCCGCCGTCCAGCGCCTCCCCGAGCAGGAGCCCGGCGTGCGCCCGGCGCGCCCGCTGCCGTACCAGCCCGACGCCCAGGTCCGGCGGACCGGCGGCGGTCTGCGGGTGGAGCTCGCCAACAGCGGCAAGGCGTCGGCGCACTTCGCGCTGTACCCGTACGCGGGCGAGTTCCCGGCCCCGCAGCACCAGGACGTCCGGGGCGAGGGGCACTGGACCGTTCCGGGGACGGGCGGGGCGTACCGCTTCACGGTCACCGGGCCGAACGGCTTCCGCCGCGAGTTCGAGGGACCGGCCGACGGCGGCGCGGAGGTCACCACCCGCGTCGACGTCCGCGACCGCGATCTGCACCTCACCCTGCGCAACAACGGCCGCCGGAACCTGACGTTCCTGGTGCGCCCGCTCGGTTACGTGGACGAGGCCGACCTGAGGGGCTGGACCCGCCGCGTCACCGTCAAGCCGGGCCGCGCCCGTACGGTCGTGCACTCGGCGGCCGACGCGCACGGCTGGTACGACCTGGCGGTCACGGCCGAGGGCGAGAGCGGCTTCCGGCGACGGCTGATGGGGCACATCGAGAACGGCCGGGCGAGCGTCTCCGGCTGACCCGCCGGTCGCGGGGCCTGATCCATCCCGGTGCGGCTCGGGATCAGGCCCTGTGACCATGGCCACGAAAGGGACAAAGGATCATCTTCTGCTGTCAGAGTGGCGTTCTCAGGTCATGAGACGTTTACGGGCAGATCGCGTTATCTGCGGTTAAAGGTCCACGAACCCGCAGGGAGCACGTCCCCTTGGCTGCCATCGCTCGCTGGTGCGTCACGCACCGCCTCATCGCCGTCCTGATCTGGCTGCTCGCCCTCGGGGGCACGGCCGCCGCCGCGGCGTTCGCGGGGTCCGCGTACACCAACGACTACGAGGCACCCGGCACCGAGTCCGGGCGGGCCGCGGAGCTGCTGAAGAGCGGGTTCACCGATCTCGGCGGGGACACCGACACCATCGTCTGGCACACCGCGGACTCCACGGTCCGGGCCACCGACGTCGAGCAGAAGATGACCCGCACCCTGCACGCCGTGGAGCGGCTGCCCGGGGTCGGGGCCGTCGACAGCCCCTACACGGAGACCGGGGCCGCGCAGATCAGCACCGACGGGCACACCGCGTACGCCACCGTCACCTTCGACCAGCGCGCCGACGACGTGCCCGTGGCGCAGGCGCGGGCGGTCGTGGACACCGCGAAGGCGGCCGAGAGCCCGCATCTGCGCGTCGAACTCGGCGGCCAGGCCGTCGGGCTCACCGAGGCGCCCGCCGCGCATCTCAGCGAGGTCATCGGGGTCGCCGTCGCGGCCGTCGTGCTCTTCCTCGCCTTCGGCTCCCTCGCCGCGAGCCTGCTGCCCATCGCCACGGCCCTCGTCTCGGTCGGCACGGCGTACGCGGGCATCGTGCTCCTCGGACACCTGATGACCGTCGCCGACTTCGCGCCCATGCTCGGCATGCTGATAGGGCTCGGCGTGGGCATCGACTACGCCCTGTTCATCGTCACCCGGCACCGCAGAGGGCTGCGGCGCGGCATGACCGTGCCCGAGGCCGCGCAGCACGCGGTGGCGACGACCGGGCGGGCCGTGGTCTTCGCCGGGGCCACGGTCTGCATCGCGCTCCTCGGCATGCTGATCCTCCGGCTGAGCTTCCTCAACGGCGTGGCCATCGCCGCCTCGCTCACCGTCGTCCTGACCGTGGCCGCGTCGGTGACCCTGCTGCCGGCACTCCTCTCGCTCATCGGACTGCGGGCGCTCAGCCGGCGCGAACGGGCCCGGCTCGCCGAACACGGGCCGCAGCCCGAGCCGCCCACCGGTTTTGCCGCCCGCTGGTCCGCCTTCGTGGAGCGGCACCCCAAGCTCCTGGGCGCCGTGGCCGCCGTGGTGATGCTGGTCCTCGCGCTGCCCACCTTCTCGCTCCACCTCGGCAGCTCCGACCAGGGCAACAACGCGGAGTCCGCCACCACCCGGCAGGCGTACGACCTGCTCGCCGACGGCTTCGGCCCCGGCGTCAACGGACCGCTGACCGTCGCCGCGCACCTCGACGGCGCCGACGACCGGCTCGCGATGGACGCCCTGCCCGCCACCCTGCGCACGGTCGACGGGGTGGCGTGGGCCCACCCGGTCACGTACAACGCGGCGGGCGACACCGCGTACGTCACCGTCGTCCCCGACTCCTCCCCGCAGTCCCGCGCGACCAGCGACCTCGTGGAGCGGCTGCGCACGGACGTGCTGCCGAAGGCGGCCGACAACACCTCGCTGGAGACCCATGTCGGCGGGGTGACCGCCAGCTACGACGACTTCGCGCAGATCATCATCGGCAAGCTGCCGCTCTTCATCGGCGTCGTCATAGGACTCGGCTGTCTGCTCCTGCTGCTGGCCTTCCGGTCCGTCGGCATCCCGCTGAAGGCGGCGGCGATGAACGTCGCGGCGGTCGCCTCGTCGTTCGGCGTCGTCGTCGCGATCTTCCAGTGGGGCTGGGGCAGCGAACTGCTGGGCCTCGGCAGCCCGGGCCCCATCGAACCCTTCCTGCCCGTGATCATGGTCTCGGTGCTCTTCGGCCTCTCCATGGACTACCAGGTCTTCCTGGTCGGCCGGATGTACGAGGAGTGGCTGGAGACCCGCGACAACCGGCGCGCCGTCCGGGTGGGCCTCGCCGAGACCAGCCGGGTGATCAACTCGGCCGCTGTGATCATGATCTCGGTGTTCCTCGCCTTCGTCCTCAGCGGTGACCGCGTGATCGCGATGTTCGGCATCGCCCTCGCGGCGGCCGTGGCCCTGGACGCCTTCGTCCTGCGCACCCTGCTCGTCCCGGCCCTCATGCACCTGCTGGGCGGCGCCAACTGGTGGCTCCCCGGCTGGCTGGAGCGCCGCCTGCCCCGCCTCAGCATCGAACCGCCGGACCGCCCGGTGGTGCGGATGCCGGTGCCGGGTGTGCGGACGTACGAGGACGAGCCGGCCGAGCGCGTCCACTGACCGCCCGCCGGTGCGACGGAGGGCGTTAAGGGGCCTCTCATCTGCGGCACCTAGCGTGCGCCGCATGAACCCCACCACGCCCGAAGCCGTCGCCAACGGCGAGAAGACGACCGACGAGACGACCGAGAAGACCGGGACGACCGACCGCGCTGTCGCGGAGAATCCGGAACCGCAGGACCAGGACGAGACGGACTCGGAAGCCGTCGAGGAGACCGAAGGCACCGAAGACACCGACGACACCGACGAGGCCACCTCCGGGCGGCTCGCCGCCGCCTCCGCGGCCGTCGTCTCCGCCGGACTCGGCGTCGTCGGCCTCACCGGCGCCTGGAGCGGCCGGGTCGCCGCCGAGCGCGAGACCCTGATCGGGCAGATCAAGACCTCCTCCGGCGGCTCGGCGGCCCAGCAGATCAACGAGATCTACGGCGACGCCTGGCACTCCACCGCCCTCGTCAACGGCCTCTTCGGCCTCCTCGCCCTGCTGGTCGGCGCCTACGTCCTGGTCCGTCCCGCGTTCGGCGCCCCCGCCCGGCAGCCGCAGGCCGGCTGGGTCCGCGCCGTCGCCCGGGGCGGCATCGCCCTCGGCACCCTCGGCGTACTGATCTCCATAGCCATGTACTTCGACCTCATCGTCGCCCTGCCCACCGCGGGCGGCTAGGACGGTTCCGGGTCTCCGAGCGCCACGGACTAAGGCATGTCCGGACGGTTTCATCGGTCCTAGGGGTGGTGAGGCCCCGGACCTAAGGCGCTCGTACGCCACAGATGCGGAACACGCCCGATGTGGCGCACCCCCCTGGGGGACGAGAGTGGTGGCACGGCAGAGGAACTGCCGCCACCGAGGCCCGCAAGGGCCCTCACCCCAGGGGGACATCCCATGTTCGACTACGAACTCCACAAGGTCATGCACGCCGAACTCCTGCGCCGCGCCGACCTCCAGCGCCTCGCCGGCGAAGCGACCCGGGCCCGCCGCGTCACGCGCCGCGCCGCCCGCCGGACCGCGCGCCAGGAGGCGGAGGGGCCGGTGAGTACCGGCGGCGTCCGGGACCGGTTCACGCACGCCGCGTAAGGCGCGGCGGTGGACCGGGGCCGGGGGCCTCTCGGCCCACAGCTAATTCCGTCCGCACTGTCGGACCCGTGTGCGATGCTCGCCCACGTGGAGACCAGGTCAGTCAGCCCCGTGTTCGTCGGCCGCACCGGCGAACTCAACTCGCTCACCGGCGCGCTCACCCGCGCCACCAAGGAACCCTCCGGCACCGCCGGAGGGTTCTTCGGCGCGCCCCAGGCCCTGCTCATCGGCGGCGAGGCCGGCGTCGGCAAGACCCGCCTCGTGGAGGAGTTCCTCGCCGTCGCGGCCCGCCGCGACACCGTCGTCGCCGTCGGCGGCTGCGTCGAGATCGGCGCCGAGGGCCTGCCGTACGCCCCCTTCTCCACCGCCCTGCGCGCCCTGCGCCGCGCCCTGCCCGAGGAGATGGCCGCCGCCTGCGCCGGCCAGGAGGGCGAACTGGCCCGGCTGCTCCCGGAGCTCGGCGAGACCGGCCGCGACGGCAACGACGAGCTCGGCACCGCCCGCCTCTTCGAACTGACCGTCCGGCTCCTGGAGCGCATCTCCGCCGACCGGTCCGTCGTCCTCGTCCTGGAGGACCTGCACTGGGCGGACTCCTCCACCCGCCACCTCCTCGCCTACCTCTTCCGGACCCTGCGCAGTGGCCGCCTCGTCGTCGTCGGCACCTACCGCGCCGACGACATCCACCGCCGCCACCCGCTGCGCCCCCTCCTCGCGGAGATCGACCGGCTGCGCACCGTCCGCCGGATCGAACTCTCCCGGTTCACCCGCTCCGAGGTCCGCCGCCAGCTCGCCGGCATCCTCGCGGACACCCCCGATCCCGCCCTGGTGGACGAGATATTCGAGCGCTCCGACGGCAACGCCTTCTTCGTGGAGGAGCTGGCCTGCATCCTGGAGTGCGGCGACGGGGACGGCGACGGCCTGCCCGAATCGCTCCGGGACCTCCTCCTCGTCCGCGTCGAGGCGCTGTCCGCCGACGCCCAGAAGGTCGCCCGGATCGTCGCCGAGGGCGGCTCCGCCGTCGAGTACGAACTGCTCGCCGCCGTCGCCGGACTCGGCGAGGACGACCTCATCGCGGCGCTGCGCACCGCCGTCGGCGCCAACCTGCTCCTGACCACCCCCGAGGGCGACGGCTACCGCTTCCGCCACTCCCTGGTCCGCGAGGCCGTCAGCGACGACCTGCTCCCCGGCGAACGCTCCCGCCTCAACCGCCGGTACGCGGAGGCCCTGGAGGCCGACCCCGCCCTCGTCCCCGACGACGAGCGCGCCACCCGCCTGGCCAGCTACTGGTACGGCGCGCACGACGCGGCCAAGGCGCTGCCCGCCGTCCTCAAGGCATCGGTCCGGGCCCGCCGCCGCAACGCCTACGCCGAGCAGCTGCGCCTCCTGGAACGCGCCCTCGAACTGTGGGACGACGCCCCCGAGGACGTCCGCCGCACCCTGCGCCCCATCGACTACGCCGAGGTCTACCCGACCTGCGGGCGGGACGCCTCGACCCCGCTGACCTACCTCGACCTGATGGCGGAGGCCACCGTCGCCGCCCGCCTCGGCGGGGAGCGCGAACGGGCCTTCGCCATCTGCAAGAAGGCCCTGCGCATCCTGGAGGGCGAGGACGACGCGCTGCGCGCCGCCTGGTTCTGGGTCCAGCGCTCCCGCCTCGTCCAGGACCTCACGCGCGGCGACGGCTGGGAGGAGCTGGCCACCGCCGAGCGGCTGGTCCGGGGCCTGCCCCCGTCGAAGGTGCACGCGTTCGTCCTGATGCTGGTGGCCGGCTGGGGCGCCCTGCACCGCCCCGGCGCCGAGACCCTGGCCGCCGCCGAACGGGCCGTGGAGTACGCCCAGCTCGTCGGCGACGAGTACATCGGGCTGCACGCCCGGCTCACCCGGGGCTGGCTCAACGCGGACGCGGGCGCCGTGAACGAGGGCATCGCCGAGATGTACACCGTGCGCGACCGGGCCGACGAGCTGGGCCTCATCGACATCATGGGCCGGGCCAGCATCAACCTGCCCTCCACGCTGGAGGCCATGGGCCGCTCCCTGGAAGCGGTGGCCGCCGCCGACCACGGCATCCGCATCTGCCACGAGCACGGCGTCGCGGACATGGAGGCGTGGGTCCGTACCAACCAGGCGATGTCCCTGTTCTCGCTGGGCCGCTGGGACGAGGCGGCGGCCACCACGGAGGCCGCCGCCCGCAAGTCGCTGTCCCGCAAGTCGCAGGGGCTGGTCGCCTCGCGCCGTACCGAACTCGCCGTCGCCCGGGGCGACCTCGCCGAGGCCGAACGGCAACTGGCGCTGACCCGGCGCTGCTTCGGGTCCAGCGACCCCCAGCCCCAGCACTTCATCAACCCGGTGCGCCACGCCATCCAGATCGCCGTGATGCAGGGCCGGCTGCCCGAGGCGCGCGCCGCCTTCAAGGCGCAGGCCGAGGAGGGCTTCCCCACCGGCACCCAGCGCTACGCCTTCCCCATGCTGCACGCCGTCGCGGCGGCCGAGGCCGACGCCCGGGGCCTGCCCGCCACCGAACCGGGCCGCCCCGCCGTCCTCGACCTGGTCCGGAGCCACCTCAAGCGGCTGCCGGTCCTCGTCCCCGTCTGGTCCGCCTACGCCCTCCTGGTCGAGGCGGAGCTGGCCAGGGCCGAGGGCGTCGACACCCCGGACCACTGGGAGGGCGCCGCCCGGGCGTTCACCCCGCTGCACCGCCCGTACGAGCTGGCGCAGATCGACCACCGCTGGGCGGAGGCCCTGCTCGTCGCCTCCGGTGACCGGGCCACCGCCACCGGCCTGCTGCGCGACGCGCACACCACCGCCGTCCGGCTCGGGGCCCGCCCGCTCGCCGAGACCGTCGAGCTGCTGGCCGGGCGCGCCCGCATCGCCCTGGCCGGTGCGGGCGGCGAGGCCGAGGAGATCCCGGCCGCGGTCGTCGTCCCGGACGGGCCCGGGCCCGTCCGCGACCCCTCGGAGGAGCAGTTGCGGGCCGCCGCGGCCGCCGTGGAGTCCTTCGGGCTGACCCCGCGCGAGCAGGACGTCCACCGGCTGGTCGCGGCGGGCCTCACCAACCGCCGGATCGCCGAGGAGCTGTACATCTCGCCGAAGACCGCGAGCGTCCACGTCTCCAACATCCTGGCCAAGCTGGGCGTGGCCGGCCGCGGCGAGGCGGCGGCCCTGGCCCACCGCCTGCGGCTGTACCCGGTGCCGGAGCAGCGCTGACAGGTCCCTACCGGACCTGGACGAGCAGGATCCTGTCGTCGCCCGGCTTCGGCGTGCCCCGGCTGTCCGTCTCGCTCGTGACCAGCCACAGCTTGTCGCCGCCCGCCGCGAGCACCGTGCGCAGCCGGCCGTACTCGCCCTCCAGGAAGGCCTGCGGGTCCGCCAGCGGCTCCTCGGCGGCCCCGTCCTCGCGGGAGAGCGGGACGCGCCACAGCCGTTCGCCCCGCAGCCCGGCCATCCAGATGGAGCCCTTGACGTACGCGATGCCGCTCGGCGACGCCTCGGAGGTCTTCCACTGGGCGACCGGGTCCCGGAAGCCCTCCTTGTGCGCGGTGCCCTCGACGTCCGGCCAGCCGTAGTTGCCGCCCGGCTCGATCAGGTTCAGCTCGTCCCAGGTGTCCTGGCCGAACTCGGAGGCCCACAGCCGCTTCTCCGCGTCCCAGGCGAGGCCCTGGACGTTGCGGTGCCCGTACGAATACACCACGGAGTCGGCCTGCGGGTTGCCGTGCAGCGGCTCGCCGTCGGGCGTCATCCGCAGGATCTTGCCCGCCAGGGACTTCTTGTCCTGGGCGCGGCCGTCGTCGCCCGTCTCGCCGGTGCCCGCGTACAGCGCGCGGTCGGGCCCGAAGGCGATCCGGCCGCCGTTGTGGATCTGGCCCTTGGGGATGCCGCGCAGGATGGTGTCCGGGGCGCCGAGCAGCTGGCCGGGCGAGCCGTTCTCGTCGTAGATCATGCGGGCGATGCGGTTGTCCGACGCGGTGGTGAAGTACGCGTACACCTGGTGGTCCGTGCCGAAGTCGGGCGATACGGCGAGGCCGAGCAGCCCGCCCTCACCGGCCGGGGCGACCCCGGGGACCGTGCCGAGGAGCTTCTTCTTGCCGGTCTTCGCGTCGATCCGGGTGATCGTGCCCTTGTCCCGGGAGCCCACCAGGAGGTCGCCGCCGGGGAGCGCGGCCAGCCCCCACGGGGAGTTCAGCCCCTCGGTGAGCGTCGAGACCACCTTCGCCGAGCCCTTGGCGGGGGGCTGGTCGGCCGGGGGCAGCGAGACGGACGGCGACGGGGAGGGTGACTTGGCGGCCGAAGCGGTGGGGGAGTGCGCCGGAGAGCTCGCGCCCGCCGGACTCCCCGCGCCGTCCTGCGAGCTGCACCCGGCGGCCAGCAGCAGGGCTCCGGCCGCCAGCACGGCCACCGCGCCCCGCCGCGCCCCCGGGCCGCTCCTGTCGTGCCCCGTACGACGCCCCTCGGAGCTCTGCGTTGATCCCAACACCGCACCTGATCCCTTCAACGGCCGCCTGATCCCCTGTTCTTACACCGATGCCGCCCGGGCCGGGGCGCTTTCGGGACCGGTGTCTAAGGGCTGTCCCAGGACTCGCGCGGCGCCGGCAGCCGGTCGATCTCCGCCAGGTCCCGTTCCGTCAGGGTCAGCCCGGCCGCGCCCGCGTTCTCCACCGCCCAGTCCGCCCGCTTCGTGCCGGGCACCGGCACCACCTGGGGCCCCTGGTGCAGCACCCAGGCCAGGGCCACCTGCGCGGGCGTCGCCCCGTGCCGTTCGGCGATACGGCGCAGCCCCACCACCAACGGCTGGTTCGCCGCCATCATCTCGGCCGTGAACCGGGGATGCCGGGCCCGCAGGTCCTCCGGCTCGAACCCCTGGCCCGGCGTCAGCGTGCCCGTCAGGAAGCCGTTGCCCAGCGGCATCGCGGCCAGGAAGCCGACGCCCCGGTCCGCGCACCACGGCAGCAGCGACTCCAGCGCCTGCGGCGACCACACCGAGAGCTCCGCCTGCACCGCGCTGACCGGGAAGACCTGCTGCACCCGCTCCAGCTGCCGGATCGTTCCGTCATGCATCCGGGCACCCGGCCGCCGCGACGCCCGCGCACCGACCGCGCACAGCCCCAGCGCCCGCACCTTGCCCGCGCCCACCAGCTCCGCCATCGCGCCCCAGGTCTCCTCGACGGGTACCTCGGGGTCGGCGCGGTGGAGCTGGTAGAGGTCGATCACATCGGTCTGGAGCCGCCGCAGCGAGGCGTCGCAGGCCCTGCGTACGTAGCCCGGTCTGCCGTTCGCCACGATGTGCTGATCACCCACCAGGAGCCCGCACTTGGTGGACACGAACGCCTTCGCGCGCCGCCCCTTGAGGGCCCGCCCCACCAGCAGCTCATTGGTGAAGGGGCCGTACATGTCGGCGGTGTCGAGCAGATCGACGCCCGCGTCCAGCGCCGCGTGCACCGCCCGCAGCGCACGGTCGCCCCGCTGCTGCGAGGCGCTGTACGCCCAGCTCATCGGCATGCAGCCGAGACCGACCGCACCCACGGCGAGCGCCGCCGCACCGAGACTCCTGCGCTCCAACTCCCGAACCCCTCCTCGCACCGCCAACAACCTAACCTCTGCGCCCGGGAGGGCTTCGCATAGCCTCCTGACCATGACTTCCACCACGCATTCCGTCCCCGCCCCCGAGGTCTGGCTGCCCCTCCCGGCCGACGAGATCGAGGGGCTTCCCGAGGGCCTGACGTACCACTTCTGGGACGGCGGGAAGGACTACCCGGCCGACCCCGCCGACTGCGCCTACTACGTCGTCCCCTACATGAAGGGCATGGAGGTCGCGGTCCGCCCGCTCGGCGCGATGAGCCGCGTCCGGGTCGTGCAGACGCTGTCGGCGGGCACCGACCACGTCGAGCCGGGCCTCGCCGGACTGCACGCGGGCGTCAGCGTGTGCAACGCCAAGGGCGTCCACGAGGCGTCCACCGCCGAGCTGACCCTCGCGCTGATCCTGGCCTCGCTGCGCGGGTTCCCCGGCTTCGTGCACGGCCAGGACAACGAGGAGTGGCGGTCCGGCTTCTACCCGGCGCTCGCCGACAAGTCCGTGCTGATCGTGGGCTACGGATCGATCGGCTCGGCCATCGAGGACCGGCTCGCGCCGTTCGAGTGCGCGCGGGTCGCGCGCGTCGCGCGCTCCGCACGGACAACCGCACGCGGCCCCGTACACACGCTCGACGACCTCCCGGCCCTGCTGCCCGAGGCCGATGTGGTCATCCTCTCCACCCCGTTGAACCCCTCCACGCAGGGGCTGGCGGGCGCCGACTTCCTCGCCGCGATGCGCGACGGGGCGCTCCTGGTGAACGTCGCGCGGGGCGGAGTGGTCGACACCAAGGCCCTGTTGACCGAACTCGAGTCCGGCAGGCTGCGCGCCGCCCTCGACGTCACCGACCCGGAACCGCTGCCTTCCGGCCATCCCCTCTGGCATGCTCCGAACGTCCTCATCACCCCGCACGTCGGCGGCAGCACCTCCGCGTTCCTGCCGCGCGCCAAGCGGCTGATCGCCGGACAGCTCACCCGCTTCGCCGCGGGGCAGCCGCTGGAGAACGTCGTACGCACCACCGGCTGACCACGCATCGGGCACGTCCGGCTCCCCTCCGTGGCCACAACACCGCAGGTCGTCACGGAGAGTAGAGGAACTATGTCCCTGAGTGACGAGTCTGGTGTATCGTCCCGAAAGGGGTGTCGCGCCGTGGCAGGGACGGCGCCGGGGAGCCAGCCACACGCGAGGGGGCGACGGGCGATGGACGGCCGATGGGCGAACGATCCGACACGACAGGGCCGGCGACGGCGCGCGGAGGGACCGGTGAGCCGGTGGCGCAGCCGGCCGGGGACCTCGGGAGGGCCGCGGTGAGCGCCCCGGTGAGCACCCGCGGAGCGTTCCTCGCCCGGCAGTCCGGGGCGGGCCGCACCTCCGCGCTGCTCCCGCAGCTCGCCCTCGGCCTCGTCTGCGGCGGTTACGCGGTGGGCGCGGCCACCGGCTGGGGCTCGGCCCAGCTCGCCCTGTTCATGGGCGACTTCGGCCTCAGCGCCGCCGCGCTCGCCGCCGCCGTCTCCTGCTTCCTCTTCGCCCGCGTCGCCGATGCGCGATTCCGCCCGGCCTGGCTGCTGTTCGCGCTCTCCTCGCTGATGGCCTCCGGCGGCAACGCCGTCTGGGGCTGGTACGAGTGCGTGCGCGCGGTCCGGGTCCCGAGCCCGTCCCTGGCCGACGTCTTCTTCCTCTGTTTCGCGCCGCCCGCCATCGTCGGACTCCTTGTCCTCGCCAAGCGGCCCGTCACCCGCGCCGGCTGGGTCTGCCTGGCCCTCGACTCCTGGCTGATCGGCGGCTCGCTGCTCACCCTGTCCTGGAGCCTCGCCCTCGCCCACACCGCGCACGTCGCGGACATCGAGGGCGACAGCGTGGCCCGCGCCGCGCTCTCGCTGGCCTACCCGCTGCTCGACATCGTGCTCGTCTCGATGGTCCTCGCCCTGCACTTCCGGCGCTCCAGCGTCAACCGCGCCGCGGTGAACACCGCCATCGCCGCGCTCGCCCTGACCGTGCTCTGCGACGCCCTGTTCACCTCGCCGCTGCTCCGCCAGACCTACCACTCCGGCCAGTTGCTCGACGCCGGCTGGTTCGCCGGCTCGCTGCTCCTCGCGTACGCCCCCTGGGGCGCCGCGCGCGACGTGGACAACGCTGTCCAGGCCGAGGAGGAGCGCGCGGACGCGGCGGCCGCCCCGGGCGCCGCCGGCCGCCCCATCGCCGGCTCACTGGCCGCGCTGACCCCGTATCTCGCCGCGGCCGTCTGCACCCTGGGCATCCTGTACAACGTGATCGAGGGCCGCCGGGTGGACCGCGTCGTCGTCCTCACCGGGTGCACGGTGGTCCTCGCCCTCGTCGTCCGCCAGGGCATCATGCTCCTCGACAACATCGCCCTCACCCAGGAACTGGCCCAGAAGGAGAACCACTTCCGCTCCCTGGTGCAGGGCTCCAGCGACGTCATCATGATCGCCGCCCCCAGCGGCGTCCTGCGCTACGTCAGCCCCGCCGCCGCCGGTGTCTACGGGCGCGACGCGGACGAGCTGGTCGGCGCCGAGCTGTCCTCGATCATCCACCCCGACGATCTCGGCCGGGTCGTCCACGAGGTCCGCCGCTTCCTCGCCGCCCCGCCCGGCGAGGAGCCCGCCACCCGCATCGAGTGCCGCTTCCGGTCCGGCTCCGGCGACTGGCTCAACGTCGAGTCCACGGTGAACCGCCACCAGGGCGGCCTGATCCTCAACAGCCGGGACGTCACCGAACGCGTCCGCCTCCAGGCCCAGTTGCAGCACAACGCCGAGCACGACCCGCTCACCGACCTGCCCAACCGGGCCCTGTTCACCTCCCGGGTCCGCCAGGCGCTCTCCGGCCGCCGCGCCGGGGACGCGGGCACCGCCGTCCTCTTCATCGACCTGGACGGCTTCAAGGCGGCCAACGACCGGCTCGGCCACCAGGCGGGCGACGAACTGCTCGTCCAGGCCGCCCGCCGCCTCCACGAGTCCGTCCGCTCCGGGGACACCGCCGCCCGCCTCGGGGGCGACGAGTTCGCCGCCCTCATCGTCGGCGACGCCGGGCGCGAGCAGGACGCCCGCGAGTGCCAGGTCCACGAGATCGCCGACCGGCTGCGCCTCACGCTCTCCGAGCCCTACCGCGTCGGCGACGGCGAGGTCCGGGTCACCGCCTCCATCGGCGTCGCCTTCGCCGAGCCCGGCATCACCCCCAACGACCTCATGCGCAACGCCGACCTCGCCATGTACCGCGCCAAGGCCGGCGGCAAGAACCGCGTCGAGCTGTACGCCCCGCAGATGCAGGCCGACGTGGTCCGCCGCTCCGAGCTGGCGACCCGGCTGCGCGGCGCCCTGCGCGACGGCGAGTTCGCGCTCCTCCACCAGCCCGTGGTGCACCTCGCCACCGGCCGGGTCGCCGCCGTCGCCGCCCAGGCCCGCTGGCGCTCCGCCCAGGGTATCCTGTTCACGCCCGCCGAGTTCCTGCGGATCTCCGAGGACGGCGACCGCACCGCCGAGCTGGGCCGCTGGCTCCTCGAAGAGGCCGTCGAGCAGGCCGCCGACCGGGCCAGGGCGGGCCACCGGACCGCGGTGTCCGTCCGCCTCCCGGCCCGCCGACTGCTCGACCGGAGCTTCCCGGCCGGCTCCGTCGAGGCGCTGCTCACGCGCCACGGGCTGCCCTCCGGGGCGCTCATGATCGAGGTCTCGGACAGCGATCCCCGGGTCCCCTTCGAGGACCTGGAACAGCGGCTGGCCGCGCTGCGCCGGCTGGGCGTCCGGATCGCTCTCGACGGCTTCGGCAGCGGCTACGCCGCGATCAACGCCCTGCGCCGCCTCCCCATCGACGTGCTCAAGCTGGACCGGGGGCTGGTGGAGGGCGTCGTGGAGTCGGCCCGGCTGCACAAGATCACCAGCGGGCTGCTCAGGATCGCCTGCGACCTCGGCATGCAGTCCGTGGCCGACGGGGTGGACGTCCCGGAGCAGGTCCTCGCCCTGCGCGCCATGGGCTGTACGCACGGCCAGGGCGCGGCCTTCTCGGGGCCGCTGGACGAGTATCGGCTGCGCCGCGCCCTGGTCCGGGGGACGTTCCCGGTGCCCGCCGGGGTGCCCGCGCAGAAGGTGCTCACGGGCGGCGCGTTCCCGTCGCTCAGCCGCTCACATGGTGAGACGCCGGTCCCACCCACTTGACACTCCGCGTGCGTCGGAGAGAGGGTCAATGCCATGCGCACCCGAATTCTCGTACTTGGAAAGCGCGTCGGCTGAAGCAGGGTCCCTCCATGACACTCTGCGGACCGCACCGGCGCGCTCCCCTCGCTTGCCTCACGGCACGAGGGGTTTTTTTGTTGCACCGGACCAGGCAAAACGTCGTAAAACACTCGCAAAAAACCTCAGCTTCGAGAAGAGAATGCCGATGACCGAGCAGGCCACCGGGGCCCACCATCCCCAGCCGCGGGCCCGTACCGGCGGATCGCCCTCCGCCACCGTTGAGCACGTCACGGGTGCGCAGTCCCTCATCCGCTCCCTCGAAGAGGTGGGCGCCGACACGGTATTCGGTCTTCCCGGCGGCTGCATTCTCCCGGCGTACGACCCGCTGATGGACTCCACCCGGGTCCGCCACATCCTGGTCCGCCACGAGCAGGGCGCGGGTCACGCGGCCACCGGGTACGCGCAGGCCACCGGCAAGGTCGGCGTCTGCATGGTCACCTCGGGCCCCGGCGCCACCAATCTCGTCACCCCGATCGCCGACGCGGCCATGGACTCCGTGCCGATGGTCGCGATCACCGGTCAGGTGGCCTCCGGCGCCATCGGTACGGACGCGTTCCAGGAAGCCGACATCTGCGGCATCACCATGCCGATCACGAAGCACAACTTCCTGGTCACCCGCGCCGAGGACATCGCGCACACGATCGCCGAGGCGTTCCACATCGCCTCCACCGGCCGCCCGGGCCCGGTCCTGGTCGACATCGCCAAGGACGCGCTCCAGTCGAAGACCACCTTCAGCTGGCCGCCGGTCATGGACCTGCCCGGCTACCGCCCGGTGACCAAGCCGCACGCCAAGCAGATCCGCGAGGCCGCCAAGCTCATCACCCAGGCCAAGCGCCCGGTGCTCTACGTGGGCGGCGGCGTGATCAAGGCCGGTGCCACCGCCGAACTCAAGGTGCTGGCCGAGCTGACCGGAGCGCCCGTCACCACCACCCTGATGGCGCTCGGCTCCTTCCCCGACAGCCACCCGCTGCACGTGGGAATGCCCGGGATGCACGGTTCGGTCACCGCCGTCACCGCGCTCCAGAAGGCCGACCTGATCGTCGCCCTCGGCGCCCGCTTCGACGACCGCGTCACCGGCAAGCTCGACAGCTTCGCCCCGTACGCCAAGATCGTCCACGCGGACATCGACCCGGCGGAGATCGGCAAGAACCGCGCGGCCGACGTCCCGATCGTGGGCGACGCCCGCGAGGTCATCGCCGACCTCGTCCAGGCCGTCCAGGCCGAGCACACCGAGGGCAACACCGGCGACTACAGCGCCTGGTGGAAGGACCTCAACCGCTGGCGCGAGACCTACCCGCTCGGCTACGACCTCCCCGAGGACGGCAGTCTCTCGCCGCAGCAGGTCATCCAGCGCATCGGCGAGCTCGCCCCGCCGGACACGATCTTCGCCGCGGGCGTCGGCCAGCACCAGATGTGGGCCTCGCACTTCATCCAGTACGAGCAGCCCGCCACCTGGCTCAACTCCGGCGGCGCCGGGACCATGGGCTACGCGGTCCCCGCCGCGATGGGCGCCAAGGCCGGCATGCCCGACCGCACGGTCTGGGCGATCGACGGCGACGGCTGCTTCCAGATGACCAATCAGGAGCTCACCACCTGCGCCCTGAACAACATCCCGGTCAAGATCGCCATCATCAACAACGGCGCGCTCGGGATGGTCCGCCAGTGGCAGACCCTGTTCTACAACCAGCGGTACTCCAACACCGTGCTGCACGCGGGCCCGGACGGCGAGACCCCGCCCAACAAGGGCACCCGCATCCCGGACTTCGTGAAGCTCTCCGAGGCCATGGGCTGCTACGCGATCCGCTGCGAGGACCCGGCCGACCTGGACAAGGTCATCGCCGAGGCGAACGCGATCAACGACCGCCCGGTCGTCATCGACTTCATCGTCCACGAGGACGCCATGGTGTGGCCGATGGTCGCCGCCGGCACCTCCAACGACGAGGTCATGGCAGCCCGGGGCGTCCGCCCCGACTTCGGCGACAACGAAGACGACTGAGAGACAGAGAGAGACCGACCTCATGTCCACCAAGCACACGCTCTCCGTCCTGGTCGAGAACAAGCCGGGTGTCCTGGCCCGGATCACCGCCCTGTTCTCCCGCCGCGGCTTCAACATCGACTCGCTCGCGGTCGGCACCACCGAACACCCCGACATCTCGCGCATCACCATCGTCGTGAATGTCGAGGACCTGCCCCTGGAGCAGGTCACCAAGCAGCTCAACAAGCTGGTCAACGTCCTGAAGATCGTCGAACTCGAGCCGTCCGCTGCGATCCAGCGCGAGCTCGTCCTGGTGAAGGTCCGCGCCGACAACGAGACCCGCTCCCAGATCGTCGAGATCGTCCAGCTGTTCCGCGCCAAGACCGTCGACGTCTCGCCCGAGGCCGTCACGATCGAGGCGACCGGAGGCGCCGACAAACTGGAGGCGATGCTCAAGATGCTGGAGCAGTACGGCATCAAGGAGCTCGTCCAGTCCGGCACCATCGCCATAGGGCGCGGCGCGCGCTCGATCACCGACCGGTCCCTGCGCGCCCTCGACCGCTCGGCGTAAAGCTCGTCAAGCCGGAGGTCCCGCCGCCCCGCTCGTATGGCGAGACCCGAAAACGTATCTGACGCACCCCGCCGTACGGTGGGACGCAACACCTGCACACCAAGGAGAAGACCCAGTGGCCGAGCTGTTCTACGACGACGATGCCGACCTGTCCATCATCCAGGGCCGCAAGGTCGCGGTCATCGGCTACGGCAGCCAGGGCCACGCCCACGCGCTGTCGCTGCGTGACTCGGGTGTCGACGTCCGTGTCGGTCTGCACGAGGGTTCCAAGTCCAAGGCCAAGGCCGAGGAGCAGGGCCTGCGCGTGGTGACCCCGTCCGAGGCCGCCGCCGAGGCCGACGTCATCATGATCCTCGTCCCGGACCCGATCCAGGCCCAGGTCTACGAGGAGTCCATCAAGGACAACCTCAAGAAGGGCGACGCGCTGTTCTTCGGCCACGGCCTGAACATCCGCTTCGACTTCATCAAGCCCCCGGCCGACGTCGACGTCTGCATGGTCGCCCCCAAGGGCCCGGGCCACCTGGTCCGCCGCCAGTACGAGGAGGGCCGCGGCGTTCCGTGCATCGTGGCCGTCGAGCAGGACGCCTCGGGCAACGGCCTGGCGCTCGCCCTCTCGTACGCCAAGGGCATCGGCGGCACCCGCGCCGGCGTCATCAAGACGACCTTCACCGAGGAGACCGAGACCGACCTCTTCGGCGAGCAGGCCGTCCTCTGCGGTGGCACCGCCGCCCTGGTGAAGGCCGGTTTCGAGACCCTGACCGAGGCCGGCTACCAGCCGGAGATCGCGTACTTCGAGTGCCTGCACGAGCTGAAGCTCATCGTGGACCTCATGTACGAGGGCGGCCTGGAGAAGATGCGCTGGTCCATCTCGGAGACCGCCGAGTGGGGCGACTACGTCACCGGCCCGCGCATCATCACGGACGCCACCAAGGCCGAGATGAAGAAGGTTCTCGCCGAGATCCAGGACGGCACCTTCGCCAAGAACTGGATGGCCGAGTACCACAACGGTCTGCCCAAGTACAACGAGTACAAGAAGGCCGACGAGAACCACCTCCTGGAGACCACCGGTCGTGAGCTGCGCAAGCTCATGAGCTGGGTCAACGACGAGGACGCGTAACACCCGAGCCCCGGGGGCGGGTCACCCCCGCCCCCGGGGCCCACGCACTCGTGCGGGTGATCCTTCCGAAGGGGCGCTGATCGGGGTCTCGCGCATGACTACACTGCTCCACATACACGCGTCAGGCCCACAGTGTCGTGCGTCTTCCACGCGGCAAGCCCCTCCACGCCTGCGGCCGTCGGGACGGCCGTCCGCACTGGATCTGTGAGGACTCACGTGAGCTCGAAACCTGTCGTACTCATCGCTGAAGAGCTGTCGCCCGCCACGGTGGACGCTCTGGGCCCGGACTTCGAGATCCGGCACTGCAACGGCGCGGACCGCGCCGAGCTCCTCCCCGCCATCGCCGATGTCGACGCCATCCTGGTGCGCTCCGCCACCAAGGTCGACGCCGAGGCCATCGCCGCCGCGAAGAAGCTGAAGGTCGTCGCCCGCGCGGGCGTCGGTCTGGACAACGTCGACGTCTCCGCCGCCACCAAGGCCGGCGTCATGGTCGTGAACGCGCCGACCTCCAACATCGTCACCGCCGCCGAGCTGGCCTGCGGCCTCCTCGTGGCCACCGCGCGCCACATCCCGCAGGCCAACACCGCGCTGAAGAACGGCGAGTGGAAGCGCTCGAAGTACACCGGCGTCGAGCTGAGCGAGAAGACCCTCGGCGTCGTCGGCCTCGGCCGCATCGGCGTCCTGGTCGCCCAGCGCATGTCCGCCTTCGGCATGAAGATCGTCGCCTACGACCCCTACGTGCAGCCGGCGCGCGCCGCGCAGATGGGCGTCAAGCTCCTCTCGCTGGACGAGCTCCTGGAGGTCGCCGACTTCATCACCGTGCACCTCCCGAAGACCCCCGAGACGCTGGGCCTGATCGGCGACGAGGCGCTGCACAAGGTGAAGCCCACCGTGCGCATCGTCAACGCCGCGCGCGGCGGCATCGTGGACGAGGAGGCGCTGGCCTCCGCGCTCAAGGAGGGCCGCGTCGCCGGCGCCGGTCTCGACGTGTACGCGAAGGAGCCCTGCACGGACTCCCCGCTCTTCCAGTTCGACCAGGTCGTCTGCACCCCGCACCTCGGCGCCTCCACCGACGAGGCCCAGGAGAAGGCGGGCATCGCCGTCGCCAAGTCCGTGCGCCTCGCACTCGCCGGTGAGCTCGTCCCGGACGCGGTCAACGTCCAGGGCGGCGTCATCGCCGAGGACGTGCGCCCCGGGCTGCCGCTCGCCGAGAAGCTGGGCCGGATCTTCACCGCGCTGGCCGGCGAGGTCGCCGCCCGCCTCGACGTCGAGGTCTACGGCGAGATCACCCAGCACGACGTCAAGGTGCTCGAACTCTCCGCGCTCAAGGGCGTGTTCGAGGACGTCGTGGACGAGACCGTGTCCTACGTGAACGCTCCGCTGTTCGCCCAGGAGCGCGGGGTCGAGGTCCGCCTCACCACCAGCTCCGAGTCGCCCGAGCACCGCAACGTGGTCACCGTCCGGGGCACCCTGTCCGACGGCCAGGAGGTCGCGGTCTCCGGCACGCTGGCCGGCCCCAAGCACCTCCAGAAGATCGTCGCGATCGGTGAGCACGATGTGGACCTGGCGCTCGCCGACCACATGATCGTGCTCCGTTACGAGGACCGCCCCGGCGTCGTCGGCACGGTCGGCCGCATCCTCGGCGAGGCCGGTCTGAACATCGCGGGCATGCAGGTCTCCCGCGCCGACGTGGGCGGCGAGGCGCTGGTCGTCCTCACCGTGGACGACGACGTCCCGGCGACCGTGCTCACCGAGATCTCCTCGGAGATCGGCGCAGCCTCGGCCCGCTCGGTGAACCTCACCGACTGACCTTCCGGGCCTCACGGGTCCCGGCCGTACCCGGTATGTAGACGAGCGTCTTACACAAACGTCTGCATACCGGGTACGCTGCTGTCATGGGACATCGTGAGGATCTGCTCGAAGGCGCCAAGCGCTGCCTGCTGGAGAAGGGGTACGCGCGCACCACGGCGCGCGACATCGTGGCCGCGTCGGGCACGAATCTCGCCTCCATCGGCTACCACTACGGCTCCAAGGACGCGCTGCTCAACCTCGCCTTCCTCCGGCTGACGGAGGAGTGGGGCGATCTCGCGACCAAGGAGGACGAGGGGGAGCGGGAGGCGGAGGCGCCGACCGCGCCGCTCGACCAGTTCCGGGGCGCCTGGGAGCGGGTGATCGGGAGCTTCGAACAGAGCCGGGCGGTCTGGCAGCTCCAGATGGAGGTCGTCTCCCGGATCAACACCGACCCCGAACTGCAGAAGGCCCTCGTCGGCCCGCAGCGCGAGGGCCGTAACGGCCTCGCCGAGAACATGCTCGGCATCGACCCCGAGGCCGACCCCGAGCGCGCCCGCGTCGCCGGCCTCTTCTGCCAGGCCCTCCTGGCCGGCGTCATGGTCCAGTGGCTGATGGACCCCGAGTCGGCCCCCTCCGCCCAGGACCTGACGGACGGCCTGAAGCTGGTCCTGGAAGGACGCGGCCCGGCCCCCGAGGGCGCCCGGTGACCGTCCGGGCCGGCGAGCCCTTCGACCTCGCGCGCTCCGCTGCCGAGGTGGCGGCCCTGCTCACCGCGCCGCTCCCGGCCGCCGGGCCCGCGGTGGCCGAGGGCGACCCGGACAGCGGGGAGTGGCGGGCGACCACCGGCGAGGGCTTCCGGGCCGTCCCGCTCTGGGAGTCCGACGACGACGGCGACGACGACCCGGACGAGGCGGAGGAGGCGGCCGAGGCCCGGCTCGACGCCCTCGTCGCGGAGCTGGACACCCGCTGGGGCCCCCACCACCGCGTCGCCGTCCATGTCGCGCTGCTCCTGAAGGAGGAGGGCACCCCGGTTCCCGCGCTGTTCGACGCCCTGCTCGCCGAGGACTGCTACGGCGACCTGTCCGTCTGGGGACCGCTCCCCGGCCCCGGGGACCGCTGGGTCGGCGTGAGCGTCGGCCGCAGCGACGGGGACGCGCCCCTGGTCATGGCCGCCGTGGTCAGCGACCGCCCGATCCTCGCCCCGCCCCCGCCCGCCTGGCTGTGAGCCCGGCGCCTCACCGCAGCCGGGCCGCCTTCAGGGCCATGTGGAGCAGCAGCCGGTCCTCGCCGTCGTTGAGGTCGAGGCCGGTCAGCTGCTGGACGCGGGAGAGGCGGTAGTACAGCGTCTGGCGGTGGATGCCCAGCTCGGCCGCGGTCCGGGACGCCTGGCCCGCGCAGTCCAGGAACACCTCCGCGGTGCGCGCCAGGTCCCGCTGGGCCGGGGTCAGCAGGGGGCGCACGGCAGGGTCGGGCAGGGCGTCCGGGGTGAGCGCGGTCAGCGTGCGGTACGGGCCGATGGCCGGCCAGTCGGCGACCGGGCCGAACCTGGTCTCCGCCGCCGCGGCCCGGGCCGCCGCCGACGCCTCGTGCCAGGCGTCCGCCAGCTCCGTGAGGCCCCGGCGCGGGACCGCGATCCCGGCGGTGGCGGTCTCCCCGGCGGTGGCGCGCAGCCGCCCGGCGGCGGTGAGCGCGGGGTCCAGGACCTCCGGCGACCGCAGCCGGATCAGCGCCGCAAGCGCGGGCGGCCCGGACCGGCCCGGCGGCGGGGCGGCGGTCAGCGCCGCCGCCGAGGGGACGGTGCGCACGGCGGGCGTGGCGTCCGCCCACGGGGCCACGCACACCACGGTGTGCAGCCCGTCCGCGTCGGGGCCCAGCGCCTCGGCGAGCGCGGCGACCGCCATGTCCCGCTGCCAGCCGCGCCCGGCGGCCAGCACCGCGCCGAACTCCCGGGACAGGTCGGTGCCCGCCCGCTCCTCGTCGGCCAGCAGCGCGCCGATCCGGGCGGCGACGTCCATCGCCGCGTCGAGCTGGCGGTCGGTCGGCCCCGGGTCGGCGTCGAGCAGCCATACGTAACCGAGCACGACACCCCGATGGCGTACCGGCAGGCAGATGCGGTCGCGGTAGACGCCGGCCTCGGGGGCGGCGGGGATGCGGAGGGGGCCGGTGGCGCGGGTGATGCCGAAGTTCTCGAACCAGGCGCGGACCGCCGGGGTGGAGCGGCGGGTGAGGATCGAGCGGGTGCGGACCGGGTCCATCGCCGTGGTGTCGTCGCTGTCGTGGGCCCCGAAGGCGACCAGCCCGAAATCCCGGTTCTCCAGCGTCGCGGGGACGCCGAGCAGCGCGGAGATCTCGTCCACCAGCTCCTGGTAATCGCCCTTCACCCGGCCATTCTCGCACCCCTTCAGACATATGTCTGAGATCCAGTCCACGGATGTGTGGCAGCTGTCGATGGCAGGGAATCCGCGCGATCCTTAGATTTCACGGTGGTTCTCCGTGCTGTACCGCTTATGTTCGTTACACGGCATATACGGCGGTGTGGCCTCGTTCGTACTTTCCGTGGAGGTGCCCCGTGCTGGGTCCCGTGATTCTCGCCGCGTCGCGAAGCGACAAGATGCGCCGGTTCATCTCGGCCGCGCCCGGCACCAAGCAGGTCGTGGACCGCTTCATCGCCGGTGAGACGGTCGACCAGGTCGTCCCGGTCATCGAGGACGCCGCCGACAAGGGTCTCGAAGTCACCCTCGACGTCGTCGGCGAGGACATCACCACGCCCGAGCAGGCCGCCGCCGCGCGCGACGCCTACCTGGAGCTGGTCGACCGCCTCAAGGACCTCGGCCTGGGCACCAGGGCGGAGATGTCCGTCAAGCTGTCGATGTTCGGCCAGTCCCTGGACGGCGGCCACGAGCTGGCCCTCGCCAACGTGCGCCCCGTCGTGGAGGCCGCCGCCGCGATCGGCACCACGGTCACCCTGGACGCCGAGGACCACACCACCCTCGACTCGATGTTCGCCATCCACGAGGAGCTGCGGAAGGACTTCCCGCAGACCGGCTGCGTCATCCAGGCGTACCTCTTCCGCACCGAGGAGGACGCCCGCCGCCTCGCCGACGCCGGGAGCCGCGTGCGGATCGTGAAGGGCGCCTACAAGGAGCCCGCCTCCGTCGCGTACCAGGACAAGGCCGAGATCGACAAGGCGTACGTCCGCATCCTGAAGACCCTGATGCAGGGCGAGGGCTACCCGATGATCGGGTCCCACGACCCCCGCCTGATCGCCATCGCCCAGGAGCTGGGCCGCAAGGCCGGGCGCAAGCTGGACGAGTACGAGTTCCAGATGCTGTACGGCATCCGCAGCGACGAGCACATCCGGCTCGCCGCCGAGGGCCACCGCATGCGTGTCTACACCGCGTACGGCACCGACTGGTACGGGTACTTCATGCGCCGCCTCGCCGAGAAGCCGGCCAACCTCCTGTTCTTCGGCCGCTCCATCCTCACCAAGGGCTGAGCACCCCTCCACCCCTCCCCACGACTGACTGAAGGAGCAAAGGACACCATGGACGCTGTGACCCAGGTCCCCGCGCCGGTCAACGAGCCGGTCCACTCCTACGCCCCGGGCTCCCCGGAGCGCGCCCGCCTGGAGGCCAAGCTCAAGGAGCTCAGCCAGAACCCCATCGACCTGCCGATGACCATCGGCGGCGAGAAGCGGATGGGCGGCGGCGAGCGCGTCCAGGTCGTGCAGCCCCACAACCACAAGGCCGTCCTCGGCACCTTCGCCGGTGCCACCGAGCAGGACGCCCAGGACGCGATCGACGCCGCCCTCGCCGCCGCCCCGGCCTGGCGCGCGATGTCGTTCGACGACCGCGCCGCGATCATCCTGCGCGCCGCCGAGCTGCTGTCCGGCCCGTGGCGCGAGACGCTGGCCGCCTCCACGATGCTCGGCCAGGGCAAGACCGCCCAGCAGGCCGAGATCGACTGCCCCTGCGAGCTGGTCGACTTCTGGCGCTTCAACGTGCACTACGCGCGCCAGATCCTCGCGGAGCAGCCTCCGGCCAACTCCCCGGGCGTGTGGAACCGCATGGACCACCGCCCGCTGGAGGGCTTCGTCTACGCGATCACGCCGTTCAACTTCTCGGCCATCGCCGCCAACCTGCCGACCGCGCCCGCGCTCATGGGCAACGTCGTCGTGTGGAAGCCGTCCCCGACGCAGACCCACGCCGCCGTGCTGCTCATGCAGCTCCTGGAGGAGGCCGGTCTGCCCAAGGGCGTCATCAACCTGGTGACCGGCGACGGCATCGCCGTCTCCGAGGTGGCCCTGAACCACCGCGACCTGGCCGGCATCCACTTCACCGGCTCGACCCCGACCTTCCAGCACCTGTGGAAGACCGTCGGCAACAACATCGCCAACTACCGCACCTACCCGCGGCTCGTCGGCGAGACCGGTGGCAAGGACTTCGTCGTCGCCCACCCGTCGGCCGACCCCGCGATCCTGAAGACCGCGCTGACCCGCGGCGCCTTCGAGTACCAGGGCCAGAAGTGCTCGGCGACCTCGCGCGCCTACATCCCGGCCTCGATCTGGAACGCGGGCTTCAAGGAGGCGTTCGCGGCCGAGGTCGACTCCATCACCATGGGCGACGTCACCGACCTGTCGCACTTCATGGGCGCCGTCATCGACGACCGCTCCTTCGCGAAGAACAAGGCCGCGATCGACCGCGCCGCCGCCGACCCGGCGTGCACGATCGTCGCGGGCGGCACCTACGACGACTCGGTGGGCTACTTCGTCCGCCCGACCGTCATCGAGTGCACCGACCCCGAGAACGAGGTCTTCACGACCGAGTACTTCGGCCCGATCCTCGCCGTGCACGTCTACGAGGACGACCAGTACGACGCGATGCTCGCCCAGATGGAGTCGGTCTCCGACTACGCCCTGACCGGGTCCGTCATCGCGAACGACCGCGCGGCGGCCGCGTACACGATGGAGAAGCTGCGGTACGCCGCGGGCAACTTCTACATCAACGACAAGTCGACCGGTGCCGTCGTCGGCCAGCAGCCCTTCGGCGGCGGCCGCGCCTCGGGTACGAACGACAAGGCCGGTGCCCCCCAGAACCTCCAGCGCTGGACCCTCACCCGGGCCATCAAGGAGACCCTGGTCCCGCCGACCGAGTACACCTACCCCCACCAGGGCTGACCAGCCCGGGCGCCCGTCGCCCCCCAGAACTCCGCCCCCCGTCCGGTTCCCCTGCCGGACGGGGGGCGGTTTCCATGGACGGGTCAGCTCCACCCGCGCACGATCAGCGCCAGCCCCACCGCGAAGCCGCCGCCGAGCAGCGCCAGGTACGGCCCGTACAGCCGACGGTGGCGGCGCAGCAGCAGGCCGAACGCGCCGAAGGCGAGCCCCACCGTCAGGGTCCGCGCGCCCCGCGCCGCCGCCGAAGCGGCCACCCAGTCCGCCGCGGGCACCGAAGCCCGCCCCGCCTCGGCCCCGTACACCTTGAACGGGATGCCGTTCCACGGCTGGTGGCGGACGGCCCGCGCCCCCTCCACCGCCAGCTCCGCGCGCACCTGTGCCCGCATCCGGTCCGTGGTCAGCGGGGCGGGAAGCTGCCCGCCCGCCGCCGCCAGGTGCAGCGCGAGCAGCCCGCCCACCAGGCTCCCGGCCAGCGCGCCCAGCGACATCCTCAGCGCCGCGCGCGGCACCGCCACGCACACCACCGCGAGCAGCAGCTCCGGCATCAGCGGCCAGCTCAGCGCCTCCGCGAACGCCCAGCAGAAGGCCAGCGGCAGCCCCGCGCGGGACGTGACGACCGAGGCGACCCGCCTGCGCACCGCCGAGTCCCGCAGCGGTTCGGCGGCCGTACGGCCGTGCAGCGCGCGCACCGCGTCCCGGGCCTCCTCGGGGGAGACCCCGGCGGGCAGCGGCGCACCGATGGTCACCCGGACCAGGGACGAGCGGAGCCGCCCGTGCTTGGGCAGCAGCCGGTCCGTGCCCGCGATGCCCACCGGAACGACCGGGACGCCCGCCTCCTCGGCCAGCACCAGCGCGCCCTTGTGGAACGAGCCCAGGGTGCCGTCCTCGGCGCGGGTGCCCTCCGGGAAGAGCACGACCGCCCGGCCCTCGCGCAGCTCGCCGGTCATCGTCAGCAGGTCCGTCATCCCGCCGCCCGCCCGCCGCACCGGGAACCCGGCCGCCAGCCTGCGGCAGATCCGGCGCCGCCACGGAGAGGCGAACCAGTAGTCCGCCGCCGCGCCGATCGCCGGGCTGTGCCGGGCGTCCAGCGCGGCCAGGAGCGCCGCCGTGTCCGCGTGCGAGCTGTGGTTGGCGACGACCACGCAGCCGCCGCGCGGCAGCCGGCCGCGCCGCTCGATGCCGCCGGTGAGGCTGAGCACGCCCCACCACAGCCCGCGCCGCAGCGCGGAGGCGACCCGCGAGCGGACCGGGAGGACACCGGAGGTGCGTACAAGCGTGCTTCCCAGAGGCTTCACGTCATCACCATCGCCAGGAGGAGGGCCACCAACAGGGAGTCGATCCGGTCGAGCAGGCCGCCGAAGCCCGGCAGCCAGCTGCCCGCGTCCTTCACCCCGGATTCGCGCTTGACCATGGACTCGACCAGGTCCCCGAGCACACAGCCGCCGACGACCGCCGCCCACAGCGCCGGGCTGAACGCGCCGAGCACCACCAGCAGCGCCGCGCTGGCGGCGGCCGCGCCCAGCACCCCGGCCCACGTCTTGTTCGGGGAGAGCGGCGACAGCGGCCGGGCGAGCGGACCGCGCCGCCCCAGCGCCGTGCCGCCGCACCAGGCGCCGACGTCCCCGAGCGCCACCGCCAGGCCCACCGCGACCGCCGTGTCCCCGAGCGTGACCAGGCCGGTCAGCGCGAGCGGGATCCACAGCAGTCCGAAGGCGGTCCGGGCGGTGCGGGTGAAGCCCGTGCGGTCGTCGCCGCCCAGCACGGCGGGGAGCGCCGCCGCGACGAGCAGCAGGGCCGCCGTCCGCAGGTCCAGCAGGTGCGGGGCGAGCCAGGCCAGCCCCGGAAGGACCGCCGACGCCACCGCGAGGACGGCCAGGTCGCCCCGGCGCAGCCCCGCCATCCGGGCGTACTCACCGGCCGCGACCACGCCGAGCCCGGCGGCCAGCGCGTACGTGCCGCCGCCGCCCAGGAAGAACGCCCCGAGGAAGACCGGCGCGACCACGGCCCAGGTCCGCCACCGCTTGCGGAGTTCGGCGCGCATCCGGACCCTCGCGGGCAGCACCGCGACGGCGACCCCGCCCGCGCCCAGCACCCCCGCGACCAGCGGCACCGCGCGGACGGCGGCCTCCTCGGCGATCAGGACGGCGCTCATGCGAGCTCCCGCCAGAGGCCGGCCAGCCGGAGCGCGGCGGTGAGCAGGGAGCCCGCGGCGATCACGGCCAGGACCGGGACGGCCCAGCCGCTCGCGGCGGCGATCACGACGAGCAGGCAGCGCTCCGTCTTGCCGACCGGGCCCCCGTTGCGGCGGTGTGCCCCGGCGGCGGCCCCGGCCAGCGACACCCAGGAGGGCAGCGTGGCCGCGAGACCGGCCAGCGCGACGAGCCAGAGCGGGGCGAGCGTCAGGAAGCCGGCCAGCACGAGGAGGTCGGCGACCCGGTCGCCCAGCTCGTTGAGGACGGCGCCGCGCCGGGTGGTGCGGCCGGTGTCCCGGGCGAGCGCCCCGTCCAGGTTGGCGAAGGCGAGCCGCGCCGCGAGCAGGACGGCGACCGGCAGGGCGGCGACCGGGGCGGGCAGCCAGGCCAGGGCGGCGGCGGCACCGGCCGCGGCGGCCACCCCGGCGGCGGTGAGGGTGTCGGGCGACACCTCACGGCGGACCAGCGAGGCGCGGACGCCGGAGAGCCGGTCCGCGTACCAGGGCTTGAGAGCGTAGAGGCCGTTCATGACCGCAACTCTCGTGCGACGCACGTTCTTTCGACACGGCCCGGGTACTCAAGTACGCCTGAGTACGCGCGCGGCCCGGGCCTACGCGGCCGTGCGGATCAGCATCTTCCCGGTGTTCTCGCCGCGCAGCATGCCCAGGAAGCCGTCCACGGTCCGCTCGAAGCCGTCCACGACCGTGACGTCCGGGGCGATCCCGCCGCTGCGCAGATGCGGCACCAGCAGCGCCTCCAACTCGCCCTGCGCATCGCGGTGGTTGCGGACGAGGACGCCTTCGAGGCGCAGGCTCCTGCCGACCACGTCGAACAGGTTGCGCGGGGCGGGCGGCGGCGTGTGCGCCGAGTGGTACTGGGCGATGGCGCCGACCCAGGCGATGCGGCCGGAATCGCGCATCGCCGCGATCACGCCCTCCAGATGTTCGCCGCCCACGTTGTCGACGGCCGCGTCGATCCCGTCCGGCGCGGCCTTCGCCAGCAGCTCGCCGACCGGCCCGTCGTGGTAGTCGAACGCCGCGTCGAAGCCCAGCTCCCCGGTGAGCCGCGCGACCTTGGCGGCCGAGCCCGCGCTGCCGATGATCCGCCCGGCGCCGAGCAGCCGGGCGATCCGGCCCACCGCGGTGCCCACCCCGCCCGCGGCGGCGGAGACGAAGAGGTCCTGGCCCGGGCGGAGTTCCAGGACGCGGGTCAGGGCCACGTAGGCGGTGAGGCCGGTGCCGCCGAGGATCGAGAGGTGGGCGGTCAGCGGCACCCCCTCGTACGACGGGAGGCGGCGGGTGCCGTCGGTACCGGCGGTGACCAGGGCGTGGGTGCGCCAGCCCTGCCGGTGGAAGACGAGGTCGCCCTCCGCGAGGCCCGGGTCGCGGGAGGCGGTGACCCGGCCCAGGGCCCGGCCCTCCAGCGGGGCGCCGAGCTCCCAGCCGTCGTCCATCTCCTCGCGGTGGTAGGGGTCCACGGAGAGGTAGAGGTTCTCCACCAGGGCCTGTCCGGGGGCGGGGTCGGGCACCGGTGACTCGGTGAGGGTGAAGAGGTCCGGGGTGGGGAAGCCCGTGGGGCGGGCGGTCAGGTGGAAGGCGCGGGCGGTGCGTGTCGTCGTCATGGCAGCGACCGTAGGGAGGAACTTTCCGGCCCGGCAGGGTGTTGCGTCGATGGAAAGGCCGTTTCCATGAACGGCGTTCATGGAACGAGGGGAACCCGCACGATGGCCGACCTGACCCCGCACGAGCTGCGCATCCTGCTCGCCGTCGAGAGCGCGGGCAGCTTCTCCGGCGCCGCCGCGGCCCTGGACATGACACAGTCCGCCGTCTCCCACGCGATCCGCACCACCGAGCGCAGGATCGGCGCGGTTCTCTTCGAACGGGGCCGCAGGGGTGCCCTGCCCACTGCGGCGGGCACGAGCACCCTCGGGTACGCCCGGCGCGTGCTGCGGCTGCTGGAGGTGATGGGCGCCGAGGCGCGGGCGGCGGCGGCCGGACCCGGGGCGGACGCCGTACCGGCCGGGCCGCTGCGGATCGCCGCCTTCCGCAGCGCCGCCCTGCATCTGCTGCCGCCCGCACTGGAACGGCTGCGGAACCGTCACCCGGGGATCGAGCCGGTGGTGCGGGTGGTGCGCGAGCTGGGGCGGGGCACGGCGGGCGAGGTCCTGGACGGGCGCGCCGATCTGGGGATCGCGACCATGGGCGGGTCGTCGCCGGTGCCGGACGAACTGGTCGGGGGAGTGCTGCGGGAGGAGGAGTACGCCCTCGTGCACCCGGCCGGTCATCCGGCGCCCCGGACGCTCCCGCTGCTGGACTGGGCCGAGAACTGCACCTCGTACACGCGGGAGTGGTGGGCGGCGCAGGACTGGATCCCGCGGGCGACCGTGGAGGCGGAGGACGACGGAGCGGTGCTCTCGATGGTGTCCGCCGGTCTCGGTATGGCGATCATGCCCGGACTGTCCCTGTCCGGAGCACCCGACTCGGTCGAGATCACCGCTCTCGGACCGGAGCGCCCGACCCGCTCCGTGGGCTATGTCACCACCCCTGAGCTGGCACGATCCGCGGCTGTCCGGGCCCTGATCAGGGAGTTGCGGGGGAGCGGAGGGTGAGCGGCAGGTGGGCCGGCGCAAACCGCCGTCTCAGATAGTAGGAAGTCCGAGTAATTGTGGAGACAGACCGGCCGGGCTGTTCTAGCTTTGTAGGAGCCGAACGTCTCGCTAGATCAAGCGACTGGCGGTCGAGAGCGCGCGCCCTGTGCAGGCAACCCCTGCGGCGCCCGTTCCCCGCCCCTTCCGGCGCCTCGAAATCAACGATCTCGACATCACCCCACGCTGTTCGATCTCGAAATCCTCGCGATCTCAAGGAGTCGATCCACCATGGCCGAGACCACCACCCGCCGCCGTGTCCGTCACGCCCACCGCCCGACCGAGTCGGAGCGGCAGGCTGCCGCCGCCGCCCTGCAGCGCGCCCTCGACCGCAGGGACAACGGCGGCTCCACCGGTCACTGACCGGTCCCCCCTCGGGCCGCGCTCAGCCGCGGCTGATCTCGAAGTGGTCGACGCGCTCGCCCGACTCGGCGAGGGCGGTGACCTTCATCCGGGGGTGCCGTCCGGCCTCCACCTCCACCGCGAGGAACGAGAAGCCGGTGTACCGCACCCGCGACCACTCCACGGTCTCGGCGGCCTTCGCACCGCCCTTGGCCACGTGGTACGTGTTCACGCTCTCCAGGTCCGCGACGTGCCCCTCGTAGCTGTCGGGCACCGGGAAGTCGTACAGCGCCTTGCCCGCGCCGCCCGCCGTGACATAGACGATGCCGTCCCGGCGGGGGTCGGTGCGCTCACCGATCGGCACCGGGCGCTTGACGGCGTTCTTCAGGATCGCGTCGGTGCGCTCGTAGACGTGGTTGTGCCCGTTGATCACCAGATCCACCTGGTGCTTCTCGAAGAGCGGCACCCAGGCGTCCCGCACCCCGCCGTCCGAGGCGTGCGCGTTGGTCGTGGAGAAGGCGCAGTGGTGGAAGAAGACCACCAGGAAGTCGATGTCCCGGCGCGCCCGCAGCTCGCCGAGGCGCCGGTCCAGCCAGCGGGTCTGGCGGCCGCCGCTGATGCCGAAGTTGGCGGGGATCTCGTAGCTGACGTCGTTGGCGTCGAGCGCGATCACGCCCACGTTGCCGTGGACGAAGGAGTAGGCGCCGGGCTGGTTGACCGGGTCCGGGCCGTTGTCCGGCAGGGTCCAGCGCGCGTTCTGGCCGCCGTAGCCGTCCGGCGAGTACCACGCCTCCATGTCGTGGTTGCCGGTCGTCACCATCCACGGCACGGTCTTGGAGACCGTCTCCGTCTGCGCCAGGAACTGGTCCCAGGTCCGCGCGTCGTAGGTGTCGGTGGTCTGCCCGGAGCCCGACGGGTCCGCGTAGCAGATGTCCCCGGCGTGCAGGTGGAAGGCCGGGTTCTGGCCCAGGATCAGCTGGTCGTTGCCGAGCGCGTGGTAGCTGACGCCCTGGTCGCCGAAGGCGGTGAAGGTGAAGTTCTCCGCCCGGGAGGGCGCGGTGGTGAAGGTGCCGAGCGTGCCCAGGTTGCGCGCGTCCGCCGGGTCGAAGCCCTGGTGGCCGACGCCGTAGTAGTACGTGGTGCCGGGCTTCAGCCGCTCCAGCGACGCGTGTACGTAGAACTGCTCGGCCGCCGCGATCTTGCCGTTGTTCAGCTGCGGCGTCGTCAGGTGGCGCACCTCCGCGTCGATCCGCCGGCTCAGCGCCCACGGCTTCAGCCCGATGCGGATGTACGGGCGGCGCACCGCGAACGGCACCTGCCAGGAGACCGCCATCTGCGTCCTCGGGTCCGGCCCGTACGCCAGGTGCCGGCCGAAGGGCGCCACCAGCGCGCCGTCGACCCGGGTGGTGCTGTGCGAGGTGAGTACGGTGGGGGCCGCGTACGCGGGGGAGGAGGCGAGGCCGATCCCGGCGCCGGCCACGGCGGCGGTCGCCACGCCGGTGCGCAGCGCCCCGCGGCGGGTGAGCCGGGTGCGGAGGTAGTCGTGCTGCTCGGCCATGCTCATGCGGTCGGCGAGCTTCTCGGGGATGCCGAAGCGGGGGATGTCCATGGGCGACAACCTCCACCGCCCGGCTGACGTCCTCCCGTCGAATAGGTGAACGGTACACGTACAGATGATCATGTGTCCGTATGGTGGACGGCACGTGTCATGGGGTGGGACGAGCAGTAGGGTGCCACCATGTCTCGCAGCATCAATCTCGCAGTGATCCCCGGTGACGGTATCGGCCAGGAGGTCGTGGCCCAGGGCCTCAAGGTCCTCAACGCTGTTCTCCCGCAGGACGTGAAGCTGGAGACCAAGGAGTACGACCTTGGCGCCCGGCGCTGGCACCGTACCGGTGAGACCCTTCCCGACGCGGAGCTCGACGCCCTCAAGGGCCACGACGCCATCCTGCTCGGCGCGATCGGCGACCCGTCCGTGCCCTCCGGCGTCCTGGAGCGGGGGCTGCTGCTGAAGCTGCGCTTCGCCTTCGACCACTTCATCAACCTGCGGCCGTCGAAGCTCTTCCCGAACACCGAGACCCCGCTCGCCGGCCGTCCGGACATCGACTTCGTCGTCGTCCGCGAGGGCACCGAGGGCCCGTACACCGGCAACGGCGGCTCGCTGCGCACCGGCACGGAGCACGAGGTCGCCACCGAGGTCAGCCTCAACACCGCCTTCGGTGTCGAGCGGGTCGTCCGGGACGCCTTCGAGCGCGCCGCCGCCCGCCCGCGCAAGAAGCTGACGCTGGTCCACAAGAACAACGTCCTGGTCTACGCGGGCCACCTGTGGAAGAACATCTTCGACAAGGTCGCCGCGGAGTACCCGCAGGTCACCACCGACTACCTGCACGTCGACGCCGCGACGATCTTCTTCGTCACGCAGCCGGAGCGCTTCGACGTCATCGTCACCGACAACCTCTTCGGCGACATCCTCACCGACCTCGCCGCGGCCGTCTCCGGCGGCATCGGCCTGGCCGCCTCCGGCAACATCAACCCGACGGGTGCCTTCCCGTCGATGTTCGAGCCGGTCCACGGCTCCGCCCCCGACATCGCGGGGCAGGGCAAGGCCGACCCGACCGCCACGATCCTCTCCGTCGCCCTCCTGCTGCGCCACCTCGGCTACGAGGCCGAGGCCGTGCGCATCGAGGACGCCGTCTCCGCCGACCTCGCGGAGCGCGACGGGACCGCCCGTACGACCGACGAGATCGGCGACGCCCTCGCGGTACGCGTAGCGGGCTGACCCGACGACTCCACCACGAAGCCGCCGGGTCGCAGACGCACCCGGCGGCTTCTCCTGCGCGGCCCCGGGTGTCACCATCGAACCCTGGACCGCATTCACGCCATTTCGTGCACGGCACCCTTCGAGAGATAATCGAACGGGGCCGTGGCTCGCAGCGAAGCTCGGACGTCCTAGCACTTGAAGGCGTGCACGCGGTCCTACACACACATCACGGTGAAGGACACGCACTCATGACGACCACGATCGAGCTCAAGCCCTCCTCGAACCCGCTGTCCGACGCGGAGCGCGAGGCGATCCTGGCCCAGCCCGGATTCGGCCGCTACTTCACCGACCACATGGTGACGATCAAGTGGACCGAAGGCCGCGGCTGGCACGACGCCCAGCTCGTCCCGTACGCGCCGCTGTCGATCGACCCGGCCAACATGACGCTCCACTACGGCCAGGAGATCTTCGAGGGCCTGAAGGCGTACCGCCAGCCCGACGGCTCCGTCGCCACCTTCCGCCCCGAGGCCAACGGCGAGCGCTTCCGCTCCTCCGCCCGCCGCCTCGCCATGCCGGAGCTGCCCGTCGAGACGTTCGTCGCGGCCTGCGACGCGCTCGTCCAGCAGGACGCGGCCTGGGTCCCGGCCCACGGCGGCGAGGAGTCCCTGTACCTGCGCCCCTTCATGATCGCGACCGAGGTCGGCCTCGGCGTGCGGCCGGCCAACGAGTACCTGTTCCTGGTCATCGCCTCGCCGGCCGGTGCCTACTTCCCGGGCGGTGTGAAGCCCGTCTCCATCTGGCTCTCCGAGGACCGGGTCCGCGCCGTCCCCGGCGGCATGGGCGACGCCAAGACCGGCGGCAACTACGCCGCCTCCCTCCTCGCCCAGGCCGAGGCCGCCGCCAAGGGCTGCGACCAGGTCGCCTACCTCGACGCCGTCGAGCACAAGTGGGTGGAGGAGCTGGGTGGCATGAACCTCTACTTCGTGTACGGGGACCGCATCGTCACCCCGTCCCTCACCGGCTCCCTGCTCGCCGGGATCACCCGGGACTCGCTCCTCAAGCTCGCGAGTGACCTCGGCTACACCTCCGAGGAGTCCCGCGTCTCCATCGACCAGTGGCGCGAGGACACCGCCGCCGGCACCCTCACCGAGGTCTTCGCCTGCGGCACCGCCGCCGTCATCACCCCCGTCGGCACGGTGAAGAGCGCGGGCGGCGAGTGGACCCAGGGCGACGGCACCCCCGGCCCGGTCACCCTCAAGCTGCGCGAGCGCCTGCTCGACATCCAGCGCGGCACCGCCGAGGACACCCACGGCTGGATGCACTCCCTGGCCTGACCAAGCTGTACGGGGAGCCCCCGGTGTCTCGCCGGGGGCTCCCCGTACGCCCGCATCCTGAGACGGGCGGTTCACGGCGGCGGTCCTGTGCCAGACTGCTTCCGTGTCCTCGTTCGTCATGATTATTGGCAACAGGCGCGCCGGTCCGCAGTGACCGTCCCGTACCACCACGTACGGCACGGCCACCGTGCCCCAGACCCGCGCGCAGACCTCTCGCACCCGCGAGGGGTTTTTTGTTTTCCGGCCTCCACCTCGGCCGGGGGCAAGCGGCGCGGGATGATGGGGGCAAGTGGAGCCGGGCCGTGTCCGGCGGATCAGGGTCGGGGAGGGCGCGGCGTCTGGTGCGGTGCATCGCAAGGCGCCGGAGCGTCCTCAATGGGGTCTCCCCTGCTCGAACGAAGTTGAGAGCTTGGGGAAGGAGCGATTAGGGCGGTTCGGCAACGCGGCGAGGTGCCGTGCCAGGCGTCGCGACCCCGGCCATGATCCGCCGGACACGGCCCAGTCGTCCGGATCCACTCATCCGACAGGAGTCAGACCAGCAATGACCACCAAGGCCAAGCCCACCGACGACAGCTTCCATGTCTTCGACACCACGCTGCGCGACGGTTCACAGCGTGAAGGCATCAACCTGACGGTCGCCGACAAACTGACCATCGCCCGGCACCTGGACGATTTCGGCGTCGGCTTCATCGAGGGTGGCTGGCCCGGCGCCAACCCCCGCGACACCGAGTTCTTCGCCCGCGCCCGCCAGGAGATCGAGTTCAAGAACGCCGAGCTGGTCGCCTTCGGCGCGACCCGCAGGGCGGGCGGAACCGCCGCCGAGGACCCCCAGGTCAAGGCGCTGCTCGAGTCGGGTGCCCCGGTGATCACGCTGGTCGCCAAGTCCCACGACCGCCACGTGGAGCTCGCGCTGCGCACCACGCTGGAGGAGAACCTGGAGATGGTCCGCGACACCGTCGCCCACCTCCGCGAGCAGGGCCGCCGGGTCTTCGTGGACTGCGAGCACTTCTTCGACGGATACCGCGCCAACCCCGAGTACGCCAAGGCCGTCGTCAAGGCCGCCGCCGAGGCCGGCGCCGACGTGGTCATCCTCTGCGACACCAACGGCGGGATGCTCCCGGCCCAGATCCAGGCCGTCGTCTCCACGGTCCTCGCCGACACCGGCGCCCGGCTCGGCATCCACGCCCAGGACGACACGGGCTGCGCCGTCGCCAACACCCTCGCCGCCGTCGACGCGGGCGCCACGCACGTCCAGTGCACCGCCAACGGCTACGGCGAGCGCGTGGGCAACGCCAACCTCTTCCCGGTCGTCGCCGCGCTGGAGCTCAAGTACGGCAAGCGGGTCCTCCCCGACGGCGCCCTCGCCGACATGACCCGCGTCTCGCACGCCATCGCCGAGGTGGTCAACCTGACCCCCTCCACGCACCAGCCGTACGTCGGTGTCTCGGCCTTCGCCCACAAGGCCGGGCTGCACGCCTCCGCGATCAAGGTCGACCCGGACCTCTACCAGCACATCGACCCCGCCCTCGTCGGCAACACCATGCGGATGCTGGTCTCCGACATGGCCGGGCGGGCCTCCATCGAGCTGAAGAGCGACGAGCTCGGCGTCGACCTCGGGGGAGACCGGGAGCTGGTCGCCCGGGTCGTCGCCCGGGTCAAGGAGCGCGAGCTCAAGGGCTACACGTACGAGGCCGCCGACGCCTCCTTCGAACTGCTGCTGCGCGCCGAGGCCGAGGGCCGGGTGCGGCGCTACTTCCGCATCGAGTCCTGGCGGGCCATCGTGGAGGACCGCCCCGACGGCACCCACGCCAACGAGGCGACCGTGAAGCTGTGGGCCAAGGGCGAGCGGATCGTCGCCACGGCCGAGGGCAACGGCCCGGTCAACGCCCTGGACCGGGCGCTGCGGGTGGCGCTGGAGCGGATCTACCCGCAGCTCGCCAAGCTGGAGCTGACGGACTACAAGGTCCGCATCCTGGAGGGCCGCACCGGCACCGACTCCACCACCCGCGTGCTGATCACCACGGGCGACGGGACCGCCGAGTGGTCGACCGTCGGGGTCGCCGAGAACATCATCTCCGCGTCCTGGCAGGCGCTGGAGGACGCGTACACCTACGGACTGCTGCGCGCCGGCCTCGAACCGACCGACTGACCGCACGGGGCCGTCTCCCGCACACGCCCGCCCCCGTCCGCCCGCCTCAACCGGCAGGGCGGACGGGGGCGTTCGCGTGTACGGCCCCGTACGGGGACTGAGTGAACGGGATTCACGTGCTCGCGTCAAGAGGTGTTTGCGTTCATAAGTTGAACGCAAGGACCGTGTTCTTCTCGTTATCAGATGGGTACGGACCAATCTCGACGTGAAGTATTGACGGCGGTGTTTCTGCGGGGTTAACTCACGCCACCAACGCCGGTACCGGTTCCGGAACCGGTTGCGGTACCGGTTGCGGTACCGGTTCCATCCCCGGCCGTTGCGGCCGTTCTCATCTGTCCCGTTGTGTCCTGGAGGCCTCGATGCGCGTCACCATCGCTGATGTCGCCCGTGAGGCCGGCGTCAGCAAGACGACCGTCTCCCGGGTCATCAACACCAAGGGCGAGGTGGACGGTTCGACGGCCGCCCGCGTTCGCGCGGTGATCGCGCAGCTCGGTTACGTGCCCAGCTCGGGCGCCGTCGGTCTGGCCCGCGGCAGCAGCCGTACGGTCGGCATGCTGGTGCCCTCGCTGACCTGGCCCTGGATGGGTGAACTGCTCCAGGGCGTGGTCGACACCGTCGAGGCCGCCGACTACGGGCTGCTGCTGTTCACCTGCAATCGCGGGGCCGAGTCCGTGGAGCGCTTCACCAGCCAGGTGTCGGCGCGGGCCTTCGACGGCCTGGTGGTGGTGGAACCCGAGAACACCCTGGACCACCTCACGGAACTGCACCGCGACGGCCTGCCGATCGTGCTCATCGACGATCGCGGCCACCACCCCGAATTCCCCTCCGTCGTGACCACCAACCACGAAGGAGGCGCGTCGGCCGCCCGCCATCTGCGGGACGCCGGTCGCACCAGGCCCGTCGTGATCACCGGCCCCGCGCACTTCGGCTGCGTACGCGACCGGCTGGCCGGGTTCGTCTCGGTCCTCCCCACGAACCACGTCGTCATGGGGGACTTCACCGAACTCTCCGGCCGGCTCGCCGTGGAGGAACTCCTCGCCTCGGGCACGGAGTTCGACTCGGTCTTCGCGCACAACGACATCACCGCGGCGGGCGTGCTGCGGGCGTTGCGCGCCGCGGGGAAGACCGTGCCCGGTGACATCGCCGTCGTCGGCTTCGACGACATCCCGATGTCCGAGCACACCGAACCGCCCCTGACCACCGTGCGCCAGCCCACCCGGCAGATGGGTGAGATGGCCGCGCGGATGCTCCTCTCCCACCTGGGCGGCACGCTCGCACCGGACACCCCGGTCGTGCTCCCCACCGAATTGGTCGTGCGCCACTCGGCGCCCCCAGGTCGTGTCACCTGACTGCCGTCTGCCGGGCGACGCCTGGCACGCGCGCTCGCGGCGTTGCCGAAAAGCCCTAGTAGCTCCGCTACGAGGACTCTCCGGCGCCTTGCGATCGCACGCACCAGACGCCGCCCGGCCGCCCTCCGGGCGACGACGGCAGTCAGGTGACACGACCTAACGGACAAGGGCACCCCCAGGCCCACACCGCACCCGCACCACCCGCACAGCCGTACCAAGGCGCGCCCAGCGCTGCCCGTTTCCGGATCCCAAGACCCGCCAGTCCCTCCTGGAGTCGATATGTCCGCACGCCGTCACACGCTGAGAGCCGCCGCGCTCGCCACCGCGGTGGTCGCACTCGCCGCAGGCTGTTCCTCGGCCAACTCGAACCACAACAAGAACGGCGGCAGTGCCGCTTCGGGCGTCCTGAACATCGGCAAGCCGGACGGGCCGCAGACGAACAACAGCAACCCGTTCCTGAACACCTCGGCCGGCGCCACCCTCGGCTACCGCTGGATGATCTACGAGCCGCTGGCGATGGTCCGCCAGATCAAGCCCGCCGAAAAGCCCGACCCGTGGCTGGCGACCGACTGGAAGTGGGACCTCAACTTCCAGAAGGTCACCCTCACCATCGACGAGCGCGCCAAGTGGGCCGACGGCAAGCCGCTGACCGCCGACGACGTGGCGTACACCTTCGAGCTGCTGAAGAAGCACCCGGCGCTCAACGCCGACGGCATCCAGTGGGGCGGTGTCGAGGTCAAGGACAAGAAGGTCATCCTGACCTTCAACAGCTCGCAGTACGTCAACCAGAACAAGATCCTCCAGCAGTACATCGTCCCGAAGCACATCTGGGAGAAGGTCGACAACCCGGAGACCTGGCCGAACCGGAACCCGGTCGGCTCCGGCCCGTACAAGCTGAAGACCTTCACGCCGCAGACCACCACCCTGATCGCGACGCCCACCTACTGGAAGGGCTCGACCAAGGTCAAGGAGCTGCGGTACAGCACGTACAACGACAACAACGCGGCGACCACCGCGCTGGCCAGCGGCAAGCTGGAGTGGTCGTTCGTCTTCATGCCGGACTTCAAGAAGCTGTTCATCGACAAGGACCCGAAGAACCACAAGCTGTGGTTCCCGTCCGGTCTCGGCATCCACGGCCTCTGGATCAACACCGCCCGCAAGCCGTTCGACAACGCGGCGCTCCGCAAGGCCATGGCGATGGTGGTCGACCGCAACGCCATCTACACCCAGGCCGAGGCGACCCTGTACCCGGAGATCACCAACCCCACCGGCATCCCGCTGCCGGCCGGTGAGTCCTTCATCTCCGACACGTACAAGAAGGCCACCACCAAGCCGGACGTCGCGGGCGCCACGCAGGTCCTGGAGAAGGCCGGCTTCACGCTCAGCGGCGGCGTCCTCAAGGACCCGTCCGGCAAGCCGGTGAAGCTCACCCTCACCGACCCGGCCGGCTGGAACGACTACATCACCGGCCTGTCGATCATCAAGGACAACTTCAAGAAGATCGGCATCGACGCCAAGGTCAAGACGCAGACCGCGGACTCCTGGAACGCGGACGTCGCCAACGGCAACTTCGACGCCACCCTGCACTGGACCAACAGCGGTGCCACGCCGTACGACATGTACCAGAACATCATGGACGGCGCCCTGCTCCAGCCCATCGGCAAGCCCTCGCAGTCCGGCAACTTCGGCCGCTTCAAGAGCACCGAGGCGACCGAGGCGCTGAAGGACTTCGCCCAGGCCACCACGGACACCGCCCGCAAGCAGGCGATGGACGCGCTCCAGAAGATCATGGTCGAGCAGGCGCCGATGATCCCGACCGCGGCGGCTCCCGTCGGGGCGGAGTACTCCACGAAGAACTGGGTGGGCTGGCCCACCGAGGACAACCCGTACGCGGACCCGCAGCACACCCAGCGCACCTCGCTGGAAGTCGTGCTGAATCTCAAGCCCGCCAAGTAGTACAGCAGGGATCAGGTACCGGCCATGTCTGAACAGCCAGAGAACAACCACATCGTGCTCGAAGCACGCGGAGTCACCAAGCACTTCGCCGTACGGCGCAACGCCCGCGATCTCCTCGCGCGCACCCGCCGTACCGTCCACGCCGTGGACGACGCCTCGCTGCAACTGCGGCGCGGCACCGTCACGGCACTGGTGGGGGAGTCGGGCTCCGGGAAGTCCACCGTCGCCAGACTGCTCGCGCAGCTGTATCCGCTCACCTCGGGCGAGATCCACCTGAACGGGCAGCCGGCGAAGGCCGGACGTGGCCGGTCCTTCCGCAGTTACGTACGCCGGGTCCAGCTCATCTTCCAGGACCCGTTCGCCTCGCTGAACCCCGTGCACACCGTGCGCTACCACCTCACCCGGTCGCTGAAGATCCACGGCCGGGCGGGCAACGGCGAGGCGGAACTGGAACAGAACCTGACCGCTCTGCTGAACCGCGTCCAGCTGACTCCTCCTCATCAGTACCTGGACAAGTTCCCGCACGAGCTGTCGGGCGGTCAGCGCCAGCGCGTGGCCATCGCCCGCGCGCTCGGCGCCGACCCCCAGGTCCTCCTGGCCGACGAGCCCGTCTCGATGCTGGACGTGTCCATCCGGCTCGGGGTGCTCAACCTGCTCAAGGACCTCAAGGACCGGCTGCACCTCGCGATCCTCTACATCACCCACGACATCGCGTCCGCCCGCTACTTCGCGGACACCACCCTGGTGATGTACGCCGGCCGCATAGTCGAGGGCGGTGACAGCGAGACCGTCACACAGCGCCCCGCACACCCCTACACCCAGCTGCTCATCGCCTCCGCGCCGCACCCCGACCGGCAGGCCGTCGAGGACGAGCCGGAGGACCAGGGCAGCGGCGAGCCCCCGTCGCTCATCGCCCCGCCCGCCGGCTGCCGCTTCCACCCCCGCTGCCCCAAGGCGATGGAGCGCTGCCGCACCGAGCTGCCGCCCCGGTTCGACCTGGCCGACGGCCAGTGGGCCGCCTGCTGGCTCTATGACGGCACCGGCACCGCCCGCACCGACGACCACGAGAAGGAGGCTGCGAAGTGAAGTTCCTGCTCCAACGGCTCGCCTTCTACCTGGTCACGGCCTGGGCCGCCATCACGATCAACTTCCTCATCCCCCGGCTGATGCCCGGCGACCCCGTCCAGGCGCTCATCGCCCGCTTCCAGGGCCAGCTGGACACCAGCGCCATCGACTCGCTGAAGGCCCTCTTCGGGCTCGACAAGCAGCAGTCGCTCTGGGAGCAGTACACCGACTACTGGGTGCACCTCTTCCACGGCGACCTCGGCCTGTCGTTCACCTTCTTCCCGACCCCGGTCAGCGAGGTCATCGCGCAGTCGCTGCCCTGGACGCTGGCGCTCGTCGGGATCACCACGCTGATCAGCTTCCTGCTCGGCACCGGCATCGGGGTCTTCACGGGCTGGCGGCGCGGTTCCTGGATGGACAACCTGCTCCCCGTCACCACCTTCATCTCGTCCATCCCGTACTTCTGGCTCGGGCTCATCGCGATCTCGCTGTTCGCCGTGAAGTGGCCGCTCTTCCCGGCCGACGGCGGCTACGACAACTCGCTGGTGCCCGCCTTCGACTGGCCGTTCATCTCCAGCGCGCTCTACCACGGGGTGCTGCCCGGCTTCACGATCGTCCTCAGCGCGGTCGCCGGCTGGATCCTCGGCATGCGGAACATGATGGTGACGGTGTCCAGCGAGGACTACGTCATGGTCGCCCAGGCCAAGGGCCTCTCCGAGCGCCGGGTGATGTTCGGCTACGCGGCACGCAACGCGATCCTGCCCAACATCTCCGGGTTCGCCCTCTCGCTCGGCTTCATCGTCGGCGGCACGCTCCTGGTGGAGATGGTCTTCTCCTACCCGGGCATCGGCTACCAGCTCTTCCAGGGCGTGGGCGCCAAGGACTACCCCCTCATGCAGGGCATCTTCCTCATCATCACGCTCTCCGTCCTGGCGGCGAACCTCCTCGCCGACGTCCTCTACATGCTCCTCGACCCCCGTACCCGAAGGGAGGCATAGTGCCTCTCGTCCAGATCAGGCCGGGCTCGCGTGGCCTGGCACGCACATCTGCGGCGTTGTCGTCAATCACCAACGCTCCGCGTTGCCTCAATCCTCCGCCTTGCAGCTGCACGCGCCAGGCCCCGCTCCCTTTCCGGCCCGATCCGGACGAGAGGCACTAGACATGGCCGTCACCGCCACCGAGGTCGCCGTACTCGATGCCGCCGAAACCCCGGCAGCGAGCAAGCGCAAGTTCCGGTTCCTGCGCGGCCGGAAGACCACCATCGGCCTGGGCATCCTGCTCTTCTTCGTGCTGATCGCGATCATCGGCCCGTGGATCGCCCCGTACGACCCCAGCGCGATGAGCCAGGACCTGCTGGAGGCGCCCTCCGGTTCGCACTGGTTCGGCACCACGCAGACCGGTCAGGACGTGCTCTCGCAGATCCTCGTCGGCACCCGCGGCGTGCTCGTCGTCGGCTTCGTCGCGGGCATCCTCGCCACCGCCCTGTCCGTGCTGATCGGCGTCACCGCCGGCTTCCTCGGCGGGCTGGCCGACGAGGCGCTGTCGCTGCTGTCCAACGTCTTCCTGGTCATCCCGGGACTGCCGCTGATCATCATCATCGCCAGCTTCGTCACGGACGCCGGCGACCTGCTCATCGCCTTCGTCATCGCCCTCACCTCCTGGGCCTGGGGCGCCCGCGTGCTGCGCGCCCAGACCCTGTCGCTGCGCCGCCGCGACTACGTGGAGGCGGCCCGCGCCACGGGCGAGCCGACCTGGCGGATCATCCTCTTCGAGGTGATGCCGAACCTCACCGCCGTCATCGCCTCCGGCTTCGTCGGCACGGTCATCTTCGCGATCCTCTCCGAGATCACCCTCGCCTTCATCGGCGTCGCCGACATCTCGAACTGGAACTGGGGGACCGTCCTGTTCTGGGCGCAGTCCAGCCAGGCACTGGCCCAGGGCGCCTGGTGGTGGTTCGTCCCGGCCGGGCTCTGCATCGCCCTGCTCGGCATGTCCCTCGCCCTGATCAACTTCGGCATCGACGAATTCGTCAACCCGCGCCTGCGCACCGAGACCGGCGGCTCCAAGAAGGTCAAGATGCGCGTCGGCTTCACCCCGGTGGCCCGCCCCGGCACCAGCACCCCGCGCCACAAGGAGACCCGCTCATGAGCGAGCCCGTCCTCACCATCAGCGGCCTCAACGTGGACTACGGGACCGGCGCCGACGCCGTGCACGCCCTGCGCGACATCGACCTCACCCTGCACCGCGGCGAGGTCCTCGGCCTGGCCGGCGAGTCCGGCTCCGGCAAGTCCACCCTGGCCTACGCGGTCACCCGGCTCCTCTCCCCGCCCGGCGTCATCACCGGCGGCGAGGTCCACTACCACGGGCGCGACGGCCAGGCCATGGACCTGCTCGCCATGTCGGCGGCCGAGCTGCGTGCCTTCCGCTGGGCGGAGCTGTCCATCGTCTTCCAGGGCGCGATGAACTCGCTGAACCCCGTCTACACGGTGCACGCCCAGCTCACCGACGTACTCCAGGCGCACCGCCCGGAGATGAAGAAGGCCGACCGCACCGCCCGGGCCCGGGAACTCCTCAGCCTGGTCGGGATCTCCCCGGACCGGCTCGGCGCCTACCCGCACCAGCTGTCCGGCGGCATGCGCCAGCGCGTGATGATCGCGATGGCGCTCGCCCTGGAACCCGAGATCGTCATCATGGACGAGCCGACGACCGCGCTCGACGTGGTCATGCAGCGGCAGATCCTGCGCCAGCTGGTCCGGCTCCGCGAGGAACTCGGCTTCTCGGTCGTCTTCATCACCCACGACATCTCGCTGCTGATCGAGTTCTCCGACCGGATCGCGATCATGTACGGCGGCCGGATCGTGGAGGAGGCGGGCGCCACCGAGATCTACCGCGACCCCCACCACCCGTACAGCGCCGGGCTGCTGCACTCCTTCCCCGCGCTGCACGGACCCCGCCGCGAACTCAGCGGCATCCCCGGCTCGCCCCCGCACCTCTCGGCGATGCCCACCGGCTGCGCCTTCCACCCCCGCTGCGCCAAGAAGGTCGAGGGCTGCGACACCCACGTCCCGGTGCTCGCGGCGCCCGGGACGGACGGCTCCCGCTCGGTGGCCTGCTGGCTCCACCACGAGGCCCCGGCCACCGCCGCCGCCCAGGTCTAGCAACCGGCCGCCCCGAGCAACGCAACCACAGGAGAACCATGAACCTCGTCACCCCCCAGGCATACGCCCGCGAGATCGCCGCCCAGGCCGTACCCGGTCTGCCCGCCGGCTTCCGCTGGGGCGTCGCCACAGCCGCGTACCAGATCGAGGGCGCGGCGGCCGAGGACGGCAGAACGCCGTCCATCTGGGACACGTACTGCCGGGTGCCGGGCATGGTCGTCCGCGGTGAGAACGGTGACGTGGCGTGCGACCACTACCACCGCATGCCCGAGGACGTGCAGCTCATCGCGGACCTCGGCGTCGACACGTACCGCTTCTCGCTGGCCTGGCCGCGCATCCAGCCGGGCGGCCGGGGCCCGGCCAACGCCAAGGGCCTCGACTTCTACAAGCGCCTGCTGGACGAGCTGGAGGCCAAGGGCGTCACCCCCTGGGTCACCCTCTACCACTGGGACCTGCCGCAGGAGCTGGAGGACGCGGGCGGCTGGCCGGCGCGCGACACCGCGTACCGCTTCGCCGAGTACGCCGCGCTCGCCTACGACGCGTTCGGCGACCGGGTCGAGCACTGGACGACGCTCAACGAACCCTGGTGCTCCGCGATGCTCGGCTACGCCTACGGCGGCCAGGCGCCGGGCCGGCAGAACTTCGGCGAGGCCATCCACGCCGTGCACCACCTGCTCCTCGGCCACGGTCTCGCCTCGCAGTACCTGCGCGAGCAGGCCGCCGCCCGGGGCAACGACCTCGAACTCGGCATCACCCTCAACCTGGGCACCGCCTCCCCGGAGACCGACAGCCACGAGGACGCCGAGGCGTGCCGCCGCGCCGACGGCCTGGGCGCCCGGCTCTACCTGGACCCGCTGGTCAAGGGCGCCTACCCCGAGGACATCGTCGCCGACCTCGCCGCCCAGGGCATCGAACTGCCCGTCCAGGACGGCGACCTGGCCGCGATCTCGACGCCGCTGGACGTGCTCGGGGTCAACTTCTACCGCGGTTCGCTGTTCTCCGGCGTCACGGAGGACGGCGCGACCACGGACGCGGAGGGGCTGCCCGTCACCCGCCAGGTGGAGCGCGACCTGCCGCGTACCGCCATGGACTGGGAGATCACCCCCACCGCCCTCACCGACCTGCTCGTCCGTCTGGAGAAGGACTACGGCCTCCCGACGGTCATCACGGAGAACGGCGCCGCCTTCGACGACACCGTCTCCGAGGACGGCGGGATCCACGACGCCGACCGCACCACCTATCTCGCCGATCACATCGCCGCCGTCGCCGCCGCCCGCGCCCAGGGCGCGGACGTGCGGGGTTACTTCGCCTGGTCGCTGATGGACAACTTCGAGTGGTCCTACGGCTACGACAAGCGGTTCGGCATCGTCCGCGTCGACTACGACACGCAGGTGCGGACGCTCAAGGACAGCGCCAAGTGGTACCGCGACACCATCCGGCTCACCCGCGACGCGTCGTAGCCGCGACCGCGGGTGTGGCGCCTCACCCTCACCGGATACGAACGGGACACCCCACCATGCCCTCTCGTACGACCCTGGCAGCCACCACCGCCGCTCTGATCGCCCTCGCCGCCCCCATGGCCTTCGCCGCCCCGGCCCCCAAGCCGGCGGCGGTGCAGGCCGCGGCCTGGGACACCGACCGGGCCGCCGCCGCCCACGCCGCCGACCCGGGCTCCGTCACCGCGTCCGGGAGCGAGAACGACGCCTCCGGACCCGGGGCGGTGGCCGACGGCGACGGCACCACCCGCTGGTCCAGCAACTTCGCCGACGACGCCTGGATCAGGGTCGACCTCGGCTCCGTCATCCGCGTCAGCAGCGTCACCCTCGACTGGGAGGCCGCCTACGGCAAGAAGTACGTCCTGGAGGTGTCGAAGAACGGCACGGACTGGACCCCCTTCTACACCGAGGACGACGGCACCGGCGGCAGCGTCACCGCGCACACCTACCCGCAGGAGGTCACCGGCCGCTACGTCCGGATGCGCGGCATCCAGCGCGCCACCGCCTGGGGCTACTCGCTCTACTCCTTCAAGGTGTATGGCGGAGAGCCCGCCCCGGCCTCCACCACCCGCAGCAACCTCGCCCTCAACCACCCCGCGTACGGCGACTTCTACCAGCACGCGGGCAACTCCCCGGCCTTCGTCACCGACGGCGGCTGGCCCGCCGACCTGAAGGCCGACCAGTCCCGCTGGTCCAGCGACTGGAACGCCAACCGCTGGGTGGGCGTCGACCTCGGCGCCACCTCCACCATCGACAGCGTGGACCTCTACTGGGAGGCGGCCTACGCCGTCGACTACCGCATCCAGGTCTCCGACGACAACCGCACCTGGCGCACCGTCTACCAGCCGTCCGCCTCCGAGGTCGCCGCCCGCCGCGCGGACGTCAAGTCGCCCGGCGACGCCGTCGGACGGCACGACACCGTCCAGCTGCCCACCCCGGCGACCGGCCGCTACGTCCGGATGCTGGGGGTCGAGCGGCGCTCGTTCTACAACCCGGCGCCCGCGACCGCCCAATTCGGCTACTCGCTCTACGAGTTCCAGGTGTGGGGCACCGGCGGCAGCGCGAACGCCGCCTACCCGGCCCTCCCCAAGGACCCCGGCGGCGCCTACACCACCACGTTCTTCGACGACTTCACCGGCTCAGGACTCGACCGCAACAAGTGGCGGGTGGTGCGCACCGGCACGGAGATGAACCCGGTCAACGGGGAGTCCCAGGCGTACGTCGACTCGGCGGACAACATCCGCACCGAGAACGGCGCCCTCGTCCTCCAGTCGAAGTACTGCAAGGGCTGCACCCAGACGCCCGCAGGCACCTTCGACTTCACCTCCGGCCGCATCGACACCAACACCAAGTTCGACTTCACCTACGGCAAGGTCAGCGCCCGCATGAAGCTGCCGGTCGGTGACGGCTTCTGGCCGGCCTTCTGGATGCTCGGCAGCGACGTCGACAACCCGGACGTCTCCTGGCCCGGCTCGGGCGAGACCGACATCATGGAGAACATCGGCTACGGCGACTGGACCAGCTCGGCGCTGCACGGCCCGGGCTACTCCGCCGACGGAAACATCGGCAAGCAGCAGACGTACGCGAACGGCGGCCGCGCCGACGAGTGGCACACCTACGGCGTCGAGTGGACGCCCGAGGGCATGACGTTCACCGTGGACGACCGCGTCGTGCAGACGACCTCCCGCTCCAAGCTGGAGTCCACGCGCGGCAAGTGGGTCTTCGACCACAACCAGTACGTGATCCTCAACCTGGCACTCGGCGGCGCCTATCCCGCCGGGTGGAACAAGGTCACCAGCCCTTACTGGGGCCTTCCGCAGTCCAGCGTCGACCGCGTCGCACAGGGCGGCGTCAAGGCGGAGATCGACTGGGTGCGGGTGGAGCAGAAGAAGTAGCCGCACCCGGCCCCCCGAACCACCCCCCACAGGCACGTCACCTTCCGGTATCACCCATGTTCCGCGCGCGGCCCGGCGTCCCCCACCACCGCGCCGCGCGCGGGCACCGTAAGAAGGAGCCGCACAGATGCCACCCCGCACCCGCCGCCGGGCGAGACCCGTGACCGCCGTGCTGGCCGCCGCCACCGTGGTGGCCGGCCTGCTCGCCGGGGCGGTCCCGTCCACGGCCGCCCCGGCCGACGAGGAACCGGCACCGGTCGCCGTCGACCGCTTCGAGGGGGAGGTGCCCTTCGCCGGCCAGCCGGCCGAGGGCATCTTCACCTGGGGCGGTGACGCCGACGACCCGCCCACCCTGGCGCTGAAGGACCGGGCCGACGCCCCCGAGGGCGCCAAGGTCCTCGAAGGCAGCTACGACATCAGCGGCTACGGCGGCTTCAGCCACGACTACGCCGCCGACCAGCCCGCCCACGACTGGTCCGCCCACAAGGGCATCCGCTTCTGGTGGTACGGCCAGAACACCGCGCCCCTGCCGCCCGGTTCGGGCAAGCGGATCGCCTTCGAGATCAAGGACGGCGGCGCCAACGGCGAGGCCTCCGAGCTGTGGACCACCTCCTTCACCGACGACTGGGAGGGCTGGCACCTCGTCGAGATCCCGTTCGCCGACTTCACCTACCGGGGCGACTACCAGCCCGTCGGCGGCATCGACCAGGTCCTCGGCCTGAACGAGATGTGGGGCTACGCCCTCACCCTGCCGCCCGGCACCCCCGGCACGTTCGCCATGGACGGCGTGGAGCTGTACGGCAAGGCCGACGCGGCCCTGAAGGCGAGCGTCGTCACCGACGCCGCGGTGGTCCCGGTCGAGCAGGGCGCCGCCGCGTCCCTCGGCCTCACGCTCACCACGACCGGGTCCGTCCCGCTGGAAGAGCCCGTCACCGTCGCGTACGAGACGAAGGGCGGTACGGCGAAGCCCGGCACCGACTTCACGCCGGTCAGCGGCACGTACACCTTCCCGGCGGGCACCGCCTCCGGCACCACGCACAAGGTCACCGTCGCCACCAAGAAGGTGAGCGGCGCCGCCTCCGCGAAGACGATCCCGCTGGACGTGACCGTCACCGGCGCCCGGCCGCCGAAGGAGAACCCGCAGGCCGTCATCGACGCCCACGGGCTGCCGTACCAGAACGCGAAGCTGCCGGTGAAGCAGCGCGTCGCGGACCTGCTCGCCCGGATGTCGCCCGCCGAGAAGGCCGGCCAGATGACCCAGGCCGAGCGCAACGCACTCTCCTCGCAGGGCGACATCGCCACGTACGACCTCGGCTCGCTGCTCTCCGGCGGCGGCTCGGTCCCCTCGCCCAACACCCCCGAGGCGTGGGCGAAGATGATCGACGGCTACCAGCTGCGCGCCCAGGCCACCCGCTTCCAGATCCCGCTGATCTACGGCGTGGACGCGGTGCACGGCCACAACAACCTGGTCGGCTCGACGATCATGCCGCACAACGTCGGCCTCGGCGCCACGCGTGACCCGAAGCTGGCCGAGAAGACCGGTGCCGTCACCGCGAGCGAGGTCCGCGCGACCGGCGTCCCGTGGGACTTCGCGCCCTGCCTCTGCGTCTCCCGCGACGAGCGCTGGGGCCGTTCGTACGAGGCGTACGGGGAGGACCCGGCCCTCGTGAAGTCCCTGGAGACCGTGATCCAGGGCATGCAGGGCGCTCCCTCCGGCAAGGACCTGGACCGCAACGACAAGGTGCTGGCCTCCGCCAAGCACTTCGTCGGCGACGGCGGTACGGAGTACGGCTCGTCCACCACCGGTTCGTACACGACCGACCAGGGCGTCACCAAGGTCACCCGGCAGGAGCTGGAGGCCGTCCACCTCGCGCCCTTCGAGGACGCGGTCAAGCGCGGGGTCGGCACGGTCATGCCGTCCTACTCGTCGCTCGACATCATCGGGGACGACAAGGGCCCGGTGAAGATGCACGGCGACGCCGAGATGATCAACGGTGTCCTCAAGGACCGCATGGGCTTCGAGGGCTTCGTCATCAGCGACTACAAGGCGATCGACCAGCTCCCCGGCGACTACGCGAGCGACGTGCGCACGTCGATCAACGCCGGGCTCGACATGATCATGGTCCCGACGGAGTACAAGGACTTCACGAAGACGCTCCAGGACGAGGTCACCGCGGGCCGCATCCCGCAGTCCCGGATCGACGACGCGGTCTCCCGCATCCTGACCCAGAAGTTCCGGCTGGGCCTCTTCGAGAAGCCGTACGCGGACACCGCCAACCTGAAGAAGATCGGCTCGGCGGAGCACCGGGCCGTGGCCCGCGAGGCCGCCGCGAAGTCGCAGGTGCTGCTGAAGAACGACGGCGGCGTGCTCCCGCTGAAGTCCTCGCAGAAGGTGTACGTCGCCGGCTCCAACGCCGACGACATCGGCAACCAGGCCGGCGGCTGGACCGTCAGCTGGCAGGGCTCCTCCGGGGCCACCACACCGGGCACCACGATCCTGTCCGCCATGAAGAAGGACGCCGCGTCCGTCACGTACTCCAAGGACGCGTCCGCCGACACGGCCGGGTACGACGTCGGGGTGGTCGTCGTCGGTGAGACCCCGTACGCGGAGGGCGTCGGCGACGTCGGCAACGGGCACGACCTGAAGCTGTCCGACGCCGACCGGGCCGCCGTCGACAAGGTCTGCGCCGCGATGAAGTGCGCCGTCCTGATCGTCTCGGGCCGCCCCCAGCTCATCGGGGACCAGCTCGGCGGCATCGACGCGCTGGTGGCGTCCTGGCTGCCGGGCTCCGAGGGCGACGGCGTCGCCGACGTCCTCTTCGGAAAGCGGGCCTTCACCGGGCAGCTCCCGGTGACCTGGCCCAAGTCCGAGGCGCAACTCCCGATAAACGTGGGCGACGCCTCGTACGACCCGCAGTTCCCGTACGGCTGGGGCCTCACCACGCTGAAGAAGCCCCCGGCCGGCGGCGAGGCCACGCTCGCCCTGCTCGGCCTGGCCGCCCAGGTCGCCGAGCGCACCGGCCTCGGAAAGACCGAGGTCGGCCGGGAGATCGTCGGCCAGGCCCGGCTGCTGGTCCAGCAGAAGACCGGCGGCAAGCTGACCGAGAAGGTGTCCAAGCCGTTCGCGGACGCCGACCACCTGCTGCTCACCGGTGATCTGACCGGTGCGGTGGCGAAGCTCAGGACGGCCTACCGGGCCGCCTGACGACGCGGAACGGGCGGGCGGCACCAGGAGGCCGCCCGCCCGTTCCGTACGTCCCGACCCGTTTCGTACGCGTGTGCGTTAGCTTGGGAGTATGCGGAACAGGCCGTTTCTCGTCCTCACGGCCCCGGCGGCGCTCCTGGCGGGGCTCCTGGCACTGCTCGCCGCCCTCGCCCTCTTCCTGGCCCCGGCAGCGGCCCCCGCCGCCCCGGCCGCGACCGGCGCCTCCACCGTGAACGACGTCGCCCAGGCCCTGCGCAAGGGGCCCGTCTACGTCGACCCGGCCGCGTCCGACGAGCTCTCCCGGAGCCAGGCCGCCGCGCTGAGCAAGAAGATCGAGGACGCGGACAAACCGGTGTTCGTGGCCGTGCTGCCGAACACCGCCGCCTTCCCCGAGGACACCGTGCTGCGCACCCTGCGCGCCGAGACCGGCATCACCGGCGTCTACGCGATCCGCCTCGGCGACGGCTTCAGCGCGGGCGCCGACCCGCAGGTCATGTCCCGGAACGCGGTCATCAACCTCACCGCCGCCGTGAAGACCCCCGGCGCGGACACCGACGCGGCGACCCAGCTCAACGCCTTCGTGGACCGCGCCCTCGAACAGGCCCGGGGCAGCGCCCCCGCCTCCTGGAGCGGCGGCGAGCACTCCCCGTCGACCGGCAGCTCGGCCACCGTCGGCCTGGCCGTGACCGGGGCCGTGGTGGTCCTCGGCGGAGCCGCGGCGTACACGGTCGTACGCCGCAACCGCAGGCGCAAGGAGGAAGAGGAGCGGGTCGCGCTCGACAAGCTGCGGGTGGTCGTGGACGAGGACATCACGGCTTACGGGGAGACCCTGGAACGGCTCGACTTCCACCCCGCGGAGCCCGGCGCCGACGACGCGATGCGCGGCGACTACGAACGCGCCCTCGACTCCTACGAGAGCGCCAAGTCCCGTATGGCCGGGGCGAAACACCCCTCGGACGTGCGCGGGGTGACCCAGGCCCTGGAGGACGGGCGCTACTCGCTCGCGGTGCTCGACGCCCGCCGCTCCGGCCGCGAGCTCCCGGCCCGCCGCCCGCCCTGCTTCTTCGACCCGCGCCACGGCCCCTCCGTCGCGGACGTCCGCTGGGCCCCGGCGGGCGGCAGCGCCCGGGAGGTCCCGGTGTGCGCGGCGGACCAGGTGCGGCTGAACGAGGGCGAGGACCCGATGAGCCGCACGGTCGAGGTGGGCGACGGCACCCGCCGCCCGTACTGGGAGGCGGGCCCGGCCTACGGTCCGTGGGCGGGCGGCTACTTCGGCGGCGGCCTGCTCCCGGGCCTCCTGATGGGCACGATGCTCGGCTCGATGCTGGCCACCCCGGCGTACGCGGCGGACTACGGGGGCGGCGACTACGGCGGCGGCGACATGGGCGGCGACTTCTCGGGCGGTGACTTCTCCGGCTCGGACTTCGACTCGTCCGGCTTCGGAGGCGGCGGTTTCGGGGACGGCGGCGGCTTCGGCGACGGGGGCGGGTTCGGCGGCGGCGGGGACTTCGGGGGCGGCTTCTGAGCACGGGGAGCCCGGGTGCCCCGTGACAGAATCGCGCGCATGAACGACGCGGTCGCGACGCCCATGGCCCAGCTGGTGCACCGCCGTTGGCGCGAACGGGAGGCGCCCGACGGGGACGTCATCGTGTTCGCCGACGGCTCCCTCCGCGTGATGGACCTCCTGCGGACGCACGAGGCCGGACGGCCCGACGATCCGCGGGCCGAGAGCTGGCACTGGCTGGAGATCCTGCGGGCCACCGAATGGAGCACCGACGACTGGCTGGACGTCGATTCCACCCACGCCGTCCACGTCCACGGGGGAAGCCGCGCCTCGGCGGGGGAGTCCGCCCGGCACGGCTCCATCGGCTGGGTCGCGCTCACCCGGGACGACGAGGAGAGCACGCTCGAATGGCTCGCCGTCTCCCGCTGGTCCGACCCGTTCCGCGAAGTCGCCCTGGACGACACCGCGGTGACCGCGGTCAGCACCGCAGGACGCGTCTGGACCTTCCCCCGCGACGCGCCCCAGAACGTGCGGATCACCCTCGCCCCGGGCGGGCGCCGCTGAGGCGGGACTCGGACACGCGACCGGGCCGCGGGGGGACGGCCCCGCGGCCCGGACGTGGTGGAACGGCTGCCCCGCAGGCTCAGCCGCGGCCCCCGTGGGCCCGCTCGAACGTGGCGAATGCCGCCTCCTGGCGCCACTCGGTCGCCGCCTTCGGGCTGCCCGCGAGGTACCGCGCACAGCGTGCGCTCGGGCGGCCGTCACCGGGGCGGTCGGCGCGGCAGGCCGCCACCATGCGGTAGCTCGACGGTGCGCCGCCGGTGGCCCACAGGCTGCGGCCGTCGCGGAAGGCGTACTCCAGCGAGGCGCGGGCCAGGTCCTTCAGCTCGGTGTACGAGAGGCGGTAGGTCTTCGCCGCGTACTGGTACTCGTGGCTGATGTCGATCCGGGAGACGCCCGGGTCGTCCGTGGAGAGCACGATCGGCACGCCGTAGCGGCGGTACGCGTTGAACGGGTGGTCGTCGCCCGCGATGCCGAGGATCTGCTTGTTGCTGGAGAACGGCACCTCGACGGCCACGTGGCGCCGGGCCATCGTCCGGGCCAGCGCCCGCCAGTTGTCCTCGTGCACCAGGTCGACGCCGTGGCCGATGCGCTCGGCCCCGGCGACCCGGACCGCCTCGTTGATGTGGAAGGTCAGGTCCTCCGGCTTGACCAGGCCCGGGGCCAGCTCACCGGCGTGCAGGGTGAGGTGGGCGCCCGGGTACTGCCCGCGCAGGTACTTCAGCATCCGCATCTGGAGGCTGTAGTCGCGCAGCGAGGTCTCGCCGTCCTCCGGCTGCACGAGGTTGACCGCGACGAACCTCGGGTCGCGCTCGGCCAGCCGCATGCCGACCGCCATCTGCGTGAACACGCGGTTCGGGGCGCTGCCCCGGGAGACCTGGGAGATCCACCGGACGGGCAGCTTGCAGGCGGGGGCGGGGCGCGGGGTGTCGCAGTGCGCGGCCTCGCGGAACTGCGCGTCGCTGTCGTCGGCCTCCTGGACGGCCTCGTCGATGACCTTGTCCAGCTTGCCGCCCGCGACGAGCTTGCGGTGGAAGGCGGCGAAGTCGGCGTCGTAACCCACCTCGTCGGCCAGCTTCTTGGCGCTGTCCGAGGCCGGGCTGACCATCGTCTCCAGGTAGAACTGGTTCTGCTTCACCACGGTGTCCGCGACGTTGGCGAGCATCTTGCCCCGGGCGTACCAGGTGGCCATGCCGAACTTGCCGAAGGTGTCGAAGAAGTGGTCGTGCCCGGACTCGTCGGCCGGGAAGTCCTGCATCGACCAGGCCCGGATGATCTGCTGCTTGAACGCGGCGTCGGTGCGCGCGTCGGAGGCCGGCCGGGCGCCCGGGGCACACGGCGAGGCCACCGCGGTCATCGTCGCGTCGATGCAGAGCCCCTGCTCGATCGCGAGCTGGAGCAGATACTCGGTGGTCACCGCCCCGGACAGGTGATTGTGCAGGTCACCGCCCTTGGGCAGCTCCTTGAAGAAGGCCCGCAGCTGCGCGGGCCGCTCCCGCAGTGCGTCCAGGTGGGCGGCGGTACGGCGTTCGGCGGGCGTCACCGGCCGGGGCGCCGCATACGCGGTGGCGCGTACGGCGCTGTCGCGCGCGGGCGCGGCGGCGGTCGCGGGAAGCGCCGGGACCAGACTCAGCAGCGCGAGTGCACCGCCGAACCCGGCCAGCAAAGGGGACTTGGGACGGCGGACCGTCCGGTTGGTAGAGATCACCGAGGCATGATCACCCTCGCCAAGGTCATTTGCCCGCGAATCATGCCTTTGAGAGGGAACGTCCACCCGATCGAGTGGGAGAGCGCCTGGCGGACCGTTTCGGCCACCCGGAAACTTTCCGCCGGGCGAGGGGCGTTCGCGCTGCTCACGGAGACGGGTGGAGGTCTAGACCACTAACGAGGAACGAAAACTGTTTACCGGAGGGGCGTTCCTGTGGCTGACTGTGTCGTGTTCGCGACAAGTGGACGCGCGTAGACCCCATGCGTGAAGCGTGCTGCCCGAACGGCCGGTCAGGGCCGTTCCCCCCACCAGCAGGAGGCTCCTCATGATCACTCGCAAGAGACTCACCGCGGCCGGTGTCCTCGGTACGAGCGCGGCGCTGCTGCTCGGCCTGATGTCCGGCACCGCCTCGGCGGCGCCCCGCCACGACAACCCCGTCCCGCTCGGCAAGGGGTACATGGGCGTCGGCTACGTCCAGGACAGCAAGGACTTCAAGCCGGACACCCGGCAACTGCACCTCGGCGCGCAGCCGGACGCCGGCCTCAAGGCGAACCCCGAGGGCATCGACGTCTCCAGCTGGCAGGGCGGCATCAACTGGAGCTCCGTGCGCGGCGCGGGCATCGAGTTCGCCTGGATGAAGGCCACCGAGGGCCTGACGTACAAGGACCCGACGTTCAGTGCCAACTACCTGAACGCCTACAACGCGGGCGTCATCCGGGGCGCGTACCACTACGCCCGGCCGGACGTCTCCGGCGGCGCGGCGCAGGCCGACTTCTTCGCGAGCAACGGCGGCGCCTGGTCCCGGGACAACCTCACGCTCCCGGGCGTGCTGGACATCGAGGGCACCTGCTACGGCTACTCGCAGGCGTCCATGCAGCAGTGGATCCTCGACTTCTACAACCAGTACAAGGCCCGCACCGGCCGTGACGTGGTGATCTACACCAGCCCGAGCTGGTGGAACACCTGCACCGGCGGCTGGAGCGGCATGTCCGCCCGCAGCCCGCTGTGGGTCGCGAACTGGACCACCGGCACCCCCAGCATCCCGTCCGGCTTCCCCTTCTACACCGTCTGGCAGTACACCTCCACCGGCTCGGTGAGCGGAGTCTCCGGCAACGTCGACCGGGACCGCTTCAGCGGCGACCGCTCCCGCCTCCTCGCCCTGGCGAACAACACGCCGTGAACGTAAACGTATAGGTGTACGAGCCGGAGCGGCCTGGTCGGGCCGCTCCGGCCCCACCCGCCCCCCCCACGACCGTTCACGAAGGAGCACCTCATGACCCCACCCCTGAGCCGGCGCGGCGCCCTGATCGCCGGGGCGGCGGCCCTCGCCGGCGGTCTGGGCCCGGCGGCCGGCGCGGCGGAGGCGGCCCTCCGGCTGCCCGAGAGCACCCGCCCCCGCCTCTCCGCCCTGTCGCCCCTCCAGCGCGCCGGGCAGCGCGTCATCCACTCGTACCCGGGCCTCACGCCCCCCGCGTCCCTGATGACGGCCATCGAGCAGGGCCACACGGCGGGCGTCATCTTCTTCGGCGAGAACGTCCAGAACCTGACGCAGATCGAGGGCGTCATCCGGTCCATGGAGCAGGCCCGCGCCTCGTCCCCCGTCAAGGCGCCGCTGCTCCTCATGACCGACCAGGAGGGCGGCATGATCCGCCGCCTGCCGGGGGAGCCGGTCAAGTCAGCGAAGGACGTCGGCGCCTCCTCCGACCCGCACTACTGGGCCGACTTCACCGGCAGCGGCGCGGGCCTGAACCTCGCGGGCGTCGGCATGAACGTCAACCTGGCCCCGGTCCTCGACGTGTACCGCACGGCCGGGGACTTCACCGACCAGTACGAGCGCTCGTACAGCAAGTCGGCCGCCGCCGTGGCCAGTTGCGGCGCCGACTTCATCACCGCCCAGCAGCGCGAGGGCGTCGCCGCGACCGCCAAGCACTTCCCGGGCCTGGGCCCGGCGACGGCGAGCCAGAACACCGACCTGCGGTCCGTCACGATCACCACCTCCGCCTCGACCCTCCGCAGCGTGGACGAGGCCCCGTACCGGGACGCCATCGCGGCGGGCGTCAAGCTCGTCATGCTCTCCTGGGCGATCTACACGGGCCTGGACTCCGCCCGCCCCGCCGGTCTCTCGCCGACCGTCGTCGGCGAGCTGCGCAACCGGCTCGGCTTCAAGGGCGTCACCGTCACGGACGCGCTGGAGGCCGGTGCGCTCTCGTCCTACGGCAGTACGTCGCAGCGCGCCGTGAAGGCCGCGGCCGCCGGGATGGACCTGCTGCTCTGCTCGGCCCGCAGCGTCTCCCAGGGCGACGAGGCCGTCACCGCACTGGCCGACGCCCTCGGCGACTCCCTGGACCCGACCGCCTTCGACGCGGCGGCCGCCCGCGTGAACGCCCTGCGCGGGGGGCTGTGACGGGGCGGCCGTCCGGCGCGAGGGGGTGCCGGGCGGCCGCTCCCCAGGGGCCTTACCGGGGCGGGAATCGAACCGTAGACTCCGCGATCATGACCTTCGAAACGATCTACGCCGACGCGCCCTCTCCCGACGGCCCCGCGCTCTTCCCCACGATGTCCACGATGCGCGCCATGCGCCGCCTCAAGCCGGACGCCGTGCCGGACGAGACCATCGACCAGCTCATACAGGCGGCCGTGTGGGGGCCGAGCGGCGGCAACATGCAGTGTTACGAGTACGTCGTCGTCACCGACCGCGCGGTCATGGCCGAGCTGGCCCCGCTCTGGAAGCGGTGCGTGGACGCCTACCTCGCGACGACCGGCAAGCACGCGCCGAAGGGCATGGACGACGCCGCGTACGGTCGGATGGTGGCGGCGATCGAGCACCAGCGCGACCACTTCGCGGACACCCCCGCGCTGATCATCCCCTGCTACAAGTTCCCCGAGCCGCAGTTCGACGAGGAGGGCCTGGGCGTCTACGCCGCCTCGCTCGGTCCGGCCGGTCTCGACCACATGGCGAACACCCAGACACGCTTCCAGGCGCTGGCGGAGGGCTCCTGCGTCTACCCGGGCGTCCAGAACATCCTGCTCGCGGCGCGGGCGCTGGGGCTCGCCGCCAACATCACCATCTGGCACCTGATGCTGGAACAGGAGTGGAAGAAGGCCCTGGGGATCCCCTCGGACATGCACACCTTCGCCGCGATTCCGGTGGGCTGGCCGCAGGGCAACTTCGGCCCGGTCCGCCGCCGCCCGGTGGCCGATGTGATCCACCGCGACCGCTGGTAGCGCCGTTCCCGATACGGTACGGCGATGACCGACGCGCCCATATCGCCGCCCGCACCCGGCAGCTCCGCCGACGTCGTCCGTACGTGGGACGCCCGCGCGGACCACTATCTGCGGCTCTTCCGCGACGAGTTGACGGAGAAGCCGTACGACCTGGAGGTCCTGCGCGCGTTCGCGCAGCGGGTCGGCGCGGGCGGCCGGGTGTACGACGCGGGCTGCGGCCCCTGCGGCCACGTCACGGCCCTGCTCGCGGCCCACGGCCTCGACATGCTGGGCATCGACCTCTCACCCCGCTGCGTCGCGCTGGCGCGCCGGGAGCAGCCGGGCGTGCGGTTCGCCGTCATGGACCAGGGCGCGATCACGGGCGGCCCGCTCGACGGCCTGGTCGCGTACTACTCCCTCCACGACCAGCCCAAGCACCGCCTGCCCGACACGATGGCGTCCTGGGCCGCCGCGATACGCCCCGGCGGCGAGCTCCTGATCGTCGCGAAGGAGGGCGAGGGGGACGGCGTCGTCCCCGACCCCTTGGGCAGCGAACTCCGCGTCTACTGGGCGGAGTTCACCGCGTACGAGCTCCGCAGGGCAGCCCACGAGGCGGGCTTCACGACCGACGACTGCACGGTCCGCGAGGCGTACGAGAACGAGATCCCGGCCCGCCGCGTGTACCTCGCGGCGACGAGGCGCTAGACGTTCGCCCGGAGGAAGGCGGACCAGGCGGCGGCGTGCGCGGCGACCTCGACGCAGTCGCCGCCCTGGACGTGTGTGTTGCCGTGAGCGTGTCGCTGAGATGGTTCCTGAGACGTCTCCGGCAGATGGGGCTGGGGGCGAGGTATCTTGATCGCCCTGCGGCAAGGACGAGGTTGCAAAGGCAGGACGGATGCCGGAACAAGCGGTGCGGCCAAGTGAACTCCTGGCCGAGGACGAGGTCCGACTGCTGCGACGAGCTCTGGGCGAATGGGGCGGGCCGGCCCGGTGCAGTGACCAACTCGCCTTCGGCATGGGGTTCGCGGACGCTCGCGATCTGCTCGATCAGTGCGGCCTCCTGAGTCGCGCTCTGGCTGACGATGACCCGGTCGAGCCCGTCGATTGGGCGCGGACTCTCCTGGCCACGGAGATCGTCTTCGTCAGCGACCTCGTTGGTTCAGGCGTCGAGTGGCAGACGACCACGGGGCTCAGTGACGCGACCACGCTCCCAATCCTCCGGGAAATCCAGCGAAAGCTGTCCAGGACCGTGAGCGCGTACTACGGGACACGCCCGGCCGCATAGCCGTGATTGCGGTTCCAGAGGTCATCGTGCCTTCTCGTCGTACCGAAGCGTTCTTTCCGAGCGGGAGAAGGGCATGAGGGTGACCTTTTGGCGGAGTGCGCAGATAGTGATGCGGGGGCCCGGGCGATGAGACGCGCACCAGTCGGACTCGCAATGGCATGTGCTGGGGTGCTGGCTCTCAGTTCCTGCGTGGATAGTCGTACCGACCCGCCGCCCCCCTCCGTCAAGGTGACTGCTGCCGATATCTACGGCACTTGGGTGGGCTGGAAGGGCAGCTCTCTGACCATTCGGCCCGAGCACCGCGCGGTTGTGGAGAAGCTGGACGGGCAGGAGTTCGCATTCGACGATGGCTGGCGCATGTCGGGTCCGGGGTCCTGGCGCCTGCTGAAGCCCGGCGCGTATCGAGGTGGGAACGCCGTCGGGGATGGGTGGGTGATTGAGGTCAAGGCGAGCCCGGCCGGCCTCGCAGGGGAGAAAGGTCCCTTCGGGCAAGGCGCGGGGGCGGCGACTGAACTCAGTCCAGACGATGGCGCATCTCGCACCGAACCGCCGCCGGGGAAGGCGGTGTGGGACATCGGGGTCAGCAGGAGCAAGAAGGGCGAACTTCGCCTGTTTTTCTTGACGTCGGATCCCGACATTCGGGATACCTACTACCTCACGAGGAAGAAGTAAGTGAGCGTTTTCGGCGTTGCCTCCGGGGAGGCAACGCCGAAAACGCTCAGTGACCATGCGTGCCGTGGTCGTGCTCCTCGTAGCCCGGGATCGTGCCGTCCGGCTTCTTCACCAGGAACAGGCCGACCATGCCCATGTCGGAGTGGCTCTGGACGTGGCAGTGGTACATCCACGCGCCGGCGCCGACGCCCTCGCCGGCGATGATCTGGAAGCCGAAGGAGTCGGCGGGGCCGCAGATCTTGTTGTCGATGACCTGGCTGGGGTCGTCGGGGCCGGTGAGCATGCCGGTGCGGTTGTCCGCCCAGCGGTGTCCGTGCATGTGGAAGGTGTGGTAGTACTCACCGTGCGTGATCATGACAATCTCGACGCGGTCGCCCACGGTGGCCTCGAAGTTCGGGCCCTGCGGCAGGTTGTTGATGAGCATGTCGTTGAAGACGATCGTGTGCGTGGCGTCCGGCAGGACGTCGCCCTTGCGGCGCACGACCACCGGTCCGTACAGGCCCTTGCGGATGCCGCCGGTGCCGTGCTCCGTGCCGACGACGTGGTCGTGGTAGTGCCAGTAGCCGGCGCTGCCCGCCCGCCAGGTGCCGTCCGCGCGGCGGCCGGGGGTGTGGGTGCGCCAGGTGTAGGTGCGGGTGGCGCCGGGCTCGACCTCGCTGTGGTTCATCCTGGTGCCGTCGCTGGTGATCTCGTAGTCCAGGCCGTGGACATGGAGGCTCGCGGTGACGTCCATGGTGTTCTCGAACTCGATGTGCAGCGTGTCGCCCTCGGTCAGCTCGATCAGCGGGCCGGGGATGCTCGCCTTCCCCTTCTCCAGGCCGTAGCCCATCTGCCCGTCGGGGAGCTTCTCGGCGTACATCTTGAGGTGGCGTACCTGCCCGCCGGCCGGCGCCGTACGTGCCGCGACGGCGGCGGACGGGGCGGCGCCCGCCAGCTCGGGACCGACCGACAACGATGTCGCGGCCACGGCGCCGCCCAGCAGTACCCGTCGGTTGAAAGCGCGTCGTTCCATGCCGAACTCCCCACAGTGGTATGGGCTCAGGGCCTGTGGGACGGTACCGGCTGCCTTTTGGTTTATCCACACTCAGGACAAAGTTCGTTCGATTCCGGTGATACCTCTTGGCGAACCGTGCAAAGGGGTCTAGCTTCCTCAGCGCTGTCGCTGCGACCGAGGAGAGTGGGTTACCACATGCGGTTGACATCGCATCACATGCCCGTGCACCACAGAGGATCGAGCGCCAAGTCCCGGCGGAGACGGATATGGGTCGCGTCCCTGACCGCGGGCCTCGTCACCGCCGGGCTGCTGTCGGGTACGTCCGCCAGCGCGCGCCCGGTGCCGGAACCGTCCCTGACAACGATGTCCATCAAGTCGCCACCAGGCGGCTCCGACGTGCGCGTCCTGGTGTTCTACGGCTCCGCCGCGGCCGGTGACGAGTCGCCCGTCGTGAACGCCGGCATCGCGGCGATCGAGCGCATCGGGCAGACCGGCCCGGCCTCCGAACGGTTCACCACCGAGGCCACCGGCAACGCCTCGGTCTTCACCAACACGCGCAAGCTGGGCAAGTACAACGCCATCGTCTTCCTGACCGGCGGCGGAGACATCCTGAACGCCGAGCAGGAGGCCGGCCTGGAGGCGTACATGGAGGCCGGCGGCGGCTTCGTGGGCCTCCATGACGCGGCCCGCGCCGAGCCGTACTCCGACTGGTTCACCGGCCTGGTCGGTGCCCGCCCCGTCGCCGGCGCCGCGCCCGCGGTGCAGCGGGCCACCGTGGAGGTCGGCGACCGGCGCAACCCGGCCACCAAGGACCTGCCGCAGGAGTGGAAGCGCCCCGACCAGTGGCTCAACTGGGCGAAGAACCCCTCCGGCGAGGTGCACACCGTCGCCCGGGTCCGCGAGTCGACGTACAAGCCGGGCACCGGTGCCAACGGCGCCGACCACCCGGTCAGCTGGTGCCGTGACTACGACGGCGGCCGGTCCTTCTACACCGCCATGGGCGGCACGGCCTCCTCCTACGACGAGACCGACTTCCGCACCCATCTGCGCGGCGCCCTGATGTGGACCACGCGCCTCGCACAGGCCGACTGCAAGGCCACCATCACGGCCAACTACCAGGCGGAGCGGCTCACCCAGCCCAACCAGCCCGGGCAGAACGACCAGATCGGCGAGCCGCACGGCCTGGTCACCGCGTCCGACGGCCGGGTCTTCTACATCGGCCGCGGCGGCGCCGACGCCTCCCAGCCGGTGGTCACCGACTGGAACGATCCGGACGTCGGCAAGGGCAAGGGCCAGATCCACGTCTACGACCCGAAGACCAAGAAGGTCACCCTCGCCGGTGAGCTGACCGTCTTCGGCAACAAGGGCGGCGGCGAGGAGCTGACGAAGGTCGAGGAGGGGCTGCTCGGCATCGAGCTGGACCCGCGCTTCACCGAGAACGGCTGGGTGTACCTGCACTACACGCCGCACTCGGAGATCAACCGCGACACGCACATGGCCGAGCGGCGCGTCTCCCGGTTCACGTACAACAACACCACCGGCAAGCTGGACATGGCCAGCGAGAAGGTGCTGCTGAAGTGGCCGGTGCAGATCCACAGCTGCTGCCACGCGGGCGGCGGGATGGCCTGGGACTCCCGGGGCAACCTGTACATCGCCACCGGTGACAACAACTCCAGTGGCTTCAGCGACGGTTACTCGGGCAACAACCCGCAGCCCAACTTCAAGGGCGTCTCCTTCGCCGACGCGCGCCGCACCGCAGGCAACACCAACAACCTCAACGGCAAGATCCTGCGCATCCACCCCGAACAGGACGGCACCTACACCCTCCCCGAGGGCAACCTGTTCACCGGCGAGGAGACCGCCGAGGGCGGCGGCAAGACGCGCGGCGAGATCTACGTGATGGGCGTGCGCAACCCGGCCCGCATCTCGGTCGACAAGGCCACCGACATCCTCTACGCCGGCTGGGTCGGCCCGGACGCCGGCGCCCCGTCGACGACCTGGGGCCCGGCCAAGTACGACACCTTCGCCGTGATCACCAAGGCGAGCAACCGCGGCTGGCCGTACTGCATGGGCAACAAGCAGCCCTACCGGGACCGCAACCTGCCCGACCCGACCAAGCCGCTGGGCTGGTACGACTGCGACCACCCGAAGAACGAGTCGCCGAACAACGACGGCCTGGTCAACCTGCCGCCGGTCACCGGCAACAACATCTGGTACTCCCCGCAGGGCGGCGGCCCCGACTACCCGCGCGACGCGAACGGTGTTCCGTCGTACAAGGAGTCGGAGGCGACCTACCAGCTGCCGTGGCTCAAGGGCGGCGGCCAGGCCGCGATGGACGGCCCGGTCTACCGCTACGACGCCGCGAACAGCAGCACGGTGAAGTGGCCCGAGTACTGGGACGGCAAGTGGTTCGTCGGTGACTTCTACGACGCCGACCAGCCGCGCAACGCCGTGCTGATGGACCCGAAGACCCAGGGCGACGGCGGGATCCCGGTGCACTCGGAGTCGCTGAAGAAGATCGTGCCGGTCGGCAACGACGGCATCAAGAACCTGATGGACTGGAAGTTCGGCCCGGACGGCGCGCTGTACGTCCTCGACTACGGGCGCGGCTTCTTCACCTCGGACGCCAAGTCGGCGCTGTTGAAGGTCACCTACAAGGGCGGCGGGCCGACCCCGGCCGCCGGTCAGCTGGCGAGGGGGACGCAGTGACAGGCAAACGAAGAGTGTGGGCCGCCCTGCTGGCGGGTCTGCTGCTGGTACTCGGACTGCAGACGAGCACGTCGGCGGCCGGGACACATGAGGACCGGACCTCACAGGCCGCCGCCGCACAGGTGCTCACCTGGACGGCCGGCGACGACATCACCAAGTACGTCAGCTTCCCGGAGACGGCGGTCGCCGGGGCTGCGACGATCGTCTTCGAGAACAGCGCGGCCACCGGCAACACCACCGGCATGCCGCACACGCTGACCTTCAGCACCAGCGACCCGGAGTACAACACCGACGTCCAGCTGAACATCCTGGCCAACCCCGGGGACGACCAGGGCGGCAAGCACACCGCCGAGGTCACCCTCTCGCCCGGCCGCTACTTCTACCACTGCACCATCCCGGGCCACAGCTCCATGACGGGCGTGCTGACGGTGACCGAGGGCGGCGGCGGTGACGACACCACCGCGCCGGAGACCTCGGCGAAGGTGACCGGCACCCAGAACGCCGAGGGCCAGTACGTCGGTGCGGCGACCGTCGCGGTCACCGCCACCGACGAGGGCTCCGGCGTGGACCGGATCGAGTACGCGGTGGGCGCCGACGGCGCCTGGCAGCCGTACACCGCGCCGGTCGTGGTGGACCAGGTCGGCGAGCAGACCGTGCGCTACCGGGCGTTCGACAAGGCGGGCAACGCCGCCGCCGAGAAGAGCGAGACCTTCACGGTGGCCGCCCCGCCGACCGACGACACGACCGCGCCGGAGACCTCGGCGACGGTCAGCGGCGAGAAGGACGCGAACGGCGATTACATCGACATGGCGACGGTGACCGTCACCGCCTCCGACACCGGTTCCGGCGTCAACACCATCGAGTACGCCGTCGGTTCGGACGGTGCCTGGCAGCCGTACACCGGGCCGGTGATGGTGCACCAGGTCGGCGAACAGACCGTGCGCTACCGGGCCACCGACAAGGCGGGCAACGCGGCCGCCGAGAAGAACGTGCGGTTCACCGTCGTGGCCGCCCCGCCGCAGGACACCACGCCGCCGGTGACCGGCGCCACCGTCACGGGCACGAAGAACTCCGCCGGGGCCTACGTCGGCCGCGCGGAGGTCGGCGTCAGCGCCACCGACGAGGGCGGTTCCGGCGTGGCCGGGACGGAGTACTCCCTGGACGCGGGGCCGTACCTGGCCTACACCGCGCCCGTGGTGGTCGACCGGGCCGGGCGGCACACCGTCGCCTACCGCGCGACGGACAAGGCGGGCAACACCTCGGAGCCGCTGAGCGTCAGCTTCTCGGTGGTGTCCGGCGGCGGGGTGCCGGCGCCGGGCTGCCCGGAGTACGACGAGCGGCTCACCGTGATCGTCGGCACGGTCGACACGGGCGTGCCGAACCGGGTGACCAACAACCGGTGCCGGATCAACGAGTTGATCGAGGACGAGAAGGAGTGGACGTCCCAGGCGCTCTTCATCAAGCACGTGGGCGAGGTCACGGCCGCGCTGAAGGCCGAGGGCGTCGTCGACCAGCGCGAGGTGAAGGCGATCAAGCAGGCGGCCCGCGCGTCCGGCATCGGCACCCCGGGTCAGACGGACGGCTACCGCACGATCCTCGGCGAGGACCCGGCCACCTTCGCCAAGTGGGAGCAGGTGGGCGGCGGTTCGTTCACGCGCAACGAGGACGGCTCGATCACCAGCGGGACCACCAAGGACGGGCTGGGCATGCTCTGGTTCCCGGAGCGCACCTACGGGGACTTCTCGCTCAAGCTCCAGTGGCGGGACGACGCCCCGGGCACGGCCAATGCCAACGGCGGCATCTTCGTGCGCTTCCCGCAGATCCACGACCACCCCGAGGAGCCGCGCCCGGAGTGGGCGGCGATCAAGTACGGGCACGAGATCCAGGCGTTCGACAGCCCGAGCGGCGACATGTACAAGTCGGGGTCGGTCTACGGCTTCGACCGGGTGGGCCTCGCCGGCGCCCAGGTGACCGAGAAGGGCACCTGGAACGACTACGAGATCCGGGTGGTGGACCAGCACTTCTCGGTCTTCCGCAACGGCGTCCTGATCAACGAGTTCGACAACACCGGCGGTCAGGACTTCTACCCGGCGCGCGGGGACGACCCCGGCACCGACGGGCGGCGCTGGGCGGCCGGCTACATCGGGCTGCAGGTGCACAGCACGTCGGACGTCATCTCCTACCGGGACGTCCGGGTCAAGGATCTGTAGGGCCACAGCAAGGGGCTCCGAGCCGGGTCAGGACTGCTTCCTGGCCCGGCTCGGCTGCGCGGCCTCGGCATTTTTTGCCGCACCGGCAAGGATGTTTGCTGTACGGGCGGACTGTGCGCACCATCTCCGTACATGGAGGAGGTTCGCATGAGCGACAACACGCAGGCGTACGACGTAGTGGTGATCGGTGGCGGGGCCGCCGGGCTGAGCGGGGCGTTGGCCCTGGGGCGGGCGCGGCGGTCCGTGCTGGTGATCGACGCGGGGGACCCGCGCAACGCGCCCGCGTCGCACATCCACAACTACCTGGGGCGCGAGGGCACCCCGCCCGGCGAGCTGCTGGCCATCGGGCGGGACGAGGTCGCCGGGTACGGGGTCGAGGTCGTGACCGGCGAGGTCACCGTGGTCGAGCGGCTGCCGGAGGACTCCGGGTTCCGGGTCGTACGCGGCGACGGCGCGACCGTCACGGCGCGGCGGCTGCTGGTCACGACCGGGCTGACCGACGAGCTCCCGCCGATCCCGGGCCTGGCCGAGCGGTGGGGCCACGAGGTGCTGCACTGCCCGTACTGCCACGGCTGGGAGGTGCGGGACGCGGCGATCGGCGTCATCGCCACCAGCCCCATGGCCGTGCACCAGGCGCTGCTGTGGCGGCAGTGGAGCGAGGACGTCACGCTCTTCCTGCACGACGGGCCCGAGCCCTCCGACGAGGAGTACGAGCAGCTCGCCGCGCGCGGCATCGCGGTCGTGGACGGCGAGGTGGCAGGGCTGGAGGTGACCGGCGACCGGCTGACCGGCGTCCGCCTCGCGGGCGGCCGGGTGGTCGAGCGGGCGGCCGTGGTCGTCCAGACGAGGCTCACGGCGCGGTCCGGCGTACTGGAGAGCCTGGGGCTGCGCCCCGTACCGCTGGAGATGGGCGGGCAGGTGATCGGTTCGTACATCGAGGCGGACCCGGCGGGCGCGACGGAGGCGGCCAACGTGTGGGTGGCCGGGAACGTGACCGGTCTCCTGGACCAGGTCATCGGCGCGGCGGCCGCCGGGCTCAAGGCGGGCGCGGCCATCAACGGGGACCTGGTCATGGAGGACACCCGGCGCGCCGTGCGGGCCCGCAACGCGCCCTCCGACGCGGAGATGTGGGACGACCGCTACCGCGAGAGCCACCGCATCTGGAGCGGCAAGCCCAACACCGTGCTCGTCCGCGAGGTCGAGGACCTGGCGCCGGGCCGGGCGCTGGACCTGGGCTGCGGGGAGGGCGCGGACGCGGTCTGGCTGGCGGGCCGGGGTTGGCAGGTCACCGCGACGGACATCTCGCGCGTGGCGCTCGGCCGGGCCGCCGAGCACGCGGCGGAGGCCGGGGTCGCCGACCGGGTGGACTGGCAGTTCCACGACCTGGGCGCCACCTTCCCCGAAGGGGCGTACGACCTGGTCTCGGCGCAGTTCCTGCACTCCATGGGCGACCTGCCCCGGGAACGCATCCTGCACCGTGCGGCCCGCGCGGTCGCCCCGGGCGGGGTGCTGCTGATCGTCGGGCACGCGGGCTTCCCGGCCTGGGACGACCGGCACGCCGACATGAAGCTGCCGACGCCCGACGAGGTGCTGGCCCAGCTGGAACTGCCCGAGGGGGAGTGGGAGGTGCTGCTCAGCGAGGAGCACGAGCGCGTCCAGAACGACCCGGACGGCAACCCCACCACCCGTACGGACAACGCCCTGAAGGTCAGGCGGCGTTGACCGCGCGTACAGGACCGGATCTGACCTAATGCGCTCGTACTGTCGGTTCTGACGGCGGAACGGAACGACGGAAGGCAGAACCATGAACGCCAGCGGGACGGCCATCGCGAACACCGGCTCGGACGAGCGGGCGGACCTCCTGGAAGCGCTGGGCAAGCAGCGGCACTTCCTGCGATTCACCACCCGCGACCTGACCGACGAGCAGGCCGGGCAGCGGACCACGAAGAGCGAGTTGTGTCTCGGCGGCCTGATCAAGCACGTGACCTCGGTCGAGCGGGGCTGGGCCGGGTTCATCGTGGAGGGCGCCGCCGCGATGCCGGACTTCAACAAGATGACCGAGGCTGACTTCGCCCAGCGGGCCGACGAGTTCAGGATGCTGCCGGGCGAGACGCTGGCGGGTGTCCTCGACGCCTACGAGAAGGTGGCGGCGGCGACCGACGAACTGGTCGCCTCGCTGCCGGACCTGGGCGCCGCGCACGCGCTGCCGAAGGCCCCCTGGTTCGACGGGGACGCGAAGTGGTCGGCCCGCAGGACGCTGATGCACATCATCGCGGAGACCGCGCAGCACGCGGGCCACGCGGACATCATCCGGGAATCCCTGGACGGCTCGAAGTCCATGGGCTGAGGTGGCCCGCGCGGCGGCACAATGGCGCGCATGGATGCCGAAGTCGCCGCGCTGATAGGGGCCGCCGTCGGCTCGCTCACCACTCTGGGGGCGGCCTTCGTCACCGGGCGGACGGCGGCCCGCTCCCAGTACGACCAGTGGCGCAGACAGCACCGCAGGGACGCGTATGTGGCGTACCTCGGGGCCCTGCACGACCGGGACATCGCCCTGGACGCCGTCTTCGAGGCGCTGCGGCCGGAGCGGCCGGACCTGGTGGCGGTGGACGAGCGGGTGGCGGTGTTCGTCGGCCTGGCCCGCGAGGTGCACCGGGCCGCCGAGGTCGTCCTCGTGGAGGGGCCGGACGCCATGGTGGCGGCGGTCGGCGGGGTGGGCCGGGCGTCCGGCGAGCGCGCCGAGCTCATGCGGCGGATGGTCGCGGACGCCCGCGCCGGGGACACCACGCACAAGGCCGCGCACACCGCGCTGGCCGCCCGGCGCGACGAGGCCCTCCACCGGACGGTGAAGGGCCTTCGTGCTGCCGCCGCGCGCGTGCTGGACGCGCCGCGCTGAGGGGATTACGCCTGCGGGGCGGCCTTGATCGCGGAGATGTCGAAGTTCAGCTTCACCTTGTCGCTGACCATGACGCCACCGGTCTCCAGTGCCGCGTTCCAGGTCAGGCCCCAGTCGGAGCGCAGGATCTCGGCGCCGCCCTCGAAGCCGACGCGCTCGTTGCCGTAGACGTCCTTCGCGGAGCCGTTGAACTCCAGGTCGATGGCGAGCGGGCGGGTGACGTCCTTGATGGTCAGGTCGCCGGTGACGCGGTACTTGTCGCCGCCCAGCTGCTCGGCGGAGGTCGAGCGGAACGTCATCAGGGGGAACTTCTCGGCGTCGAAGAAGTCGCCGCTCACCAGGTGGCCGTCGCGGTCCTTGATGCCGGTGTCCACGCTGGCGATCTTCACGTCGATCGAGGCCGTGGAGTTGGCCGGGTCGCTGCCGTCGAGCTTCAGGGAACCCTCGTGCTCGGCGAAGGAGCCGCGTACGTTGGTGACCATGGCGTGACGCACGGTGAAGCCGATGCTGCTGTGCGCCGGGTCGATCGCGTAGTCGCCCGTGAGAGCCGCCAGGGCGGGGTCGACGTCGGCCGTGGTCGTGGCGGTGGCAGCGGCGTTGTCGGACTTGCGGTTGAACAGAGCCATGGCTCCTCCTCAAAGACCTGGCCGAGTGGGCTCGACCTGTTGTTTAACCTTCAACGACTTCGACTGTAGACCCATCTTGTTCAAAGTTCAACATCTACGACGGGGGTCGTCGCGGCGTCCGCGATCTGTTCACGCGGCCGTTACGTGAGGCCCCCTGGCGACGCGCGTAGAACTGCGGCACCATCGCTCCTGCCCCTTTGTCATGCACAGGAGGAGAGTCCCCCCATGGTCTTCCACGCGCCTCAGGTCTCCCGGATGACGCTGCGCCCCGTCCTGACCGCCCTCGCCCTGGTGCTCGGCGTCCTCTTCGCGCCCGGCTTCGGCCTGGTGAGCGGCACGACCGACGCGTACGCCGTCACCAAGCTCACCCACAGCCAGGCGACCTCCCGCTTCAGCTCGTCCGGCGTCACCTGGTCGTCCTCCGGCGGCTGTTCCAACCGGAACGTCTCCACCTGCACCTCGTTCGACCAGCTCAACCTGCCGACCGCCCAGGGCGCCCAGACCCTGAAGAGCGCCACCGGCTGCGCCCTGAACATCACCGGCGGCACGGAGACCGGGCACGCCAGCGGCACGTACTCGCACTGGAACGGCTACAAGCTCGACTTCGGCAAGACCACCTGTCTCACCAACTACATCAAGAGCGCGTTCACTTACATCGGCCTGCGCGGTGACGGCGCCCCCCAGTACAAGTCCGGCTCCGGCAACGTCTACGCCGACGAGGGCAACCACTGGGACGTGACCTACTACAACTGCGGCGGCTGCTGACCCGGCCTCCTCGCGCGGGTGCTCCGCCCGTCCGGGCGGGGCGCCCGCGTTCCCCGTACCCCCCACAGGAGTCGCCATGAACGCACTGAATCCGAGCCGCCGCGCCCTGCTGCGCACCGGCGCCGGGGCCGCCCTCGCCGCCGCCGGACTCGCGGCCGGCGCCCCCGCCGCGAACGCCGCCTCCCTCGTCACCGGCGGCAAGGTCCGCAACCTCACCGGCCCGGCGGAGACCGGCCGCTTCGCCGCGCCCTGGACCGACCTGGGCATCCCGGCCCGCTGCCCCGACGGCTCGATGCTCCTCGTCTGCGGGGACACCTTCGACGGCGGCGGGGTCGGCGGACCCGACTGGCGCGCCCCGGTCGGCCTCCGGGTCTCGAACCCCTCGCTCGGCTCCCTCGTCATCGACGGGAGCGTCGGTGGGGCCCATGCCAACGGGCTCGTCCCCGAGGGCCACGCGGGCGGCACCACGGCCATCCCGTCCGACGTGTTCACCGTCGGCTCCACGATGTACATGCACCTGATGCGCGGGGTCATCTACCGCACCCACCACTCGGACTTCTGGCGCTCCGACGACAACGGCAACACCTGGCAGTACCTCTGCCAGTGGCCGGGCGACCAGTACGGCGGCCAGTTCCAGCAGAAGACGTACGCGGTCGCCGACGACGGGTACTGCTACGTCCTGTCCACCGCCTTCAACCGGGACATCACCTCGGGGCTGCTGCTCCACCGCGTACGGCAGGACGCCCTCGGCAACCCCGCCGCCTACCAGCCCTGGGGTTACGCGGGCGGGGCCTGGGCCTGGGGGAACGCGCCGACCACCATCACCGCGGCCCGCCGCTGGGGCGAGATCTGCTTCCGGGCCATGGGCGGCAAGTACGCCCTCACCTGGCTCAACATGGCCCCGCTCGACATCAGGGCGCAGGTCTTCGCGCTGCCCACGTCGAACCTGTTCGCCACCCCGGAGCAGACCGTGATCGTGCCGACCGTCCCCGGCCTGGAGGTGGGCAACGCGGTCGCCAGCCCGTACGGCGGCTTCATCGTCCCCGGCTCGACGTTCGCGGACTTCCACCTCGCCGTCAGCCAGTGGTTCGACAACCAGAACTACCGGGTCATGCAGTACCGCATCAACGGACTCGCGGCCTGAACGCGTGAAGGCGCCCCACCCGGAAGGGCGGGGCGCCTTCACGCGCCGGACAGGTCAGACCGCCGCGTCCAGAGCCCGGCGGGCCCCGGCGACGACCTCGGGATCGGTGACGAAGTGGGTGTCCTGTGCGGCGGACGTGCCGCCCGCACCCATCGGAACCCAGGTGCCGCCGGGCCGGCGCGGCGCGCGGGCCTTCGCGGAGAGGTGGACGGAGGCGACACCGGCCGCGGCCAGCGCCGGGATGTCGGCGAGGCGTACACCGCCACCGGCCATCACCTCCACCCCCGGGGCGGCGGCGACCATCGCGGCGATCGCATGCAGCCCCTCGGCCGCGGCGGGCGCGCCGCCCGAAGTGAGGACCCGGGTCAGGCCGAGGGAGGGCAGCAGCGCGGCGGTGGCCACCGGGTCCGCGGACTGGTCGACGGCCCGGTGCAGGGTCACCTCCACCGGGCGGCCCGAGGCGCGGGCCGCGTCGGCGAGCCGGGCGACCGCTTCGGTGTCCAGGGCGCCGTCGGCGGTGAGCGCGCCGATGACCACCCCGGAGGCGCCGGAAGCGATGACCGACCGGACCTCGGCGGCCATGAGGGTGACCTCCTCCGCGTCGTGGACGAAGTCGCCGGGCCGGCACCGCACCAGCACCTGCACCGGCAGCCCCTCCGCGGCGACCGCCTCGACCAGAGCGGCCGACGGGGTCAGACCGCCCAGCTCCAGCGCGGTGCACAGCTCGACCCGGTCGGCGCCGTTCTCGCGGGCGGCGCGGGCACCGGCCGGTGAGGTGACGGCGATCTCCAGGGCGGGCCGGGGGCTCATTCGTCGTCCCCGGTCAGCGGCTGGTCGGAGGCGGGGATGATGCGGGCCGACAGGTCCGGGTCAGCCATCTCGCGGTCGAAGGGGAACATCGGGCGGCGGATGCGGTGGTGGCCCAGGCGCACCAGGTCCTGGTCCACGCCGCCCGGGGTGAGCGCCATCTTCCAGCCCACGGACATGTCGAAGAGCTCGGGCTCCAGGTAGCCGATCTTCACGATCACGATGTCGGCGCCGCGCGGGTCGAGGCCGAGGTCGGTGAAGTCGTGCTCGTGGTGGTACGGCTTGCGCAGCTCCGTGAGGATCGCGTACACGCTGCCCACCCGGATGACGACCTCGGTCCGCGCGTCGCGGTCGCCGTGCCGGACCGAGTGCACCGTGCCGGTGAGGGTGACCGGGCCCGCGTGCCGGTCGTCCACCTCGGCCCCCGCGGTGACGGTGACCGTGGCCCCGACCCCGGCGGCGGCGGCCTTCGCGACGGCGGCCGGTCCCGGCACCGAGGCGTAGATGACGGTCGGGCCGTCGTCCTCCTGGAACTCCGGACGGGCCAGGAGCCGGGTCAGCCCCCAGGTCATGTCACCGGAGCCGCCCGCGGTCGGGTTGTCCCCGGTGTCGCTGATGAAGTACGGGCGCTGGTCGGAGCCGAGCGCCTCGTCCAGGATTCCGTCGAAGGTGCCGGTCGGGGCCACGAACGCGAAGTCGTCGCGGGCCTTCCAGAAGCCCTGGGCCAGCCGCTCGGCCCCGGCCGCCACGGCCTCCCGGTCGGTGCCGGTGACCACCACGGCGGCACGGTTGCGGGGCTCGTCGGCCCAGGCGTAGCCGACCCAGATCGCCGCGTCGGTCACGCCGTCCACGGCCTCGACGTCGGCCACCGCGGCGTACACGCTCTTCGCCGGCTCGATCCGGGTGGAGGTCTGCTCACCGGCCAGCAGCACCGGGACCGGCACCCACGCCTTGACCGGGCGGGGCGCGCCCGAGGTCAGCAGCCCGACCAGATTGCGGGCGGCCCGCTCCTTGGTCTCCATGTGGTCCTCGTGGGGGGCCAGCCGGTAACAGGTGATCAGGTCGCTGCCGTGGACGAGTTCACGGGAGACGTTGCCGTGCAGGTCCATCGAGGTGGAGACGATCACGTCGGGGCCGACGGTGGCGCGGATGCGGTCCAGCAGGACGGCCTCCGCGTCGTCGACGCCCTCGACGGTCATCGCGCCGTGGATGTCGTACCAGAGGCCGTCCGGGCGGGGCAGCGCGGCGAGCCGTTCGATCAGCTCGTCGGTCAGCTCCTGCCAGGCGTCGGCGGTGACGGTGCCGCCCGGCAGCGACTTGCCGACCAGGGCGCCGTGCCAGTCGGCCGCCTCGCGCAGCTCCTCGCCGGGGGCCAGGAAGGGGTAGCGGTCCAGCACTTCGGCGCCGCGCGACGGGTGGAAGGCGGCGGCCCGGGTCCGGGCGGGGGAGAAGGTGGAGGACTCGATGCCGAGCCCGGCGATGGCGATGACCGGGCGGGGTGCGGCGGTGCGGGATTGCGACATGGCTCCTCGTAGGGGTCGGGCGTCAGGGGTGGCGGGGGGCGAGTGCGCCGATCCGGTCGGTTCCGCCCACCTCGTGCAGGGCGTGGGCCAGGGCGCGCTGGAGGGCGAACTGTCCGGCGCCGACCAGTCCGGCGTCGGCGCCGAGCCTGGTCCGCTCGATGGTGAGGTGTTCGGTGACGAGCGGATGGCAGCTCTCGTAGAGCCGGCTGCGTACAGCGGCGACGAACTGCTCCAGGGTGGAGAGGATGCCGCCCAGGTAGACGGCGTCCGGGTTGAAGAAGTTGACGTTGGCGGCGAGCACCTGGCCCAGGTAGTCGCCGGCCCTGCGGACCGTGCGGGTGGCCAGTGGATCGCCGTCCAGGGCGAGACGGGCGACGTCCTCGGTGCTGTTCACATCGGCGCCGCGCTCGCGCAGGATGCGGACCAGCGCGGCGCCGGAGGCCACGGTCTCCAGGCAGCCGGTGTTGCCGCAGGAGCAGGGGATGCCGGCACCGGCGTCGATCCGGATGTGGGTGATGTCCCCGGCGGCGCCCTGCGCACCCCGGTACAGGCGCCCCTCGACGATCACGCCCGCGCCGATCGCGGAACCGATCTTCACCATGATCGTCTGGGCGCTGCCGTCGGGCCGGACGGTGTGCTCGCCGACCGCCATGCAGTTGGCGTCGTTGTCCACGGCCGCCGGGACGCCGAAGCGCTCCTGGAGCCATGCGGCGACCGGGAAGCGGTTCCAGCCCGGCATCCGCGAGGGCCGGACGACCGCGCCCGCCTCGGTGTCGACCGGTCCGGGCAGCGAGAGCCCGACCCCGCGCAGGCGGCCGGTTTCGCGCCGGGCGGCCAGGGCCTCCAGGGCCTCGGCCAGCCGGGGCAGGGCCGCCTCCGGTCCGTCGGCGATCAGGAAGGGGACCGTCGAGACGTCGGTCAGGCCGCCGCCCGGCAGGACCACACCGATCCTGGCGTGCCGGCCCCCGAGGTCGGCGGCAACGGCGAAATCGTCACGGCTGCCGACCCGGAGCGCCTTGCGGGGGCGTCCGCCCGTGGAGGACTGGGTGCCCTCCTCGGCCACCAGACCGCGATCCACCAGGTGCCCCACGGCGAGGGAGATGGTGGAGGCGGCGGCCCCCAGACGCTCGGCGAGTTCGGCGCGCGACGTTGCCTGGCCCGAAGCGATGAGTTCCAGAACACGCACGGCGAGGGACGGGGTCCCTTTGGTGGCCTTGCGGTCCCACGCACTTATTCCAGTCATGTACAAAGTTACTTCCGCAACGGGGTATGTGGCGCAGACGATACGCCCGCACTTCGCACTGGGGAACAGTGAGATGTAGGAAGTAGGTCACCCGCAATAGCCCTTATATCCCCTCAATCCACCCCAAGAGGTCGGGGTATATCGGGCGGGGCGACTTTTGTCGAATGTGCAGTAACTTACTTGTTACTAATTCTTGTTTGTTTCTTCGGCGACTGCGGCGTTAGCTGTCGTGAACGCAGCGCCGACCTCCCCCGAGCGGCTGCGGGCCCTATCAATCCGAGGAGTGTCATGATCCTTAGCCGCACGGTGAACAGCCGCCGTTGGGCCCTCACCGCGGGCGCCGCCACCACCGCGGCCGTACTGCTGTCCGGCTGTTCCGGCGGGGGCACGACCTCGTCCGGCTCCGCCTCGTCGGACAGCATCAACTACGCGCTGCCGGCGAACTTCACCCCGAACTGGATCCTCCCGGTCGGCACCGCCGCCCACCTGAACACCAACAACTCCTCGATATCCCAGTCCCTCTGGGAGCCGCTGATCGCGTACGACGGCTCCACCGGCAAGGTCGGCTGGAACAAGGACAACTCGCTCGCGACCGCCGCCGACTTCGCCGAGGACAGCAAGAGCGTCACGATCACGCTCGGCGACCGGCACTGGAGCGACGGCGAGAAGATCACCTCGCGCGACGTGCAGTTCTGGTTCAACCTGGTCAAGGCCAACAAGAAGGACTGGGCCAGCTACAGCCCGGGCAAGGCGCCGGACAACTGGACCGCGCTGAAGATCGTGGACGACACGCACTTCACGATCACCTTCGACAAGGCGTACAACACGCAGTGGATGCTCGCCAACGAGCTGAGCATGATCCGCCCGATGCCGCAGCACGTCTGGGACAAGACCAGTGACGCGGGCAAGGTGTCGGACCTCGACCTCACCCCGGCGGGCGCGAAGAAGGTGTGGACGTACCTCAACACGGCCGCCAAGAAGATCTCCGGGTACGCCACCGACCCGCTCTGGAAGACGGTCAGCGGCCCGTACACCATCAAGTCCTTCTCCACCGCGGGCAAGGTGCAGCTGCTGGCCAACGCCAAGTACGACGGCGGCGGCAAGGCCAACATCAAGACCGTGAACCTGCTCCCGTTCACCACCACGGACGCCGAGGAGAACGCGCTGCGGGCCGGCACGGTCGACTACGGCTACATCAACGCCACCAACCTCAGCCAGGAAGCGTCCTTCACCGCCAAGGGCTACACCCTCAAGCCGTGGGCCGGCTGGGCGATCACGTACATGCCGTACAACTTCAACAACCCCACCATGGGGCCGGTCTTCAAGCAGCTCTACGCCCGCCAGGCGATCCAGATGTCGGTGGACCAGGCGACCCTGTCCAAGGTCATCTTCAACGGCACCGCCGTCTCCACCTACGGGCCCGTCCCGCAGGGCCAGACCTCCTCCTTCGTCTCCGCGGCGCAGAAGGCCAACCCGTACCCCTTCTCCACCGCCAAGGCGAAGAAGCTGCTCACGGACCACGGCTGGACCGAGCAGAACGGCGTCATGGTCTGCACCGACGCGGGCAGCGGTGACGACCAGTGCGGCGCCGGGGTGGACAAGGGCACGAAGTTCAAGATGCAGGTGCTCTCGCAGTCCGGCTCGACCGTGACCGACAACCTGATGAGCGCGCTCCAGTCGTCCTTCGCCAAGTCCGGCATCGGCTTCGGAATCAAGACCGCACCGGTCAACTCCGTCCTCTCGCAGGCGGGCCAGTGCGACGCCAAGGATTCAGGCTGCAAGTGGCAGCTCTCCTTCTTCGGCAGCGCGGGCAGCTGGTACTTCCCCGCCTACCCGAGCGGTGACTCGCTCTTCGCGACCGGCGGCGGCTCCAACTTCGGCAGCTACTCCAACCCCGCCGTGGACAAGCTCGTCGAGAAGACCACCACCGACTCCTCCGACGCCGCCATGCAGAAGTACAGCGAGGCCCTGGCCAAGGACCTGCCGGTGATCTGGCTGCCGGAGCCCGACTACCAGGTCTCCGTCGTCAGGAGCGGCCTCGGCGGCTTCGCCCAGGACTCGCTCGCCAACTTCCACCCCGCCATGTGGAAGTGGACCAAGAAGTGAGCCGGGTCGCCGACCACGCGCACCACTGAGCCGAAGCGACCGGAAATCACATGAGCACTTCCAAGTACCTCCTCAGGCGGGTCCTCCAGGCCGTCGTGGTGATCGTCATCGTGACGATCGTGGTCTTCGGTCTGCTGCACGCCCTGCCCGGGGGTCCCGCACGCGGGATCCTCGGCCCGCAGGCCACCGCGCAGCAGATCACGGCCTTCAACCACGAACAGGGCCTCGACAAGCCGCTGCCCGTGCAGTACTTCTACTACCTGAACCAGCTGCTCCACGGTGACCTCGGGACGTCGTACACCCTCAACGAGCCGGTGTCCCAGCTCATCACCGAACGGCTGCCGAAGACACTGCTCCTCACCGTCCTGTCGGCCGTCGTCGGCCTCGTGCTGGCGATCCCGCTGGGCATGTGGCAGGCCATGCGGCGCAACAAGCCGGCGGACTACATCATCACCACGCTGAGCTTCATCGCCTACTCCACGCCCGTCTACTTCCTCGGGCTCGTCCTGGTGCTGGTGTTCAGCCAGGCGCTGCCGTGGTTCCCCTCCCAGGCACCCCAGGGCGACACGCTCGCGCAGGTGTTCTCCGAACCGCAGGCGCTGGTGCTCCCGGTGGTCGCGGGCGCCGCCTCGATGATCGCGGTGTTCAGCCGCTACATGCGGGCGGCCACCCTGGAGAACCTCTCCGAGGACTACGTCAGGACGGCGCGGGCCGGCGGTTCCCGCTCCCGCGCCATCCTGTGGCGGCATGTGTTCCGCAACTCGCTGACCCCCGTGGTCGCCATGCTCGGGTACTACGTGCCCGTGCTGTTCGGCGGTGCGCTGGTGGTCGAGCAGCTCTTCAACTACCCCGGTATGGGGCTGCTCTTCTGGACCGCCGCACAGTCCTCCGACTACCCGGTGCTCCTCGGCTGTGTGCTCGTCATCGCGATGGCCACGGTGACCGGGACCCTCCTCGCCGACATCGTCCAGCGGGTCATCGACCCCCGAGTGAAGGCAGGCCGGGCATGAGCGCCGTCATCCAGCCGGGCCAGGTGCCCGGCAAGGTCACCGCACCCGCCACGGCGTCGGGGACCCGCCTCGCGGTCCGGCGCTTTTGCCGCAACCGGCTCGCGGTCGTCGGGCTCGGCGTCGTCGCCTTCTTCTTCCTGTTCTGCTTCGTGGGCCCGCTGGTGTACTCCACCGACCAGACCCACACGCTGCTCGACCAGGTCAACCTGGCCCCCAGCGGTTCCCACTGGCTGGGCACCGACGCGGTCGGCCACGACGTGCTGGGCCGGCTCATGTACGGCGGCAAGGTGTCGCTGATCGTCGGCCTCGCCGCGGGCGTGCTCGCCACCGTCATCGGCACCCTGTGGGGCGCCGTCGCCGGTTACGCGGGCGGCTGGATCGACGCGGTCATGATGCGCGTCGTGGACGCGGGCATCGCCATCCCCGCCCTCTTCATCCTGCTGGTCGTCTCGGCCATCACCACCCCGGACCTGACCGGGCTGATCGTCATCCTGGGCTTCGTCTCCTGGCTCGTGCCGTCCCGGCTGGTCAGGGCGGAGACGCTGACCCTGAAGAACCGCGACTACGTGCTGACGCTCCGGGCCATCGGCGGGACGCACGGCCGGGCGATCGTCCGGCACATCCTGCCGAACTCGGTCTCGACCATCATCGTCGCCGCCACCTTCCAGATCGCCGACGCCATCCTGCTCGTCGCCTACGTCTCCTACCTGGGCCTGGGCGTCCAGCCGCCGTCCACCGACTGGGGCGGCATGCTGTCGGCCGGCCTCACCGCCGCCTACTCCGGCTACTGGTGGCTCATCATTCCGCCCGGCCTGGCCATCATCCTGGTGGTGTGGGCGTTCAACGCGATCGGGGACGGGCTCCGCGACGCATTCGACGTGAGGGGACGCGGATGACCGCCACCCAGCGCCCCGCCGCACCGCAGGCCGGGCCGATCCTCGAACTCGACGACCTCGGCGTCGTCTTCACCACCGAGAGCGGAGAGGTACCCGCCGTCCGGGGCGTCTCCCTCCACGTCGAACCCGGCGAGACGCTCGCCCTCGTCGGCGAGTCGGGCTCCGGCAAGTCCACCATCGCGTTCGCCGCGATGGGCCTGCTCAGCGGCAACGCCCGGACCACCGGCAGCGCCGTCATCGCCGGCACCCAGGTCGTCGGCGCCCGGGAGAGCGACCTCGCCGCGCTGCGCGGCCGGACCGCCTCCATGGTCTTCCAGGAGCCGGCCACCGCCCTGGATCCGCTGACCCGGGTCGGCAGGCAGATCGCCGAGGTGATCCGCAACCACCGCGAGATGTCCGCCAAGGAGGCCGCCGCCGAGGCCGTCGCCCTCCTGCGCAAGGTCGGCATCCCCGAGCCGGAGAAGCGGGCCACGGCCTACCCCTTCCAGCTCTCCGGAGGCCAGCGCCAGCGCGTCGTCATCGCCATGGCCATCGCCAACGACCCCGCCCTGCTGATCGCCGACGAGCCGACCACCGCGCTGGACGTCACGGTCCAGGCCGAGATCCTCGACCTGCTGCGCCGGCTCGCCGCCGAGAGCGGTACGGGCGTGCTGCTGGTCACCCACAACATGGGCGTCGTCGCCGACTTCGCCGACCGGGTCGCCGTGATGTACCGCGGGGAGATCGTGGAGACCGGACCGGTCGAGGACGTGCTCCTGCGCCCGTCCCACGACTACACCCGCCGCCTGCTCGGAGCCGTGCCCCGGCTGTCCGTGGCCGAGGCGGACAAGGCCGCCCCGGCCGCCGTCACCGAGGCCCCGGACACCGAGCCGGTCGCCGAACTCCGCGACGTCTCCGTGGTCTTCGGCCGCGGCAGGAGCGCCGTACGGGCCCTGGACGGCGTCTCCCTCGCCGTGCACCCCGGCCAGACCCTGGGCCTCGTGGGCGAGTCGGGGTCCGGAAAGTCCACCGCGTCCCGGGTCGCGCTCGGCCTGATCGCGCCGACCTCCGGCACGGTCTCGCTGTTCGGCACCGATCTGGCGCGCACCCGCTCCCGGGCCCGCCGTGCCCTGCGCGCGGGCATCGGCGTCGTCCTCCAGGACCCGGTCGCCTCGCTGGACGCTCGGATGACGGTGGGCGAGTGCGTGGCCGAACCGCTCAGGGTCCACCTCAAGGGGCTGACCGCCAAGGACCGCCGGAGCAAGGTGGCCGCCATCCTGGACCGGGTCCGGCTGCCGCGCGAGGTCGCCGACCGGGCGCCCCGGGAGCTTTCCGGCGGGCAGCGCCAGCGGGTCAGCCTGGCCCGTGCGCTGGTCCTGGAACCCCGGCTGCTGGTCGCCGACGAACCCACCAGCGCGCTGGACGTCAGTGTGCAGCAGGCCGTACTGGAAGTGATCTCCGAGCTCCAGGACGAGCTGGGCTTCGCCTGCCTCTTCGTCTCCCACGACCTGGCCGTCGTCCAGCACTTCGCCCAGCGCGTCGTGGTGCTGCGGGGCGGGCGCATCCAGGAACAGGGCCCCACCGGGCAGACCCTGCTGCACCCGGAGACCGACTACACCCGCGGCCTGCTGGCCGCCGTACCGGTGCCGGACCCGGTGGTCCAGCGCGGACGCAGGGCCGAGCGCCTGGCCGCCCTCGCGGCCGTACGGACGGAGGTCCAGGCATGAACGCGTACGACCGCAGGCTCTTCGCGGGCGTGGACATCGGCGGCACCACCACGCAGGTGGTCCTCTGCGACGACGACCTCACCGTGCTGGACCGGGCCGAGACCGCCACCCCGGCGGACCGGGGCGGCCGGGCCATGACCGACGCGGCCCTGAACGCCCTGGCGCCGCTCCTGGAGCGCACCCCCGGCCGGCTCACCGGCTGCGGGGCCGGTGCGGCCGGGGTCGTGGACTCCGTCACCGGGCGCATCCTCGTGGCCAGCGACTCCTTCACCGGCTGGGCCGGTTTCGGAGTCACGGACGCCCTGGAGGAGGCGCTGGAGGTCCCGGCCTTCCTGGACAACGACGTCAACGCCTTCCTGTACGGGGAGACCTCGGGCGGCGCGGTCCGCGACGAGCGGGACGTCCTCGGGATCACCCTGGGCACCGGCGTCGGCGGCGCGCTGTGGAGCGACGGCGCGCTGTTCACCGGCCCGCACGGCGCGGCCGGCGAGATCGGGCACATCCCCGGCTTCGGCGATCTGCTCTGCTCGTGCGGTGGGCGGGGCCATCTGGAGACCCTGGCCTCCGGCCGCTCCATCGGCGCCCGTTACGCGGAGCGCACCGGCCGGCGGCTGACCGCCCGGGAGGTCGCGGACGCGGCGGGCGGCGGTGACGAGGACGCCCTCGCGGTGTTCCGGGCCGCCGGGGAGGGCATCGCACGGGCGATCGTGATGACGGCCGGCGTCGTCGACATCACGACCGTGGTCGTGGGCGGCGGGGTCAGCCGTGCCTGGCCGCTGCTGAGCCCGGTCGTCCTTGCCGCGCTGTCCGCCGAACCGCCGGTCAGCGGACACCCCGTACGGCTGGTCAGGTCCGGCCTGGGCTCCGACGCGGTACCGGTCGGCGCCGCGGCCCGCGCGCGGCGGGAACTCGCGGTCGGCTCCCTGGCCTGACCCCCGCGACGCCCCGCACAGGAAGAGAGGACCCCCGTCCCGCCCGGACGGGGGTCCTCCCGGTCTGTGGGGTGAGGTCAGGAACCGACGCTCACCGTGAACCGCCTCGGGTTGCCGTCGTTGGCGGCGCCCGAGACGTCCGGCTCGCCGTCCGGACGCACGTCGTCGTACGGGAAGGCGTAACCGATCGGGCTGTTGGCGTGGACGATCCGGGACCAGTGGTTGGTCACCGCGCCCTGGTAGTAGTCGGCCACCGAGGTGCCGTTGGGCTGGTCCGGGTGGCTGAGCATGATCGAGCGGTTGAAGCCCGCCGCGAGCCGGGCCAGCAGGGCCTTCTTGTCGTCGTTGTCCGCCGGGTTGTTGGTGAAAGGCCCGTGGTTGCAGGTGAAGATGTCCTTCGACACCGGCTTGCTGAAGGTGTGCCCGCCGTCGAACGTCAGCGTGTCCCCGCTGACCCGGCCGGTGCGCACGCCGCGCCCGCCCTGGAGGTCGATGCGCAGGTCCGTCGAGCGGTACTTCTCCCAGACCTCGTCGATCTGCGCCGTGAACAGGTCGCGGAACGGCATCTGGTCGGGCCGGTCGAAGTAGGGCGCCATCAGGTTCTGCGGGGAGATGACCCGCAGCACGCTGCCGTCCGCGCCGCGGGTCACCAACTGGTCCCAGGGCTGGCCGTCGGCGGCCGCCTGGGCGATGAGGCCGTCGGCGATCCGGTCCACGGCGCCGTCGGGGAGCGGGGCGACGGTGTGCGTGGAGTCGCCCTCCAGGGTCAGACCGATCGGGAGCGCGGTCACCAGGTCGACGTAGCTGATGTTGGCGTACAGCTGCTGCGGGTTGAACGTGAACTCGCAGAACGACCAGGTGCGCCCGTAGTTCGGGTCGGTGGAGGTGGCGAACGCGGGCTCGACCAGGGCCGGGCCCGGGTTGAGGTAGAAGGTCAGCGTGTCGTCGCGGACGAAGTAGACCCGGGCGCCGTACATCTGAGGCAGGGTCAGCACGACCGGCGCGCCGCCCGCCCCGTTCAGCGGGATCGCGCAGTCGACCGGCAGCGGGGTCTGCGGGGCCGAGGGGGAGTCGGGGTGGTAGACGCTGCCGTCGGCGCGCAGCAGGACCCAGCGGTCGGTGCCCTGCTCGTGGCCGGTGACATAGGCGTTGACGCGGCCGGGCAGGGACTTGTTGACCAGGGCCAGTTCGCAGGTGGCGGCGGAGGCCGACGCGCTCGGGCTCAGCGCGCTGCCCCAGAGGGGGTACGTCAGTGCGGTGGCGGTGGCGGCGGCTCCGCCCGTCAGGAACTTCCGGCGCGAAATCATGAGGCGACTCCGGGGGTACGTGGGGGGCGCGGACGGGTGGACCGTGCGGGGAGGTGGAGCGGGGGCGTCCGCGGTGCGCACCACTTTCTCGATGCACGGCACGGGCGTCAAGACTTGTGACTGAGAGCGCTCTCAAAAAGAAGAACTCTTCACAACTCGACGCTGGTGAGCGGCACTTGCCTGCATGCCGCTCGACGCCCGCACACCGCGTGATCAGAAACTGAACACGGCGCCCCGGATGTCCCGGTCCCGCCCCACTTGGGCTTGCTTGGACTTACGGAGGGCGGTTGTTGGACTGGCGAAGCCCTCGGGGCCGTACGTCGTTGACGGTGCGCGGAGCCGACGACTACGCAGTGCACATGTCACCAAGCCGTATGCCGGTGGGCGTCGCAGCCGCCGCCTCAGCAGCCGTCCTGGCCCTGGCGGGGACCGCCCTCCCCGCCGTGGCCGCCGCCCCCTCACCCGCTGCCGCCGGTACCGCCGTGCCCGCGGGCAGCCCCGTCATCTCCTCCGCGCAGCTCGCGGTCGCCGTCGCCGCGGACTTCCCGCGCGTCCTCACGTACACCGACCGCGGATCCGGCAAGCAGCTCACCGGCTCCACCCGCCCGGTCACCGCCGTCACCCTGAACGGCACCGCGCACGCGGTGAAGCTCAAGGGCGCCCCGAAGGTCACCGGCTCGGCCGCCCGCTACACGCTGGCCTTCGCCGACCTGCCCGGCGTGGAGCTCGACGCCACGCTCTCCGTCTCCGGCCGCGCCACCACGTTCAAGGTCACCGCCGTCCGCGACACCGCGGCGTTCCGGGTGTCCACGATCGACATACCCGGGCACGACCTGGTCTCCGTGGCCGGCACGGACGCCGGGGCGGCCACGGCCTTCACCAAGCTGGACACCGACTCCACGAAGACCGCCGACGTCTTCGGATCGGTCACCGGGGACACCCCGGCCGAGTCCGCGCCCACCGGCGCCACGTACGCGATCGTCAACACCGGCTCGCTCGCGGCGGCCGTCGAGTCCAACTCCTCGTACGACAAGCCCTCCGGCGCCACCGGCGGGGACGACGCCCGGTTCTGGCACCAGGCCCGCAAGGAGGACAACGGCTCGACCCGGGTCGCCGTCTGGTCCGGTCAGTGGACCTACCGGGGCGAGGGGGCGCCGAAGCCGGAGAGCGGCGACGCCCTGCCCTGGGCCAAGGTCGTCGTCACGCCCGACGCCAACGGCGACAGGACGGTCGACTGGCAGGACGGGGCCGTCGCGTTCCGCTCGATCGGCGTGGTCGCGCCGGGCAGCGAGGACACCGCGGACCGGGTCATCACCCACATCCCGTTCAACTTCGCCAGCCAGGCCACGCACCCCTTCCTGCGCACCCTGGACGACGTCAAGCGGATCTCCCTGGCGACGGACGGCCTCGGCCAGCTCGCCCTGCTCAAGGGGTACGCCTCCGAGGGCCACGACTCCGCCCACCCCGACTACGGCGGCGACTACAACAAGCGCGCGGGCGGGCTGAAGGACCTCAACGCCCTGCTGAAGGACGGCAAGAAGTGGGGCGCCACCTTCGGCGTCCACGTCAACGCCACGGAGGCGTACCCGGAGGCGAAGGCGTTCGACGAGCAGCTGGTCGACAAGACCAAGCCGGGCTGGAACTGGCTCGGCCAGAGCTACTACATCGACCAGCGCCGCGACATCAACAGCGGCGACCTCGCCAAGCGCTTCCAGCAGCTGCGCGACGAGACCGGCAACAACCTCTCGATGCTGTACATCGACGTCTACTACACCCACGGCTGGATCGCCGACAAGACCGTCCAGGCCCTCCAGAAGCAGGGCTGGAACGTCTCCAGCGAGTGGGCCGACAAGTTCGAACGGGCCTCGCTCTGGTCGCACTGGGCCAACGACCTGGACTACGGCGGCGCCACCAACAAGGGCATCAACTCGAAGATCATCCGGTTCATCCGGAACGGCGAGAAGGACGTCTGGAACAACGACCCGGTCCTCGGCCAGAGCGCCATCGCCGAATTCGAGGGCTGGACCGGCGAGACCGACTGGAACGCCTTCTACGACAACGTCTGGCAGCGCGACCTGCCCGCCAAGTACCTCCAGCAGCAGAAGATCACCCGCTGGGACGGCAACGACATCACCTTCACCGGCGGGATCTCCGGCACGGTCGAGGACGGTAAGCGGACGTACTACGACCACGGCCGCAAGGTCCTCAGCGGCACCGACTACCTGCTGCCGTGGGACGGCGGCAAGAAGCTGTACCACTACAGCCAGAAGGGCGGTACGAGCAGCTGGGCGGTGCCCTCGAAGGGCACGTACACCGTCTACAAGCTCACCGACAACGGGCGCGTGAAGACCGGCACGGTCCGCCCGGTGAACGGGAAGATCACGCTCACCGCCGAGGCCGGGCAGCCGTACGTCCTCTACCCGCACCAGGCCCCGAAGGCCGCCGACCCCGAGTGGGGCGAGGACACCCTCGTCGCCGACCCCGGCTTCAACGACGACCGGCTCGGCGACTGGACGAAGACCGGCACCGCCGTCCGCGACACCGACGGACAGGGCCGCAACTCCGCGAAGCTCTCCGGCAGCGGCACCGCCGCGCTCTCCCAGCGCATCGGCGGCCTGAAGCCCGGCGCCCGCTACACCGCCTCCGCGCTCATCGAGGTCGAGCCCGGGAAGACCCGGCACACCACGCTCTCGGCGGGCGGGAAGTCCGTCGCCGTGGACCGCTCCACCGCGAAGGACTACGTCGCCGCGTCCGACTGGCACGGCACGTACTTCCAGCGCGCCAAGGTCAACTTCACCGCCCCCGCCAACGGCCGCACCACCCTGCGCATCGAGGCCGCCGACGGCAGCGCGGCCACCGTCCGCGCCGACGACGTCCGCCTCGTTGCCAACGCGCCCGCCACCCAGAAGGGCACCGTCGTCCACGAGGACTTCGAGGACGTGGACCAGGGCTGGGGCCCCTTCCTCAAGGGCGACGCGGGCGGCTCCACCGACCCCCGCACCGTCATCTCGCAGCTCCACGCCCCGTACACCCAGGCGGGCTGGAACGGGAAGCTGACCGACGACGTGATCGGCGGCAAGGAGTCCCTGAAGGCCCACGAGGAGAACACCGGCCTCGTCTACCGCACGGCCCCCTGGACCGTCCCGATGACCGCGGGCCACCGCTACCGGGTGGAGTACGACTACCAGTCCAGCCACGCCGGGGCCTACGAGTGGGTCGACGGCTACGACCGGATCACCGCCGAGGGCAAGCCCGCCTCCGTCGAGACCCGGACCACCGCCATCGGCGCCCAGCACACCACCGGCCACTTCGCGGAGACCGTCACGGCGGGCTGCGGCGACACCTGGACCGGGCTGCGCAAGCGCGGCGACGCCCCGGAGGGCGCCGACTTCGTGCTCGACGCCTTCACCGTCACCGACCTCGGCGAGGCCCCCGCCGGTGAGCAGGCGGCCTGCTCCACGCTCTCGGTCGCCGCCGCGGCCGAGACCCTGGAGCCCGGCACCGCCAACACGGTGAAGGCGAGCTTCACCAACTACGAGTCCACCGCCGCGACCGGCGTGAAGGTGGACCTCGCCCTCCCCGAGGGATGGCAGGCCGAGCCCGCCGGAGCCGTCGCCTTCGACTCCGTCGCACCCGGCGCCAAGGTCACCGCGAGCTGGCAGGTCACCCCGCCGGTGGACGCCGCCTACCGCGCGTACACCCTGACCTCCCAGGCCACGTACACGACCGGCGACGGGCAGCGGAAGCTCGGCGCACAGACCTCCGTACGCACCCTGCCCCCGCCGCCCACCCAGGACAGCTGGGCCAGCGACCTCGACTGGACGGCCACCACCAACGGCTGGGGACCGGTCGAGCGCGACCTGTCCAACGGCGAGACCGGCACCGGGGACGGCACCGCGCTGACGATCGGCGGCACGGTGTACGAGAAGGGGCTCGGCAGCCACGCCCCGGCGACCATCCGCTACTACCTGGGCGGACAGTGCACCTCCTTCACCGCCGAGGTCGGCGTGGACGACGTCCAGAAGACCGCGGGCAGCGTCCAGTTCTCCGTGGAGGCCGACGGCACCGAGAAGGTGAAGTCGCCGGTGCTCCGGGCCTCCGACGCCGCCTGGTCGCTCACGGCCGACGTCACCGGCGCCAAGTACGTCGAACTGATCGCCGGTGACGGCGGGGACGGCAACGGCAACGACCACGCGGACTGGGGCAGCGCCCGCTTCCACTGCGGAGGCTGAGCATCCCCGGGGCCCCGCTCCCTTTGTGTCCGGACACTGGGAAGCGGGGCCCTTGCGCGCGTACGCTCGTGAACCATGGGGGAGTTGAGAGCGGACTGGCGACTGCGGTTGCGCCGGGACGGCCCGCAGGGCGAGGTGTGCGGGGCCGGGGTGCTGATCACTCAGGACCGCATGCTGACCTGCGCCCACGTCGTCGAGGAGCCCGACGCCCGGATGTGGGTCGAGTTCGCCGAGAACCCCGCCATCCCGCCCGTCGCGGCCCGGGTCGCCCCCGGCGGCTGGCTCGACGACCGCGAGGACATCGCCGTCCTCGCCCTGGACGGCCCCCGCCCCCAGGCCGAACCGGCGCCCCTGTCCCGGCACTTGGAGCGCGGCGCGGAGGTGTGGCTCGGCGGCTATGCGGCACCCTTCGACGCCGACGGGATGTGGCTCGTCGCACGGATCAGCGGCCTCCACGGCAACTGGGTACAGCTCGACGCCCGCTCCAACGTGGAGGTGGTGCGCCCCGGCTTCAGCGGCGCCGCCGTCCACACCGGACGCCGGGGCGAGCGCCCCGAGAGCGTCATCGGCCTCGTCGTCAGCTGGCGCGGCGACCTGGAAATGCCCCTGCCCGCCGACAACGACCTCGCGTTCTCGCACATGATCCCCGTGGACCGCATCGCCGAGCTCGTGCCCCTGGTCGCCGAGCTGAGCGGCCCGGACGGCTGGGACCACGCCTTCGCCGCCCGGCTGCGGAGCTGGTTCGCGGGCACCGACCAGCCCACCGTGCGCTTCGGCGTCGTCCCGGCGGGCGGCGGCCGTGACCGCACCCTGCGCCACCAGCTGCACCGCGCCCACCTCGTCCACCACGGAGGCCGCGGCCGCCCCGACGAACTCGTGGACACCCTGGTCGCCCAGCTGCGGCCCCCGCGCCACCAGCGCAACCGCTACCGCGACTGGCTCCTCGAAGGCGGTGACGAACCCGAACGCTCCCTCGCCGGACGCCCCGCCTCCGGCCCGGTCCTCGCCGTGGTCGGCCTGGACGAGGAGCCGGACCCGGCGGGGCTCGTCCGCGTCCTCGCCCGGGTGCGCGCCCTCGGCTTCCGGCTGCTCGTCGTCGTCCGCGGCACCGAAGGACCGGCGCCCGACGCGGTCGAACGCGACCTCCTCGTACCGGCGCTGGACGAACGCGCCGAGGAACTGGTGCGCACGGCCGAGCGGATGGAACGCGTCTGGGCCCGCCTGGACGGCCTGACCGACTCCGCCTCGGCGCCCCCGCGCCCGGCCACGGACCCGGCGACCCGCCGCCGGAACCTGGGGGAGCTGCGCGCGCTGCGGGAGCCGCACGCCCGGCTCGTGGGGCTCAAGCAGCTGTTACGCGACTTACGCGCCGACCTCGCGGGGCCCGCGGGGCTGCCCGGACAGCGCACCGGACCCGCGGGCCGCCCATGAGGATTCCCTGCCCGCACCGCCGCTTCACCGGCGGCCCCTGCACCGGCGCCGTCCTGGCCACCGGCTACTGCGACACCTGCGGCCGCGAGCAGACCGCCCCCGGCCTCCCGCCGCTGCCCGGCGCGCCCGAGGACCACGGCCCCGCCGGACTCCTCGAACTCCCGCTGCTCGACCCGGGCAGCCCGGCCGAACGGCTGGCCGCCGCCGAGCACCCCGTGCGCATCGTGATGACCTGCTCCGTCAAGTCCTGCGCCACCGCGTTCGTCCCGCCGCACACCGCCGCGCCGCCCCCGGACGAGGGGTACTGCCCGGTGTGCGGGGCGCGCTACTCGTACCGCCCCGAACTCACCAAGGACGGCCCGCCGCTCCAGGACCAGTACGTCATCCGGGGCCCCATCGCGCACGGCGGGCAGGGCTGGGTCTACCTCGCCGAGGACACGCACCTGGAGGACTTCGTCGCCGTCAAGGGGCTCCTCAACCGCTACGCCGAGCGCGGCGCCGCCCAGGCCGGTGAGGAGCGCCGCAGCCTGGTCGCCATCCGGCACGAACGGATCGTCCAGATCCGCGACTTCGTCTCCACGAGGAACGCCGACGGCACGGTCTCCGGCGGCTACATCGTCATGGAGGACGTCGGCGACCGCACCCTGTCCGCGCTGGTCGAGTCGGTCCGGCGGGGCGCCTTCGTCCTCGACATCGAACACGTCGTCACCTACGGCTGCCAGATCCTGGAGGCCCTGTCCCACCTGCACGGGATGGGCTTCCTCTACGGGGACATGAAGCCGTCGAACGTGATCCACCACCTCGACGGCATCAAGGTCATCGACCTCGGCGGCGTCCGCAAGGCGGGCAGCGTCGACCCGCCGCCCGTGATCACCCCGTACTTCGCGGCTCCGGAGACGGACGGCGGGAAGCCGCTCACCGTGGCCCACGACGTGCACACGGTCGGCGTCACCCTCGAAGAGCTGGCCCGCTGGGCGGTCGGCGACGACGTCCCCGGGCTCGGCATCAGCTCCTTCCGGCTCGTCGTGGCCCGGGCCACCGCCGGGGATCCCGAGGAACGGTTCGGCACCGCCGAGGACATGGCCGGGCAGCTGCGCGGGGTGCTGCGCGAGATCCGGGCCCTGCGCGGCAAGCGCGACCAGCCCGAACCCTCCGCCCACTTCACGCCCTCCACCGAACTGCTCGGCGCCCGACTGGGCTCGGTCCCGGACTACGCGCACTGGCTGCGCCGCCCGCTGCACGGCCGCCGCGACACGCCCCCGGCGCCCGCCCTGGACCCCGGGACGCCGACCCCGACCGAGATCGCCCGCCGCCTGCCGGTGCCCCGGCCCTACCCAGGCGACCCGCAGGCCGCCCGCTTCGGCGTCAGCAGCTACGACCCGGGCCAGCCGCTCGCCCAGCCCGCCGAGGGGGAGCGGTCCGTCGAGATCTGCCTGCACAACGCCCGGCTGCTCCTCGGCCAGGAGGGCCCCGAGGCGCTGGCGGCCGCCCATGAGCAGGTCGAGGCGGCGGCCGCGATACCCGGACCCGGCCCGGTGCGGCAGTGGCGCCTCAGCTGGCACCGCGGCCTGGTCGCGCTGCGCGGCGCCGACGTGCGCGAGGGGGAGCGGCAGGCACTTCTGAAGGACGCCCACGGCCACTTCTCGGCCGTGCACCGCGCCCTCCCCGGCGAGTACGCGGCGAAGCTGGCCCTCGCGTACTGCGCGGAGCAGGTGGGGCCCGGCGCGGGCCCGTCCGCGTACGAACTGTTCCGCGCGGTGCACGCCCGCAACCCCTCGCACGTCGGCGCCGCCCTCGGCCTCGCCCGGTCCGCCCTGGCCCGGGGCGACCGGGCCGCCGCCGTCCGGGTCCTGGACCTGGTCCCCGACGAGTCCCGCGACCACACCGTGGCCCGCGTCGCCGCCCTGCGCATCCGGGCCGCCCGGCTGGCCTCGGGCGCGCAACCGCTGCCCGCACTGGGCGAGATCGACGCCGCGCTCGCCGCGCTGGCGGGCCCGGTGGTCGCGGGCGACGAGGCGGCCTGGCTGCTGCGCACGGAGCTGTACGAGTGGAAACTCGACGCGGTCCGCGACACGGCCGACCCTCTTCCCCCGCACCGGACCCGGCTGCGCATCGGCCTCCCGCCGCCGCCCGTCCCCGGTGAGCGGGAGGTCCGCGCGGAGCTGGAGCAGTGCTACCGCTGGCTGGCCCGCCAGCGCCGGAAACCGGCGGAGTACGAACGGCTCATCGACCTGTCGCACGCGGTGCGCCCGCAGACGCGGTTCTGACGGTCACCCTCGGGTCCCGCCAGCCACCCCCAGTCCCCTTGGAGATCCGTTCATGGCCGCACCCGACCCGTCGCCGACCGGGCTCCGGTTCGCCGTGTCCGTCGACGTCCGGCGCGACCAGCAGCCGCACCGCGACACCCCGATCGACGCCCATGTGCGCGTCAAGGCCACCGGCACCGGTCCCCGCGACCAGCGGCCCGCCACCGAACTCGCCGTCGTCCTCGCCCTGGACGTCGCCCCCGCGCGCCGGCAGGACGCCGCCACCGCGCTCGCCGCCGCCCTGCGCGCCCTGCCCGACGGGCTGTCCTTCGCCGTGCTCGGCGGCGCCGGGGGCGACGGGCCCGGGCGGTGCTACCCGCTGCGCGGGCCCTGGGCGCTCGCGGACACCGACGAGAAGCGGCGCGCCGCGTTCAGCGTGGGCCGCGTCGCCCCGACCCCCGACGACCGGCCGCCCCCGGGATACGGGGCCTGGCTCACCGCCGCCCGGACGCTCTTCGGCCAACGCCCCCTGCCCGTACGCCACCTGATCCTCGTCACCGACGGCGGCGGGCACGACCCGGCGGGCGAGGCGGCCCTCGGCGCCGGAATCGCCGCGTGCGCGGGGGCGTTCAGCGCGGACGTGCTCGCGCTCGGCGTGGACTGGGACCCGGCACCGCTGCTCGCCCTCACCGAGGGGCTGCACGGCACGGCCGAGACCGCGCCCGACCGGTTCGCCCCCGCCGTCACCGGGGCGCTGGGGCGGCTGCGCCGGGTCCGGAGCCCCGAACTGCCCGTCACGGTCACCGGCCGCCCCGCCGTGACCGCGGTCGCCCTCAGCGAGCGGCAGCCCCGGCAGCACGCCCTCGTACCGGTGACCGCGCCGGAGCACCCGCACCGGTACGACTTCGCCACCCACCAGTGGGAGCCGGGCGCCCGGGACTACCTGCTCTCCGTGCGGGCGGACGCGAGCGCCGACCCGCTCGGCGTGCTGCTCCAGCTCGCCACGGTGTCCGTCGGCGAAGCCACCGCCCCGCTCGTGGTCCGCTGGCTGCCGCCCGGCGTCGCCGTGGGCGCGGGCGGCACCGGCGGCGGGGGCGGCACGCTCGACGCGATGAACGCCGCGACCCGGATGCGGACCGCGCTCGACCGGGGCTACGCGGCGCTGGACCCGCTGAGCCGCGAGGAGGCCGAGCGGCACTTCGGGCTCGCGGTCCGGCTGGCCCACGAGATCGGCGCCGCCTGGGTCCTCGCCGACGTCCGCAAGGTGGCCGACATCGTGGACGGGGTGCGCGGCCTGGTCCGCGTCGGCCCCACCGTCGACCTGGGGACCGTGCGCGAGGGGCGGCTGCACGTCGCCTCCGGGCCCCTGCTGGACCTGCCCGGGCACACCGCGGGCCCGCCCGCCAAGTGCCCCGAATGCCGCCACCTCGCCGGGCCGGGGGCCCGGCACTGCATCGTCTGCGGGAGGCGCCTGTGAAGCCCCGGCCCACGCACTGGACGCGCGCCTTCCGGGCCCGCGGGCTCACCGGCTCCCGCACCAGACGGCTGCTCGAACTCCACCTGGCCGTCATCGTGCTGGCCGCCCTCGTCTCGATGACCGCGCTCCTCGTCTCGTACCGCGAGGTCCAGAACGCGGCCGGGGAGATGCGCACCCACGCCGCCCCCGCCGTCCAGGGCGTCTCCGCGACCCAGCTCGCCCTGCTCCGCGCCCACCAGGAGGCCGAGGTCTCCGTGCGCTTCGGGATCGACGAGGTCGTCGGGGCCGGGGCCCGCTACGAGGCCCAGCTCTCCGCCGCGGGCCAGGGCCTCTCCCGGCTCTCCGACGTCCAGATCGACGGCGAGCGCGGCCGGGGCGTCCTGGCGACCGTCACCGGGGTGCTCACCTCGTACAGCGGCTCCATCACCCCCGGGACCGTGAAGTACGTGGACGACGAGCTGATGCAGCGGCAGAAGATGAGCGAGGCCGAGCGCCAGCTGAACCGCCCGGGCACCGGCGTCGTGCCCCGCCTCGACGTCCTCCAGGACCACCAGATGCGCCGGATGGGCCGGATCAGCACCCTCGGCCCCCTCCAGGTCACCGGCTGGGCCGTCGCCGAACTGGGCCTGCTCGTCCTCACCCTGACCACCCTCAGCGCGCTGTGGCTGCTGCGCCGCCGCTGCGGGCGCAGCCTGGACCCGTGGCTGCTGCCGACGCTCCTGGTGGCCGTCGCCCTCGCCGTCGTACCGCTGTGGGCGACCGCCGCGACGCAGGAACGGCTGGACGCGGCACGCCACCAGCTGGTCCGGATCGAGGACACCGCGAGCGACCCGCTCGTCCGGTCAGGGGACACCGCCCGCGACCCCGACCGGCTCGCCGACGCCCAGCAGTACGTCACCCGCGCCTCCACCGAGCTGCGCGGCGGGCTGGCCGCCCGGAGCTGGCAGAGCTGGACCTACTACGGGGCGCTCGGCGCGGGCGCGCTGGTCCTGCTGCTCCCGGCCGCAGGCCTCACCCGCAGACTCAACGCCGACTACTACTGGAGGGCCGGATGAGACGGCTGCCGCGGGCACTCGCCCTCGTCCTCGCCCTGCTCCTGACCGCCGCGGGCTGCGGCCTCGCGGCCCCCGGCGGCAGCGACGCCGAACCGAGGGTGACGATCCTCGGCCCCTGGACCGACGAGCAGGAACGGCAGTTCAAGGACGTCCTGGACGGCTTCGGCATCCCGTACACCTACCAGGGCACCGCGGCCACCCGCGAGGTGCTGCTCGCCGAGGTCCAGGCCGGGAACCCGCCCGACATCGCGATCCTGCCCGGCGTCGGCGAACTGGTCGAGTACGCCGCCGACAACCGGCTCAAGCCGCTCACGGGCCTCTACGACCCGGGGGAGTACGGCAACCCGTGGCTGCCGGAGGCGGAGGGCATAAAGAAGGACCTGTGGGTGCCGCTCAAGGTCGACCTCAAGTCCATCGTCTGGTACCGCGAGGGCGAGACCCCGCGGCCCGCCCCGGCCCCGCTGGACGCCTGGTGCGCCGCCATGGGCGACGACGGCTCCTCCGGCTGGCCCGGCAGCGACTGGATCGAGGACCTGCTCCTCCAGCAGGCGGGCCAGGTGCTGTACGGGCGCTGGGCCACCGGCGAGCTGCCCTGGACCGCCCCGCACGTCGTCACCGCCTGGACCACCTGGGCGCACCTGCTCGCCCAGGGCTCGCGCGAGGAGCGCCAGGCGATCCTGACGAAGGACCACCGCGGCCCGGCCGGAGGGCACGGGCTGCTCTTCGGCGGCGGCTGCTCCCTGGAACACCAGGGCTCCTTCGCCCGCTCGTTCTACGGGGACCGCAGGGCCGGGGCCGCCTTCACGGACTCGGCACCGCTGCTGCCCGGGGGCCCGTACACCGTGAAGGCCCACGAGGTGTCGGCGGACTTCGCCGCGCTGTTCGGGGACGGTGAGCAGGCCCGTACGATGATCCGGCGCCTCACGTCCGAGAAGGCCCAGGAGGAGTGGGGCCGCGAGGGCGGGGTCTTTTCGGCCAATTCCGCGGTCCCGGCCCGCACGGGCGCGGTCGAGCGGGAGGTCGGGCACCGGCTCACGGAGCAGCGGGTGCCGTTGTGCCTGGACGCCTCGGACGTCATGCCGGCGGCGGTGCGGGACGCCTTCTACGAGGCGGTGCTGCTGACCGTGGCGCACCCGGACGAGCCGGTGCTCCCGCGCCTGGAGGACATTCAGAAGGTCCAGGACGCCCAGCTCGACCGGGTCCCCCGGCTCACGGGCGTGTGCGGCAGGCCACAGTGAACCCTTTGTGGGACCTCCACAAGGGGAACCCGGTACCGGCTGGTACTTCGCCTGCATGGGACCGGGCTTCTGTCAGGCTCCACCAGTAAACCGGGCAGGAGACTGTACGGAGTCGACGGCACGATTTTCTTGGCGGGGTTCGTAGGGTCGTTACATGACCGTTGTGGACGAAACCCAGGGCGAGCCGAGCGACACCCGCGGCCGTGTGGCCGAACTGCTGGCGCTGCGCGAGCAGGCCCGCCGCGGACCCAGTGACCGCGCGACCGAGGCGCAGCACGCCAAGGGCAAGCTGACCGCCCACGAGCGCATCGAGCTGCTTCTCGACCCGGGTTCCTTCCACGAGGTCGAGCAGCTGCGCCGCCACCGGGCGACGGGTTTCGGCCTGGAGGCGAAGAAGCCGTACACCGACGGTGTGGTCACCGGCTGGGGCACGGTGGAGGGCCGGACGGTCTTCGTGTACGCGCACGACTTCCGGATCTTCGGCGGGGCGCTGGGCGAGGCCCACGCGACGAAGATCCACAAGATCATGGACATGGCCATCTCGGCCGGTGCGCCGCTCGTCTCCCTGAACGACGGCGCCGGCGCCCGTATCCAGGAGGGCGTCTCCGCGCTCGCCGGGTACGGCGGGATCTTCCAGCGCAACACGCGTGCCTCCGGTGTCATCCCGCAGATCAGCGTGATGCTCGGCCCGTGCGCGGGCGGTGCGGCCTACAGCCCGGCGCTCACCGACTTCGTGTTCATGGTCCGCGAGACCTCGCAGATGTTCATCACCGGTCCGGACGTCGTGAAGGCGGTCACCGGCGAGGAGATCACCCAGAACGGCCTGGGCGGCGCGGACGTCCACGCCGAGACCTCGGGCGTCGCGCACTTCGCGTACGACGACGAGGAGACCTGCATCGCCGAGGTCCGGTACCTCATCGGGATGCTGCCCTCCAACAACCGGGAGAACCCGCCCACCGCGGCGAGCGACGACCCGGCGGACCGGCGCGGCGACGCCCTCCTGGACCTGGTCCCGGCCGACGGCAACCGCCCGTACGACATGCACAAGGTCATCGAGGAGCTCGTCGACGACGGCGACTACCTGGAGATCCACGAGCGCTGGGCCCGCAACATCATCTGCGCCCTGGCCCGGATGGACGGCCAGGTCGTCGGCATCGTCGCCAACCAGCCCCAGGCCCTGGCCGGCGTGCTGGACATCGAGGCGTCCGAGAAGGCCGCGCGATTCGTCCAGATGTGTGACGCCTTCAACATCCCGATCATCACTCTTCTGGACGTACCCGGCTTCCTGCCCGGCGTCGATCAGGAGCACGGTGGGATCATCCGGCACGGCGCGAAGCTGCTCTACGCGTACTGCAACGCGACGGTGCCGCGGATCTCCCTGATCCTGCGCAAGGCGTACGGCGGCGCCTACATCGTCATGGACAGCCAGTCCATCGGTGCGGACCTCACCTACGCCTGGCCCACCAACGAGATCGCCGTGATGGGCGCGGAGGGCGCCGCCAACGTCATCTTCCGGCGGCAGATCGCGGAGGCCGAGGACTCCGAGGCCATGCGGACCCGCATGGTCAAGGAGTACAAGACCGAGCTGATGCACCCCTACTACGCCGCCGAGCGCGGCCTGGTCGACGACGTCATCGACCCGGCCGAGACGCGCGAGGTCCTGATCGCCTCGCTCGCGATGCTCCGCACCAAGCACGCCGACCTGCCGTCCCGCAAGCACGGCAACCCCCCGCAGTAGAAGACGGAGACACTACTCATGACCACTGCCACCGCCGAATCCGTGCTGCGCGTCGAGAAGGGCCTCGCGGACCCCGAGGAACTGGCCGCGATCACCGCGGTCCTCCTCGCCCGCGCCGCCGCCCAGCCCGCCACCGCCCCCACCCGCGTCCGCGACACGGCCGGCTGGCGCCGGCTGGAACGCACCCCGGGCTTCCGAGCCCCGCACAGCTGGCAGGGCTGAGTCAGCCCACAGGCGCAGTCCGAGGCCGGGCGGGCCAAATCAAGCCCGTCCGGCGATTGAGGACAAGCAAGGCCGCCAGGCCGAGCGGCACACGCACGAGGGCCCCGCACTCCCAGGAGTGCGGGGCCCTCGTGCGTACCCGGAAGCACCTACCGCAGGCGGGCCATCAGCGCGTGCTCCACGAGCGTGATGAGCGCACTCTTCGCATCCGCCCGATGCCGCGCGTCCGTCGTCAGAATCGGCGTGTCCGGCCCGATCTGAAGCGCCTCGCGCACCTCGTCCGGCGTGTACGGCTGGTGGCCGTCGAAGCCGTTCAGGGCGATGACGAACGGCAGCCCGCTGTTCTCGAAGTAGTCGACCGCCGGGAAGCAGTCCGCGAGACGGCGGGTGTCGACCAGCACGACGGCACCGATCGCACCCCGCACCAGGTCGTCCCACATGAACCAGAAGCGGTCCTGGCCCGGCGTACCGAAGAGGTACAGGATCAGGTCCTGGTCGAGCGTGATGCGGCCGAAGTCCATCGCCACCGTGGTGGTGGTCTTGTCCCCCGTGTGCGTCAGGTCGTCGATGCCCGCCGAGGCGGACGTCATCACGGCTTCGGTGCGCAGCGGATTGATCTCCGACACGGCACCGACAAACGTGGTCTTACCCACGCCGAAGCCCCCTGCCACCACGATCTTCGCCGAGGTAGTGGAGCGGGCCGCTCCGCCGCTAGAGCTTGCGAAGTCCACTGAGCACCCTTTCGAGCAGTGTCACATCTGGCTGGCCGCCGGCGGACTCGTCGCCGCCGGGCTGGTGGATAGCGACGAGTCCCGCCTCGGCCAGGTCGGCTACGAGGATCCGGGCCACGCCGAGGGGGATCGAGAGGAGGGCCGAGATCTCGGCCACCGACTTGATCTCGAAGCACAGCCGGCAGATCCGCTGGTGCTCGGGCAACTGCCCTTGCAGCCGGGACGGATCAGCCGTGGTACTGACCAACGCCTCAATGGCGAGTTGGTAGCGCGGTCGGGTCCGTCCACCTGTCATGGCGTACGGACGGACCAGAGGATTGTGCGCGGCCGGAGCCGCCGGTTCGGGAGCCCGCCGCGGCTGCACCGGCTGGATCCGGGGCTGTTGCGGCCCGTCGAGGCGGTGGGGACGCCGGGGGTGGTGCGGCTGCTGAGCGGGCTGCTGGGGCTCCTGCTGCGGCCAGCCGGGCCCCGACTGGCCGTACTGGCCCTGCCCGTACGGCTGGTAGGGCTGCTGAGGCTGCTGAGCGCCCTGTCTGCCGGGTGCGGAGGGGAAGTTGAAACGATCGTCCCCGTGCTCACCCGGCACGTGCCGGTCACCGTCGTACTGGTGCCCGCCTGGGGGTGTACCCACGATTCCTCCTCCGCCTGCCGGTCCCGATACCAGTGGACCGCGCCACCGCACCCTATGGCGCGGTGACGCGAAACGCACTGTCTGGTTACTGGATAAGACTAGTTAAGAAGACTTCCCTGGAGTTCGGCACGGAGGTCCGGAGTCAGAACGCTGCCCGCGCGGTCGACCAGAAGGGCCATTTCGTACCCGATGAGGCCGATGTCGGCATCCGGGTGTGCGAGAACGGCCAAGGAGGACCCGTCGGAAACGGACATGATGAAGAGGAATCCTCGCTCCATCTCCACAACCGTCTGATTCACCGCGCCGCCCTCGAAGATCCGCGAGGCACCGGCGGTCAGCGAGGTCAGACCGGAGGCGACCGCCGCCAGCTGGTCCGCGCGGTCGCGGGGGAATCCCTCGGACATCGCCAGCAGGAGTCCGTCGGCGGAGACCACCACCGTGTGCGACACCCCGGGGGTGTTGTCCACGAAGTTGGTGATCAACCAGTTCAGATTCTGCGCCGCCTGGCTCATCGGGCTCACACTAACGCTCCTGGTTGTAGGTAGTACTTGTGTCCGTACCCGCGTTGCGTCCCCGGAGGACACCGCGCCGCAGGTTGCTCAGCCTGCCGCGCACGTCTTCCGGAGCGCGGGAGACCTGGGGGCCGCCCTGCTGGGTCTGTTCGGCGGTGCCCTCGACCAGGTTGGCCTTGGGCACGCGCCGGGGAAGACCGGACGGGGTTATCCCGCCCGCCTTCGGCTCCCGGAGCTTCTCGGCCCGCTCCCAGCGCTCGTCGTTGGCCGAACGCCAGTCGTCGGAGCCGTCGTTTCCGGCGTTCCCGTCGGTGGCCTGCTGCGCCGGGGCCGGCCGCTGCGGCAGTTCGTGCTGCTGCGGACGCTCCTGCGCTCCACCGGGCCGGTCGTTCCCGCGGCCGGTGGGCTGCCAGTGCTGCTGGCCGCCCCGGCGCGGCAGACCGGCGTCGGTCAGCTCGTGGCCGGTGTTCGGGACGGGGCCCGAACGCTCGAAGCCTACGCGCTCCTGCGGCTCGGCGGGAGCGCTCACCGCAGATTCCGGTTCCGCCTGGGCAACCGGCTCGTAGCCGCCCTGGTACGTGCCCTGATCTGCCCACTCTTCCTGCTGGGGCTGGGCGGCGTACTGCTCGTCGTAGCCCTGCACGGGTGCCTCGGGGGCCGCGTATGCCGCCTCCGGATAGCCGCCCTGGGCGCCGTCGTAGGCGGGCTGGGCGTCGTAGCCGTTGGCACCGGCGTACGGGTCGTAGCCGCCCTCGTACTGCTGCGCGGCGTAGGCGTCCTGACCGTTCCCGGCGTAGGCCGCCTCACCGTTTCCGGCATAGGCGTCCTGGCCGTACGCGCCCTCGGCGTACGCCTGCCCGGGCTGCGCCTGCTCCGGCTGGTCCGGGAACGCCTGGCGCTCGCCGCCGGCGGCCTGGGCCTCCAGCGCCGCGCGGCGCTCCTCGCGCATCAGCGAGCGGCCCACCGGGTCGAGCTGGGCGGAGTCCGCGGAGCCCTCGTCGTACCGCGAGTCGTCGAAGCCGAGTTCGGCGGCCGTACGCAGCTGCGGCTGCTGCGGCAGCGCGTCGAACGCCTGCTGCTGCGGGATGATCGAGGAGACGGTGAAGTCGTCCTGCTCCGGCGCGTCGCCGCCGCCACCGTGGGTGATCGCGTCCGGCAGCATGACCAGCGAGGTCGTGCCGGCCTGCTCGCCCGAGGGGCGCAGCTGGACGCGGATGCCGTGCCGGTCCGCGAGCCGGCCGACCACGAAGAGGCCCATGCGCTGCGAGACCGCGGCGTCCACCGTCGGCGGGTTGGCCAGCTTGTGGTTGATGTCGGCGAAGTCCTCGGCGGTGAGGCCGATGCCCTTGTCGTGGATCTCGATCATCACGCGGCCGTCGGGCAGCCGGGTCGCGGTGACGCGGACCTTGGTCTGCGGCGAGGAGAACGTCGTGGCGTTCTCCAGCAGCTCGGCGAGCAGGTGCACGAGGTCGGTGACGGACTGGCCGTGGATCTCGGTCTCCGGGACGCCGGAGAGCTCGATGCGCTCGTACGACTCCACCTCGGAGGAGGCGGCGCGCAACACGTCCACCAGCGGCACCGGCTGGTTCCAGCGGCGGCCCGGCTCCTCGCCGGCGAGGACGAGGAGGTTCTCGCCGTTCCGGCGCATACGGGTCGCCAGGTGGTCGAGCCGGAACAGGCTCTCCAGCTGGTCCGGGTCGGCCTCGTTGTTCTCCAGGTCGGTGATCAGGGTCAGCTGGCCCTCGATGAGCGACTGGTTGCGGCGCGACAGGTTGGTGAAGATCGCGTTGACGTTGCCCCGGAGCATGGCCTGCTCGGCCGCGAGCCGGACCGCCTCCTGGTGGACCTGGTCGAAGGCGCGGGCGACCTCGCCGATCTCGTCCTGCGAGTTGATCGGGATGGGCTGGACGCGGGTGTCGACGCGGCCCGGGTCGGTGCGCGAGAGCTGGTCGACCAGCGAGGGCAGCCGCTGCTCGGCGATCCCGAAGGCGGCGGTGCGCAGCCGGCGCATCGAGCGGCTCATCTGGCGGGCCATGAGACCGGCCAGGATGAACGCGGCCAGCAGGGCGACGACGACGATCGAGGCGTTGACGATGGCGTCGGTCCGGGCGTCGGAGGAGATCTCCGCGGCCTCGGTCACGGCCTTCTCGACCAGCTCGTTCTCGACCGTGGTGTAGCCGTCGAACTTGGCGGTGGCGGCGGCCATCCAGGTCTCGGGGGTGATCCCCTTGGCCTTCAGCTCGTCCTGGTCCTTGCCGAGGCCGATCTCCTTGGCCATGCCGTCGTAGACCGAGCCGTCGATGGAGGGCGGCGCCACGAACGGCACACCGGCCGCGGCGGCCTTCTCCTTGGCCTCCTTGAGCTCGGCGGCGCCGGCGGCCGCCTTGGCCTCCATGACCTTGCGCAGCCGGGTCGCGTCGGCCTCCGTACCACCGGAGGTGAACTCGCCGAGGGCGATCTGCTCCAGGTAGTTGTACGAGCCGAACGCCTTGACCTGGTCGTTGAACTTGCCGCCCTCCTTGCTGGGGCGGACCAGGAGGTGCATGCCGATGGAGCGCTGAAGCGATTCTGCAGCCTTGGCCAGCTCGATCGCGTAGACGGTCCGGCCGTAGCTGGTGATGTTGCCGGTGCCGAGGCCCAGTTCGTTGCAGAACTCCATCAGGGAGTGCTGGACCTGGACGTAGCCCTCCTCGGTCTTCACCGGGTCCATGGCCGCGGTGTAGGCCGCCTTGCGCAGCTGCGGGAGCTTCGGCTCCTCCAGCTTGAACAGCTTGAGGCGGCGCTGGAGGCCCTCCTTGGCCGGCATGTCCTTGACGGCTTCGGCGAACTTGGCGGCGGCCGCGTCGGTGGTGGCCCGGCTCTGCGAGACGATCTCGTCGTCGCGCTTGTTCGACAGGAGGGGCTGGGCGGTGAGGTCGCGCTCGTTGAGCAGCGCCTGCCCGTACTCGGCGGCGGCCCGCACGATCAGCGCGGTCTTCTCCGCGTCCTGGGCCTCCTGCCAGGTGTTGACCGAGCCCTTCACCTGGAAGCCGCCCATGACCAGGCCGACCAGCACCGGGATCAGGAGGATCGCGTTCAGTCGGGTGGGCACCCGCCAGTTGCGCGGCGACAGCCGGCTGGTGCTGCCACCGGCCGGTGCCCCTTCGGACACGTCGGCGGACGGCGCCGCGGCACGCGACGGCGGGGTGAAGTTGCCCCGCTCCGCCTGCGCCGTGGAGCCCTCGTTGTTACGCCTCACTCGACCAACAACCTCTCGGCGTCGGCACCTACGCTGTGCCGGGTTTAGTTCAGGGCCGTACTCGGACCGTCCGGCAGATGGTGGGCGGCGTCGCGGGGCTGGGCACGCGCATCTGCGGCGTTGTCGTCAATCACCAACGCTCCGCGTTGGCTCAATCCTCCGCCTTGCAGCTGCACGCACCCAGCCCCGCTCCTTCATCCGCCCACCATCTGCCGGACGGTCCTACTCGGGAGTTGGTCGAATTGCAGCACGGCTGACGGTCGCGTTCCAAACAGTCGGAATGGGCGATTCCGAGTGGCTCACGCCTCAGATAAATCGGGCATAAAGAGCGAGCCCCGCCAAAAGGCGAGGCTCATGTGAGCGCAGCGACACCGCTCGTGCGCATCCGGTGTCGGACGCGGGGTAATTCTCTTTCGAAACGTTATGAATACGGGGGCGGATCGTGTCAAAGGACACAGCCCGCCCCCGTGTGACTACGGTAACTGCCGTATGCCACTTCCTACTTGTGGCTACTTCAGCCTGGCCATCAGAGCGTGCTCGACCAGCGTGATCAGGCCGCTCTTCGCGTCCGCGCGGTGCCGCGCGTCCGTGGTGATGATCGGCGTGTCGGGCCCGATCTGAAGCGCCTCGCGCACCTCGTCCGGCGTGTACGGCTGGTGGCCGTCGAAGCCGTTGAGGGCGATGACGAACGGCAGCCCGCTGTTCTCGAAGTAGTCGACGGCCGGGAAGCAGTCGGCGAGACGGCGGGTGTCGACCAGGACGACGGCGCCGATCGCGCCGCGTACCAGGTCGTCCCACATGAACCAGAAGCGGTCCTGGCCCGGCGTACCGAAGAGGTACAGGATCAGGTCCTGGTCCAGGGTGATGCGGCCGAAGTCCATCGCCACCGTGGTGGTGGTCTTCCCGCCGGTGTGCGTGAGGTCGTCGATGCCCGCCGAGGCGGACGTCATCACGGCTTCGGTGCGCAGCGGATTGATCTCCGAGACAGCACCGACGAACGTGGTCTTGCCCACGCCGAACCCACCGGCCACGACGATCTTCGCCGAGGTGGTGGCCCGGGTCGCCGCACCGCCGTTAGAGCTTGCGAAGTCCACTGAGCACCCTTTCGAGCAGTGTCACATCCGGCGCGCCGCCGGCCTCTCCATTGCCCGGCTGGTGGATGGCCACCATGCCGGCTTCCGCCAGGTCCGCGACGAGAATCCGCGCCACGCCGAGGGGCATCGACAGCAGGGCCGAGACCTCGGCCACCGACTTGACCTCGCGGCACAGATGGCAGATCCGCTGATGCTCGGGAAGCAGGGTCCCCAGATGCGCGGGATCGGCCGTGGTGCTGACCAGTGCTTCTATCGCTAGCTGATAGCGCGGCCGGGTGCGTCCACCGGTCATGGCGTACGGACGGACCAGGGGCTGGTCGCCCTCACCTTCGTACGACGCGTGACTGGACGCGCCGTACGGATCGGGTGAGGCGGGTGGCGGGGTCATGAATCCTCCGGGCGTGACAGCAGGGTGTCGGCTTGCCGTCTGAAGGGGCCGGTGGGGGGCTGTAAGCGGCCGGACGGTCGAGGGTTGGTTTTCTGGTTGATCGTCTGTGTCACTGGTTCACGGCCGCCTAGTGGAGCAGGCTGCCCTGCAGCTCCGCGCGGAGGTCCGGGGTCAGGACGGTGCCTGCCCGGTCCACCAGCAGAGCCATCTCGTAGCCGACCAGACCGATGTCGGCGTCCGGGTGGGCCAGCACGGCCAGCGAGGAGCCGTCCGAGATGGACATGAGGAACAGGAAACCCCGCTCCATCTCCACCACGGTCTGGCTGACGGCGCCGCCCTCGAAGATCCGGGAGGCGCCGGCCGTCAGGGAGGTCAGCCCGGACGCGACGGCCGCCAGCTGGTCGGCGCGGTCGCGCGGGAAACCTTCGGACATCGCCAGCAGCAGCCCGTCCGCCGAAACCACCACCGTGTGCGACACCCCTGGGGTGTTGTCCACGAAGTTGGTGATCAGCCAGTTCAGATTCTGTGCGGCCTGACTCATCGGGCTCAACTAACGCTCCTGCTGGTGAGTGGGGCCGAGGGGGAAACTGCCCGTCTGACCGGTGCCCGCCTGGCGTCCCTGCTGGATGCCGCGGCGGAGGTTGGTCAGACGCCCGCGCACGTCATCGGGCGCTCGCGAGACCTGCGGACCGGACTGGTTGTTCTGCTGCTGGGCGGTACCGGGCACCAGGTTGGCGCGCGGGACCCGGCGCGGCAGACCGGAGGTGGTGATCCCACCCGCCGCGGGCTTCTTGACCCGCTCGGCCTGCCGGACGATCTCATCGTTCGGCGACGCCCGCCAGGCGCTCTGCGCACCGCTGTCGCCGAGGGTCCGCTGCGGCGCGGGAGCCACGGGCTCCTGGGCCGGCTGCTGCGGGAAGTCCTGCGCCGGTGCGGCCGGAGGCTGCTGCGGGGCACCCGGCTGCGGACCGCGGAACCAGTTGGTCTCCAGCGTGTCGTACAGCGGGGTGCGGCCGTCGCCGGGCCCGGCCGGCGGCAGCGCCTCGGGCTGCTGCGGCTGCTGGGGCAGGACCGGGCGGTAGGGGGCCTCGGGTGCCTGGCCGCCCATGGGCGGACGCGGCGCGCCGAAGTCCTGGCTGTTGTCGCGCTGCCGGGGGGCCGGCTGCTGCGGTCCGCCGAAGTCCGGGCGGGCGAACTGCGAGGTGCTCGTCACGTCCGGGTTCTGCGGGCCGTTGCCGTACGCGCCGTTGTGCTGGGGGCCGTTCGGCTGCGGTACGCCGCGCTGCGGCAGACCGGGCAGCGGTCCGTTGTGCTGCGGCATGTTGTGCTGCGGCGCCTGGGGGCCGTTGCCCTGCGGCAGGTTGTGCTGCGGCAGACCGGGCTGCCGGCCGTTCGGCGCGGGCGCCGAGAAGTCGGGCCGGGCGAACTCCGCCGTGGAGCCGGGCCCCTGACGGTCGTCGGCCGGGAGGCGCGGCGCCTGCGGGAAGCGGCCCGTGGTCTCCGGGTCCTCGTGACCGCGGGGCGAGTCGAGCGGGGAGCGCCGGGGCGCGGCCGGCTCGTCGGTGCCCCAGCTCGTCGTCTGCGGGCGCTGCGGGCCGGGGTAGCCGCCACCGGGCATGCCCTGGCCGGTGTTCGGGCCCGCGTTCGGGGCCGGGGAGCCACCGGGCAGCTCGGCGCGCGGACCGCCGACCGGCGGCAGCTGGCGCTCGCCCCGCCCCGGACCGCGCGGCGGCTCGAAGGCGCCCTGCCCGTCCTGACCGCCCTGGCCGGGCTGGTCGAACCGGGCCTGCTGCGGCTGCGGGGCCTGCGGGGCACCGGGGCCGTTCTGCTCGGGGCGCCGCTGGTCGAAGAGGCTGGGCCGGTTCGTGTCCGCACCGCCGTCGCCCTGACCGCGGGCGCCGAGCCGGGCACCGCCGAACGCACCGGACAGGCCGCCGCCCTGACGGGGGCCGTCCTGGGCCGGGCGGCCCTGCGGGTTCTGGAACGCCGAGTCCTGCGCGCCGGGTCCGCCCTGCGGGTTCTGCGGGCGGTTGCCGTCGCGGGCGGGCAGCGCGGCCCGGGGACCGGCGCCGGCGCCGACCTGGCCGCGCTGGGGAGCGGGGCCCGCGGCGGGGCGTCCCGCCTGGGCGTCGTTGCCGCCGGAGAGCAGGCCGCCGGGGGACTGCTGACCGGGCCCCTGCTTCGGGGCGGGCTGCCGTCCGCCGTGCGCGACGTCCACCGGGAGCATGACCAGGGCGGTGGTGCCGCCGGAGTCCGAGGGGCGCAGCTGGATGCGGATGCCGTGACGCAGGGAGAGCCGGCCGACCACGAACAGGCCCATGCGGCGGGAGACCGAGACGTCCACGGTGGGCGGCGAGGCGAGCCGCTCGTTGATCGCGGCCAGGTCCTCCGGGGAGAGCCCGATGCCGGTGTCGTGGATCTCGACCAGCACCCGGCCGTCGGGCAGGGCGTGACCGGTGACCCGGACCTTCGTCTGCGGCGAGGAGAACGACGTGGCGTTCTCCAGCAGCTCGGCGAGCAGGTGCACGAGGTCGTTGACGACCCGGCCCGCGACCTCGGTGGCGGGCACCGCGGCCAGTTCGATGCGCTCGTACTGCTCCACCTCGGACGCGGCGGCGCGGAGCACGTCGACCAGCGGCACGGGGCGGGTCCACCGGCGGCCCGGCTCCTCACCGGCGAGGACGAGAAGGTTCTCGCCGTTCCGGCGCATACGGGTCGCGAGGTGGTCGAGCTTGAAGAGCGAGGACAGCTGGTCCGGGTCGGCCTCGCGCGACTCCAGCTCGGAGATGAGCGAGAGCTGGCGCTGGATGAGGCCCTGCGAACGGCGCGAGAGGTTGGTGAACATCGCGTTGACGTTGCCCCGGAGAAGGGCCTGCTCGGCGGCGAGACGGACCGCCTCGCGGTGCACGTCGTCGAAGGCCGCGGCCACCTTGCCGATCTCGTCACGGGAGTGCACACCGACGGACTCGACCGAGGTGTCGACGTCCTGCGGGTCGGACTCGGAGAGCTGCTTGACGAGCTCGGGCAGACGGTCCTGGGCGACGCGGGTCGCGGTGTCCTGGAGCCGGCGCAGCGAGCGGATCATGGACCGGGCCACGACGAAGGCGCCGACCAGCGAGACGCCGAGGACGAGCAGGATCAGCGCACCGGAGATGATCGCCTCGCGCTGGGACTCCTCGCGCAGCTCGCGCGCCTTGCCCTCCATGTCGCTGAGGAGGGTCTCCTCGATGCGCTTCATGGCGTTGATCTTGATGGTGTCCTGGTCGTACCAGTTCATGTACGAGCGGCGGGCCTTGGAGCCGCCCATGGCGAGCGGGTTCTCCAGCATCTTCTGCGCGTACGTGTCCGCGGCCTTGATGTCCGGGTTGCCCTCGTCCAGCGACGCGGTCAGCTCGGAGGCGTTGTTGCCGGTGGAGGTGTAGATCGCCTCGAACGACGTGCGGGCCGCCTGCTCCTTGCTCCGGGCGGCCAGACCGAACTGCTGGTCGTTGCGGTCGAGGGAGGGCCTCTTGTCGTCGCTGGTGGGCAGCGCGGCGGCGATGATCGCGCGCTGGATCGAGGCGTACTCCTTGGCGGAGGAGAACGCCGCCAGCGCACGGGTCCGCTTGATCATCTCGGGGCTGCTGGTCGCCTGGGCCATGTCCTGGGACAGGCTCAGCAGCGAGGTGATCAGCTGGCTGTAGGCGTCGACCGTCTGGAGGGCCGGACTGCCCTTCTCGTACGCGTGCTTGCGGGTGTCGCGGATGGAGCTGAGCCGCGTGGCGATCTGCTGGATGCTGGTGTGGATGCTCTCCAGCGTGTCGTCACCGGTGGTGTCGCCGATCTCGCTGGTGCTCGCGAGGAACGCCAGCTGCGCCTTGTCGGTCTTCTGCCGGGGCGTGGTGATCTTGAAGTCGGTTTCCGGCACGTCGTTCGACAGCGGGCCGGCCGTCTGGTCGCGCTCCTCCTGGAGCGCCTGCGCCAGCGAGGTCGCCTGCTTCGTCATCTCGGTCAGCAGCTGCATGTGCTCCAGCTGCTGGATGTCGTTCAGGGAGTCGTTGATGCGCAGACCACCCAGCGTGGTCGCGGCGACCACGGGGAGGGCGAGCAGGGACACCAGGCGCGTGCTGATGCGCCAGTTGCGGAGAGCTACCCGCGAGCCCGTGTTGACAGGGCCCCGGGGCTTGGGCGCGGCGGCCTGTTCGGGCTCGCCTCCGGCCGGAGCGGCGCCGGGGCGGCGGTCGCGGTCACCTTGGTCACCGGCCGCGGCCGATCCGGGGTTCTGGGCGTGCTGGGGCGAGGAACCGCGGTCGGTCCCGCCGCGCGGCTCCTGTTCCGCCGCAGCGCTGCCATCCCTCTTGAAACGTCCCTGCACTAGCGTCGCAACCTCTGGACCAGGCGTTCCTCCGTCGTGAACGGAGAAAACGGTGTCGGCGTGGTGGGGCGTTGTCCCGCCCCATTTGGTGGTCGTGAGTGACCGGCGCTCTTCCCCTTCCCGCCGCCACTCGGCGCTGCGTTGCGCCCCTGCGCGCCGGCTTGAAACCCGCGGCGGTGCGTGGAATTTCAGCACAGTGCTGGATCTCCAACAAGGGCCAGGTACCGGGCTGTGACCTGCGTGACACCGTGTGATGGGTGTGTAACAAGCGGTGGAGGCGGTTCGCGGACAATCCGGACCATTGGGGGTGAGTCCGAACGGGCCGAGGGGTGTCCCAGTCGCCATGATCAGGAGCGGAATGGTTGGTTCAGGGGTGACATGTCCGTTTCCAGGGCCCGGATCGCGTGTCCGTATTGACGTGATTGTCGCGGTGCTCGTGAGCAAACTCACACGAAGATCGCCGTCTTTTCCGGGCCATCGGGGGGAATTGAATGTTTAGCCTGACGCTTTACTGGGATGGCAGAACCGACAACCGGCGCCCCCTCTCGTACGGGCGGCGCCCCGACGACAGGGCCGTACGGCAGATGAACACGACTCCGCTCCGCAACCTCGCCAACCCCCGCCGCACCACGCTGGCGCACCTCAAGGACGCCGAGGCGCTGCAGACGGCGGAACTCCCGGAGCACGCGGTCCAGCTGCCGACGCAGACCGCCAACCCCCGCCGCACGATCCTGATGACGGCCCCCGCCGCCGTCACCGCCGCCGCGGAGTAATCCCGCGCGGGTGCGCCCCTCATGCGCGTCAGCGCTTCGCCCGGCAGGGATCGCCCGAGAAGGAGCGCCGTCCGGTGCGTGCGATCGCAAGGCGGCCGGAAGCCCTTGTAGCGGAGCTACCAGGGCTTTTGGCCAACGCGGCGAGCGCGCGTGCCGGGCGGTGCGACGGGGCGATCCCTGCCGGGCGAAGCGCTAGCCTGAAGCGTCAGTCTTTTTCAGGCACCCAGCAAGCAGTGAGGGGCGACAGCAACCCGTGCGCATCGCCAGGTTCTCCATCGACGGCAATGTCGCCTTCGGCGCGGTCGAGGGCGACGGGCCCGACGGTCTCGTCCTCGACATCATCAAGGGCATCCCGTACTCCGAGTTCGAGCTCTCCGGGACCAAGGTCCCGTTGAACAAGGTGCGGCTGCTGCCGCCCGTGCTCCCCAACAAGGTCGTGGCCATCGGCCGCAACTACGCGGAGCACGCCGCCGAACTCGGCAACGAGGTCCCCGACGTCCCCGTCGCCTTCTTCAAGCCCACCACCTCGGTGATCGGCTCCGGCGACGCCATCGAGTACCCCTCCTTCTCCGACGAGGTCCACCACGAGGCCGAGCTGGCCGTGGTCATCGGCCGGATGTGCCGCGAAGTGCCGCGCGAGCGGGTCAAGGACGTCATCTTCGGCTACACCTGCGCCAACGACGTCACCGCCCGCGACGCCCAGAAGCGGGAGAAGCAGTGGGCCCGGGCCAAGGGCTTCGACACCTCCTGCCCGCTCGGCCCCTGGGTGGAGACCGACCTCGACCCCCGCGACCTCGCCATCCAGGCCACGGTCAACGGCGAGCAACGCCAGCTCGGCCGGACGAGCGACATGATCCGGTCCATCGAGGACCTGGTCGTCCACATCACCGAAGCCATGACGCTGCTTCCGGGCGATGTGATCCTCACCGGCACCCCCGCGGGGGTCGGACCCCTCCATGTCGGCGACGAGGTCGCCGTCACCATCGAAGGCATCGGCACTCTCACCAACAAGGTGATCAAGCGTGGCTAACGCACCTGTACGTGTACGTTTCTGTCCCTCCCCGACCGGCAACCCGCACGTCGGCCTGGTCCGGACGGCCCTCTTCAACTGGGCGTTCGCCCGGCACCACCAGGGCACCCTGGTCTTCCGCATCGAGGACACCGACGCGGCGCGCGACTCCGAGGAGTCGTACGAGCAGCTCCTCGAAGCGATGCGCTGGCTCGGCCTGGACTGGGACGAGGGCCCCGAGGTGGGCGGCCCGCACGCCCCGTACCGCCAGTCGCAGCGGATGGACCTCTACAAGGACGTCGCCGAGAAGCTCCTCGCCGGCGGCTACGCGTACCCCTGCTACTGCACCACGGAGGAGCTGGACACCCGCCGCGACGCCGCACGCGCCGCCGGCCGCCCGTCCGGCTACGACGGCCACTGCCGCGAGCTGACCGACGAGCAGAAGGCCGCGTACGAGGCCGAGGGGCGCGCGTCGATCGTCCGCTTCCGGATGCCCGACGAGGGGATCACCTTCACGGACCTGGTCCGCGGCGACATCACCGTCCAGCCGGAGAACGTCCCGGACTACGGCATCGTCCGCGCCAACGGGGCCCCGCTCTACACGCTGGTCAACCCGGTGGACGACGCCCTGATGGAGATCACCCACGTCCTGCGCGGCGAGGACCTGCTCTCCTCCACCCCGCGCCAGATCGCCCTGTACCGGGCGCTCATCGAGCTGGGCATCGCCAAGGACACCCCCGCCTTCGGGCACCTGCCGTACGTGATGGGCGAGGGCAACAAGAAGCTCTCCAAGCGCGACCCGCAGTCTTCGCTCAACCTGTACCGCGAGCGCGGCTTCGTCCGCGAGGGGCTGCTCAACTACCTCTCGCTGCTGGGCTGGTCGATCGCCGAGGACCGCGACATCTTCGACATCGACGAGATGGTCGCCGCCTTCGACATCAAGGACGTCAACGCCAACCCGGCCCGCTTCGACCTCAAGAAGTGCGAGCACGTCAACGCGGAGCACATCCGCCGCCTCGACGTGAAGACCTTCACCGAGGCGTGCGGCCCGTGGCTCCAGGCGCCGTTCGCCCCCTGGGCCCCGGAGTCCTTCGACGCGGCGGTCTTCGCCGAGATCGCCCCGCACGCCCAGACCCGGGTCACGGTGCTCTCCGAGATCACCGCCAACGTGGACTTCCTGTTCCTGGACGAGCCGGTGCACGACGAGGCGTCCTGGACCAAGGCGATGAAGGAGGGGTCCGACGCCCTCCTCGTCACCGCCCGCGCCGAGCTCATCGCCGCCGACTGGAACGCGGAGGCCCTGAAGGCCGCCGTCCTCGCCGCCGGCGAGCAGCACGGCCTCAAGCTCGGCAAGGCCCAGGCCCCGGTCCGGGTGGCCGTCACCGGCCGCACGATCGGCCTCCCGCTCTTCGAGTCCCTGGAGATCCTGGGCCGCGAGAAGACGATCGCCCGCATCGACGCGGCCCTGGCCAAGCTGACCGCGTAACACCGCGTCGACGCACGGGACGGGCCCGGCAGCCGCACACCGCGGCCGCCGGGCCCGTCCCGCTGTGCGGGGCCGCGCGTAGAGTCGGGGCATGCCCATCAGAGCCGTCCTCTGGGACATCGACGACACGTTGTTCGACCACACGACGGCCTCCGCCACCGGGATGGCCCGGCACATCGCGGCGGAGGGGCTGCCTCCGGGGCATGCCTCGCCCGAGGAGGCCGTCGAGGCGTGGCAGCGGCTCACGCGGCGGCACTGGGCGCGGTTCTCCGCCGGGGAGACCGACTGGCAGGGTCAGCGGCGGGACCGGGCCAGGGAGTTCCTGGGGCGGGCGCTGGACGACGGCGAGGCCGATGCCTGGTTCGCCCGCCACATCGCGCACTACGAATCCGCCTGGGCGCTCTTCCCGGACACCGTCCCGGCGCTCGACGCCCTGGCGGGGACGTACCGGCACGCCGTGCTGTCCAACTCGGCCCAGGAGCCGCAGCACCAGAAGCTGACGGTGCTCGGGGTGCGCGACCGGTTCGAGTCCCTGCTGTGCGCCGCGGAGCTGGGCGTCTCCAAGCCGGACCCCGGGGCCTTCCGCGCCTCCTGCGAGGCGCTGGGGCTCGATGCGCACGAGGTGCTGTACGTCGGGGACGAACCCGACATCGACGCCGCCGGGGCCACCGCCGCCGGCCTCACCGGCGTCTGGCTGGACCGGCGCGGCCGGGGAGGGCGGCCCGAGCTCGCCCGGATCACGGGGCTGGACCAGTTGCCCGGGCTGCTGGCGGGCGATACCCGTTTTGGAGCGCCGGACACCTTCGGGTAATGTTCTTCCTGCGCCGCCCGAGCGGGCCGAAAGATCCGGCCGGGAAGCGCAGACAGAAACAAAGCCCCCAGGGGTTGCGTTTCAGTGGGCTATGGTGTAATTGGCAACACTACGGTTTCTGGTACCGTCATTCTAGGTTCGAGTCCTGGTAGCCCAGCGCAGTACAGAGCAAGTTGCAGGACAAGCCCCCGTTGTGTAGCGGCCTAGCACGCTGCCCTCTCACGGCAGTAGCGCCGGTTCGAATCCGGTCGGGGGTACAGATCCTTCCCGCGAGATCACCTGGGTCGCACCCACGGTCTCGATGCAGGATCGCTAGGGCCCCCGTTGTGTAGCGGCCTAGCACGCTGCCCTCTCACGGCAGTAGCGCCGGTTCGAATCCGGTCGGGGGTACTTGCAACACCATGGGCTATGGTGTAATTGGCAACACTACGGTTTCTGGTACCGTCATTCTAGGTTCGAGTCCTGGTAGCCCAGCGCAGTACAGAGCAAGTCGCAGGACAAGCCCCCGTTGTGTAGCGGCCTAGCACGCTGCCCTCTCACGGCAGTAGCGCCGGTTCGAATCCGGTCGGGGGTACAACAGGCAACAGGCGAAGGCCCTTCACTCCGGTGAGGGGCCTTTCGCTTGTACGCGGCACGGGGCCGCCCCCGCTCAATACCCGTACCGCCGGGCCGACTCCTCCTCCTGGGCCAGCCTGCGCAGCGACGTCAGCAACGGCTCGTACAGCACCGCCGAGGCCACCGCCATCTCCACCTGCTGCGCACGCGTCGGGTAGCTCTCCATCAGGTCCAGATCCCGCACGGCCACCTCGTGCATCAGCCGCGCGTGCTCCTCCAGATGCGCGCTCTCGTACGGATAGCCGAGGCGGGCGAGTGTGGCCAGGCCCGCGACGAGCGAGCGGTAGACGGGGGACAGCTCGCCGATCTCCCGGGCACCGGCCCAGCCCAACCGGTCGAGCAGCGCGTCGACTTCCGCCCGCGCCGCCGCCGTCTCCGGGGCCTCCTCGTCCGGCTCGGGCCCGTGCGGCAGCGCCCAGAGGGCCGCGCCGAGCCGGATCGTACGGCCCAGCGACTCGTCGTCCACGTGAGACAGCACCTCACGGGCCGTGGCCACGGGCAGTCGGCCCACCTGGATCAGCGCCCGGATCAGACGCAGTCGGCGCAGATGGCTCTCGTCGTACTCGGCCTGCGTCGCGCTCACCCGCTCTCCCGGCGGCAACAGGCCTTCGCGCAGGTAGTACTTGATCGTCGCGGTCGCGATGCCGCTCTGCTCGCTCAACTCCGAGAGACGCATGCCGTCCTTCCCTTGCGTCCACCCTTGGGCAGTGCCACTATCCAACCATTGGACAGTGCCGCTATCCAACGCCTGTCAGGGGGCCCAGTGTTCGCGAACATCATGCCGGGACGGACGACCGCCGCAGCCGAGGGCGATGTCGTCGTCCTGCTGATCGGCATGCGGATCAACCACTTCAGGGGCGTGCACCACTGGCTGCCGGTCATGCTGGCGATGCTGCGCATGCTGCGGGAGCTCAAGGCGGACCGGTCCAGGGGGCTGCTCGGCCACGTCCTGCTGTCCGGCTCACCGAGGACGTACTACGTCGTCCAGTACTGGCAGTCGAAGGAGAAGCTGTACGCGTACGCCTCGGCGCCCGACATGTTCCACCGGCGGGCGTGGGCGCTGCTCAACCGCAAGGAGAAGAAGTCCCGGCAGCACGTGGGGCTGTGGCACGAGACCTACATCGTGCCCGAGGGGGGCTACGAGTCCATCTACGCCGACATGCCGGCGTACGGACTGGCCGCGGCGACCGGGTCGCTGCCGATCGAGGGGCGGGGCCGCCGGGCGGCGGACCGGCTCGCGCACCGGTCGGGCGCTTCCGGCGCCGAGTGAAGCGATGAGGGGCTGAGAAGGGGGCCGCCACGACACTGGGGCGGCCTCGGGGGAGAGGGAGGGGCGCGGCCGGGGCTCAGCCGGTGCGGCGCAGCGCCTCGCTCAGCCGGGCGGCCGAGTCGATGACCGCCTGGGCGTGCATCCGGCCCGGGTGGCGGGTCAGCCGCTCGATCGGTCCGGAGACCGAGACGGCGGCGACCACGCGGTTCGACGGGCCGCGCACCGGGGCGGAGACCGAGGCCACGCCCGGCTCGCGCTCACCGATCGACTGGGCCCAGCCGCGCCGCCGTACGCCGGAGAGCGCCGTCGCCGTGAAGCGGGCGCCCTGGAGGCCGCGGTGCAGTCGCTCCGGCTCCTCCCAGGCCATCAGGATCTGCGCGGAGGAGCCCGCCTTCATGGTCAGCGTGGAGCCGACCGGCACGGTGTCCCGCAGTCCGGACAGCCGCTCCGCCGCCGCCACGCAGATGCGCATGTCGCCCTGGCGCCGGTAGAGCTGGGCGCTCTCGCCGGTGATGTCGCGCAGATGCGTGAGTACCGGCCCGGCCGTGGCCAGCAGGCGGTCCTCACCGGCCGCCGCCGCCAGCTCGGAGAGCCGGGGGCCGAGAATGAACCGGCCCTGCATGTCCCTCGCCACCATCCGGTGGTGTTCCAGTGCCACGGCCAGCCGGTGAGCCGTGGGTCGTGCGAGCCCGGTCGCCGCGACCAGCCCGGCGAGGGTGGCCGGCCCGGACTCCAGGGCGCTCAATACCAGAGCCGCCTTGTCGAGAACGCCGACGCCGCTAGAGTTGTCCATACGACGATACTCGCGTCTCACTCTGTGAAACGCAAGTTCAATTTTCCCGGGAAGTTGCGAACCTGTACCAGCGGCCCCACAACGGCCCGTAGCCACCGCCCCGTACGGGGGTCCGGACGGGGGCGCACCGAATCTCTAGTTGGGCCGGCGATGACGCCGGCCGGAGGGAAAGCGATGGGTAGGACACTCGCGGAGAAGGTTTGGGACGACCATGTCGTCCGGCGCGCCGAGGGCGAGCCCGACCTCCTCTTCATCGATCTGCACCTGCTGCACGAGGTGACCAGTCCCCAGGCGTTCGACGGCCTGCGGCAGGCCGGACGCCCGGTGCGGCGCCTCGACCTCACCATCGCCACCGAGGACCACAACACCCCGACCCTCGACATCGACAAGCCGATCGCCGACCCGGTCTCCCGCGCCCAGCTGGAGACGCTGCGGAAGAACTGCGCGGAGTTCGGCGTCCGGCTGCACCCGCTGGGCGACGTCGAGCAGGGCGTCGTGCACGTGGTCGGCCCGCAGCTGGGCCTGACCCAGCCCGGCACCACCGTCGTCTGCGGCGACTCCCACACGTCCACGCACGGCGCGTTCGGCGCCCTCGCGTTCGGCATCGGCACCAGCCAGGTCGAGCACGTGCTGGCCACCCAGACGCTGCCCATGGCCCGTCCGAAGACCATGGCGATCACCGTCGACGGCGAACTGCCCGACGGCGTCACCGCCAAGGACCTGATCCTGGCGATCATCGCCCGGATCGGTACCGGCGGCGGCCAGGGCTACATCCTCGAATACCGCGGCTCCGCCATCGAGAAGCTCTCGATGGAGGCCCGGATGACCATCTGCAACATGTCGATCGAGGCCGGCGCGCGGGCGGGCATGATCGCCCCCGACCAGACCACCTTCGACTACCTGCGGGGCCGCGACCACGCCCCGCAGGGCGAGGACTGGGACGCCGCCGTCGCGTACTGGAAGACGCTGCGCACCGACGACGACGCGGTCTTCGACGCCGAGGTGGTCATCGAGGCCGCCGAGCTGGCGCCGTTCGTCACCTGGGGCACCAACCCGGGCCAGGGCGCGCCCCTGTCGGCCAGCGTCCCCGACCCGGCTTCGTACGAGGACGCCTCGGAGCGCAACGCCGCCGAAAAGGCCCTGGAGTACATGGGGTTGACCGCGGGCCAGCCGCTGCGCGAGATCAGCGTCGACACCGTCTTCGTAGGCTCCTGCACCAACGGCCGCATCGAGGACCTGCGCAACGCCGCCGCGATCCTGGACGGCCGCAAAGTCGCCGACGGCGTACGGATGCTGGTCGTCCCGGGCTCCGTCCGGGTCGCCCTCCAGGCGGTCGACGAGGGCCTGGACAAGGTCTTCACCGCCGCCGGCGCCGAATGGCGGCACGCGGGCTGCTCGATGTGCCTCGGCATGAACCCCGACCAGCTGGCCCCCGGCGAGCGCTCCGCCTCCACCTCGAACCGCAACTTCGAGGGGCGGCAGGGCAAGGGCGGCCGTACGCACCTGGTCTCCCCGCAGGTCGCCGCCGCCACCGCGGTGCTGGGCCATCTGGCCTCGCCCGCCGACCTGTCCGACGACCGCACGCCCGCCGGAGTCTGAGAATCATGGAAGCTTTCACCACGCACACCGGCCGGGCCGTTCCGCTGCGCCGCAGCAACGTCGACACCGACCAGATCATCCCCGCCCACTGGCTCAAGAAGGTCACCCGGGACGGCTTCGAGGACGGCCTCTTCGAGGCGTGGCGCAAGGACGAGACCTTCGTCCTCAACCGCCCCGAGCGCCAGGGCGCGTCGGTCCTGGTGGCCGGCCCCGACTTCGGCACCGGCTCCTCCCGTGAGCACGCCGTCTGGGCCCTGCAGAACTTCGGCTTCAAGGCCGTCATCTCCTCCCGGTTCGCCGACATCTTCCGCGGCAACTCGCTGAAGAACGGTCTGCTGACCGTGGTCCTGGACCAGCAGACCGTCGACGCCCTCTGGGAGCTGACGGAGGCGGACCCGACGGCCGAGGTGACGGTCGACCTGGAGGCCCGGCAGGTCCGCGCCGAGGGCATCACCGCCGACTTCGAGCTGGACGAGAACGCCCGCTGGCGGCTGCTGAACGGCCTGGACGACATCAGCCTCACCCTTCAGAACGAAGCCGACATCGCGGCTTACGAGGCGGCTCGCCCGGCCTACAAGCCCCGCACAATTCCGGCCTGATCAGCGCGTTTTCAGGACTGCGCCCCCTGCCTTCTGGTAGGGGGCGCAGTCGTTTGTTGGGACCCCGCCGGGCGACAACTCGCCCCAGATGGCACAATCGGTGCATGGAACGCGACAGCCAACTCAAGATTTACGGCCAAGTCGCCGACCAATTGAAGGAAGCGCACTCCCGGGTGCGCGCACTGCAAGTCCCGGACGGCGTAAGGATGGCGTTGAACCGGAAGCTGTTGGTCGTCACGGCCACGGCGAAGCACGATCTCCCGGGCGCGGCAAGGCGTCTGGACCGGTTGATGAAGGACCTCGACGAGGGCCGATTCCCCGAAGGTGACTGACTCCGCAGAACTGCGCAGCGGTCGACTTCGTTGCGGCACTAGGGTGATTAGCCCGTTTCGTGTTTGATTTGCGGTATATATCTGCCTAACGTGCGAAAAAGCCGGACAGATTCGTTCCGGCAATGTCTCCGAAGGGGAAGACGTGAACAAGGCGCAGCTCGTAGAAGCGATTGCCGACAAGGTCGGCGGCCGGCAGCAGGCCGCGGACGCCGTCGACGCGGTGCTCGACGCGATCGTCCGTGCGGTTGTCGCGGGGGACCGGGTCTCGGTCACCGGCTTCGGCTCGTTCGAGAAGGTCGACCGCCCCGCCCGCTACGCCCGCAACCCCCAGACGGGTGAGCGCGTGCGGGTCAAGAAGACCTCGGTGCCCCGCTTCCGCGCGGGCCAGGGCTTCAAGGACCTGGTCAGCGGCTCCAAGAAGCTCCCCAAGAACGACGTGGCTGTGAAGAAGGCCCCCAAGGGCAGCCTCTCGGGCGGTTCTTCCACCCGTACGACGGCCAAGGCCGCCGCCAAGAAGGCCACCGCGAAGAAGGCCGTGGCGAAGAAGGCCACCGCCAAGAAGGCCACCCCGGCGAAGAAGACCACCGCCGCGGCCAAGAAGACCACCGCGACCGCGAAGAAGACCTCGCCGGCGAAGAAGACGACGGCGGCCGCGAAGAAGGCCACCCCGGCGGCGAAGTCGACGGCGGCCAAGAAGACCACCGCCGCCAAGACCGCGCCCGCCAAGAAGACCACGGCGAAGAAGGCGCCCGCGAAGAAGACCACCGCGCGCAAGACCACGGCCAAGAAGGCCACCGCGCGCAAGAAGTGAGACCGGGCCGCACAGGCCCCCACACGCGCCGGGCCGGGCTCCCCTCGGGGAGCCCGGCCCGCGGGCTGTCCGGGGAACGCGCCCCGGAACGGCTCAGAACGTCTGCAGCGTCACCAGGCTGATCCGCAGCCCGGCCCCCTCGCCCTCGCCCTCGATCCGCACCCGCTGCCCCGGCCGCAGCAGCCGCAGGCCGCCCGCGTCGAAGGCCGCCGCGTCGAAGTCCACCGGGGTGCCGTCGTCGAGCAGCACACTGCCGCTCCGCGTCTCGGGGTCGTACGTGTACGAGGTCGCCTGCATGGGTGCAGACTATCGGTCCCGCGCGACCGCCCCGGCGGCCCAGCGGCCCGCCGTGAACGGGCCGACGCCCAGCTCCAGCGCCACCCGCAGGTCCTCGCCGGTGTCCACGTCCCGGCGCACCGAATCGATCCCCGGCAGCGTGATTTCCACCGCGCCCGACGCCAGATGGCGCACCCGGGACGGGCCGCCGAATGCGGGCCGCAATTCCACGCCCGGAGCAGCCGACAGAAATGTGGTCCCGATTCCCGCCGCATCGGGAACAAATGCGCGGGGAAAAGCGGCAGAGAATTCGAGGACCCGGGACAATTCCGCCGGCCGCAGCGCGGGCAGATCCGCGTTGAGCGCGGCCACCGGCCGCCCCGGCCTGCCCGACCTGGCCGCCCGCTCACCGTGCGCGAGGGCCGCGTTGAGCCCGGCCCCCGGCGCGTCGGGCACGACCAGGGCGCCGAGCGCGGCCAGCGCCGCCCCCGCCGCCGTGTCGTCCGTGACGACCACCACATCCGCCACGTCCGGGCAGGACAGCGCGGCGGCCACCGTGTCCCGGGCGAAGGCGAGGGCCAGCCGGGGCCGCAACAGCGCGCCGGAGGCGGGCGCCAGCCTGCTCTTGGCCCGCGCCAGGGGCTTCAACGGGACGACCAGGGACCAGCGCCCGGCCGGGTCGGTGTTCGTGGCGGTCCCTCCCTCGATACGCATCGCCGCCTATTCTCGCCTGCCGGTGCGCCGACCCGGAGGGTCGCTCCCCGGGGCGAGGCGTACGGTGTTCTCGACAGAGCAGGGGCCTGGGGCGAGACTTGACCCTCGGTAGTCAGACAGCAGACAGCTCCACGGTCTTGTTCACAGAGGAAAGGTGTCCGAGTGTCCCGCCGCAGAATCGGCTTCTGGTACCGCCTGGCGGCGGTCATCGCGAAACCGCCGCTGGTGGTTCTGTTCAAGCGCGACTGGCGGGGAACGGAACACATTCCGGCCGACGGCGGATTCATCACAGCGGTCAACCACAACTCGTACCTGGACCCGCTCTCGTACGGGCACTTCCAGTACAACACCGGCCGCGTGCCGCGCTTTCTGGCCAAGGCGGGGCTCTTCAAGGGTGCCTTCATCGGCACGATGCTGCGCGGCACCGGCCAGATCCCCGTCTACCGCGAGACCACCAACGCGATGGACGCCTTCCGGGCCGCCGTCGGCGCCATCGAGCGCGGCGAGTGCGTCTGCTTCTACCCCGAGGGCACCCTCACCCGCGACCCCGACATGTGGCCGATGGCCGGCAAGACCGGCGCCGCCCGCGTCGCGTTGATGACCCGGGCCCCCGTCATCCCGGTCGCGCAGTGGGGCGCCAACGAGGCGATGCCGCCGTACGCCACCGAGAAGAAGATCCGCCTCCTGCCCCGCAAGACCCTCCGGGTCAAGGCCGGGCCGCCCGTCGACCTCTCCCGGTTCTACGACCAGGAGCCGACGCCCGAGGTGCTGCGCGAGGCCACCGAGGTGATCATGCGCGCGGTCACCGCGCAGCTGGAGGAGATCCGCGGGCAGCAGGCGCCCGCCGAGCCCTACGACCACCGCAAGGCCCGCGCCGAACAGCGGCGCAAGGCCCAAGGAGAGGGACTCACGTGACGCACCGCCCGAAGGCCGCCGTCTTCGGAACCGGCTCCTGGGGTACCGCCTTCGCCGTCGTCCTCGCGGACGCGGGCTGCGAAGTGACGCTCTGGGGCCGCCGGGCCGAGGTCGCGGAGGCCGTCAACACCACCCGTACCAACCCCGAGTACCTGCCGGGCATCGAGCTGCCCGCCTCGGTCCGGGCCACCACGGACGCGGCCGAGGCGCTGCGCGGCGCCGACTACGCGGTGCTCGTCGTGCCCTCCCAGACGCTGCGCGCCAACCTCGCCGACTGGGCCCCGCACCTGGAACCGCAGACGGTGCTCGTCTCCCTCATGAAGGGCGTCGAACTCGGCACCGCCAAGCGGATGAGCGAGGTCATCGAGGACGTCACGGGCGTCTCCCCGGACCGCATCGCCGTCGTCACCGGGCCCAACCTCGCCAAGGAGATCGCCGAACGCCGCCCCGCCGCGGCCGTCGTCGCCTGCCGGGACGAGTCCGTCGCCCAGCGCCTCCAGGCCGCCTGCCACACCCCGTACTTCCGCCCGTACACCAGCACCGACGTGGTCGGCTGCGAACTCGGCGGCGCCGTCAAGAACGTCATCGGCCTCGCCGTCGGCATCGCGGACGGCATGGGGCTCGGCGACAACACCAAGGGCTCGCTCATCACCCGGGGCCTCGCCGAGACGATCCGGCTGGGCGCGGCCATGGGCGCCGACCCGCTGACCTTCTCCGGACTCGCCGGTCTCGGCGACCTGGTGGCGACCTGCTCCTCGCCGCTCTCGCGCAACCACACCTTCGGCACCAACCTCGGCCGCGGCATGACGCTCCAGGAGACCATCGCCGCCACCAAGCAGACCGCCGAGGGCGTCAAGTCCTGCGAATCGGTGCTCGACCTGGCCCGCAGGCACGGTGTCGAGATGCCGCTGACCGAGACCATCGTCAGCATCGTGCACGAGGGCAAGCCGCCGAAGGTCGCGGTCAAGGAGCTCATGTCGCGCAGCGCCAAGGCCGAACGGCACTGACGCCACCCGGGGCCCACGCGCCCCGGGCGGCCCGTGCCGCGCTGACTCGGCCGGTACCAGCAGGTACGCTCATCGCGATATGAGCAGCGAGAACCTCCCCCAGAGCCCGGAGCAGCAGCTCCGCAAGCCGCGCGTGGCCGTCGTGTTCGGCGGCCGCAGCTCCGAACACGGCATTTCGGTGGTCACGGCCGGCGCCGTCCTGAACGCCATCGACCGGACCAAGTACGACGTCCTGCCGATCGGCATCACGACGGACGGCCGCTGGGCGCTCACCGCCGACGAACCCGAACGCATGGCCATCGCCAACCGGACCATGCCGGACGTGGCGCAGCTGGCCGAGTCCGAGGAGGGCGGGGTCGTGCTCTCCGTCGACCCCGGCAGCCGCGAAGTGGTCTACACCGAGCCCGGCGCGGTGCCCAAGGCGCTCGGCGAGGTCGACGTCGTCTTCCCCGTCCTGCACGGCCCGTACGGCGAGGACGGCACCCTCCAGGGACTCCTGGAGCTGTCCGGTGTGCCCTACGTGGGCGCCGGGGTGCTCGCCTCGGCCGTCGGCCAGGACAAGGAGTACATGAAGCGGGTCTTCACCTCCTTCGGCCTCGCCGTCGGCCCGTACCTGGTGGTCCGCCCCCGCGAGTGGGAGGGCGACCCCACCGCCGTCCGCAAGCGCATCACCGGCTTCGCCGACGAGCACGGCTGGCCGCTCTTCATCAAGCCCGCCCGGGCCGGCTCGTCCATCGGCATCACCAAGGTCGAGGACGCCTCCGGTCTCGACGCGGCCATCGAGGAGGCCCGCCGCCACGACCCGAAGTTCCTGGTCGAGTCGCTGCTGAGGGGCCGCGAGATCGAGTGCGGCGTCCTGGAGTTCGAGGACGGGCCGCGCGCCAGCGTCCCGGCCGAGATCCCGCCGGTCACCGCGCACGACTTCTACGACTTCGAGGCCAAGTACATCGACTCCGCCTCCGGGATCGTGCCGGCGCCGCTCACCGAGGAGCAGACCGCCGAGGTCCAGCGGCTCGCCGTCGAGGCCTTCGACGCCTGCTCCTGCGAGGGCCTGGTGCGCGCCGACTTCTTCCTCACCGAGGACGGCGGCTTCGTCATCAACGAGATCAACACCCTGCCGGGCTTCACCCCGATCTCCATGTACCCGCGCATGTGGCAGGAGAGCGGCGTCAGCTACCAGCAGCTGGTGGACCGGCTCATCCAGGCCGCGCTGAACCGGCCGACCGGCCTGCGCTGACCACGCGGACACGGCGAAGGGTGTGCGCCCGCGAGGGGCGCACACCCTAGAACCGGTTCGGGATCGTCTTCTTCACCGCCGGGGCGAACGCCGCGAGCGGCGTCGTGTCATGCGCGTACGCCTCCGAGAGCGACACCTCGACGTACGTCTTGCGCAGGGTCGTCGTCAGCCGGGGGCCGTCGCCGTCCCGCTGCTCCAGCATCCAGTTGACCCCGCTCGCGGTGATGCCCTTCGACTGGTCGTCGTCCATCTTGGCGGGGCGCTCGACACCGCAGCGCAGTACGATCGCCCCGTCCCCCCACCCGGCGGTCAGCACCGAGGCGGGTTCGGGGTCGTTCCGCTCCAGACCGGCGACGGTGTCCGGCAGTTCCCCGTCCAGCGCGCGGCAGTAGGCTGCGGCTTCCGGGGACGGCGAGGGCACCGTGACCGACGCCTTCGCCTCGCCCCCGGAACAGCCCGCCACCAGCAGCACCAGGGCGGCGGACGGACCGAGGAACACGGGGTGGAGGAGCCGGCGGCTGGAGGACGTCACCGGCCCAGCGTAGACGGGGGCTACAGGTGAACGACCGGGCAGGTCAGGGTTCGGGTGATGCCGTCCACTTGCTGGACCCGCGCCACCACCATGCGCCCGAGCTCGTCCACCGTGTCGGCCTGGGCACGCACGATCACGTCGTAGGGACCGGTGACGTCTTCTGCCTGGATGACTCCCGGGAGCTTGGAGATGGTCTCGGCGACGATCGACGCCTTGCCCACCTCGGTCTGAATGAGGATGTACGCCTGTACCACGGAACCTCCAGGGCGGCCACGAGGATCATGTGGGGGAAAGGGACGCCACGTTATCGCGTCGCCGCGCGGAGCGGGGAGACCCGCGGGCCGGATGACGTCCTCAGCGTGGCGTACAGAACGCGCAAGTTGACGTAACTCTTGACAGTACCGACAGCAGAGACGGCACGCGACCGCGAGTGGGGCGGCGCGCACGGGGGACAGGCCGGAGCGTCCGGCCCGACAGATGAGAGGTGACACTCGGTGAAGGCAACCGTGGGCGAGTTGGGGGAGTTCGGGCTCATCAAGGAGCTCACGTCCCGGCTCACCACCACTCCGGCGGTCCGGCTCGGCCCGGGCGACGACGCCGCGGTCGTGACCGCCCCCGACCGCAGGGTCGTGGCCAGCACGGACATCCTGCTGGAGGGACGGCACTTCCGGCGCGACTGGTCGACGGCGTACGACGTGGGCCGCAAGGCCGCCGCGCAGAACCTCGCCGACATCGCCGCCATGGGCGCCGTGCCCACCGCGCTCCTGCTCGGCCTCGTCGTCCCGGCCGAACTCCCGGTCACCTGGGCCGCCGAGCTGATGGACGGACTGCGCGACGAGTGCCAGGTCGCGGGGGCGGCCGTGGTCGGCGGGGACGTCGTGCGCGGCGACCTCATCACCGTCTCGATCACCGCGCTCGGCGACCTGCGCAACCACGAACCCGTCACCCGGGCCGGCGCCCAGCCCGGGGACGTCGTCGCCGTCACCGGCTGGCTCGGCTGGTCCGCCGCCGGATACGCCGTGCTCTCCCGGGGCTTCCGCTCGCCGCGCGCCTTCGTGGAGGCCCACCGCCGACCCGAACCGCCGTACCACGCGGGCCCCGCCGCCGCCGGGCTCGGTGCCACCGCCATGACCGACGTCAGCGACGGGCTCGTCGCCGACCTCGGGCACATCGCCGAGGCCAGCAAGGTCCGCATCGACCTGCGGTCCGGGCTCATCGACGTGCCGTCCCAGATGTCGGACATCGGACAGGCCGTCGGCGTCGACCCCATGCAGTGGGTGCTGACCGGTGGCGAGGACCACGCCATCGTCGCCACCTTCCCGCCCGACGTGAAGCTCCCGGCCCGCTGGAAGGTGATCGGCGAGGTACTCAACCCCTCGGCGCTGCCCCAGGTGACCGTCGACGGAGCGCCCTGGACCAGCAAGAACGGCTGGGACCACTTCGGCGACATCGAGGATTCCTGAGGCCTGTCCGGCGGATCGGGGCCGGACACGCCTTAGTAGATTGCGGCCTATGCCGATAACCACCTCCGTACCGCCCCGCGTGCTCACCGTCGCCGGATCCGACTCCGGCGGCGGTGCGGGCATCCAGGCCGACCTCAAGACGATGCTCGCCCTGGGCACGCACGGGATGAGCGTGCTCACCGCCGTCACCGCGCAGAACTCCCTCGGCGTCCAGGGCGCCTGGGAGCTGCCCCCCGAGGCGGTCCGCGCCCAGTACCGCAGCGTCGTGGACGACATCGGCGTCGACGCCGTCAAGACCGGAATGCTGGCGTCCGCCCCGCTCGTGGAGACCGTCGCGGAACTCCTCGCCGACACCGCGGCGCCCGTCGTCGTGGACCCCGTCGGCGTCTCCAAGCACGGCGACCCGCTCCTCGCCGCCGACGCCCTGGAATCCGTCCGTACGAAGCTGCTCCCCGTCGCGACCGTGGCGACGCCCAACCTGGACGAGGTGGCGCAGCTCACGGGCATCGCCGTCACCGACGAGGCCGGGATGCGCCAGGCCGCCGGCGCGCTGCTCGCCTTCGGGCCCCGCTGGGTCGTGGTCAAGGGCGGCCACCTGCCCGGCGAGCCCGTCGACCTGCTCACCGACGGCAGCGAGGAGCACTGGCTGCGCGCCCCCCGCCACGACAACCGGCACACCCACGGCACCGGCTGCACCCTGGCCTCCGCCATCGCGAGCCACCTGGCACGGGGCGCCGGGGTGCCGGAGGCGGTCCGGGCCGCGAAGGCCTATGTCACCGGGGCGATCGAGGCGGGCTTCCCGCTGGGCGCGGGCATCGGCCCGGTCCGCCACGGCTGGCGGCTGCGCGACGCGGGCTGACCGGGAGGCGCGGACCCGTACGGGCACAGCAAAAAGCCGGTCCACCGAGGTGGACCGGCTTTTCGGGCAACCGGTAGGGCTGCGCTACGACGGGAACGTCAGCGCGCGACCTTGCCGGCCTTGATGCACGAGGTGCAGACGTTGAGCCGCTTCGGCGTCCGACCGACCACGGCACGCACGCGCTGGATGTTGGGGTTCCAGCGACGGGACGTACGGCGGTGCGAGTGCGAAATGTTGTTGCCGAAGCTCGGCCCCTTGCCGCAAACGTCGCAGTTGGCAGCCACGGGTCACTCCAAAGACTTCAGATGCACTTACAGTGAATTCCGGTACGCCGGATTCAAGGACTGAAGTGGCGGTACCGGGGGAATGTCCCGACTTTCGTCGGGCAACCGAAGCAGCATACAACGCCTGCTCCGGAGATACGAAACTACCATGTCTTCCGCCCCCGCCCTCCCGGCCCCCGGACCGCCCGCACCCTCCGACCGGGGCTAACCTGCGGTGCAGCCAGCCGCCCCACCCCGTCACGAGTCCCCGTTCCGAGTCCCGTCCGAGGAGGACCCGAGGTGCCGCAGACCGCCGACGAACCGGATGCCGTCGCGGTACGGAGCTGGTGCTCCCTGGCCCTCGAAGCGCTCGGCCGGGAGCGGGAGGCGATCGACGCGATCAACGTCTATCCCGTCGCCGACGGGGACACCGGCACCAACCTCTACCTGACCGTGGAATCCGCGGCCGCCGCCGTCGAAGCGGTCTTCGCCGCCCACGCGACCGGCACCTCGGTGCCCTCCGCCGCCGACGCGGTACGGGCCATGGCCCACGGCGCCCTCATCGGCGCCCGCGGCAACTCCGGCACGATCCTCGCCCAGCTCCTGCGCGGCATGGCCGGCGTCCTCGCGGAGGGCACCGGCGGCGACCGGATGCGCCTCGCCCTCGCCCAGGCCGCCGCCTGGGCCCGCGAAGCCGTCGCCCACCCCGTCGAGGGCACCGTCCTCACCGTCGCGGACCGGGCCGCGGCCGCCGCCGCACAGGCCGCCCCCGGCGCGGACACCGCCGAGGTGGCCCGGGCCGCCTACGAGGGCGCCCGCGCCGCACTGGACGCGACGCCCGGACAGCTCCCCGCCCTCGCCAGGGCCGGGGTGGTCGACGCCGGAGGGCGCGGCCTGGTCACCCTGCTCGGCGCCCTGGTCGAAGCCGTCTCCGGACGGGGCCCGGAGCGGCCGTACGAGACCCCCGTCCCGTTCGTCCCGGTGGGCGGCGGCGACGCGGAGTGCCCGGCGGGCGACGACGGGGACGGGGGCGGCCCCGCCTTCGAGGTGATCTACCTGCTGGAAGCGGGCGACGAGGCCGTCGAGCGGCTGCGCGCCCGGCTGGACGCCCTCGGCGACTCCCTGGTGGTCGTCGGCGGCGACGGGCTGTGGAACGTCCACGTCCATGTGGACGACGCCGGAGCCGCGGTCGAGGCGGGCGTCGAGGCCGGCCGCCCGTACCGCATCCGCATCACCCACTTCGCCGCCGACCGCGCCCACGCCCGCCCCGAGCCCGCCCGGCGCGCGGTCGTCGTGGTCGTCCCCGGCGACGGCCTCGCCGCCCTCTGCCGGGAGGCCGGCGCGACGACCGTGCTCGCCCGGCCCGGCGAACCGCCCGCCAGCGGCGAGCTGGCCGACGCCGTCCGCCGCGCCCACGCCCGCGAGGTGGTCCTCCTCCCGAACGACGCGGACCTGCGCCACACCGCGGCCGCCGCCGCCGAACAGGCCAGGGCCCACGGCGTCCGGGTCGCCGTCATCCCCACCCGGGCCGCCGTCCAAGGCATCGCGGCCCTCGCCGTCCACGAGCCGGACCGCAGCTTCGACGAGGACGTGGTCGCGATGACCTCGGCCGCGGGCGCCACCCGCTACGCCGAACTCGCCGTCGCCGAACGGCAGTCCTGGACCACGGCGGGCATCTGCCAGGCCGGGGACATCCTCGGGCTCATCGACGGCGACGTGGCGGTCATCGGCCAGGACGTCCCCGGTACCGCCCGCAAGGTGCTGGACCGGATGCTCGCGGCCGGCGGCGAACTGGTCACCCTGGTCCTGGGCGAGAACACCCCGCCCACGCTGGCCGAAGCCCTGGAACAGCACGTCCGCGACGGCCACCTCGCGGTGGACACCACCACGTACCGGGGCGGCCACCAGGGCGCGCCGTTGCTGATCGGCGTCGAGTAGCACCCGGCGCGACGACGGGCCCCGGCGGCGCCCGACGGACAACTGTCACTGCCGTGGTGTGCAATGGATCGCGTGTCTGCGTTCGAAGAACCCCTCAAGAAGCTGCTCGGCGGACCCACCGCGAAGGTGATGGCCGAACACCTCGACCTGCACACCGTCGGTGATCTCCTCCATCACTACCCCCGCCGGTACGAGGAGCGCGGCCGGCTCACGGCGCTGACCGATCTCCCGCTGGACGAGCACGTCACCGTCGTCGCCCAGGTCGCCGACGCCCGCGTCCTCACCTTCAACGGCGGCCGCGGCAAGCGCCTCGAAGTGACCCTCACCGATGGGCACGGCCGCCTCCAGCTCGTCTTCTTCGGACATGGCGTCCACAAACCGCACAAGGACCTGCTGCCCGGCCGACGGGCGATGTTCGCCGGGAAGGTCTCCGTCTTCAACCGCAAGATGCAGCTCGCCCACCCCACGTACCAACTGCTCGACGCCGCCTCGACGGACGACGCCGGGGCGACGGAGGTCGTGGACGCCTTCGCGGGCAAGCTGCTGCCGATCTACCCCGCCTGCAAGCAGCTCGACTCCTGGCGGATCGCCAAGGCGGTCGACGCGGTGCTGCCCAGCGCCCGGGAAGCCGTCGACCCGCTTCCCGAAGCCCTGCGCGAGGGGCGCGGCTTCACCTCGCTGCCCGAGGCCCTGCTCAAGATCCACCGCCCGGCCACCAAGGCCGACGTGGCCGCGGCCCGGGACCGGCTCAAGTGGGACGAGGCCTTCGTCCTCCAGGTCGCCCTGGCCCGCCGCAGGTACGCCGACAACCAGCTCCCCGCCGTCGCCCGCAGGCCCGCCCCCGACGGCCTCCTCGACGCCTTCGACGCGAAGCTGCCGTTCACCCTCACCGACGGCCAGCAGAAGGTCTCCAAGGAGATCTTCGACGACCTCGCCACCGAACACCCGATGCACCGCCTCCTCCAGGGCGAGGTCGGCTCGGGCAAGACCATGGTGGCCCTGCGCGCCATGCTCGCCGTGGTCGACGCGGGCGGCCAGGCCGCCATGCTCGCGCCCACCGAGGTCCTGGCCCAGCAGCACCACCGGTCGATCACCGAGATGATGGGCGAGCTCGCCGAGGGCGGCATGCTGGGGGGCTCCGACCAGGGCACCAAGGTCGTGCTGCTCACCGGGTCCATGGGCACCGCCGCCCGCCGGCAGGCCCTGCTCGACCTGGTCACCGGCGAGGCCGGCATCGTCATCGGGACGCACGCCCTGATCGAGGACAAGGTCAAGTTCCACGACCTGGGCCTGGTCGTCGTGGACGAACAGCACCGCTTCGGGGTCGAGCAGCGCGACGCCCTTCGCTCGAAGGGCAAGCAACCGCCCCACCTCCTCGTCATGACCGCGACGCCCATTCCCCGTACCGTCGCCATGACCGTCTTCGGGGACCTGGAGACCTCCGTCCTCGACCAGCTCCCGGCCGGCCGCTCGCCCATCGCCAGCCACGTCGTCCCCGCCAAGGACAAGCCGCACTTCCTCAGCCGCGCCTGGGAACGCGTCCGCGAGGAGGTGGAGAACGGCCACCAGGCGTACGTCGTCTGCCCCCGCATCGGCGACGACGAGGACGACCCGGGGAAGAAGAAGGGGAAGAAGACGGCCGAGGAGGAGGCGACGGCCGACAAGCGCCCGCCGCTCGCCGTCCTGGAGATCGCCGAACAACTCGCCAAGGGCCCCCTGCACGGACTGCGCGTCGAGGTGCTGCACGGCAGGATGCAGCCCGACGACAAGGACGACGTCATGCGCCGCTTCGCCGCCGGTGACGTCGACGTCCTGGTCGCCACCACCGTCATCGAGGTCGGCGTCAACGTCCCCAACGCCACCGCGATGGTCATCATGGACGCCGACCGCTTCGGCGTCTCCCAGCTGCACCAGCTGCGCGGCCGGGTCGGCCGCGGCTCCGCCCCCGGACTCTGCCTGCTGGTCACCGAGGCCCACGAAGCGAGCCCCGCCCGCGCCCGGCTCTCCGCCGTCGCCGCGACTCTGGACGGCTTCGAGCTCTCCCGTATCGACCTCGAACAGCGCCGCGAGGGCGACGTGCTCGGCCAGGCCCAGTCCGGGGTGCGCTCCTCGCTGCGCGTCCTCAGCGTCATCGACGACGAGGAGGTCATCGCCGCCGCCCGCCAGGAGGCCGTCGCCGTCGTCGCCGCCGACCCCGAGCTCGCGCACCTGCCCGAGCTGCGCACCGCCCTGGACGCCCTGCTCGACAAGGAGCGCGAGGAGTACCTGGACAAGGGGTGACCCCGCCCGCCCCGGGGCGCCCCGCCCTCCCCGACGCCATATCGTGGGAGGTACGGCGCCCACGGCACCCCGCGCGCCGCCCCGACCCGAGGACCAGTCACCCATGACCCGCGTGATCGCAGGCGTGGCCGGCGGACGCCGCCTGGCCGTCCCGCCCGGCACCGGCACCCGGCCCACATCCGACCGCGCGCGCGAGGGCCTGTTCTCCACCTGGCAGGCGCTCCTGGGCACCCTCGACGGCATCCGGGTCGCCGACCTCTACGCCGGCTCCGGCGCCGTCGGCCTCGAAGCGCTCTCCCGGGGCGCCGTCCACGCCCTGCTCGTGGAGGCCGACGCCAAGGCCCTGCGCACCGTCAAGGACAACGCCCGCACCCTCGGCCTGCCCGGCGCCGAGGTCCGCGGCGGCAAAGCAGAACAGATCGTGACGGGTCCGGCACCCGCGGAGCCGTACGACGTGGTCTTCCTGGACCCGCCGTACGCCGTCACCGACGACGATCTTGGGGAGATCCTGCTCACACTCCGTACCCAGGGGTGGCTCACGGGCGACGCACTCGTCACCGTGGAACGCGGCACCAGAGGCGGAGAATTCAGCTGGCCCAAGGGTTTCGAGCCGTTGCGATCCCGTCGCTACGGCGAGGGAACGCTTTGGTACGGTCGCGCCGCCGCCACGTGCGAAGACGCACGATGACCGGACCGGAGAGCGAGGGAATCAAGTTGCGCCGCGCCGTATGCCCGGGGTCGTTCGACCCCATCACCAACGGACATCTCGACATCATCGGCCGAGCCTCGAAGCTGTACGACGTCGTGCACGTCGCCGTGATGATCAACCAGTCCAAGCAGGGGCTGTTCACGGTCGAGGAGCGGATCGAGCTCATCCGCGAGGTCACCGCCGAGTTCGGCAACGTCCAGGTCGAGTCCTTCCACGGCTTGCTCGTGGACTTCTGCAAGCAGCGCGACATCCCGGCCATCGTGAAGGGCCTGCGGGCCGTCAGCGACTTCGACTACGAACTCCAGATGGCCCAGATGAACAACGGGCTCTCCGGCGTCGAGACGCTCTTCGTGCCGACCAACCCCACCTACAGCTTCCTGTCGTCCTCCCTGGTCAAGGAGGTCGCGGCGTGGGGCGGCGACGTCTCCCACCTGCTGCCGCCGGTCGTCCAGCGGGCCCTGACCGAACGCCTCCCGCAGCGCTGAGCCACTGACGGCGCGTCAGCGTCACGCACCGCAGGTGTCGGGCGGGCGCCGACTGGCCGTACAGTCGTCCCGTCCGTCTCCAACCGGCAGTAGAGAGTGGCGAGCACACGGTGGACGTGCAGAAGAAGCTGGACGAGATCGTCGCGACGGTCGGGAACGCCCGGTCCATGCCCATGTCGGCGTCCTGCGTGGTCAACCGCGCCGACCTGCTCGCGATGCTCGAAGAGGTGCGCGAGGCCCTGCCCGGCTCGCTCGCCCAGGCCGCCGAGGTCATCGGCGGCCACGAGCAGCTGGTCGAGCAGGCCCGCCAGGAGGCCGGCCGCATCATCGAGAACGCCCACGCCGAGCGCACCTCCCTGATCTCCGACACCGAGATCGCCCGCCGCTCCCAGGCCGAGGCGGACCGCATCCTCGCCGAGGCCCGCAAGGAGGCCGACGAGGTCCGCGCCGAGGCCGACGAGTACGTCGACAGCAAGCTCGCCAACTTCGAGGTCGTCCTCACCAAGACCATCGGCTCCGTCGACCGGGGCCGCGAGAAGCTCCTCGGCCGCGGCCAGGGCTTCGACGCCCAGGGCTACGAGGACCCGGACTTCGCCGAGGCCCCCGAGCGCAGCACCGACCCGGACACGCTCCGCGAGCGCGCCGACGCGTACGTGGACACCAAGCTCGGCGCCTTCGAGGCGGTGCTCGCCAAGACCCTGGAGGCCGTCGGCCGGGGCCGGCAGAAGCTGCACGGCCGGGTCGCCACCGACGAGCTCGGCGCGCACATCGCCGCCCAGGACGCGGCCGGCGACCAGGGCCACACCAGCGACGAGGACCACTGGGCCGGACTGGCCGAGGTCGCGGCCCCGCAGCCGCTCCCGATCCCGCACCAGGCCGAGCCGCAGTACGCCCAGCCGGAACCGCAGTACGCCCAGGGCTACGGCTACCAGGACCAGCAGCAGGACGCGTACCAGGCACAGCAGGACGTCTACGGCTACCAGCAGCAGCCCGACCCGTACGCGGCCTACCAGCAGCAGGGCTACGACCAGGGTCAGGGGCAGGACGCGATGCAGGCCCAGGGCGGCTACGACGCCTGGCAGCAGCAGGCCCAGCCCCAGCAGCTGCCGCAGCACGGCGAGAGCGCCCTGGACGAGACCAGCCTCTTCGACACCAGCATGATCGACCTGGACCAGCTGCGCCGTTACGAACAGGAGCGCTGACCGCCGAAGGGGCCGGATTGGGAGCTGGGCGGTGTGTCCAGTATCCTGGCTCTTCGGTCGCGCGTATGTCCGCGATCCCGGCTGCCCGCTTCGACTCCGGACGGGCCGGCCCCTCCCACCACGCGTGACGCGTTCGATCCGAAAGCAGGAGAAGCCCTGAACGGCCAGCTCGACCACCGAAACCCCCTCGTGTTCGACACGCACGAGCTGGGCCGGCGTGCGGGTGCCATGAAGCGGCTGACCCGCACGGCCGACGCCCCCGCCGACCTCGGGATCGGCGACGTCATCGGAGTGCCGCAGGGCGCGCCGGTGAAGCTGGACCTCCGTCTCGAATCCGTCATGGAGGGCGTGCTCGTGACCGGGACCGCCCGTGCGACGGTCGAGGGGGAGTGCGTAAGGTGTCTGGAGCCGCTGAGCCGCGAGGTCGAGGCGGACTTCCAGGAGATGTTCTCGTACCCTGACGCCGATGACCGGAACCACGGCAAGCCCGCGGATCCGGCCGACGACGCCGAGGACGACGAGGACAGGCTTTTCCTCGAGGACGGCCTGTTCGACCTCGAGCCGGTGCTGCGTGATGCGGTGGTGCTCGCACTGCCGATGCAGCCGGTGTGCAAGGAATCCTGTGCCGGTCTGTGCTCCGAGTGCGGAGTCAGGCTGGACGAGAATCCCGGCCACCACCACGATGCCGTCGACGCTCGTTGGGCGGCACTGCAAGGACTCGCCGAGACCATTCAGGACGGCGAGAAGGACAACATGGGCGGCGCCGCACCCGGCGTCGACAAGAAGCAGGAGAAGTAGCCGTGGCTGTTCCGAAGCGGAAGATGTCGCGCAGCAACACGCGCCACCGCCGGTCGCAGTGGAAGGCTGCGGTCCCCACCCTGGTTTCGTGCGAGCGCTGCCAGGAGCCGAAGCTGCAGCACATCGCGTGCCCCAGCTGCGGCACGTACAACAAGCGCCAGGTCCTCGAGGTCTGAGCGGCTGGTGAGAGGCCCGATGTCTGAGTTGTCCCACGCCAAGAAGCAGGCAGACAACGTCAACACAGCCTCGTCCCACACGCTTCTGGAAGGGCGGCTCGGGTACCAACTCGAGTCCGCCCTTCTGGTGCGTGCGCTGACCCACCGTTCGTACGCGTACGAGAACGGCGGTCTGCCCACCAACGAGCGGCTGGAGTTCCTCGGGGACTCCGTGCTCGGTCTGGTGGTCACGGACACGCTGTACCGCACCCACCCCGACCTGCCCGAAGGCCAGCTGGCCAAGTTGCGGGCCGCGGTGGTCAACTCGCGTGCGCTTGCGGAGGTGGGCCGCGGCCTCGAACTCGGCTCCTTCATCCGGCTCGGCCGAGGTGAAGAGGGCACGGGAGGCCGGGACAAGGCATCCATCCTCGCCGACACCCTGGAAGCGGTGATCGGTGCGGTCTATCTCGATCAGGGCCTCGACGCGGCGTCCGAGCTGGTTCACCGGCTCTTCGACCCGCTGATCGACAGGTCCTCGAACCTCGGTGCCGGCCTGGACTGGAAGACCAGCCTCCAGGAGCTCACCGCGAGCGAGAGCCTCGGAGTCCCCGAGTACCTCGTCACGGAGACCGGCCCGGACCACGAGAAGACCTTCACTGCTGCCGCCCGCGTCGGTGGTGTCTCGTACGGCACCGGCACCGGCCGTAGCAAGAAGGAAGCGGAGCAGCAGGCGGCCGAGTCCGCCTGGCGGGAGATCACCGCCGCCGCCGAGGCACGGGAGGCAGCGGCCAAGGCCGCCGCCGACGGAGGGGCCGCCGACACCCCTGCCGACCCCGCGCCGTCCACGGACGTCGCTCCGGCCTGACCTGCGGAGAACCCCCCGACGCCACCGCGCGCCGGGGGGTTCTCCCTTTTCTCTGTACGCCTTCTCGTCCCAGGAGCCTCCCCGTGCCCGAACTGCCCGAGGTCGAAGTCGTCCGCCGAGGTCTGGAGCGCTGGGTCGCCGGGCGGACGGCCGGCGAGGTCGAGGTCCTGCACCCGCGCGCGGTCCGCCGCCACCTCGCGGGCGGCGTGGACTTCGCGGCCCGGCTCACGGGCATGCGGTTCGGGACGGCGATGCGCCGGGGCAAGTACCTGTGGGTGCCGCTGGACGACGCCGGCTCGCTCCTCGGCCACCTGGGCATGAGCGGTCAGCTGCTCGTCCAGCCCGTGGGGGCGCCGGACGAGAAGCATCTGCGGGTCAGGATCAGGTTCGCCGACGCGGTCGGCACCGAGCTGCGCTTCGTGGACCAGCGGACCTTCGGCGGGCTCTCGCTCCACGAGAACACCCCGGACGGGCTGCCCGACGTCATCGCGCACATCGCCCGCGACCCCCTGGACCCGGCCTTCGACGACGCCGCGTTCCACACAGCGCTGCGACTGCGCCGTACGACGGTCAAGCGCGCCCTGCTCGACCAGTCGCTGATCAGCGGGGTCGGCAACATCTACGCGGACGAGGCGCTGTGGCGCGCCCGGCTGCACTACGACCGGCCGACCGCGACGCTCACCCGCCCCAAGTCCGCCGAGCTCCTCGGCCACGTCCGCGACGTGATGAACGCGGCCCTCGCCCAGGGCGGCACCAGCTTCGACAGCCTCTACGTGAACGTGAACGGCGAGTCCGGCTACTTCGACCGCTCGCTCGACGCCTACGGCCGCGAGGGCGAGCCCTGCCACCGCTGCGGTACGCCGATGGCACGGCGCCCCTGGATGAACCGGTCCAGCTACTACTGCCCCCGCTGCCAGCGCCCGCCGCGCGTCAGGCCCTAGTTCTCGCGGGCGTCGTAGCGGGCCCGGGCCGCCAGGACCTCGGGCATCCGGCCCTCCACGAAGTGGATCAGGCCGAGCAGCCGCTCCGCGACCTCGTGGCCCAGCGGGGTCAGCTCGTAGTCGACCCGGGGCGGATTGGTGAGCTGGGCCTCGCGGTGCACCAGGCCGTCCCGCTCCAGCGCGTGCAGCGTCTGGGACAGCATCTTCTCGCTCACCCCGTCGACCTTGCGGCGCAGCGCGTTGAAACGCAGGCTCTCCTCGTACAGGGCGCCGAGCGTCAGCGCGCCCCAGCGGCCGGTGGCGTGTTCGAGCAGGCCGCGCGAGGGGCACTGCTTCGAGAACACGTCGAAGGGCAGGTCGTCCAACGCCGACGTCTCCGGTGCGGTGCTCTGGTCCATGAAACCAGCGTACGCCCGCACAGCGCTTTCCCTGAGTCAGTGTGATGCGAGGGAGGCGAGTGGGGCGTACGAGGTGGTGGGTACGGCGGTGGTGCCGGTCAGAAGCCGAAGTCCTGGGTCCACCAGGGGCCGCCGGCCCCGTAGTGGACGCCGACGCCGAGCGTCTTGTAATCGCAGTTGAGAATGTTTGCGCGGTGGCCGTCGCTGTTCATCCAGGCGTCCATCACGGCCTCCGCGTCGGCCTGTCCGCGGGCGATGTTCTCGCCGCCGAGTCCCGAGACACCGGCCGCGTCCGCCCGGTCCCAGGGGGTCTTGCCGTCGGGGTCGGTGTGGTCGAAGAAGCCGCGCGCGGCCATGTCGTCGCTGAAGCTCTGGGCGAGCGAGGCGAGCGAGGAGCTGGCGGTGACCGGGCTGCAGCCGACCTTGCCGCGCTCCTCGTTGACGAGGGCCAGGATCGCGGCCTGCGCCGAGGCGGCGGTGCTCGTCGGAGCGCTGCTCTTCGAGGGGGCCGGCGCGGAGGACTTCGGGGCGGCCGGCGCCGAGCTCTTCGCGGCCTTGGTGGTCGGGGCCTTCGAGGACGAGGAGGAGGAGGAGGAGGGCTTGGCCGACTCCTTCTTCTGGACCGGGGCCTTCTTGCCGGACGCGGTCTTCGACGGCGACGCGGACTTGGAGGGCGAGGCCGTCTTCGAGGGCGAGGCGGTGGCCGAAGCGGAGGGCGAGTGGGAGGCGCTGGGCGAGGCCGAGCCGGAGGGCTTCGACGTCGCGGAATGCGACTTCTTGGGTGCTTCGGGGCGGTCGGTTCCGCGGCTCGCCGGGGTGGAAGCGGAGGAGCGGTCGGAGGGCGATGCGGTAATGCCCCCCTGGGTGAGCAGGTCCGGGGCGGCCTGGGAGCGGACCTGGTCGGCGGTCGGACCGCCGCTCACGGTGAGACTGTCCCCGCCGGGCAGCAGACCCGACGCCACGGCGACGGCGCCGACGGCCACGGCCGCCGAGACACCTATGAGTCCGGTGCGCACGGGGATCGCGGACCGCTTCCTGCGGCCCGCCCCGCGGTGCCGGGCCGAGGCCCCGTCCGCCTGTTCCTCGGCGGCGGGGGCTGCGGCGCTGCGTCGATGGCGTCCCATCTGCTGTGCCCTTCTGACGACCTGGACGCCGTTTTCGACGCCCGTGCTCACCCGAACGAGTGAAGCTTTTGCGAGGGGACTGTACGCCATGGCGATTCGCCGGGAGGTGCTCCGAAAGCAATGTGACCGATAGCGTTCGGGCATGAACGAAGATGCACGGCTCACCGCTTGGGTACGCGGCCGAGTACAGCAAGTAGGCTTCCGCTGGTTCACCAGGGCAAACGCTTTGGAGATCGGCGGCCTCACCGGTTTCGCACTCAATCTGGACGACGGCCGGGTACAGGTCGTGGCGGAGGGCCCGCGTGAGAATTGCCACCGTCTTCTCGACTGGCTCCGGTCCGACGACACACCCGGCCGCGTTGACGGCGTCACTGAGATATGGGACACGCCGCGGGGCGGATACGAGGGATTCGCGATCCGCTGAGACCGCTCCCGAAAGGACCTCGAAAGGGGCCCGCATCCGGCCCGTGTCCGATGCGCGGCGGGCGGTGACGGCAAGGGCACCCGTCGCGCGTGCACATGAAATGACCTGCGGAATGTCCTGATGGTTGCCAAGATTCAGTTGGCATGCCAGGCTGCCGCCCTAAGGATGATCTCCGTACCCCTGAGGGCCCCGTCGGAGAGCCGCGCCGCATGATCGTCTCGCCGCGCGCCCCCGGGACGCCCGCCTCTGTGGGGTGTGATCGTGTTGACCGTCAAACTTTTTGGTGAGACTCTGAAATCCCCGCGCACCTCAGCTGTTCGGCAGAGCTGGTAGGCAGCAGGACAGCAGTGACAGCGAGCACTGCCGAACACCGCGGGTGCGATCCCTCACGACCCACACCGCATCGGTCGGTCACTCATTGTGGAGGACCATCCATCATGGCAAAGGCGCTTCTCGGTTACGTCGGCGGTTCCGACCCGCGACTCCTCGCCGAGATGCGACGGCTCCAGCAGCGCGTCCAGGACCTCGAATCCGAGCTTGTACGGATTCAGGAGGAGAACGACGCGCTCAACGCCGCCGCCCAGCACCAGTCGCTGCTCGACAGCATCGACATCGACGTACCCCAGGCGGAGCCCGCACTCACCTGACCCGCACGGCGGCCTGACCCGCACGGCACACCCGCATTCTCCGTCAGGCCGCGGGTACGTGTGCGGTACCGCCTGATCCGCAGAATCACAGGGGACGCTTCGGCGTCCCTTCTTTCTTTTCCCCCGCCTCGCGCAGGTCCCGCCCCGGACGTACAGCCCTTCCCTTACCGTCTGATGTGCCCTGCACCTTCATCAGCGAAACCGAGAGCGAAAGGTAGAGTCCGGCGGCGTGCACCTCAAGGCCCTGACCCTGCGCGGTTTCAAGTCGTTCGCCTCCGCCACGACGCTGCGGTTCGAACCCGGCATCACCTGCGTCGTCGGGCCCAATGGGTCGGGCAAATCCAATGTGGTGGACGCGCTCTCCTGGGTCATGGGTGAACAGGGCGCGAAATCCCTGCGCGGCGGCAAGATGGAAGACGTGATCTTCGCCGGGACCACCGGCCGGCCGCCGCTGGGCCGGGCCGAGGTCTCGCTGACCATCGACAATTCCGACGGCGCCCTGCCCATCGAATACGCCGAAGTCACCATTACGCGGATCATGTTCCGCAACGGCGGCAGCGAATACCAGATTAACGGCGACACCTGCCGGCTCCTGGACATCCAGGAACTCCTCTCCGACTCCGGTATCGGCCGCGAGATGCACGTCATCGTCGGCCAGGGCCAGCTGGACTCCGTCCTGCACGCCGACCCCATGGGCCGCCGCGCCTTCATCGAGGAGGCGGCCGGCGTCCTCAAGCACCGCAAGCGCAAGGAGAAGGCGCTGCGGAAGCTGGACGCGATGGGCGCGAACCTCGCCAGGGTCCAGGACCTCACCGACGAGCTGCGCAGACAGCTGAAGCCCCTCGGCCGGCAGGCGGCCGTGGCCCGCCGCGCCGCCGTCATCCAGGCCGACCTGCGCGACGCCCGGCTGCGCCTCCTCGCCGACGACCTCGTGACGCTGCGCACCGCCCTGCGCAGCGAGATCGCCGACGAGGCCGCGCTCAAGCAGCGCCGGGAGGCCGCCGAGGCGGAGCTCAAGGCCGCCCTCGCCCGCGAGGCCGAACTGGAGGACCAGGTACGGCGGCTGACGCCCAGGCTCCAGCGCGCCCAGCAGACCTGGTACGACCTCTCGCAGCTCGCCGAACGGGTCCGCGGCACGATCTCGCTGGCCGACGCCCGGGTGAAGAGCGCCACCGCCCCGCCCGAGGAGGAGCGCCGCGGCCGCGACCCCGAGGACATGGAGCGCGAGGCCGCCCGCATCCGCGAGCAGGAGGCCGAGCTGACCGCCGCCCTGGAAGCGGCCGAGCACGCGCTGGACGACACCGCATCGCACCGCCACGAGCTGGAGCGCGAGTTGGCGGCCGAGGAGCGCCGCCTCAAGGACGCCGCGCGCGCCCTGGCCGACCGCCGCGAAGGGCTCGCCCGGCTGCACGGCCAGGTCAACGCCGCCCGCGGCCGCGCCGGTTCGGCCCAGGCGGAGATCGACCGGCTCTCCGCCTCGCGCGACGAGGCCCGGGAGCGGGCCGTCGCCGCCCAGGAGGAGTACGAGGAGCTGAAGGCCGAGGTCGACGGCCTGGACGCCGGGGACACCGAGCTCGGCGAACAGCACGAAGCCGCCCGTCGCGCGCTGAAGGAGGCCGAGGCGGCGCACTCCCGGGCCCGCGAGGAGGCCACCGCCGCCGAACGGCAGCGCGCCGCCGTCGCGGCCCGGCACGACGCGCTCGCCCTCGGGCTGCGGCGCAAGGACGGCACCGGTGCGCTGCTCGGCGCCCGCGACCGGCTCACCGGCCTGCTCGGGCCCGCCGCCGAACTGCTGACGGTGGCCCCGGGCCACGAGGTCGCGGTGGCGGCGGCGCTGGGCGCGGCGGCGGACGCGGTCGCGGTCACGGACCCGGCCACGGCGGCCGAGGCGATCCGGCTGCTCCGCAAGCAGGACGCGGGGCGCGCGGCGCTGCTGCTGGGCGCCCCGGCACGGGCCGCCACCGGGGACGGCGACGCGACCGGACACGTACCCGGCCAGGGCACCTCGGCCCACCCGCCGCACCACGGGGACGCCCCGCACGTCGCGCTGCCCGGCCCGAGCACGGACGGTGGGGGAGCGGCCGAGGCCGTACCGGCGACGCGGGCGCCGGAGCCCGCGCACACCGTGCAGGCCCTCGCCCCCGGCGGCTCCGCCGCCCACGTCGCCGATCTCGTCAGCGGCCCCGCCGAACTGGTGGCCGCCGTCCGCAGGCTGGTCCGGGACATGGTGGTCGTCCCGACCCTGGAGGACGCCGAGGACCTGGTCGCCGCGCACCCGGAGCTGACCGCGGTGACCGGCGAGGGCGACCTGCTCTCCGCCCACTTCGCGCACGGCGGCTCCGCCGGGGCGCCCAGCCTCCTCGAAGTACAGGCGTCCGTGGACGAGGCCGCCGCCGAACTCGCCGGGCTCGCCGTGCGGTGCGCCGAACTGGCCGAGGCCCAGCGGCTCGCGGCCGGGCGGCGGACCGGGTCGGCGGCGCTGGTCGAGGAGTTGGGGGAGCGGCGGCGCGCCGCCGAGCGGGAGCGGGCGGGCGTTGCCCAGCAGCTCGGGCGGCTCGCCGGGCAGGCGCGGGGCGCCGCCGGTGAGGCGGAGCGCATGGACGCCTCCGCCGCCCGGGCCCAGGAGGCGCTGGAGCGGGCCACCGAGGAGGCGGAGGAGCTGGCCGAGCGGCTGCTCGTCGCGGAGGAGGCGGCCGGGGACGGTGCCGACGACGAACCGGACACCGGCGTGCGCGACCGGCTCGCGGCCGACGGTGCCAACGCCCGCCAGACCGAGATGGAGGCCCGCCTCCAGGTCCGTACGCACGAGGAACGCGTCAAGGCCCTTGCCGGGCGCGCCGACTCGCTGGACCGGGCCGCGCGCGCCGAGCGCGAGGCGCGGACCCGGGCCGAGCGGCGGCGGGCCCGGCTGCGCCACGAGGCGGAGGTGGCGGCGGCCGTGGCGTCGGGGGCCCGGCAGCTCCTGGCGCACGTCGAGGTGTCCGTCGTACGGGCGGAGCGGGAGCGGGCGGCGGCCGAGGAGTCCAAGGGGGAGCGGGAGCGCGAGCTGGCCGCGGAGCGGCTGCGCGGCCGGGACCTCAAGGGGGAGCTGGACAAGCTGACGGACTCGGTGCACCGGGGTGAGGTGCTGGGTGCCGAGAAGCGGCTGCGGGTGGAGCAGCTGGAGACCAGGGCGCTGGAGGAGCTGGGCGTCGAGCCGGCCGGGCTGGTCGCGGAGTACGGGCCCGACCAGCTGGTGCCGCCGTCGCCGCCCGCCGAGGGCGAGGAGCTGCCGGAGGACCCGGAGCATCCGCGTAACCGGCCCAGGGCGTTCGTCAGGGCCGAGCAGGAGAAGCGGCTCCGGTCCGCCGAACGGGCGTATCAGCAACTCGGGAAGGTGAATCCGCTCGCCCTGGAGGAGTTCTCCGCGCTGGAGGAGCGGCACAAGTTCCTCTCCGAGCAGCTGGAGGACCTGAAGAAGACCCGGGCCGATCTGCTCCAGGTCGTCAAGGAGGTCGACGAGCGGGTCGAGCAGGTGTTCACCGAGGCGTACCGGGACACCGCGCGCGAGTTCGAGGGCGTCTTCTCGCGCCTCTTCCCGGGCGGTGAGGGGCGGCTGATCCTGACCGATCCCGACCACATGCTCACCACCGGGGTCGATGTCGAGGCCCGGCCGCCGGGCAAGAAGGTCAAGCGGCTCTCCCTGCTCTCCGGCGGCGAAAGGTCCCTGACGGCGGTGGCGTTGCTGGTCTCGATCTTCAAGGCGAGGCCCAGCCCGTTCTACGTGATGGACGAGGTCGAGGCGGCGCTGGACGACACCAACCTCCAGCGGCTGATCCGGATCATGGAGGAGCTCCAGGAGAGCTCGCAGCTCATCGTCATCACGCACCAGAAGCGGACGATGGAGGTCGCCGACGCGCTGTACGGCGTGTCGATGCAGGGCGACGGCGTCTCGAAGGTGATCAGCCAGCGTCTGCGCTGAGCGCGGGGGTACCCGAGTGGTGGCGGGGCCGAAGATGTGCGCCACTTGAGATCCACTTACCCATGTCCGATGCCGTGGCCCCGCCCCAGGGAGGACTTACGTGACCAGTACGTCGCCAGGATCCGGACCGGAGTCCGGGGCCCGTTCGGCCCACCCGGACCATCTCGGCCATGTCATCTTCATCACCGCCGCGGCCGCGATGGGCGGCTTCCTCTTCGGCTACGACAGTTCCGTGATCAACGGCGCCGTCGAGGCGATCCGCCACCGCTACGACATCGGCTCCGGCACCCTCGCCCAGGTCATCGCCATCGCGCTCATCGGCTGCGCGATCGGCGCCGCCACGGCCGGCCGGATCGCCGACCGCATCGGGCGCATCCGCTGCATGCAGATCGCCGCCGTCCTGTTCACCATCAGCGCCGTGGGCTCCGCGCTCCCGTTCGCGCTCTGGGACCTGGCGATGTGGCGCATCATCGGCGGCTTCGCGATCGGCATGGCCTCGGTGATCGGCCCCGCCTACATCGCCGAGGTCTCGCCGCCCGCCTACCGGGGCCGCCTCGGCTCCTTCCAGCAGGCCGCGATCGTCATCGGCATCGCCATCTCCCAGCTCGTCAACTACGGCATCCTGCAGATCGCCGACGGCGACCAGCGCGGCAAGATCGGCGGCCTGGAAGCCTGGCAGTGGATGCTCGGCGTGATGGTCGTGCCCGCGATCCTCTACGGGCTCCTCTCGTTCGCGATCCCCGAGTCGCCGCGCTTCCTGCTCTCCATCGGCAAGCGGGAGCGGGCCCGGAAGATCCTCGAAGAGGTCGAGGGCAAGAACGTCGACCTGGACGCGCGCGTCCAGGAGATCGAGACCGCGATGCGCCGCGAGCACAAGTCCACCTTCAAGGACCTGCTCGGCAGCCGCTTCGGCTTCCTGCCGATCGTCTGGGTCGGCATCGGCCTCTCGGTGTTCCAGCAGCTCGTCGGCATCAACGTGGCGTTCTACTACTCCGCGACGCTGTGGCAGTCCGTCGGCATCGACCCGACCGACTCCTTCTTCTGGTCGTTCACCACGTCGATCGTCAACATCATCGGTACCGTCATCGCGATGGTCCTGGTGGACCGGGTCGGACGCCGCCCGCTCGCCCTCGTCGGCTCCTGCGGCATGGCCGTCGCCCTCGCCTTCGAGGCCTGGGCCTTCTCCGCCGACCTGGTCGACGGCAAGCTCCCGACCGCCCAGGGCGCGGTGGCCCTCACCGCCGCCCACATCTTCGTGCTCTTCTTCGCCCTGTCGTGGGGTGTCGTGGTCTGGGTCTTCCTCGGCGAGATGTTCCCCAACCGCATCCGCGCCGCCGCGCTCGGCGTCGCCGCGTCCGCGCAGTGGATCGCCAACTGGGCGATCACCGCCAGCTTCCCGAGCCTCGCGGACTGGAACCTCTCGGGCACGTACATCATCTACGCCTGCTTCGCCACGCTCTCGATCCCCTTCGTCCTCAAGTTCGTGAAGGAGACCAAGGGCAAGGCGCTGGAGGAGATGGGCTAAGACGTCTCGTCAGGGCGGCCCGGGCGCGGGAGCACCGCGTACAGGCCGCCCGAGACGAGGGCCGTGGCCGCCCAGCCCAGGCCGCTGCGGCCCGGCCAGGTGCCGGCGAGCGGACCGGTGAACCACTCCACGCCGGTGAACAGCAGCCCCACCACGAGCCCCGCGCCCCACGCCGCGACCGCGGGCCACGCCACGCCGCCCGTGTACCAGTACGCACCGCCCCGGCCGGTGTCCATCAGCGCCACCGGGTCGTAGCTCCGGCCGCGCAGCATGTCCGTGGCGAAGACCCCGATCCACGCCGAGAACGTCACCGCGAGCAGCCGCAGGAACGATACGAAGGCGTCGATGAAGCTGCTCGCCACCATCATCAGGAGCGCGCCCAGGAACAGGCTGATCGCCGCGTTCACCCCGACGGCCCAGGCGCGCGGCACGGTGAAGCCGAGGGTCTGCGCGGTGAACCCGGCCGAGTACATCGACAGCGCGTTGATCAGCACCATGCCCGTGACCGCGACGATCAGATACGGGACGGAGAGCCAGGTCGGCAGCATGACCCCGATGAAGGAGACCGGGTCCCGGGTCAGCGCCAGCTGCGGCGTCCGCACCGCCATCACCGCCCCCATCACCACCAGCGGCACCAGCACCACCAGCGCCCCGCCCACCGTCGCCGCGACCATCGCCCCGCCCTTCGAGGCGCGCGGCAGATAGCGGGCGAAGTCCGGACCGGACGGCGCCCAGCTGATCCCCCCGGCCGTCAGCGTGCCGATGCCCGCGATCACCGCCGACACCGCGCCGGGCGGCCGGTCGAGCACCGCGCGCCACGGCACGGTCGCGGCCAGATGCGCCAGCACCAGGACGCTGAAGGCGCCGAAGAGGTACGCGGACCAGGTGCAGCACACCCGTAGCGCCCGCAGCCCCAGCCCCGACAGCAGAAAGCTGCCTGCCACGAACGCGAGCAGCGTCGTCATGATCAGCGCGGTCGTGCTCCGGACCCCGAACAGCAGCTGGCCCACGGTCAGCAGGGCGTACGCGCCGGTGACCGCGTTCATCGTCTCCCAGCCCCACCGCGCCACCCAGATCAGCGCGCCCGGCGCCAGATTGCCCCGTACGCCGAAGACCGCCCGCGACAGCGCCATGCCGGGGGCGCCGCCCCGCTTCCCGGCCAGCGAGACGAAGCCGACCAGACCGAACGAGATCAGGGGCGCCACCGCGGCCGCCACCAGGACCTGCCAGAGGCTCAGTCCGTTCAGCACGACGAGCCCCGCGCCCACGGTGACGAGCAGCGCGGTCATGTTCGCCGTGGCCCAGGTGGGGAAGAGGGCACGGACCCGGCCGGTGCGCTCCTCGTCGGGCACGGGGTCCAGGCCACGGGTCTCCACGGCCGAAATCGTACCTTTCCGACATACCGGGCTTGGTGATCGCAAGGGCACACCGGCCCGCGATCCCGCACCGAAACCGTCCCTCCCTCGATTGCCGGCCCGGGTGACCGATACTGGGAGGGTTATGGAATTCGTCATCCTTGCTGTAGTCATCGCCCTGGTCGCGGTCGGCGTGGTCAGCGGGCTCGTGGTCAGCAGCCGCAAGAAGAAGCAGCTGCCCCCGGCACCGTCGAGCACGCCGACCCTCACACCTCCCGCTGAGCCCCGTGTCGGCGAGGAGGCCGAAGAGCCGCGCGAGGAATCGCGCCGCACCATCGAGGACGTCGCGGCCCCGCCCGCCGAGGCCGAGCCGGAGACGGTGGAGCCGGAAGCCCCCGCGCTCGACGTCCCCGAGCCCACCGCCGGCCGGCTCGTCCGGCTGCGCGCCCGCCTCGCCCGCTCGCAGAACACCCTGGGCAAGGGGCTCCTCGCCCTGCTGTCCCGGGACAATCTGGACGAGGACACCTGGGAGGAGATCGAGGACACCCTCCTCACCGCCGACGTCGGCGTCGCCCCCACCCAGGAGCTGGTCGAGCGCCTGCGCGAGCGCGTCCGGGTGCTCGGCACCCGCACCCCCGAGGAGCTGCGCGCCCTGCTCCGCGAGGAGCTGCTCACCCTGCTCGGCACCGACTTCGACCGCGCCGTGAAGACGGAGGGCGGTCTGGAGACCCCCGGCGTCGTGATGGTCGTCGGGGTCAACGGCACCGGCAAGACCACCACCACCGGCAAGCTGGCCCGGGTGCTCGTCGCCGACGGCCGCAGTGTGGTGCTCGGCGCGGCCGACACCTTCCGCGCCGCCGCCGCCGACCAGCTCCAGACCTGGGGCGAGCGCGTCGGCGCCCGCACCGTGCGCGGTCCGGAGGGCGGCGACCCGGCGTCCATCGCCTACGACGCGGTCAAGGAGGGCATCGCCGAGGGCGCCGACGTGGTGCTCATCGACACCGCGGGACGGCTGCACACCAAGACCGGGCTCATGGACGAGCTGGGCAAGGTCAAGCGCGTCGTGGAGAAGCACGGCCCGCTGGACGAGGTGCTGCTCGTCCTGGACGCCACCACCGGGCAGAACGGCCTGGTGCAGGCGCGGGTCTTCGCCGAGGTGGTCGACATCACCGGCATCGTCCTGACCAAGCTGGACGGCACCGCCAAGGGTGGCATCGTCGTCGCCGTCCAGCGCGAGCTGGGCGTCCCGGTCAAGCTCGTCGGACTCGGCGAGGGCCCGGACGACCTGGCCCCGTTCGAGCCGGAGGCGTTCGTGGACGCGCTGATCGGGGACTGACCCCCACTCGACAGCTCCGAGGCCCGGCCGTTTCGTACGGCCGGGCCTCCTGCTGTGCGGGACGTACGCGGCTCAGCCGCAGGGCGCCGCCCACCGGTGACAGAGGTACGCCAGCGTCCCCAGCAGCAGCCGGGCCTCCGGCGGCGTCGCGCTGTCCGGCCCGGGCGCCCGCAGCCAGCGGACCGGACCGAGCCCGCCCCGGTCCGAGGGCGGCGCGGTGATGTGGCAGCCCGGACCGAGCGCCCGCAGATCGAGCCCCGCGTCGTCCCAGCCCATCCGGTACAGCAGCCGGGGCAGCCCGGCGGCGGCGCCCGGCGCCACGAAGAACTGCGCCCGGCCCTGCGGAGTGACCGAGACCGGGCCCAGCGGCAGGCCCATCCGCTCCATCCGCACCAGGGCCCGGCGCCCGGCCCCCTCCGCCACGTCGAGCACGTCGAAGCTCCGGCCCACGGGGAGCATCATCGAGGCGCCGGGCACCTCGGCCCAGGCGCGCGCCGCCGCGTCGAGCGTCGCCCCGGCGGGCACCTCACGGGCGAACTCCAGCGGATGCGCTCCCGGGGCGGCGCAGCCGGGGTCCCCGCAGGAGCAGACACCGTCCGCCGCGCGGGCCCCGGGCACCACGGCCCAGCCCCACAGGCCGGTGTACTCGGCCACCTCCGTACCGCCGGTGGCGGCGGCACGGGCGCGACGCCGTGCGCCGGTGCGCATCTCGCGGATTCCGATCGTGAAGCCCATGCCCCCTCCAACGGGTCCGGTTCGCCGGTGGTTACGAAGAGGAGCGTGCAACCGCCCGCGCGCCCCCGGGCGCTTCCTCGCGCCCGTGCGAATCGTCCTGTCAAGTGAATCGCGGCCCATGGGGGTGGCGTTCAATCGAAGGGGTGGCGAATGGTGGCGATTACGCAAAGGGCCTCGCCGGGCCCGTGATCGTAGGATTACCGTCGGTACACGAACCATGGAAGTATGTGCGCCCATGGGTATGCCGCAGGCAACCCGGTTTTCTGTTCGATCGGGCCCAACGCCCGTACGGACGACATGAGTTCGGGGCATTCTGGTAGTGCTTCGCGCGACACGTATTCGGCGGGATGGGGGCTTATCCGTGAGTGGCAGCGGCGCAGGCGAGACGAATGCCGGCAAGCGCCCGAACGGGCAACTGGGGTCATGGTTCGTCCGCAGCGGCTGGTCGAAGGGCGAGCTGGCGCGGCAGGTGAACCGCCGGGCGCGCCAGATGGGCGCCCACCACATCAGCACCGACACCTCCCGGGTGCGGCGCTGGCTGGACGGCGAGCAGCCGCGCGAGCCGATCCCGCGCATCCTGTCCGAGCTGTTCTCGGAGCGCTTCGGCAGCGTCGTCGCCGTCGAGGACCTGGGGCTGCGCACCCCGCACCAGGCACCCTCCGTGGCCGGTGTGGACCTGCCGTGGGCGGGCCCGCAGACCGTGGCCCTGCTCAGCGAGTTCTCGCGGAGCGACCTGATGCTCGCCCGCCGGGGCTTCCTCGGCAGCTCCCTCGCCCTCGCCGCCGGTCCCGCGCTCATCGAGCCCATGCAGCGCTGGCTGGTGCCGGTCGCGGCCGTCCCCGCCGCCGAACCGGAAGCCGCCGCCGCCCGCCGCCCCTCCAGGCTCTCCGGCCCCGAGCTCGACCTGCTGGAGTCGACCACCGCGATGTTCCGCCAGTGGGACGCGCAGTGCGGCGGCGGACTGCGCCGCAAGGCCGTCGTCGGCCAGCTCCACGAGGTCACCGACCTGCTCCAGGAGCCCCAGCCCGCCGCCACCTCCAAGCGCCTGTTCCGCTGCGCCGCCGAACTGGCCGAGCTGGCGGGCTGGATGAGCTACGACGTCGGCCTCCAGCCCACCGCCCAGAAGTACTTCGTGCTCGCGCTGCACGCCGCCAAGGAGGCAGGTGACAAGCCGCTCGGCTCGTACGTCCTGTCCAGCATGAGCCGCCAGATGATCCACCTCGGCCGCCCGGACGACGCCCTGGAGCTGATCCACCTCGCCCAGTACGGCAGCCGCGACTGCGCGACCCCGCGCACCCAGGCCATGCTGTACGCGATGGAGGCCCGCGCCTACGCGAACATGGGCCAGCCCAGCAAGTGCAAGCGGGCGGTCCGCATGGCCGAGGACACCTTCCTGGACGCCGGGGTCGACGGCGAGCCCGAGCCCGACTGGATCCGCTTCTTCTCCGAGGCCGAGCTGAACGGCGAGAACTCGCACTCGTACCGGGACCTCGCCTACGTGGCCGGCCGCAGCCCCACGTACGCCTCGCTCGCCGAGCCCGTCATGCAGCGGGCCGTCCAGCTCTTCGGCGAGGACGACGAGCACCAGCGCTCCTACGCGCTCAATCTGATCGGCCTCGCCACCGTGCACCTCCTCAAGGGCGAGCCCGAGGCGTCCACCGTGCCCGCCGGGCAGGCGCTGCGCGTGGCCAAAAAGGTGCGCTCCGAGCGGGTCAACACCCGGCTCCGCAAGACCGTCGACACCGCCGCCAGGGACTTCGGGGACGTGCCCGAGGTCGCCGAGCTCACCGAACTCCTCATCGAACAGCTGCCCGAGACCGTGGAAACCGTCTAGCGACGGCCCTCGGGCCCCCAGACCCCGGCCACGACGATCACCCAGCACAGACCGACTTCGGCTCCCCCCATTGCCAGGTCAACGGGTGATCGCCGTGGCCGGTTCGTGTGGTCGTTCCCTCGCCGGAGCGTCGTAACCGCACCGTATGCGGCCCGGGCCGCAGAGTGGGCGCGAGCGTGGGTACGGCATGCGCGGTTCATGGGGACGTAACACGTCGCTTTCCTTCGTCACTGCCGCGAAACATCGCGGCGCACCGGCCGAAACGGCGCTGGGCGAACCTCGTGGCTCATAACCGGCCCGCACTTTTCCCCAGTGGTTCCGCAGTGGTTGTGCCCCCACCGCCCGCACGCGGCCGCACCGACGACGAGGAGACGCCGATGCCCCCAGGCATCACGACGCTTGCCGCAGACACCCCGACGCTGTCTGCCGCCAACACCGGCTTCATGCTCATCTGCTCGGCCCTGGTGATGCTCATGACCCCGGCCCTCGCCTTCTTCTACGGAGGCATGGTCCGCGTCAAGAGCACCCTCAACATGCTGATGATGAGCTTCATCAGCCTCGGGATCGTCACGATCCTCTGGGTGCTGTACGGCTTCAGCCTCGCCTTCGGGGCCGACGCCGGATCGGTCATCGGCTGGAGCGAGGACTTCGTCGGCCTCAGCGGGATCGGCGTCACGGAACTCTGGGACGGCTACACCATCCCGGTCTACGTCTTCGCCGTGTTCCAGCTGATGTTCGCCATCCTGACGCCCGCCCTGATAAGCGGTGCCCTCGCCGACCGGGTCAAGTTCACCTCCTGGGCCCTCTTCATCACGCTGTGGGTCACCATCGTCTACTTCCCGGTCGCGCACTGGGTGTGGGGCGCGGGCGGCTGGCTGTACGACCTCGGCGTCATCGACTTCGCCGGCGGTACCGCCGTCCACATCAACGCGGGTGCGGCCGCCCTCGGCGTGATCCTGGTGATCGGCAAGCGCGTCGGCTTCAAGAAGGACCCGATGCGGCCGCACAGCCTGCCGCTCGTCATGCTCGGTGCCGGTCTCCTCTGGTTCGGCTGGTTCGGCTTCAACGCCGGCTCCTGGCTCGGCAACGACGACGGCGTGGGCGCGGTCATGTTCGTCAACACCCAGGTCGCCACCGGCGCCGCGATGCTCGCCTGGCTCGCCTACGAGAAGATCCGCCACGGCGCCTTCACCACCCTCGGTGCCGCCTCCGGCGCGGTCGCCGGACTCGTCGCCATCACCCCGGCCGGCGGCGCGGTCAGCCCGCTCGGCGCCATCGCGGTCGGCGCCATCGCCGGTGTGCTGTGCGCCATGGCCGTGGGCCTCAAGTACAAGTTCGGCTACGACGACTCCCTCGACGTCGTCGGCGTCCACCTCGTCGGCGGCATCATCGGCTCCCTGCTCATCGGCTTCTTCGCCACCGGCGGCGTCCAGTCCGACGCCAAGGGCCTCTTCTACGGCGGCGGGCTCGACCAGCTCGGCAAGCAGGCCGTCGGCGTCTTCGCGGTCCTCGCGTACTCTCTCGTCGTCTCCGCGGTCCTCGCCTTCCTGGTCGACAAGATCCTCGGGATGCGCGTGGCCGAGGACGACGAGATCTCCGGCATCGACCAGGTCGAACACGCCGAGACCGCGTACGACTTCAGCGGCGCCGGCGGCGGCGCGGCCTCCCGTACCGCCGCCCCCGCCCCCGGCCCGGCCGCCCCGACGAACAAGAAGGTGGACGCATGAAGCTCATCACCGCAGTCGTGAAGCCCCACCGTCTGGACGAGATCAAGGAAGCCCTCCAGGCGTTCGGCGTCCAGGGCCTCACCGTCACCGAGGCCAGCGGCTACGGTCGTCAGCGCGGCCACACCGAGGTCTACCGGGGCGCCGAGTACACCGTCGACCTCGTCCCCAAGATCCGCATCGAGGTGCTGGTCGAGGACGAGGACGCCGAACAGCTCCTCGACGTCGTCGTCAAGGCCGCCCGCACCGGCAAGATCGGTGACGGCAAGGTCTGGACCGTCCCCGTCGAGACGGCCGTCAGGGTCCGTACGGGCGAACGCGGCCCGGACGCCCTCTGACCGGCCCCCGCCGACTGTTTCGCACGGTTCCGCACACGGAAAGGGCAGCTGGGTGACGAGCATCGAAGCGACCACCGAATCCGAGGACTCGCGCCCCAGCGGCTACGCGGCGGCCCGGCTGAGCCTTCTCCAGGAGAAGGAGCGGCCCGGGCCGCCGCGCCGTGCGGCCCTCGCCGCCCTCACCGACGACTGGCTCACCGCCCTGTTCACCGGCGCCGCCCAGCACGCCGGGGTCCGGGGCGCCGCCCTCGTCGCCGTCGGCGGCTACGGCCGCGGCGAACTCTCCCCGCGCAGCGACCTCGACCTCCTCCTGCTGCACGACGGCACCGCCGACGCCGCGGCAGTCGCCGCCCTCGCGGACCGGATCTGGTACCCCGTCTGGGACCTGGGCCTCTCCCTCGACCACTCCGTCCGCACCCCCGCCGAGGCCCGCAAGACCGCCGGCGAGGACCTCAAGGTCCAGCTCGGACTGCTCGACGCCCGCCCCGTCGCCGGCGACCTCGGCCTCGTCGCCGCCCTGCGCACCGCGATCCTCGCCGACTGGCGCAACCAGGCGCCCAAACGCCTCCCCGACCTCCACGAGCTCTGCCGCGAACGCGCCGAACGCCACGGCGAACTGCGGTTCCTCCTCGAACCCGACCTCAAGGAGGCCCGGGGCGGCCTGCGCGACGTCACCGCCCTGCGCGCCGTCGCCGCATCCTGGGTCGCCGACGCCCCCCGCGAAGGACTCGCCGAGGCCCGCCGCACCCTCCTCGACGCCCGCGACGCCCTCCACCTCACCACCGGCCGCGCCACCGACCGGCTCGCCCTCCAGGAACAGGACCAGGTCGCCCAGGCCCTCGGCCTCCTCGACGCCGACGCCCTGCTCCGCCAGGTCTACGAAGCCGCCCGCACCGTCTCGTACGCCACCGACGTCACCTGGCGCGAGGTCAACCGGGTCCTGCGCGCCCGCTCCGCCCGGCCCCGGCTGCGCGCCCTGCTCGGCGGCGGCCGGACCCCCACTCCCGACCGGACCCCGCTCGCCGACGGAGTCGTGGAGGCCGACGGCGAGGCCGTCCTCGCCCGCACCGCCCGGCCCGAACGCGACCCGGTGCTCGTCCTGCGCGCCGCCGCCGCGGCCGCCCAGTCCGGACTGCCGCTCTCCCGCCACGTCGTACGCCACCTCGCCGCCACCGCCCAGCCGCTCCCCGTGCCCTGGCCGGCCGAGGCCCGCGAGGAGCTGGTCACCCTGCTCGGCGCGGGGGAGGCCACCATTCCCGTCTGGGAGGCGCTGGAGGCCGAGGGGCTGATCACCCGCCTGCTGCCCGACTGGGAACGCGTCCACTGCCGCCCCCAGCGCAACCCCGTCCACACCTGGACCGTCGACCGCCACCTCGTCGAGGCGGCCGTCCGCGCCGCCTCGCTCACCCGTCGCGTCGGCCGCCCCGACCTCCTCCTCGTCGCCGCTCTGCTGCACGACATCGGCAAGGGCTGGCCCGGCGACCACTCCGTCGCCGGGGAGGTCATCGCCCGCGACATGGCCGCCCGCATCGGCTTCGACCAGCACGACGTGGGCGTCATCGCCACCCTCGTACGCCACCACCTGCTGCTCATCGAGACCGCCACCCGGCGCGACCTGGACGACCCGGCCACCGTCCGCGCCGTCGCCGACGCCGTCGGCAGCGCCGCGACCCTGGAGCTGCTGCACGCCCTCACCGAGGCCGACGCGCTCGCCACCGGGCCCGCCGCCTGGTCCGCCTGGCGCGCCTCCCTCGTCACCGAACTCGTCAAACGCGTCGCCCAGGTCCTGGCGGGGGAGGCTCCCGAGGAGCCCGAGCCGGCCGCCCCCAGCGCCGAGCAGGAACGCCTCGCGATCGAGGCGCTGCGCACCGGCACCCCCGTCCTCGCCCTGCACACCCGGCCCGAGACCCCGCACGAGGAGGACGGCCCGGAACCGGTCGGCGTCGAACTCCTCATCGCGCTGCGCGACCGGCCCGGCGTGCTGCCCGCCGCCGCGGGCGTCCTCGCCCTGCACCGCCTCACCGTCCGCGCCGCCGACCTGCGCGCCGTGGAGCTGCCCACGGAGCTGGGGGACTCCGCGGACCTGCTGCTGCTCAGCTGGCGCGTGGCCGCCGAATACGGCTCGCTGCCCCGGGCGGACCGGCTCCGCGCCGACCTCGTACGCGCCCTGGACGGCACCCTGGACATCCCCGCCCGCCTCGCCGAGCGGGAGGCGGCCTACCCCCGGCGGCGCGGTGTGAAGGCGCCGCCGCCCCGGGTGACGGTGGCCCCGGCGGGCTCCCGGCTCGCCACGGTGATCGAGGTCCGCGCACAGGACGCCCCCGGGCTGCTGCACCGCATCGGGCAGGCCCTGGAGCGGAGCGAGGTACGGGTGCGGAGCGCGCATGTGTCCACGCTGGGGGCCAATGCCGTCGACGCCTTCTACGTCACGGACACCGACGGGGAGCCGCTGCCCGCGGCGCGGGCAGCGGAGCTGGCCCAGGAGGTCGAGAAGGCGCTCGGCTGAGTCCGGAACCGGGCGAGGTCTTGGCGTTCTCCGGCGTCCGGATACCCTGGGAACCTACTGACCCGACCCGCCCCCGACCCTGAGGACCGACGAGCGCCGTGTTCGATACTCTCTCCGACCGCCTTGCCGCGACTTTCAAGAACCTCCGGGGCAAGGGCCGCTTGTCCGAGGCGGACATCGATGCCACGGCTCGCGAGATCCGTATCGCCCTGCTCGAAGCGGACGTGGCGCTGCCCGTCGTCCGGTCCTTCATCGCCAACGTCAAGGAGCGGGCGCGCGGCGTAGAGGTCTCCCAGGCCCTCAACCCGGCCCAGCAGGTCGTCAAGATCGTCAACGAGGAGCTCATCTCCATCCTCGGCGGCGAGACCCGGCGGCTGCGGTTCGCCAAGAACCCGCCCACCGTGATCATGCTCGCCGGTCTCCAGGGTGCCGGTAAGACGACCCTCGCCGGAAAGCTCGGCCTCTGGCTCAAGGGCCAGGGCCACTCCCCGCTGCTCGTCGCCTGTGACCTCCAGCGCCCCAACGCCGTCAACCAGCTGAGCGTCGTCGCCGACCGCGCCGGTGTCGCGGTGTACGCCCCCGAGCCGGGCAACGGCGTCGGCGACCCGGTCCAGGTCGCCAAGGACTCCATCGAGTACGCCCGGTCCAAGCAGTACGACGTCGTGATCGTGGACACCGCCGGCCGCCTCGGCATCGACCAGGAGCTGATGCAGCAGGCCGCGGACATCCGCGACGCCGTCAGCCCGGACGAGATCCTGTTCGTGGTCGACGCGATGATCGGTCAGGACGCGGTCAACACCGCCGAGGCGTTCCGCGACGGCGTCGGCTTCGACGGCGTGGTGCTCTCCAAGCTCGACGGTGACGCCCGCGGTGGTGCCGCCCTGTCGATCGCCCACGTCACGGGCAAGCAGATCATGTTCGCCTCGAACGGCGAGAAGCTGGACGAGTTCGACGCGTTCCACCCGGACCGCATGGCGTCCCGGATCCTCGACATGGGTGACCTGCTCACCCTGATCGAGCAGGCGGAGAAGACCTTCAGCCAGGAAGAGGCCGCCAAAATGGCCTCCAAGCTGGCGTCCAGCAAGGGCAAGGACTTCACGTTCGACGACTTCCTGGCCCAGATGGAGCAGGTCAGGAAGATGGGCTCCATCTCCAAGCTGCTCGGCATGCTGCCCGGCATGGGGCAGATCAAGGACCAGATCAACAACATCGACGAGCGCGACATCGACCGCATGGCCGCGATCATCAAGTCGATGACCCCGAAGGAACGCGCCGAGCCGACGATCATCAACGGCTCGCGCCGGGCTCGTATCGCCAAGGGCTCCGGCTCCGACGTCTCCGCCGTCAAGGGACTGGTCGAGCGGTTCTTCGAGGCCCGCAAGATGATGTCCAAGATGGCCCAGGGCGGCGGCATGCCGGGGATGCCCGGGATGCCGGGCATGGGCGGCGGGCCCGGCCGGCAGAAGAAGCAGGTCAAGCAGGCCAAGGGCAAGCGCAAGAGCGGCAACCCGATGAAGCGCAAGGCCGAGGAGCAGGCCGCGGCCGCCCGCCGCGAGGCCGCGCAGAACGGCGTCCCCGGCCTCCCGGCCGGGCAGGACGCCCAGAACTTCGAGCTGCCCGACGAGTTCAAGAAGTTCATGGGCTGACGCTCGCGTCACGCCATGCCGGAGGGGCGCTCACCGAGTCGGTGGGCGCCCCTCCGGCGTACGTTCACGTCGTGCAGACCAGGTACCGGAACACGTTGGACATCCACACCGTGCCGTCCGGCCGCCGGTGCGGGTGCAGCGCTTCGGCGAGCTCCTTCTCCACCTGCCACCGGTCCGTCGCCCGGACCGCCGCCTCGAACAGCCGGGTCGACAGCAGGCCGCGTACCGCGCTGTCCATGTCCGCGTAACCGAACGGGCAGGCCACCCGGCCGGAGCCGTCCGGCCGCAGCCCGGCCCTGAAGGCCACGTCCTCCAGATCGTCGCGGCGCGGTCCGCGCCAGCCGCCGCCCGGTCCGCGCCCGTCGTCGGCGAGCCGCCCGGCCACCCGGAGCACCGACTCCGTGGCGCACCGCTCCGGCGGGCCCCAGCCGGTCAGGACGACCGTGGCGCGCCGGTCCGCCGACGGCACCGCGGTCTCCAGCGCGCGCACCAGCTCCTCGCCGTCGCCCGCCTCGCAGCCGATCGGGGTGAACGCGGTGATCAGGTGGTGCGGCCCGTCGTCCGCCGCCTCGGCGACGCTCTCCGTGAGCAGCGGGGCGGCGGCCGGTGTGCCGTGGTCCTCCGGCGCGGGCAGCAGCCGGGTCCTGGCGAGGGCGAGGCGGTCCGGGTCGGTGTCCACGCCGGTGACCGAGGCGCCCCGGCCCACGGCCATCAGCAGCGCCAGGCCGGAGCCGCAGCCGAGCGAGAGCATCCGCGTGGCGGGCCCCACCTCCAGCCGCGTGTACACCGCTTCGTACAGCGGTGCCAGCATCCGTTCCTGGATCTCCGCCCAGTCGCGGGCGCGGGTGGCGCCGTCCGCGAGGGCGGACGACTCCGTGTGCCGGTGGTGCCGAACGAGCGTTGGTGTCATGGAATGCGCCCCAATCCGCCGAGGTTGCCGGTTCTGCCGATCGGTCGTGCCCGAGTGGACGGCCGTGCCGTCCGGTGACGCGCGCTCCCCCGTATGCCAGAGAACTGCGCATCCGCCGCCGCGTCCAGAGGTCTGCGGGGCGTGGTTGTCCGCACTGCCGTCCGGCGCACGACGGCACCGGCGCACCCGGACGGCGGGGACGCCCCGGGGGGTCCGTCCCGCCCTCTGCCGGTCCAGTCTCACCCGACACGCCGGTGGGGGCACGTCGAGCACGTCAGGGCGGTGCGGGTACCCTCGCCCCTGCCGTCCGCCCCCGGAGGGGGCGCGTACCGCGGCTGCGCGCGCAGGCGTACGCGCCGCTACGTACCGGCTTGGTGCGAGCTGTGAGGCTTCTCCGCAGATCAGCGCACCCGCCCTGCGTCGTGACGCATGAAGGTCAACCGACTGGTACGTGCAAAATATTTGGGATGGCCCGGAATCGGAACACCGAGGGCCCCGCGCTCGTTGGTCACGACGTGAGCACGACACCACCTGTACTTGCCGCAGAGCTGGCGCAGGCGTGGGCCGACATTCAGCGGTACCACCCCGAGCTGCCCGATCTCGCCGCACCCGAGTCCCTGATCGGAGAGTCCTCGTCCGCCTGTGGCGCCGAGCTCTCCTTCGAGCGACTGCTCCACGAGGCAGTCCACGGCATCGCCGCCGCCAGAGGTGTCCGCGACACCTCGCGCGCCGGCCGCTATCACAACCGACGATTCCTGGCGATCGCCGAGGAGCTGGGCCTCGACCATGCCGAGGAGCCCCATCCCAGCAGCGGCTTCTCGCTGGTCACGCTCAACCCCGAGGCCAAGCGCCGCTACCGGCCGACGACGGAGCGGCTGCAGCGCGCCCTCAAGGCGCACACCGTGGCCACCGCCGCCGACACCAAGCGCTCCTTCCGCGGCCCGGCCGCCCGGCACGGCTCCTCCGGAGGGGGCGTGCGGGTCAAGGCCGTCTGCGACTGCGGGCGCAATGTGCGCGTGGTCCCCTCGGTCCTCGCCCAGGCGCCGATCGTCTGCGGCGGCTGCGGAAAGCCGTTCCGGATCCCGGAGACCGCGGTCGCGGTGGGGTGAGCCGATGGGGTGTGGCACAATGGCTAGCTGTACTCGACAGTCGCACAGGACCCCTCTCTCCTCCGGCTGACGCGTCCATCGGGCACCCGAGTACCGCAACCCCACGTGGCATCTTCGTTGTGCCCAACCACGTCATAGACCAGGAGACACCACTTCCGTGGCAGTCAAGATCAAGCTGAAGCGTCTGGGCAAGATCCGTTCGCCTCACTACCGCATCGTCGTCGCCGACTCCCGTACCCGCCGTGACGGCCGGGCCATCGAGGAGATCGGTCTGTACCACCCGGTGCAGAACCCGTCGCGCATCGAGGTCAACTCGGAGCGTGCGCAGTACTGGCTGTCCGTCGGCGCCCAGCCGACCGAGCCGGTTCTCGCGATCCTGAAGCTCACCGGCGACTGGCAGGCGCACAAGGGCCTCCCGGCCCCCGCGCCGCTGCTGCAGCCGGAGCCCAAGGCCGACAAGCGCGCCCTGTTCGAGGCCCTCTCCAGCGATGGTGAGGAGTCGAAGGGCGAGGCCATCACGCCGAAGGCGAAGAAGGCCGACAAGAAGGCGGACGAGGCTGCTGCCGCCTCCGCCGAGTCGACCGAGGCCTGAGCATGCTCGAGGAGGCTCTCGAGCACCTCGTGAAAGGCATCGTCGACAACCCCGATGATGTGCAGGTCGCCTCGCGCAACCTGCGCCGTGGCCGTGTGCTGGAGGTCCGGGTCCACCCCGACGACCTCGGCAAGGTGATCGGCCGCAACGGCCGCACCGCACGCGCGCTGCGTACCGTCGTGGGCGCCATCGGCGGCCGTGGCATCCGCGTCGACCTCGTCGACGTGGATCAGGTTCGCTGACAGAAGTTGAACACCGGCACGGGCCGGGGAGGGCCAAGCGCCCGCCCCGGCCCGTCGTCGTACGACAGGAGAGACACAAGGTGCAGTTGGTAGTCGCGCGGATCGGCCGCGCCCACGGCATCAAGGGCGAGGTCACCGTCGAGGTGCGCACGGACGAGCCGGAGCTGCGGCTCGCGCCCGGCGCCGTCCTGGCCACCGACCCCGCCACGACGGGCCCGCTGACGATCGAGACCGGCCGGGTGCACAGCGGCAGGCTCCTGCTGCGCTTCGAGGGCGTGAAGGACCGTACGGCCGCCGAGGCGCTGCGCAACACCCTGCTGATCGCCGATGTGGACCCGGCGGAGCTTCCGGAGGACCCCGAGGAGTTCTACGACCACCAGCTGATGGACCTGGACGTGGTCCTCGCCGACGGTACCGAGATCGGGCGGATCACCGAGATCACGCATCTGCCCTCGCAGGACCTCTTCATCGTCGAGCGGCCGGACGGCAGCGAGGTGATGATCCCGTTCGTGGAGGAGATCGTCACCGAGATCGATCTGGAGGAGCAGCGCGCGGTGATCACCCCGCCGCCCGGTCTGATCGACCCGAGCGAGGCGGTCGTGGCGTCCGCGCGCGAAGCGGAGGCCGAGGCCGAGGGCTCCGCGCCGAAGGCCGAGGACGCCTGATGCGGCTCGACGTCGTCACGATCTTCCCCGAGTACCTGGAACCGCTGAACGTCTCCCTGGTCGGCAAGGCCCGTACGTCCGGCCGCCTCGACGTCCATGTGCACGACCTGCGCGACTGGACGTACGACCGGCACAACACCGTGGACGACACCCCGTACGGCGGCGGCCCCGGCATGGTCATGAAGACCGAGCCGTGGGGCGAGGCGCTGGACGAGGCCCTCGCGGACGGTTACGAGGCCGGCGCGCACTCCCCGGTTCTCGTGGTGCCCACGCCGAGCGGACGGCCGTTCACGCAGGAGCTCGCCGTCGGGCTCTCCGCGTGCCCCTGGCTGGTCTTCACCCCGGCCCGCTACGAGGGCATCGACCGGCGCGTGACCGAGGAGTACGCCACCCGGCTGCGGGTGGTCGAGGTGTCCATCGGCGATTACGTGCTGGCGGGCGGGGAAGCCGCGGTGCTGGTGATCACCGAGGCGGTGGCCCGGCTGCTGCCCGGCGTCCTCGGCAACGCGGCCTCCCACCAGGACGACTCCTTCGCCCCCGGCGCGATGGCCAATCTGCTGGAGGGGCCCGTCTACACCAAGCCGCCCGAGTGGCGCGGCCGGTCCATCCCCGAGGTGCTGCTCAGCGGTCACCACGGGCGGATCGCGCGCTGGCGGCGGGACGAGGCGCTGCGCCGTACGGCCGCCCACCGGCCCGATCTGATCGAGCGCTGGGAGGCGTCCGCCTTCGACAAGAAGGACCGGGAGATGCTCTCCATCCTCGGCTGGTCGCCCGAGCCGGGTGGCCGATTTTGGCGCAGGCCCGAGGCCGTGGAAGAATAGGCCGCTGCCGTCCGTCCGGCGTGCGCCCCTGCCACAGGGGGACACGACGCCCGCTCCGACGAGACCGGCCCCTGACATTCATCACTCTCCCGTCGATGACCTGTGGCATCGGCGAAGAAAGCAGACAACATGGCTTCCCTGCTCGACGACGTCAATGCCGCGTCGCTGCGTACCGACGTCCCGGCGTTCCGCCCCGGTGACACCGTCAACGTTCACGTCCGCGTGATCGAGGGCAACCGCTCCCGTGTCCAGCAGTTCAAGGGCGTCGTCATCCGCCGCCAGGGCGCGGGCGTCAGCGAGACCTTCACGGTCCGCAAGGTCTCCTTCAGTGTCGGCGTCGAGCGCACCTTCCCGGTGCACAGCCCGATCTTCGAGAAGATCGAGCTCGTGACCCGCGGTGACGTCCGTCGCGCCAAGCTGTACTTCCTCCGTGAGCTGCGCGGCAAGGCCGCGAAGATCAAGGAGAAGCGCGACCGCTGAGCTGACTGCCTGGTCCACAGGGTGTCCGGTTAAGCTCTGGCCCCGATGGACACGCAAGCAGAACTTCAGGAGCGCGATCGCTCCTCCGCACCCGATACGGGTCCGGGGGAGGGGTCGCGCTCTTCGCGTGTCCGCGTCCGGCTCACCGCACCGAGGTCCTGGCGGCTGTCCTGGCGGGGCACGCTCGGGCTCGGCGCGGTCTGCGCGGTGTTCGTGCTCCTCTTCAGCACCTTCGTGGTGCAGCCCTTCCTGATCCCCAGCGGTTCGATGGAGCAGACGCTCCGGGTGGGCGACCGGGTGCTCGTCAACAAACTGGCGTACCGCTTCGGCGCCGTCCCCCGCCGCGGTGACGTGGTGGTCTTCGACGGCACCGGCTCGTTCGTACGCGAGGGGGCGGAGCAGAACCCCGTCACCGCGCTGCTGCACGGGGCCGCGGCGTCCCTCGGGCTCGCCGAGCCCGCCGAGACCGACTTCGTGAAGCGGGTGGTGGGCGTGGGGGGCGACCGGGTGGTCTGCTGCGACGTGCGGGGCCGGATCGAGGTGAACGGCCGGCCGCTGGACGAGGACTACCTCTTTCCCGGGGACGCGCCCTCGAAGGTGCCCTTCGACATCGTGGTGCCGGAGGGCACCCTGTGGATGATGGGCGACCACCGCTCCCGTTCCCGGGACTCCCGCGACCACCTGGGGGAGCCGGGCGGCGGCATGGTGCCGGTGGACCGGGTGGTCGGGCGGGTCGACTGGTTCGGCTGGCCGCTGGGCCGGGTCGGCTCGCTGCCGGGCACCGCCGCCTTCGACTCCGTACCGGCGCCCGGCCCGTCGCATGGGTAGCCACGGGCGCCACGGTGCCCCGGCGGCGGACGGAGGGGCGCGCTCCCTGCCCACCCGGGCCGAGCGGCGCAGGCTGGCCCGCAAGGTGCAGCGCAAGCGCCGCAGATCGGCGGCACGGGAGATCCCGCTGCTGATCATGGTGGCGCTGCTGATCGCGCTCGTCCTCAAGACCTTCCTCGTACAGGCGTTTGTGATCCCGTCCGGCTCGATGGAACAGACCATCCGGATCGGCGACCGGGTGCTCGTGGACAAGCTGACGCCCTGGTTCGGCTCGAAGCCGCAGCGCGGCGACGTCGTCGTGTTCCGCAACCCCTCGGACTGGCCGCCGCCGATCCAGGAGAGCCCCGGGGAGTCGCCCGTCGTCGTGAAGCAGGTGAAGCAGGTGCTCACCTTCGTCGGGCTGCTGCCCTCGGACGACGAGCAGGACCTCATCAAGCGGGTCGTGGCCGTCGGCGGCGACACCGTGAAGTGCTGCGCGTCGGACGGCAGGCTCCTCGTCAACGGCATGGCGGTCACGGAACCGTACGTCTATCCCGGGGATTCACCCTCCACCATCAAATTCGAGGTAAAGGTTCCGGAGGGCCGCCTCTTCGTCATGGGCGACCACCGCTCCAATTCCGCCGATTCGCGCTTCCACATGGACAAGACGGCGAACGGCACGATCTCCGAGGACGCGGTCGTGGGGCGGGCCAAATGGATCGTCTGGCCCTTCGGGCACTGGACCGGCCTGGAGCAGCGCTCGGCCTTCGCCTCGGTCCCGGACGCGCGTGCCGGTACGGCGGCCGCCTCGGGACCGTCGAATAGTGTGTCCAGTGATCCAGGCGGATTGATCCGGCTCCCGACCCCTGCGGAACTCCCGCTCGTTATGGGAGTGGTGGGCCTGCGTCGGCTAGGACGCGGGCGGTGGCACGGAGTAAGGAGTGGATGTGGGGGATTTGGCGGTCGGCGCACGATCCGGACACGACGAACCCGAGGACCGGCCGGGCCGTCCGGCACATTCCGAGCCCGCCGGAGCGGCGGAGGACGGGACGACGGTGAGCGGGACGGACAGTGACGGCGGCGCGTCCGGGGGCAGCACGGCCCGGAAGAAGAACCCCCGCCCGTTCTGGAAGGAGCTGCCGCTCCTCATCGGCGTCGCCCTCGTCCTGGCGCTGCTGATCAAGACGTTTCTGGTGCAGGCGTTCTCGATTCCGTCGGACTCGATGCAGAACACCTTGCAGCGGGGTGACCGGGTCCTGGTGGACAAGCTGACGCCGTGGTTCGGTTCGGAGCCGGAGCGCGGCGAGGTCGTCGTCTTCCACGACCCGGGCGGCTGGCTGGAGGACAGCCAGGCCCCCGAGCCGAACGCGGTGCAGAAGTTCCTCAGCTTCATCGGCCTCATGCCCTCGGCCGAGGAGAAGGACCTGATCAAGCGGGTCATCGCGATCGGCGGTGACACCGTGGAGTGCAAGAAGGGCGGCCCCGTCCAGGTCAACGGCAAGGCGCTGGACGACAAGTCCTTCATCTTCGCGGGCAACAGCGCCTGCGACGACGAGCCGTTCGGGCCGATCAAGGTGCCCAAGGGCCGGATCTGGGTCATGGGCGACCACCGGCAGAACTCCCTGGACTCGCGGTACCACCAGAACCTGCCGGGCAACGGCACCGTCTCCAACGACGAGGTGGTCGGCCGGGCCATCGTGATCGCGTGGCCGATCAGCCGCTGGGCGACCCTCCCGGTCCCGAAGACCTTCGACCAGCCAGGCATCAACGCCGCCGCCGCGGCGGCCCCCGGGGTGATCGGCCTCGCGGGGGCGGTGCCCCTGGTGCTCTGGCGCAGGCGGCGCCGGACCACGACCGCCGGCACAGTGAGGAACGACGCGTGAGCGACCTGGCAGACGGAACACAGTCCGAACAGGCGCGGTCCGCGGAGCCCTCGGCCGCCGAGCCTGCTTCCGCCGAGCCCGCGGCCGGCAAGAAGAAGAAAAGCCGGCCGTTCTGGAAGGAGCTGCCGCTCCTCATCGGTATCGCGCTGGTCCTGGCCCTGTTCATCAAGACGTTTCTGGTGCAGGCGTTCTCGATTCCGTCGGACTCGATGCAGAACACGTTGCAGCGGGGTGACCGGGTCCTGGTGGACAAGCTGACGCCGTGGTTCGGTTCGGAGCCGGAGCGTGGTGAGGTCGTCGTCTTCCACGACCCGGACAAGTGGCTCGAAGGCGAACCGACCCCGAAGCCCAACGCCGCGCAGAAGTTCCTGAGCTTCGTCGGGCTGATGCCGTCCGCCGAGGAGAAGGACCTGATCAAGCGGACGATCGCGGTCGCCGGTGACACCGTCGAGTGCAAGAAGGGCGGCCCCGTCGAGGTCAACGGCAAGGCGCTCACCGAGCCGTACGTCTTCGCCGGCAACAGCGCCTGCGACGACATGCCCTTCGGGCCGTTCAAGGTGCCGGACGGGAAGATCTGGGTCATGGGCGACCACCGCCAGGACTCGGCGGACTCCCGCTACCACACCGACGACGCCAACAAGGGCTTCGTTCCGGTGAGCCAGGTCGTGGGCCGGGCCGTGGTCGTCGCGTGGCCGGTGAACCGCTGGTCCGTGCTGTCCGTCCCGGACACCTTCGACCAGCCCGGGATCAGCGCCGCCGCCGGTGCCGCACCGGGCGTCCTGGGGCTCGCGGGCGCGGTGCCCTTCGTGATCCGGCGCAGGCGGAGGCTGACCGCCGGGCGTACTGCCGGGTAGGGTGCCCACGCGGATCAGCGCGATTGTCGATCTCCGATGGGGGACGCCGGTATGGGTGCAACAGGTCGTACGGACGACGGCCGCGGCCGGCTCGGCAGCAGGCTGTCCGGGGCGGCGGTGGCCCTCGGCTGCCTGCTCTTCCTCGGCGGCTTCGCCTGGGGCGCGTTCGTCTACCAGCCCTACACGGTGCCCACCGGGTCGATGACCCCGACGGTCGAGGCCGGCGACAAGGTCCTCGCGCAGCGCGTGGACGGCAGCGAGGTCCGGCGCGGTGACGTCGTGGTGTTCAACGACCCGGAGTGGGGCAACACCCCCATGGTGAAGCGGGTCGTCGGCGTCGGCGGCGACAAGGTCGCCTGCTGCGGCAAGGACGGCCGCCTCACGGTCAACGGCATACCCATGGACGAACCGTATCTGCGGTCACCCGGCCGCGCCTCGGCCCAGGACTTCACCGCCGAGGTCCCCAAGGGCCAGCTCTTCCTGCTGGGCGACGACCGCACGGTCTCGCTGGACTCCCGGGTCCACCTGGAGGACGCCATGCACGGCTCGGTGCCCCGGGACGCCGTGGAGTCCAGGATCGACGCCGTCGCCTGGCCGCTGGGCTCCATGATCGACCGGCCCGAGGCGTTCGCCGCGCTGCCGGGCGGCGTCTCGTCGGCCGGGCCGCTCGGGCTCCAGCTGACCTCGATGGTGGTGGGCATCGTGCTCATCCTGGGCGGGGCGGCGTACGGCCCGCTCGCGGCCCGGGCCGCCCGGCCCAAGCGGAGCGCGCAGCCGAAGGCGACCGCCGGTGTCCGCTGAGGTGCGCAGGGTCGCCCGCCTGGTGCTCCTCGATCCGGACGACCGGATTCTGCTGATGCACGGCTTCGAACCGGAGGACCCGGCCCGCACCTGGTGGTTCACCCCGGGCGGCGGCCTGGAGGGCGACGAGACCCATGAGCGGGCCGCGCTGCGCGAGCTGGCCGAGGAGACCGGGATCACCGAGGCCGAACTGGGCCCGGTGATCTGGCGGCGCCGGTGCTCCTTCGACTTCGACGGCAGACGATGGGACCAGGACGAGTGGTACTTCCTGGCCCGTACGGCACAGACCGCCACGGACACCAGCGGCCACACATGGCTGGAACGCCGCAGTGTCACGGGGCTGAGGTGGTGGACCTCCGCCGAACTGTCGGCGGCGCGTGAGACGGTGTACCCCACCGGGCTCGCCGACCTGCTCCGGAGGCTGCTCGAAGAGGGCCCTCCGCGTACGCCGGTGGACCTGGCCCCCGGAAGCGGCTGAGCGGCCGGGGCGCCGGAGCCCGGCGCACAATGGGGAAACGCACGGCTGAAGGGGAACATGCCAATGAGCGCCGAGGACCTCGAGAAGTACGAGACCGAGATGGAGCTGAAGCTCTACCGGGAGTACCGCGATGTCGTCGGTCTGTTCAAATTCGTGATCGAGACCGAACGGCGCTTCTACCTCACCAACGACTACGAGATGCAGGTGCACTCGGTCCAGGGCGAGGTGTTCTTCGAGGTGTCCATGGCGGACGCCTGGGTCTGGGACATGTACCGGCCCGCCCGGTTCGTGAAGCAGGTACGGGTGCTCACGTTCAAGGACGTCAACATCGAGGAGCTCAACAAGAGCGATCTCGAACTTCCAAGTGGCTGAGTTATCCACAATCGCCCGCTTGTCCACCAAGATCCACTGAAGTAGGGCGGACGCGTCAGAGTCGGTGCCGGAGGTGGTGCCGATATGAACGCACGGGGGGCTCTCGGGCGGTACGGCGAGGACCTGGCGGCGCGGCTGCTGGCCGACGCCGGCATGTCCGTACTGGAACGGAACTGGCGCTGTCGCGCCGGTGAGATCGACATCGTCGCGATGGACGGGGACGCGCTCGTCATCTGCGAGGTGAAGACCCGCAGATCGGGTGCGTACGAGCATCCGATGGCCGCGGTCACCCCGGCGAAGGCCGAGCGGCTGCGCCGGCTGGCCGCGCTCTGGCTGGAGCGGCACGGCGGCCCGCCGCCGGGCGGGGTGCGCATCGACCTGGTCGGGGTGGTGCTGCCCGAACGCGGCGCGCCCCTGGCCGAGCACGCGCGGGGGGTGGCCTGAAATGGGGTTCGCACGTGCCTGCTCGGTCGCCCTGGTCGGCGTCGAGGGCGTGGTGGTGGAGGTCCAGGCGGACCTGGAGGCCGGTGTGGCGGCGTTCACGCTGGTGGGGCTGCCCGACAAGAGCCTGGTGGAGAGCCGGGACCGGGTCAGGGCGGCCGTGGTCAACTCCGGGGCCGAGTGGCCGCAGAAGAAGCTCACCGTGGGGCTCTCCCCGGCCTCGGTGCCCAAGGGCGGCTCGGGCTTCGATTTGGCCGTGGCCTGCGCGGTTCTCGGTGCGGCGGAGCGGATCGACCCTCAGTCGATCGCCGATGTGGTGATGATCGGGGAGCTGGGGCTCGACGGCCGGGTGCGTCCGGTACGGGGTGTGCTCCCCGCGGTCCTGGCGGCGGCCGACGCCGGATACCGCCAGGTGGTCGTCCCGGAACAGACCGCGGGCGAGGCGGCCCTCGTCCCCGGCGTCTCCGTGCTCGGGGTGCGCAGCCTGCGGCAGCTGATCGCGGTGCTGTGCGACGAACCGGTGCCGGACGAGCAGCGGGCCGAGGAGGAGGGCCGCCCCGATCCGATGCTCGCCGGGCTGATGGTGCCCGGCGCCGGACTGGGCACCGGCCTCACCAGGGGCCCGGCGGCCGGGGACGGGGCCCGGCCGGACCTGGCGGACGTGGCGGGCCAGGAGCGGCCGCGCAAGGCCCTGGAGATCGCCGCGGCCGGCGGCCACCATCTGCTGCTGACCGGTCCGCCGGGCGCGGGCAAGACCATGCTGGCCGAGCGCATGCCCGCGATCCTGCCGCCGCTCACCCGGCAGGAGTCCCTCGAAGTGACCGCCGTCCACTCGGTGGCCGGCATCCTGCCGCCGGGCGAGCCCCTGATCGCCCGGCCGCCGTACTGCGCGCCGCACCACTCGGCGACCATGCAGTCGCTGGTCGGCGGCGGCAACGGACTGCCCAGGCCGGGTGCCGTCTCGCTCGCCCATCGCGGAATCCTCTTCCTGGACGAGGCGCCCGAGTTCTCCGTGAAGACACTGGACGCGCTGCGCCAGCCCCTGGAGTCCGGGCACGTCGTGGTGGCCCGCAGTGCGGGGGTGGTCCGGCTTCCGGCCCGCTTCCTGATGGTGCTCGCCGCCAACCCGTGCCCCTGTGGGCGGCACACCCTGAGCGGTGAGGGCTGCGAGTGCCCGCCGTCGGCGGTGCGGCGGTATCAGGCCAGGCTCTCCGGGCCGCTGCTCGACCGGGTGGACCTCAGGGTGACCGTCGCCCCGGTCACGCGGGAGGACCTGATGGGGCGGGGTGGCCGGGGCGAGTCCACGGAGACCGTCGCCGCCCGGGTGCGGGAGGCCCGGGAGCGCGCGGCCGAGCGGCTGGCCGGGACGCCCTGGACGACCAACAGCGAGGTGCCGGGACACGAGCTGCGGACCCGGCTGGCCGCGGCCCCGGGCGCGCTGATGGCGGCCGAGCGGGACATGGAGCGCGGGCTGCTCACGGCCCGGGGCCTGGACCGGGTGCTGCGGGTGGCGTGGACGGTCGCGGACCTGCGCGGCGCGGCCCGCCCGGACGCGTCGGACGTGGCCGCCGCCCTGGAGCTGCGCAGCGGCATCCCGCGCGGGGTGCCGCTGGGGGCGGGGGCGCCGTGACGGGGCACGGGGGAGGCGAGCTCGCGTACGGCGCGGACCGGGGTGCGGGCGGGGGCGCGGGCCCGGCGGATCGCGGGGGTCCGGTGGACCGTGTGGACCCGGCGGATCGCGCGGGTTCGGCGGCGGCCGGGGGCGCGGGCGCGGCGGAGCGGCTGGCGCGGGCGGCGTTGACCCGGGTGCTGGAGCCCGGCGACGAGCGGGGCGGGCGGTGGCTGCGGGAGTGCGGCGCGGTCGGGCTGTGGCGGCGCATCACCGACCCGGCCGGAGAGGCGGAGCGGCTGCGCGGCATGACGGTGCGGCGGCTCGCGGGCTACCGGCTCCGGGCCGCCCGGGCCGACCCGGAGCGGGACCTGGCCGCCGTCGCCGCGGTCGGCGGGCGCTTCGTCTGCCCCGGCGACCGCGAGTGGCCGACTCAGCTGGACGACCTGGGCGACGCGCGGCCGACCGGGCTGTGGGTGCGCGGCGGGCCCGATCTGCGGCTCTGGGCGCTGCGCTCGGTCGCCGTGGTCGGCGCCCGCGCCTGCACCCCGTACGGGGCCCACATGGCGACGACACTGGGCGCGGGGCTCGCGGAGCGCGGCTGGGTGGTGGTCTCGGGCGCCGCCTTCGGGGTGGACGGCGCGGCGCACCGGGGTGCGCTGGCGGCGGGCGGGGCGACGGTGGCGGTGCTGGCCTGCGGGGTGGACGTGGCCTATCCGCCGGGCCATGCCGAGCTCATCGCCCGGGTGGCCGGGCAGGGGCTCGTCATCGGTGAGCTCCCGCCGTCCGAGCACCCGACGCGCAGCCGGTTCGTCCTGCGGAACAGGGTGATCGCCGCGTTGACGCGGGGGACGGTGGTCGTGGAGGCGGAGTACCGCAGCGGTTCGCTGGTGACGGCGCGGGTCGCGCAGCGGCTGGGGCGCTTCACCATGGGGGTTCCGGGGCCGGCGACCAGCGGTCTGTCGGCCGGTGTCCACGAACTCCTGCGCGGGGAGGGCGTGCTGGTGACGGACGCCGCCGAAGTGGCCGAGCTGGTGGGCGACATCGGGGACCTGGCGCCGTCCAGGAGCGGTCCGGTGCTGGCCCGGGACCTGCTGGACGCCGTCGCCGGGCGGGTGCTGGACGCGTTGCCGGCGCGCTCCGCCGTCGATGCCCGGGAGGTGGCGCGGGGCGCGGGGACCAGCGCCGACGAGGCCCTCGGCAAGCTGTACGAACTGCTCTCACTGGGATACGTCGAACGTGTGGGTGAGGGATGGAGGTTGACGCGGAGGCCGACTTGCCGGGACGACGCGCGGCGAGGCGGTTCTTGACCTGGGGCATTCGGGTGAAAAGGTGATGCCGATGACCTCGGCGGACGCTTCTGCGGTGACTCCGGGGCCGGTGAGCGCCGGGTCTCCATCCCTTATCCTGCGCGCACCGCGACAGCCCAGTCACGCTACGCTCACAAGGATTCCGCCCCAGAGACAAGTCCCAGTACTTCACGGCAGAACGGCTCAAGGCACCACATGCCCCCTCACACCTCCGGGTCTGACCGCGCGGCAGTACCACCGGCTGCGCGTGGCACTGTGCGCCCTCCCGCCCCGTCCTCGCTCGACGAGTTGTGGCGCTCGTACAAGACGACCGGCGACGAGCGGCTGCGGGAGCAGCTGATCCTGCACTACTCGCCCCTGGTCAAGTACGTCGCCGGGCGGGTGAGCGTGGGCCTGCCGTCCAACGTCGAGCAGGCGGACTTCGTCTCGTCCGGGGTGTTCGGGCTGATCGACGCGATCGAGAAGTTCGACGTCGAACGGGCCATCAAGTTCGAGACGTACGCGATCACCCGCATCCGGGGCGCGATGATCGACGAACTCCGGGCACTGGACTGGATCCCGCGCTCCGTGCGGCAGAAGGCGCGCGCCGTCGAACGCGCCTACGCGACGCTGGAGGCGCAGCTGCGCCGCACCCCCTCCGAGGCGGAGGTCGCGGCGGAGATGGACGTCACGCTGGACGAACTGCACGCCGTCTTCAGCCAGTTGTCCCTGGCCAACGTGGTCGCGCTGGAAGAGCTGCTGCATGTGGGCGGCGAGGGCGGGGACCGGCTGAGCCTGATGGACACGCTGGAGGACACCGCCGCCGACGACCCGGTGGAGGTGGCGGAGGACCGGGAGCTCAGACGGCTGCTCGCCCGGGCGATCAACACCCTCCCGGACCGCGAGAAGACGGTCGTCACGCTCTACTACTACGAGGGCCTGACCCTCGCCGAGATCGGCAACGTCCTCGGGGTCACCGAGAGCCGGGTCAGCCAGATCCACACCAAGTCGGTGCTCCAGCTCCGCGCGAAGCTGGCGGACGCCGGGCGCTGAGCCGGTGCGCGGGGGATCCGGACCCGGTCACCTCGGCCCGCGCGGGTACCGCTCGGCGGCGGTCGCCGTAGAGTGGAGTCGTGCCCAGGATTCGAGCGGCCTCCGTGGCCGAGCACCGGACCATGCAGCGCGGCGCCCTCCTGGACGCAGCGCGCTCCCTGCTGTCCGAAGGCGGCACGGAAGCGCTGACCTTCCCCGCCCTCGCCGAACGCACGGGCCTCGCCCGGTCCTCCGTCTACGAGTACTTCCGTTCCCGCGCCGCCGTCGTGGAGGAGCTCTGCGCCGTCGACTTCCCCGTCTGGGCGGCCGAGGTGGAGAGCGCGATGGAGCGGGCGGGGACGCCCGAGGAGAAGATCGAAGCGTACGTCCGGCGCCAGCTCGACCTGGTCGGGGACCGGCGCCACCGGGCCGTGGTCGCGATCTCCGCCAGCGAACTGGACGCGGGCGCCCGCGAGAAGATCCGGGCCGCGCACGGCGGGCTCATCGCCATGATCGTGGAGGCGCTCGGCGACCTCGGCCACGCGGAGCCCCGCCTCGCGGCCATGCTGCTCCAGGGCTCCGTGGACGCCGCCGTCCGGCGCATCGAGCTGACCGTGGCGGAGGAGCCCGGGGTTATCGCCGACACCGCCGTCGCCATGATCCTCGACGGCGTCCGGGGCGCCGGCACCCGCGACTGACCCCGCCGCGTCGGCACCCGCGACCGGCCCCACCGCGCCGGGCCCCATCGCGTCGCCCGACGCCACGGCGCGGCGAGCGCCACCAGCAGGGCGGGTCCGACGGCCCCGTGCGCTGCCGGCGCCCCCGCCCTCGGCGGCTCCGGCAGCGGCACCCTGTACACCGGCAGCAGGCGCGAAGGGCCGTGCCGCAGCAGTGACGGGGGCAGCAGCGAGAGCGGGTCCAGATACGCCTCCCCCCGGCGCAGCCCCCAGTGCAGGCAGCCCGCCGCGCAGTGGAACGGCCCCGCCTCCAGCATGGCCACCACCTGGCCCGCCGCGACCTCGTCGCCCTCCGCGACCAGCGGGCGCACCGGCTCGTACGTCGTCCGCAGCGGCGGGTCGCCCGTGCCCGCGAGCTCGACGGAGACCACCCCGCGCCCGGCGACCGCCCCCGCGAACGACACCCGGCCCGCGGCGGCCGCCAGCACCTCGGTGCCCGGCGCGGCGGCCAGGTCCACGCCCCGGTGGCCCGGCCCGTAGGGACCGGCGGGCGGCTCCCATCCCCGTACGACCGAAGGGCGCCCGGCCAGCGGCCAGGCCCGCTCCCCGCCGTCCGCCGCCACGGCGGTGCCCGGCCACCCGCCCCACGCCGTCAGCGCGGCGAGCACCACGGCCCAGGGCAGCCACCACCGTGCCCGTTCGCATGTGATTCGCATGGCGCCACCGTCCCCCGGACCCCGCCCGCGTGGGGATCATGAGCCGGATCTGTGGACTACCGGCCGGTTGTGGACAACGCCGTCACCCGGGACCCGGACGGTCCCGTACACTTCTTCAGGCGACCCGGGTCACCGGGTCGACTTCGCACGCCCCGCCACCACCGGTTCCACGGAGGTGGCCGCGCCCCTCGGTCCCTTGCGGCACGGCGCGCCGGGGCGTCAGGCGCGACAGCAATCCTGCTGCCGCGGCAACCGAGAAAACCAAGGAGTACGGCCATGGCCGTCGTCACGATGCGGGAGCTGCTGGAGAGCGGCGTCCACTTCGGTCACCAGACCCGTCGCTGGAACCCGAAGATGAAGCGCTTCATCTTCACCGAGCGCAACGGCATCTACATCATCGACCTGCTCCAGTCGCTGTCGTACATCGACCGCGCCTACGAGTTCGTCAAGGAGACCGTCGCGCACGGCGGCTCCATCATGTTCGTGGGTACGAAGAAGCAGGCCCAGGAGGCCATCGCCGAGCAGGCGACGCGCGTCGGCATGCCGTACGTCAACCAGCGCTGGCTCGGTGGCATGCTCACCAACTTCTCCACCGTCTACAAGCGCCTCCAGCGCCTGAAGGAGCTGGAGCTCATCGACTTCGAGGACGTGGCCGCCTCCGGCCTCACCAAGAAGGAGCTCCTGGTCCTCTCCCGCGAGAAGGCCAAGCTGGAGAAGACCCTCGGTGGTATCCGCGAGATGCAGAAGGTGCCGAGCGCCGTCTGGGTCGTCGACACCAAGAAGGAGCACATCGCCGTCGGTGAGGCGCGCAAGCTCCACATCCCGGTCGTCGCGATCCTCGACACCAACTGCGACCCCGACGAGGTCGACTACAAGATTCCGGGCAACGACGACGCGATCCGCTCCGTCACCCTGCTCACCCGCGTGATCGCCGACGCCGTCGCCGAGGGCCTCATCGCCCGCTCCGGCGCCGCCACCGGCGACTCGAAGCCGGGCGAGAAGGCCGCCGGCGAGCCCCTCGCCGAGTGGGAGCGTGACCTGCTCGAGGGCGACAAGAAGGCCGACGCCGAGGTCCAGTCCTCCGCCGAGACCGAGAAGGCCGCCGACGCCGACGCGAAGCCGGAGGCCATCGCCGCCGACGCCGAGCAGGCCGAGGCCCCGGCCGCGGACGCCGAGCAGGCCTGACACCCGTCACGGCTGAAGACGGCGGGGGCCGGTGCACTGGCACCGCCCCCGCCGTCCACCCGTAGATCTTTCAGACTTCGAGAGAGAACACAGACTCATGGCGAACTACACCGCCGCTGACGTCAAGAAGCTCCGCGAGCTCACCGGCGCCGGCATGATGGACTGCAAGAAGGCGCTCGACGAGGCCGACGGCAACGTCGACGCCGCCGTCGAGGCGCTGCGTATCAAGGGCCAGAAGGGCGTCGCCAAGCGCGAGGGCCGTTCCGCCGAGAACGGCGCGGTCGTCTCCCTCGTCTCCGAGGACAAGACCTCCGGCGTTCTGGTCGAGCTCAAGTGCGAGACCGACTTCGTCGCCAAGGGCGACAAGTTCCAGGCCGTCGCCAACGCCCTCGCCGCGCACGTCGCCGCGACCTCCCCGGCCGACATCGAGGCGCTGCTCGCCTCCGAGATCGAGCCCGGCAAGACCGTCCAGGCGTACGTGGACGAGGCCAACGCCAACCTCGGCGAGAAGATCGTCCTGGACCGCTTCGCGCAGTTCCAGGGTGCCTTCGTCTCGGTCTACATGCACCGCACCATGCCCGACCTGCCCCCGCAGATCGGTGTGATGGTCGAGCTGGACAAGGCCGACGCCGACCTGGCCAAGGGCCTCGCCCAGCACATCGCCGCCTTCGCGCCGAAGTACCTCTCCCGCGAGGACGTCCCGGCCGAGGTCGTCGAGGCCGAGCGCCGCGTCGCCGAGGAGACCACCCGCGCCGAGGGCAAGCCCGAGGCCGCCCTCCCGAAGATCGTCGAGGGTCGCGTCAACGGCTTCTTCAAGGAGGCCACCCTCCTCGGCCAGCCGTACGCGCTGGACAACAAGAAGTCGGTCCAGAAGGTTCTGGACGAGGCCGGTGTCACCCTGAAGCGCTTCACGCGTATCAAGGTCGGCATCTGAGTCCGTCCGCGAAAAACGGCGGACCCGGTAGGGTCTGGTGCAGTCGACGGCCGCACACCGCCGTACGACCGCAGATCTGACGAGGAGGCCATTGCCGCAAGGGACACCAGACCCATCGGCAATGGCCTTCTTCGTATGTGCACGAGGAGAATCCCCATGAACAAGGGCGCGGACGCCGCCAAAGACGACGACAAGCGCGAGGACGGCAAGGTACGCGGACGCTTCATGCTGAAGCTGTCCGGAGAGGCGTTCGCCGGCGGCGGGGGCCTCGGTGTCGACCCCGACGTCGTGCACGCCATCGCCCGCGAGATCGCGGCCGTCGTCCGGGACGGCGCGGAGATCGCGGTCGTCATCGGCGGCGGCAACTTCTTCCGCGGCGCCGAGCTCCAGCAGCGGGGCATGGACCGGGCGCGCTCCGACTACATGGGCATGCTCGGCACCGTGATGAACTGCCTCGCCCTCCAGGACTTCCTGGAGAAGGAGGGCATCGACTCCCGCGTCCAGACCGCCATCACCATGGGCCAGGTCGCGGAGCCGTACATCCCGCTGCGTGCCGTGCGGCACCTGGAGAAGGGCCGCGTCGTGATCTTCGGCGCGGGCATGGGCATGCCCTACTTCTCCACCGACACCACCGCCGCCCAGCGCGCCCTGGAGATCGACGCCGAGGCGCTGCTCATGGGGAAGAACGGCGTGGACGGGGTCTACGACTCCGACCCGAAGACCAACCCCGCCGCGGTCAAGTTCGACGCGCTGGAGTACAGCGAGGTGCTCGCCCGCGACCTCAAGGTCGCCGACGCCACCGCCATCACGCTCTGCCGTGACAACGAGCTGCCCATCCTCGTCTTCGAGCTCACCGCCGCAGGCAATATCGCCCGCGCCGTCAAGGGTGAGAAGATCGGCACGCTCGTGAGCGACCAGGACACCCGCGCCTGACCACCGGCGCGTCCACCGGTGAGGCCCGGTGGAACAGGGGCGCGGGACCGCCCCGGAAGATGGACAACGGCCTGCCGGTCGGACACCGTGCAGGTGAGGACGCGACGCAGGACCCGCCGGGCCCGCCGGGCCCGTTCAAGACACGCAGGAGCACGTGGTGATCGAAGAAACCCTCCTCGAGGCCGAGGAGAAGATGGAGAAGGCCGTCGTCGTCGCGAAAGAGGACTTCGCCGCGATCCGCACCGGCCGTGCGCACCCGGCGATGTTCAACAAGATCGTCGCCGACTACTACGGTGCGCCGACCCCGATCAACCAGCTGGCCTCGTTCTCGGTGCCCGAGCCCCGTATGGCCGTCGTGACGCCGTTCGACAAGACCGCGCTGCGCAACATCGAGCAGGCCATCCGCGACTCGGACCTCGGCGTCAACCCGAGCAACGACGGCAATATCATCCGGGTCAACTTCCCCGAGCTGACCGAGGAGCGCCGCCGCGACTACATCAAGGTCGCGAAGACGAAGGCCGAGGACTCCAAGATCTCGATCCGCGCCGTCCGCCGCAAGGCCAAGGAAGCGCTCGACAAGCTGGTCAAGGACAAGGAGTCCGGCGAGGACGAGGTGCGCCGCGCCGAGAAGGAGCTCGACGACACCACCGCGAAGTACGTCGCGCAGGTGGACGAGCTGCTGAAGCACAAGGAAGCCGAGCTGCTCGAAGTCTGATGAACGACTCTTCCTGGGGCGCTCCGCAGGGCGCCGGCCACCGGGTCGCGCCGGAGATGCAGGGTGCTGCGGCGGGTCCTGCCTACGATGTGCACGACGCCCAGCAGACTCGGCCCATGCCCATCGTGCCGGACGTTCCCGACGCAGGTAGAGACGCTGAAGACCGTGATCACCGGGACCAGGGGGCCGGACGCCTGAGCGGCGGCCCCCTGTTCCGCGACGAGAAGCCGCAGGAGCCCATGCCGACCGCGCCGCCGCCCCCGCCCCCGCCGCCGCAGAAGAAGCGCGCGGGCCGGGACCTGGGAGCCGCCATAGGGGTCGGCCTGGGGCTCGGTGCCCTGGTCGTCGTCTCGCTCTTCGTCGTCAAGGCCGTCTTCGTCGGCGTCATCGTGCTCGCCGTCGTGGTCGGCCTGTGGGAGCTCACCTCCCGGCTGGAGGAGCGCAAGGGCATCAAGGCGCCCCTCGTGCCGCTCGCCGTCGGCGGCGCCGCCATGGTGATCGCCGGGTACGCGCGCGGGGCCGAGGGCGCCTGGGTCGCCATGGCCCTGACCGCCCTGGCGGTGCTCGTGTGGCGGATGGCGCAGCCGCCCGAGGACTACCTCAGGGACGTCACGGCGGGCATCTTCGCCGCGTTCTACGTGCCCTTCCTGGCCACCTTCGTCGCCATGCTCCTGACCGCCGACGACGGCCCGCAGCGGGTGCTGACCTTCCTGCTGCTGACCGTGGTCAGCGACACGGGGGCGTACGCGGTCGGCTGGCGGTTCGGCAAGCACAAGCTGGCTCCGCGCATCAGCCCCGGCAAGACCCGCGAGGGCCTGTTCGGGGCGGTCACCTTCGCCATGGTGGCCGGTGCGCTGTGCATGCAGTTCCTGATCGACGACGGTTCCTGGTGGCAGGGGCTGCTGCTGGGCCTCGCGGTCGCGGCCAGCGCCACCCTGGGCGACCTGGGCGAGTCCATGATCAAGCGGGACCTCGGGATCAAGGACATGGGCACGCTGCTGCCCGGCCACGGCGGGATCATGGACCGGCTGGACTCGCTGCTGCCGACCGCCCCGGTGGTGTGGCTGCTGCTGGTGCTGTTCGTCGGCTCCGGCTGAGACCGGCGTCCGTACATGGCTGAGGGGCTACCGCTCGCGAGCGGTAGCCCCTCAGCCATGTGGCGTCAGCCCTGTTCGCGCAGCGCCACCCGCATGTCGCGGTAGAGGGCCACCGCCCGGCGGCGCATCCACAGGATCCAGGCACAGAACACCGCCACGAAGGCGGCGAAGAGCAGGGCGTACCCGAGGGAGCCACCGGTGGCGCCGAGGACGAGCAGACCGATCGCGACCAGGCCCATGGCGCCCAGCCAGTACGGCAGCCACCGCCTGCTCCGCTCGATCCGGCCCAGCTGGTCGTCGACGAGCCGCCGCAGCACGGCCCGCTCCCGCGGGTCGCGCGGCACCTCGTGGTGGCGGATCTTCCGCAGGAGCCCGGCGACGGCGCTCGGGGAGGCGCCCGTGACCCGGCTCGTCCGCCTCCGCTGGAGGGCCACGGCCACCATCACGACGACGGTGTAGACGGCGCCCTGGACCAGCCACATGGCCGGGGGGTCGTCGTGGCGCAACAGCGCGTTCAGGCCCACACCGAGTCCGAAGACCACCAGGCCCTGACCGATCAGGCTGTCGTTGAACCAGTGTTTGACGGTGTGCACGGCACCCACCTCCCGCGGCGGCTTCGGAACTCCCTGTGCTGTCCCGGTTACCCCGTGAGCCGCCCCTCACCGCGACGCACACGGGCACCTTCGCGCGTCTGCGACACTGGAGGAACCATGCCTAAGCCCGGAGAACTCACTTTCGTCGCGCCCCGCGGAGCCAAGAAGCCGCCGCGGCACCTCGCCGACCTCACGCCCGCCGAGCGCAGGGAGGCCGTCGCCGCGATCGGCGAGAAGCCGTTCCGCGCGCAGCAGCTCTCGCAGCACTACTTCGCGCGGTACGCGCACGACCCGGCCGAGTGGACCAACATCCCGGCCGGATCGCGGGACAAGCTCGCCGAGGCGATGTTCCCCGACCTGATGTCCGTCGTCCGGCACATCAGCTGCGACGACGACACCACCCGTAAGACCCTCTGGAAGCTGCACGACGGGACGCTGGTCGAGTCCGTCCTGATGCGCTACCCGGAGCGGGTCACGATGTGCATCTCCTCACAGGCCGGCTGCGGGATGAACTGCCCGTTCTGCGCGACCGGGCAGGCCGGTCTCGACCGGAACCTCTCCACCGCGGAGATCGTCCACCAGATCGTCGACGGCATGCGCGCCCTGCGCGACGGCGAGGTCCCCGGCGGGCCCGCCCGGCTCTCCAACATCGTCTTCATGGGCATGGGCGAGCCGCTGGCCAACTACAACCGCGTCGTCGGCGCGATCCGCCGGCTGACCGACCCGGAGCCCGACGGCCTCGGCCTCTCGCAGCGCGGGATCACCGTCTCCACCGTCGGCCTGGTGCCCGCGATGCTGCGGTTCGCCGACGAGGGCTTCAAGTGCCGCCTCGCGGTCTCGCTGCACGCCCCGGACGACGAGCTGCGCGACACCCTCGTGCCGGTGAACACCCGGTGGAAGGTGCGCGAGGTGCTGGACGCCGCATGGGAGTACGCGGAGAAGTCGGGCCGCCGCATCTCCATCGAGTACGCCCTGATCCGCGACATCAACGACCAGGCGTGGCGCGGCGACCTGCTGGGCCGCCTCCTCAAGGGCAAGCGGGTCCACGTCAACCTGATCCCGCTGAACCCGACCCCCGGCTCCAAGTGGACCGCCTCGCGGCCCGAGGACGAGCGGGCGTTCGTGGAGGCCATCGCCAATCACGGCGTGCCGGTCACCGTCCGGGACACCCGGGGCCAGGAGATCGACGGCGCCTGCGGGCAGCTGGCGGCCTCCGAGCGCTGAGGCGGGCGGCCGTCGGTGCCCGGGTTCCCGGCCGAAAACGGCCGTGTAGCCTGGGGCCGAAATCAACTGCATATTCCGACAGGGGAGCGCCACAGCGCTGAGAGTGCGGCACCAAGGACAGGTTGGCCGCAGACCCTCTGAACCTCGCCCGGGTCATTCCGGGTAGGAAGTTCGGACCTTACTCAAGCTGTTGCGCCCTGCCCGCTTCCGGCTCCGGCCGGTGTGCGGGCAGGGCCGCGTCTCTTCCTGGTCACTCCAGGAGGAATCACACATGAGCACCACCCAGAAGGCCGCGGTGGCGGCCGTCGCCGCCGCGCTCGGCGTCACCGCGCTGGCCGGCTGCGGAAGTTCCGACGACTCGGCTTCCGGTTCTGGTTCGACCAAGGGCTCCGGTTCCAAGACGGTCACCCTGGTCAGCCACGACTCCTTCAACGCCTCCAAGGACGTGCTGAAGGAGTTCACCCGGGAGACCGGCTACACCGTCAAGGTCCTCAAGAGCGGGGACGCGGGCGCCGCCCTGAACCAGGAGATCCTGACCAAGGGTTCCCCGCGCGGCGACGTGTTCTTCGGCGTCGACAACACCCTGCTCTCGCGCGCCCTCGACAACGGCCTGTTCACCCCGTACGAGGCCAAGGGCCTGGACCGGGTCCCGGCCGATGTCCAGCTGGACGCGGACAAGCACCGGGTCACCCCGGTCGACACCGGTGACATCTGCGTCAACTACGACAAGAAGTACTTCGCCGACAAGAAGCTCGCGCCGCCGAAGACCTTCGCCGACCTGGCGAAGCCCGCGTACAAGGACCTGCTCGTCACCGAGAACGCCGCGACCTCCTCGCCCGGCCTCGGCTTCCTGCTCGGCACCGTCGGAACCTTCGGCGAGGACGGCTACCAGGACTACTGGAAGAAGCTGAAGGACAACGGCGTCAAGGTCGTGGACGGCTGGGAGCAGGCGTACAACGAGGAGTTCTCCGGCTCGGCCGGCGGCAAGAAGGCCAAGGCCGACCGCCCGCTCGTCGTCAGCTACGCCTCCAGCCCGCCCGTCGAGGTGCTGTACGCGGACCCGCAGCCGAAGACCGCGCCGACCGGGGTCGCCACCGGGACGTGCTTCCGCCAGATCGAGTTCGCGGGGCTCCTGGACGGCGCGAAGAACGAGGCGGGCGGCAAGGCCCTGCTGGACTTCCTCATCGGGAAGAAGTTCCAGGAGGACATGCCGCTCACCATGTTCGTCAGCCCGGTTGCGAAGGACGCGAAGGTGCCGGAGCTCTTCACCGAGTTCGGTGCCACCGCGGAGAAGCCGGCGACCGTCGCCCCGGATGCCATCGCCAAGAACCGTGAGCAGTGGGTCCAGTCATGGTCCTCGCTCGTAGTGAAGTAGCGAAGACTCCCGTACGCGGACCGGGCGCGCGCGGGAGATCCGCACGCGCCCGGGCCCGGCGCGGGACCGCGGTGCGGCTCGGCCTGATGGCCGTGCCCGTCGCGTTCTTCGCCGTGTTCTTCGCCTACCCGGTCGCCGCGATCGTCGGCCGGGGGCTCAAGGCGGACGGCGTCTGGCAGTTCGGCCGGTTCGGCGAGGTACTGGCCCGGCCGGAGATCCGGGACGTCCTGTGGTTCACGCTGTGGCAGGCGCTCGCCTCGACCGCGCTGACCCTGCTGATCGCGCTGCCCGGCGCGTATGTCTTCGCCCGGTTCGACTTCCCCGGCAAGCAGGTGCTGCGGGCCGTGGTCACGGTGCCGTTCGTGCTGCCGACCGTCGTCGTGGGCACCGCGTTCCTCGCGCTGCTCGGGCGCGGCGGGCTGCTGGACGAGCTGTGGGGCGTACGGCTCGACACCACCGTGTGGGCGATCCTGCTGGCGCACGTCTTCTTCAACTACGCGGTCGTCGTCCGGACCGTCGGCGGGCTCTGGGCGCAGCTCGACCCGCGTCAGGAGGAGGCCGCCCGGGTGCTGGGCGCGAGCCGGTTCACCGCCTGGCGCCGTGTCACGCTGCCCGCGCTCGCCCCGGCCGTGGCCGCCGCCGCGCTGATGGTCTTCCTCTTCACCTTCACCTCCTTCGGGGTCGTACAGATTCTTGGCGGTCCCGGCTTCTCCACGCTGGAGGTGGAGATCTACCGGCAGACCGCCCAGCTGCTCGCCCTGCCCACGGCCGCCGTGCTGACGCTCGTGCAGTTCGCCGCCGTCGGCGCGATCCTCGCCGTGCACGCGTGGACCGTACGCCGCAGGGAGCGCGCGCTGAAGCTGGTCGACCCGTCGCAGACGGCGCGCAAGCCGCACGGGGCCGGGCAGTGGACGCTGCTCGCCGGGGTCCTGCTGAGCGTGCTGCTGCTGGTCCTGCTGCCGCTCGCCGTACTGGTGGAACGCTCGCTGGGCGGCTCCGGTTTCGCCTACTACCGCGCGCTGACCTCGGCGGACGCCAACAGCGGTACGTTCCTGGTGGCGCCCGTCGAAGCCATCGGGAACTCGCTGCGCTACGCCCTCGTCGCCACGCTGATCGCCCTCGTCGTCGGCGGGCTCGCCGCCGCCGCGCTCACCCGGCGGGCGGGCCGGCTCGTCCGGGGCTTCGACGCGCTGCTGATGCTGCCGCTCGGGGTCTCCGCCGTCACCGTCGGCTTCGGCTTCCTGATCACCCTGGACAAGCCGCCGCTGGACCTCCGTACCTCCTGGATCCTGGTGCCGCTCGCCCAGGCGCTGGTCGGGGTGCCCTTCGTCGTACGGACCATGCTGCCGGTGCTCCGGGCGGTGGACGCGCGGCTGCGCGAGGCCGCGGCGGTGCTCGGGGCCTCGCCGCTGCGGGCCTGGCGCGAGGTGGACTTCCCGCTCGTACGGCGGGCGCTGCTGGTCGCCGCCGGGTTCGCGTTCGCGGTGTCGCTGGGGGAGTTCGGCGCGACCGTGTTCATCGCGCGGCCCGACAACCCGACGCTGCCGGTGGCCGTGGCGCGGCTGCTCGGCCGGTCCGGGGACCTCAACTACGGCCAGGCCATGGCCCTCAGCACCGTCCTGATGCTCGTGTGCGCGGTGTCGCTGCTGCTGCTCGAACGCATCCGCACCGACCGATCCGGGGAGTTCTGAAAGATGCTGACGCTCGAATCGGTCACCGTCCGCTTCGGTGACCGGGCCGCGCTCGACGGGGTCGACCTGGAGGTCGCCGACCACGAGACCGTCTGCGTCCTCGGGCCGAGCGGCAGCGGCAAGTCCACCCTGCTGCGCCTGGTCGCCGGGCTCCAGGAGCCGGACGGCGGCCGGGTCCTGCTCGACGGCACCGACCAGGACGGCATCCCGGTCCACCGGCGCGGCCTCGGCCTGATGTTCCAGGACCACCAGCTCTTCCCGCACCGGGACGTCGGCGCCAACGTCGCCTTCGGCCTGCGGATGCACGGGGCCGGCCGGGCCGAACAGGACCGCCGCGTCGCCGAACTCCTCGACCTCGTGGGCCTCCCCGGCGCCGAACGCCGCGCCGTCGCCGCGCTCTCCGGCGGCGAGCAGCAGCGCGTCGCCCTGGCCCGGGCCCTCGCCCCCAGCCCCAGGCTGCTGATGCTCGACGAGCCCCTGGGCCAGCTGGACCGCAGCCTGCGCGAACGGCTCGTCGTGGAGCTGCGCGCCCTCTTCGGCCGCCTCGGCACCACCGTGCTCGCCGTCACCCACGACCAGGGCGAGGCGTTCGCTCTGGCCGACCGGGTCGTCGTGATGCGCGAGGGCCGCGTCGCCCAGGTGGGCACCCCGCTGGAGGTCTGGCAGCGCCCCGCCTCCGCCTTCGTGGCCCGCTTCCTGGGCTTCGACAACGTGGTCGAGGCGACCGTCGAGGGGGAGGCGGCGGACACGGAGTGGGGCGAGGTGCCGGTGCCCGCGGGGTCGCCGCAGGGTGCGTGCGATCTGCTGGTGCGGCCCGCCGGGGTCCGGATCGGCGGGCCGGAGAAGGGGCTGCGCTGCGTCGTGGGTGCGCGCATTTTCCGGGGCAGCCATGTCGCCGTGACCCTGCACCCTGAGCGCGGTCCGGTGCTGGAGGCCGAGTGCTCGCTGCGCGGGACGCCGGAGGAGGGCGAGCGGGTCGGGGTCACCTTCGACGCCTCGGAGACCGTGGTGCTTCCGGCCCTGTTCTGAGCTCAGGCCGACTGGCGGACCGCGCCGACCAAGGCGCGCGGGTCGTCGGCGTGGAAGCGGATGGTGCGGGCCGTCTCCGAGGCGCCGAGCGGCCGGGTGAAGGGGAGCGGCCGGTTCAGCTCCACCGTCACCGAGGTCTGGCTGCCCACGATCAGGTCGAGGACCCCGTCGTCGGAGACGGTGATCAGGCGGCCCTCCGGGTAGCGGCGGTCGACCCGGGCCGAGGCGACCGCGTCGCGCGGCACGACGAGGTCGAAGAGGGCTCCGTAGCGGATCCGCAGAGAGCCGTCGGGGCGTACGACGTGCGGCCGGGTGACGCAGGCGGCGTGCAGGGCCAGCACCAGGACGAGCCCGTACAGGTCGAGCACCAGGAACACCCGGTGGACCACCGGCCACGGGATGAGGAGGGCCAGGCCCACCGTCTCGACGGCCATGACGAAGAGCAGCCCGTACATCATCGCGGTCTGCGGCCCGGTGTACGCGACGGCGAGGTCCCCGGGGCGCACCCCGTGCGTGCGGCGCCGGACCCATCGCGCCAGGGAGGCGACGGCGCGCAGTTCGTGGCGGACCAGACGGCGGACCGCCACTGGCACCGCCCGCTCCACGGCGGCCCGCCGTGCCGCCCGGGGGTCCGCGCCGTCCGCGCGCGACGCGACGTACAGCGAGCGCAGTACCCGGGCCTCCAGGAGCAGCACGGCGAGCACCAGTGCCTCGGCGCCCACCAGGGCCCACCCGGGCGGCCGGACCCCGGCCACCAGGCAGACCGCCAGGGCCAGTTCCGCGGACAGCACGGCGGCCGCAGCGACCCGTGCCACCCGTATGCCGCTCATCCCCGGCCCCGCGCGATGAAGGCGTCCATGAGCCGCCCCACGACCTCCGCCTGCGCGGGGGCGTACTCGGCGAGCATCGCCTCCTTGAGCCCGGTGACGACGACCCCGTCCCCGGGGATGGCGGCGAACAGCTCCTCGGGGACGGCCGCCATCAGATCGGCCGCCAGCGGGGCGATCCGCGGGTCGTCGGCCGGGGCCTCGGCGAGCGCGTCCAGGCGCTCGTACAGTTCGATGACCGCGGGATCGGTGACCAGCGTTTCGAACAGCGCGAACATCTCCTGGGCACCGTTGCCGGGCGCGTCCATCAGCGTGAGGTATTCGCGGTCCTTGGCCGCGCTCGGCGAATCGGTCTCCGGGGCCTGTGCCAGCAGCGCGGCGAGGGCGGGCGAGACGGGCCCGGTGGCCCCGGGCGGCTCGGCGAGCAGGGCGGCGAGGCGGCGACGGCGCTCCCGGACGGCCGCCTCCTGGCGGGCCAGGTCCGCGTCGAGTTCCGCCAGCACCTCGGCCAGCTCGCGCCCGGCGTCATCGGCGAGGACGTCGCGCACCTAAGGCGTGTCCGGCGGATCATGGCCGGGGTCGCGACGCCTGGCACGGCACCTCGCCGCGTTGCCGAAACGCCCGAATAGCTCCGCTATTAGGACGCCCCGGCGCCTTGCGATGCACCGCACCAGACGCCGCGCCCTACCCGACCCTGATCCGCCGGACACGCCTTAGTCGAGACCGAGACCGAGCTCGGTGAGCCGCCGCACCCGGGCGAGCAGGACGGCATCGCGGATGCTGTACGCCCGGTAGCCGTTGGGGCGCCGCTCCGGCTCCGGGAGCAGCCCGACGTGGTGGTAGTGCCGGATCGCCCGGGTGGTCAGCCCCACGAGCGCGGCGATCTCTCCGATTCGCATGCCGCCAGTAGAAACCTTGCCGCCGCGTCAAGGTCAACCGCCGCGACGGATCGCCGGGCGCGTCCGCGTAGTCATCGGCCGGGTGCGGCTGTGCAGCGGCCGTCGGCCATCCGCCAGTAGTGCTGGTGATCGGCCATCCGCCAGGTCTCAGCGGCAGCGGTCGCCCGTGTGATCCACGCGCGGAGTTCCGGGAGGGCCTGCGTTCGGAGCACCGCACGGATGGCAGCACGTTCGGTGGCGTCGACCGGGTGGACGTCGATGCGGAAGCCGACCATGTCCGGATGGACGCCGCGGCCGTAGTTGCGGGGGTTCGGAGCGATCCACTCCACTCCCAGGACGAGGGTCCCGCTGTCATGCCCGGTGAGGAATGCCAGGTCCGTGACCCGGGTCATGCAGGGGCCGAGACTCTCGCTGATGTCGGTGGTGGTCAGCGGCCAGGCGCGGTGCCGGGGCAGTCTTCGATTTCGTGCGGACATGGCGAGCAGAATGGCAGAAGGCCACCGCCGAGCCCCACCGAATACCGCGTCTACGCCCCCGAGAGGCGGGCGAGGGCGTCGGGGGCTTCCTCCACCGTGTCGACCAGGGCGATGCGGGACTCCATCGTCCGGCCGGACGCCAGGGTTTGCAGGAGAGGCCAGGCGGGAAGCTCGCGCGTCCAGTGGTCGTGGCCCACCAGGACCATGGGGACGGGTTCGCCGCGGGACTCGTAGTAGTTCGGGGTGACGCTGTCGAAGATCTCCTGGACGGTGCCGGCCGCGCCGGGGAGGAAGATCACGCCCGCGTTCGACCGGGCCAGCAGCCCGTCCTCGCGCAGCGCGTTGGTGAAGTACTTCGCGATGTGCCCGGCGAACGGATTGGGCGGCTCGTGGCCGTAGAACCAGGTGGGGATCGACACGGACGGGCCGCCGTCCGGCCAGCGCTCCCGTACCGCGAAGGCCGCCCGCGCCCAGTCGGTGACCGAGGGCGTGAAGGACGGCACCGCGCCCAGCATCGCGCACGCCTCGTCCAGCATCGCGTCGTCGTGCGGCGCCGCGTACGCCCCCAGGTTGGCCGCCTCCATCGCGCCCGGGCCGCCCCCGGTCGCCACGGTGAGGCCGCTGCGGGCCAGGGTCCTGCCGAGCCGGGCCGCCTCCGCGTAACCCGCGCCGCCCCGGGGCAGCGCGTGGCCGCCCATCACACCGGCCACCCGGGCCCCGGCGAGCACCTCCGCCAGCGCGTCCGAGATCGCGTCGTCGTGGAGCGCCCGGAGCATCGAGGCGAACGCGTCGCCGTCCGACCGGGTCCGCCGGAACCAGTCGAAGGCCAGGGCGTCCGGCGTGGCCGCGTAACCCTCCCGCGCGAGCCCGTCGTAGAGCGCGTCGGGGGAGTAGAGCAGGCCCCGGTACGGATCGAAGGGCAGGCCGGGGACGGGCGGGAAGACGAACGCCCCGCCGGCCCGGACCTTCTCCTCAGGACCGGGCTCCATCGGACAGCCGAGGAACACGGCCCCGGCGGTGTCCGTGGTCAGCAGCGCCTCGCTCCGCTCCGTGAGGTCCACCGACTGCACACGGCGCCCGGCCAGCGAACCGGCGGCCACCGCCGCGTCGAACTCGGCCAGCGACTCGATCTCGTCGCCGTTGCCGCTCCTGTACTCGTCCGGGCTCTCCACGCCGCTCATGCTACGAAACGCTCATCCGATCCGGGCGGGCACCCGTAAACGCGCGAAACCGGCCGGGCAAGGGGCCCGGCCGGTTTCGCGCGACGAGCCGCGCTCAGGGGGTCAGCGGCAGCGCGGCCAGTTCGGCGATCGCCCAGGTGAGCGGGGCGAAGAGGACCAGCAGCGCCACCGCGCGCAACGCGGTCGCCCAGCGCAGCGCCGAGGCCGGGGCCCCGAGCCGCAGCAGCGCCCTGGCCGTCTCGGCGCGGGCCTGGCGGGCCTCCAGGGCCGAGGTGAGCAGCGTCGCCGTGGTGCAGCCGACGACGAGCACCGCCCCCAGCGCGGTCAGCGGGCCGAACGGCCGGGGCCCGCTCCCGTACAGCGCGAAGGCGGCGATGACCGCCGACAGGACCGCGCAGACGATGCCGAGCGGGCGGCCGATCCGGCGTGCCTCGTCCATCAGGACCCGGCCGGCCAGCAGGCGTACGGCCCCGGGCCGGGCCGTCTGGAGCAGCTTGCCGCACAGATAGGTCAGGCCGGGGCCCGCCGTGGCCAGGCCGATCGCCGTGAGCGTCCAGCCGACGAGCACCCAGGCCGGGGTGGAGTCCAGCTTGCCCGGGAGCGGGAAGGGGCTGCCGGGCTCGCCCCGGCTCGCGTACGCCTCGACGGCGAGACCGGCAGCGGTCAGGGCCACCCCCCAGGGCAGCCCGCCCGGCGGCGCGGCGGGGGCCGGGATCTCCTCGGCGGGCACCAGGTCGCCGCCGTCGTCCGTGTCGCGCGCCGCCCCCGCCGGACGGCCGCGCAGCGCCAGCGCACTGCCCGTGGCGGCCGCCACCGGCACCAGGGCCAGCAGGACCAGCACGGCGGCGAGGGGCAGTGACGCGTCCGCGCCGAGCAGATCGGCGGCGGCCCCGTCGAACGGCAGCCCGGACAGGTCGCCGCGCAGATGGAGGAAGAACAGCAGCGCCACGGCAGACCCGAGGGTGCACGAGACGGCGGTGGAGACCGCGGCGAGCACGCTGAGCTTCACCGGGCCGAGGCCCACGGCGGACAGCCCGGTACGCGGCCGGGTGCTCGGGTCCGTGCGCGCCACCGCGACCGCGAACTGCACGGTCGCCGCCAGCGGGACGAAGCACCACAGCAGCCGCAGCACCGCCCCCGCCGAGTGCGGGTGCGCGGCGGTGTAGCCGAGGGTGCACAGGAGAAGGAAGCCGACCCCGGCGGAGGCGGCCGCGACCAGCAGCCGCCGCATCAGGACCAGTGGATGGGAGCCGCGGGCTAGACGGAGAGCGAGCACGCCGCGCGCCCCTCCGGATCGGCTTCGGCGGGCAGGCCGACGGTGGAGACCCGGCGCCCGTCGAGCAGCGGCACCACGCGGTCGGCGAGCGAGGCGATCTCGGCGTCGTGCGTGGCGAGCACCACCGTGATCCCGTGCGAGCGGGCGGCACTGGTCAGGGTCCGCAGGACGTGCGTGCGGTCCGTGCGGTGCAGCGTCGCGGTCGGCTCGTCGGCGAAGATCACCGAGGGCCCGGCGGCCAGCGCGCGGGCCACCGCGATCCGCTGCCGCTGGCTCTGCTGGAGGGTGTGCGGGCGCTTCTTGGCGCAGGTGCCGATGTCCAGGCGCTCCAGCCACTCCATGGCGGCCTTCCTGGCCTCCCGGTGCGAGGCGCCGCGCAGCAGGAGCGGCAGTGCGGTGTTCTCCCAGGTGTTCAGCTCCGGGACGAGCTGCGGCTCGGGAGCGATCCAGCCGAACTTGTCGCGGCGCAGCCGCTCGCGCAGCCTCGGCCCCATCGTGTGCACGGGCACGCTGTTGAACCAGACCTCGCCCTGCTCGGGCACCAGCTGTCCGGAGAGGCAGTGCAGCAGCGTCGTCTTGCCGCTGCCGCGCGGACCGGTCACCGCGAGGATCTCGCCGTCGCGGATGCCCAGGGAGACCCCGCCGAGCGCGGGTGAGCCGTTGTGGGAATGCTGCAGGGAACGCGCCCAGATCACATCGTTGTCCGGCGGGGCCACCATGGCGTACACCTCGGTTCAGATCAGATATCCCGTCCCCCGTACGGGGGAACGAAGAGGGGGCCGATCGGTCACTCGGCACCGTAAGGATTCGGATCGCGGTGAGCGGACAGCACGCGGCCCGGGCCCGCCTCTTCCCACTCGATCGGGCGCATCCGGGCCGCTCCGGGAGCCGGGGGACGCCTTGCCCGGCACAGCACACCGGGGCCCGACTACGCTGGTCGTCTCACCCATTGGACATATACGAGGAGGGGTGGCCGTGACCGCCGAGGTACGCCGTCTGCGCAACTACATCAACGGGGAGTTCCGGGACGCCGCCGACGGGCGGACGATCGACGTGGTCAACCCGGTGACCGAGGAGGTCTACGCGACCTCGCCGCTCTCCGGCCCCGCCGACGTCGACGCCGCGATGGCCGCCGCCGCGGCCGCGTTTCCCGCCTGGCGCGACGCCACACCGGCCGAGCGCCAGCGCGCCCTGCTCAAGATCGCGGACGCGTTCGAGGAGCGGGCCGAGGACCTCATCGCCGCCGAGTCCGAGAACACCGGCAAGCCGCTCGGGCTGACTCGCACCGAAGAGATCCCGCCGATGGTGGACCAGATCCGCTTCTTCGCCGGCGCCGCCCGGCTCCTGGAGGGGCGCTCGGCCGGTGAGTACATGGAGGGGCTGACCTCCATCGTGCGCCGCGAGCCGGTCGGCGTCTGCGCGCAGGTCGCGCCGTGGAACTACCCGATGATGATGGCCGTCTGGAAGTTCGCCCCGGCGCTCGCCGCGGGCAACACCGTCGTCATCAAGCCGTCCGACACCACGCCCGCCTCGACCGTGCTGATCGCCGAGATCATCGGGCAGATCCTGCCCAAGGGCGTCTTCAACGTCATCTGCGGCGACCGCGACACCGGCCGCGCGATGGTCGAGCACCGGACCCCGGCGATGGCCTCCATCACCGGCTCGGTGCGGGCGGGCATGCAGGTCGCCGAGTCGGCCGCCAAGGACGTCAAGCGGGTCCACCTGGAGCTCGGCGGCAAGGCGCCCGTCGTCGTCTTCGAGGACACCGACATCGCCAAGGCCGTCGAGGACATCTCGGTCGCGGGCTACTTCAACGCCGGGCAGGACTGTACGGCCGCCACCCGCGTGCTGGTCCACGAGTCCATCCACGACGAGTTCGTCACCGCGCTCGCCAAGGCCGCCGCCGACACGAAGACCGGCCTGCCGGACGACGAGGACGTGCTCTACGGCCCGCTCAACAACGCCAACCAGCTGGCCCAGGTCAGCGGCTTCATCGAGCGCCTTCCCGCCCACGCCCGGGTCGAAGCGGGCGGCCACCGGGTCGGCGACAAGGGCTACTTCTACGCCCCGACCGTCGTCTCCGGCCTCAAGCAGGACGACGAGATCATCCAGCACGAGGTCTTCGGCCCGGTCATCACCGTCCAGTCGTTCCGCGACGAGGCGCAGGCCGTGGAGTGGGCGAACGGCGTCGAGTACGCCCTGGCCTCCTCGGTGTGGACCAAGGACCACGCGCGCGCGATGCGGATGTCCAAGAACCTGGACTTCGGCTGCGTCTGGATCAACACGCACATCCCGCTGGTCGCCGAGATGCCGCACGGCGGTTTCAAGAAGTCCGGTTACGGCAAGGACCTTTCGGCCTACGGCTTCGAGGACTACACGCGCATCAAGCACGTGATGACGTCCATCGAGGGCTGAGCGACCACCCCCGCGCCCCCGTGCGAACCGGCCGGTTCGCACGGGGGCGCGGGTCGTGCGGCCCTATACCGGGGGTGGCGTAAAGAGCCGGTAAATGCGGGCGTACGCTGCGGACATGAGCGAGCAACGCGCCTTGCGCAGGCGTATACGCGTGTGGTTGGTCGTTTTCATCGTCTGTCTGGTTCTGAGCGGGCTGACCGCCTTCCCGCTCGTCCACGAACTGCGGTGGACCGAGGATCTGCTGACGTCCTCGGCCTCTCCCGTCCCCGAGCACTTCCCGGATCTGCTGGAGTGGATCACCCGCGTCCGCACCGGCCTGGACGAGGCCGACGCCCGGTACCCCTTCGTGCTGTACGGCACCGACTGGCTGGCCTTCGCCCACCTGGTCATCGCGGTCGCCTTCTACGGGCCCTTCCGCGACCCGGTCCGCAACATCTGGGTGATCGAGTTCGGCATGATCGCCTGTGCCGGGATCATCCCGCTCGCGCTGATCTGCGGCCCGATCCGCGACATCCCGTTCTGGTGGTCGATCATCGACATGTCGTTCGGCGTCTTCGGGGTGATTCCGCTGCTGATCGTGCACCGCAAGATCAAGCGCCTTGAGGCGATGGAGCAGGCCCCGGAGCGCGAACCGGTGGCCGCCTGACTCAGTCGGCCGACGGCTCCCCGAAGACCGTCGAGACCACGCCCATGACCAGGGCGTTCTCCCCCTCGGCCTTCGCGTCCGTGGAGTTGATGCTGTAGACGAGCGTGCGGGAGAGATCGCGCGTGGCGCCGATGCCCGAGTTGTAGCCCCAGCGGCCGCCGGTCTTGCCCCAGACCTGGCGGCCGCCCAGCTTCCAGGTGGACAGACCGGCGCTGAACGCGGGCGCCCTGCCGGTCACGAAGTCGCGCACCGAGGGGTTCGGCAGCGTGAACATCTCCTCCAGCAGCGGTCCGCGCACCACCCGGCCCCGGAACAGCGCGGTCAGGAAGCGTTCCAGGTCGGCGGTGGTGGAGATGATGTCCCCCGCCGCCCAGCCGTCGGTCGCGCTCCACACGCTGACGTCCCGCAGAACGGTGGTGCCGTCCGCCTGCTTCATGCGCTGGTACCCGTGGTTGTGCGGGCCGTGGATACGGGGATCGGCGCCGGGGAACGACGTGTCGCGCAGACCCAGCGGGGCCAGGATGCGCCGGGACACCTCCGCCTCGTAGGCGTGCCCGGTGACCTTCTCGATCAGCAGCCCGGCCACCGTGGAGTTGATGTTGAGGTAGTGCTGCCGCGTCCCCGCAGGGAACTCGGGCTTCTTGGCCGTGGCCGAGGCGACCATCTCGCGTGCGTCGAAGCGGTGGAAGCGGTTGGCGTACCACTCCTCCACCGTGTCGCCCGGATAGTCGGCCGACGGAAGCCCGCTGGTGTGGTTCAGCAACTGGCGTACGGTGACCGCCCCGTACGCCGCGGGGATCAGCTCCGGCAGGTAGGAGCGCACCGGCCGGTCCAGACTCAGCCTCCGCTCGGCGGCGAGCTGGAGAACGGTCGCGGCGGTGAAGACCTTGGTCACCGAACCCGCCCGGAACCGCGCGTCCGGGTCCGCCGGACGCTTCGTCACCAGGTCGTGGACCCCGGCGGAACCCCGCCACGCGCCCTCGGTGCCGCCCAGCCGGATCAGGGCGGCCGTCGCCCCCTCGTCGGGGAGCCCGGCGATGAGGTCGCGCAGCGCCCCGGTGTCCGTGCCGGCCGCCGCTGGGGCGGTGGCGTGCGCCGGGGTGCCCGTCGCGAGGGCCGGGCCGGCGGCGCCCGCCGCGAGACCGGCGACCAGGGCGGCGGCGAGGACGGTACGGCGGATGCGGGCGTTCATCGTGATGCCTCCAGGCAGGGAGATCCGTGGCGGCGAAGTCCCGTCGACCGCGCCGTTGTCGATCCCATCCTGCGGACCGGGAGGCCCTGCGCGGATCACCGGAGCGGGGGGTTCCCGGCGGGTTCGTTCCTCCCCTGCGCGGGGGAGGAGGACGGCGGTGCTCCCTCCGGCGAGGGAGCGACGAGCCCGGTCTCGTAGGCGCAGATGACGGCCTGGATGCGGTCGCGCAGGCCCAGCTTGGACAGCACGTTGCCCACATGCGTCTTCACCGTGTGGTCGCTGACCACCATCGCCGCCGCGATCTCCGCGTTGGAAAGACCGCGCGCCAGATGCAGCAGCGTCTCGCGCTCCCGGGCGGTCAGGACACCGAGCCGCCGCTCGTCCGCGACCGCCGCCGCCTGCGCCGGGCGCGCGGTGTACGCGGCGATCAGCAGCCGCGCCACCGAGGGCGCCAGCAGCGAGTCGCCCGCCGCCACCACCCGTACCGCGTGCACCAGATCGTCCCGGCGGACGTCCTTGAGGAGGAAGCCGCTCGCCCCGGCGTGCAGCGCCTCGTACACGTAGGCGTCGGAGTCGAAGGTCGTCAGCATGACCGTCCGGCAGGCGGTCCGGGCGCTGATCTCGCGGCAGGCGCCGATGCCGTCCAGGACGGGCATCCGGATGTCCAGCAGGGCCACGTCCGGCTCCAGTCGGCGCACCGCTTCCACCGCCTGCGCCCCGTCGCCCGCCTCGGCCACCACCTCGATGTCAGGCTGGGCGTCCAGGATCATCGCGAACCCGCTGCGGACCAGCTCCTGGTCGTCCGCCACCACGACACGGATCGTCAACTCCCCACCTCCACCGAGGACGTTACCGGCATGAGGGGGAGCGTGACGTCGACCCGGAATCCCCGTCCGCCCGGCCCCGGACCGGTCCGGGCGCTGCCGCCGTGCGCCGCCGCCCGCTCCCGGATGCCGATCAGGCCGTGCCCGGTGCCCGTGCCCGTCCCCCCGCCGCGGCCGTCGTCGGTCACCGAGACGGTCAGGTCGCTCTCCCCGTACGCCAGCAGGACGGCGGCCTCGGAGGCGGCGGCGTGCTTGACCGTGTTGGTCAGGGCCTCCTGCACGATCCGGAACACGGCGCTGTCGGTGTCCCGGGGCAGCGGGCGCTCCGGACCGGTCACCGTGTGGGTCACCGCCAGGCCGCTGGCGCGTACCCGCTCCACCAGTGCCGGGAGTTCGGACAGGGCCGGCTGCGGGGAGCGGGGCGCGCCGGGCCCCTGCTCGCTCTCGCGCAGCACGCCGAGCATCCGGCGCAGCTGGACCATCGCGTCCCTGCCGGTCTCCGAGATCGCGTCGAACGCCGCCTCCGCCCGCTCCGGAGCCGTACGGACCGCCACCGGTCCCGCCTCCGCCTGCACGATCATCAGGCTCACCGCGTGCGACAGGATGTCGTGCATCTCCCGGGCGATCCTGGCCCGTTCCCGGGCCGCCGCCTGCTCGGCCTCGATCCGGCGGGTGACCTCCAGCTGCCGCGCCCGGTCCTCGACGGCCCTGGTGTACGCCTGGCGGGTGTCCGTGAACCGGCCGAACCCGTAGGCCGCCGTGAACACCATCAGGGAGAAGACCAGTTCCCTGGCCTCGCCCGTGTTGAACGCGACCGAGGGGAAGACGATCGCCAGGGTCAGCGCCCCGCAGAGCCGGCGGGCCCGTGCCGGGGCGTAGGCCGCGACGCTGTAGAGGGCGACCAGACCGGTGTACGGCAGGGTCTGCCCCGGACCGTCGACAGCGAGCCCGTACAGGCCCTGCGCCGCCATGACCGCCAGCAGCACCCGCACCGGGGCCCGGCGCCGCCACAGCAGCGGCAGCACGGTCAGGGTGGTCAGCAGATACGCGGCCGGCGTCGCGGGTTCGAGGCGGGGATCGCGGGGCAGCACCCAGGGCACCGACACCGCCGCCTGCACCAGCAGGACCACGCCGATGTCGGTCGCCCGGGGACCCGGACCGCCGGTCTCCCGTATCCGGCGCCAGACCGTGCGGGGGCTTATCACGGCCTCCGCCCGGCCCCGTGCCGGTCGATCAGCTTGCGGAGCACGTCGATCCGGTTGGTGGTGACGGAGTCCACGCCGTACGCGAGCAGGCGGCGCATCGTCCGGCCGGTGTCGGCGGTCCACGCCGAGACCAGCAGCCCGTCGCGGTGGTTGCGGTCCGTCAGCTCCGGGCTGACCAGCCCGAACCGGTAGTTCAGCCAGCGCGGCCGGACCGCTTCGAGCAGCGCCGCACGCGGGGGAGCGAGCGTCGTCCACGTCATCGCGATCTCGGCCGACGGGTCGGCCGCCCGCACCCGCAGCATCGCCTCGGGCCCCGCGCAGTAGTACACGCGCTCACCGGCCCCGCACTCCCGCACCACGCCCACCGTGCGCTTCACCGACTCCGGCGTGGAGCCCGGCAGATCGATCATCACGCGGTGCGCGCCGACGGCGAGCAGCGCCTCGCGCAGCGTCGGCACCCCGCCCGCCGTCAGCTCGGTCAGCTCCTGGTGGCTGAGCCGGTCCAGCCGCAGGTCATGACCCCACAGCCGGTCCAGCGTGGCATCGTGCAGCAGGACCGGCACCCCGTCCCGGGTGACCCGGACGTCGATCTCCACCGCGTCCGCCCCGCGTTCGAGCGCGGAGCGGATCGAGGCGAGGGTGTTCTCGCGGGCACGGTACGGATCGCCGCGATGCGCGACGGCGGTGACAGGCGTGGGCGTGGGCATGGGGCCATTGTCACCGCCGGTACGTCAGCGTCCGGCGCGGGTCAGCCAGTTGGCGGTGTACGTGTCGATCTCGTCGGACAGCGTCCGCTTGCCGGCCGGGTCCAGGAAGGACGCCTCGACGGCGTTCTTCGCGAGCGCGGCCAGGCCGTGCTCGTCCAGGCCGAGGATGCGGGCGGCCACCGCGTACTCGTTGTTCAGGTCGGTGCCGAACATGGGCGGGTCGTCGCTGTTGATCGTGACCAGCACCCCGGCCTGGACCATCTCGCGGACCGGGTGCTGCTCGATGTCCTTCACCGCCCGGGTCGCGATGTTGGACGTGGGGCAGACCTCCAGCGCGATGCGCCGCTCGGCGAGGTGGTCGAGCAGCTTCGGGTCGGCGACCGAGCTGGTGCCGTGGCCGATGCGCTCGGCGCGCAGCTCGGTCAGCGCGTCCCAGACGGTCTGCGGGCCCGTGGTCTCCCCGGCGTGCGGCACCGAGTGCAGGCCCTCGGCGATGGCGCGGTCGAAGTAGGGCTTGAACTGCGGGCGGTCCACACCGATCTCCGGGCCGCCGAGGCCGAACGACACCAGCCCCTCGGGCCGCAGGTCCACCGCGAGCCGGGTGGTCTCCTCGGCGGCCTCAAGACCGGCCTCGCCGGGGATGTCGAAGCACCAGCGCAGCACGACGCCGAGCTCCCGCTCGGCCGCCTTGCGGGCGTCCTCGATCGCCTCCATGAACCCCTGCTCGGGAATGCCGCGCCGGGTCGAGGAGAACGGGGTGACCGTCAGCTCCGCGTACCGGATGTTCTGCCGGGCCATGTCACGGGCGACCTCGTACGTCAGCAGCCGGACGTCCTCCGGGGTGCGGATCAGGTCCACGACCGACAGGTAGACGTCGATGAAGTGGGCGAAGTCGGTGAAGGTGAAATAGTCGGCCAGCGCCTCGGGGGCGGTGGGGACCTTGGAGTCGGGGTGGTGCGCGGCCAGCTCCGCGACGATGCGGGGGGAGGCCGAACCGACGTGGTGGACATGGAGCTCGGCCTTGGGCAGCCCCGCGATGAAGGGGTGCAGGTCGGTCATCGGGGCCTCCGTGGGCGTGGAGTGTGACGGGCCCCGGTCATGGGGCGACCGGGGCGGGGGACGGGAGTCATCGTAGGACGGGCCCGTAGCATGACCGCATCACGATGGGGGAGGCCCATGTCAGACAACACAGATCAGCCTGCGGACGGGGCCGCACCGGTCGACCCCTGGGCACCGCCGGAGCGGCGCACCCCCGCGGCTTCGGGCAGCCCCGAGCCCTCGGACAGCCCGGCGGCCCGCGTGCCCCTGGACAAGAAGCCCGGCGCCGGGACCCCCGGCCCCGACGCCCCGGCGGACGCCGTGCCCGGCGACGGCATATCCGGCGCGCCTCGCCCGCCCGCCGTGCACGACCAGCAGACGGTCACCTCCCTGCCGGGCGTCGGAACGGGACCGGTCCAGCCCACCGGATTCGGCACGCCGCAGACCGGGCCCGCCGCATGGGCGGCGCCCGGAACCCCGGGAGCGCCCGGAACCCCCGGCGCCGTGCCCCCGCCGCCCGTCGGGCCGAACGGCCCCGGCCAGGCCGGACCGCCGCCCCAGGACGGCTTCCCGGGCGCCCCGGCGCAGGACGGCTACCCCGGCACCCCGCCGCAGTACGGCTATCCCGGCCCGCAGGCTCCGGGATACGGCTACCCCGGCGCCCAGCCCCCGCAGTTCGGCTACCCCGCCGGGCAGGCGCCGCAGTACGGCTACCCGGGCTACCCCGGCTACGGAAACCCGTGGGGCGGACCGGCGCCCGCCAACGGGATGGGCATCGCCGCCCTGGTGCTCGGCATCATCGCGACGGCCGGATTCTGCATGTACGGCGTGGGCATCGTCCTCGGCATCCTCGCGCTGATCTTCGGCATCATCGGCCGCGGCCGCGCCCAGCGGGGCGAGGCCGACAACGGGGGCGTGGCGCTGGCCGGGATCATCCTCGGCTCCATCGGGATCGTCGTCAGCGCGGCCTTCCTCGGCCTCTTCATCTGGCTCGTGACCAACGACGAGTTCGATGACGAGGACAGCGGGTCCGACTACGAGCCCGCGCCCGTCTCGCTCGTCGCCGAGGCGCGCGAGCTCCCGCCGCTGGGCCACTTCTCCCTACGGGCCTGAGCGCACCGGCACCACGGCGCGCGGGGCGACGGGGGACACCTCCGCCGCCCCGCGCGCCGTTCTGTACCGCCGGACAGGCCCTAGGCCCGCAGCTCCTCCCGGGCCGCCATCAGCGCGAACCCGAGCAGATTGAGCCCGCGCCACTCCGCCGGGTCCTCGGCGCGCGAGTCGTCCGCCGCCAGCCCGATGCCCCAGATCCGGTCCATCGGGCTCGCCTCCACCAGCACCCGGTCACCGGTGCGCTGCAGGAACGCGCCCAGCTCCGGGTCCTGGCCGAACTTGTGCACGCTGCCCGCCACCACCAGGCCGTACCGCTCGCGCTTCCAGACGGCGTCATCGAAGCCCCGGACCAGTCGGCCGACCTTCTTCGCCTCGGCCGGGGTCTTCGCCGCCACCGCCCGCTCCGCCGCCTCCGCGTCGCCGAACAGCCGGGCCTTGCCGGCCATCATCCAGTGCTCCGCCGACGCGTACGTCACGCCGTCGACCGTGAACGGCGAGGGCCACCACTGACTGAGGCAGCTCGCGCCGATGCTGCCGTCCGGGCGCGGCCGGTGCCCCCAGAAGTGCAGGTACTTCACCTTCTCGCCGCGGCCGGCCAGCTCGACGAGGTCTTCGACACTGCGCACGTCCCCCATGTGTTCCATGCTCCGGAGTCTGCCACCCGCCACTGACAACGGTCCGGCGTGACCCAGATCACTACCAATCAGTAGCCGAACCCGCGTCATGGATCGCCGCCGACCCGCTCTCTCCCGTGAACGCGCCCGCCGCCCGGCCGGCGCGACACGGACTACGGAGGCGGGCCATGAAGGGCTCGGAGGTCAGGGCAGCGGTCGAGTGGCTGGCGTCGGCGGCGCCCGACCCGGTCGCCTGCCGGTGGGACTGGGAGCGCGATCCGCGGGGGATCGCGCTGCTGCCCGCCGGCAGGCGCTGGGACGTACTGATTTTGCCGGGGGAGCTGGGCTATCCCACCCTCGACGTGCTCACCCGGCTCATCGACCGGCCGGGACCGGTCCTCGCGGACTTCGGCGAGTCCCGGATGGGCTTCTTCGTCCCGCCGGGCACCGTCGCCCGCTGGGTCGGCACGGGCATCCGGGGGGCCGGAAGCGGCACCTGGATCGTCGTCCCGCACCCGGGCCGCCCGGCCGGAAAGGTGCGCTGGCTCGTCCCGCCGGACGGCTCGGGCACCCTCACCGACGCCACGCTCCTGGAGCTCGCGATGCACGAGGCGGCGGCGGGCCCCGCAGGCGGCGAGGGGGTCTGACCGTGCCAGAGGTCTTGACAACCCGATTGGTCTGGACCATGTTGTGCGCGCCGCATCAATTCCCCGCGCCGCACCAATTCCCCCCTGTACGGAGGCCGTTGTGGAACGCACAAGACCCCCCGCCCGCATGACCGGACTTGTGGCCGCCTTCTCGGCCGCTCTGCTCGCCGCGGGCGGTCTCGCCGCCTCGGCGCCCACCGCCGCCGCGGCCGACGCCGAGCTGGCGGCCAACGGCACCTTCGAGGCCGGGCTGTCCGGCTGGAACTGCTCCGGCGGCAGCGGAGCGGCCGTCAGCACCCCCGTACACGGCGGGACTTCGGCGCTGAAGGCCACCCCGGCCGGCAGCGACAACGCGCAGTGCTCCCAGTCCGTGAAGGTCAAGCCCGGCTCGACGTACACGCTGAGCGCCTGGGTGCAGGGCAGTTACGTCTACCTCGGCGCCTCGGGCACCGGCACGACGGACGTCTCCACCTGGACACAGTCCGCCCCCGGCTGGCAGAAGCTCACGACCACCTTCACGACCGGGCCCTCCACCACCTCGGTCAGCATCTACACGCACGGCTGGTACGGCACCCCGGCCTACTACGCCGACGACATCAGCCTCATCGGCCCCGGCGGCGACCCGGTCGTGCTGCCCTCCGCCCCCACGGCCCTCAAGACCGGCACGGTCACCTCCTCCTCGGTCGCCCTGTCCTGGACGGGCTCCTCCGGGGCCACCGGCTACAACGTCTACCAGGGCGGCACCAAGGTCCAGAGCGTCACCGGGACCTCGGCCACCGTGACCGGACTCAGCGCCTCCACCGCGTACAGCTTCCAGGTCAGCGCCGTCAACGAGGCGGGCGAGTCCGCCAAGTCGGCCGCGGTCTCGGCGACCACCGGCAAGGGCAGCGAGGGCGGTACCGGTAGCCAGCTGCCGGCCCACGCGCTCGTCGGCTATCTGCACGCCAGCTTCGCCAACGGCTCCGGCTACACGCGCATGGCGGACGTGCCCGACTCCTGGGACGTCATCGACCTGGCCTTCGGTGAGCCGACCTCCGTCACCTCGGGCGACATCCGCTTCAAGCTCTGCCCGGTCACCGAGTGCCCGAACGTCGAGTCGGAGGCCGAGTTCAAGGCGGCCATCAAGGCCAAGCAGGCCGCCGGCAAGAAGGTCCTGATCTCCATCGGCGGCCAGAACGGCCAGGTGCAGCTCGCCACCACCGCCGCCCGCGACACGTTCGTCTCCTCGGTGAGCAAGATCATCGACGAGTACGGCCTCGACGGTCTGGACATCGACTTCGAGGGCCACTCGCTCTCGCTGAACACCGGGGACACCGACTTCCGGAACCCCACCACCCCGGTGATCGTCAACCTGATCTCGGCGGTGAAGACCCTCAAGGCCAAGTACGGCGAGAAGTTCGTCCTCACCATGGCCCCGGAGACCTTCTTCGTGCAGCTCGGGTACCAGTACTACGGCTCCGGTCCCTGGGGCGGCCAGGACCCGCGCGCCGGTGCCTACCTGCCGGTGATCCACGCGCTGCGCGACGACCTCACCCTGCTGCACGTCCAGGACTACAACTCGGGCTCCATCATGGGTCTGGACAACCAGTACCACTCCATGGGCGGCGCCGACTTCCACATCGCGATGACCGACATGCTGCTGGCGGGCTTCCCCGTCGCCGGTGACCAGACGAAGGTCTTCCCCGGACTGCGGCCCGACCAGGTCGCGATCGGCCTCCCGGCCTCCACCCAGGCGGGCAACGGACACACCTCGCCCGCCGAGGTCACCAAGGCGCTCAACTGCCTCACCAAGAAGACCGACTGCGGCTCCTACGCCACCCACGGCACCTGGTCGGGCCTGCGCGGCCTGATGACCTGGTCCGTCAACTGGGACCGCTTCAACAACTGGGAGTTCTCGAAGAACTTCGACGCCTACTTCGGCTGAGCACCCCGTACAACAGCAGGAGCAGCAGCCCGCACAGGAACCAGCTGCCCAGCACATCCAGCGGCCAGTGATAGCCGCGGAGCACCAGACCGATGCCCGTCATCGCCGTCAGCAGGACGGCGATGACGGGCATCATCCACAGGTGCCGCCCGCGCCCGGCGAGCAGCAGCGCCGAAGCCCCGTACGCCACCGCCGCCGTTGCCGCGTGCCCCGACGGGTAGTAGCCGGTGGCCTCCGTCAGCGGCCCGGGCCGGGCGATCCAGTCCTTCAGCGGTACGACGAGCAGGGGCACCGCCGCCATCGCGAGGGCCGCGGCCACCGCCTCCCACCGCCGCCCGCGCAGCACCGACCAGCCGAGGGCACAGGCCAGCACCGGAAGGGCGACCTGCATGTTGCCGAGATCGGCGAGGAATTCGGTGAGCCACCGGGGGCCGTGGCCGACGAGGGCGCGCCCGGCGCGCTCGTCGAGGCCGCGCAGCGGGCCGTCGGCGGCGATCTGCCAGGTGGTCAGCGCGAAGAGGGCCGACAGGCCCGACACCAGGGAGAAGAAAAAAGCCGTCCGCCCCGGAACTGGGGGGGTTGTTCCGGAGCGGACGAGTGGACCGGTTTGCCGCGCGCCCCGGGGGGTGTGGGGCGGGCGGCCATCCGATCGGTGAGGAGTTCCGGAGCGTGATGCCCCAGTGGTGTGCGCGAAAGCACGCCCGGGACGGTGCCGAGGAAGCTCCGACCCGGATTCACCCGCAGTCCCCTGCGGGCGGGGTGTTTCTCTCATCTGCGGAAACCGTACGTCAGGGGAAGGGGGACCGATAGCGGGTACGGTATCCCGCCATCGGCCCCCCACCTTTTCTTCACAGGCCCGCACGCGATCCGGGGATCAGAGGCCCGCGAAGGCGCCCTCCAGGACGTCCAGACCCTCGTTCAGCAGGTCCTCGCCGATCACCAGCGGCGGCAGGAAGCGCAGCACGTTGCCGTAGGTACCGCAGGTCAGGACGAGGACGCCCTCGGCGTGGCACGTCTTCGCGAGCCGCGTCGCCGCCTCCGGGTGCGGGTCCTTCGTACCCGGCTTCACCAGCTCGATCGCGATCATCGCGCCGCGGCCCCGGATGTCACCGATCAGCCCGCCGTTCGGCAGCTTCGCGCGCATCCCTTCGAGGCGGCCCTTCATGACCTCCTCGATGCGCTTCGCCTTCTTGTTCAGGTCAAGCTCGCGCATCGTCTCGATCGCCCCGAGGGCGCCCGCGCACGCGACCGGGTTGCCGCCGTACGTACCGCCGAGGCCGCCCGCGTGCGCCGCGTCCATGATCTCGGCGCGGCCGGTCACGGCCGACAGCGGAAGGCCGCCCGCGATGCCCTTGGCCGTGGTGATCAGGTCCGGGACGATGCCCTCGTCCTCGCAGGCGAACCACTGGCCGGTCCGGCAGAAGCCCGACTGGATCTCGTCGGCCACGAAGACGATGCCGTTGTCCTTCGCGAACCGCTCGATGGCCGGCAGGAAGCCCTTGGCCGGCTCGATGAAGCCGCCCTCGCCGAGCACCGGCTCGATGATGATCGCGGCGACGTTCTCCGCGCCGATCTGCTTGGTGATCTGGTCGATGGCCTGGGCGGACGCCTCCGCGCCGGCGTTCTCGGCGCCGGTCGGCCAGCGGTAGCCGTACGCCACCGGCACCCGGTACACCTCCGGCGCGAACGGACCGAAGCCCTGCTTGTACGGCATGTTCTTGGCGGTCAGCGCCATCGTGAGGTTCGTTCGGCCGTGGTAGCCGTGGTCGAACACGACGACCGCGGTGCGCTTGGTGTACGCGCGAGCGATCTTCACCGCGTTCTCGACGGCCTCGGCGCCCGAGTTGAACAGCGCCGACTTCTTCGCGTGGTCGCCCGGGGTCAGCTCCGCGAGCCGTTCGCAGACCTCCACGTACCCCTCGTACGGCGTGACCATGAAACAGGTGTGGGTGAAGTCCGCCAGCTGCGCGGAGGCCCGGCGCACGACGGCCTCGGCGGAGGCGCCGACCGAGGTCACGGCGATGCCGGACCCGAAGTCGATCAGCCGGTTGCCGTCCACGTCCTCGATGATCCCGCCGCCCGCCCGCGCGGTGAACACCGGCAGGGTGGAGCCGACGCCCGCGGCGACCGCCGCGAGCCGGCGGTCTTGCAGCTCGACCGACTTCGGACCGGGGATGGCGGTGACGAGTCGGCGCTCCTGCGGGATTTCGGTCATGCGGGGCTCCTGGGGGTGTTTCGGACGCTTCTTCGTTGTGCAGGCTAGGCGCGGTACCGGGGGCGGGGCATGCTCCGATCGGTAGTGGTCGCGTACGTGTCGTTGTCCGAGAAGGACAGAAGGCGGCGCGGGGGTACGGGGCAGGATCCCGGCGGTCACTATCCGGGCGCGTTGCTGAACTCACCGTGTGCGCGCACTAGATTGACCGGTGCAGTGACGGACCTGGCTGGTCAAGGGGGCAACGGTTCATGGACAACGACGGTACGCACGGCGCGTGGGACACGCGGGGCGCGCAGCCGCCGGGCGCACGGGCCGAAGGCTCCGTACCGCGTCCGGCGGGTCCGCCCCCCGCCGCCCCGCCCGCCTACCCGCCCACGGTCCCGCCGCCCGCCCGGCCCCCCGCCGCGCCGCAGCCCCTCGTGCACACCCCGGCCCCGGGCACCGCCTCGCCCACCGCCGACTGGTTCAACGCCCCCCGCCCCGAGGCCGCGCCCGGCGTCTGGCGGTACGGATTCACGCCCCGCCCCGCCGAGCGCCCGCCCCGCCCTTCGCTGGTCGGCCCGGCCGCGACGCTGATCCTCTGGCTGCTGCTGTGGCTGCTGCTCTCGGCGCGCGCCGTCCCCTATGTGTTCAAGCCGATCGAGATCATCACCGGGCCCAAGTGGTGGGTCCTGGGCGGTCTGCGGGAGGACGCGCCGGGCCTGGTGGTCGACTCGACCACCCTCTACTACGAGGTCCTGGTGCTCATCCTGGGCTTCTACGCCGCCCGGCTCGGCGGCTGGGCCCATGTCCTGCGGTACTTCGCCGGTGAGCGGTACGAACGCCTCAGGCTGACGCTGTCGGTGGCCGCCGCGGTGGTGCTGCTGTGGCTGGCCTGGACCCCGAAGGTGCCGCTGCTGCTCGTGCTCATGGGGTCGGCGCAGGGCTGGCTGCTCAGCGGCGACCAGCTGAAGGCCACCGTGGCCGCCTACACCTGCTACGCGCTGACCACCGCCATCGTCGTGTGGCCCATCGCCCGGGCCGCGCACTGGGGAGACGCCCTCCGCGACCTCCGCGCCGGACGCGCACCCGGACGCCCCCAGGACGCGAACGACACCGCCCCCGCCCCGGCGGACGGCCCCCTCCGCGCCCAGTGGCCCGAGCTGCGCGCCGCCGGCTCCGCCGACGCCGCCGAGGCGCTGACTGCCGCCGTGTACGCGGGCCGGATGAACGACGTGGACTGCGTGCGGGTGGGCCACGCCTGGACCGGGGCGCGCGGCCGCCCCGACCGTTTGGCCTCCTTCACCGAGACCGTGCTCCGCAAGGGCGCCGACGCCTTCCTGCACCCCTCCGGCCTCCGGGACGTGCCCCGGCGCACCGCCACCCACGACCCGCTCACCGGCCAGGTCCGCATCGGGGAGTGCGCCGACGACCCGCGCAACCCCTACCCCCGCCGGGGCTCCGGCCTGGCGCTGGAACCCGCCTCGCTCGGCACCTCCCTGCTGGCCGTCGGCCCGCCCGGCTCCGGCAAGACCGACCGGATCGTCCGGCCCGTCGTGGAGGCCCTCGCGCTGCGGGCGCTCACCGGCCAGGCCGCGGTGCTCGCCGTCGGCGGGGCGGGCGGCGGGCTCGGCCCGGACGACGCCTACGACGTCGTCATCCGCATCGGCGACCCCGCCTCCCTGCACGACTTCGACCTGTACGGCGGCACCACCGACCCGGACGAGGCCGCGGCGGCCCTCGCCGAGGGGCTGGCCGGGGACATCCCCGCCCTGGAGACCCGGCGCGCCGCGACCGCCCTCGGGCAGCTGCTCGGCCCGTTCCGCACGGTCCACGGCCGCTTCCCCTCCGTACCCGAACTGCGCGAACTCCTCGAAGGCTCCGCCGCCGCGCTCGGCGCCCTGCGCCAGGCCCTGGAGGCCGGGGGACACCAGGCGATGCTGCGCGAGCTGGAGGCCCGGGCCCGCCAGGCGGGCGGCGGCGCCGACCCGGCCGCCGTCCTGGCCGACCGGATCGCCACGCTCGACCGGCCCGCCTTCGCGGGGTTCTTCGCCACCGGCGAGGACGCCCGGCCGTTCTCGCTGCGCTCCCTGGGCCGCCACCCGCTGCGGGTCCGCATCGACCTGCCGGAGCGGGGCCACGCCGAGGCGTCCCGCATCCTGGCCCGCCTGGTGCTCGCCCAGTTCAACGCCGTCACCGCCGCCCGCACCGACCGCTCGCTGTTCGTCTGCCTCGTCCTGGACGACGCCACCCACACCGTCACCGCCGACACCGTCCGGGGCATCCGCCGCCTCCGCTCCGTCAACGCGGGCGCGGTCCTCGCCCTGCGCACCCTGGACGACGTGCCGGAGGGGCTGCACACGGCGCTGCTCGGGGCGTTCGGCTGCGCCATGGTCTTCCCCGGCCTCACCACCTGGGACGGCAAGCGCTTCGCGGAGGCGTGGGGGAAGGAGTGGGTGGAGGTCCGCGAGGTCGCCCAGCACGGCGTCTTCGCCGACCAGCCGCTCACCCGCGCCCTGCACTCGCTGCGCAAGATGGCCACCGGCAAGGCCGTCACCACGGACGCGGTGACCGTCCGCCAGGTCGAACGGGAGCGGTGGTCCGCCTCCGCGCTCGCCTACGAACTGCCGCACGGCCACGCGGTGCTCTCCCTGACCACCGTGGACGGCGCGCACATGCCCCCGCTGCTCGTACGGCTGGCCGGCTGAGGGGGAGGGGCGGCAGGGGCGCGCGGGACACGAGTGGCAGCGGTGACAGGGACTCTGCCACCCTGGCAGAATCGAAGTGAGCCGTTCATACGGGACGGCGAAATCACCCCCTGCCGAAGGCCCTCACCCCCATGCCGCCCACGCTCGCCTCGCTCGTCCAGCACTCGGCGCTCAAACTCACGGTGCGCGCGGGGGCGGACCGCCTCGGCACCCCGGTGCGCTGGGCGCACGCCAGCGAGCTGACCGACCCCGTCCCCTATATGGAGGGTGGCGAACTGCTGCTGGTCACCGCGACCAACCTGGACGCGGAGAACCCGGAGGCGATGGGGCGTTACGTGCGCAGGCTCGCCGACGCCGGGGTCGCCGGGCTCGGATTCGCCGTCGGCGTCAACTACGACGAGGTGCCCCAGCCCCTGATCGGCGCCGCCGAGGAGGCCGGGCTGCCGCTGCTCGAAGTGCCCCGCCGCACCCCCTTCATCGCCATCGCCAAGGCCGTCTCCTCGCAGATCGCGGCCGACCAGTACCGCGCGGTCACCGCCGGCTTCGAGGCGCAGCGGGAGCTCACGAGCGCGGCGCTCGCCGGGGACGGCCCCGCGGCCCTCCTCACCCGCCTCGCCGCCCACGTCAACGGCTGGGCCGCCCTCTACGACGCCGCCGGAGCCGTCGTGGCCGCCGCCCCCGACTGGGCGGCCCGCCGCGCCGCCCGGCTCACCCCCGAGGTGGAGCGGCTGCGCGCCCGCCCCGCCCCGGCGAGCATGGTCGTCGGCGACACCGACGACCGCGTCGAGCTCCAGTCCCTGGGCACCGGCCGCCGGGTCCGCGGCGCCCTCGCCGTCGGCACCGGGGCGGCCCTCGGCACCGCCGAGCGGTACGCCGTGCACTCGGCGGTCGCCCTGCTCACCCTCACCACCGCCCGCTCCCGCGCCCTCCAGGGCGCCGAACAGCGCCTCGGCGCGGCGGTGCTGCGGATGCTTCTCGCCGGCCAGCCCGACCACGCCCGCGCGGTCGCCGGGGACCTCTACGGCGGACTGCTCGACGCCCCCTTCCGGCTGCTCATCGCCGAGGGCCAGGACCCCTCGGCCACGGCGCTCCTGGCCGACGCGCTCGACACCGCGGCCGACCGGTCCGGCGAGACCCTGCTGATGGTCCCCGAGGGCGAACGCCTCCTGGTGCTGGCCGCCGACGGCGGAGCCGCGGTGACCGCCTGCCAGGCGTACGCCGAGGCGCAGGACGAGCTGACCCCGCGCGAACCGGCCGCCGCCCAGGAGAGCGATGTCGTGGTGGGCATGTCCGCACCGGCGGGCCCGGTCGCCGTGTCCGCCGCGTACAAGCAGGCGGAACAGGCCCTCTCGGTGGCCCGCCGCCGGGGCCGGGCGCTGGTCGAGCACGCGGAGCTGGCCACCGGGTCCGTGCTGCCGCTGCTGGCGGACGACGCGGTGCGGGCCTTCGCGGACGGAATGCTCCGCGCGCTGTACGAGCACGACGCCAAGGGCCGCGGCGATCTGGTCGCCTCGGTGCGCGCCTGGCTCTCGCACCACGGGCAGTGGGACGCGGCCGCCGCCGACCTGGGGGTCCACCGGCACACCCTGCGGTACCGGATGCGGCGGGTCGAGGAGATCCTCGGCCGCTCGCTGGACGACCCGGACGTCCGCATGGAGCTCTGGCTCGCGCTGAAGGTCACCACGCCCCCCGGGGCCTGACCGGCCCTGGCCAATAAGGCGCGCCCCTGCGCCGCTCTGCTCCACCCAGGACAAACGCCAGGCGGCCCCGGCGGCCCTACCGTGGGGGCCGACACACCCCACGCCATCGAAGGGCCGGAACTCCATGACCTCCACCCACGCCTTCTGGCTGGCCGGCCGCCAGGCCACCGGCGAGGAAAGCTTCGACGTCACCAACTCCTGGGACGGGCGCCTCGTCGGAACGGTCTCCGTCCCGACCGAGGCCCAGGTCGAGGAGGCCGTCGCCGCCGCGCACGCCGTGCGCGAGGAGTTCGCCGCGACCCCGGCCCACGTCCGCGCCGCCGCGCTCGACCACGTGGCCCGCCGCCTCGCCGAGCGCACCGAGGAGATCGCGCAGCTGATCTCCGCCGAGAACGGCAAGCCCGTCAAGTGGGCGCGCGGCGAGGTCGGGCGGGCCGTGTCCGTGTTCCGCTTCGCCTCCGAGGAGGCCCGCCGGTTCAACAGCGGCGAGGCCCAGCGCCTGGACACCGACGCCGGGGGCACCGGCCGCCTCGGCCTCACCCGGCGCTTCCCGCGCGGCACCGTCCTCGGCATCGCGCCCTTCAACTTCCCGCTGAACCTGAGCGCCCACAAGGTCGCCCCGGCCATCGCCGTCGGCGTCCCGATCATCCTCAAGCCCGCCCCGGCGACCCCGCTCTCCTCGCTGGTCCTGGGCGAGCTGCTGGCCGAGACGGACCTCCCGGCCGGGTCCTGGTCCGTCCTCACCGTCCCCAACGACCGGATGCCCGCCCTGGTCCAGGACGAGCGGCTGCCCGTGATCTCCTTCACCGGGTCCGCCCCCGTCGGCTACGCGATCATGGACTCGGTGCCCCGTAAGCACTGCACGCTGGAGCTCGGCGGCAACGGCGCAGCCGTCGTCCTCGGTGACTACGCCTCCGACGAGGACCTGGACTGGGCCGCGACCCGCATCGCGACCTTCTCCAACTACCAGGGCGGCCAGTCCTGCATCTCCGTGCAGCGCGTCATTGCCGACGCCGCCGTGTACGACCGGCTGCTGCCGAGGATCGTCGCCGCCGTGGAGGCCCAGGTCACCGGTGACCCGTCCGACCCCACCACCGACGTCGGCCCGCTCGTGGACGAGGCCGCCGCCCGGCGCGTCGAGTCCTGGGTGGACGAGGCCGTCGCGGCGGGCGCCCGGCTTCTCGCGGGCGGCAAGCGCGACGGGTCCACGTACGCCCCGACCGTCCTCGCCGGACTGCCCGACGGCGTCACCCTCGCGACCGAGGAGGTCTTCGGGCCGGTCCTCTCCGTGCAGAAGGTGAACGGCGAGGCCGAGGCGTTCGCCGCCGTCAACGCCTCGCAGTACGGGCTCCAGGCGGGCGTGTTCACCCATGACATCCAGGCCGCCTTCCGCGCCCACCGCGCGCTGGAGGTCGGCGGTGTGATCATCGGCGACGTCCCCTCGTACCGCGCCGACCAGATGCCGTACGGCGGAGCCAAGCAGTCCGGCGTGGGCCGCGAGGGCGTCCGCTACGCGATGGACGACTACACCTACGAACGCGTCCTCGTCCTCACCGGCCTCGCGCTCTGACGCCCACGCGGACGCATGCCGCACCCGGCGGCGGGCAGTTGAGTGGTGGCCGACCCGATCGGCGCCCCGAGGCTGGTCGACCCCGCCGGAATCGGGTACATACGGACGAGTAGAACCGGACAGGTACGCACGGGCGGGACGGACCCCGCCGCCCGTGCGCCTGCCGGGTCCGCCCACCCGACGACGCGGCGAGGTGAGCCCTCATGTCCGCTCCATCCGCACAACAGCCCACGCCCAAGGTCACCGAACGCGAAGCGCGCCAGGTCGCCGAGGACGCCCGGGAACAGGACTGGCGCAAACCCAGCTTCGCCAAGGAACTCTTCCTCGGCCGCTTCCGCCTGGACCTGATCCACCCGCACCCGCAGCCCGCGGGCGAGGACGTCCGGCGCGGCGAGGAATTCCTCGCCCGGCTCCGCGAGTTCTGCGAGACCCGGGTCGACGGCGCCCTCATCGAACGCGAGGCGAAGATCCCCGACGAGGTCGTGCGCGGCCTCAAGGAACTCGGCGCGCTCGGCATGAAGATCGACGTCAAGTACGGCGGCCTCGGCCTGACCCAGGTCTACTACAACCGGGCCCTCGCCCTGGCCGGCTCCGCCAGCCCCGCGATCGGCGCGCTGCTCTCCGCCCACCAGTCGATCGGCGTACCGCAGCCCCTGAAGACCTTCGGCACCCAGGAGCAGAAGGACGCCTTCCTGCCCCGGCTGGCCCGTACCGACATCTCGGCGTTCCTCCTCACCGAGCCGGACGTGGGCTCCGACCCCGCGCGGCTCGCCACCACCGCCGTCCGGGACGGGGACGACTACGTCCTCGACGGAGTGAAGCTGTGGACCACCAACGGCGTCGTCGCGGACCTCCTGGTCGTCATGGCCCGCGTACCGAAGTCACCGGAAAGCAAGGGCGGCATCACCGCCTTCGTGGTCGAGGCGGACGCCCCCGGCATCACCGTCGAGCACCGCAACGCGTTCATGGGCCTGCGCGGCATCGAGAACGGCGTCACCCGCTTCCACCAGGTGCGGGTGCCCGCCGCCAACCGCATCGGACCCGAGGGCGCCGGGCTCAAGATCGCGCTGACCACGCTCAACACCGGGCGGCTCTCGCTGCCCGCGATGTGCGTCGGCTCCGGCAAGTGGTGCCTGAAGATCGCCCGCGAGTGGTCCGCCGTCCGCGAGCAGTGGGGCAGGCCGGTCGCCCGGCACGAGGCCGTCGGCTCCAAGATCGCCTTCATCGCCGCGACCACCTTCGCCCTGGAAGCCGTGGTCGACCTCGCCTCGCAGATGGCCGACGAGGACCGCAACGACATCCGCATCGAGGCGGCGCTCGCCAAGCTGTACGGCTCCGAGATGGGCTGCCTGATCGCCGACGAACTGGTCCAGATCCGCGGCGGACGCGGCTTCGAGACCGCCGCATCCCTCGCCGCCCGGGGCGAACGGGCCGTGCCCGCCGAGCAGATGCTCCGCGACATGCGGATCAACCGGATCTTCGAGGGCTCCACGGAGATCATGCACCTGCTGATCGCCCGCGAGGCCGTCGACGCCCACCTCAAGGTCGCCGGGGACATCATCGACCCCGACAAGCCGCTCTCCGCCAAGGCGAAGGCGGGCGCCAACGCGGCCGGCTTCTACGCCAAGTGGCTGCCCAAGCTCGTCGCGGGCCCGGGGCAGCTCCCGACCACCTACGCCGAGTTCAACCCGGCCGGCCACCCGGACCTGGCCACGCATCTGCGGTACGTCGAACGCGCCTCGCGCAAGCTGGCCCGCTCCACGTTCTACGCGATGTCCCGCTGGCAGGGTCGGATGGAGACCAAACAGGGCTTCCTCGGCCGGATCGTGGACATCGGCGCCGAACTCTTCGCGATGAGCGCCGCCTGCGTCCGCGCCGAGCACCTGCGCGCCACGGACGAGCACGGCCGCGAGGCGTACCAGCTCGCCGACGCCTTCTGCCGCCAGGCCCGCATCCGCGTCGAGGAGCTGTTCACCCGGCTCTGGTCCAACACCGACGACCTGGACCGGCGCGTCGTGGAGGGCGTCCTGTCCGGCACGTACGGCTGGCTGGAGGAGGGCGTGGTCGACCCGAGCGGCGAGGGCCCCTGGATCGCCGACGCCACCCCCGGCCCCTCCACCGAGGAGAACGTCCACCGCCCGATCCGCTGAACCGCCGGGCACCGCGGGGCGCGTCCAGTCGCTGGACGCGCCCCGCCGCATGTCCCGGTTCACGGCAGGATGGACGCCCGTGACCGTCATCCACGTCCCCGGCTCCAAGTCCGTCACCGCGCGCGCCCTCTTCCTGGCCGCCGCCGCGAACGGCCGCAGCACGCTCGTACGCCCGCTGCGCTCCGACGACACCGAGGGCTTCGCGGCCGGGCTCACCGCGCTCGGCTACGAGGTCGAGCAGGAGGCGGACGCCTGGCACATCACCGGCCGCCCCGCCGGGCCCGCCGCCACCGAGGCCGACGTCTACTGCCGCGACGGGGCCACCACCGCCCGCTTCCTGCCCACCCTCGCGGCGGCCGGCGCCCGCGGCAGCTACCGCTTCGACGCCTCCGCGCAGATGCGCCGCCGCCCCCTCGCCCCGCTCACCGAGGCCCTGCGTACCCTCCGCGTCGACCTGCGCCACGAGGACGCCGAGGGCCACCACCCGCTGCGCATCGAGGCCGCCGGCATCAAGGGCGGCGAACTCACCCTGGACGCCGGGCAGTCCAGCCAGTACCTCACCGCCCTGCTGATGCTCGGCCCGCTCACGGAGACCGGGCTGCGGATCACCGTCACCGACCTCGTCTCCGCGCCCTACATCGAGATCACCCTCGCGATGATGCGCTCCTTCGGCGCCCGGGTCACCCGGAGCGGCCCCGACGGCACCCTCTTCACCGTGGAGCCCGGCGGCTACCGCGCCACCACCTACGCCGTCGAACCCGACGCCTCCACCGCGAGCTACTTCTTCGCCGCCGCCGCCCTCACCGGCCGCGAGATCACCGTCCCCGGACTCGGCGAGGGCGCCCTCCAGGGGGACCTGCGGTTCACCGACGTCCTGCGCCGCATGGGCGCCGACGTCACCATGAAGGACGGCGCCACCACGGTCCGCTCGACCGGCACCCTCAGCGGCCTCACCGTCAACATGCGCGACATCTCCGACACCATGCCCACGCTCGCCGCGATCGCCCCCTTCGCCTCGGGGCCCGTACGCATCGAGGACGTCGGCAACACCCGGGTGAAGGAGTGCGACCGGCTGGAGGCGTGCGCGGACAACCTGCGGCGCATGGGCATCACGGTCACCACGGGCCCCGACTGGATCGAGATCCAGCCGGGCACGCCCGGGCCCGTCGAGATCGAGACCCACGGCGACCACCGCATCGTCATGTCGTTCGCCGTCGCGGGGCTGCGCACCCCCGGCATCACGTACGACGACCCCGGCTGCGTACGCAAGACGTTCCCCGGCTTCCACGAGGCGTTCGCCGCCGCCACCGGCTGAGCGGGAAACGCGGGGGCGGGGACACGCACGGGTCAACCCGGGACACCCTGTCCCCGCGCACAGCGGGAGCGGCGACAATGGGGCCCATGACCGACAGCCCTGCCCCTCTCGCAGACCCGCACCTCGTCTTCGACGCCGTGGAAGGACGCCGGGATCTCGTCATCCTTGGCTCCACCGGGTCCATCGGCACCCAGGCCATCGACCTGGTGCTGCGCAACCCCGACCTCTTTCGCGTCACCGCGCTGTCCGCGGCCGGCGGCCGGGTCGCCCTCCTCGCCGAGCAGGCCCGCCTGCTGAAGGTGCGCACCGTCGGCGTCGCCTCGCCCGAGGCCGTACCCGCCCTGCGCGAGGCGCTGCGCCAGGAGTACGGGGCGGGCGAGCCGGTCCCCGAGATCCTCGCCGGACCGGACGCGGCGACGGAGCTGGCCGCGAGCGACTGCCACACCGTGCTCAACGGAATCACCGGCTCCATCGGTCTCGCCCCGACCCTGGCCGCCCTGAAGGCGGGCCGCACCCTGGCGCTCGCCAACAAGGAGTCCCTGATCGTCGGCGGCCCCCTGGTCAAGGCGCTGGCCGCCCCGGGGCAGATCATCCCCGTCGACTCGGAGCACGCCGCGCTCTTCCAGGCGCTCGCCGCCGGCACCCGCGCCGATGTGCGCCGGCTCGTCGTCACCGCGTCCGGCGGGCCCTTCCGCGGCCGCACCAGGAGCGAGCTGGCCGAGGTCACCCCCGAGCAGGCCCTCGCGCACCCGACCTGGGCCATGGGACCGGTCATCACCGTGAACTCGGCCACCCTCGTCAACAAGGGCCTCGAAGTCATCGAGGCGCACCTGCTCTACGACATCCCCTTCGACCGCATCGAGGTCGTCGTCCACCCCCAGTCGTACGTGCACTCCATGGTCGAGTTCACCGACGGCTCCACGCTCGCCCAGGCCACCCCGCCCGACATGCGCGGCCCGATCGCCATCGGCCTCGGCTGGCCGCTGCGCGTCCCGGACGCGGCGCCCGCCTTCGACTGGACGAAGGCGGCCAGCTGGGAGTTCTACCCGCTGGACACCGAAGCCTTCCCGTCCGTCGGCCTCGCCCGGCACGTCGGCGCGCTGGGCGGCACCGCGCCCGCCGTGTTCAACGCGGCCAACGAGGAGTGCGTCGACGCGTTCCTGTCCGGGAAGCTGCCCTTCAACGGCATCATGGACACGGTCACCGCGGTGGTGGGCGAACACGGCACACCGGAATCGGGAACTTCTCTCACCGTCGCGGACGTACTCGAAGCGGAGACCTGGGCGCGGACCCGGGCCCGGGAACTCTCGGCCAAGGCCATTGCGGAGGCACGCGCATGAGCATGACGACGATCCTGCTGACGATTCTCGGCATCGTGATCTTCGCCTTCGGCCTGCTGTTCTCCATCGCCTGGCACGAGCTCGGCCACCTGTCGACGGCGAAGCTCTTCGGCATCCGCGTCCCCCAGTACATGGTCGGCTTCGGCCCGACCATCTGGTCCCGCAAGAAGGGCGACACCGAATACGGCATCAAGGCCATCCCGGCCGGCGGCTACATCCGCATGATCGGGATGTTCCCGCCCGGTGCCGACGGCAAGCTGGAGGCGCGTTCCACCTCGCCCTGGCGGGGCATGATCGAGGACGCCAGATCAGCCGCCTTCGAAGAGCTGGAACCGGGCGACGAGAAGCGTCTCTTCTACACGCGCAAGCCGTGGAAGCGCGTCATCGTCATGTTCGCCGGACCCTTCATGAACCTGGTGCTGGCCGTGGTGATCTTCCTCGGTGTCGCCATGTCCTTCGGCTTCCAGACCAACACCACCGAGGTCGCCGGCGTCCAGAAGTGCGTCATCCCGCAGAGCGCCGAGCGCGAGACCTGCAAGAAGTCCGACGCCGTCTCGCCCGCGCAGGCGGCCGGGCTGAAGAAGGGCGACAAGATCGTCGCCTTCGACGGTCAGCGGATGGACTCCTGGGACACCCTGTCCGACCGCATCCGCGACACCGTCGGCCCCGCCACCATCACGGTCGAGCGCGACGGGCAGGAGAAGGACCTGCACGCGGTCCTCCTGAAGAACGCCGTCGCCAAGAAGGACTCGCACGGCGAAGCGGTCGCCGGCGAATTCGTCACGGCCGGCTACCTCGGCTTCGCCGCCCAGACGAAGATCCTCCCGCTCTCCTTCGGCGACTCGGTCGTCCGCATGGGCGACATGGTGGAGAACGGCGTCGACTCGATCATCGCCCTGCCCTCCAAGATCCCCGCCCTGTGGGACGCCGCCTTCGGTGACGGCGAGCGTGCGGCGGACTCCCCGGTCGGCGTCGTCGGCGCGGCCCGCATCGGCGGCGAGGTGATGACGCTGGACGTCCCGGCGGAGAGCCAGATCGCGATGATGCTGTTCCTGCTGGCCGGCTTCAACCTCTCGCTCTTCCTCTTCAACATGCTCCCGCTGCTCCCGCTCGACGGCGGACACATCGCGGGGGCCCTGTGGGAGGCGCTGCGCCGGAACACGGCCCGGGTCTTCAAGCGCCCCGACCCCGGCCCGTTCGACGTCGCCAAGCTGATGCCCGTCGCCTACGTGGTCGCCGGGGTCTTCATCTGCTTCACCCTCCTCGTCCTCGTCGCCGACGTGGTCAACCCGGTCAAGATCACCTGACCGGGGCCCGCCGGACGCGCCCGGTGCACCGCGAGTGACCGGCGGTGTGCGGGGTGCGTCCGACGGGCCGACATTCCGTACGGGGCCGGACGCGGTGTGCTCCCGGCCGCCCCCGGTGACGTAACCTCGAAGGCCGGAGCCCGCCGATACCGGGACCTCGATCCACACCTTGGGGATGCTCAGCGCATGACTGCGATTTCTCTCGGAATGCCCGCCGTTCCGACCAAGCTCGCCGAACGGCGGGTCAGCCGGAAGATCCAGGTCGGATCGGTTGCGGTCGGCGGGGACGCCCCCGTCTCGGTGCAGTCGATGACGACGACCCGTACGTCCGACATCGGCGCGACGCTTCAGCAGATCGCCGAACTCACCGCCTCCGGCTGCCAGATCGTACGCGTGGCCTGTCCGACCCAGGACGACGCGGACGCCCTGAAGATCATCGCGTCCAAGTCGCAGATCCCGGTGATCGCCGACATCCACTTCCAGCCGAAGTACGTCTTCGCCGCGATCGACGCCGGCTGCGCCGCGGTCCGCGTGAACCCGGGCAACATCAAGCAGTTCGACGACAAGGTCAAGGAGATCGCGCGCGCCGCGAAGGACGCCGGCACGCCGATCCGGATCGGCGTCAACGCCGGTTCGCTGGACGCCCGGCTGCTGAAGAAGTACGGCAAGGCCACCCCCGAGGCGCTGGTCGAGTCCGCGCTCTGGGAGGCGTCCCTCTTCGAGGAGCACGACTTCCGCGACATCAAGATCTCGGTCAAGCACAACGACCCGGTCGTGATGGTCAACGCCTACCGCCAGCTCGCCGCCCAGTGCGACTACCCGCTGCACCTCGGCGTCACCGAGGCCGGCCCCGCCTTCCAGGGCACCATCAAGTCGGCCGTCGCCTTCGGCGCCCTGCTCAGCGAGGGCATCGGCGACACCATCCGCGTCTCGCTCTCCGCGCCGCCCGCCGAAGAGGTCAAGGTCGGCATCCAGATCCTGGAGTCGCTGAACCTGCGCCAGCGCCGCCTGGAGATCGTCTCCTGCCCCTCCTGCGGCCGCGCCCAGGTCGACGTCTACAAGCTCGCCGACCAGGTCAGCGCCGGTCTCGAGGGCATGGAGGTCCCGCTGCGCGTCGCGGTCATGGGCTGCGTCGTCAACGGCCCCGGCGAGGCCCGCGAGGCCGACCTCGGCGTCGCCTCCGGCAACGGCAAGGGCCAGATCTTCGTCAAGGGCGAGGTCATCAAGACCGTGCCCGAGTCCAAGATCGTGGAGACCCTCATCGAGGAAGCCATGAAGATCGCCGAGCAGATGGAGAAGGACGGCGTCGCCTCCGGCGAGCCCGAGGTCTCCATCAGCTGACCCGCTCCACCCCCGGCAGCGCCCCGCGAGGAACCCCTCGGCGGGGCGCTTCCGCGTGCGGGCCCGCGCCGGATGCGCACAGCCGTTCCCGGGCACGGGCGGCGTCGCTCAGGCTCTTCGGTTACAGTGCGGAAATCAGCAGACCGCATGGTGAGGCCCCCTCGTGTTGACGCACACCACCACCCGGGTCCTCGAACCCAGCGACCTCGGCGCCGCGCTCGCCGTCCTGGAGAGCGAGCCCGTGGCCAACGCCTTCGTGACGTCCCGCGTGCAGATCGCCGGACTCGACCCCTGGCGCCTCGGCGGCGAGATGTGGGGCTGGTACGCCGACGGCCGGCTCCGCTCCCTGTGCTACTCGGGCGCCAACCTCGTCCCGATCTGCGCCGGGCCCGAAGCCGTCCGCGCCTTCGCGGACCGCGCCCGCCGGGCCGGCCGCCGCTGCTCCTCGATCGTCGGCCCCGCCGAGCCCACCGCCGAGCTGTGGCGCCTCCTCGAACCGGGCTGGGGCCCCGCCCGCGAGGTCCGGGCCAACCAGCCCCTCATGGTCACCGAGAGCCCGTCCGCCGATGTGGAACCGGACCCGCTCGTCCGCCGCGTCCGCAAGGACGAGATGGACATCCTGATGCCCGCCTGCATCGACATGTTCACCGAGGAGGTCGGCGTCTCCCCGCTCGCCGGGGACGGCGGACTCCTCTACCAGGCCCGCGTCGCCGAACTCATCGGCGCCGGCCGCTCCTTCGCCCGGATCGACGACGGCAAGGTCGTCTTCAAGGCGGAGATCGGCGCCACCACCCCGCAGGCATGCCAGATCCAGGGCGTGTGGGTCGCCCCCGAATACCGCGGCCGCGGCCTCTCGGAGACCGGCATGGCCGCCGTACTGCGGTACGCGCTGGCCGATGTCGCCCCGGTCGTCAGCCTCTACGTGAACGACTACAACACCCCCGCGCGCAAGGCGTACCGCCGCATCGGCTTCCGGGAGACCGGCGCCTTCATGAGCGTGCTCTTCTGACCCGCCCCCGTCCGGGCGACCCGGACAGTAGGGTCGGCCCATGGCAGCAGATTCCGGGGGCGGCCCCCGCACCACCGGCGTCCGGGTCGGGCCGATCGATCTCGCGGACCGCGTCGACGAGGCCCTGGCCGTACAGGCCGTCGCCTTCGGCCTGAGCGCCGGGGAGGTCGAGGTCCGCCGGCACATCGTGCTCCGGCACCTCGACCACCCGCACGCCCGCGCGCTCGGCGCCCTGACGCCCGAGGGCCGGCTCGTCGGCTTCGTCTACGGCATGCCCAACGACCGCGGCCACTGGTGGTCCACCGTCGTGGAGCCCTACCTCCGCGCCACCGGCAGCGCCCACTGGCTGGACGACGCCTTCGTGATCACCGAGCTCCACGTCCACCCGGACTTCCAGAACCGGGGCATCGGCCGCACCCTGATCACCACCATCACCGACGCCGTCGCCCAGCCCCGCTCGATCCTCTCCGCGATCGACACCGAGAGCCCGGCCCGCGGCCTCTACCGCTCCCTCGGCTACCAGGACCTCGCCCGCCAGGTGCTCTTCCCCAGCGCCCCCAAGCCGTACGCGGTGATGGGAGCGCCCCTGCCACTGCGCCGTACGTGAGGGAATGGATTTCCGCCCGCACGGGCCGCCCCGCTAACCTCGGGCCCATCACCCTTCCGAGCAGGAGTTCACCATGGCCCAGGTCCAGCGCATGTCCCGATTGATGATCAAGACACTGCGCGACGACCCGGCGGACGCCGAGACGCTCAACCACAAGCTCCTCGTCCGAGCCGGCTACGTACGACGCACCGCTGCCGGAATCTGGTCCTGGCTGCCGCTCGGCAAGAAGGTCCTGGAGAACATCACCCGCGTCGTCCGCGAGGAGATGGACGCCATCGGCGGCCAGGAGGTCCTGCTCCCCGCGCTGCTGCCCAAGGAGCCCTACGAGGCGAGCGGCCGCTACGACGAGTACGGCGACCTGCTGTTCCGGCTCCAGGACCGCAAGGGCTCCGACTACCTCCTCGGCCCCACGCACGAGGAGATCTTCACCCAGGTCGTCAAGGACATGTGCTCGTCCTACAAGGACCTGCCGGTCATCCTGTACCAGATCCAGACGAAGTACCGCGACGAGGCCCGCCCCCGGGCCGGTGTGCTGCGCGGCCGCGAGTTCCAGATGAAGGACTCGTACTCCTTCGACACCACGGACGAGGGCCTGGCCGAGGCGTACCAGCTGCACCGCGCCGCGTACATCCGCATCTTCGAGCGGCTCGGCCTGGACCACCGCATCGTCTCCGCCGTCTCCGGCGCCATGGGCGGCTCCGCCTCCGAGGAGTTCCTGGCCCCCGCGCCCGCCGGCGAGGACACCTTCGTGGACTGCCCGAACTGCGACTACGCGGCCAACACCGAGGCCGTGACCTTCAACGCCACCCCCGGCGACGCCACGGGCACCGGCCCCGTCGAGGAGCTGGACACCCCCGACACCCCGACCATCGAGACCCTGGCCGCCCACCTCGGCGTGGAGGCCTCCGCCACGCTGAAGAACCTGCTGGTCAAGGTCGACGGCGAGATCGTCGCCGTGGGCGTGCCCGGCGACCGCGAGGTGGACCTCGGCAAGCTGGGCGAGCACCTGGCCCCCGCCGTGGTCGAGCTGGTCACCGCCGAGGACTTCGTGGGCCGCCCCGACCTCGTACGCGGCTACGTCGGCCCTCAGGGCCTGGAGAAGGTCCGCTACATCGCCGACCCCCGCGTCGCCCCCGGCACCGCCTGGATCACCGGCGCCAACAAGGACGGCAAGCACGCGAAGAACGTCGTCGCGGGCCGCGACTTCGAGGTGGACGACTACCTCGACGTCGTCGTGGTCGAGGCGGGCGACCCCTGCCCCAAGTGCGGCACCGGCCTCCAGGTCGACCGCGCCATCGAGATCGGCCACATCTTCCAGCTCGGCCGCAAGTACGCCGACATCTTCGCGCTCGACGTGCTCGGCCAGCAGGGCAAGCCCGTCCGCGTCACGATGGGCTCGTACGGCATCGGCGTCTCCCGCGCCGTGGCCGCCCTCGCCGAGCAGACCGCCGACGACAAGGGCCTGTGCTGGCCCCGCGAGATCGCCCCGGCCGACGTCCACGTCGTCGCCGCGGGCAAGGCCCTCCAGACCGAACTGGCCCTGGAGGTCTCCGACAAGCTGGCCGCCGCCGGGCTGCGCGTCCTGGTGGACGACCGCGCCGGCGTCTCGCCCGGCGTCAAGTTCACCGACTCCGAGCTGATCGGCGTCCCGAAGATCCTGGTCGCCGGCCGCCGCTCGGCCGAAGGCGTCCTGGAGCTGAAGGACCGCCGCACCGGCGAGCGCGAGGAACTGACGGTCGAGGAGGCCATCGCGCGCCTCTCCCAGCAGGACTGACGCTCCTTACGCGTGAGGGCCCCGCACGGAACGTTCCGTGCGGGGCCCTCACGCATGTCCTACAGCCAGCCCGCGAACTCCAGGGTCACTTCGCCCTCCTGGCGGCGCCCGGCCGCCAGCGCCCGGGTGCCCGACTCCACGGCGCGGAACAGCGTCCAGCCGTGCAGCCGCTCCTGGTCCACGTCCAGCGAGTCCGCGAGTTTCTTGACCCGGCGCCGGGCCGTCGTCGCCCCGGCGGACGACGCGATCAGGTCCTCCACCCGGTCCCGGACCAGGCGCGCCAGGTCGTACGCCCGCTCACCGACCAGCGGCTCGGGCCCGACCGTCAGCCAGGGCGCCCGCTCACCCGCGAGCACCTTGCTCTGCCGGAAGTTGCCGTGCAGCAGCAGCGCCTCGGGGGACCCGGCGACCAACTCCTCGCGGACCGCCAGCGCGGCGGTGACCAGGGGTTCGAGCGCGGGGTCGGACGCGGCGGCGGCGCGCATCGCGTCCACCCGCCGCCCGGTCCGCTCGGTGACCGTCTCGAAGCCATGCCCGGCCGGCGGGTCCACCCACAGCCGGCGCACCGTCCCGGCCGCTTCGAGGAGCGCCTTCGCCTCCGGCAGCGACCGCAGCGACATTTCGGGGTGCAGCCGCTCCAGGAGCAGCGCGCCCGCCACCGGCCGCCCGCCGTCCGCGGGATCGAGCAGCCGCACCGCGCCCCAGCCGTTCCAGTGCGCCAGCGCCGCCTGTTCGAGCTCCGGCGCGGCACCGGACGGGGCCAGCTTCAGGGCGGCCGGGGTGCCGTCGGCCCCCCGGACCAGCAGAACCAGACTGCTGCGCCCGCCGGGGGCCGCGACCCGCTCCACGACCGGGGCGCGGCCGGTCGCGGCCAGCGCCTGCTCGGTCAGTGCGGGAAGCCCCGCGAGCCATTCCCCGGCGGCCGTATCCCCGTACGACTCACCGAGCGCTCGCACCAGACGCTGCGGCGGTTCAAAACCCATACGTGCCGTGTTCCCTTTCAGAGCCTTCTCGTGTGCGCCCTTTTTCAGTGCGCGGTGGCGGCCCCGGCCTGCGTGTCCGTCGAGGCCGCGGCACCGGCCCGCTCCGCGAGCCCGGGAAAGGGTACGCCGCTGCCCCGCCAGCGCGCCGCGCGCACCGCGGCCTCGCGCAACGCGTCCGCCGCGCTGCGCCGCAGCGACCCGTCGGCGGCCCGGACCAGGTCGGAGTAGACGTACCCGACGCGGTCCTCCAGGACTGCGGCGAGCCGGACCGCCGCCGCGGCGTCCGGCACCGCGAACGGCAGAGCGTACGCGGCGTCGGAGGCCACCGGCTCACCGCCCAGGTCCCGGACCGTGCGCACCAGGGCGTCGCGGCGGGCGCGGTGGGCGTGGAACGCGGCGGTGGCCTCGGCCCGGCGCGCCGCCGCGACCCGGCCGCCCGCGACCCCGTAGCCGTAGACGGCGGCGTGCTCGGCGGCCAGCGCCGCCTGGGCCGCTGCCAGCGGGCCGTCGTTCTTGCCGTCGCTCATGCCGGGGTCTCCTTGGCCAGCTCGGTCAGCAGATAGGCGTGCGCCGCGCACGCGGCGGCGACCGAGGCCAGCAGCCGGGCCAGTTCCCCGGGCGCCTCCAGGAGCAGCGCGGTGTAGGCGTCCGCCGCGGAGCGCTCGGCCGCCGCCAGCTCCTTGACCGCGGCGGCGGGGGTGGCCGCGCGCGAGCGGGCCGTGCCGAGCGCGGGGGTCTTCTCCGGGGAGAGCGCCTTGAGGTGGGCGCGGACCGCGTCGCGCAGGGGGGTGAGGGCCGTCGCGGTCGTCGGGTGGGCCCGGAGCACGTGCTCGTAACCGGCGAGCAGGGTCGCCGTGGTGCGGGTGGCGCCGGTGCGCAGCGCCTTCTCCGCGCGTACCGAGGAGGCACCGTGCGCGTGCGCGGAGCCCTTGGTCCCCCCGCCCGCGCCGTCGTCGTCGCTTCCGCAGCCGGACAGCACCGCTCCGGCGGCCAGTGCGCCGGTCGCCGCGAGCGCGCCCCTGCGCGTCGTCCCCGTACGCCGCACTTGCTCTCCTTCGGGCTGGACCTGTCTTGACTGGATCTGTCCGGAAGTGATCACCGCCTGTGAGCGTACCCGCGCCCGGGGGACCGGCTGACAGCAACACCCCCTGCGACCGGATACCCTTTGACCAGACACGCGAGATCCCCACAACAGCACACGCGGCCGAGGAGTCACCCGGATGAGCACCACCCAGAGCGAGAGGCTGCGCGGGCTGGTCGAACCGCTCGTCAGCGCCGAGCAGCTGGAGCTGGAAGAGATCGAAGTCTCCCGGGCAGGCCGCCGCAGGGTGCTGCGGATCGTCGTGGATTCGGACGAGGGTGTCGAGCTCGACACCTGCGCGGAGCTGAGCCGCGCGATCTCCGCGAAGCTGGACGAGACCGACGTGATGGGCGAGGACGAATACGTCCTGGAGGTCAGTTCGCCCGGCGCCGACCGTCCGCTCTCGGAGCACCGCCATTACGTACGCGCCACCGGGCGCCTCGCCAGGCTGAACCTGAGCGACGGCGGCGAACTGGTGGCCCGCATCCTCGCGGTGGACGAGGACGGTCTCGACCTGGAGGTGCCGGGCGTGAAGGGCCGCAAGCCCACCGCCCGCCGGATCGCCTTCGACGAGATCGCCAAGGCCCGCGTGGAGCTGGAATTCAACCGCAAGGACAAGAAGGAAGAGGAGGCGTAGCCGTGGACATCGACGTGAAGCTCCTGAAGGGCTTGGCGCAGGACAAGGAGATCCCGTTCGACGTCCTGGTCGAGGCGATCGAGTCGGCCCTCCTCATCGCGTACCACCGCACCGACGGCAGCCACCGCCGGGCGCGCGTGGAGCTGGACGAGCGCGGCCATGTGACGGTGTGGGCCAAGGAGGACCCGGCCGATCTGGAGGAGGGCCAGGAGCCCAAGGAGTTCGACGACACCCCGTCGGGCTTCGGCCGGATCGCCGCGACCACCGCCAAGCAGGTCATCCTCCAGCGTCTGCGCGACGCCGAGGACGACCGCACGTTCGGCGAGTACGCGGGCCACGAGGGCGATGTCGTCACCGGCGTCGTCCAGCAGGGCAAGGACCCGAAGAACGTCCTGGTCGACATCGGCAAGCTGGAGGCCATCCTGCCGGTGCAGGAGCAGGTGCCCGGCGAGGAGTACACCCACGGCCTGCGGCTGCGCACCTACGTGGTGCGCGTCGCCAAGGGCGTGCGCGGTCCCTCCGTCACGCTGTCGCGCACCCACCCCAACCTGGTGAAGAAGCTCTTCGCGCTGGAGGTCCCGGAGATCGCCGACGGTTCCGTCGAGATCTGCGCGATCGCCCGCGAGGCCGGCCACCGCACCAAGATCGCGGTCCGCTCGACCCGCTCCGGCCTCAACGCCAAGGGCGCCTGCATCGGCCCGATGGGCGGGCGCGTCCGCAACGTGATGGCCGAACTGCACGGTGAGAAGATCGACATCGTGGACTGGTCGGACGACCCGGCCGAGATGGTCGCCAACGCGCTGTCACCCGCGCGGGTGAGCGAGGTCGAGGTCGTTGACCTCGGCGCCCGTTCCGCCCGGGTGACCGTGCCGGACTACCAGCTCTCGCTGGCGATCGGCAAGGAGGGGCAGAACGCCCGCCTGGCCGCCCGCCTCACCGGCTGGCGCATCGACATCCGCCCGGACACCGAGACCGACGCCGAGCGCGACGTCGCCGACCGCGAGCGCGCCGAGCGGGCCCGGGAGCGTTCGGACCGGCGCTGACGCACCCCCGAGCGGCGCCCGGGGAATAGATCCCGTCGGCCGGTCGCTGAGATCACGACAACGTCCGTTCGATTTTTGCCCCAAAGGGGTGAGGTCGGTGCGGGGAGGTAGACTTAGCCGTGTCTGGCCGGACGCACGCCCGCGCTTGCCCTGAGCGAACCTGTGTGGGATGCCGGGAGCGGGCGGCCAAGAACGAGTTGCTGCGCATCGTCGCGGAAGGGGACGCCTGCGTCCCTGATCCGCGCGGTACGCTGCCCGGCCGGGGTGCTTACGTGCATCCCGTCCCCGACTGTCTGGACCTGGCGGTTCGCCGCCGGGCATTCCCCCGGGCCTTCAAGGCCAAGGGGCCGTTCGACCCGACCGCGGTACAGCGGTTCGTCGAGCGGGTGACACCGTAAGAAATGAACGGCACGGGTCCCCGTGCGGTCAGGTACCTCGCGAGTTGGAAGTAGGTCGAGATTGCGATGAGCACTCGATGAGTACGCGATGAGTACGCCCATGAAGTAGCGACGGTCCGGCGGTAACCCGGACCTAAAAGGAGCGAAGTGGCTAAGGTCCGGGTATACGAACTCGCCAAGGAGTTCGGCGTGGAGAGCAAGGTCGTCATGGCCAAGCTCCAAGAACTCGGTGAATTCGTCCGTTCGGCGTCCTCGACGATCGAGGCGCCGGTCGTGCGCAAGTTGACTGACGCACTGCAGGGGCCCGGCGGCAACGCCGGCAAGCCCGCTGCCAAGCCGGGCGCGCCTCGTAAGGCCGCCCCCGCCAAGCCCGCGGCGCCGTCTCCGGCCCCCGCGGCACGTCCCGCTGCCCCGAAGCCCGGCGCCCCGGCCCCCAAGCCGGCCGCCGCCGAGGCCCCGAGCAGCACCCCCTCCGCCCCGTCGGCGCCGGCCCCCGGCCCGCGTCCGGGTCCGAAGCCCGCGCCGAAGGCCCCGGCCGCGCCGGTGCCCGCCGCGGAGTTCTCGGCCCCGGCCCCGGCCCAGCCGGCCGCGCCGCAGGCACCGCGCCCCGCCGGCGCGACCCCCGGCCCCCGTCCCGCGCGTCCGGCCCCGGCCGGTCAGCAGGGTGGCGGCCAGCGTGACGGCGGCCGCGGCGGCGAGCGCCCCGCGCGTCCCGCCGGCCAGGGCGCCCCGCGTCCCGGCGGCGCCCGTCCGGCCGGTCCCCGTCCGGGCAACAACCCCTTCACCTCCGGTGGCTCGACGGGCATGTCCCGTCCGCAGGCACCCCGTCCCGGCGGCGCCCCGCGTCCCGGTGGCGGCCAGGAGCGCCCCGGCGCCCCGCGTCCGCAGGGTGGCCCCGGTGGCGCCCCGCGCCCGCAGGGCCAGGGTGGCGCGCCGCGTCCGACCCCGGGCGGCATGCCCCGGCCGCAGGCGCCCCGTCCGGGCGGTGCTCCCGGTGGTAACCGTCCCAACCCGGGCATGATGCCGCAGCGTCCCGCTGCCGGCCCGCGTCCCGGTGGTGGCCCCGGCGGTGGCCGCGGTCCCGGCGGCGGCGGTCGTCCGGGCGGCGCCGGCCGTCCCGGCGGCGGCGGCTTCGCCGGTCGTCCGGCCGGTCCCGGCGGCGGTGGCGGCGGCTTCGCCGGCCGTCCCGGTGGCGGCGGTGGCGGTGGCGGCGCGGGTCGTCCCGGCGGTGGCGGTGGCTTCGGCGGCCGTCCCGGCTTCGGTGGACGTCCCGGCGGCCCCGGTGGCCGTGGTGGCACGCAGGGCGCCTTCGGCCGTCCCGGCGGTCCCGCGCGTCGTGGCCGCAAGTCGAAGCGGCAGAGGCGCCAGGAGTACGAGGCCATGCAGGCCCCGTCGGTCGGCGGCGTGATGCTGCCTCGCGGCAACGGACAGGCCGTCCGGCTGTCGCGCGGTGCCTCGCTCACCGACTTCGCCGAGAAGATCAACGCCAACCCGGCTTCGCTGGTCGGCGTCATGATGAACCTCGGCGAGATGGTCACCGCCACGCAGTCCGTCTCCGACGAGACGCTGAAGCTCCTCGCGGACGAGATGAACTTCGTCCTGGAGATCGTCAGCCCGGAGGAGGAGGACCGCGAGCTGCTCGAGTCCTTCGACATCGAGTTCGGCGAGGACGAGGGCGGCGACGAGGCCCTGCTGCCGCGTCCGCCGGTCGTGACCGTCATGGGTCACGTCGACCACGGTAAGACCCGGCTGCTCGACGCCATCCGCAAGACGAACGTCATCGCGGGCGAGGCCGGCGGCATCACCCAGCACATCGGTGCGTACCAGGTCGGTGCCGAGGTCAACGGCGAGGACCGCCGTATCACCTTCATCGACACCCCGGGTCACGAGGCGTTCACCGCCATGCGTGCCCGTGGTGCGAAGTCCACCGACATCGCGATCCTCGTGGTGGCGGCGAACGACGGTGTGATGCCCCAGACGATCGAGGCGCTGAACCACGCCAAGGCGGCCGACGTGCCGATCGTGGTCGCGGTCAACAAGATCGACGTCGAGGGTGCCGACCCGACCAAGGTGCGCGGTCAGCTCACCGAGTTCGGTCTGGTGGCCGAGGAGTACGGCGGCGACACGATGTTCGTGGACATCTCCGCCAAGCAGGGTCTGCACATCGACCAGCTGCTGGAGGCCGTCGTCCTCACCGCCGACGCCTCGCTCGACCTCCGGGCCAACCCGGACCAGGACGCGCAGGGCATCGCGATCGAGTCCCACCTCGACCGCGGCCGCGGTGCCGTCGCGACCGTCCTGGTCCAGCGAGGCACCCTGCGGGTCGGCGACACGATGGTGGTCGGCGACGCCTACGGCCGTGTCCGCGCGATGCTCGACGACAAGGGCGAGAACGTCGAGGAAGCGGGTCCGTCGACCCCCGTCCTCGTGCTGGGTCTCACCAACGTCCCGGGCGCCGGCGACAACTTCCTCGTCGTGGACGAGGACCGTACGGCCCGTCAGATCGCCGAGAAGCGTGCCGCTCGCGAGCGCAACGCCAACTTCGCCCGCAAGGGTGTCCGGTTCTCCCTGGAGAACCTGGACGAGGCGCTCAAGGCCGGTCTGGTCCAGGAGCTCAACCTCATCATCAAGGGCGACGCGTCCGGTTCGGTGGAGGCTCTCGAGTCCTCGCTGCTCCAGCTCGACGTCGGCGACGAGGTCGACATCCGGGTCCTGCACCGCGGTGTGGGTGCGGTCACCGAGTCGGACATCGACCTGGCGACCGGCTCCGACGCCATCGTGATCGGCTTCAACGTGCGCGCCGCAGGGCGTGCGCAGCAGATGGCCGACCGCGAGGGTGTGGACGTCCGCTACTACTCGGTCATCTACCAGGCGATCGAGGAGATCGAGGCGGCCCTCAAGGGCATGCTCAAGCCGGAGTACGAAGAGGTCGAGCTCGGTACGGCGGAGATCCGCGAGATCTTCCGCTCGTCCAAGCTGGGCAACATCGCCGGTGTGCTCGTCCGGTCCGGCGAGGTCAAGCGCAACACCAAGGCGCGCCTGCTGCGCGACGGCAAGGTCGTCGCGGAGAACCTCACCATCTCCGGTCTGCGCCGCTTCAAGGACGACGTCACCGAGATCCGCGAAGGCTTCGAGGGCGGTATCAACCTCGGAAACTTCAACGACATCAAGATCGACGACGTCATCGCGACGTACGAGATGCGCGAGAAGCCGCGAGGCTGACCCGTACCTCAACAGTCGGGGCCGGTCGACGGGACCTATTTCCCGTCGATCGGCCCCGGCCGTTCCGTGTACGGTTCTTGTGTCCCCGCCGATCATCGGCGGGGCGCGAACCCGAACCGGCGGGACATCCGGGCATACATGTATGTGGGGACACTGTCCTTCGACCTGCTTCTCGGCGACGTACGGTCGCTGAAGGAGAAGCGTTCCGTGGTCCGTCCGATCGTCGCCGAACTCCAGCGCAAATACGCGGTGAGCGCGGCGGAGACGGGCGATCAGGACCTCCACCGCAGGGCCGAGATCGGCCTCGCCGTGGTTTCCGGGGACACCCGGCACCTCACTGACGTACTCGACCGGTGCGAGCGCCTCGTCGCCGCCCGGCCGGAAGTGGAGCTGCTGTCCGTACGACGGCGGCTGCACAGCGACGAAGACGACTGAGCAAGGCAGAAGGAGACGGACCAGTGGCCGACAACGCGCGGGCTAAGAAGCTGGCGGACCTCATCCAGGAGGTGGTCGCCGGGAAACTGCAGCGCGGCATCAAGGACCCGCGTCTGGGGACCCACGTGACGATCACGGATGTCCGCGTCACCGGCGACCTGCGGGAGGCCACGGTCTTCTACACGGTCTACGGCGACGACGAGGACCGGGCCAGCGCGGCGGCCGGCCTGCAGAGCGCCAAGGGCATCCTGCGGTCGGCGGTCGGCTCGGCGGCGGGGACGAAGTTCACCCCGACGCTCACCTTCGTGGCCGACGCCCTCCCGGAGAACGCCCGGGCCATCGAGGACCTGCTCGACCGGGCACGGGCCTCGGACGCCAAGGTGCGTGAGGCGTCCTCGGGCGCCACGTACGCCGGCGACGCGGACCCGTACCGCAAGCCGGAGGACGAGACCGACGAGGACGCAGCCTCCGAATGACGCAGAACAAGACGCCGGACGGACTTGTCATTGTCGACAAGCCGTCCGGCTTCACTTCGCACGACGTCGTCGCCAAGATGCGCGGCATCGCCCGCACCCGCCGTGTCGGCCACGCCGGCACCCTGGACCCGATGGCGACCGGTGTGCTCGTGCTCGGCGTCGAGAAGGCCACCAAGCTCCTCGGCCACCTCGCGCTGACCGAGAAGGAGTACCTGGGCACGATCCGGCTCGGCCAGAACACCGTCACGGACGACGCGGAGGGCGAGATCACCTCGTCCGCCGACGCCTCCGGGGTGACGCGTGAAGGGATCGACGCCGGGGTCGCCGCCCTGACCGGCAACATCATGCAGGTGCCGTCCAAGGTCAGCGCCATCAAGATCGACGGCAAGCGGTCCTACGCGCGGGTGCGCGGCGGCGAGGAGTTCGAGATCCCGGCCCGGCCGGTGACCGTCTCGTCCTTCCGCGTCTACGACGTCCGCGAGGCCGTCGCCGAGGACGGTACGCCGGTGCTCGACCTGGTCGTCTCGGTGGTCTGCTCCTCGGGGACGTACATCCGGGCCATCGCCCGTGACCTGGGCGCCGGGCTCGGGGTGGGCGGCCATCTGACCGCCCTGCGGCGCACCCGCGTCGGCCCGTACGGACTGGACGCCGCGCGCACGCTGGACCAGCACCAGGAGGAGCTGGCCGTGATGCCGGTGGCCGAGGCCGCCGCCTCGGCGTTCCCCCGCTGGGACGTGGACGAGAAGCGGGCGAAGCTGCTGCTGAACGGCGTCCGCCTGGACATGCCCGCCCACCCGCCGGGGCCGGTCGCCGTCTTCGGGCCGGACGGGCGGTTCCTGGTGCTGGTCGAGGAGCAGAAGGGCAAGGCCAAGAGCCTCGCCGTCTTCGCCTGACCGGACGCCTTCGCCGGACCCTCATCGTGGAGCGGGCAGAGCCCCCTGTGCCCGCTCCACGATCCCCCACCCATTCCTGTCCAGCGATTGCCCCGGATTCACCCCAACGGGCAGGCGCTCGGAGTGAATCAGGGGGGTGACGGGGGCGCTTTCGCCCGTAGTGGTCCGCGCGGGGATCTTCGGCGGCCTACCGTCGGATCATGGAATGCGGGGACCGGGCGACGCTGGTACGACTGTGCGATCCGGCCGGCAGGCCGCGGGGGACCGGCTTCGTCGCCGACGACCGGGGCACGGTGGTCACCAGCCACGAGGCGGTCGACGGCCTTCCGCACCTCCTGCTGCACGGCACGGACGGCCGCAGCCTCCGCGTCGAGGCCGCCGACATCACCGCCGTACCGGAATGGGACCTCGCCCTCCTCCCCACCGGAGGCCCCGACACCCTCGGCGTCCGGCCGCTGCCCGTGTGTGTACGCGAGCGGCTCGACCCCGGTACGTATGTGACGGTCGCCGCGCACGGTCTGCGCGAGGCGCGCATCCTGGGCCGCACGCCGGTCACGTACACCAGTCGCGGCCGCACCCACCGGATCGACAAGGCCCTGGAACTGGCCCTCGGCACGGACGGCAGCGACGCGCTCCGGCTGGGCGGCGCGGCGGTGGGCGGGCCCGTGCTCGACCCGGACAGCGGGGCCGTGATCGCCGTCATCGGGCTCGCCCTGCGCGCCTCCCACGCCACCGCCGGCTGCGCCGCACCACTGGCCGGGGCCCCCGCCGACGGGCCGCTGGGCGAGCTGCTGCGGCGCAACGCCGCGACCGTCCCCGGCTACGGCCCCGATCTCAATCTCGCCGGGGCCCTCCAGCTCACCGCCATGTCCGTCGGTTCGGCGGGCGACCCGGGCGAGCGGCACGAGCCGGTGGAGCGGCCCGACGTCCGCGCCGAGTCCGAGGCGTTCGCGGCGGCCGGACCGGACGCACCCGCCGTCATCCTCGGCCTCGTCGGAGAGCCGGGCACCGGCCGCACCACCGAGCTCGCCGCCATCGCCGCGCGCCGGGCGACCGGCCCGGTGCCCGCGCCCACGCTGTGGCTGCGCGGCGCCGACCTCCTCGCGGACGACACCTCCGTCGCCGACGCCGTCGCGCGCACGCTCCAGCAGGCCGGGCGCATCGTCGGCGCCGCCGGGGCCCCGGGCGACATGGCGAGCGCCACGCCCGAGCGGGTCGCCCGGCTGGCAGCGGCCTCCGGCGTGCCGCTCCTCGTTCTGCTGGACGCCCCGGAGGAGATGCCGCCCGTCCTGGCGCACCGGCTCGCCGACTGGACCACCGGCACGGTCGGCTGGCTCCGTGAGAGCGGCGCCCGGCTCGTCGTCGGCTGCCGCCCCGAGCACTGGGAGACGGCAGGTGCGCTCTGCCCGCCCGAGGCCCTGCACCGGCCCGCCCGGCCCGCCCGGCGGCTGCCCCCGGCGGTCCGCGTCACCGACTTCACCGCAGGCCAGGCCGAACGCGCCAGGGAGGGGCTCGGCCTCCCGCCCGACTGCCTGGCCCCCGGCCACGACCGCCATCCGCTGACCCTCCGCCTGCTCGCCGAGGTCCGCGAGGCCCTGCCGCCGGGCACGCCCGGGCGCCCCGGCACGGAGGAGGTCTTCGCCGCCCACCTGGACCTGATGTGCCTGCGCATCGCCGTCCGCATCGCCGCCGGGACCCGCCCCGGGCCCACGGCGGTACGGCGCCTGGCGGCCCGGGTGGCCGGACAGGTCCACGAGGCGGCCCGCCGCTGCCTCGGCCCCGGCCAGAGCGAGCTGGACCGGGCCGCCTTCGAGGAGCTGTTCCCCTGGCGTACGGGGTGGGCCCCGGCGGTCCTCACCGAAGGGCTCCTCGTCCCGGCCGGGGCGGGCTACCGCTTCGCCCACGAAGAGGTGGGGGACTGGATCCAGAGCACGCACCTCGATCTGGACGCGGCCCTGCGGGCGCTGGTGCACCGCTGGCACGCGGAGCCGCAGGAGGACGACGGCCGGGTGCCGCGCCCCCGCCGGGGCGCCGCCGCCGAGGACCCGGCCCCGGCCGGACCGCGCAGCCTGCCCGTGCCCCGGCACCGGATCGGCCCGGTCATCCAGGCCCTCCTGCTCCTGGCCCGCCGCCACGGCACGGCCGCCCTGGCCCACCGGCTCGCGGACCTCATCGAGGCGCTGGACCGGCTGCCGGAGGGGGCGGCGGACGCGGCCGACGGCGACCGGGCCCTGCCCCTGTCCGACCCGCGCTGGTGGGCCGCGCGCCTGCTCGCCGAGACACTGCTCAGGGTGCCCGACGCCCGGCCGTACCTCGGCGTGCTCCGGCTGCTCGCCGGGCGCGTTGTGCGGAGTTCCGCCGAGGCGGACGGGGGAGGGGCGCGCGGGCCGTACGCCGCATTCGGGCCCTGGTTCTGGCGGGGGCCGCGGCTGCCCGAGGCGGACCGGATGGACCTCTTCCGCCGCCTCGTCCCGGCCGACGGGCCGCCGGGCGAGGGGGACGGCGACACCCGGTTCCTCGACGCCGTCGCCCGGCGGCTCGCCGCCCATCCGCGTACCGTCATGCCCCTCCTGTGCGCGTGGTTCACGGACGAACGGGCGCTCGCCGCGGCCCCGGACACCCCGGTGCGCCCCACCGTCGCCGCCGCCGCGCAGGCCCTCCTCCACGCCCGCCGGGACCTCGCGGTCGACGACCTGGCCGACGCGCTCGTCGACGCCGGGCACCCCCGGGCCGAGGAGCTGCTGGCCGCGCTCGCCGAGGACGAGCCCACCGCGCTCTGCCGGGCCGTCGAGCGCTGGGCCGGGGACGAGGACCGGCGCGCCCGCAGGGTCGCCGCCGTCTCGTACGCGACGCTCGTCGCCCCCCACGTCACCCTGGACGCCGATCGCGACCGGGTGCGCCGGGCCGCGCTCGCGGTGCTGGCCCGCCCGGCCGACAGCGACCTGCACGGAGCGGTCCTCGCCCTGCTCGTCGCGGACCCCCGCACCCGGCCCCGCTACCTCCCGCAGGCCGTCCGGGCCTTCGTCGCCGAGGGCCCGCAGGAGGTGCGCGTGCCCGCCGCCGCGCTCGCCGCCGCCCTGCCCACGCACGCGGACATCGTGGTGACCGCCTACCGGGACCGGCTCGCGCGGCCGGACCAGGGAGCGGGCGAGGTGCTGCGGGCCCTGGCCGGGATCGACGCCCCGGAGCTCGCGCTGCACGCCGCCGGACTCGTCCGCGCCTACGCCGAGGGCCACCCGGAGGACACGGCGCACACCGCCGCCTACCTCGACCGCCGCCTGGAGCACGGGCCCGCCGCGCGCGCCCTGCTGCTGCCGCTGCTCACCGGGCTGCTCCGGGACCGCCCGGCGGCGGCGCCGGTCCGGGGATCGCTGGCCGCGGTGCTCGCCTCGCCCGGCAGCCCCGCCTCGCAGCCCGCCCGCGACGAACTCCTGGAGGTGCTGCTGGACGCCGAGCAGCGCGGGGGGACCCCGGACCCGGTGGTCCTGGAGGCCCTGCTGCGGGCCGCCGCGGCCGGATGCGCGGGGCGGTCGGCGGTGCGCAGCAGGGCGCTGGTGCACCGGACCGGGATGCTGCTCGTGCGTACCCCCGAAGGGGCCGCCCTGTTCGACCGGCGGCTCGTCGCGCTGGTCCGCGAGGTGCCCGGGTTCGGCGCGCTGGTCGCGGGCTGGCTGGCCGACGCGCCGCAGGAGTGGGCGGCCGTCGTGGGGCCCAGCGCGCGGCGCACGGTGGAGGGGCTGCGGGCGCCGATGCCCATGCCGATGCAGGCCGCAGGGCGTGAGCATGGCAGTCTTAGACCTGCGTAAGCGAGATATCCACGTACACAGGTTCGGGCGAGGAGCGGTCAGAGTGCAGCGCTGGCGAGGCTTGGAGGACATCCCCCAGGACTGGGGGCGCAGCGTCGTCACCATCGGCTCGTACGACGGGGTGCACCGCGGACACCAGCTGATCATCGGCCGCGCCGTCGAGCGGGCCCGGGAGCTGGGCGTGCCGTCGGTCGTCGTCACCTTCGACCCGCACCCCAGCGAGGTCGTCCGGCCCGGCAGCCACCCCCCGCTGCTCGCTCCGCACCACCGGCGCGCCGAGCTGATGGCGGAGCTGGGCGTGGACGCGATGCTGATCCTGCCGTTCACCACGGAGTTCTCGCGGCTCGCCCCGGCCGACTTCATCGCCAAGGTGCTCGTGGACAAGCTGCACGCGCAGCTGGTCATCGAGGGCCCCAACTTCCGTTTCGGCCACAAGGCCGCGGGGAACGTCGAGCTGCTGGCCGAGCTGGGCGCCGAGCACGACTACCGCGTCGAGGTCATCGACCTGCGGGTGAGCGGCGCGGCGGGCGGCGGCGAGCCGTTCTCCTCCACGCTCACCCGGCGCCTGGTCGCCGAGGGCGATGTGGCCGGGGCCGCCGAGATCCTGGGCCGCCCGCACCGGGTCGAGGGCGTCGTCGTCCGGGGCGCCCAGCGCGGCCGCGAGCTGGGTTTCCCCACCGCGAACGTCGAGACCCTCCCGCACACCGCGATCCCCGCCGACGGCGTCTACGCGGGCTGGCTGCACGCGGACGGCGAGGCGATGCCCGCCGCGATCTCGGTCGGCACCAACCCGCAGTTCGACGGCACCGAGCGCACGGTGGAGGCGTACGCGATCGACCGCGTCGGCCTCGACCTGTACGGCCTGCACGTGGCCGTGGACTTCCTCGCGTACGTACGCGGGATGCTGAAGTTCGACACGATCGACGACCTGCTGGTGGCGATGGCCGCCGACGTGAAGCGGTGCAGCGAGCTGGTCGCCGCCGCCGAGGCCGGACAGGACTGACCGCGGGGTTTCCCGGCCGGACCGGCCGGGAAACCCGAACGCCCGTCAGGATGCGGGCGCGGCCACCTTCGCCGTGGCCCAGTGGCAGGCCACCTGCGTCTCCCCGCCGCCCGACAGGACCGGCAGGTCCTGCGTACGGCAGGCGTCCGCGACGCCCGCCCGCTCCGCCTGGCCCGAGGCCAGCACCTGGCAGCGGGCGTGGAAGCGGCAGCCGGACGGCACCCGCGACGGGTCCGGCGGCTCACCCGTCAGCACCACCGGATCGCCCGGCGCCTCCGGCAGCACCGACAGCAGCGCCTGGGTGTACGGATGGCGTGGGGCCGTCAGGATCTGCTCGACGGCCCCCGTCTCCACGATGCGGCCCAGGTACATCACCGCGACCCGGTCCGCGATGTTCCACGCGAGACCGAGGTCATGCGTCACGACCAGCGCGGAGAGACCCAGCTCCTCGCGCAGCCGCAGCAGCAGCGCCAGGATCTCGCCGCGCACCGACGCGTCCAGCGAGGCGACCGGCTCGTCCGCCACGATCAGCTCCGGCTCCAGGACCAGCGCCCCCGCGATAACGACGCGCTGGCGCTGACCGCCCGACAGCTCGTGCGGGTAGCGCAGGAAGAACCGCTCCGGCGGACGCAGCCCGGCCCGCGACAGCGCGTCGTGCACCGCCTGCCGCTCGTCGCCCGCGTAGCCGTGGATGCGCAGCCCCTCGGCCACCGCGTCGTACACCGTGTGGCGCGGGTTGAGCGAGCCGCTGGGGTCCTGGAGGACCAGCTGGGCGCGCTTGCGGTACGCCTTGAGCGCCCGGCTCCCGTAGTCCAGCGGCTTCCCGTCGAACGTGATGTGACCGGCCGTCGGCGGCACCAGGCCCAGCAGCGAACGGGCCAGCGTCGTCTTGCCGCACCCCGACTCGCCGACCAGGGCGACGATCTCGCCGGGCCGGATGTCCAGGTCGACCCCGTCCACCGCCCGCGCCGGGTCGGCCCCGTGCCGCCCGGGGAAGGTGATCCGGAGCCCCTGCGCGCTGAGCAGGTCCACGGGGGTCGTCGTCATGATGTGCTCCTTGCTTCCTCGGCGCCCGGCAGGACCGGCGCCGCCCCCTCCGGACCGACCAGCACGCACGCGGCCTGCCGCCCGGCGCCCGCGTCCCGCAGCTCCTGGTCCTGCGTGGCGCAGGAGTCCAGGGCCAGGGCGCAGCGCGGGTGGAAGGTGCAGCCGGCCGGCAGCGCCGAAGGGTCGGGCGGGTCGCCGGGCAGGCCCCGCGGCGCGAACCGGGACGCCAGGTCCCCGATGCGCGGGAAGGCGCCCGACAGGGCCCTGCTGTACGGGTGGTGCGCGCTCTCGTAGACCTCGGACGCCGGGCCCTCCTCCACGACCCGGCCCGCGTACATCACGGCGAGCCGGTCGCAGGTGTCGGACAGCACCGCCAGGTCGTGGCTGATCATGATCAGGCCGAGGTCCTGCTCGGAGACCAGTTGCTCGATCAGGCGCAGGATCTGGGCCTGGATCATCACGTCCAGGGCCGTCGTCGGCTCGTCGGCGATGATCAGGCCCGGGTCGCAGGCGAGCGCCATCGCGATCATCACGCGCTGCCGCTGCCCGCCGGACAGCTCGTGCGGATAGGCGTCCGTCCGGGCCGCGGGCAGCCCGACCTGTTCCAGTAGCTCACCGGCGCGCTTCCGGGCCGCCGCCGGGGTCGTCTTCCTGTGCAGCAGGATCGGCTCGGCGATCTGGTCCCCGATGCGGTGCACGGCGTTCAGCGAGTGCATCGCGCCCTGGAAGACGATGGAGGCGCCCGCCCAGCGGACGGCCCTGACCTGGCCCCACTTCATCGCGAGGACGTCCTCGCCGTTCAGCAGGATCTCGCCGGTCACCTTCGCGCCCGCGGGCAGCAGCCGCAGCAGGGCCAGCGCCAGCGTGGACTTGCCGCAGCCGGACTCACCGGCGATGCCCAGCTTGCGCCCGGCCTCGACCTGAAGGTTCACGCCGCGGACGGCCTGCGCTCCGCCGGGATACGTCACCGTCAGGTCGCGTACCTCCAGAAGAGGCGTCTTGCGGATGCTCGTCGTGCTCAACGGGCCACCCCCAGCTTGGGATTGAGGACGGACTCGATCGCGCGGCCGCACAGCGTGAACGCCAGGGCCACCAGGGCGATGGCGATGCCGGGCGGTGCCAGGTACCACCAGTCCCCGGCGCTCACCGCCCCCGCGGCGCGCGCGTCCTGGAGCATGCTGCCCCACGAGGTGATGGTTGGGTCGCCGAGGCCGAGGAAGGCCAGTGTGGCCTCGCTCAGGATCGCGCTGGAGATGGCCAGCGTGGTCTGCGCGAGTACCAGCGGCATGACGTTCGGCAGGACGTGCCGGAGCATGACATGGCCGTGGCCGCCGCCCAGCGCGCGGGCGCGCTCGATGTACGGCCGTGACTCCACGGCGAGGGTCTGCGCCCGCACCAGGCGGGCGGTGGTCGGCCAGGTCGTGACGCCGATCGCGATGATGATCGTCCACAGGGAGCGGTCCATCACCGAGGCGAGGGCGACCGCGAGGACCAGCGTCGGCATGACCAGGAACCAGTCGGTCACCCGCATCAGCACCGTCGAGTACCAGCCGCGGAAGTGGCCCGCGACGATCCCCACGATGGTGCCGATGGCGACGCACAGGAACGCCGCGAGCAGCCCCACGGTCAGCGAGACGCGCGCGCCCCACACCAGGAGCGCGAGCACGCTGCGCCCGAACTGGTCGGTGCCGAGCGGGAACTCACCGCTCGGCGATTCGAGCGCCCCGCCGGACGCCTCGGTGACGCTCTGCGAGTCGGCGCCGACGAGCTGGGGCGCGGCCAGGGCGATCAGCGCGATCAGGATCAGGCCGGCCAGGCCCCACATCCCGCCCTTGTGCGTGCGGTACTCCCGCCAGAAGCGGGCCGCGGACTGGCGTTTACGGGCCCGGGCCAGGGAGCGGGCGCTCCGGACGGGCTCGGGCGGGGCCGGCGCCGGGGTCGGCGTGGGCATGGAATCGGTCGTGGTCATCGGCCCACCCGGGGATCGAGCAGCGGATACAGCACATCGGCAAGGGTGTTCGCCAGGATCACCGCGGTGGCGAAGACGAAGAACAGGCCCTGGACGAGTGGCAGGTCGGGGGTGCTGAGGCCCTGGTAGAAGAGGGAGCCGAGGCCCGGCCAGGAGAACACGGTCTCCACCAGGATCTGCCCGGCGACCACATGTCCCAGGTTGACGAACATCAGCGTGAAGGTGGGCAGCATCGCGTTGGGCACGGCGTGCTTGCGGCGTACGACGTCGTCCCGCAGCCCCTTGGCGCGGGCCGTCGTGAGGTAGTCGCTGCCCATCTCGTCCAGCAGCGAGGACCGCATCACCAGCAGCGTCTGCGCGTACCCGACCGCCACCAGGGTGATCACCGGAAGCACCATGTGGTGCGCCACATCGGTGACGTAACCGAAGCCGCTCGTGTCGCCCGACGACATCCCGCCCGTCGGGAACATGCCCGGGATCGGGCCGACGCCGACCGAGAAGACGATGATCAGGAGCAGCCCGAGCCAGAACGACGGCACCGAGTACAGCGTGAGGGCGAGCGCGGTGTGGAACCGGTCGCCGGCCGAGCCGTTGCGCCAGGCGGTGCGGGTGCCGAGCCAGAGGCCGATGACGCTGTAGAGGACGTAGGCGGTGCCGGTGAGCAGCAGCGTCGCCGGCAGCTTCTCCACGATCTTGTCGATGACCGGGGCGTGGTACGCGAACGAGACACCGAAGTCGCCGGTGAGGGCGTCCCCGATGTAGCTGGTGAACTGCTGCCACATCGGCTGGTCGAGGCCGAGCTGATGGCGCAGCGATTCCAGCTGTTCGGCCGATACGGGCCGGCCGCCCGTCATCTGCTTGACCGGGTCGCTCGGAATGAGCCGGAAGAGGAAGAAGCTGGTGACCAGAACCGCGAACAGCGAGACGACGGCGCCCGCGATCTTGGCGGCCACATATTTGAGGTAGGCCGTGGTGTTGCGCGCCCGTGGACCGCGTGCGGCCGAGGGACCGGCCGGAGGGCCGTCCGTGGCCGCGTCCGCCTGTTGCACGAGCGCCGGAGTGCTGTCAGCTGTCATGGGGAACTCTCGTTACTCGTGTCGTTCCTGGAAAGAACCGGCCGGCGCGGGCCTGGTACCGCACCCGCGCCGGCCGGTTCCTCGCATCCCGTTCGAGAACCTACTCGCGATCGTCCGCGGTGGTGCGGCGGCGCCGCGAGATCAGGAAGCCGCCACCTGCGAGGACCACGACTGCCACCACGATTCCGATGATCACACCGGTGGAGGAGCCGGAGCTGCTGCTCTCCGAGCCGCCGTTGCCGCTCGCCGGCACGGCCGACCACCAGCTCCAGTAGCCGTCCTGGCCGTAGATGTTGCCGGCCGCCTCGGGCATGGTCGTGATCGACTTGATCTGGTCGGTGCGGTACGCCTCGACCGCGTTCGGGTACGCCATCACGTTCATGTACCCGGAGTCGTACAGCCACGACTGCATCTGCCCGACGAGCTCCGCGCGCTTCGCGGGGTCGTACTCGGCGAGCTGCTTCCGGTAGAGCTCGTCGTACTTCTTGTCGCAGATGAAGTTGTCCGTGGTCGCGCTGGCCTTGGCCTTCGTCGGCAGGGCCGCGCAGGTGTGGATGCCGAGGACGAAGTCCGGGTCCGGGTTGACCGACCAGCCGTCGAAGGCGAGGTCGTACTCACCGGCGTACCAGGGCACGGAGACGTCGTCCAGGCAGTCGACCTTCAGCCCGATGCCGAGATTGCCCCACCACTCCTTCAGGTACTTGCCGACCGCCTTGTCGTTCGGGTCGGTGGCGTGGCACAGGAGGCGCAGGTCGAGCGGCTTGCCGTCCTTGCCGACGCGCTGGTCGCCCTTGAGCTTGTAGCCCGCCTCGTCCAGCAGCTTCGCCGCCTTGTCGGGGTCGTAGTTCAGCGTCTGGTCGGCGGAGGGCTCCCAGGCGTACGCGGAGAAGCGCGGCGGGATGTAGCCCTTGCCCTCGACGGCGTGGCCCTGGAAGACCTTGTCGATGATCGTCTCGCGGTCGATCGACAGGAACAGCGCCTGGCGCACCTTCTGGTCGAGCAGCGCCTTGTTGCCGTTGCCGAACTTCTTGCCGTCCTTGGTCTGCGCGCCGGGGTTGGTGGCCAGCGCGTAGAAGCGACGGCCGGGACCCTCGTTGACCTTGATGTTCTTGTCGCCCTTGAGCGAGTTCGCCTGAGCGGGCGTCAGCGCGGGCGAACCGGCGACGAAGGAGACCTCACCCTTGCGCAGGGCGGCGACGGCGGCGTCCTGGTCCTTGTACGTCTTGAAGACCAGCTCGTCGAACTTGGGCTTCCCGCGCCAGAAGTCCGGGTTGGCCTTGAGCTTCACGTACTGGTCGACCTTGTAGTCCGTCAGGATGAACGGACCGTTGCCGACGACGGGGAACTTCGTGTCGTTGTTGAACTTCGAGAAGTCCCCGACCTTCTCCCACACGTGCTTCGGCACGATCGGCACGTCGAGCGCGGCCATGGTGGCCTGCGGCTCCTTGAGCTCGATGACCAGCTTGGTCGGGCTCGGGGCGGTGACCTTCTTGAAGTTGGTGACGAAGCTGCCGTTGGCCTGGGCCGCGGCCTCGTCGTCCATCATCTTGTTGAACGTCCAGGCGGCGTCCTCGGCGGTCGCCTGCTGCCCGTCCGACCACTTCGAATCGCCCCGAATGGTGTACGTCCACGTCAGCTTGTCGGCGGAGGGCTCCCACTTGGTCGCCAGGCCGGGGATGGCGTGGTTGTCCTTGGCGTCGTAGTTCGTCAGGAAGTCGTACATGAGCCGCGAGACGCTGGTGCTCAGCAGCTTCTGGGCGAGGAACGGGCTCAGGGAGTCGACGCTCTGCGCGACCGCGACGGTGAGCGTCTTGTTGCCGCTGTCGGCGGCCTGCGCCTGCTGGGGCGCGGCCCCGAGGGGCATTCCCGGCACGACGGACCCGGCTGCGAGAGCGAGGGCGGCGGCACCGGAGGCCAGGAGCACACGCAGACGTGAGCGTGGCGGGGCGGAGGACGGTGGAACTCTTACGACCATGGTCTGGGACCTCGCGTCATGACTCGCACGGGAAAGGCGTGTTGAACTTCGGTTCGCCGGCTGGTGTTGCGAAGGTTTATCAGCGGTGGTCAAGCCGCGTCAACGGTCCTCGAAACGGCGTGTGGTCTGCGGATATGCCAAAAGGGTCCGCATCGCGGAGGCGATGCGGACCCTCATTGGTTTAGACCTCTGACGCCTTACTGCTGAGGCGCTGACGGCGGCTGCTGCTGCCATCCGGCGGGCGGTACGGGGCCTTGCAGCTCGGGGTGCGCGGGCCCGCCCGGCTGACCTGCCTGATCACCCTGCGGCTGGGGCTGCGGGTACGGCTGCTGGCCCTGGACCGGAGGCTGCTGCTGCCAGTTCTGCCCGGCGCCGGGGCCCGGCTGCGGGGGATAGGGCTGCTGCTGGCCGCCGTACGACTGCGGCTGCTGGGGCTGCTGATAGGGCTGACCGGGTTGCTGCGGCGCGTACGGCTGTCCGGGGTACGGCTGCTGGCCGGGCTGCTGAGGCTGCTGAGGCTGTTGGGGCTGCTGGGGCGCGTACGGCTGCTGACCCGGGGCCTGCTGACCTGGGATCTGCTGACCCGGAATCTGCTGGCCCGGCAGCGGCGGGGCGTACTGCGGCGGCGGGCCGCTGCCGTCCGACGTCCACAGTCCCTGCTGCTGCTGGGCGCGCGCGAAGTCCTCGGCGACCAGGGCGGAGAGATTGAAGTACGCCTCGCGGGTCTTCGGCCGCATCATGTCGAGGTCGACCTCCGCACCGGCCGACAGGTGCTCGTCGAACGGCACCACGACCACCCCGCGGCAGCGCGTCCGGAAGTGCTGCACGATGTCGTCGACCTTGATCATCTTGCCGGTCTCGCGGACACCGGAGATCACGGTGATGGACCGCTGGACGAGCTCCGCGTACCCGTGCGCCGACAGCCAGTCCAGGGTGGTGGACGCGCTGGAGGCGCCGTCGACCGAGGGTGTCGAGATGATGATCAGCTGATCCGCCAGGTCCAGCACGCCGCGCATCGCGCTGTACAGCAGGCCGGTGCCCGAGTCCGTGAGGATGATCGGGTACTGCTTGCCGAGCACGTCGATCGCGCGCCGGTAGTCCTCGTCGTTGAAGGCCGTGGAGACCGCCGGGTCCACGTCGTTGGCGATGATCTCCAGACCGGAGGGCGCCTGCGAGGTGAACCGCCGGATGTCCATGTACGAGTTGAGGTGCGGGATCGCGTGCACCAGGTCGCGGATGGTCGCCCCGGTCTCGCGGCGCACCCGTCGGCCGAGCGTGCCGGCGTCCGGGTTGGCGTCGATGGCGAGGATCTTGTCCTGCCGCTCGCTGGCCAGCGTCGCCCCGAGCGCGGTGGTGGTCGTGGTCTTGCCGACGCCGCCCTTGAGGCTGATCACCGCGATCCGGTAGCAGGACAGCACGGGCGTACGGATGAGCTCCAGCTTGCGCTGCCTCTCCTGCTCCTCCTTCTTGCCACCGATCTTGAAGCGCGAGGCGCCGGAGGGGTTACGGCTGCTCCGGGTCTTCTGCTTGCCCCGGATGAGCCGGTCGGAGGTGAGCTCGACGGCCGCGGTGTAGCCCAGAGGCGCGCCGTGCGCGGAACGCGGGGCGGGGGTGGGCCAGGAGGTGCCGACCCGGGGATCGACGGGCTGCTGCGGCTGTTCGGGCTGGGGCTGCGGCTGGTGGACCTGCGCCGGGAGGTTCGGTGTGCCGGTGTCGGCCGTCGGGGCGGGGGTGCCGTTGGCCGGGGTGCCCTGGGCCGGGGGCTGGGCACCCTGCGGGAAGCCGTAGCCGCTCTGGGGCTGCTGCGGCTGCTGCGCGGACCAGGGGGCCTGCGGCTGCGGCGCCTGCGGTGCCTGGGGTGCGGGCGGCTGCGGGCGCTGTGCCGGGAGGTTGGCGGCCGGGAGGGGCTGCTGGGGCTGCGGTTCCGGCTGGTGCGGCTGCGGTACGTGCGGGGTCTGCGGTGTCTGCTGCGGGAAGCCGTAGCCGGACTGCGGGGCGGGGGGCTGGGGCTGCGCGGCCTGAGGCTGTGCGGCCTGTGCGGGCTCCGGCTGCGGGGCCTGCGGCTGCTGGGCGGCCGGCTGGAAGGCGGGCGGCAGCGGCGGGAGACCACCCTGCGCGGGGGCGGCCGGTGCCCAAGGGGAGGGCGAGGCGTCCTGCGGCGCGCTGTCGGCCGGTACGTCGCGGGGCGCGGCGTCCGGGGTGGCGTCGTTCACCGGAGCGTCGTCGTCCGGCTCGGGGGAGTCCGTCTCGGCGGAGGCCTCGGGGGCCTCGTCGGAGGGGGCGGTGTCGGAGGGCACGGCGTCGGACGGCTCCGCGTCGTGCGGCTTCACGATGTACCGCTTCGAGGACGCGCCGGTCGACGCGAGGTCGGTGTCGTCGTCCTCGTCCTCGCTGTCCCCGGCCGCCGGGGTGTCGCCGGTCTCGTCCGAGGGCTTCGGCGTCGCCGTCTCCTCGGGCTCGAAGTCGAAGACCCTTCCCAGGACGTCGTCCCAGGACTCCTCCGGCTCCGCGCCGGGCGTACCCGCCTCCTCGCCGTCCGTCACGGCACCGGCGGCCCCGGACGCGTCGTCGTCGGCACCGGTCGGCGCATCGCCGCTCGCCGCCTCGGCGTCCGGCTCCGCCTCGCGGTCCGCGCGCTCGCGGTCCGCGCGGTCCCGCTCCTCGATCTCCCGCTTCAGCGCGGATGCCGAGAACCGCATGGTGGCGCCGCTGTCGAGGTCGCCGGTTTCCCGCACACCCGCGTCCAGGGGCTCCGCCGGGGCCGGGGTCCAGTCGGGGTCGAAGCCGCGCTGCGCCGGGGGCGGGGGCAGCGGCACCGGGTCCCCGCTCGGCGGCGGGGGCGATGCCGGAGGCGTACCGGCGCCGCCCAGGGAGTCGCCCGGCGCGTTCTGCGTGTACCAGGCGGGCGGGGTGTAGTCGATGGTGAACTCACCCGTCGTCTCGGCGGGCTCCGCGTCGGACGACTCGTCGACGGGCTTGTCCCAGGCCCCGCGCATCTCGTCCCGATCGCCGTTCACTTTGCCTCCTGGTGTGGTCGAGCACCCTTGTGCCGTGGTGGGTGGGGGCCGTTCCCGTAACGCGAACCGCCCGGCTCTCCCCCTGGGACGCACATGGCCTGCCCTCAGGTTCTCCGCCGCGTCCGGACCCAGCCTAAACGCCATGGGCCCCGCCACGGCAGGCCGTACGGTGCCGCGAACGCTGTCCCGTACGTCACGTCCTGCACCCAAGTGGACTGAGTGCGACGGGGAGTGAAACCCAAAGCGGTCAAATATGCACAACTGCACCGCGAATCGCGTCCGTCGGACCCTCACCGCCACCCGGCTGTGATCCCCAGGCGTACGCCCGTCAGTCCACCCGGCGCGCGGCGCCCAGCAGCCCCGTCTCCGCGTCGGTCGCCCGGGTCGTCACCAGCCGGCTCGCCCGGCGGGTGCACCAGAGGGTGGCTCCGTCCGCCAGAGCGGGCAGCGCGCGGACCGCGTCGGCCGGCAGCCGCAGGAGGCGCCCGGCCTCCGCCGCCTCGTCGGGCGACACCCGCTGCACGCCCACCAGCGACGCCTTCTCCATCAGCCCGGAGGCGGCAGGACCCAGATACGGCAACAGGGTCAGCACCGACTGCCACGGCCCGGACGCGGCCCGCCCGGGCGGCGGACGCATGCCGCAGTCCCGTACGACGACGACCGGCGAGGCCGCCGAGGGACCCAGCGGCGGTACCCGGCCGACCTCGTGCAGCGCCACGCACCCGGTGTCACCGGCGGCCCGGGCCAGGCTCGCCCAGGCGTGCGCCCGCCCCGTCTCCACCGCGATCCGCGCCCCCGTCGCCGCCGCCCGCAGCGCGAGCACCTGCGCCGTCCACAGCCCGCCGACGAGCGTGATCTCGTACGGGGAAGGGCGGTTGAGGCCGAGCACGGCGGGGAAGCCCTCCTCGTCCGCGCCGACCACCACCCCGTCGTCGCCCACCGGCAGTTCCAGCGAGGCCAGTTGCTCGGGTCCGATGGTGTACCGCCTTCGGCGCGGACCGACCGGCCCGAACCCCAGCCGGCCCCGCACCCGCCCGGGCGCCGCCATCAGCGGGCCCCGCCCAGCGGGAGTGTGGCGAGCGCCCCGGGCAGCTGCTCGCGGTCCAGCCGCACGAGCGAGACCCGCACCCCGCGAGCCGCCCGCTCCAATTCGTGCCGCGCGGTGCGGAGTTCCTCATCGGTGCGCGCGCTGATCCGCAGGTGCCCGGCCGCGGCGACCTCCTGCCGGTCGCCCCGCGCCAGCGTCAGGCTGAACGTCGTGGCCGTCGCAGGCACCGAGGTGAGCAGGGCGACCAGCCGGGGCACCGGCACATCGCCGGAGCGCGGCCATCGGCGCACCCAGTACGTGGTGTGCCGGTGCCCGTCGCAGTGCCACGTCCGCGAGGTCTCCCGGGTGCGACGGGCGGGCCCGTCCGCACGGGGCGCACCGACAGCGTCCGCGCAGGCCGCGGTGGCGAGCGCGGCCCCGAGCTCCGGCTCCGTCAGCACCGTCGCGCCGAAGCCCGCCCCGGTCAGCCGGCCGGAAAGTTGGTCGGCCGCCCGCACCAGGCACCGCTGCGCCCCGGTGAGGCCGCCGCCCCGCATGCGTACGGCCTCCGGGCAGAGCTCCGGATCGAGCGTCAGCGTGACCCAGGTGATTCGCACCGCCGGTGACCCCGTACGGGCCTGGAGCGGCGCGTAGTTGAGCGTGGCGACCGCGTCGCCGGGGAGGTGCGGGGCCGGGGCGGGCCGGGTGTGCTGCACGATCCGCGCCGATTCCAGCCGGATGCCGTCGACGTCCATCGCGTCCCGGACGAGCCCCGGCGGCAGCGGCCGCACCGTCCGGTCCGCCCGCAGCACCGTCTCCTCCGCGTCCACCCGCACCACCACCGTGAGGTGCGTACCGTCGACCGCCATGCCCACCGGCCGCCGGTCCCGATGCGTGAACGAACAGGTGCGCAGGCCCGGTACGCACTCGGTCGGCGAGGCCACCGGGGATGCACCGACCGGCACCCGCGCGACGGCCCTCCGGTTCCGCACCCGGAACGCGATGACCGTGGCCAGCCAGGCCGGAAGGGAACGGCGGCGCCTGCGCACCACGGCGAGGACGACGAGCAGCGCGGCCGTCATGCCCGCAGGCCCCAGGAGCGCGGGCCCGACGACCCAGGCGCACAGCAGGACCGCCACCGCGACCTCGAACAGAACCAGCTGTTGCAATCGAAAAGTACCGATCGGCCCAGCCCGCCGGTTCAGCCGCGCCCCGCCCCTGCTCGCCATCGTGCCTCGCCCCCGTCCGTGCCCGTTCCACCGAGCTCTCGGCGGCAGCGCACAGCGTATCGGTCATCGGTCAACAGCCATGCACAGGCGGCATAGTGATCGCCGACAGCGGGAGGCCCCGCCGAAGCGCAGGCGGTGCGTGTCCGCAGGTGTGCGGTGCGGGTGGAGAGGGAAGGCGGGCCGGGCCATGGTGACCCGACGGGACGAGCTGAACGCGTACACATTTGCGAAGAGAAGGGCCCTTGCCGCTTTCCTTCAGCCCTTGGCCGACGGCTCCGACGAGGGCGCTCCGCGCCCGCTGCGCGCCGTCCTCCCCGGTGTGCTCACCGGCGCCCTGCTCCTCGCCGGGTTCGGCGCGTACGGCATGTTCCGTCCGGTCGCGCCCAAGGGCTGGGACCGCCCCGGCGCCAAGGTCGTCGTGGGCAGGACGTCGACCACCCGCTACGTGGTGCTCACCACCGGCCGCGGCGCCCATCGCCGCACCCGGCTGCACCCCGTCCTGAACCTCGCGTCCGCCCGGCTGCTGCTCGACCCCGGCGACTACGGCGTGGTCCAGGTCGCCGACGACGTCCTCGACGCGGGCCGGCCCCCGCGCGGACCGGTCATCGGTATCCCGTACGCCCCCGACCGGCTGCCCGGGACGCGGGACGCGGGCACCGCCAAGCGGTGGGCCGTATGCGTACGGCCGGGAGGCGGAGGCGGCGGTGTGCAGAGGGCCGGGTTCGTCCTCGCCGCCCGCGACCACCGGCTGACGGAGGGCCCCAACCGGCTCACCGGCGGCCAGGTCCTCTACGTCCAGGACCCCCACGGCACCCGGTACCTCGTGGACGCCCGGGGCACCAAATACCGCCTGGACGAGCGGCCCGGCGACCTCGGACACCTCACCGATGCCCTGGTCGGCCGCGCCCGCCCGCGGCCGGTCACCGGCGACTGGCTCGCCACGCTGCACACCGGCAGCCCCGTCGCCTTCCCCGTCGTCCCGGGCGAGATCGGCGCCCCCGCCCGCGTCGAGGGCCGGCTGTCCGCCCGCGAGAACCGCGTCGGCGCGGTGCTGCGGACCAGGACCGGCGCGGGCACCGCGTACCACGTGGTGCTCGACGGCCGCGTCCAGCCGGTCTCCGAATTCACCGCCTGGCTGATCGTCAACTCCCCGCAGACCGCCGCCCTCGACCAGGCCGGTACCGCCTACCCGGCGGGGCTCCAGGACTTCGTGCCCGACCCCGCGCCCTTCGCCGGTCAGGCCGCGCACTGGCCCGCCCGCAAGGCCGTCCGCGTCGACACCGGGCACCGGAGCACCGTCTGCTCCGTACTGCGCGCGACGGACGGCAGGGGCCGCACCACCCTGAGCACCTGGGCGGGCACCACGTATCCCGCAGCCGTCGGCGCGGGCGGCACCAGCACCTACGTCACCCCCGGCAGCGGACTCCTCTACACGCAGGTCCGGGGCCGCCAGACCAGGCCCGACGGATCACTCTTCCTGGTGACGGACACCGGATTGCGGTACGCGGTTCAGGGGAACGGCGACGGCGCCCCCGGGCGCTCCGCGCTCCCCACCGGCAGCACTTCACACGCTCAGGGCCGGGCCAACGAGGCGCAGACCCGGCTCGGTTACGAGGACGTGCGGCCCGCCCTCGTCCCGGCCGAGTGGTCGGAGTTCCTTCCCCGCGGACCACGGCTCGACACCTCCGGCGCCCGCCGCCCGCAGGGTTCCTGACATGGCGGCGACCCGGCCGGTGGCGGCCCTCGTCGCGCTGGCCACCCTCGCCGTGGCCCAGCCCGCGCGTGCGGCCACCGGTCCGGACGGCGGCGCGTGCGTCCTCCCGGCGAACCGGCTGTTCGAGGGCCGCCCCTGGCCGTTGCAGCGTGTGCTCCTGGACGAGCTGTGGCACGACACCCGGGGCGAAGGCGTCCGCGTCGCCGTCATCGACACCGGGGTGGACGAAACCCACCCCCAGCTCGCGGGCGCGGTCGCCCCCGGCGCCGACACGCTGGAACCCGGCGGCGACGGCAGCGGCGACCCGGTGGGCCACGGCACCCTGGTCGCCGGTCTCATCGCGGCCCGCCCCCGCGCGGGGACCGGCTTCGTCGGGCTCGCCCCCGGTGCGACGGTCATCCCGGTCCGCCAGAACGACGCGCGCGACGACGGCACCGACGTGTCGCTGGCCGGCGCGATCCTCCATGCCGTCGCCCGGCGCGCACAGGTCATCAACATCTCGCAGGAGACCGTCCGCCCGCAGGCCCCCGGCTCCGCCCTGGGGCGCGCGGTGGCCGAGGCCGTCCGCCGGGACATCGTGGTCGTCGCCTCCGCCGGGAACGACGGCGCCGACGGCGGCCGTACGCCCACCTACCCGGCCGCGTTCGACGGGGTGCTCGCCGTCGCCGCGTCCGACCGCGACAACGAACGCGCCCCCTTCTCCCGGCCCGGGAGCTTCGTGGACGTCGCCGCGCCGGGCGTCGACATCGTCTCCACCGCCCCCGGCCGCGGCCACTGCGCCGACAGCGGAACCAGCTTCGCCGCGCCCTATGTCAGCGCGGTCGCCGCCCTGCTGCGCGCCAAGTACCCGCACTGGACGGCCGCGCAGATCACCGCCCGTATCGAACAGACCGCGGAACGCACCGTCAACGGCCGTGACGACTTCGTCGGATGGGGTGTAGTCGACCCGGTCCGCGCCCTGTCCGGCGACGACGCCCCGCAGGACGCCCCGCACCCCGACGAGCCGCTCCCCGGCGCCCGCGCGCCCGACCCCGCGCCGCTGCCCGCGGCGGACACCCCGCAGCGGCGCGACCGCCGCCACGCCGCCTGGGCCATGGCCCTCACGGCCCTCCTGACCGGCGCGGTGGCGGGCGCCGCGGCCGTCGCACGCGAGCTGCGCCGACGCCGTACGGGATGAGCCGGAGGGCGCCCGGAAGCCGCCTCCGTACGCCCGCGAGGGGCCTTCGCGACGGCCGGGAACGGGCCCCGGACTGGCTAGCCTGAGCGGCCTGAACGGCCCAGAGAGAGGACCTCGTATGACCAGCCCCACGGGTGGATTCGCGCTTGCCGACGATCCGGTCGTCCAGGCCAGGAACAAGATCGTCCACACCGCCGAGGCGGTGTCCCGGCAGGCCCGCGAGCTGGCCGACGTCCTCGCGACGGTGGGGGCGGGGTGGACCGGTGCCGGCGCCTCGGGGTTCACCTCGGCGCAGCTCGTGGTCAACGAGGACCACGACGAGATCCGGCGCCTCCTCGGCGTACTGCTCCACGCCGTCGACGGCACCAGGAACCTCAGCAACGCCAACGACGAGGAGGTCCGCGCGGCCTTCAAGGCGGTACGGGAACCGGCTTCCGCGGGCGGCTCCTCCGCCCTGAACGGCGTCTGAACCCGGCGCCGTTCCCCGACACGATCCAAAGGAAACGCGATGGGGCACGACCCGCACACCAAGGTCAGGTACGAGAGCGTCCAGGAGGTCGCCAACCGCATCCGCGCGGTCTCGCGGAACATCTGCCGGGACCTGGAGGAGATGGACGGCGCACTCAAGGTCGTCACCGACACCTGGGACGGCCTGGCGCACGCCGAGTACGTGGCGCTCCAGCACAAGTACCGGAACAAGGCCGACCACATGAGGGCCCGGCTCGACGAGGTCGCGCGACTCATCGAGACCGGCAAGGACCACTACCGGGCCACGGACCACCGGTCCTCACGCCTGTTCACCGAGGCCTTCTGAGCCGGACCCGCGGGCCCGTACGCACGAAGGGGGCACGTTCCACCCGAACGTGCCCCCATGCCTACGCGGCGACCCCTACGGAAGGTCGAACTCGCCGTCCCTGGCGCCCAGGACGAACGCCTCCCACTCGGCCTCCGTGTACCTGAGCACCGTGTCCGGGTCCAGAGAGGACCGCATGGCCACCCCGCCACCGGGAAGGTGCGCGATCTCGACGCGCTCCTCCTCCTGCTCCGTCCCGGGAGCACACAGCCACTTCACCCCCGAGATGTCGAGTGCGTACAGCTCGTCCTTCTCCGCCTGCGTGCCCATCGTGAGGGCTCCTTTCGTACCTGGCTCTGCACGGCACCGTACAGGCAACACGGCGGCCGGGTATCCGCTCCGCCGAAGCCCCGTGACTGCCCCCGCGCTCAACCCCGTTCCGGCAGCCAGCCGGTCTGCACGAGGCTCTTCCCACCGCGCCGGGTCGCCATGCACGCACGCCCCGGCGGCATCGGACGGGCACGCACCGACCCGACCAGATCGCCCTCCGCCGGATCGCCCGACAGCACCACCCCCTGCGCTCCCAGCTCCTTGATCCGTTGCAGGAACGGCTCGTACATCGCACGGGACGCCCCGGCGCAGTTGCGCGCGAGGACGAAGCGCACCCCGGTGTCCCGCGCGAACGGCAGACAGTCCGTGAGCGCGGCGAGCGGGCTGCCCGAACCCGTCGCGACCAGGTCGTAGTCGTCCACGAGGACGAAGATCCGCGGCCCCGTCCACCAACTGCGCTCCCGCAGCTGCCGTGGCGTGACATCCGCCGGCGGCCGACGCCGCGCGAACACCCCGGCCAGCGCCTCCATGTGCGTCGCGAGCGCGTCCGGTGTCGGCGCGTACTCCAGCAGATGGCTCTCCGGTAGGGCGCCCAGCAGCCCCCGCCGGTAGTCCCCGACGACGAGCTTCGCCTCGTCGGGGGAGTAGCGGCGGGCGATCTGCCGGGCGAGCAGCCGCAGCAGAGCGGTCTTCCCCGATTCGCTCTCCCCGAACACCAGAAGGAAGGGATCGGCGTCGAAGTCCACGAAGACCGGATCGAGATCGGCCTCGGCGATGCCGATCGCGACACCCCGCTCCGGGAACTCGTCCCCCTTGGGTAGCCGTTCGGCGGGGAGCACGGCGGGCAGCAGCCGTACGGGCGGGGCAGGCGGACCCGCCCAGTCCGCCCGGATCCGCCCGGCCAGCGCCGCCGTACGGTCGGGGAGACCGGCCGCGTCCTCCACCGGGCCGAGGCACGGCGACGCGGCCAGGAAGTGCAGCCCCTCCGCCACCTGGCCCCGGCCCGGCACACCTGCGGGCACCCGCGCGGCGACCCTCCGGTCGAACTCGGAGTCCGACACGTCACCCAGCCGCAGTTCCAGCCGCCCGGTCAGCTGGTCCTTCAGCGCGGCCCGCACCTCCAGATACCGGGCGGCGCTGAGCACCACATGCACCCCGTAGCCGAGCCCCCGGGCCGCGATGTCGGTGACGACCGGCTCCAACTCCTCGTACTCCGTACGGAAACCGCCCCACCCGTCCACGACGAGGAACACATCGCCCCACGCCTCACCGGGCAGCCCGCCCCGGTCCCGCTCGCGCCGGTACGCGGCCATGGAACCGATGCCCCGCGCCCGGAACAGCTCCTCACGGGCCCGCAGCACCCCGGCCACCTCCGCGACCGTACGCCGCACCCGCTCGGGATCCAGCCGCGAGGCGACCGAGCCCAGGTGCGGCAGGCCCGACAGCGACGCCAGCGCGCCCCCGCCGAAGTCGAGCCCGTAGAACTGGACCTCACGCGGCGTGTGGGTGAGCGCGAAGGACATCACCAGCGTGCACAGCACCGTGGACTTGCCGGACTGCGGCCCGCCGACCACCAGCATGTGGCCCGCCGCGCCGGAGAAGTCCTGGAACAGCACCTCCCGCCGCTGCTCGAACGGCTTGTCCACGAGCCCGAGCGGAACGACCAGCCCACCACGTTCGCCGTTCCCCGCAACGGTGAACCCGCGCTCCGGGACCGTGACCAGGTCCGGCACCAGCGCGTCCAGACCCGGCGACCGGTCCAGCGGAGGCAGCCACACCTGATGGGCGGGCACACCCTGCCCCTCCAGCCGCCGCACCACCACGTCGAGCACGGACTCCGCGACGGCGTCGTCCCCGCGCTTCGGGGAAGCGGCCGGAGCGCAGGAAGCATCCGGCACCGGCACCGGCAGCGCGCTGAACAGCGCTGCCCTGAGGCCCCCCGCCGCCTCCGCGGCAGCCCGCCCGGGCCCACCCGATCGGTACGGCCCCGAGACGTACGCCGCTTTGAAACGCGTCAGTTCCCGCGTACCGGTCTTCAGAAACCCCGAACCGGGCACCGGCGGCAGGTCGTACGCGTCCGGCACACCCAGCGCGGCCCGCGACTCCTCCGCCGAGAACGTGCGCAATCCGATCCGGTACGAGAGGTACGTCTCCAGGCCCCGCAGCCTGCCCTCCTCAAGGCGCTGGGACGCCAGCAGCAGATGCACGCCCAGCGAGCGGCCGATGCGCCCGATCCGGATGAACGTGTCGATGAAGTCGGGCTGCGCGCTGAGCAGTTCCGAGAACTCGTCGATGACCAGCACCAGCGTGGCCAGCGGTTCCAGCGCCGTGCCCGCCGCCCGCGCCCGCTCGTACTCGTGGATTCCGGCGAAGTTGCCCGCCGTCCGCAGCAGTTCCTGACGCCGCTGGAGCTCACCGCGCAGCGCGTCGCCCATCCGGTCGACCAGCGACAGGTCATCGGCCAGGTTCGTGATGACGGCCGCCACATGCGGCATCCCCGCCATCCCCGCGAACGTCGCCCCGCCCTTGAAGTCCGCGAGCACGAAGTTCAGCGTTTCGGAGGAGTGCGTGACGGCAAGACCGAGCACCAGCGTCCGCAGCAACTCGGACTTCCCCGAACCGGTCGCGCCCACACACAGCCCGTGCGGACCCATCCCGTCGAGCGCCGACTCCTTGAGGTCGAGCACCACCGGGACACCGTCCTCACCCACCCCGATGGGCACCCGCAGCCGCTCCGCGACCGGCCGGGGCCGCCAGGTCCGCTCCACCTCCACCGCACCCGCGTCGCCCAGATCCAGCAGCTCCGTGAAGTCCAGCGCGGCCAGCAGCGGCTCGTCCCCCTCCCGCCCTCCGGCCCGCAACGGAGCGAGCCGCCGGGCCAGTGCCTCCGCCGCGGGCAGCGACAGCCCGTCCGGCACACCCGCCCCGCACTCCGCCTCCAGCACACCCGGACGCACCCGCACACACAGCGCGCCGCGCGGCCCCTCCGCGTCACCCGGGGCCACCTCGACCAGCGTCACCCCCCCCACCCCCCCCGCCGCACCCAGCACCGAACCCGGAGCCACCCCCGCCCCATCCAGCACCATGACGACATGCGGCCGGTCCGGCAGCGGCGCCCCCTCCGGAACGAAACGCCCCCGCCCCTCCAACAGCGCCCCGAGCATCGGCTCCAGCCCAGCCGCATCCCGCGCGAACAGCCTCCTCGTACCGGCCCCGTCCACCTCACCGGGCACCTGGACATGCGGCAGCCACTTCACCCACTCCCAGTACCCCGCCGCCTCCCGCGCGGCCACCACCGCCACCACCAGGTCCCGGGGCGAGTGCAGCGTCACCAGCTGCGCCACCAACGCCCGCGCCACCCCCCTGACCGGCTCCGCGCCACCACTCAGCCGCACCCGGTACACCTCCCGCAGCGGAACGCACAACGGCAGGCCGTCCAGTGAGCCGTGCACCGCCACGAACCGCCGCACCGCGTCCGCGCACACCGGCTCCGGCTCACCCGCGGCGTGCTCCGGCACCGCCAACGGCGTTGCGAGCCGCTGCCGGCCGAGCCCGATCCGTACCACCCCGAAGTCCGCGTCGCCGGGCCGCCGCTCCCACACCCGGCTCCCGCCCGCGACCACCGACCACAGCTGACCGGGGGCGGGATGCGTGAACAGCAGACCGTCGCGCTGGGCCCGCGCCGTCCGCCGCACCGCGCGGCGCGCCCGCGCCAGCCGGGCCAGATAGTCGCCCCGCACATCCGCCGCCCGCCCCTGCGCACCGCGCCGGTGGCGCACCACCTGGGCCACCACCATCGCCAGCGTCGACACCAGCATCAGCACACCCATCACCCGCATGAACGGCGGCGCCTGCGGCGAGAAGAAGAACACCACCGACGAGGCCATGCCCAGCACCGGAAGAAGCTGCATCAGCACCCCCTCGCGCTGCCCGCGCGGTTCCACCGGCGGCGGCTCCAACAACACCTCTTTCGTGGGAACTTCCGGCGGCAGCAGACGGGGCGGACGCTTCACGACGATCTGACTCACCGGTGCATCGATCCTTGGGTGCGGGCGGGTGTGGGGCGGGGCGGAAAGGGGAACAGCGCGCCGACGCATGCGCCCCACCGGAAGGACCCCCCGCCCCGAAGCGCCCGTGATCCTACGCACTGTCAGAGTTCGCCCCGATCCGCCCGCTAGGGTGACCCGCCCATCGTGCGGACACCGCCGACCAGCGACGAACAGGGGCCCCCGACACGTGAGTCCGACCGCAACGACCGGCTTCTGCCGCGTCACCGTCGTCACGCCCGACACCCGCATCGACGTCGCTCTTCCCGAGGACATCGCCGCCGCCGACATCTGGCCCGAGATCCTGCGCCTCACCGGACCCGCCGCACCCGGCACCGCACCCCCCGGCCACCACCTCGTGCGGCTCGACGGAACGGTCCTGGACGGTGACCGCACGCTCGCCGCACAACGCGTCCTCGACGGCGAGATCCTCACCCTGCGCCCGTTCGCCGCCTCGCTGCCCCCGCCCGTCTACGACGACGTCGCCGACGCCATCGCCTCGGCCACCGGCCACGACCGCCGTCTGTGGAGCGACGACCTGCTGCGCGGCGCCGCCCCGGCCGCAGGCGCCCTGCTCCTCCTCCTGGCGGCCCTCGTCCTGTGGCGGGCCGACCCGGTCCGCCACGACCTGCACGGACCGCCCGGAGCCGTCGCGGGCGTCACCGGACTCCTGTCGGCCACCCTCGCCGCCGTGCGCGCCCGGGTCCACGCCGACCGCGTCACCGCCGCCGCACTCGGCCTGGGCGCCCTGCCCCTCGTCCTCCTCGGCGGCTCCGGCCTCATCGCCCCGGACCCGGGCGGGGGAGCGGGCCGCCTTCAGTTCCTGCTCGGCTGCGCCGCCGTCCTCGTCGTCTCGGCCGCCCTCACCGCGCTCGCCCCGTGCGGCGACGCCCCCTTCGCCGGTGCCGCCCTCCTCGCCGGTGCCGGAGCGCTGGCCGCGTTCGCCGCGATCCTCACCGAGGCGTCCGCCACCGCCACGGCCTCCGTCTGCGTCCCCGTGTCCCTCGGCCTCATCGCGTTCCTGCCTGGCCTCTCCGCCCGTTTCGCCCGGCTCCCGATCGGGTACGCGCCGCCCCGGCCGACCGGCCCCGCTGACGACGAGGGCGAGGGCCCGGATGCCTCGGTCATGGCCCCCGTCGACACCCGCCTCGTCGCGGACCGGGCCCGGCGCGGCCATGAACTGCTGCTCGGCCTGGCCGGGGGCTGCGCGGGCCTGGCCGCCGCCGCTGCCGCCGTCCTCGGCGCCTCGGACAACACCTGGGCGCGGCTCCTCGCCCTCGCCGCCGGGCTCGCGCTGCTGCTCCGCGCCCGCCTCTTCCGCTACACCGCCCAGGTCGCCTGCCTGCTGGTCGCGGGCATCGGCGCGCTCGCCGCCCCGGTCACCGGCCTCGCCCTCACCGCTCAGGGGGACGACCCGGCCCTGTACCCCCGTACGACCGGACTGTGCGCGGCGCTCGTCGTCGGCGCCCTGCTCCTCGCCGCCGCCGGGGCGACCGTTCCGCGCAAGGGGCTCTCCCCGTTCTGGGGCAGATTCCTGGACCTGGCCGAGAGCGCGCTCCTGCTCTCCCTCGTCCCGCTCTGCCTCGCCGTCCTGGACCTCTACGCGCGCGCGAGGGCGCTCACCGGCTGACGGCCGGCGGGGCCGGTCCGGGCGGCTGGTAGTCTGGCTGTGGCCGTTTGTGTACGCGTTCCCGGTTCGCTCTGGGAGCTGCGCTCATCGGACCCTCGCTCCCGAGTCACCCAAGCTCCCCTGAGAACCAGACCAGGGGCACTCGTGGGCGCATCGAACACCAAGAGGAGTACCGCGTGCCGCTCGACGCCGCTACGAAGAAGCAGATCATGACCGAGTTCGCGACGAAGGAGGGCGACACCGGTTCCCCCGAGGTCCAGGTCGCCATGCTCTCGCGCCGCATCTCGGACCTGACGGAGCACCTCAAGACGCACAAGCACGACCACCACTCCCGTCGTGGTCTGCTGATCCTGGTCGGCCAGCGTCGCCGCCTCCTGCAGTACCTGGCCAAGAAGGACATCCAGCGCTTCCGTGCGCTCGTCGACCGCCTCGGCATCCGCCGCGGTGCGGCCGGCGGCGCCAAGTAAGGACGCTGCGCAAGGGAGCGGTTCCCTGACTCGGGGAGCCGCTCCCTTTGCCGTACGTGCGGTACCGGGGGGAACCTCAGTAACCTGGACGTACAACAACAGACGAGGAGAGGCGCCGCACGGCCGCCGCCGGTCCTCGGTAGTGGCCCCCGGGACAACGCCCGGGAGCTTCGATCGAAGACCGGCCCCGCAGAGACTGCGCGCTTCTCCGCTCCGTCCGGCGCCACACGGGCGCCCGGACGAAAGACGACGAGTATGGAGAATTCACTAGTGGAGAACGAGACCCACTACGCCGAGGCCGTCATCGACAACGGCACCTTCGGCACCCGCACCATCCGCTTCGAGACGGGCCGCCTGGCCAAGCAGGCCGCCGGCTCCGCCGTCGCGTACCTGGACGACGACACCATGGTGCTGTCGGCCACCACCGCTTCCAAGCGGCCCAAGGACAACCTCGACTTCTTCCCTCTCACGGTGGACGTCGAGGAGCGGCAGTACGCCGCCGGCAAGATCCCCGGCTCGTTCTTCCGCCGGGAGGGCCGCCCCTCCGAGGACGCGATCCTCACCTGCCGCCTGATCGACCGCCCGCTGCGCCCCTCCTTCAAGAAGGGCCTGCGCAACGAGATCCAGATCGTCGAGACGATCATGGCGCTCAACCCCGACCACCTGTACGACGTGGTCGCGATCAACGCCGCCTCCGCCTCCACGATCCTGGCGGGCCTGCCCTTCTCCGGCCCGATCGGCGCCACCCGCGTCGCCCTGATCAAGGGCCAGTGGGTCGCCTTCCCGACGCACACCGAGCTCGAGGACGCCGTCTTCGACATGGTCGTCGCGGGCCGCGTCCTGGAGGACGGTGACGTCGCGATCATGATGGTCGAGGCCGAGGCCACCGAGAAGACCATCCAGCTCGTCAAGGACGGCGCCGAGGCCCCGACCGAAGAGGTCGTCGCCGCCGGTCTGGAAGCCGCCAAGCCCTTCATCAAGGTGCTCTGCAAGGCCCAGTCCGACCTCGCCGCCAAGGCCGCCAAGCCCACCGGCGAGTTCCCGGTCTTCCTCGACTACCAGGACGACGTCCTGGAGGCCCTCGCCAAGGCCGTCAGCACCGAGCTCGCCAAGGCGCTCACCATCGCCGGCAAGCAGGAGCGCGAGGCGGAGCTCGACCGCATCAAGGAGATCGCGGCCGAGAAGCTCCTCCCCGCGTTCGAGGGCCGCGAGAAGGAGATCTCCGGTGCCTACCGCGCGCTGACCAAGAAGCTGGTCCGCGAGCGCGTCATCAAGGACAAGGTCCGCATCGACGGCCGCGGCGTCACGGACATCCGTACGCTCGCCGCCGAGGTCGAGGCCATCCCGCGCGTGCACGGCTCCGCCCTGTTCGAGCGTGGCGAGACCCAGATCCTGGGCGTCACCACCCTCAACATGCTCCGCATGGAGCAGCAGCTGGACACCCTCTCCCCGGTGACCCGCAAGCGCTACATGCACAACTACAACTTCCCGCCGTACTCCGTCGGCGAGACCGGCCGCGTGGGCTCGCCCAAGCGCCGCGAGATCGGCCACGGCGCGCTCGCCGAGCGCGCGATCGTGCCGGTGCTCCCGTCCCGCGAGGAGTTCCCCTACGCGATCCGCCAGGTCTCCGAGGCCCTGGGCTCCAACGGCTCGACGTCCATGGGTTCGGTCTGCGCCTCCACCATGTCCCTGCTGAACGCCGGTGTGCCCCTCAAGGCCGCCGTCGCCGGCATCGCCATGGGCCTGATCTCCCAGGAGATCGACGGCAAGACCCACTACGTCGCCCTCACCGACATCCTCGGTGCCGAGGACGCGTACGGCGACATGGACTTCAAGGTCGCCGGTACGAAGCAGTTCGTCACCGCGCTCCAGCTCGACACCAAGCTCGACGGCATCCCCGCCTCGGTCCTGGCCGCCGCGCTGAAGCAGGCCCGCGACGCCCGCCTCCACATCCTCGACGTGATGAACGAGGCCATCGACGTCCCGGACGAGATGTCCCCGAACGCCCCGCGGATCATCACCGTCAAGATCCCGGTGGACAAGATCGGTGAGGTCATCGGCCCCAAGGGCAAGATGATCAACCAGATCCAGGAGGACACCGGCGCCGACATCACGATCGAGGACGACGGCACCATCTACATCGGTGCCCAGCAGGGCTCGCAGGCCGAGGCCGCCCGCGCCACGATCAACGCGATCGCCAACCCGACCATGCCGGAGGTCGGCGAGCGCTACCTGGGTACGGTCGTCAAGACCACCACCTTCGGTGCGTTCGTCTCGCTCATGCCGGGCAAGGACGGCCTGCTGCACATCTCGCAGATCCGCAAGCTGGCCGGTGGCAAGCGCGTGGAGAACGTCGAGGACGTTCTCGGCGTCGGCGCCAAGGTCCAGGTCGAGATCGCCGAGATCGACTCCCGCGGCAAGCTCTCCCTCGTCCCCGTCATCGAGGGCGAAGAGGACGAGAAGAAGGACGACACCGACAAGTGACGTCCCGTAGTTCCGCGACGACGGCCCGCCCCTCCTCGGAGGGGCGGGCCGTCGCCCGTACCCAAACGCTTCTCAAGGGCAGCAACGGCATCGGCACGGTCCGCCGTACGGTCCTCCCCGGCGGCCTCCGCGTCGTCACCGAGACCCTGCCCTCCGTACGCTCCGCCACCTTCGGAATCTGGGCGAACGTCGGCTCGCGCGACGAGACGCCCGCACTGAACGGCGCGACGCACTACCTCGAACACCTCCTCTTCAAGGGCACCGCCAAGCGCAGCGCCCTCGACATCTCCTCCGCCATCGACGCGGTCGGCGGCGAGATGAACGCCTTCACGGCGAAGGAGTACACCTGCTATTACGCGCGGGTCCTCGACACGGACCTGCCGCTTGCCATCGACGTCGTCTGCGACATGCTGACCGGCTCGCTGATCGCCCCCGAGGACGTCGACGCCGAGCGCGGCGTCATCCTCGAAGAGATCGCGATGACGGAGGACGACCCGGGCGACTGCGTGCACGACCTGTTCGCGCACACCATGCTCGGCGACACCCCGCTCGGCCGCCCCGTCCTCGGCACCGTCGACACGATCAACGCGCTGAACCGAGGCCAGATCGCCCGCTTCTACAAGAAGCACTACGACCCGACCCGGCTCGTCGTCGCCGCCGCGGGCAACATCGACCACGCCACCGTCGTACGCCAGGTCCGCAAGGCGTTCGACAGGGCCGGCGCCCTCTCCCGTACGGACGCGGTCCCGACCGCGCCCCGCGAGGGCTCCCGCGCCCTGCGCACCGCCGGCCGGGTCGAGGTCCTGGGCCGCAAGACCGAGCAGGCCCACGTGGTCCTCGGCATGCCCGGCCTGGCCCGCACCGACGAACGCCGCTGGGCCCTGGGCGTCCTCAACACCGCCCTCGGCGGCGGCATGAGCTCCCGCCTCTTCCAGGAGGTACGGGAGAAGCGCGGCCTCGCCTACAGCGTCTACTCGTACACCTCGGGCTTCGCGGACTGCGGCCTGTTCGGCGTGTACGCGGGCTGCCGCCCGAGCCAGGTGCACGACGTCCTCAAGATCTGCCGTGACGAGCTCGACCGGGTCGCCTCGGACGGGCTGAGCGACGAGGAGATCAGCCGCGCCATCGGCCAGCTCTCCGGCTCGACCGTCCTCGGCCTGGAGGACACCGGCGCGCTGATGAATCGCATCGGCAAGAGCGAGCTGTGCTGGGGCGAGCAGATGTCCGTGGACGAGATGCTGGCCCGTATCGGCGAGGTGACACCGGACGACATCCGCTCCGTCGCGGGCGAGATCCTCGGACACCGCCCCTCGCTGTCCGTCATCGGACCGCTCAAGGACAAGCAGGCCGCCCGTCTCCACGAAGCGGTCGCCTAAAACTCCTAAGGAAGCAGAGCAATGAGCAAGCTGCGCGTGGCCGTCCTCGGTGCGAAGGGCCGTATCGGCGCCGAAGCGGTACGAGCCGTCGAGGCCGCCGACGACCTGGAGCTGGTGGCCGCACTCGGCCGGGGCGACAAGCTGGAAACCCTCGCGGAGACCGGCGCCCAGGTCGCCGTCGAGCTGACCACCCCTGCCTCGGTGATGGAGAACCTCGAGTACTGCGTCGGCCACGGCATCCACGCGGTGGTCGGCACCACCGGCTGGACCGACGAACGGCTCGCGCAGCTCGACGGCTGGCTCTCCGCCTCCCCGGAGACCGGTGTCCTCATCGCACCGAACTTCTCCATCGGCGCGGTCCTCACCATGAAGTTCGCCCAGCAGGCGGCCCGCTACTTCGAGTCCGTCGAGGTCATCGAGCTGCACCACCCCAACAAGGCCGACGCCCCCTCGGGCACCGCCGCCCGCACCGCCCAGCTCATCGCCGCCGCCCGCCGCGAGGCGGACTGCGCCCCGCAGCCGGACGCCACCAGCACGGCGCTGGACGGGGCACGGGGCGCCGACGTCGACGGCATCCCGGTCCACTCGGTCCGCCTCCGCGGCCTCCTGGCCCACCAGGAGGTGCTGCTCGGAGGCGAGGGCGAGACCCTCACCATCCGGCACGACTCCCTGCACCACAGCAGCTTCATGCCCGGCATCCTGCTCGGCGCCCGCCGCGTGGTGAACACTCCCGGCCTCACGTTCGGCCTGGAACACTTCCTCGACCTGAACTGACTGGCCCCGCCATGCGCGCAAAGATCACTTACGTCGTCACCGCTGCCGTCCTGGTCTTCTACTTCGTCCTGGTCGGCAGCCGCGGCGTCCTGCTCATCAAGCACGGCACCCTCATCACGGTGACCTTCGGGATCGCCGTACTGGTCCTGCCGGCGATCGGCGTGTGGTTCCTGTGGAAGAACACCCAGTTCGTCCGCAGGGCCAACGCCCTGGCCGCCGAACTGGACGCGGAGGGCGGCCTCCCCGTCGACGAGCTGCTGCGCACCCCCAGCGGCCGCATCGATCGCGCCTCCGCCGACGCGGTGTTCGAACGCCGCCGCGAGGAGACGGAGGACACCCCGGACGACTGGCGCTGCTGGTTCCGCCTGGCCGTCGCCTACCAGGACGCCCGCGACACCCCCCGAGCCCGCAAGGCCATGCAACGAGCCATCGCCCTGCACCGGGCAGGCGTTTCCACCCCGTCGGGCGAGCACCCCAGCCCGTCGGGCGAACACTCCAGCCCGTCGGGCGAACACTCCAGCCCGTCCGGCGCTTGAGGACAAAAAAGGAGCCGTCCGGCGATTGAGGACACCTCAGTCACCGGACGGCTCGCGCAGCGAAACCGCTACCGCGGCCGGTACTCATCCCCCCACGCCTCGATCGTGTCGGCGGCACGATCAAACGCCTCCCCCCGCGCAAGAAAATCCGCGTTGGAGTCCGTGAGCAGCGGCGGCACCGCGTCCCCGCCCTTGCGGACGACGATCAGCGCCTGGCCCTGCACGGTACGGGGGAACCCGAGCCACTTCACCGGCTGCTGCACCGTACGTACGGCAGTGGCCCGGCTCCACGGAACGGTCGTCGTACGGAAGAAGCCCACCCGGCGCACACCGTGCCGGCTCACCCAGGCGCCGATGCGCAGCATCCGCAGGGCGCACAGGATGATCGCGAGGCCGAGCGCGAGACACGCCCCCGCCCCGGGCAGCGCTCCGGCGAACGCGATGATCATCCCCGCGAACAGGATGAACGAGGCGAGCAGCAGCAGACCGGCCGCTGCGGCGACCCGCCACGGACCGGGACGGTAGGGCCGCCGCCAGCTGTCGTGGTCGTCGAACGGCAGCGCGACGTCCTCCGCGTTCGCGTCAAACGCGCGGTCGGCCGTCAGAAAGGGCAGGGGCACGACTGATCCTCACTCACAAGCACGCTCGATTGCTGTGCCCGGTGAGGCTACCGAGGAGATGCCCGGACCGACCACCCCAGGGGGTCCGTCCGGGTCAGCGCCCGTGCGCCGCTTCGGTCTGCTGCGTGTGGGCCGGCCCCTGCTCGGGGCCCAGAGCAGGCAGACCGAGGAGCAGAGCCCCTGCTATGCCCCCGACGACGACGAGGCCGATCAGGACGCGTCCCGCCCGCTCGGAGACCGTACTGCGGGGGCGGGGAGGCGGGGTGACGTTACTGCGGAACCGGTCGGACTCGGCTACGAACGAGAACGGGACGGATTCACGCCGGCGGAACATGGGGTGGCTCTCCTTGGAGTCTCTTTCGGGTGGTGCTATCCAGTCAGACGCTCGACCACCCCGTTCGGTGCCCCGAATCGCCCGATGAAATCAGAAAAAACCGGAAAGACGTTCCCGCCCAAGCCGCGCGCAGACGCTGGGAGCCCGGCCCGTAGAGTGGTCGCCGCCCGAGCGATGCCATTGGAAGGACCCTGTCGGTGACCGACGACACCCCCGAGCCCACGAAGGCCCATTTCCGCAGCGACGTCACCGTCGACCTGGTGAAATCCGCTGCGGGCGACGCCGACGTGCTGTTCGCCGCCCGTGTGTCCACGGCCGGTGAGCAGTCCCTGGAGGAGATCACCAAGGACCCCGAGCGCTCGAAGGGCCTCATCAACTACCTGATGCGGGACCGGCACGGCAGCCCGTTCGAGCACAACTCGATGACCTTCTTCATCAGCGCTCCGATCTTCGTGTTCCGCGAGTTCATGCGGCACCGGGTCGGCTGGTCGTACAACGAGGAATCGGGCCGCTACAGGGAGCTGCAGCCGGTCTTCTACGTCCCCGACACGTCCCGCAAGCTCATCCAGCAGGGCCGCCCGGGCAAGTACGAGTTCGTCGAGGGCACGCCCGAGCAGCACGCGCTCACCACCCGGGCCATGGAGGACTCGTACCGGCAGGCGTACGAGGCGTACCAGGAGATGCTGGCGGCGGGCGTGGCCCGCGAGGTCGCCCGCGCGGTTCTCCCGGTCGGCCTGTTCTCCACGATGTACGCCACGTGCAACGCCCGCTCCCTGATGCACTTCCTCGGCCTGCGTACGCAGCACGAGATGGCGAAGGTGCCCTCGTTCCCGCAGCGGGAGATCGAGATGGTGGGCGAGCAGATGGAGGCCCACTGGGCCCGGCTCATGCCGCTCACCCATGCAGCCTTCAACAAAAATGGACGTGTCGCCCCATAGGGCGGTGTCCGTATTGCGGCGTTTCGAGAAGTTCATCTAGGCTGATCAAACGGACCCGGCACTGCTTGAACCCCCGAGCAGGCAGTGCCGGGCTCCTCTTGCTTGTCCCCCCGAGGGGGCACCGTGCGTCGAGCAGCGAGTAGCGTGTTACCCATGGCTCCGATCTCCACTCCGCAGACCCCCTTCGGGCGGGTCCTCACCGCTATGGTCACGCCGTTCACGGCGGACGGCGCTCTCGACATCGAGGGCGCGCAGCGGCTCGCCACCCACCTGGTGGACGCAGGCAACGACGGCCTGATCATCAACGGCACCACCGGCGAGTCCCCGACCACCAGCGACGCGGAGAAAGACCAGCTCGTCAGGGCGGTCCTGGAAGCCGTGGGGGACCGGGCGCACATCGTCGCCGGCATCGGGACCAACGACACCCGGCACAGCATCGAGCTCGCCCGCACCGCCGAGCGCAGCGGCGTCCACGGCCTCCTCGCCGTGACCCCGTACTACAACAAGCCGCCGCAGGAGGGCCTGCTCCGGCACTTCACCGCCATCGCGGACGCCACCGGCCTGCCGGTGATGCTCTACGACATCCCGGGCCGCAGCGGTGTGCCGATCGACACGGAGACGCTCGTACGGCTCTCCGAGCACCCCCGGATCGTCGCCAACAAGGACGCCAAGGGCGACCTGGGCCGCGCGAGCTGGGCCATCGCCCGCTCGGGCCTCGCCTGGTACTCCGGCGACGACATGCTGAACCTTCCGCTGCTGTCCGTCGGCGCGGTCGGTGTGGTCTCCGTCGTCGGCCATGTCGTCACCCCGGACCTTCGGGCGCTCATCGAGGCCCACCTCGGCGGCGACGTGCAGAAGGCCACCGAGATCCACCAGAAGCTGCTCCCGGTCTTCACCGGCATGTTCCGCACCCAGGGCGTGATCACCACCAAGGCCGCGCTGACGCTGCAGGGCCTCCCGGCGGGCCCGCTCCGGCTGCCCCTGGTCGAGCTCACCGCGCAGGAGACGGCCCAGCTCAAGATCGATCTCGCCGCCGGCGGGGTAGAGCTCTGACAACGGACTTCACAACTGAATACGCGAAACACAGCTGAACGCGTGGGGAATCCCGCGGCACAGCGACACCCAAGACAACAGCAAGTGCACGAATGACATGCGCGCCACGTGCCCAAGCGGTACGTGGCGCGCGTGGTAAGGAGAGTCTTTTGAGTCATCCGCATCCTGAACTCGGCACCCCGCCGAAGCTCGCGAAGGGCGCCCTCCGGGTCACCCCGCTCGGCGGCCTCGGCGAGATCGGCCGGAACATGACGGTCTTCGAATACGGCGGCCGCCTGCTCATCGTCGACTGCGGTGTCCTCTTCCCCGAGGAGGAGCAGCCCGGCATCGACCTGATCCTGCCGGACTTCACGACCATCCGGGACCGCCTGGACGACGTCGAGGGCATCGTCCTCACGCACGGCCACGAGGACCACATCGGTGGCGTCCCGTACCTGCTGCGCCTGAAGCCCGACATCCCGCTCATCGGCTCCAAGCTGACCCTCGCGCTGATCGAGGCCAAGCTCCAGGAGCACCGCATCCGGCCGTACACCCTGGAGGTGGCGGAGGGGCAGCGCGAGCGCATCGGCGTCTTCGACTGCGAGTTCATCGCGGTCAACCACTCCATCCCGGACGCCCTCGCGGTCGCCATCCGGACCCCCGCGGGCATGGCCGTCGCCACCGGTGACTTCAAGATGGACCAGCTCCCGCTGGACGGCCGCCTCACCGACCTGCACGCCTTCGCGCGGCTGAGCGAGGAGGGCATCGACCTTCTGCTCTCCGACTCCACGAACGCGGAGGTCCCGGGCTTCGTACCGCCCGAGCGGGACATCCAGAACGTTCTGCGCAACGTCTTCGCCAATGCGCAGAAGCGCATCATCGTGGCGAGCTTCGCCAGCCATGTGCACCGCATCCAGCAGATCCTGGACACGGCCCACGAGTACGGCCGCCGGGTCGCCTTCGTCGGGCGTTCGATGGTCCGGAACATGGGCATCGCCCGTGACCTCGGCTATCTGAAGGTCCCGGCCGGGCTCGTCGTGGACGTCAAGACCCTGGACGACCTGCCGGACGACGAGGTCGTGCTCGTCTGCACCGGTTCGCAGGGCGAGCCGATGGCGGCCCTCTCCCGGATGGCCAACCGCGACCACCAGATCCGCATCGTCCAGGGCGACACGGTCATCCTGGCCTCTTCCCTGATCCCGGGGAACGAGAACGCGGTCTACCGCGTGATCAACGGCCTCTCGCGCTGGGGCGCCAACGTCGTTCACAAGGGCAACGCCAAGGTCCACGTCTCGGGTCACGCCTCGGCCGGCGAGCTGCTGTACTTCTACAACATCTGCCGCCCGAAGAACCTGATGCCGGTGCACGGTGAATGGCGCCATCTGCGGGCCAACGCCGAGCTCGGCGCCCTGACCGGCGTGCCGAAGGACCACATCGTCATCGCCGAGGATGGTGTGGTCGTGGACCTCATCGACGGCAAGGCGAAGATCGTCGGCAAGGTCCAGGCCGGTTACGTGTACGTCGACGGCCTCTCCGTCGGCGATGTCACGGAGACCTCGCTCAAGGACCGCCGCATCCTCGGCGACGAGGGCATCATCTCGGTGTTCCTGGTGGTGGACAGCACCTCGGGCAAGATCGTGGGCGGTCCGCACATCCAGGCCCGCGGCTCCGGCATCGACGACGCGGCGTTCACCGCGGTCGTGCCGAAGATCGAGGACGCGCTGAACAAGTCGGCCCAGGACGGTGTGCTGGAGCCGCATCAGCTCCAGCAGCTGATCCGCCGCACGGTGGGCAAGTGGGTCTCCGACACCTACCGCCGGCGCCCGATGATCCTCCCCGTCGTGGTCGAGGTCTGACCCTCCGACAGGCGCGAACTCCGGAGCGGGGCCCCCGATTTGCATCGGGGCGCTCCGCTCCAGTACGTTTACGTCTCCACCTCACCGGGAAGCAGCGAGCGCATCCGTGCGCCCCGAAGCTTCCGAGAGGGGGTGGAAATTCCGACTCAGAACTTCTGATAAAGTCGGAGCCGCCGGAAAGGGAAACGCGAAAGCGAAGAACTGGAAAGCGAAAATCGCTTGACCCGCTTCGACCGGGAATCGGACACGAAAGAGTCTGATAGAGTCGGAAACGCAAGACCGAAGGGAAGCGCCCGGAGGAAAGCCCCAGAAAATGTTCTGCGGGTGAGTACAAAGGAAGCGTCCGTTCCTTGAGAACTCAACAGCGTGCCAAAAGTCAACGCCAGATATGTTGATACCCCGGCCTGCTTCGGCAGGTTGGTGGTTCCTTTGAAAGCCCTGCACGGTCCCTTTGGGATCGGGTAGGCAAAACACAGCGAGGACGCAGTGGACGACGGGTCATATTCCGACCTTGTCGTTCCGCTCTCGTGATGTGTCTCCCGATTACGGGAAAACATTCACGGAGA